>NZ_WUAX01000005.1:147372-404124 GCF_009806985.1 Halorubrum sp. JWXQ-INN 858 | reverse complement strand
ACGAGATTCAGACAGTAGATCGGAGAACCGGAGAGAAGAGGCTTGAGAGTACGCCGTACGGGGGTAGATGGCCGCTGCGCCGGCCCATTGCCCGCATCCGTTTTTCAATCCGGTACTGACAGGTAGCGTCGTCGCTGCGAGGTGGTCAGTGTGACCGAGTGCGACGCCGATCTCGTTGCGAGCGGGACTTCCGCGACGCTCACGACGAGCTGGAGCTTGCGACTTCAACGCATCTACACGACCGGGGCCGGATTGGGCTGCTCCACACAGTACGATCAACTACCGGAACAGCGAATGGTAACCACGGTTTTTCCCCTGAGGTCTGTCTCGGTGCCATGGGAGACGCGAGGGAGTTCTACTACGAGCCGGAGGAGGGCGAGCAGCTAAGCACGGCGATCGTAACGGCGGTTGCAAAGGCTCACGACGAGGACGTGCTCGATCAACTGTGGCTCATCAGTGAAGACATCAACACGGACGCCCTCGATGGACTCTTCCAGGAGCGCAATCTCAAGATGTCCCTCCAGTTCGAGGCGGATTCGACGACGGCGACGATCACTGCCGATATCGACGGGAACCCGATCATCAAAATCGAGTCACACCGGTGAGCACGCAGGCTCCAGCGAACGACCGTTGCATCCGGGAATACGTCCGGACGATAGGATCTCGACGGAGCCACCGTTTCGAGCTCCGGTCTACTGCTCGTGTGGTCAGACGGTCCGAGGGCCGACACCAGGGAGCTCGTCCCGGTGATCATGCATCAACCGGAGGAACGGTTCGACCTCGTCAAACATCGGCCCGCGACGAACGGTATCGGTCGATTCCTCCCACTCGATGTAGCCCGCGTTGGCGAGTTTTGGAAAATGCAGGTGGCGGAGTTGGATCGTGAGAACGTCCGGGTCGTCTCCACCCGTTTTGAGGGCACCGACGGTTAGCTCGCCTTCGCTATCGGGCGTGTGTTCGCAGAGATAGAAGAGAACCTGACGCCGAAACGGATGGCTCAGTACTTCAAACAGTTGATTGAGCCGGTGACCCCCGTTCACACCAGCCGTTTCGGTTGGGTCGGTCATACCGTGGCAAAGACGGGCTACTGGATAACTCCTTCTCTCCGAACGAAGACATTATTTGAAAAAATCAAATGGATGTTAGGTATTAACAGCCATATTAAAATAGATGTTCTATTCGAGACGTATCGGGGCCGGATAGGTTTGAATCCTTCAAGCTAGTCTCCCGCTCCGTAGTCGGTGGACCGCCCGTCGTCGGTACTGTCGTCCTGATCCGCGTCCGGGCTCGTCCGTGGGGAGAAGTGGCTCCACGGCTGAACCCGCGTCTCCGAGATGATCTCGGAGTCGTCGATCACGAAGCCCAACTCCGCCAGTTCGTTGCGGATCCCTTCGATCTCCCTGACCGTGCCGGCGACGATCTCGACGTGGAAGTTCCGTTCGCCTCCGAGCAGCTCTCGGGTGGCCACCACGCCCCGAACGGCGAGGGTTCGTTCGGTCAGCGATTCCAGCGTACTCGGATCGGCGGTACAGACGAACAGGACGTGAAGGGGGTAGCCCGCTCGCTCGTAGTTGATATCAGGGCGGTACCCCCGGATGGTGCCTTCGTCTTCGAGTTTGTCGAGGCGATTGCGGACCGTCGTGGAGGTCACGTCCACCTCGTTGGCGATCTCCGTATCGGTCTGGCGGGCGTTGAGCTGGAGCTGGTGCAGGATGCTCCGGTCCACGTCGTCGATCGGGTTCTCGCCCATACCGCGTCGTTGAACGGAGCGAAGTAAAAATCCGCATAGCCCAGTCATTGAATTTGCTTGAAACAGCCCGTTCCATGCGAGACCCGGTCGGGTTCGGAACCGAACCGCACCATCGACCCAGACACAAGACCTAACGCCGTGGCGGTCGCCAGTGGCGGCATGCCCATCGTTGCGGCCATCGGTCTGGACGACCAAACCGCGTCGATCGTCGCGGAGGGACTGTCGCTCGCGGCGGCGTACGACGAGCCGCTTCACGTCGTTCACGCGGTGCCGGCGGTGAAGCTCGCGGAGCTCCGGCGCGACCACGAGGACGCCGGGGGCGACACGCTCTCCGGCGGCGACACGCTCTCCGTTGACGACGTGGCTCGAACCCGCCTCGCGGAGGCGGACGTGGCGGCGCTCGAGGACCCGGACACCACCGTCGAGGTCGTCGGTCTCGGCGGCGACCCCGCCACGACGGTCATCGACTACGCCGCCGCCGTCGACGCCCGCTACGTGGTCATCGGCGGACGCGGACGGTCGCCCGCGGGGAAGGCCCTGTTCGGGAGCATCGGCCAGTCGGTGATCCTCGATGCCGACGCGCCCGTGGTCGTCACCGGCCAGTAGCCGATCGTCGACGGACCCGACGCGATCCGAGCCCGCGCCTCGCGAGCTCGGCGCGGACGCCGGCCTCAAAGGTGAAACCGAACCGAGAGAAGTGGGTTGGGGCGGATTTGAACCACCGGAAGCCGGTCCGGCTCGCTCCGCTCGCCGGCTGCGGCTTCCGAGCCCGCGCCTCGCGAGCTCGGCGCGGACGCCGGCCTTAAAAATGGAAACGAACCGAGAGAAATGGGTTGGGGCGGATTTGAACCGCCGGCCTCCTCCATGTCAAGGAGGTGTCATAACCGGACTAGACTACCAACCCGCAGGGGCTTTCTGACGCATCTCATCGTTTCCGGGGGATACAATTGAACCTTTCGGATCGGGGTCCCGCACCGCGATTTCGTCACCGATTTATACGTCCTCGCTAGGGGTCGCTCAGCCACTCCCGTCGCCGTCGCCCGGCGTCTTCGACCGCTTTTACTGGCTCGCGGATCAGGTCCCGGTATGATCGACCTCTCCGCCCGCGCCGATCGGCTCGACGACTACCTCGCGGCGCGCGGGCTCGAAGCGGTGTGGTTCGCCCGGCCGAACAGCTTCGCGTGGCTCACCGGCGGCGACAACGTCGTCGACGCGGACGCGGACGTCGGGGTCGCGGCCGCCGGCTACGACGGCGCGTTCCGGGTCGTCACCGACAACATCGAGGCCGCACGGCTCGCCGACGAGGAGCTCCCCGACGCGGTCGCCGTCGAGTCGTTCCCCTGGTACACGCGGTCGCTCGCGGACGCCGTCGCCGAGCGCTCCCCGTCGCCCGCCGCCGCCGACTTCGACGTGCCCGGCTTCGAGACCGTCGACGCGACCCGGCTCCGGCAGCCGCTCACCGACGGCGACGTCGAGCGCTACCGGGAGCTGGGGCGGGAGGCCGCCGCCGCGCTCGAGACGGTCTGTCGAAACCTCGAACCGGAGGACCCCGAGTACGAGGTCGCCGCCGGGATCGACATCTCGCTGGCCTCCCGCGACGTGAACACGCCCGTCGTGCTCGTCGGCGGGGGCGAACGTGCGCGCTCGTACCGCCACTTCACGCCGACCGACGCGCCGCTCGGCGACTATGCCCTCGTCTCGGTGACCGCCGAGCGCGGCGGGCTGTGCGCCTCGCTCACCCGGACCGTCGGCTTCGACGCCCCCGACTGGCTGGCGGAGCGCCACCGCGCCGCGGCGCGCGTGGAGGCGACCGCGCTCGCGGCGACCCGCGCGGCCGCGGCCGGGGACCTCGGCGACGGCGACGGGCCCGGGACCGCCGGCGACGTGTTCGAGGCGATCCGCGCCGCGTACGACGCCGTCGGCTTCGACGGCGAGTGGGAGCAACACCATCAGGGCGGGGCCGCGGGCTACGCCGGCCGCGAGTGGATCGCCACGCCGGACGCGACCGACCCGGTCGTCGAACCGATGGGCTACGCCTGGAACCCGACGGTGCAGGGCGCGAAAAGCGAGGACACGCACCTCGTCGCCGCCGACCGGTTCGAGACGCTGACGAAGACCGGCCAGTGGCCGACCCACGAGGTCGACGCCGTCGACGTTTCGGGGGTCCCCGACGCGACGTTCGACCTGCACGCGCCGGTCATTCGCTGATCGGCCGTCCCCATCCCCCTCCTCGGTTCTCGTTCTTCCGTCCACCGATCGCGGTTCTCGTTCCTCCGTCCACCGATCGCGGTCCTCGGCTCACTCCGCGACCGTGTGGTGGGTGACCGCCTCCGCACCGTCTTCCGCCGTGTCGAGCGTCGCCACGCGGAAGACGTCGTCCGCCCCGGGAACGGGGATGGGGAGGCCACCGGGGTTGACGCGGACGGTTCCGTTCCGCTCCTCGACGCCGTGTGCGTGGGTGTGCCCGCAGAAGACGTAGTCGTAGTCGCCGCAGTCGACGAGCGCGTCGACGACGACGCCGCTCGTGCCGTGGACCACCGCGACGTCGATAGCGTCGGGGTTCTCGACGGCGGCGTCGTTCCCGCCGTTGTCGCTCTCGCCGACCTCGCCGGCCTCGCCGTTCTCGCCGTCGCTCCCGGACGGTCGCTCGAACGAAAGCGTGCCCGCCTCGCCGAGGTACTCGCCGAACGACGCCACCGTCGACTGGACGTTCCACTCCCCGTCGTTGTTCCCGCGGACCGCGTAGAAGTCGAACTCGCGGTCGAACGGCGTCACTGAAAAGGGCGCGACGAAGTCGCCGCAGTGGACGACGGCGTCGACGCCCTCGCGCTCGAACAGCGCGACGGCCGCGTCGACCGCGTCCAGGTCGTCGTGGGTGTCCGAAACGATGCCGATGTGCATGGATCCCTCGACCGTTCGGCCGCGGGGCATATAAGAGTGGGAGGCGGCCGTTCGGATCAGCGTCGTGCGGGGTTCGGGATGCGAGAGCCCTTCCACAGCTGGACGAGGGTGACGAGCGCGAACGCCGACAGCGCGGCGCTCGTCCACAACAGAGGGTCGATCGCGCCGATGACGGGCGCGTCGAGCTGGGCGGCGAGCACGACCAGCAGCGTCACCACGCCGAGGGCCTGATACAGCTCCGTCCACGTGAGCCCGTAGCCCGTCACGACCTCCATATACCGGCTCACGTCGCGCGCGTGCTGACACGTCCGGACCTCCTTGCGGGCCCGGTCGTACTCGACGACGCCGAGCTCGTGGAGCCGAGGGAGATGCGTCTGGTGGAGCGACGCGTACACGCTCTCGCGCACGCGGCGCGGCGCGGGCGACTGTCCCGTCTCGTCGGCGGCGATCGCCTCGGAGAGCTCCCGGACGCCGATCCGTCCGCCGGACGTCCGGAGCTTCCGGATCGCGGTCGTTCGGCGGCTGTTCGACAACACGTCGTGGATGACGCTCTCGGGCAGGGCGTCGGATCGGATCTGGAACACGTGGGGTAACACCTCGATAGGGGTCCGACGCCGGCTGATGACGTATGTATGGGCCGCGTACGGGTCCGGTCCGTGACCCGTACCGTCGGCCGGCCGGTCGCGGGGATCCGGGCTGGCGGTCCCTGACGGACGGGACGGGACGCCCGATCGGGCGGTACGGGGTCCGGACCAGGGCGGTACGGGGTCCGGACGAGGACGGTAGGTGATCCCACGTCGTCCGTTCGACGGGGCGAACGGGACGTTAGAAGCGGCCGTTATCGGCGGGGATCGGTCGAACAGGGGGTTAAAAGCGGCGATGGCGGGCTTAGGACCCGACATGCCGAGTCGTAACTACGTCCCATCCCCGCCCAGGGTGGAGTACTGGCCGTAAGCCAGGGAACAATCATGAGCGACAACAACAAGGAATTCGGACTCTCGCGGCGGCAGGTGCTCGGTGGACTCGGGATCGTGGGCGTGGCCTCCGCGGGTGCGGGGCTCGGAACGACCGCCTACTTCAGCGACGAGGAGAGCTTCACGGACAACACCATCACCGCCGGACAGTTCGAGCTGGAGGTCACCCAGTCGATCCACATGGTCGACCAGGACGGCGGCCCGGACGAGGTACTGTTCAATAACGCGCTCGAGGGCGAGATGGACTCCGTCGAGGGCGAGCTGAACATCACTGACGCGAAGCCCGGCGACAGCTACAAGATCTGCTGGGACCCGTGCGTGAAACACAACCCCGGCTACATCCAGATCACCCTCGACGCCGAGGAATCGGCCGGCAACGACAACGGCGTGGACCACGTCGACTCCGACGGCCTCCTCAGCGAGTACATGCTGGCGGTCGTCACCGTCGAGGGCCAGGACGGCGTCGAGGGCGTCGTCTTCGCAGGCACGCTCGGGGAGCTCATCGAAGCCTTCGAGGAGAGCGGCCTCATCCACGCGACCGCGGAATTCGACCCGGAGACGGGCGAGGAGGTCTCGGCCGAATACTGCCACGACCCGTGTGAATCGGAGATCGAGGAGATGGCGACCGCGGACGCCGTCGAGGTCTGCGTCTACCTCTACCTCCCGAGCGGCGGCGACGTCGGCGGCGACGTCGACGTCGGCGGCGTGGAGTTCGAGATCGACTCGGAGATGTCGCCCGGCAACGCGGTGCAGGGCGCACAGTTCTCCGGCGACGTCCACTTCGAGGCGGAACAGTGCCGCCACAACGAGAACCCGTTCTCGAGCGGCGAAGCGGAACCCGTCGACGACCCGGTGACCACCGAGACGGCCTGATCCTCGGATCTGGCGATCCCTGGCTGAACCGCTTTCACGACCATATCCGTCGGCCGCGTCGCGGTCGACCAACCAATCATGACACAAGACGACACGAAATTCGACCTCTCCCGGCGCAAGCTGCTCGGTGGCCTCGGAGCCATCGGCGTGGCCTCCGCGGGTGCGGGGCTGGGAACGACCGCGTTCTTCAGCGACGAGGAGAGCTTCACGGACAACACGATCGACGCCGGCCTGCTCGACCTGAAGATGGACTACCGGATCACCTACGACGGGGGTCCGGGCCGCCTGGCGGAGCTGCAGGCGCTGTACGACGACGACCCGAACTACAACGAGGACGTCAGCGTCAAGGAGTACCCGGAGGGCTCCGGGAACTACGTGCTCGACCAGGTACCGCGTCGCGACGGCTTCCCGGACCCGACCGGCTGGGTCGAGGCGGCGAACGTCGGCGTCGACCCCGACGGGTCCCTCGGCGGCTTCGAGCGCGAGGAGCTCACCGACGGCGGCTTCCCGCTGTTCAAGCTGCAGGACGTCAAGCCCGGCGACTACGGCGAGGCGACGATCAGCTTCCACCTGTTCGACAACCCCGCGTACGTGTGGATGGGCGGCGGCCTGAACCGCAACGCACAGAACGGGATCAACGGTCCCGAGCAGGCCGCCCTCGAGGACGAGGGCTACACGGAGACCGGCAGCGACGACCCCGACGACTTCGCCCAGTGGGCGGCCGACGGGGACCGCTACTACAACGCCGATGGCGACTGGGGCGGCCAGCTCGCCGACGCCATCGAGGCGCGCGTCTGGTACGACGACAACTGTAACAACGTCTACGAGGAGGGCGAGGAGGGCGAACCGGTCGACATCGCCGTGGTGGTCGACGTCTCCGGCTCGATGACCTACGAGATCGGGAACCCCGGCAGCGAGAACGTCGTCGGCGACGGACAGGGACCGAACACCCGCATCTTCGAGGCGGTGACCGCGATCCAGGCGCTCGCGGACAACCTCCGGACCGACATCGGCGGCAGCGGCGAGGACGACCGCCTCGGCATCGTCCAGTTCGGCGGGATCGACGAGGAGGTACTCGCGCTCACCGACGCGAGCGACGAGTCGATGATCGACGCCGCGATCGACGGCATCGAGGCGTACCAGTACGGCGACGCGCCCTTCGCGGGCACGAACATCGGTGCGGGCCTGTACGGCGGCCGGCAGGTCTTAGAGGACGGCGACCCGTCCCGACGCAAGGTCATGATCGTCCTCGGCGACGGCGCGCCGACGTGGACGTACCGGGACGGCTCGGCGTTCCCCTCGTACGCGACCTGGCAGTCGTGGGACGACACGGACAAGGCGAACGCCTCGACCGACGTCAGCGTGTCCGCCGCACAGAGCGACACGGAGGACGTCGCCGACGAGGTCAAGGGCCTCACGAACCCGGAGATCACGATCTACTCGATCGGTTTCGGCCTGGAGGGCGTCCCGAACACGGACCCCGCCCGACAGACCCTCGTGAACATCGCGTCGCCGGACCCCTCCGGGTCCGAGCCGACGCTGTTCTTCGAGGCCCCCGAGGAGATCGACCTCGTGCAGATCTTCGCACAGATCGTGGGGATCCTCTTCGGCGAGACGGTCATCGCCGAGGGGACGCTCCGCGAAGTGCTCGACACGCTCTCGGCGGGGATCCCGCTCGACGCGAACCAGTTCAGCGACGAGGTCGCGTGTTACCCGCCGAACCTGACCCGGTGTGTCGGCTTCGAGTGGTGGCTGCCGACGGACGTCGGCAACGAGGTCCAGTCGGACGCCGTGGAGTTCGACATCGACTTCTACGCCGAGCAGTGCCGGCACAACGACGGGTCACAGAACCCGTTTACGGCCGCCTGACCGGCTGACGGGGTCCACGCTCCACGTGTGACCCCCCGTGTACCTCCCCCGTTCCGGCGGACCGTCCGCCGGAACGCCCCGTTCGGAGTACGGTGGTTCGACTCCACCGGCGGGGCCTGTCCGCGATCCTTCCGATCGCGGCGACGACTATCACCATCACCATCATGAACCCAGCAGACACGAACGATCCGACGGACGCGAACGGCTCAGCGGACGCGGCCTCCCGCCTCTCGCGGCGAAAACTCCTCGGCGGCATCGGCGCGATCGGCGTCGCCTCCGCGGGCGCGGGGCTCGGGACGACGGCGTTCTTCAGTGACGAGGCGAGCTTCGAGGGCAACGAGCTGGAGGCCGGCCGGCTGGAGCTCAGCGTGAACTACGAGTTCGCCGCCGACCAGGGCATCCGGAACGAACAGAACCCGTACTGGGGACAGAACGGCGGCGGCGAGTCGGGCGTCGTTTCGAGCACCCCCGACGACCCGGCCACCGTGAGCTACCGGCTCGACGACGTGAAGCCGGGGGACACCGGCTGGCTGCGCTTCGCGTTCGTCCTCGACGACAACCCGGCGTACCTCTGGGCCTGCGGGAACCTGACGGGGAACGCACAGAACGGCGTCACCGACCCGGAGCGCGTGGCGCTCCTCGAGTCGGGACTCACCGAGGGCGAGATCGACGCGAGCAAGACCGATCCGTGGGGCGGCCAGCTGGCCGACGCCCTCGTGGCCGACCTCGTCTACCGTGACGCGCTTTCCGGAGCCCCGATCGGCGACCCGATCGCGAGCGGCTCGCTGCGGGAGGTGCTCGCCGCGTTGACGAACGGGATCCCGCTCGACCAGGACGGCGACCCGGAAGCGGGGCTTGCGCGCGCGTGTTACCCCGACGGCAGCTCGGTGACGGCCCTCGGGATCGTCTGGTCGCTGCCGCCGACGGTCGGCAACGAGGTGCAGACCGACAGCGTCGGGTTCGACCTCTCGTTTCACGCCGAGCAGTGCCGGCACAACGACGGCGAAACCAACCCCTGCGTCGCGGCGTCGACGGGCGGCGGCTACGGCGTCGACCGCCTCGCGCGGGACCCGGTCTGGTTCGCCCGCGCCCGCAACGGCGCGCCGAACGTGAACGACCAGCTCCTCGTCGGCAACGCGCCGGCGAACGACGGCGACTACGACGCGACGGGCGTCGCGTGGCCCGATCCGACGGCCGCCGAGCTGACTGTCACGCACGACGCCGGCGACGGCGACCTGACGATCGCGGTCGATAACGGGGTTTCGGGAACGGTGACGTACGCCGGAACGCTCGCCGACGCGACCGTGTCGGGCGGATCGAACGCGATCCTGATCACGGCGAAGGCCGGCTCCGGGAGCACGGCGGCCGTGAGCGACGTCCGGCTGAACGGGGCCCAAGCGTCGGGGGCGAGCGCCGTGAGCTCGGACGACGACCCGTCCGGGTACGCCCATCTGCTGATCGACGACGTGGACGCGACCGCGGACTGGGTGCTGACCGCCGACGTGACCCTCGAGGGAGTCGGTGGCGGGTCCCAGGAGCTGCCCGCGGTCGACGTCAACGTCGCCTGACGGGAGCTGACGTTGCCCGACGGGAGCCGGCGTCGCGGTGAGTCGCCGCCCGATCCGGCGCGTCCCGTACGGGCAGGCACACCCTGCCGTCCCGTCAGGAACGACCACCCGGGCGGTTCGGCCCCCGAACCGTCGGGGTAGGTGACGCATACATACGTCCGCTGGGGGCGAGGAGAACAGCGACGAGCGGGGGACGAACGACCGACGAGACAGCGACGAACCGGCCGTCCGGAGCCGACGAGACACACGAATGACGAAACGAGAACTACAGGTAACTCGCCGGGAGGCGCTCGCGGGCGTCGGAGCCGTCGGCTTCGCGACCGTGGGAGTGGCCCGCGGGCGATCGACGGGGCATTGGAACGAGTACACGAACTACACGTACGCGCAGACGACGGGGCCGCAGCTCCTGGTCGGCTGGCGGCGGACGTACAACGACGCGGTCGTCGTCGACGGGCCGGGCGGGGCGGACGACTTCGTCGACGGGGTGAGCGAGCTCGAGGAGGACGTGCCGCTCGTCCACGCCGAGAACGTCCTCCCGGGCGATACCGGAACCGCGAGCGTCGGGCTCCGCGCGGAGGAGACGAACGCTCGCGTCTGGATGCGCCTCGAAGTCGGCCACGACGGCGGCCCGGAGAGCCTCGCGCTCGCCGACCGAATCGCGGTCGACGTCCGATACGACACCGGACTGCTCGGCGTCGGCGGCTGCTCCGGCGCGGAGGGCGACTTCGCCGGCTACGGCGAGCCGATCGCCTCCGGAACGCTCGCGGCCCCCGCGACCGAGCCGGGCGCGAACGGCGATCTCGCGACGGGCGTCGAGCTCGACCCCGGGTTCGTAAACAACGCGTGTCTCGAGCCCGGCGAGAACCGGTGTCTGGTCTTCCGCTGGGCGTTCCCGACGGGAATGGGGAACGTCGGCAAGGGCGGGGCCGTCGACTTCGACGTCAGCTTCCGCGCGGTCGAGTGTGCGAACCCGAGCAACCCGTTCGACGACGGGGTGGCGACATGACCGACGGACGCGGGAGCGGGGCGGACCCGCGACCGATCGGCGTGAGCCGCCGCCGCCTGCTCGCGGGGCTCGGCGGCGTCGGCGCGGTCGGCATGGCCGGTGGGGCCGGCACGTTCGCACACTTCTCGGACGCCGCGACGTTTCCGGGGAACGAACTCGGGGCGGGCGAAGTCGAGCTGGTGGTGAACGGCTCCACCCCCACGAACGGGGTGGTGGGGTTCGGCGTCGACCGCATCGACCGCGGGGACGCGGGCGTCGAGGCGTTCGACGTCGCGGTCCGAACGAACCCCGCCCGGCTCTGGCTCGCCACCCGCTGTCCGGAGCCGGACGAACTCCTCGCGGAGTTCCTCCAAGTGACGCTGTCGGTCGGCGGGGAGACCGTGTTCCCGACCGACGGGAGCGGGACGGGGTCGCTCGGCGACCTCAACCGCGCGTTCGTCGCCGGGATCCGCCTCGACGAGGGCTGTCTCGCGCCCGAGCCCGCGGACCTCCGTGTGACGCTGACGTGGGAACTCCCGGTGACGACCCCGGACGCCGTCGCCGGTCGGGACGCGGGGCTCGAACTGCGGCTGTACACCGAACAGTGCCGCCACGTCGACGAGGCCGACGCGGACGCCTCGAACCCGTTCGCGGGAGTCCAACCGTGCCCCGGCCGGCCGTGCGTGATCTGTGAGGACGGAAGCGACGTGAAGCTCCAGTCGCTCACGCTCCGGTACCTCGGCTCGGAGGCGACGACCGTCGTCGCCGTCTCGACGGGCGGCGGCGCCGGCGGCGTTGGAACCGGCGGCACCGTGGTGTTCGACGGTGCCGTCGAGCCCGGAGAGACCTTCCTCGTCGACGCGACGACGACGGACGTCGCCGGATCCGACGGGAACTGGCTCGGCCCGAACGTCTTCGTCGACGACGGGAGCGGCGGGAGCGGCGGGAACAACGGTAACGACGGCAACGGCGGGAACAGCGGCAACAGCGGCAACGCCGGAAACGGCAGCGACCGCCCCGACGGAGTCAAGATCCACACGAGCTGCTCGGAGACGCTCGCGCCGGGCGACGTCTACGGCGACTTCGAGGTCGTGGCCGGGACGACGACCGAGGGCGAGCTGCTCTGTGACCCCGACGAGAGCGACGGCTCGAACGGCTCGAACGGGGGCGGAAACGGAGACCCCGACCCCCACTGCGGCGTCTGTGACGACGACGTCGAGGGCGGTGACGGGCCGCTTCGCGACCTCACGTTCCGCTACGACGGCGGGGCGTCGGCGACGGTCCGTGCGACCACAACGGTGACCGGTCCCGGCGGCGACGCCGTCGTCTTCGGCGGCGAGGACGGCGCGTCGGTCGCCCCCGGATCCACGTTCACGGCGGACGGGAGCGGCGTCGCCCAGAGCTGGAAGAACGGCGTCGACAGCCTCGGCCCGAACACCGCGCTCGCGATCGTCGAGGACGGGGACGACGGCGCTGACGCCGTCGTCGAGTTCCACACGAGCTGTTCGGACCCGATCGCGGTCGGCGACACCTTCGGGACGAACGGCTCCGGCGGGCCCCTCTACGAGCTCGTCGCGGGGACCAAGGCGGACGGCGAGCCGCTGTGCGGCTCGGAGGACGGGAGATGACCAACACATTCACACTGAAAACCGCGGCCAACGTACTCGGGATCGTCCTGCTGATCGCCCTCGTCGCACCCTTCGTGGTGTACGCGGTGCCGGGCGTTATCGGCGCGGACCACAGCTTCGTCGTGTTGACGGCGAGCATGACGCCGGCGATCGCGCCGGGCGACGTCGTGATCGTCGCGGACCGCGACCCCGCGACGGTCGCGGACGGCGACGTGATCACGTTCGTTCGCGGCGGCAACGAGGTGCCGGTGACCCACCGCGTGATCGACGTGCTGGAGACGCCGGGCGGGCTCGCGTTCGAGACGCAGGGCGACGCCAACGGCGCGCCCGACGCCTCGCCCGTGCCCGCGGCGAACCTCGTCGGGGTCGTCGTGCTCACGATCCCGTACATCGGGTACGTGATCCAGTTCGCGAGTTCGCCGGCCGGGTTCGTCGCGCTCGTCGTCGTCCCGTTCGGACTGCTCGCGGCCTCCGAGATCTGGACCCTCTACCGGGCACGCTCCGGGAGTGGAACGGCCGCCGCGACCGACGACGTCGCCGACGCGGGGACGGACGCGGGAGCCGACGCCGATTCGGGGTCGGACACCGAGGCAGGGTCCGACGCCGACGGGGTCGTACCCGGGACCGCGGGCGCAACCGTGGCGGCCGGCTCCGCCTCGGGGTTCGCCGTGACCGATCGGACGCTCCAGGGCGCGCTCGGCGTGCTCGTCGTCTTCGCGCCGTACGCGGCGTACGTCGCGTACACGCTCCGAACCACGCTCTCCGTGACGGTCGCGACCGCCGCGGCCCTGAGCGCGGCCGTGGCCGTCGCGCTCCTCGTCGCCGGCCGCAGCGCCGGGAGCGGGCCCGACGACCCGACCGGCCAACCGGAGCCGTCCGGTGTCGACGGAGCGGCTGACGCAGACGGACCGGTCGACACGGACGGGCCGACCTCCGCCGACGAGCCGACCTCCGCCGACGGATCGTCCGGCGTATTCGAGGATCCGACGCTCGAACCGGCGGCCGACGGCGGCGTCGACGCCGCCGGATCCGCGGGCGAGCAGGCTGCCGGTCACGCGGCCGGCTCCGCCCCGCCGACCGAGCCGAGGGTGAACGCGGACGCGGATGCGGACGCGGACGCGGACGACCGCCGGGGGGCCGGCCAATGAACCGCCTCGCGCCGGTCCTCGCGGCCGCGGTCGTCGTGTTCGCCGTCACGTTCGGCGGCGGCTACGCCACGGTCGCGCTGTTCTCGGACACGGCGACCGTGGAGGGAGAGTTCGTGGCGGCCGACGGCTTCGAGCCGATCGAGCCCGACGGCGGTGACGAGAGCGCCGCCGACGGGAGCCAGGACGCGAACGGCGACGACGAGGTCGGCGAGGGCGATGAGATCGAGGAGGTGGATGACGAGGCCGATGACAGCAGCGTCAGCGGAGAGGACGGTGACGGCAGCGCCAACGGCGACGACGGAGGGGCCGAAGACGGGGCCGACGACCTTCACACCGATGACGAGGCCGAAGGCGGCGATCAAGCGGAGATCGACGGCGAGGGGGGCGATGGTGAGGCGGACGAGGACGGATCGGAGGACGTCCCCGAGACGGACGATGACGGCCTCGACGAACCCGCCTCGGAGACCGACGCGGGCGACGCTGACGGGGACGCCTCGGCGGACGGATCGCCCGAGGGCGATGACGACGCCGACAGCGACCAGAACGAGAGCGGGGACGCCGACAGCAACGACGACGCGGACAACGCTGACAGCAACGACGACGCCGGCGTCGATGACGCCGACAGCTCCGACAACGCCGACGACACCGACAGCAACGGCGACGCCGACAGCAACGGCGACGCCGACAGCAACGACGACGCCGACACCGATGACGCCGACAGCAACGACGACGACAACGCTGACAGCAACGACGACGCCGACGACGCCGACAGCAACGACGACGGTGGGAGCGAGGAGAACACCGACGGAAGCGAGGAGAGCACCGACGGAAACGACGATGACGGATCGTCGTAATCGACGACCCGTCCCCCCGACCGATCCGCCGGACCGACGGCGGAACGGGCACGGAAACGACTGCCCGAACGCGGGCGGTCGCCGGCTCCCCTTTCGCACGGCCCGTCGATGCGTCACGAAACGCCGAGTGCTCGGAGGGCTGTTCGCGACGCTCGTCGGGGTGATCCTGTTCGGGCTCCTCACCGGTTTTTAAGGGGTCCGCCGTTTCCGACCGCTATTTTTCACGGAGCCGTCTCGACGCTTGTCGCGCGACCGACCGCAAACGGGCGCCGTTCGCCGGCCGGCTACGGGACCGACCAGCGCCCTGCGGCGACGCCGGAGCCGACGTCGGAGCCGTCGTCGAGCCGGTCGCGCCAGCCGTCGAGGACCGGGAAGCGCTCGTCGCGCCGCCGCTCCAGCCAGCGGAGGAGCCGCGCCGCCCAGCGGAGCTTGCGGCGCTTCTGTGGACCCACGTCGGGGTCGTCGAACGCCCAGCCGACGAAGACGAGCGAGCCCGCGCCGACGTGGTCCGCGAGGAACGCGGCGCGGTCGCCGTCGGTGAACCCGCCGGTGTTGCGAACGGGACCGCGGGGAGCGGCCTGCGTCGTCGCGAGGGTCCACTCGGGGTCGAACCGCGGGAGCCACTCGCGGACCGCCGGGACGTTGTCGCCGTGAGCGTGCGCGGCGACCGGCACCCCCCGCTCCGTCAGCTCGAGTGCGGTTTCCGGGTTCTTGTCGAGGTCCGTCACCATGCAGTCGACGTCGACGCCCGCCTCCAGCAGGACGTCGGCGGCGGTGGAGGCCGCGACGACGACGTCCGCCTCGCGGGCCCGGTCGACCTCCTCGCGGAGGCACGGTGCGGCCCCCGCCACCGCGACGGTCCGTCCGCGCCAGTCGCCGAGCCGCCTAAGGGGGAACGGCCGCGCCAGGTCGACGGCGACGTCGCGAGCGTGTTCGTCGGCGTCCCGTCCGAAGCCGAAATCGGCGAGGATCGCCTCGTACACCGGCTCGAACTCCGCGAAGTTCACGGTCGGCCTCGTCGCTTCGGGGCAGCCGTCGACGGACTGAGCCGTCGCTGTCCGGGGATAATACGGTATGGGCCGGAGTGGCACAGAGTACCCCTACCCGCGTGCCCTTCCGGCGTCCAGTCGCATGATTGTCCACACGATGGCATAAACTTTCTCTTACTTTGAGGTAGCATCGATATGCTCGAAAACGACGCGGAGAGGCCCCGAATCGCCCGAAACATCGTCTCGAACCGCGGCCAGTCCGGCCGGCGTGCCGACGAGGAGTCCGCGAACCGGATCGGCGGAGTCCGCGGCGGCGCCCGTCGATCGATCGGTGCCCGCGGGGACGAACGCCGCCCCCCCGGCGGCCGTCGCGTCGTGCCCGGCCGTCGCCGCTCGGAGCGCGCCGACCGCCTCGTCGGACAGCCCGGAGAGCTCGTACGTCCGGACGACCGCTCGATCCGCGACCTCGTCGGCGGCGTCGAGCCGGGCGAGGTGGCGGCGTGCCTCGGCGGTCGTCGTGACGTCGAGCTCCTCGACGGCGACTCCGTCGCTCCCGCCGGAGGACCGGGTCCGCTCGCGGGCGAACGTCGCGCCGATCAGCGCCGCGTCCCGCGTCTCGGCGACGTCGTGGGTCCGGATCACGTGAGCACCCCGCTCGACGGCCATCGAGGTCGCCGCCAACGAGACGGGCAGCGCCGCCTCGGTGCTCCGGCCCGCGACGTCACGGAGGAAGTTCTTGCGGTTGATCGAGACGAGCAGCGGGCGGCCGTAGCCGCGGAACTCCCGGAGCCGGCGGAACGTCTCGCGGTCGTCCGCGAGCGTCTTCGCCGCCGACCAGCCGCCGAAGGCGGGGTCGAGCATCGTCTTGTCCGTGAAGCCGTTCCGCGAGAGCGCCGCGTAGATGTCGTCGACGTCCTCGATCGCGCCCGGTCGTTCGAGGTCCGGCGGCGACGCCATCTTCGAGACGGCGGCGTCGTGGGCGGCACAGACGCGGGGCATCTCCGGGTCGGCGAACCCGCAGACGTCGTTGACCATGTCGAAGCCGCGCGAGAGCGCCGCGTCGGCGACCTCGTGGTAGCGCGTCTCGATCGACCACACCGCGTCGCCGGAGACGGACGCCAGCGTCTCCACCGCGGTGTCGAGCCGGGCCAGCTCCTCGTCGGCCGAGAGCACGTCGAGGTCCTTGTTCGCCGACTCGAGGCCGACGTCGACGATGTCGGCCCCCTCGTCGATCAGCTCCTCGTCGACGTACGCCGCCGCCTCGCCCGGGTCGTCGTACACGCTCGGGTCGTACGGCGACTCCGCCGAGACGTTCAACACGCCCATGATACGGGGCGGGTGGTCGTCGCCGATGCCGAGGCCCGCGGCGTCCACGTTTCGCATAGCCGTATCAGGGGGGCGACTCTTAAAGGACCCCCGGAACCGGCGGCCGACGGCGGCCCGGTTCTCGGCCGGGGAGCGCCCTCGAGACGGCCTCCGCGCCCTCCACGTCCACGTCGGCGCGCGCGGCTCCGAGGGCGACCGGCGGGAGCCCGAGAGCGCGCGCGAGGTCGTCGGACTCCGTCCGACTGCTCGGAAATCTCCGATTTCCGGTGGAGGTCGGCGGCGGCCGCGGCGCGGTGCGGTCCCGCAGCCGCCGCCGGCCGAGGCTGGGGAGGGTGAGGCTTCGTTCGCCGGACGGGCGGGCGAGTGGGCGAGTGGACGAGCGGGCGGGGCTGCTTCCGTTGGACGCCGGGGCCCGCGACGATCCACCGCACATCGTGTAACAGTCCCGCGACGACCCACCGTACACCGCTTAAAAGCCTCTCGTCGACCGATCGTCCGAACTCGCCACCCGGACCCGCGTCGACCCGAAACCGTCGTCTCTCCCGTCCCGATGGTGCCCCGAAACCGGTTATAAGGGCCTCGGCTACCTTTTTGCGCGTGGCCGACGATCGGCCGCGTATGCCGACCGAGATCGCGCCGGACGTCTACGACATCACGTGTGCAGAACGGGACGGGAAGCGCTTCCGGGTGTTCCTGCTGACGGCGGGAACGCCGACGCTGTTCGACGCCGGGCTCGCCGACACGGTCGACGCCGTCGCCGACGGGATCGAGTCGGTCGGCGTCGAGCCCGAACGGCTGGTCGTCACGCACGGCGACGGCGATCACGTCGGCGGGTTCGACGGCGTCGTCGACCGCTACGACCTCGAGACGTGGGTGCCCGCGGAAACCGACCTCGACGCCGACCACGAGCCGGACCACCGCTACGGGGACGGCGACCGGATCGGCCGGTTCAGGGCGGTCCACGTCCCGGGCCACAAGCCGGACAACCACGCGCTGATCGACGCGGACGCCGGGGTCGCCGTGCTCGGCGACGCCGTCTCGGGGGCCGACCAGCGCGGGCTCCCCGCGGGGTACTTCCACCTCCCGCCCGCCGTCTACTCGCGGGACCTCAACGAGGCCGAGGAGAACCTCGATCGCCTGCTGACGTACGAGTTCGACGTCGGGCTCGTCTACCACGGCTCCTCCGTGACCGAGGGCGCCCGCGACACGCTCGACCGGTACGTGAACTTCCCGGGGAAACCGACGTAGCGGTCCGCCGCGCCGGTCGCCGACGCGTCCGGAACCCGGAACGCCCCCGTGGAGAAGCCCGCGGCCCGAAGGCCTTCGACTCCCCGCGAACGCCGGAAGGACGCGCTTTTATCCGCTCCGGCCCAACCGCGGCCATGGCGAAAGTGAGCGTCGGCCTCCGCGGATGGCGGTTCGACGAGGACGAGATATTCACGGGCGACGGCGAGTTGAAGCCGCTCGACGAGGTCCCCGACGAGCCGCGCGAGCGGCTCGTCAGGCTGACCAAGCTCGTCGAGGAGCCGTGTGACGTCTGTTACCTCGATCACGGCGAGGCGGCGATCCACCGGTGTACCCAGGCGGCGGTCGTCTACGGCGAGCCCCGCGGGGAGGTCCTGCTCTGTGCGGAGCACGAACCGACGTTCCTCTACTGGTTCCGCGAGGCGGGCGGCGACGAGTACGCCGGCTCGCTCGAGTTCGGCGAACGCTTCCACGAGTGGGTCGCCGCCGGCAACGAGGCCCCCGAGGGGTACGGCTCGGTCGAACACGTCGATGAGGACCCCGACGGACTCCCGGACCCGCCGGACCAACGGGAGCTCCAGGAGCGGCTCGAGCGCGGCTTCGACGGCGACCGGATCGACATCCGCGAGCTGGCCGGCGTCGAGGCCCCCGACGAGGACGACCGCCTCCGCGAGGAGGACCTCGCGGACCTCGACCTCTCGACCGAGTACCCGTCCGACCGATGAGCGAGAAGCCGACGCGGAACGGCGAAGCGCCAGGAAACGGCGAACCGGCGCGGAACGGCGAAGCGACGCGGGTCGACGACCGCACGACCCACACCGGATCCCCCCTCCCGGTCGTCGTCGTGGTCGAGCCGGAGACGCCGGGCAACGTCGGAACGATCGCGCGGGCGATGAAGAACTTCGGGCTCACGGACCTCAAGCTCGTGAACCCGCCGGAGCTCGCGGAGGACGGCGAGGCGTACGGCTTCGCGGGCCACGCCCGCGAGGACGTCCTGCCGAACGCCGACGAGGTGACGTTCGACGAGGTCGTCGAGAACTACCACACGGTCGGCACCACCGCGATCACCGGGGAGGACGACCGGAGCCACGAGCGGTTCCCGTTCAAGACCCCCGTCGAGCTCCGGGAGTCGCTGCGGACGATCGACGCGCCCACCGCCATCGTCTTCGGCCGCGAGGGGCGCGGGCTCAACAACGACGAGCTCCGCCGGCTCGACGAGGTGTGTTCGATCCCCGCCGCCGCCGACTACCCCGTGTTGAACCTCGGACAGGCCGCCACCGTCCTGCTGTACGAGCTCCGCGACCTGACCGTCTCCCGGACGCAACAGCCCGACACGACGGTCACCCGCGCGGACGAGCCCGACGTCGAGCGCTTCCACGAGTACTTCTCGGAGTTCCTCGAGGCGACCGGACAGCGACCCCACCGCCGCGGGAAGAACGAGCTGCTGATGCGCCGGCTGCTCGGTCGGACGCACCCGACCGAACGCGAGGTCCACTCGCTGCTTGGCACGTTCCGGAAGGCGACGACGAAGCTCGAACACGCCGACTACCTCGCCGCGAAACACGACGAGCCGCAGTACCCCCGCGAGTAAGGAGCGAACGACCGGCGATCCGACAGCGACTTGTCACGGCGCGTCCGCCTCGAACGTATGCACGAGGACTTCCGGGCCGGGACCCGCGACGTCGCCCCGCTGCTGCTCGGGATCGTCCCGTTCGCGCTGGTCGCCGGCATCGCCTCCGTCGAGGCCGGCCTCGACCTCGGACAGGCGGTCGGGATGTCGGTGATCGTGTTCGCGGGGGCCTCCCAGCTCGCCGCGCTCGAACTGATCGGGGAGAACGCGCCGCTCGCCGTCGTCGTCGGCACCGCCGTCGTGATCAACCTCCGAATGGTGATGTACTCGGCGTCGATCGCGCCGCACTTCGCCCGCTACGGTCGCCGGACCCGCGCGGCGCTCGCGTACCTGCTCACCGACCAAGCGTACGCCCTGTCGGTCGCGGAGTTCTCCGACGACGACCGCCGGAGCCGCTGGCGCTACTACGTCGGTGCCGCGGTCCCGCTCTGGATCGTCTGGGTGATCGGGACGGTGACCGGCGTCGTGGTCGGCGCGGGTGTCCCCGAGTCGTGGGGACTCACGTTCGCCGTGCCGCTCGTCTTCCTCGCGCTGCTCGTGCCCGCGATGAAGGACCGCCCCTCGACGATCGCGGGCGTCCTCGGCGGAACGGGCGCGCTCCTCGCGGCCGGCGTTCCCTTCAACCTCGGGCTGCTCGTCGGCGCGGGCGTGGGGATCCTCGCGGGCGTGATCGCCGAGGAGGTGGTCGCGTGACGGCCGTGATGAGCGACCTCCGGATCTGGGTCGCCGTCGCGCTCATCGGGCTCGCGACGTACGGCTTCCGCGTCTCCTTCATCCACCTGTTCGGCCGGATAGACGAGGTGCCGCCGCGGGTGAGCCGCCCGCTCCGATACGTCCCGCCGGCCGTGCTCGCGGCGCTCGTCGTCCCCGATCTGGTGACGATACGGCCGACGGCCCTCGCGACGCTGGCGGACGAGCGGCTGATCGCCGGCGTCGTCGCCGGCGTCGTCGCCTGGCGGACCGAGGACGTCTTCGCGACGATCGGCGTCGGCATGGCGACGCTGTGGCTGTTCCGCTTCGTCGTGTTCGCGTAGGACGCCGGCGGACGTTGATAAGCAGGAACGCGGCGACAGCCCGTCGGTCGCCGAGGGAGCGACTTTTTGCACGCGGAACGGGAACGATCGGGTATGAGTCACGACAGACGCGAAGCCGGGTTCAAACGACGGACCCGGGTCGACGACGCGCTGACGACCCTGCTTGACGCCGCGGAGCCGCACGGGCGGACCGAGTCGGTCCCCGTCGCGGACGCGGACGGGCGGGTCGTCGCCGACCCGATCGACGCCCCGGCCCCCGTCCCCGGCTACGACCGCGCCGCCATGGACGGCTACGCCGTTCGGGCCGCGGACACCTTCGGGGCCTCGGACCGGTCGCCGGCCGTCCTCCGCGCGACCGACGGGGCGGTCGGGCCGGGCGAGGCGGCCCGGGTCCACACCGGCAGCGACCTCCCCGAGGGAGCGGACGCCGTGGTGATGATCGAACACGTCGAGGAGGTCGCCGACGAGGTGGAGGCGTTCGACGCGGTCGCCGCCGGCGAGAACGTGGGCGCGGCCGGCGAGGACGTCGAGGCGGGCCAGCGGCTCTACGAGCCGGGCCACACGCTCCGGCCGTCCGACCTGGGGCTGTGTAAATCAGTCGGGCTCGGGTCGGTCGCGGTGGCGGAACCGCCCACGGTCGCGGTCCTTCCGACCGGCGAGGAACTGGTCCAGGCGGACCCCGACCCCGGCGAGGTGATCGAGACGAACGGGCTCACCGTCTCGCGGCTCGTCGAGCGCTGGGGCGGTGAGGTCCGCTATCGCGACGTCGTCACCGACGACGAGGCGGCGCTCGCGGACGCGATCGAGCGCGACCTCGACGCGGACGTCGTCGTCACGACCGGCGGCTCCTCGGTCGGCGAGCGCGACCTGCTCCCGGAGGTCGTCGACGGCCTCGGCGAGGTGCTCGTCCACGGGGTCGCGCTCAAGCCCGGCCACCCGGTCTGTCTCGGCGTCGTCGACGACACGCCGGTCGTCTCGCTGCCCGGCTACCCCGTCGCCTGTATCGTCAACGCGGCGCAGTTCCTCCGTCCCGTACAGAAGCGCGTCGCCGGAACCCACGCCGCGCCGTTTCCGACCCGACGGGCGACGCTCACGCGGAAGGTCGCCAGCGAGCCGGGGACTCGGACCTTCGCGCGGGTCCGTCTGGAGCCGGCGGACGGCGACGACCTCCCGGTCGCGACGCCCACCCGCGCGGGCGGGTCCGGGGTCCTCTCCAGCGTCGCGCTCGCGACCGGCTGGGTCGTCGTCCCCGAGCCACGGGAGGGGATCGACGCCGGCGAGGCCGTCGACGTCGAGCTCTGGGAGGTGACCGAATGAGCGACCGCAAGGAGTTCCGCGACCTCGCGGAACCCGACGCCGCCCGCGAGGCGATCGCCTCGCTCGACCTCTCCCCGGACCCGACGTCGGTCCCGCTGTCGGACGCCCGCGGGCGCGTCCTCGCCGAGCGGGTCGACGCCGACATCGACGTTCCCGGGTTCGATCGGGCGTCGATGGACGGCTACGCCGTCCGCGGCCGGGACACGTTCGGAGCCGACGAGTCGGACCCCGCCGAGCTCGAGCTGATCGGCGCGGTCCACGCGGGGGCCGCCCCCGACGTGACCGTCGAGCCCGGGACGTGCGCGGAGGTCTCGACCGGAGCGGTGATGCCGGACGGGGCGGACGCGGTCGTGATGGTCGAGCGGACCGACGAGGTCCGCGAGGCGGGGACGCCGGCCGACGCCGCCCCCGACCGGATCGCGGTCCGGACGGCGGTCGCTCCGGGCGACCACGTGATGGCGGCGGGCGCCGACATCGCGGCGGGCGCACGAGCGCTCGGCCCCGGAACGCGGCTGACGCCCCGCGAGATCGGGCTCCTCTCGGCGCTCGGCGTCGACGAGGTCCCGGTCCGGGGCCGCCCGACCGTCGGGATCGTCTCGACCGGCGACGAGCTCGTCCGGCCGGGCGAGGCGATCGATCCGGGCCGCGGGGAGATCTACGACGTCAACTCGACGACGATCGCGGCCGGCGTGGCCGAGGCGGGCGGCGAGCCGGTCCTCTACCCGCACGCCGGCGACGACTACACGGAGATGGAGCGGCTGCTCCGGACCGCCGCCGACGAGTGTGACCTCGTGCTCTCGTCGGGCTCCACGTCCGCGAGCGCGGTCGACGTCATCTACCGCGTGATCGAGGAGCGCGGCGATCTCCTGCTCCACGGCGTCGCGGTCAAACCGGGCAAGCCGATGCTGGTCGGGCGGCTCGACCGCGGGGACGGCGGGGAGTCGGCGTACGTCGGGCTGCCGGGCTATCCCGTCTCCGCGCTCACGATCTTCCGGACGTTCGTCGCGCCCGCGGTCCGCGCGGCGGCCGGCCAGCCGGAGCCCCGGACCGCGACCGTCGAGGGACGGATGGCCCGCCGCGAGCGCTACGGCGAGGGCCGGCTCCGGCTGATGCCCGTCGGCCTGCTCGACCTCGGGGCGGGACCCGCGGCCGACGCGCGGGCCGGCGACCCCGACCTCCCGATCGTCTATCCCGTCGACAAGGGCTCCGGCGCGACGACGAGCCTCGTCGAGGCCGACGGCGTCGTCGCCGTCGACCCCGACACCGAGTACCTCGACGCCGGGGAAGCCGTCTCGGTCCGGCTGTTCTCGCCTGACGTCCGCCCGCCGACCCTGCTCGGCGTCGGCGAGGACGACCCGGCGCTCAACCGGCTGCTCGACCGGCTCGCGAACCCCCGATACCTCCCCGTCGGCTCCCGGGAAGGGCTCCGACGCCTGCGCGACGGGGTCCCGGACGTCGCCGTGACGGCCGGCCCGACCGACCGCGAGGTCGACAGCGTCGCGCTCGGCGGCTGGGACCGCGAGTGGGGGCTCGTCGTCCCCGGCGGGAACCCGACGTCGGTGGCGGGGCTCGCGGACCTCGTCGACCGCGACCTCCGGTTCGTCAACCGGCCGCCGGACGCGGGGCTCCGCCGCGCGTTCGACGACGCGCTCGACGGACTCGCCGCGGAGCGCTCGACCGATCGCACGGCGCTCGCCGACCGGATCGACGGGTATGGTCTCGGTCTCCGTGCCTTCGAGAGCCCCGCCCGCAAGGTGTCGGCGGGCGACGCCGACGTGGGGCTCGGCCTCCGCGCGACCGCCGACCGCCTCGGCTGCGGCTTCGTTCCGCTCGGCGAGCAGGCGGTCGTCGTCCGCGCGGCCCCCGACCGGATCGAGCGGGAGGCCGTCGCGTCGCTCGCGACCCTGCTCGACGACCCCGACGACGTCGCGGGGCTCCTCGACGGGCTGGCCGGCTACTCGGCGTAGCCGGGGTCAGTTCAGCGCCCAGATCCCGTAATTCAGCGCCGTCGCGAAGGCGATCCACAGCAGGTACGGGACGAG
This sequence comes from Halorubrum sp. JWXQ-INN 858, assembly GCF_009806985.1. Taxonomy (GTDB): domain Archaea; phylum Halobacteriota; class Halobacteria; order Halobacteriales; family Haloferacaceae; genus Halorubrum. Next base: position 379,991 of record NZ_WUAX01000005.1, on the reverse strand, counting down.
GAGGGCGGCGGCCCGCCGGTCGACGCGCGCGAAGGCGACGGCGGTGGCGACGACGAGCGCGAACAACACGACGAGCACGACCAGTCCGAGGTCGACCCGGCGGAGCCCCCAGAAGACGGGCGACCAGGCGACGTTGACGGCGAGCTGGACGCCGAACAGCGCCAGCGCGACCCGAGCCTCACGGTCCCGTGGGACGAGCCCTCGAATCCGGTCGATCCGCGCGGCGTCGATCCCAGCGGCGGCGTCGCGGGCGCGGCCCTCGCGGTGGACCAACACCGCGGCGACGCCCAACAGCGCGTACAGCACCGGCCAGACGACGCCGAAGGCCCAGTTCGGCGGGTAGTACGGCGGGAGCTCCGCGGCGACGAACCACGCCGCGTCCGGCGTCGTAAACGGCACGCCGAACGCGCCGATCGCGTTGACGGCGACGGCCGCGAGGGCCATCCTGAGGGCGTCCCGGCGGTCGAGCGGCCCGGCGGTGCGGGACGGAGGACTCATATGCGATCAGTCGGGCGAGATCCACTTAAGCACCGACGGGCGTGACGGGTGGAGCGGAGCAGGGCAGAGCGGATCGGGGAGCGGAGGACGGGACGGGGCGGAGCGGGGGCGGAGGACGGGACGGGACGGAGCGGAGACGGAGCGTCGGACTCCACAACGCACTTACCGGCCTCGGGTCCTGTCTTTCGGTATGTACACAGTCGTCGGCGGCGGGATCGCCGGGCTCGCGGCGGCCTATCGGCTCCGATCACGGGGCCACGAGGTCCGCGTCTTCGAGGCGTCCGACGCCGTCGGCGGGCTCGCGGCGCTGTACGACACCGCCGGCGACCCCATCGAGCGGTTCTACCACCACCTCTCGCGCTCCGAGGAGACGATCGTCGAGCTCGCCGACGAGCTCGGCGTCGGCGACCGTCTCGAGTGGCGGATCGGCGAGAACGCCTACTACCTCGACGGCGTCGTCCACCCGCTCGACAAGCCGTGGGAGATCCTCGCGTACCCCGGGATGAGCCTCTACGACAAGCTCCGGCTGGCGCTTCTCACACAGGGGATCGACGTTCGCGGAGGCCGCCCCCGGTTCGGGACGTACGACGACCTCGCGGACTTCGAGGACGTCCCCGTCCGGGAGTTCATCGTGGAGCACACGACCCAGGGGGTGTACGACGGGTTCTTCGAGCCCTTGCTCGACGCGAAGTTCGGCGACCGCGTCGACGACGTCTCCGCGGCGTGGCTGCTCGGCCGGGTGAAGTTCCGCGGCGAGCGCGACCTCCTCCGCGGGGAGGTGTTGGGCTACTTCGACGGCTCCGTCGCGGTCCTGCTCGACGCGCTCGTCGACGCCGTCGGCGAGGACGTGATCACGACGAACGCGCGCGTGACGGGGCTCGACGCCGGCCCCGGCGGCGTCGAGTCGGTGACCGTCGAGACCGACGCCGGGACGGAAACCCACGACACTGACGGCGTCGTGGTCGCCGCGATGCCGAACGTCCTGACCGACTTGACGGGGTACACGTGTGCGATCGACTTCCAGGGCGCGGTGTGTGCGGTCGTCACGCTGGACGAGCCGCTGACGGACACCTACTGGCTCAACGTCGCCGACGACGCCCCGTTCGGCGCGCTCATCGAGCACACGAACTTCGTGCCGCCCGAGCGGTACGGCGGCGACCACCTGCTGTACGTCGCGAGCTACGTCCAGTCGCCCGACGAGCCGAACTGGACGGACGACGACGCGGCGCTCCGGGAGCGCTGGCTCGCCGGGATCGAGGACCTCTTTCCCGCGTTCGATCGCGGGGCGGTGTCGGCGTTTCGGATCGCTCGGAACCCGCGCGCCGCGCCCGTCTACGAGCGGGGGTATCGCGACGCCATCGTGCCGACCGACCTCGCCGCGGCGGGATCGCCGGGCGTCTACTACGCGGGGATGGCGAGCCGGGCGCAGTACCCCGAGCGCTCGCTGAACGGCGGGATCGTCGCGGGGTTCGAGGCGGCGGACGCGGCGGTCGGTCGCACGGACGCGGCGGTCGATCGCGCGGACGCGGCGGCCGACCGGGCGATCGACGCCGACGGCTGATCCGCCCCCGTCGTCGCCGCCGACAATCCGCGCGCGTCGTCCGTTCAGATCGCGTCGTACTCCTCGCGGAACGTCTCCAGCGTCGCGGCGAGCACCCCGATGACGATGGGGCCGACGAAGAGGCCGGTGAAGCCGATCGAGTAGATGCCGCCGAACACGCCGACGAGGATGATTCCCGGGTTGAGATGTGCCTGCTTGTCGATGACGATCGGGCGGGCGTAGTTGTCGACCATCGAGACGATCGCGATCCCGTACACCGCGAGCAGGACGCCGGCCGTGACCTCGTCGACGACGACGAGGTACACCGCGGCGGGCCCCCACACGAGGAACGCGCCGATGAGCGGCAACAGCGCGAGCACGGCCATCACGAACGTCCAGAACACGACGTTCGGGATCCCCGCCACCCAGAGGCCGACCCCCGCGACCACCGCCTGCAACAGCGCGACGGAGATGTGTCCGATCACGACCCCCCACGTCGTCGCGTCGATCTTCGCGAACAGCCCGTCGGTGACGTCGTCGGGCAGCGGCACGAGCTCCCGGACCCACGCGACGAACTCCGGGCCCTCTCGGAGAACGTAGTACAGCAGGAACAGCGACAGCGCAGCCCCGAGCGACGCCCGCAACACGCCCGCGAACACCTCGCCGACCCCGCCGAAGAGCGACTCCAGGAGCACCTGTCCGGCGCTCGCGAGCCACGTCGCGATCTCGATCTCCTCGCCGGTCAGTTCGGCGATCCGGGCCTCGATCGCGGCGACGTCGAGGTCGGTCTCCCCGCTCGCGATCGCCGTGAGGTCCCGAACGAACACCGACGAGATGTACGCGAGCGGGAGGATCACGGCGACGATCGAGGCGGCGATGAGCGCGATCGCCGACGGCATCGCCCCGATCCGTTCCTCCAACCGGTCGTGGATCGGGTAGAGGACGTACGCGAGTATCACCGACGCGATCACGTACTCGACGAACGGGAGCACGATGAACAGGGTGAGGAGGGCGACCGTCCCGATGAGCAGCAACAGGAAGGACTGTCCACGGTTCATACCGGGACGTCACGGCGACCCTTTATAAGGGTGGGTGCCGGAGTGAAGCGTTTTCGATTCGGTGTACGGTTCGTTCGATTCGGTGTACGGTTCGTTCGATTCGGTGTGCGGGGCGGTCCGGCGGGCTCAGGCGCTCGCCTCGTCCTCGTCGAGGCCGGGCGCGACGGACGGGTCGACGTCCTCGGGCTCCTCGGTGTCGCCGCCGACGAGCGTCTCGCCGTCGTCCGTCTCCACGTAGACGTCGTCCGCGAAGCCCGCCAGCGCGTTCTCGTACTCGGGCGTCTCCAGCCGCTCGGGCGTCGCCGGCGCGTCGTCGATCCCGTCCGCGGGCCGAAACGCGCCGAGCGGGTCGTCGATCGTGATCCCGTGTTCGACGAAGAACCCCTCGTACCGCCGGTAGTGCGCCTCCAGCTCGTCGCCGGGGATCTCCATCATCTCGGTCCATCCGTGGTTGAAGAAGTCGAAGTTCGCCTGCACGTGGGTGATCTCGCGGGCCTCCGCCTCGGGGAAGCCGGCCTCCAGCGCGGCGACGTACGCGTCCATCGTCGCGTCGAAGAAGCCGTCGAGGTGTGCGCGCCGTTCCTCCCGGCGGTCCTCCTCGGCCTTGTTGAGGAAGATGCTCGTGTGGAGGTCGACGAGCTTGTCGTTGGCGACGTCGCCGACGACGGGCGTCGTCAGCGCCTTCTTCGCGGCCCAGTGGCGGATGTTCTGCCGGATCTTCATATCCCCGATCGGGACCGGACGCTATTGAACCTGTGGCGACGTGCGCGGGAGCCCCGGCAACGCACGGGAGACCCGCCGACAGCCCGATTGAAGGCCCTTATACGGTTCCCCCTCCCGTGGTATGCGGTTGTCTATCATCATCGTCCGCGCGGATGGCAATCCACATTAACCCTCGCTTCAAACGGTCGGCTATGAGCGATTCGTACGTGATCATCGGGGATGGTATCGCGGGGTCCTCCGCGGCTGAAACGCTGCGCGAGCAGTCGCCGGACGCCGATATCACGGTCATCACGGACGAGGGCGAGGCCCTCTACAACCGGATCCTGATAAAGGAGTTCGCGAAGGGGAAGCTCCCGGAAGCACCGATCTCGATCCACGACGAGGGGTGGTACGAGGACCACGACGTCGACCTGCGGCTCAACACCGTCGTCGTCGACATCGACGTCGAGAACGACGCGGTTCACACCCACGGGGGCGAGACGATCGAGTACGACTCGCTTCTGCTCGCCGTCGGCGGGACGCCCCAGCAGCTCCCCGTCGGGAACGCCGACGCCGAAGGGGTCCATCACTTCTGGACGTTCCAGGACGCCCGGAAGATCAAAGCGAGCGTCGAGGACGCGGACAACGGCGTCATCGTCGGCGCGGGCCTGCTCGGCATCGACTTCGCCGCCATCTGTGGCGCACAGGACGTCGAGGCGAAGTACCTCATGCGCGGGGACTCCTGGTGGCGCTACGCCCTGTCGACGGAGGGCGCGGAGATCATGCACGAGGCGATGCGCGAACGCGGCGTCGAGCCCGTCTTCGACTCCGGCGTCGACCACTTCGAGGTCGACGCCGACGGCCACGTCGAGGCCGCCGTCGACCCGAACGGCGAACGCTACGAGTGTGACTTCGCCGGCGTCGCGATCGGGCTCGACTTCAACACCGAGCTGGTCGAGGACACCCCGATCGAGACGGACAACGGGATCGTCGTCGACGAGTTCATGCGCACGAACGTCGACAACGTGTTCGCCGCGGGCGACATCACGGAGTTCCACGACGTCGTCCTCGGCGAGCGTGCCCAGAACGGGGCGTGGGGCTCCGCGAAAGAGCAGGGCACGATCGCCGCGCGCAACATGGTCGACTACGAGTCCGAGGAGTTCCGCTGGGTCTCCTCGTACTCCATCACGCACTTCGACTTCCCGTTCCTCTCGTTCGGTCACCCGACGCTCGGCGACGACTCCGTCGAGGCGACGACCGCCGAGGGCGAGTGGCGGCGCGTCGCGCTGAAGGACGGACGGATCGTCGGCGGCGTGCTCATCGGTGACCTCTCCCCGCAGTCCGCGTTCAAGCAGCTGATGCGCGAGGGGCGCTACGTCGCCGACCAGAAGGACCTGCTCATGGAGCCGGGCTTTTCCGCCGACGACCTCGCGCCCGCGACCGAACAGTAGGTCAGTACGGGGGCCCGGCGATCGCCGGCGGCTCGTTTTAAACGGACTCGAACGGGACCTCGACGAAGGCGTCCCGCGCGGAGAGCTCGTCGAGGGTGTCGTCGACCTGCTCGCGGACCGTTTCGACCCGGTCGATCAGCTCCTCGTACTCCTCGGTCCCGGCGTTTCCGGCGGCCTCCAGCGCGGCCTTCTTCGAGGCGAGCGCGAAGAACTCCTGGCTCCGCTCGTCGAACTCCGCGCGCCGAAGCAACACCTCCACGAGCGCACACAGCTCCGCTTTCATCACCGGCTTCGTCTTGTAGTCGTCGAACAGCATGTCGACGATGTCGACGTCCGGCTCGACCGCGGTCAACATCGCGACCCGGGCGTCGTACCCGGCCTCGCGGATCGCGGTGAGCACCTCGTGGCCCGACATCCCCGGCATCCGTCGGTCGAGCAGGACGACGTCGACCGAGTCGTCCATCTTCGACAGCGCCGTCTCCCCGTCGGTCGCGATCCGCACGTCGTACGACGGGGCGAGATACGCGCGGTAGAGCTCGGCGAGATCGACCTCGTCGTCGACCGCCAGCACCGTCGCTCGGTCGGCCTCGTCCTGGCTCCCCCCGTCGGTCGTCACGGCGCTCCCCCGTGCGGTCGCCTCCGCGTTCGACCCGACGACGATACGCGCCCGGTCGTGGATCCAGCGGTCATGGTCGACGACTACGACCCGACCCGTATAAATCAACGGGTCGGGACTATCAGCCGGGATAACTCCCGCCCGAAGGAACGTGGCCCGCCGAGGAGGGCGTGGGCCACCGCCGCGGGGCCGAGGCGGTCGGTTCGGGCCTCCCGCGGGCGTCGTTCCGGACGGCGACGTGACCCAAAGGCACATTTACGCGGATGACGTAGCGCCCTCCAACGAATGTCTCACAGCCCGTCACTGCCGGACCGCCCTCGTCTGGAGATCGATCCGGAGATGAACGAGGCGGAGCGACTCGAAGCGATCCGCCAGCATTACCGGCGGATCGTCCGGCTCAACGATGAGCTCCAGGACCGTCTGGACGACGCACAGGGCCGCCGCGGGGACCTCCGAACCGACGTCGACGAGCTGAAACGCGAAAACGAGGTGCTCAAGACCACCTCGCTGTACATCGCGTCCGTCGAGGAGCTGACCGAGGACGGCGTCGTGATCAAACAGCACGGCAACAACCAGGAAGTGCTGACGCAGACGTCGACCCGGCTCGACGCCGACCTCCGGCCGGGCGACCGCGTCGCGATCAACGACTCGTTCGCGATCCAGCGGGTGCTCGACGACGAGACGGATTCCCGGGCGCAGGCGATGGAGGTCACGGCCTCCCCCGACGTCACCTACGCCGACATCGGCGGCATCGACGAGCAGATCCGCGAGGTGCGCGAGGCCGTCGAGGACCCCCTCGAGAACCCCGAACAGTTCGAGGCCGTCGGCGTCGATCCCCCGAGCGGCGTCCTGCTCCACGGCCCGCCGGGAACGGGCAAGACGATGCTCGCGAAGGCCGTCGCCAACGAGTCCGACGCCACGTTCATCAAGATGGCCGGCTCCGAACTCGTCCGGAAGTTCATCGGCGAGGGCTCCCGACTCGTCCGCGACCTCTTCGAGCTGGCGGCGGACCGCGAGCCCGCAGTGATCTTCATCGACGAGATCGACGCCGTCGCCTCGAAGCGCACGGACTCGAAGACGTCCGGCGACGCCGAGGTGCAGCGCACGATGATGCAGCTGCTCTCGGAGATGGACGGCTTCGACGAGCGCGGCGAGATCCGCATCATGGCCGCCACCAACCGCTTCGACATGCTCGACGAGGCGATCCTCCGGCCGGGGCGGTTCGACCGCCTCATCGAGGTACCGGTGCCGGACGCCGAGGGCCGCAAGCGCGTCCTCGAGATCCACTCGGCTGGGATGAACGTCGACGACGACGTCGACGTCGGCGCGATCGCTCGCGATCTCGACGGCTACAGCGGGGCCGAGATCGCGTCGATCGCGACCGAGGCCGGAATGTTCGCCATCCGTGACGGCCGCACGGAGGTCCACCGCATCGACTTCGAGAAGGCGTGCGAGAAGCTGGAGGAGGACGACGACGGCACGGCCGAGCGCGCGATCGACTACCAGTACTAGCGCCCGCGCCCGGTAGCCCCGGGCCGGCGACCCGATCCCTGCGGAGTAGCCGTGCGGTCGATCACTCGTTTTCCGCCCGTCGCGCCACGTCGTGTCGCCCGAAGCCGTAGCGGAGCCGGTTCGCGAGCCGCCGCGAGAACCGGCCCTCGTTGCGTGAGTCGAACCGCTCGGCGAGCGCCCCGTAGATGAGCGGGACCGGGACCTCCTGTTCGAGCGCCTCCTCGACGGTCCACGTCCCGGTGGAGCCGCCCGCGACGTGGTCGGCGACGTCGCCGAGGTCCGATCCCTCCTCGTGGAACGCCTCCTCACAGAGCTCGAGCAGCCACGACCGGATCACCGCCCCGTTGTTCCACGTGCGCGCCACGGCCTCCAGATCGAGGTCGTATCGGCCGTCCGCGAGCAGCTCGAACCCCTCGCCGTACGCCTGCATCAGCGCGTACTCGACGCCGTTGTGGACCATCTTCACGTAGTGACCCGAGCCGGACGGCCCCATGCGGTCGTGGCCGTCCGGGCCCGTCGCGACCGCGTCGAACACCGGGACCAACTCCTCGTAAGCCCAGGCGGGGCCGCCGACCATCAACGAGAACCCCTCCTCGGCGCTGGCGGGGCCGCCGGAGGTGCCACAGTCGAGGTAGGCGGCGTCCGTCGACTCGGCACGCCGGACCGACGCCTCGAAGTGGGAGTTGCCGCCGTCGACGACCACGTCGTCGCCGTCCAGGTGTGACGAGAGGTCCGCGAGCGTGGCGTCGACCGCGTCGCCGGCGGGCACCATCACCCACACCCGCTTGTCGTCGCCGAGCCGCTCCGCGAGGTCGGCGATCGAGTCGGCCGGCTCCGCGCCCGCCTCCGCGGCCGTCGCCGTCGCCTCCGCCGAGAGGTCGAACGCGACCACGTCGTGGCCCGCGTCCAGCGACCGGTTCACGACGATCCGCCCCATCCGTCCGAGTCCGATGACGCCGAGTTGCATGTGGAGGGGGTCGGCGTGGCGGGGCGTAGTGGTTCCGGTTCGGACGGCGGGACGCGGTCCCCCGTTGGCGTCGCCGTCACCCCCACACCAACGGGAGCCACCAGACGACGCCGACGACGATCACGGCCGTCCCGACGACGCTGACGGCGGCACCGATCCGCGCCATCTCCGGCACCGTGAGGTAGCCGGAGCCGAAGACGATGGCGTTGGGCGCGGTCGCCACCGGGAGAACGAACGCGAACGACGCCGCGAGCGCGACCGTCGCTAAAAGTGACAGCGGCGGCAGACCCATAGAGCCCGCGACGGCGACGGCGACCGGCGAGAACACCGAGGCGGTCGCCGTGTTCGAGGTGACGTTGGTGAGCACGACGACGACCGCCGCGAGGAGGACGACGAGTCCGAGCAGGCCGGTCGTCCCGACCCCGGTGATGAGGTCGGCGATGCGCCCGTCGAGCCCGGTTCGCTGGAAGGCCCGGGCGAGCGCGAACCCCGCGCCGAGGAGGAGGAGCACGCCCCACGGGAGCCGGAGTGCGTACTCCCAGTCCAGCAGGAACTCCCGCCGACGGGCGTTCGTGGGGACGAGGAAGGCGGCGACGCCGCCCGCGATCGCGATCGTCGCGTCGGTGACCGCGGGGACGATCGGTGTAATGAGAAACGGCCGGGTCAGCCACCCGAGCGCGACGATCCCGAACAGGGCCGCGACCCGGCGCTCACCGGCGGACGCGGGGCCGAGCTGGGTGAGCTTGTGTGCCGCGACCGCCTCGCGCCCCGGGACGACGTCGATCGTCGGCCGGACGACGACGAGCAGCGTCGCCCACACGGCGAGGGTGCCGACGACCGCGACGGGGAGACCGAACCGCATCCACTCGAGGAACCCGACGTCGACGCCGAGTTGACTCTCCGCGACGCCCGCGAGCACCGCGTTCGGCGGGCTCCCGATGAGCGTGCCGACGCCGCCGACGGACGCCGCGTACGCGATCCCGAGCATGAGCGTGACGCCGAACCGCGTCGCCGGGAGCGACTCGGGGTCCTCGTCGACGTCGTGGACGAGGTCGCCGACGCCCTCCGCGGTGCCGACCTGCGGACCGGGCGTCACCGTGTGCGTCTGGGAGATGACGGCGATCGCGATCGGCACCATCAACATCGCGGTCGCGGTGTTCGAGATCCACATCGACAGGAGCGCCGTCGCGGCCATGAACCCGAACAGGAGCCCCGGCGCGCTGACGCCGACGCGGCTGATGACGTACAGCGAGACGCGCTCGTGGAGGCCGGTCCGCTCGACGGCGAGCGCCAGGAGGAACCCGCCCAACAGGAGGAACACGATCGGGTCGCCGTACGCGGTCGTCGTCTCGCCGGCACCGAGGATCCCGGTCGCCGGGAAGAGGACGATCGGGAGCAGGCTCGTCACGGGGATCGGGACGGCCTCAGTCACCCACCAGACGACGATCCAGGCGGTACAGGCGAGCGCGGCCGCGGCGTCGGGGGCGAGCCCGATCGTGTCGCCGCCGAGCCAGAGGAGCGCGAACCCGACCGGCCCGAGCGGCCGGCCGACGTCGCTCCGTGAAGGGAGACGCATGCGTCCGGAACTCTCGAACTCCTGTTAAAAGTGCCCGTCTCGGACGACCTCGCACCCGTCCGGTTCCCGCCGTCGAAACGGCTACGACACCCGGCGCTCGTCTTCAGCGTCGACGATCACGCCGCGTCGCCGTCGGCGGCCGCCTCCGTCTCGCCGAGGTGGGCGCGGAGCGTGTCGACGTCCTTGTTTCCGGCGCCCGTGTTCAGCAGGACGACGGTGTCGTCGGAGCCGAGCTCGCCCTCCTCGGCGAGGGTGAACGCGCCGGCCGCGGCCGCCGCACAGGTCGCGCCCATCTCCAACCCTTCGACGCGAGCGACTTCGATGGCGGCGTCGAGGATCTCGTGGTCGGTGTTGGCGACCGCTCCGCCGTCGGACTCGCGGATCGCCTCCAGGATGAGCGGGCTCGCGCCGGGGTCGGGGATGGCGATCCCGCCGCACGCGGTGTCGATCTCGTCGTCCGACAGCGGCTCGTGGCGGTCCGCGCCGGCCTCGTAGGCGTTCACGATCGGCGCACAGCCGGTGGCCTGTGCGGCGTACATCGGGATCAGGTCGTCGGTCCAGCCGAGGTCACGAACCTCACGGGCGGCTTTGTGCATCCCGACGAGGCCGACGCCGCCGCCGGTCGGGTAGACCACGGCGTCCGGGGCCTCCCAGTCGAGCTGTTCGAGGACCTCGAGCGCCATCGTCTTCTTCCCCTCGTGGCGATACGGCGTGACGAACGTCTTCGCGGAGTACCAGTCGGGGTTCTCGTCCATCGCCTCGGCGTACGCCCGGCCGGAGTCACCGATCTGCGAGTTGCCGTCGATCGGGTCGGTGACCGTCAGGTCGGCCCCGTGGACCTCCGTCATCGCCTTCTGGGTGAACCCCGAGCGCGAGGGGAGGTAGACGTGGGCGTCGAGCTCGGCGCGGGCCGCGTACGCCGCCGCCGCCTGGCCCGCGTTGCCGGCGCTGTTCAGCGCCACGTCGGTCGCGCCGTGCTCGCGCGCCGCGGTCATCGCGGCCGCCTGTCCGCGGTCCTTGAACGTCCCGGTCGGGTTCATCCCCTCGTCTTTAAGCAGGACGCGGCCGACGCCCATCGCCTCCGCGAGCCCGGGACACTCGACGAGCGGGGTCGCGCCCTCGCCGAGCGACACCGCCGCACCGCTCGTGAACGGGAGCAGCTCCTCGTAGCGCCACATCGAGTCGAAGGGGCGTGCCTGGAGGTCCTCCGGGGTCAGGTCGATCCGGTCGTAGTCGTACGCCGGGTCGAGGATACCGTCACAGTCCGGACACCGGTGGGTCGCCGTCTCCGCGTCGAAGGTCTCGCCGCAGTCGACACAGGAGAGGCCAACGAACGCGTCGGTCGTGTGCATACCCTCCCGTGACCCTCAAGGGGTTTCCCCCATCGCATGCCGGCAACCGGTGTGGGGTTCCTATCGCGCTCGGCCGTTCGCCCCGCGAACGGCGGGTCGACGGCATCGCTTGACGGTCACTCCTCGGACGGGGCGTATCCGCGGTGGAGCCGGTCCATCCGCGCGGCCATCACGAAGTCGGTCCGATGGAGGCCGTCGATCTCGTGGGTCCAGAGCTCGACGCCGACCTCGCCCCACGAGAGGTGGACGTCCGGGTGGTGCCACACGTCCTCGGCGAGCTCGCCGACTTCGTACGTGAACTCCAAGGCGTCACGGAAGTCGTCGAACGGGTACGTCCCCTCCAGCCGCTGGCCGTCGACGACCGACCACACCTCGTCGTCGAGCCGGTCGAGCAGCGGCGCGTACTCGTCCTCGGTCAGCGGGTCGTCCTCTTCGGAAGGCGATTCACACGGTTCGTCCGCGAGTGATTCGGACATGGGTACTCGTTCGCGATCGAGCCGCTTGTACTTTCCGCGGATCCCGATTTAAAAGGGCCACAGCGATCGGCGAAGCCGGTCCAGGACCCCGGCGTCGCTCCCGTCGCCACGATCGCCGTTCCGGCCGGCCTCGGCGGGTCCTGAGAGGGTCCACCCGGCCTTCTCGGCCGCCTCGTTCGACGTGAGGAACTCCCAGCCGACGTGCTTCGCGAGCCGACGGTCCTCCGGCGACGCGCCCACGAAGACGTATCGGGGCGTGTTCGCGGCCGCCTTGATGTCAGCCATCGCTCGCCACTTGTCGCGGTCGCCGAGCGCGAAGTCGTTCTCGACGCCGTGGTCCGCGAGGAACGCCGCGACCGCCTCGACGTCGTTGTCGACCACGCCGACGTACCGGCTCCAGCGCCGGGCGTCCTCGACGACCGCTCCCGGGTCGGCGAACGCGCGGGCGGCGTCGAGCGCGACGACGAGCGTCAACTCGCCGTCCCGATCGTGTGGATCGGGGACAAGGATCACGATACGGTGACACCTCGTCGACCGCGGACATAAACGCTGTGGAGGGCTTATAAGTCGGGCGGGCGTGCGGGCGATCACATGGACCTCGAGGCCACGTTCGGGACGGCGAAGCCGGTCGTCGGCATGGTACACCTCCCGCCGCTGCCGGGCGCGCCGAAGGCGGACGACGACGGGGCGGCCGCCATGGCTGCGGCCGTCGAGCGTGCCGGACGGGACGCGGCGGCGCTCGACCGCGGCGGCGTCGACGGCGTGATCGTCGAGAACTTCGGGGACGCCCCCTTTTATCCCGACGACGTGCCGGACCACACGGTCGCGTCGATGACGCGTGCCGCGACGGCGGTGACGTCCGCGACGGACCTCCCGGTCGGGATCAACGTGCTCCGCAACGACGCCGCGGCCGCCGTGAGCGTCGCGAGCGCCGTCGACGCGGCGTTCGTCCGGGTGAACGTCCACACCGGGGCCCGGGTCGCCGACCAGGGGATCCTACAGGGTCGGGCCCACGAGACGCTCCGGCTCCGCGACCGGCTCGGCGTCGACGTCGGCGTCTTCGCGGACACCGACGTGAAACACTCCGCCCCGCTGACTGCGGAGGGGTACACGGCGGAATCGTTCGCGGACACCGCCGAGCGCGGGCTCGCGGACGCGGTGATCGCCTCGGGCCGCGGGACGGGCGAGGCGCTCGAGGAGACGGCGCTCCGGGACGTCGTCGACGAGCGGGCCGCACACGGGCTCGACACGCCCGTGTTCGTCGGCAGCGGCGTCCGTCACGACACCGTCGCGGACCTCCTCGAAGTCGCCGACGGCGTCATCGTCGGGACGGCGCTCAAGGTCGACGGCGAGACGACCGGCCCCGTCGACGCCGACCGCGTCGCGGCCCTCGTCGAGCGCGCTGACGACGCCCGGTAGGGCCGCGTCGGTCCCTCGAACGATCCCTCACCAGCCGCGCTCCCGTAGGAACGCCTCCACGGCCGACCGCGTCGGTAAGCCCGCCTGTGCGGACGGCGAGGTGCAGTTGATCGCCGCGGTGGCCGCGGCGAACCGGACGCCAGCCTCGATGCCGTCGACCGGATCGCCGGACGAAACGCCGGCATCCGGGCGGGCGTCGCCGAGCAGCCAGCCGTCGATCAGCCCGGCGACGAACGCGTCGCCGGCTCCGGTCGTGTCGACGGCGTCGACGTCGAAGGCGTCGACCCGGGACCGCCGGCCGTGGGCCAGCACGGTCGCGCCGTCCGCCCCGTGGGTGAGCACCGCGCGGTCGGCGGTGCCGTCGACGGCCGCCCCGACCCGCTCGCGGGCGGCCGCCTCGCCGCCGAAGTACGCCCCGGCCGCGACGTCGGCCGCGACGAACAGGTCCGCGTGGCGTACCAGCCCGTGGATCGTCGCGGGCGCGGTCCCGCGGTCCAACAGTTCGGAGACGGGCCCGGAGAGGTCGAACGCGACCGCGGGACCGTCGGCCGCGTTCGTATCGACCGCGTTCGCGTCGGCCACGTTCATATCGACCGCGTTCGTGTTGGTCGCGTTCGCGTCGGCCGCGTTCGCGTCGTTACCGCTGGCCGCCGCGACCCGTTCGAGGACCGCCGCGGCGACCGGATCCGGGGTGTAGGCAGTGAGGAAGACGGCCTCGGCCCCCCGGATCGTCTCGAGCGCCGCGTCCGTGAGGCGGAGGTCCCGGAAGCTCCCGCCGGCGGTGACGATCATCCGCTGCCCGGCGGGGTCGCGGAACACGTGCGAGTAGCTCGTCGTCCCGTCCCCGACCGCGACGTGGGTCGTGTCGATGCCGGTGTCGGCGAGGTGCTCACGGACGAGCCGTCCCCGGTCGTCGTCGCCGACTCGGCTGACGAGCGCGACGTCCCGCCCGAGGCGGTCGAGCGCGACGGCGACGTTGGCCCCGACGCCGCCCACGCGGGTCTCGACGTCGTGCGCGAACGCGCCGCCGTCCGGCTCGGGCAGGTTGCTCACGGCGTGGACCTCGTCGACCATCGCGCCGCCGATCACGACGCAGTCCGGCGTCCGGCTCACGGCGCATCCCGGGCCGCCTCGTGGACGGCCATCGCCTCGCGTTCGGCGACCGGCCCCACGACCGTCGTCGCCCCGTTCGCGCGCCGGACCACTTCCGAACACGGGACGTCGACGCCGCCGCCGGTCAGCTCGTGGACGGTCGCGCCGGCGACGCCGAAGACGACCCGCCCGATGCCGGCGTACACGATCGCCGTCGAACACATCGGGCAGGGCTCGGTGCTCGCGTACATCGTACTTCGCGCCGCCGCGTCCGCGTCGAGCTCGCGACCGGCCCACCGGGCCAGCTTCAGCTCGGGGTGAGCCGTCAGGTCGTCGTCGGTTCGCGTGGTGTTTCGCGCCTCCGCGACGATCTCGCCGTCGACGACCAACAGGGCCCCGAACGGGGTATCGCCCGCCTCGACCGCCTCGCGGGAGAGCTCGATCGCCCGGTCGACGCGGTCACGTTCCACGGTCATGTCCGGAGTTCCCCGCGACGGTAGTTAACGGTTCGTCACCGTGGCGACGACGGGCCGTCGTCCTGGCCCTCTCGATCCGGTTCGTCGTCGCTTCGAGTCGATCCGTCGTCCGGAGCCACATCGCTCGGGGGCGATCGACGGAGATCGCGAAGCGCGGCGACCGCGTCGTCGGTCGTGCCCGTCCGCGTTTCCGTCGCGACGGTCGGATCGAGCGTCGGCTCCTCGGATCCGGCGGGAGCGTCCGGTCCGGCGGGCTGCTCGGCCCCGGGGGCGGAGGACGGGTCCGCGTCGGAGGTCGAAGCCGCATCAGAGCTCGGGTCGTCGCCGCTGGACCACAGGCGATCGGAAAGCCACCGACGGAGGCGTGTGAGCGGGGTCATATGACAGCGTGAGGGTCAGTAGCGCTTGAAGAGGATCGCCCGAACGTCGTCCTTCGTCCGGGCCGTCTCGGCGGTTCCGTCCGGGAGATCGACCTCGTAGCGGGCGTCGCCGTCCGCCTCCCGCCACTTGTCGGCGTGCGTGTCGAGGAGACTCAACATCGCGTTCAGCTGCCCCGACCCGCCGTCGTTAGCGGCGTCTTCGGCGGCGTCTTCGGCGGCGTCGCTGTCGGCGGCATCGGTATCGACGTCGGCGGCATCGGTATCGACGTCGGCGGCGTCGCTGTCGGCGTCGTCGGTTGCGTCACTGTCGACGTCTTCGGCGGCGTCCTCGGGGTCGAACGCCGCCGGATCGGCCAGCCGGTCGGGGTCGTCGACCGCCTCGGCCAGGTCGAGGAGGTACGCGACGACGTCGTCGCGCCCGACGGACGCGTACGGGCCCGCGTGTGTCGCCTCCAGCTCCTCGCGGAGGGCGTCGATCCGGTCTCGGTCGGCCTCGGTGATGTCGAGCGTTGCCATTCTCATCCCTCCTGGAACCGCCGTATCGCGTCCGCCCAGCTCTCGGCGACCCGCGGCTCACCGGAGTGGTCCGCCTCGACGCCGACGTAGCCGCAGGCGTCACACGCGACGGCCTCCGCGCCGGCCAGCGTCAGCGTCGTCAGGGCCGCCTCGCAGCGGGGACAGTCGTTCGTCACGGTTGGTCACGTGAGGCCTCGACGGCGGAGGCAAAAAACACAGGGGTCGAGACGGGGTCGGTGTGGTGGAGGAGCACGAGTCCGCTCGGGACGGGACCGCCCCGGGGAAATAATGATAACACCGCGCGGAAAGGACCCCGTATGAGCGACCCGAACGAGTCGAGCGACACGAACCCGTTCATGGCGTATTACCGTCGATACATCGGCGATCCGGACCGCACGGTCGACGTGTACGCGGGGTTCGGACTCTTCTTCGTCGGGCTCGGGCTCGGGGTGGCCGGGGTGGCCGCGTTCCTCTACAGCGCGACGTTGCCGTCGAACAGCGGGTCGATGTACGCCGTCCGCGAGGTCGCCGTCGTCGCGGCCGCGGTCGGGCTCCCCGCGCTCCTGCTCGGCGTCGTCGTCCTCCTCCCGGTCGACGTGCGGATGGTGTACCTCGGCGGCGTCGGCGGGCTCGTTTGCGTCGCCGCCGTCGGCCTGTTCGTCTGGGCGTACCCGAACCAGTGGAACGTCGTCAACCCGCCCGACTACAGCGCACAGGGGGTCGCCGTCTACAGCGTCGGGCTCGCGTCGGTGATCGGCGCGACCGGGGCCGCGCTGGTCGCCCATCGCGTCGAGCGGGTGACCGGGATCGCCGGTGGTCTGGCGGGCACCGCGGGGGCCGCGGGCGGCGGTGCCGTCGGGGCGGGCGCCGAGGGCGCGGGCGACGGGACCGACGCCGGAGACGAGGCGGTCACCGACGAGCAGGTCCGCGCGGACATCGAGCGCGAGCTCGGGGACGCCGAGCTGACGTGGGGGGGCGTCGAGCGCAGCGAGAACCGACGGCTCGAGCTGAACACGAGCGCGATAGACGACGTCGAGATCGACCGCGAACGCCTCGACGGTTCCGCGACGGAGACGCGCACGACCGACGCGTCCGTCGACGACGCGGTCACGCAGTTGAAAGGGCTACAGGGCGGCGACGTCGAGACGGCGAGCGGGGAGGGAACGGACGACCAGGCGACCGCGCTCCGGGAGCTTCGCCGACAGCAGCGGGCGGAAGAGCAGGCGAAGGCGGACGACGAGTCGGTCGTCGACCGCATCCGGCGGCTGTTCTGAGGCCCCGGATCGCGTCGAGCGCCCCGCGGGCGTCGACCCGACCGTATGGGGTTTATATATCCTCGCCGACGTACCGTCGAACGTGTCCCGCGTCACCGTCCGCATCGATCCGCACGTCCACTCCGAGGACAGCTACGACGGCCACGAGCCCGTCGAGCTGATCTTAGAACACGCCGCGGACATCGGACTGAACGCGGTCGTGATCACCGACCACGACGTGATGGGCGAGTCGAAACGGGCCGCCGACTTGGCTGCCGACTACGGGCTGATCGGGATCCCCGGCGTCGAAGTGTCGACGGCCCACGGCCACCTCCTCGCGATCGGCGTCGAGGAGATGCCCCCACACCGGGAACCGTTCGGCGAGACCGTGTCGTGGATCCACGACCACGGCGGCGTCGCCGTCGTCCCGCACCCCTTCCAGCGGTCGCGCCACGGCGTCCGGAAGAAACACATCCCCGTCCCGAAACCCGTCGACCCGGCCGCGACCGTCGATGACTCGGCCGCGATCGTTGACGACCCGACCGCCACCGTCGACGAGGCCGTCGGAACCGCTGAGGGGATCGACGAGGTCGACGAGGTCGACGAGGTCGACGCCGTCGAGGTGTTCAACGCCTGGCTGTTCACCGGCTACCGGAACCGCCGCGCACGACGGTTCGCCGCCGAGCACGGCTATCCGGGAGTCGCCGCCAGCGACGCTCACACCTTGGAATACGTCGGCCGTGCGTTCACCGAACTCGAGATCGACGGCGTCGACGCCGTCGCGGACGTGACCGCCGACGACGTCCTCGCGGCGATCCGCGAGGGGACGACGACCGTGAGCGGAAAGCGGGCGCCGGTCCCGATGGCGACGAAACACTACGCCATCGCCGCCGCGCGCAAGTCCGGCTACTACGCGAAGACCGGGGCCGTCAGGAGCGCGACGACCGCCAAGTGGGCGGCCATCCGGACCGCCTCGACCGCACGGGTCGGCGCGCTCCAGGGCGCACACCGGCTCGCGCGGATCGCCTCGTGGGTCCGCTGACCCGACCGCCGCTCGCCACCGTTTCCGCAGTTCTTCACCGTCCTCCACAGCTCCCTCCCGTCCTCCACAGCTCTCTGCCGTTCTCCGCCGCCACTCACCGAACGCGATCCTCCCGTCCCGCCTGACCGCTCAAACGACCCTGTTCGCGTAGCCCTCGCCGGCCGCGCGGCGGCGGAGGCTCTCGGCGACGATCTCCGCGACCCGGTCCGCGTACTCGCCGTGGGCGGCCGCGGCGTGCGGGGTGACGATGACCTCCTCGTGGCCCCACAGCGGCGACGCCTCCGGGAGCGGCTCCGTCTCGAAGGTGTCGAGCGCGGCCCCCGCGATCGACCCCTCGTCGAGCGCCGCGACGAGCGCGTCCTCGTCGACGATCCTCCCACGGGCGACGTTTATCAGGTAGGCGTCCTCGCGCATCGACGCCAACTCGGCTTCGCCGATCAGCCCCGCCGTTTCCGAGGTGAGCGGGAGCGCGAGCGCGACGAACCGGGCGTCCGCGATCGCGTCCGCGAGCCCGTCGCGGCCGACGGTCTCGTCGACGTTCGCCACCGGCGTCGGCGTCCGCCTGACGCCGACGACGTCCATCCCGAGCCCGGACGCCCGCGAGGCGATCCCCCGGCCGAGCACGCCGAGCCCGACGACACAGAGCCGCTCGCCGGCCAACGAGAACGGCTCGTCGAAGGCGGGCCAGGTCCACTCGCGGTCGCGCTGCTGGTCGCGGTAGACGTGGAGCCGGCGGGCGAAACTGAGCATGTAGCCCGCGACCGTGTCGCCGATGGCGTCGCCGTGGATCCCGGTCGAGTTGGTGAGTGCGATCCCGGCCCCCTCCAGGTCGTCGAAGGGGAATCGGTCGACTCCGGTCTGGATCGAGTGGATCCACTCGAGGCCCGCGTCGAGGAACGCCCCGTCGTACGCGAACGTCACGAGCGCGTCACAGGCCGCGAGCGCGTCCGTGTCGCCGGCGGGAACGACGCGGACGTCCGTCCCCGAGGCGGCGGGCGTGTTCGCGAGCGCGTCGACGAGGACCTCCGGGGGGAACACCGCGTCGACGGTGTCGTGGACGCCGAGTGTAAACGTCATACCGACGGATCCGTCCGGACGGTATTTAAAAGAACCCGAGACGGGGAGCGTGACGGGGAAGGCGGCGGAAACGCGACGGAGAACGCGACGCGACCGCGCCGCCGCGTCGTGGTTATCTGAGGAACTCGACGGCCGCCCCCTGACCGAAGCCGACACAGAGCGTCGCGAGCCCGCGGTCGGCGTCGCGCTTCCGCATCTCGTGGAGCAGGGTGACGGGGAGCCGAGCGCCCG
Source organism: Halorubrum sp. JWXQ-INN 858 (assembly GCF_009806985.1). Taxonomy (GTDB): domain Archaea; phylum Halobacteriota; class Halobacteria; order Halobacteriales; family Haloferacaceae; genus Halorubrum. The sequence goes on along the minus strand of NZ_WUAX01000005.1, from coordinate 360,757 downwards.
ACGCGCCGAGCGGGTGGCCGAGCGCGATCGCGCCGCCGTTCACGTTGTAGACGTCCTCGTCGACGCCGAGCTCGCGGCGCGCGTACTCACACTGGGAGGCGAACGCCTCGTTGAGCTCGACGAGGTCGTAGTCGTCGATCGACGTCCCGGCACGGTCGAGCAGGCCGCGGGTCGCCGGGACGGGGCCGATCCCCATGACGGTGGGGTCGACGCCGGCGACGGCGTTCGTGCCGACCTCCGCGAGGACGTCGAGCCCGTAGTCGTCGGCGAACGCGCGGCTCGTGACGAGCGTCAGGGCGGCCCCGTCGGAGATCTGCGAGGCGTTGCCCGCGGTGACGGTGCCGTCGCCGGTGAACGCGGGCGGGAGGTCCGCGAGCGCGTCCGCGGTCGTGTCCGGGCGGATCCCCTCGTCGGTCTCGACGGTCCCGTCGTCGGTCTCGACGGGGACGATCTCGTCGTCGAACCGCCCCGACTCCGTCGCCGCCGCGGCGCGCCGGTGGCTCCGCGCCGCGTACTCGTCTTGCGCCTCGCGGCTCACGTCGTACTCCTCGGCGACCTTCTCGGCGGTCATTCCCATCTGAAGCTGGAAGACGTTGTATCGCTCCGACAGCTCGGGGTGGAGGTGTTGGTACGACTCGCCGTCCATCGGCACGCGGGACATGTTCTCGACGCCGCCGGCGACGACGCAGTCGCGGTTGCCCGCGGCGACCGCGTCGGCGGCGGAGATCACCGCCTGCATCGAGGACGCACACCAGCGGTTGATCGAGGCGGCCGGCACCGACTCGCCCAGCTCGGAGAGCAGCGCGATCACGCGGGCGACGTTGTTGTCCTGCTCGCCGCGCTGCTGAGCGACGCCCCACATGAGGTCGTCGACGTGGTCGCTCGTCAGCCCGGTCTCCGCGAGCGTGTGGTCGATGAGGCGGACCGAGAGGTCCTCGCTCCGGACGTCCGCGTAGACGCCCCCGTCTTTCCCCTGCGGTGTTCGATACGCGGCCGCGATCACGGGCGTCGTCTCGTCGGTCATACCCGAACACAGACCGGTCACCGGCTTAAAACGGCGTGGAACCCCGAGGAATCGGTCCGTAGTTTACGGCCGGTCGGGGCGGGGAGTGGCGCGGTGAGGACAGCGGCCCTGCGTGACGCGGAACGGCGCGGCGAGGACCGCGGACGGCGCGTGACGGGAGCGGCGCGGTGAGCACGACGAACGGCGACGGGGAGCTCGGGAGCGTTCGACGGCCTTAAGCGGCCACCACCGTTATCTCACGGGGATGAGTGACCCGGCGCTCGACGTGGTCGAGTTCGTGCTGACCGCCCACCTATACTCCGAGAACCGCGACCTCGACGAGAACGACCTGCCGCCACGGTTTCGGCAGGTGTTCTGGTCGGATACTGCCGGCGGCGACGCCCCGGGCGGCGTCGAGCGCCCGCTGAAAGCGACCGACGGCGTGACCCGCACGGCGACGGGCGTCGAACGCCCCTGGGAGGCGGTCTCGGACCTGCTGTTCACCCAGCGGACCGACTTCTCCGGCGAGATCACACTCACCCAGCCGGGGATGGCGCTGGAGTGGCTCCACGACCGCGCGGACGACGAGCGGCTCGCGTCGAACCCGACGATCGTCGCCGCGCTCGAGAGCGCCGAGGGGCTCGACGCGCCGGTCTCCCACGAGGAGGCGCGCGACGGGACGCGGCCGATCCACGCCGACAGGGTGTGGATCGACGCGCTCCTCGAGGAGTACTTCGACGAGGACGAGGACGGCGAGATGCTCGACCTCGTCAACGTTCGCGCGCCCGAGGAGATCGAGACCACCCTTCAGGACCTCGTGCTCACCGGCGACCAGGAGGAGGAGATCCAGAAGATCGTCAAGGCGATCGAACACCGCGAGTACCTCGCGCGGATCGGCCTCCGCGAGATCGGCAAGCTGCTGTTCGTCGGGCCGCCGGGCACCGGGAAGACCACGATATCGCGAGGGCTCGCCCACGAGCTCGGCCTCCCGTTCGTCGAGGTGAAGCTGTCGATGATCACCAGCCAGTACCTCGGCGAGACGGCCAAGAACGTCGAGAAGACGTTCGAGGTCGCAAAACGGCTCTCCCCGTGTATCCTCTTCATCGACGAGTTCGACTCCGTGGCGAAGACGCGCCGCTCCGACGAACACGCCGCGTTGAAGCGCGCGGTCAACACCCTGCTCAAGTCGATCGACGAGGTGTCGCTCGTCCGCGACGAGGTGCTGCTCATCGGCGCGACCAACCACCCGGACCAGCTCGACGCGGCCGCCTGGCGGCGGTTCGACGAGATCGTCAACTTCCCGAAGCCGGACCGGGACATGCGCGCCGACATCCTCCGGATCGTCACCAGACGGATGCAGATCGCCGACTTCGACCCCGAGGAGGTCGCCGACCGGACCGCCGGGCTCACGGGCTCTGACCTCCGGATGGTCCTTCGGGAGGCCGTCCTCGGCGCGCTCACGGAGGACCGGATGACGATCACCCAGACGGACGTGATGGAGGCCGTCGCCGACTTCGAGGAGCGTGACAACCTCAAGAACATGGACATGATCGACGGCGAGGGCGCCGAGATCGTCGGCCACACGAACAACGACGGCGACGGCGACGATCACGGCGACCACGACCACGACCACAGCGACCACGACCACGCACACGACGCCGCGCCCGATCAGGCGGACGACTGATACCGGCGGAGCGAGGACTGATCCCAACGGAGCGAGAACCGATCACACCCCGGTGTCGGACGACTCCGACGGTTAGCGACGGTCGTGATACCGTTCGATCGCGCGGTCCGCCCCGGTCGAGAGGAAGCCGACGTCGGTCCCGACGATCAGGAAGTCGAACCCCGCCTCGAGCCACGCGTCGATCCGCGCCTCGCTCGTCGCCAGCGTCCCGACGGGGACCCCGGCTTCGTCGCCGGCCGCGACCGTCGCGTCGATCGCCTCCCGGACGGCCGGGTCGTCGAACGCGCGGAACCGACCCATGGACGCCGAGAGGTCCGCGGGCCCGACGAACAGCGCGTCGATCCCGTCGACGGCCGCGATCTCGCCCGCCGCCGCGACCGCCCGCTCCGTCTCTATCTGCGCGATGACGGCGATCGAAAACGAGTCGTGGCGGACGTACTCGTCGAGCCGCCGACCGTAATCGGACGCCCGGCTGGCGGCGACCCCTCGCCGACCGGTCCCGGCGGACTCCCCGTCGCCATCGACCTGTGGCGGGTAGCGACACGCCTCCACGAGCGCCGCGGCCTCGGCGGCCGAGTTCACCTGCGGGGCCATCAACCCCGCTGGCCCCGCGTCGAGGACCCGCTTGATACGGACCGGATCGTTCTCGGCGACCCTGACGACCGTCTCGGTGTCACCGGGGGCCGCATCGACGGCCCGCACCATGTTCTCGACCGACTCGGTCGTCGTCGGCGCGTGCTCGGTGTCGACGGTGACGAAATCGAACGCCGCCGTCGACAGCGCTTCGGCGACGGTCGGAGACGGCACCGAACACCAGCCGCCGACCGGTCGCTCGCCCGCGTGAAGTCGCCGTGCGAGATCCATGCCCGACGTTCACGAAGGGGCGATAAAAACGTGCGCGACGTCGGAGGGGCTGGGGGCGATGGAGATGGCGGGTGTGATGAAGATGACGGGGCAGCGACGCCGCTCCTGGACGGAGCGTGCTGGAGAACCGAGACGGGCCGGAGAAACGGTGCGGGCCCGGGTTACAGACGGCCGACGTTCTCGACGGCGACGGACTCGACGCCTTCGACGCCCTCGAACGCCTCCTCGACGGCCTCGGTGCCGCCGGCACCGTCGGGGACGATGACGGTCGGGAGCAGCGCGACGAGCCCGAACGCGACGTCGTCGCGCTCGAAGCCGCGGATCTTCGCGCCCTGCGGGAGCGACTCCTCGAGTCGGTCCTGGAGCGCGTCGAGGTCGACGTCGGGACTGTTCGGCATCACCTTGATGATGGCGGCGACGTCACCCATCTCAGGGCCCTCGGAACCCGCAGTCGGGGCAGTCGTAGAGGTTGCTCTGTTTCCGGCACTTCGCGCACCGGTGGATGGTCGTCCCGCAGTCCGGGCAGGCGAACGTCGCGGCGTTCATGCCGGACACCTGAATGCCGCAGGAGACGCACTTCCGCGCGCCTCGGGTTTCACTCTCGCTCATACCTCAACACACCGTCGCGCGACTTTTAACCGTTGTTCTTTGCACCCGTCCCGCAGAACCGGGCATCGGCGCGAGCGATCGGTCGGATGTCGACACCCGCGACCGGTCCGCCGTCGCCACGATCGATCGGCGGACGTCGACACACGCGACCGATCCGACGTCGACGCCCGCCGGCCGTCAGCCGAGCATCAAGGGTCCGATCAGCACCCCCATCAGGTGGACTCGTCGTGCCCCCAGCCGCGGCGGGACGAGGCCGAGCGCCGCCGAGACCGCGAAGACGCCGACGCCGAACGCGCCCGCGAACGCGAACGACAGCCCCGCGAGCAGGGACAGCACGCCCACGGAGACGACCGTGTAGTCGGCGTTTCCGACGACGCGCAGGTACGCGTCGCCGAGCAGGACCACGAGCGAGAACCCACAGACCGCGGCGATCGCCACCGCGACGAGCAGGACCGGGAGCGCGAGCGGGACCCCGGCACGATCGACGGCGACGGTCACGCCGGTCCGCGGCGTCCCGAGCGCGGCGAGCGCGAACAGCGCGAACACGGTATTCGCGGTGTTGGCACCGCTCGTGGCGACGACGAACCCGCGGTCCGCCTCGCGCCGCGGCACCGCGGGCAGGGCGGCGACCGCGGCGATCGCGGCGGAGACGCCCGGGATGTACCCCACCACGGCCCCCGCGAGCGACCCGGCCGTCGCGGTGACGCCGAGATCGCGTTTCCCCATCGTGATCCGGGCGTCGGCCTGCGGCGGGACCCCGTCGCCGCCCAGCGCGTCGACGAGGACGGGCGCGCCGAACAGCCCGGTGAAAAGCGGGGCGAGGACGCCGCCCGCGTCGAGCGGGGCCGACGGGTCGACGTCGAGCGTGGCGGCCCCGAGGACGGCGCTCGCGAGGAACGCGAGGAAGCCGCCGACCGCCGCCCGTTTCGAGGACTCGGTGAGGACGAGGAACGCGACGACGCCGGCCAGGAGCCACGGGAGGTGCGCGCGGACCGTCGGATAGCCGCGAACCATGAGCCACGTGATCGGAAGCGCGAGCGGGACGGCGAGCGCGACGGCCAGCCCCGAGCCGACCGCGGAGAGCCGAAGCGCCTCGCGTCCCCGACCCGCGACGACGAGTCGATGCCCCGGCAGCGCCGCGATCGCGGTCGCCGCGTCGGGGACGCCGAGCGCCAGTGCCGGGACGATGTCGAGGAACGAGTGGACGACCCCCGCGGCGAGCATCGCGACGCCCACGAGGAGCGGGTCGGCCGGGATCGACGGCGCAACCCCCGCGAGCAACAGCGCGAAGTTGTTCGCGTGAAGCCCCGGAACGAGCCCGCTCACCGTGCCGAGCGCCGCGCCGCCACAGAGGAAGGCGAGCGCGAGCGCGGCAAACGTCGGGTCGAACACGGGCCGGACCAGGGCGTCCATCGAGACGGGATGGCCGCGGCTTCGGGGATAAACGTCCGGGCGCAGGCGACGGATCGATACCCCAAGGTCACGGGACGACGCGCGCGGGGAACGAAGCGAGAGCGGTCGACTGAAAACGGCTTACGCGGCCTGCAGAGCCTGCGACTTCTTGGCGGTGATGTAGCCGGCGATGCGGTTGCGGACGCCCTTCGACTCGACGGTCGTCAGGGCCGTGACGCTCTCCTTGTTCGTCTCGAACTCCGTGTTGAAGGAGTCGGGGTAGCGCTCGAGGAGCACGTTCCCGAGCTGTTTGATGTACTTCGGTTTGATAGCCATACGGAGCGGTACCGCCGGGTCGAACTAAAAGGGTTCGTTCCCGCGCGAGCGGCCGTCACGCCTCGGTCCGAGCCTCGTCGTGTCTCGGCCCGCGCCTCGTTGTGCCTGGGTCGGGGCGTCGTCGCGCTCCGCCGGGCCGCTCCTGAACGTCGAGCTACTCGTGAACGTCGAGATCGAACTGCTCGTTCTCGGTGACCGCGTTCAACACGACGCTCGTGTTCGACTCGCGGATGTCCTCGTCGGTGAGCAACGCCTTGATCTGGTCGTTCATGCCGTCGGTGTCGGTGAACTTCCCGATCGCGATGACGTCGTAGTCGCCGGTGACTTCGTAGACGCTCACCATCTGTTTCTCCTGTCGGAGCTTCTCGGTCACGTCCGGGAGCGCGCTCCCTTCGACTTTCAGCTGCAGGATCGCCGTCACGTCGTAGCCGAGCTTGTCGTAATCGACGATGGGTGTGTATCCCCGAACCACGTCCTCGTCCTCCAGGTCGCGCAGGTGGTTGGAGACCGTCGTCACGGAGACGTCCAGCTCCTCGCCGAGGCTTCGGAGGCTCGCGCGACCGTTGCCGAGTAACGAGTTCACGAGTTTGGCGTCGAGGTTTTCGTACGTCATTACACCAACACACGTCATGGGGGGTTTAGAATTTTACGAACGTCCACTACTCGTCGGAGACCGGCGGTTCATGCACCAAGCGACAAGGCCTTTATACTGGGAGATAACGAACTAAACGTCCAGAACATGACGGACGAAAACACAAAGGCGGACGGCGGGCTCAGCGCGAAAGAGCAGGCGGTTCTCGACGAGATGGACGAGCAGAACGTCGACTTCCTCAGACTACAGTTTACCGACATTCTCGGCGTCGTAAAGAACGTTTCCGTCCCGGCACACCAGGCGGAGAAGGCGTTCACCGAGGGGATCTACTTCGACGGGTCCTCCATCGAGGGGTTCGTACGCATTCAGGAGTCCGACATGCGGCTCATCCCCGACCCGGACACGTTCGCGGTGCTCCCGTGGCGCAGCGGGGAGGACGGATCGGCCGCGGCCCGCCTCATCTGTGACATCGTCACGACCGACGGCGAGCCGTTCGAGGGCGGCCCGCGCCAGGTGCTGAAACGCGTGCTCGCAAGGGCCGACGACATGGGGTACTCCGTCTCCATCGGCCCGGAGCCGGAGTTCTTCCTCTTCGAGACCGACGACGAGGGGAACGCGACGACGATCCCCCACGACAACGGCGGCTACTTCGATCTGGCCCCCAAGGACCTCGCGTCCGACGTGCGCAAGGAGATCATCTTCACGCTCGAGGACATGGGCTTCGAGATCGAGGCCTCCCACCACGAGGTCGCCGAGGGGCAACACGAGATCAACTTCAAGTACGACGACGCGCTCACCGCCGCCGACAACATCGCGACGTTCCGCGCCGTCGTCCGTGCGGTCGCGAGCCAGCACGACCTGCACGCGACGTTCATGCCCAAGCCGATCGCCGAGATCAACGGCTCGGGGATGCACAGCCACATCTCGCTGTTCGACGACGACGGCAACGCGTTCGCCGACGACGGCGACGAGTTCAACCTGAGCGAGGTCGCCTACCAGTTCATGGGCGGCATCCTCAACCACGCGCAGGCGTTCACCGCGATTACGAACCCCACCGTGAACTCCTACAAGCGGCTGGTTCCCGGCTACGAGGCCCCGATCTACGTCGCGTGGTCCGACACGAACCGCTCGGCGCTCGTCCGCGTCCCGGACGCCGCGGGCGTCTCCGCGCGCTTCGAGGTCCGCAGCCCCGACCCGTCGTGTAACCCCTACCTCGGACTGGCGTCGATCATCGCCGCCGGCCTCCACGGCATCGAGACGGACGCCGACCCGGGCGACCCGGTCCGCGAGGACATCTACGAGTTCGACGACGCCAAACGCGAGGAGTACGGCATCGACACGCTCCCGCCGAACCTCGGGGCGGCCGTCGAGGCGCTCGAGGCCGACGAGGTCGTCTCCGACGCGCTCGGCCCGCACGTCTCCGAGAAGTTCGCCGAGGCGAAGAGCCAGGAGTTCAGCGAGTACCTCACCCAGGTGTCGGCGTGGGAGGAGGACCGCTACCTCGAGACGTTCTAACCGGAGCCACCGACCACCGGCGGCGTTTTTTATCGGCGAATCGAGCGAACGGCGGTCACGTCGTCGAAGCGAACAGCAACCGCACCGTCGAAGCGAACAGCGTTCGTCGAGCGCGAGCCGGCTCAGTCGCCGCCGCGGTCGCGCGCGTAGTCGAGCGCTTTTCCGGGCGTCTCCAGCAGATTGAGCCCGATCCCGACGATGATAAAGAGGGTGTACAGCCCGAGCGTCGACAGCCCGAGCACGATCATCGCGGCGATGGCGTAGATCCCGTCGAGGAACGTGAACGCGCCGAGCGTCAGGACGGTCCCGTACAGCAACACGAGGTACGGGCCCCAACCGCGCGCGTGACCGCGGCGCATTCGGGACCGAACGTACGACTTCAGCTCGGACTCGAGCGCGGGCTTGTCGACGGTGCGGCGCTGGACGTCGTCCTCGAACGCGTCGAACTCGGCGCGAAGCCGGTCGATCTCTTCCTCCAAGGCGGCGACGTCCGGGGCTCCCCGGGGGCGTTCGTCGTCGCCCTCGTCGGCCCCGTGGTCCGACTCTCCGTTCATATCGACTCGTCGTTCGCGTCCGTGTTGTAGCTGCCGGTCCGCCGCGTCACGTCGGGTCGGTGACTCGTCGAGCGTCGAGCGCGGCCCCGAGAGCGGGTCGTCCGGGAAGCCCGGCCGGCGACCCCCCGCGAGCACGACGTTGATCACGGCCCCGAGCACGACCACGATGGCGGCGACGTACAGCCACGTCACGAGCAGCAGGATCCCGCCGATGACGCCGTACACCTGGTACTGTCCGGCCCCGGCGGCGTACACCTGGAACCCCGCCTGGAGGACGGTCCAACCGACTGCGGCGAAGACGGTGCCCGGAAGCGCCTCGCGGACGCTCACCTCGGGGTACGGCAGCAGGTAGTACATCGGGAGGAAGACGAACGAGAGCAGGAGCGGCAGGAACAGAACGCTCGCCATCCCGACGAAGGGGACCGTGTCGACGAGGGCGACGAGGGCCCCGACCACCACCATGGCGGTAATGCCGACGCCGATCGCGACGACGACGGAGGCGGCGTCGGCCAGCTGTTCGAGGAACGTCACCTCCTCTTCGACCCCGTACACCTGCAGGAAGGCGGTGTCGAGCCCGCGGAACACTTTCAGCGTCGACCAGAGCAGGACCACCAGTCCGACGACGGTCGCGCCGGACCGGCCCTCCGCGGAGGCGATGGCGACGGCGATCGCCTCCTCGCCGGCGGGCGTGAGGAACCCGCCCGCCCCCGCGAGCAGCCCTGCCGCGACCGCGTCGCCGAAGACGCTGCTGGCGACGACGACGAGCAACAGCATGGCGGGGATGAGCGAGACGAACGCGTAGTAGGCGACGCTGGCCGCGAGGAAGGTCACGCGCTGGTCCAAGGCGGCGTCGACGACGAGCCGGGCCGTCTCGATCGCGGAGGTCGGGTGGCGGGTCACGCCGTACGGTTCGGTCGACCGATACAAAACGGATCGGGTCGGATCGGGGGAAAGCGACCGGAAGCGACCGGAAGCGACCAGAAACGACCAGAAACGACCGGGAACGGTCGAAATAGACCGGGATCGGGTTCGTTACGTCCCGTCGAGGCCGACCGCCTCGCGCATCTCGGGGATCGACGCGGTGGTCTTCACGGCGGTCCCGCGGTAGTGGGCGCGGGTCGCCTCGTGGCCGGCCGCCCGGAGCGCCCCGATGAACTCGTCCATCCCGATCGCGGGCTCGCTCCATCCTTTATATACGCGGTGTTGATCGTAGTGAGTCGGCGTGTCGAGCTCGTCGGCGACGGTGTCGAGCAGCTTCCGGGCCCGTTTCGCCTCCCCCATGTCGTCGGTGACGTGGTCGCGGACCGCTCGAGCGAACGCGGGCTCGGCGACCGGACCCAACCAGATCGGGCCGGCGGTGAGGACCCGGTCGCCGCCGCACTCCGGACACGTCTCGGTGGGATCCGCGATGAGCCCGTGCGTCGCCGCCCGCCAGAGACAGTCCTCACAGGCGTCGACGTAACCGAGCTCGTCGATGCAGTCGTCGGCGACCTGCGCGCCCGACTCGAGTTCGAGGTAGGTCCGTGCGTAGTGTCGCGAGACGTGCGAGACGATCGGTCGAGCGGCCTTGTCGTAGCGCGCGGCGGTGCGGACGAGCGCCGATATCAGGGTCCGGAGCCCCATCTCGGGGTGGAAGTCGGTGTTTCGCGGCACCGCGCCGTACTTCCGGATCCCGCTTTTCAAGTGGGCTCCACAGAGCGGCGCGGTGTCGGTGGCGGTGACGCAGACGAGGTTCCGCGTGTTCGCGAACGCGGGGTCGGCGAAGGGCATCGGCGTCCCGTACGGGTCGAGGTCGACGACGTCGAAGACGTTCTCGTACAACAGGGCGTTGACGTCGCGGTGGACCGTCTCGCCCGGGAGATCGTTGGCGTCGAGGTTCCGTTCGGCGAGCGCGACCGCGTCGGCGTCGACGTCGGCACACGTCACGTCGTACCCCTCGGCGGCGGCGCGAACCCCGCGGACCCCCGACGCCGCCATCGCGTCGAGGTACGACGCCGCGCGCGGCTCCCGCTCGCGGTACGCCCGCAACACCGCGACGGTGACGTCCCGGTTCAGCTCCTGGGTCGGGTTGAAGAAGACGCCGCCGCCGGTGCCCTCGCTCGCCCCGTCGCGGGACTCCGGGACGGTGACGGTGAGGCCTCCCTCCTCGATATCCATGCGCCTCGTTCGTCGATCCAGCCTAAAAGGACCGCGTTCCCGCCCGCTATCGCCCGGACGTGCGCCGACGGCGGATCAGGCCTCGTCGCCCGACACGCGGCTGACCCGCACCGTGCCCTCGTCGATCCGGACGGCGTAGTCGTCGACCGGAAAGGAGACCTCGATCGACGTGCCGGGCGCGAGGATCGTGTCGAGCGCGTCGGTGTCGACGTAATCGTAGAGAACGATCCCCAGCTGTCCCTGGACGTCGGTCTGTCCGAGGCCTTCGAGGGCCGCGATCGCGTCGACGACCGCGACGCTTGGCACCGTTTCGGAGCGGTCGTACCGACGACGGACGGACTCGGGGCGACGCTCCATGCCACTCGGTAGCAACGGGTGGGCTTATAACTGACTTGACGCCTGAGCGACACGACCCTCGATCGGGCGGGTCCGAGAGCCGGTTGGAAGCGCCCTCACGCCGACTCCTCTCGCGACCCGCCGTCGACGTCCGCGGCACGAGCGGCATCGACGTCAACGCCGCCACCGTCGTCGCCGCCGACCCCACCATCGCCGCCGACCTCACCGTCGGCGTCGGCACCACCGTCGCGGTCCGCGTTCTCGGCCGGATCGCTCGCGGGGTCGCTCACGGCGTCGCTCCCGCCGAGGATTCGATTGATCGCCATGGGGGCGGCGATCCCGATACCGACCAACACGCCGACGCGGATCAGTACGGAGAGGTCGGTCAGCACGGACAGCGCGAGGTACGCCCCCGCCGCAACCAGCACGGACGGCAACACGTACGGGTTCCCTGCCGAAAGCATGGCTGAACGTCCGGTTCGATCCCTCTTAAACCCTCCCAGCAGGGAGCGGGCTCTTCTTAAACCCTCCCAGCGGTGGGCGGTGGGACGAACCGACTCGGACACGCCGGACCGACAGAATGAGGTAGCCGTTGGTGGAAGCTTGCGGCAAGAATGTTCGACAAGGTCCTGGTCGCCAACCGTGGCGAGATCGCGGTCCGGGTGATGCGCGCCTGCGAGGAGCTCGACGTCGACACCGTCGCCGTCTACAGCGACGCGGACAAACACGGCGGACACGTCCGGTACGCCGACGAGGCGTACAACGTCGGCCCCGCCCGCGCGGCCGACTCCTACCTCGACGGGGACGCGATACTCGACGTCGCCCGAACCGCCGGCGCGGACGCGATCCACCCCGGCTACGGCTTCCTCGCGGAGAACGCCGACTTCGCCGCCCGCGTCGAGGCCGAAGACGGGATCGCGTGGGTCGGGCCGACGAGCGACGCGATGGCTCGGCTCGGCGAAAAGACCCACGCCCGCCGCGTGATGCGGGACGCGGACGTCCCGATCGTCCCCGGCACGACGGAGCCCGTCGAGTCGGCGGCCGAGGTGACCGCCTTCGGCGACGAGCACGGGTACCCGGTCGCGATCAAGGCGGAGGGCGGCGGCGGCGGCCGCGGGATGAAGGTCGTCGAGGACGCGGACGAGGCCGAAGAACGGTTCACGGCCGCCAAGCGCGAGGGCGAGGCGTACTTCTCGAATGACTCCGTCTACCTCGAGCGCTACCTCGAGACCCCCCGCCACGTCGAGGTCCAGGTGCTCGCGGACGGCTCCGGGGACGTCGTCCACCTGGGCGAGCGCGACTGCTCGCTCCAGCGCCGCCACCAGAAGGTGATCGAGGAGGGGCCGTCGCCGGCGCTGTCCGACGCGCTCCGCGAGGAGATCGGCGAGGCCGCGCGCCGCGGGGTCGCCGCGGCCGACTACACCAACGCCGGCACCGTCGAGTTCCTCGTCGAGGAGGATCCGGGCCGCGACCCGGCGGAACCGCTCGGCCCCGACACCCCCTTCTACTTCCTCGAGGTCAACACGCGGATCCAGGTCGAACACACCGTCACCGAGGCGCTCACCGGGATCGACATCGTCAAACAGCAGCTCCGGGTCGCCGCCGGCGACGGGCTCTCGATCGGGCAGGCCGACGTCGACCTCGACGGGCACGCGATCGAGTTCCGGATCAACGCCGAGAACGCGGCGAACGGGTTCCAGCCCGCGAACGAGGGACGGCTGGAGACGTACGACCCGCCCGGCGGGATCGGCGTCCGCGTCGACGACGCGCTTCGGGCTGGCGACGAGCTCGTCACCGACTACGACTCGATGATCGCGAAGCTCATCGTGTGGGGGAGCGATCGCGAGGAGTGTCTCGCCCGCTCCCGCCGCGCGCTCGCGGAGTACGACCTCGACGGCGTCGTCACCATCGTCCCGTTCCACCGGCTCATGTTGGAGGACGACCGCTTCCTCGCGGGGCTCCACACGACGAAGTACCTCGACGAGGAGCTCGATTCCGACCGGGTCGCCGAGGCGCAGGAACGGTGGGGGACCGAGAGCGCCGCCGCCGACGCCGACGAGGTGACCGAGCGGCAGTTCACGGTCGAGGTGAACGGCAAGCGCTTCGAGGTCGACCTGGAGGAGCGGGGCGCGCCGCCGATCGGCGCGGCGGGCGGGTCCGGAGGGTCCGGCGGCCGCGGTCGGGCACGGTCCCCGAAGGCGGACGAGGACGGGGACGACGGCGAGGACGTCGCGGTCGCCGCGGGCGGCGAGGCCGTCGAGGCGGAGATGCAGGGCACGATCCTCTCCGTGGAGGTCGCCGAGGGCGACGAGGTCGCGGCCGGCGACGTCGTCTGCGTGCTGGAGGCGATGAAGATGGAGAACGACGTCGTCGCCGAGCGCGGCGGGGTCGTCGCCTCCGTCCACGTCGCCGAGGGCGACAGCGTCGACATGGGCGACGTCCTGGTCGTCCTGGAGTGAACCACGGACGGAACGGATATACTGCCTATAGCTCCGTCGGCGACTTCTCGGACCTACTCCCGTTCAGGTAGACGTACCAGTACGCCACGAGAAGGCCCGCGATCATGACCATACCTGCAATCCCGAACTGGACAGTAGCGTCCGGTGGGGCAAATACTGCACCAAGTATGAACCCAAAGAAGACTATCTGAACCCATAGAATCGCAAATCGTGATCGGGAACGGGTTCCCAAGATCGGTCGTTCATCGAGAAAGACGCGGTAATACGCCAGGAGACCAACGAATGCGACTCCGGCCGCCGCTCCGATCGCGAGGAGCAGTCCTCCTGGCCGACCGATTTGCCGATCGATCGCATCAGCGACGACGATACAGGCGATAATCGTAACCCAAAGGAAGGCAAGGTCAGCCAGAAATCCCGGACCTTCACGTTCCATACGTTCGACATATTCGACGAATACATACTTCTGTCGATATTCGTAGATATGCTCTCCGAATCGACCATTCAACGTGAGTAATCGATGTTGTGATGTATTGACTGCGCCTGGAGAAATTGCATCAAATTATGGAGATTTCAACGTAGACATCGTCCCCCAATTCTATCGCCCACGGTACTGGATCGCCTGCGTACGCCTATCTCCCGCGCAGTCCCAGCAGCTCCCGCGTCTCCGCGGGCGTCGCCGCCGGGCGGCCGAGCTCCTCGGTGATCCGGACCGCCCGCGCGACCAGCCGCTCGTTCGTCGCCCGCTCCCCCTTCTCGTAGTACTGGTTGTCCTCGAGCCCGACGCGGACGTGACCGCCGAGCAGTATCGACTGGGTCGTCATCGGCAACTGGTGCCGGCCAAGCCCAATGACGGTGAACTCGACGCCCTCCGGAAGGTTCTCGACGCGATTGGCGAGGTTTCGGGGCGACGGCGGCGACGTGGTACCGCCGCCGAAGAGGAAGTTCATGTACGGCGGCTCCTCGAACTCCTCGAGCACGGCGAGCGTCTCGTTGAGGTGACCGTCGTTGAACACCTCCAGCTCCGGTTTGATGTCCCGATCGAGCATCTCGGCGTGCAGCGAGGATACCAGCGCGCGGGTGTTCTCGGAGGTGAGCCGCTCGTATCGGTTGAGCGGCCCCATGTCGAGCGACGCCATTTCCGGCGCGGGGTCGGTTCGGAGCGGTTCGTGTCGGAGGTCGTCCGGGGCGGCCGTCCCGCCCGTCGAGTGCTGGATGATCACGTCGTCGGTCGCCTCCCTGACCGCGTCCGTGAGCGTCTGGAACCGCTCGGTCGAGAACGCGCGCTCCCCGTTCTCGCGGCGCGCGTGGAGGTGGACGACGCTCGCGCCCGCCGCCTCACAGGCGGCCGCGGCGGCCGCGATCTCCTCGGGGGACTCGGGCAGGTCGGGGTGGGTCTCTTTCCCCTGGACGCCGCCGGACAGCGCCGCGGTGACGATCGTCGGCTTGCCGTCGAGGTAGTCGCGGTACGTCATCGGTCCTCGTCGCCGCCGGCGGCGTCGGTTTCGGTCGGGTCGTCGGCTCCGTTGGCGGGGTCGACGGTGCCCCCGTCCGTGCGTTCGGGGGCGACGTAGAACTCGCAGTCGCGCTCGGGATCGAGCCCGTACCGGGCGTTACAGACGTCAGCGCGCATCGGCTGGACGAACGAGTCGGTGACCGTACAGAACGCGCGGGCGACGTCGAACGATCGGTCGTCGCCTTCGGTTCGGTACGTGAGATGTGGACACTCCTCGGTCATGGTGGCCCGTCGACGGCCGTCGACTTAAAGAAGCGGGCGGCGGCGAAGCGCTCGGAGCATCGTTCAAGTACCGTTCAACTACCGTACGAGTATCGTCGAGTACCGCTCGAGTATCGCTCGAGTATCGCTCGAGATATTCGGGGACGCGGGTTTATCAGTGAACGGCGGGGATGGCGGCCCATGGAGCGGGACAGCCAGTGGTCGATCCGCCTCGATGAGTCCGTGCTCGTCGTCGAGTTCCCGCACGGGACCGTCCTCACTCCCGAGGACGCCGAGGCGCTGGCGGACCGCTGGCGGACCGTGACGACCGAGGCGGCCGTCGAGGCCGCCGTCGTGGTCGTTCGGACGACGCGGTCGTGTTCGGACGCGGGGCGTGGCGCGCTTCGGGAGGCGGCCCGGACCGGGGCCGATCGGGGGGTGACTCGATGGGCTGTCGTCGCCGAGCGCCCGAAGCGGCGCTACCTCAAGCGGACCGTCGACGTCGCCGGCGTCGAGGTCGAGTCGTTCAACGACGACGCGGCCGCGCTGGCGTGGGCCGGCGGACGATCGACGGGAACGGCCTGATCCCCACGCCGACGGGTTCGATCGCGTCGCCCCCGGCGACCTGATCGGCCCTCGCTTCTCGCGTGACGGGGCGGAAACAGTCCCGAGAGTGCCGTGACCGGCCAGTTTTTAAGGGTGGACACGGGAGGGAGAGGCGATGACAACGGCGCGTGACCTCGACCCGGACGACTTCGGCTTCGACGAGCCGACGACGGACCAGTCGTTCGAGAACGCGCTCGCGAACGCACGCGACGGGCGCCGGCTGACCGTCGACGACGCCACCGAGCTGCTCGCGACCGGGACGGGGACGCCGGGGATCGACCCGGTCCGAAAGGAGCGGGTGTTGGAGCTGGCGGATCGCCGCCGCGCCGAGGCGGTCGGCGACGAGGTGACGTTCGTCGCCAACGTGAACAACAACGTCACCACCGCCTGCAACACCGGCTGTCTGTTCTGTAACTTCAAGGACAGCGCTCACGCGTTCGAGGCCGGCAGCGACGTCGACCACCCGGGGTTCACCAAGACGCCGGCCGAGTCGCGCGCGGTCGTCGAGGACGCGCTCGACATGGGCGTGTACGAGGTGTGTTCGGTGTCCGGGCTCCACCCGGCGTTCGCGTTGAACGACGAGCACCACGAGGTCCTCGCCGCCCACGACGACCCCGCGAGCGAGGTGAACTACAAGCCGCCGGAGGCGTACACGACCGACCCCGGGACGTACCTCGAACAGATGGACGCGATGTCCGTCGGCGGCGTCCACCTCCACTCGATGACGCCGGAGGAGGCGTACCACGCCCGGCGGGGGACCGACTGGGAGTACGAGGCGGTGTACCGCGAGCTGGCCGACGCGGGGCTCGACTCCGCGCCCGGCACCGCCGCGGAGGTCCTCGTCGACGAAGTTCGGGACGTGATCTGTCCGGGGAAGATCCGGACCGACGACTGGGTGGCCGCGATGGAGGGCGCGATGGCCGCGGGGCTCGATACGACCGCGACGCTGATGTACGGCCACGTCGAGACGGTCGCCCACCGCGCGGAACACCTGCAAGTGATCCGCGGCCTCCAGGACCGGACGGGCGGGATCACGGAGTTCGTTCCGCTCTCGTTCGTTCACGAACGAACGCCGCTTTACCGGCACGGCGTGGTCGACGGCGGCGCCTCCCACGACGAGGACGAGCTGATCGTCGCGGTCGCGCGACTCTTCTTGGACAACGTCGACCACGTGCAGGCCTCGTGGGTGAAGTCGGGCGACGCTCACGGGCTCAAGCTGCTCAACTGCGGCGCGGACGACTTCATGGGGACGATCCTCTCGGAGGAGATCACCCGTCGCGCCGGCGGGGTATACGGCGAGTACCGCTCGTTCGACGACTACGTCGAGATGATCACCGCCATCGGCCGGATCCCCGTCGAGCGCTCGACCGACTACCGGACGCGTCGCCGCCTCGACCCGGACGACCCGCCACACGGCCCGACCCTCGGACCCCGGGCCGACGGGACGCCGTTGCTTGCCGGGCGCGGACCCGACGGCCGGGAGCCCGCGCGCGTCGACGACTGAGGGTCGAAGCGACGTCGATCCGAACCGTCGAAAGGTTCTTGACTATAGTAGTAGTTAACACGGTTGATGTCCACATCGGACCCCCGAGACGTCGCGCCGTCGTGTGAGGACGCGAACGCCGACGTGACGGGCATCGTCGTGACCCGATCCGACGCGCGCGCCTTGGCGTACCTCGTCGAATCCGGCGCGGACTACCCCGCGCTGATCGCCGGGAACACCGGGCTCCACGTCGCGTACGTCGAGCGGCGCCTCACGACGATGGCGGAGGCGGGTCTCGTCGAGGAGGTGAGCGGGGAGGTCGTCTACCGGATCACGACCGCCGGCCGGGACGCCCTCGACGACCGGCGGGCCGCGGGGCGCTGATCGGACCGTCCGTCACCACGCCGCGTCGTTCGTCCCCACGGCGGTGTGTCGTGCGCGCACCAGACGCCCGTCTGACTGACGTTTTTATCCCGAGCTACCGTGTTATACAGTGACAATGGCAGTTCGTGACCGGGCGGCCCTCCCCGTCGTCGGCGCGGTCTGTGTCGGGCTCCTCGCGGTCGGGCTCTCGACACCGGAAGCCGCAGCCGTCCCGAACGGGGCCCCGCTCCTTCGAGGGTTACTCGTCGCGTGTGGCGTCCTCCTGTTCGGCGTCGCCGCGGTGTATCGCCGAGCGAGGCACGCGGAGCAGGCGGCGGGACACGCGGTCGCCGGCGTCGGACTCCTCGTCGCCGCGGCCGTCGGGACCGGCGCCGGCGTGTGGGTGGGTGTCGCCCTCGCCGGCAGCGGGGCCGCCCTCCTGCTCCGCGACGCCCTTCGGCGCGACGGGAGCGGACGCCCGTCCGCGTGAGCACGGTCCGCAGGGCCGCAGGTCACTGCGACGACGCCTTCGTCTCGGCTTACCGACCCAGGTCGGCGTGTGCCGACGAGAGGTGTCTCGACCCGAGCGCGGCCAAAAGCGAGAGCTCGCCGGCGAGCGCCCCGACCGCGATCGCCTCCGCGAGCGCGTCCGCGTTGTCCCCGGCGGGGTCGCCGCCGCCGCGGACGCCGAGCACCTCGAGCCCGGCCGCCTGGGTCGGGAGCCCGGTCCCTCCGCCGACGGTGCCGACCTCGAGGCTCGCCAGCGAGACGGAGACGTAGAGGTCGCCGTCGGCGGTCGTCTCCGCGGTGGTGATCGCGTTCGCCCCCTCGACGACCTGCGCCTCGTCCTGGCCGGTCGCGAGGAACATCGCCGCGACCGCGTTGGCGACGTGGGCGTTGAAGCCGAGCGATCCCGCCTTCGCCGAGCCGACGAGGTTCTTCCGGGTGTTGATCTCCGCGATCGCTTCCGGCGTCGTGTGGAGTCGTCCCTCGACGACCTCGCGGGGGATCTCGACGTCGGCCGACACCGACCGGCCGCGCCCCTCGACCGCGTTGACGGCGGCGGGCTTCTTGTCCGAACAGAGGTTCCCCGAGAGCGCGACCAGCGACGCGGACGTGGACTCCTCGATCACCGTACACGCCTCGCCGGTCGCGATGGTGGCCATGTTCATCCCCATCGCGTCCTTCGTGTCGTACCGGAATCGGAGGTAAACGTTGTTGCCGACGACGTACGGCGTCACGTCGAGCAGCTCGCCGTGGCTCGTCGTCGCCTCCGCGGCCGCCCGCAGGTCGGCCTCGTTGTCGCGGACCCACGAGACGAGCGCCTCCGCCTCCGCCACGTCGGCGACGCGGAACACGGGCGCGCGGGTCATCCCCCGCTTGGTCACCCGGGCGGTCGCCCCGCCGGCGTCGTTCAACACGGAACAGCCGCGGTTGATCGAGGCGATAAGCGCCCCTTCGGTGGTCGCCATCGGGAGGTATCGAGACCCCGAGAGCGCGCCGCCGTCGATCGAGACGGGGCCGGCGACGCCCATCGGCACCTGCACCGCCCCGACCATGTTCTCGATGTTCGCCTCGGCGTCGGCGGCGTCGAACGCGTACTCGCCGAGGACGTCGACGTCCGCGCCCGACTCGTCGGCGACGAGTCGACGGCGGGCTGCCGCGGCCGTGTCTGCGTCGGCGTGGTCCTCCAGTTCGTGGAGCCGGAGGTCGCCTGCACGGACTCGCTCCGCGAGGTCCGTCGCGGTGGACTCGGTCATAGACCCGTCTCCTCGCGGCGGGCGCTAATGGCTGTCGGTTCCGGCGGTCACCTCGTCGCTCGTCCCGTCGGACGTACCGCTGTCTCGTCGCTCGTCCCGTCGGACGTACCGTTGTCCCGTCGCTCGTCCCGTCGAACGTACCGCCGTCCCGTCGGGTTACCGGCGGACGAACTCGGAGAGCCGGTCGCGAAGCGTCTGGCCGCCGAGCTTCAGGTAGTAGGCGTCGCCGCCGTCCTCGTAGTAGCCGTCGATCCGGCGGATCACCTCGAAGCCGAGGTGGTCGTAGAAGCCGAGCGCGGGCTCGTTCGTCGTCCGGGCGTGACACCCGATCGACCGGTGGTCCGCGGCGGCGTCGGCGATCAGTCGCTCCCCGTACCCCCGGCCGCGGCAGTCGGGGGCGACCGCGAGAAAGAGCACGTACCCGTCACGTCGTATCGACGCAAACGCGACGAGCGCGTCGTCCTCGTAGAGGAGGTGGGTCGTCGATCGTCGGTACGCGTCCGTAAAGAAGCCGCGGCGCTGTTGGAGCACGCCCTCCTCGCGACGGATCCGCTCTTTGAGGTCCCACGCCTCGACGACGTGGGCGGCGTCCCCTGGCGGGTCCGTACGCGCCTCCACGTTGATACTCACTGAAACGAGATAACACCCGTACAGGATATAACTCCACCGCCCCCGCGTCAGCGTCGACGGCCACGCCCACGGCGGCATGCCCGCTGATGCTGGCAGGTGGAGCGCCGCGATGGAAACACCGAAACCGGCCGCGCCCGAATCGACCGGACGTGAGCTACGAACTCCGCGATCACACGGCCGACGTCGCCGTCGAGGCCACCGCACCCACGCTGTCGGGCGTGTTCGAGGCGGTCGCCGAGGGGTTCACCGCCGCGAGCTGTGAGTCGGTCCCCGAAACCGGCGAGCGGTTCGCGGTCGAGGTGAGCGCCGAGGGGCGCGAGGCGCTGCTGTTCGATTACCTCGACCAGCTCGTCTACGAGCGTGACGTCCGCTCGGTGCTCCCCGCCGAGCACCGGTGTACCGTCCACGAGCCGACCGGAGACGGTACGGGAGCGGCCGGAAACGATGACGGAGCGACCGGAGACGGTGCGGGTGCGACCGGAAACGATGACGGAGCCGTCGCCGACCCCGACGGGTGGAGGGTGACGGGGAGTGCCCGGGGCGTTCCCCTTTCGGACGTCGCCGCACGGGAGATCAAGGCGGTCACGTACTCGGAGATGGCCCTCGAGGAGCGTGACGGCGGCTGGTACGCCTACGTCGTCTTCGACGTCTGAGCCGCGGCTCGGCGGGCGGGAACGGCGTGAAACGTCTTCGGCGACGTTACTCGATGAGGACGGCGTTGACGCCGCCGGTCTGGCCGGGACGGGAGGTGACGCGCGCGCGGCCCGCGGACGTCTCGATGACGGCCCCCTTCGTGATGATGTTCCGTCGCACGTAGTTGACGTTCGAGGGGTTCTCGACGACGTCCTCGATCTCCGCCTCGACGACGCTGTCGCCGTCGGCGACCTGCGCGACGTTCGTCGAGAGCGCGCGGACCTTCGACTCGTTGCCGCGGGAGTCAATGTACTGGACACGAGTCTCGCCGACCGTCGTCTCGGCGGGTTCGCGGCCGAGCTGGTGTCGGCTCTTCTTCGATGCGTGCTTCAGTCGACCGCCGGTGCGCTTGCGCGTGGAGCCACCCTGGTCTTTCATACGGATACGAACAGCCAGCGAATACTTGAAGCGTTCGACTCCGGCCGACGGACGCCCCCTACACCGGCACCGTCGCGACCACGGCCCCGTCCATCAGCCGCCCGAGAACGACGTGTGGAACGTCGACGTCCGCGTCCGACCCGTCGTCGACGTCCGCGGCCGGCCCGTCGTCGACGGCACGCGGGTCGCGAAGCCGTGACCGGATCGCGTCGGCGATCGCTCGCCCGTCCGCCTCGCGCTCGGGGTCGTCGACCTTGTTGATGAGGGGGATCACCGTCGCTCCCTCCGGAACGCCCTTGCACCCGCCGTCGGGGCTCGCGAGCACTGCGCCGATAAGCGCCGGCGTGATCGGCTCCCCGAGCGCGGCGTCGACGCCCGCGGCGCGGGCCACCCGAACGACGCGCTCCGGACGGTGAACGAGTTCGTCGGTCAGCGGCTCGCCGACGACCCCGGCGGAGACGATGGGCACCACCACGTCGACCGCGTCCGGGATCCGCGGCTCCGACGCGTTCGGGGCCTTGAAATCGCGGACCCGTGCGCCGTCCGCTTTTATCAGTACCGCTCCGTCGTGGGCCCGTATCAACCGATCGACGGTTTCGGGTTCGTAGCCGCGGTAGCGGTCCTCGCGGTCGCGTTCCGGCACCAGCCCGAGGGGGAACGCGCCGCGGTTCGCTCCCCGAACGGCCGCGGTCGGGTCGTCGGTCACGCGGAGCGTGGCCACCTCCGCGTCGAAGATCGGGATCCTGACGGTCGCGGTCACGACCGCCCGGGGAACCCTCCCCGCGAGCGCGTACATCGTGGTCTTCTTCCCGCCCGCGCCGACGACCGCGAGCGCGGCCCCCTCGGCCCGGAGCGCCTCGACGAGTTCCATGGTGCGGGTTGTTCCCGGCGGCGTAAAAACCGTTCCGCGCGAGCGAGAGGGCCGCGTGGGGGAGACGATTTCGGCGGCATCCCGGGTGTGATCGTGGCGTCGACGGCGTCGGCAGCGTCGACGGCATCGGCAGCGTCGACGGCATCGGCAGCGTCGACGACGGGTCCGGGGCGTCCTGTAACTCGGACGACCGAAATTCAGTTCACCGAGCGTTTATGTGCGTACACGCCGGAGGGTTATCCGGCCGCGCGGGACGATCGTGTGCCTCTGACAGAACCGATTCAACCGTCTTCCATGACGGCCCCGCCCGCGGCTTTTGTGAACGGCGCCCATCGACCGGCAGCGGCGTCGTTGGACGCGCGGACACGCCGGTACCGATTTATCCCACGCCGTCAACCGATCCGTATGACCGGCGACGAGTCCGCGGCAGGGGTGGAGCCGACGCTCCGGAGCTACGGCATCAGCGTCGAGTCGCTCGACGGCGGCGAGCCGCTGGAGCTGACGTACATGACGGCGTTTCCCGGGCGGGAGGTGCATCGCCGTGAGATCGGGCGGGCCCTCAACGCGCTCCTCGACCGGGCGGACGCCGGCGCGTGGGACCCCGTTCGCGTCGAGGCGACCGTCGTCCGATCGCCCGGCGATCCCCTCGGAACGTGGACCGCCGAGGGCGACTGGTTCGAGGCGCTGATCGACGACGACCTGACGGAGACGGCGTTCTCGACGCGGGTGCTACACACGGTGTCACACGTCGATGCGGAGGACGACACAAACGACGATGGTCCGGAGGGCGGCCCGAACGAGGATGGCCCGGACGACGGCCCGAGCGACGATCGGGAGGTGTCCGACGCGTGACGCGGCGAACGCCGGTGAACCGCGCGCAGCGACGCCTCGATCGTCCTCCGCGCGAGCGGTTCGCAACCCGGTCGATCGCGTTCGAAAGCGACGGGGACACCTGTCGCGGGAGGCTGTACCTCCCGGGCGGCGACGACGACCCGCCGGTCGTCGTGATGGGGCCCGGGCTCGGCGCGGAGCGGACCTTCGGCTACCCGGCGATCGCCGAGCGGCTCGCCGACGCGGGATACGCGGCCCTGCTGTTCGACTACCGCGGGTTCGGCGGCTCCGACGGCGACGAACAGCTCGTCGACCCCGCCGGCCAGCGGGCGGATTACGCCGCCGCGATCGACCGTCTCGATCGGGTCGACGCCGTCGGCAACGACCTGATCCTGTGGGGCGCGTCGCTGTCGGCCGCACACGCCCTCACGCTCGCCGCCGAGCGACGGGACGTCGACGCCGTGATCGCGGTGACGCCCGTCCTCGACGCGCGGTCGATCGTGTCGGCTCGCGGGGCTCGGTACGTCGCTCGAGCGGGCGCAGCCGGGATGCGCGACCTGCTCGGCCATCGTCTCGGGCGTGGACGGACGGTCCCGATCGTCGGCGGGAGCGAGGAGCTCGCGGCGATCACCGAGCCCGGAACCCAGCGGGGGTACCTCGACCTGGTCGATCGCGAGTCGACGTGGCGAAACGAGACGCCCGCGCGGTCGCTGCTGGGGATCGTGAACTACCGGCCCGTCGGCCGCCTCGCCGAGATCCGTGCGCCGACGCTGTTGCTGGCGGGGACCGATGACCCGATCGTGCCGGCCGAGGCGGTCGTCGACGCCGCGGGGGAGCTGTCCAGCGGGACCGTGGTATCGATGCCCGCTGATCACTTCTCGCCGTTCGGCGAGGACTTCGAGCCCGCGATCGGCCATCAGCTCTCCTTCCTACGGGACGCCCTCGACCGGTAGCGACACCGACGCCCGCCGATACCGGACGAGCCGTCGCCCGCGACCGCCCTTTATGTCCCTGAGGACGGTACGTGTGGGCATGACCGTCGTCGCCCTGTTGAGCGTTGCACCGGTGATCGAGGGGAGCATGTCCGCGGAGGTCGCGAAGGCGGTGGCCGCGCTCGACGACTTCGACGTGAGCTATGAGACGAACCCGATGGGGACCGTGATCGAGGCGGACGACGTCGACACCCTCCTCGCCGCGGTCGGGGCCGCCCACGCGGCCGTCGACGCCGACCGGGTCTCCACGGTCCTCAAGATCGACGACAAACGGACGGTGGACGCGCCGGCGAGCGAGAAGGTGTCCGCCGTCGAGGAGCACCTCGGTCGCGAGGCCAGACGCGACCGGTGACCGGCCCGCGGGCGACGGTCGTCTCGAAGCCGACCGTCGATCCACCCGTCAGGGGCCGATCAGGAGGCGTCCACGTCGACGACCCCGCCGGCGGCCGCGTCGCCCGCCGGGTTGGTGACCGAGAGATCGATCGCCGCCGTCCGAACGACGCTCGCCGCGTCGTCCCCGCCGACGACGTCCGCACGGTAGACGACGTCCAGCGTCGTCGTCGCGGTCTCGCCCCCGACGAGGTCGGCGTCGCTCAGCGCCCCGCTCGTCACGGCGTCGCCCCGTGCGGTCGCGTCCACGCGGTCGAACGCGACCGTCATCCCGCCGTGGACGGCGTCGAAGTCGGGTTCCGATCCGTCCTCCGCGTGCCCGTCCGCGTCGCCGTGGTCTCCGGAAGCGACGGCGGTCACGTCTCCCGGGGTCGCAGCCGGCTCGACCGCGGTCAACGTCTCCTCGTAGATCCGGTCGACGCCCCGGTCGCTCCCGACCGCGAGCACGAGCGTCACCTCGTCGACCCCGTCGCCGAAGTCGGTCCACGAGACGTCGAGCTCGGGCGAGAAGAACA
Source organism: Halorubrum sp. JWXQ-INN 858 (assembly GCF_009806985.1). Lineage (GTDB taxonomy): Archaea > Halobacteriota > Halobacteria > Halobacteriales > Haloferacaceae > Halorubrum. The sequence continues at coordinate 336,030 of NZ_WUAX01000005.1, read as the reverse complement.
CGGACTCGACGCGGCCGTCGTTGCTGGTGACGGTCGGGGCGTCGCCGATCTCGAAGGCGGCCGGGTCGCCATCGACGGCGGCCGCGGGATCGGACGCGGTCGCGAGCGTCGCGACCCCTGCACCCGTCGCACCGACGAGCGCGGCGAGCCCGCCGAGGACCGTTCGTCTGGAGGCCGTCGCGCCGTCGCGTCCGTCACTAAGGGATGGGATCGTCACGGAACGGGTTGCGGCGATATCGTTGATAAGGGATCGGGGGTCGCGGGGCGTCGTAGCGGCGGCGGTCGTCGGGACGCTTATAAACGGTCTGGGCGGACGGAGGTTCCCTCGAGGCGCTTATACGGAACCGACGGCCGATCGGCCCGCGCGAACCGATCGGGCGTCGACACTAGGCGACGGCTCACCCCTTAACGTTGCAGACGGGGAACGTCCGGACGACCTTGTCGCCGATGCCGAGGTCGTCGCTGACGCGGACGACCTCGTCGACGTCCTTGTACACTCCCGGGGCCTCCTCGGCGATGGTCGCGCCCGACTGGGCCTTCACGTAGATCGCCTGGCCGTCCTCGAGGTCGCGCTGGACGTCGCCGCCCCAGAACTCCTGTTTCGCCTGCGTCCGGCTCATCAGTCGCCCCGCACCGTGTGCCGTGGAGCCGAAGGAGACGGTCATCGACTCGTCGCCGCCGCGGAGGACGTACGACCCCGCTCCCATGCTCCCGGGGATGATCACGGGCTGGCCGACCGACCGGTACGCCTCCGGTACGTCCTCGTGACCGGCGGGGAACGCGCGCGTCGCGCCCTTTCGGTGGACGTAGAGCTCGCGCTCCTCGCGGTCGACCGCGTCCTCGGCGACGGTCGGGAGCCCGTCCGGACCGACGTCGACCTCGTGGGACTCCTTTTTCGCGATGTTGTGGGCGACGTCGTACAGCAGCTCCATGCCGAGGTCGTCGATCGGGTCGGCGTCGAAGACGTCGCCGAACACCGCCCGCGTCCGGTGGGTGATCAGCTGCCGGTTCACCCATGCGAAGTTGATACACGCGCCCATCGCGCCGTAGTACTCCTCGGCGAGCTCGGACCCCGCCGGCGCGGCCGCGAGCTCCTTGTCCGGCAGCGACGCCAGCAGGTCCCCGTGGCGCTTCTCGATCCGCCGGAGGTAGTCGTTACACGTCTGGTGGCCGAGCCCGCGGCTTCCACAGTGGATCAGGACGACGATCTGTCCCGCCGAGAGCCCGTAGGCGTCGGCGACCTCCTCGCGGAACACGTCGGTGACGCGTTGGACCTCGAGGAAGTGGTTGCCGGAGCCGAGCGACCCCATCTGGTTCCGCCCCCGGTCCTTCGCCTTCTGTGAGACGTACTCCGGGCGCGCGTCGGCCCGTCGCCCCTCGTCCTCACAGTGGGCGAGGTCGGACTCGATCCCGTACCCTTCGTCGATCGCCCACTCGACGCCGCGTTCGAGCGCGCCCTCGATGGCGTCGGCGTCGCCCTCGATCACCCCGCCCCCGCCGAGCCCCGACGGGATCGCCTCGAACAGCGCGTCGACGAGCTCCTCCTCGTGCCCGCGGACGTCGTCGTACGTCAGGTCGGTTCGGACCATCCGGACGCCGCAGTTGATGTCGTAGCCGACCGCGCCGGGCGAGATACAGCCGTTTTCCGTGTCGATCGCGCCGACGCCGCCGACCGGAAAGCCGTATCCCTGGTGGCCGTCGGGCATACAGATCGCCGGCTCGACGATCCCCGGGAGGTGCGTCGCGTTTCGGAGCTGTTGGAGCGTCTTGTCTTCTCCGATCTCGGACAGCAGCTCCTCGCTGGCGAGGACCCGCGCGTCGACGTTCATCTCCCCCTCGCGTGCGATCTCCCAGACGTGCTCGCGTACCTTCTCGAGCCGGATCCCGCCGAACTCTCGCGTAGTCATACACGACCGTTCGGTGCCACCACAAAAGGGCGTTGCGTCCGGCGGGGACGGACGGCGTGGCGGCGCGGCGAGCCGCCTGAACGGGAAAGGGGACGGTCAGATCAGCGCTCGACGAGCTGCCCGGGAGCCGTCAGCGCCGGTCGGTCGGCAGCACGAGCGCGGCGTACACCCGCCCGAGAACCAGTCCGTACACCGCGTGTGCGATCGCGATCACGGCCGCGAACTCGGCATCGGCGGTGACGCCCGGAAGGGGAAGCGTCGGGATCGGGAGTTCGGTCGCCCCGGCGAGCGCCAGCGACGTCGGGAGCAACAGCCCGCCCGTGATCAGCCCGAGCAGCGCCGAGTGGATCACTCCGAGCGAGAGGTAGCCGCCGACGTCCGCCCGGAGGTCGTCGAACAGCGGCCGCTCGAACAGCGCGACGAACAGCCCGCCGAACAGCGTGCTGTTGAACAGATGAACGAGCCATCCGACGAGCACGCTCTCGACGCCGACGAGCGCGCCGATCGTCGGCATCAGCCCCAACACCCCGTGTAACAAGACGCCCATGACCGCCCCGGCGGTCGCGCCGGCGACCGCACCGGCACGCCAGGACCGCGCACTCCGTTGTGACATACGGTTTCAAACGTCGTGTAACGTGTTAGCAGTTCTGGATGAATCCGGTTCACCTCCGACGGCTCACGATCGGTCGGGACGCCACGGCCGCTTCCGATCGGTCGGGACGCCACGGCTGCTTACGAGCGGTTCGAGACACGACAGGCACGTCCCCGGACATCTGAAGTTATTTGTCCCGTCGACCCGACGCTCGGTGCGTGTACGTAGGCGTCGACGAGGCCGGAAAGGGGCCCGTGCTGGGACCGATGGTCGCCGCGGCCGTCCGGGCCGATCCGGACGACCTCCCGCCCGACGTCGACGACTCGAAACGCGTCGCGCCGGACCGGCGGGAGGCGATCGCCGCGACCCTCCGCGATCGCGACGACGTCGCGGTCGCGGTGGCGTACGTGGAGCCCGACGAGATCGACGCACCCGACACGGACATGAACACGCTCACGGTCCGCGGACAGGCACGGGCGGTCCGGGCGGTCGCGGCCGCGGGCGACCGGGTCGTCGCCGACGCCGGCGACACGAGCGAGGCGCGGTTCGCGCGTCGGCTCGACGACTGTATCACGAGTCTCGATCGGACGGACGCCGTCCCCGGCGTCGCGGTCGAGGCGGCACACGGGGCCGACGAGGACGACCCGCTCGTCGGGGCGGCGAGCGTCGTCGCGAAGGTGGCCCGCGACGCCAGCGTGGCCGCGATCGACGCTGCCTATCCGGCGTACGGCGGCGTCGGGAGCGGCTATCCGAGCGACCCGACGACACGGGAGTTCCTGCGGGCGTACGTCGCCGACCACGGCGACGTTCCCGACTGTGCCAGACGGTCGTGGTCGACCTGTACGGACGTGCTGGCGGCCGCGGAGCAGTCGGCGCTCGACGACTTTTAAAAAGGGGCCAGGGGGAGCGGCCCGCCGCTCACCGAACCGTCAGCAGCCGCCGGAGGATGTCGCCGTACGCGGGCCTGGTGATCAACACGCCGATCAGCACGCCGAGGATGGTGAAGATGGCGAACCCGGAGAGGTCGCCGAGGCTCAACACCATCAGCGGCGACATCGCGATGATCGTCGTCGCGGCCGCGGCACCGATCACCCAGAACGCGCGGCGGAACCGCGAGTCGAACACCTTCCGCGAGTTCACGTCGCCCTCGCTCATCACCTCGTCGGCGATGATCACGAGGTCGTCCACCCCCGTCCCGACGACGGCGATGAATCCGGCGATGACCGCGAGCTCGATCGGGTAGCCGACGAGCGCGGCGAAGCCGAGCAGGGCGTACACCTCCGCGAGCGCGGTGACGATCATCGGGAGCGCCACCTTCGGCTCGCGGTAGCGTAAGAACACCATTCCGGCCACCGCGAAGATCGCGAACAGGCCGGTGATCATCGAGTAGACCCGGAAGTCCTCACCCTGTGAGGCCGTGATCGTCGAGGACGTCCCCTGTCCCTCGATGTCGAGTTCGGCGGGGAGCGCGCCCGCGCGAAGGTTGATCGACACCTGCTGTGCGTCCTCGAAGGAGGTGGTGGTCAGCCGGAAGTTCCCGGTGTCGGCCCACGACCCGCGTACCATGCTCTCCGCGAGCCCGTCGTTCATGCCGAAGGCGTTGACGACCTCGCCGTCGACGACGAGCAGGAGACACGGCTCGTTGCTCTCGCCGACCGGGTCCTGCATGTAGGTACATCGCGCGCCCCCGCTTGAGGTCGCGACCCCGCGATCGACGACCGCGTCCTGGAACCGCTCGGCGGGCGACCGCTCGCCCTCCGGGGCCTCGTTGATGACCGAGACGGGGACGTACGGCTGGTCCTGGTCGTCGCGGCCGGCGGTACCGATGTTCTCGAAGTCCTGTTGGACGAGCACCTCCTCCTCGACGCCGAGGCCGTCCTCGGCGTCCGAATCGGGGTAGGCGATGTCGATCTGGACGGTCCCGCGCTCCTCCAACAGCTCGATCACGTCCTGACGGTCCTCGCCGGGGACCTCGACGAGGACGAACCACTCGCCGGTGATCGACTGCACCTGTTGAACGCTGCCGCCGGAGAGACCCGCCTCGTTGATCTTCCCCTCGATGACGCGAACGGCCGCGTTGCGCGTCTCCTCGGTGACGCCCGCGCGGACACCGCTATGCGCGTATCCGGACGCGTCCATCGCGTCGCGGAACTGCGCTTCCGTGACGTCCGGGTCGGTCACCTCGACCTCGCCGCCGTCCTCCGAGAGGCGTTCGGCGTTGACCTCCCGGGTCGAGACGCCGTCGAGTTCGGCGGCGACGTTCGACGCCACCTCGGAGGGGTTGTCGCCGTCGAACTCCACGCCGGTCGCGGTGTAGCCGAGCAGCGGCGCGCGAACGCGCGTCCCGCCGGCTAAGTCGAGCCCGTACTGGAGGTTCGTCAGCCCCTGTCTCGCGTCGGCGTCCTCCTCGCCGGGGGCGGTGTCGGGCGCGAACTGGGGGGCGAACAGCGCGATCGACGCCGCGACGATGACGACGACGAGCAGCAGCACGCGCCAGTTCTTCTTGATCGGGTCGAGCATTCAGCGGTTCACCCCCTCGAACTTGTACCAGCGAAGCAGGGTGACGTTCATCAGATAGGTGTTCATCAGGTCGGCTGCCAGCCCGATCGCGAGGATGATCCCGATGTCGCGAAGCAGGTCGATACCGAAGACGGTCGCGACGATCGCCATGACGATCATCGCGGCCATCGAGGTGACGGTCATCGTCACCCCGGTCCGCATCGCACGGCTGACCGACTCGTAGAAGTCCCCGGTCCGTCGCAGCACGGAGTTGTTCAACAGGATGTCGGAGTCGACGCTGTATCCGATGATCATCAACAGCGCCGCGACCGTCCCGAGGGTCATCTCGATGCCGATCAGGTTCATCGCCGCGATGGGGATGACGATGTCGGAGAACGCGGAGGCGACGACCGCGACCGAGGGGACGAACGTCCGGAACAGCGCGAAGACGAGCACGCTCATTCCGAGGAACGCGAGGGCGACCCCGAAGATCGCGGTCTGGGCGGTGTCGGCCGCGAAGCTCGGCGACACCTGATCGACCGCCTCAGTCGACAGCCCCGCCGCGCTCGCCTGATCCTCCAGATCGCTCGCGAGCCCGCCAGGGTCGTCGGCGTCGGCGCGGAACGTCACGACGTAGACGTCGTCGGCGGGGATCGACCGGATCGCGTCCGGCTCCTCGGAGAACGCCGCCTCGATGCGTTCCTCCATGTTCCCCTCGCCGTCGTCGGCGATCCGGAGCTCGACGCCGCCGGTGAACTCCAACCCGAGGTTCGCGGGGGCACCCGTCGCGAGGTACCAGCCGCCGATGATCACGAGCGCCAGCGCGAGCACCGCAAGCGGGACGAGCACGAGCTGTCGGTTCGTGTACTCGGTGTAGTCGACTTCCGGTACCTCGATCGCTACCATGAAACGGTTTCGTCCGTGAGCCCGAATAAGCCTTCTTATCTCTCTAACTCGGAGGAAACGCCCGCGCGAACCGCCGATAGGTCGTGGGGGCCGCCGATCGGTCGTGGGCGTTCCGGACCGGCGAAACCCGTTTCCGCCACGACGCCGTAGTGGTCGCCATGAATCGACCGATTGCCTCCCGCGTCGTGCTCTCGTATCCCGAGGGACTCGGCGGCTGGGGGCGCGAACAGATCGGGACGGAGCGGTACCGCGGGTACTTCAAGCGCGTCCTCGGCACGGTCGCGGTCGGGGACCGCCGCGAGGAGTTCGTCGACGTCGGCTGTTGTGGCGACAGCCTCGACGTCCCGTTCCGGGTGGAGCGGATCGAGGTCGACGGCGAGCCGGTCGCCGAGGCGACCGTCGACGAGGCGACCGAGGTCGTCTACGAGACCCGCCCCGGCGACGTCGACGGCGGCTGGCTGGTCCAGAGCGCGGACGGGCCGACGAGGTAGGCGGGCGAACGAGGCAGACGGGCCGACGAGATGGGCGAGCCGACCCGGCTACGGCAGGTACCGAACGCTCACCACGCCCGGCTCCGCGCGGACCTCGACGCGGTTCACGCCGAACCGCGCGGCACGCGAGAGCGTTCCCTCGCGGTCCTCGATCACGTCCGTCGCCGCCTGCTCGGCCGTTCCCTCCGCCGGAGTCAACACGTGTATCTCCCCGATCCCCGCCCGCGGCTCGCGCGTCAGCTCGCCGACCGGTTGGTCGGCCGCGATTTCGCGTTCGTGTGCCGTCGGCGGCTCCTCGCTCCGCTCGATCGAGAGCCCGCGGCGCTCCGCGACCTCGATCACTTGATACGTGACCTCCATCGGCGGGTCGGGCGCGACCGTCGCCTCGACGGCGTCGTCGACCGCCAGCCCGGGGTTCGAACTCAGCGTGTGGACCTGGCCGTCGTGAACGTCCTTCAGGACGGCCGACTCCGGCTCAACGTGGGTGACGAGGAACGTGCCCTCCTTCTCGTCGGTCATCGGCGGCGCTACGCGACGGAGCCTTTTCGGGGTTTCGAGCGCGGCCCGGGGGCGGACGAAGGGGGAGTCCGGAAGCGAACCCGTGGACGACGGTCAGCCGGGTCCGTGGACGGGGCTCACTCGGGTTCGGCGTCGTCCACGTGGGGGCCGTCAACCCCCTCGGCATCGCCTCCGTTCTCCCCGTCAACTGCCTCGCTCTCGTCCCCGTCGCCCGACCCGCGAAGCCGGCGATGGGTCAGGAAGACGAGAGCGCCGGCGAGCGTCGGAGGGACGAGCCCCGAGAGAGGCGGCAGCGCGTACAGCGCGGCGACGACGACGGAGTCGGTCGGGTCCCGGAGGTCGGCCGGGGCGGAGATCACCATGCCGACGTACAGCGACGCGAGGAAGAGGAACCCCGTGTACGCCAGCTTCCGGTCGTAGCCGTCGGCGACGGGGTCGTTCCGTCGATGCCGGCGTGCGACGAACAGCAGGGGAGCCAAGAGCGGGGCGACGGCGGCGAAGCCGACGACCACGTACAGCGACCGGGAGAACAGGAACAGCCCGCCCTCCATGTCGGCCGTCTCCGCCATCCAGACGACGAGCGCCAGCGTCACGACGATCGTGATGAGCGCCGCCGCGAGCGTCCCGACGGCGCCGTACGCGCGCATCGTCCACGACTCCGTGTTGCGGATCGCGTACGGGATCGCCCCGAACACGCCACGGTAGCTGTCGGCCATCGACGGCGATAGGGGCGAGACGCGATTAAACCCCGCGACTCGTCCCGGGAACCGCGTTCTCGGGGACGGGAGGGCAGCGATCGGGGGCCGTCGCCGACGCCGGGAACCGGACGTTCATCGTCGGTTCCGCGATCCCGAGTGGGTGCGGTGCTCGGCGGCTGTAGGCGAGCAAACACCTCGCGAAGCCTTTTGAGTCCCCACCCCCCACGTCGAGTATGACCCGATCCGCGACCCCGACCGCCGAGGAGGCCTTACACACGACGTTGGACGTTCCGTTCGAGGACGCCGTCCCGTTCGTCCAACTCGAACACGAACTCGCCGACTTCGAGACGGTGAAGGTGACTCGATTGGACTCGATGATCGAAGGAATGCTCGGCGAGGACGACGTCGAGCGGACCGCGCTCATCGTCGTCTGCCACCCCGAGATCGCCCGCGACGCGCTCGCGATCGACCCGACGCTCGCGGGGCTGCTCCCCTGTACGACGGTCGTCTACGAGACCGCCACCGACGACGGGGTCCACGTCCACCACGTCTCGGCGACGAAGGCGATCCGCGACCTCGGCTGTGCGCCCGGCGACTGCGACGAGGAGGTCGAGGACCTGATCGCGCTCACCGGCGAGCGCATGACGGACGTCTGGGAGAACATCGAGCGCCACTCCGCGTCGGCGACCCCCGAGTGATCGACCTGACGACCGTCGACTGACCCGGCCGACGACCGCCGACCCCGTCCCGCGCTACTCTTCGGAGTCGTGATCGTCGTCATCGCCGTGTCCGTGCCCGTGGGCGTGTCCGTGCCCGCCGTCCAGCCCGCCGGGCCCGAACTCGTCGACGGGCATCACGCTGTAATCGACCGTGAGCGTGTCCTTCGTCGCGCGGACCTTCCCGACGAACGTCGAGATCTCCGCGAGGTCGCCCTCCAGAACGAACAGCTCCATACAGTAGTGTGGGCCGACGTGGCTGTGGAAGTTGGAGGCGACGAGCCGCTCGTGTTCGTGCCTGAGGTGCATCATCCGCTCCTCGACGCTCGTCGTCTCGTAGTTGAACAGGACGGTGACGACCGCCATCAGCGGCCGGTCCTCCAGTTTCGCGTCCTCGAACTCTCCGAGGAGGTTCCGCGACGCCTCACGAACCACCTCGCTTCGCCCCGTGTATCCGTGCTCGTCCGCGAACTCGTCGAGACGTTCGAGGAGCTCTTCGGGCATCGAAACGCTGACTACGGCCATGTAATAACTCAGTCGCGTTTACTTATTAACCTTTGAGTTCCGATCCCCCTCGTCGACGCGGTCGCCGAGCCACTCGTAGTGGTCCAGCAGGGCGCGCTCGCCCGCGTCGGTCAGCGCGTACACGTCCGCGATCCCCTCGGTTCGCCGGTCGAGGAACCCGGATTCGACGAGAGCCGTGAGCGTCCCGTAAAACGAGGCCGGGTCGATCCGCTCGTCGTAGTGGGACTCGAGTCGACTCTTCAGCGACTGTGCACGGAGCTCGCCGGCGTCGTACAACAGCGCACAGAGGTCCCGCCGCCGTCCGCTGTGGAGCCACTTCGCCATATCGTCGGGATCCGCGCGCTCGACCACGACGGTTTCGGTTGCCCTTCCGTTTGGAACGGGGAACGGTGAACGGGGAACGGCCACCGGGCATCGGAGATCAGCGTTTCACGACCTCGTACGCCTCCGTCAGCCGCTTGAACCCTTCCTCGTCGCCGTTCTCGCGGTCGGGATGGAGCCGCTTGGCCCGCTCGCGATAGGCGGTCCTGACGGCGTCGGCGTCGGCGCTCGGCTCGACGCCGAGCGTCCGGTAGGCGGCCCGCTTCGACATCGTGTCCGTCCGGGGCGCGCGATCGCGGGGGTCGCCGCGCCGGGAGCCCTCGCCGCGCCGGGAGCCCTCGCCGCGAGCGCGTGCCCCGGCGTGTCGCCCGCGCGCACCGCCCGCCGACCGGGAGGCGTCCCGCCGGTTGGTCTCCGCGCGAGCACGCCGCCACGCGTCCGTTCGGCCGTTCTGCTCGCCGGCGGCCTCCCGACGGACGCGCTCGCGGAGCCGCCCGCTCGCGTGGTACCACAGGAGGTACGTCGCCGCGCCGAACGGGAGGGCGACCGCGAGGAGGAGGGGGTTGACGACGATCCCCGCGATCACGAGCAGGGCCGTGAGCCCGGCGAAGGTCGCAGCCATCCCGACGACGATCGTTCGGTTCGCCACGGGATCGATCGGGCCGCCAGCGTTGTAAGGCTCTCGGGCGGAAGCGTCGTCGCCTCCGCAGGGCCGTCGCCTCCACAGGACCGGCGCCTCCACAGGGCCGCCGAGTCCACGGGGCCGTCGCCTCCGCACCGTTTATCCCCGCGGGCGACCCGATCCGGGATATATGCCTACGGCGGACCGACAGGCGGTGACCGGGATCCCTCCGGGGGTGGCCGCCGCCCGCGACGACCTCACCCCGATGCTCTCACAGTACGCGGACCTGTGTGCGGCCCACGAGGACGCCCTCGTGTTGTTCCAGGTGGGCGACTTCTACGAGGCGTTCTGTGAGGCCGCGGCGGCGGTCGCACGCGTCTGTGAGGTCGCTCTCACGGAGCGGTCGGACTCGACGGGCGACTACCCGATGGCGGGGATCCCGATCGACAACGCCGCGCCCTACCTCGAGGCGCTGCTCGACGCCGGCTACCGCGTCGCGCTCGGCGACCAGGTGGAGGACGCCGACGCCGCGTCCGGGCTCGTCGACCGCGCCGTGACCGAGGTCATCACCCCGGGGACCGTCGTCGAGGACGACCTCCTCGCGGCGGGGACGACGAACTACGTCGCGGCCGTAACGGGGAAACCTGACGGGAGATCGGCCGAATCGAGCGGCGGGAGCGACTCGACCGAGCCGGACGGCCCCCCAGTCGTCGGCCTCGCGGCCGTCGACGTCGCCACCGGCGAGTGTCTCGTCACCTCGGGCGACCGAGCGACGATCGCCGACGAGCTCGATCGGATCGCGCCTGCCGAGCTCATCGCGGGGCCCGACGCCCCCGCCTTCGAGCCCGCCGATGCCGAGCACGGATGGGTCGACCACGCGTACGACCCGGCGGCGTTCGGGCGGGAGGCCGCGACGGACCGGCTCGAACCGTACGTCCCCGCGCCGGACCGTCGCTTCGCCACCGAAGCGGAGCGTCGCGCGGCGGGAGCCGTGCTCGCGTACGCGGAGTACACGCAGGGCGACGACGGCCCGCTCGAGTACGTCTCTCGCGTGCGCCGGTACGACCCCCGCGATCACCTCCGGCTCGACGCCGCGGCCCGGCGGAGCCTCGAGCTGTTCGAGAACCGCGGGCTCGGCGCGGGCGACACCCTCTTCGACGCCCTCGACGCGACGAGCTGCGCGCTCGGCCGGCGCCGCCTGGAGCGCTGGCTCCGTCGCCCTCTCGTCGACGCCGACGCGATCCGGTCGCGACACGACGCGGTCGACGAGCTGGCGGCCCGGTCGCTCGTCCGCGAGGCCGTCGCCGACTCGCTCGCGACCGCCTACGACCTCGAGCGGCTCGTCGGTCGCGTCTCCCGCGGCCGGGCGGACGCCCGCGACCTCCGGTCGCTTCACGCGACCCTCGCGGTCGTCCCGGAGCTCAGGCGCGTGCTCGCGGGGGCGGGCGACGAGGGCGACGAGGGCGACGACGACGCCGGAGACGGCCCGCGAACCGAACACCTTCGGGACCTCCACGGTCGCCTCGACGAGCTGGCGTCCGTCCGCGAGCTGATCGACCGGGCGATAGCGACCGACCCGCCACAGGAACTCACCGAGGGCGACGTGATCCGGGAGGGGTTCGACGACGATCTCGACGACCTCCGAGCGACCGAGCGGGCGGGCCGCGAGTGGGTCGCGAACCTGGAGGCCGCCGAGCGCGACCGGACCGGGATCGACTCGCTGTCGGTGGGACACAACCGGGTCCACGGCTACTACATCGAGGTGACCGACGCCAACAGCGACCGCGTTCCGGACGACTACCGCCGCCGCCAGACGTTGAAGAACAGCGAGCGCTACTACACGCCGGAGCTGAAGGAGCGCGAGGAGGAGATCGTCGGGGCCGCCGAGCGCGCGAACGCCCTCGAGTACGAGCGCTTCGTCGACGTCCGCGAGCGCGTCGCCGAAGAGACCGAACGGATCCAGGCGCTGGCGGACGCCCTCGCGGAGCTCGACGCCCTCCACTCGCTGGCGAGCGTCGCGGTCGAGCACGACTACGTGCGGCCCGAACTCGTAACGGACCCCGATGCGGGCATCGAGATCGAGGGCGGACGGCATCCCGTCGTCGAGCGCACGGAGCCGTCGTACGTCCCGAACGACGCCGACCTCCCGCGGGGGTCGATCGCGGTGATCACGGGGCCGAACATGAGCGGGAAGTCGACGTACATGCGGTCGGTCGCGCTGGCGACCGTGCTCGCACAGACCGGGTCGTTCGTTCCGGCGCAGGCCGCCCGCCTCCCCGTCTTCGACCGGGTGTTCACGCGGGTCGGGGCCTCCGACGACATCGCCGGCGGCCAGTCGACGTTCATGCGGGAGATGAGCGAGCTGACGGAGATCCTGCACGACGCGGGGCCGAGGTCGCTGGTGCTGCTCGACGAGGTCGGCCGCGGGACCGCGACGACGGACGGCCGGGCCATCGCGCGCGCCGCCGCGGAGTTCATCCACGACGAACTGGCGGCGACCACGCTCTTTGCGACGCATTACCACGACCTCACCGACCTGGCCGCCGACCGCGAGCGGGCGTTCAACCTGCACTTCGCCGCGACCCGCGAGGACGGCGCGGTGACGTTCCTCCACCGGGTCGTTCCCGGGGCCTCGTCGTCGTCGTACGGCGTCGAGGTCGCCGAGCTCGCCGGGGTTCCCCGCCCGGTCGTCGATCGGTCGCGGGAGCTCGTCGACGGCACGAATCGCGGCGACACGACGGGTCACGGAGACGGGACGGACCGCGGAGGCGGGACGGACCACGGAGGCGGTACGAACCGCGGAGACGGGACGGACCACGGAGACGATACGAACCGCGGCGACACGACGGGCCGCAGAGACGGAACGGACCGGGACGGCGATCGAACCGGAACCGACCCCGGTCGGGACGGAGAGGTCGCCGAGGCGGGGGCGGGAACGGAGCGCGAAACGGAAGTCGAGGACGACCTCGTCGCCGATCTCCGCAAGCTCGACCTCGCACGGATCACGCCGATCGAGGCGCTGAACGCGCTGTACGACCTCCAAGGCCGGGTCGAACGCCATGACTGACGGACGCGTTCGTCGGCTCGACCGGGCGACGGTCGACCGGATCGCGGCGGGAGAGGTCATCACGTGCCCCGATCGCGTCGTCGCGGAGCTGGTCGACAACGCGCTCGACGCGGGCGCGTCGCGGGTCTCGGTCGCGGTCGACGGCGACGGCACGGAGCGGATCCGAGTCGACGACGACGGGCGCGGAATGGACCGCACGGACGCTCTGCTGGCGGTCGAACGCCACGCGACGAGCAAGCTCGCGCCCGGCGGGGACCCGGTCGGCGTCGGCTCGCTGGGCTTTCGAGGGGAGGCGCTGGCGGCGATCGCCGACGCCGCCCGCCTCGAGCTGACGACCAACGACGGCGGCGCGGTCGGGACCAGGGTGACGGCCGGTCCGGGGTTCGGTGGGAACGCCTCCGACCCCGAGGCGGACGTGGGCGGGGACCGAAACGTCAACGAACGACGAGGCGCCGACGGACACCGAGGCGCCGACGAACGACGGAGTGACGGTCGTGCCGACCTCGACGTCGCCGACGCCGGCCGGGGACGCGGCACGACGGTCGTCGTCCGCGACCTGTTCGCGACGCGACCCGCCCGCCGGGAGTCGCTGGCCGGACCGAAAACGGAGTTCGCCCGGGTCTCCGCGCTCGTGGGGAACTACGCGCTTGCGAACCCGGACGTCGCGTTCACCCTCGACCACGACGGGACCCGAACGCTCTCGACGCCCGGCACCGGTCCGACGGACGCCCTCCTCGGCGTCTACGACCGTGACACGGCTGGTCGGTCGACGACGCTGTCGGCGACCGTCGATCTCGAGGTCGACGACGACGGAGACGGAGACGGAACGCGGCCGATCGACGTGACGGGCGTCCTCGCGTACCCCTCCGTCACCCGCGCGTCCCGGGACCACCTTCGGTCGTCGGTCAACGGCCGTCCGGTGCGGAACGAGCGGCTCGCGGCCGCGGTTCGGGCGGGGTACGGTCGGTTGCTCCCGAACGGTCGCGAACCCGTGGCGGCCGTCGACGTCTCGGTCCCGCCCGAGCGGGTCGATCCGAACGTCCACCCGGCCAAACGCGAGGTCGGGCTCCACGACGGCGGGGCGGTCGCCGACGCGGTCGAGGGGGCCGTCGCGGACGCGCTCACCGGGGCCGACCTCCGGCGACGGGCGGCCGTCGACACCGACCTCGAAACCGCGCTCGAGCCGGTCGGCGAGCCGGACGGCTCACGAGGGGCGGTGTTCGCGGACGTGACCCCCCTCGGGTCGTTCCGTGACCTCTACCTGCTGTTCGAGTCCGGCGACGAGCTCCTCGTCGTCGACGCCCACGCCGCACACGAGCGGGTGAACTACGAGCGGCTCCGTCGGGCGTTCGACGGCGACCCCGTCCGGACCGCCGACCTCGACCCGCCGGCGACGCTGTCGCTGTCGGCCGCGGAGGCCGCGGCGGCCGACGCGCACGCGGAGGCGTTGGCGACGCTCGGCTTCGCGACGGAGCCGTTCGGCGGTGGGACGGTTCGACTTCGCGGTGTCCCCGCACCGTTCGGACGCGTCGCCGATGCGGACGCGTTCCGGGACGCGCTCGCGTCGCTTTCGGCGGGCGGGTCGTCACGGGATGCCCGGGAGACGTTGCTCGCGGACCTCGCGTGTCACCCGTCGCTGAAGCGAGGGGACGTCGACGAGCTGACCGCGGCGGAGCGGCGGGCCCTGTTGGACCGGCTCGGCGAGTGCGAACGACCGTTCGCGTGCCCACACGGCCGGCCGACGACGCTGTCGGTGTCGGAGGCGACGTTCGCCGCGGGGTTCGGTCGCGACCGGTGAGTCGCCCCGGACCGGCGAGGTTGCCCCGGACCGGCGAGGTCACCCGCGTTCGGTGAGCTTCGAGCTCCGGGATATTACGGAGTACGCGTACGGGGGCTATCAAACGTCACGAAGGCGAGAGAGGCTCGGCACCCGCTGCGTATCATCGAATCGGTCACAGAACCGACCAAGGGGCCTCAATAACGGTCGCGTAAGAACGTCTAGAACGCTCGGTTACGTTCTAGCGTGGCTATTAGTCGTTCCCGAACATCTGGCGCATCATCGGGTGCATCTCCATGAGCTGCTCCTCGGCGATCTCCTCGTACAGTTTGTACGTGATGGAGACCGCAAGCAGCAGACCCGTACCGGAGACCTGGCCGATCGTGCCCAGCATGTTCGCCATGACCGCGAGCAGGCCGACGAGCGCCCCGCCGATGACGGTCACCTGCGGGATGTAACGCTCCATGACCTTCTCGACGACCTGGGGGTTCCGCCGGAACCCGGGGATCTGCATCCCGGAGTTCTGGATCTGCTTGGCGGTCGCCTCCGGACCCATCCCGGTCGTTTCGACCCAGAAGATCGCGAAGATCGCGCCGCCGATCACCATGAACGTCAGGTCGACGACGATCCGGGTCACGATCATCCACGGCTCGACGGTCGCCGGGATCTCGCCGAGGAACCACATCCACTCGGTGGGCTGTTGGATCGGGTTCACGTAGTAGAAGAACCCGGACACCGGCTGGCCCTGGTCACCGTACACCCCCAGCCACTCGGGCATCCCCGCCCACTGCGAGGAGAGGATCTGCCCGAAGAACTGGATGTTCGCCTGCAGCGCGCGAACGAGGATCATCGGTAGGACCGACGCGTAGATGAGCTTCACCGGGAACCGACCGCGAGCCCCCTTCACACGGGCGTGTGAGAGCGGTATCTCGACGCGGACCGACTCCGCGTACACGACGATCCCGAAGATGAACAGCGTCGTGAACAGCGCGAGCACGTTGCCCGGCGCGAACAGCAGCTGTTCGAGCCCGGTGGGCGTGAGCGGCGATTCGAGCGGGACCTGGCCGGTGATGATCCCGAACCAGCTCGCGAAAAAGCCCGTCTCGCCGAGCGCCGAGAAGCTGAAGAACCCGCCGACGATCTGCTGGCTCACCGCGGCGATGATGAACAGCCCGACGCCGGACCCGACGCCCCACTTGCTCACGATCTCGTCCATGAACAGGATGAGGACGCCGCCGATGAACACCTGCACGAAGATCAGCAGTTCGACGCCGAACTCGCCGATCCCGAGCGCGGCCGCGACGGCCGGGTCGGACGGAAGGAACTCGCCAGTGAACACCATCGGGGCCGCCGTCAGCGCGGTCACGATGATCACCAGCAGCTTCTGGAGGCCCTGATAAAGGACCTGGTCACGCGGGTCGTTCGTGTCGAGTCCGAGCAGGTTCGCCCCGCCGAGTAGCTGCAGCACGATGGACGCCGTCACGATCGGCCCGATGCCGACCTGCAGCAGCGACCCGTGCTCGCCGGCGAGCACCGACCGGAACTGCCCGAAGAAGTCCGTCCCCCCACCGGCCAGCAACCCGAACGGGTTGATGTTGGTGAGGAAGAAGTAGACGACCAGGATCCCGGCCGTCCACGCGAGCTTTCGCTTGAACGGGACGTGACCCGAGGGTCGCTCCACGACGGGCATCCGCGTGAGCACCGGTTCGGCGACCTCCTTCCAGCTCATGATTACGCCTCGTCAGCCTCGTCGTCTGAAGTGTCTTCTGTTTCGTCCGCGGCGGCCTCGGCCCGCTCCGAGAGGGCCGCCTCGCCGCCCGCTTCCTCGATGAGCTCGACCGCGCCGGCCGTGAACGCGTCAGCGGTGACGCGGAGCTCGCGGCGGACCTGTCCGCCGCCGAGCACCTTCACGACGTCGGCGTCGTAGCCGCCGTCGACGACGTCGCGTGCGTCGATGACGTACGCATCGCCGTCCGCCTCGGCGAGGCCGTCAGCGGCGTACAGCGCCGCGTCCTCGTCGAGCTTCTGGACCGTGACCTCGAGGACGTCCGCCTTGGACGCCTCCGGCCGTTTGAAGCCGTGCTTGCCGAGCGGTCCGTAGTTGTGGAACTCGTGTTTCGAGCGGCCCGCCGCGCCGCGACCGCCGCGGTGACCGGCACCGCGCCGGTTCTTGTGCGTACCGCCGCCGTGCGTTCGGGAGCCGCGCTGTCGACGTTTCTTGCTCATCGCATTGCCTCCAGCAGGTCGTCGATCTCCTCGGTCGTGTGTCGGCCGAGTTCGCCACCCTCGACGGTGGGGTGTTTGATGCCGTCGTGACCGCCTCGAGGCGCGTGAAGCCGCAGGGTCGGGGAGAGACCCTGCTCGCGCAGCGTCGTCTCCTCGGCGACGAGCGCCTCCGCCAGCGCCTCGAGGTCGTCGTAGTCGGTGTTGTCCGCGATCCACTCGTCGTCGACGTCGTCGGAGCCCTCGAGGGGCTCGCCGCGCCGCGCGATCGTGGCCGCGACCGCCTCGGCGCTCGGCTCGCCGAACGCGACGAGGTCGTTCACCTTGGTGATCATCCCGCGGTACGAGTCCGTCTCGGGGACGAGCGTCGCGTGGTTGACGCGGCCGACGTTCAGCATGTCGAGCGTGTCCTTCACGCCGTAGTTCACGTTGACCTCGCCGCGGAGTTGAACGATAGCCTGCATCACTCGCTCACCTCGTCGTAGTGGACCTCACGCGCGTACTGTGGCGTCCGCGACTGCGCGGCGTTCTCCAGCGCGTTGAACGTCGCCTTGCCGAGGTTCACCGTCGTCCGCGTGTTGCCGTCGGAGTTCGTCCAGGCGTCCTCGACGCCGGCGAGTTCGAGGATGTTCCGGACGGTCTCCGCGGCCGCCAGCCCGAGCCCCTGCGGGGCGGGCTTGATCTCGACCGTAACGGAGCCGGCCTTGCCGGTCGCCTTGCGCGTCAGCGAGTTGGTTCCGCCGGGCTGGTCCTCCCAGGACCCCGAGCCACGGTCGACTCTGATGATGTTCAGCTTCGCGACGCCGATCGCCTTCTGGATCGCGCCGCCGACCTGGTCGTCCCGCGCCTGTGCGAAGCCGAGGTAGCCGTCGCGGTTGCCCACGGCGACCACACAGCGGAACTTCACACGGCGGCCGGAGTCGGTCATGCGCTGGACCATGTTGATGTCCAGCACTTCGTCCTCGAGCCCCGGCAGGAGCTGGTCGACGATCTCCTCCTCCTTCAGCGGGAGGCCGGAGTCGAGCGCCTGTTCCATCGACGTGATGTCGCCGTCCTGTACTTTGCGGCCGAGTCGCGTCCGCGGCTCCCAGCCGTCGTCGTATCTACTCATGGTCCTCCTGGATCCTCGTGAGCACGTCGTCGAAGTGCTCGGGTAGGTCGCTGGCGTCGAGGTCCCCGGCGTACAGCGGCTCGTCGAGCTGCTCGGCGTACGCGGCGATGTGCTCGCCACGGGTGCGCGACCAGTCGGCCAACACGCTGTCGTTGTGGGGGATCTCGAGGCCCGCGTCGATCGCTCCTTCCTGTACTGCGAACGTCTTGTTGCCGGGCGTCGCCGTGTTGAGCCCGATGTCGAGGACGGCCTCGTCGAGGCCGGCGTCGACGGCGCGAGCGCCCGCGAGGTACCCGGTGAGGTACGCGCTGGGGAGGTTGCCCGTCGGGGCTTCCCAGCCGTACTCGCCGAGCTCCTCGCTGGAGGCGGCCGCGTGGGTCTCGTCGCCGTTGGGTCCGGGAGTGACCAGCTGCGCCCTGACGTGAGCGTTGCTCACCCGGGCGACCAGGCGAGGCTTGCCCGATTTCAGCAGGCGCAACCTCTGGTGGTAGTCGGTCCGGACCTCGCGGCGGCGACGCATCGGCACTTTGTATCGTGGTCCTGTCGCCATTAGTTCGTCACCTCGTATCCGTACTGCGTCCGGATGTACGCCTCGAGACGGGCGACGTCGTCGAACTCGCCACCGCTCGCCTTGTTGTACAGCTCGCGGTACTCCGACGAGTCGAGCACGTCCTGCTCGTCTCTGAGCTCCTTCAGACGGGCCCGCTGTGCGCGGATCCGCGCCTTCCAGTCGTCCTTCGTGTTCTGTCGCGCGCCGGCTTTCCCCTTCCGGGTGCCGGCCCCGCTCTTGTGACCGTACGAGCGCTTCTCGGCGCGCTCGCGGGCACGACCGCGGGAGTTCGTCTTCGCGTCCTTCGCGCGGATCGTCCCCTGGTCGATGAGCTCGCGGACGTCCTCTCGGGTGATCGCGTCCTCGATCTCCGCTTCGGCCTCGGGGTCGAGCCACACGCGGCCCTTCCCGACGTCGAGTTCGTCAGCGGCGAGCCGCTTCTGGGCTTTCAGATCACTCATCGTCGACCTCCACTTCGACGTAGGTCGGGTTCAGCACGCGGATCTCGCGCTCCTCCGCCTCGTCCTCGATCAGTTCGCGCTTGCGCGCGCCGACGGAGCCCGCGATGCGGACCGCCTGCGCGTCGCCGTCGACGCCCTCGAGGTCGTCCGTGTTGTGCACGTGGACCTCCTCGAAGCCGCTCGGGTGCAGGTCACGCGACGCCGTCGGCGAGCGGAAGCCCGCCTCGACGACGGGGCCCTTGCCCTTCATACGGCGGCGCTGCTTCGACAGCCCGCCGCGCGGCTTCCGCCACGACGTCGGGATGCGCTTCTTCTTGTGGTAGTCCTGCCGGTTGAACTGCGGTTTCCCCTCGCGGTGCTTCTGTGCGAGCGCGCGAGCGGTTCCGTCGTCCAGCGCCGGCGTCTTGTCGGCGTGACCGCGGGGTCGAAGCTCGGTCTCGACGTCCTCGTCGGCGTCGGCCTCGTCGGCCTCCTCCTCCTCGTCCGTCTCGTCTTCGATCTCCGCGTCCGCCTCCTCGTCGACCTCCAGACCGCCGACGTCGGCTTTGATACGCGCAGCGAGCGCGTTCCCGACGCCGTCGACCTCCGAGAGCTCCGACTGAGAGGCGGCCTTCACGTCCTCGACCGTCTCGTAGCCGGCCGCACGAAGGGCGTCCGCCTTCGATGGACCGACGCCGCTGATGTCTTCGAGTTCTTCGGCCATGGGTTAGGCACCTCCGGTGGGCTTCTCGACGATGTACACGCCGTCCTGGAAGACGCGCGTGTCCTTGTCGGTCACCTTCGTCAGCTGTTCGATGTCGGCGGCGGTCTGGCCGACGGCCTCCTTGTCGGAGCCCGTCAGCGTCACCGTCTCACCGTCTACCTGTACCTCTGTGTCTCCCCGGATCGGGGTGCGGCGCGCGGCCTTCTCCCCGAGGAAGTTCTCGATGACGACCTCGTCGCCCTCCACGGTCACCTGCATCGGGAAGTGGGCGTAGTACACTTCCATCGTGTACTCCCATCCCTCGGTGACGCCGTGGAGTATGTTGGCGACGTGGCTCTCGAACGTTCCGATCGTCGCGTTCGTCTTCGCGTCCTCGTTCGCGGACTCGATGACGACCGCGCCGTCCTCGACCGTGACGTCGACGTCGGGGTACCAGAGGCGTCGCGTGACGCTCCCGTTGGGACCCTCGACGACGATGTCGAGGTGGTCGATCGTGGCGGAGACGTCGTCCGGGATCTCGATTTCGACTCTGTTCATATTAGTAGACGTATGCGATCACCTGGCCACCGATGCCCTCCTCGCGGGCCTCGTAGTGGCTCATGACGCCGTGGCTGGTCGTGACGACGAGCGTCCCGTAGTCACGGGCGGGGAGGTATCGCTTCTCCCATTTCTCGAACTCGTCAGCGCCCACCGAGTAGCGGGGCTTGACGGCGCCACATTCGTTGATCGCGCCTTTCAGTTCGACCTCGAATCTCCCGGCTTTCCCGTCGTCGACGAACTCGAAGCCGTCGACGTACCCGCGGTCGTAGAAGACCTCGAGGACGGAGCCGATGATGTTGGAGGCGGGCTCTACCGTAAACGACAGGTGGCCAACGCCCTCGGCATTGTCCATGCCGGCGAGCGCGTTGGCGAAGGGGTCGTTTCCTGCCATGATTAGCTGTACTTTTCGAATCCCATGTCTCGAGCGACCTCGCGGAAACACTGTCGGCAGAGGTTGATGTCGTACTTCCCGACGAGCCCCTGCTTGCGCTCACAGCGCCGGCACTCGTTCTGCTGGCCGGTGCGTTTCGCGGCGTGTTCGCCCGTCTCTTCGTTTGCTTCGCTCATTCCGTTACCTCCACGTCGAAGTTCGCTTCGAGGAACGCGGCCGCGTCCTCGACCGTCATCCGGTGGCTCGCCGGGATCGACTGGGTGCCCTTGTCGCGCTTGGCGACGCGGTACCCCGGCCGGACGATCGCCATCGTCACGTCGAGCCCGTAGATGCCGATGTTCGGGTCGTACTCCTGGCTCGGGAAGTCGGTGTGGTCGTCGACCCCGAAGCTCAGGTTCCCCGTGTCGTCGAACTGGCGCTCGGAGATCTCGACCAGTTCGAAGGCGGTTCGGAGGAACTCGTGTGCGTCCTCCCCGCGGATCGTTACCTTGACGCCGATCGGGTCGCCCTTGCGGATCCCGAACTCGGCGATCGTTCGCTTCGCGGTCGTCCGGACGGACTGCTGTCCGGTGACCGCTTCGATGATCTCCTCGGCGTCCGCGAGCGGCTCACCGCCCTGGCCGACGCCCATGTGGACGACGACCTTCTCGATGGACGGCTCGCGCATCTCGTGGCTCGCGCTCTCGGATTCACTCATCCGAATCACCCGCCTCGTCGGCGTCGTCCGAGTCGTCGGTGAAGTTCTCGTCGATGACGACGACGTACTCCTCGACGGTCTCGTAGGCGTCGTCGCCGTCGGCAACGACGACGCTGTTCGCGCCCGAGCCGAGGGTGACGTCGATCTCGTCGATCACGCCGATGCGACCGGCGTGCTGGCCGGCGACGGCGGTGACGAGCGCGCCCTCCTCGTACTCGAAGTGGGCGACGATCTCCTTCGACTCGTTGTCGATGACGAGCGAGTCCTTCGTGTCGTAGTCCGTGTCGGCGTCGACGCGGACGTTCGTCCCGTCGTGGAGCGTCAGCTGGACCTCCCCGCCGGGAACGACGGACTTGTTCATGACCTTGCCGAGTCGACCGTCCGCGGCGTCCTCGTCGATGGGCGTCAGCGTGAGCCGACCGCCCTCGTCGGGGAAGACGCGGAAGAACTCCCCGCGCTCGGGGAACGCCAGGATGTCGAACATCCCGATCGGACGCTGCTCGTCCGAGATCGCGTCGCCGTTCACGAGGATCGAGTCGTTGTTCAGCGCGTAGCGCGCTTCCTTCTTCGAGTCGACGTAGCCGAGCACGTCCCGCAGCAGGACGACCAACGGCACGCCGGCCTCGCCGTGCGGGCCGGCTCCGGCCTTCACGGTGAAGGTGGCCGTCTTTCGCTCGACCGGCCAGGACTTCGGTACTGCCAGTCGTTTCTGATGTCGCGTCATTCGTTGTCCTCCTGGAGCCGCGCCTCGCGGCGCTCGTCTTCGAGGTCCAGATCGGTCACGCGGACGTTACTCGCCGGGAGCGGCCGGGGAACCTCCTCCCCGTCCGCCTTCTCGACGGTGACGTCCTCGACCGTGATACGCTCCGAGGAGAGGTCCACGGCGACGACTTCGCCTTCCGTTCCGGCGTGGTCGCCGCGGAGCACCTCGACGGTGTCGCCCGCGTTGACGCGGACGTTCCGACGGCCGTACTCCTCGCGGAGTTCGTCCGTGAGCGTGGCTCGGACCTGGTTCTGCCGCTGGTGGAGCGGCGCGGTCCCCGACTGCTTTCGTTGTTTGCGTGGCTGTTTCGTCATGATCAGACGATCATCGTCGCGGTGGACGCGATGCTCCCGTATCGTTCGGCGACCTCGCGGGCGATGGGGCCCTTGATCTCCGTGCCCCGTGGCTCGTCGAGGTCGTCGATGATCACGGCCGCGTTGTCCTCGAAGCGGACGCGCGTGCCGTCCGGGCGGCGGATCGACTTGCGCTGGCGGACGACGACCGCCTCCAGCACCTGTCGCCGCATCTCCGGCGTCCCTTTGGTGACCGAGACGGTCACCTTGTCGCCGATACCGGCCTTCGGGTGGCGGTTCTTCGTGCCGGAGTAGCCGGCGACGGAGATCACCTTCAGCTCACGCGCGCCGGTGTTGTCGGCGCACGTGATCAGCGAGCCCTTCGAGAGCCCCTGCGTGACGTCGGCCTTGAGCGCCTCCATCACTGATCACCCGAGAGGTTCTCGACGACGACGTGGGACTTCGTCTTCGAGAGCGGTCGTGTTTCCGCGATCTTCACTTCGTCACCGACTTCGAGCGAGTCGAGCACGCCCGGCACGTGGGCCGGGATGCGCGAACGACGCTTCATGTACCGATCGTATTTCGGTACGAAGACGTCGTATTCCCGCTCGACGATGACGGTCTTTTCCATATCCGTCGACACGACCGTTCCCTCACGGGTCTGGCCGCGGACGGAGAGCTGCCCGTAGAACGGGCATTTCTCGTAGTCGTAATCCTCCGGGTTGTCTGGCTCCGGAGGCGTGGGTACGTCGATTCCTATCGCCATTGTGTGACACCTCGTTCGGTGCGTTCGGCGGGTCGATGCCGCAACCGCATGCCATCCACCGTTACGTAGACCACGTCTTTGCACTCGCCTGACCGGCTCGCCGCGTCGGCGTCGGAGACGCCGGGCGCGGACGGGCCGGACTGACGGGGGCGTACCCCCGTAGTATCCGACCCGAGTTGGGACGTGGACCCCGACGACTGGCCGTCGTCGGCGGCTTCATCTGTGCGGACGGTTGCGTCATCGACGACCGCGAACTCGAACGTCGTGCCCGACTTGGGCACGCGTTTGTCCCCCGAGCTCGTTCGCACCACGACGGTGTGGTACGTCTCGGACAGCACGCGACCGGCGATCCCGACGTGGGCATCGCTGTCGGCGTCGGCCACCCGAACCGGGAGGCCGACGAGTTCGTGCCGCGTGAGCGTCTCGGGGGTTATCATCTTATTCGTCGTCGAAGTCGCCTTCTTCGCGCTGGATCGTCTTGATCCGCGCGATCGTCTTCTTCAGCTCGTTCATGCGCCCGGGACTCTCGGGCATCCCACCGGCGGCCTGCTGTGCCTTGGTGTTGAGCAGCTCGGTTTCGAGCTCCTCCAGTTCGACCTCCCGCTCCGCGGCGGTCATGTCCCGGATCTCTTCGGTGTAGAGGATCGCCATGTGTTACTCCTCCGTCTCCTCGTCTGCCGCTTCCATCTCCGCCACGAGGTCGGCGGCTTCCGATTCGATCTCCTCGTCGAGGTCGTCGAGCGGCTCCTCGTCGGCGTCGTCGTCGACGTCGCCCGTCTCGACGGGCTCCTCGACGGGCTCCTCGTCGGGAGCCTCCTCGATGACCTCTTCGACGATCTCCTCGTCGATGACGTCGGCGGGGTCCTCGTCGGGGACGTCGACGTCGTCGTCGTCGGCCTCGGGGACCTCCTCGGGCTCCTCCTCGAGGAGGGACTCGACGCCCTCGTCCTCGGCGGCCTGTTCGACCTGCGGGACCTCGGCGTCCTCGCGGACGTCGAAGTCGTCGGGGAGCTTCGCTCCCGGCGGGATGATCTTCACGGTGACGCCGATCGTCCCGAGCTTCATCACGGCGACGCCCTGACCCTCGTCGACGACGGTCTTGGCGGGTTCGCCGTTGTGTTTGATGTAGCCGCGGTTGAACTTCTCGATGCGCGAGCGCGCACCGGTGACCTTCCCGGAGAGGACGATCTCCGCGCCCAGTGCGCCGGAGTCCATGATCCGATCGATCGTGGTGTGGCCGGCCTTCCGGAAGTACCAGCCGCGTTCGAGCGCGTTCGCGAGACGGTCCGCGACGATCTGGGCGTTCAGGTCGGGCTCGTCGACCTCCTGAACGTCGATCTGCGGGTCGTCCATGTCGAACCGGTCCTCCAGCTCGGCGGTGATCTTGCGGATGTTCTTCCCGCCCTTGCCGATGACCATGCCGGGCTTTTCCGCCTTCAGGACGATCTGCGTCCCCATCGGCGTCTTGGCGACGTCCATGCCGCCGTAGCCGGCGCGACCGAGCTCCGTCTCGAAGAACTCGTTGATCTGCGAGCGGCGAAGCCCGTTCTCGATGAATTCGTGTTCGTCAGCCATTATTCGGATACCTCCGGGTCCTCGATGATGAGTTCGACGTCAGCGAGCGTGGTGTTCCACTGGGTCGCCCCCGCGGCGCGCGGGTTCCGTCCCGGCCGTTCACCGACCTTGTGGGGGGCGACGTGTTTGATAACCATCTCGTCGCCGTCGAACCCCTGCTCGATCGCGTTGTTCTTCACGTTCTCCAGGAGCTTGAGGAAGTCCTTGGCGGCCTTCTCGGGGTAACGCCCGGCGTCCCAGCCGTCGATGTCCGAACGGTGGCCCGCGCCGGCGTTGTGCTGGCGCATGGGGACCGACCGTTCCTTCTCGATGACGGCCTGGAGGAACGCCTCGGCGTCGGCGACGGTTTCGCCTTTGATCTCCCGGGAGATCTCCTTGCTGTCCTTCACGCTGATGGGCCGGTCGCGGAGCATCCCCTTGGCGGTGGTGTCCGGGTCGGCCTCGACGCTGTAGTTGATTCCCATGGGTTACTTGAGGGGCACGAACTTCGAGGACCGGGTCGCGCCGATGCCGGCCTGGCCGTGCTGGACGGTGCTTCGGGTGAGGTGGAACTCGCCGAGGTAATGACCGATCATCTCGGGTTCGACCTTCACGCGCTCGAAGCTGTGTCCGTTGTACACGGCGAAAGTGAGGCCGACGAACTCCGGCAGGATCGGCATGTCGCGCAGATGCGTCCGGATCGGTTCGTTCGTCGTCTCCTCCTCGTCGCGGTTCCGGGCCTTCTCGAGCAGCTTGCGCTGTTCGGTGCCCAGCCCTCGCGTCATGGTTCGCCGCTGGCGTGCGGGCAGCAGTGCCACGACCTCTTCTTCGTCCATCTCCTGCAGCTCGTCGAGCGAGTGACCGCGGTAGGCGAACTCCTTGCCCTCACGGCCGGTGCGGTATTCGGAACTCATTTGTTGCCACCTCGTCCGGTGCGCTTGGATGCGATGTCACCGACCTTCCGTCCCGGCGGGGCGTCCCGCGAGACCGACTTCGGCTGGCCGGGGTGTTGACGACCACCGCCACCGAAGGGGTGGTCGACGGCGTTCATCGCGACGCCGCGGACGCGCGGGTACTTCGTCCCGCGCGATCTCATCTTGTGGTACTTGTTGCCGGCCTTGACGAACGGCTTCTCCGTTCGGCCGCCGCCGGCGACCACGCCGATCGTGGCGCGGCACTGCGGGTCGAGCCGCTTGACTTCCCCGCTGGGAAGCTGAACGACCGCGACGTCGCGGTCGTGGGTGAGAAGCGTCGCAGACACGCCGGAGGCGCGCGCGAACTTCCCGCCGTCACCGCGGTTGCTCTCGACGTTACAGACCGGCACACCCTCGGGGATCTCCGCCAGCGGGAGCGTGTTCCCGGGCTTGATCTCCGCGGAGACGCCGACCTGAATCGTGTCGCCCACGCGCACGCCTTCCGGCGCGAGCACGAGCCGACGGTCGTCGTCCTCGAACTCGATCTCCGCGAGCGGAGCCGAGCGGGCGGGGTCGTGTTCGATCCCGACGATCTCGCCGGAGATCGTGTCCACGTCTTCGAGCTTCTTGTGCGACAGTTCCGCCTTGTAACGGTGGGAGGGGGCCCGGAACGTCGAGCCGCCGCGTCCACGCCGTTGTCCTTGAATTCGTCGTCCCATCTCAGAACACCCCGATGCGTGACGCGATCTCCGTCGCGTCGTCGTCCTCGGAGAGCGTGACGGTCGCCTTCTTCTTGCCCTTCGAGGTCACCTGCGTGTTCACGCTCGTGACGGCGACGTCGTACCGGGTCTCCACCTCGTCGCGGATCTCCGGTTTCGTCGCGTCCACGTCGACGATGAACAGCAGCTTGTTCTTGAAGTCCATCTCGTTCATGGCCTGCTCGGTGACGAGCGGATGCTCGATGAGCGAGCTCATCGGTCGGCCACCTCCTCGAGGGCGCTCTCGGTCCACAGCGTCAGTCGACCCGGGTGTGCGCCCGGCGCGAGGTCCTCGGCGTTGACCTCGCTCGCGGTCGCGACGTCGACGCCCGCGAGGTTGCGGGCGGCGCGGGACGTGGAGTCGCTGGTGACGACGAGCACGGACTTCGGCTGGCTGTACTTGCGGCCGCGGGCCTTACCCTGGCCCGCTCGGACGGAGCGACCCTCCTCGGCGCGGGTGACGTCGTCGGCGACGCCGAGCGCGTCGAGCACGGCGAGTGCCTCCTGGGTCTTCACGAGGTCCTCGAACTCGTCGGAGACGACGAGCGGGAGCTCGAGGTCCGAATCGAACGCGTGACCGCGCTCGGCGACGAGCTCGGTGTCGGCGGTGGCCGCGATGGCCGACCGGGTGGCGAGCTGGCGCTCCTTGTCGTTCAGTTTCTTCGTCTGGTCCTTCTCGGCCTTCGGCGGGTGTGCGCGGCGACCCGACACCGCGTGCGGGACGCGGCGGGCGACGTTCTCGGAACGCGGAACGTGAGCGAGCCCGCGGCCGGAGCCGAACGACTCCGCAGGGGTTCGCAGCCCGGCGAACTCGTCGGCACCGTAGGCCTGTTTCCGGTTGGCCTGTGCGGCGGTGACCGCCCGAGCGATGAGGTCCGGTCGGAACGCGGTCTCGAAGACGGCAGGCAGCTCGACGCTGCCCGCGTCCCCGCCGTCCAGGTCGTGTACTGTGATGTTCATTGGTTATCCCTGGTTGGATGCGGTGGATACGTACCGGACCTCGGGGTCGAGGCGCGGCTGGTCGTTCGGCCGGATCGCCGGGCGGAACCGAAGCAGGCGCTTGTTCGGTCCCGGCAGCGAGCCCTT
The DNA here is from genome assembly GCF_009806985.1 of Halorubrum sp. JWXQ-INN 858. Lineage (GTDB taxonomy): Archaea > Halobacteriota > Halobacteria > Halobacteriales > Haloferacaceae > Halorubrum. The sequence goes on along the minus strand of NZ_WUAX01000005.1, from coordinate 308,580 downwards.
GATCAGCGCGTAGTCGCCGTCGACCTCGCCGTAGTTGACGAAGCCGCCGTCGACGCTCGCGTCGTCGCCCTCACCGAAGTCGATGAGGCGCTTGTTGAGCTCGGTGCGCTGGTGGTAGCCGGTCTGTCCCTGCTGGGGGACGGTGGAGCGAACGCGGGACGGGTTCCACGGACCGAGGTTGCCGATCCGACGCCGCCATCCCTGGCGGGCGTGTTTGCCCTTCCGCTTCTGGACGCCCCATCGCTTGACGGGACCCTGCGTCCCCTTCCCCTTCGTGACGCCCGAAACGTCGGCGTACTGGCCGGCGCGGAAGACGTCGCCGAACTCGTGGGCACCGCCCTCCGAAACGAGGTCGAGCGCGAAGTCGGCGCGCTCCTCGAGGGAGCCGCCGCCGACGCGGGTCTCCATGACGTCGGGTTCCTTCTTCGGGACGTTCGCGAGCTCCGAGGGCGCGGTGTGCGTGATGACGCGGAGGTCGTCGACGACCCCGTCCTCGAGCAGCTCGTGGAGCTCCTCGGCGTTTTCCTCGAAGGTGTCCTCCGCCGGGAGGTCGAGGGCACGGTCGAGCTCCTCGTGGAACTCGCTTCCCCAGACCTCAGCGACCGGCTTCTGTCCGTACGGCGTCTGTTCGTAGGCGCGCAGGGCGACCGCGTACATCGGCGGCGTCTCCACCACCGTGACGGGGACGGACTCTTCCATCCCCTCACGCGGCGAGTTGGCCTCGTCGTTGACCATCACGACGTGGGTCATTCCGGCCTTGTAGCCGGCGAAACCCTGCAGTGCGGGCGCACCGTCGTCGTCTGGCCACGAACGGATCCGCGGCACCTCGCTCTCGGCGCGGGTGCGCGGGCCGTAGCCCAGCGAGCCTTTTCGTGGTCGGCTTGGTTGTGGCATGTGTTTACTCCGTGAGTGTGAGCGAGCCGAGGGTCGCGAACAGAGCCTCCTCCGTTCGGACTACCTCGCTGCCCTGTGCCGGGATCGTGTTCAGCCAGAGGTCGAACCCCGGATCGGGTTCGACTCGGCGGCCGTCGTTGACGGCCGCTCGGATGTCCTCGGGCGTGAGCCCGAGCATGTCCGGAAGCCCTCGTCCGGGCGCACCGAAGGCGACGGTGTAGCCGCCGGCCTCCCGTGCGTCGGCGACGAGTTCGCCGAGCCGCGGGACGGAGAGCGGTTCCCCGTGCCGCGACGTCGCGATGGCGAGTTCGTCGCCCGTGAGCGCTTCCGACAGGTCCGCGGCCACGACCTGAAAGCCGTCCTCCGGCTTTCCGGTGATGCGGGCGCGGACCGGTTCTCTCGAAGAGACCCTGATGGTGACGCGTTCCCCCCGCTCGACCTCCATTTCGGAGGGGACGAGCAGGGAGATCGGGTGTTCCCCCAGCGGGGAATTGACCCGAACGCGGCCTTCAGGTCCGACCTCGGTCACGAGTCCCTGTGTTTTCGACTCCGCCCCGTCGGGGGGGGAGCCGGTCCGCCACGACACGCGGAGCGGGGGGAGTATTCCGGCGTACCGGAGCTCGTCGCGTTCGCCCCAGAGGTCCTTTCGGAGCTCCGGCGGCGTCGCGGCGTAGCCCAGCACGGCACGGACGAACCCCTCGCCCCAGCGGCTCTCCCCTTCCCTGTCGGGGAAGACGACGAGCCGGCCCGCCCGAAAGACCGCCGCCGCGCGGGCGACGTAGCCGAGTTTGCGAGTCGCCTCGCGTTGGTCCTCGGCTTCGCGGACGAGCGAGGACGGCACACAGATCGTGAGTCCGTCCTCGGTGCGCATCGTTGCGAGACTGTATCCCGACTTCCCGACGAGCGCGTAAAAGGGTAGCGGTCCCGTTTCGGGGCTGTGGGCCGTTCACACGGGCCTTGACGGCGGTTTTCGCCGATCGGCGCGTGTGAATCGTTCCCGCGACCCGAGCGGCTGACCCTCGAACGGTCGCCCGTTCGCAACCCTTATGTTCCCGTCGCCGGTTAGTCGTAGATGCGAAGCACGCACCGGTAGTGTAGTGGTATCACGCAACCTTGCCATGGTTGCAACCCGAGTTCAAATCTCGGCCGGTGCACTGTTCCGTTCCTTCCGCGCTCACGATCCGAGCGACGGCCACGTTCCGGTCGCGTCGAACGACGGCCACGTTCTTTCCTCATCGAACGACGACAGCGGTCCGAATCACCTCACGGGACCGTTTCTCATCGGACCACTCCACCTCGGATCGCCCCGTCCCTGCGAGGTCATTCCTCGCGGCGCTGTTTCATCCCCTGCCTGGTGAACTGCGGCCGCGCGCGGATCCCGCGCTTCTTCCGGAACGACCGGTAGAGCGCGATGGCGAGGGGGACCGCGAGCGCCAACACGACGAGCGCGAGCCGCCACTCGTCGGCGAACGAGTAGAGGATCGTCGCCGAGAGGACGCCGACCGCGAGCAGCACCGAGTAGGCGATCCGCATCGCGAGCTTGTCGAGGACGCCGGTCTCGTCCTCGATCGTGACGTTGACGTGGAGGTCGCCGCGGTTCGCGCGGTCGAGGAACTCGTCCGCCTTCGGCGGGACGGTGAACAGCGACTCGGCCGTCCGCTGGGCCTGCTTGCCGGCGTCCTCGGCGAGGTCGCGGACGGTCTGCTCGTAGTAGCCCTCCTCTTTGAGGTAGTCCGTCGCCGTCGCGATGAAGTCGAACTCGGGGTCGAGCGTGACGCAGACCCCCTCGACGACGGTCGCCACCCGGAGGACCAACGCGAGGTTTCGGGGGAGCCGCAGCGGGAACTCGTAGATGGTCGACTCCACCTGTTCGATGATCTGGTTGACGCGGTACTGCTCGATGTCCTCGCCGCGGGCGTCCGCGATGGCGAGCTCCATCACGTCGCCCATCACGTCGCGGTCGGCCTCCGGCGACAGCGTCCCCATCGCGATCAGCGTGTCGAGGATGGCGTCGATGTCCTGTCGCGCCACCGCGACGTAGAAGTCGACGATCCGCTCCTGGACGAACGGGTCGACGCGCCCGGACATCCCGAAGTCGTAGAAGATCACCGCGCCGTCGTCGGCGACCGCGAGGTTCCCCGGGTGCGGGTCCGCGTGGAACACGCCGTCCTCGACGATCATTTGGAGGTAGACGCGCTGGAGCGTCGTCGCGATCTCCGTCCGGTCGATCCCCGCCGTGTCGAGCTCGTCGATCCGGCTGATCTTCGTTCCCGGGAGGTACTCCATCGTGAGCACGCGCGCGCTCGAGGCCGACTCGTAAGTGGACGGGATCCGGATCCGGTCGTTGTCCGCGAAGTTCGTACGGATCTCCTCGAGCATCTCGCGTTCGCGCCGGTAGTCCATCTCCTCGCGGATCGTCTTCGCGAACTCGTCGGAGAGGTTCTCCAGCGAGAACGCCCGCCCGCCGCCGATGAACCGCCGGACGATCGGGAGCGACCAACGGATCGCCCGGAGGTCGGCCTCGACGAGCTCCTCGATCCCCGGCCGGCGGATCTTGACGGCGACGTCGTCACCGCGGTACCGTGCGGTGTACACCTGCCCGAGGCTGGCCCCGCTGATCGGGTCGGTGTCGAACTCGTCGAACGTCTCGTCGATCGGGCCGAGCTCTGCCTCGAGGACGCGCTTCGACTCGGGCCACGGGGCGGGCGGGACGTCGTCCTGGAGCCCCTCCAGCACGTCGATGTACGCCGGCGGGAGGACGTCCGGCCGCGTCGACAGCAGCTGCCCGAGCTTGATGAACGTCGGGCCGAGCGTCAACAGGATGTCGAGGAGCACGTCCGCGCGTTCGCGCTGGGTCGCCTCGTCGACCTCGCGTCCGCCGCCGAACAGGAGGAAGCGCTTCCGGTCCCGCCAGTAGGCGACGATCAGCGGCGAGAACCGTCGGATGACGACCAGGAACCGCCAGTAGGCGCGGAAGGTGACCAGCGTCACCACCCGTTAGGCCGCACGTTCCTCGTCGGGGTCGCCCGCGGGGTCATCGTCGGCGTCCACGTCGTGGTCCACGCCGTCGCCCACGTCGACGTCGGTGCCATCGGCGGCGTGGTCCCCCGTTTCGTCCGCACCGCCGGCTCCCGCGTCTCCCTCCCGGTCGTCTCCGTCCCCGTCGTCGTCCCCGTCGATGGGGATGGGGTTCGAATCGCCGCCGGCCCGTTTGGGCAGGGTGACCTCGAGCACGCCGCGGTCCATCTCGGCGTCGGCCGCGGTGCCGTCGGCGTCGGACGGCAGCGGGAGCTCGGCGTCGAGGAACAACGGCCGGTCCTCGCGGACGTACCGGAACCCTTCGGGCGTCGCCTTCTCGCGGCGGGCCTCGATCACGAGGCGGCCGTCCTCGGAGAGGACCTCCGTCGTGTCGGCGGTCGCGCCGGGGAGGTCGACGACGAGCACGTACGCGTCGTCGGATTCGAGCAGGTCCGCAAACACCGCGTCCGGGAGGTCCCGAAGCGCATCGCGCAGCGCTGACATATGTAGCCGTTGGGGGTCACCGGCGAAAAAGGTGTGGTACGTGGGTCGGATCGAGGCCGAGCGTGGGCCGACGGACCGCCGGAGCGGGGGTCGACCGGCCGCTGGATCGGAGAGGGAGTGGACCGACGAACCGGTCGCTGGATCGGAGAGGGAGTGGACCGACGAACCGGTCGCTGGATCGGAGAGGGAGTGGACCGACGAACCGGTCTCGGGTTCCCGCGTGATCCCGGCCACACTGGGGACGCGCCGTGGTCAGTCGTCGCGGAGCGACTCGCCGAGGTCGCCCAAGCGGTCGCCGAGCTTCCGCCCCTCGGACTCGCCCGGGAGGATGTCCCCCAGCGCCGCCCCGAACGCCGCCGCCGCCCAGATCACGGTCACCCGGGCGAACGCCTCCACCGCCGGGGGATCGCCCTCGTGGAGCCGGCCCCAGAGGAGCATCATCGAGAAGGCGACGGTAAAGGAGATCAGCAACACGGCGACGAGTCGGTGCGGGACGATCCCGAGAAGCGGGTTCTCGATCCGGACGTCACGGAAGTCGGCGTAGTACAACAGCCCCGTCGTCATCGCGACGACGAACAGGACGTTGAACGCGAGGAACACCGGGACGGGTCCGACCGTCGACGCCACGAACCACGCGGCGATGTCGAAGACGCCGTCCTCCACGAGCAGCGGGAGCGACAACACGATCCCGCCGACGAACGACTCGGCGACGTCCCGGCTCGTGTACTTGCTGATCCGCGTCGTGAACGCCGAACTCCCCGGCATCCGCTCGACGAGCGAGATCGTCTGGCGGACCTTCTCCCGTTCGTGGGGTTCGTCGACCGTCTCTTTCAACGCGTCGAGCTTGTCGAGCAGGTCGCTGATGTCCGGGTTTTCCGGATCGACGTGCCGACTTATGCCGACGTCCCGATCCGAGTTACCGCCCCAGTCGCCCCCGCCCCCGCCCCCCGCGCCGCCTCCCGACGGCGCTCCCGGTCCCTCGTCGTGGCTCATACGTCATGGCTCACGGCGGGGTTTATAAAAGCCGTCGGCGTCCCGGCGGACGCGGTGGACGCGGGCTCGGCCCGCGCCTCGCGTCAGTCGAAGCGATCGCTGATGTCCGCGCCCTTCGACTCGCCCGGGAGGATGTCACCCAGCGCCGCCCCGAACGCCGCCACCGCCCAGATCACCGTCACTCGGGCGAGCCGTTCGGCCGCCGTCGGGTCTCCCGAGTGGAGCCGTCCCCACAGCATCAGCATGAAGACGGCGGTGAAAAGCGACACCGCCAGGACGCCGACGTATCGCCGGGGGATGACGCCGAAGATCGGCTTCGTCACCTGCACCTGCCGGAAGTCGGCGTAGTAGAGCAGGCCGGCCGTCATCGCGAGCACGAACAGGGCGTTGCCGACGAAGAACACCGGCACCCCCACGACGGTGACCGCGAGGAACCACTCCGCGATCTCGAAGACGCCGTCCTCCACGAGCAGCGGGAGCGAGAAGAGCACGGCCCCCACGAACGACTCGGCGACGTCCCGGCTCGTGTACTTGCTGATCCGCGTCCGGAACGCCGAACTCCCCGGCATCCGCTCGACCATGGCGATCGTCTGGCGGACCTTGCGGCGCTCGGCGTCGTCGTCGACGACCCCCTCGAGCGCGTCCAGCTTCGCCAACAGGTCGTTGATGTCCGGGTTCTCGGGTCCGCCGTTGGACACGCCGCTGACCCGGGGGTCAACCCCGTCGGCCGGGGGCGGACCCGAACGGTCGTCGTTCCTCATGGCCGCGGATCGACAGCCGCTCTTCAAAGGTGTGTCGGACCGCCAGGGCGGGTGCAACGGTCGCCGCAACCGCATCGTTTATGACTGTTGGTGTGTTAGCATGTATCAAGAGGTGAGTACGGACGCTATCGAACACACGACCCATCGGCGACGAACGGAACGGAGTATCGACGAGAGCGTCCGCCGACGCGTTCGAAACGAGAAGAGGATCGGGCGCGGGAGACCTCGCCAGATCCGACACGATTTTTAAGAGACAGGCGATCCGCGGAGCGACCGATGACCCGTGAGCGTCGCCCGGAAGCCGGCGTCTACCGCCCGGTGAGCGGCCGTTGGCGGCGCGCCACGACGTCCCTGACGAGGCGAAGGCGGTGACTAGAGCCGGTCGACGAACGCGCCCACGGCCGCGTTGAACGCCGCCGGCTGTTCGATCATCGCGAGGTGTGCCGCGTCCTCGATAACGGCGCGTTCACAGTCGGCGATCTCGTCGGCGAAGTAGTCGTGGTACGCCGGGGGCGTGAGCCGGTCATGCTCGCCGACGACCGCGAGCGCCGGGACGTCGATCTCCACGAGCCGGTCGCGCACGTCGAACCGATGGCAGGTACGGAAGTCGCGTTCCGTCACCGCGCGGCCGCACGCGCGCATCGTCGCCGCCGAGTGCTCGACGTACTCGTCGGGCGCGTCGTGGAACAGCCGGTCCTCGCCGTGGAGGAAGGAGACGGCGCGGTCGAAGTCCGTCGCCAGCCAGCCGAGGAGGTCCTCGAGGACGGCGAGCTTCGCGCCGGTGCCCGCGAGCACGAGTCCGTCGAGCGCGACGTCGTGTTCGAGCGCGACCCACTGGGCGACCGCCCCGCCGAGCGAGTTGCCACAGACGACGGTCGCGCCGGTCGCGTCCATGACGGCGGCGACGTCGTCCGCGTACGCGCCGAGCGTCTCGTAGCCGGGGTCGGCGTCCAGGTCGTCGCTCTCGCCGTGGCCCGAGAGGTCGAGCGAGACGACGGGGAAACGGTCCGACAGCCGGGCCTGCGCCTTCCACACCTCCGAGGACCCGCCGCTTCCGTGGACACAACAGACGGCCGGACCGTCCCCGCCGCGATCCGAGACTCGGTAGGCGGTCTCCCGCCCGTGATGGGTTATCCGCTCCATGCGTGACCGTTCCCGTGGCCGGGTTATAAAAGGGATCCGCGGGGCGACCCCGTTCGCGTGAAGAGGGTACACAGCAGTTCCACCCGTTCCACCGGCCGGGTCGCCCGTCAGGGGACCTGCGTCACGTCGCCGACGCCGTCGAGCTCCCCCAGGGCCGTGGCGAGCGCGTCCTGGTCGACCCCGGCTTCGTAGTAGAACACGAGGTCGAAGGTCCCGTCGCGGAGGAGCTGTTGACACTCCCAGACGAACGACTCGTCCTCGAGGGTACGCCCCTGGAACTGGTTCGAGGAGAACGACGTGTCGTCGTTGCCCGCCTCGATGTACGTCTCCCCGCTCCCGGCGTGTTCGGCGATGACGTCGTTGGTCGCGACGGTCAGCTCGTGCATCTCCAGGTCCTCCTGCCCGGAGAGGTCGGTGTGGACGATACAGCCGACGAGTTCGATCTCGCCCGGCTCGAGCAGTGCCTTCGTCCGCTGGTACAGGTCCGAGTCGAGGGTCTCGCTCATGGATACCCGTTCCGTCCCGACCACTAAACTGATGGCGATCCGGTCGCGATCCGTGGCGGCCGCCGCCCACCGGGGCTCGGTCACGGGCCCGCGAACGATCGACAGACGAGGACGTCACCGCGCTCGTCCACGGCGTACCCGCGGTCCGTGACCCACGAACGGACCTCCCGCGCGTCGTCCGCGCCGTGCGTCTCGACGACGAGGAGCGGTCGGCACCGGTCGATCGTCCCCGCGGCCCCCCGAAGCACCGCGAGCTCGTGACCCTCGACGTCGACCTTGATCGCGTCGGGATCGGGCAAGGGGTCGGAGTCGCGCAAGGGGTCGGGAACGGGGCCGGCGGTCGGGGTGCCGTCGGTCGCCGATGCGGTCGTCCCGTCGAGGAGGTCGTCGAGCCGACGTATCGGGACGCGCTCGGCGGCGGCGACGCTCGCCCCCCAGCGGGTCGCGTCCGCGCGGTCGAACGCGGAACACTTCGAGAACGTCGAGCGGTAGAAGGTCAGCTCGTCGTTCGCGTCGCCGAGGCCGATCCGTCGGAGGTCGACGCTCCCGTCGAGCCCGTTCCGGCGGGCGTTCCGCGCGAGCCGGTCCGCGCTCTCCCCGTTGGGCTCGAAGGCGACGACCCGCCGATCCGTCCCGACCGCCAGCGGGATCGCGTGCTCGCCGACGTGTGCCCCGACGTCGAACACGGTCGCGTCGGACGGGAGGTCCGCGAGGGCCGCCAGCCCCGGGTCGTCGCCGTGCGGATTCGTCGGCTCGTAGCTCCAGTAGCGGCCGGCCACGGTCCGTTTCGGGGTGGCGACGCCGAGCGCGTACGTCAGGTCGGCGAGGCGGTAGTAGCCGCGGAACCCGAGCCGTTCGAGCCGCGTTCGGAGGTCGGTCATGCGTGACTCGGTCAGGTCGTGACGACCTCGATGGGGACGACCAGGAAACAGAGCGCGCCGACGGCGAACGTGAGGACGCCGACGGCCATGCGGGCGGGGCCGAGCCGATCCTCCTCGGCCGGGTTCGCCGGCCCGTTGAAGGCGATCACCATGGCGAACACGCCCCAGAACGCCCACAGCCCGACCGACTGGTCGAGCCCGAGGCCGCGCCAGTAGTAGAGGTACGCGGCGAGCCCGAAGAGCACGCCGGGGACGAGCGACGCGATCGTCTCCTGGCGCGGGCCGACCATCGCCCGGATCATGTGGCCGCCGTCGAGCTGGCCGACCGGCAGGAGATTGAGCAGGGTGAAGAACATCCCGACCCAGCCGCCGATGATCACGGGATGGGCCGCCAGCCCCGGGTCCTCGTAGCCCGTCTGCTGGCCGAGCAGGTCGGCGATGAGCGTGAGCAGCGGCGGGTTGTTGAAGCGGATCATCGTCCCCGACTGGCTGGCGACCTCCGCCGGCACTCGGATCGGGTCGAGCGAGAGCCCGATGACCGTCACGACGACGGTGGCGACGAGCCCGGCGATCGGGCCGGCCACGCCCACGTCGAACAGCACCTTCCGCGACGGCATCCGTCCGCGCATCCGGATGACCGCGCCGAGCGTCCCGAACGGGAAGATAAAGGGGATCACGTACGGGAGCGAGACGTCGATCCCGTGGTACTTCCCCGCGGCGTAGTGGCCGAGCTCGTGAACCATCAGCACGCCGAGCACGGCGGCGGTGAACGGCCACGCCTGCAGCATCGTGAGGGGGTTCGCGCGGATCTCGCCGAGCGGGACGTAGTACCACCCGTACGCGCCGACGAACAGCGTCGTGAGCACCGTCGTGACGAACAGGACGACGTTCGTCCACGGCACCCCGTCGCGGCCGTGGTCGAACGGGGTCGCGACGAGGACGTGGCCCGCCTCGGTCACCTCGAGCTCGACGTCGTACCCGCGGTCGCGGAACGCCGGAACGACCTTGCGCAACAGCGTTCGCTCCGGGATGTACGACTCGCCGCGGTATCGGACGCGACCGTCGTCGTAGTGGACGTCGTCGACCCGAAAGAACGTCCGGAGGGGCTCCGGACGGGGGACGTCGGCCTCCGCCGACGGCGACCCGTCCTCGCGGTCTGGCATCGTCAGGAGTTAGCCACGGGCGTGTATAAACCCCGCGTCGGCGGCGGCTCGGTGGGTGGGATCGGGCGGTTCCGTCCCCGATCGGTGGAGCGCAACGGGTGGAAACCAGGGGAAAACGGGTCGGAGAACGGGGAGTTCGGGTGATCGTGGCGCTCGACGGGGACCGCTGTGCGCCTCCGCCCGACTAGACGGTTTCGACGCGCCAGGTGGTCGCGCCCGTGTACGACCACTTCTCGACGGTGAGCTCAGTGGCGGAGTCCCGGAGCTTCACCATCAGCGCGCCGATCTCCTTCGGCGAGAGGTCGACGTCCTCCGAGATGAACTTCCCCTTGAAGTACATCTCGCCGTCCTCGGCGCGGTCGAGCAGGTACGTTTTCAGCCGCTCTTCCTTGCTTCGGTCCTCGGTCGGGCCCCCGTCCGTGGAGGGAGTCGCAGTCGCGCTCATGATACACCCAACCGTTGTCCATGGAGGGTGTTATAAAGGGAAGAACGTTCGGCGGCGTTCGGACGCTTTCAGGCGGCCCGGGGAGATGAAACGTGTCAGACGAACCGTTCAGAACCGTTTCAGAGGGTCCGAGACAGTTTATGGGTGTTTTTAACGCCGCGATCGATACCCGAACCCGACGGCGACTACCGGTCGATAGTGCCGACACTATGCCGGCCGTACCAGCAATAAATTCCGCCATATCGCCCGAGGCGTGCTCGCCCGCGGATGCGGCGGTCCCCGCGCAGCGGCCCGATCCATACGGGCCTTATAAACTGTCGTGGGAGCGATCGCCGGCTACGCCCGCTGATGGACCCAGAACGCCTCGGATTCCGTCGTCTCCTTCTTGAAGATCGGGACCTCGTCCTTCAGCCGGTTGATCCCGTCCTCGACCGTCCGAAACGCCTCCTCGCGGTGGCCGGCGAGGACGACGACGAAGACGATGTCCTCGCCGTCCTCGATGACGCCGGTCCGGTGGTGCATGAGCACCTCGAAGACGCCGTCCCGGTCGGTCAGCTCGTCGGCGATGGCGTTCATGCGTTCGCGGGCGACCCCCTCGTACTTCTCGAACGCGAGGTGGGTCGTTCGGTCGTCGTCCGGCGCGTCCCGCGCCCGAACTCGCCCGGTGAAGGTCGCTATCGCGCCCGATCGGTCCGCGTCGGGCGCGTCGCGGGCCCGGTCCACGAGCTCCTCGAGGGTGATCCACGGCTCCGCAGCGTCGAGGTCGGCGCGGAGCGCGTCGAGATCGAGGTCCCCGGGAGCAGCGGCGGTCGCGATCACGTCGCCCGGGACGTCGTCCGGGTTGAGGTCGGCCCCGAGCAGGACCGTGGGCACGCGGAGGCGGGTGTAGCCGACGGCGACGAGGTAGTCGTGGGCCGGCGCGAGCCCGTCGAGCAGGTCGTCGAAGCCGTCGACGGTTCCGTGACCGGTCCAGGAGCCGTCCGACGAGAGCCGTATCGACGTCGCGGCGGGTTCGGCGGCATCTGCGGCGTCAGCGGTCTCGGAGGTGTCGGACGCGGTCGCAGGGGTTCCGTCGTCCGGCACCGAGACGCCGCCGTCGGTGGTCCCCTCGGCGGTCCCGTCGTCGCGGTCGACGACGGCGACGCGTCCGTCGAACCCCTCCGCGAGCGCTCCGGCGAGGTCGGTCGCCCCCGGGCCGAGGATCGAGATCGGTTGCATACCTGAGGGCGGGGAGCCAGCGGCTTAGGCGTTTCCCGCTCGTGATCGAGTAGACGAGGTGAGGAATGATGTCCACCTATTAGTCGCCGATACTTCCGCACCGGAAGCCCCGGCCATGCGCTTATAAGACGATTTGCCTGCGATCGGTATGAGTGACGCACGGACCGCTACCTCGGAAGCCCCAGCCGCGAGGACTCGCGCGGCTCGCTACGCTCCTCGGACACTCCGCGACGGCCCTTTAAAAGAGCCGCCGCGGGTACTGCGGTGCTTGCTTCACCGTGCTTCGTCCCACCGGGAGACGCAGTCTCCCGAGCCTCCGTTCGCTTCGCTCACGGAGATCGCGGCTGCCCCTTCCAGTCCCACCCCGCACCGCGACCGCACCTCACACCTCCCCAGCCTCGCCGCGACTGGCTGCTGCCAGTCGCGGGCTCCCTCGCGCGCGTTTCTCGCGCGCGCCGACGGTGGGAATACGGTCTGAGCGGGACCTCTTTATAAGGATCGCGGATGCCGTTCTCGACATTTATAAACGCCATATTCCCCTCGGCCGGGGAGTGCTCCGATATCCGGCGTTCCCAATCGCCGTCGACGCCCGCCCGTTCGTCCCGGCTTGACAATCCTTAAGAGCGCAACCGGGCTACCCGGGATCAATGAGAGTCGTCGTTTCCATCGGCGGGAGCGTGCTCGCGCCGGATCTCGACCCGGACCGGGTCGCCGCTCACGCCGACGCCCTCGAACGGTTGGCGGCGGACGGGTGTGAACTGGGCGTCGTCGTCGGCGGGGGCGGCGTCGCGCGCGAGTACATCGAGGCCGCCCGCGAGCTGGGAGCCAACGAGGTCCAGCTCGACCAGCTGGGGATCGGAACGACCCGGCTCAACGCCCGGCTGCTGATCGCCGCGCTGGGCGAGGCCGCGACCATCTCGCCCGCAACGGAGTACGACGAGGCCGCGGCGGCGCTCCGCCGCGACGAGGTGTCGGTGATGGGCGGCGTAACGCCCGGACAGACCACGGACGCCGTCGCCGCCGCGTTCGCGGAAGCCGTCGACGCCGACCTCCTCGTGTACGCGACGAGCGCCGACGGCGTGTACGACGCCGACCCCAACGTCCACGCGGACGCGACCCAGTACGCCGAGATGACGCCGGCGGAGCTCGTCGACGTCGTCCTTCCGATGAGCCGTGACGCCGGGGCGTCCGCCCCCGTCGACCTGCTCGCGGCCAAGCTGATCGACCGCGCGGGGATCCGCTCGGTCGTCCTGGACGGCACGGACCCGGCCGTGCTCGTCGACGCGGTGTTGCGCGGCGAACACACCGGGACTGACGTCGTTCCGGCCGGTACCGGCGAGCCCAGCTACTGGGCGGGTGCGGAATGAGCGACGAGGAGCCCGTGGAAGGGGCGGGTGAGCGGACGGCCGACGGCCGGCAGTCCGACGAGCGAGCCGCCGGTCCGGCCGGAACGCCCCACGACGACTCCCCGCACATCCTCTCGGAAGCGGCCGGGAGGACGGGCGGGGTGACGGACGCCGACGGGGACGGGGCGAGTGCCGACGGGGACGAGGCGAGTGCCGACGGGGAGCCCGCGGCGTTCCACGCCTTCTGGGCCGACGTCGTCGCCGACGAGATCGAGGCGCGGAACCCCGACGATCCGATCGTGATCAAGGGCGGCGTCTCCCCCTCGGGGGTGGCCCATCTCGGGAACGTCAACGAGGTCATGCGCGGCTACTTCGTCGCCGAGGTGCTCCGCGAGCGCGGCCACGAGGTGCGGCAGGTGTTCACCTCCGACGACAAGGACCCGCTCCGAAAGATCCCGCGGAAGCTCGCGAACGCGGACGGCGAGATCGTCGGCCTGGGCGACGTCGACGCCGGCGCGCTCGGTCGGAACCTCGGCAAGCCGTACACGTCGATCCCCGACCCGTTCGGCGAGGCGACGTCGTACGCGGCCCACTTCGCCGGGCTGTTACGGGCGGACGCGGAACGATTGGGCGTCCCCATCGAGATGCTCTCGAACACCGATCTGTACGCCGAAGGGGCGTTCGACGACGTGACGCGGGCCGTCCTCGCCGACCTCGAGGGCGTCCGCGAGGTGCTCTCGACGTATCAGGACAAGGTCGACGACGAGTACGTCCCGTTCAACCCCGTCTGTGCGTCCTGCGGGAAGGTGACCGAGCGCGTGACCGCCGTCGACGTCGAGGCGGGGACCGTCGACTACGTCTGTGCCGACATGGACGTCGGCGGCGACACGATCGAGGGCTGTGGCCACGAGGGGACCGCGACGTTCCGCGAGGGGAAGCTCCCGTGGCGGCTCGAGTGGCCCGGCCAGTGGCGGGTGCTCGGGGTCGACTTCGAGCCGTTCGGGAAGGACCACGCGGAGGGCTCCTGGCCCTCCGGGGTCGACGTCGCCCGGAACGTCCTCGGGATCGAGCCCCCCGTACCGATGGTGTACGAGTGGTTCACCCTCAACGGCGAGGCGCTCTCCTCGTCGGCCGGCAACATCGTCACCGTGCCCGAGCTGCTCGACCTGCTGGAGCCGGAGGTGCTCCGGTACTTCTTCGCGCTCCACCCGAAGAAGGCGCGCGACCTCGAGTTAGCCAGGCTCGACCAGCTCGTCGACCGCTTCGACCGCTTCGAGCGCGCGTCCTTCGGCGAGGTCGACGATCCCGAGCTCGTCCGCTTTGCGGAGCGGGCGTACCCGTTCGTCGTGGGCGACGTCGCCGACGAGCGGCCGCCGGACGCCGACCCGCGCGACCGCGTCCGGCTCCCGTACACGTTCGCCGCCGTGCTCGGGATGGTCGACGACCCCGAACTCCGCGAACAGCTCGCCCGCGACGAGGGACACTTCGCGGACGATACCCCCGACTGGGCGGTCGCGGAGGCGCTCGAGCGCGTCGAGCGCGCGCGCAACTGGGCCGAGCGGATGGACAACGAGTACAACTACCGCCTCCAGACCGAGCTGCCCGACGCGGACTTCGACGCAGCGGTGGCGGCCGCGCTCGACGACCTCGCCGACTTCGTCGCGGAGGGACACGACGGCGACGCGATCCAGAGCGAGATGTACGAAACCGCCCGCGAACACGGCGTCGAGGTGGCCGACTTCTTCGCGGCGGGGTACCGGCTCTTCTTCGACGAGACGCAGGGGCCGCGGCTCGGCGAGTTCCTCGGCGAGCTCGAGCGCGACTACGTCGTTGCCCGGCTCCGGCGCGAGGCGTAGATGGACGACGACGCCACCCTCGACGACTTCGCCGCCGACCCGGACGGGGACGCGTCCGACGGGGACGACGCGAATGCCGACGCGGATACCGACGTGAACGCCGACGGCGACACCGACGTGAACGCTGACGCGGATACCGGCGCGAACACCGACGCGGATACCGACCCGGACACGGACCCGGACACCGATGCCGACGTCGACCCGGCCGTCTCGACGTCGACGTGGACGACCGGCGGGGCCGCCTGCGATCGGTGCGGCGCGGTCGTCGAACGGCGATGGGTCGACGACGGGGAGACGGTCTGTGCGGACTGTACGGCGTGGTGACCGGCGACGACGGTCGCACAGCCCGATCGGTCGAGGCGGATCCGACGCGATGCGGCCGCCGTCGGCCGACGATGAAGGTTTAATACGGTCGCCCGATACCCGTTCGTTACGACACGCTCCCGCTCGTCTCAAGTGATACATGTATGAAAGATATCGGGCGTGAACTGCTCGGTCGGTCGCCGTTCACGGTCGCCGTCGTCTACTTCGGTTTCGGGATCGTGTGGGTCCCGGCGATCGATCGGTTGCTCGCGACGACCGTCGCGACGGCGGAGCCGACGGGGGCGGCCGGGTTGGCGGGCGGCTGGCTGCTCGTCGCGCTCTCCGCGCTCGTCGTCTACGGGGTGGCCGCCCATCACTACGGACGCGCGGACGACGCACGTCGCGAGTTGGAGACCTCGAATCAGCAGCTGCAGGTGTTGAGTCGCGTGTTCCGCCACAACGTCCGAAACGACCTCAACGTCGTCCAGGGCTACACCAACCTCCTGGAGGATCGCGTCGACGACGAACGGAGCCGCCGGTACCTCGAGACGATCCAGGAGACGACCGACGACGTCGTCGCGATAAGCGAGAAGCTCCGCGTCGTCGAGGACGTCTCGCCGACGGACCGGACACGCGTGAACCTGGTCGATGTCGTCCACGAGGCGGTCGACGACGTCCGCGCCGCCGGCGTCGACATCACGGTAGAAACGCCGTCCGAGGCGTGGATCCACGCGGACCGGTCCGTCGGCTACCCGGTCCGGGAAGTGTTCGAGAACGCGATCGCACACAACGACAAACGAGTCTGCCGGCTCGACGCACGGATCGACGCCGACAGCTCCGCGGTCTGCCTGCGCGTGCGGGACAACGGCCCCGGTATCCCGGAAAGCGAGCAGGCGGTGTTGCGGGCCGAAGAGGAGACGCCGCTGTCACACGCGAGCAGCATCGGCCTGTGGCTCGTCAAGTGGATGTGCGAGCTCCACGGGGGAACCGTCCGGTTCGACGTCACCGACGACGGGACCACGGTACAGCTTCGCTTCCGAGCGACCAAACCCGGCGATGCCGGCACGGTCGGAACGGCGGACGGCGGAAGGACGGACGGCGGAAGGACGGACGGCGGAAGGACGGAGGGCAAAAAGACGGACGGCGGAAGGATGGACGGCAAAAAGACGGACGGCGGAAGGGCGGATGGCCGAGCGTGATCACTCGAGTTCGGTGATCGTCACGGCGTACACCGCACCGCAGTTCCCGCACTCGACGTGTATCCCGCGGCTGGTCTGTCCGCGCGTGAACTCGGAGATCTCCTCCGCACAGGAGCACTCGAACTGTACCTTCATTGACCGTTCGTACGACGGACGACTACTTAAAAAGTCCGTCTCGATACCCAGGGTTGATAACCGGCCGCTTCGAGCGGGCGTGGTCGGTGCTCCGACCCGGCCCGAGCTTCGTCGTCGCGGACCGCGTCAGTCGTCGTCGACGATCACTTCGACGGGCTCGTCGTCGGCCGCGTCGGCCGCGGAGGCGCGCGCGGCCTCGCTCTGTTTGCCCTGCCAGTAGAGCCCGCCCGCGACCGCGACGACGACCCACGAGCGCCAGTTGGCGAGGTTGAGCGTGTAGCCGATGCCGAACGGCTTCTCCACCAGCATCCCCTTCCCGGGCTGCCAGTGTGCGGAGAGCAGCCGCCCGATGCTCGGTCGCTCGAAGTTGTACGGGATCCCGAATATCTCTCCGGACGACGGTTTGTCTGCCATGGTAGGTACGTCACGCGCCGGGAATATAAATCGTGGCGACGGGTCAGCGGTACCGCCCGCGGCCTTCGACGGTCCGGAGCCGGTCGAGGACCCGCTCGGCACCGACCTCGCGGTAGCCGGCCTCGAACGCCTCGATAACCGGGTCGGGATCCGTCGCCGTCGCGACGACCGACCCCTCGAAGACGTGGAGGTCCATCGCGTGGTCCTCGACGTGGGCCGAGTGATAGCCCAGCCCGAAGTCGATGAGGAAGACGCGGTCGTCGTCGCCGTCGGCCCCGGCTTCGACCCGGACGTTCCGCGTCGTGGGGTCCCCGTGGACGACGCCCGCGCCGTGGAGCCCCGCGAGGTGTCGGCCGACCGTCCGCGCGCGCGAGGGCGAGAGCGCCGCCGCGAGGTCGCGGTCCCCGACGTGTTGGAGCGTCAGGGTCGCGTCCGCGACGTCGACGTCGTACACCAGCGGCGTCGGAACGCCGGCCCGGCGCGCCTCGCTCGTCAGCCGCGCCTCGGACACGGTCCGGTCGCGACGGAGCGTGGCGTCGAGCCCCGGGTGGCGGTACGACTTCGGGACGCGGCGCTTGCGGACCCGTCGCCCGGCGGTCAACGGATCGGTCGATTCCCCGGCTCCCGGAGCGTCGTCCGGGGGGCGAACGTCGACGACCGCCTCCGCACCCCGGTGGTCGGCGTCACCATCCGCGGTCCCGTTCCCTGCCTCCCCGTCCCGACGGTCACTCCCGGCGTCCCGGACGACCGACGGCTCCCCTTCACGCCACGTCACGGGGACCTCGTCGGGACGGAAGTTCGGGTCGATCGCCGACTCGCGGATCGGCACGGTGTCGCCGACCGCCGCCATCTTCGCGCCGAGCACGGCTATCATCCCGGCGTTGTCGCGGAGGTACCGCGGCTCGGGCGCGTGGAACCGCGCCCCGCGTTCCGCACACATCGTCGCCAACATCTCCCGCAGCCGGGCGTTCTGCCCGACGCCGCCGCCGAGGACGAGCTCGTCGGCCCCCGTCAGCGAGAGCGCCCGCTCGGACACCTCCGTCAGGACCGCGAACACGTGCTCTTGAAGCGAGAAACAGACCTCCTCGACGGAGACGCCGTCGTCGACCGCGTCGTTGGCGGCGGAGCTGATCCCCGAAAACGAGAAGTCCATTCCCTTGACGACGTACGGTAAGTCGAGGAGGTCCGCGTCGGCGTCGGCGCGCGACGCGGCCGCCTCCACCTTCGGCCCGCCGGGGTGGCTCCAGCCGACGTGCCGCGTGAACTTGTCGAGCGCGTTGCCAACGCCCGCGTCCATCGTTTCGCCGAGCACCCGGTAGCGCCCGTCGTGGTAGCCGAGCAGGTGCGCGTTCGCGCCGGAGGCGTTCAGACACACCGGGTTCGAGAACCCGGACTCGTGGCGACCGATCTCCAGGTGGGCGACCATGTGGTTGACGCCGACGAGCGGGACGTCGAGCGCCCCCGCGAGCGCCCGCGCCGCGGTGCCGACGGTACGGAGACACGGGCCGAGGCCCGGGCCGCGGGAGAAGGCGACCGCGTCGATCGCGTCGGGGCCGTACTCGTCGGTCGCGTGCGTCAGGACCGCGTCGACGACCGCGGGGATCGCCTCGCTCATGTGCTCGGCGGCCTCGCGCGGGTGAATGCCGCCGCTATCGGGTTCGTACGCGTCGGATTCGATGAAAGTGGTGTCGGACCCGGAGTCGTGGAGGGCGGCGCTCGCACACCACGCCGTCCCCTCGATCCCGAGAACTCGCATTCGAGAGGGCCGTATCAGGCTTCTTCCGCGGCCGCGTCCTCTTCGGCACCGATCTTGTTGCGTTCGAGCATGTACTCCTGTTCGACCTCGAGCGCGTCGGCGGCCGAGTCGTACACCTTCGCGTAGCCGACCGTCTTGCGCATCCCGAACTTCGTGTCGAGCTCGTGGACGACGACCTCGTCCGAGGACTTGTCGAGCTTGGCGGCGAGCGAGTCGCGCACGGAGAGCCGAGAGGGCGTCGCGTCCTCGTGGGTCGTCTCGAATCGAATGTCTGTACGGTGTAGCATGGGGTTCTCCTCCTCGGAGATGATATCGACGTCCATAGTTCAGTTACCATTACTTCCCCTCGAAAGCTGTAAAAGGATTTCGAAGCGGGTGTTGCCCGCCGCGCGGGCGACGTCGACGACCGTTTCGCGTCTCCCGACCGGCTCCGACGGGCCACGATGGGATCCGCCACGACTGCGTCATCACGACGGCTTTTATTCCCCGACCGCCCCGTGGGTCACGTATGGCCGACCTACACCCGATCGCCAAGCGGATCCACAACGTCCAGCCTCGACCGGTACGGCTCGAACTCGACACGGGCGACGCCGGCGTGTACGAGTTCGTCGCCACGGAGTTCTTCCAGCGCGAGTTCCGCGGCGAGGGCGCCCGCGTCGACGCCGACGTCGACGCGTCGTTTCGGCTGATCACCTCGGACGACTACGAGCGCGTACTGCTCGGACGACAGGGACCCGACGAGGAGGGCTGGAGCGTCGTCGGGGAGGTCATCGAGGCCGACCGAGTCGAGGAGTAGACACGCGTCGCGGGTATCCCGAGTCCTCTTCCACGCGGTTACGCGGTCGCTCAGAGGGTTGCGCGGTCGCTCAGAGGGTTGCGCGGTCGCTCAGAGGGTTGCGCGGTCGCTCAGAGAGTTACGCGGTCGTCCAGGGAGTTACGCGGTCGTCCAGGGAGTTACGTCGTCCCTCGCGTCTCACGCCGTCGGGTCGACGCCCAGCGCCCGATACGCGCCGGCGACGTCGCCGTCCATCGCGTCGAACAGCTCCCGTGCGTGTGACCTCGCGTCCGGCGTGACAGCGACGTGGACCATCCCCTCGCCGGGCTGGCCGTAGACGACCGTCGACCCGACGGGCGCGGCGAGGATCGCGGGGAGCGCCGCCAGGTCCTCCTCGCCGGTCACTTCGAGGATGGTCGGCTCCGCGGCGGCGAGCGCGTCACGGAGCGCCGACAACAGCTCCGCGGTCAGCTCCGCGGCGGGGTTCGAGACGGAGACCCGTCGCTGTGTCGCCTCCCCGAGCGCGTCGTCGATCTCGGCGCGAACCGCCTCGCGTTCCGTCATGCCGTCGACGAGCGCGACGTCGGGCACCCGTCCCGCCTCGCGGAGGTGGAACGTGACGACGTCGCCGACCGCTATCAGGGACGCTTCCGGGGCGTCGTGCGTCTCACGGGTCCGCTCGGCGGCCGCGAGGAGCGCGTCCGCGTCGGTCGTCACGGGGCCGAGCGGCTCCTTGAACGCGTCGCGAAGCGAGTCGGGAAGCGTGAGCATTGGGAGAACTATCGGGAATTCGGGAACGCCGGCCGGCTATCGGACCTTGAGCGCGTACGAACCGGCCTTGGTGACGTTCATCTCCTCGGCGATCTGGCTCTCCTCGGGGTGCGAGATGATGACGTAGCCGGCCCAGTCCTCGGTCAGCGAGGAGGAACCGCAGTGCTCGCAGGTCTGTGCGTCCGGGTCGTTCACCAGGTGGCACTCACGGCAGGCGAGGCGGTCCTCCGCCATCAGTCGTCCTCCGCGGCCGTGCCGGTCTCCGCGCGGCGGCGACGCTCGCTTTCGAGCCACTCGTGTTTGCCGAGCCCCGGCTGTTTCGCCGTGAGCCCGATCTTCGAGTCGCGCGGGTTGCGCTCGTCGATGCTCTTCGTCACGACGCGGACGCGAACGGCGTCGTCGACGCCGAGCGTCTTGTCGGAGTCGGAGGAGGCGAGCTGCTGGTTCGCCCCGTCGAACGTGAGGTATTCGTCGGTGATCTGGGAGACGTGGAGTAGCCCGTCGACCGGGCCGATCCCGACGAACGCGCCGAACTCGACCGTCTCGACGACCGTCCCGTCGACGACCTCCTGCATGTCGGGGTCGAACGTGAGCGCGTCGAACTCCGCCTCGTAGTAGACGCCGGGGCGGTTGTGTAACACCGCGCCGTCGCCGATCTCGTGGACCTCGATGACGCTCACGACGCTGCCGACGTCCTCGTCCATTCGTCCTTCCAGTTTGTCCTGCAGCAGGGCTTTCACCCGCTCGTCGGTGACGTCCGCCAGGTGCTTCGGCGGGACCTCGACCGTGTCCTTGAGTCGAACTCGTTTGTACATATGCGTGGGGTGTGCGCTGTATCCCTGCGCTAGGGTTCCGTTATCGCCAGTGTGTTCCGACCCCTTAAACAGATTACTGGTACGTCCGCGTCCAGCACCCGTCTCGCCAGGGGTCGATCGTTCGTAACGACGTAGCCGACCCGGCCCGTCGTGGCCAGCTCGACCAACGCGTCGTCCGCGTACGATGCGTCCGTCTCGACCGTCTCCGCCCGCTCCGCGAGGTCCGCGCCGACGCTCGCCGCGGTCGCCTCCGTCCCGGCCCCCGATCGGAGCCCGTCGAGCTCGGCGACGACCGCGGCAGGGACGACCGCCGCGTGCGACCCGAGGAGCCGATCGAGCTCCTCGAACAGGCGAACGTTCGCCTCGATCGGGGCCATCAGGGCGCTCGCGTCGAGCGCGACGACGGGGGCGGTCCCGTCGTCGCGACCGTCGGCGTCGCGGTCGTCGGCGTCCGCCGTCGGCCCGTACGTCGCGTCGCCGCGGTCCGTGCCGGGCACGCTACGACAGCGTCCCGACGCCGATGAGGCGCCATCGCGCGCCGACGCGGCGGTTGATGGCGATCTGTGCGCCCGACTCCGCACAGACGGGTCGTTTGAGTTTCACCTCGCACTCGCCGTCGCGCGCGCTCGTCACCGCGCCGACCGTCGTCGCGGTGCCGACCGTGAGCATCAGGGGCTCGCCGGTGCTGATCTCGTCGACCTCGCCCTCGCCGACGACGCGGTCGAGGAGATCGACCGTCATCTCGAAGTCGTTGCGCGTCGGCGGGAGCGTGCCGGGCTCGCCCGCGACCTGGCCGGCGAGCGCGTCGCCCTTCGTCAGGCTCGGATCGAGGCCGGTGCCGACGCCGAGCAGCCCGCCGGGTTTGGCGACGTCGACCTGCTGGCTGCCGGCCTGTAGCGACCGGACCGTCGTCTCCAACGACTGCCACTCGGTCTGCCCGCCCTCCTCGACCTGGCGGCCGGGGCGGATCTCGAGCCCGTCGCCGACCGCGAGCTCGCCCTGGACGAGCGAGCCGCCGACGACGCCGCCTTTGAGGTCCGCGGCGTTCGTGCCGGGGCGGTTGATGTCGAACGAGCGGGCCGCGAACATCCGCGCGTCCTCGTCGGGGTCGCGCTCGGGCGTCGGGATCTCCGTTTCGATCGCCTCGATGAGGAGGTCGAGGTTGACCTCCTGCTGGGCGGAGACGGGGACGATCGGCGCGTCCTCCGCGACCGTGCCCTCGACGAACTCCTGTATCTGTCGGTAGTTGTCGACGGCGCGGTCGCGGTCGACGAGGTCGACCTTGTTCTGCGCGATGACGACGTTCTCGATGCCGATGAGGTTCAACGCCATCAGGTGTTCTTCCGTCTGTGCCTGCGGGACGTCTTCGGTCGCGCTCACGACGAGCACCGCCCCGTCCATGATCGAGGCCCCGGAGAGCATCGTCGCCATCAGCGTCTCGTGTCCGGGGGCGTCGACGAACGAGACCGTCCGCAGGACCTCGCTCTCGGAGCCGTCCGGACACTCCTCGTCGATGGTGTAACACTCGGGCGCGTCGACGCCGGGGCAGCGACGGAACGTCGCGTCCGCGTACCCCAGCCGGATGGATATCCCGCGTTTCATCTCCTCGCTGTGCTGGTCGGTCCACGATCCGGACAACGCCTGGACGAGCGTCGTCTTCCCGTGGTCGACGTGACCGACGAGACCGATGTTCACCTCCGGTTGTGTGTTGGCTTGAGTCACTGTTGAACCTCCCAAGGGAGCAGTCTTGTGCGAATTTCGCCCCGTGCGAGTGATAAAGTTGCTGTTCTAGCGGCGTCACGAGGGCGGTGTGGACGCGGTGGGCGACAGCGAGTGGACCCAAGGCGACGAAAGGAGCGGGAGCGGCGTCGCGTCGGGAACGACCGAACGGGTCCGACGCCGCTTTAGGCCCGAGCGGCGTAGGCGGTCCCGTCATGGGATACGCCTGCCCGGTGTGTGATACCCCGCAGCGAGACGGCGAACACCTCGCGCACCACCTCGCGTTCACGGCGATGATCCACGGCGACGACCACGAGGCGTGGCTCGACGAGCACGCCCCCGGCTGGGGCGGGATGGATCCCGAGGGGCTCGCCGAGGCCGTCGTCCCGCACGCCGAGGACGCGACGTACCACGAGACGTTCGAGGACACCGTCGACCGCGGCCGACCCGGCGTCGACGCGGGCGGGCACGTCGGCCACGGACGCGGCACGAGAAGCGGCGACGGCGGCCAGGGGCTCGGTGTCGACGACGCCGGAACCGACCCCGAGACGGCGGCCGTGCTCCGCGAGGCGCGGGCACTGACCCGCGAGATGTACGACGACGAGGACGGAGAGGACGGAGAGGACGGAGAGGACGGCGGGCAGGACGACAGTTCGGACGATGGCGATCACGAACTGGACACCGGCGAGAGCGCGAGCGATAGCGACGGAAGCGGCGGAAGGGACGGAAGCGGCGGAAGCGACGGAAGCGGCGGGGACGATCGCAGCGACCCGGCCGACGCGTAGCGCAACCCCTTTTGGGTCGCCGGACAACCGACCGATATGCAAACGATCGGTGCGTTCGCGCCGACGACGCGGGCGACGGCGCTCGAGCGCTACGAGGACGCCGGCCCCGCCGCGCGGGTCGTCGTGCGCGAGACGACGAAGGCGATGGAGTTCGACGCCGACGAGTACGACGAGCGGGTCCGTCCGGAGGTCATCGAGACCGCCCGGGACGCGATCTTCGCCGAGCTGCTCGCGGTCCACGTCGGCGACCGCGACGAGTTCGACGCGTGGCTCGCCGACAGCGAGTTCACGGAGGCGGACGTCGTCACGCTTGGTTCGGATCACGTCGACCGGATCACGTGGCACCCGATCCCCTTCGCCGACGCCGTGATCGCGACGACGTTCCACGAGGAGCAGGCGGCGGCCGTTAGCACCCTCCGGCGGAACGCGTTCGGACGCGTCTACCGGGAGGAGTTCACCGCGTCGGGTCGCTGAACGACACGGCAAGGAACCGTCCACCACCGATCCGGATCGTCGGGAGCCACGAGAACGCCCGAGTGAGACCCCCGCTGCTTGACCGGTCAGGTGACGTAGCCGATGAAGGGGATCGGCCGCCGGGGCGTCATCACCTCGTCGACCTGCGTGACGACGAGGACGACGCCGATCATCGCGAGCGCGGCCGCGAACGCGAACGGGACCGCAAAGCCCCAGGCGACGAGGAACCCGGAGAGCAGCGGCCCGAACGCAACGCCGAAGCCGAACGCCATCGTCAACACCGAGAGGGTCGCTCCCGACCGGTTCTCGGGCGCGAGGTCGCCGGCGAGCGCGAGCGCGGGCGCGAACACCATCGCGCCGGCGACCCCCTGGAGGAAGCGCGCGATGAACATCAGCCAGGAGTCCGAGACGACCCCCGAAAGCAGCGTGATGTCGGGGATGAACCCCTGCACGAGCGTCGTGGGGACGAGCAGCACCGTCCCGACGACGATGAACGCCTTGCGGCCGTAGAAGTCGGTGGCTCGACCGATCGGGGCCTGTAAGAAGATCTGCGCGAGCACGAACGCTGCGAACTGGAGCCCGAACATCTCCGGCCCCTGGTCAAGCTGGGTGTTGACGATCTCACCGAGCGTGGCGAAGACGGCGATGCCGACCGCCATGAAAAAGGAGACGACGCCGAGCGCGAAGACGGGGTCGAGCAGGTTCGACCCGCTCCGGTCGAGGATCGGGATCCCGTCGAGAACGGACTCGTCGGACTCGGAGGGCTCGACCGACGGGTCACGGATGAGCGCCAACACGAGGAAGAACGCGAGCGTGGCGGTGAACGCCGCGAAGTAGAAGGCCGCGTCGAACCCGGAGATCGCGAGCGTCGTCGCGCCGAGGGGGATCGAGTACGGCCCGGCGGCGATCACCCCGCCCGCGGCGATCGGGCCGACGCCGAAGCCGACGAGCCGGAACGTGTTGTACGTCCCCATGTTGCCGCCGCGGTTCTCGTCGGTGGCGAGGTCGTTGACGAGCGCGACGGTCGTCGGAATGATGAACGCGCCCGCGATCCCCTGGAACACCCGGAGGCCGATGAGGTGCCAGTACGTCGTCGCGAACGAGTACGCGAAGCTCGCCGCCGCGATGAGCACGAGCCCGAACAGGACGAACACCTTGCGCTTGCCGGTCCGGTCGGAGAGTCGCCCCGTGAACGGCTGGAGCGGGCTGTTGACGAACCCGAACACCGAGAGGATGAGCCCGGTGATGAACACCTCGGTCAGCCCGAAGGTGGCCCCGGTGACGAAGTCCGTCGCGATGAACAGCGGGAGCACCACGACGAGAAACGAGTTGCCGACCGACTCGGACATCCGGGCGAGCGCGAGCGCCAACACCTGCGGGTTGACGCCCAATAGGTTCTTCATCGACGGCGGGCGAGGAGGTCAGTCGTTGCGACGGAGGTCGTCGTGGCGGAAGCGAGGCTCCTCGGTGTGAGGGTCGCCGGTGTGAGGGTCGCCGGTGTGAAGGCCGCCGGTGTGAAGGCCGCCGGTGTGAGGGTCGTCGTCGTCCGAACGGGATACGTCACGCTCATCGATCGCTATGCACCCTCGATAACGCGTCCATACCTGTCGAAGCGTCCGGTGGAACAACACTGTTGTGCTAGCGGCCCGTCCCGCCTCGATCCGCGGGTCGCCCCCACTCGGCCCGCGAGCCGCAGGGGCGACGCGACCGCGGCCGACGCCCACGCTTTAAGGCCCGCTCGCCCGCGTGAGTGTGTATGGACGTAGACATCGGCAACGCGCTGGGAACGACCCCGGGCGTGACGGAGGCGACCTTGGAACGGCTCGACGAGCGCGTCGGGGACGCACACGAGCGGATCGAGCGGGGGATGGCCGACGACGAGTTCGGGTACGCCGCGCTGAACCTGCCCGAAACCACCGACCCGGCGGCGATCCGCGCGGCGACGGGCGCGTTCGACGACCCCGCAGCCGTGCTGACGGTCGGTATCGGCGGGAGCGCGCTGGGGGCGGCGACGCTGTCGAACGCGCTCGGCGGCGACGCCGACGCGTACGTCCTCGACAACGTCGACCCCGACGCCGTCGACGCGCTGCTCGCCGAGCTCCCGCTCGCGGACACCGTCGTCAACGTGGTCTCCAACTCGGGCACCACGGCGGAGACGCTCGCGAACTTCCTCGTCGTGCGCGAGGCGATGGCCGACGCGGGGGTCGACTGGACGGAACGGACCCTCGTCACGACGGGCGACGAAGGAAACCTGCGCCGGCTCGCCGACCGCCACGACCTCCCCGCGCTCGACGTTCCCGAAGGCGTCTCTGGACGCTTCTCGGTGCTCTCGACGGTCGGGCTCGCGGTCGCGGCCCTGCAGGGCCACGACATCGAGGCGGTCCTCGCGGGCGGGCGGGACGGTCGCGACGCGCTCGCCGGCTCGCTGTTCGAGTCGCCCGCGTACGCCTACGGCGCGACGACGTACGCGCTCGCCGAGCGCGGCGCGCTCACGAACGCCGTGATGCCCTACGCCGAGTCGCTCGAGACGTTCGCGGAGTGGTTCGCACAGCTGTGGGCCGAGAGCCTCGGGAAAGACGGCCTCGGGCAGACTCCCGTGCGCGCGCTCGGAGCGACCGACCAACACTCACAGCTCCAGCTGTACCGCGCCGGCCCGCGCGACAAACTCGTCACGGTCGTCCGGCCGCGGGAGCGTGCGTCGACGCCCATCCCCGAAACCGACCTCGAGGGGCTCGCCTACCTCGGCGGCTCCTCGCTCGGCGACCTCCTCGACGCGGAGTTCGAGGCGACCGAAGCGAGCCTCGCGGCCGCCGGCGTCCCCAACGTCAGGGTCGAGATCGACCGGGTCGACGAGCGCGCGCTCGGGGAGTTGCTCTACGGGATGGAGGCCGCCTGCGTCCTCTACGGGGAGCTCGCGAGCGTCCCGACGTTCACCCAGCCCGCCGTCGAGTGGGGCAAGAAGGCCGCTCGGGGGCTCCTCGGCGGCGGCGATTTCGAGGAGGCGGCCGCCGTCGCGGACAAACGCGAGCTGCGTATCGAACGGTCGTAGGCCGCCGGACGACGTGAGGACCGGCATCTGACGTCGCCAGCGCCCGCCTTCCGGAGCGTTGAAACCGTCGCCGACCCTACGGCTGGCGATGAGCGAGGACCGTGAGGGTCGATCGGATCGCGACGGTGAAGACGCCCGCGACGCCTCCGATCCCGTCGCCAGGTTCGCCGTCCCGCTGGAGCGGGTCACTCGCGTAGCGAGCGCGGTGGTCGTGGTCGTGTTCGCGCTCCTCGTCGCCTCCGCGATCACCGGCCCGACGGCGAGACTCGCCGTGAGCGCCGGCCTCGTGGCCGAGGGGACGAGCGCGTGGCAGGTCCTCCGGACCGTCGTGCAGTTCGGCGGGTTCCTGCTCGCGGTCGTCGGCTACCTCGCGTTCACCGACGAGTGGGACGTCGTCGACGTCGCCCGCCCGTCCCGGATCGACACCGCCCTCGTCGTCGGCGGGGCCGTCGGACTGTTGGCGCTCCAGTACGGGGCGCTGCTCGTGCTCGCGGAGGTCGGGCTGACGACCGGGGAGAACCGAGCCACCGTCGCCGCCGGCGACCCGGTCCCTTACTACCTCGCGATGATCGCCGTCTCGCTGCTCGTAGTCGGTCCGATCGAGGAGCTGCTGTTCCGCGGCGTCGTCCAAGGGGGGCTGCGGCGGGCGTTCGACGCGGGTCCGGCGATCCTGATCGCGAGCCTCGTCTTCGGGGTCATCCACCTCCCGTCGATCGAGGGCGCGCTCCCCGAGCAGCTCGCGTACGTCGGCGTCGTCGTCCTGCTCGGCTGCGTGCTCGGCCTCCTGTACGAGCGGACGGGGAACGTGGTGGTCCCCGGGCTGGCCCACGGCGCGTACAACGCCGCGATCTACGCCGTACTCCTCGCCGGCGTGCTGTGAGCCCTCCGCGGGACGGCCCTTCTCGACGACCCCGTCAGTACCGCTCTTTCCCCCAGCGGAGGTCGTCGTAGGTGGCCTGCTGGTCGCTGTCGAACCGCTCCTCGAACTTCCGGCGGAGCGCGGCCTTCTCGCCGGCGTTGATCCGCGCGAGCTCGTCGGCCTTCGCGACCGCCTCGGGCGGGCCGCGGGTCGCCGCCACGTCGGAGAGGACCTGTCGGGTCAGCCGGTCGCGCGTCGACGCGTCGCGGGCGAACGCATAGGGAGCCTCCAGCTTGTACGTCACGTCCGTTCGGGGGTCGTAGACGACCATGAACGTCGGCTCGTACAGCGTCGGGTCGAGCTCACGCTCGATCCCGAGCGCGTCCGCGTCGGCCGCCATCGTCCCGTCCGCGCCCCCGCGGCTGTGGAACCACGTGGTGAACGTGAGCGCGTCGTCGAGGCGGTCGCCGTCGGCCCGCCGTTCGAGCAGTGCCGTGAACAGCGCGGCGTCGTCGGGCCACGGCGGCTCGACCCCGCGGTCCGCGAGCGTGCGGACGATCGTGCGGCTCGCCGGGTTCTTGACGAACCCCGCGAGGGGGACGTCCCGCTCGACGAACCGCTCGACGAGCCGGACGTAGTTCTCGACGACCGACCGGGGTTTCGCCTCCCGAGCGATCTCGCCCAGCTCGGGGTCGCGGTCGCCCCACGTGAACAGTTCCTTGGGATACACCGGCCCGTCGAGCACGAGCAGTTCGTCGACGCGGTCGGCGTGGGTGAGCGCGTGCGTCCCCTCGGCGAGGTAGAGCGCGAGCGCGTGGACGACCCCCTCTGCGTACCGGTTCACGCGCGGGGCGTGGAGCACCCGCTGGCGGGTGTGACCCGCGTCGCGGCGCGTCCATTCGCGGTCGAAGTCCGTCGTCGAGTCGCCCGCGTGGACGGTCGCGACGATGGTGCGGTCCCGGTGGAGCGACAGGTCCGTCGGCTCCGACGCCATCGCCGCGTGCGCGACGTCGACGACGAGCCCGTTCTTGAACGTGGTCGGGTTGATCGTTCCGGAGTCGAGCCCGTGAACCGTCCCGAACGGGCGCTCCGCGAGCGCGACCGCGTCGATGTCGGTCCGACGGCGCTCGTGGTCGCCGACCGGCTCGATCACGACCCGGCCGTCCCGGCGCAGCGACGGGAGCCACTCCTCCCAGACCTGGCCGACGAGGTCCTCGTGGTCCGTCGTGTCCACGTCGCTCGCGATGTCGTACGCGAGCCGCGCGATGTTCTCGACGTGGATCGGATCGAGCGTCACACCTCCCCGAGGGGACGCGGCGACCAAAAGTGGGTGGGGTCCGCACGGCTCCGTGAACGTGACCCCGAAACGGAACCGCGAAACGGGACGAGGCGGGGCCGCCTCACTCGCCGCCGGCGTCCGCGGGGGTCACCTCGAGGGCGGCCTCGAGGACCGCCTCGAGCGTCGGCAGGACGCGCTTGACGGCCGCCCCGTCCTCGAGGAAGACGAGGGTTCGGGGCGGACGAACCGCCTTCGGCCGGACCCGAAGCCCCGCCCCCTCGGCCGTCGTCGCCGCGACGTCGGGCGCGACGACGAACTCCACCCGCACCCGATCGGGCTGGACGAACACGTCCGCGACGCGCTCGGATCCGTCCTCGTCGCCCTCGTCTGCGTCCGTCCCGTCTTCGTCCGTCCCGTCTTCCTCGTCCCCGTTCCCACCCTCCCCGTCGTCCTCACGTTTCGGGGCGAGCGCCAGCGAGTAAGCGAGCGCGCCGTCGACGGTCGGTTCGACGTCGGGGTCGGCGTCCGTGACGACGAGGTCGCGGAGCCGTCCCCGGTTCCCGGTCACCTCGGAGGCGAGCAGCTGGGCGATGCGGACGCCGTCGGTCAGTCGGTCCGTGACCATCACCGGCCCCCCGCGTGGCCGACGGCGGTCACGCCTCCTCCTCCACGAGCCCGGCGCGCACGTCGTCGGCGAGCCGATCGACCGCGGCCCCGTGCTCTTTCGCGTAGAGGACCGCCGCCGCCTCGAGCGTGACGGCGAGCGTGCGCTGGCGCTCGTTGATCGCGGCGACCGCGCGCTGCTTCTCGACGCCGGCGGCGACGATGGCGTCGAGCGCCGTCTCGAAGGTGGACTGCTCGCGGAGGAGCGATTCGTCGGGGACGAACTCTTCGGGGATCGTGACGTCGGCCGGGTCGAACCGGGCGACGAGGTCGCCGTCCTCCTCGACGAGGAGCCCGCGCCCGACGGCGACGTCGACGAGCCGCTTCGCCTGATCGGGCGAGAACCACTCCCGGTCGAGCGAGAGCGCGACGACGAACTCCCCCTCGCCGAGCCGTTGCTTGCCGCGCCGTTTGAACGGGACCGCGACGGCGACCTCCAGACTCATACGCGAGGGAGGGCCGTCGACGCCGGTAAACCTACCGAACCCAGCCGTCCGGGCGACACGGGACAAACGTCGGATTCGGTGACCCGATCGGCGGTCACCCCGAGGAAACGGGAGGCGTCGGCACACCCCGGCGTGTGTCGGCGTGTCGTTCGGGTCCGGAAACGGACGCTCTTATACGCGCTGAGGGGCAAGAAAGGGGCAATATGATATTTGAGGGCCTCCCGACGACGCCCCGTGCGGAGGAACTCCTCGACAAGGCGTTCTCCCGGGCGGCGCGAACGGGTCACGCCAAGAGCGGCCACGAGGCCCAGGAGGCGATGCTTCGCACGGCCGGCAACATCCTCTCGGACAACCTCGAGAACGTGGTCGTCTCGTGGCCGGACTTCGGCTTCGACGTCAAGCCGTTCTACTACGAGCTCGCGGACGCCATCGTCGACGTCGACCGCCTCCGACAGGCGCTCGCGCAGGTGATGTGGGCGAGCCGCCAGATCGAGCGCCTCCGCGACGAGTACACCACGAAGGTCCGCAACTCGGACGTCGACGCCGCGAAGAAACACCGGAAACAGGCGTTCGCGCGCATGGCCGACGTGATGGACCAGATCGAGGACGACCTCCGGTACATCGGCGACTCCCGCGACGCCCTCCGTAACCTGCCCGACATCCGTCCGGACGAGCCCGCAGTCGTCGTCGCCGGCTACCCGAACGTCGGCAAGTCCTCGTTCGTGAACGAGGTCACCCGCGCGTCCAACGAGATCGCGGAGTACCCGTTCACGACGCGGGGCGTCCAGGTCGGTCACTTCGAACGCGACCACGTCCGCTACCAGATCGTCGACACGCCCGGGCTCCTCGACCGCCCCGAGGACGAGCGTAACGACATCGAACGGCAGGCGGTCAGCGCGCTGGTCCACCTCGCCGATGTCGTCCTCTTCGTGCTCGACCCCTCCGGCGACTGCGGCTATCCGCTCGACGTCCAACTGGAGCTCCGCGAGGAAGTCCGTGCCCTGTTCGACGAATCCATCCCGATGCACACCGTCGCGAACAAACACGACCGGTTCGAGGCGATCCGCGCCGAGGGCGTCGACGCGACCATGAGCGTGACCGAGGGCGAGAACGTCGAGGAAGTGCTCGCGATGATCGTCGACGCCGCCGCCTACGAGCCGGACCTCCCGACCCGCGAACGCGACGGCGAGTAGCGGCCACCGCCGGCGAGGGACGGTCCGTTACCGCGTTTCGGGCGGCTCTTCGCGGCCGTCCGGAACGGCGACGACCTCGCGGTCGGCCTTTCGTGCTCGTCGCCCGCGACCGAAGAGCCGTTGCCTGATCGACCGATGGCTGGGTCGCTCCGCGAGCAGTACCGAACAGTCGACGTGCTTGACCAAGTCGAGGTGGAGCGAGTCGGAGAGGAGCCGGGACAACAGCCCTTTCTCGGTCGCCCCGATGAT
This sequence comes from Halorubrum sp. JWXQ-INN 858, assembly GCF_009806985.1. GTDB lineage: Archaea > Halobacteriota > Halobacteria > Halobacteriales > Haloferacaceae > Halorubrum. Next base: position 276,968 of record NZ_WUAX01000005.1, on the reverse strand, counting down.
GATGAGGGTGTTGTCGACCGCGGCCGCCTCGATCGCGCCCTCCACGTCGCCGCCGGTGTCGACGGTCAGCGTCGCCCCCTCGAGTCCGTTCTCCGTGGCCCACTCCGAGAGGAACCGCTCGCCCTCCTCGCGGGCGTCGTCGTCCGGGACGACGTGGAGCAGGGTCACCTCGGCGTCGGCGGTCCGGGAGAGCACGCGTGCGACCTCCGCCCCCAGTACGGAGTCCGGTCCGCCGGCCGTCGGCAGGAGCACCCGCGAGGTGTCCAACTCGCTCTCGTCGAGGATCAGGAAGTCACACGGCAGCTGGTTCGTCAGCTCCTCGATCGGCCGCTCCGCGCGGGCCGCGCTCCACAGCTGGTCGTCCCTCCAGCCCATCAGAACCGTCTCGGGTCGGGTCCGGCGGGCCATGTCGAACACTTCCTCGAAGGACCGATGTGAGACGACGGTCGACGTCTCGACGTCGACGTCGTACCGCTCCGCGATCGAGCGGACCGGCCCCATGTGTCGCTCGGAGGCCCCGATGATGCGGTCGCTGTTGTCCCCGGACGTCAACGACATGCCCTCCGGGGCCTGCACGACGTGGACCACGTGGACCGTACCGTCCTCGTGGTCGCTCGCGAGCGCGCTCGCGAGCTCGACGAGCTTCTCGTCGGTCCGCAGGTTCGTGATCGGAACCATCACGCGGTGGCCTTCGTCGGCGAACAGCGCCGCCTCGGCGCTGTTCAGTATCGGCACGTACGACCGACCGACGGCCTGTCCGAACAGCCACTCCGGGACCGAGAGGCGGCGGTTCATTCCGTCGAAACGCGCCGACTCGAGGCGTTTCTCGCTCGTGTGGAAGTAGTTGACGAGCGTGACGAGTACGACCCCGCCGGCCGTGTTCCCGAGGAGAACCGGGAGCACGAACTCGACCATTCCGACGTACAGCCCGAGGGTGCCGGCGAACATCAGGAACAGCGCCTCGGTGAACGAGACGACGACGTGATAGAGGTTCCCCAGCGGGATCGCGAGGAACGCGAGGTAGACGACGAGCAGACGGGTGACCGAGTCCGTGGAGGCGAACCCGACCCAGACGACCCCGGCGACGATCAGCCCCGCGATGGCGGCCTTGAAGAAGAGCGGCCACCAGCCGGTCTCGACGCCTGATCGGGCGATGTCCGCGGCGACGGTGGCCGCTTCCGGCGAGAAGACGCCGCCGTACGACAGGACGACCGCGCCGATCGCGCCGCCGGCGAAGTTCCCGGCGAGAACGATCCCCCAGTGACGCAACAGCGTGGGGAAGCTCGCGAGCCGCTCGAGGGTCAACGCCACCGGCGGGAGCGTGTTCTCGGTGAAGAGCTGGTAGCCGCCGATGATGATGTAGATGAACCCGAGCGGGTACAACAGGACGCTCAAAACGGGATGGCCGTCGGTCGAGGCGGTCATCGAGGCGTACAGGAGGAACGTGATGGTGATCGCGAGCCCGGCGGCGACGCCGCTGAAAAACAGCTCGCGGTTGCCGGAGGTCACCTCCTCGTCGGCCGCGGCGATGATCCGCTGAAAAACTTCGTCGGAGGAGAACCGGTCCCGTACCGCCTCGCCCACCGCGGGCGCGCCGCCCCGGGACCGTTCGACGACGTCCCGAACGGGCTCGTCGTCGGATACTGGTTGGTCGGTCACGGCGGTACTCACCGCGTGGAACGGCAAAGAGCTTCCTTCTCGGTGCCGAGAGCCCGACGGTCACGGTCGTTCCCGGAACGACGGCGTGTGGGCTACGACGATCGCTCGACGGTCAGCAGCCTGACCTCGACGGTCGTCTCCGTTCCGATGACGGCCTCGATCCGTGTGTCGAGTCTCGCTGCGAGCCCCTCGATCCCCGTCCCGGGCGGCGCACCGACGGTGATCACCACGCGTTCGGTCGAGCGGGGCGGAACGTTGCCGGCGCGTTCGATTTCGATATCGATGAGCTCGATCCCGGCGTCGATCGACGCCAGCTCGTCCCCGACGGCGCTCCGTATCTCCCCCTCGGTGGTCGTCGCGACGTACGAGTCGTAGGTGACGCCGCCGAGGAAGACGGACAACAGCGCGATGGCGGCGACGAGGATCGCCGCCCGCTTGACCAGCGCGGCCTTCGCGTCGTCCTCGCGGAACCACCGTTCCGGACGGTACCCCTCGTACCACAGCATGACGAGCGCCGCGAGGTTGATCGAGAGGACGTTCACTAAGACGAGGACCCCCGCGCCGACCGCGAGCCGCGGGATGCCGAAGGCCATCCCGATCCCGACGGCGGCCGCCGGCGGGATCAACGCGACGGCGATCATGACGCCGACGAGCGCCGCGGAGACGCCGGTCATCAGCGAGACGATCCCGGCCACGCCCGCGCCGAGCGCGACCGCGAGCGCGAGCACGTTCGGCGCGAGCCGCTCCGATACCTCCGCGAGCGTGAGCGGGTCGACCCCGGGCGGGACGAGGTTGGTGGCACGGAGGACCGTGGCGAACACCGCAGCGGACCCCACCGCGAGCGCGACGCCGAGCGCCTGCAGGCGGACGCCCCGCCGGAACAGCTCGTCGTCGTCGACGACGGTGCCCACGGCGGCCGACATCGCGGGGCCGATCAGCGGCGCGATCACCATCGATCCGACGACGGTCGCGGGCGAGTCGAGCAGCAGCCCGGCGGTCGCGATCACCGCCGACAGCACCGTCATCAGCACGTACGTCTGGGTGCCGGAGACGAGGTCTGCGGCCTTCGCCTGGAGCTCCTGTCGGGAGATCCGGTCCTCGTTGCGTTCCGACTTCGCCGCGTACTGCGCCTCCAACTGATCGAACCGGCGGGAGATCACCGTCTCGGCGGCGACGATGACGGTGTACGTCCGTTCGTCGATGCCGACCTCCCGGAGCCGTTCGAGCACCGGCTCGACGGCCGCGGTCGGCAGCGGGAACGTCGCGACCGCGGTGTACTCGCGACTGCTCGTCTCGTCGGTGACGACGTAATCGACACCCTCCTTATCGAGTGCACTGATCACCGCCGCGCGCTTGCCCGCCGGGATCATGACCTGGACGAGTCGCACGGACACCGGTTGCCCGGAAGCGGCTTATAAGACGGGGGTCGTGCGGCGGCCGACCTCTCGGCGCGGGTCGTACGAAACGGAACTTTAATGCGCGAATCCCGCGCATCTCCGGACAGAATGGATACGCTGCTGCTCGTCGACCAGATCCTGCTCGATTATCATCTGGGACACGTCCTGCTGTTGGCGTTCGGCGCGTCGCTGCTCGGGGCGGCACCGCTGAAGTCCCAGAAAGTGATCGCCGCGGTCGTGATGGGCTTCGGCGCGATCTTCCTGATGGCCCCGTTCACGACGATGCCGGCGACCTACATCCTCTTCGGGATCGGGCTCGCCGTCATCGGCCCGATGCTGTGGACGACCGCCGACTCCTGAGACGACCGCAGACCCCTGAAACGGCCGCCGACTCCTGAAACGGTCGCCGACATCGGAGTCCCGGATCCCCCGTAGCGATCGCCTACCGATTCGGGTCGGACGGCTCGTGCGGATCCCGCTCCTTTTTGCGTCCCCGTCTCCACCCACCGCTATGATCACGGTACGGGCACCCGCGACCAGCGCCAACCTCGGGAGCGGCTTCGACGTGTTCGGGGCCGCGCTCTCCCGCCCGGCCGACGTCGTGACCGTCGAGAAGGCAGAGCGGACGACCATCGAGGTGACCGGCGTCGGGGCCCAGTACATCCCGGAGGACCCGGAGCAGAACACCGTCGGCGCGGTCGTCGAGGAGCTCGACGCGCCCGCCCACATCCACATCGACAAGGGGGTCCGGCCCGCGTCGGGGCTCGGCTCGTCGGCCGCGAGCGCCGCCGGCGCGGCCGTCGCCCTCAATCGCCTGTACGACCGCGGCCTCTCGCGGGCCGAGCTCGTCCCCGTCGCCGCCGAGGGCGAGGCGGTCGTCTCGGGCGTCGCCCACTCGGACAACGTCGCGCCGTCGCTGCTCGGCGGGTTCACCATCACGACGACCGAGGGCACCCACGCGGTGAGCGCCGACGTCCCCCTCGTCGTCTGCCTGCCCGACGTCGCCGTCTCGACGCGCGACGCGCGACGGGTCGTCCCGGAGACGGCCTCGATGGACGCGCTCGTCGAGACGGTCGGCAACGCCGCGACGCTCGCCGTCGGGATGTGCCGGTCCGACCCGACGCTCGTCGGCGCGGGCATGAACGACCCGGTCGTCACGCCCGAGCGCGCCCGCCTCATCACCGGCTACGACGGGGTCCGCGAGGCCGCCTTCGACGCGGGCGCGACCGGCGTGACTGTCAGCGGCGCGGGGCCCGCGGTGGTCGCCGCCTGCCGCGACGGCCGACGGAAGGGGATCGCCGCCGCCATGCTCGACGCGTTCGCGGACGCGGGCATCGACTCGCGGGCGTACCAGACGCGGATCGGGCCGGGTGCGACGGTGCTCGACGAGTAGGCGACGGGAAGGGCGGAAACGACCCGGCGAGACCGACGACCGCGAGCGGCGCCCGGGTCAGTCGCCGGGCTCCGGGGGACGGCCGGTTTCATTCAGTCGCCGGGCTCGGGGGCCGACCGCTCCGAGTCCCCGGCGCCGAGCCGGGAGACGGCGAACTTCTCGAACGGCTCGGAGTAGCCCATCAGGGTGGTCCCGAGGATCGCCATGACCAGCACGTAGCCGACGGCGAACGCGTTGATCGTCGCCGCGAGCGTCGCGTCGAACGTCCCGGCCTCCGCGCCGGCGATGGCGATCGTCGCGATGATGAGCGAGAACTCCCCGCGGGTCGTCATGCCGAGCCCGACGCGTGTCGAGCGGCGCGTGTCGAGCCCGAACGCCCGCCCGCCGAGGAAGCCGCTGACGAGCTTCGTCGGCGTCGTGACGAGGACCGCCAACAGGATCAGTGCCGCCACCCCGCCGAACAGCAGCGGGTCGGTGACGAGCCCGATCCAGAAGAAGAAGACGGCGGCGAACGTGTCCCGCAACGGCTCGAGCAGCTCCTCGAGCTGGTGGACGTGGTCCGTCGCGGAGAACGCCATCCCCACGAAGAAGGCCGCGACCGCCTCACTGACGCCGAGCGTGAGCGCCGCCCCCGCGATCAGCACGAGCACCCCGACGGTCCGGAGCACCACGGACTCGTGGTCGTCGGTCTCGACCAGTCGGGAGAAGAAGCCGGTGCCGAGGTAGACGAGCAACAGCAGCGCGACGATGAACGCGACCGCGACGCCGACGTCGATGGCGGCCTCCTCGACCCCGCCGCTCCCGAGGACGATCGCGGACACGACGGCGAGGTAGACGGCGATGAAGAGGTCCTCGTAGACGAGCGTGCCGAGCATCGGCTCGGACTCGTCGTTGGCGATCCAGCCGAGGTCGATGAGCGACTTCGTGATCACCGCCGACGAGGAGATGTAGACGATCCCGGCGATCAGGAACGCCGGCAGGAACGAGCCGAAGACGAGCCAGCCGATGACGAAGCCGGCCCCGAAGTTGATCCCGAGGTCGATCGTCCCCGCCGTCCCGATCTCCGTGCGGCGGTCGAGCAGCCGATCGAGGTTGAACTCCAGCCCGAGGAAGAACAACAGGAAGACGATCCCGAGCTCCGCACCCAGCGCGATGAACTCCGACTCCGCGACGAACACCTCGCCGAGGACCGGGAGCCCGACCCGGCCGAGCACGAACTCCCCGAGCAGCATCCCGGAGACGATGTAGAAGGGGATCACCGACTGGCCGAGGCGGTCCGCGAGCGCGCCGACGCCGGCGATCGCCGCGAACATGACCCCGATCTCGAGCAGGAGATCAGCCACGGAGGCTCACCCCGATCGCGGGACACGAGGGATCCGCGGATCCGCGCCGGCGGCGGACGTGACCGGTCGAGTCCCTCCTCATTCCGTGAGAATCTCCTCGAACGACTCGCAGTTCTCCCGTGTTCCCACGCCGATCAGCGTGTCGGCCTCCTGAATCGTGGTGTCGGCCGGCGGGCTGTCGATCGTCGTGTCCTCGCGCTGGATCGCGACGATCGTGAAGCCGCTTCGGTTCCCGACGTCCGCGCTTTCGAGCGTCTCGCCGATCAGCGAGGAGCCCGGCTGTACCTCGTACCACTCGAGGAGGATCCCGCCCGGGAGGGTCGTCTCCTGGGTGGCCGGTTCGATCGGCTGGAAGTGTGCCCCCTCGATGATCGACCCGATCTTCCGGGCGAGGTCGTCGGAGAACTCGAACACCTTCTCGGAGTCGGCGTTCGACTCGGGACGGTAGAACAGCTCCCGCTTGCCGGTGTTGTGGATGACGACGATCATCTCGCCGTCGGCGAGGTCGATCTCGAACTTCTTCCCGACGCCGGGAAGGTCTGATTCGGTGATCGGCATACGCTGAACTACGACCCCCGACTGATAAAGAACCCACCCTCTGTCGTGGGATCAAGCCCGGTCGCCGACGACCCACTTGTGCGAGTAGCTCTCGCCGCAGGCGCAGTGAGCGTACGCGTGGACGACGTCGCCCTCCGCGTAGATCCCGCCGACCTCCTCGTTTTGCCCCTCCGCGAACGCGAAGACGAACCGGACCTCGTGGTCGCCCGCGAACGCGTCGCCCTCGGCGTCGGATTCGGCGTCCCCGGGGTCGGATTCGGCGTCCTCGGCGTCGACTTCAGCGCCCTCCTCGGCTTCTTCCGTGGCGTCCTCGGCGTCGACGAACGGACACTCGCCGTCGTCGAGCGACCGGGCGATCCGTCCCTCGGTCCGGGTTGCCGTCTGTGCGAACTCCATCGCACCCATCCCGGTGCCGGCCTGGAACGCGGAGCGGCCCGTCTCGCCGTCGAGGATCAGCCGGACCCCCCGATCGGTTTCCTCGCCGACGTTCCGGAGCCGGGAGTCGTCGTCGAGGAACGCGTCGCTGATGAAGAGGACGACGTCTTCGAGGCGGTCGCCCGCGAGGAACTCGTCGAGTTTGCTCATGTGGGCGGGGACGGGCGTGAGCCCTAAAAGGCGACCGTGTTCGGACGACGGCCGTCCCCGAGGACGCGGCGCGGATGTGGCGTCACGACGCGGACACGGGGCCTCACCCCGCTCCGAGCCGGAGGGAATGGGAGAAACGATTAAGGGGTATCGCACGGATTTCCCGTGTGATGAGTACACGCACACCGTCAGGTGACCGGCTCGCCGAGTGGGCCGCGCTGGTCGACGAGGACGTGCCCGAGGACGTCCGCGACGACGACCGCGCCCGATAACTTCCACCCCGCTTCGCGAAGGCTTTAGGGCGAAGCCGGCCAAGAGCCGCCGATGGCGACCGAGGCCACGGGGATCTCCCACCCGCTGCTCGTCGACGACTTCCTCCAGCACCGCCGCTACCAGCTCCGGCTCGCGGACGCCGCGCGGACGGCGGACACCCTGGTCTGTCTCCCGACCGGTCTCGGGAAGACGGCCGTGAGCCTGCTGGTCACCGCGAACCGCCTCCACGAGGCGGGCGGAACGGCCCTCTTTCTGGCCCCGACCAAGCCGCTCGTCCAGCAGCACGCGGAGTTCTACCGGGAGGCGCTCGAGATCCCCGACGAGGAGATCGTCGTGTTCACCGGCGAGGTGCGTCCGGACGACCGCGCCGCGCTGTGGGAGCGCGCACGCGTCGTGATCGCGACCCCGCAGGTCGTCGAGAACGACCTCGTCGGCAACCGGATCTCGCTGCGGGACGTCACCCACCTCACCTTCGACGAGTGTCACCGCGCGACCGGCGACTACGCGTACGTCTACATCGCCGAGCGGTACCACGCGGACGCCGCGGACCCGCTCGTCACGGGGATGTCGGCGTCGCCCGGCGGCGACACCGAGGAGATCGAGACGGTCTGTACGAACCTCGGGCTCCGGAACGTCGAGGTGATGACGGAGGACGACGCCGACGTCTCCGAGTACACCCACGACACCGACGTCAGGTGGGTCGAGGTCGACCTCCCGGAGGAGGTGATCGCGATCCGTGACGCGCTCAACGCGGTGATAGTCGACCGGCTGGAGAAACTGAAGTCGATCGGCGTGACGAACACCACCAGCCCCGACCTCTCCCAGCGCGACCTCAACGAGATGCGCGGGCAGCTCAAGCGGATGATGGACAACGACCAGTCGGACGGGTACAAGGGGATGAGTACCCACGCCGAGGTGATGAAGCTCCGTCGCGCGGTCGAACTCGTCGAGACGCAGTCGGTCGAGTCAGTCCGCCGGTACTTCGAGCGCCAGCGCAACGCGGCCCGCTCATCGGGCGCATCGAAGGCGAGCCAGCGGATGATCGCCGACCCGAAGGTCCGGGAGGCGATGCGACAGGCCGAGTCGTTCGACGGGCTCCACCCGAAGTTCTCGCAGGCGCGGATCCTGCTCGCGGAGACGCTCGGCATCAACGACGGCGAGCGCGCGATCCTCTTCACCGAGTCGCGCGACACCGCCGAGGCGCTCGTCGAGTTCCTCGCGGCGAGCTTCGACGTCCGGAAGTTCGTCGGACAGGGCGACAAGGAGGGCTCGGACGGGATGACACAGAAGCAACAACAGGAGACGCTCGACGACTTCCGCGCGGGCGAGTTCGAGGTGCTCGTCTCCACCTCCGTCGCCGAGGAGGGGCTCGACGTCCCCGAGGTCGACCTCGTCTGCTTTTACGAGCCCGTGCCGACCGCGATCCGCTCGATCCAGCGCAAGGGTCGGACGGGCCGGCAGGCGAGCGGGGAGGTCGTGGTGCTGATGGCGGCCGACACCCGCGACGAGGCGTTCTTCTGGATCTCGAGGCGACGGGAGAAGCGGATGGAACGCGAGCTCGCCGACCTCAAGGCCGCAACCGGTGAGATCGAGTCGACCGTCGGCGGTGGGGATCAGTCGGGGCTCGACGCCTTCGCGGGGCCGGGCGCCGGCGATAACGGCGACACCGACGACAGCGGCGACGGAGGCGACGACGTCCCCGACGGCGCGAATGCCGACAATGCGGATGCCGGCGATGCGGACGCCGACGACGGAGCAAGCAGCGGGGACGCCCCGGCCGCGCTCACCGACTTCGCGGCCGACGCCCGCGAGGGCGGAGGGGACGACGACGGGGACGAGACGGTCGATGGCGGCGCGAACGACGCCGAAGCGGACGACGCCGAAGCGAACGACGGCGGGGACGACGCGGTCGTCGCGACGGCCGGGGTCGACGGCGGCGTCGAGGTCGTGATCGACCAGCGCGAGCTCGACTCCGCGATCGCGAAGTCCCTCTCGACGCGGGACGGGCTCGTGACGCGGCTGGAGACGCTCGCCGTCGGCGACTACGTCCTCTCCGACCGGGTCGCCGTCGAGCGGAAGTCGGCCGCCGACTTCGTCGACTCGATGCTCGACGCCGACCGGTCGCTGTTCACGCAGGTCGGTGAGCTCTCGCGGGCGTACGCACGCCCCGTGGTCGTCGTCGAGGGGACGAACCTCTACGGCCAGCGCGACATCGACCCCAACGCGATCCGGGGCGCGCTCTCCGCGCTGGCGATCGACTTCGGGGTCAGCGTCCTCCGGACGGAGGACGAGACGGACACGACCGAGCTGCTGGCGACGATCGCCCGCCGCGAGCAGGAGACCCGCGACCGGGAGGTGAGCGTTCACGGCGAGAAGACGACGAAGACGCGCGCCGAACAACAGGAGTACGTGGTGTCCGCCATCGCCGACATCGGCCCCGTCACCGCCCGCTCGCTCCTCGAGCACTTCGGCAGCGTCGAGGCCGTGATGACCGCGCCCGAGGACGACCTCCTGGCGGTCGACGGCGTCGGTGCCGTCACCGCCGAGCGTATCCGCGGCGTGATCGGCGCGAGCTACGAGCCGTAGGTCGGCTCCGAGCGATCTCGACGGAAAACGATCACTCGAGCGCCGCCAGCGCCTCCGCCGCCTCCCGGGCCGCCCGGAGGTGTTCGCGGGCGCGCCGCGGGTCGTCCGTCGCCTCGGCGGCTCGGGCGAACCGCGTCAGCGTCCGCGTCAGCGACTCGCGGGCGGCGGCGACGTTCTCCCCGGCGGGGTCGGCGGTAGTGATCGGCGCGTCGTCCGAACCGGGGGATCGGTTCCGGGAGCGATCGCTCGGCCGTGCGGCCGGTTCGGGGTGAGACGCCGCCCCCTCCGCGGGGGATCCCGCGAATTCCGAGGATCGGGGAGACGCGGCCGGGTTGGAGTCGCTCCCGGGAGGGGTCTCCCCGGCGACGTCGGGCGCGTCGACCGCTTCGGAGCCCGTGTCGACGGCGTCGGCGCGTGTCGTCGCCGCCCGACCCGCAGTCGCGTCGTCCGCGCTCAGATCGGCGCCGTCGACCTCGCTGGCGTCATTGGCCCCGTCGGCCCCAGCGGCCCCGCCGACCCCGTCGGCCGTCGCGTTGCAGGTCGGGCAGAACTCCCGCCCGTCGTGGCTGAAGATCGGGTCGCCACACTGCTCGCAGTGACGGTTGGTCATCGTCGCCCCCTTCAACAACAGGTCGGACATCCGCTGGGTGTGTTCGCGCTTCCGTGCGTCGTCGGCGAACTTCTCCCGGAGCTTCTCCCGTTCCGCCTCCTTGTCGAACTCCTCGCTCATGGCTGGTGGCACGTGGTTCGCGGGGAAAAGTCCCGTGGGCTCGACCCTCCGCTACCGGGGGGTCGTCCGGGACGCGGCGGTGAACGGTCCGGGTCCGCGGCTCACTCCTCGATCCGGTCGGGGTCGAGCTCGCCGCGGTGGATCTTCGCGCCGTCCTGTGTGACCTGCCGCCCGAGCACCGCACACTTGACGCGCATCGGCGAGATCTCGACGCCGAGCATCTCCGTGATGTCGTCGGTCTCCAACGCGTGTAGCTCCTCGATCGTCATCCCCTCCAGCCGCTCGGAGAGCATGCTCGCGGACGCCATCGAGATGGCACAGCCGTCGCCGGAGAACCGGACGGTGTCGATCGTCTCGCCGCCGTCGTCGAGGGCGACGTCGACACGGATCGTGTCGCCACAGGAGGGGTTCTCGCCGACGTGTGTGAAATCCGGATCCTCGAGTTCCCCGTAGTTGCGCGGGTTCTTGTAGTGGTCGAGGATCTGCTGCCGATACATGTCCGAGCCCAATCCCATACTGCAGAGAGGTAGTGCGTAGCCGCTCAAAAGCGTTCCGTCGACGGCGACGGGGAACGGAGCGTCACACGCGTGGGGACGGACGGGGACGGAGACGAGGATAGACGAGGGAGGGACCGACGAGACCGCCGGCGACGGTCGCGCTCAGGCGAACAGGTCGTAGGCGTCGCTCACGGCGTCGACGAGCGCGTCGACCTCCTCGACCGTGTTGTAGACGTAAAAGGACGCCCGCGCGGACGCGGCGATCCCCAGCTTCCCGTGGAGCGGCTGGGTACAGTGGTCGCCGGCCCGCACCGCGACGCCGTAGTCGTTGAGGATGCTCGAGAGGTCGTGCGCGTGGACGCCGTCGACGTTGAACGCGACGAGACCGCCGCGCTCGTCGCCCGGCGGGCCGTAGATCTCGACCGACCCGAGGTCCGTGAGCCGGTCGTAGGCGTACTCGGCGAGCAGCTCCTCGTGGGCCTGCACGCGCTCCATTCCGAGGTCGTCCATGTACTCGATCGCGGCCGCGAGCGCGATCCCCTGCGCGATGGAGGGCGTGCCCGCCTCGAACTTCCAGGGGAGGTCCTCCCACGTCGACTCCTCGTAGGTGACCCGCCGGATCATCTCGCCGCCGTAGAGGTACGGGCTCATCGCGTCGAGGATCGCCTCGCGACCGTACAGCGCGCCGATCCCGGTCGGGCCGCACATCTTGTGCCCCGAGAAGGCGAGGAAGTCGACGTCGAGGTCCGTGACGTCGACCGGCCGCGTCGGCACCGACTGGGCCGCGTCGGCGAAGATCAGCGCGTCGCGGTCGTGGGCCATGTCGGCCAGCTCGCGGATCGGGTTCACGGTGCCGAGCGTGTTCGAGACGTGGACGACCGAGACCATCTCGGTGTCGTCGTCGATCTTCTCGGCGGCGTCGGCCATGTCGAGCGTGCCGTCCTCGGTCACCTCGATGAACCGGACGTCGGCCCCCGTCTTCTTGCCGATCTGCTGCCAGGTGACGAGCGAGGCGTGGTGTTCCATCTCGGAGAGCACGACGTTGTCGCCCGGGCCGAGCTCCTCGAGCCCCCACGCGTACGCGACGAGGTTCAGCGCCTCCGTCGTGTTCTTCGTGAAGACGATCTCCTCGCGGCCGGCCGCGCCGATGAAATCGGCGACGGTGTCGTGGGCGCGCTCGTACGCGACGGACGCCTCCTGGCTCAACTGGTGGATGCCGCGGTGAACGTTGGAGTTGTAGCCGCGGTAGTAGTTCGCGATGGCGTCGACCACCGGCTCGGGGGTGTGTGTCGTCGCCGCGTTGTCGAGGTAGACGAGCGGGGTGTCGTCGCTGTCGTCCTGTCCGACGGTCGTCGGATCGCCACCGACCAGCCGATCGAGGATCGGGAAGTCGGCGCGGACGGCCTGGACGTCGAACGGGTACTGTTCCTGAACTCCCATTACCTCGTATCGGGGCCGCAGGGTCAACACACCTTCGGTCCGGCAGGCGTTGCTCCTATCGAGGAGGGACCGTCGAGTGCCGCAAAGAGGTCGTCGCGTGCCGCGAAGAGGTCGTCGAGTGCCGCGATCGCCGACCGTCGGCGACGCTCGGAGGGCGAACCGGCGTCCCAGCAGTTCACGGACGAACTGGTGCCCTTTTGAGTGAGCGGGCTCTCCGTCCAGCCATGACCGATACGCTCAGGCTCGCCACGCGCGGGTCCGACCTGGCGCTTCGACAGGCCGGAGCCGTCCGCGACGCGCTGGAGAGCCGCCGCCGCGACGTCGAGATCCGGCGGGTCGAGACCCGCGGCGACCAGATCCCCGACGAGCTGATCCACCGGCTCGGGCGCACCGGCGCGTTCGTTCGCGCCCTCGACGAGGAGGTGCTCGCGGGCGACGCCGACCTCGCGGTCCACTCGCTGAAGGACGTCCCGACCGAGGGAATGGACGACGTCGTGATCGCGGGCGTCCCCGAACGCGCGCCCTCCGGCGACGTCCTCGTCCACCCGGACGGGCTCGACATCGACGACCTCGAACCGGGGGCGGTCGTCGGGACCGGCTCCCTGCGCCGGACCGCACAGATACTGGCGGCACGGCCCGACCTCGAGGTCGAGCCGATCCGCGGCAACGTCGACACGCGGATCGAGAAGCTGATCGCGCCCGCCCTCCAAGCGGAACACGAGCGTCGACTGATCGCCTCCGGTGAGGGTCGGGCGGCCACGGCGGTGGGCGAGGACGGCGGGGACCTCCCCGACAACGCCGACACGGTGCTCGCCGGGTCGGACGGGGCCGACGACGACGAGACGTTCGATCGGACCGTCGAGGAGTGGTTCGACGACCTCACCGAGCTGGAGCGCTCGGCGATGGAGCGTACGGTCGACGTCGAGTACGACGCGCTCGTGCTCGCGGAGGCGGGGCTCCGCCGGACGGGACTCGACGGGCAGATCCCGACGACTCGGCTGCCGCGCGCGGAGTTCGTTCCGGCCGCCGGCCAGGGCGCGATCGCGGTGACCGCGGTCGATCCGGACGTCGTCGAGGCGGTGCGGTCGACCGTCGACCACCCGCGGACGCGGGTGGCGGTGACGGTCGAGCGGACGGTGCTCGCGGGGCTCAACGGCGGCTGTATCGCACCGATCGGCGTCTCGGCGCTCGTCCAGGGCGAGCACGTCCACGTCCGGGCGCGGGTGCTGTCGACGGACGGAACGGAGGAGGTCGCCGGGACGCGCGACCTCCCGATCCGGTCGCACGCGAAGGCGGCCGAGGCGTTCGCCGACGACCTCGCCGACCGGGGAGCCGCCGAGCTGATCGACCGCGCCCGCGAGGAGGTCGACGTCGATGACTGAGCGCGGCGCGACGCGACCGAGGACGGAAGGGGACGAGGAGCCGGACGTCGGCACCGTCTACCTCGTCGGGTCCGGCCCGGGCGACCCGGACCTGTTGACGGTGAAGGCGGCCCGGCTCATCGAGTCGGCGGACGTCGTCCTCCACGACAAGCTCCCCGGGCCCGCGATCCTCGAGCGCATCCCCGAGGCGAAACGGGAGGACGTCGGCAAGCGCGCGGGCGGCGAGTGGACTCCGCAGGAGTACACCAACCGCCGGCTCGTCGAGCTGGCGAGCGCCGGGAAGACCGTCGTCCGGCTCAAGGGCGGCGATCCGTTCGTCTTCGGCCGCGGCGGCGAGGAGGCCGAACACCTCGCGGCGGCCGGGATCCCGTTCGAGGTCGTTCCCGGGGTCACGTCCGCGATCGCGGGCCCGGCGGTCGCCGGGATCCCGGTCACCCACCGCGACCACGCCTCCTCGGTGTCGTTCGTCACCGGTCACGAGGACCCGACGAAGGCGGAGTCGGCCGTCGATTGGGGCGCGCTCGCGGCGACCGGCGGCACGATCGTCGTCCTGATGGGCGTCGGCAAGCTGCCGGAGTACACCGCGGCGCTGCGCGAGGCGGGGATGGACCCCTCGACCCCGGTCGCGCTCGTCGAGCGCGCGACGTGGCCGGGAATGCGGGTCGCGACCGGGACGCTCGAGACGATCGTGGACGCCCGGGACGACGCCGGGATCGAGCCGCCCGCGATCACCGTGATCGGCGACGTGGCGGCGACTCGCGGGCGCGTGCTGTCGTTCCTCCGCAACGCCGGGTCCGAGGCGTGTTCCGACGCCGGACCGGAGGCGAGAACCGATGACTGACGGCCCCCGCGTCGCGGCGTTCCGACCGGCCGACGAGCGGATCGACGACGCCGTCGAGCTGCTGTCGGCGCTCGGGGCGACGCCGGTCGCCGACCCGATGCTCGCGGTCGAGCCGACGGGCGCGACGCCCGGAGAGGGCCGGTACGTCGTCCTCACGAGCAAGACCGGCGTCGAGCTGGCGGCCGCGGCGGGCTGGGAGCCGGGCGACGCGACGCTCGTCGCCATCGGCCCCGCGACCGCCGCGGCGGCCCGGAAGGCCGGCTGGAGCGTCGACGTCGTCCCCGACGAGTACACCTCCGCGGGACTCGTCTCGCGGCTGCGGGACGCCGTCGACGGCGAGCGCGTCGAGGTCGCGCGGTCGGATCACGGGAGCGACGTACTCGTCGACGGCCTCCGTGCGGCCGGCGCGGACGTCCACGAGACGGTGCTCTACCGGCTGACGCGCCCCGACGGGAGCGGCGAGTCGGCCGAGTTGGCCGCCCGCGGTGACCTCGACGGGGTCGCGTTCACCTCCTCGCTCACGGTGGCGAACTTCCTCGCCGCCGCCGACGAGCGGGGGGTTCGCGAGGACGCGCTCGCGGGGCTGTCGGACGCCGTGGTCGGCGCGATCGGGCCGCCGACCGCGGAGACGGCCGCGGACCACGGGATCGACGTCGACGTCGTCCCCGAGGAGGCCACGTTCGAGGCGCTCGCGAGACGAGTCGTCGAGGCGATCGGCGACTCCGCCGACGGAACCGACGGCGAGCACGCGGGCGAAAACACCGACGAAACAGACGACTGAGCCCGATCGAGAGGCCGACGAGTTGCGTCGAGAACCGCGGCCGCTTATAAATATGCGCGGCAGGAACGACGATCGCTTATAAAGCGCGCGGCAGGTGCATCAAGGCTTTTCGAGGCTACCGGGGGCCTTTCGATGCCGTTCCGGGGCTTCTCGGAGTCTTTTGCGGTTTTTGGGGCAATTCCTTCGAAGGGTCCTGTTAAAGCCCTCAGATCATCTCTCAATTCGATCAGAGTAGATCGCTCAGTACATGGTACTTACTTATCCAGTGGCCCGCGAAGGTTGGTAGCGGTTTCCTGCAGACGGTAGCTATCCACGGTGGTCCTTGACGACCACATAGCTATCGGCATCCACACGAACCTCGTAACTCTTGTAGTTGAACACAACCTTTCCCAGAGATGCCTTCCCAGCGAACACTTTGTCCAACGCATCGGGGTCAACTACGTCGTACAATGGCGGCGTTAATTCCGTAGATGGAATCCCTTCAAGGGCAGCTACTGCATCTATTACTGTCTGACTCGCACTCCGACTACCCCCCTCGGCGGTCTGAACTTGACTCATCGAAAACGACTATGTTCTCTCTTCGCATAAACATGACGAGGGTTTGATAATAGCCAATGGGGCTTAAATAGTGGCGGGCAATTATCCAGTGTCGTCCTCGTTCGTGAATTTCTTTCCGAAATGATTGTAAGGCAATGCCCGAATCCGCTTCAGCATATCCATGCGCTCGATATCGACGCCCAACTCGCTCATCTCACTGATGCTTTTCTCAATTTCTTGCTTGTTCTGCCCGACCAACTCGATTGAGAGATTTGCGTTATTCGTTAATAACTCACTGACACTCACCACACCCGGAACACTAACGAGATCGTCAACAATCTCCTCTTGATCGTTAATTGGAACCGTCCCGACGACGAGCAGGTGATGGCCCATCCCTGTTTGTTCGTAGTCTATCGTCGGGTGGTATCCCGTGATAGCGCCGCTCTCTTCGAGCTTCTTGATGCGATTGGCGACCGTACTGGACGAGACGCCGACCTGTTCCCCGATGGTGCTCGTCGTGTTATTCCGAGCATCTTCCTGCAAGAGATACAGAATACCTTTGTCAACCGGGTCGAGTTCCTCCGAAGCCATAGACAAGAACGGTAAGAGAGCCGCCAATAAGTAGGTTGCCTCGATTCGCTCAGAAACAGCTACTCAGTTCGCAGGCGTGTTCTATCGGCTAATTCAGGATCCACTTTGAGAAAATAACGCAGTCCCTCATGCTGACTACATGCTCTGTATTCAGCACGGATTCGCTATCAGCTACGGATGATTTCAACGGAGCCTTCGAGGTCTGCGGGGAAACGGCGACGGCGCGCCGCGTGTTTATAAACGATAGACAGTGGCACCCGATCACTTATAAATTGGCCGACGGCGGCCGCCACTCCATTTAAACCAGAACCGTCCGCTCCGTCCACTCCGCCGACGTCCGCTCAGTCGTCGCCCGCGCGTTCGACGGTCGTGACGTTCCCGCCGAAGTCGGGGTCGAAGCCGGGGCGCTCGACGCCGAGCAGTTCGTAGGGATCGGCGTCGGCCGGCATCGGCGACTCGTAGCCGGCAGCGCCGCCGCGGTCCTCGAACTCGGCGACGACCGACGCGAGGAGGTCGGGGTCCTCGAGCAGCCGGACGAGGGTCCCGCCGATCGTCTTCGCGGCGTACAGCATTCCCTCGACGCCGGTCGAGCCGCTCGCCGCGACCGCCTGCCAGGAGTGCAGCGGCGTCCCGACCGGGAACGTCGCGGTCGTCATCCGGCCGAGCGGGACGATCTGGCTCACGTCGCCGGAGTCGGTGGAGTACGACCCGGTCGTCCCGGCGTCGAGTGCGTCGATCGGCTCGGTGAAGTACGCGGCGTCGCGTGCGGCCTCGCGGTGTTCGGGATCGAGCGTCGCCACCGCCCCGGAGACGTCGCCGAGCGACGCCCGGAGATCGTCGGCCAGCGCCGCGTCCGCCCCGTCGATCTCGAAGGGGCCGAGGTCCGCCATCGTCGACCGGATCGCGTCCCCCAGCGTCTCGTTCGGTCGCACGCCGTAGACGCCGCTCGTCTGGGTGACGTCGACGTCGACGTCGGCCATCAGCGCCGCGCCGCGGGCCGCCTGCCGGAACCAGTCGCTGACCTCCTCGACGAGCTCGCGGCTCGGCGCGCGAACGAGGTACTCGGCGGTCGCCTCCGGCGGCACGACGTTCGCGGCGTCGCCGCCCTCGGTGATCACGTAGTGGAGCCGGACCGGGTCCGGGACGTGCTCGCGCATGTACTCGACGGCCGTGTTCAACAGCTGGATCCCGTCGAGCGCGCTGCGGCCGGCCTCGGGGGCGGCGGCGGCGTGTGCGGACTCCCCGCGGACCGTCACCTCGAAGCCGTTGACCGCCAAACACGACCCCTTCGTGGGCGCGTTGTACCAGCCGGGATGCCACGCGACGAGCGCGTCGACGTCGTCGAACGCGCCGGCCCGCGCGAGGTACACCTTCCCCGCGCCGGCCTCCTCGGCGGGCGTGCCGACGTAGACGACCGTTCCCTCGGCGCCCGCGTCGATCGCGTCCGCGACCGCGAACGCGCCCCCGAGCGAGCCGACGCCGAAGAGGTTGTGCCCGCAGCCGTGACCGGGTGCGCCCGCCTCGACGGGCTCGCGCGTCGCCGCCGCGCGCTGTGAGAGGCCGGGCAGCGCGTCGTACTCGCCCATCGTGCCGACGACCGGGTCGCCCTCGCCGTAGCGGGCGACGAACCCGGTCTCGACCCCGCCGACGCCGACCTCGACGTCGAAGCCGCGGTCGGCGAGCGCCCGGACGAGCCGCTCGGCGGCGTCCGTCTCCTCGAAGGCCGTCTGCGGACGGTCCCAGATCTCCCGTGACAGCGCGATCAACCGCTCGCGCCGCTCCGCCACCGCGTCGGCGACCTGCTCGGTTTCCATGGGCTCACCTCACACAGCGCGCGCAAAAGGGTTCGGACCCCGGCGGTCCGGTCGAGCGTGCGAACGTCCCTCCCTTGGGTTCAGGATTCAGTGGCTCCGTTGAAGCCCTTAGAAAGTGAGACATTTCCCCGGTCGCGTTCTATACAGGGGATTTGGTTTTCAACGGTCTTGTTGAATCTCGTACTCGGTGATGGGTTTCAGCGGTCTTCTTTCTGCGTGCTAGTATGGCCAACGGGCCTCGAGAGGCAGAAGACCGTTCTCGAGTCATCCGAAGAGGCGGTCGATTTAATCGGTCCGGCGTGAAATGTATGGTATGAAACTACTCGTCGCCGTGGATGGATCGGAAGAGAGCAATCGAGCACTTGCGTACGCTGCGGAGATCGCTAACGCAACCGACGGATCGATCACGCTGATCCACGCGATCGAACCGGACATCCATGACATGGGTGGTGGAGAACCGATATCCGAGTCCGACCGCAGGGACCGGCTAGTCGTCGATAGCCTTGACTCCGCAGAGAAGCACGGTCGAGCGATCATAGACGAGGCGGTCGAGTTTGCGGCGGAGCGCGGACAAACCGTGTCTGGAGAACTACTCTACGGCCAACCGGCGAAGACAATACCCGAATACGCCGAAGAATCGGGTTTCGAAACGCTCTACGTTGGTCACCGGGGTCGGTCGGAACGAGCTATTGAATTCATGGGCAGCGTAGCACGAAACGTGGTTGAGCGGACTACCATTCCGGTCACAGTCGTCAGGTAACACCGGTGGAGTTGGGATCGTCTGCCTCGCAAGACCGTTACTCTGTATTCGGTAGCCAGTTCCGCTCATGGTTTCGGACAGTCCCGATCCCCACGCAAAACAGCACGGCGGGCCAGCACGACAGCACGTTCGACGAACCGGAGGAGGCGTGAGTGCGGGAGGGCAGCCATCCGATCCCGGACGACTCGTCCGTCACGTTTGCCAACAACGGTTTCAACGAGGCCGTTCGCGTCGGTCGCGCCCGTGTCCGGTCAGACGCCCTCGACGAACGCCTCCGCTTCGGCCAGCTCCGCGCGGGTGTTGACGTTCTCGAAGGTCCGCTCGTCGGTCCGCGCGCGAATGGCGTCGTCGCCGACGACGACGTACGACAGCTCGAACAGCGGCTCGATGATCTTCCGGTCGCCACGCGCCAGCGCCCGGTCGCAGGCGTCGGCCATCGCCTCCGCCCGGTACACCGCCTGCGTCGTCTGGAACCAGCGGTCGTCGAGGCGGGGGACGGCCGCGTCGTGGCCCGCCGCGTCCGCGAACAGCGTCGCGGCGAACGCGGGGTCGACGAAGGGCATGTCGCAGGCGACGACTAGCGCGTACTCCCCGGGCGCGGCGCGACAGGCGTTTCGGATCCCCGACATGGGCCCCAGGTCCGGCTCGTCGTCGACCGCCCACCGCACCGGGAGCCCGATCCCGTCGAGCGCGTCGGCGATCGCCGCACGCTGGTCGGGCCGGCAGTTGACCACGAGGTCGTCGACGACGGGCTCCCCGCCCGCCGCCCGGTCGGCACCCGGCGGGATCGGGTCGTCCGCGCCCGCGAGACGGTTCGCCACCCGCCGCACCATCGGGACCCCCGACAGCGGCGCGACCGACTTGTCGGCGTCCCCGAAGCGCGTCGACCGCCCGCCCGCCACGATGGCTCCGGTCGTCATGCGTGGAGGGTGGTAGCGCGCGGGCTTCGCGTTTGTGGTGGCGGCGCGGGGGCGACTCACCGCCGCGCGGAGGCGACCCGCCGCCCCGGACCCGACAGCATATACGTCCGGGCGGCCAATCGCCGTGGTAACGAATGGCGGACCGAACCCACGTCCTGCGGGCCGACCTCTCCGCGGGGACCGTCGAGCGCGAGCCCGTGCCCGAGCGGTGGCGACGGCGCTTCCTCGGCGGGAAGGGGATCGGTGCGCGGTACCTCTACGCCGAGCTCGACGCCGGCGTCGACCCGCTGAGTCCGGGGAACCTGCTCGCGTTCTGTGTCGGCCCGCTCGCCGGCTCCCTCCCGGGAGAGCCCCGATACGCCGCGGTGACGAAGTCGCCGCTCACCGGGCTGTTCCTCGACTCGTACGCCGGCGGGACGTTCGCGAGCCGGCTCGCGGGGAGCCTCGACGACTGCCTCGCGCTGCTCGTCACGGGCGCGAGCGACGAACCGGTCCGGATCGAGATCGCGGACGGAACGGGGCGGATCGTCCCTACGGGGACGTGGGGCGCGGACGCCGCCGAGACGGCGGCGGCTCATCCCGACGCGGCGGTCGCGTGCGTGGGGCCGGCCGGCGAGCGCGAGGTGTGTTACGCGACGGTCGCCAGCGACGGCGGCGACCACCACGCCGGCCGCGGCGGCGCGGGCGCAGTGATGGGGAGCAAGCGGCTGAAGGCGGTGATCGCGGCGGGTCCGGCAGCGGAGCCCGCGTCCACCGAGCTCGCGGCGCTTCGCGAGTCGTACGCGGACCGATACGCCGACGACGACGTGGGACGCTGGCAGGCGGCCGCCGAGACCCTGGAATCGGTCGACTTCGCGAACGAGGTGGGCGCGCTCGCCGCGGACGGCTGGCGGTCCGGACGCTTCGCGGGCACCGACGCGGTCGGCATCGAGGCGGCCCGATCGGCGTCGGTCGGACGCGAGCACCCCGACGACGACGTTCCCGGAGGGTTCCGGGTCGAAACCGACGCGGGCGAGACGGTGCCCCGAGGGGCCGCATCGATGACGCTCGGGGCGGGGCTCGGCGTCGACGACTTCGACGCGGTCGCGGCGCTCGGCGGGCTCTGTGACCGGCTCGGCGTCGACGTCATCGGCGCGGGCAACGCGGTGGCGTGGGTCGCCCGCGCGAGCGAGGCGGGCGTCCTCGACGCGGACGTGGGGTTCGGCGACCCCGACGCGGCACGGGCGCTCATCACGGCGATCGCGACGGGAGGCGGCGAGGACGCCGCGGCGTTCGACCCCGCCCTCCTCGAGGCGCTCCGGCGGGGCGTCGACGCCGCGGCCGAGCGCTTCGGCTTCGACCCGATCCCGACCGTGAAGTCGATGGCGCTGCCCGGCTACGACCCGCGGGCGTCGCCCGCGATGGCGCTGGCGTACGCGACGAGCGACCGGGGCGGGTGTCACCGCCGCGCACGACCGATCGAGGAGGAGGTGTTCGCCGCGTGGGAGGACGACGACCGCGTCGCCGCCGTCGTCACCGCCCAGAACGCCCGATCGACGCTCTGGAGCCTCGTCGCCGACGACTTCGCCGGGGAGACGCTGTGGTCCGACTGCGGCGCGGCGTTCGTCGACGCGCACGTGCGGGCGACGGGCGCGCCGCTTCCGACCGACCCCGCGGAGCTCCGACGCTGCGGCGAGCGGATCTGGACGCTCGTCCGGCTGTTCAACGCCCGCGAGGGCGTCTCCCGCGGCGACGACGAGCTACCGGCGACCCTCAGCGAGCCGATCGCGGACGGCCCCGCGGCCGGGGCCCGCGTCGACCCCGAGGCGTTCGACGCGCTCCTCGACGCTTACTATCGGGCCCGCGGCTGGAGCCCCGACGGACGACCGACCCCGGCGACGCTCGATCGGCTCGGGCTCGGTTCGGTCGGGGAGGGCGACGGTTCGCGGGCGGGTCGCTGAGTCAGACAGAGGCGGCCGCGACCGACGAAACGCCCCGAAAGCGACCCGTTAAGTGACCACCGCTCGAACGGGAGGACATGCCAGAGGCCACGGACTTAGAGGAGTTAAAGCGGGGGACGGAGCTCGTCAAGCGCGGGTTCGCGCGGATGCAGAAGGGCGGCGTCATCATGGACGTCGTCACGCGCGAGCAGGCCCGCGTCGCCGAGGACGCCGGCGCGGTCGCGGTGATGGCGCTCGAGGCCGTCCCGGCCGACATCCGCAAGCGCGGCGGCGTGGCCCGGATGCCCGACCCCGCGAACGTCACCGAGATCATCGACGAGGTGTCGATCCCGGTGATGGGCAAGTCCCGGATCGGCCACCTGAAGGAGGCGGAGATCCTCGAGGCGCTCGGCGTCGACATGATCGACGAGTCCGAGGTGCTCACGCCCGCCGACGACGAGTACCACATCGACAAGCGCGGCTTCACCTCGCCGTTCGTCTGCGGCGCGCGGAACCTCCCGGAGGCGCTGCGCCGGATCAACGAGGGGGCCGCGATGATCCGCACGAAGGGCGAGGCCGGCACGGGCGACGTCAACCAGGCCGTCCAACACCAGCGCACGATGAAACGCCAGATCCGCGAGATCAGCGGACTGAACCACGACGAGCGCGAGAAGTGGGCCCGCGAACACGGCGCGCCCCGCGACCTCGTCCACGAGACGGCCGAGGTCGAGCGGCTGCCCGTCGTCAACTTCGCGGCCGGCGGGATCGCGACCCCCGCGGACGCCGCGTTGATGATGTACCACGGCTGTGACGGCATCTTCGTCGGCTCCGGCATCTTCGGCGCGGAGGACCCCGTCGAGATGGGCGAGGCCATCGTCGAGGCCGTCAACAACTGGGACGACCCCGAGGAGCTCGCGGAGATCGCCTCCGACGTCGGCAAGGGGATGAAAGGGCAGTCGAACGACTCGATCCCGGACGAGGAGCGGCTACAGGGCCGCGGCGTCTGACGCGAACGCCCGACCACCCCGACCATCCCGATCGCCCGGACCACACGCCCGTTTTTTGGAGACCCGAACCAACCCATCCGAGAGATCCGAACGAGCCGACCGGAGGGGTCCGAGCGACTCTCGCCGAGGGATCCGAACGAGCCTACCCGAGCAGCGTCGCCAGCGCGAGCATCGCGACGGCCGCCGCGGGCGGGATGGTGAGGTTGTCGTCGACGGCGACGCCGCGGATCACCGGCGGGAGCCCGTCGGCGACCGTCGCCGCGACCGCCCCCGCGGCCGCGACCGCGATGCCGACGACCGTCCCGAACGCCGCGACGGTGAACGGGACGGCGAGCGCGAGACAGACCGCGAACATCGCGATCCACACCGTCGGGCGCTTCGGCTCGGTGGCCGCGTTCCGGCCGAGGGTGCCGCTCACCGGGTCGCCGATCGACAGCATCCACATCGCGGGGATCGCGATCGTCGGCGCGAAGAACAGCGCGACTCCGGCCATGCTGACCTGATACAGCGCGTAGCCCGCGACGCCGTCCGCCTCGTACTCCCGGGTGAGCGCCCGATACACCGCGTGGTCGAGACCGACGCCGAGCCGGAGGAACTCCAACAGCGCGACGACGCCGACGCCGGCCAACAGCAGGAGCCCCGTGAGCTCCCAACTGATCCAGCCCAACAGGTACGGAACGGGGTAGAGGGTGCCGCCCGCGTGGACGAGCCGCCGCTCGAACTCGACGCGCTCGCGCCACTCCGCCGCCGGGAGAGTCACCGCCGTGCCCCTCGGGACACGGTCAGTTCGTCTCCACGTCGGTCGCGACCGCCCCGTAGCGGTCACGCAGCGCCGCGAACTCGTCGCCGGAGCGGAGCGCGGCCAGCTCGTCGGCCAGCTCGTCGACCGGGACCCGAACCTGTGCGGCGGTGTCGCGCTCGCGGACCGTCACCGTCTCGGGACCGTCGCCCTCCACGCCGTCGCGGTCGATGGTGACACAGAACGGCGTGCCCACCTCGTCCTGCCGCCGGTAACGCCGGCCGATCGAGCCGGAGTCGTCGTACGACACCGCCAGCCCGGCCGCCCGGAGGTCGGCGGCGACGCGGTCGGCGAGGTCGGTGAGGCGCTCGTCGTTCGTCACGAGCGGGAAGACGGCGGCGTCCGTCGGCGCGATCTCGGGTCGTAACGAGAGGAAGGTCCGCTCCTCGCCGTCGACCTCGTCGGTCTCGTAGGCGTGAGCGAGCAGCGTCTGGACGGTCCGCCCGACGCCGAAGGACGGCTCGACGACGTGCGGCGTGATGTGCTCGCCGTTCTCCGTCACCTCCTCGACCGAGAAGTCCGCGACGTCGGCGTCGACCTCGCGGGGCTCCCCGTCGACCTCGACGGTCACCGTCTCGTCCGCGAAGGCGTCCGGGTCGCGCGCCGCGAGCGTCTCCAGCGCCGCCGCGACCGCGCCGGCGTCGCCGCCGAACTCGGGGCCGAGGACGGACATGTCGGGGTCGACGGTCGCGCGCTCGACGGTCTTCGGCTCGTCGTAGCGTTTGAACACCGTGAACGCGTCGTCGCCGTACTCGTCGTGTTTCGAGAGGTCGTAGTCGCCGCGGTACGCGAAGCCGGCGATCTCGATCCAGTCGCCGTCGACCTCGCTTTCGGCGTCCCAGCAGTCGGCCGCGTAGTGGGCCCGCTCGCCCGCGAGGTGCTGGCGGAACCGGAAGCGGTCGAGGTCGACGCCGACCCGCTCGTACCACTCCTGGGCGACGCCGAGGTAGTAGCCGACCCACGGGGAGCCGATGACCCCCTCGTCGACCGCCTCGCCGATCGTCGTGTCGAGGTAGTCGCCGTCGTCGGCCGCCTGCGCCGTGGCGGGGTAGAGCCGGACCGCGACGTCGGCGACCCGATCCAGCGGCGGCTCGTCCGTCTCGGGGTCGATGAACTGCTCCAGCTCCGCCTGCGTGAACTCCCGGAGCCGCAGCAGGCCGCCTCGGGGCGAGATCTCGTTGCGGTAGGCGGGGCCGATCTGGGTGATCCCGAACGGGAGGCTGCCGCGGGCGTACTCCTTCAGCCGAGGGAACTCGACGAAGATGCCCTGTGCGGTCTCCGGGCGGAGGTAGCCGGGCTGGGAGTCGCCCGGGCCGATGTCGGTCGCGAACATGAGGTTGAAGTCCTCGACGGGCTCGCCGGAGAGCGGCGCGCCGCACGCCGGACAGGCGATGTCGTGGTCGGCGATCAGCGCCTCGACCTCCTCGCCCGGGAGCGCCTCGGCGTCCTCGACGTCGGTCGCGTCCTCGACGAGGTGGTCGGCGCGGTGGGACGCGCCGCACTCGCCGCAGGCGACGAGCATGTCGTCGAACCCCTCGAGGTGGCCGGACGCCTCGAAGACGGCCTCGGGCATCACCGTCGGGGCTTCGATCTCCCGGTTGCCCTCCTTGAGCGTGAACCGGTCGCGCCAGGCGTCCTCGACGTTCCGCTTCAGGGCGGCCCCCTGCGGGCCGAACGTGTAGAACCCGGCGGTGCCGCCGTACGCGCCGTTCGAGCCGAAGAAGAACCCTCGGCGCTTCGCCAGCTCGGCGAGGTCGCTGCCGGCCATCAGATGCCCTCCAGGAGGTCGACGTCGCGGACGATGCCGACGAGGTCGGCGCCGCTCACGAGCGGGACCTGCTCGATGTCGTTGGTTATCAGCTCTTGGGCGACCGCCTCCGCCGTCCGGCTCCCGGTGACGGTGACGAGGTCGCTCGTCATGAAGTGGCGCGTCTCCTCGGCGGGGATCTCCACGTTGCGAGTCGGGAGGTAGCGCGCGCCGATCGCCTTGATCCCTTCCCAGGACCACTCGGAGTCCTGCTCGGCGAGCGAGTCGCCGGTGCTCGCCTCGCCCTCGACGACGCGGGCGACCTCCAGCACGTCGACCTCGGTGAGGATGCCCGCCATGTCCGCGTCGTCGTCGAGCACGACCGCGTACGGGACGTCGGCGAACCCGATCTCCCGCTCCGCGACCGGGAGCGGGGTGCCCACGTACGTCGTGTTGACGGCGCGCGTGGCGAGCGGGCCGACCGGTTTCTGTCCGTCGACCTCGCCGCGGGCGATCGCCCGGACGACGTCGGTGACGGTGACGATCCCGACGAGGGCGTCGCCGTCGACGACCGGGAGGCGACGCGAGCGCTCCGCGACCATCGTCGCCGCCGCCTCGCGGAGGTCGTCGTCCGCGCCGACCGTCGGCACCTCGCGCATCAACAGCGCGAGCTGGTCCTCGTCGGGCTGTTCGATGAGGTCGTCACGCGACACCAGCCCGCGGTACACCTCCTCGCCGTCGACGTCCTTCACGACGGGCACCGAGGAGAAACCGTGTTCCTGGATGTACTCCAGCACGTCGCTCCGGCTCCCCGGGATCTCGACGACGACGAGGTCCGATCGCGGCGTCATGGCGTCTGATACGTTCATGCCACGTCATTTGCCGGGCCACCTCTTGTATACTGCGAAGGCGTGTCGGCGTCAGCGGGCGGGCGGAGCCGAGCGGAGCGGGGAAAACGGACCGGCGAACCGCCGCGATGAGAAGCGGATCGGCAACGAACGGGGGAGACGGGACGACGAGCGACCTCAACGAACGGCTCCACCGGCCTCACCATGGGAACTGTTCGCGTACGTTTTCTCACGGGATCGAAGGATGGATCCGTACATGTTTCGCCCGAATATGCACGTTTGTGTGGCGATATCGCCGACGCGAACGCGAGTTCGCAATCCTTATCAATGGTTGCGAATTAGTGACAAGCATGTCACGGAGTTCCACTCCCTGGGACGCACCGGACCCCGACCGCCGGCCGACGGCACTGCCGACCGGTGCGGACGCGGTACCGACGCCGTCGCCGGACGTGATGGCGTCGATCGACTCCGTCCGGTCCCGATCGGAGCTCGTGATCGCCGACGTCTCCCGCGAGGACGCGTGGCTCTCCGTCGACGAGACGGACGCGCCCGTCCTCGAGGAGTGGTGTTGAGGCCGGTCGCGACCGCCGAGACCCGACCGTTCGTTTTCGTGCCGCGTATCGACCCGCTATCGACGACGCCGTCCGACGCGGCAGTCGGAGTCAGTCCGTCGACGGCGAGCCCTCACCCGCTCGGAGCTCCTGGCCGACCTCCCAACCGCGGAGCAGCGACGCGAGCGTCCGGCACGTCGGCGTCGGAACCCCGTGTTCGACCCCCCGATCGACGACGGCCCCGTAGATCGCGTCGACCTCCGTGCGCCGCCCCGCCGCCACGTCCTCGCGCATCGACGAGTGGTTCGCGGCAGTGTCGACGGCGACCCGTTCGAGGGCGGCGACCGCCGCGTCGTCGTCGAGACCGACGCGCTCGGCCCGCGCGACGGCGGCGACCTCCCGCGCCGCCGCACGGGCGACCGCGCCGATCGGGGCCGCGACCGTCGCCCCGTTCTCGACCCGCGCGAGCGCCGACGGCCCGTTGATCCCGGCGTTGACCGCGAGCTTCTCGTAGCGACGTCGGGGCATGTCCGCGGCGGCGACCGATTCGATCCCCGCGGCGTCGAACGCGCGGGCGACGCGGTCGGCGGCGGGGTCAGGTCCGCCCGCGAGCGCGCCGACCGTGACCTCGCCGACGCCGGTACAGGTCACGCGGCCCGGCTCCGACAGCCGCGCGCCGTAGCTCGCGGTTCCGGCCAGCACGGGCGTCCCCGACAGGGCGTCCGCGAGCCGCTCCTCGACGAGCCCGTTCGAGAGCGGGACGACGACGTCGTACGTCCCGGTGGCGAGGTCGCTGGCGGCCGCGTCGACGTCGTACGCCTTCGTCGTCAGGATCGCGACGTCCGCCGAGCGGTCGCGCCCGTCGGTCACCGCCCGGGGAGAGACGTCGGCCGCGATCGCTCCGTCGATCCGGAGCCCGGCCGTCCGGACCCGTCGCACGTGTGGGTCGCGCCCGACGAGCGTGACGTCGTGCGCCCGCGCTAACAGCCCGCCGACGAGGCTCCCGAGCGCACCGGCACCGTACACGAGGACCTCCATACGCCCGGAACGCGCCCGAGGAGCGAAAGCCGTGACGGTTCGGCGAAGCGGGCGATATATAAGGGGACGACGAGCCTCGGCTCCGAGGACGCGCAAGGGACCCCCGTGGGCCCTTATAAGCAGCCGCGGCCTCGGGTTCGGGAGGCGTGGGGCGCGGTCGCGACGACGTTCGGGGCTTAAAAGGGGTCGCGACGACGTTCGGGGCTTAAAAGGGGTCACGACGACGCCGCTCGCGACGGTGCTCGCGGCGGGACAACGGGCCGGGAGGGATTCGAACCCCCGACCGTCCGGTTAAAAGCCGGACGCTCTCCCTAACTGAGCTACCGGCCCGCACCCGCTACTAGCGGCAGGTGACTGATAAGCGTTTAGAAACGACGGACGGGCCGACCGGTGCTCGCCGTCACAACGGGACGACGCCGGCGATCCCCGTCGACCCGAAACGTTACCACCGACGCCGCCATCGCCGCGACCATGGAGTTCGATCTCCGCCGGTTCACCGACCGGCTCTGCCGGTTCCGATCGACCGCGGGCGAGGAGGCCGACGCGACGGCGTGGGTCCGAGACCGCCTCGACGCGCTCGGCTTCGAGACGGTCGTCTGGGACGCCGACGCCGACCTGCTCGCGGACCATCCCTCCTTCCCCGACGACCCCGCCGCCATCGACGTCGCGGGCCGCCGGAGCGTCGGCGGCGTCCTCGCGCTCGGCGACGCGACCGCCGACGGCGACGACGACCACCCGACCGTCGTCCTCAACGGCCACCTCGACGTCGTGCCCGCCGAGCGCGGGTCGTGGTCGAGCGACCCGTTCGAACCGACGTGGCGCGACGCCGACGGGACCGCCGTCGACCGCGACGACCCCGACGCGGAAACGTTCACCGTCCGCGGGGCCGCCGACATGAAGTCCGGATTAGCGGCCTGCGTCGGGGCGGCACTCGACGTCCGAGACGCGTTCGAGGCCGACGACGGGTCGGGCGTCGCCGACGGACTTCGCGTCGTCGTCGAGGCGGTCGCTGGCGAGGAGGACGGCGGCTACGGCGCGGCGACCGCCGCGCTGGCGAACCCGTACCCCTTCGAGCGGGACGCCGCGATCGTCGCGGAGCCGACCGACCTCGCGCCGATCGTCGCCTGCGGCGGGAGCCTGATGGCGCGCCTGGAGCTAACGGGGCGGAGCGCACACGCCGCCACCCGCTGGAACGGCGAGGACGTCCTCCCGCGTTTCGAGCGGATCCGCGGGGCGTTCACCGACCTCGAAGCCGAGCGGACGGCCTCGATCGATCATCCCCTCTACGAGGAGTTCCCCGTCCCGTTCCCCGTCGTCTGCGGGACCGTCACCGCCGGGTCGTGGGCCTCGACCGTGCCCGCGTCGCTGACCGCCGAGTTCCGGATCGGCGTCGCGCCCGGCGAGACCGTCGCCGAGGCCGAGGCGCTGTTCGGCGAGCGCCTCGCGTCGATCGTCGCCGACGACCCCTGGCTGCGCGAGCACCCGCCGACGTTCGAACGGTTCTCGGTCCAGTTCGAGCCCGCCGAGATCGCCCCCGACGAGCCGATCGTGGCCGCCGTCCGCGAGGGGCTGGGGGACGTCGGGCTCCCCGACCGGGAGCCGGAGGGCGCGACGTACGGTGCCGACTCGCGACACTACGTCGAGGCGGGGATCCCCGCGGTACTCTTCGGCCCGGGCGACATCGGTGAGGCACACTACCCGGACGAGACGATCGTTTGGGACGAAGTGGAGTCGGGGCGTGCGGCGATCGCGGCCGCCGTCCGTCGGTTCGCGGCCGGCTACGAGTCGTCGCGCGGATCGCCGAGCGAGTCCTCGAGCGAGTCGTCGGGATCCGTCGCGGGCGAGTCGCCGGCGGACCTCCCGTCGGAGCCGTCCGCCGAGAAGTAGGCCGCCAACGCCTCGCCGACCACGACGCCCGGGTCCACGTTGTGCATCGAGGCGTGCCGGCGGAGGTCGACGTACGCCGCCGTCGGGAGCCGGAGCGTCAGCCGGCCGACGTCGACGCCGACGTCACGGAGCGCCGTCTCGGCGTCCGACCCGTCGTGGATCGCGGAGACGACCGCACGGACGTCACGGACCGTGAGGTCGGCGTCGATCGTCGCCCACGCGAGGAGGTAGCGGTCGTCCCCGGCGACCCGGGCGACGTGTTTGGCCGCGCTCGGCGCGATCCGTCCGCGGGCGACGTGCCGGCGGACCGCCTGCGGGAGGTCGTGGACGCGGGCCCACTTCCGGATGAAGGAGACGGAGACGCCGTCGCCGGCGCGCTCGGCGGCCGCCTTGTACGACCCGACCCCCCGGACGAGCGCCGCACACGCCGCCGCGCCGCGGAGCATCAACACGTGGTCGTCGTCCGCGACGTCGCCGGTCGCGAACCGCCGCACGGTGTCGGCGGCCGCAGCGAGGCTCTCGGGGTCGTCCGGGTCGAAGCCGACCGCCTCGGCCGCCCGCTCGCCGGTCACTTCGGGGTCGGCCCGAACGACCGGTTCGCCGACGGGGGAGCGACGGTCGGCGCGTGGCTCCTCGTCCATACGGACCCGTTCGTGTGCGCGTATATAAGCGGCGGGCACCGGGGCAGGAATCGCGGCCGTCCGGGAGGGACCGGTCCGGCCGATCAGTCGCCGTCGGCGGGGCGGTCGTCCCGCTCGGCGTCCGTCGGGGAGTCGTCGACGCTCGCCGACTGGAGGACGTGTCGGATGTGGAAGTTCTTCTCTTTGGGGTCGTCGATACGGAGGGCCTTTTCGAGGTGTTCCCTGCACCCCTGACCGAGTTTCGCCATGACGACGTCAACTATCGCGATATCGCAAATAAAATGTTCGTTATGGATATGTCGGTGAGCCGTACGATCGGGGAGGAGTGTGAACCGTATCGGCGCGAGCGGGTGCGGCGTGGGACGATCCGCTCGTAGGTTGCCCGCTCCCGAACGACCCGCTCCTCCCGAACGACCCGCTCGCTACCGAACGACCCGCTCGCTACCGATCGTCGTCGTTCCCGCCCGCCAGCTCCTCGGCGACCGCGGCGGCGCTCAACAGCGCCGGGTCCATCGCGACGTCGGCGACCGCGGCGACGAACGCCGGGAGCGACCGCTCGGCGTACGTCACCGCGACGACGTCGGGGTTCCGCTCCTTTGCGACCGGGATGCCGGTCGCCTCCTCGACGTCGGTCACCACGAGGTAGTCCGCGTCCTCGATGCCGGCCGCGCGGAGCGCCTCCGTCGCCACGACGCCCTCGATGCGGGTCACGACGGCGTCGAGCGCGATCAGCTCCTCGCCGAGCCCGTGCTCGTCGGGACCGACGACGATCGCTCGGACGGCGTCGTCTTCGTCGTCCCGCTCGGCGTCCTGGTCCGCCTTCCGCTCGGTGTCCTGGTCCGACATCACTCGTACTCGATCGTCGCGGGGGGTTTGTGGGTGACGTCGTAGACGACGCGGGCGACGTTCTCGTTCTCGCCGGTGATCCGGCTCTGGATCCGCTGGAGCGTGTTCCAGTCGATCTCCTGGGCCCGCGCGGTCATCCCGTCCCGGCTCTCGACGGACCGAACGGCGACGACCCAGCCGTGGACCCGGTTGTCGCCCTTCACGCCCGTCGCCTTTCCGATCACGGCCGCGAACGCCTGCCACGGCTCGTACTCCGCCAACTCCTCCTCGACGACGTGACACGCCTCGCGGGCCACGCCCGCCTTCTCGCGGGTGACCTCGCCGACGATCCGGACGGCGAGGCCCGGGCCGGGGAACGGCATCCGCTCGGCGATGACCTCCTCGAGGCCGAGCGCGCGCGCGACCTCGCGGACCTCGTCCTTGTACAGGTCACGCACCGGCTCGACGATCCCGTCGAAGTCGACGACGTCGGGGAGCCCGCCGAC
Source organism: Halorubrum sp. JWXQ-INN 858 (assembly GCF_009806985.1). Taxonomy (GTDB): domain Archaea; phylum Halobacteriota; class Halobacteria; order Halobacteriales; family Haloferacaceae; genus Halorubrum. The sequence goes on along the minus strand of NZ_WUAX01000005.1, from coordinate 245,113 downwards.
GTTGTGGTGGGACTTGATGTTCCCCTCCGACTCGATGCGGTCCGGGTAGATCGTCCCCTGCACGAGGTAGTCCGCGCCGACGTCGCGGGCGACCCGCTCGAACTCGTCGATGAACCCCTCGCCGATGACGTGTCGCTTCTCCTCGGGGTCGGTGACGCCCGCCAGCCGGTCGAAGAACCGGTCCTGTGCCTCGACGACGCGCAGCGACTCCATGAACGCGAACGTCTCGCGGATCTCGTCGGTTTCGCCCTTCCGCATCAGCCCGGTGTCGACGTACACGGGGGTCAGCTGGTCGCCGACCGCCTCGTACGCGAGCGTCGCCGCGACGGAGGAGTCGACGCCCCCCGACAGCGCGATGACCGCGTTCGCGTCGCCGATCGTCTCGCCGATCTCCTCGACCGCCTCCTCGATGAACTCGTCCGTGTCGACCATTATACGGGTACGTCCGCGTCGTGCTCTGTTGTGTCCATCGATCCTAACGCCGCCTCGACGAGCGCGACGAACGGCGGGCTCGCCCGGTCCGGCCGCGACCGGAACTCGGGGTGTGCCTGCGTCCCGAAGAAGAACGGGTGGTCCTCGCGTTCGAGGATCTCCATCCGCCGGCCGGCCCGTCCGGAGAACCGCAACCCGTCGGCCTCGAGGTCGTCGATGAATTCGGGGTTCACCTCGTAGCGGTGGCGGTGACGCTCGGTACACGAGCCGGAGCCGTACACCGTGGCCGCCAGCGTCCCGGGCTCGATGTCGGTTTCGTGTGCGCCGAGCCGCATCGTCCCGCCCATCTCCTCGGTGTCGTGCTGGTCGGGGAGGAGGTCGATGACGGGGTACGGCGTGTCGGGGTCGAGCTCCGCGGAGTGTGCGCCCGCCAGCCCGAGGACGTTCCGCGCGTGTTCGACGACCGCCATCTGGAAGCCGAGACAGAGCCCGAGGAAGGGGACGTCGTGTTCGCGGGCGTGACGGATCGCCTCGATCTTCCCCTCCGTCCCGCGGGAGCCGAAGCCGCCGGGAACGACGACGGCGTCGGCGTCCTCCAGCCGTTCGAGGTGGTGATCGCGCGTCTCGTCGGCGTCGACCCAGTGGACGTTCACCTCGGTTCGCGTCTCGATGCCGGCGTGTTTCAGCGCCTCGTGGATCGACATGTAGGCGTCCTCCAGCGCGTACTTGCCGACGAGCGCGACGTCGATCTCCTTGGTTCGGTCCCGGGTGACGAGCTCGCGCCACTCGGTGGAGCGGTCCGCCTTCGGCAGCGCCTCGTCGACGAGGTCGAGCCGCTCCATCACGTACTCGTCTAACCCCTCGTCCTCGACCATCAGCGGGACGTGGTAGATGTCCTCGACGTCGGGGTTCGAGAAGACGGCCTCCGTCGGCACGTCACAGAAGAGCGCGATCTTCTCTTTGACCTCCGGGTCCAGCCGCTCCGTACACCGGCCGACGAGGACGTCGGGCTGCAGGCCGATCGACCGCAGCTCCTTCACCGAGTGTTGGGTCGGCTTCGTCTTCTGCTCGCCGTTCTTCGAGTACGGGACGAGCGTGACGTGTGCAAAGAGGATGTCCTCGGGGTCCTCCTCGTGGGCGAACTGTCGGAGCGCCTCGAGGAACGGCATCGACTCGATGTCGCCGACGGTTCCGCCGATCTCGATGAGACAGACGTCGCTCCCCTCGGCGGCCTCCCGGATGCGGCGTTTGATGTCGTCGGTGACGTGCGGGATGATCTGGACCGTCTTCCCGAGGTAGTCGCCGGCGCGTTCGCGCTCGATGACGTGCTGGTAGGTCTTGCCAGTCGTGACGTTGTGATCGAAGGTCATGTCCGTCCCGAGGAACCGTTCGTAGTTCCCCAGGTCGAGGTCGACCTCCCCCCCGTCCTTGAGCACGTACACCTCGCCGTGCTCGTAGGGGTTCATCGTTCCGGCGTCGACGTTGAGGTACGGGTCCACCTTGACGGCGGTCACGTCGAAGCCCGCGTTCGCGAGGAGTCGGCCGGTGCTGGCGGCGGTGATGCCCTTACCCAGCCCGGACATGACGCCCCCGGTTACGAAAACGAACTTCCGACCCAGCGAGGGGTCGTACCCCGTATCGGGATCCGTCGGCATACTGACCGTCCGTCAGGGGCCGGCAAAACCGTTTCGGAGGGCCCGCCGACCGCCAAGGCGTGTCACGAAACCGACGGTCACGGTACGGAACGATCGGGGATCACGATACGGAACGGAACGATCGGGGATCACGATACGGAACGGGACGGAACGACCCGGCCGCGGCGGCGAGCGCGTCGGAGGGAGGGCGACGCGATGCTACCGGGGGCGGGCCGGGGCACACCGAACGGCCACGAACGCCGAACGGCCGGCTACGGTGAGTGGCTCGCTACGCCGAGTGGCCGGTGAACGCGGGCTCCGGATCGGTCGGCTGGGTGTCGTCACAGACGCGGACCTTCCCGTCGGCGCGAACGAACACGTTCCACGAGCCGACCGTGAAGCTGAGCGAGAGCGCGGCGTCGCCCCGCCCGCCGTCGCGGCCGAACAGCGCGTCGAGCGCGTCCGGGTCGACGGACTCGTACAACGGCGGCAACTCGGTGGGGTCGATATCCGCCGCCTCGGCTACCGCATCGATCACGGCCATCGCCGGCGATCGTCCCGTTTCTCCCCCGTATCTCGCGTCGACGACCGGTGTACTTGACTGATAAACCGCGGTTCCCTCGTCTGCCATGTGTGAGGGTGCGGGACACGGGGGGTTATACTGATAGCCGAAATAATCCGGGTTCGAACGATCGACACCGGCCCGGTACGCCGTCTCGAGACCCGTAACTGCGGTACCGCGTCGTCTCGGGCGACCGGCTCAGGTGACCGGCTCGGGCGACCGACTCAGGCGACCGGCTCGCCGCCGACGAAGACGGTCTCGGGGTCGCGCCACGCCGTGACGTCCGCGTTCGGATCGGCCTCGAGGACGACGAGGTCCGCGCGATACCCCTCGGCGACGCGCCCGGCGTCGTCGAGCCCGAGGAGGTCGGCGGCGTTGACGGTGGCCGCCTCGAGCGCCGCCGCCGGCGAGAGGCCGTAATCGACCATGTACGCCAACTCCTGTGGGATCTCCGCGAAGCGGTTGAACGGCGTGCCCGCGTCGGTGCCCATCGCGATCGGGACGTCCGCGTCGAGCGCGTGCTCCCACGCGCCCGCGAACCGGTCCGCGGCGTCCTCGGCTTTCGCGACGGCGTCCGCGGGGATCCCCGCCTCGACGCCGTTGTCGACGATCCCGGCGAGCGCGCTCGCGGTCGGCACCCAGTACGTCCCGTTCTCGGCCATCAGCTCGGCCGCCTCGGCGTCCATGAACGTGCCGTGTTCGACGCTCGAGATCCCCGCGCGGACGGCGTTCTTGATCCCGACCTCGCCGTGTGCGTGCGCCGCCGTCGGGGTGCCCGTCGCCGCGGCCGCGTCCGTGAACGCCGCCAGCTCCTCGCGGGTGAGTTCGGGCGCGCCCGTGACGGCCCCCTCGGTGAGCACGCCGCCGGTCGCCATGCACTTGAGTACGTCCGCGCCGTCCTTCAGCTGCTCGCGGGCCGCCTTCCGGACCTCCGCCGGGCCGTCGGCCTCGCGGCCGAACCAGTTGCCGTGGCCGCCGGTCATGATCACGTTGCGGCCGCAGGCGACGACCCGCGGACCCGTGAGCGTCCCGTCCGCGACCGCCTCGCCCGCGTCGATCGCGAGCGTCCCGCGCGCGCCGAGGTCGCGGACCGCGGTGACGCCCGCGTTCACCGCCGCCCGCAGGTTGTGTGCGGCGTGGTAGCTCGCGGCGTAGTCGCTCTCGGAAGCGGCGCTTGCGACGTCCGGGCGGCCGTCCATCATCAGGTGCACGTGCGCGTCGATCAGTCCCGGCGCGATCACGCTCCCGGAGACGTCCGTCGTCGTCGGCTCTCGGTCGTCGACGAGGTCGCGGAGGTCCCCGACGGCGACGACCGTTCCGTCCTCGATCGCGACGTCCGCCTCGCGCGTGCCGTCGACGTCGGCCACGCGACCGCCGGTGAGTAAGTGCATACCTCATCAGGGGCGGACGACCGGGTAAATGGTCCGATCGCGGAAGTCGGGGACCGCGGCGGCTGTCGGTCCGGTCCGACCCCGCTCGGCCGGTCCGGTTCAGGTGAGATCTACCCCCACAGATAAGTGATCAGACATGTATCCTCACGAATATGGCAAGTACGAAACCGTCGGGGGCGCTCGCGGACCTATACGAGGGACGGATCGGCACCCCGACGACGGACGACGAGGTGCGGGGGTACTGGTTGTTCGCGCTTGGGGTGTTGCTCGGCGTGGTCGGCGTCGTCCTCTTCGCGCTGACCGAGCCGCGAACGGGCGCGCGGGCGGTCGGCTACGCGTTCGTCGCGCTGTCGCCGCCGCTCGTGATGATCGGCGCGATCGTCAGGTTCCCGCTGCGCCGCTCCGCCACGACGTTGGCGGCGATCGGCGGCTTCCTCACGGTTGCTGCCGTCGTCTACTTCTTCGTCGTCTTCCCCGACGGCTGGTCGCGATCGACGGGCAACGCGGTCGTCAACGCGCTCTACGCGGCCGGCGTGGTCATCATCGGGCTCGCGGGGGCGATCGTCCCGCTCGTGACCGACCCGGTGCGCGAGGACTACGAGCGGATGCAGTCGGCGTCCGCCGACGCCGAGTCCGCCCGCGAGGAGACCGCAGCGGAGCTGGCCGAGACGGCCGAGGAGCTCGACGCCGCGACCGCGGACCTCGCGGCGGCGGAAGCGCGCGCGACGGAGCTCGACGACGAGCTGACGGCGGCGAACGCCGAGGTCGAGGCGCTCCGGTCGAGCAAGGCCCGGTTCGAGCTGTTCGAGGACCGCGCCGGGAAGGCCCGGTGGCGGCTCCGCCACCGCAACGGCAACGTGATCGCGACGGCGGGACAGGGGTACAGCAGCCGCGGGAAGGCCCAGCAGGGACTCCACAGCGTGAAGCGGAACGCGCTCGGCGCGGGGCTGCTCCGGATCGAGACCCCGCCCGCGGAGGCGGCGGCGATCGCCGACGACGACGGGCCCGAGCCCGAGGACGCCGCGAGCCCCGACGTCGCCGTCCCGAGCGCGGACGACGACCTCGCGAGCCGGGCGACGTTCGAGCTGTTCGAGGACAACGCCGGCGAGTATCGATGGCGGCTCAGACACGACAACGGCAACGTCATCGGCGACTCCGGCGAGGGGTACGCCTCGAAGTCGAACGCGAAGCGCGCGCTCTCGCGGGTCCGCGAACACGTCGCCGCCGCCGACTACCTCCGGGTCGACCCGGCCGCCTTCGAGTTGTTCCGCGACCGAGCCGGCGAGTGGCGCTGGCGGCTCATCCACGAGAACGGCAACATCCTCGCGGACTCCGGCGAGGGGTACAGCTCCCGGACGAAGGCCCGACAGGGGGCCGACAGCGTGCGCTCGAACGTCGCCGACGCCGACGTCGAGGAACTGTAAGCGCGGGAAAGCGCAGAACGCGGTGAGCGCAGAACGCAGGAAAGCGCGCAGAACGCGGTCGCGTGCCGTCACGCCGCCGACCACCTTTATATCGATCGCGTGAGACGTACGGACGTTATGAGCGCGACCTTCGAGCTATACGAGGACAACGCCGGCGAGTACCGATGGCGGCTCCGCCACCGCAACGGCAACATCGTCGCCGACTCCGGCGAGGGGTACGCCTCGAAGAGCGGCGCCCGCGACGCGATCGACCGCGTTCGGGAGTACGGCCCCGACGCCGACGTGTTGGACGTCGGGAACGCCGCCTTCGAGATCTACGAGGACAACGCCGACGAGTGGCGCTGGCGGCTCCGCCACCGCAACGGCAACATCGTCGCCGACTCCGGCGAGGGGTACGCCTCCCGGTCGAACGCCGTCGACGCCGTCACCGGCGTGAAGCGGAACGCACCGAACGCCGCCGAGGAGACCGTCGAGGCGGGGACGGCGGACTGAGCGGGACGGTGGACCGAGCGATCCTGGAATCGGCCGTTCGCTTATCCTCGATCCGTCTGAGAAACCACTTTTGACATCCTCCCCGACCTGAAGGGCGAGGATTCCCTCGCAAGCAGTATCCGCCGAGCCGCCCCGATCGCGACCGGACAGCACCGATCGTCGCGACCGGGCAGTACCACTCGTCGCGACCGGGCAGTACCACTCGTCGCGACCGGTCAACGACCGATCGTCCCCTGCCGGGTGATCGGGGCGTCGGGATCGATGGAGAAGGCCACGAGCGTCGCGTCCGCGTCCGCGGTCACGGTGAACCCGTCCGTGCCGACGACGAGCGCGCTTTCGCCCCGTTCGAGGGCGGTCGGGTCGTCATCGTGCGGCGTGTCGGCGGGCGGCGTGTCGGCGGACGGCGTGTCTGCGGACGGCGCGTCGGCGGGTGTCGCGTCGGCGCTGACGGTCACCGCGCCGTCGAACACGTAGAGGTAGGTGTCCCGATCGGGGTCGCGACGGGACGGGAGCGCGACCGCCGACCCGGCGGCGAGCCGGCAGTCGCGACAGTCGACCGCGTTGCGGACGGACAGCGGGGCGTCGCCGTCCACCGGACCGAACAGGTGTCGCCACTCGTTCGGGACCGGCTCGGGGATCGGCTCGTGTTGGATGCCGGGATCGAGCCCGATGGCGTGCGGGCGGACGAAGATCTGGAGCATCCGCAGCGGCGGGTCGTCCGCGCGGGTCGACTCGGCGTGCCAGAACCCGCGGCCGGCGTTCATCACCAACAGGTGCTCGGAATCCGTGACCAGGTCGTTCCCCTGGCGGTCGTCGTGGCGCATCACGCCGTCGGGCACCCACGAGACGATCTCCTCGTCGCGGTGGGCGTGCATCGGGATGTGCGTTCCCGGGTCGAGGAACGACTCGACGACCGTCGCCAACGGGCCGTAGCCGTGGTCCTCGTGGCCGGGGACCGCACGGCCGGGGAAGTCGAACCGGGTTCGGAACCCCCCTTGATCCCGCACGACCGTCGAGCGACCGGTCACGTGGATCCGCGGCGGCACCTGCGTCGGCGCTGGGTCGTCCATAGCTCCGAGAAGGGCCGCGAGCGTCAAATGGGTTCTGTGCCGCGGCCGGCTCCATCCGCTTCGGCCGCTCCCGTCCATCGCACCGGGCGGCCTTCTTCAGGTACGCCAGGCCGTGGGAACGACCGACAACGTTTACCTCGACGCCCCGCCGGTTGTCTGCATGTCCGAACACGACGCGGTCGTCGTCGGCGGGGGGCTCGTCGGCGCGTCCACGGCCTACCACCTGGCACGGAACGGAACGGAGACGCTGCTCATCGACCGCGAGGACGAGGGGCGGGCCACCGACGCGGGCGCGGGGATCGTCTTCCCGGCGACGTCGAGCCGGTCGGCGTCGCCGACGTGGTTCGCGTTCGCGCTCGAGGCCGCCGACTACTACCCGGAGCTGGCGGCGGCGCTCGACGGCGACGACCACGGCTACGCGCGGACCGGGCTGTTGAGCGTCGCGGTCGACCCCGACGAGGTCGACGACTACCTCGAGGAGAAACGGCGCACCGAGCGGCGGACCGCCGAACGGGGTCGCCCGCGCGCGGACCGCACCGCCGAGATCAGCGCCGAACGGGCGCGGGAGCTGTACCCGCCGCTGGCCGACGCCGAGCGCGTGACCCACTACGCGGATGGCGCACGGGTGGACGGCCGGGCGTTCACGGCCGCGCTCTGTGAGACGGGGCGGTCCCTCGGCGTGACGACCGAACGCGGGGACGTGACGGGGATCCGGGTCGAGAACGGCTCCGTTCGGGGGGTGACGACCGCCGCGGGCGACGCGTACGACGCGGACGCCGTGGTGATCGCGGGCGGCGCGTGGTCGCCGCGGTTCGGCGCTGACCTCGGCGTCGACGTCCCCGTCGAGCCTCAGCGCGGACAGATCCTTCACCTCGACGTCGGCCCGCTCGACGCTCCGCGACCGTCCGGCGAGTGGCCCATCGTGAAGGCGTTCCGCCACCAGTACCAGGTGCCGTGGCCCGACGGCCGCGTCGCCTGTGGCGCGACGCGGGAGACCGGCTCCGGCTTCGCGCCGTCCGTGACGCTCGAGGGGCTCCGCGAGGTGTCGACGGAGGCGCTCCGCGTCGCGCCCGGGCTCGCGGACGCCCGGCACGTGGAGACGCGCGTCGGGCTCCGCCCGGCGTCACCCGACGGACTCCCGATCCTCGGCCCGGTCCCATCGGTCGAAGGGGCCTTCCTCGCGACGGGGCACGGACCGACCGGCCTGACGCTCGGGCCCTACAGCGGGAAGCTCGTCGCCGACGCGGTCCGCGGCGTCGAGCCCGAGACGGACCTGAAACCCTTCCGCGTCGATCGGTTCGGGGAGTAGCGACGGCGACCCGGGCGACGGACAGTCAGCGGGTAGGTCCTCGCGGTCGGGGCAGTCACGCCGCCGACAGCAGCTTCAGGCGGAGCTCGCGCTCGTCGATCTCGTACTTGAACGCGGGGTGGCCGTCGACGAACACGTACGGGACGCGCTCGCCGTACTCGTCGGCCAGCTCGGGGTCCTCGTCGACGTCCACGAGGTCGACCGCGACCGCGACGCTGAGGTCCGCCGCGACGCGCTCGACCGTCCCGTGTGCGACGGTACACAGCGAGCACCCCTCGCGAGTGTAGATCGTGACGGGGACCGCGTCGTCGCGGCCGGGCTCCGTGTCGGCCGTCTCGAGGTCGTCGGGGGATCCGCCGGGCGTCTCGAGGTCGTCGGGAGACGGGTCGCTCACGCCGGATGGGTCGCGGGCCGGCGACGAGTGCCTTTCGGTCGGGCCGCTCACTCCGCGTCGGCGACGAACTCGACGTCGCCGGCGATCACCGCGCTCGCGATCACCGCGCCGCCGACCAGCAGGGCGACGACGAGCGTGGTGAGCGTCACCGTCAGCGGGTCGCCGCCGATCGCGACGCCGACGAACGCGCCGACCGCCCCGCCGACGCCGCCGGCCAGCACCGCGAGCGTGTTCGGGTCGTCCATCGTCCGGCGGTTCACGGATCCGCCTAATAACGGTTCGCGTCCGGTTCTCCCGGCTGATAACGTCGGGGAACCGACTGCCTCGAGATCGCCTTAGCGGGGGTACTCGCGGCCGAGATCGATCGCGGAGGCGTCCCGTTCGGGCGCGTCGCTAGCGTCCCCCGCGCCCGTCCCGTCGTTCCCGCCCGCATCGCGTTCCGCCCCGTCCTCCTCGCCGGGGCTCACGCTCCCCGTCCGGTAGCCGGCCATGTCGAGGGTGACGTAGTCGAAACCGAGGTCCGAGAGGTGTTCGTGGACCGCCTCGGCGAACGCCGGATCGAGCGCGCGCTCCAGCTCGTCGGGCGCGATCTCGACGCGCGCGAGCCCGTCGTGGTCCCGGACGCGGAACCCCTCGAACCCCCACTCGCGAAGGAGCCGCTCGGCCTTCTCGACGCGGGTGAGCCGCTCCTCCGTGACCCGCAGTCCGGTCGGGATACGCGAGGAGAGACACGCCATCGAGGGTTTATCCGCCACGGAGAGCCCGTACGCGTCCGCGATCGCGCGAACCTCCGACTTGGTTATCCCCTCGGCCAACAGCGGCGAGAACACGTCGAGCTCCTCGACCGCCCGGAGCCCGGGTCGGTGCCCCTCGCCGGGGTCGTCGGCGTTCGTCCCGTCACAGACCGTGCCGATCTCGAGGTCGCGGGCGACCTCGTACATCTTCCCGAGCCGCATCGTCCGGCAGTGGTAACAGCGCTCGCCGTCGTTGACGACGAAGTTCGGGTCGTCGAGCTCCGAGAACGTCGTCGTCTCGTGGCGGATCCCGATCTCGGCGGCGACGCGCTCGGCGTCGTCGAGCTCCGCGGCGGGCAGCGTCTCGCTGCGGGCGGTACACGCGATCGCGTCGGCTCCGAGCGCGTCGTACGCGAGCGCGGCGACGACCGAGGAGTCGACGCCGCCGGAGAAGGCGACGACGACGCCGTCGCGTTCCGAGAGCGCGTCCCGTGCGGCCGTCGCTTTCGCCGCCGTGCCCGGATCGAGCCCGTCGGGGGCGGCGGCGAGGGGGTCCCGAGTCATGGGACGCGTTCGGGCCCATGGGGAAAAAGGGCGTCGGCCGCGGCGGGGCCGTAGGCGACGGGGGGGCGTCGGCCGCGGCGGGGCCGTAGGCGACGGGGGGGGCGTCGGCCGCGGCGGGGCCGTAGGCGACGGGGGGCGTCGGCCGCGGCGGGGCCCGTGGGCGACGGGGGGCAGCGGCCGCCGGACCCCGTACCCTTTTGCGCCTTCCCGCGATACCCGCGGGTAGATGGACCTCGAGGCGATCCCCGGCGTCGGCGCGAAGACGGCCGCGGCGCTGCGCGAGCTCGACGACCCGGCCGCGACCGTCGAGTCCGGCGACGTCGCCGCTATCGCCCGTGCGCCCGGCGTGAACGAGGCCCGAGCCGCTCGGATCGCTCGCGGCGCGATCCGTCGGCGACACGACGACGACGGCCGGCTGCTCGCGACCAACCGCGCCCGCGAGGCGTACCGCGACGCGGTCGGCCTGTTGAAGGAGCGAACGGTCACCGAGTACGCCGAGAAACGGCTGGAGACGTTCTACCCGAGCGGCTCCGCCTCCCGGATCGCCGAGGCGCAGGCGTTCGTCGCGACGGCGACGGAGCGCGAGCCGGACCCCGCGGTCCTGGAGGCGCTCTCGGGGGTCGAACCCCTCGAAACGCCCGGCCCGGTCCGGGTCCGCGACCGGTGTCTCGCCACCGCCGACGCGGAGACGTACGCGGCCGCCGAGTCGGCGGTGCCCGAGCTCTCCGTCGAGACGGTCGAGGACGCCCGCGGGATCTCCGAGCTCGCGCGCTCGTACGCGACCGTGATCGTCCTCGACGAGGAGTTCGCCGGGCTCGACGTCGAGGGCGACGTCCACGTTCGCCCGGACGCGCTGGAGACCCCGGCCGACACCGTCCCCGAGCGGCTGCTGGCCTTCTTCGCGGCGAACCGCGACCGGCTGACCGCCGCGGCCGCCGTCCACGAGGCCGCGGGGACCGTCGACGGGGCGGCCGCCGACCCCGACCGGCTCCGGGACGCGCTCGCGCGGCTCGACGACGACGGGACGGTCGTCGGCGACGCGGAGCTCCGGCGGCTGACCGCCGCGGTCGACGACCTCGACGCCGCGGTGGCGACCGCCGAGTCCGTCGCCGACGACCGGCTCCGCGAGGCGATCCGCGAGCGCGACGTCACCATCGAGGGGACCGACTTCCTCTCGCTCGTCGAGCAGGGCGCGCGCGTCGACTCGCTGCTCGACCGGGAGCTGGCCGACGAGTACGACGTCGCCCTCGAGCGCGCCCGCGAGCACCTCGTCGACGCGCTCCGGCTGGAGCCCGACGAGGCCGAACTGGCCGGCCACGCCTTCGGCGACGACCCGACGTTCCCGGTCGAGCACGCGGAGCACGCGGTGTCCCGGCTGCGGACCGAGCTCTCGGCGGCGCGGGACCGCCGGGCGGCGCGGTTGAAAGCGGAGCTGGCCCACGACCTCGGCGCGCTTCGGGAGCCGGTCGAGGCGCTCGTCCGCGACGCGCTCGAGCTCGACGTCGAGCTCGCGATCGCGCGGTTCGCACGCGACTTCGACTGCGTCATGCCCACCGTCGGCGGCCCTGACGGGGAACGGGACGCGACGGCGGCGGACGCGGTCACCGGGTTCCGGATCGTCGGCGGGCGCTCGCCGCTGCTCGACGTCCCGTTCGAGGCGGTCGATCCGGTCGACTACGAGGTGTCGGGCGTGACGCTGCTGTCGGGCGTGAACTCCGGGGGGAAGACGTCGACGCTCGACCTCGTCGCGCTCGTCGTCGTCCTCGCGCACATGGGGATGCCGGTGCCGGCCGCGGAGGCCGAGCTCGAGCGGTTCACCGAGGTCCACTACTACGCGAAGTCACAGGGGACGCTCGACGCGGGCGCGTTCGAGGCGACGCTGCGGGACTTCGGCGACCTCGTCGAGGGCGCGGCGGGGCGGCTCGTCCTCGTCGACGAGCTGGAGTCGATCACCGAACCCGGCGCGTCCGCGAAGATCATCGCCGGCATCCTCGAGGCGCTCGACGGCCAGGACGCCACCGCCGTCTTCGTCTCGCACCTCGCCCGGGAGATACGCGAGGCGGCCGCCGCCGACGTCGCCGTCGACGGGATCGAGGCGGTCGGGCTCGTCGACGGCGAGCTCCGGGTGAACCGGTCCCCGAAGAAGGACCACCTGGCGCGGTCGACGCCGGAGCTCATCGTCGAGAAGCTGGCCGACGACCGCGGCGGCGACTTCTACGCGCGCCTCCTGGAGAAGTTCTGAGGCGGCTCGGAGCGACGTCCGGAGGCGGCTCGGAGCGACGTCGATCGACCCGTTCAGATCGTCAACAGCGCGTTGACGAGCGTCCGGGTCGCGATGGCGGTGAGCGCGCCGAGCCACGTGAGCAGCACGAAGTGAATGTAGCCGTTCGCGGGGTTGCCGCCGTCGATCGTCCGGATCATCTGCGAGGAGAGCGCGGCGTTGAAGATGACGACGGTGAGAAGCAGGTACTCGATGAGCGGGATGTCGTACGCGCCGGCGTAGATGATCTGGCCGATGTCCATCCGCTCCATCTCGAAGTCCGCCGAGAGGTCGGCGAGGATCGAGACGATCTCCAACCCGATGAAGAAGGCGAACGTCGCCGCCACGGTGATCCCGTAGATGAGCCCGACGAACGTGACCGCGGCCTGCCGGCGCTGTTCGCGGAGCTGGTTCGCGGCGTTCATGTTCCGCGAGACGAGCTCGCCGAGCTGCTTCGGCTCGCCGCCCATCCGCCGCCCGACGAGGTACATCTCGGAGAACTTCTGGATGAGGTACGAGCGGGTGTCACGCGAGAACGCGCGCCAGGCCCCCTCCGTGCTGATCCGCATGTTGAGCCGGCGGTAGAGGCGTTCGATCGCGGGCGAGAGCGCCCCGAAGTCCTTGTCCCGGAGCGTCGTCAACACGTCCGTCGTCGTCGACTGTTTCGCGCTCTCGGTCGCCCCGAGCGCGCGGATGAAGGAGGGGAACTCGGCGTCGCGAGCCGTGATCGCCTCCTCTTCCGCCCGGAGGATCACCCCCGTGATCGCCATCGGCGTGATCGGGACGGCGAGGTACAGCGGGAGCCGCACGTCGTCGATGAACCACAACAGCCCGGGGAGGCCGGGGCCGTACCCGAACATCCCCGCGGCCGTGACCCCGATGAGCCCGAACGTGAGCGCGCCGCCGACGCCGAGCGACGCCCACAGTTTCAGGTCGCCCGGGGACCGCTCCTCGGGATGGTACCAGATCGGGTCGTACGGCGACATCGCGCGGATGGCGACGTAAAACCCCATCTGAACGAAGACGAAGAGGACGATGACGGCGGCGACGGTGGCGGTCGGATCGTTGCCGGTGAGGATCGGGAGGACGATGGCGAACACCAGCGCGAACGTCACCGAGAGGATCATCGACATGTAGAGGTCCTTCATCACCTCCAAGTTCGACAGCGAGGACTCGTACAGCGTCTCGTACTGCGTCAACATCACGTCCTGTTCCGAAAAGAGGAACGTCTCCAGCGACTGGCCCGCCCCGAGCGTGTAGCCGAGCCGGTCGAAGAAGTCGCCCATGGCGGCGGAGGGGACCTCCTTCGCGCGGCGGCGACAGGCCTCGTCGAGGCTCTGGTTCCACGTGTCGACGAGGTGGACGACCCGGCCGATCTCCTCGGCGGCGACGCCGTACTCCTCCTCGGCGGCGAGCGTCCGGAACACCTCCATGCGGTCGATGTTCGTCGTCGACAGCACGGTCATGTGCGTCATCACGAGGTGGAGCTGGTTGTCGATGTGGTTCTCCTGACTGCTGAGATAGATCTTCGGGTAGACGACCGCCGCGACCAGCGCGAGCGCGCCGAACATCGGGACCGGAACGCGGGCGGCCAGCGGGAGCGGGAGCAGGAACAGGCCGACGACGCTCGCGAGGAACACTCCGAGAGCCGGCAGCAACACGTAGCCGAGGTACTGTCGCTTCGAGACGTCGAGCTTCTCGTACGACTCGAGCACTTCGCCCGTCAGCCGGACCGCGGTCGCGACCCCGTCGCCCGCGCGTTTCACCGACATCGAGTCACCCGATCTTCCGGTGCATGTCGAACGGGAGCCCCTCGACGCCGTCGCGCTGGAACGCGTCGATCGCGTCGTTCACCTCGTGGTAGCCCAGGATCCCCTCCTGGATCATCCGCTCTATCAGGTCCGCACGGAACTGCAGGTCGTCGTAGATGTCGCGGGTGTCCGCGTAGCCGAGCAGGGTCGCGATCTGCTCTTCGAGCACGTAGGAGTTGTTCATCCCCTGGAAGACGATCTCGTCCTCGACCGGGTCCCAGCTGAACGCCTCGCGGGTGACGACCCCGCCCATCTCCTTCGAGTAACCCTCGATCTCCTGCACGCTCGTCACGCGACGGAGCACGTCGTCGCCCTGTTTCACCCGGTTCTGGAACAGCGCCACGTCGGCGTTGTCCATGAACGTCTCGGGGACGTTGATCGGCTCGGAGGTGAACCGCTGGATCATCGAGACGATGTCGGACGCGTGAAACGTCAACATGACGGGGTGGCCCGTCTGGGCCGCCTGGAACGCCATGCGCCCCTCCGCGCCGCGGACCTCCCCCACGATGATGTAGTCGGGACGCGAGCGCAGCGCGGCCGCGACCAGGTCGAACATGTCGACGTCCGAGGAGCCCTCGTCGCCGCCCTCACGGGTCAACAGCTGCTGCCAGGTGTTGTGCGGGGGGATGACCTCCGCCGTGTCCTCGGCGGTGTATATCTTCGAGTCCTGCGGGATGTACGAGAGGATCGCGTTCAGCGTCGTCGTCTTCCCGGACGCCGTCTCCCCGACGACGAAGACGGTCTGTTCGTTCTCCAAACAGAGCCAGAGGTACGCCGACAGCTGCGGCGAGAGCGTCCCCCAGTCGGTGATCTGGTTGATCGACAGCGGCTGCTCCTGGCCCTGCCGGATCGTCAGCGAGGAGCCCTTCAGCGAGACGTCGTCGGAGTAGATGATGTTGATACGCGACCCGTCCGGCAGCGTGGAGTCGACGATGGGGTCGGAGTCGGACAGCGGGTCGCCGATCCGCTCGCCCATGTTCCGCAGCCAGCTGTCGAACCGTTTCCGGTCCCCGAAGTCGACGGTCGTCTCCAACATCCCGAACGTGCCGTGGTCGACGTGACACTCGTGGGGACCGATGACGTGGATGTCCTCGTTGGCGGGGTCACGCATCACGGGCTCGAGCGGGCCGAGCCCGACGATGTCGCGGTTGAGCCGGTATCGGATGTCCTCGTACGTCTCCTCGGTCACCGACAGCGTCCCCCAGTTGCGCAGCCGTTCGAGCAGTCGTCGCCACCCCTCGCGGTTGCCTCGGACGTGGGTGACGTCCTCCAACAGCTGCTCGATGAGGTCGTCGTACTCCGACTCGGAGTCCGGCGCGTCGTGCTGACCGCTCGCGGTGAGCAGCTTGGATTTCACCTGCTCGAGGATCGCCGCCTGCGGTCCGGACATCTTCGGCTCGATGGCGTAGTATTTCGTCTCCTGGCCGAGGTCGCCGTACACGTGACAGTAGATCGGCCCGCCGACCGGGTAGAGGACGTTCGGACGGTGCGACTCGTACTCGCCTTTCGGCTCGTCGATGAACAGCGGGAACTCCCCCGTGATCTGTTTGAACTCCCGGAGGTGTTCCCGTAGGTGTGGCCGCCGCATGGCGGCCTTTCGAAGCTCGTCCGAGGGTTTCGCGGTCCCGTGTTCGGTCATTCCTGCTCGTGTCGTCGTCCGCGTCCGTGTGGTCGTCCGTGTCGATACCGCGCCGTGACCGGTGGCCCGACCCGCGTCGCGTTACGCGACACTGCGGCTCTCGATCACGATCCCGGTCCCCGAACGGACCGAGAAGCCGATCGTGTCGCCGACCTGTTCGCCCATGCCGGCGAACCGTTTGACGTTGATCTGCCGCCGGATGTCGCTGCCGACCTCGATCATCTCGAGCTCGATGAACACGTCGGCGATCGAGCGGAACGGGCCGATGGCGTCGTCGTCGACTGCGGACGGGTCGACCGTAAGCACGACGATCTTTCCCTGCGAGATTATCTCGCGGAAAAAGGAGATGATCTCGAGGGCCGCCTGCCGCTCCTCGTTCTTCCGGATCAACGCCTCGAACGTCGGGTCGTTCCGGAAGATGGCGTCGAACGTGTCGAGGAAGACGACGTCCGACTTCCACATCGCCTCCGCGTTCATCAACCGCTTGAGCAGCTCCTTGCGCTCGCCGTCGGTGTCGGAGAACGCCCCGCCGGAGTCGAAGTCGGCGTGCAAGAAGAGCAGCTCCTCGCGCAACAGCGGCTTCACCACGTCGTACTCCAACGAGTGCATCTGGTCGATGAACCCGCGGACCGTCAGCTCCGTCGACATCAGCGTCACCGACGCGCCCTCTTCGACCAGCCCGTACGAGAAGCGCTGTGACAGCGCGCTCTTGCCCGCGCCGTAGTCGCCCTCGATGAGGACGATGCTGCCGCGCGGGATGCCGCCGCCGAGCTCCTTGTTCAATCGGTCGCGGTCGCCCAAGCCCAGCGACAGCAGGTTGTCGCTCCGGGGCACGGTTAGCTCCCCCCCTCGACGCGGAACTGGAACAGCTCCTCGTCGCCGTTGACCGTGATGTACACCCGGTGGTCGGTGCCCTCGTCGAGCGGCTCGCCGTCGTTCACCGCGTCGACGTCGATCGTCAACTCGAGCACGTCGCCGCGGGCCCACGCCGCCCCCGTCCCCGCGGAGACGAGCTCGCCGTCCGTCGCGTCGCCGGCGACGTACTGGCCGTCGAAGACGACGTCGAGCCCGGATCCGTCCGGGGCGAGCCGTTGGGTGCCCGTGTTCTTCACCAGGAGCGTGACCTCGTTGACGTCGGCGTCCGGGTCGTGCTCGTAGACCCCGGCGCTGGCGTCGGAGATGACCGTCACGTCCGTCCGGAGCTGTTCGGTCGCGTCGAGGCTGCCGTCGTTGACCGCGGAGCTCACCCGGTCGACGCCGGTCGTGACCGTGCCGACGACGCCGGCGGCGATCACGAGGCTCGCGACGAACAGGACGAGGTGGGAGACGGGGACGCTCGCCATCTCAGGCCTCCACCTCCGCGTCCGTCACGGTGGCCGCGTCGCGAACGCCCGGCTCGGTGACGACCCCGACGCGGTCGGCGTCGGCCACCGCGCCGTCGACGTCGGCGTCAACGAGCGTCACCGTCAGCGTCTCCCCGGCCAGCCAGAGGTCGGTGTCGCCGTCGGGGTCGTCGCCCTCGGCATCGCCGACGACCGTCGTGTCGACGGCCGCGAGGTCGACGTACCCGTTGTCGACGACGAGCGTCGTGTCGCTCACGACGAGGCCGGTCGCGCCGTCGTTGACGACGGCGACGACGACCTCGTCCTCGGTCGCCCCGTCGCCGGGGTCCGGGTCCTCGTGGTACGCCGCGTCGTCGATCGCGATCGCGGTGTTCTGCCGGTCGAGCGCGCGGTCGTGGACGTCCCGCTCGGCGGCGGTGACGCGCTCGAACCCGTTCCCGGCGACCGGGTAGAACGTGGTGAACGCGAAGAACAGCCCCGCGACGATGATGGCCGTGGAAGCGGAGACGCTAACGCCCATCTCCCCACCCTCCGTCGGCCGGATCGGCGCGGTCCGAGCGCGGATCCGGGTCGTTCATCGGGCGGGGTGACGTCCCGTTCCCCTCGTGGCGGGCCGCGGCGTCGCCGCCGTTCGAGGCACGCGTACCGTGGCTGCCGCGATCGCGCGGCGCGGGCTCGGAGGGTTCGGGACCGGGCGGCGTCCCGCCGACGAGCGACCCGCCGGCGAGGACGTCCCAACGGTCGAGGAGCACGGTGTGTGCGCTCGTCCCGTTCAGCTGGGTGATGTACCGGAGGCTCCGCGTGTGGTGCTCCCGGACCAGTCGGTCGGTGCCCGGCCGATCGACGAGGTTCCGATCGATCGTCCCGAAGCCGGAGAGGAAGTCACGGAGCCGCGCGGCGGCGTCGCCGCCGACCCACTCGATCCGCTCGTAGTAGTTGATGGCTCGGACGGCGTCGGTGACGTCGCTCTCGGACACGAGGAACTCGAGCCACTCCATCACGAGCAGGTCGCCGACGTAGTCGCCGGGCAACGTCGTCAGATACGGTTTTCCGCGGCCTCCCGACAGCTCGTCCTCGCGGACGTACTCGAAGCCGCCGCCGTTCGACTCGGCCGGATCGCCGCCCGGCCCCGCCGCGACGCCCCGATCGGCGCTCGTGGCCGCCGGGTCCGGCTCGTCGCCGGGGCCGGCCCCGTCGAGCGGCTCCGGGTCGTCGTCGAACGGGTCCCCGTCCGCGGGGTCGTCCGCGGCCGTGTCACCGCCGTCGTCGGCCCAGTCGGCCTCCCCGGCGTCGTACTCCTCTTTGAGTTCGCTGAAGCTCATTCCGTCGTCGTTCATGTCGTTTCCGTCGTCCGCCGGTTCGGTTTCGGACGCGGCGTCGGCGGCGTCGCCGGCGTCCAGTTCGTCGTCCGATTCCCCGCCCTGCCCGTCGTCGAGGTCGTCGCCGAGATCCTCGTCGAGGTCGTCATCGAGATCCTCGTCGAGATCCCCGAAGTCGTCGGCGGCGCCGGGCTCGACCAGCTCCTCGTCGAAGAAGCCGTCGGCGTCGGCGCTGGCGACGTCGTCGTCGAGTTCGGGCTCCTCCTCGTCGGCCCCGTCGTCGTCGAAGAGGCCGAACGACTCGCCGCCGCCCATCTCGTCGAAGCCGCTCGACTCGTCGACGAACGGGTTGATCCCCCGCGTGACCATCTCGTAGATGTCGAGCAGGTTGCGGACGTCCTCCTCGATCCCCTCGACCGTTCCCGAGATCTCCTCGTTCTCCGAGCGGACGGTCGACACCGTCGAGGAGAGCGACGCCACCTCGGCTTCGAGGTCGTCGATCCGTTTCTCCAGCTCGTCGGTATCGGCACCGCCGCCGCCGTCCTCCTCCTCGAAGGCGTCGTCCCACTCGTCCATCCCGTCGAAGTCGTCGAACCCCCCGTCGCCGGAGCCGCCGCCACCCCCGCCGAAGGGATCGTCACCGCCCATCCCTCCGTCGCCGCCCATGCCGCCGGCGTCGTTCGTGTCGTCGGAATCGCCGTCGAGGAACCGATCGAGGACGCTCGCGCCGACGAGCCCCAGCGTCGCGACTGCCCACACGGCCGTCGAGGCTCCCCACACCGGTAGTTCGAGGCCCATTGTCGGTGTGAACCCACAGCTCCCACTTCAAGCCACCCCTCAAACTATCACTCGTGAGAACGGATCGACGGGCGAAAACCGAACGACCGCGGGGCGGTCGTTACAGCACGCGCTCGAACCCGTCCGCGGCCCGAACGGCGACATCGCCGTCGCCACGAACCCTGACGGTGCGTCCGACCCCGCCGCCGACGTCCGTGGCGACGACCGGGACCCCCGCCGCGGACAGCGTCTCCTCCGCCCGCTCGACGTTCCGGGGACCGACGGCGTCGGTCAGGTCGAGCATCTCCGCCCCGCCGACGAGGCGGGCCTCCAACCGGTCGATCGACGCGCCGGCCTCGCGGAGCTCGTCGAGGAGCGTTTGGACGCCGCTGTCGACGTACTTCGCCGGCCGGGGTGCGTCGAGGTCGCTCCGTCGCGCGGTCGGTAGCATGGCGTGTACGAGGCCGTTGGTCCCCTCAGCGGGGTCGGAGAGCGCCACGGCGACGCACGACCCGAGCCCGCTCGTCGTCAGCGTCGCCCCGTCCGTGACGACGGCGAGGTCGCCGACGCCGACCTTCACGCGTCGCTGCGTGCCGGGGGGATCCGGTTCGTCCGACGGGTCGGGACGGGTCACGCCCCCGAGAGCCGTTCGAGCGCCGCGGCCAGCTCGCGCTCGTCGGGGAGCGCGTACACGTGACAGCCGGCCTGCACGCCCTCCGTCTCGATGGCGGCGTCGATGACGAAGCCGTAGTCCTGCCGCTCGCTCAGCTGGGCGACGAGCGGGCTGACCGTCGACGCGCCGATGTCGTGGACGAACTCGGGCGGCGAGTGCGAGATCGCGGTGTCGAGCACGTTCGCCCAGCCGTCGATGAACCCGCTCGTCATCACGTTGCCGAGCTCACAAAGCGCGGTTCGGGCCGTCTCGCCGAGCGGCTCGTCGGGCTCCGTCGGCAGCATCGTCGCCGCGACGTTCGCCGCCGCCGCCTCCGGAAAGAGGATCGCGAGGTAGCCGCTCGGGCTCCCCTGCAGCTCGAAGACGGTCCCCGCGTGCGGCTCCGTCCCGACCGTCGCGGGGACGTCGGCCAGCGGGACGAACCGCAGCCGGCTCACGTCGACGCTCGTCTCGAGGCCCGTCATCATCGCGACGTTGTCGGCGGCGTTCGCGGAGCCGCGCTTCGCCAGCGACGCGAACGTCGACAGCGAGTCGTACGGGACGGCCGTCCCCCCCGAGGCGTCGCCCGCATGGCCGCCCGCGTGACCACCGCCCGCACGGCCGCCGTCCGCCGCGCCGTCGCCGGCCGTGCCGTGCGGGGTCGTCCCGTCCGTCTCGGCAGTCGTCCCGGCCGCCTCGGCAGTCCCGGCCGCCGTCCGCCCGACGATGAGGTCGCGGAAGCGGTCCGAGTCGGGCAGCATGTAGATCGCGAAATCGAGGTCGGCGTGCGACGCGTCGAGCCGGCTCTCGAAGAGGAAGACGCCGTCGCCCGAGCGCGCGCCGTCGGGCAGGATCGCCGCCCCGTCCGCCTCGACGTATCGCGGCGGGGTCATGTCGATCGCCCGGCCGAGGTAGTTCGCCCAGCCGTCGAGGAACCCACCGAGGGCGATGTTGCCGGCCTCCGTCATCGCGCTCCGCTCCATCGACTCGCCGCCGGGTAACAGCGAGCGCAGCGAGTCGGCGGTGACCGGGTCGAACGCGAGGACGGCCTCCCCCTCGAGCCCGCCGCGGAGCCCGACGCTGACGCCGACCGACTCCCGACCGGCGAACGCCTCCGCGAGGTCCGTGCCGGACGCGACGCTCGTCCCCGTCACCTCGACGGCGAGGTCGGTGCCCGTGAGCTCGGCGAGCGCGTCGGCCGCCCTGCCGGCTCCGCGTTCGGCCAACCGGTTACACGCGCCGAGGGCCCGCACGTCGACGCGCATCAGACGGCCGACCCGATGGCGTCGAGCACGTTCGGCTTCTGGAACGGCTTCGTGATGTACCCCTCGGCCCCGGCCCTGATGGCCTCCTTCATCTTCTCCTCCTGCCCGACGCTGGTGCACATGATCACCGTCGCGTCGGGGTCCGATTCCGTGATCTCCGTCGTCGCCTCGATCCCGTCGCGGATCGGCATGACGATGTCCATCATCACGAGGTCCGGACCGTGCTCGCCGTACATGTTCACGGCCTCGACGCCGTTTTCGGCCTCGCCGACGATCTCGAACTCGCCCTCGAGGATCTCCCGGAGCAGGTTCCGCATGAACTCCGAGTCGTCCGCGATGAGCACTCGTGTAGCCATATACGGAGGATCGGAGCGAGCGCTCACTTAACCGCTCGCCCGCGGTTCTCAGCAGTGAGAACGATGCCCCTCGCCCGAGGTCAGTCCAGCGACTCGACGAGTTCGACGACGTAGCCGTCCGGGTCCTCGATGAAGGAGACGCGGGCGTTCGCCGGTTCGACGACGAGGGGCCCGTCGACGACCGTACAGCCGGTCTCCGCGACCATCCGCTCGGTCGTCGCGACGACGTCGTCGACGGAGACCGCGAGGTGGTCGATCGTCGATCGGTCGGGGGCCGGGGCGTCCGCCTCCGGGTCGTATCGGAGCTGTATCTCGCCGTGCTCGCCGCCGACGTACACGTTCTCGACGCCGCCGAGCGTGAACGACCAGGCCTCGTCGAGCCCGAGCGCGTCGACGTAGAACTCCCGTGCGGCCTCGAGGTCGGACACCCGGATCGCGGTGTGGATGACGTCCATACGCCCCCGTCGACGGCGGGGGGTTTGAAGGTGGCCCCGGCGTGGCGAGGGGTGGTGGCTCCGTCGAACCCCGGGTTTCAGGGATGCCAACCGACGAAACGGCCGGTCGCTGACGGGTGCGGATCGGGCGATCCGTCACGGGATGAGTTCATAACTGGTCGCGGGAGAGGGCGACGCGATTTATAAGCAACATGACGGCTCGGCGGAAGCCGGTGTGGCGACGAGCGATGGACGAGTCCACTACTCGTACCGCCTGTACCGCACTGTACGCGCTGTGCCACACGGTACCGCGCTGTGCCGCACTGTACGCGCTGTGCCGTACCCGTGCCGTCCTGCACCGCAACCTCACACCTCCCCAACCTCGCAGTCGAGGCCCGCCGGGGACCTCCGGCGGGCCCCGACTGCTCCCTCGCGCGCGTTTCTCGCGCGCGCCGACCGCACAGCCGTTTATAACGGCGTCGCTACCCGTTTATAAATGCCGTCGCCCACCGCCTCGAGGTTTATAAGCGAACGATCGCTCGGCGGACCGGAGCGGTGGTCGAGCGTTTCAACGCAGCCGTTCAGACCCAGTGGCCGAGCAGGTACGTCCCCCCGACGACCGCCGTGCCGCCGAGCGCCTCCCGCGTCCCGACTCCGAAGGGGAGCGGGACCGCCGCGGGATCGTCGTCGGAGTCGCCCGGGTCGTCGCCGCCCGCACTGTCGTCGTCTCCGGCACCGGACTCATCACCGTCAGTCTCGCCGTCCTCGGCGGCGTCGTCTCCGTTTCCGTCCGCCCCGTCCACGTCACCGTCGTCACCGTCCGTGTCGTCCGCTTCGGCGTCCTCGTCCTCTGCGTCCGGATCGATAGTCGCGTCCGTCGACGGCTCGACCACGAGGACGCCGTCCGTCTCGTCGCCGTCGACCGCGAGCGTGTAGGCGTACTCGCCCGGATCGAGGTCGGCGGTCGTTCCGGAGAACGACACCGTCTCGGCCTCGTCCGGCCACGCCCGCACCCGTTCGTCGGCGGCGAGCCGCCCGTCCCCGACGTCGAGCGTCAGCCGGTCGACGCCGCGGATGTCGCCCTCGTTGCGGACGGTCGCCGTGAGGTTCCCGAGCCCCTCGCCCTCGGCGACGGTCACGCGCTCCGGGGCGTCGTCGATCGCGAACGAGAAGGGGTCGTCGGGGTCGGAGACGACGAGCAGCGCGCGGCTGTCGTACAGGCTCCCGTCCCGGTACAGTTCGACGTTGACCCGGTGGCCCGGCTCGGACGCGGAGACGTCGGCGTCGAACGAGAAGCGCCCGTCGTCGGTCACCTCGACGCCCTCGCTGCCCACCGTCGGCGTCGGCCCGGCGTCGGAGACGATCTCGGCCTCGAGGTCGGTCGCGGGGTGGAGCGTCGTGGTCCCCGACACCGTCCCGTTGTCGGGGGCGGCGAGCAGGTCGCCGTCGGCCGTGGTCCGGTCGTACTCCAGCCGCTCCGGACGGATCCGGAACGTCGCCGTCGCGTTCACGCCGCCCTCGTCTAACGACAGGTAGGGGAACTGCGGGGCGAGCCGGTCGTCCGTCGCCGAGTCGGCCGCGAACGGCCCGGGCGGTCCCGACCCCGATCGGTCGAAGCGGTAGCGCTCGCCCGCGTCCCCCTCCAGCGCGAACTCGACGGCGAACTCGTCGCCCGGGGAGACGGCCTCGGTGAACGCTGACCCCCGCGTGTCGAGCACGAGCGAGAACGCCCCGGCGGTCGGCCCGTCGCCGAGGTCGCCGACGGCTTCGGGCTCCTCGAACAGGAGGTACGCCTCGCCGGTCGAGGCGGCCCCGAGGTCCAGCTCCGTCCGCGGCTCGTTGCGGCCGGGATTCGTCTGTCGGACCGTCATCGACAGCCCCTCGTCGGCGGCGAGCAGCTCGTCGAGGGGCGCGACGCCCGTTCCGTCCGACTCGTACACCGCCTCCTCGTCGGCGAAGTGCGTCAACGCCCCCCAGATCCCGGTCGCCTCGAAGCCGAGGACGACCCGGTCGCCCTCGGTGACGTTCGTCCGGTCGACGCCCCCGTCGAGCAGCTCGCCGACCGAGTCGGCCTCGCTCGCGGACCCGCTCGGCGCGGTCGACACCCGAACTTCCTCGCGGAACGCGGGGTCGGTGAGGACGAGGTGTGTCCGCGCGAACGGGCGCTCCGGCTCGACCACGCCGTCGTCGCGAACCACGAGCGCGTCGCCCGCCCCGACCGTGAGCCGGTAGCGCTGCGGGATCAGCGGCCCCGCGATCCCGCCGACGCCGGCCGCCCCGCGGAAGCCGGCGAGGTCGTCGGCGACCGCGTCGCCGTCGGCGTCCTCGAACCGGAGGTCGGCGAACGTCTCGGTCGCCGCCGCGTCCGTGTGGGGCCCGTACTCGTGTGCGTAGCTGACGACCGTCCCGTCGCTCGCGTACACGTCCTCGGTGGGTGCGTCGGTGCCGACGAGCCGGGTGTTGACGGTGATCGTCGGGCTCCCCTCGACGTGGAGGACGTCGAGGTAGCCGGACGGGGCGTCGGGGTCGCTGAGGCGGTCGCCGCCCACGACGACGTAGCCCTCGTCGGCCCCGCCGAGGTCCACGGACACCTCGACGAGGTCGCCGGCCGGCGACGCGTACGTGTCCTGCCCGAAGGAGCCGTCGAGGTCGGCGGCCTCGACGCGAACGGTCGCCGTGTCCGTCGCGCCCGTGTCGACCGCCCGCACCTCGAGGTCGTACGCCGTCGTCTCCAACCCCGCGAAGGAGACGGTTCCGTCGTTCTCGCCGCCGTCGACGAGGACGACCCGGTCGTCAGCGCCGTCCACGTCGGGGTCGTACAGCGCGACCGCGAACCCGGAGGGACCGACCGTCGTCGTCGCCGCCTCGAGGTCGTCGGGCCGGGCGTCGCGGTCGACGTCGTCGGGTGACTCGCCGTCGGTGAGGACCGTGAACAGCTCGTCCGCGTCGAGCGAGCCGCCCGCTGAGACGTTCACCGGGTAGGCGTCGGTCCGGAGCGCCGAGGAGACCGACAGGGAGGTGGTCGCGCCGTCGCCCGCGTCCGCGACCGTGTCGTCGCCGGACGACGCGTCGAGCTCGTGGACGACCAGCTCGAAGCCGTCCCCTGCGGCGGGGTCGTCGAGGCCCCCGAGGAAGTAGTCCGCGTCGGCGTCGAGCCCCGCCGTCTCGACCCGGACCGTCCCCGCGTCGTCGGCCGTCTCGACGAGGACCGGGTCGCTGTCGTCGGCGTCGCCCCGCCGGAGGGTGTACGACTCGTCGGGCTCGAGCCCCGCGACGGTCACGACTTGCCCATGGAACACCGTCGATCGAGGCTCTCCGTCGACCAGATAGGCGGGGGCGGCCGCCGTGGAGAGCGCCGCCGCCGACGTCGCGCTCGCGGTCGCCCCGTCCTCGTCGTCGACCGTCGCCGTCACGTCGTGGTCACCGGCCGCGGGCGGATGGGTGAGCTCGAGCGAGAGCGCGACGTCGACGGCGGCGTCCGTACCCTCGACCGCGACGTCGACGGCGACCGTCCCGTCGTCGACGGTCGGATCGCCGACGAGCTCGACGCCGGCGCTCCCGTCGGTTCCGTCCCCGCCGTCTCCACCCTCGCCGTCTCCACCCCCTCCGTTCCCACTCCCGTCGTTCCCGTCACCCCCGCTGGCGACGGTCACGTCGTCCGCGTCGACCGGCGCGATAGCCCCCGCTCCGCCGTCGCCGAACGCCGCCGGGAACGCGACCGATATCGTCGCGGCGTCCGTCACGCCGCCGGCCGCGACGGTGACCTCGTGGGTCGTCGTCGTCCCCGCGTCGGCCGCGTCCGGCTCGACGACCGGGTCGGCGACGTCGAGCCCGTCGGCGGCCGCGGCCGGCGTGCCGGTCGCGAGGAGGAGGCCGGACGCGAGGAGGAGACCGACCGCGAGGGCGATCGAGAGGACGGTCCGGCCGGAGGGACCGCGTCGCTGACGGGACCGGAGGGCGGTCACGCGGTCTGCTGACGGGGGGATACGTGACATCGTGTCGGGGCCCGCCGCAACCCGGGTCCGGCGATCGAGGTCCGACGATCGAGAGGACGGCGATCGAGGTCCGGCGACCGGGATCCGGCGGGCGCGTCTGGCGTGAACTGCACCGCTCCGGAACTAAAACGTGCGCCCCCGATTATCACCCGGGAGAACCCGACCGGCCGAGGACGAGCGGCAAGCACGACGATCGCAGGACTGCGGCGGGATCGATCGCCGGTTCGGGGTCCGAAGAATTAAGGCCGACGGCGGCCCGGTATCGATGAGGATGAAGTCCTGTCCCCGATGTGAGGCGTCGATCGACGACGCGGCGCGCTTCTGTGTCGAGTGTGGCGCGCCGCAGACGGAGGACGCCGCCGCCGAACTCGACGACCGCGTCCGGCGGCGGGCCGAGCAGGTCGTCGCCGAGTCGGGGACGGGCGACGGGAGCGAAGACGGGGCGGCGAGGACGGCCGAGACGGGTCCGTCGGACCGCGAGCGGCTCTGGCGGCGGGGCTGTTACGTCGTCGGCTACGGCACGGTCGTCGTCGCGCTCACCCGGATCGCGAGCCCCGGTGCGTGGGTGCTGCTGCTCGGCGGCGTCGCGATCCTGCCGCCGGTCCGCCGACTGACCGCGCGGCCGCTCGGGAGCCCGTTCAAACGCGAGGTGATGGCGGGGATCTACGGCGTCTCCCTGCTGGTCGGGGTCGCGCTGCTGGCGCTTTTATAAGACGAGAGTCATTCGATCCGGAGCCCGCCGGCCTCCTCGGCCGCGCGGACGAGGTCGCCGATGGAGTCGTCCGCGGAGAGCCCTTCCCGCGCGGCAAAGCGCGTGATCGCGACCGGCGGGAGGTCGACGGGAGTGTCGGACGCGACGAGCAGCAGGCCGAGCGCCTCGGAGGGCGACGCGTCGGAGCCGGCGTTGTTCGCGAACCACGAGACCAGCGTGTCGAACGTCGCGGTCACGTCGTTCGACACCATCCGGTGGCGGGTGGTGTCGCCCTCCGTGTGGAGCGTGGCGTCGAAGCCGTACGCGAAGCCGTCGCCGTCGAACGACGTCGCGAGCCAGCGGCTCACCGCCCGGCGATCGACCTCGGCGCTCCCCCCGGCGGGGTCGCCGCCGATCGCGTCGGACGTGGGGTCGCGCTCGGCGGCGCGTTTCTGCTCCGCGGGCGCCTGGAAGCCGGAGTCGTCGTCCGGGCCCGGGTCCGAGCGCGACGCCGCGACGTTCGGCGGACCGCCCGTGCCGACGACGTAGCGTCCCTCGTCGATCTCCGCGACGCGCTCGTCGTCGGTGAAGTCGAGGTCGTCGGGGTCGGCCGGCGGCACCTCCTTGTCGCTCATGCGAGTGCGGTGTCCGCGCGGCAAAATAGGTGTTCCGGGCGATCCCGGGGTCGAACGGGGCGTTACAGCGCGACCGTGTCGCGGTCGACGAGCGAGTCCGGCACCCGGACCTCCTCGACGGTCGTCGCGCCCGAGGCGGTCGTCAGGCGGACCTCCATCGTGTCGCTCCCCTCGAGGTCGCCGATCCACGCGGCGTCGCGGTCCTCGGCGTCGTCGAGGACGTCCGCGTCGCCGTCGAGGTTCGAGAAGTGCTCGCCGTCGTCGTCGCCCTCGTAGCCGTAGAACGAGACCGTGTAGCGGTCGCCGTTGTCCGTGATCACGACGTCGTCCTCGGTCTCGGCGGTGATCGGGGCGATCGAGACGGGTTGGTCGGTATCCGCGTCGTCGGGTGCACCGATCTCTTCCTCGAGCACGACCTGCTCGACGCCGGAGTCGGTGATCATCTCGGCGGTCACGTCCTCGAGGTCGATGGTGTCAGCTCCCGGCGCTTTCGTCACCGTGAGGTCGACCTGGTAGAGGAGCGGTCCCTCCTCGATGTCGTCGCTAGTGTCGTCGCCGGTCAGTTGGAAGCCGTCCGTGCCCGTGCCCTCGATGAACGCCACCTCGCCGGTCGCGGACTGCACCTCGATCCGATCGCTCACTTGGCTGGCACTCTCCTCGCCGGTCGCCTCCGCCTGCGTCTGGAGGAACCCGGCGGTGTTTATCAGCACGCCGGCGGCGATCGCCGCCACCAGTACCATCGCGATGAACACGATGAGCGTCCCGATCCCCACCTGACCTCGATCGTCGTCGTGAATGAACTCGAACATGTATCGGTTACAGCTGCCCGGTTCGGCTGGGCATTACCGGAACGGAACCGGGAGTCGGGCTTAAGGCTGACCCGCCGATTATCAGGCGTGGAAACGCGGTGCCGGACGGCGGTCGATACGGTCGACGCGGGGCGAACCTCTATGCGCGCGGGCGGCCCTCGCGATCGCTCGGCGGGGAGCGTCGGGGCAAAAATCGAGGGTCGCGGTCGAAACGCCGTTACAGCGCGACGGCGTCGCGGTCGATCAGCGAATCGGGTACGCGGACCTCGGTGATCGTCGTCGCGCCCGAGGCCGTCGTCAGGCGGACTTCCATCGTGTCGCCGCCATCGAGATCGCCAGCCCATGCCTGGTTCGCTTCGACGCTACTGTCCGCGACTTCGTTATCCGAATTCATCGGGACGGACTCCTCGAAGGAGTAATAGACGTCGGTCGTGGTGTCCTCGTCCTCGAAGGCGTACCCCACGAGACTGATCTGGTACCGATCGCTCGAGTCGGTGATCACGCTGTCGTCGCCGTTCTGCGTGATCTCGCTGATGTAAACCGGCTCGACCGATCCGGTGTCGGCGGAGCTATCGATGGTTTCACCGTCGGCGGACTCCTGGTCCTCGAGCGGTGCATCGATATCGTCGATGCCGTTGCCGAGCACGATCTGCTCGACGCCGTTGTCGGTGATCAGCTCCGCGGTCACCTCCTCGAGGTCGATGTCGCCAGCGCCCGGTGCCTGTGTCACCGTGAGATCGACGCCGTAGAGCACGAGATCGTCGCTAGATGCCCCGTCCGAACTCGCAATGTCGTCGTCAGTCACGGCCGCGACGAGCCCGGTTTCACTCTGTACCTCGATGCGGTCGACGACCTGTGACGTACTCTCCTCGCCCGTTGCCTCGGCTTGCGTCTGGAGGAAGCCGGCCGTGTTTATCAGGACGCCGGCGGCGATCGCCGCCACCAGCACCATCGCGATGAACACGATGAGCGTCCCGATACCCACTTGACCGCGCTCTTCCTCGTTGATGAACTCGAACATACCTTGTTGATATCCCTGCCCGTATCGATGGGCATTGATCTAAGCGATCCAACCGTTCGTGTTAAACGTGCGCCGCCCACTATCAGTGTCGATAATTCGGGTCGGCGGCGTCGCTCGCCGACGAGCGTCGATCAGTTAAAAGAAACGTACTCTGGTCGAACGCCGTTACAGCGAGACGGCGTCGCGGTCGATCAGCGAGTCCGGTACACGAACCTCGGTGATCGTCGTCGCGCCCGAGGCCGTCGTCAGGCGGACTTCCATCGTGTCGCCACCCTCGAGATCACCGGCCCAGGCCTGATCGCCCTCGCGGCTGTCTGCTCCTTGGATCGGTTCGTTGGTTCCGTCGGTCGGAACGACATCCTCGAAGGAGTAGTAGTCGTTCTCACCGTCCCCAAGCGCGTAACCGGCTAACCGGATCTGGTACCGGTCGCTCGAGTCAGAGATCACGTTGTCATCGCCGTTGTTGGTGATGCTGCTGATATAAACCGGTGCGTCGTCAGCGGTGTCGACCTCGGAGGAGGCCGGATCATCGAGCCCGTCACCGAGCACGATCTGCTCGACGCCGCTGTCGGTGATCAGCTCCGCGGTCACCTCGTCGAGGTCGATGTCGTCCGCACCCGGTGCCTGCGTCACCGTGAGGTCGACGCCATAGACGACGAGGGTGTCTTCGCTGTCGGCCTCACTCGATGCGACGATGTCATTCTCGCCCGATAACGCGCCGACCTGCCCGGTTTCGCTCTGCACCTCGATGCGGTCGACGACCTGACTCGTACTCTCTTCGCCCGTTGCTTCGGCCTGCGTCTGGAGGAACCCGGCGGTGTTTATCAGCACGCCGGCGGCGATCGCCGCCACCAGCACCATCGCGATGAACACGATGAGGGTACCGATCCCCACCTGCCCGCGGTCGTCCTCGTTGATGAACTCGAACATGTTCTCGGTTACAGCTGCCCGAAACGACGGGCACTGCCCGAAACGACGACAGTCCCCCTGTTAAACGTAGTCCGCTAAGTATCATTCCTGATAGTCAATGAGAGCGAAAGCCGACGAACTCGCGTCGATGTGTCCCCGACGACGGCGGGCGCTGCCGCTCGCGGGGGTAATAAACACGCGCGTTCGATACCGCCGAACGCGCGGGAGAGAACCGAACGGAACCGTCGTCGCTTACAGCGCGACCGCGTCGCGGTCGATGAGCGAGTCGGGCACGCGCACTTCCTCGATCGTCGTCGCGCCGGCGGCCGTCGTCAGACGGACCTCCATCGTGTCGCCGCCCTCGAGGTGGCCGGCCCACGCGCCGTCGGCTTCGTCGCTGTAGGCTTCACTCAGGTCGTCAGGGAAGATCCCTTCATTGTTAGTATCATCTTCATAACCTGCGAAGGAGACGCTGAACCGGTCGCTGCTGTCCGTGATGACGTTCTCGTCGCCGTCGACGTTGATCCCGTCGATGTCGACGAGTTCAGAGTCGTCACCGTCCTGATCCAGAACGACCTGCGTCACGCCAGAGTCCGTGATGAACTCCGCCGTGACGTCGTTGAGGTCGATGTCGTCGGCTCCGGGCGCTTGTGTCACCGTGAAGTCGGTGACGTAGATGCCGTTGAAGTCGCCCTCGCCCTGTTCGCTGAGTTCAGTATCGTCGATCCCCGCCACCTGCCCGGAGACGGACTGGACTTCGATGCGGTCGACGACCTGACTCGTACTCTCTTCGCCCGTTGCTTCGGCCTGCGTCTGGAGGAACCCGGCGGTGTTTATCAGCACGCCGGCGGCGATCGCCGCCACCAGCACCATCGCGATGAACACGATGAGCGTGCCGATACCCACCTGACCGCGGTCGTCCTCGTTGATGAATTCGAACATCTGTGTGTCGTGTGGCCCCCGGTCCGCCCGGCGAGCGTTATCAACTCCGAGTGGGAATTCGTACTTAAGCGCTTGGAGCAAAATCTCCGCATTGATAATAGCTCGCAGTCGTGCAGTTTTCAGATATAGATCGGAGATGAAAACACGATCCGAGCGTCGGATCGGTGCCGGAGGTATCACCGCTGAAACCCACGGCCGAGCGCGAGGACGAGGCTGCGGAACTGCACCGCCTTCGGCCGACTCCGTGGAAACTCTACACCGATACCGCGTCGATCCCGCGTCGATCCTGCATCGACCCCGCCTCGATCCCGCATCGACGACCCACGTCGGCGCTGCACGACGCGACCGCAACCGACCAGCACCGCCAGCGAGAAGGATCGGACGTTAGGATCGGGTATCACCCCCGATAACGCCGTCATACCGACGGTTTATGACGAGAGTACTGCCGTGAAGCAAACGGCAAGGATCGGCGGGAGCACCCGTCACCGGCGGTAGGGCGACCGATATCCTTTAGGCCCCAACAATCATCGTCGATAACGAGCATGGCGGGGGATGACCTCATTACGGTGTTGGGAAACAAGTACAACACGGAGATACTGAGCGCGACGGGCGAAGCGAAGTCCGCCCAGGACCTGAGCGACGAGCTCGACGTCCCGATCGCGACCTGCTATCGCCGGATCAACGAACTGGAGGAGGCGGAGCTGCTGGAGCTGCACGACCGCCCGCTCTCCGACGAACACCGCCGCGTGAAGGTGTACCGGCGGCGCGTCGACGGCGTCGAGGTCGACTTCCGTGACGGCCTCTCCGTCGAGCTCGAGGAGCGCTCCGCCGTGAAGAACCGCCTCGACGACGTCTGGCGGAACCTCTCGGCGAGCCAGTAGGCGCGCCGTTCCCCCGTTCCACCGCCAGCGCGCCATCGCACCGCCGTGTTGCCCCGCACCGCCCCTCGCACCCCTCGCATCACCCACCGCCCGCACTTCCTGTCCGACCTCAGAACGACGGGCCGTCGGACCCGCCCATCATCGAGAACCCGCCCGCGCGGTCGTGTACCGTGATCCCACCCTGGCCGATCTCCATCGGGAAGATGTCCGTGTCGATCTCCTGTTTCCGCATCTTCGCCACCCAGACGTACCGGTTGACGCCGGAGTCGGTCGGCGTCTGGATGAAGTAGATGTTGCCGTCGGTGAGGAAGTTCTCCAACCCGACCTCCGTGTCCGGGAACACCGCGCCCTGCTCGTTGATGAGCAGCGAGGTGAGCCCGTTGGCCTTGAGGATGTCCGAGAACTTGAGCAGGTACGTCCGCTTCTCGTGTTCGTCGTCGAAGAAGAGCTGGAACATCGACAGCGAGTCGAGCACCAGCCGGTCGAACGAGCCCCCCTCGACCGTCTCCAGCAGGCGGTCGATCGCCGTCGAGAAGTCGGCCTCCCGGAGCATCTCGCGTTTGTCGAGGATCACGATCTCGCCGTCGTCGACGAGGTCGCCGAAGTCGTCGAACCCGACGGAGGCGGCGGCCGCGCGGACGTCGGCGGCGTCCTCCTCGAAGGAGACGTAAACGCCGCGCTCG
This sequence comes from Halorubrum sp. JWXQ-INN 858, assembly GCF_009806985.1. GTDB lineage: Archaea > Halobacteriota > Halobacteria > Halobacteriales > Haloferacaceae > Halorubrum. The sequence goes on along the minus strand of NZ_WUAX01000005.1, from coordinate 212,685 downwards.
TCGTGGTCCGTGACGCCCGTGTGGAGGTACTGGATGCCGAAGATGCTCTTGCCGGTGCCGGGGTTGCCCGAGACCAGCACGGTCGACTGCTCGGTGATACCGCCCGAGAGGATCGAATCGAGCCCCTCGACACCGGTAGAGACGAGTGTGGACATTCGTGCGATGTATAGCGGCCGGCCTATATAAAAGACCGACCGTCCGTGAGGCGACGACGCCGGCGACAGATTTATTCGTCAACACATCGGTTGCAACTGTATGTGCGGTCGACCACCCCCGTCGAACACGACGGTGATCGGCGGTGAGTGAACCGAGAGTCCTCATCGTTGAGGACGAGCCGGACATCGCGGCGCTGTACGCCGGCTTCCTCGAGGAGCGATACGACGTCACCGTCGCCGAGACGGCCGCGGAGGCCGTCGAGCGCATCGACGAGGCGATCGACGCCGTCCTGCTCGACCGGCGTCTTCCCGACGGGAGCGGCGACGGGGTGCTCGAACACGTCCGCGAGCAGGGGTACGACTGTCGCGTCGCGATGGTCACCGCCGTCGAGCCGGACTTCGACATCGTCGACATGGGATTCGACCTCTACCTGACCAAGCCGGTCAGCCGGACGAACCTCCTGGCCGCGCTCGACACCCTGCTGGCCCGGACCGAGTACGACTCCCTGCTTCAGCGGGCCGCCGCGCTCGCGAGCAAGCGGGCCGTCCTGGAGGCCGAAAAACCCGTGACGCAGCTGAAACGCAACGAGTCGTACGCCGACCTCGTCGACCAGCTCGCCGACCTCGACGCCGAGATCGACGACCTCGACGAGTCGTTCTCCACCGACGATTACCGCGCGATGTTCCGCGACATCGGCGAAGCCTGAGGACTCCCCGACGGCCGGAACCCGGGACGACCCCTCGTCACCGAGGCACACCCACGCCTCTCGACTCCTACGAGAGCTGCTCGCCGACGAGCGCGTCCGCCGCCGCGAGGAACGCGTCGCGCCGGTCGGACGGGATCGTCGCGCCCGCGGCGACGTCGTGACCGCCCCCGTCGCCGCCGACCGACTGACTGGCCTCCCGAAGCACCGCCGAGAGGTCGAGCCCCTGCCGGACCAACCCGTGTGAGCCGCGCGCGGACACCTTCAGCTCCGTGGCGTTCTTCTCCGCGAACGCGACCACCGGCTTCGAGCGGTCGACCGCCGGCGATCCGATCGCCATCCCCGCGACGATCCCGACGATCGTCTCGCGGATCCGCGAGCCGGCGTCGAACCACTGGAGGTGGTCCGCGTGCGTCACGCCCTCCGTTTTCACCCACTGGAGCCCCTCCGAGAGGTTTCGGCGGTGGTTTCGCAGGAGGCTCCGGGCCTCCGCGAGCGCCGCGTCGCGGTCGCCGAGACAGACCGCGAGCCCGACGTCCGCCCGCTCGTAGCGGGCCGTGGCGTTGAGCAGCGTCGAGAACTCGCTGACGTCGCGGAGCTCGGTGCCGGGCTCCTCGTCGACGAGGGTGTAGGACGTGCCGACGAGCCCGTCGATCCGGGCGGCCGGCACCCCCGAGGCGACGGCGCGTTTGATGAGCGCGGAGACGAGCGTCCGCCGCTCGTCGTCGTCGAGGTCGACCCATCGCCGCCACTCGCCCTCCGATTTCAACTCGAGATCCAGTCCCGAAAGGAACGAGACCGCACCGGCCGCGTCGTTGGATATCCCCGGGATCCGGACGTCGGAGGCGTACTCGAGCAGCTTCGGGAGCGGGCGGGTCTGTCGGCCGTACAGGTCGAGGTCGGTCCGGGGCTCGACGACGCCCGCGGCGACGCCGTCGGCGACGATCGCCTCGTTCGCCCCGACGAGCCCGCCGTCGGTGTCCTGCATGTCGCCGACCGCGCCGACGACCGCGAGCGCCGCGAGGTCGCGGTTGTCGGTCGGGACGTCCGTCGACCCGTCCGTTGAAGACGCGTCGGCGGGTGCCTCGAGCGCGCGGGCGAGCACGTAGCTCGCGCCCGCCCCGGAGAGTTCGCTCGCCCCGTTGAGCCCCTCCAAGAGGGGGTTGAGGTGGAACTCCGTGTCGGGCTCGGCGGGCTGGTGGTGGTCGGCGATGACGGGCGTGAACGCGCCCGCCGCCTCGTGTTCGGCGATCACGTCGAGCTGTCCGGAGCCGAAGTCCGTGAAGAGCACGACCTCGTACTCGCGCGCGGCGATCCCCGCGACCGACGCCGCGTCGAGCTGTTTCTCGAAGACGACTTCGTGGTCGATCCCGGCCCGCGCGAGCGCCGTCGACGCGATCGCGGCGCTCGTGAGCCCGTCGGCGTCGATGTGCGAGGCGAGCAGGACGCGGTCGGCGTCGCGGAGACGGTCGGCACAGGCGCGAGCGCGGTCCGCGAGCTCGGGGACGGGCGGATCGGTCGGGACCGGCGTGTCGGCGGCAGCCATCACTGGAACGTGGCTCGCCATCGCCGATAAACCCACGCTTCGGCGGGTCGGCGGGTCACCCGTGTCACGACGCCGCCCGCAGCGCGACGCCGTCAACTCCGTGGCACCGCCCACACCGTGACGCCGTGAGTTCGTGGCGCCGCCCGCACCGTGGTGCCACCATACGAGGGACGTCCGCGTCGACGGCAGAGATTGCCGTAACTGACAGTTATAGAAGCGTACAGATATATGCACGACATACATGACACGTGGGTTCAGCACCCGGAGTCTCCACGCCGGATCCGAGCCGGATCCGGCGACCGGGGCGCGCGCGACGCCGATCCATCAGACGACGTCGTTCGTCTTCGACGACGCCGACACGGCCGCGGACCTGTACGCGCTGCGGGCGGACGGCCACGTTTACTCCCGGCTCTCGAATCCGACGGTGAGCACGCTGGAGGCGCGTCTCGCCGACCTGGAGGGCGGAACGGGTGCGGTCGCGACCGGGTCGGGGATGGCGGCGTTCGACGCGATCGCGACGGTGCTCGCGAGCGCGGGCGACAACGTCGTCGCCGGCGAGGAGATGTACGGCGGCACCTCCACGTACCTCACCTCCATCGCGAACCGACGCGGGGTGGAGGCACGGCTCGTCGACGCGCTCGACCCGGCGGCGGTCGAGGCGGCCGTCGACGACGATACCGCGTTCGTCCACGTCGAGACCGTCGCGAACCCGTCGCTCGTGACGCCGGACTTCGAGCGGCTCGCGGCGATCGCCCACGACCACGCGGTGCCGCTCGTCGTCGACAACACGTTCGCGACCCCCGCGCTCTGTCGCCCGATCGAACACGGGGCGGACGTCGTCTGGGAGTCGACGACCAAGTGGATCACGGGCAACGGAACCACCGTCGGCGGCGTCGTCGTCGACGGCGGGACGTTCCCGTGGGACCACCCGGACGCCGACTACGACGAGCTGTCGGGCGAGTCCCCGGCGTTCCCGATCGACTTCGTCGAGCGGTTCGGCGACGCCGCCTTCGCGAACGTCGTCCGACAGCGCGGGGTGCGTCCCACCGGCGGCCAGCAGTCGCCCTTCGACGCGTGGCAGACGATACAGGGCCTGAACACGCTCCCGCTCCGGATGGAGCGCCACTGCGCGAACGCGCGAGCGGTCGCCGAGTTCCTCCGCGACGACGACCGCGTCGGCTGGGTCACCTACCCCGGCTTCGAGGACCACCCCACTCGCGACGAGGCGGCGAGGTATCTCGACGGCGACGGCGGGATGGTGACGTTCGGCGTCGCGGGCGGCTTCGCCGCGGCGAAGGCGCTCTGTGAGTCCGTCGAGCTGACGAGCTTCCTCGCGAACATCGGCGACGCGAAGACGCTCGTCATCCACCCGGCCTCCACGACACACGCACAGCTGTCCGCCGAGGAGCGGCGGGCCGCGGGGGTCCGCCCCGACATGCTCCGGCTCTCGGTCGGGATCGAGGACCCCGCGGACATCGTCGCCGACCTCGACGGGGGCCTCGCGGCGGGCGAGCGCGCGGCGACGGATGCAGCGTCGGGCGGTGACCACAAATGAGCACGACGCCCGCCGATCACGGCGCCGTTTCGCTCGGCGAGTTCACCTTCGAGTGCGGGCAGTCGATCCCCGACCTGGAGGTCGCTTACGAGACGTACGGCGAGTTCGACGGCGACAACACGGTACTGATCTGCCACGCGCTCACCGGGAGCCAGAACGTGGCCCGAACGCCGCAAGCGGGCGTCGACGGGGACGGCCCGCGGCGGGCCGGGCAAGCCCGTGCCTGGTGGGACGACATCGTCGGTCCGGGTAAGGCGATCGACACGACGGAGTATTACGTCGTCTGTGCGAACGTCCCGGGCTCCTGTTACGGCACCTCCGGGCCCGCCAGCGAGCGTCCCGCCGACCTCGAGTTCCCGGACGAACCGGACCACGACCGCTGGGGGACCCGGTTCCCGCCCGTTCAGGTCGAAGACTGGGCGCGCGCACAGCGCCGACTGCTCGACCACCTCGGCGTCGGACGGCTGCGAGCGGTCGTCGGCGGCAGCGTCGGGGGGATGAACGCCGTGGAGTGGGCGAAGCGCTACCCGGACGACGTCGACCGGCTCGTCGTCGTCGCGGCCGCCGCCCGGCTCGACGCGCAGTGTCTCGCGCTCGACGCGATCGCCCGCCGCGCCATCCGGGCGGACGCGAGCTGGAACGGCGGCGACTACTACGGGGCCGACCGGCCGACGCCGGAGGAGGGGCTCGCGATCGCCCGCGAGATCGGCCACGTGATGTACCTCTCGAAGCCCTCGATGGAACGGAAGTTCGGCCGCCGTTCGGCCGGCCGCGACTCGCTGAGCCGCGAGGAGGGCGAGTTGGGGCTCCCGAGCGACCCCGCCGCGACCTTCTTCCCGTACCGGGAGGTGGAGTCGTACCTCGACTACCAGGCCGACGGGTTCACCGACCGGTTCGACGCCAACAGCTACCTCTACCTCACGCGGGCGATGGACGAGTACGACCTCGCCGCGGGCTACGTCGACGACGCGTCCGCGGTCGCCGCCTTCGAGGGCGAAGCGCTGCTCGTGAGCTTCACGGGCGACTGGCACTTCACCGTCGAGCAGTCGGGGACGCTCGCGACCGCGTTCCGTGACCGCGACGTCCCGGTGGCACACCACGTGATCGACTCCGACCACGGCCACGACGCGTTCCTCGTCGAGCCCGAGCGCGTCGGCCCGCCGGTCCGTGACTTCCTCGCCGACGGGGTTGAGGGCCGCGCAGTCACCGACGACGGGGGGGACCCCGACGAACCCGCGCGCGCCGAGACGGATCACGCCCCGGATCACGCGCCGGTCCACGCGAGCCTCTTCCGGGGGTGAAACTGGGGTTACGTCGGTAGGATTGACATCGAGTCACGTGGGCGGATTTCCGCCGACGACGGCGGCGAACCGCTCCGGGTCGAAGCTCACTCCGCCGACCGTCGCGATCCACGGGAGCCGCCGCAGCCGCCGGCTCCGATCGAACGGGATCCGCACCAGCGCGAAGCCGGACCGGTGGTGCGCGAGGAGCCGGTCGTGACCCCCGATCACGCCGAGGAGGGCGGTCACGAACGCCTCGTGGTCGACGCCGTCGACCGGCGTGACGAGGAAGGTCCCCTCCGAGTCGGGGTCCGGCCCACGGACGTCGATGTCGGCCCCGAACCGGTCGGCGATCGTCATCGATCCGCGTGGACCGGCCGGCGGTCACGTCCACCCTTCATCGACCCGAGAGCATCGACCGCGCCTCCTCGATCCAGCCCTCGGCCCGGCTCGGCGAGGCCCGGGTGATCTCGGCGACCTCCCGCGGGTCCCGCCGCGCGAGCTCGCCGACGGTCAGGATCCCCGCGTCGCGGAGCCGTCCCGCGTAGGTGGGGCCGATCCCGCCGATCGATTCGAGCTCCGCCGTGCCGTGGGTCGCGACGAGCTCCCGGTGGAGCGGTTCGAGCCGGTCGGTCGGGACCTCCAGCGCCTTCGCGAGCCGGTCGGTGTCGGCGTCGACGAGCGCCTCGATCCCGCCGAGCCCTGCCTCGCCGAGCCGGTCGGCGAACGCGGACCGCTCGTCTATCGCCCCGCGCTCGATCGCTGCGCGGAACCCTTCGAGGAACGCGTCGTCGACCGACGGATCCGTCGCCTCGCGCTCCCGGCGAGCTTCCTCCTCGGCTTCACGTTTGGCCGCTTCCTCCGCTTCACGCTTGGCTTCCTCTTCCGCCTCGCGTTTGGCTTCCTCTTCCGCCTCGCGTTTGGCTTCCTCTTCCGCCTCGCGTTTGGCCGCCTCCTCGGCTTCACGTTTGGCCGCTTCTTCCGCTTCACGCTCTTGACGAGCTTCCTCCTCGGCTTCACGCTTAGCCTCCTCCTCGGCTTCGCGCTTGGCCGCTTCCTCCGCTTCACGCTTGGCCGCTTCCTCCGCTTCACGCTTGGCTTCCTCTTCCGCCTCACGCTCTTGGCGAGCCTCTTCCGCCTCGCGCTCCGCGTCGTCGTCCGCTTCGGTGTCCCCCTCGCCGTCGTCCGGTTCCGGCTCCGCGCCCGGTTCCGGCTCCGGGTCGTCGGGCTCGGCCGAGAGGACGAGGTCCACCGGCGCGCCGGGCGGCGCGACCGTGAACGGCTCGGGGAACTGCTCGAGGACGGTGTTGGGGCGCACGCCCGCGGCGGCGACCGTCTCGACGTCGCCGACGTCGAGGCCGGCGGCCGCGAGCCGGCGCGCGGCCGTCCCGTGTGCCGCACCGGTCACGTCCGGGATCTCGGCGTACTCCTCCTCGGCACGGCGCTCCTCCTCGCGCCGGGGAGCGCGGAGCCGGAAGGAGACCTCGCTGAGGTTCGCCGACGCCGACCGCTCGTCGACCGACGGGAGGTGCATCCGGACGCCCTCCTGGGTCCCGATCACGTTCGCTTTGAGCCGGAAGTCGACGTCCTCGACGCGGTAGTCCGAGCCGGACAGCTCCTCGTCGGCCCGGTCGAACGCGGAGCCGAGGCTCTCGAAGACGGCCCGCGGCTCCATCGACGGCCGTTCGACCTCGAGCTCCGCGATCCGCTCGCGGAGCCCGTCGCGTTCGGACTCGACCGCGGACAGCCGGCTCGCGAGCGCGTTCCGCTCGCTCCGTAGCTCCAAGGTACCGACCTGATACGTCTGTATCAGGTCCTCGCGGTCGGCGACCGCCCGCTCGATGGCCGCCTTCTCGACGAGGTCGAGCTTCCCCGTCTCGACCTGCGGGAGCGTCTCGAGCCGGAACGACCCGATCCCGCCGACGACGGAGTCGTCGATCTCGAATCGGTCGCTCATGGCTCGCGGCGCTCCGGCGGCACCGGGGCGATCCGGAGGCGGATCTCGCTGGCGATCTCGGCGTCGACGTCGTACGCCGACCTGGTCCGGGAGTTCAGCGGGGTCGCGACCACCGTCGGACGGTAGCCGCGGACCGCGCCGGTGTCGGGGTCGCGGATCTCCTCGCCCTCGATCGAGAGCGTCGTCTCGAGGTCGGCCTCGACCTCGGAGAACCGCAGCCACGACGCGTCGAGGTCGTACTCGAGGTCGCCGGCCGCGATCTCCCGTTCGATCTCGCGTTGGATCCGTGCGGACCGACGGTCGAGCTCCTCTTGCCCCTCGGCGACGGAGACGGCGACCGACCGGACGAACTCCTTGACCGGCCGGGAGAGCCACCGCTCAGTCGGCATCGATACCCCCGTCGGTGCGGTCATCGATCGGTCCGTCCGCGTCCCCCGTCGCCGGGCCGGTCCGGGGCGGGAGCGGGGTCGGTCGGAGTCGGGCGCTGAGCCGGGCGTTCGTCTCGACCTCGCCGCGAACCCGTCTGCGGGTCGACGCGTCCGTCGTCGACGCGCGGAGCGCCGACCCGCCCTCGTCGACGAAGGCGGCGTCGACGTCGACCTCGACGGTCGCCTCCTCGAAGCGGTAGCGCGTCGGTTCGAAGCCGAGCTCGAGGAGGGTCCGCTCCTCCGCGGGGGCCGTCGTCGTCGAGACGGTCCCGTCCGCGTCGATCGTGCGGGTGACCCGCGGAACGACGTCCACCGTCGTCTCCGTGAGGGATCGCGCGGCCGCGACCGCCTCCGCGTCGAGCCGTTCCTGTGCCTCGGCGACGCCGCCGGCGAGCAGGGAGAGGAGCTCGTCGAAGGGGAGGTCACGGACCTCCCGTGGACGGCCGCCGTCGGATCGGACGTGACGATCGGTTCCGACCCGGTCGACGGGGTCGCCCCCGGGACGGTCGGTACCGGTGTGGTGCTGTCGGTGTCTCATGGTTGGCCGTCGGCCGTCACTCGTCGGTCGGCCGGTTGTCCACCGTCTCCACCTCGGGGAACAGGTACGGCGGGGCCGGGACGGGGACCATCGTGGTCCGCAGGCGGCTCGTCCCGTGGACCTCCTTCCCGAACTTCCGGTTGTGGCTGACGTCGGTCTGGACGCTCGCGCCCCAGAGGCCGAACCCGGCCCGGGCCTTCGCGCTCACGTCGATGTTCGTCTCCCGTTCGGTGGTCGTTTTGATGTCCATCTCGACGTCGATCGTCGCCTCCGAGAACTGGTAGAACGTCGGGAACATCCCCGCCTGGAGCAGCGAGACGTCGACGGCTTCCGCGGAGTCGTACGTCACCTCGCCGTCGGAGCCGATCGTCCGCGTGATCGCGGGGACGACCTCGATCTCGGTGTTCGCGAGCTTCTCGGCGACCTCCACCGAGTTCATGTCCAGCTGGTGTTGTGCGTCCGCGATCCCCTGTCCGAGGCTGGCGACCATTTCGGGGAACGGCACGTCGAGTAGCTCTTGTCCTACTGACATAGGCATACGATACCAGCTATCAATCATAAAGTGGTATGTAAATTAAAAGGGATATCGGCGCTCAACCGAACGGTGCGACCGAGCGATTTGATCGGGTGGTCCGATCGAGCGATTTGACCGGGCGGTGCGATCGGGTACTGCACCCGGATCGGCGAGCGTTCGTGAAGACGAACTCTGGGGGGGCGAAGACCGGAGCGGCCCCGTATGCCGAGAGGTCGAGGATCGGAGGATCCCCGTGCGTGAGGAGGTGGCGTCCGGTCGTGTGGAACCGAAGGCCTATACCGGCCGCCGGAGTCGGGTCGAACGATGTCGGAAGAGGACCCAACCGTGCCGATCGTGTGTACCGAATGCGGGACGGAGACGCGCGTCCCGCTGCCCGACGTGGCGGACGCACTCTCCAGGCACAACGAGGGAAAACACGGCGGCGAGACGGTCGCGGAAGTCGACCCCGGCCTGAAGGACCGGCTGGCCGACCTCGTCGCGGAGGACCTCGGGCTGTTCGACGAGGACGCGGGAGAACAGGGCGGTCGCGACTAGCGGCGGGCAGGGCGGTCGCGATCAGTCGTCGTCCGCGAGCGCGCCCCGCGGATTCCCCTTGTGATGCAGGTTACGGTTGTCGCGCGCCTCGACGACCGTCGCCGGAATGACGTCGCCGACCGCCGCGCGGGGATGACCGGTGTACGCGTGTTCGAGGTGTTCCGAGCAGTGCGCCATCGCGTCGTGTGACCCCTCCCACGGGCCCGCATCACAGCCGTCCGCGGTGCAAACGTAAACGATCTCCTCCGACATGCTGAGCGGTGGTTTCCACCCCGGTTATAAAAGCGTTCGACACCGGTTATCAAGGGCGATAGCTTTGCCCGTCGCGAGTCAGGCGATCTCGGCGAGGAACTCCCGGATCCGTTCACACGTCTCGTCCCACGTCGGGTGCGCGGCGAACGTCTCGCACGCGTTGCGGCTCGCCCGGCCGAGGCGGTCGCGGTCGCGGGTCAGCGGGGCGATCGCGTCGGCCACCGCCGCCGAGTCGTTCGGGGGGACGAGCGCGCCGTTGCCGGCGTCGACGACGTCGTCCGCGCCGCCGTGGGCGGACGCGATCGCGGGGAGCCCGAACGCCATCCCCTCCAGGTAGACGATCCCGAACGGCTCGTATCGCGACGGGACCGCGAGGACGTGGGCGGCCCGCAGCTCCTCGCGGAGCCGGTCGTCGTCCACCCGGCCGAGGAACCGGACCGCGTCGGCGACGCCGTGCTCGCGTGCGAGTTCGCGCGCGGCCGCGACGTGATCGGGGTCGACCGTCGTGTCGCCGACGACGTGGAGCCGCCAGTCGGCGTCGACCCGCGAGAGCCCCTCGATCAGGGTCGTCACCCCCTTTCGAGGGGTCACGTTGCAGACGGAGACGACCCGGAAGGGATCGCGGCGGAGGCGGTCGCCGGCCAGCGGCGGCCCGGTTCCGAGCCGATCGCCGGCCGGCGGCGCGATGACGCCTCGGAGATCGCTCGGCGGGGCGTCCAACAGGTCCGCGACGGCGGTCGCGGTCGCGCCGCTGTTGAACACGAAGCCGTCGACGGTCCGAAGGAACTCGCGTTCGAGGGCGGCCACCGCGCGGCCGCGCCAGGGGCTTCGCGGCTCCTTCGATCGGAGGAAGTGGACGAGCGCGACGACGGGGACCCCCTCGAGCCGGCGGTTCGCGAGGAACAGCGACGGGTGACAGTAGGCGTCCTCGAGAACGACGTCGCAGGCGCTGAGCCGCCGGACGAGCCCCGGAGAGAGGTTGGTGACCGTCGATCGGCGGTAGGACCGTTCGGGGATCGAGACGACGTCGACGTCCCACCCGTTCGCGGAGAGGTGGTCCGCGAGGATCCGGTCGTAGAGGAACCCCCCGGACCGGGTGTCGAGCTCGCCGTACACGACGAGCCCGACGCGGGGGGCGGCCATCGTCAGTCGCCGGCGGCGGGGGTCCCGGAGAGCTCGACGCTCGTGCCGTCGTGTCGGCAGTCCTCGAGCGCGTGTTTGGCGGCGAAACCGGCCTCGTGGGCGGACGCGCCGCGACCGACGCCGACCTGCAGCTCCACGTCGACGTCGGCGGCGACGTGGTCGACCGCGGCGGCGAACGCCGGCTCGGGGAGCCCCGGGCAGGCCGCGATCACGTTGTCGCCGCCGACGAAGAAGGAGAGCGCCCCGTGGGTCTCCCGGAGGTAGCGCATGAGGGAGGCGTACCCCTGCTCGATGTGGATGAACGTGTCGAACTCGTTGAGGCGGTCGGTGTACTTGCCCGTGGCGTCGACGACGTCGAAGTGCGCGATCTGGAGGTCGTCGGGGGCCGTCTCGGTCAGGTACTCGCCGGACAGCACCTCCGTTCGGGCCTCGTCCTGGGCGCTCCCCTCCACCTGGAGCTGTCGGTTCGCCGCCTCGAGGGCGTCGACCGGCCGCTCGGCGACGGCGGTCCCGAGGCTGACGCTCACCGGGTAGCGGTTGCCGATCGACTCCTGAAGCGACGCGTGGGCCGCGCCGTCGACCCCGTTGGTCACCGCGATCATGTTGTCGAAACGCGTGAAGAAGACGTACGCGTCGCGGTGGCCGAGGAACTGGGCGATGTCGGCGAACAGCCGCGACTGGAGCGTCTGGAGGTCCATCTCCCGACGCGGCTCGGGCGTGACCGTCCACGGCCCGTAGTTGTCGATCTGCACCAGGGTCACCTGAGTCGTCGTCACAGTACCGCCGGCTTGGGACCGCCGCCGCTTTACCCTTCTGTTATCCCGAGGCTGGGATCCGTCTCGGTACTGAACGAGAGGGCGGCCCGACGGAGCGCCACAACCGGGATACTCGCGCCGCAACCGCTACCTTGCAGGAGGCCCGAAGACGGGTATGGAGTTCCGTGGGGCCGTCCTCGACGTCGACGGCACGGTCGTTCGCGGCGACGAACCGATCCCGGGTGCGCCGGCGGGGTACCGCCGGATCCGCGAGGCGGGCATCGAGACGCTGTTCCTCTCGAACAACCCGACGAAGCCGGCGGCGGCGTACGTCGACCGGCTGGGGGACGCCGGCTACGACGTCGACCCCGACCGGGTGTTCACCGCCGGCACGATAACGACCGACTACCTGCGGGGCCGCCACGGGGACGACGACCTCCTCTGTATCGGCGCGCCGGGGCTGCTCGCGCAGTTCGACGCCGCCGGCCTCTCGACGACGGAGGACGTCGACGCCGCCGACGCGCTCGTCGCGTCGATCGACCACGAGTTCGGCTACGACGACCTCTGTACGGCGCTGTGGGCGCTCGATCGGGGGATCCCCTTTATCGGAACCGATCCCGACGTCGTCATCCCCGCTCCCGACCGCGACCGACCCGGGTCCGGGGCCGTGATCGGTGCCGTCGCCGCGGTCGCTCGCCGGGATCCGGACGTCGTCCTCGGAAAGCCGTCCGAACCCGCGATCGACCTCGTTCGCGAGCACCTCCCGTACCCGCCCGAGGCGTGTCTCGTCGTCGGCGATCGGCTGGACACGGACATCGAACTCGGCGCGCGGGCGGGGATGACGACCGTTCTCGTCCGGTCCGGCGTCACCGACGAGGCGACGCTCGCGGCGAGCCCGATCGAACCGGACCACGTGATCGACCACCTCGGCGAGATCGACGACGTCATCGGCTGAAGCGTTCGCTCAGCCCCAGTGGCGGCCGACCAGCGTCGGTCGATGGTCATCGATCGTTCACGATCACGAAGATTTATAAGCTGATGTTGCCTCTTCTCGTATATGAGTGTGTTTGACACGCGCGACGGGGCCGTTGACACACCCGACGAGCCGGTCGACGCCCCCGAGGACGACGGTGACGCCTCCGAGACGGTGACCATCGTCGAAGGGCACGCCGTTCAGTTCAACGAGTACCGGTACTGATCGCACGCGCGGGAACGACGTCTCCCGCGGCGGAGCGGTCGCCGCCCGTCGGTGCGAGCGGACGCGGCGAGCATCGCTCGAGCGCGCTTATAAAGGTCGTCGATACCGACCGGTAACCCTTATAAACATCAGTGACAGCGACGCTACTCGAACAGCGTCGGCTCGGGAACGTCCTCGGCCGCGGCGGTCCGCCACGAGTGGGCGGGCGTCCAGCCAAAGAGCCGCTCGGCCTTCGCGATCGCGTACGCGCCGCGATCGTCGCCTGCGGCCACGTCCGTCTCCTCCGGAAGCCCGCCGTACGCCTCCCGAACCAGCTCGCGGAGCGGCCGCCCCAGCGCGTTGTCGGCCGCGACGCAGTTGACCGCCTCGTGGACGCCGGGGGCGGCCGAGTCGGCGGTCCACGCCAACGCGGCCGCGACCTGCTCGGCGACGTCGCGGGCGTCCACGTACGACCAGAAGTTGCCCGCGCCCGCCTCGAGGTCCTCGACGTAGCCGTCGTCGCGGCAGGGGTACGCGCCGGGGTACTGGATCCACGAGGGGCGGATCGAGACCGCGGGGACGTCGTGTCGGCGCGCGACCGCCGCGGCCGTCTCCTCCGCGGTCACCTTCGAGAGCCCGTACGGGTCCTCCGGCCGGAGCGGGTGGTCCTCGGTCACCGGCAGCGCGTCGGGTAGCGGCGTCGGGTCGGCGAAGAAGAAGCCGTACGCGCCGTCGCTCGACGCCTGAACGAACCGTGCGCCCGCCCGCCCGGCCGCGGTGAGGACGTTGTGAGCGGCGAGCGCGTTCGTCTCGAACACCCGGCCCTCGGGGTACGTGCCGGCGACGGGAATGGCCGCCCAGTGGACGACGGCGTCGGGAGCGACCGCGCTCACGACGTCGAGCGCCTCCCCTCGGTCCGTCAGGTCCGCCCCTTTAAAAGAGACGTGCGGCGCGGGCGCGGCGTCGAGCCCCGGGTGTTCGTAGTCGACGACGACGACCTCGTACTCGCCCGCGAGCCGATCGACGACCCACCGCCCCGACGCACCCCGCCCGCCAGTGACCAGAACCGTGTCCATGTCCGAAGGTTGACGGGTCGGGTGAAAAGGGCGTCGGGGGTCGATAGCTCGGTAAGTCACCGAGCCGGGGACGAGACCGCCTCCGGCAGGCTTTAAGCCGCCGAGCCGATAGGAACGCCCATGCAATGGACCACGGACTGGGGACTGCGTGGACGGATGGCGTTCACCATGTTCCTGTTGTTCGCCCTCTACATCGTCTTCGTGGGGATCCTCGTGACGATGTTCGACGCCGGAATGATGACCATACTGGTCCTCCTCGGCGGGTTCTCGCTGGCGCAGTACTTCTTCAGCGACAAGCTCGCGTTACGGAGCATGGGCGCCCGCGAGGTGTCCGCGGACGAGTATCCCGAACTCCACCGAATGACCGAGCGGCTCTGTCAACAGGCCGACCTGCCGAAGCCGAAGATCGCCGTCGCCGAGACGCAGGTGCCGAACGCGTTCGCGACCGGCCGGAACCAGAAGAACGCGACCGTCGCCGTGACCACGGGGCTGCTCCGCACGCTCGACGAAGAGGAGCTGGAGGGCGTCATGGCCCACGAGCTCGCACACGTCAAGAACCGCGACGTGATGGTGATGACCATCGCCTCGTTCCTCTCCACTATCGCCTTCTTCATCGTGCGGTGGGGATGGCTGTTCGCGGGCAACGACCGCAACGCGCCGCCCGTGTGGGTCGCCATCGCCGTCTCGCTCGTCGTGTGGATCATCTCGTTCCTGCTCATCCGCGCGCTGTCGCGGTACCGCGAGTACTCCGCCGATCGCGGCGCGGCGCTCATCACCGGCAAGCCCGGCGCGCTCGCGTCGGCGCTGGTCAGCATCAGTGGCCGGATGGACCGCGTTCCCAAGGAGGACCTCCGCGAGGAGGCCGAGATGAACGCGTTCTTCATCATCCCGATCCGCTCGGGGTTCATCGGCAAGCTCGCGTCGACGCACCCGTCGACCGAGAGCCGGATCGAGCGCCTCCGCCAGCTCGAAAAGGAGATGGAGACGGCCTGATCCGGCCGCCGTTTCGCATCGAAAGGTCCACCCGCGTCCCCGCCGCAGGGCGGATATGAACGACGAGCACGACGAGCGCGCCGGACGCGCCGAACACGACGTGCGTGACGGGCGCGCCGAGCGCGCCGGATCCGACGGGCACGACGAACGGGAGGTCGTCGTCCTCCGGTACGGTCACCGGCCGGGGCGCGACGACCGCATGACGACCCACGTCGGGCTGACGGCGCGGGCGCTCGGCGCGGATCGGGCGGTGTTCCCGGACAACGCGGGGCAGGCGGCCGAGACCGTCCGCGACATCACGTCGCGGTTCGGCGGCCCGTTCACGGTCGAGCTCCGCGCGGACCAGCAGGCGATCGTCCGGGGATTCGAGGGCGTCGTCGTCCACCTCACGATGTACGGCGAGCGGATCCAGGACGTCGAAGACGAGATCAGGGCGGCGGCGGGCGGCGATGGCGACGGCGACGGCGACAGCGATGGCGGCGGCGGTGATGCCGACGTCGACGCCGACCCGCGGGACCTGCTCGTCGTCGTGGGCGGCGAGAAGGTGCCCTGGGAGCTGTACGAGCGGGCCGACTTCAACGTCGGCGTGACGAACCAGCCGCACTCGGAGGTCGCCGGGCTCGCCGTCTTCCTCGACCGGTTCTTCGAGGGCGCGGAGCTCGACCGCGAGTGGACCGACGCCGACCGGCGGGTCGTCCCGCGGGCGACGGGCAAGGAGGTCGTCGCGGCGGACGGCGACGATTCGACCGGCGACGACGCCGAGAGCGACACCGAGGACGAAGGCGGGCGGCAGTCCGCGTAACGCTCGGAGGAACGACCGGATCGAGATCCTGTTCGAGTACTCGTTTGAGGGCGCGCTTCGATCGAAGGGCCCGTCGGTTAGAGGGCGCGCTTCGACCGCAGCCGCGCGAGCCGGACGCGGGTCTCCTGTCGGCTCGTTCCCCGCACCCGTCCCGTCTCCTCGTCGGCCATCGTGACGAGCGAGAGCCGGTCGAGGAGCGGCGGCCAGTCGGCGGCCCCGGCGGCGTCGCGGGCGAACCCGATCGCGTTCGCGATCCCGGCCCGTCCCTCGTCGCCCGTGCGGGCCACGGCGACGTCAGCCGCGCGCCGACGCTCGGCGACGAACAGCCGGTCGCCGAGGACGGACGGCACCCAGACGGGAACGAGCGCGAGCCACAGGAGGACGCCGGCGGCCGTGTACGCCGGACCCGGCACCCGATCCCCTTCGGGCTCGTAGCCGTGGATCCGGTTGACTCGCCGGTCGGCGGCGGTGCGTTCGTTTCGCCGCCCGACTAACAGCGTCGCCAACAGCGCCAGCGTTTCGACGGCGACGAGCGCCGGCAGCAGGGCGGTCGTGATCGCGGCGTCACGGCCGCGAAGTCGAACGATCGCGTGTCGGAGCGCGGCGTCGCGGTCCGCCGCCGGCAGCGAGAGCAGTCGGGTCGAGACGACGAGCCGCGCCCCTCGATAGCCGTCCGTGACCGCGACGTTGGCGGCGTCCGCGCGGACGACGGTCACGTCGGGTTCGGGAACGCCGACCTCGCCGGCGACGTCCGCGACCCGGTCCTCGATGAACGCCGCCGGCCGGTCGTCGAGGTCGGCGTCGGGGAGCCGCGCGGTCCGGCGCTCGACGAGGGCCGGACCGAGCGCGACGGCACCCCCGAGGCCGACGACCGCGGCGGCGAGGACGCCGGGCACGAGGCCGACGCCGAGGCCCAGCGAGAGGGGAACGATCGGCAGCGCCGCGAGGAGGACGGGGACGGCGGCGAGCGCGACGAGCCCGACGTACGCGCGAGGGCGTGCCGTCCCGCCACGCGCCATCGCCTCGCCCGGCGTGCCAGACATACGCGATAGGGTGGGACACGCGGGTTAAAGGTCTGCCGAAGGCGGGGACGTCGTCGTACGTCGGTCCGTGAGGACGGGCGGTCGCTGTCGGCCCGTGAGGGCGGGCGGTCGCTGTCGGCCCACGAAAACGAGTGGTCGCCGTCGTGTCGGTTCCGCGCCCGTCCGGATCTCACCGTGCCCTTCCGGAGCTTTTAACCCGTTTCCTGCCCGAAATTCCGGCAATGGCTTTTGAGGATCTGTTGAACGACCCCGTCATCCAGAAGTACCTCCACGAGCTCGTGGGGCCGACGGGGATGCCGGTCGCCGCGGCACCGCCGGACGGCGAGGTGACCGACGAGGAGTTGGCCGAGGAGCTCGGGTTAGAGCTGAACGACGTCCGGCGCGCGCTGTTCATCCTCTACGAGAACGACCTCGCCACCTACCGGCGGGTCCGCGACGAGGACTCGGGATGGCTCACGTACCTGTGGACGTTCCACTACGACAACATCCCGGAGAACCTAGAGGAAGAGCTGTACCGCCTGCTCGACGCGTTAGAGGACCGCGAGGAGTACGAGCGCACCCACGAGTTCTACCTCTGTGAGGTGTGTTCGATCCGCTTCGAGTTCGGCGAGGCGATGGACTTCGGCTTCGAGTGTCCGGAGTGCGGCTCCCCGGTCGAGTCGATGGACAACGAGCGGCTCCGGCAGGCGATGGAGCGCCGCATCGACGAGATCGGCGACGAGCTCAACGTGGACGTGACCGGCTAATGGTGGTCATCGCAACCAAGTGTTACGTCGAGGGCGACGCCCGAGAGCGCGCGCTCGACGGGATGGGATCGCTGGTCGACAACGACGTCGGGGACCTCCACGTCGAGTGGCAGGTCGGCGTCCGCGACGACGACTTCGTGCAGGTGGACGTGAGCGGCGAGGACGCCGAAGTCGCCCGGAACGTCCTCGCGGAGACCTGGGGCGCGATCGTCACCCACGACGAGGGGATGGTCGCCGGCGAGGAGTACGTGGGCACCCTCGAGTCGTGGGACGAGGACGGCTTCGTCCTCGACGCCGGCGTCGACGTCCACGTGCCGGCCGACGGGCTCGGGCTCGGCGTCGGCTCCCCCGAACAGGTCGTCGAGCGGTTCGGGCTCGTCCAACACCTCCCCATGCGGTTCGTCTACGGCGGGGACGTCGGCGACCCCGACGCCGAGCCACACCGGCTCGCGGACGCGGAGCGGGACCGCCTGTACGACTGGCAGCGCGGCGACGGCCGCGTGAACGTCAACTCCGCGACCCGCGGCGAGGTCCGCGCGACGGTCAACCGGGCGGGTCACGCCCGCGACATCGTCACCGTCGAACGACTCGGTCTGCTCGAACAGAGCATCGTCTGTGCGGAGGGAACCGACCCGCCGGGGCTGTTAGCCGCGATCGGCAGCTATCTCCCGGCGGAGATGCGCTGCGTCGTCTGATCCGTGACCCGTCGTTTCGCCCTCGCGGTCGCCTGTGTCGCCCTGCTTGCCGTCAGCGCCGGCTGTCTCGGCTACGTCACCGGCGGCGGCGAGGTCGCAAACGAAACGCTCGACGCGGAGCCGCCCCGCGAGTACGACTTCGACACCGACCGCGACGCCGAGTTCGACCTCTCGGCCGACGCCACGTACACGGTCGTCTACAACGTCTCCGAGCGCGATCCGCTCCGACTGTACCAGGACACGGTGTACGGCGGGGACCAGCCGCTCGAGTTCCGGGCGTTCCGCTACCAGTACCCCGACGGTACCGTCGTCAACGGAAGCGAGTTCCGCGCCCGCGGCGGCGAGGTCGACCGGACCCCCGACGAGACGTGGATCCGCCTCGCCGACGACATGGAGGGCGGGAAGATCGCCTTCTCCGGGGCGGGATCACCGCGGCGGTTCACGATGCTCACGTACGTGCAAGGGTCGTACGCCGTGACGCTGCCGGAGGGGTTCACCACGTCCTTCCCGATCGTCGGGCACGTCTCGCCGCGCGGCCACGGAGTCGAGGAGGTGGACGGTCGCGACCGGATCACGTGGGACTCCGTCACGAGCGGTTCGATCGTCGTCCAGTCGTACCGCGAGCGCGACCTGGTCGTCTTCGCCGGGATCCTGGTCGTCGCCGTCGTCGTCGCCGTCGCGGGGACCGCCCACTTCCGCCGGCAGCTCGAGGAGCTCCGCGAGCGGCGGATGGAGCTGGGCCTCGGCGTCTACGAGGACGAGGAGGAAGGGGCGGACGACGACGATCGGAAGGGCGGACCCGGGACCTAGGGGCGAGAAGCGACGCGTCTCCCGTCTCCCGCCCTCGTC
This sequence comes from Halorubrum sp. JWXQ-INN 858, assembly GCF_009806985.1. Classification (GTDB taxonomy): domain Archaea; phylum Halobacteriota; class Halobacteria; order Halobacteriales; family Haloferacaceae; genus Halorubrum. The sequence continues at coordinate 193,922 of NZ_WUAX01000005.1, read as the reverse complement.
ACGATCGCTCCCCGACCCGTCTTTCGTCCGCCTCCAGCGACCTTTTCAGCGAGCCACTCGTGAGTGCGGACATGAACGCCGCGATCGTCACCGTCGGGGACGAGCTCCTCGTCGGCGACACCGAGAACACGAACGCGACGTGGCTCTGCCGGCGGCTCTCCGACCGAGGGGTCCGGGTCCGGCGGGTGACCGTCGTCCCGGACGAGGTCGGCGAGATCGCCCGCGTCGTCAACGAGTACCACGCCGAATACGACGCGACGGTCGTCACCGGCGGGCTCGGCCCGACCCACGACGACGTGACGATGGACGCGATCGCGGCCGCCTTCGGCCGGGCGGTCGAGGCCAACGAGGAGGCGGCAGCGTGGCTCGCCGAGCGGGGCTACAGCGCCGACGACCTCACCGCGGAGACGACACACCTCCCCGCGGGCTGTCGCCCGCTGCGGAACGTTGAGGGCGTCGCGCCCGGCGCGGTCGTCGAGTCGACGTACGTCCTCCCCGGCGTCCCCGCGGAGATGAAGGCGATGTTCGAGTCGGTCGCCGACGAGTTCGAAGGGACCCCGACGCACACGGTCGCGGTCAACGTGGCGGAGCCGGAGAGCACTCTGCTCGACCGGTTCACGGAGCTACAGGAGCGGTTCGAGGTCGGCGTCGGATCCTACCCGGGCGAGCACGTGACGGTGAAGATCACCGCCGCCGACGCCGCCGAGGCGGAGCGCGCGGCGGCGTGGCTCCGGGATCGATCGACGGCTCCCGAGCGGAGCGAGCCGTGAGTCGGGGCGACGGCGTCGGTCCGGGACTACCGATATAAGTAGGCCGCCCACAGGACGGTGATCACGAGACTGACGAGGAGCACCGCGGTCGCGGTCGCGTCGATCGGGAGCGGCTCCGGCTGGACGGCGAGCGGAATCATGTGCAGGGCTTGTTCGGGGGCGCTCTTAAGCGTTGATCCTTCGGCGGCGGGCGTTCGATGGCGGGCGTTCGATGGCGGACGTTCGATGGCGGGCGTCGTCGACGCGCCGGGCGACGCTCTCGCCGATCGCCTGCCGCCGTTTATAAACGGCCGCGGACGAAAGGACGGACATGCATGTCGGCGTCGTCGTGAACCCCATCGCGGGGATGGGCGGTCGTGTCGGGCTGAAGGGAACCGACGGGAAGGTCGCGGAGGCGATCGCCCGGGGCGCGACGCCGCGTTCGCCCGACCGGGCGCGCCGGGCGCTGACGCGGCTCGCCGCGGTCGCGCCCGATGCGACCGTCTCGACCGTCGCCGACCCGATGGGCGAGTCGCTCGTGCGCGAGGCCGGCTTCGAACCCGCCACGGTCGTCGATCCGGAGGACGAGCCGGACTCCGACGCCGACGCCGAGCCGGACGCCGACGCCGAGCCGGACGCCGAAACCGACGCCGATCCCTCGACGACGGCCGATCACACGAAGCGGGCGGTCCGGGCCCTCCGGGAGGCGGACGTCGACATCGTGCTGTTCGTCGGCGGCGACGGCACCGCGGCGGACGTCGCGGAGGCGCTGTCGGGGACGGAAACGCCGATGCTCGGCGTGCCGGCCGGGGTGAAGGTGTACTCGTCGGTGTTCGCGGTGTCGCCGGAGGACGCCGCCGACGTCGTCGCCACGTTCACGCGGACGGAGCGGCGCGAGGTGATGGACATCGACGAGGACGACTACCGCGCGGGCGAGGTCCATCCGGAGCTCCGCGCGGTCGCACACGTCCCCGTCGCCGAGGACCTCCAGTCGTCGAAACAGACCGGCGGCGGGACCGTCGAGTCGCTCGCGGAGGGCGTCGGCGACGACATCCGCGAGCGCGACGGCGAGGGCGTCACGTTCGTGCTCGGACCGGGGTCGACCGTCGGCGCGATCAAAGCCGAGTTGGGGTTCGAGCCGTCGCCGATCGGAATCGACGTCTGGCGCGACGGCGCGGTGGTCGTCCACGACGCGACCGAAGCCGAGATCCTCGCGGCGCTGGGCGACGAGAACGTCATCGTCGTCTCGCCGATCGGCGGCCAGGGCTTCGTCTTCGGCCGCGGGAACCCCCAGCTGTCGCCCGCGGTGATCCGCGAGTGCGACCTCCGGATCGTCGCCTCGCGCGCCAAGCTCGATGCCGTCCCCGTGTTGCGGGTCGACACCGACGACCCCGACCTCGACGACGAGCTCGCGGGGTGGGTCCGCGTCCGCGTCGGCAAGTTCGAGACGCGGATGATGAAGATCGTGTGAGGCCGGGCAGGTGTGGTGCGGTGCGCGACGTGACCGGCTCGTCGTGTGACTGGGGGGCCGCCCCTCAGAGCACTGTCCCGTGTTTCTTGTCGGGGAGCTCCTTCTCGACGTCGGCGTAGAAGGCGAACCGCGCCGCGAGCTCCTCGCGCAGCGCCGACGGCGGGACGATCTCGTCGATGACGACCTCGCTGGCCATCCGGTGGACGTCGATGTCGCGGCGGTACTCCTCACGGAGCCGCTGTTCCGTCTCGGCGCGCTCCTCGGGGTCGTCGATCGCGGCGAGCTTGCGGGCGTAGACGGCGTTGATCGCGGCCTCCGGCCCCATGATCGCGATCTCGCCGGAGGGGAGCCCGAGCGTGCTCTCGGGGTCGTAGGCGGGCCCGCCCATCGCGTAGATCCCCGCGCCGTACGCCTTGCGGACGACCACCGTCTGTTTCGGGACCGTCGCGGACGACGTCGCGTAGATCATCTTCTTGCCCTTCTCGAGGATCGCGTCCTTCTCGACGGCCGAACCCGCCATGAACCCGGGCGTGTCACAGAGGTACAGCAGGGGGATCTCGTAGGCGTCACACGTCCAGATGAACTCCGCGGCCTTCTCGGCGGCGTCGGGGAAGATCGCCCCCGAGCGCTGGGTCGGCTGGTTGGCGACGACGCCGACCGGGCGGCCGTCGATCCGGCAGAACGCCGTGACGATCTCCGCCCCGTACGACTCCTTCAACTCGAGGATCGACTCCGCGTCCGCGATCCGCTCCAGCAGGTCGCGGACGTCGTACGGGCGGTTCGGCGACTCGGGGATCAGCTCGTCGATGCCCTCCGGGGAGCGTTTCGGCGGTTTCGTCCCCGACCGGGGGGGTTTCTCGCCCGCCTTGTCGGGGAGGAAGCCGATCAGATCGGCGACGAGTTCGCGGGCGTGCTCCTCGTCGCGGGCGACGAGGTCGGCGGAGCCGGAGTGTTCGGCGTGAACGCGGGGCCCGCCCAGCTCGTCCATGTCGATCTCCTCGCCGGTGACCATCCGCACCATCCGCGGGGAGGCGATCGCCATCGCGGACATCCCCTCGACCATGACCGTGAAGTCCGCGAACACCGGGGTGTACGCCGCGCCGGCGATACAGGGGCCGTAGAGGACGCAGATCTGCGGCACCGCGCCCGAGAGCATCGAGTGGTTGTAGTAGTACTTCCCGATCCCCTCGCGGTTGGCGAAGAAGCCCGACTGCTGGTCGATTCGACCGCCCGAGGAGTCCATCAGGTAGAGCACCGGCTTGCCCGTCTTCAGCGCGCGCTCCTGCATCCGGAGGAACTTCTCGACGCCCCTCGCCGCCATCGACCCCGCCTTCACGGTGAAGTCGTTGGCCATGAAGTGGACGTCGCGCCCCTCGAACGCGGCGGCTCCTGTGAGCAAACCGTCGGCCGGGATCCGGTCGCCGTCGTCGTACGCGTCGCCGTCGGGGGCCTCGGGGTGCCAGTCGTCGAAGGCGGCGAACCGCCCGTCCTCGAAGTGGACGCCCGCGGGGCTTTCGGGCGGCGAGCCGGCGTCGCCGGTCCCCCGAGTGCCGTCCTCGCCGCCGAACCAGAGGTCGAGCCGGTCGCGGACGAACAGCTTCCCCTGCTCGGGGAGCCGGTCGCGGTACTTCTCCGGTCCCCCGCGGAGGATGTCGTCGATCTCGGCGCGTAAGTCGCGTTCTCGGTCCGTCGGCCCGAGGTCGTCCGCCAGCGGGTACGTCGGCTCGGGCGCGGTGGCGCTGGCCGCGGGTTCCGTGGCGTCGCCGACGTGGACGTCGACGTCGACGCCGAGGTGTTCCGCGAGCGACCGGGCGATCGCCTCGGCCTCCTCGGCCGTCGCCGCCGCGCCGACGTGGACTTTCATGGATTCACGTGTCGCGGTAGGTCCTAAACCGTTTTCCATGTCGATCCCGCCGGGAGCGAGGCGCGACCGTTGGTCGGCTCGAGACAGCGGTCCGGATCAGCGATCCGGATCAGAAATGGGATCCACAGTCCGGGTCAGCGATCCGACCCGCCAAGCCGGGCGTCGAGCCGTTCGGCGATCGGGTCGAGGTGGTGGCGACCGACGACGGCGACGACGTCGCCCTCGTGGCGGAGTTCGGCGAGGCGGTCGGCCATGTGCGTCTCGCGAACGTCGTCGCCGAACGAGACCGCCCGGGACGGCTCGAACGTGTCCATCACGGCGCGGGCGCGCGCGATCTGGCTGCGTTCATTCTCGGCCTGTCGCTCGGGGCTATCGGTCCGGCCGGTTGCGTACATAACCGGGGAGTCGACCTCCAGCCGGATCGACGTCATCGCGGCGACCGACCCCGCGAGCCGGCATCGGAGGGTGTTCTTCGTCACCGACGCGAGGCCGTTGAGGACGCCGCGAACCGTCTCGAGCGATCGGCCCTCGTGATACAGCGTCGCGGCGAGTCGGCGGAGGAACGGCAGGGTCGGTCCGTCGATCCCGACGACGCGGTCGGTGGTCGCCGCCTGGATCGCGGCGCTCGCCTCCCCGCCGAACACCGGCGGAGTGCGAGTATCCTCAGCATACCGCTCGAAAAGCGGGAGCGAGAGCGGCGGCAGTTCGAGCGCGACGACGTCGGGAGCGCGGTCCGTGACCACGGTTCGGACCCGAAAGGCGCTGGCGGGGTGGTCGTGGACGACGCCGATCAGCGTAACGGTCCCCGTAGGGGTGTCGATCGAACGGAGGTGCTCGCCCGTTATCCGGGGGTCGTCGTAGTTCGCGTCCATGTGTCGGCCGGTAGCAGCGGCATACCGGAGCGTACCGATCGTTAGGATCCGATTTGTATAAGGGTTTCTTTTGGAACCGCTACAAATAGTTTAGATTCTCACTAACTGAATTTAAAATCACACAAAGTCAGGTAAACGCGACTATAAGCGAGTGTTTCGAGCTAGTTCGAGCCATCCCACGGGAGCGAGTGGCTTCGAGCGTCGTCCGCCCGTAGACAAAAAACGAGCCGCGTTCGGCGTCGAGGCCGAGCTTCCGTTCGGACGGAGCCGATCTCTCCGTCCGAGCCGGAGCCGGGCTAACGGCTGAAGCGGGACGGCACTACCGCTTGAGCTTGATCTCGTCGTCGGTGATCGTCTCGACGTCCGACTCGTCGATGGGATACATGTCCTCGTCGGAGTCTCCCCAGCCGAGCTTGGACTTGATCGAGTCGGTGAGCCCCGGGTCCGGGTCCACGTGCGCTCGGTGGCCCTCGACTTTGGACACCATCCCGACCTCCTGTCCTTCCCTGTTGACTACGCGCTTGCCTTCTTCTTTGTCTGAGAGTTCCATCTGTGGTTTCCTCCGCATCCGATACTCCGGCGACCTCGGACATTGTAATCTGGTCCATAGTCGCGGGTAAGCTCGGCAGGGTCGTTCGTAACCACGGTCGACGGACCGATCGCTTGACGTTACTGCCGGATACGGACGGCTTACGGCGTCGATACGGCGGACGGAGCCGCCGACCGCTTATCCGTCCCGCGCCCGAACGCCGTCCATGACCGTTCTACTCACCGGCGCACACGGCACCGTCGGCACCGCGGTGACCGCGGGCTCGGCGTACGACCACGTCCTGCTCGACCGGGAGCCCGCACCCGACGAGCTCGGCGACGGGAGCCCGCACCCACACCGCGACCGTGAGACCGTCGTCGTCGACGTGGGCGCGGACGGCGCGGTCGGGGACCTCACGGACGCCATGACGGACCATGGGGTAGCGGCGGTCGTCCACCTCGCCGGCGACCCGACGGTCTCCGCGACGTACGCGAGCGTCGAGCGCAACAACGTTCGCGGGACGCGGAACGTCCTCGAGGCCGCGTCGCGCGCCGGGGTCGAAACCGTCGTCTTCGCCTCCTCGAACCACGTCGTCGGGATGTACGAGACGGAACACGCGCCCGCGCTGTACGACCCCGACGAGGGCGAGGAGGGTCCGACCGTCGACCACCGGAGCCCGATCCGCCCCGACTCCGACTACGGCGCGTCGAAGGCGGCCGGCGAGGCGTGGTGCCGGCTGTACGCCGAGCGGGAGGGGATCGACTGCTACGCCCTCCGGATCGGCTCGGTCAGGGACCCGACGTTCGACCACCCGTTCGGCGACGCCGAGCGCGCGGTCGCCCGCGGCGACTACGAACGCGGCGACGGCGACTACGAGACTGCCGTCGCCCGGATGCGCTGTACGTGGCTCTCCCGGCGCGACTGCGCCGCGCTCGTCGACGCGTGCCTCGACGACGGGCTCGACGAGGGGGCCGAGCCGAGCGAAGACACCGTCTCCGGCGGGGTCTTCGAGGCGTTCTACGGGATCAGCGACAACCCGAACTCGTGGTTCGACATCGAACACGCTCGCGAGCGCGTCGGGTACGAGCCCGCCGACTCGGGGACCGACCCGTCCGAGCCCCCGAGGCCGCGGCGCTAGCGCTCGGGCCGGGCGGGCGAGGGCGGCGTCGAAACCGGCCGAAAAGGGCGGTGGGTCCGCCGGGGCGTCAGTCGTCGGCGACCGCGTCCTCGAGCCGCTCGATCAACGCCTCGTTGCCGACGTAAACGGGTACACGGTCGTGGAGCCCGGTCGGCTCGACGTCGAGGATCGAACCGGAGCCGTCGGAGGACGCCCCGCCCATCCGCTCGATGACGTACGCGATGGGGTTCCCCTCGAACGACAGCCGGAGCTTCCCCTCGGGCGCGTCCGTGAGCGCGGGGTACGCGAACACCCCGCCGTACGTCACCACCTGGTTGACGTCCCCGACCATCGAGCCGCCGTACCGGAGCTTCAGCTCGGACTCGACCTCGCGGGCGTACGCCCGGAACGGGTCGGTCCAGTCGGGGACCCGTCCGCCGAACCCGTACACCGTGGGGTCGTCGGGCAGCGTCAGGTCCTCGGCGACGACCGACCGGGAGACGCCGCCGTCGGCGTCGGGGTCGCGCTCGACGACCTCCTCGCGGACGCCCGACGCGTCCGCGACGATCATCGTCGTGATCGGGCCGTACAGGGTGTAGCCGGCCGCGACGAGGTCGCGGCCGGTCGCCGGAAGCGGGGCGTCGTAGACGCCGACGACGGTGCCCATCGCGTTGTTCGACCGGAGGTTCGAGGAGCCGTCGAGGGGGTCGATCGCGACGGAGTAGCCCTCGCCGGCGTCCGTCGCCTCGGGGCGCTCCTCGCTGACGTACGCGCCGACCCCGTCGATCGCGGTCAGCGCGTCGGCGAGCAGCTCGTCGGCGTACAGGTCGCCGGCCAGCACCGTCTCGCCCGACGGGTTCTCCGCACCGTCGGCGACCCGGCGTCCCGGCAGCGCGTCGCGGATCGCTGGGGCCGTCGCCGCGACCGCGTCGAACACCGCCTCGACGACCGGGTCGCCGTCCGCCATCAGTCGTCGTCCTCGGCTATCGCGAGCGCCTCGGCGGGGTCGACCTCCTGGAAGACCACCGCCTCCAGCGCGTCGAGGATCCGCTCGGGGTCGTCGCGCTGGAAGACGTTCCGCCCGACCGCGAGCCCCGTCGCGCCGGCGTCGATGGCGTTCGCGACGTTCGCGAGGAACGCCTCGTCGTCACGCATCGTCCCGCCGGACATGACGACCTTCGTCGGCCCGGCCATCCGGACGGCCTCGCCCATCGCCTCGGCGGAGCCGGGGTACTTCACCTTCACCACGTCCGCGCCGAGCTCCAGACCGAGCCGGGCAGCGTACGAGATGGTGCCCGGGCTCGTGTCGTTCTTGACGCCCTGGCCGCGCGGGTACGACCACATGACGACGGCCATGTCGTGTTCGCGGGCCTCCTCCTGGGCCCGACTGAACTCCTCGGCCATCTCGACCTCGTGGTTCGAGCCGCCGTACAGCGTGAACCCGATCGCGTCCGCGCCCAGCTCGGCCGCGTACGACGCCGAGCAGTTGACGGGGCTGTCGGGCTCCCCCATCCAGAGGTTGGAGGTGCCGTTGAGCTTCAACAGCAGGTTCACGTCGTCGGCGTAGTCGGGGTAGTACCGCTCGGCGATCCCCTTCTGGACCGCGAGCGCGGTCACCGCGTCGTGGCTCGCCAGCTCGAACAGCCGCTCGGGGTCGGCCGTCGCCGGGTTCGGTTCGAAGTCGACCGGCCCGTGCTCGAGCCCGTGGTCGTACGCGAGGATGAGCGACTTCCCGTCCCGTGAGATGGCGTCGTCAGCGTGTGGGAGCATCGTGTATACAACCAGTTACATCGGTAAAAAGGGCTGTGGTCAGGAGCATCGCTATCCGGGACGGTGGACCAACCTCCCAAGGCTCCAAACCCCGATGTAGCGGAGATAACCGCGCCAAGATATTACTACTGGAATAGTAAATAGTTGTACGGATGAAACGATCGGGGATCGGGAGCGAGGGCGAAGACGGAAGTCGGGCCGAGGGTCGGAAGCGAGGTCGAGAACGGGTCGTCGCCCCGGTTACTCGTGGGCGTCGCGTGCGGCGGCGACCCACCCGTCCAGCCGGTCGCGGTCGACGCCGAGCGCCGCCGCGACCCGGTCGCGGTGTGCGGTCGCGAGGCTTCGAACGGAGGTGATCCCGGCCTCGGCGAGCAGGTCGATCGCGTCCTCGTCGCCGTCGACGGTCGGGAGCGTCGACAGCGGCGTCGGCCGCGACCGGGACCGCCACGCCTCCGTCCCACGGGCGTCGAACACGCCCTCGCCCGTGTCGGTCGGAGCGGCCGCCGGGTCCGTGCTCGATCCGTCCGCCGAACCGGCGGCCGCGCCGTCCGCCGCCGACTCCCAGTCGCCCGCGCTCGCCGCGACCCACGCCGCCTCGGCCTCGCCGAGCCCACGGACCTGCGCCGAGCGACGGTCGAGCCCGTCCCCGGCCTCGAACGACCACGACAGGGAGTACTCTCGCCGGATCTTCGCCGCGACGCCGGGGTTCACGCCGGCGTCGACGAGGCGGCGGTAGGAGACGCGCTTCTCGGTCACGTCCGCCGCCGACAGCCCCGCCGCCGCGAGCGTCTCCGCGGTCGCGCGCCCGACCCATTTGAGCGCGGTCGCCCTCGGTTCATCGTGGCGGTCGGGGTCCGAGCGAGCGTCGGGCCCTCCGCAGGCGTCCGCATCGACACGGGCGTCCGACGCCCCATGGACGTCGCTCCGGGAGCCGTTGCCGTCCCCGTCCGCGGGTGTATCGCTCGATCCGTCGGCTCGCGATCCGGCCATCTCGTTCGTCACGAGGTAACGCCGACGGGATACAAGAGCGTTCCCCCGTCGACGCGCACGCGTGACGACGGGACCGGTGCGGCCGGGCCGTCGATCCCGTCCCGGCCGGACCCCACAACGCTTAGGCCGCGCCCTCGCGACCGGGCGGTATGCGCGAGTTATCCGAGATCGACGTCGTCGGCGTCGTCGGGGCCGGGACGATGGGCAACGGGATCGCACAGGTCGCGGCGACCGCCGGCTACGACGTGGTGATGCGCGACATCGAGCAGGCGTACGTCGATCGAGGGCTCGACGCCGTCGACTCGAGCCTCGAACGCCTCGACTCGAAGGGGGCGCTGTCCGAGGACCCCGAGGCGATCCGGGCGCGGATCGCGGGGACGACGGCCCTCGACGACCTCGCCGACGCCGACCTCGTGATCGAGGCGGCGGTCGAGGAGATGCCGATCAAACGGGAGATCTTCGCCGACCTCGACGACGCCGTCGACGACGACGTCGTCCTCGCGAGCAACACCTCCACGCTCTCGATCACGACCATCGCGAGCGCGACTGACCGCCCCGCGGAGGTGGTCGGGCTCCACTTCATGAACCCCGTCCCGATCATGGCGGGCGTCGAGGTGGTCGTCGGCGAGCACACGAGCGACGCGGTCGCCGCGTTCGCCCACGCGTTCGCCGCGGACCTCGGCAAGGAGACGTGGGAGTCCGACGACAAGCCGGGGTTCGTCACCAACCGGATCCTGATGCCGTGGATCAACGAGGGGGTCCGCGCGTACGACGAGGGCGTCGCCTCGAAGGAGGACGTCGACCGCGGGATGAAACTCGGCACCAACGTCCCGATGGGGCCGCTCGAGCTGGCCGACCACATCGGCCTCGACGTCGTCCTCGACGCCAGCGAGACGCTCCACGAGGAGCTCGGAGACCGCTATCAGCCGGCGTATCCGATCAAGCGGAAGGTCGCGGCGGGCGACCTCGGGAAGAAGACCGGTCGCGGCTTCTACGAGTACGACTGAGCGCGGCAGACGCAGGGGCAGGGGCAGAGGCAGGAAAAGCGGAAGGGAACGGAAGGGAAAGGAGGAAGGAACAAGACGGGAAGGGGAACTCAGTTCGCGTCCGTCCGGTCGTCGCTCGCGGTCCAGCGTCTCGCCCCCGGAAGGACGCCGACGAGCCGCGTCACGTAGCCGAACTTGAACAGCCCGAGCTGCGAGAGGGCGCCGAGAACGAACACCGCGAGGAACGCGGGCGCGGTCACGTCGAAGAGGATCGGGTCGACGGTCATCCCCTCGGCGGCGGCCGTGAACGCGTCCGCGGTGAGCGACCGCGAGGCGAGCGCGCTGCCGATGAAGGCGGTCGAGACGACGAGCGTCGTCCGGCTGAGCACGAACCCGAACAGCGCGCCGACGGCGACGCCGGCGAGCGTCGCCCCGACGAGCAGGAGGGTCCCCTCGATCCCGCCGGCGTCGGCCGCGTAGATCGGCCCGACGGCGAACCGGCCGACGAACCCGCCGACGATGCCGCCGATCCCGAGAACCGCGACGGAGAGCCCGGCGTAGGCGAGGAATCCGCCGATCCCGCCGCCGAGGAGGACGGCCCCGCCGGTGACTGCGAGCGGGTCGACCGCGACGAGCCCGACCACGTTCGGCGCGGCGAGGTAGCCGGCCCCCGCGCCGACGAGGAAGCCGGTCAGCGTGACGGCGTAGACGGACGCGGCCGCGCCGACGAACGCGAGCAGGAGCCCCGCGACCACGATCCCGACGTCGAGTAGGGTAACCATATCGGGTACGTGTACCGGCCGGTACCTTAAAAAGTCACACCGTCGGCGGACGCGATCGAAACGGGACGCGGCCGACGGGATGCCGACGGGTCACTGACGTCGCCGTCGGTCAGCGCCTCCCCACGTCGCCGTCGGAAGCGCCGGGGTTCGTCTCGCCGACCGTCTCGCCGACGTCCGCGTCCGGCTTCGACAGGGAGACGGCGTGGCCCGTGTGCCGGGCGTGGGTCCGCGCGAACCGGCGGGCCGGACGCTCCGCGAGGAACCGTTCGCCGTCCGGACAGATCAGGCAGTCCGCGATCCACGGGGTCACTCCGTCGGGGTAGTGGCCGGTGTGTCGATGGTGGTCCAGGGCGAACTGCTCGACCGCCCGGTTGCCGGCGGACAGCTCGTCGAGCTCGTAGGCGAGGTCCCACTCGCGGCCACACCGCGAGCAGGCCACCGTCGGGAGGTCGTCGACCGCGGTCGGGTCCGTGAACGCGCCCGTGTTCGGACCCGGCGGGACGTCCGGAACGTCCGGAACGTCAGCCCCGCCGACGGGGAACGTCGGGAGGTCCTCGCTTTCCGTCTCCGGGCGGTCGACGCGACCACCGTCGCCGTCGTCGCCCTCGTCACCGGGCGAAGGGTCGGGCGAGTCGTCGGCCGAAGAGTCACCGGGCGAAGGGTCGGGCGAGTCATCGCCGTCGTCGCCGGGCGAAGGATCGAGCGAGTCGTCGGCCGAGGAGTCACCGGGCGAGGGGTCGGCCGAGGGATCGTCGTCGGGCGTGGACGACCCCTCGCCGGGAGCGTCGTCGACGGGGTCGTCCGATGGCTCGTCTGACACGGTGTACCCGTCCGTCGTCCGGACGCTTAACGTTGTGGCAGCCACGCGCCGGAAGTCCGGTCAACGCGGTCACGTCACCGCGCCGCACGGCTCGACTGGCGGTCGAGGTATCGGGTGTAGCCGCCGACCGACAGCCCGAAGCCGAGCATGAGGAGCGTGAAGCCGACGAGGCGGCTCGCCCCGACCGTCATCACGGCGAGGATCACGCCGAAGAGGACGCAGAACACGCCCCCGACGACGAGCCCGACGTCGAGCAGGGGCGACGGCTGGACGGCCCGACAGTGCGGGCAGATCCGGGCGTCCGTCGGGACCGGCTCCCGGCAGTCGACACAGCGCACGCGGTCGCGGGGCACACCCGGGTTTGGGCGGTGGGTGACTTATAAGCGTCAGTCGGCAACGGGCGCGGATTTATAAGCACAGGTCGGCGACGGAGCCACGTCTCGCGGACAACGGTCGACGGCATCACTTCCGCCGAGCGTGGGCGCTTCTTAAGGGGTCTCGGCCCCGAGCCTTCGACGATGGACGGCGGGACGCTCCCCGGCTCCGGCGCGGACGACGACGCCCCCGATCGCGTCGTCCTCCACGTCGACATGGACTGCTTTTACGCGTCCTGCGAGCGGCTGCGCGAGCCCGCGCTCCGCGGGGAGCCGGTCGTCGTCGGGATGGGCTACGAGCCCGGCGAGACGGTCGGCGCTGTCGCCACCGCGAGCTACGAGGCGCGCGCGTTCGGCGTCGAGAGCGCGATGCCGATCTCCGAGGCGCTGGCCGCGATGCCGCGGCGCGCCGACGCGGACCCCGACGATCCGGACGCGCCGGACCCCACGGAATCGGGACATTACCGCCCGGTAACGCTGGAATACTACAAGGAGGTGGCCGCGACGGTGAAGGACGTGCTCCACGACTGCGGGGACGTCGTCCGCGAGGTGAGCGTCGACGAGGCGTACCTGGACGCGACCGACCGGACGTCGTGGGCGGTCGCGGGCGACGCGGACGCCCCCGCACCGAGCGCGGCGGCGGGGGCGGCCGACGTCCGCACGCTCGCGGAGGGGTACGCCAGACACGTCAAGGAGCGCATCGAGCGGGAGGCCGGCGTCCCCGCGAGCGTCGGCGTCGCGCCGAACATGTCGACCGCGAAGGTCGCGAGCGACTTCGACAAGCCCGACGGTCTCGTCGTCGTGCCGCCGGGGACCGTCCCGGGGTTCCTCGCGCCGCTCCCGACCGCGGAGCTCCACGGCGTCGGCCCCGTGACGGAGGCGACGCTCTCGGGCATGGGGATCGAAACCGCGGGGGACCTCGCGGCGGCGGACCCCGACGCCCTGGCGGCCGAGTTCGGTGACCGCGGGGTCGACCTGTGCGCCCGCGCCCGCGGCGAGGACGACCGCGAGGTGACGCCACGGGGGCTCCCGAAGAGCCTCTCCCGGGAGTCGTCGCTGCCCGCGACCGCCGACGGCGACGAGAAGCGGTCGGCGGTGCGCGCGCTCGCCGCCGACGTCGCCCGTCGCGCCCGCGAGCGCGGCTGTCTGTACCGGACGATCGGTATCAAGGTGGTCGAGCCACCCTACGACGTCAACACCCGCGCGCGGAGCCTCCCCGGTCCCGTCGACGATCCCGACCTGGTCGAGACGGTCGCGCTCGACCTCCTCGAGGAGTTCGACGGCGACCGCGCCCGCAAGCTCGGCGTCCGCGTCTCGAAGCTCGACTTCGCGGCGGGCGACCAAGCGACCCTCGGCGGGTTCGAGGAGGCGGACCCTGCCGGCGCGGACGACGGGACCGCCGCGGCCACCGCCCGGACGGGCCGACACGGGCGTGACGACCGTCCCGCCGCAGCCGACGCGAACGGTCGGCAGGACGGCGAGAAGCTCACGGATTGGGTCGGCGACGAAGGAGACGGGGCGAGCGGGACCGGGGGGCGCGGGGCGAACGGGACCGAGCGGCGCGGGGCGAACGGGACCGGGGGGCGCGGGGCGAGCCGCGACCGCAACCGCGGCGACGGCGAGGGCAAGGGCGAGGAGGACGAGGGACGGGTGGACGAAGGGCAGGAGCAGGGGCAGGCGTCGCTCGGCGACTGGTCCTGAGCGAGGGCGTCGATTGGTCGGCGAAGGGATCGATCGGCGAAGGGATCGATCGGCGAAGCGAAGGCTCGGCGAAGCGAAGGCCCGTTGAAGGACGGCGGTCGGAACCCGACCGGTGCGGGCCTCGCGAGGCGAAGGTCTTTGACGCGGGCCTCGCCTGTATACACCATGACCGACGAGGAGACGATCCACGTCGCCGACGTGAGCGACGGGATCGGGGGGGACGCGACGGCCGCGGCGGGGAGCCCGGTCGAGCTGCCCGTCGTCGACGTGCTCACCGGCCGATCGTTTATCACCGGCAAGAGCGGATCGGGAAAGTCGAACACCGCGTCCGTCGTCATCGAGAACCTACTCGACAGCGGGTTCCCGGTGATGATCGTCGACACCGACGGAGAGTACTACGGTCTCAAGGAGGAGTACGAGATCCTCCACGCGGGCGCGGACGAGGAGTGTGACATCGTCGTCTCGCCCGAACACGCCGAGAAGATCGCGTCGCTCGCGCTCGAACAGAACGTCCCGATCATCCTCGACGTCTCCGGGTACCTCGAGGAGTCGACGGCCGACGAGCTCCTGTTGAAGGTGGTCAGACAGCTGTTCGCCAAGGAGAAGAAGCTGAAGAAGCCGTTCCTGCTGGTCGTCGAGGAGTGTCACGAGTACATCCCGGAGGGCGGCGGGATGAACGAGACGGGGCGGATGCTGATCAAGGTCGGCAAGCGCGGCCGGAAACACGGGCTCGGTATCGTCGGCATCAGCCAGCGGCCGGCCGACGTCAAGAAGGACTTCATCACGCAGTGTGACTGGCTCTGCTGGCACCGACTCACCTGGGACAACGACACGAAGGTCGTCGGCCGGATCCTCGGCTCGAAGTACGCCGACGCCGTCGAGGAGCTCGGCGACGGCGAGGCGTTCCTGCTGACCGACTGGGACGAGTCGATCCGGCGGATCCAGTTCCACCGCAAGCGGACGTTCGACGCGGGCGCGACGCCCGGGCTCGACGACTTCGAACGACCCGAGCTCAAGTCCGTCTCCGGCGACCTCGTCAACGAGCTCCAGTCGATCTCCGACGACCGCGCGCAGCGCGAGTCCGAGCTGGCCGACCTCCGTCAGGAGCTCGACGAGAAGCGGTCGCACATCAACCAGCTCGAACGGGAGTTGGAGGACGCACGCGACCTGAAACGGATGGCCGACCAGTTCTCGCAGGCGCTCCTCGGGCGGGCCGAAGCCCCGTATCGGGGCGGCCAGGGGCGGAACCTGAACGACCCGAACGACCGCGACCAGTCCGGGCTCGACGACTACGACGATCGGGGCCGAGGGCGCGACGACGAGGGACGTGACGACGAGGGACGTGACGACAGGGAACGCCACGACGGGAACGGCGCGCCCGAGCCCGAGAACGGGGAGACGGGCGAGAGCGAGTCGGGGACCGACGTCGTCGACGCGGGCGGTACGGCGACCGACGCTGGCGACGTCGACCCGGTGACGCGTGTGGACGTCGCCGAGGGCGCGCTCCGGTTCGACGAGGCGGTCGACCTCGGCACCCGCGAGGCGGTCATCGACGAGCTCAGAGGGCGGGTCGCGTCGCTCCCGCCGCTCGCCCGCGAGATGCTCCGCCACTACCGCCGGGAGGGCGAGAGCGACCCGGTCGCCG
Organism: Halorubrum sp. JWXQ-INN 858; assembly: GCF_009806985.1. Lineage (GTDB taxonomy): Archaea > Halobacteriota > Halobacteria > Halobacteriales > Haloferacaceae > Halorubrum. Next base: position 178,252 of record NZ_WUAX01000005.1, on the reverse strand, counting down.
CGCACATCGACGCCGGCGGCGACGGCGACAGCGAACACGCCTACGGGCGGAACCGGCCGATCCGGAAGGCGGGACTGATCCGCCACGCCGGCCGCGGACGCTACACGTACGCGATCCCCGCGCTCATCCGGGAGGCGTACGCGGACCGGCTCGACGAGGACGCGCTGTGGGAGACCGTTCGGGAGGTCGAAGCCGCGTTCGTCCCGTCCGTGGACGCCCCGGATCGGGGGGACGGCGAAACCGCCGACGCCGGCGGAGAACACGACGGCGACGGTGACGGAAACGGGAGTAGCGGCAACGGGGACGGACGGGCGGGCGACGGAACCGGCGGCGGAAACGCGGATAACGGGGACACCGCGGGCGGCGCGGACGACGCGAGCGGCGACGCGGCGGCCCCCACAGACGCGTCGACGGGCGGGCTCAGCGAGGCGGCGAAACGGTTCGTCAGGACGTCGATCGACGAAGACACGGCAGATGGGACGGACGCACGTCGGTCCGGCCGGGAGTGAGGACGGCCCGTAGCGGCTTTTAAAAGCCCGTCCACTCGGTCGGCGGCCCCACCCGGTGGCGAGCGCGGAACTGGCGTTCGTCGTCGACGACACGCGTCTCGACGACGAGCTCGAACGGCTCGTGGAGGGTGTGGATCACCTGCTCGTCGTGGGCCGTCGACCCGACGACGCCGACGAACGGCCACCCCTCGCCGGACGCCTGTGAGGCCATCACGCGGGTGAACTGGTACACCCGCTCGGGGTCCCAGTACATCAACAGCTGGGAGAGCGAGTAGAGACCGACCGCCCGCGGGATCCCCGCCGACGACTCGACGACGTCGGTGAACTTGACGCCGATGTCGGTGAGGTTGCCGGCGCTGGCGACGTACTTCGTCGTCGGCGTGTCCGGGACCTTCTCGCCTTGCTCGTGGGTGACACAGTCGATGACGACGAGGTCGCCGGCGTTCCCGCCGGTGATCCGTTCGTAATCCCCGCGAACCTTCTCCGCGGTGCGGCCGGTCGAGACGACGACCGGCGCGTCCGACCAGCCGGCGAGCAGACGGATGAACAGGTCGTACTTCCCGCTCATCGGCGGCCCGCTGACGAGGACGCTGTCCGCGTCACGGACCACGTCGGGAAGCACCGTCATGTGTGACCCGTGGGGGCGAGCCCCGTAAAACCCTTCCGAGGGATCACTTTCGGAGGAACGGGGGCAGCTCCAGCGACGAGGGCGGGCCGTCTCCCCGTCGCCGAGTCATGGTCAGTTCGCCGAGGGCTCCGGGCAGCGCGGCCGGAAACGGCGTGTTCCGCGGCGTGCCGGCATCGTCGACCAGCGCCCGCCAGACCGCCGCGGGTCCCTCCGCCGAGGCCTCGAGCGCCCGCGTCCGCCCCTCGTCGTACGCGAGGCGGACGAGGCTCCGGCCGTACGCGCCGTCGGCCGTGGTCGTCAGGCGCTCGAGCTCCGCCGCGTCGCCGCGGTCGCAGGCCGCCGCGACGCCGAGCGCGAACGCCCGGTCGATCGCCTCCGCTCGGCTCAGCGTCTCCCAGTCCGTGCCGAAGGTGCGTTCGTACATCAACGGACCACCGTCGCGGCCGAGCCGACCGCGAGCCCCTCGTCGGTGAACTCGAGGTCCTTGATGTCGGTGTCGATGTCCGTCCCGCGCATCTTCAACACCTGGACGCCGCGGCGCATCCCCTCGTCCTCGAGGTAGTTGTGCATGAAGACGACGCCGTGTGCGAGGTAGTGCTCCTCGGCGTACGCGCTCGGGTCGGTCATCTCGGAGATGAGCAGCGTCGTCGCCGAACACCGCTTCAGCGACGACAACAGCTGGATCATCGTGTCCTCGTCGTCGTCCAGCAGGAACCGCAACAGCATCGTCGAATCGAAGACGACCCGGTCGATGTCGCGGGAGTTGATAAAGCCCGTCAGCCGGTTCGTGACGCCGGATCGGTCCCGACGCTCGCCCGGAAGCCCGAAGAAGCGCCGCCCCTCGGCGGAAAACGAGTCGAGGAACGTCACCCGGTCGGTGTCGAGCGCCCGGTCGAACCCGAACTCGTAGCCCGCCATGTCCTCGCGGATCCCGGCCTTCGTCTCGTGCATGCTGATGTACAGCACGTCGTCCCCGTTACGGGCCCCTTGGGCGGCGAACTGCGAGCAGAAGGTCGTCTTACCGCTTCCGGGCGGCCCGCTCACTACGTACAGTCGGTCCGTGGGGAGCCCCCCGTCGACGAGTTCGTCGAACCCGGGGACGCCGCTGGAGACACGCATACGTGATGCCGTCCCGATCCTCGCATAAGTGTTGTCCCCCGGTTTTCAGGGGTGAGAACTGACGTGAGCGCCCGGTTGCGGTTCGGTGTCGTCGAGCCGAACGTTCGAGTCGTCGGGTCGAGCTCCCGTTACGATCCGGTGACGTCCGGCGCGATCCAGACGACGAAGCGGTCGTCGGACTTGACGATCCCGTTGACGCCGTCGTCGTCGGCGGTGGTTCCCTCGTCGACGTCCTCCGGGGCGACGTCCCGCACCTGGAACACCTCGTCGACCATCCACCCGATGGTTCCGCTCTCGTCGAGGCAGTCGGCGTCGAGGACGACGATCCGGTCACGGGAGCCGCCTTCATCGATGCCGAACAGCGTCTTCGGGTCGACGATCGTCGTGGTCCGACCGCGGAGGTCCATCACGCCCTCGACGTGTGCGGGCGAGTTCGGGATCCGCGTGAGCTCGCCGGCGTCGACGATCTCGTCGATGACGCCGATGTCCAGACAGTACGTCCCGTCGCCGAGACCGAACTCCAGCACCTTCGTGGGTTCGGCGTCCGCCTCCATGGCAGCCATATCAGTCGGTGGGGCGATGGGACGCATAACCGTACCCCTCGAGTTATCAAGGGTGATTACTGCGTCCGTGGGTTTATGCTCGTTCTGGGTTCGGATCCGCACATGAGTAGGACGACGGATCGGCGTGGTGACGCCGACGGCTTTCCACGGGCGGTCGTCGTCGACGACTCGCCGTTCATGCGCGGGGTGATCACCGACCTCCTTTCCGACGCCGGGATCACGGTGGTCGGGGAGGCCGGCGACGGCGCGGAGGCCCTGTCGGTCGTCGCCGACGAGCGGCCCGACGTGGTGACGATGGACGTGGAAATGCCGGGCATGGGCGGTCTCGAGGCGGTCGAGCGCCTGATGGCGGAGACGCCGACGCCCGTGTTGATGCTGTCGGCACACACGGACGAGGGGGCCGAAGTCACGTTCGAGGCGCTCGAGCGCGGGGCCGTCGACTTCTTCGCGAAGCCTGGCGGAGAGGTCTCCGCCGGCGTCTCCCGCGAGTCCGACCGGCTCGCCGAGGCGGTCCGATCGGTCGCGGACGCCGACCTCGACGCCGCGAACAGGAGTCGTGTGTCGTCGACACGGGCGGTCGACGCGACGACGGAGTCGGGCGATTCCACGGCGCAATCGGGAACGACAACGACGAGATCGGGGCGCACGGCGACCGCAACCGCCGAGGACGACAGGGACGACAGAGACGCCGAGGACGACAGGGACGACAGAGACGCCGAGGACGACAGGGACGCCGCCTCCGACCCGCCGTCCGCGGCGACTATGGACCCGCTCACCGTGATCATCGGCGCGTCGACGGGGGGGCCGAACGCGGTCGAACGGGTCATGGCGTCGCTGCCTCGGGTCGACTGCCGGGTCGTGATCGTCCAGCACATGCCGGAGGCGTTCACGCCCCGGTTCGCCGACCGGCTCGACGCCGTCTCCGCGTACGACGTGTCGGAGGCGGACGACGGCGCGCGGATCGGCCCCGGCGAGGCGCTCGTCGCCCGCGGCGGCACACACACCCGGATCGAGAGCTACCGCGCGGGGCGGATGCGGGTGCGGCTGGAGGCGGACGACTCGCTGCCGGTCGCGCCGTCCGTCGACGTGACGATGCGGTCGGCGGCCGAAACGGTCGACGATCCGCTCGTCGGCGTGATCCTGACCGGGATGGGGTCCGACGGCTCCGAGGGAATCCGCGCCATGAACGCCGCCGGCGCGCGAACCCTCGCACAGAGCGAGGACACCTGCGTCATCTACGGGATGCCGAGGCGCGCGGTCGAGACCGGAACGATCGACGAGGTTCACGACCTCGACGGCGTCGCCGACGCGGTGTTCGAGGGGGTGGCGTGATGGAGTCCCATCGCGCCGCGTTCGTCGCCGAAGCGGAGGACGGCGTCACCGACCTCAACAACGCCCTGCTCGCGCTGGAGGCCGATCCCGCGGACGACGCGGCCATGGACGACGTGTTCCGCGTCGCCCACACGCTGAAGGGGAACGCCGCGGCGATGGGGTACGAGGACGTCTCCGCGTTCGGCCACGCGCTGGAGGATCTCCTCGACGCCGTCCGCCGGGGCGATCGCGAGGTGACCCCGGAGCTGATGGACCTCCTGTTCGAGGGCGTCGACGCCGTCGAGGCGATGATCGCCGAGATCGCCGACGACGGCACGGTCGTGACCGACCCGACGGACCTCGAGGAGCGACTCCGCGCGATGGAGGAGGACGGGAGCCCGGACGACGCGGCGGCAGGCGACGACGAGAACGACGCGCCGATCCAGGACGCGGAATCCGATACCGACGACACGAGGACGGGCGACGGGAGCGGAGGTTCGAGCGTCGAGGTACCCGATCCGCCGGGGGCCGTCGCCGATCTCGACGCCGACGGGCTCGTCTACGCCGACGTGACGGTGGGGGAGGCGGCGATGCCCGGCGTCGACGCGACGTTCGTGCTGCAGGCGCTCGATAGCCGCTTCGACGGGCACGTCACGGACCCCGACCGCGAGACGCTGGAGGCGGGCACGTACGGCGACGGGTTCGACGTCTTCGTCGTCGCCGAGGATCCCGCGGTCGTCGCCGAGGAGGTCGGTACGCTCACGCAGGTCGACGCCGTGGAGACGACCCACCTCGATCCGGCGGCGGACGATGGCGGAGCGAACGGCTCGGTCGACAGCGACCGAAGCGACGACGACAGCGGGAGTGACGGCAACAGCCGAGGCGCCGATGTCGACAACGGAAGCGACGGAAGCGACGCGAACGCCGACGACGACGGACGCGCCAGCAACGGCGGGAGCGACGACACGATCAAGTCAATTCGGGTCGGCGTCGACCAGGTCGACGAGCTGTACGGGCAGGTCGAACAGCTGGTGACGAGCCGGATCAAGCTCCGCCGGGAGCTCGAGGACGCGGGCGTCAAATCAGACGCGCTCGACGAGCTCGACAAGCTCGCGTCGAGCCTCCAGGACACCGCGATGGACATGCGGCTCATCCCGTTCTCGCAGGTGTCGGACTCGCTACCCCGACTCGTTCGGGACGTCGCCCGCGACGTCGACAAGCGGGTGACGTTCGACATCGAGGGCGACGACGTCGAGCTGGACCGCACCATCCTGACCGAGATGCGCGACCCGCTCGTTCACGTGCTGCGGAACGCGGTCGATCACGGCATCGAACCCCCTGCCGAGCGCGAGGCCGCGGGCAAGGACCCGACCGGCCGCGTGCGGCTCACCGCCGAGCGCGATCGCGACCACGTCGTCATCGAGGTGTCCGACGACGGGGGCGGGCTCGACCCCGACGTGCTCCGCGAGAAGGCGGTCGCCGAGGGCGTCGAGAGCCGCGAGGCGGTCGCCGCGATGGACGACAGCGAGGCGTACGACCTCGTCTTCCACCCCGGTCTCTCCACCGCGGAGGAGGTCACGGACGTCTCCGGACGAGGCGTCGGGATGGACGTCGTCAGGACGACGGCCCGCGAGCTCGACGGGTCCGTCTCCGTCGACAGCGAGCCGGGCGAGGGGACGACCGTTCGGTTCCGGCTCCCCGTCACCGTCGCCATCGTGAAGGTGATGTTCGTCGACGTCGGCGGGGTCGAGTACGGGATCCCGATCAAGTCGATCGCGGAGATCGCCCGCGACGACGGCGTCGCGGAGGTCCACGGCGACGAGGTCGTCCGCCACGAAGGCGATCTGTATCCGGTGATCCGGCTGGGCGAGCGTCTCGACACCGTCGGTGGCGGCTCGGCGACCGCCGCCGGCGACCGGACCACGCGCACCGGTGGACCCGCAGCCGACACCGCCGGCGACGACGATACGGACGACACGGACGACACGGACGACGCGGTCGAACCGATCGCGACCGCCGACGGTGGCGCGACCGCTTCCGACCCCGGGATGCTCGTCCGCATCCGCGAGGAGACGCGACGGGTCGCGCTCCACTGCGACGCCGTGTTGGACCAGGAGGAGGTGGTCGTGAAACCGCTCGACGGACCGCTGTCGGGCACCCCGGGGCTCAGCGGCACCGCCGTCCTCGGCGACGGCGACGTCGTAGCCGTCCTCGACGTGGTGAGCCTATGAGCGACGACGCCGCCTTCGAGGGCGTCCTGAGACAGATCGACGACTCGGTCCCGTTCGAGCCCGGCTACTACAACGAGTCGTACCTCGACCGCCGGGTCACCGCGCGGATGCGCCGACGCGGGACGGAGTCGCACCGGGAGTACGAGCGGCTGCTGCGCGACGACGCGACGGAGCGACAGGCGCTGATGGACGCGCTCACGATCAACGTGACGGAATTCTTCCGAAACCCCGAGATGTGGGAGGTGCTTCGCGGCGTCCTCCGCGACCTCACGGCCGAGCAGCGCCGCGTTCGCGTCTGGTCCGCGCCGTGTGCGGACGGTCGCGAACCCTACTCGCTCGCCATGCTCGCGTGTGACGACCCCGAGATCGACGAGGGACGGATCGAGGTCCTCGGGTCGGACATCAGCGAGGAGGCGCTGGAAAACGCTCGAGAGGGCGTTTACCACACGACGCGGACGACCGACATCGCGGCGGAGCTCGACCTCCTGACGGAGCCGACCCGATACGTCGAACGGGACGACGACGCGTTCCGCGTGCGGTCCGAACCGCGACGCCTCGTGGAGTTCGAGACCCACGACCTCATCAGCGACGGGGCGAGGGACCCGTTCGACGTGGTGTTGTGTCGGAACCTCCTGATCTACATCGACGTCGACCACAAGGGGGCGCTGTTCGACACGCTGGAGGCGTCGTTGACCGACGACGGCGTGCTCGTCGTGGGGATGACCGAGAGCGTTCCCCCGGATCGCACCGACAGGTACGAGCCGATCGAGAAACGACGCCGGGTGTTCCGGAGGGCCTGATGTCGCTGTACCAGCACGCCCGGCGAGGGGACGTCGAACGCATCCGGGACGCGATGGGCAGCGAGAGCACGGCGGTCCGAAAACGTGCGGTGGAACTCCTCGGCGAACTCGCCACGGAAGACGACCAAGCGACGATCGACGTCCTCCTCCGAACCGCCACGACCGACGATGACGAGCGCGTTCGCGGGGCCACCATCGACGCGCTCGACGCGGTCGGGCAGGAGGCGGTCGAACAGCTCCTCGCCGAGCTCACGGGCGGCGAACGTGGCGACGCGGAGGCGGAGTGGGTCACCGCGAAGAGATTCGCGCGGGCGCTGGAGTCGGGACGGCCCGAGCTCCGAATGGCCGCCGCTAACGCCCTCGGGCGGCTGGGCGAGGAGAGCGCGCTCCCCGCCCTCGTTGAGGCGCTCTCCGACCCGGACCCGCGGGTACGGCTTCGCGCGTGTCACGCCTGTGGCACCTTCGCGGACCCGCGATCGATCCCGGCGCTCACCGAGCGACTCGACGACGACCCCCGGGTGCGGCGGGCGGCCGCGAACGCCCTCGGCGGCATCGCCACCGACCGGGCGCTCGCCCCGTTGATCGGCCTGCTCGACGACGCAGACGAGTCGCTTCGCCGGATCGCGGCCGGCGCGCTCGGGAAGGCGAACAATCCCCAACCCGTGGAGCCGCTCGCGCGCGCGCTCGGCGACGAGAGCGCCATCGTGCGCAACGCCGCGGTGTACTCCGTCATCGAACTGCTCTCGAACGTCCCCACGGAACAGAGCCACGCCGTTCGGGACCGGGTCGTCTCCGAGCTGAAGGCAGCCGACGACGCGACCGTGGTCGACCCGCTCGTCGAGATCCTCACGGAGGGACGACAGGACCGTCAACGCCGGAACGCCGCATGGATCCTCGGCCGCGTCGCGGATCCGACGTCCGGGGACGCCATCGAGGCGCTCGCCGACGCGCTCGCTGACGAGGACGCCCAGACGGCGCAGTTCGCCGCGACGAGCCTCGCGACGCTCGGTGGACCGACGGTCGAGGACACGCTGCTCGGCCGGCTCGACGCCGACCGTCCGGACGAGGCCCGCGCGAAGGCGGTGTTCGTCCTCGGGCAGGTCGGCGGTCAAGAGGCGCGGAACCGGCTCGAAGGAATGACGGACGACGAGAGCGAGGCGGTCCGGAAACGCGTGTTCTCGTCCGTCTCGAAGCTCCGCGCGGGGGGTCGATAGATGGCGAACCGCGAGGGCGAACACAAGATCGCCGACACCGAGGCGCGATTCGCGGTCGCCGTCCGCGACGGCCGGTCGGTTAACGACGTCTCGTGGGTCCCCGGACGCGTCCTCCTCTCGAACCGGCGGCTGATCCTCGCCGATAACGACGGGAAGCGGACGGTGCCGCTGTCGAAACTGCAGGGACTCGGGGGGCGACACGACGCCAACCAGTCGATCACCCGCGTCTCGAACTACGTGAGCTTCGATCTCGGCGAACAGGTGTTGCTCGTGGCGGCGGCGGATCACGACGGGTTCGAGCGGGACGTCTACCGGGCCCTGCTCGACCAGCGGACGCTACTGGCGAAACACCCGGCGGTCGCCGGCGGCGTCGTTCAGGAGACCGAGTGGGAGCAGGCTCGCGTGAAGATCGACGAGAACGGGCTCAGCGCCGCGCTCGAAGGCGGGGCGTTCGTCGAGTTCGACCTCGACGACATCAGCGGGTTGGACGCCGCACGGCGGACGGTCGCGGGCGAAAAGAAACCGGTGATCGAGGTCTCACACACCGACGGCGGCACCAGCATCGAGACGCACCTGGCGGGGCGACCCGACCGCGTGCGGTTCGTCGAGGCGTGGCTGCGGAAGGGAGAAGAGCGGAGTTCGACGAACGTCGACCTCTCGGACCGGGACCGGGAGGTGTTGATGGCGCTGTACTCCGGCGTCTCCCCGTTCGAGATCCCGGCGTTCCTCGGGCTCGACGTCGACGTCGCGGAGGAGACGTTCGAGCGGCTGATCGAACTCGACGTCGTCGAGCAGGTGCGAGTCCGCCGGGAGGTGTCGCTCAACTCACGCGGCCGAAACATCGCCAGCGAGGCGATGAACGAGCAGTGAGGCCGGACCAGTGAGGCCGGACGAGCAGTGAGACCGGACGAGGAGATGGGACCACGTTGCGCCGGTTCCGGAGGACTCCCGAAAGCGGGTCGGTCGATCGGCCAACGACGGCGTTGGAGAATGGCGAACAGTCGGCGGTTCGAGCGGTCGTGTCCCGGTCGGGTCGCCGAACGCCCGCCTCGTCCGATCCGGGTCGGAGGGTCAGTGCACGTGGCGTCTGGCTGCCCCATCACTGATAAAGAGTCGCCGAGCGTGGTGACCTCATCGAGCCGGATCGACGGTCTTGCGGGCGCGTCTCAGGCGTTGACCGACTCGAGGTACGTGTTGACCGCCATCCGCCCCTTTCGGGTGAGGACGATCCCCGTCTCCCCGTCGACGACGAGCCCGTCCGCTCGAAGCGACTCGAGCACCATCGACGTGCGGGTCGCGTCGCCGGTCACGACGTCGGAGATGCTCGCCTCGCCGCCCGCGGAGTAGACGGAGACGAGCGTTTCGAGCTGTTCCGTCGTCGGATCGAGCTCCTCGACCTCCGCCATCACCTCGCTGTACTCGAGTTTGATGTACCGACCGAGGACGTTGAGGGTCCGGCCATCCGGGACCGTCGCGATCGACGTGAGGGTCCGACCCTCCGAGACGTGTCTGAACACGAGCGCGGGGCGCGTCTTCCCGTCCAGCGTTCGGTCCGTTCGCTCGTAGTCGGTCACCGTCGAGAGGTCGACCGTGAACGGTGTCGAACAGTCGACGAAGCGGACCGCGCCCGGCGACAGCGACACCGAGGCGGTTTGTTCGGGCGCGTCGGTGACGCGTCCACCGACCATCGCGGGGTGCCGCACGGTGACGGTGACGTCGCGGAGCAGCGCCTTGAACAGGACCCTCGTGAACCGGTCCATGTCGTCGGGCTCTCCCTCGACGACCGCCGTGCGACGGGTCGAACCGTGCTCGTACGCGATCGTGACCGTGTCGCTGAAGAACGACCGGAGGTCGTTCGGAACGGTTCCGACCGCGACGTCGAACACTCGCGACAGCGGGATCGTCGTTTTCGTGTCGGACCCGACGAGGACGAGCCGCCGCTGGCTCAACAGCACGCGCCCCGTCACCGGTTCGTCGCCGCCGATATCGGAGGTGTGGATCCGACCGACGAAGTCGGCGACGACGGACTCTTCCATGAGGAAGTGGTGTGGACCGTTCGTTCTTTATCCTTTCTGATGCTCGTACCGACGGAAACCCCGACCGGAGCGGAAAGCGACGACCTCCTCCGAGATCGCGAGCGGAGCGCCTCGGTGGCGACGATCGGGCGGCCTCGGCGCGAGGAACAGCAAAGCCTAATGAGGTGGGCATCGAATTCTCGCCCGATGCCCACGGTAGAATACCTCAACTACGAAGTGCTCGACGACCACGGCTGGTCGATGGACGATGACGACCTCTTCGAGGAGGCGGCCGGCGCCGACCTCGGCGACGAGGACTACGGCTCCCTCGAAGTGAACCAAGGCGAGTACATCCTCGAAGCCGCGGAGGCGCAGGGCTTCGACTGGCCCTTCTCGTGCCGCGCCGGCGCGTGTGCGAACTGCGCGGCCATCGTGAAGGAGGGCGAGATCGAGATGGACATGCAGCAGATCCTCTCCGACGAGGAAGTCGACGACAAGAACGTCCGGCTGACCTGCATCGGCAGCCCGGCCGCCGACGAGATCAAGATCGTCTACAACGCGAAACACCTCGACTACCTCCAGAACCGCGTCATCTAACGCGGATCCACTGTTCTCGTTTTTTTATTCCCGCCGCGTAGCCACGGAACCGTGGGCGCCGTCGTCAGAAAGGGAGCAGGCGATCGAAAGCCCGAGCGAAAACCGGGCCGAACGCCGAAAGCGGACCGACCGTCGTGACGGCCGTCGTCACCACGCCGACCAGGCGGTCAGCGTCTCGTCGCGGGCGTACACGCGCTTGACGTCCTTCGCGTACGCCATGTCGCCGCGGTGGTCGAGCTTCTCGTGGCGGTACTCCGGGGCGTCGCTACGGATCTGGACCCCCTCGATCGTGAACTCCTCGTCGCCGAACTCGACGGTGTCGCCGACGGTGAGCTCGTAATCGCCCGGCACGTTCACTCGAAGCGAGCGCGTCCCGTCCGCGTCGCCGTCCTTCGGGTGTAAGGTGACGTCGACGCCGACGTTGTCGACCGCGCGGGTCCAGAGGGTCTCGACGTCCTCGACGTCCGCCTCCGCGACGCGCCGTTCCGGGCCGACCTCGATGCCGGTCACGCGGACCTGCATCAGCGCGTCGGGCGTGTCGACGACGAACTCGTCGGTCTCGCTCACGTACGTGTCCGCGGGGACGTCCATCTCGGTCGTGAACGAGTCGCCCGACTGGGAGATGACGATCTTCAGCGGCACGGTCTCCTCCTCGGGGATCTCCGTTTTGTGGGTGTGGTCACAGTCGGTACACCTGACGGTGGACTGGCCGCCGGGTCGCAACACCTCGTGGACGGTCGGCTCGCCCGGCGAACACGACGGACAGGCGAGCGCGACTCGGTCTCCGGTTTCGGTCATTACGCCGTCGTTGCCGCCGCGCGCGTAAATATCCGCCCCTGTGCGGGCCGTATGCGGACGGCTACCGCGGGGAGAGCGCGAAGAGGTCCCGCCGGAACGCGCCAGCTCGACGAGTCGCGATGGCCGGCTAAGGAAAATGGTTTATCGGAGTCGGCGGAACGGACGACCATGATCGTACCCGGGTCACGTTCCCAGCTGCTCGCGGCCGCGCTCGCCGACGAGACGGGCCGCCCGCTCGCGACGGCGACGTACGACCGGTTTCCCGACGGCGAGGCGCTCGCCGCCGTCCCGGAGTTCGACGACGACGAGGCCGTCGTCGTCGCCGCGACCGACTCCGACGAGGCGTGGGTCGAGCTGCTTCAACTACAGGACGCCGTCCGCGAGGCCGGGGCCGAGCACGTCACCACGGTGATCCCCTACATGGGGTACGCCAGACAGGACGAGTCGTTCGGGGCCGGCCAGCCCGTTTCCGCCCGCGCGATGGCGCGTGCGGTGTCCACGGGAACCGATCGCGTCGTTCTCGTGACGCCGCACGAGCCGACCATTGCCGACTTCTACACCGTTCCCGTCGACGTGATCGAAGCCGCGAGCGTCCTCGCCGAGCCGCTTCCGGCGCTCGACGACCCTCTTTTCCTCGCGCCCGACGAGGGTGCGATCGACATCGCGGAGACGGTCGAAACGGCGTACGGGGAGGGAGAGACGGACTACTTCGAGAAGCGCCGCGACCGGGAGACCGGGGACGTCGAGGTCACGCCGTCCGACGCGCCGGTCGACGGCCGCGACGTGGTCATCGTCGACGACATCGTCGCCACGGGATCGACGATGAGCGAGGCGGTCGACGTGCTGGTCGACCGAGGGGCCACCCGCGTCCTGGCCGCCTGCGTCCATCCGATGCTGGCCGGGAACGCGGTGACGAAACTCCGCGCCGCCGGCGTCGACACGTTGATCGGTACCGACACGATCGAGCGCAGCTGTAGCGTCGTCAGCGTCGCACCCGTCGTCGCCGGCGTGCTCGATTGACCCTCGGCTCTTCGACTTGACTGAACCGTGACTCGACTTGACTGAACCGTGACTCGACTGAGCCTCGACTTGACTGGACCCCAGGAACGCAGGGACGATCCCGGTTAGGCGATCCCGATCAGACGACTGCGAGCAGCCCCTCCACGACGGCTCCGTTGACGAGGCCGGCGACGACGACGCCGAACGCGCCTTCCAGGCCGATCGCGAGGGCGACGAGCGCCGCCGCGTACGCGACCGACCCCGCCAGCGACGCGAGCACGAACCGCGGGGCCGACACCGACGACGTCGCGGTGGGAAGCGCGAGCCACCCACGGGTTCCGGGGAGCGCGTTCGTCACCGCGACCGCGGGCAGCCCCCATCGGTCGAACCAGCGGTCCGCGCCGTCGAGACGCGCCCCGTCGACGGGGACCGCACGGAAGTCGGTCGGGTCGACGTCGAAGCGGCGCACGGCGACGAACAGCATGCTCTGGCCGATCGTCGCGCCGACCACCGCGGCGGCGGCGACGGGGAGGAACGCGAACGCGTCGGAGCCCGCGGTCAACACGACCGCGACGAACAGCGTCCGCGTGGGGATCAGCTTGCCGACGAGCGCCCCCTCGAGGACGAACACACAGAGGAGTACGGCGACCCCGTAGGTGGCGACCAGATCGAGGGCGGTGGCCGTCAGCACGTTCATCTCGATCGAGAGTACGCCCTCATCCGTTAAAGCTCTTGTAGGCGATCGGGGTCGAAACGACCACGAAGGTACGTCACACACCCTCAAGAGGCGTTTCTCGCGATGACGGCCGGGGGCGGCGGCCGACCACGATCGCTTTAAGGCCGCCGCGTGGAAGGGCGTGGTATGATCGACGTCGGCGTCACCGCGCCCGACTTCATCGCGCCGGCCGTCTCGGGCGGGACCGGCGTCGAGTTGGAGCTGTTCCGGCTCGTCGAGGAACACCGCGCGGTCGTCCTGTCGTTCGCGCCGGCGACGTTCGTGCCCCCCTGTACCGCGGCGTTCGCCGCCGTTCGGGACGCCGGCTGGGACGCCCGTGAGGACCTCGCCGTCGTCGCGCTCACGGGCGACTCGCTGTTCGCCGGCTTCGCGTACGCCGACCGCTTCTCGCTCCCGTTCCCGGTCGTCGCCGACTTCCACGGCGGCGTCGCGGAGTCGTACGACCTGCTCGCCGACTCGTGGGAAGGACACTCGGAGATCCCCCGGCGCGCGACCGTCGTCGTCGACGACGACTGGACCGTCCGATTCGCCGCCACGACCCACGACGCGCTCGATCGGGCGTCGCCCGCGCCCGTCGAGCAGGCGACGGCGACGCTCCGCGAGCTGGGGCTCGACGTCGACCGGCCGACGGTCGACTACGACGGCTCGTGGTGATCCCTCCGGCGGGAGCGGCGCGCCCGCCTCGAGGCCCGGTCGGCCCCGTCCGAGGTATCGGTCAACGCTGCGATCGTCGGCCCTTTTAAGCGATCCGCGGGAGCAAGGTCACGTATGGCACCCGACGACGCGGAGACCCCCAGAGAGTTCCGTACGCGAAGCGTTCACGCCGGATCGACCCCGGATCCGACCACCGGCGCACGGGCGACGCCGATCTATCAGACCACGTCCTACGAGTTCGAGGACGCCGACCACGCGGCGCGGCTGTTCGGGCTGGAGGAGCTCGGCAACGTCTACTCGCGGATCATGAACCCGACGAACGCCGCCCTCGAGGAGCGGATCGCCTCGCTGGAGGGCGGCGTCGCCGCGATCGCGACCTCCTCGGGAATGGCCGCGCTCGACCTCGCGACGTTCATGCTCGCGAGCGCGGGCGACAACGTCGTCTCCTCGTCGGCGCTGTACGGCGGCACCTACACCTACCTCACCCACTCGGTCGAGCGCCGGGGCGTTTCGACCCGGTTCGTCGACCCGCTCGACTACGAGGGGTACGCCGACGCCATCGACGAGGACACCGCCTACGTCCACCTCGAGACGATCGGTAACCCCGCCCTCGTCACCCCCGACATCGGGCGGATCGCGGAGATCGCCCACGAAGAGGGCGTGCCGCTGTTCGTCGACAACACGTTCGCGACGCCGTACCTGTGCCGGCCGCTCGAACACGGCGCGGACCTGGTCTGGGAGTCGACGACGAAGTGGCTCACCGGCAACGGGACGACCGTCGGCGGGATCCTCGTCGACGGCGGCTCGTTCCCGTGGGGCGAGTACCCCGAGAAGTTCCCGGAGATCGCCCAGGACAACCCCGCCTACCACGGGATCAACTACGTCGACGCGTTCGGCGAGGCCGCGTTCACCTTCGCCGCCGTCACCCGCGGGCTGCGCGATCTGGGCAACCAGCAGGCGCCGTTCGACGCGTGGAACACGCTCCAGCAGACCGAGTCGCTCCCGCTTCGGATGGATCGGCACTGTGAGAACGCCGGGATCGTCGCGGAGTACCTCGACGAGCACGACGACGTCTCGTGGGTGAACTACCCCGGATTAGAGAGCCACGAGACCCACGCGGAAGCGACCGAGTACCTGGAGGGCGGCTACGGCGGCATGATCACGTTCGGGCTCGAGGCCGGCTTCGAGGCCGCGAAGGCGACCGTCGAGAACGTCGAACTCGCCTCGCTGCTGGCGAACGTCGGCGACGCGAAGACGCTCGTCATCCACCCCGCCTCGACGACCCACCAGCAGCTCACCGAGGAAGAACAGGAGGCAGCGGGCGTCACCGGCGACATGATCCGGCTCTCCGTGGGGATCGAGGACCCCGCCGACATCGTCGCCGACCTCGAGGCCGCGATCGAAGTCGCGACCGAGTAGACGGTCCGCGAAGCGTCGCAGTCGACTACAGGTCGTCGCGGTCGAACTTGAGGAGCCCGACCAGCGGCGGCGCGAGCGCCCAGAAGACGAGCATCGCGGCCGCGGAGACCTGCTGGTTCACCGTCTCACCGGCGAACAGCTGCTCGCCGAGGAACGCGTTCGTCAACACCTGCACGCCCGTGGTCGGGTTCGCGACCTCGAGAAACGTCCGGATCTGCACGTCCGTTGCCGGCAGCGCGTCGATGACGCCGTCGAAGGCGCCGATCAGCTGTCCCGTCAGCGTGCTCCAGAACAGCACGAACAGGAAGTAGATCCCGATCCCGCCGATCAGCGCGCGCCGTTGGGTGGATGCGGCCGCCGAACAGCCGACGGCGATGGAGACGAACACGCAGCCGAGTATCGCGGCGAACACCGTGTAACCGAGGAACGACCCGACGTTGAACGACACCGGGATCACGGCCAACACGACCGCGGGAAGCAGGAACCCGGCGAACACCGCGAGTGACAGCGCGGCGGCGCGCCCGAGCACCTTCCCGAAGACGACGTCGGCCCGCGAGTGCGGCAGCGACAACAGCAGTTTCAGCGACCCCGACTCGCGCTCGCCGCTCACGGCGTTGTAGCCGATCACGACCGCGACGAGCGGCACCAGCGTCGACACCAGCAGCGGCCCGACGAAGACGCTCAAGAGGAGCTCGGTCGCGAACGCGTCGCCGTCCCCCGCCGGACGAACCGCGTACGCCATCACCGAGACGAGCCCGGAGAACAGGGCGACCAGCAGCAGCATCGCCTTCGACCGCACGGTGTCCTGGAAGTCCTTCTTCGCGACGGCGGGGAGGCTCATCTCTGCACCTCCTCGGCGTCAGCGGCGTCGTCTGCGCCGGTAGTATCTGCGTCGTCCACGTGAGCGGTGTCGCCCGACGACGGCGTCTCCCCTTCCGTGTACGCCAGGAAGAGGTCCTCAAGCGACGCCTCCGTCGTGTGGAAGTCCGCCACGGTGACCCCCGAGTCCTCCAGCGTGGCGATCACGCGGGTCTTCACCCCGCCAGCACAGCTCACCGTCACGGTGCCCTCGCCGGCCTCGTCGAGCTCGACGCGCGAGACCCCGTCGAGTTCCCGCACCGTGTCGAGGGCGGCCGCGTCGACGCCCGTGGCCTCGATCTCCAACGTCTCCTCGCCGCCGACCGCCTCGCGGAGCCCCTCGACGGAGTCCTCCGCGACGAGCCTGCCTTCGCGCATGATGCCGACGCGGTCACAGACCGCCTCCACCTGCCCGAGGACGTGCGAGGAGAAGAAGACGGTCGCGCCGCGGTCGGCCTCCTCGCGGACGATCTCGCGCATCTCCTTCGCACCGGCCGGGTCGAGCCCGGACGAGGGCTCGTCGAGGATGAGGAGGTCGGGCTCGCCGACGAGCGCCATCCCCAACACGAGCCGTTGTTGCATCCCCTTCGAGTAGCCGCCCGCCTTCCGGTCCGCGTCGTCCGCGAGCCCGACCCGCGAGAGTACCGCGTCGGGGTCGGCGTCGGCGTCCTTCGACTCGATCGCGAACTCGACGTGTTTGCGCCCGGTGAGTCGGCCGTACACCGAGAACCCTTCGGGGAGCACGCCGGTGCGCTCGCGGATCGCGACGCTGTCGGCCGTCGCGTCCCGCCCGAGCACCGTCACCGTCCCCGCCGTCGGCCGGACGAGGTCGAGCACCATGTTGATCGTCGTCGACTTCCCCGCGCCGTTGGGGCCGAGGAAGCCGTACACCTCGCCCTCCTCGACGGCGAGGTCGAGGGCGTCGACGGCCGTGACGTCGGCGAACTCCTTCGTCACGCCGCGCAGCTCGATGGCTGTCATGCGCGTCGCTTGCTCGGCCGGCGGATAAAGGGTTGTGTCTCGTCTACCAGGAGTGATACCGCCGGAGACGGCGGACCGACGGACTCGTTCTCGTCTCCTCTCCTTCACTCCTCCACTACCTCACACCTCCCCCTAGCTCACTCCTCCACTACCTCACACCTCCCCCTAGCTCACTCCTCACTACCCCACTCCTCCACTATCCCACCTCTCCGTTTCGCCTCCGGCCTCACGCCCCGTCGTCGCCGTCCGGCGGCCACGCGATCCCGCGTTCGTCGAGGAGGGCACCGAACCCCGCCTCGTCGACCGTTTCGACGCCCGCCTCGGCGGCGGCGTCGCGCTTCGACCGTCCGGGGTTCTCGCCGACGACGAGGTAGTCCGTGTTCCCGGAGACGCTCGACGTCGCCGACCCGCCGTGCGCCTCGACGACCGCCGTCGCCTCGCTCCGGGTCGTCGAGAGCGACCCGGTGAACACGAACGTGAGCCCCGAGAGCTCGTCCCCGCCTGCGTCCCCGTCGGCCCCCTCGGCCCGTCGAGGGTCGACGCCGCGCTCGCGGAGCCCCTCGATCGCCGCGCGATTCTCCGGCGCGTCGAGGAACTCGCGGATCGACGCCGCGACCTCCGGGCCGACGTCGTCGACCTCGCGGAGCGCCGACTCGTCGGCCTCGATCAGCGCGTCGAGGTCGCCGAAGTGCGCCGCCAGCGACCGCGCCGTGGTCGCGCCGACGTCGGGGATCCCGAGGCCGGCGAGGAACCGGTCCAGCGGGGGCTCCCGGGTCGCCTCCAGCGCCGTGATCAGGTTCCGCGCGCTGGTCTCGCCCCACCCGTCCAGCGCCGCGAGCTCCTCGATAGAGAGGTCGTACAGCTCGGGGAGCGACCCGACGAGCCCCGCGTCGCGGAGCTGTTCGACGCGTTCCGGACCCAGACCGTCGATGTCGAGCGCGTCGCGTCGTGCCCAGTGTTCGACCGCGCGATCGAGCTGGGCGGGACAGCCCAGCCCGCCGGTACAGAACGCGATCGGACCGTCCCGCTCGACCGGCGCGTCGCAGACGGGACACCGTTCCGGGAACTCGTAGGGGCGCTCCGAACGCCGTTCGACGACCTCCGGGACGTACGGGATCACGTCGCCCGCGCGGTACACCCGGACGACGTCCCCGATCCCGACGCCGAGCGCTTCGATCTCCGCCGGGTTGTGGAGCGTCGCCCGCGAGACGGTGACCCCGCCGACGTCGACCGGGTCGAGCTCGGCGACCGGCGTGAGCCGCCCGGTCCGCCCGACCTGCACGACGACGTCGCGGACCGTCGTCGTCGCCGTTCGCGGCGGGAACTTGTAGGCGAACGCCCACCGTGGCGCGCGCGCGGTCGTGCCGAGCGCGTCGCGGGCCGCACGGTCGTTGACGGTGATCACGACCCCGTCGACCTCGTAGTTCAGATCGTCGCGGGCGTCGAGGACCCGGTCGCGGTACTCGATCGCGGCCGCGACGTCGTCGACGACCTCGACGAGGTCGTTCCGGCGGAGCCCGAACGACTCGAACCGGTCGAGTTCCCCCCGGTGTGTGTCGGGGCGGTCGACGGCGGCGGCATCGACGTCCGCGTCCGAGTCGGTCTCCGCGTCCGAGTCGGTCTCCGCGTCCGGGTCGGCCTCCCAGCCGAGCACGTCGAAAAAGAAGGCGTCGAGGGGGCGCTCGGCGACGACGCCGGGGTCGAGCTGGCGGAGGGTCCCCGCCGCGGCGTTGCGGGGGTTCGCGAACGGCTCCTCGCCGCGCTCGATCAGCTCCCGATTGTACGCCTCGAAGGCGTCCCGCGGCATGAACACCTCACAGCGGACCGCGAGCAGGGCGGGCGGGTCACCGCGGAGCCGCCCCGGGATCGACCGGATGGTGCGCACCTGCTCGGTGACGTCGTCGCCCACGTAGCCGTCGCCGCGGGTCGCGGCGCGGGCGTACTCGCCGTCCTCGTAGACGACCTCGACGGAGAGCCCGTCGAACTTCGGCTCACAGACGTACCGGACCGCGTCGGGATCGAAACCCGCCCCCGCGAGCCCGGACCGGACGCGGTCGTCGAACTCGCGGACGCCCTCGGCGTCGACGTCGTTGTCGATCGAGAGCATCGGCGCGACGTGCTCGACCGTCGCCAGCCCGTCGAGCGGCTCGCCGCCGACCTGCCGGGTCGGTGAGCCCTCCGCGTCCAGGTCGAACGCGTCCTCCAGTTCGACCAGCCGGGCGAACAGCCGGTCGTACGTCTCGTCGGCGACGAGCGGGTCCGCCTCGACGTAGTACCGATGGTCGTGCTCGCGGACCGCCGCCCGCAGCAGCGCGGCCTGTTCGGCGGCCTCCGCGGTCGAGAGCTCCGCCACCGGATCGAAGTCGGTCGGGGGGTGCTCCACGTACGGGTTCTCGTCGGGGTCGGCGTGGCGCGGCGACGAGTTCGTCATCGACCGGGGGTTGGTCGCGATAGCTTAAAAGGTCCGAGGCTCGCGGTCGGGTCCGGAAGGGGGATCCCGCGGCTACTCTCCGCCCAGCCGCTCCTGCCAGCGCTGGATCCGGGCGAGCAGCTCGACCGGTGCGGTCTCGTTCACGTCGATGTCGACCAGCTCGTCCAACACCGCCTCGGCGTCGGGGTCGATCGACGACGCCGGAGGGCCGTCCACGAGCGACGCCTCCGTGCCAGTCGGCACGTCTTCCGTGCCAGTCGACGCGTCCCCCGTGCCCGCCGAACCGCCCTCCGCGACCGCCGACGCGTTGCCAGTCGTCGCTCCGGCCGCGTCGGTGTCGTTCGTGTCGATGCCGTCCGTGTCGCTCTCGGTCGTGCCGGTGCCGTTCGTGTCGCGACCGGCGTCGGTCGCAAACGAGCCGGCGGAGAGGTCGAAGACCGCCTGCGTCGTCCCGCCGTCCCCGCCGCCCCCGCCGCGCGCCTCGATCGCCTTCTCCTCGCGGAGCCGGTCGAGCACCTCGTCCGCGCGGGCGACGACCGGCGACGGGACGCCGGCGATGTCGGCGACGTGGACCCCGTACGAGCGGTTCGTCGGCCCCTCGCGGACCGTCCGGAGGAACGTCACGTCGCCGTCGCGCTCGTCGACGGCGACGTGGACGTTCTCGACGCGCGGGAGGTGGTCGGCGAGCGTCGTGAGCTCGTGGTAGTGGGTCGCAAAGAGGGTGCGCGCGCGGACCTCGTTGTGGAGGTACTCCGTCGCGGCCCACGCGATCGAGATGCCGTCGTAGGTGGCGGTCCCGCGGCCGACCTCGTCGAGGATCACGAGCGACTCCTCGGTCGCGGAGTGGAGGATGTTCGAGAGCTCCTGCATCTCGACCATGAACGTCGACCGTCCCTGCGCCAGCTCGTCGAGCGCGCCGACCCGGGTGTAGATCCCGTCGACGAGCCCGACGGTCGCCGACCGCGCCGGGACGAACGAGCCGACCTGCGCGAGCAGCTGGATCAGCGCGGCCTGCCGCATGTACGTCGACTTGCCGCTCATGTTCGGTCCCGTCACGATCAGGAAGCCCCGGTCCGAATCGAGCTCGAGGTCGTTCGGCACGAAGTCCGTCGTGCGCTCGACGACGGGGTGTCGGCCGGCCTCGACCGACAGCGTCCCGGGGTCCGCGAGGGTCGGGCGAGTCCAGTCGTTGCCCGCGGCGTGTGTCGCGAGCGACGCGAGCGCGTCGAGCTCCGCGACCGCGCGACCCACGTCCTGCAGCAGCGTCGCCGCCGCGGCCACGCGCTCGCGGAGCTCCTCGAACAGCTCGTACTCGAGGTCCCCGCGGACCTCCTCCAACCGGAGGATCTCCCGTTCGCGCTCGGCCAGCTCGTCGGTGACGAACCGCTTCGAGTTCTTCAGCGTCTTGATCTCGCGGTACTCGTCGGGCACCTGGTCGGCGACGGACTTGCCGACCTGGATGTAGTAGCCGTCCGTCTTGTTGCGGTCGACCGTGACGTGGCTGAGCCCGTGGCGACGCTTCTCCCGATCGGCGAGCGTGTCGATCCATCGGACCGCCGCCTCGTGGCGCTCGATCAGCTCGTCGAGCTCCGGGTCGTACCCCGTCGCGAGCAGCCCGCCCTGCGTTTTGGTGCTCGGCGGATCCGACGCGAGCGACTCGTCGAGCTCGTCGTGGAGGTCGCGTGCGCGGTCGCGGTCGGGCCGCCGGAGCACGTCCGTCACCGGCGACCCTTCGAGCGAGGTCCCGGCGACGACGTCGTCGAGTTCGGGCAGCAGCGCGAGGGTGTCACGGACCGAGAGCAGTTCCCGCGCGCCCGCGCTCCCGCTCGTCGCCCGGGCGGCGAGCCGCTCGAGGTCGTAGGCCCCGTCGAGCACCTCCGTGAGGTGGTCGCGCGCGAGCGCCGCCGACGCCAGCGCGTCCACCGCGTCGAGCCGCCGGTTCAGCGCCGCTCGATCGCGTTTCGGACGCGTGAGCCACTCGCGCAGGAGCCGCCCGCCGGGCGAGGTGACGGTGTGATCGACGGCGTCGTACAGCGAGCCGTCGCCGTCGCCGCGCATCGTCTCCGTCAGCTCGAGGTTGCGCTGGGTCGTCGCGTCGAGCTCGACGTGGTCGTCCGCGCCGTAGGCGGTGAGCCGCGTCATCGACGCGAGCACGCCGGCGCCCGTCTCGGAGACGTACCCGAGGACCGCCCCCGCCGCGCGGGTCGCCCGCTCGGACTCGAGGCCGACGCTGTCGGCGGTCTCCCGGCCGAACTGCTCGCGGACGGCGTGTCTCGCGCGGCCGGGCGCGAAGGCCTCCGAGTCGAACACCGAGACCGACCCGGACAGCTCCTCGCGGACGGCGGCGATCAGCGCGTCGTCGTTGCGGACGGCCGGCCCCGGCAACACCTCCGCGGGGTCGAACCGGTACAGCTCCGCCCGCAGCTCGCCCTCGTCGGCCGCCTCGGTCACGAGGAACCGCCCCGTCGTCACGTCCGCGAGCGCGAGCCCGTACGGCCCGTTCGCGTCGGCGTCGTCGCGGACGATCGCGGCGAGGTACCGGGCGTCCGAGTCCGTCGTCTCCAGGAGCGTCCCCGGCGTGACGACGCGGACGATCTCGCGGGCGTGGCCGTCCGCCGTCTCGTACTGGTCCGCGACGGCGACGCGGTAGCCGCGCTCGACGAGCGCCTTGAGGTAGGGCGTCAGCTCCGAGAGCGGGACGCCCGCCATCGGGTACGACGACCCGTGCGAGGACTTCCGCGACACCGTCAGGTCGAGCTCGTCGGCGACCGCCTCGGCGTCGTCCGCGAAGAACTCGTAGAAGTCGCCACACTGCATCGCGAGGAGGTCCGCGTCCGTCCCCTCCTTTAATTCCAGGAACTCCCCGACGATACCCGTAGTCATACCCGTACTCCCGCCGTCGCCGGCTAAAACCCTACGGGTTACTTCCGGTTCGGGAGGCTCCCCGGGTCCGCGGGTATCTCCTCCTCGGTGGACACCTCGCGTTCGAGCCCGTAGACGACGAGCCCCGTGTTCGCGGTCATGATCACGCCGGTCATCGGGACCGCCGGCACGTACAGGTACATGCCGAACCCGACGAGCACCGGGACGGCGGCCGCAACGGCCCATAAAAGCGACCGCGACATCCCGACCCGGGACGCGTCCCTGCGGACGGCGACGAACAGCGCGGCGGTCGCCGCGACGCCGAACAGCGCCACGCCCGGCGACTCCAGGACTGCCATACGGATACGTCGGGCGAGACGGGCAAAAGGGTTCCGTGCCGGAGGCTCGGGCGTGACGCGTCCGTCGCCGTCGCTCGCCGGGGTCGAACCGCCGTCGCGGGGTCGCGTTCGGCCCCTACCCGAGGACACGACTCCCGCGACGGGGGTAACTCACGGCGGCGGGGGTATCAGCTTTTCCGCTGACGGCGGTCGCCGACGGCTTCGACGGTGACGTCACGGATCACCGCCGGCGAACGGGCTTTCCGGGTCGGGCCCGAACCCGGGGTATGACCGACACCGTCACCGTGTACTCGGACCACGTCTGTCCGTTCTGTTACCTCGGTCGGAAGTCGCTCGAGCGCTACCGGTCGGGACGCGACGAGCCGCTCGCGGTCGATTGGCACCCGTTCGACCTCCGCGCCGGGAAGCGCGGCCCGGACGGCGTGATCGACCACGACGTCGACGACGGGAAGGACGGCGACTACTACGCGGGGGCCCGCGAGAACGTCCGCCGGCTACAGGAGCGATACGACGTCGAGATGGCACAGGAGCTCGCCCTCGAGGTCGACTCGCTGCCGGCCCAGCTCGTCTCGCTTCGCGTCAAGGAGGACTCCCCGGACGTCTGGGAGCGGTTCGACGACGCCGTCCTCGCCGCGCTCTGGGAGGAGGGTCGGGACGTCGGCGATCGAGACGTCCTCGTCGAGGTCGCCGACGACGTCGACGGGGTGTCCCCGGCGGTCGTCGACGACGCGTTGGACGACGACGACCACCGGGAGCGGATCGACGGGCTGTTCGACGCCGCCAGACGACGCGGCGTCACCGGGGTCCCGACGTTCATGTTCGACGGTCACGCCGCCCGCGGCGCGGTCCCGCCCGAACAGCTCCGGCGGCTGATCGAGGGCGAGTAGCCGGCCCGACGGCGGGACCCGCGTCCGCCGACGGTCGAGACAGCAGCTAACCGGTGGCCGATCCGTCCTCGCCGGGGGACGTGGCGGTATCCTCGCCCGCAGCCACGTCCTCGGCCCCGCCGTCGATCGGTTCGTCGGGTTCCACGAGCCGGTAGGAGAGGTAGACGCAGCCGAGCGCGAGGCCGATCCCGCCGATCACGTCGACGAGCCAGTGGATGCCGAGGTACATCGTCGACACCATGACCGAAACCGCGATCCACACGGAGATGACCGCCCAGGCGGGGTACTCGCGGCGGGTGAGGACGCCGAACGTCGCGACCGTCATCGCCAGCGACGTGTGCAGCGACGGGAAGACGTTCGTGTTCTCGTTCACCTCGCTCGTGAGCGCCTGGAAGTCCGGGTTGAACGTGTACAGCAGGGAGGTGACGACGTCGGGCATCACGTTTCGCGGCCCGTACGCCAGGATCAGCGTGTAGAAGACCAGCCCGATCCCGTAGTTGAGCGCGTACGCGGCGATGAGCCGCTTCAGCGCCGCCGTTCCCGGCAGCGCCGCGTAGGCGATGAACGGGAACGTGAGCAGGAACACGTAGCCGTAGATGTATATCCACGAGAAGTAGAAGGTCAGCTCCGGCGTGACGTACGTCGCCTGGAGCCACGCGACGAACGGCCCCTCGATCGCGTAGATCGTTCCGGTCAGTCGGAAGGCGATCACCTCGGAAACGGTCTGTAACGCTCCGCGGCCGACCGCGCTCGCGATCAGTACGGCCAACAGGCCGGCGATCGGGACCGCCGACGCGCGGAGTTTCGGGATCAACTCGTGGGCCAACTCGTACAGCCTGGCCGGTCCGATGAGGGCGATCCCGGCGACGAAACACATCACGCCGACCCAGAACACCAGCCGGAGGACGACCGAGAGCAGGACGCTCATTGGTCCCGCGAGAGCAGTTCGCCGGATTCGTTGTATCGGTACCCGGCCTCCCGGAACGCGTCACGGACCGCGTCGACGTCGAGGCCGCCGTCGGAGCCCCGGAACGGGTACACGGGGTCCTCGTCGGTCTCGTCGTCCCATCGCAGCCGGTCCGGGACGGTCTCGGACGACGCCGCCATCGGCGAGGCGGCCGCCCGTGCGTACCCCTGGAACGCGTCGTCGACGAGCGCCGACTTGTCGATCAGCGAGGCGAGGACGGCCCGGAAACGGGGGTTGGACAACGGCGCGCGCCGGGCGTTGTACCCGACGTGGTAGAACGCCGCCGAACGGGAGCTCACGAGCCGCGCGTCCGCCTCGCGACCGATCCGCGGCACCGCGTCGGGGCCGAGGTTCGAGGCCGTCGCGTCGGCCATCCCGTCGCCGACCAGTTGGACCGCCGCGATGTCGGACGGGACGACCTCGAGAACGAGCCGCTCGAAGCTCGGCTTGCCGTGAAACGCTTCGGGGATCGAGCGGACCGCGTCGCTCCCGTCGTCACCGCTCCCCTCGCCGGCCCCGTCGCCGGCGCGATCACCGTTGTCGCTGTCGCCGTTGTCGCCGTCGCTGTCGCCGTCGTCTCCGGTACCGTTCTCGTCCTCATCGGTCGCACCGCTCCCGTTGTCCTCCGCACCATCGACGCCGACGTCGTCGGCGTCGTCCTCGTCGGCGTCCGCCCCATCGCTTCCACCCTCCTCGTCGATGCCGTTTCCGTCCTCCGTCTCCCCTTCGTCGACGCTTTCGAGCGCTTCGGGCCGACGGAGGAAGTGGCTCGGGTTCCGTTCGAACGTCACCTCGGACTCGGCGGTCGATTCCACGAAGCGGAGGGGACCGCTGCCGACGGGCTCCTCGTTGTTCCACACGAGCGCCTCCGTCGTCTCCTCGTCGACCGCGAGGCCAGCGATGGAGACCGGGTCGGTGTACTCGCTCCAGACGTGTTCCGGGAGGACGGGAACTTGGAGGGCCAGTTCCCCGACGCCCGGATTCACGTTTTCCATCCGTATCTCGACCGTCGATCGGTCGATGACGTCGACCGATTCAACCAGGGAGCTCCGGCCGCGGAACCGGGGGGTCGGGATCGGGGTCTCCGCCTCGCCCATCGACGTGTCCCGAAGGAACTCGTAGGTGAACGCGACGTCCGCGGCCGTCAGCGGCTCGCCGTCGTGCCACTCGGCGTCGCGGATCTCGACCCGGAGCGTACGGGCGTCGGACCACTCCCACGCCCGGGCGAGCCACGGGATCGGGCCGTCGTCGGACGGTCTGGCGAGCGGGTCGTACAGCAGGGAGGTGAACGCCCCATGCTGGCGGTACTCGGCGGCGATGGGGTTCCAGTTCTCCGTGATCCGGTCGTCGGTCGTCGTGAGTCGGAGCGTCACGGGATCGTCGTCATCGGTGGTCTCCCCCTCGCGGACGTGTGACAGTTTGAGGAGGCCCTGTGCGGAGTTCGGGTACGACGTCCCCCACCCGCTAAACGTCCCCTCGCGGTACGCCGTGAGCGCGTCGGGGAACGCGACGACGGTGAACGGTTGGAGCTCACAGACCGCCTCCTGAAGGTCTGCGATCACCTCCGCCCGGCGCTCGTCGTTCGCGCGGCGCTGGTCCTCGAGCAGGTCGTCGACGACGAGCTCGGTGAACCCGAACGGGTTCTGCCATCCCGTCTCGGCGGTGAACCGCGAGTGGAGGAGCGGATACAGCGCGTCCGCATCGAACGGCTTCGTCCGCGGGAACTGCCCGACGTAGACGTCGAAGTCGTGGTTGAGGAGCACGCTGCGGCTGAGGTCCGCCTGCGCCATGGTGTCCACGCGGGCGTCGACGCCGACGGCGTTGAGGTGCTCCGAGAGGTGTCGAGCGATCCGGACCGCGTTCGGGTCGGCGTCGGCCGGCACCGTGCGTATCTCCAAGGAGAGCTGCGCGGAGCGATCCCGGCCCATGATGTTGCGAACACGTCCGACACAGCCGGCGCTCGCGACCGCGAGACCCGTTCCCGCGAGCACCGACCGCCGGCTCGTCGTCCGTGTCATTCGTTCATACACCTTCGTCACCGACGATATAACAGTTCTGTGGTCTCCCCCTCGTACGGCCGGGAACACGGACGGGGCGATCGAGGCTCGAGAGATGTCGCGAACGAGGGGCCAGCGGGACGTCGCGAACGAGGGGCCAGCGGGACGTCGCGGGCGGAACGTGGACTCAGATCACGTCCGCGAGCGGGAGCGCCAACCCGGCCGTCCACGCCAGGAGCCCGAGGGCGAGGATCGTCCGGTCGTCGCTCGCCCGGCCGAGCGCGACGAGCCCCAGCGAGGCCACCATCGCCGCCCGGTGAACGATCAGGTCCGGGGGGACCGCGACGCCGAGCCCGGCGAAGTCGAGCACGAAGCCCGCACCGAGCCCGACCGCGACGCCGAGGAACGCCGCGGTCGGCTCACAGCGTCCGGCCGCCCCGACGACGAGCGCCGGAAGCCCGACCGCGATCGCGAGGTACAGAGGAGCCGCGAGCGCCTTCGGCGGGATCCCGGGGTACGCGACCTCCATGCCGATGCCGGCCGCGCGAACGCCGAGGAAGACGGCGGCGAGCGCCGTTCCCAACATGGCGGCGTCCGCGTGCCGGCCAGCCTCCGAGCGGAACCGGCGCGCGAGGTCGACGGTCGCTTCCCGGGTCCGGCGGCGCAACAGCGTGCCGGCCAGCGGGATCAGGACCGCGAGCTCGATCACGGAGAGCCAGCCGTCGCTCCAGCCGCCGTCGATGCCGTGGTACTCCCGGCGCACCGCCGTGCCGTCCACCGCCACGTTCTCACCGGTCGCGGCGATGAAGTCGTCCTCGATCCGCACCGCCGGGTCGCCGATGTGCGTCACGGTGTGTCGGAGCCGGAACCAGTCGTAGTACTCCTCGTGGACCTGCACCGCCGTGTACGCGCCGTCCGGCGATTCGTACGCGCGGACGTGGTCGCGCGCACCGAGGTACTCGCCGTCGTGCAGCTCGAACGACTCGTCGACCCACTCGCCGCCGTCGGGGCCCTCGAAGTAGGAGTACCGGACGGAGCCGTGAGCGTCCTCCCAGTCCGCCGTCACCGCGTCGACGACGAGGTCCGACTCCGCGTCGCTCTCGAGCTCGTCGGTCTCCTCCCAGTCGGTCTCCGGCTGTGCGGTCAACGCCTCGCGAACCGCGTCGCCGTCGGCGTGGAAGACGACGTTGATCGCGAGCGTCCGCCCTTCGACCGACGTGCTTCGGCTCGTGTACGGCCACAGCTCGTGATCGCCGTCGATCTCGATCAGCGACTCCGCGGGGACCTCACCGCTCGCGGGCTCGTCCGCGGTCCCGCCGAGGACGCCGGAAAGCGCGAGCCCGACGGCGACGACGACGAGCAGCACGGCGACGAGCGCTTTCCGTCGCATGAGTGTCCGATCCTCGTGGTGGCGTGATAAAAACCCTATCCGAACACGGCTGCTGGCGCGGTGCGGGTGCTGTACGGGCGCTAACTGGCGCGGTGCGGGTGCTGTACGGGCGCTAGATTGGCGCGGTGCGGGCGCTACCGTAACCGTGGACGGGGTGCGAGCGCTACCAGGTCTCGACGTAGCCGTCCCGGACGTCCTCCGCACAGCCCTCACAGTCGACGTGTCCGGACTCGAAACACGCGGGACGGCCCTCGGCGTCGACGGCGACCGACCGCCGTTCGGCGTGGCGACGGCAGACGATCCGGGCACGGCCGTCGTCGTCGCTCGGGAGGTCGTACACCGCCGTCCCCGCGTTCGAGCCCTCGGGCGATCCCTTCCCCTCGGCGTACGCTCGCTTGGCCTCCTCGAACTGCCGGCCGGCCTTCCGGAGCTGCTGGCGGAACACGCGCTCGAGCCGGTCGTCCATACCCGGCGTTCGACCGCACGGAACATAGGTCCGTTGCCGCGCGACTGCGGCGGTCACTGATAAACCGACGACGTCGCGTCCGGACGACACCCCATGTGAGCCGTGATCGTGGATCGTTCCACTCGAAACGAAGCCCGCGCATGGCTGACGGGCGTCGGACGCGCTTGTAATCTCGGATCCTTCTTTTAAGCTCGGACGCTGCTGTTGACTCCGGACGCTTCTGTTAACTCCGGACGCCGAGACCGGTCGCGGCGGGAGCCGAAAGGGAGGGGCGGATCCGGAACCCCGACGCCCGTCGAATCGGCGAGCGCCTCGGACCGTATAGACCCCGTTACGGGCCGGGAGACGCCACTTTCGCCGCGGTCACACACCTTTTAATACGATGAGGAACCAACCGGCGTACGCCTCCCATTGAAACACGACCGGAGGCAGACCACCATGAGCGAACTGCGACAGGAAGCGGAAGCGATAGCGGAACAGTTCTCGGACCACCTGAGCGTCGACGCCGACGCCGTCGAGGAGCGGCTGGAGAACCTCGTCAACGAGTACCGCGTCCCCCTCGACGAGGCCCGCCGGAGCGTCACCAACAGCTACCTCGACGACGCCGGCATGGAGCGCGACCAGCTCGGCCGCGGCGGCACGGAGCGCGTGCAGGTGAACGACATCGACCAGGACGAACAGTGGGTCGACCTGCGCGTGAAGCTGGTCGACCTCTGGGAGCCGCGTAGCGACTCCATCTCGCAGGTCGGACTCGTCGGCGACGAGTCGGGAACGATCAAGTTCGTCGCCTTCGAGACGTCCGACCTCCCGAAGCTGGAGGAGGGACGGTCCTACGAGCTCTCGAACGTCGTCACCGACGAGTACGAGGGCAACTTCTCGGTGAAGCTCAACCGGACGACGGGCATCACCGCGATCGACGAGGAGATCGAGGTCGGCGACAACGCCGACACGGTCGAGGGCGCGCTCGTCGACATCCAGTCCGGGTCCGGCCTCATCAAACGCTGCCCCGAGGAGGACTGCACCCGCGTCCTCCAGAACGGCCGCTGCTCGGAGCACGGCCAGGTCGAAGGCGAGTTCGACCTCCGGATCAAGGGCGTCCTCGACGACGGCGAAACCGTCACCGAGGTGATCTTCGACCGCGAGGCCACCGAGGACCTCACCGGGATAACCCTGGAGGAAGCGAAGGACATGGCGATGGACGCGCTCGACACGACGGTCGTCGCCGAGGAGATGGCCGAGGACCTCCTCGGGCGGTACTACCGCGTGACGGGGCCGACGTTCGGCCGCTACGTGCTCGTCGACGACATGGAGGAGCCCGGGCCGATCGATCCCGAGGGCGCGCTGATCAAAGCGAGGTCGATCTGAAATGAGCCAGTCAGCACCCACCCGCGAGGTCGCCCGGCGCGTCTTCGCGACCGAGTTCAACGACGCCGGCTTCACCTTCAAGGAGTCCGACGACGAGCGCGCGCCCGTCTACGCGCTGCTTCCGACCGGCGAGTCCGCGAACCGCGTGTTCTTCGTCGGCACCCTCACCGAGAAGGAGGACGTCGGCGACGACTCCGAGTACTGGCGCGGTCGGATCGTCGACCCGACGGGGACGTTCTTCGTTTACGCCGGTCAGTACCAGCCCGAGGCCGCCTCCGCGATCCGCGACCTGGAGCCGCCCGCCTACGTCGCGGTCGTCGGGAAGCCCCGGACGTACGAGACCGACGACGGGACGATCCGCGTCTCCGTCCGTCCCGAGTCGATCACGGAGGTCGACGCGGCCGTCCGCGACCGATGGGTGGCGGAGACCGCCGAGCGCACCATCGAGCGCGTCGCCGCCTTCGACGACGAGGGCAACGAGTACGCGCGGATGGCGCGCGAGGAGTACGACCTCGACCCCGAGACGTACAAGGCCGCGGCGCTGTCCGCGCTGGAGGGGCTCGACGGCGGCGACGAGCTCGCCGACGGCGACGCCGCCAGCGCCGACACCCCGGCCGGGAACTGAGGCGGCCTCCCCCTCGGCCGAGGGCTGAGGCGGGCGCCCTTTTAATGGAACTGAGGCGGGCGCCCTTTTAATGGAACTGAGGCGGGCGCCCTTTTAATG
>NZ_WUAX01000005.1:0-147362 GCF_009806985.1 Halorubrum sp. JWXQ-INN 858 | reverse complement strand
AACTGAGGCGATCGCCCCTTTAAACGAACTGAGGCGATCGCCCCTTTAAACGAACTGAGGCGATCGCCCCTTTAAACGAACTGAGGCGGTCAAACCACCGACT
Source organism: Halorubrum sp. JWXQ-INN 858 (assembly GCF_009806985.1). Classification (GTDB taxonomy): domain Archaea; phylum Halobacteriota; class Halobacteria; order Halobacteriales; family Haloferacaceae; genus Halorubrum. Next base: position 147,259 of record NZ_WUAX01000005.1, on the reverse strand, counting down.
CGACGGCCGATCCGAAGGATCGACGGTCCGTCCCGAACACCGGACTCGAGACCGTCTGACAAACCGTTAAGTAGTCCGGGACACGATCGGACCGACAATGGGCAACAAGAACAAGACGATCTCGTTCCGCGTCAACGAGGACGCCTTCGAGACCCTCCGCGACATCGCCGAGGAGCGGGACATCTCGCTGTCGGCGGTGTTCCGGGACTACGTGGACACGCTCGTTGCCCACGACGGACAGGTCCGCGTCGTCCCCGAGGCCGAACTCGAGAGCATGGGCGAGGGCAGCGAGTCGTTCCCCCCGAAGATCGAGGTCCCGAAGAGCTTCGTCCGCGAACACGAGCGGCTGGAGCTCGAGGCCGACCACCTCCGCGAACAGCTGGAGGAGCACAAACGCTACGTCAACTACCTCCGCGAGCGGCTCGAGGACGGCGACGACGACGACGTCATCCAGCTCGAAGACCTCGACGGCGAACCCGACGAGCCCTCCTTCCGCCTCGGCTGACGGGGCAGATCACCGGAGCGAGCCCGTCTCGACGCTCGATCCACCGCTCTGAGCGACGTCCGATCCCCGAAGAGGTGACCTGTTGGTCCGGTCGAGAGCCGACTGTCGATCCGACTGGGAACCGACTGTCGCTTTGACCGAGAATCGACTGTCGCTTTGACCGAGAATCGACTGTCGCTTCGACGGCAAACCTTCCCGTTCGTCCAGTACTTGCCGGTGGATCGTCGATCGTTCCGAAAATTTTGCCACTACCCCGTGGATCGCTTTAAGAACGTTCGATCCTCCGCATTCCTGATGGACAGTCCAGGCCTGTCCGGCAAGATTTCTGAGTATAATAAACTATTTACGAAAACCCTATTATCAGGGCGTCGGACTGTTCGTGCATGCACGGGTGGATCCGATCGTGAACGTGTTCGATAGGGCGTACGACGACCCGGTCCGCGTCCTCGACGAGGACGGCACGGTCGTCGGCGAGGTCCCGGACCTCGTCGACGACGAGCTCGTCGAGCTGTACCGATACATGAAGCTCGCCCGCCACTTCGACGGGCGAGCGGTCAGCCTCCAGCGACAGGGTCGGATGGGGACGTACCCCCCGCTCTCCGGTCAGGAGGGGGCCCAGATCGGGTCCGCGTTCGCGCTGGGCGACGACGACTGGATCGTTCCCTCCTACCGGGAGCACGGGGCCGCGCTCGTTCGCGGGGTCCCGCTGAAACAGACGCTGCTGTACTGGATGGGCCACGTCGACGGCAACCGCGCGCCCGACGACGCCAACGTCTTCCCCGTCGCGGTGCCCATCGCCTCGCAGGTCCCCCACGCGACCGGCGCGGCGTGGGCGTCGACGCTGCGCGGCGAGGACGACGCGTTCGTCTGTTACTTCGGCGACGGCGCGACGAGCGAGGGCGACTTCCACGAGGGGGTCAACTTCGCGGGCGTCTTCGACACCCCGACCGTCTTCTTCTGTAACAACAACCAGTGGGCGATCTCCGTCCCCCGCGAGCGACAGACCCGGAGCGCGACGCTCGCACAGAAGGCGGAGGCGTACGGGATCGACGGCGTGCAGGTGGACGGGATGGACCCGCTCGCCGTGTACGCGGTCACGAAGGCGGCCGTCGAGAAGGCACGGGACCCGGACGCGGATCGGCCCCGCCCGACCCTGATCGAGGCGATCCAGTACCGCTTCGGCGCGCATACGACCGCCGACGATCCCACCGTCTACCGGGACGAGGGCGAGGTCGAGACGTGGAAACGCAAGGACCCGATCCCGCGACTGGAACGATATCTCCGAGCGGAGGGGGTCCTCGACGACGAGCGCGTCGCGGAGATCGAAGCGGGGGTGAAAACGCAGGTCGCCGACGCCATCGACGAGGCGGAGTCCGTCCCCCGACCGGGGCCCCGGGACCTCTTCGAGCACGCGTACGCGGAGCTGCCGCCGGAGCTGAGGGCGCAGTACGAATCGTTCGCGGCGACCCGCGAGGAACACGGCGACGCGGCCTTCCTGGAGGAGTAAATGACGGAGACACAGAACCTGACGCTGGTACAGGCGGTACGGGACGGACTATACACCGAGATGGGTCGCGACGACGAGGTCGTCGTGCTCGGGCAGGACGTCGGCAAGAACGGCGGCGTCTTCCGGGCGACCGAGGGGCTGTTCGACGAGTTCGGCGGCGACCGCGTCGTCGACACCCCGCTGGCGGAGTCGGGGATCGTCGGCTGCGCCGTCGGCATGGCCGCGATGGGGATGAAACCGGTGCCGGAGATCCAGTTCTCGGGCTTTATGTACCCCGGATTCGACCAGATCGTCTCCCACATGGCTCGGTTCCGCACCCGGACCCGGGGACGGTTCACGCTTCCGATGACCCTGCGGGCCCCGTACGGCGGCGGCATCCGCGCGCCGGAGCACCACTCGGAGTCGAAGGAGGCCTTCTATGCGCACGAGGCGGGCCTGAAGGTCGTCATGCCGTCGACGCCACACGACACGAAGGGGCTGTTGATCGCCGCGATCCGCGACCCCGATCCGGTGGTGTTCCTCGAACCCAAACTGATCTATCGCGCGTTCCGCGAGGACGTTCCCACGGAGGCGTACACCGTCCCGATCGGGGAGGCGGCGACCCGACGCGAGGGCGACGACGTCGCCGTCTTCACCTACGGCGCGATGACGCGTCCGACGCTGGAGGCCGCCGAGAACCTCGCCGAGGAGGGTATCGAGTGTGAGGTCGTCGACCTCCGGACGGTCTCGCCGCTCGACCGCGAGGCGATCGTCGACGCGTTCGAGCGGACCGGCCGCGCGACGGTCGTCCACGAGGCCCCGAAGACGGGCGGGCTGGCGGGAGAGATCACGGCGATCATCCAGGAGGAGGCGCTGTTGTACCAGGAAGCGCCGATCACTCGCGTGACCGGGTTCGACGTGCCGTACCCGCTGTACGCGCTGGAGGACTACTACCTCCCCAACGTGACGCGCGTCGAAGAGGGTATCAGGGAGGCGGTGGAGTTCAACCCATGACGATCAAGGAGTTCACGCTGCCCGACGTCGGCGAAGGCGTCGCGGAGGGCGAGCTGGTCACCTGGCTCGTCGCCCCCGGCGACCGGGTCACGGAGGACCAGCCCGTCGCCGAGGTCGAGACCGACAAGGCGCTCGTCGAGGTGCCGTCGCGGTACGACGGCGTCGTCGAGGAGCTGTTCGTCGAGGAGGGCGAGGTCGTCCCCGTCGGCGACGTCATCATCTCGTTCCGGGTCGACGAGGACGGGGACGGAGACGAAGGCAGAGAGGAAGACGAAGGCAGAGAGGGAGACGACGGCGAGGAGGGCGATCCCGATCCCGAGGCCGAAAGCCCCCCGAAGGAGCCCGACGCACCGGCAGGGCGCGCGTTCGCCCCGCCGTCGGCCCGTCGACTGGCACGCGAGCTCGGCGTCGACGTCGCGGCGGTCCGTGGGAGCGGTCCTGGCGGCCGGGTCACCGAGGCCGACGTCAGGGAACACGCCGACGCCGCCGACGCCGATACCGGCACAGAGGACGAAGCCGGCGCGGGCACGGCAGACGGGCCGAAACCGGTCGACATCGACGCGAGCGACCGGCGCTCCGCGGTCAGCAAACGCGACGGAACGACGGCGGGAGCCGCCGAGGGCTCCGGAACGCCGACGAGCGAGCCGGCGGGCCGGGAGACGACGCTGGCGACGCCGGCGACCCGGAAACTCGCCGCCGAGCTCGGCGTCGACCTCGACGACGTGCCGACGGACGCGACCCGTGAGGGGGAGGCGGTCGTCGACGCGGCCGCCGTCCGAGCGTACGCCGAGGCCGATGCCGATGCCGAGGCCGGCGCGGAGCCGACGACGGCGACGAGCCCGGCCGCCGCGTCGTCGGAGCCCGACGCGGGGGAGGACCGCCCGACGGAGGAAACCGTCCCATACCGCGGCGTCCGGCGGACGATCGGCGAGCGGATGGAGCGGTCGGTGTACACCGCCCCCCACGTCACCCACCACGACACCGCCGAGGTCGACGCCCTCGTGACGGCCCGCGAGGAGCTCAAAGCGAAGGCCGAGGCGGCCGGCGTGAAGCTCACGTACATGCCGTTCGTGCTGAAGGCGGTCGTCGCGGGGCTCAAAGCCCATCCGTACCTCAACAGCGAGCTGCGCGAGGACGAGGAGGAGATCGCCTTGAAAAAGGAGTACAACGTCGGCATCGCGGTGGCGACCGACGCCGGGCTGATGGTGCCCGTGATCGACGACGTCGACGAGAAGGGGTTGTTCGAGCTCGCCGCGGAGCTGACCGACCTCGCGAGCCGCGCCCGGGAGCGGGAGATCACCCCGGCCGAGATGAAAGGCGGCACGTTCACGATCACCAACTTCGGCGCGATCGGCGGCGAGTACGCGACGCCGATCATCAACTACCCCGAAACCGCCATCCTGGGGCTCGGGGCCATCGAGGAGCGCCCGGTCGTGCGGGACCGCTCGGACGTCGACGGCGGCGTCCTCGACGAGGAGGACGAGACGACCGTCGTCCCCGCCCCGACGCTCCCGCTGTCGCTGTCGATCGACCATCGCGTCGTCGACGGCGCGGTCGCCGCGGCGTTCGCGAACACCGTCATGGAACACCTTGAAAACCCGCTGCTGCTGTTGAACGAATAACATGGTCGTTGGAGACATCGCAACCGGAACGGAGGTACTGGTTATCGGCGGCGGACCGGGCGGCTACGTCGCCGCCATCCGCGCCGCACAGAACGGGCTGGACACGACGCTCGTCGAGAAGGACGCCTACGGCGGGGCCTGCCTGAATCGGGGCTGTATCCCCTCGAAGGCGCTCATCACGGCGACGGGGCTCGCCCACGAAGCGGGCACCGCCGAGTTCATGGGGATCCACGCGGACCCCGCGATCGATTTCGCGAAGACCGTCGAGTGGAAGGACGACGTGGTCGACCGGCTCACCGGGGGCGTCGAGAAGCTCTGTAAGGCGAACGGCGTCAACCTGATCGAGGGGGAGGCGTCGTTCGTCGACGCCCACACCGCACGCGTCGCCCACGGCGGCGACGGACAGGGGTCGGAGTCGATCGAGTTCGAGCACGCCATCGTCGCGACGGGGTCGCGACCGGTCGAGATCCCCGGCTTCTCGTTCGCCGAGGAGCACGTCTGGTCCTCGACCGAGGCGCTCGCCGCCGACTCGGTGCCGGACCGGCTGGCGATCGTCGGCGCGGGCTACATCGGAATGGAGCTCGCGACCGTCTACGCGAAGCTCGACGCGGAGGTGACGGTCGTCGAGATGCTCGACGACGTCCTCCCGCCGTACGAGGACGACGTGAGCCGGGTCGTCCGCAAGCGCGCCGAGGAGCTCGGGGTCGAGTTCCGCTTCGGCGAGGGCGCGAGCGGGTGGTCCGAGGCGAACGACGGCGGCTACCTCCTCGAGACGGAGACCGAGGACGGCGAGGAGTCGTCGTACCCGGCGGACCGGATCCTGGTCGCGGTGGGCCGCAGTCCGGTGACGGACGCGCTGGACCTCGACAACGCCGGGATCGAGACGGACGACGGCGGGTTCATCGAGACCGACGACCGGACCCGAACGGCGGTCGAGCATATCCACGCCGTCGGCGACGTCGCCGGCGAGCCGATGCTTGCCCACGCCGCGTCAACGGAAGGGATCGTCGCGGCTGAGGTGATCGCGGGCGAGCCCGCCGCGCTCGACCAGCAGGCGATCCCCGCCGCCGTCTTCACCGACCCGGAGGTCGCGACGGCCGGGCTGACGGAGGCGGAAGCCGAGGAGGCCGGCTTCGACGTCGCCGTCGGCCAGATGCCCTTCAACGCCTCCGGGCGCGCGCTCACCACGGGCCACACCGACGGGTTCGTGCGGATCGTCGCCGACGCGGAGGCCGGCTTCGTGTTGGGCGGGCAGATCGTCGGCCCGGAGGCGTCCGAACTGATCGCGGAGGTGACGCTCGCGATCGAGATGGGCGCGACCCTCGAGGACGTCGCGGGGACGGTCCACACCCACCCCACGCTCGCCGAAGCGGTCATGGAGGCCGTCGAGAACGCCCAAGGACAGGCGATCCACACGCTGAACCGCTGAGCCGAAGCGGCACGAAGTCCGCGAAACGCCCCGCCTACACCGTTTCTCGTCTCACGTCGCCGAGCGACTGCCGTCTCGACCGTGACCGGTGGCGGGGCTCGGCGGCGGCCGGTAGCGGGGCTCGGCGGCGACCCCCGACGACGGTACCGATCGTGGACGGGGTTTCGAGACGATGGGGTGGTTTCGTATAGCGAAGTAAAGTGTATTCGGTGGGAAGTGGGGGATAAGTGTACTCGATGGGGAGTGGGGGATGATCGTCGGAGACTTCCCTCGGCACGGCGGCTCGACGGGCCGTGGTCGGAGGAACGCTGCCGTTTCGAGGGGTCGCAAGGATCGACCGGCTTTTTCGTGGCCATCCACGAGGGAACGGTATGACCGACGAGTTCGATCCGGAGCGGTTCGAGGACAAGTACGTCCACTACTTCCAGGAGCTCCAGCGCGCGTACAAGAACGCGTTCAACTACATGAACGAGCGCTACGACTCCCAGCTGATCCACGGCATCGACCAGACCGTGCTCAACGAGTCCGAGCCGTTCTACGAGGACGGCGAGTTCCACGTCGAGCTGCCCGAGAACCCCCGTGAACGGCTCCAGGGCGTCATCGTCGACGACGAGACGTTCGAGGAGGTCATGGAGACGTACGTCGATCGGCTTGAGGCGGAGATCCACCGAACGCTCGGCGTCGATCGACCGAAGTAGCGGCCGTCACGGCGGCTCAAGGTGGTTCGGCGACGCTCGTCGACCGCTTGGCGTGGTTCGGCGACGCTCGATCGTGACTGGAGGGGGGCTCCCGTGTTTCGACGCGGATATGGAGCGTCGGTGAACCCCCGAGAACCAAACACCTAAGCCCGACGACCGCCAATCACGACGCATGAGCACGGAAACGAGCGACGCGGACAACGACCTCCGCGAGCGGATCACGAACTTCCTGCGGCGCAACTTCCCGCAGATCCAGATGCACGGCGGCAGCGCCGCGATCAGCCACCTCGACCGCGAAACCGGCGAGGTCCACGTCCAGCTCGGCGGTGCCTGCTCGGGCTGTGGGATCTCCCCGATGACGATCCAGGCGATCAAGTCCCGGATGGTAAAGGAGATCCCGGAGATCAAGAGCGTCCACGCCGACACCGGCATGGGTGCGGGCGCGGACGGCGACCTCGGCGGCACCGGCGGAACGACCCCGTCGTTCCCCGGCGAGACGAGCGGCGACGGCGAGGACGACGAAGGCCCACAGGCCCCCTTCTAACCGGCCGGTCGTAACCGACCGACGACGGATCGGCGACCACGCCCCGTCACACACGCTTCGAGACCCTGAGCGGCAGTAACGGGCTTTTAACGGCGTGTCGGCCCCCAAATAGACGAATCGAGAGCCCTACCGTTCGGCCAGTTATAAACTCCATGGTGCGATATAGAATATGCAAACGGCGCTCGTCGTGCCCCGACTGAAGGCTTTTTGCCCCCATGGACCGTGAGCGGTTCCTATGCACTACCGCGAGGTCGAGCCGACGGCGGAGTACGTCGCACGATTCGAGACCGGGGCCGACTGGCGCGAAGAGATCGAGGACCTCGCCCGCGAGGAGGACGTCGAGGCGGGCTGGTTCACGGCGTTGGGGGCCGTTCAGGACGCCGACGTCTGGTTCTACGACCAGGACGACACGGAGTATCAGTCCGTCACGTTCGACGAGCCGCTGGAGGTCGCCGCCTGCGTCGGCAACGTGTCGCTGCTCGACGGCGACGTGTTCGCACACACGCACGCGGTGTTGTCGCGCCCGAGCGGGCAGGCGCTCGCGGGACACCTCGACTCGGCGACCGTGTGGGCCGGCGAGTGTCACCTCCGCGCGTTCGACGAGCCGTTAGAGCGCGAACACGACCCCGTCACCGACCTCGACCTCTGGCTCTGATGCGGCGGCGAGCGAACCCACCGACACCGGGGGTGGGTCGATGAGGCCGGACGACGAACGCTACTTCGCGCGCATCGAGGACCGGTTGGACGAGGCGTTCGAGGTCGCCGGCGCGGCGAAGGCCCAGGGGAAGGACCCGGTGCCGGAGATCGAGATCCCGGTCGCCCGGGACATGGCCGACCGCGTGGAGAACATCCTCGGGATCGACGGCGTCGCGGGGCGCGTCCGCGAGTTGGAGGGGGAGATGTCCCGCGAGGAGGCCGCCCTGGAGCTCGTCACCGACTTCGTCGAGGGCACCGTCGGGGACTACGACTCCCGCGCCGGCAAGGTCGAGGGGGCGGTGCGGACCGCCGTCGCGCTGTTGACCGAGGGGGTCGTCGCCGCGCCGATCGAGGGGATCGACCGCGTCGAGCTGTTGCAGAACGACGACGGCACGGAGTTCATCAACGTCTACTACGCCGGCCCGATCCGGTCAGCGGGCGGCACCGCACAGGCGCTGTCCGTGCTCGTCGCCGACTACGCCCGGTCGCTGCTCGGGATCGACGAGTATCACGCGCGGACCGAGGAGGTCGAGCGATACGCCGAGGAGATCGCCCTCTACGACAAGGAGACGGGGCTTCAGTACACGCCGAAGGACAAGGAGTCGAAGTTCATCGCGAAACACCTCCCGATCATGCTCGACGGGGAGGCGACGGGCGACGAGGAGGTGTCGGGGTTCCGCGACCTCGAGCGCGTCGACACCAACTCCGCGCGCGGCGGGATGTGCCTGGTCGCGGCCGAGGGGATCGCGCTGAAGGCCCCGAAGATCCAGCGGTACACCCGCGAACTCGACGAGGTCGACTGGCCGTGGCTCCAGGACCTCATCGACGGGACGATCGGCGAGGACGGCGGCGAGGCCGACGACGGGAACGACGACGGCGAGGCTGACGACGCGGCGGACGGAAGCGGGGCGCCTGACGGCGAGGCCAACGGGGAGGGAGCCAGTGACGGGGACGGACCGAGCGAGGGGGACGACGGCGACGACGGGGTGGCCGGTCCCCGGCGCCCCGAACCCTCCGAGAAGTTCCTCCGCGACCTGATCGCCGGGCGGCCCGTGTTCACACACCCGTCCGAGCCGGGCGGGTTCCGGCTGCGGTACGGCCGTGCGCGGAACCACGGCTTCGCGACCGGCGGGGTCCATCCGGCGACGATGCACATCGTCGACGACTTTCTCGCGACGGGCACGCAGATCAAGACGGAGCGGCCGGGAAAGGCTCATGGGGTCGTCCCGGTCGACTCCATCGAGGGGCCGACGGTGAAACTCGCCAACGGAGAGGTGCGACGCATCGACGACCCCGAGGAGGCGGTGGCGGTCCGGAACGGGATCGAGCGGATCCTCGACCTGGGCGAGTACCTCGTCAACTACGGCGAGTTCGTCGAGAACAACCACCCGCTCGCGCCCGCCGCCTACTGCTACGAGTGGTGGGTGCAGGAGTTCGCGGCCGCGGGGGCCGACGTGCAGGCGCTTTCGGACGATCCGAGCGTCGACCTCGAACGCCCGGACGTGGACACCGCGCTCTCGTGGGCGGAGTCGTACGACTGCCCGCTGCACCCGGAGTACACGTATCTCTGGCACGACCTCGACGTGGCGTCGTTCGAGGCGCTCGCGAACGCCGTCGCCGACGGCGAGGTCGTCGAAGGGACGCTGACGATCGAGCACACGGAAACGACGCGGGCGGCGCTCGAAGCGCTGCTCGTCGAGCACGTCGCCACCGCGGACGCGCTTCGGGTCCCGACGTGGCGACCCCTCGCTCGCTCGCTCGGGGTCGACGACGGGCTCCGGAAGGGCTGGGAGACGCTGTCGGAGACGGCACGGGCGTGGGACGGCGGCGACAACGCGGTCCGGGCGGTCAACGAGGTCGCGCCGGTCACCGTCCGCGAGCGCGCCCCGACCCGGATCGGGAACCGCATGGGCCGGCCGGAGAAGTCCGAGAGCCGCGACCTCTCGCCCGCCGTCCACACCCTCTTTCCCATCAACGAGGCGGGCGGTCCGCAGCGCGACGTCGCGAAGGCGGCCGGGACGATGGACGACCGCGGGCGACGCGGCCACCACGAGATCGAGGTCGGCGAGCGGGTCTGTCCGGACTGCGACCGCCACACCTATCGGACGGCTTGTCCGGAATGCGACGTCCACACCGAGCCGCACTACGAGTGTGGCGACTGCGGACGGGTCTGTGAGCCCGACGAGGCGGGCCGCGTCGAATGCCCGCGCTGCGAGTGGGAGGTCACCGCGGCGACGTACCAGGACGTCGACGTCAACGACGCGTACCGGTCGGCGCTGGAGGCCGTCGGCGAGCGCGAGTCCGCCTTCGAGATCCTGAAAGGGGTTCAAGGGCTCACGTCGACGAACAAGACGCCGGAGCCGATCGAGAAGGGGATCCTCCGCGCGAAAAACGGCGTCACCTCGTTCAAGGACGGCACGGTCCGGTACGACATGACCGACCTCCCCGTCACCGCGGTGCGGCCGGAGGAGCTCGACGTCACCGCCGACCACTTCCGCGAGCTCGGCTACGAGACGGACATCGACGGCGAGCCGCTCCGGCACGACGACCAGCTGATCGAGTTGAAGGTGCAGGACCTGGTCCTCTCGGACGGCGCGGCCGAACACATGCTGAAGACGGCCGACTTCGTCGACGACCTGCTGGCGCAGTACTACGACCTCCCGCGCTTTTATGAGGTGAACGAGCGCGACGATCTCGTCGGCGAGCTCGTCTTCGGGATGGCCCCGCACACGAGCGCCGCGACCGTCGGCCGCGTCGTCGGCTTCACGTCGGCGGCGGTGGGATATGCGCATCCGTATTTCCATGCAGCGAAACGGCGGAACTGCTTCCATCCGGAGACGGAGATCGAGTACGAAGTCGACGGGATCACACGCCAGGAAACGATCGAGACATTCGTCGAGTCACGCTTAAATAATCCACAAACGGACGACGTCGGGACGTTCGTCCAGAAGCTGGACGGGGCGGTTCGTGTGCCGTCGATCGACGAGCACGGAGTCCGAAAAACGAAGTCGGTGACGGCCGTTTCGAAGCATCGGAGTCAGGACCATCTCCTTCGCGTTGAAACGCGGAGCGGCCGCACGATACGAGTAACGCAGGACCACTCGATGCTCCGAGTGACGGACGGCTCGATCCGGAAGATCCCAGCCAGCGAATTGACGGCAGGGGACCTGCTACCCCGCCCTCGAACCACGGCCGATCCGATACCCGAGACGCGTGGAAGTACAGCCACGGACGGCGGTCACGTAACGGACGTGGTGAAATCGGTCCGGTACGTCGAGAGCGACGTCAACCATACCTACTGTCTGACCGTAGAGGGGACGCACACGCTGATCGCGAACGATCTGTACGTCGCCCAGTGCGATGGAGACGAGGACTGCGTCATGCTGCTCATGGACGGTCTCCTCAACTTCTCGAAGACGTTCCTCCCCAACCAGAGAGGCGGGAAAATGGACGCGCCCCTCGTGATGTCCTCGCGGATCGACCCCTCGGAGATCGACGACGAGGCGCACAACATGGACATCGTGCGGCGGTATCCCTTGGAGTTCTACGAGGCGACGCTGGAGATGGCGGACCCGGGCGTCGTCGAAGACGTCATCCAGCTCGGCGAGGACACGCTCGGCACCGACGAGGAGTACCGCGGGTTCGACCACACCCACGACACGACGGACATCGCGATGGGACCGGACCTCTCGGCGTACAAGACCCTCGGGTCGATGATGGACAAGATGGACGCCCAGCTGGAGCTGTCGCGGAAGATCCGGGCGGTCGACGAGACGGACGTCGCCGAGCGCGTCATCGAGTACCACTTCCTGCCGGACCTCATCGGGAACCTGCGGGCCTTCTCGAGACAGGAGACGCGGTGTCTCGACTGCGGCGAGAAGTACCGACGGGTGCCGCTGACCGGCGACTGCCGGGAGTGTGGCGGCCGGGTGAACCTGACGGTCCACGAGGGCTCCGTCAACAAGTACATGGACACGGCGATCGAGGTCGCCGAGCGGTTCGACTGTCGGCCGTACACCAAACAGCGGCTGTACGTGTTGGAGGACGCGCTCGAGTCCGTCTTCGAGGACGACACCAACAAGCAGTCCGGCATCGCGGACTTCATGTGAGCTGGCGCACGGAGCCCGACCTCGTCACTCGATACGCGATCACTCGACGGCGACGAGCAGCGCCTCGACCGCCTCCGCGAACGTCTCCGGCTCCGTCGAGAGCGCCTCGGCGTCGTCGCCGAGCAGGTCGTCGACGAGGGACTCGTCAGCGACCGCGTCGGGGAGCGCCCGGGAGATCACGTCGCTGACCGGCTCCGTCGGGTACGCCCCGCCCGACAGCAGCACGTCCATCCCGTCGTGCCAGAGTGCGAGACGCGCCTCGACCGTGATCACGTCGTCGAACCCCTCCGTCGAGCCGTCCGGGAGCGGCGTCTCGCCCGTGACTGGGAACCGCGCGGAGAACCGCGCGGTCGACGCCGTGTGCCCTCCCGTGACCGTCTCGGTGCCGGTCTCTTCCACGTCGACGTCCTCGAGGCCGCTCTCGCGGAGCTGGTCGCGGAACGCCGCCTCGGCTGCGGGGCGCACTTCCTCCATCAGCCGGTCGCGTCCGATCCCGCCGGGGAGCCGATCGATGGCGGGTCGCAGGTCGATCCGGGAGGCGAAGAACACCACGGGCGAGCCGGAGGCGTCGAACGTCTCCGCGAGCGCCTCCGCGAGGTCGACGTACTCGTAGAGGAGCGTGTGTTCGAGCGCCCGAATCGTCACCGGCCCGAACGCCTCCTCGAAGACGACGCCGTCGGACTCCTCGACGAGCCGCCAGCCGTCGTCGATCCGGCCGTCCGTGACCACCGGTCCGGGGACCGCCCCCTCACGCGTGTCCAAACAGCCCGCCGTCGCCGCGAGGCCGACGGCCGCGCCCGTCGAGAGCAGTCGCCGCCGCGTGAGCGCCGATCCCGGCCGGAATCCAGCGGTCTCGGCTTCGTCACGCCCAAGTCCGTCACGCCCGGTCCCGTCCTGCCGAGTCCCGTCCCGCCGAGTCCCGTCCCCTCCGGTCTCGTCGTGCATGCACCTCCCGAGACGAGCGACCGATAAATCCCTGTCGCCGCAGCTATCGGAACCGAGACGCGCCTCCGCGGGATCGTGACACGGATCGCTTATGTATAACCGGGTGTAACAACCAGGTAATGGCCCCCTTCGACGACCGGGAGCGCCCAGCCGAAGCCGACGACGGCTCCACCGACGATCGTTCGATCGAGAACCGTTCGACCGACGACCGCTCGACCGACGACCGCGCCGCCACCGCGGGCGCGGCCGACGAGCGAACCGTGAACGCTGCCGCCGCGCGCAGCCGTCGCCGGTTCCTCGCGGCGACCGGGACCGCCGGCGTCCTCGCGCTCGCGGGCTGTAGCGCGGAGCCGACCGGCGACGATGACGACGATGAGGGGACGGTCGACGGCCCGGACGACGACAGGGATGACGGCGCGGGCCGTGACGGGGACGACGACGGGGGCGGCGACGCGCCGACGCTGACGGTCGCGACGTACGAGTCGTTCGTCGACGCGCCGTCGACGAGCCCCGGCGAGTGGATCCGCGAGGCGTTCGCCGAGCGGCACGGCGTCGAGATCGAGTGGGCGATCCCCTCGAACGGGGTGAACCACTACGTCGAACGGCGGGCGTCCGGCGCGGAGGTCGAGGCCGACCTGTTCGTCGGGCTCACCACGGACGATCTCGTTCGGGTCGACCGGGCGCTCGACGACCCCCTGTTCGCGGCCGACGCCTTCGTCGACGTCGAGGCGGTCGACGACGTGCGGGAGGAGTTGATGTTCGACCCGCGGAACCGCGCGATACCCTACGCGACCAACTACGTCAGCCTCGTCTACGACGGCACCGCGACGGAGGCTCCGGCGACGTTCGAGGGGCTCCTCGAGGAGGAACACCGCGGCGCGCTCATCGCGCAGAACCCCGGAGGCTCGACGACGGGACGGGCGTTCCTGTTGCACACCGTCCACCGGTTCGGGGCGGACGACTTCGCGGGCGAGGGTGGCGACGATAGCGACGACGAGAACGACAGCGACGGCGATGACGACGAAGACGACAGCGGCGGCGACGACGGCGAGGACGGGTACGACTACCTCGACTTCTGGGCCGACCTCCAGGACAACGACGTTCGCGTGCTCGGCTCCTGGAACGACGCGTACGCGGCGTGGTCCGGCGGCGAAGCGCCCATGGTCGTCTCCTACTCCACCGACCAGGTGTTCGCGGCGGCCGAGGGGGCGGACTTAGCGGGACACCAGGTGCGGTTCCTCGACGACCAGGCGTACGCGAACCCGGAAGGCGCGGCGCTGTTCGCGGACGCCGACGAGCCCGAGTTGGCCCGCGAGCTCCTCGCGTTCCTGCTCGAGCCGGAGGTGCAGGGGGAGATCGCCGAGCGGAACGTCCAGTTCCCCGCGACCACGACCGCCGACCTCGACGACGACTACGCGGAGCTCGCACAGGAGCCCGCGGAGCCGGTGACGTTCACCTACGAGGAGCTCGAGGGATCGGTGGAGGGCTGGATCGAGGCGTGGGAACGGCAGTTCGCCGGCGGCTGACCCCGTGAGCGACGCGAACCGCGGTCGGCGGGGCGTCCGCGAGGCCGTCCGCGAGGGGGCCGAACGGTGGGCGCTGGCCGCCCTCGCGGCCGCGACGACCGCGGTGTTGCTCGTCGTCTTCTACTACCCCGTCGGCACCGTGTTCGTCGAGTCCGTCGTCGTCGACGGCGTCTTCACCCTCGGCGTCTTCGCGGAGATCCTTCGGGACCCGTTCTACTTCGGCGACCTCGCGCGGCTGTTCGCGGGCGAGCCGCCCGCGACGGTCGTCTCCGACTTCCTCGGGCCGGACCGGCGGCTGGGGATCGTCGGCTTCACGGCGTATCAGGCGGCGCTCTCGACGGTCGCCAGCGTCGCGCTGGGCGTTCCCGCAGCGTACCTCCTCGCCCGCTTCGAGTTCCGCGGTCGGCGCACCCTCCGGTCGCTGACGATCCTCCCGTTCGTGCTCCCGTCGATCATGGTCGCCGTCGGCTTCGTCGCGACGTTCGGCCGGAACGGGACCCTCAACGCGGCGCTCGGCGCGGTCGGGCTCGGCCCCGTCGAGCTCATGTTCACGGTGGAGGCGATCGTGATCGCCCACGCGTTCTACAACGCGCCGCTCGTCGCCCGGGTGACGACCGCGGCGTGGGAGTCGGTCGACGCTCGGACCGTCGAGACCGCCCGAAGCCTCGGGGCGACCCCGTTCCGGGCCTTCCGCGACGTCGTCGCTCCCCAGGTCTACCCGGCGGTGTTGATGGGGGCCGCACTGACGTTCGTCTTCACGTTCGGCACGTTCCCCATCGTGCTGGCGCTCGGGGGGTTCCAGCTCGCGACCGTCGAGGTGTTCGTCTACCGGCTCGTGCGCGACCTGAACTACGCGGAGGCGGCGGCGCTGGCGATCGTCGAACTGGTCATCTCGCTGTCGGTCCTGTTCGCGTACCTCCGGTACGAGGCCCGGCACGCGGTCCGCTCGCGCGGCGCGCGCCCGCTGCCGCGTCGCCCGCTGCTTCCGCCCGTCCCGACCGTGCGCGCGGTCCTCCCGCGGGTCGGCCTCCTGGCGTACGCCGTCGTCGCGGCGTTCGTGTTCGTCGCGCCGGTCCTCTCGATGGTGCTCGCGAGCGTGACCGGCGGGGACGGGGGATTCACCCTCGACCACTACCGGTTCCTGCTCGACCGGCAGCGGACCGGGGCCGCGTTCCAGGTGCGGCCGTGGCCCGCCATCCGGAACTCGCTCGTCTTCGCCGTCGGGTCGCTGCTCGTCGCCCTGCCGATGGGCGTCGTCGTCGCGGTGTTGACGACGCGGCGGTACCGCGGCCGGAAGCTCGTCGACGTCGTCGCGATGGCTCCGCTCGCGGTGTCCGGGATCATCGTCGGGCTGGGCCTGTTGCGGGGGCTCGTCTTCGGCGTCGAGATCGGCGGGTGGCGGATCGTCGTCGCGGGCTCGGTCGCGATCGTCGCCGCCCACGCCGTCTCCGGCTACCCGTTCGTCGTCCGAACGGTCGCCCCCGGGCTGGAGGGGCTCGACCGGTCGCTCGTGGAGTCGGCGCGCGCGCTCGGCGCGTCGCGGGCGCGGGTCGTCCTCGACGTCGAACTCCCGCTCGTGTGGCCGGGGGTCGTCGCGGGAGCCGCGTTCGCCTTCGCGATCTCGATGGGGGAGTTCTCCTCGACGGTCGTGTTGGCGACCGGCGTCGACGCGTACACGATGCCGGTCGCGATCGAACGGTTCATCGGTCGCCGGCTCGGACCGGCGACCGCGATGGGCGTCGTCCTCCTCGTCGTGACCAGCGTCAGTTTCGTCGTGATCGACCGGCTCGGGGGTGAGAGCTTTGGCATCTGAGGACGCCACGGCTCGCGATCGGGCCCCGCCCGCGGTCGAGCTCGACGGCGTGAGCAGGCGCTACGGCGACGCCGTCGCCGTCGACGACGTCGACCTGACGGTCCGCGAGGGCGAGTTCTTCACGCTCGTCGGCCCCTCCGGCTGCGGGAAGACGACGACGCTCCGGCTGATCGCGGGGTTCGAGCAGCCGACCGCGGGAGCGATACGGTTCCGCGGCGAGGACGTCTCCGGCGTCCCGCCGGAGGGGCGCGACGTCGGCGTCGTCTTCCAGAACTACGCGCTGTTCCCGCACATGACCGTGGGCGAGAACGTCGGCTACGGCCTCAACTTCGCCGACCCGCCCGGGGGCGTCGGCCGGAAGGAGCGGGTTCGGGAGCTCCTCGAGTTGGTCGACCTCGGCGGAGCCGAGGACCGCGACCCCGACAGCCTCTCGGGGGGGCAACAGCAGCGGGTCGCGATGGCGCGCGCGCTCGCGACGGGGCCCGACGTCCTGCTGCTCGACGAGCCGATGAGCGCGCTCGACGCGCGGCTCCGCGAGCGGCTCCGCGTGCAGGTGAAGGCGATCCAGCGCGAGCTGTCGATCACGACGGTGTACGTCACCCACGACCAGGAGGAGGCGCTCGCGGTGTCGGACCGCGTCGCGGTGATGCGGGCCGGTGCGCCCGAACAGGTGGCCCCGCCGCGGACGGTGTACCGGCGGCCGACCTCGCGGTTCGTCGCCGAGTTCGTCGGCGACAACAACGTCTTCGACGGCGTCGTCACCCGCGTCACGGACGGACCGCGGGAGACGGGCGACCCCCCTGCTTCGGTTGGATCGTCTCCGCCTGACCGGGGCTCGGTTTCGAGTGGAGCGACGCGTTCGGATGGAGCGATCCGTTCGGGTGGAGCGACGCGTTCGGGTGGAACGGAGGACGCGAACGAACCGGGGGAGCGCCGGGGTACGGACGGGACGGCGAGGGTTCCAGACGAAACGGAGGGGCGCGCGGGACGCAAGCCACCCGCGGACCGCGTCGCCGACGTCGACGTCGGCGGGGACCCTCTCCGGGTCGCCGTCGCCGACGACGTCGCGGTCGGGGACCGGGTGACGTTCTGTGTCCGTCCGGAGAACCTCCGGATCGGCGGCGGGGAGGCCGCCCTGCGCGCGCCCGTCGAGAGCGCGGAGTTCCTCGGGGAGACGACCCGCGTCCACCTCGATTGGGGCGGGCGAGCGGTCGTCGTGCGGACCCCCGATCCCTTATCAGGGACGGTCGCCGTCGGTTTCGACCCGACCGACGCACACGTCGTCGCCGTCGAGCGCCCCGCCGGCGATCGGTGACCGCACGCGGCGGGCAGGCGGCGTGAACGCCGGACGGGACGAACGTGAGTCGAAACGAACACGGGGCGGGACGAACACGAGCGACGTTGACGCGGGCGACGTTGACGCGGAGCGAGGCGAACGCGACACCCCTTATTAGGCCGGGGCCCAAGGCGGGGTATGGCCTCGGAGCCGTGTCACGTCTGCGAGCGCAACGTGCGGATCGCCGGCGGCATCGGCGACCTCTGGAACTTCGCGTTCGAGTCGACGCAAGGGATGACCCTCGAGTTGAGCGACGGCTCCGAGTTCTTCCTCTGTTTCGACTGCATGGAGCGGCTCCCCGGCGACCGCGAGCCGACCGCGGAGGACGTCGCCGACCTCAAGGCCCGGACCGATCCGGTCGAGGACGACGGCAACTCGTTCTGGCACTGGAGGTGAGCCGCCGCGGCGTCGCCGAACGCTCGACGCCCGAGCGACGGCGACCCGACTGAAAAGGGCGGAGTGGGTGTTTAAAAGGTAGCGCGGGCGCTTGAAAAGGCCGAGTAGTGGTTAAAAAGCCAAGTAGTGGTTAGAAGGCGGAACAGATCGAAAAACGGGTCGGAAGACGGCCGTTACGCGCGGAGGAACCGGAACTCGACGGTTCCGAGCCCCGGGAAGTCGATCCGCCGAAGCGTCCCTCGGGTGCGTCCCGCAAGCGATCGGAGACCGATGAGGACGGCGACGAGGGCGGTCAGTGTGGCGAGCGCCGCCAGCGGGTACGTGGCGGCGACGAGCGCCGTCGAGACGAGTACGAAGAACCCGAGTAGCGCCCCGATCGAGCTGCCGATGGACGGTGGCGTGGTCGGTGCGAAGGCCCGTTCTGTCGTTCGTGTGGAGATCGGAGGTTCCATACAGGCGTTCAGCGCCGGGCGAACATAAGCTTTCATATTTCATATATGTTCTGAGATAAGCTACCATGTCACACATCGTTAAAGCGTCTGAAAACACCACCAACACCACGTAAGAACTCCCATGGTACGGCGTGTACAAATAATCAGCAGACTAGAATATACCGAATTATCATGCCCGATCGGCGTGGGCGACGGGCAGGCGAACACGGCGGGCGAACGCGACGAGCGACGGGCGGGCGAACGCGACGAGCGACGGGCAGGCGATCCGCAGGCGATCGGCAACGGGTGAGGTGAACACGGGAGAGGCGAATGGGGGATGGACGGGCGCGTCGACGGCGAACCGACGCGGCATCAAAAGTACCATGTCGCCTCGCGACGCGGGATACAGTATCAGGTGGTTCCAGTGACAGAGAAACGCGAATATCGAGACGACTACCCGAACAAGACGCTGTACCTCCCCGGCCCGACGGAGGTGCGCGAGGACGTCATCGAGGCCATGGCCGAGCCGATGTTCGGCCACCGCATGGACCGGATGACGGACCTGTACACGACCATCGTCGAGGACACGAAGGAGTTCCTCGGTACGGACAACGACGTCATCGTCCTCACCGCCTCGGGGACGGAGTTCTGGGAGGCGACGACGCTCAACCTGGTCGACGACGGCGGCGTGCTCTGTCCGACCTCCGGGAGCTTCAGCGAACGACAGGCGAACGTCGCCGAGCGGCTGGGCAAGGACGTCGACCGGATCGAGTACGAGTGGGGGGCTGCGGTCAAGCCCGAGGACGTCCGTGAGGCGCTCGAGGCGAGCGACGACGGCTACGACGCCGTCACCGTCGTGATGAACGAGACGTCGACCGGCGTCCGCAACCCGATCGAGGAGATCGGCGACGTCGTCGCCGACTACCCGGACACCTACTTCGTCGTCGACGCCATCTCCGCGCTCGGCGGCGACTACGTCGACATCGAGGCGCACGGCATCGACGCGATCTTCACTTCCGTCCAGAAGGCGTTCGCGATGCCCCCGGGGCTCGCCGTCTGCGTCGTCAGCGACGACGCCTACGAACGGGAGGTCGAGAAGGACACCTCGTCGTGGTACGGCGGCTTCCGGCGTTGTATCGACTACTACGACCGGAAGGGGCAGACCCATTCGACGCCGGCCATCCCGCTCATGCTGGCGTACCGCCAACAGATGAAACACATGCTCGAGGAGACCCACGCGGCACGCGACGAGCGCCACCGGGAGATGGCCGAGTACACCCGCGAGTGGGCCCGCGAGCACTTCGACCTGTTCGCCGAGGAGGGGTACGAGTCGCGGACGGTCACCTGCATCGAGAACACGCAGGGCATCGACGTCGCCGACACCATCGAGACGGTGTCCGAGGAGTACGACATGGTGTTCTCGAACGGCTACGGTGACATCGGCGAGGAGACGTTCCGTATCGGTCACATGGGCGAACACACCGTCGAGAGCATCGAGGCGCTCACCGACGCGATCGAGGACGTCGCCGACCTGTAGTCGCCCGGAACGGCCCGGCTGACGCCGTACGAAACGGTCCGGCGGACGCCGTGCGAAACGGTCCCCCTTATAAGACCTCGCGGTACGCCTCCAGCGTCTCCTCGACGTCCGCCTCCGTGTGCGCGTAGGAGGTGAACTGACACTCGAACTGGTTGGCGGTGAGGAGCACTCCACGGTCCTTCATCTCCTGCCAGAACACCCGCTCCCAGCGGTCCGTCGCCGCGTTCGCGACGTCGGCGCCCGTCTTCGGGCAGTAGTCGTAGCGCGCACAGTCGGGACTCTGCCGACAGCCGCCCGCACAGCAGGCGTCGACGTCGTCGGGACCCTCGCGGGTGAACACCGTCTTGAACATCGAATCGGTTCCCACGACGGTGTACTCGGGCGCGCGCTCGGCACAGATCTCCGCGATCCCCTCGCGAAGCAGCCGGCCGAGCCGGTTGACGTGGTCGTACACGTCGTGCTCGGCGGCGTACTCGAGCGACGCCTTCCCCGCCGCCATCGTGACGGGATGCCCGGAGAACGTCCCCGACTGGAACACGTCGCCCGACGGCGTGAAGCGCTCGATGACTTCCGCGCGGCCGCCGATCGCACCGACCGGGAAGCCGCCGCCGATGACCTTCCCGAACGTGGTGAGGTCCGGCGTCACGCCGAACTTCGACTGCGCACAGCCGAGCCCGCCGACGCGGAACCCCGTGATGACCTCGTCGAACACCAACAGCGCGCCGTGATCCGTACAGAGGTCGCGCAGCGTCTCGTGGTAGCCGTCGACGGGAGCCACGATCCCCTTGTTGGCGAGGATCGGCTCGACGAGGACCGCCGCGATCTCGTCGCCGTACGCCTCGAACACCTCCGCGGCGGCCTCGGCGTCGTTGAACGGGATCGGCAGAGTGTGCTCCGCGAACGCCTCGGGGATCCCGGCCGTCGACGGCCGGCGGCGCTCGGGGGTGCCTTCGACGAGCGTCGACTCCTGTGCGCCGTGGTAGCCGCCCTGCATGACGACGACCTTGTCGCGCCCGGTGTAGCCGCGCGCGAGCCGCACCGCGGAGACGGTCGCCTCGGTGCCCGAGTTGACGAACCGGATCGATTCGACGCTCGGGACGTGACGGGCGACGAACTCCGCGTGCTCGACCTCGATCTCCGTCGGCGCGCCGTACATCGGCCCCGCCGCCGCGTACGACTGGATCGCCGACTCGACGGGCTCCGGGAGGTCGTGGCCGTACAGCAGGGGGCCGTACCCCATCACCCAGTCGACGTAGCGGTTGCCGTCGGCGTCGATGACGTGGCCGCCGTCGCCGCGCTCGACGAAGACGGGATGCGGCATCGTCGCCCGGACCGAGGAGTTGACGCCGCCCGGCAGCACCGACAGCGCGCGGTCGTACAGCGCGCGCGAGCGCTCGTGGTTCATACGCGACGGTTGGACCGGGGGGTAGAAAGTAGTTGCCGAGGCGGCTCCGAAACCGCCAACCGTCCGTGGCGACGTGATCGGGACATGCGACCCCGTGACCTCCTGTACGGGCTGTCCCGCCCGCCCGTCCTCGCCGGAGCGGCCGCACAGGCCGCCGTCCTCGGCGCGTACGTTGCACGCGCCGACGCCCCCTCCGGGACGGTGCTCGTGGCGGGACTCTGTGGCGGCGCGGTCGCCGGATCCCTCGTTGACCGGCCGAGCGACGGCTGGGTCGAGGGCGCGTTCGCGTCCGCCCTCGGGTACCTCGCGTTCGCGGTCGGCTTCCTCGGGTACGGCGTCTACCTCGCGTTCACGCTCGGGACGGGACTGGTCCTGCGACAGACGGTCCTGTTCGTGACCGCCCTGAGCGTCTGGGCGCTGCCGGCGTACGCGGTTCTCGGTGCCGTGGCCGCCTCCGCAGTGGGCCACGTGATCGCGGCCGCTCGTCGGCGGGTCAGTCGGTAACTGAGGATCGTCCAGAGGATGGATCGCCCGTAGCGTTGGTCACTCCGGCGCGTGGATCGACGAAGTGACGGTCGGGGCCGGTCAGACCGCCTCCGTGCCGGTCACGCCGGTGCGGACCTGCAGTGCGTCCTCGACCGGAAGAACGAACACTTTGCCGTCGCCCGGTTCGCCAGTGGAGGCGGCCCCGCGGATCGCCTCGGCCACCTCGTCGGCCGGGATGTCGGCGACGACGACGTCGACTTTCACCTTCTGGTGGAGGTCGACGACGAACTCCTCGCCGCGCCACTGCCCCGTCTTCGCGGGCTGGGACCCGCGGCCGGAGACGTTCGTCACCGTGAGCGACGGGGCGCCGATCTCCGCGAGCGCGGTCTTGATCGCGCCGAGCCTGTCCGGGCGGACGATGGCGGTGACCATCTTGATCTCCGTGCCGGCCTCCGCGCCGCCGTCGGCGCGGGGCGACTCGGAAGCGGCGGCGACCGCGCCGCCGTCGGTCGCGACTCCCGGCTTGCCGAACTCGGGGTACGTCTCGACGCCGTGTTCGCTCACGTCGAGCCCGTCACGTTCGTGTTCGGGCGTGACGCGGGCCTGACCGATCGCCTTGAACAGGCCGAACAGCGCGGCGGTGGCGGCGACCGTCCAGAGCGTGATGACCGCGACGCCGGACACCTGCGCGACGAGCAGGCTCGTCGAGAAGCCGTCGACGTGAACGAACGGGAGCGCGAGGATGCCGAGCGCGCCCGCGGAGCCGTGGACGGGGAACACCGCACAGACGTCGTCGATCTTGAGGGAGTCCGAGACGTACTCGAAGACGAACGGCAGCTGGAGCCCGCAAAGCAGCGCGACCAGCATGGCACCCCACCAGGTGACGACGTCGGCGATCCCGGTGACGCCGACGAGCCCGGCGAGCAGCCCGTTCGCGACGTAGAGGGTGTCGACCTTCTTCGTCACGTACAGCGAGGCGATCGCTGCACCGATGGCACCGAGCGCCATGCCGACCGTCGTCGCGAGCGCGACGCGGCCGACGACCGCGTAGCCGTCGAGGACGAGTTCGCCGCCATCGACCGCGAAGACGGTCGCGGTCGTGCCGACGTTGAAGCCGTACCAGCCGAACGCCAGCACGAGCGTGCCGAGCACCGCGAACGTCATCGAGTGTCCGGGGATGACGTTCGTCGAGCCGTCATCGGCGTACCGGTCCATGCGCGGGCCGAGCACGTACGCCGCCGTGAGACCGGCGATACCGCCCATCCCGTGGACGATCATCCCGCCCGCGAAGTCGTGGAAGCCGAGCGACGCCTCGAGGAAGCCGCCGGCCCACGTGAAGCCGACGATGACCGGGTAGATGACTGCCGAGAGCGCCAGAGTGTACGTGACGTACGCGCGGAGTTTCACGCGGCCAGCGACCGCGCCCGAGACGATGGTCGCCGCCGTCATCGCGAAGACGGCACCGAACAGCCAGCCGGTGACCCAGTCGCCGTCGGCCGCCCCCATGACCTCGGTGAACGCGCCGCCGGGGAACCCGCTGCCGCCCGTGAGCGAGCCGACGATCCCCTCGATCGCGAAGCCGAGGAAGAAGTACGCCACGATGCCGACGCTCCACGTGAGCAGGTTCTTCGTGAGCTGGTTCGCCACGTTCTTCGCGCGCACCTGTCCCGCCTCCAGCATGGCGAAGCCGGCGTGCATGAAGAAGATCAGGAAACAGACCAACGCGACCCACATCAGGTTCACCCCTTCGGCGAGGACGGTCGGATCGACCTGGGCGAGTACGCCCAGTGTCACGCCTCACCCACCTCAGTTAAACGAATGTCCGAGATACAACGCGTTTCGTCCGTGTTCGTGTTATGAATCACGTATCCAGGTCGTGTAACAGAAGTATATAAACGTTCGAGTTGGGTTTCACAAAAAATAGCGTTGATAAATCACGCGGTGTGGAATATACGGACAACATTATGGTGTATAAGGTCGTTCCTTCGCCGATACTTCGGCAACTGTTGCGCGAGAACTGAACGTGTGACCCGTCGGGGATCGCGGAGATGTCGCGGAAGCCGGCGACTTCGCGGCCTGTCGTGTCGGGCGCGCCATTATCAGGCAATAATCGCCGCGGCACTCGGGGAACCGAGCGCGAATAAGCGGGTAGGACCTCCGTAAACGCCCGTTTCAGCCGTTTGACCGGGAATTAGACGTTCGTCCACCCGCCCGATCACGGGGACCGAACGGATGCCGGGGGATGCCGGAGGGACGTTAGAGCGGCCGTCGCCCCGCACCGGAGGGGCGTCGGAGGGACGTTAGAGCGGCGGTTGCCCTGCGCCGAAGGGGCGCGTGCGGCCTACTCGGGTTTCAGGCCGGCTCCCTGGACGCGCATCACGGCCTCGCCGTCGGGGAGGTTCGGCGCGTCGATGAGCCGAACGATCCGCTTGTCGCCCTTCGATTTCCGGAGATACATCCGGAAGGTGGAGGCGTGACCGAGGATGTTGCCGCCGATCGCCTGCGTCGGGTCGCCGAAGTAGGAGTCGGGGTTGGACGCGACCTGGTTCGTGACGAGGATGGCGGTGTTGAACAGGTCGCCGATCCGCATCAGGTCGTGGAGGTGTTTGTTGAGCTTCTGCTGACGGTCGGCCAGCTCCCCACGGCCGACGTACTCCGCGCGGAAGTGGGCGGTCAGCGAGTCGACGCAGACGATCCGGATGGGCCATTCGCCCTCCTCCTGTTCGCCCGCGAGCTCCTTGGCCTTCTCCGCGAGCAGGATCTGGTGGTTGGAGTTGAACGCCTTCGCGACGTGGATCTGGTCGAGGAACGCCGCGACGAGCTCCTCCATCGCTTCCTCGCTCGCCGGGGTCCCCTCGATCTCGCGGCGCTCCATCTCGTCGGCGAGGATCTCGTCGTCGAGCCCGCGGACCATGTCGTCGATCCGCTCGGGACGGAACGTGTCCTCGGAGTCGACGAAGATGCAGCCGCCGTCGAGCCCGCCGTTCTCCTTGGAAAGCTGGACGTTGACGGACATCTGGTGGGTCACCTGTGACTTCCCGGAGCCGAACTCGCCGTACACCTCGGTGATCGACTGGGTCTCGATACCGCCGCCGAGCAGGTCGTCGACCTCGTCGATCTGCCAGGAGAGCTTCCCGATCTCCTGGCGTCGTTCGAGCACGGTCGCGCCCGTCTCGAAGCCGCCGACGTCGGCGGCCTTGCGGGCCGCGTTGATGATGTCCGCCGCCGACGACTCGCCGATGTCCGCGGTGTTCGACATCTCGCCGGGGCTCGCCACGGCGATCGACTGGTAGCTCTCGAATCCGTTTTCGACGAGCTTGTCCGCGGTCGCGGGGCCGACGCCTGGGAGGTCCTCGAGTTCGTCTTCGGGCATGTACATCCGGCTTGTTCGGCTTCGGGTATAAAGCCTCGTTTACACCGTACTGAAAGTGAAACGACCCGATCGATCCCTCGGTGGGCGGGTGGCTCCTCATCCCATCTAAATCGTGGCACCCGCCCGAACCGTGTGCGAGCGAAACTCATGGCCGAGCGTCGGGCGAACGTGCTCCGCTAACGGACGATGGAACGCACGTCATCGAGGACCCTTAAAAACCGACGCGCCGGACGTACCCCAGTTCGCGGATCTCGACGAGCAGCTCGCCGGGGAGATCAGCGTCGGTGATCACGTACAGCTTGGGGTCGTCGGTGAACTCTGGGTCCTCGCTCAACACCTGCCGGATCGGGACTCCGTGGTCCGCGAGGATCCCCGTCACCTCGGCGACGATCCCGGCCTCGTCGGCGGCCGCGACCTCGATCGTGAGCACGGTGAGATCGAGGACGGGCGCGAGGTCCATCAGGCTCGGCACCGACGAGATGTTGGCGAAGATCCGCCGGAGGTCGGGGTCCGCGAGGATCGCGTCGGTGGTCGAGTCCACCACGCGCCGGTCGACGTCGAGCTCGCGCGCGATACCCGTGTACGGGATCTCGATCCCGCCGGAGACGACCCGCCCCGCCTCGTTGACGGAGAAGCCACGCTCCAGGAGGAGCCGGATCACGGCCTGCTGGCTGGGGGACCCCTCGAACTTCTCGAGGATCTCGTCGAACATTCGTACGGGTGCTCGGCGCGGGCGCTTAAAAAGGCCGGTGGCGGGCGCGGACGAGAGCGAAGGAAAGCGGGGGACGAACGCCGGACGGTGTGGGTAGCGAAAGCGGATCGCACAGAACCGTGTCGTGCACGAACCGCATCGTACAGAAACGCGTCGTACAGAACCGTGTCGTACAGCAACGCGTCGTGCAGGAAGGGCCCGATCCGATCAGTTTCCGACGGCGGCGTAGACGCCGCCGAGGACGGCCCCGTAGACGACGTGTCCGACGAGGCTCATCGGGTTGACGTCGGGGACGGGCGGGCTCATCGGCGTCATCGCGCCGACCCACGCGGGCATGACGAACGTCGCGAGCACGACCCAGAGCACGACGCCGTAGGCGACGCCGACCCCGACGGATCTCCCCGTGCTCGCCCCGAGTTCGGGACGGAGGCCGACGATCCCGGCGAAGACGACACCCAGCACCGCCGAGTGAGCCATGTGGATCCCCCAGCCGACCGTCCCGCTCGCCGGCAGCCCGTACATCCCGGGGATCGCCGTCTCGACGATGTGTGGCATCATCATCGACATCAACGCGCCGAAGACGAGCCCGCCGGCGAGCCCCCCAACCATCCCCGCCTTCCACTCGTCGGTCCCGGTCGATACGTCCGTCGCCGTCGCGGTTTCAGTCGCCATAGCGGCCGATCGGACGCCATGAAAGAGGTAATACCTGCCGGGAAAGTGTGTCCGGTGCGCTCACGTCCCAAACGCATATATACGAGGTTCGAACGGCGGGCCTCCTCCGACCACGTGCGATCGGGCGACCCGACCCAACGGAGGGATCGACCACTTCCACGGAGGTACCCGACCCCTTTTAGCCGATGCCGCCGAAACCGGGACCGTGTCAGCGCCGTCGTACCTGCGGTTCTTCCCGTATGAAGAGCCCTACCCGAACCAGCGCGAGGCGATGGATAGGGTCGCCAACGCGCTGTCCCGGGGCCAGGACGTGTTGTTCGAGGGCGCGCCGGGGACCGGGAAGACCCTCTCCGCGCTCGTGCCCGCGTTGGAGCACGCCCGCGAGCACGACCGCACCGTCGTCATCACGACGAACGTCCACCAGCAGATGCGCCAGTTCGTCGCGGACGCCCGCGCGATCGCCGAGACGGAGCCGATCCGCGCGGTCGTGTTCAAGGGGAAGGCGTCGATGTGTCACATCGACGTCGACTACCAGGAGTGTCAGACGCTCCGCGACACCACGCGCGACCTGGTCGAGACGGAGGGCGACGTGCGGGAGCTGGAAGCCCGCCAGCGCGACCTGCTCGCGGAGAGCCGCGAGGGCGACGCGGGCGCGGCCGAGGCCCGCGAGGCCGTCATGGAGGAGCTCGACGCCGTGACCGACGACCTCGACGGCTTCGAGGAGACGTCGGTCTGTGACCACTACCGGAACAACCTCACGCGGGACACCGACGACTTCTTCGCGTGGCTGTTCGACGACGTCAGAACCCCCGAAGACGTGTACGCGTACGCCGACGAGCGGGGGCTGTGCGGCTACGAGCTGCTCAAGGAGGGACTGGAGGGCGTCGACCTCGTCGTCTGTAACTACCACCACCTGCTCGACCCGAACATCCGCGAGCAGTTCTTCCGGTGGATCGGCCGCGATCCCGCCGAGGTGATCACCGTCTTCGACGAGGCGCACAACGTCGAGGACGCCGCCCGGGACCACGCGACCCGCACGCTCACCGAGAACAGCCTCGACGCCGCGCTGGAGGAGATCGCCGACAGCGACGACTCCCGCGCGGAGGCCGCGGGGAACGTCCTCGGCGCGTTCCGCGACGCGCTCGTCGAGACGTACGACGACGCGCTCGGGTTCGGCGCGCGCGAGGGCGTCGGGGAGACGTGGGAGGACGTGTCTATCGCCAACGACGACCGGCGGGACGACCTGACGCTGGCGTTTCTCCAGCGGTACGAGGGGCCCGGGATCGACGTCGACACCGAGCTCGCGATCCAGCTCGGGAAGGCGCTCGACGAGGAGTACGAGCGCCGGTACCGCGAGGGCGAGACCACGAGCCGGACGGAGTGTCGGACCCTCCAGGCCGCCCGCTTCGTCTCGACGTGGATGGCGGAGGGGACCGCACTCGGCCAGTACCCGGTCGTCTCGGTGCGCCGCGACGGCGGCACCGACGAGGTGTACGGCCGCGCGGAGCTGTACACCTGTATCCCGCGGGAGGTCACGAGCGAGCTGTTCGACGAGGTGGCGGCGTCGGTACTGATGAGCGCGACCCTCCGCCCGTTCGACGTCACGTCGGAGGTGCTCGGCGTCGACGACGCCGCCACCCTCGCGTACGGGATGGCGTACCCCGAGGGGAACCGCCGGACGTTCGCGGTCGACGCGCCGCCGCTGTTTGCCTCCGAGCGCAACGACCCGGAGACGCAGGACGCCGTCGGGGGGCTGGTTCGGGACGCGATCCGGTTCACGCCGGGCAACACGCTCGTCTTCTTCCCCTCCTACAGCGAGGCCGAGCGCTACCACGAGCGGCTCGGCGGCGGCGGGCTCGCCGGAGCGGACCTCGGGACGCTCCACCTCGACGGCCCCGGCGAGGACGAGGAACGGCTGCGCGACGCGTTCGTCGCGAGCGACGACGCCGCGCTGTTCACCTCGCTGTGGGGCACCCTCGCGGAGGGGGTGAGCTTCGACGGTGACGACGCCCGGACGGTCGTCGTCGTGGGGGTGCCCTACCCGCACCTCTCCGACCGGATGGCGGCGGTACAGGACGCGTACGACCGCGCGTTCGCGGGCCGCGGCGGGTCCCGCGACCCGGGGTGGTCGTACGCCGTCGAGATCCCCACGATACGCAAGACCAGACAGGCGCTCGGTCGCGTGATACGCGGCCCGGACGACTACGGCGTCCGGGTCCTCGTGGACCGCCGGTACACGACCGCGGACATGGGCAAGTACTCCGTCCGGGACGCGTTCCCGCCCGAGGAGCGCGCGGAGCTGCTCGACATCGCCCCGGAGAAGCTGAAGTTCGCGATGTTGAACTTCTACAGCGACCACGACGCCTACGACGGGCCGCCACCGAAACCGTAGGGGCGGCCGAGTCAGGGGCGCTCGTCGGGTTCCGTCTCGGTGACGGGCTCGGCGACCGAGTCGGCGTCCGCCGCCGCCGCCGACGAGTCCTCCTCCCGCGGGCGATCGCCGCGGAGCGTCGGCGTCGTCACGACGGGGTGGATCCCGAGGTCGCCGGTCCGGAGCCGGACCCAGCCGACGACCGCGACGCAGCCGGCGAGGACGGCGAACAGCCCGAGCAGCCCGCCCTCCGGTCCGAAGCCGCCGCCGGTCCACAGGGCGGGCCCCGTCGTCTCGGTGGCGACGACGGTCACCTCGGTGCCGAGGCCGCTGACGCCGTGTCCGAACACCGCGCCCTGCGCGAGGTTCCAGGTCACGTGGATCCCGATCGGGATCGCGAGCTCGCCGGTGAGGAGGTAGCCGGCCGCCAGCATGACGCCCGCCAGCGAGATCACCGCGACGGCGAACGGCGTCGCGCCGGGGTTGCCGGCGTGGAGGAGCCCGAACACCGCCGACGAGGCGACGAGTGCGACAACGACCGCGGCGCGGGTCCCGGCGGACCGGAGCCCCTCCGCGAGGTTCGTGAGCAACCAGCCACGGACCAGCGCCTCCTCGTACACCCCCACGACGACGAACAGCCCGACCAGGGCGGCGAACCCCAGCAGGAAGGAGCCGTCGGCCCGGAACACGCCGACCACGGTGAACCATCCGGCGGCCCAGCCGACGAGGAAGACGGCCGCCTGGAGAGCGACGCCGAGCCCGAGCCCGAACGCGCAGTCGGCCCACCAGTCGCGGTCGAACCGGAAGCCGTAGTCGGCGACCGTTCGCTTGTCGAGAACCCACGCGACCGGGACGAGGGCCACGAGGACGGCGACCCCCGCCGCGACGGCCGAGAGCCCGAAGACGAGCGCGGAGTCGAACTCGAGCGACGACGCCGGGTCGAGCCTCGAGTGGAGCGCGAGAACGACTCCGACCTGGGCGGCGATGACCGCGGCGACGAGCACGATCCCGCCGGCGACGATCCGAAGCGGCGCGCGGAGCCGTCGCTCGGTCGGGTTTCGGAACGCGTTTCGGAGGGCTACGACCGGGTGCATACCGCGGGTGGGTCGGCGACCGACCTAAAGGCGTTCGTCACGTGCCGGGACGAAGCGAGGGGGATCGGTGAGGGCGGGACGGAAGGAGTGGGTAGTGACGGGACGGAAGGAGTGGGTAGTGACGGGACGGGAGTGGAGTGAGCAGGGACGGACGCGGAGAGGAACGGGTGGGTGCGGGGCGGAAGCCGAGGGGCCGCCGGCCCCTCGTCAGGTCGGCCGAGTCGCCAACAGGAGCACGATCCCGCCGAGGACGACGCCGAGGAGGACGGTGATCACGACGTGGATGACGGTCATCGCCAGCACGGTCCGGGGCGATCGCTCGTAGCTCCACCGGAACATGGCGGCGTCCGCCGCCAGCGCGATCGGGACCGTCACGAACGCCGGGATCGAGAACGCGCCGCCGACGACGGCGACGACCGCCGGGAACGGGCCGACGTACAGCGCGCGTCGCGGGTCCACGTCGCCGAGCACGTTCCGAGCCGCCAGGTGCGCGGTGAGCGAGAGGAACAGCGCGAACAGGACGGTGGTTCCGAGCACTTCGATCGGCGAGACCGTCTGCAGGAGCATACGCGCGGTACGGAGCGGGGAGTGAAAGGGACCGTGGGTTCGGTTCAGCCGAGCAGCCCGAGATCGCCGAGCCGGTCGACGATGACGTCGACGGCGGCCGCGGCGTCGTCGGGGTCCGTCCCGCCGGTGACGACGAGCTTGCCGCTGCCGAACAGCAGGGCGACGACGTCGGGCTCGTCCAGCCGATAGACGAGGCCGGGGAACTGCTCGGGCTCGTACTCGATGTGCTCTAATCCGAGCCCGATGGCGATCGCGTTGAGGTTGAGGGTCTCCCCGAGGTCGGCGGAGGTGACGATGTTCTGAACGGTTATCTCCGGGTCGTCGTCGATCGGGATACTGAGGTCTCGGAGCCTCTCGAACACGGTTTCGAGGCTCTCGTGGACGGCAGCGATCGAGTTCGCCCCCGTACAGACGATCTTGCCGGATCGGAAGATGAGCGCCGCCGACTTCGGGTCGACGGTGCGGTAGACGAGACCGGGGAACTGCTCGGGGTCGTAGTCCGCGCCCTCGAGGTCCATCGCGACGCTCTGGAGGTCGAGTTCCTGTCCGATCCCGGTGGAGGCGACGACGTTCTCGATCGCGAGCGTGTCCTTCGGGACGGCCATTCGTACATGAGGACACTGGGCAACGGTTTAAAAAGGTTGGTAGGGACCGGACCGCGGTCGGGCCCGGAACCGTCGCCCTCTTGTGACCGCCCGCTCGATGGGTGTCGTGTACTGGATCGAGCTGGCGGGAGAGGAGGACGCCTTCGCCGCCGCCGAGGCGTCGACCGCGGCCGCGTCGGTCGAGCTCCTCGCACCCGGGACCGCCCGCGCCGCCGCGGTCGGCGACAGCGTCGATCGCCTGGCGTACACCCGCGCGGTCCACGAGGCGGTCGGCCGGACCGACGCCGACGTCGGGGCCGCGGTCGCCCTGCTGTCGGCCGCACCCCTCGATCGCGAGGGGAGCGTCGCCGTCCGCGCGCGGAACGTCCGCAACACGGCCGCCGTCTCCACGGAGGCGGCCGAGCGCGGGCTCGGGAGCGTCCTCGTCGACCGCGGCTTCACGGTCGACCTCGACGACCCCGACCACGTCCTGCGCGCGCTGTTCGCCGCCGGCCCGCGGGCCGAACACGACGCGGTCGCCGGGGCCGACGGGAGCGACGCGTCGCTGTGTGCGCTCGGCTGGGTCGCCGCGGAGCCGTCCCGGGAGTTCTCGCCGAAACCGACGGACCGGCCCTTCTTCCAACCCGGGAGCATGGCCCCCGCGGACGCCCGCGCGTACGTCAACCTCGCCGGTGCCGCCCCCGGTCGGACCCTGCTCGACCCGATGTGTGGCACCGGCGGGCTCCCGCTGGAAGCGGGGCTCGTCGGGACCGACGTCGTCGCCTGCGACGCCCAGACGAAGATGGTCCGCGGGACCCGACGGAACCTGCGGGAGTACCTCGGCGACGCCCGGGAACCGGGGTGGCACGTCGCCCGCGGCGACGCGACGGCGCTCCCGCTCCGGGACGGCGCGGTCGACGGCGTCGCCTTCGACGCCCCGTACGGTCGACAGTCGAAGATCGCCCGCCACGAGCTCGCCGACCTCGTCGGCGGCGCGCTCGCCGAGGCCGCCCGCGTCGCTCCGCAAGCCGTGGTCGTCGCCGACCGCGACTGGCGCGGGCTCGCGCACGACGCCGGGTGGACGGTCGAGGCGGCCTTCGAGCGCCGGGTGCACCGGTCGCTGACGCGACACGTGCTGGTGCTTCGCCGGGAGTGATCCGGCGGCCGGCTCGCGATCGGCGGGCGACCGATCCCGAATCGGCCCGCTATCGGCCCGCGAGCGGCTCGCTGTTGGCCCGCCATCGTCCCCTATCGGCCCGCCATCGTCCCCTATCGACCCGTTATCGGCCCGCTATTGGCCCGCCATCGGCCCGCCATCGACCGATCCGATAGTGAACGACGGGAGCGACTGTACCCGCGTATCCGCGCCGGTATCGGCGGGTTTCACTTCCGCCGCGGCCGCAGGCAACCGTTAAGTGGACGGCGCGAGGTGGTTCCCTCATGACCGGGGACGCCGACGGCGACATGCTCTCGTGGGACGAGTCGGTGTTCCGCGACGAGTCGGTGTTCGAGATCGACTACGTCCCGGAGACGTTCCGCCACCGCGAGAGCCAGCTGGAGAGCCTGAAGTACGCGCTCCGACCCGCCGTCCGCGGCTCCCGCCCGCTGAACACGATGGTCCGCGGCCCGCCCGGCACGGGGAAAACGACCGCGGTCCAGAAGCTGTTCTCGGAGCTGCGCGCCCGCACCGACGTCCGGACCGTCCACGTGAACTGCCAGGTCGATTCGACGCGGTACGCCGTTTTCTCGCGGCTGTTCGAGGGGATATTCGACTACGAGCCGCCCTCCTCGGGGATCTCCTTTAAGAAGCTGTTCGGCCAGATCACCGACCGGCTCGTCGACGACGACGAGGTCCTCGTCGTCGCGCTCGACGACGTGAACTACCTCTTCTACGAGAACGAGGCGTCCGACACCCTCTACTCGCTGTTGCGTGCCCACGAGGCGCACTCGGGCGCGAAGATCGGCGTGATCATCGTCTCCTCCGACCTCTCGCTGGACGCCATCGACGAGCTCGACGGGCGCGTCCAGTCCGTCTTCCGCCCGGAAGAGGTGTACTTCCCCGTGTACGACGAGACGGAGATCTACGACATCCTCCTGGAGCGCGCGAAGCGCGGCTTCCACGACGACGTCGTCGAGGACGCGGAGCTGGAGCTCGTCGCCGAGCGGACCGCGGAAGGCGGCGACCTCCGGGTCGGCATCGACCTCCTCCGGCGGGCGGGGCTCAACGCCGAGATGCGCGCGTCCCGAACGATCGGGGCCGAAGACGTCGAATCGGCGTACGACAAGTCGAAGTACGTCCACCTCTCGCGGTCGCTCCGGGGGCTCTCCGACTCCGAGCGCGCGCTCGTCCGGGTGCTCACCGAACACGACGGCGAGCGGGCCGGCGACGTGTACGAGGCGTTCCACGAGGACACCGGGCTCGGCTACACCCGCTACTCCGAGATCACCAACAAGCTCGACCAGCTCGGCGTGATCCGGACCGAGTACGCCGACGTCGAGGGGCGCGGACGCTCCCGGGAGCTGTCGCTGGCGTACGACGCGGAGGCGGTCCTGGACCGACTGGAGTGAGAGCGAGAGGGAGGGCCGACACCCGACGCTGACAGCGACGCCACCGGGACCGGCCCCGACGCCTTTTCAACCCCGCCACGCGCAGTCGAGGCCATGAAGACGGAAGGCGGCAGCGACGCGGCGAAGCGGCGGGCGGGCGAGTCGGCCGCCGAGACGGTCGACGACGGCGACGTCGTCGGGTTGGGAACCGGGTCGACGGCGGCACACGCGATCCGCGCGATCGGCCGGGCGGTCGACGCGGGCCTCGACGTCCGCGGGGTTCCCACGTCGTTCGCGAGCCGGGATCTCGCCCGGAAGTGTGAGATCCCGCTCGTCGATCTGGACGACGTAGTCGGTCCCGACGGCCCCGGCGTCGACGTCGCGATCGACGGCGCGGACCGCGTCGCCGACGGCGATCTCATAAAGGGCGGCGGGGCGGCACACGCTCGCGAGAAGTTCGTCGATGCGGCGGCCGCGCGGTTCGTCGTCGTCGCCGACCCCTCGAAGGAGGTCGCCGTCCTCGACGGTCCCGTCCCCGTCGAGGTGCTCCCGAGCGCGCGGGCGGTCGTCGCGGAGGCGGTCCGGACGCTCGGCGGGGAGCCCGAGCTCCGGTCGGCCGAACGGAAGGACGGGCCGGTCGTCACGGACAACGGGAACCTCGTGCTCGACTGCGCATTCGGGGCGATCGACGAGCCGGACGCGCTCGCGACCGCGCTCGCGACGACGCCCGGCGTCGTCGAACACGGGCTGTTCGTCGGGCTCGCCGACGAGGTACACGTGGGGACGACGTCCGGCGTGCGCGTCGTGGAGCTATAAGGCGTTCGGCGGCAACTGCGGGTGTTCGGCGGCAACCGCGGGCGATCCGCGTCGCTGGCGGACGGAGTCGAAATAAAAGGTGTGGGTTCGCCGGGTTACAGGTCGCGAGGCTGGACCGTCTTCCGGTCGTTCGCCTCGGCGCGGCGCGCGGCGTCTTCGAGCAGCTCGTCCACTTCTTCGTCCAGCGCGTCGTAGAAGTCCGAAGCGACGTTCTTGTCGTCCAGCGCTTCCTTGACTGCCGCTTTGACAATGAGGTCTGCCATGCGATCGACGCTATCCGTCCACACTTAATAAGAGTTCCTGAATTCGCCCGCGAGGGCCGCCGTGCGGGCGGTTCACGACCGAGTCGATCCCGCCGTGCTTATAAAGGTTGTGGGGTAGCCGTGGTGCGACGACGCAAGCGGACGTGTTCCCCGGCAGCACGGCGGGGATCGACAGCTACGAACGCGTGCGACCCGCACCGTCGGGGTATGCGCGACACGCTGGAAGCGCTCGATGCGGGAGAGATCACGGTCGCGGAGGCGGAGTCCCGGCTGTCGGGGTATGCAACCACGGCGGCCGGGCGGTTCGACGCCGACCGCGAGCGCCGTCGAGGGATCCCGGAGGCCGTGTTGGCCGACGGGAAGACGCCGACGGAGACGGCGACCCTGGCGACGACGGCGCTGGAGACGACCGGGCGAGCGCTCGTGACGCGGGCGGAGCCGGCGGTCGCGGAGGCGGTTCGCGATAGCGTCGCCGAGACGGCCCCGGAGGCGAGCGTCGATCACGACCCCCGGACCCGGACCATCGTGGTTCACGCTGCGGCGTTCGAGCCGCCGTCGCTCGACGCGACCGTCGCGGTCGTCACCGCGGGGACGTCCGACGCGCCGGTCGCGGGCGAGGCGGCGGTCGTCGCCCGCGAGGTCGGCGCGAGCGTCGACTTCCTCGAGGACGTCGGCGTCGCGAACATCGACCGACTGCTCGATCAGGTGGACCGGATCCGGGGAGCCGACGTCGTCGTCGTCGCGGCCGGCCGCGAGGGCGCGCTGCCGACCGTGGTCGCGGGCCTCGTCGACGCCCCCGTCATCGCGCTCCCGGTGTCGACCGGCTACGGCGTCGGCGGCGACGGCGAGGCCGCGCTGTACGGCGCGATCCAGTCGTGTACGGTGTTGACGACGGTCAACGTGGACGCGGGGTTCATCGCCGGCGCACAGGCCGGGCTCATCGCCCGAGCGGTCGACGGCTCCTGACGGGGCAACGGGACACGAACCTCGACATCGTCCGGGTCCGAGACGGACTCGGGTCACTCGGCGATCCGGAGGCCTTTATCCGTCGGCGTCGGATCCGGCACCGTGTCGGACCACCACGTGTACGTGATCGAGTGTGCCGACGGAACCCTCTACACCGGCTACACCACGGACGTCGAACGGCGCGTCGCGGAGCACGACGCCGGCGAGGGGGCCAAGTACACCCGCGGGCGGACGCCGGTCGCCCTCCGGTACACGGAGTCGTTCGGATCGCGGTCGGCGGCCATGTCCCGCGAGTACGCGATCAAGTCGCTCACCCGAGCGGAGAAACGGCGGCTGATCGGCGACGCCGAGTAGGGGGGAACCGACGGTTCGATCGGTCGGTGAATCGACGAGGGCGGACGCGACGAGGGGCGAACGCGACCCGCGCTACTCGACGAGCCGCTCGATCTCGGTGACGAGGATGCCGCTCGCGCCGACCGCCTTCAGCTCCGAGATCGTCGAGAACACCGCTCGTTCGTCGACGACGGCGTGAACCGCGACCATCCCGTTCCCGTTCGCGTCGGCCTCGACGTTCATCACGGTCGGGCCGCCGAGCCCGGGGATCACGTCCTTCACCTCGTCGAGCCTGGATTTGGGGGCGTTCATCATCAGGTAGCGGCGGCCGTCGGCCGCGAGCACCGACTCGAAGGCGGTCCGAACCTGGCCGACCTTGGGGTCGTCGACGACGTCGGGGCGCGCGAACAGCCGGACCGAGGAGTCGAGCACGTCGTCGACGACCGCCAGCCGGTTCACCTTCAGCGTGGTGCCGGTCGAGGTGATGTCGACGATGGCGTCGGCCATGTCGACGTGGGGCGTGAGCTCCGTCGCGCCCGTCACCGTGACGATGTCGGCAGCCACGCCGACCCGGTCGAAGTAGTCGCGGGTGACGTTCGGGAACTCGGTGGCGACGGTCGCCCCCTCGAGGTCGTGGACGCTCGCGACGTCGTCGTCCTCCGGCGCGGCGAGGACGAGTTTACAGGAGCCGTAGCCCAGATCGAGCAGGTCGACGAGGTCGTCCGCGCCGGCCGACGCCGCGTCGGGGGCGACGCCGCCGGACTCCGACGCCTGGTCGAGGCCGGTCACGCCGAGGTCCGCCGCGCCGTCGCGGACGTACTCCGGGATGTCGGCGGCGCGCGCGAACAGGACGCTGACGTCCGGGTCGACGGTGTCGGCGTAGAGCTGGCGGTCGGCGGTGTCCTCGATGTGGAGTCCCGCGCGTTCGAGCAACGAGATCGTCGGGTCGTGGAGACGGCCCTTGTTGGGCACGGCGATACGCATATCCGAGGCGTCGCGGGCGGTGCGGGAAACGTTTTCGTCCTCGGCGGCCGCCCGACCGCGCCCTCGGACGCTCGACCGTGGCCTCGGACGCCACACGTTGCGGGATCGAACCGTCCCGCTTAATCCGGCCCCGTCCAACCCGGGAACGTATGAGCCATTTCCCCGAGTTCGAGGTGATCCCCGCGGTCGACGTCCAGGACGGCGAGGTCGTCCAGCTGGTCGGCGGCGAGCGCGGCACGGGTAAACGCTACGGCGACCCGGTCGAGGCGGCCGAGCGATGGATCGACGCGGGCGCGTCGACGCTTCACCTCGTCGACCTCGACGGCGCGTTCGAGGGCGAGCGCGCGAACGCGGCCGCCATCGAGGCCGTCGTCGGCGCGGTCGACGAGGGCGTCGGCCTGCAGCTGGGCGGCGGGATCCGGACCGCGGACGGGGCTCGCGACCTGCTCGATGCCGGGATCGACCGCGTCATCCTCGGGACGGCCGCGATCGAGGACCCCGACATCGTCGCGGCGATCGACGACACCCATCCGGACAGCGTCGTCGTCAGCCTCGACGCGAAGGGCGGCGAGGTGGTCGTCGCCGGCTGGACCGAGGGCACCGGTCTCGACCCCGCCGAGGCGGCGACGCGCTACGAGGAGCTCGGCGCGGGCGGGGTCCTCTTCACCAACGTCGACGTCGAGGGACGGCTGGACGGGATCGACCGCGAGGCCGTCGCGGCGGTCGTCGAGGCGGTCGACGTCCCCGTGATCGCCTCCGGCGGCGTCGCGACCGTCGACGACGTCGTCGCGTTGAAACGGGCCGGCGCGGCGGCGGTCGTCGTCGGCACCGCGCTGTACGAGGGACGGTTCACGCTTCGCGAGGCGCAGGCGGCCGCGGACGACGCTTAAGGCCGGCGATCGTCGGCGGCTTCGTCAGTCCTCTCACTTCCGTCACTGCCCTCGCTTCCGTCACCGCCCTCGCTTCCGTCGCCGTCTTCCGCCGCCGCGGGACGTTCGCGCTGGACGACGAGGACGGGGCCGAGGAACCGCTCCGCGACCTGCTCGGAGGGCATCCCGAAGACGAACGTCGTCACCGACGGGTCCGTCTCGCCCATGACGACGGCGTCGTGGGACTCGCCGTGGCGCGCGATGGCGTCGAGCGCCTTCTCGGGGCGCTCGACGAGCGTCTCCACCGCGTCGGGGTCCATCCCCCGATCGACGAGCGCGGCGGTCGCCCCGTCCAGCAGCGTCTCCGCGTCGGCACCGCTCTCGTCCTCGCCGAGGATGTGATACAGCGTCACCCCGACGTCGGTGCCGGCGAACAGCCCGGCGACGAGCCTCGCGGTCCGATCGAGACCGACCGTCCCGCGGATCGCGACGAGCACGGACTCCGGGCCGTCGGTGGCGTTGGGGACGAGGACGGCGAGACAGTCCTCCTCGTAGATCACCCGGTCGATCGTCGCCTGCTTCTCGTGTGTGAACACGAGCCGCGTGTCGACCGTCGCGCCCGTCGCCTCCAGCGCGGCTGCGAACTCCTCGAGCTTCGTCATCGCACCGTCGCCGAACTGCTCTCTGGCCTGGTCTGTCGCCGTCTGTTCGGGGATCACGTGGTAGCCGAGCAGGACCACGTGCGCGTTCGCGAGGAGTTCGGCGACGCCTCCCGGAAGCGGCTCCCCTTCGAGCACCCGAACCGGAACGAGCACGGTCGGTCGATCGCCGGACGGGTCGGCGGACGAGCCAGCGGACGGATCGGCGGACGGTTCGCCGGACGGATCGGCGGGCGGTTCGGCGGCGTCGGTTGAGCGGTCTGTGTCGGTCATGATCAGAAGTCCCCTTTGAGATCGACGTCCGTGGCGTAGTAGCGGTACCAGGCGTACGCCACCAGCATGATCGCGGCCCCGACGACGATCGACGCGGGCTGCATGAACGCGATGAGCGCGAAGCTCGCGAGCGCGCCGACCCCCGCGACGGCGAACCCCGCGGGACAGTGGAACGAGGGCGTGTACCACTCCGGCGACTCCCGACGGAGCTGGATCAGCGCGACGCAGATCAGCCCGTACATGACGAGGTGGAGGAACGAGGCGACCTCCGCGAGCAGTTCCACCTGCCCGGTCGCCGTGAGGACGACGATCGGGCCGCCCGCGAGCCCGAGCGCGACGTGTGGCGTGCCGTACCGGAGGTTGAGGCGACTCGCCGCGCCGGGGATGACCTCGTCGCGGCTGATCGCGTACACCGCCCGCGAGGCGCTGAGGATCGAGGCGTTCGCGCTGGAGAACGTCGCGAGCAGCCCCGCGAACACGATGGCGATCGCGCCCGGGAGCCCGACGAACTCGCGGGCGACCTCGACCATCGCG
Source organism: Halorubrum sp. JWXQ-INN 858 (assembly GCF_009806985.1). Classification (GTDB taxonomy): domain Archaea; phylum Halobacteriota; class Halobacteria; order Halobacteriales; family Haloferacaceae; genus Halorubrum. The sequence goes on along the minus strand of NZ_WUAX01000005.1, from coordinate 107,664 downwards.
GTCTCGCCGAACTCACCGAGCCGGGCGCTCCCGAACGCGCTCGTCGCGACGAAGATCGTGACGACGTAGAAGACGCCGACGAGGACCACCGAGCCCACCATCGCCAGCGGGAGGTTCCGCCCGGGCCGTTTGATGTCGCCCGCGACCGTCGCCACCTGTGCGAAGCCGAGGTACGACGTGAACACGAGCGCCGCGGTCTGCAGGACCGGGAGGAGCCCGCCGGGCGGGAAGAACCGCTCGGGCGTGCTCTCGGTTCCGAACACGCCGAGCGCGTCGAGGCTTCCGTAGGTCAGAAACAGCGTGAGGATCGCGAGCAGGACCACCACGATCCCGTTCTGGAGCGACGCCGTGTTCTCCGTCCCGAACAGGCTGAGCACGGTCAGCCCGATCCCGAACGCGACGCCCAGCGGGACCGCCGGGTTCACCGGGAGCGCGAGCCCTACCTCGGCGAACACCTGCCCGGCGTAGCTCCCCAGCCCGACGAGATAGAACGCGGCGGCGAAGACGAGCCCGAGCCAGAGCCCGAGACCGACGATCGCCCCCGGTCCGGTCCCCAACCCGCGTGAGATGAAGAAGTAGCCGCCCCCGCTGCGCGGCATCGCCGTCGCCAGCTCGGAGGCGGGCAGCGCCACGAGCAACGCGACGACCGCCCCGATCGCGAACGACAGCGCCGCGGCAGGCCCCGCGTTGGCCGCCGCGAGCCCGGGGAAGACGAATATCCCCGCGCCGATCATCGTCCCGATGCCGATCGCGAGGCCGCCGACGAGCCCGATCGTTCGTTCGAGCTCGCCCTCGCCCTGATCGGTGTCGTGTTCGACCGGCGGCTCCGCGGCCGGTTCGGAGTCACCGTGATCGGTGCCCATACGCGACGCTTCTATCGGCGGCCCGAAATAGCCACCGCCCGTAATCCCCTTAAGAGTGCCCGCCGAGTGGCCGGTATGACCGAACACGACCGCAGCGCCGCCGTCTCGCGAGCGACGAGCGAGACGACGATCGAGTTGACCCTCGCGATCGACGGCGACGGCGACCACGAGATCGACACCGGGATCGGGTTTTACGACCACATGCTGGCGGCGTTCGCGAAACACGGCCTCTTCGATCTCACCGTTCGGTGTGACGGCGACACCCACATCGACGACCACCACACCGTGGAGGACGTCGCGATCTGTCTCGGCGAGGCGTTCGACGAGGCGCTCGGCGACAAGCGAGGGATCCGACGGTACGCCGACCGGCGCGTCCCGCTCGACGAGGCGGTCGCGTCCGTCGTCGTCGACGTCGCCGGCCGCCCGTACTACGAGTTCTCCGGCGAGTTCTCACAGGACCGCGTCGGGGAGTTCACGAGCGTCATGGCCGACCACTTCGCGATGTCGCTCGCGCAAAACGCCGGGCTCACCCTCCACGCCGCGGTCGTCCGCGGCGACAACGCACACCACGAGGTCGAGGCCCTATTTAAGGCGCTCGCGCGTGCGCTCGACGACGCGACGCGGATCGACGGGCGGCGGAGCGACACCCCGAGCACGAAAGGAGCCTTGTGACATCCTCCCCGCCGTAAACGGCGGGGCTTCCCACAAGCAGAGGCTTGCTGGTTTGGGAGGATTACGGTTTAACATCCCCGAGGGAATGCTGGCAGTGCCACGCTACCGTTACCCCTATCCTCTGTCGAGAAGACAGGGATTCGGGGTTATCTTGTGCTTCCTGCACCCTGTTCGTCTGATGGAAGGGGTACCTTCCATGACGAAAGGGCGAATCCCCGATATTGTCTCATTGTGATAGGGCGGATAGACCGCCTCGGTTAGCATTCAGTTCGCCATAGAACCTCTTAAAACTACGTGCGGGCGCTGTATCCCCGCGCTGAAGCGCGAGCTTTTAGCGCCCTATCTCGCCCGATAACCCGTCGGGTCGATCGACGGTCAGTACCTTTGTATAAACTCCTTTCTGATATATCAAACCGCGATCCGGGAGACAACCGTCGCCGCGACGAACCCGATCACGAGCCCGCGAAACGCGTACGAGGCGTGTCCGAAACGCCTCGCAAGCGGTACCAGACGATCCACAGTCGGCGCGCGGATCCGCGCTCGCGTCCCCTCGACGCGAGCGCGAGCGCGCGAGGGAGTCCGGTCGGGCCCGCCGCGCGGGTTCCGGCGGGCCCGCCCGGACGAGGCTGGGGAGGGTGAGGCCGTGAGGAGCGAGCAGAAAAGTGGAGCAAGAGAAGTGAGCAGGAGAGCGGAGCAAGAGTGAGCAGGAGAAGAGAGTGAGCAGGAGGGGTGGAGTAGGACGAGAAGCGAGACGCCGTTCACGATCCGCGCCCCCGCCGATCCCTTTTATGTATGCGAACCGTTAGCATGGGTGAGCGACGATGGAACTCGACTGTGAGGGGTGTGCCGGCTGCTGTGTCGACTGGCGACCGCTCCGTCCCGACGACGACGCCGTCGACGGCGCTGCGGCCCGGCGCGCGGGACGCCGACCCCCGCTCGACGACGTCGACGGGCTCGTCCCGCTGAGCCGCGACGAGGTCGCCGCCTTCCTCGGCGACGGGCTCGGCGACGTCCTCGTCCCGCGCCTGTTCGAGCCCGCCGAGGGCGACGACCGCCGCGAGATCGACGGGATAGACGTCGCCGCCGCCGGCGGTCGCCCGGTGTTCATGGTCGGGCTCCGCAAGCCGCCGAAACCGGTCGCCCCCGTCGGCACCGACACGCCCCGTTGGCTCGACGCCTGCGTCTTCCTCGACCCGACGACGCTCCAGTGCCGGATCCACGGCTCGGACCGGTACCCCGAGACCTGCGCGGTCTACCCCGGCCACAACCTCGCGCTCGGCGCGGAGACCGCCTGCGAGCGTGTCACGGCCGCCGGCGGCGGCGAGCGCCTCCTCGACGACGCGGTCCCGGAGGGAACCCCGCCGCCGGCGTTCGGGCCGCACGCGCTCGGCGCGACCGTCTTCGCGTACCCCGACCCCAACGACCTCTCGGGCGTCGTTGGCCGACTGCGGGCGGGGGAGACGACCGCCGCGGACCGCGCCCGGTTCGTCGGGGCCGCCGTCGGCTCCCGCCCCGGGTCGCTCACGGTCGACCGCGAACGGATGGCGACGGCCGAGCGGCGCGCCCGCGACGCCGACTCGTGGGCGGGACGCGCGGTCGACGAGTGGAAGACGCGCGCCGGCGCGGACGGCGAGACGGTCCCGCTCGATCCGCCCGTCCGCGAGCGACTCGTTCGCGAGCTCGAGGACGACGCCGGTGCGCCCGCAACCCCCGGCTGGGAGTGAGCGGACGGAACCGAGTCTACGGGCCGAGGTCGTGAGGACCGGAACCGCGAGCCGCGCCGCTCCCAGGAGCGTGGCGGCTCGAGGCGTCTCTCCCGTCAGGTCGGTCCCGGCCCGTCGACCTCGGCGCGTCATCGACCGTTCTCCGGTCAGGGCCGGTGGGCGCACGGCAGGAAGCGTCCGGGGAGCGGCGGCCGGGAGCGGGGCCGTGATCCGCCGCGACACCACCTTTGATATCGCGGTTATCGCTTTATGACCGGGCGACGGGGTACAGCACGGGGAGACGAACGAGTCGTTCGCAAGCTCACAGACACCGCACAGAAGCCAGTAAACGGCCGAAATCCGCGTTCCGGTCGCACCGCTCGGGGAGTCAGTGTCGACGCCCGACCGATCGGCCGGACGCGTAGTTTTGCGAGGGAAGAACGCTCCGAGAGCGCCTTCCGCATCGTGGGGCGAAGGACCCCGTGATGCGAGGAGAGGGTTTGAACCACGGTCGCGTCGGAGACGCTCCCTGATTCGAACCCCTCCTGCATTCGCGCGCTGTGACGCGCTCATGCGAGGGGAGGGATTTGAACCCACGGACCTCTACAGGAGCGGATCTTGAGTCCGCCGCCGTTTCCGGGCTTGGCTACCCTCGCACGCGGTTCGACCTAGCGACCTCGTCGGTGTTTAACTCACCGGTTTCGTGGCGGAGTCGGCCCGTGGACAACCGTTAGGAGGGAGCCGACCCAAACGACGGCATGGACGACCACACCCGGGACCCGAGCGTCGCGCCGCCGCTGGGCGACCCGACGGGGTGGAACACCGCGGAGGGCGCGGACGGGACCGGCGGCGGCTACTGGGAGCACGCGACGCTGCGCCGCGCGACCGAACACGGCGTCCGCCTGTTCAACGCGGGCGCGTACCACGAGTCACACGACTGCTTCGAGGACGAGTGGTACAACTACGGCTCAGGGACCGCGGAGTCCGCGTTCCTGCACGGGATGGTGCAGGTCGCGGCGGGAGCGTACAAACACGTCGACTTCGAGAACGACGACGGCATGCGGTCGCTGTTCGAGACGGCCCTCCAGTACCTCCACGGCGTGCCCGACGACTTCTACGGCGTCGATCTCGACGACATCCGCGAACGGCTCCGCGCGGCGCTTCGCGATCCCGCCGCGATCGACGGCTGGCGGATCCGGCTCGACGGGGCCCGTCCCGGCGCGTATCCCGCGGATTACGCGTACGCCGAGGCCCTCGAACAGGGCCCCTGAGTCCGTGGATCGCGGCGTGAAATCGGGGGCGAAGGAGACGAAGAGAACGAAACGGGCGAAGAAGGGAAGACGAGGAGAGCGAGGGAAACGAGGGACGGCCCGGATCCGAACACCACTTAGCCGCTGGCCCGTTTGGAGGTTGCATGGACGTCATCGAGCTGGGGGAGGGACGGCCGGAGATCGCGGTCGTCGGCGCGATCCACGGCGACGAGCCCTGCGGCCCGCGCGCCATCGAACGGCTGCTGAGCGAGGATCCGACGGTCGAGCGACCCGTGAAGCTGATCGTCGCCAACGAGGAGGCGCTCGCGGCGGACGAGCGCTACCTCGACGAGGACCTCAACCGGGCGTTCCCCGGCGATCCCGACGCCGACACACACGAAGGGCGGCTCGCACACCACGTGCAGGCCGAACTGACCGGTTGCACCACGCTCGCGATCCACTCGACGCAGTCGTACGCGGACCCCTTCGCCGTGGTCGACTCGATGGACGAGGTCACCCGCGGGGTCGCCCCGCACCTCCCCGTCGACGTGATCATTCAGACCGACGAGTTCACCGAGGGCCGGCTCATCGAACACCCCCACACGCTGGAGGTCGAGGCGGGGCTGCTCGGCTCCGACGCCGCCGCCGACAACGCGTATTGGCTGATCCGGGCGTTCCTCGCGGCCACCGGTGCGCTGCCCGCGCCGGGGGCCGACGACGTCGTGGACGCGGGCGGTCGCGACGACGTCGACGTGTTCCGGCTGCGCGAGCGGATCCCGAAGCCGAGCGCCGAGGAGTACGAGGTGTTCGCACACAACTTCCGCCGGGTCGAAGCCGGCGAGCGGTTCGCGGCCGCCGACGACGAGGAGTTGATCGCCGAGGAGCCGTTCTACCCGGTGTTGCTGTCGGCGTACGGCTATCGAGACCAGTTCGGCTACGTGGCCGAGAAGGTCGGCGCGATCGAGTGAGCGGCTCGCCCCCTCTAACTGACACCAAACGGTAACAAGAGTCATGACACGGGGGAGACGATAGTCAGTGATCCATGATGGGGGGGACCAAAGGACCGGAACGCAGCGAGCGGGAACTGCGACCCGACGTGACGCCGGATCTGTCCGACGACCGGCTCTATCGTGCGCTCGCGTCGACGTCCAGACGCCGGCTGCTGTGGATACTACAGGAGGGCGACGAGAGCACGGTCGACGAACTCGCCACCGTCCTCGTCGGCTGGGACGCGACGGACCACGGAACGATGCGAACGGACGAGGATCGGAAACGAGTCATCGTCGGACTCGCGCACGTTCACCTGCCGCTGCTCGCGGATCTCGGGTTACTGGCCTACGACCGCGGGAGCGGCACCGTCCGGATCGAACCGATCGATCCGCTCGTCCACGACCTCATCCGTCGGAGCGTCGGCTCGGGAGCGTCGCCGCGGTCGTGACCGTCCTTGACCAGCTCCTCGCCGGCATTGGAGAGGGGAAGCGACGGTTCACGATCTACGCGAGTGACGGACACGACGAACGCGACGACGGGGCGGACATCGAGGAGCGGTTCGCCTCCCGCGACGTCGACGTCGACTACCGAACGCTCCCGCCGGGAGGACCGGAGCCGTTCGTCCTGATCGAGGAAGACGGCGAGTTCGCGGGGGTGTTCGGCGCTCGAGAGCTCCGATCGCTGCTCGAGCCACCGATCGTCCGACCCTGGAAGCGTACGGACGTCTCGGAGGGGTATCGCGTCCTCTTCGAGGTGCTCGACGGAACGGTGTTCACGGCGCTGGAGCGCCGCAACCTCCTCGCGGTGAGCAGAGAGATCGAGGACCGCGCTTATCGGGTCGGAACCGGCACGCTCCGCGTGAGCTTTCAGACCCTCTCCACGTTCGAATCGCAGGCCGACGCCTACCGGGACCTCGCGGCCGAGACGGGCCTCGACGTCCATATTTACGGCCTCGCGGACTGGACGCCGCCGGAGGTTCCGGGGATCACCTTTCACGGACACTCGAACGAGAGCATCGGGCGATACTGGGTCCTCGCGTTCGACGGCGGAAGCGACGCGACGCAGGCCTGTGGGCTCGTCGCACGGGAGCAGCCCGACGGCTACCTCGGGGTCTGGACGAGCGATCCGGGAACGGTGAGGGACGTCGCGAATGAACTCGCGGCGACGGAAAGGGAGCCCACGGCGGGATGAGTCGAGGCCGGGACCGTCGGAGCGGCGCCCGCCGGTCGACACGCCCGGTGCACGCCCTCAGTCGACGAGTTCGATCGTGTCGTCGCCGTTCGGCACCGCACAGAGGAACGCCCCGGGAGCGTCGCCGTCGTTGCGGTACCAGTGTTCGACGCCCGCGGGGATCAACAGCGCGTCGCCGGCGCTGACCGTGTGCGTCTCGTCGCCGATCCCGACGACGTACTCGCCCGCGAGCACGTACTGTTCGTGTTCGACGGCGTTGGTGTGTCGCGGGACTTCCGTCCCGGGATCGAGCTCGAAGCGCCGGATCGCGAACGTCGGCGCGCCGTCGGAGGCGTCGAGGAGCACGCCCTTCCGGAGCCCGGACGCCGCGTCGACCGGCTCGTACTCGACCTCGCGTCCGCGTTTGACGACCGGCGTCGGGCCGGCGTCGGTGGGGTCGCTCATACGCCGTCATCGGCTCGGGGATGTATAAAAGGTGTGCGCACCGCGACGGCCGCGTGAGTCGAGCCGCGATCCGGCCGACCAGCCCGTCGAGCCGACCGCCGAGCGTTCCGCGAGCTCCGCCGAACCCTTCCCGGACCGTCCACCCGACGTTTAAGCGGCGGCCGCTCCAAGCGGGAGGCATGCGTGGGATACGGATCGGGACCGTCGTCGGGATCCCGGTCAGGCTCAACTGGACGTTCCTGATAGTGTTGCCGCTTTTCGCCTACCTGATCGGCTCCGAGGTGGCGTCGATCGGCGCGTTGATGAACGACACGATGGGGGCGGGGATCGACCTGGCGGCGATCGATGGCGGGCTCACCCCGTGGGCGCTCGGGCTGGCGGCTGCGCTCGGGCTGTTCGGCGGCGTGCTCCTCCACGAGTTCGGCCACTCGCTCGTCGCCATGCGGTACGGCTACGAGATCGACTCGATCACCCTCTGGCTGCTCGGCGGCATCGCCAGCTTCGCGGAGTTCCCCGAGGACTGGAAACACGAGTTCTGGATCGCCGTCGCCGGCCCGATCGTGAGCGTCGCCGTCGGGCTCGCCTGCTACGCCGTCTTCTCGTTCGCTCCCGTCGGCAGCGACGCCGTGCTCTTCGTGTTCGGCTACCTCGCGCTGTTGAACATCGTTCTCGCGGTGTTCAACATGCTCCCCGCCTTCCCGATGGACGGCGGGCGGGTGCTGCGGGCGCTGATGGCGCGGAACCAACCGCACGCGAAGGCGACCCAGCGCGCCGCGGCGGTCGGGAAGGTGTTCGCGTTCATGATGGCGATCGTCGGGCTGTTCGCGTTCAACGTCATCCTGATCCTGCTGGCGTTTTTCATCTACATCGCCGCCTCCGGCGAGGCCCAGCAGACGACGCTGAAGGCCGCCTTCGAGGACGTCACCGTCGACGACGTGATGACCCCGCGCGAGCGGCTCCACACCGTCACCGAGGAGACGACGGTCGCCGAACTGATGGACCGGATGTTCCGCGAGCGCCACACGGGGTACCCCGTCCTCCGCGGCGAGGACCTCGTCGGGATGGTGACGCTGGAGGACGCCCGAGAGGTCAGGGACGTCGAGCGCGACGCCTACCGCGTCGGCGACGTGATGGCGACGGACCTGACGGCCGTCACGCGCGACACCGACGCGATGGCCGCGCTCCAGACGATGCAGGAACACGGCGTCGGCCGGCTGCCGGTCGTCGACGCGGACGGCGAGATCGTCGGGCTCATCTCGCGTTCGGACCTGATGACCGCGTTCAACATCATCCAGACGGGCGGCACGCCGACCGCCCTCCGGAGCCGACCGTCGGTCGACGACCGTCGACTGCTCTGACGGATCGCGCCGTTTTAAACCGTTACGGGGCGCAGTGACCCGTAGATGATCACGGTCGCGTTCCTCGTCGTCGTGGCGATCGTCGCGTTCCTCGCCGTCGAGGTCGGTCCGCTGTACGTCAACGACCGCTACCGGAACCTCAGGGATCCGACCGACGCGGAGCGTGCGTACCTCGACGAGCTCCGCCGCGAGGCGGGCCTCGGCGTCGACCGGGTGGCCGTCGTGGCGACGGAGGGTGCCGAATCGGTCGACGTGGCGGTCCGCGGCCCGCCACGTCGCCGAGTGCTGTTCGTCACCGACTACGTGCTCGACGGGATGGACGAGGACGTCGCCCTCGGCCTGATCGCCGCCGAGAGCGGACGCGTCGGGACGTACTACGGCGAGTTTCGTGCAATCGCGGTCGCGGCCGTGTTGACTATCCTCGCCGCGATCGTGACGACGATCGTCCCGTTCGATTCCGGGTTCCTCTCCGTGATCCTCGTCGGCGTCGCCGCGTTCTGGGTCGGGCGGCGCGTGCAGTACGCAGCCGACGACCGCGCCGCCGACGCGGTGGGGGCGGCCCGGGTCGCCGACGCGTTCGAGCACGTCGCCGACCTCCGGGGCGTGGAACCGGAGACGGGAGACTGGTCGACGTGGTTCGAGGTCCAACCCCCGCTCGGGGACCGGATCGCCGCGCTCCGCCGACGGGCCGACGACGCGGAGACGGGCGGGGAACGGGCCGCGTGACCTACCCTTTAAAACGTTATATATTCTGCAGAGTGTATAACGCATATGACGGAGCTAAACACGCGTGTCGAGAAGGGACGGCGTGTCGTCGCGCGTTGGGACCGGGTTTTCACGGCCCTCGCGGCGGAGCCCCGCCGACAGATCGTCGCCTCGCTGATGGATGCGCCGCCGGGCCGGTCCGTCCCGTTGCCCGAGAGCGCCATCACTCCCAACGTTCCCGTCGATCACCGGACGCTCCAACAGGAGCTGTATCATCGTCACCTCCCGCTGCTCGCCGATCACGGATTCATCGAGTGGGAACGGGAGCCGCTGAGCGCGTCCCGCGGCCCGCGCTTCGCGGAGGTCGCCGTCGTCTTCGACGCGCTCTACGAGACCGTCGCCGACATCCCCGACGCGCTGGTGATCGGCTGTGAGCGACTCGAACGGGAGCGGCAGACGTCCGGATCGCTGTGAACGCGGGTGTGACACGCAGACCGGACCTCCACGGACGCAACCGAAACGAGCTGCGGGCAGAGGACGGCGAAACTTATAAACGCCATCACGATCCACGGGAGCACATGGCACCCGAACACGCCACGGACGGCACCGCTTCCCGGAACGACGGCGACGTGTTCGGACCCTTTTTCGCGTGAGTCGCGCGCGGCGGATCCGCCCCGCGACGGGGCGGTGAAACCGGGCGATCCGTCGTGCGGTCGGGGGGGATGAGGTCGTCTCATCCACCCACCGCGACGGCCGCGACGTGTCGGAACCGTTAGGAACCAGCCACACGCGTATCCACACAACTCGAATGCGACTCCCGGAACGACAGCTCGCGGTCCTCGAGGCCGCGAGCGCGACGGACGAACGGACGATAGACGACCTCGCGGCGGCGACGGGTCACAAACCCGAGACGGTCACGGGCGCGGCCTTCGACCTCCGCGACGAGGGACTGCTCGCCGTCTCGGAGACGACGACCGAGCACGCCGAACTCACCGACGAGGGGCGACGCTACGTCGCCGACGGCCTCCCGGAGACCCGGCTCTACCGCGCGGCGCTCGACGCGGGCGCGGGCGACGGGCCCGTCCCGATGGGACAGGTCATCGGGGCCGCCGACCTAGCGGGCCACGAGGTCGACGTTGCGCTGGCGAACTTCCCGCGGAAGGGGTTCGGCGCGATCGACTCGGGCGAGCTGTCGGTCGACGCGGACGCCGACCCCGAGGCCGACCCCGAGGCGACGGCGCTCGCGGCGCTCGCGGCCGATGACGACGCCGACGACCCGATCGATACCGACGTCCTCGATCGGCTCGCCTCCCGCGGGCTCGTCGATCTCGTCGAGCGGACGACGCGCGCAGTCACGCTCACGGACGCCGGCGTCGACGCGCTGATGGAGGGCGTCGAGGCCGCGGAAACGGTCGGCCAGGTGACCCCGGAGCTGCTCGCCAGCGGCGAGTGGCGCGACGCCGAGTTCACCGAGTACAACGTCGAGGCGGACGCCCCCGAGGTCAACGGCGGCCGGAAGCACGTGCTCCGGGGGACCGCCGACCGCGTGAAAGACGTCCTCGTCGGAATGGGCTTCCAGGAGATGGCGGGCCCACACGCCGACAGCGACTTCTGGATCAACGACTGCCTGTTCATGCCGCAGGACCACCCGGCCCGGACCCACTGGGACCGGTTCGCGCTCGACGTCCCGCCGATGGCGGACATCCCCGAGGCGCTGCTCGAGCGCGTCGAGGCCGCCCACCGCGAGGGCGTCGGCCCGGACGGCGACGGCTACCACTCGCCGTGGTCGGAGGAGTTCGCCCGCGAGATCGCCTTGCGCGGCCACACCACGTCGCTGTCGATGCGCTACCTCTCCGGGTACGCGGGCGCGGAGCTGGAGCCGCCACAGCGCTACTTCTCCGTCGAGAAGGTGTACCGAAACGACACGCTCGACCCGACGCACCTGTTGGAGTTCTACCAGATCGAGGGGTGGGTGATGGCCGAGGACCTCTCGGTGCGTGACCTGATGGGCACCTTCGAGGAGTTCTACCGCCAGTTCGGCATCACCGACATCCGCTTCAAGCCGCACTACAACCCGTACACGGAGCCCTCCTTCGAGCTGTTCGGCGAGCACCCCGAGACGGGCGAGGAGATCGAGATCGGCAACTCCGGCGTGTTCCGCGAGGAGGTGACGAAGCCCCTCGGCGTCGACTGCGACGTGATGGCGTGGGGGCTCGCCTTGGAGCGGCTCGCCATGCTCACGACGGGCGCGGAGGACATCCGCGACCTCCACGGGACGTTGGCGGACATCGACTTCCTGCGGAACGCGGAGGTGAGCTACTGATGCCCGTCGTCGACATCGACGCCGACGAGCTGCGCGAGCTGACCGGCCACGCCGACAAGGACGACGCCGAGTTGAAGGCCGACCTGTTCGGGCTCGGCCTGGAGTTCGAGGGCGAGACGGACGACGGCGACCTCCAGTTCGAGTTCGCGCCCGACCGGCTCGACCGGCTGAGCGTCGAGGGCGTCGCGCGGTCGCTGCGGTACCACTACGGCGACGCTCGCGGCGTCTACGTCCCCGAGACGAACGACGCCGAGTGGACGATCGAGGTGGACGAGTCGGTTCCCGAGGAGCGGCCCTACGTCACCGGCGCGGTGGTCCGCGGGGTCGACCTCGACGACGCCGCCCTTGACTCGCTCATCCAGCTGCAGGAGAAGCTCCACGCGACGATGGGGCGCGGCCGCGCGAAGGGCGCGATCGGGATCCACGACCTCGCGATGGTGAAGGGGGCCCCGCTCCAGGAGGGTGCCGAGCCGTCGGTCACCTACCGCGGCGTCGACCCCGAAGGCGACACGTTCGTCCCGCTGGACTCGAACGACGAGCTGACTCCGGCCGCGGTGCTCGAGGAGCACGACACGGGACGGACGTACGCCGACCTCGTCGCGTCGTACGACCGCTATCCGGCGATCTACGACGAGCTGGGGCTGTTCTCGTTCCCGCCCGTCATCAACGGGAAACGCACGGAGGTGACGACGGGCTCCCGCGACCTGTTGGTCGAGCTCACGGGCACCGACCAGTGGACGATCGACAAGATGTGTACGATCGTCTGTTACGCGCTCTCCGCGCGCGGCGCGACGATCGAGTCGGTCGAGATCGAGTACGCCGACGGCGCGGCGTTCCCCGAGGAGTACGGTTCGGCGCTCGTTCGGCCGAACCTCGAAACGGACACGAAGTCCGTGACCCACGACCGGATCGAGACGCTGCTCGGCGTCGACTTCGAGCCCGAAGCCGTCGTCGACTGCTTCGAGCGCTCCGGGCTCGACGCGAGCTACACGCTCGGCGAGGACGTGACCTACGAGGTCGAGATCCCGCCGTACCGCGTCGACGTGCTCCACCCGCTGGACCTCATCGACGACGTCGGACGGGCGTACGGCTTCGACCGGCTGGAGCCGCGCTACCCCGACGTCGGCACCGTCGGCGGCCGCCACGAGCGGTCGCGCCTGGAGGACGCGGTCCGGACGAGCCTCGTCGGGCTCGGCTTCGAGGACCTGCTCAACTTCCACATGACGAGCGCGCCGGAGAACTACGACCGGATGCGGGTCGAACCCGGCAGCGACGTCGTCGGCGGCGGTGACCCCGTCTCGATCACGGAGCCGTACAGCGAGGACTACACCCAGCTGCGGACGTGGGCGCTTCCCTCCATCGTCGCCCTGCTGGAGCGGAACACGCACAACGCGTACCCGCAGGACGTCGCCGAGGTCGGCTTCGTCGCCGAGCGCGACGAGTCGGAGAACACGAACGTCGCCGAACACCGCAGCGTCGCCGCCGCGGTCGCCCGCCGCGACGCCTCCTACGAGGCCGCGAAGGGCCGGCTGCAGGCGCTCTGTGACGACTTCGGGGCGGAGCTGTCGACCCCGCGGACGGAGCACCCGTCGTTCATCGGGGGACGGACGGCGGCGGTCGTGATCGACGGGGAGCCCGTCGGCGTGATCGGGGAGGTCCACCCGGCGGTCCTCGCCGAGCACGACCTCGAGGTGCCTGTCGCGGCGTTCGAGTTCCGGCTGGACGCGCTGCGGTAGACGGCCGATCGGCGGATCGACCCTTTTCACGCGGGACCCACGGACGAACCGCTCGCGAGCTCGCGGGCCACTCGTCTCGCGATCGGTGTATCTCGGTGTATCGCCCCGACGGCGACGGCGTCGCCCGAAAGGGAGCGCCACCGCGTCGTGGTCGGCGTAGAGGACCCGGAGCTCGGACGGGGTGGGTCGGTGTCGATCAGCCCCCATAAATCGACAGTCGCGATATAGAATCGGAACCGCGGGCGTGAGGACCGACCGTGGAGCCCGGGCCACACGTGCGAACTGTTAACGTCGTCGAACCGTAACGTCGGGTATGGGAAGCAACGGTCCCCGACCCGATCCCTTCGACCTCGACGACCCGACCGGGGCGCTACCGGACGCGGTCTGGCAGTACCTCGCGCTCGGGGCGGCGCTGTTGGTCGGGGTCGCGCTGTTGAGCCAGAGCCTCGTGTTGGGAGTGGCGACGCTCGCGCTCCTCCTCGCGCTCGTCACCGTCGTCAGCGCGGTCGAGATCGTCGACGCGTACGACCGGGAGGCGCTCACGGTGTTCGGCGAGTACCGAACCCTGCTGGAGCCGGGGATCCACCTCGTCCCCCCGTTCGTCTCGCGGACGTACGCGTTCGACATGCGGACGCAGACGCTGGACGTGCCCCGGCAGGAGGCGATCACGCGGGACAACTCGCCGGTGACGGCGGACGCGGTCGTCTACATCAAGGTGATGGACGCGAAGAAGGCGTTCCTCGAGGTGGACAACTACAAGAAGGCGGTCTCGAACCTCGCACAGACCACGCTGCGGGCGGTCCTCGGCGACATGGAGCTCGACGACACCCTCTCGCGACGCGAGGAGATCAACGACCGGATCCACGACGAGCTCGACGAGCCGACCGACGAGTGGGGGATCCGGGTCGAGGCGGTCGAGGTCCGGGAGGTCAGCCCCTCCCGCGAGGTCCAACGCGCCATGGCGGACCAGGCGTCGGCCGAGCGTCGCCGTCGCGCGATGATCCTCGAGGCGCAGGGCGAGCGCCGCTCCGCCGTCGAGAAGGCAGAGGGTGACAAGCAGTCGAACATCATCCGCGCGCAGGGGGAGAAACAGAGTCAGATCCTCGAGGCGCAGGGTGACGCGATCTCGACGGTGCTGCGGGCGCGGTCGGCGGAGTCGATGGGCGAGCGGGCGATCATCGAACGCGGGATGGAGACGCTCGAAGCGATCGGACAGGGCGAGTCGACGACGTTCGTGCTCCCCCAGGAGCTCACCAGCCTCGTCGGGCGCTACGGGAAGGCGCTCTCCGGCTCCGACGTCCAGGACATGGAGGGGTTGGAGGCCAAGGCGTTCGACGAGGAGACCGAGAAGCTGCTCGGATTGGAGGACATCGAGTCCTCGCTGGAAGAGATGGAGTCGTACGAGGACGCGGACATGTCCAGCCGGGAGGACGTCGAGCTGGAGGCGGAGACGGAACAGCCGGGTCGGTAGGCGTCACGGCGGACCCGGACGACAGACGGTCACGCTGATCCCGACCGACGTCGTCGCCGCCGTCGCGGCCGTCATCGACGGAACGGCGACGGACGGCTCAGGTTCCCGTACTCACCAGTCGAGCGACCCGCCCGACTGGTACTCAGTCACCTGCCGCTCGAAGAAGTTCGCCTCGCGGTTGAGGTCGACCGCCTCGGACATCCACGGGAACGGATTCTCGGTGCCGTACACGTCGTCCATGCCGAGCTGTGTGAGCCGGCGGTCGGAGACGTACTCGACGTACTCGACGAACCCGTCGGCGCTCATTCCGAGGAGGTCCGGCGGGCACGCCTCCCGCGCGTACGTGGACTCGAGCGCCACGGCCTCGCGAACGAGGTCCTCGACTTCGGACTCGAAGGCGTCCGTCCAGACGCCGGGGTGTTCCTCGCGGATCGTGTTTATCAGGTCGATCCCGAAGTTGAGGTGGAGCGACTCGTCGCGCATGATGTACTCGAACTGCTCGCCGACGCCGACCATCTTCCCGCGCCGTTTGAGCGCGAGCATCATCGCGAAGCCGGCGTAAAAGAAGATCCCCTCCATGATCACGTAGAAACCGACGAGGTCCCGGAGGAACGCGCGGACGTCCGCGTCGGTGTCGATCGTGAAGTCGGGGCGGTCGATGGCTCGCGTGAGGTCGACGACGAACTCGTCTTTCGCCTCGATCGCGGGGATCCGGTCGTACATCCCGTACAGGTAGTCGGGGTCGAACCCCAACGAGTCACAGCAGTAGATGAACGTGTCCGTGTGGATCGCCTCCTCGTACGCCTGCCGGAGCAGGTACTGGCGACACTCCGGTGCGGTGACGTAGTCGTAGACGGCCAACACGAGGTTGTTCGCGGTGAGCGACTCCGCCGTCGAGAAGAAGCCGAGATTCCACTCGACGAGCCGCTGCTCGGCGTCGGTGAGCTCGTCGTGTTCCCACTGGCGGACGTCGTCCGCCATCGGGACCTCCTCGGGGACCCAGTTGTTGTTGACGCCGTCGGTGTAGTAGTCGCGGGCCCAGTCGTAATCGATCGGCAGGATCTTGTTCGGGTCGTGGTGGCTGTCGTGGTTGAGTATCGGCATGGTGTGTCGTGTTGGTGGCTGTGAGTGTGCGGCGCGTGGGTGGCTGTGAGTGTGCGGCGCGTGGGTGGCTGTGAAGCTGTGGTCTGTCGCTGCGGTGGAAACGTCGTTCGCGACCGCTACTGGCAGGCCTCACACGTCGGGTCCTCGACGGTCGGCAGGTCCGAGCCGTCGTCGGACGTGTCGGGATCGGCCGCCGTTTCAGGGTCGGCGTCGTCGTCCGAGCCGTCCGTCCCGCGCGACTGCGTGTCGCCGTACTCGGCCATGTCGAGCGTCGACTTCTCGACGCCGGACGCCCCGAGCGTGCGGAGGTAGTAGGTCGTCTTCAGGCCGAGTTCCCACGCGGTGCCGTACACGTCGGCGAGCAGCGACCCGTCCGTCGACGGGAAGAAGACGTTGTGCGACTGGCTCTGGTCGATCCAAGCGCCGCGCCGGGCCGTGAGACGGAGCTGGTGGCGCGGGTCGATCTCGAACGCGCCGCGATACAGGTCCGAAAGCCCGCCGGGAAGCTCGAGGTCACCCACCGCCCCGTCGTGGTACTTCAGCCGGTCGAGCGCGGCCGACCCCCACTGGCCTTCCGCCTTGAGGTCGGCGACGAGCCGTTCGTTGACGACGGTGAAGTCGCCGGACATGTTCGATTTGACGTAGAGGTTCGAGTACGCCGGCTCGATGGACGGCGTCGTCCCCGCGATGGTGGAGATGGTCGCCGTGGGCGCGATCGCGGTCGTGTTGGAGTTGCGCATGCCGTGTTCGGCGATCGCCTCGCGGACGGCGTCCCACGCGAGCGTCTCCTCGCGATCGACTGGGATATCCCGATCTCGTTCGTCCGCGAGCAGGTCGAGGGTGTCCTGCGGGAGCAGGTCGCGGTCCCACTTCGACCCCTCGAACGACTCGTAGGCGCCCCGCTCGCCCGCGAGCCTCGCGGAGTTGTGGATCGCGTGGTAGCCGAGCAGCTCGCCCGCCCTCCCCGCGAACCCGATCGCCCGCTCGGAGTTCATCGGGACCCGGGCGAGCTGCAGCGCCTCGTGAAAGCCCATCAGTCCGAGCCCGATGGGGCGGTGGCGCGTGTTCGACCGCTCCGCCTTCTCGGTCGGGTAGAAGTTGAGGTCGACGACGTTGTCCAGCATGCGCATGGCGGTCTCGGCGGTGTCGGCGAACAGCTCGGCGTCGAGTTCGGCGGCGTCGCCGTCGGCCCCCCGCGCGACGGAACGGTCGGAGGCGTTCACCGATCCGCGCGCGGCGGCCGCGACGTCGTCGGGCGCGGGAGACGCCTCGGCGTCGCCGCGGAACGTCATGTGGCGCGCGAGGTTGATCGAACCGAGGTTACAGACGGCCGTCTCCGTCTCGCTGGTGTTGAGCGTGATCTCCGTACAGAGGTTCGAGGAGTTGACCACGCCGACGTGGTCCTGCGGTGACCGGACGTTACACGGGTCCTTGAACGTGATCCACGGGTGTCCGGTCTCGAACAGTCGCGTGAGCGTGCGGCGCCAGAGGTCGGCGGCGTCGACGGTCTCGTACTGGCGGAGCTCGCCGCGCTCGGCGGCCGCCTCGTACGCCTCATAGCGCTCCTCGAACGCCGCGCCGTACGTGCCGTGGAGGTCCGGCACCTCGTCCGGCGAGAAGAGGGTCCACTCGGCGTCCGCCGCGACGCGTTTCATGAACAGGTCCGGCACCCACGCCGCGGTGTTCATGTCGTGGGTCCGGCGGCGCTCGTCCCCGGTGTTCCGTCGGAGGTCGATGAACGCCGGGAAGTCGAGGTGCCACGCCTCGAGATAGGCTGCCGCCGCGCCACGCCGCTTCCCGGAGCGGTTGATCGCGCCGGTCACGTCGTTGGCGATCTTGAGGAAGGGGACCGTCCCGGTCGACTCCACGCCCGTCGAGGAGACGAGCGCGCCGTCGGCCCGCAGCGGGGTCCAGTCGTTCCCGAGGCCGCCGGACCACTTCGAGAGCTTCGCGTGCTCCTTGTACGCGTCGAAGATGCCCTCGAGGTCGTCGGGGACCGTCGTGAGGTAACACGAGGAGAGCTGCGGATGGGTCGTCCCGGCGTGGAACAGCGTCGGCGTGGAGTGGACGAACCGCAGCGTCGAGAGGACCTCGTAGAACTCCTCGGCGCGGTCGTGGCGCTCGGCGGCGTCCTCGCGGAGCGCGACGCCCATCGCCACCCGCATCCAGAACCCCTGTGGGAGCTCGAACGGCTCGCCGTCGGCCTCTCGGAGGTAGTAGCGCTGTTCGAGCGTGTCGAGCGCGGTGTATTCGAACAGCTCGTCCCGGGACGGCTCGATCGCGTCCGCCAGCCGGTCGAGGTCGTACTCGCCCATCCGTTCGTCGAGGAGATCCGCCTCGAGCCCGCGGGCGATCGCGTCGCGGAACGCGTCCTGATAGGCGTCCGCGAGGGCGTCCGCGTCCGCGGGCGGGCGCTCGCCGGTCACCCGACGGACGTAGTCCGCGCGGGCGACGCGAGCCGCCATCGTGTCGTAGGCGGGGTCGCGTTCGATCCGTGCCGTCAGCGCGTCGACCGTCGCCTCGGCGGTTTCACTCGGGTCCGCGCCGTCGTACAGCGCCCGGGTTATCTCCGCGACGATCCGGTCGCGGTCGGCGTCGTCCAGTACGTCCTCGTATCCCGCCCGTGCGCGGTCGATCAGGCCGCAAACGGCGTCGTCGTGTGTCGTCGTACTCATATGTAACTCGGCACGTCCTGGCCGGCGGTCACGGCGACGAACGGCGTCGCCACTCCCGAACGAGGAACGGTCGGCGCGAGCGCGGCGCTGACGACCGCGGCGATCGCGACCCGTCGACGCGACCGCCGACCCGGACGAACCGTATCACGTGTGATCCGCTCTACCCTCTTAATCATTGCCAACGAATTTGTAGTAGAACAAGTTAGATTGTTTTTCGGGCGTCTCGGGTTGCCCTCGGTCGCAGGGCCGTTCGGCGGCGACGGCGCTACCGGACCAGTCGAAAACCAACGCTTCCGGACCGCCAGAGGCTCACGCTTCCGGAGCCGTCAGGGACGCCACGTCTCGGCGTCGACGGCCCACAGGAGGCCGACCGCACCGCCGCCGCCGAGCAGCCCCGCGACGAGCGCGAACGCCGGGGCGGGCGCGGCGAAGACGCCGACGAGTAAGACGAGGACGCCGGCCAGCAGCGCGACGGTGTCCCCCTTCAGCGCCCCGAGCGTGACGGGTGCAAGCGCGCCCCCGACGACCGACCCGGCGACGGTGAAGGGGGCCGCCCCCGAGACGACGACCGCTGGGTCCGAGACGACGACGGGGGCGGCCCCGACGCCGAACGACAGCCCGGCGACGGCACAGAGCGCGGGTGCGGCGAGGCTCAAGCGCGGCGTCAGCGACCGTCCGGCCGACGCGGCGGCGCCGGACGCGAATACGACCGCGCCGGCGGCGAGCAGTGCCGGCGGTAGCAGGCCGACCAGAGTCGACGGGTCCGCGACGGTCGGATACGCGACCGAGGTCGTCGCCGCCCGAAGCGCGAACGGTTGGGCGAACAGGAGGGCGGCGAGAACGAGAAGCAGGGCACCGAGAGCACGACGGGAGAGGGTAGCCATGTCCGAGGGAGGCGTCGCCGGAGCTTAAAAACCGACGGACCTCGGCGGGACATGCGGCTCACCGACACGGAACGGTTCAATCAGACCGTCACGGCGACACGGTCGTTCTCGACGGAGACCGTCACCCGTTCCGGCGGCCCGCGCTCGTCGGCCACCCGAACGAACAGCGTCTTCACCGCCGGGTCGGCGTCGTTTCGGGTCCCCACCTCGTCGACGCCGACCCGGAGCGACCGCCCGCCGGTCCGGTTGACCGCGCGGAGCCGGAGGTCGACCGCGGGCGACGTCAGCCGCTGGGTCACGAGCAGCACCGACCGGCCGCCCTCGTCGGCGAAGTCGGTGTCGGCGACGAACGAGCGGGCCGCCTCCGCGCCGGAACCGAGGTCCGCGACGGCGCGGTCAGCCGACGTAAACGAGAGGACGGACGTCTCCTCGTCCGCCGAACGCCCGGTGACGCCGGCCGACGCCACGAGCGGGTCGCCGTCGACGAACCGGCTGCGCACGTCGACGTCCCCGGGCGTCGAGGCGGCGACGTCGTGGATCCGGTCGGTACACCCGGCGGTGAGGGCGGTAAGCGTCCCGGCCACGACCGCGCGACGGCGCATGACCCGCGGTCGGCGTTCCACCCTGAAAAACTCCCCGGGGCGCGTTTCACGCCCTGAGAATCGGCGCGGTTGTCGGGCCCTCGGCCCTGTGTGTGGCTTCGGGGAACTCCACGTATGGCTTCGGGGAACTCCACGTATGGCTTCGGATGGGACTCTGCGTATGGCTTCGGATGGGACACCACGTGTGACAATGCGTGCGGCTCCCGTCGAGGGCTCACTCGTCGCCGACCGGGGCGGGGACTCCGTCGTCGCGGGCCAGCTCGAACGCCCGCCGCAGCTCCGCGATCCGGTCGCGGATGTCGGCGGCGAGCTCGAACTCGAGATTGCTCGCGGCCTCGTTCATCCGGTCCTCGAGCGCCTCGATCCGCGCTTCGGCCTCGGCCTCCGTCTCCACGTCGCCGACGCTCACGCCGGACGTGTCCGTCTTCGACCCGGGGAGGTTCGTCTCGCCGACCGGCTTGTCGATCGTCGTCGCCTCGAAGCCGTGCTCCTCGTTGTACGCCAGCTGGATCTCTCGGCGGCGCTGCGTCTCGTCGATGGCGGCCGCCATCGAGTCCGTCACCGTGTCGGCGTAGAGGACGACCTCGCCGTTGACGTTGCGCGCGGCCCGCCCCATCGTCTGGACGAGCGTCGTCGTCGAGCGTAAGAATCCCTCCTGGTCGGCGTCGAGGATCGCGACGAGGCTCACCTCGGGGATGTCGAGCCCCTCTCGCAGCAGGTTGATCCCGACGAGCACGTCGATGTTCCCGAGCCGGAGGTCGCGGATGATCTCGTGGCGCTCCAAGGTGTCCGTCTCGTCGTGCATGTACGCGACGTCGACGCCCGCGCCCTCGAAGTACTCCGTGAGGTCCTCGGCCATCCGCTTGGTCAGGGTCGTGACGAGCGTCCGCTCGCCGCGATCGATCCGCTCGTCGACGCGGTCGAGGAGGTCCTCGACCTGCCCGGTCGCCGACGTCACCTCGACTTCGGGGTCGACGAGGTGGGTCGGGCGGACGATCTGTTCGACGATGCCGTCCGAGCGCTCGCGCTCGTAGTCGCTCGGCGTCGCGGAGACGTAGAGGACCCGGTCCGTCTTCTCCTCGAACTCCTCGAAGGTGAGCGGGCGGTTGTCGTAGGCGGTCGGCAGCCGGAAGCCGTTCCCCACGAGCGAGTCCTTCCGGGACTTGTCGCCGGCGAACTGGCCTTTGATCTGCGGGATCGTCTGGTGTGACTCGTCGATCACCGTGAGGAAGTCGTCGGGGAAGTAGTCGAGCAGGGTGTAGGGGGCGTCGCCCGACTCGCGGTCGTCCATGTGGACGGAGTAGTTCTCGATCCCGGAGCAGTAGCCGGCCTCGCGGAGCATCTCGACGTCGAACGTCGTCCGCTCCTCGATGCGCTGGGCGGCGACGAGGTCGCCCTCGCGCTCGAAGTAGCGGACGCGTTTCGCCATCAGGTCCTCGATCTCCGCGATCGCCGTCTCCAGTTTGTCGTCCGGGATCGAGTAGTGCTCGGCCGGGTGGAGCATCACCGCCGGCTCCTCGGAGACGACCTCGCCTTTCATCGGGTCGACCTTGAGCATCCGGTCGATCTCGTCGCCCCAGAGCTCGACGCGGACCGCGTAGCGGCCGTACATCGGGTAGATCTCGACGGTGTCGCCGCGGACGCGGAACGTCCCCTGCGTGAAGTCGACGTCGTTGCGCTCGTAGTTCAGGTCGACCAGGCGGGCGAGCAGCTCCTCGCGACCCACCGCCTCGCCGAGCTCGAGCCGGAGGGCCATCTCGCGGTAGTTCGCGGGGTCGCCGAGCCCGTAGATCGCGGAGACGGAGGCGACGACGATGACGTCGTCGCGCGTTAACAGCGAGCGCGTCGCGGAGTGGCGCAGCCGGTCGATCTCCTCGTTGATCGACATCTCCTTGTCGATGAACGTGTCCGTCTGCTCGACGTACGCCTCGGGCTGGTAGTAGTCGTAGTAGGAGACGAAGTACTCGACGGCGTTGTCCGGGAACAGCTGGCGGAACTCCTCGTACAGCTGGGCGGCGAGCGTCTTGTTGTGGGCCAACACGAGGGTCGGTCGGTCGAGCTCCTCGACGACCCACGAGACGGTGTTCGTCTTCCCCGACCCCGTCACGCCGAGGAGGGTCTGCCGCTCCGCGCCCGCCTCGAACCCGTCAACGAGCCCCTCGATCGCCGCCGGCTGGTCGCCCGCGGGGTCGAACGGGGCGTCGACCCGGAACGGTCGGTCGACGGTCGGGCGGTCCTCGGATAGCGGGGATTCGGCATCACTCACGTTGTTCCCGCTTGGCGGCGCAGCCACTTGAGCGGCGCGCTCGGTCGGGTCGGCGGTGACGGCGGTATGCTCGATCGGGTCGGCGCTGACGGCGGTGTGCTCAGTGACGGCGGCGGTGTGCTCGGTCGGAGAGGGGTTACCAGTGGATTCGAAGGAAGGCGCGGCCACCGATCCGGGAGTCGCGGACGCCGGCCATGGTACATAAAGACAGGCGAAGACACGGATAGAGTATATAAACGGTGGGCGAGTTCCCGCCGTGGTTCGTGGCGGTGCCGCACGCGGCGACCGTCGGCCATGTCCCGCGCTCGCGTTCCCCACATAACGGCTTCCTGATTCCCGGACCGCCAGCCTCGCGCCCCCGTATCGCCGCAGCACGCCCCCGTACCGCAGCCTCGCGCCTCCCCAACCTCGTCGGCGGTCCCGCACGAGTTCTCGCGCGGGACCGCCGACTCCCTCGCGCTCGCGTTCGCGCCTTATAAGGCGCGAACGCGGGGCGCGCCGACCGCAGACCGCGCTCCCTCGTGTCACCTCGATCCCGCCGAGCTCTCGACCGCGTGGACGGCGCTTATAAGCCGCCACCGGCACACTTTATAAACTATCCGTGGAGGATCGGGCCGATCGCCGACGGGACCGCGACGGCGACGACGGTCACTCCCCGTCGGCGTCAGGGACGGCGTTCGCGGCGTTCACGGTGTTCGCGGCGTCCGCGGCATTCGCGGCATTCGCGGCGTCCGTGGCGTCGGCTGCCCCGTGTTTGGACTCCTCGCCGACGGGGATCGCGTTCAACTCGCCGGAGAGACGCGTCGCCAGCTCGGTGACGATCGCGACGACGAGGGGGCCGGCGATGACGCCCACCGGGCCGACCGTCAGGACGCCGCCGACGAAGCCGATGAAGTACAGCGTCGACGGGAGCTCCGCGGTCTCGGCGGCGAGCCGCGGTCGAACGAGCAGGTCGGGCGCGGCCGCGATGAACAGCCCGCCCACGACGAGGATCCCGACCGCGCTCACGGCGTCGCCGAGCATGAGTTCGGAGCCGGCGAGCGCGACGACGAGGACGCTCGGCCCGAGCACCGGAACGAACTGGAGAACGCCGGCGAGCGTCGCCAACGCGATCGGCGACGGGTAGCCGAACGCGACGAACACCGGGATGGCGATGAGGAACGTCGCGAACCCGGTCGCGGCCTGAACGACGTAGAGCCCGTAGAGGGTTCTGCTGGCGCGCTCGTGAAGCGCCTCCGCGAGGTCGCGGTGTCCGAGCGGGACCAGCGCGAGCGTCGCCCGGTGCGTCCGCCGCTCGTGAACCAGCAACCCGTACACGACGAACGCGAACAGCGCGAGCTTGACGATCAACACCGGTGCGGCCGCGACGATTGCCGTCCCGGCCGCGATCAGCCACCGAGCGACGACCGCGGTGACGTCGGCGGTGACGACCGTGTACTCGAAGCCGCGGGCCGACAGGGAGATCGCGTCCGGGATCGACTCGACGAACAGAACCGCCTCGTCGAGACGGACCACGAGCACGACGAACAGCGGCGCGATCACGGCGACGACCGCGAGGAACGCGGCGAGCGAGGTGATGATCGCCGAGAGACGCCGGGACAGACCGCGTTGACGCAGCCGACGGCGGACCGGCCCGAGCACGTACGCGACCGTCATCGCGAAGAACACCGTCGCCACGACCTCACTGAGGATCACGACCGCGAGCAGGCCCGCGGCGACGGTGAGCCCGCCCAGGACGTGTCTTCGACTGGCCATGGCCGCCCTTCCTCGGCGTACGGGTTAAAAGGGAGTGTCCCGGTCACCGCCGGCCACGAAGGTGCCGGCGCAGGTGCCGGTGCAGGTGACGGCGAAGGTGACGACGACGAGCGGCGTGATGCCGGGTTCCACCGGAAACGAAGGGGTCAGCGCCGCGAGCGGGAGGACACGGGTTCGGACAGTCGATGTGAGACCCCCTCATCCGTGGGCCGGACCCGAACAACCCGAACAACCCGAACAGCCCGAACAGCCCGAACAGCCCGAACAGCCCGCACCGACCACGGGCCGCTACCAGCTACGCTTTCTGGAGGACGCGATACCCCTCCAACACCTTCCCGAGCCGGAACATCGAGGCGACGACGGCGTCACACGACGACCGCACCGCGGGTTTGGGCATGAAACCGATCGAGAGCCCGGCCACCTCCAGCATCGGGAGGTCGTTCGCGCCGTCGCCGACGGCCACCGTCAGCTCCATCGGAACGTCGAGGTCGGCCGCGAGCCCCTCCAGCGCGTCGTCCTTCGTCCCTTCGATGAGCGGTCCCTCCGCGTCGCCGGTCAGCGCCCCGCCGGACATCGGCAGCCGATTGGCGACGATCGTGTCGGCCTCGACGCCCTCCTTCGCGAGCGCGCGCTCCACCCCGCGCTCGAAGCCGCCCGTGAGGACGGCGACGTGGTGGCCCGCCGCCTGAAGCCGCTCGATGAGCCGCCCCGCTCCCGGTCGGAGGGTGACGTCGTCGTACGCCTCGTTCACCGCCTCCTCGTCGAGCCCGCCGAGGAGCTCGGCGCGTCGGTAGAGGCTCTCGGCGTAGCTGAGCTCGTCGTTCATCGCCCGTTCGGTGATCGCCGCGACCTCGTCGGCGACGCCCGCCCGCTCGGCGAGCAGGACCGTCATCTCCGAGTCCGAGAGCGTCCCGTCGAAGTCGAACGCGATGAGTCGCATACGCGCCCGTTGGCGGTCGGGGGCCTTTTATCTGCCCGATCCGCAGGGCGTCGAAGGGCCCACGAACGGATCGCGGGACGCGGCCTTTTTTATCCCGACGCTCGGAGGGGACGGCATGAACCGCGGAAAACTCGACGTGGAGGACCTCCTGAAAGTGGTGCTCGCGTTAGTGATCGTCTGGCTGCTCGTGGAGATCGTCGGCGCGCTGTTGAGCGTCACGTTCACCCTGCTGAACGCGCTGCCGACGATCATCGGGGTCGTCGTCGTCGTCCTGATCGTCCTCTGGCTGACCGACCGGATCTGAGCGGGCCGACCGTGTTCAGCCTCAACGTCCCGCTCCCGCCCGCCGTCCCGCGGCTCGCGAGGGACCTCCGCCCGGCGCTGGCGGGGTTCGATCGCGTCCGCGAACGCCACACCCTCGTCGGGAAACGCTTCGGCGTCGACGACGTCTCCGGCGAGCGTCGACCGGCACCCGATCGGAGCCCCGACCAGGCATCCGGCCAAGCTCCCGATCGGGCCTCCGATCCGGCTCCCGACCGGACCGCCGCGCTCGCGACGCTCCGGCGAGCACTTCGTCCCCTGCTCGACGGGGTCGATCCGTTCGACGTCGCGATCCGGCGGATCGGCGCGTTCGACCGACCCACGCAAGGACCCGGTCCGGTCGTCTACCTCGCCGTGGAGAGCGAGCCGCTCGATCGGCTCCACCGGCGGCTGTGTGCGGCGTTCGGCCCGATCGAGGGGATCGAGGGCGACGACTACGTCCCCCACGTCACGCTCGCACGGGGCGGGACGCCCGCGGCGGCCGACGCGCTCGACGCGCTCGTGAGGACGCCGATCGACCCGATCGAGTGGCGCGTTCACGAGTTGGAGCTGTACGACGCCGACTTCCGGGAGGTCGCCGGGCGGGTACGCCTGTAGCCGCCATTAGCCGCCGTGGGCGACCGGGCGCAGCTGCAGCCGCCGGGACCGGCTACCGCTCCCGGACCCGCATCGGGACCGGGTGGTTCGGGTGCATCGTCAGCGACCCGCGCAGGGAGAGTTCGGGGCCCTCGTACGCCAGCCGGTACGTCGAGCAGACGCGCGCGAGGATGAGCTTCGCCTCCATGAGCGAGAACGCCTTGCCGATACAGTGGCGCGGGCCGCCGCCGAACGGGAAGAACGCGAACCGCGGACGCGCGCTCCGGCGCGCCGGGAGCCACCGGTCGGGGTCGAACGCCTCGGGGTCGTCGTACCACCGCGGGGAGCGGTGGATCACCCACTGCGGGAGCATGAGCGCGGCCCCCTCCGGGATCCGGTACCCGCCGAGTTTCACGTCGAGCTTCGGCTCCCGGAACATCGTGTAAACGGGGGGATACAGCCGCATCGCCTCGTTGAGGACGCGGTCGGTGTACGCCATCCCCCGGACGTCGGCGGCGTCCGGCCGGCCGTCCGCGACCGCCGCGTCGGCCTCCCGCTCGACGCGCTCGCGGGCCGCCGGGTGCCGTGAGAGGAGGTAGAACGTGTACGTGAGCGCGAGCGCGGTGGTGTCGTGGCCGGCGAGCAGCATCGTCACCAGCTCGTCACGGAGGTTCGCGTCGGTCTGTTCGCCGCGGTCGTACGCGCGCAGGAGGACCGAGAGGAGGTCCATCGGCACCGCAGCGTCGGGATCGCCCGGCGGCCCGGCAACGGCGACGCCGTCGGCTCCCGCCGGGTCGATCGACGGGTCGCGTTCGGTTCCGCGCCTGTCCGCGACGATCCCGTCGACGACCGCCTCCAGCGTGTCGATGGCGTCGTCGAACGCCCGGTTCTCCCGGGTTGGTACCCAGTTCGGGATCAGGAACCGCCGCGGGTCCGGCTCGAATCGCGCGCCGAGCGGTTCGAGGTGCTCCTGTACCGTCCGGACCGTCGCGTCGTCGATCGTCGTCCCGAACATCGCGTGGGCGATGATCCGAACGGTGAGCCTCGCGGTCTCCAGCTGCACGTCGACGACGTCGCCGTCCGCCCATCCGGAGAGGTGTTCGTCGGTGTGGTCCACCATCGGTCCCGCGAGCGCGCCGATCCGCCCCGTGTGAAACGCCGGATTCGCCAGCGTTCGCTGCCGTCGCCACGTCTCGCCCTCGCTTAACAGCAGCCCGTCCCCGAGCAGGGTCCGGATGGCGTCGTCGCCGAGGCTCGGCTTGCGGTACCGGTTCGCGTCGGCGACGAGCACGCGCTCGACGTCGGACGGGTTCGTGAGCATGTACGTCTCACGTGGTCCGAGGTCGAACCGAATGACGTCGCCGTAGCTGTCGGCACAGGCGCGCATAAACGTGAACGGGTCGTCGGCGTACCGCCGGGCGTTGCCGAACACGGGGTCGCCGATCGGTCCGGGTGGCGTCGCGGACATGCCGACTCTGGGGACCGAGCAGTGTTAAGCGTTCGGCGGCGGACACCGGGTCCCGCAGCGTTCAAACGCGTCGGGCGGCTAGGGGCGGTGATGGATCCCCCCGCCGTCAGGGCCCGCGCCGGCGACCTCCCCGCCGAGCCCGGCGTCTACCAGTTCCGGTCCGCGGGGGCGACGCTGTACGTCGGGAAGGCCGTCGACCTCCGCGCGCGGGTCCGGTCGTACGCTGACCCGCGATCCGGACGGATCCGGGGAATGGTCGACCGCGCCGACGCGATCGAGTTCGCCGTCACCGATACGGAGACGCAGGCACTGCTGCTGGAGGCGAACCTGATAAAGCGGCTGCAGCCGCGCTACAACGTGAGGCTGAAGGACGACAAGTCGTATCCGCTCGTGGCGTTCACGGACCACGAGGTGCCGCGGATCGAGGTGACCCGCGACCCGGACGAGGGGGCGGTCGCGTACGGCCCGTTCACGAACAAGGGGCGCGTCGAGGCCGTGGTGAAGGCGATCCGGGACGAGTACCGGCTGCGCGGCTGTTCGGACCACAAGTACGCCGGACGCGATCGCCCGTGTCTCGACTACGAGATGGGGATCTGTTCGGCCCCATGCACCGGCGAGATCGACGCCGCGGCGTACGCGGAGGACGTGGCCGCGGCCCGCCGCTTCTTCGAGGGCGAGACGGGCGTCCTCGCCGACCCGCTCCGTCGACGGATGGAGACCGCGGCGGAGAGCGCCGAGTTCGAGCTGGCGGCGACCCTCCGCGACCGGCTGGCGGCCGTCGAGGCGTTCCACGGGGACGGCGGCGAGGCCGTCTCTGATCGGTCCGACGACCGGACCGTCGACGTGCTCGCGGCGGCCGTCGAGGGCGACGTCGCACGGGTCGCGCGGCTCCACAGCGAGCGCGGACAGCTCGTCGACCGGAGCCGGCACCGGCTCGACGCGCCGGGTGACCGCGAGGCAGCGATCGGTACGACGGCGACCGGAACGGACGGGATCGATGACGAGGCGGCCGGCCGTGGAGCGGCGGCTCGAGGGGCGGCCGGCGGAGCCCCCGGCGACGTCGGCGACGAGCCGAACACGCCGGCTGCGGTACTGTCGGCGTTCCTCACGCAGTACTACGCCGAGCGGGAGTTCCCGGACGCGGTGTTGCTCGCGGAGCGGCCGACCGATCCCGACGTCGTCGACTGGCTCGAACGCGAGGGGGTGGCGGTCCGCGTCCCCGGGGCCGGACGGGAGGCGAAGCTGGTCGAGCTCGCCCTCAAGAACGCTCGAAAGCGCGACGGCCGTGACGACCCCGTCGCCGCGCTCGGCGAGCGGCTCGGCATCGACCGACCCGGGCGGATCGAGGGGTTCGACGTGAGCCACGCCGGCGGGAAGGCGGTCGTCGGCTCCGATGTCTGTTTCGTGGACGGGAACGCGGAGACGGCCGACTACCGGCGGAAGCGGCTCTCCGATCGGAACGACGACTACGCGAACATGCGCGAGCTGCTCCGCTGGCGCGCGGAGCGAGCGGTCGAGGGGCGCGACGACAGGCCCGACCCGGACCTGTTGCTCGTCGACGGCGGCGAGGGGCAGCTCGCGGCCGCGCGCGACGCGCTCGCAGAGACCGGGTGGGACGTCCCCGTCGTCGCCCTCGCGAAGGCCGAGGAACTGGTGATAACCCCGAACGGGCCGCTGCGCTGGCCGGACGACGCCCCGGCGCTCCACCTGCTGCAACGCGTCCGCGACGAGGCGCATCGCTTTGCGGTGCAGTACCACCAGACCGTCCGCGACGAGGTGAAGACGGTGCTCGACGACGTCCCCGGCGTCGGTCCGGAGACGCGAAAGCGGCTGCTCGGGCGCTTCGGGTCGGTCGAGAACGTCCGCGACGCCTCCGTGGACGACCTCACGGACGTCGACGGGATCGGCGCGACGACCGCCGAACGGATCCGGGACCGCTTATAAGGGCTGGCAGGCGGCGAAGGGGGCGTCCCCGGAACGACCGCCGCACGACCACTCCCCGTTCCGGGGCCTCGCTCAGGTCACGGGGGGTCTGGCCGCGCCTTCGGGGATAAGGGATCGGTCGTGGACGACGGTGAATGAAGTCGACGCAGCGGCGGTCGACTACGCGATCTCCTCGTACTGCTCGGAGAGCTTCTCGGCGGCCTCGCCGAGGAGCTCCGCCTCGTACTCGTCGAGGTCCCACTCGACGATCTCCTCGACGCCGTTCGCGCCCAGCTTGGCGGGGACGCCGAAGGCGGTGTCCTCGTGGCCGAACTCGCCGTCGAGCACGAGCGAGCAGGGGAGCACCTCGCCGGTGTCGTCGAGGATCGCCTCGACGGTGTGAGCGACCCCCGTCGCGGGCCCCCACTGGGTCGCGCCCTTGCGTTCGATGACGTCCATCGCGGACTCCTGGAGGTCGCCGAGGATCTCCTCGCGCTCGTCGGCGTCGAACGCCGGGTCGCTTCCGTTCACGCGGACCTTCGAGAAGACGGGAGCCTGCGCGTCGCCGTGCTCCCCGAGGATCGTCGCCTCCACGTTCTTCACGGGCGCGTCGAAGCGCTCGGAGAGGACGTAGCGGAACCGCGCGGAGTCGAGCCGCCCGCCGAACCCGATCACCTCGTTCCGGTCGCGGTCGCCCGCCTCGTACAGGTGTCGGTTGAGCAGGTCGACCGGGTTCGAGGTGGTGACGGTGACGAAGTCGTCGTTGTGCTCGGCGAGCTGCGAGCCGATGTCCTCCATGATGGGCGCGTTGTCGCCGGCCAGGTCGATCCGGGTCTGTCCGGGCTGGCGCGGGATCCCCGCCGTGATCACGACCACGTCGGAGCCGGCGGTGTCCTCGTACTCGCCCTGTCGGACCGTCGTGTTCGAGTCGTAGGCGACGCCGTGGTTGGTGTCGGCCGCCTGGCCGATAGTCGTCTCCCGCTGGTCGGGGATGTCGACGAAGACGAGCTCGTCGACCACGTCACGCAGTGCGAGGTTGTAGCCGGCCGCGGCACCGACGGTGCCCGCGGCTCCGACCACGCTAACTTTCGTCATGACACATGGAAGCGGGGTCGGACACCGAGTAAACGTTTCGGAACGGGCGATGACGTCCCCCGTCCGTCGGCAGCGACGCTCGTCGATCCCGGGCCATCCGCGACGCGGCGCGTCGCGAAAACCCTAACTCCGGTGGCCACCCAGTCGGGGGTAGTGCCGACGTTCCGCTACCCGTGTCCCGGCTGCCGGACGACCAACAGCCTCCACGACGTCGACTGCGACTTCGAGGGGGTGCCGTGGCCGACCATCGAGAAGGCGTACACGGACCTGATAGCCGTGCTGACGACGGAGCCCGACGGGCTGGACGAGCCGGCGCTCCGGGACGCGGTCCACGGCGAGTGGGGCGGCCTCCACAAGGCCGCGCTCGGAGCGCTCGAACGCGAGCAGCGCGTCGTCCGCGACGGCGACGCGCTCCGGCTGCTGACGGCCGCGGAGTTCAAGGAGCTCGTCTCCGAACCGACCCGCGAGCCGATGCGGACCGTCTACCTGCGCGGGTCGGTTCCGGGCTGTCACGACAACGCCGTCTTCGCGATGGTCGCTTGGTACGAGATGGTCGGGCTCTCCTGGCCCGAGACGAAGGAGAACGTCGTCGAGTGGCTCCGGGACTCCGGCGCGTGGGACCGCGGCGGGTTCGAGGAGTCCTCCCCCGAGGAGCTGGTCGAGAAGAAGCGACACGTGTACGACGAGGGGTACGGGTGGAAGGAGAAGGGACAGGCGGCAAAGCGCGTCATCGAGCGCCACGGTTGACCCTCCGAGACGCCTTTAAGCGTCGCGGGGACCAGAAGCCGACGTGACACATCCCGAGGCCGCGACGGGAGCGGCCGCCGCCGGCGACGTCGCCGCCGCTCCCGACGATCCGTCCGCTCCGGGTTCGTCGGCCGGCGTGTCGAACCCGCGCCGAGCGCTCGCCGTCGTCGTCGCCGTCGTGTTCATCGACCTGGTCGGCTTCGGGATCGTGATCCCGATCCTCCCCTTTTACGTCCGCTCGTTCGGCGTCAGCGACGCGTTCATCGGGCTGTTGGCCGCGTCGTACTCGCTGGCGCAGTTCGTCTCGGCCCCGTACCTCGGGCGGCTGTCGGACCGCTACGGCCGACGACCGGTCCTCCTCTCGTCGCTGGCGACGGCCGCCGTCGCGTGGGTCGTCTTCGGGTTCGCGAGCGAGGCCGACGCCGCCTTCGGCACCGCCGCCGCGATCGCGACGTTGTTCGCCTCGCGGGCGCTCGCAGGCGCGATGGGCGGGAACATCGCCGCCGCGCAGGCGTACGTCGCCGACATCACCCCGCCCGAACGGCGGGCGGGTGCGCTCGGGCTGATCGGGGCGTCGTTCGCGCTCGGGTTCGTGTTCGGCCCGGCGATCGGCGGGCTCCTCGCCGCCGAGCCGGTCGTCGCCCGCGCCGACGCGCTGTTCCCGGCGTTCGTCCCGGCGACGCCGTACTCGCTCCCGAGCTTCGCCGCCGCGGGGATGAGCCTGCTCGCGGTCGTCGCCGGCTTCCTCTTCCTGGAGGAGCCCCGGCGGAGCCGGCGGCCGGCCCCGCGGACGACGTTCGTGGGGACGTTTCGCGACGCGCTCGCCTCCGCGACGCTGCGCCCGTTGACGGTCGCGTACTTCGTCGTCGCGGTCGCGTTCGCCGGGGTGCAGGTGATGTTCATCCCGTACGTCGCCGACCGGTTCGGCTACGACGCGACCGCGGCCGCGTTCCTGCTGACGTACGTCGGCGTCCTCGGTGCGGTGAACCAGGGCGTCCTCGTCGGGCGGCTCTCCCGCGTCGTTCCCTCGCGGACCCTGGCGGCCGCCGGGGCGGGCGTGCTCGCATGTGCGCTCGCCGCGCTCCCGGCCACGGACCGGCTCGGAAGCGATCTCGTGATCGGCGGGCCGGCGTGGCTCTCCGGCCCGCTCGTCGCCCTGCTCGTCGTGCTCGCCGCGCTCTCGCTGGGGAACGCCCTCGTGAACGTCTCGTTGGCGACGCTCGTCTCCGCCTCGACCGACGCGGACGGACAGGGGGCCGCCTTCGGCGTGACGCAGGGCGCGTCGAGCCTCGGCCGGACCGTCGGGCCGCCCCTCATGGCCGTCCTGTACACGCTCGCGTACGCGTCGCCGTTCCTCATCGGAGCCGCCCTGCTCGTCCCGATCGCGTTCGCGTTCCGCCCGCGCCGGGCGTAGTCGGGACCCGACGCCGAATGAGCCGGCGGCGCGTGGATCCGGTGACCGCACCGATCCGGTGGCCGAACCGATCCGGTGACCGTACCGATCCGGTGATCGAACCGATCCGTCGACCGTACCGATCCGACGGCCCGAGCGCGACACCTTTAGGGGAGCTACCGCCGTGCAACCGACGTATGCTTCCGTTCCCCGTCCCGCCGTGGCCCGTCGTCGGGTCGGTCGCCGGCGGGGTGGGCGCGATCGGCCTCGCGTGGACGATCCGCCGCTATCGTGGCAAGCCCGGAGTCGACTGGTTCCTCGGCGTGTTCGCCGCGCAGGCGCTGTGGTGTCTCTCCTACGGGGCCGGGCTGCTCGTCACCGACCTCGCCGTCCGAACCGTCCTGGAGGCGGCGACGTGGCTCGGGATCGTCTGGACCGGCGTGTTCTTCCTCGGCTTCGCGGTGGAGTACACCGGCCGGGCGGACGTCATCCGCGGCCGCCTCTTCGCGGGCGTCGTCGCGTTCGGCCTCCTCTCGACCGCCCTGCTCGTCACGAACCCGGTCCACGGCGCGTTCTGGACCGGGCTGCGGATCGACCCCGTCTTCGGGGCCGCGACGGTCTCGTACGCCTTCGGCCCGTGGGCGTATCTCGTCGTCGCCGTCGCGAGCGTGCTCGTCGCCAGCGCGGTCTTCCTGCTCCTCGACACCCTCCTGAGCTACGGCCCCCTCTACCGGAGCGAGAGCGCGGCGGTCGCGTTGAGCTCGCTCCCGCCGGGGCTCGCGCTCGTCGCCTGGGTCCTCGAGATCGGCCCCGTGCCGCAGCTCCAGCTCGCGCCGGTCATGTTCGTCCCCCACGTCGTCCTCGACGCGTACGCCTTCGACCGCGCCGAGATGTTCGAACGTCATCCGACGACGAGCCGCGCGGCCGAACGGACCGCGATCGACGACCTCGCCGACCCCATCGTCGCGCTCTCGCCGGACCGGCGGGTGGTCCGGCTCAACCCCGCCGCGGAGGCGATGCTCGGCGTCGACGCCGCGAGCGCACGCGACCGACCGATCGACGCGTTCCTCGACGTGCCGATCGTCATCGGCGACGGCGGTGACGGCGGTGAGGCCGGCGGTGGCGACGGCGGTGAGGCCGATGGTGGTGACGGCGGCGAGGGCGACGGCAGCGACGACGGCGACGACAGCGGCGACGACCGCGACGGCGAGATCGCGATCGGCGTCGGCCCCGATCGCCGCACGTACGACGTGTCCGTCTCGCCGCTGACCGACCCGAGCGGGGGCCACGTCGGCTACACGGTCGTCCTCTCGGACGTCACGGACCGCGAGCGCCGCCGCCAGCAGCTGGAGGTGCTCAACCGGGTGTTGCGGCACAACCTCCGGAACGACGCCGGCGTCGTCCACGGCTACGGCGAGCTACTCGCCGAGCGGCTCGACGACCCGGACCTCCACCGCATGGCGGACGCGATCGAACGTCGCGCCGGCGCGCTCGCCGCGCTCGGGGAGAAGGCCGGGGTCGTCGAAACGCTGGTGTCCGACGTGGAACCGACGGTCGTCGGCGTCGTCGACGTCGTCGCCGTCGTGGACGACGTCGTCGAGGACGTCCGAGGCCGGCGGCCCGAAGCGACCGTGGTCTTCGAGTCGTCGGGCGACGGAACGAGGACCCGGCTCAGGGAGGACGCGCTCCGGGCGATCGTCGACAACACCGTCAGCAACGCCCTCGATCACCACGACGGAGACGGCGTCGAAGGCGTCGACGGCGGCCCGTGGGTCCGCGTGTCGATCCGCCACGAGACGGTTGGAGACGCCGGCGAAAGGGGCACAGATGCCGACGAAGGGGGCACAGATGCCGACGAAGGGGACACGGACGCCGACGAAGGGGACGGGGCTGCCGGCGATCGGCTCGTCCTCACGGTCGAGGACGACGGGCCGGGGATCCCCGAACACGAGGTGGCGGCCGTCGAATCGGGTCGCGAGACCGCGCTCGAACACGGCTCGGGGCTCGGGCTGTGGATCGTCGAGTGGGCCGCGGCCGCGGTCGGAGCGGACGTCGACTACGCCGCTCGCGAACCGCGGGGAACGTGCGTCACGGTACGGCTCCCGATCGTACACGAGGAGTGAGCCGAACGACTCGCGGAAAACGGGAGCGTCGGAAGGAACCGAGAGAGTTCGGGGGAAATCGGGAGCGCTCGAAGCGCTCGAGCGTCGGTTTCAGTCGCTCTGGATGCGGGGAGCGAGCATGAACGTGACGTGACCCAGCCCCTCGCCGAAGCCGTAGTGGAGCTTGACCGGGAACTCCTCGCCGAGCTCGACGGTGACCTCGGCGTCGCTCGGGATCGCCTTGTTCATGTCCTTGAGGTAGTCGAGGCTGAACAGCGAGTCGGCGGGGCCGGGGGTGAGCGCGATGAGGTCCTCGCGGGTGAGCTTCAAGTCGACGTCGTCGGTGTCGCCCTCCGCCTCGATGTAGAACGCTTCCTCGGCCTCGTCGACGCGCAGACGGATGTGGTCGGAGACCATGTCCGCGGCCTTCACGCCGCGGTCGAGCTGGGCCCCTTCGACGACGATCTCGGCGGCGAGATCGAGGTCCGGGATGTCCGGTTCCTGTCGGATCGAGTCGGGGTCGATGAGCGCGAGCGTGTACGAGAGCCCGTCGACCTCGATGTGGAGCTTGCGGGTCTCCTCGTCGAGCTCGAGGTGGACCAGGTCGTCGGCGTTGGCCATCCCGGCGATGTCCTCGAGGCGCGCGAGGTTGACGCCGATGACGCCCCCGTCGGCCTCGTAGGACTCGAAGGCGGCGGCCTCGAGCGTGAGGTCGACCATCCCGACGTTGGCGGGATCGACGGCCCGGATCGAGAGCTCCTCCTCGTTGAGGCGGATCTTACACTCGTCGACCAGCACGCTCACCGAGTCGAGCGCGTCCTGCAGCGTCGACGCGCCCACGATGGCCTTGAACATATACGTCGGGCTAGGGCGGTATCCCCTAAAAAGGCACCCGATCGCTACGCGTGTTCGCGCGCGCGATGTCGAGGGAGTCGTCGCCCGGCCTACACGAGCGGCTCGACGAGCTCGCGGCCCTCGGCCAGCAGGGCCGTGACGCGCTCGTCGGCGTCGGCCTCCGCGTACACCCGGAGCTTCGGCTCGGTGCCGGAGGGACGGACGAGCAGCCAGGAGCCGTTCTCCAAGAGGAGCTTGAAGCCGTCGAGGGTGACGACCTTCGCGACCGTGTGACCGCAGACGGCGTCGGGGATGTGGTCCTCCAGGTCGTCGAGCACGCCCCGTTTGCGGTGGTCGGGGCAGTCGATCGACACCTTCCCCGCCGCGATCGCGCCGTGCTCGTCGATGAGGCGGTCGACCCGCGCGTCGAACGGCTCGTCGGCGGCCGCCGCCGCCGCCAACAGCGCCATCAACACGCCGTCCTTCTCGCGGACGTGACCGCGGACGGAGAACCCGCCCGACTCCTCGCCGCCGAACAGCGCGTCGTGCTCCTTCATCGCCTCGGCGACCCACTTGAACCCGACCGGCGTCTCGAACGCCTCCTGCCCGTGCGCCTCCGCGATGCGGTCGACGAGGAACGTCGTCGAGACGGTCCGAACCGCCGGCCCGGCGTCCGTCTCCAGCAGACGGTCGTAGCAGGCCGCATAAAAGAGGTTGGCGTCGAGTACCCCCCGTTCCGGCGTGCAGACCGCGATCCGGTCGGCGTCGCCGTCGTTGGCGATCCCCAAGTCGGCGTCGCCGTCGGTCACGGCCGCGGCGAGCTCGTCGAGGTGCTCCGCGTTCGGCTCCGGCGGCTTCCCGCCGAACGTGGGATCGCGGTCACAGCGCAGCCGACGGACCTCCGCGCCCGCCGCCTCCAGCAGGGCGTCGGTGACCCCGCGGCCGCACCCGTGCATCGCGTCGTACGCGACCGTGAGCCCGTCGAGGTCGGCCCCGACGAGCTCGCGAGCCGCCTCCGCGTGCGGCGTCACGAAGTCGTGCCGACGGACCTCGCCGTGTTCCGCCTCGGGGAGGAGGTCCGGCTCCGCGAGTCGGGCGACGACGTCCTCGGTCACGTCGGGGAGGGCGGGGGCCCCGTCGCTCGGGATGAACTTCACGCCGTTGTACTCCGGCGGGTTGTGCGAGGCGGTCACCATGCACGCGCCCGCCAACCCGTTGTCGACGATGGCGTACGCGACGAGCGGGGTGGGGACGTCGCGCTCGGGCAGGAGCACGTCGAAGCCGTTACCCGAGAGCACGTCGGCGAGGCTCTCCGCGAAGCCCTCGGACGTCTCGCGAGCGTCGTACCCGACCGCGACGGGCTCGTCGTGGCCGGCGGCCCGGAGGTGGTCGGCGACCGCCTGGCCGACGATCCGGACGCGGTCGTCGGTGAACGTGTCGAGCGTCGCCCGCCAGCCGTCCGTGCCGAAGGAGATCTGGTCCATGCGGGACGTGTCGAGGTCCGGGACCATAATGGGCGGTGTCCTCGCCGGCGTCCGCGACGCACACGGGCTCGTGGGGTCGCCGTCGGGGACCACGGAGCCGCCGAGGGACACCCCGGGAACCTCCGAAGACCCGGCCTGATCCCCGATGAGGCACGTCCCGCCGGAACACGTCGTGTTTTTGCTCGCGGCGGCCCGAGCCGGTGTATGACCCGTATCGTCGCGATCTCCGGCAGCCGCCGGGACGGAAGCACGACGAAGACTGCCCTCCGCGCCGCGCTCACCGCCGCCGCCGAGGCCGGCGCGGAGACGGAACTGATCGACCTCGGCGCGGTCGATCTCCCGCTGTATCACCCCGACGAGGACGCCCAGGGCGACAGCGAGCGGCTGACCCGGACCGTCCGCGAGGCCGACGGCGTGATCGCCGGCTCGCCCGTCTACCGCGGCTCCTACTCCTCGACGTTCAAGAACTTCCACGACTTCTGCGGCTCCGACGAGTACGAATACACCGCGGTGGGGCTCCTGGCGACGGCCGGCGGCGGCTCCTACGGCGGCAC
Source organism: Halorubrum sp. JWXQ-INN 858 (assembly GCF_009806985.1). Lineage (GTDB taxonomy): Archaea > Halobacteriota > Halobacteria > Halobacteriales > Haloferacaceae > Halorubrum. The sequence continues at coordinate 70,235 of NZ_WUAX01000005.1, read as the reverse complement.
CCTCGAACACCTCCGGTCGACGTTCCGAAACGTTCACGCGTGGGTCGTCCCCCACGAGGTCGGGATCCGGGGGGCTTCGGCCGCCTTCGACGACGACGGGCGGTTCCACGACGACGACCTCCGCCGGCGGACGGAGCGGCTCGGCCGCGTCGTCGTCGAGCACGCCGAGCGCCTGCGCGGATGAGTAGCCGCCGGACCGCGGCACCGTCGGGACCGACCCGTCGCGGGGACGAGCCCCGATGAACCCCCTCGTTCCGATCGGCCGGGAGGCGCGGGCGCTATGGGCCGACGGGAAGGGTCGGTCCCTCGTCGTCATCGCCGGCGTGTGGGGCCTGCTCTTGGGGACGCGGATGATCTACCCGGTCCTGTTGCCGTACTTCCGCGCGGAGTACGGCCTCAGCCTCGCCGTCGCGGGCGTGCTCGTGACCGTCCTCTGGCTGGGCTCGGCGATCGGACAGCTCCCGGGCGGGATCCTGGCGGACCGCTACAGCGAACGCTCGGTGATGACGATCGGGACGGTCGTCGTCGCGGGGGGCGTGCTGGCGGTCGTGCTCGCGCCGACGGCGGTGGCGTTGTTCGCCGCGACCGCCCTCGTCGGGTTAGGGCAGTCGCTGTACCCGATCGCCCGGATCACGGTCCTCACCGACATGTATCCCGACCGGGTGGGCAGCGCGCTCGGCGTGACGATGGCGACGGGCGATCTCGGACAGACCGTGCTCCCGCCGATCGCGGGCGCGGTCGCCGTGGCGGCCGCGTGGCAGGCGGGGCTCGGGTTCATGGTCCCGTTGCTCGCCGTCGCGGCGGTCGCGCTCTGGGTCGTGCTCCCCGAGCCGAACGGCTCGGGGACCGGGATGGAGGAGCTCTCGATGGACGTCGCCAGGGACCTCCTCGTCGAGCTCCGCGCGACGAACATGGCCTTCTTCGCGTTCATCCTCTTCCTCTACATCTTCATCTGGCAGGCGTTTACGGGGTTCTTCCCGACGTATCTGGTCGAGGAGAAGGGGCTCGCGTCGTCGACGGCCGCGCTGCTTTTCAGCCTCTTTTTCGCCGTCGGCGTCGTCGTCAAGCCGACCGCCGGCGCGGCGTACGACCGGATCGGCGCACGCGCCTCCCTCGTGGGGGTGCTGTCGGGACCGTTGGTCGGGCTCGTCCTGCTCCCGTTCGTCAACGGTCTGCCGGCGCTCGTCGTGGTGACCGCCCTCGTGAGCACGATGCTCGGGTCCGGTGCTATCACCCAGTCGTTCCTCTCGGAGGCGTTCTCCGACGACCTCCGCGGGACCGGGTTGGGCGTGGTCCGCACCGCGGTGGCGACGCTGGGCGCGTCCGGGCCCGTGCTGTTCGGGCTGGTCGCGGACCGCGGGTACTTCGACGAGGGTTATTTCGTGTTGGCAGGGATCATGCTCGTCGTCATCCTCCTCACGCTCCGCCTCCCCGAACCGGAGGGGTGAGACGGGGCGAGGGCCTCGTTGAAAGCCACACCTTCAGACGCAACAGAGTGTGAAACGGACGGTCGCTGAAGGGTGCAGACCGACAGGCGGAGCATTCGCTCGTGAGCAGAGACGTTGGCACGAGCGTACAGAATGCGCCGTGCGTATCTCGTGTTGGCGTGTCTCGCCTCCAGTTTCCCAAGGGTCGGTTGACGCCGAGATCAGCGCTAGCCACCGGTTTTTCGCCGCTGGTGGGGGCGTATTACAAGCTTCGAGGGGAATGCCCGACATCAAGCGGCGGAAAATCTATTGCCGTAGCTGCTCATAACTGATGTATGCCCGTTGGATCGCGCCTCTCCGTACGTCTCGCTGATTTCGGTTCACGCTCGCTCGTCACACATGCTCTCATGGGAATCGGCTTCGTCGGGGCAGTCGTCTCTGGACTGTTCGTCGAGGGAGACATCGGAGTCATCTCTATGGTCGCATTCATAAATTTCACGGCAGGGTTGTGGATCAGCCAGTCGATCCATTCGCTCGGTAACGCTGCGACCGACGACGAATATAACGGCGTGTTAATGGAGGTTCTCAACCGTGTCAGCTGAACCGGGTATCGACTTCTTCCGGTTCGGTCGCACGTTAGTGCTTATCAGCGTCGTAACTGCAGTTTTTCTGATACTCACCGCCGACCGGCTTGGAGGTGAACTCTTCCGAGTCGGTATGTTTGCGATCGGCACAGTCGCCGTCGTTACTGCTATCACTGGGTTTTTCATTGCCGTTGGAAGTGCCGTCGATGCTTGATTTCTCCGCGGGATCTCGCACGTCGTTCTTGACGAGAATCGAACGGAGCCGGAACGAGTCGAACGGAGCCGGAGCGAGTCGAACGGAGCCGGCATCGCCGACTACGCGTCGTCCAGCAGCTCGACGAGCAGCGCGTTCTGTGCGTGCATCCGGTTCTCCGCCTGCTCCCAGACGAGCGCGCGGTCCGACTCCATCACGCCGTCCGTGATCTCCTCGTTCCGGTGAGCCGGCAGGCAGTGCATCACGTCGGCGTCGGTGTCGGCGAGCAGCGACTCGTTCACCTGGAACCCGTCGAAGGCGGCCAGCTTCTCCTCGCGGAGGTCCTCCTGGCCCATCGAGATCCAGACGTCGGTGTAGACGACGTCGGCGTCGCCGATGACCGCCTTCGGATCCGTCGTCGGCTCGACGTCCGCGCCGAAGGCGGCCGCGCGCTCGAACACCGCCGGGTCCATCCCGTAGTCGGCGGGCGTCGCGACCGAGACGTCGATCCCGGCCATCGCCGCCCCGACGACGAACGACTGGCCGACGTTGTTGCCGTCACCGACCCACGCGACGCGGGCGTCCTCGCCGACCGCCTCGCGGATCGTGAGGAGGTCCGCGAGGGTCTGACACGGGTGCGCCTCGTCGGTGAGCCCGTTGATCACGGGGCAGTCGGCGTACTCGGCGAGGGTCTCGACGTCCGCGTGGTCGAACAGCCGCGCCATCACGACGTCGACGTAGCGGCCGAGCACGCGGGCGGTGTCCTTCAGCGGCTCGCCGTGGCCGAGCTGGATGTCGTCGGGACCGAGGAACATCGCGTGGCCGCCGAGGCGGGTCATCCCCGTCTCGAAGGAGACGCGCGTCCGCGTCGAGGGTTTCTCGAAGATCATGCCGAGCGTGGCGTCGTCGAGCCGTGACTCGTCCGTACCGGCCTTTATCGCGGCGGCGCGGTCGAGCAGCTGATCGAGCTCTGCGGGCGTCACGTCGTCGATGTCGAGGAAGTCGTCGGTGTCGAGGGTCATGTGGTGTCGGGTGTGTGGGTCGTGTGTCCGTCGTCGGCCGGTTGGTCAGTCGTCGGTCCGTTGGTCAGTCGTCGGTCCGTTGGTCAGTCGTCGGTCCGTTGGTCCGTCGTCGGTCGGTTGATCGGGGTGCCGCCAGATCGGGAGTCGTGATCGGATCGTGAGTCTCGTGAATCGCGGTCGGATCGTGAGTCGTTTGCCAGGTTCGTGGCCGGTCAAAAGGGAGGCGAGGGCGTCACGGCGCGCGCCGTGACGCCTACCGTCGGTCCCGACAGACGTCACTCAACACCGCCGTCGCGCGGTCGAGGTCCGACAGCGCGAGCCGCTCGTCGGGCGCGTGGTCCAGGTCGGAGTCGCCGGGGCCGTACGTGACCATCGGGCAATCCCACTCGGCCGCAAAGAGGTTCATGTCGCTCGTGCCGGTCTTCCGGATGAGCCGAACGTCGCCGCCCGCGCCGCGGATCGCGACGCGGAACGCGCGTGCGAGGTCGGTCCGGGGACTCTCCATCACGGGCGGGATCGGCTCCTTCCAGTGGACCGACCCCGTGGTCAGCTCGGCCTCAGCCAGCTCGTGGACCTCGTCGATCGTCCGCGACGGCGGCACCCGGAGCTGGACGTCCATCGTCGCCTCGACGGCGAGCCCGTCGTCGGTGAGCCCGCCGTCCATCGAGACCGGCTTGGTCGTCACCTGCTCGAAGACGGCCGTCTCGGGGTCAGCCGGCGTGAACGCCTCCTCGACGCCGTGCCACCAGCCGATCGCGTGTTGGATCGCGTTGGGCTCGGGGCGGGAGGAGTGGCCGGACTCGCTGGTGTTCACGTACGTCCCCGCGAGGAACCCGCGGTAACCGAGCGTGACGCCGTCCCAGCCGGACGGTTCGCCGTTGACGATCGCGTCGGGCGCGTCGCGTTCGGCGACGAGGTGACGTGCCCCGGCGGAGTCCGTCTCCTCGCGGACGACGCCCGCGAAGGAGACGCCGGTCGCGACGGCCGCGACCGCCATCGCGACCAACGGGCCGGTGGCGTCGACGACGCCGCGCCCCCACAGCACGGGCTCGCCGGGCTCCGCCACGGGGTCGTCGGCGGCTGCCGGCGTCACCTCGACCGGGATGTCCCCCGGGACCGTGTCGATGTGTGAGGTGAGCAGGACCGCGTCGTCGGCCGGCGCGCGGACGTTGCCGACCTCGTCGATCCACGCCTCGCGACCGTTCGCCTCGAAGAAGTCGAGCAGGCGCTCCGCGGCCGCCGCCTCCTCGCCGGAGGGCGACGGGATGGAGACGAGATCGTACAGCAGCTTGCGGCCCGGCGTGTCGCAGGCGTCGGGGTAGCCGCCGCCCGCGACGACGTTGGAGCCGGCCGCCGTCCCGTCCGTCTCGCTCCCCCCGTCGCCGTCCGCCATCAGCCGAGCACCTCGACGAACGCGTCGACGAACGCGTCGGCGTGCGACTCGTCGATCGTCAGCGGCGGCAGCAGCCGAACGACCGTACGGCCGGCCGGCAGCGCCAACACGTTCTCCTGGATCGCGAGGTCGCGCAGCACGCGGTTCGCGCCGCGTTTGACCTCGATGCCGATCATCAATCCCTCGCCGCGCACCTCGCGGACGGGGAGGTCGTGCTCGTCGGCCGCGTCCGAAAGCGCGGCGACGAGCGAGTCGCCGACCGCGCGGGCGTGTGCCGGGACGTCCTCGTCGACCAGCGTGTCGAGCGTGGCGTTCGCGGCCGCACAGACGACGGGGCCGCCGGAGAACGTCGACCCGTGGTTTCCGGGATCGTCCGCGATCCAGTCCGCACACAGGGTCGCACCCATCGGCAGTCCGTTGGCGATCCCCTTCGCCGTCGTGAGGACGTCGGGGACGACGCCCGCGCGCTCGCAGGCCCACAGCGTCCCCGTCCGACCCATTCCGGTCTGGATCTCGTCGAAGGCGAGCGCCGCGCCGGCCTCCGCGGTGACCTCGCGGGCCGCTTCCAGGTAGTCGACCGTCGCGGGGTGGATCCCGCCCTCGCCCTGGACGGGTTCGAGGAAGACGGCCGCGGTGTCCTCGTCGACCGCCTCGTCGAGCGCCGCGACGTCGCCGTAGTCGACGAACTCGACGCCGCCGGCAAGCGGCTCGAACGGGGCCTTGTACTGCTTTTTCCACGTCATCGCGAGCGCGCCCATCGTCCGACCGTGGAAGGCGCGTTTGGTGGCGACGATCTTCTCGGAGCCCGTCGCCGAGCGCGCGAACTTCATCGCGGCCTCGTTGGCCTCCGTCCCGGAGTTACAGAGCCAGACGTTGTCGAGCCCCTCGGGCGCGACCGTCGCCAGCTTCTCGTACGTCTCCGTCCGGACGTCGACCGGGTACGACGCCTGCACGTACGTCAGCTCCGCCGCCTGCGCCCGGACCGCCTCGGTGACGGCCGGGTGCGAGTGGCCGAGCGGGGTGCAGGCGTAGCTCGCGCCGAAGTCGAGGTACTCGGTGCCGTCCGCACCGTAGAGGTACGGGCCCTCGCCCGACTCGATCGTGATCGGCTTCTCCGAGAAGACGAAGCCGCTCATGTGTCACCTCCCGCCGCACCGGTAGCGTCGTCGGTTCCGGTGTCGGTGTCGTTGGTCCCGGCGTTGTCGGTGTCGTCCGTGTCGGTTCCGGTGTCAGTGTCGTCGGTCCCCTCATCGCCGTCGCCGTCCGCGAGCGCCGACGCCGTGATCGTCGTTCCCGACCCGCCGAGCGCCGCGACGATCGGGTCGCGGACGTTGGCGTCGGCGATCACGACGCGCGCGGAGCCGCCGGAGAGCGCCTCCCGCGCCGCCATCACCTTCTTGCCCATGAAGCCCTCGGCGGCGTCCTCGACCGCCTCGAGCCCCGCGGGGGTCGACGCCGACTCGATCAGCGTCCCCGGGTCCTCCGGGTCCGCGTACACGCCGGCGACGTCCGTCAGCAGGACGAGGTCGGCGTCGAGCGCGCCCGCGACCGCCGCGGCCGCACGGTCGGCGTCCGTGTTGACCGGGGTCACGTCACCGTCCGACTCGATCCCCGCCATCGGCGGGGAGGCGACGGGCGTGTAGCCGTCCGCGAGCAGCGAACCGAGCAGGTCCGCGTTGACCGACTCGATCCGCCCGGAGTGCTCGCCGCGTTTGATCTTCTTCTTGCCGCCCTCGATCACGCGGACCGCCGACTTGCGGGGCCCCGAGAGGAGCCCGCCGTCGACGCCGCTGAGCCCGACGGCGTCGACGCCGTTCGATCGGAACAGCGCCGTCAGCTCCGTGTTGAGCGTTCCGGCCATCGCCATCGTGAACGCCTCCATCGCGTCGGCGTCGGTGAACCGACCGGTGACGCCCGACGCGCTCTCGACGTACGTCGGCTCCATGCCGAGCCGCTCGATCGTCTCGTCGACGACCGTCGAGCCGCCGTGGACGACGACGACCGCGCGCCCGTTGGCGACGAGGTGTGCCACGTCGCCGACCGCGCCGGCCGGGTCGACCGCCTTCGCGCCGCCGATCTTCACGACGACCGGCGGCTCGTCGCCGCCGTCGGCAACGGCGACGGAACCGTCTCCGGCCGCCTCGGATCCGTCCGTCATGGCGACCCCACGGGGTGGAGCCCACCGAACCCGAGCCCGGCGGTCTCGGGCAGCCCGAGCGCGACGTTCGTCGCGTGGACCGCCTGCCCGGCCGAGCCCTTCATCATGTTGTCGATCGCCGAGAAGACGACGACCCGTTTGTTCCCGGGGTCGAGCTCGAAGCCGACCTCGCCGTGGTTGGTGCCGGCGACCGCCTTCGGCTCGGGGTAGCGGTAGACGCCGCCACCGCCGGAGACGAGCCGCATGAACGGTTCGTCCTCGTACGCGCCGCGGTACGCGCCCCAGAGGTCGCCCTTCGAGACGGGGCCGTCCGGGAACACGTGACAGGTCGCGGACGCGCCGCGGACCATGTCGACCGCGTGAACGGTAAAGGAGACGGAGAGCCCGAGGTACGCCTCGATCTCCGCCTCGTGGCGGTGGCCCGTCGGCGCGTACGGGCGGACGACGCCGGAACGCTCCGGGTGCGAGGAGGCCGCGCCGCCGCTCGCGCCGCCCTCCGAGGAGCCGACCTTCACGTCGACGACGACCTCGCCCGTCTCGGGCCCGAGGACCCCCTCGTCGACGAGCGGCTTCAGGCCGAGGATCGTCGCGGTGGCGTTACAGCCGCCGCCGGCGATCAGCTCCGCCCCCGGCAGGTTCTCGCGGTTGAGTTCGGGGAGCGCGTACTCCGCTTTTTCGAGGTACTCCGGCGAGACGTGCCCGTCGTACCACTCGTCGTAGGCGGCCGCCTCCGGCAGCCGGAAGTCGGCCGAGAGGTCGACGACCGTGTCGGCGACCTCGAAGTAGTCGTCGACCTGTCCCATCGAGACGCCGTGGGGCGTCGCCGAGAAGAGCACGTCGACGGACTCGAGGTCGTCGGGGTCCGAGAAGCGCAGGTCGAGCCCGCGCAGGTTCGGGTGCGCGTGCCCCACCGTCTTGTTCGTCGCCGAGCGCGAGGTCGCCTGTGTGACCTCGACGTTCGGGTGGCCCGCGAGCAGGCGGAGCAGCTCCCCGCCCGTGAAGCCGGTGCCGCCGACGACGCTGGCGGTGTACGTCTCACCGCCGCTCGCGTCGGGCGTGTCCGCGTTCGTGCCCACGCTCATACGAGCAGCTCCTCCCCGTCAGTCGCCGCCGAGTCGCCGTTTCCCGACTCGGCCTCCGCCTTCGTCTCCAGCCAGTCGACGACCGCGGCGGGGACGTCGACGTCGCTCGCCTCGTTCAGCGCCTTGAACTCGACGGTGTGGTTCACCTCGTGGACCGTGTAGTTCGGCCCGTCGCCGCCGACCTCCATCAGGTCGATGCCGAGCAGGCCGCCGCCGACCGCCGCCGACGCCCGCTCGACGAGGTCCAGCGCCTCGTCGTCGAGGTCGAAACTCGCCGTCTCGCCGCCCTTCGCGGCGTTCGTGAGCCAGTGATCCGACGTGCGCGTCATCGCGGCGACGGGCTCGCCGTCGACGGCGACGACGCGGATGTCGCGGCCGGGCTTCTCGACGAACTCCTGGACGTAGAACACCTTGTGCTCGTAGTGGCCCAGGGTCGCTTTGTGCTCCAGGATCGCCTCGGCGGCGTTCCGGGAGTCGATCTTCGCCATCAGGCGGCCCCACGAGCCGACGACCGGCTTGAGCACGCACGGGTAGCCGAACTCCTCGATGATCTCCATCGCGGTCTCGGTCGTGAACGCGACCTTCGTGTTCGGCGTCGGGACGCCCGCCTCCGCGAGCGCGAGGGAGTTCTTCGCCTTGTCCGCGCAGACGTCCGCGGTCTCCGGCGAGTTGACCACCGGGACGCCGTAGCTGTCGAGGAACTCGGTCGCGTACAGCGACCGGCTCGTCGCGAGACAGCGGTCGACGACGACGTCGAGGTCCTCGACGTTCGCGGTGGTCGAATCGAGCCCGAACTGCACCTTCCGGACGTCGATCTTCTCGACCTCGTGGCCGCGGTCGCGAAGCTCCGAGAGGAGGAGCTTCTCGTCCTTGCGGATCCGGGAGTAGAGGATACCGACCTTCATCTCACTCCCCCCAGTCCTCTTCGAGCTCCGGGGCTCGATCGAGGACCGGCGGGGAGACGTCGATGACCTCAAGCTCCGCACCACAGGTCGCACAGTCGATGATCTCTCCGGCCTCTAAGTCGTCGTGGAGGGAGACGTCGGCCCCACACTCCACGCATTCGGCTTGGCTCATTGTCGTATCTCCGGATACGACGTTATCCCGTATAAACCTACCGGACTTATCTGTTAAAATATACGTTCGGAGAGCAAGCTAACGGCACCAATAGTGGATTTCTACGCCGCTTCGTGTTTTCAATGAAATTGTTCAGACATATTCGATAACCACCGAAGGCCGCGGCGACGGGCGGAGGTCACGCATAGCTGGCCACCTCCGCCTCGAGCGACTCCGCGGCCGCCGCGAGCGACGACCGGCGCGCGTCGCGCGTCGCCGAGTCCTCTTCGAGGGCGTCCGCGGCCGCCGCGAGCGCGTCGCGAACCGCGTCGGGGGCGGGACCGCCGGCCGAGTCGCGGCTCGCGACGCTCTCGGCCGGATCGAGCGCACGCTCGACCTCGTCGCGGCCCACGTACGCGAACAGGGACTCGCCCAACACGCTCCGTGCCGCCTCGTCGACGGTCTCGGCGGCCGTCGCCGGCGAGTCGCCGTCGTCGATCGCGGGAGCCGCCTCGGCGACGACCTCGTGAGCCGTCCGGAACGGGAGCCCCGCGGCCGCGAGCAGGTCGGCGACGCCCGTCGCCGTCGAGAACCCCTCGCCCGCGGCGTCCGCGAGCGTCCCCTCGTTCCAGTCGGCGGTCGCGACGGCGCCCGCGGCGACCCGCGTCGCCTCGGCCACGTCGCCCGCGACCTCGAACACGCCCGCGTGAGCGCGCTGGAGGTCGCGGTTGTACGCCCGCGGCAACCCCTTTAAAAGACTCAGCGTCCCCGTCGCTTCACCAATGGCGTCGCCGGCGACGCCGCGGGTCAGCTCCAGCGTGTCGGGGTTCTTCTTCTGGGGCATGATCGACGAGGTGGACGAGTAGTCGTCCGACAGGTCGATAAAGCCCTTATTGGAGAACAGGATCAGGTCCTCCGCGAGCCCCGACAGCGTCGTCGACAGCGTCGCGAGCGCGGTCGCGGCCTCCGTGAGGAAGTCGCGCGACGAGGAGGCGTCCATCGAGTTGCGGACCGTCCCGTCGAAGCCGAGCAGCTCCGCGGTCCGGTCGCGGTCCACGTCGAACGGCGTCCCCGCGAACGCGGCCGCTCCGAGCGGCGAGCGGTTGACCCGCCCGTAGGCGTCGAGCAGCCGCGCCGTGTCGCGGGCGACGGTCCCCTCGTACGACAGCAGGTAGTGCGCGACCGTCGTCGGCTGGGCCGGCTGGAGGTGGGTGTACCCCGGCATGGTCGTCTCGACGTGTTCGCTCGCCACCTCGAGCAGCGCCTCGCGCAGCGTGAGCGTGGCCGCGATCGCTTCCAGCACGTCCTCGCGCAGCCGATAGCGGATGCAGGTCGCCACCTCGTCGTTCCGCGAGCGGGCGGTGTGCATGCGCCCGCCGTCCGGACCGACGCGCTCGATGACGGCCGTCTCGATCGCCTCGTGGACGTCCTCACCGCCCGAGAGCGCGCCGTGGCCGGCGGCCGCCACGTCGTCGAGCGCGGCGAGGATCTCTCCCGCCGTCGCGTCGTCGACGATCCCCTGCTCGGCGAGCATCACCACGTGTGCGCGGTCGACCGCGAGGTCGGCCTCGAAGATCGCCGCGTCGGCGTCGAGGCTCGACAGGAACTCGCGGGCGGGGCCGCCGCTGAAGCGGCCGCGACGGACCGCCGTGCCCGCCTCCGCGGAGCTTCCCGGATCCGCGGAGCCTCCCGAATCCGCGGATCCCTCCGCGTCCGGAGAGCCATCCGCGTCCGCGCCGGTCGCGTGGGTCGCGTCGTCGGTCGCCGTGCTGGGGTCGTCGGTCATGGCGTCAGTTCTCGTCGACGTCGCCGCTGCCGTCCGTGGCGAGCTCGGGCTTGGAGACGCCTTTTTTCACGTTGTTGGCGAGACGCTCCTGGAGGCCGTGGTACTTCGCGACGCCCGTGGCGTCCTCCTGGGCGATGCCGGCGACGTCCTCGGTGTTGAACGACGCCATCTCCTCGGAGTACACCGCGTACTCGGAGTCGCGGGCGACGACGCGGCAGTTGCCGCCGGACACCTTCACCGTCGCGGTGCCGGTGACGACATCCTGCGTCTCGTCGACGAACGCGTTCAGCGCGTCGACGACGGGCGCGAACGTGAGCCCCTGGTACGCCTTCTCGGACCACTCCTGTTCGATCCCCTTCTTGAACGAGCGCTCGTTCTTCGTGAGCACGAGGTCCTCCAGCGCGCCGTGAGCGGTGAGCAGCACCGTCGCGGCCGGGTGCTCGTAGTTCTCGCGAACCTTCAGCCCGAGCATGCGGTCCTCCATCACGTCGGTGCGGCCGACGCCGAACTTCCCGGCGTACTCGTTGAGGTGCTGGATGAGCGGGACGGGGTCCATCTCCTCGCCGTCGACGGCGACGGGGACGCCGCCCTCGAAGGCGACCTCGATCGTCGTCTCGCCCTCGGGGTGGGCGGTCCACTCGTAGATGTCCTCCGGCGGCTCGTAGTCGGGGTTCTCGAGCTTGCCGCCCTCGACCGCGCGCGACCAGATGTTCGTGTCGATCGACCAGACGCCGGAGTTGCCCGCCTCGACCGGGAGCTCCTTTTCGGCCGCGTACTCGATCTCCCACTCGCGGGTGAGCCCGAGCTCGCGGACGGGCGCGATCACTTCGAGGTCCGAGCCGCGCCAGACCGCCTCGAACCGGAGCTGGTCGTTCCCCTTGCCCGTACAGCCGTGGGCGATCGCCTCACAGCCCTGCTCCTCGGCGACGCCGAGGATCGCCTCGGCGATGACCGGGCGCGCGAGCGCGGTGCCGAGCGGGTAGCCCTGATACGTCGCGTTCGCCTTCACCGCGTCGAAACAGAGGTCCGCGAACTCCTCTTTCGCGTCGACGACGTAGTGTTCCAAGCCGAGCGCCTCGGCCGTCTCGTACGCCTCGTCGAACTCCTCGCCGGGCTGGCCGACGTCGACGGTGACGCCGATGACCTCGTCGTAGCCGTACTCCTCCTTCAGGAGTGGTACACAGACCGTGGTGTCGAGTCCGCCACTGAACGCGAGTGCTGCCTTTGCCATTACTGGAGTACACTGGGGTAACACCCTTAAATTCAACGGTTTAGTTTTTGTAAGAAATAGAGGGAGCGGACGCTGACGGACGACGGAGTCGTGACTCTACGGGGCAAAGCGGCGCGAACGCGACGAGTGAAGTGGTGTTAGTGGCCTCGGGGGGCCGGTCGTCGCGCCGCGCCGGAAACCGGTCGCGGTCGGACGACTCGTCGCGGTCGCGGGACTCGTCGCTCTCGGAAAAGGGCGGACGGGCGACGAGTTCCCGCGGTCATTAGGGAAACGTAGTCAAGCCGTGGTACAAAAGGCTTGCGTGATGGCTGTCGACGGGCCGGCGGCCAGACAGTGTCACCGGCCCACGCGGCCCAGCTAACTGACCCACGCGGACCGACCAGTTCACACCGACCGACCTACAGCCAGAGCAGCTGTGCGTGGCGCGTCCCGTCGAACTCGAGCACCGTCTCCTCGTCGACGAGCCCGGCGTCGACGGCGACGCCGACCGCCTCCGTGCCGACGATGTTGGCGACCTGCGCCCGCTGAAGGCCGTCGACGACCTCCTCGGGCGTCGCCTCGACGGCGTCGTCGCCCCCGTAAAAGGACTCGGAGACGGTGATCGTCGCCGTGCCGTTCCCGTACGTCTCGCCCAGACAGTCCGCGTCACAGACGGAGACGAGCAGCCCCTCCTTCGTCTCGCGCTCGCGGAGCAGCATTTAAAACCCCTCTGGGCCCTCTCCCTGCAGTTCGCGCCCGGACTTCCGATCGGTTCGGCCGCCGCCCACGCCGCCCGCACCACCCGCACCGCCCACGCCGCCAGCACCGCCACCGCCACCCGCACCGCCCGCGTGCTCCTCGACCATTCGGCCCTCGGCCTCCCGGCGGATCTCCTCGGCCTTCTCGGCGACCACCTCGGCCTGGTCGTGCTCGCCGGCCTCCTCCAGCGCGCGCGCCTTCTCCTCTAACACCTCCGCGTTCCGGAAGCCGAGCCGGATCGCGTTGTCGAAGCAGTTGACGGCGTCCTCGGCGAGCCCGCGCTCGACGAGGAAGAAGCCGCGGTTGTACCACGCCTGCGCGAACCGCGGGTCGATCTCGACGGCCCGTTCGGCGTGTTCGAGCGCCTGCTCGTGGCTGCCGAACTCCCAGAGCGCGTACGCGAGGTTGGTCTCGGCGGTCGCGGCGTGTTCGGAGTCGTCGTCGATCCGGAGCGCCTCCTCGTACGCGCCGATGGCCTGGTCGTACTCCTCCAGTTCCGCGTGGGCGACCCCCTTGTTCACCCACGCCTCCTGCTGGTCGAGCGTGTCGTCCTCGGCGAACATCGCGGCGCGCTCGAACGTCTCGGTCGCCTCCTCGAACCGGTTGATCGACATGTACGAGAGCCCGACGTCGAGCAGCTGGTCGACGTCGACCTCGTCGCTGGCGACGTTGCGCCGGTCCAGCTCGTCGGTGAGGACCCGCGAGTCGACGGGGTCGACCTTCGTCGGGTCGACGTTCAGCTCCGGCGGGTCCAGGGTGAACTCCTCGTAGTCGGCGTCGACGCCCTGGCCCGCGGAGAACTCGTGACGGTCGGCGTCCCGCTCGTCGGTCATATGGGCGGAGTTGGCGGTCACGATGGGTAAGGGTTACGTCGGCAGGCCGTGCGGCGACCCTCCCAGTCGTCGAGCGGCCACCCCGGACGACTTATCACCCGGTCGGGCGCTACCGTCCCCATGGAGACGATACTGTTCGGGTTCCTCTTCGCGGGGCTCGTCGCCTACGGCGTCGTCTGTCTCTCCGCGCCGGTCCTCTCGTTACACCTCGACGGGACGGCGAAGCGACAGGACGGTAACGTCGGGCCGACCGCCGTCCGCAACCGCCGGTACGCCGGCGGCGTCGTCGTGATCGTCGGCATGCTCGGTGCCTCCTTCCTCGTCGGGCTCGGCGGCGTCGCCCTCTGTGTCCTCGTCGCCACCCTCGCGCGGTTCTGGGTCGAGACCCAGGAGGAGCCGACCGCGGCGTGACCGGGGCGGTCACGCCGTGGCCCGTACCGCGCCGATCCGGAGACAGCTTTTCGGCGACACGCGACCGAACGATGACCATGCGCGCGTTCTTCTCGGTCGACCTCCCCGACGGGCTCGCGGGCGCGGTCGCCGACGCGGCCGAGCCGTTCGCTGACGACGTCGCGGGCTTTCGTCCCGTCGACCCCCGGAGCGCCCACCTCACTCTGAAGTTCCTCGGGGACGTCGACGACGACGCGATCGACGACGTCCGCGCGGCCGGCGAGCGCGCGGTCGATCGCGCCGACGTGCGGCCGTTCACCTGTTCGATCGCCGGGTTCGGCGTCTTCCCGTCGATCGAGTACGTCCGCGTGGTCTGGGCCGGTATTGAGGCCGGCGCGCCGGAGCTGACCCGGCTCCACGAGGCGCTGGAGGCGGAGACGACCGCGATCGGGATCGATCCCGAGAACCACGCGTTCACCCCGCACGTCACGCTCGGGCGGATGACCGACGCGCGCGGGAAGCGACGGGTTCAGGACCTCGTTCGCAAGCGACACCCGGAGATCGGACGGTTCGAGGTCGACGAGGTCCGACTGAGGGAGTCGGCGCGGACCCACGAGGGGCCGACGTACCGGACCGTCGAGCGGTTCCCGCTCCCGAATCCGGGCGATTGAGGGCCGTCAGCGCTCCGCGTCCGCGTCGTCCGATCGGTCCGTGTCGTCCGATCGGTCCGTGTCGTCCGATCGGTCCGTGTCGTCCGATCGGTCCGTGTCGTCTAGGGGGTCCGTGTCGTCCGACCGGTACTCGACGCACACGCGCGTGATCCGCGTCGCGGTCGCCTCGGTGACGGTGAGCGTGACGCCGTCGATCTCCAACCGGTCGCCCTCCTCGGCGAGCCGGCCGACGCGGTGGGTGATCAGGCCGGCGATCGTCTCGAACTCGCCCGCGGTCGGCAAGTCGATCCCGAGCGTCTCGTTGAGGTACGCGACCGTGGTCCACCCGCGGGCGCTCGCGGTTCCGGGGTCGACGAGGCGGACGTGCTCGGTCTCGCCGCGGCCGACGATCTCGCCGACGACCTCCTCGATGACGTCCTCCATCGTCGCGAGCCCGACGACCGCGCCGAACTCATCGACGACGAGCACCATCGGGATCCCGCCGTCGCGCATCTCCGCGAACAGCTCGTCGACCGGTTTCGACTCGGGAACGAACGTCGGCTCGTGGAGGACGCTGACGAGGGGGGCGCCCGAGGCGTCGGCCCGGATCGCGTCGCGGACGTCGACGATCCCGACGACGTCGTCGCGGTTCTCGCCGTAGACGGGCAGTCGCGTGACGCCCTCGGCGGCGGCCGTCGACAGCACCGTCGACGGCGTGGCCGTGTCGGGGACGGCGATCATGTCCGTCCGCGGAACCATCACCGCCGTGACGCGGGTCGCCTCCAGGTCGAGGACGCCCCGGATCATCGCCCCCTCGCCGGGGTCGATCGCCCCCGCCTCCTCGCTCGAGAGGACGATCGTCTCGATCTCCTCGCGCGTGAGGTAGGACTCGATCGCCGTCTCGCCGCCGGTCACGCGGTTGACCAGCCCGGAGGCCGCCTCGAAGACGAACAGGACCGGACGGAGGAGCCGCTGAGAAGCGACCACGGGTCGGGAGACGCGGAGGGCGTGCTTCTCGGCGTTCGCGACGGCGTACGACTTCGGCGCGATCTCCCCGAACACGATGACGAAAAAGGAGGTGAAGACGGTCGAGCCGGTGGCCGCCTGGCTCGGCGGGAGGAACTGGACGAACACCGCGGTCGCGATGGAGGCGGCCGCGATGTTCGCGACGTTGTTGCTCACCAGCGCGGTGACGAGGAAGCGGTGCGGATCCGCCCGCAGCCGGGCGAGCGCCTCGCTGCCGGGGACGTCGGCGGCGACGAGCGAGTCGACGCGGTGGGCCGCGACCGAGAAGACGGCGAGCTCGGAGCTCGAGTAGAACGCGCTGATCCCGGTCAGAACGACGATGGCGGCCGCACCGAACAGCGTGATCGTGAGGTCCATGCGCCGTCATGTCGGCGGATATGGAAGGGTGTATCGACGAGCGGACGAACGGCGAGTTCCACCGGAAACGAAGGGGTTTGTGGGGACGTACCGAGGGACCGAACCGTCGGCAAGACGGCGCGATGAGGAAAGCGTTAACCCCACGCCCCCGGACCCTACGCGCATGAAGGTACTCGTGACGGACCCGATCGCGGACGCGGGTCTCGATCGGCTCCGGGAGGAGGGGTACGAGGTGGAGACCGCCTACGACGTCGAGGGCGACGCGCTCTTCGACGCCGTCAGCGACGCCAACGCGCTCATCGTGCGCTCCGGCACGGACGTCTCCCGGGAGCTGTTCGAGGCCGCCCCGGAGCTCGTCATCGTCGGCCGGGCCGGGATCGGCGTCGATAACATCGACATCGACGCCGCGACCGACCACGGGGTCGTGGTGGCGAACGCCCCCGAGGGGAACGTCCGCGCCGCCGCCGAACACACCGTCGCGATGACGTTCGCGGTCGCTCGGTCGATCCCGCAGGCGCACGCGCGACTCGTCGAGGGCGAGTGGGCGAAAGGCGAGTTCCTCGGCACCGAGGTCAACAACAAGACGCTCACCGTCGTCGGGCTCGGCCGCGTCGGCCAACAGGTCGCAAAGCGGCTCGACTCGTTGGGGATGGATCTGGTCGTCTACGACCCGTACATCTCCGAGGAGCGCGCCGAGCGGCTCGGCGCGGACCTCGCCGAGGAACTCCACGAGGCGCTCGCGCGCGCCGACTTCGCGACGGTTCACACCCCGCTGTTGCCCGAAACGGAAGGGATGATCGGGGAGGAGGAGCTCGCCCAGCTCGAGGGGGGCTACCTGATCAACTGTGCGCGCGGCGGCATCGTCGACGAGGACGCGCTCGCCGAGGCGGTCGACGACGGCGTGCTCGCCGGGGCCGCGCTCGACTCGTTCGCGGAGGAGCCGCTCTCGCCCGACTCGCCGCTGCTCGACGTCGAGGACATCGTCGTCACCCCGCACCTCGGGGCGTCGACGGAGGCGGCCCAGGAGAACGTCGCCGTCGACACCGCCGAGGCCGTGATCTCGGCGTTCAACGACGAGCCCGTGCTCACCGCGCTGAACGCGCCGTCGGTCGACGAGACGGCGTTCCCGCGGATCAGGCCGTACCTCGCGGTCGCGGAGACGGCCGGGAAGGTGGCCGCACAGCTGCTCGACGGGCGCGTCACCGAGATCGAGGTGTCCTACGAGGGCGACATCGCGGCCGAGGACGTCGACCTCGTCACCGCGAGCGCCCTGAAGGGCGTCTTCGAGCCGCTCGAGTGGCAGGTGAACTCGGTCAACGCGCCGCAGCTCGCGGAGGACCGCGGCATCGAGGTGACCGAGTCGAAGACGCGCCAGACCGACGACTTCCAGAGCCTGGTTCGCGTGACCGTCCGCAACGGCGACACGGAGCTGTCGGTCGAGGGGACCCTGTTCGCGGGGGAGGATCCGCGGATCGTCCGCATCGACGGGTTCCGGGTCGACGCCGTCCCGTACGGCCACATGCTCGTCGCGCGCAACACGGACGAGCCGGGCGTCATCGGCTACGTCGGCACCGTCCTCGGCGACCACGACGTCAACATCTCGGGGATGTTCAACGCCCGGGAGACGCAGGGCGGGGAGGCGCTGACCGTGTACAACCTCGACCAGGACGTTCCCGAGGCGGCGATCGACGACCTGCTCGCCGACGACCGGATCGTCGAAGTGACGGAGATCACCCTCGACGACGCGAGCGAGCGCCACTCGGCGTGAGGGTCCGCTGAGCGGGCCCCGGCTGGCGCTGGGCGTACAGGTTTATAAGGAAAGACTGTGCCCCGAAGCTCACAACGTTATAAGCGAAGGCCGCACCGAAAAGTGTGGGTTTGGCTCTGTTGAAACCATTCAGCTCTGACACGAACGCCATGCTGAATACAGAGCGCGAATCGGTCACTGATCAAGATCGACATCAGTGAACTCGAACCGTGCTCCGCCGTCAGTTCCATCGACAACTGTAACCTGCCAGCCGTGGGCCTCAGCGATCCGTTTGACGATCGTCAATCCAAACCCGGTCCCGCCACTCGACGAGGTATGCCCAGGTTCAAACACTGCCTCATGGTCATCTTCAGGAATACCTGGGCCAGTATCTTCGACGTGAATACCGTGGTCATCGATTTGGCCGACGCGAACGGTCACGTCTGCCCCACCGTGTTCGACTGCATTCCGAAAGAGGTTCTCGAAGAGGTGCTGGAGTCGGCTCCGATCACCAACGATCGTGACTTCGTCCTCGATTTCGATGGTTGCCTCGTCCGTTCGCACGTTTTTCCAGCATGTCCCGACCACATTGACTAACGCTATCGGTTCCGGGTCCGAGACAACCTGACCCTGTCTGGCGAGCGTGAGCGTATCACTGATGATTTCCTCCATCCGGTCAAGCGACTTGACGATTGGGGGAAAATGCTCGCTATCGCAGTCGTTGGCGAGCAGTTCTCCCCGGCCCTGTGCGACATTGAGCGGATTCCGCAAATCGTGGGACACCACGCTTGCGAACTCATCGAGTTGTTCCTTCTGGCTCCTGAGCTGTCGTTCCTGTTTGACCCGCTCGGTGATGTTCCGTGTGATACCGATGATCTGGGTTACCTCGCCGTTCGTAATAACTGGTGTAAGAAACGTTTGCCAAAACCGTGCGCCCGGCTCGATAGGGAGTTCTTCCTCGTACGAAATTGCCTCATTAGCCTGGACACATCGGCGGTAGTTCGCATCGAGTTCTGCTCCGAGGTCCTCACCGAACACGTCGGTCGGGGTCTTCCCCCGGACTTCCTTGGTTGTAATTCCGGTCTGTTCCTCGTAGGCCCGGTTCAGGCGTTCGAACCGAAACACGTACTCCGTGTCTTCTGCCTCGATATTAAGGAAGAAAATACTATCTTCGACATTCTCAAGGAGCGTTTTGTACTCTTTGGCAAGTTCCTGATATTCTTGTTCTTGCTGTTTTCGCTGAGAGATGTCTCGGCTATTCACGAGGATGCCGTCGATGTCGGGATCGTCAAACCGGTTCTGAAGTGTTGCCTCGATCCAGCACCACGAACCGTCGGCGTGACGAAACCGAGTCTCAATTATTTGAACCTCATCAGGGTTCTTCTGGATGTATTCGATAGCCTCGGCAACGGCGTCACGGTTATCGGGATGTTGATATTCGTAGCCGACTTCTCCGATCAACTCTTCTGGCTCGTAGCCGAGCGTACGAGTGACTGAGGGACTCACATACGTAATCATCCCGTCCGAATCGATAATTGTCGGAATATCAGAGAATTCTTCGACGAGTTTCCGATGCAATTGGCCGTTCATACACGTACTATGACTGGCCGAGAATAAGTAGCTGCGATTTCCGAACCCAGAAAATTGGCTCTGATGAAGTCAACCTCTGTATGCAGCACGACGCGTGAGACCTATCACTGCGTGAGGATTTCAACAGAGTCGTAGAGTGATACCCGACCGGTGGAGAGTCGCCTTTTAAACGTCGACGTGGCCGCCGAACGCGTCGACGCCCCCGACGGGAACGACTATGGTCGCGCGCGGCCCTCCCTCGAACCGAGAATGGTCGACGCCGACGTCCACGTCATCGATCGCGGCGGGCTCTACTGCGACATGAACTACATGCTGGAGGGCCACGTCCTCGCCACGCGCGACGACCGCAACCCCGACGCCGACTACGGGGAGATCCCGGTGTGGAACCTCGTGATCGACCACCCGGAGGCGACGATACTCTGGGACACCGGGTCACACCACGCCGCCGCCGACGGTCACTGGCCCGACGAACACGTGCAGGCGTTCGACCCCCACGACGCGGCCGACCACCGCCTCGACGATGATCTCGCGGCGGCCGGCTACGCGCTCGACGACATCGACGCCGTGTTCGTGAGCCACCTCCACATCGACCACGCCGGCGGGTTGGAGTTCTTCGCGGGGACGGACGTCCCGATATACGTCCACGAGGAGGAGCTCCGGTTCGCGTACTACAGCGTGGCCACCGGCGCGGGCGACGACGGCTACCTCCGGGCCGACTTCGACCACGACCTGAACTGGCGACCCCTCCACCGCGACCGCGAGGAGCGCTTTACCGACCTGGCGTTCGTCCGGTTCCCCGGCCACACGCCCGGGCTGACCGGGTCCGTGCTCCACCACGACGACGCCGGAACGCTCGTGTTCGCGGGCGACCAGCTGTACATGGCCGAGAACTACCGCGAGGAGGTCCCGTTGGGCGGCCCCCTGTTGTGGGGGAAAACCGAGTGGCGCGACAGCCTGCGACGGATCCGGGCGATCGAGCGCCGCCACGACGCCACGGTCGTGTACGGTCACGACCCCGCGCAGTTCGAGGCGATGCGGCCCGGCTGGGGGGTGTGAGCTACTCGGGAGTGTAAGCTACTCCCGCAGGTGCTCGATGACCGCGTCGACGTCGTTCGGGACGGGTTCGGGGTCGCCGCCGGCCTCGTAGGCGGCGTCGGGGTCCTTTAACAGGTGACCGGTGGTGAGACAGACGACCCGCTCGTCGTCGTCGACGACGCCCTCCCGACGGAGCTTCCGAAGCCCCGCGACGCTCGCGGCGGAGGCGGGCTCGACGCCGACGCCCTCCTCGGCGAGGTCGCGCTGGGCGGCCGTGATCGCGTCGTCCTCGACCGCGACCGCGGTGCCGCCGGTGTTCCGGATCCCCGGCAGCGCCTTCGGCGCGTTGACGGGGTTGCCGATGCGGATCGCGGTCGCGCGCGTCTCGACCTCCTCCCAGCGGCGCACCTCGTCCGCGCCGGCCTCGATCGCCTCGACCATCGGCGCGGCCCCGGCCGCCTGGACGCCCGTCAGCTTGGGGACGTCGTCGACGTCGATCGCGCCCGACTGGACGAGCTCGCGGAAGCCCTTGTACAGCGCAGACGTGTTGCCGGCGTTGCCCACCGGGAGAACGATCCGGTCGGGATACGTGCCGTGGTCGGCGTGGAACTCCTCTAAGATCTCGAAGCCGATCGTCTTCTGGCCCTCCAGGCGGAACGGGTTCAGCGAGTTGAGCAGGTAGGCCTCGCCGCGGGCGGCGAGCGCCTGCACGATGTCGAGGCAGGCGTCGAAGTTGCCGTCGACCTCGAGGATGCGCGCGCCGTGGAGGCTCGCCTGGGCGATCTTCCCGGCCGCGACCTTCCCCTGCGGGAGGAGCACGAGCGTGGGCATGCTCGCGCGGCCCCCGTACGCCGCCAACGCCGCGGAGGTGTTGCCGGTGGACGCGCAGGCGAGCGCGCCGACGCCGAGCTCCTCGGCGACGCGGACACCGACGGTCATCCCGCGGTCCTTAAAGGAACCCGTCGGGTTCATCCCCTCGTGTTTGATCCGGAGCGTCTCGACGCCGACGTCGGCCTCCAGCCGCGGCATCGCGTGAAGCGGGGTGTCGCCCTCGGGGAGCGTGACGCCGAGGTCGAACGGGAGCCCCTCGCGGTAGCGCCAGACGCCGCGCTCCGGGCCGTCGGTGGACGCGCCCGCGCCGAAGTCGTCGAACGTCGGCGGGTCGTCGTAGCGGACCTCCAGCAGGCCGTCGCAGTCGTCGCAGGTGTATCGAACGTCCTCGAACGGGGCGAACGTCTCCCCGCACTTGATGCAGGCGAGCCACGTCCCGTCGTCGGCACAGTCGGGAGCCGTCGGGGTCGGGGCGTCGATGGCGAGACTCATTGGCGGCACTACGGGCCCCGCACCCCTTAAGGCGGGCGATGCGGTCGGCGGAACGGCGGTTTCGGCGGAACGGTGGTTTCGGCGGAAGGACGGCTACGACTCCCGCAGCACGGCTTCCTCCCCGGCCGTCTCCGGGAAGGCGTCTGAGCCGTCGAGCGCCTCGCCGGCCTCGGCGCGCTCCCACTCCGCGTCGGTGACGAGCGCGTCGTCGAGCCGGGCGCGAAGCGCCTCCTCGTCGACGTCGGTGCCGATGACGACGAACGCGGTCAGCCGGTCGCCGTGGTCGTCGTCCCACGCGAGCTCCGGGCGGTTCGACCGGAGCATGTCGCGTTCGACCTCGGGGAGGCTCGCGATCCACGGGCCGGGGGCCGTGGCGCGAACCGAGGGCCCCGCCTGGCTCACCTGCTGGCGGAGCTCGCTGCCCGCGACCCACAGCGTCCCCTTCGCGCGGACGACGCCGGCGGGGAGCCCGCGGAGGGCCGCCGCGACCCGGCCGGGGTGGAACGGTCGCCGGCGGCGGTACGTGAAGGAGGTGACGCCGTACACCTCGTCGGGGTGGCGGTGGCCGGCGTGTGCCCCGTCCTCGTGGTCGTGGTCGCTGTGATTCCCGTGGTCCTCGTGGTCGTCATCGTCGCTGTAATCCCCGTGGTCGCCGTCGTCATCCGCTGCCGCCGCCAGCGCGCGCTTCCACCCCGGCAGGTCGCCGACGGCCCGCTCGTCGAACAGCCCGACGTCGAGGAGCCGGTCGGGGTCGACCGCGGAGAACTCGGTCCGGACCGTCTCGGCGGACGGCTGGAGCGCCGCCACGAGCGCCTCGGCCTCCGCGAGCTCCGCGTCGGTACAGCGGTCCGCCTTGTTCAGCAGGACGACGTTCGACACCTCGACCTGCTCGACGAGGAGATCGGAGAGGGGACGCCCCTCCTCGTCCGTGCCGCGACGTTCGGGGACGTCGGTCCCGGCGAAGGCGTCCAGGAACCGTGGCGTGTCGAGCACCGTCACCAGCGCGTCGACGCGGTAGCGCGCCGCCGCCCGCGATTCGGTCGTGAACAGGCGGGCGACCGGCGCGGGCTCGGAGATCCCGGAGGACTCGACGACCAGCGCGTCGAACGACCGCTCGTTCGCGAGCCGGACCACGGCCGTCTCGAGGTCGTCCTGCAGCTCACAGCAGATACAGCCGTTCGACAGCTCCGCGACGCCGTCGTCGACGTCGAGCTCCGACCCCTCCGCGATCAGCTCGGCGTCGACGTTCACGTCCCCCATGTCGTTGACGAGGACCGCGAGGTCCCGGTCGCCGGCGTTCCGGAGGAGGTGGTTCAGAAGGGTCGTCTTTCCAGCCCCGAGGCTGCCCGAGAGCACGGTCACCGGGATCCGATCGGTCATGGCTTCCGGTCGGTGCGCCGTCCCTTTAAGCCCCCGGCGGAACCGCCCGCCGCCTCCGATCGCTGCCCGGCTCCGATCGCTGCCCGGCTCCGATCGCCCGCCGTTTCCGATCGCTCTCCGGCCCCGATCGCCCCCGGTCCGGTGGTTCGGCATCGTCGGAAGCCGACACGTTGATAGCCCGTGCCCGTGGATCGGGGCGTATGAGCTCGCTCGTGTACTTGGTCGCGGTCGTCGGAACGATCGGGACCCTGCTGATGATCGTCGGGATGCTGTACCTCGTCTGGATATCGATGGGCGACGAGACGCACGCACCCGCCATCGATAGCGCGGACCGCCCCGGGTTCGGCGACGCCGACGCCGACGCGCCGGACACCGTCGAGGGCGAGACGGCCTGAGTCCGAGCGACCGCGACACCTTTTAGGCCCCCGTTCGTCGTGTGAACGCATGACGTTGGCCGAGCGGATAGCCGTCTTCCGCGAGCACCTCGAGGAGTGGCTCCGCGGGCTCTACCACGGCATGATCACCCATCCGGCGTACGAGAAGATCGAGAAGGAGGCCGAGGACACGGAGGACGAGTTCATGCTCGCGTGCTTCCCGGACGCCTTTGGGATCCCCTCGCCGGTCTCCTACTACACCGCCGAGCTGCTCCCGTACCTCGAAACCGAGTTCGAGGCGTGGGAGCGTCGGCTGTGGGACCGCGGGAGCCTCATCGAACGCAAGGGCCAGCAGTACCACTTCTGATGGGCGACGTCTCCCCACCGGACCGCCCGACGAATCGCTCGACGGACGACCGGTCGATCGAGCCGTTCGTCTTCTTCGGCGGCAAGGGCGGCGTCGGGAAGACGACCGTCTCGTGTGCGTACGCGCGCAAGTGCGCCGACGCCGGCGTGCGGACGCTCGTCGTCTCGACGGACCCGGCCCACTCCGTCTCCGACGTGTTCGACCAGCCGTTCGGCGACGATCCCGAGCCGGTCGACGGGATCGACGGGCTGGACGCGCTGGAGATCGACCCCGACGACGAGGTCCAGCGACACCTCGCGGAGATCCGGGAGGGCCTCTCCGAACAGGTGTCGGCGGCGATGGTGTCGGAGATCAACCGCCAGCTCGAGATGTCCCACGGGACGCCCGGCGCGTACGAGGCGGCGCTGTTCGACGCGTTCGTCTCGGTGATGCGCGAGGAGGGCGACCGCTACGACCGGGTCGTCTTCGACACCGCGCCGACGGGGTCGACGCTCCGGCTACTGGGGCTCCCGGAGTTCCTGGAGGGATGGATCGACCGGCTGATGTACAAACGCCGGCAGTCGATCGACCTGTTCGAGAAGGCGGCGATCGGCGACATGGAGCCCCGTCGGGTGATGGAGGGCGATCCCGTCCTCGCGCGGCTCCAGCGCCGCAAGGAGTTCTTCGAGTACGCCGGCGAGACGCTGCGGTCTGACGCCGCCTTCTTCCTCGTGTTGAACCCCGACCAGCTGTCGGTCAACGAGACGGGCCGCGCCATCGAGGGGTTCGCCGACCGCGACCTCACGGTCCGCGGGCTGGTCGCGAACAAGCTCACCCCGGAACCCGACCCCGACGAGGACGGTCGGGGGGCGCGGTACCTCCGTGACCGGGTCGCAACCGATCGCGAACGGCTCACACAGGTGCGCGACGGCTTCGCGCCCCCGATCGTCGCCGAGATCGAGTCACGGACCCGCGAGGTCCGCGGTGACCTGCTCGGCGAGGTCGCCGCCGAGCTCGACGTCGCGACGGCGGTCCGTCGCGACTGAGCCGCCTGGATCGCTCGATCCGGCCGGTTTTCTCCCGGCGCATCTGTCACGATCGAAGCCAATATTTAAGTGGGGTTTAGTGAATGTTAGCGTGAGGCAGGGCATCAATGACAAGCGTAATCTGGATCGTGGTTGCGGTGTTGGCGACGTTCACCGTCGGGTACATGGGGTACTCGCGGTACCTCTCGCGGTTCGTCGAACTCGACGATGACCGTGAGACGCCGGCACACAAGTACGAGGACGGACAGGAGTACGTACCGGCGAAGAAGCCGGTGCTACTGGGGCATCACTTCTCGAGCATCGCGGGCGGCGCGCCGATCGTCGGCCCGATCACGGCGGGGGCGATATGGGGATGGGTCCCCGCGCTGTTGTGGGTCGCCATCGGCAACCCGCTGATGGGCGCGGTCCACGACTTCATTTCGCTGTCGGGGTCGATCCGACACGAGGGGCGCTCGATCGGCTACATCGTCGGCCAGTACGTCGGCGAGAAGGGCAAGAATCTCCTGTTGTGGTTCGCGTTCCTCACGATCATCCTCGTCGTCGCCGTGTTCGCACTGGTCGTCGGCATCGTGTTCAACGCGTACCCGCAGGTGACGACCGCGAGCTTCGTGTACATCGCGTTGGCGCTGGCGTTCGGGGTGTACCTCTACCAGCTCAACGGGCCGTTCATTCCGGGGACGGTCCTGTTCGTCGCCGGCGTGTTCGCCGGCGTCTGGCTCGGCATCCAGTACCCGTTCGCGCTGTTCGCCGGCGACTACCCGGCGGGGACGTTCGTCCTGTTCAGCGGTGCGGGCGACTGGGTCCCCGGCGCGGCCGCCCTCGGCGGCAACACCGCCGCATGGGTCCCGGTCATCATGGTGTACGGCGCGGTCGCGAGCGCGCTCCCGGTGTGGGTGCTGCTCCAGCCGCGTGACTACCTCTCGTCGTTCCTGCTGTACACCGGCGTGGGTGGGGGGATCCTCGCGATCATCGTCGGAACGGTGTTCGCGACGTCCAGCCAGCCGCTCGTCATCGACTCGTCCATCGGGGCCTTCGAGGGCTTCTGGGGGATCGAGGCGATGGGGCTGTGGCCGCTGTTCCCGCTGTTGTTCGTCACCATCGCCTGTGGGACGATAAGCGGGTTCCACTCGCTCGTCTCCTCCGGGACGACCTCGAAGCAGCTGAACAAGGAGAGCGACGCCCGCCTGATCGGCTACGGCGGAATGCTCGGCGAGGGCTTGCTCGCCGCGCTCGCGCTCTCGACGCTCGCGGTCGCCGGACTCGCCGGCGACGTCATCGCGGCGGGCGGTGGCATCGGCGGCGCGCTGCCCAACTTCGCGGCGGGCGGCGGCATCATCCTGACGAGCCTCGGCATCCCCGAGGCGATCGGGGCCGTCTTCATGGCGCTCGTGCTCGTGAGCTTCCTGCTCACGTCGACCGACACGGCCGTCCGCCTCGGCCGCTACATGATGGAGGAGATCGTCGGGACCCCGAGCGGGACGACCGATACCGGGTTCTCGGGCGGCGTCGGTTCGCTCGCGCGCGGACGCTACACGAACCCGGTCGTCCAGATCGGCCTCGCGTACGTGCTCGTCATCTCCGGCGAGTGGGCGACCCTGTGGGGACTGTTCGGCGGCGCGAACCAGCTGCTCGCGGCGCTCGCGCTGCTGACCGCGACGATCTGGATCGCCAACTGGGACGACTCCAAACAGCTCGTCTCGACCGGCGTGCCGATGGCCGTGATGGTCACCATCACCGTCTTCGGGCTTAGCTGGCTGGCGCTGTACGAGAACCTCTACGTCAACCTGATACAGGGCGAGGCGGCGACGCTCGGCGCGCAGCTGTCCTCGGCCGCACAGATGGTGCTCGCGCTGGTGCTCATCGTGCTCGCGCTGTCGCTCGTCCGGATCGGGTACGGCAACCTCAAGTCGGTGAAAGGCGGGAGCCGCCCCGCCGCCGAACCCGGCGACGACTGACGGCCAGTCGTCGATCGTCGGCGGCTACCGCCTCCGGCGACCCGCGACGGCCAGCCGTCGTCGACCGGCCACGAACACCCGCTTCCGCACCGCCTTCCACGAACCTTTTTCGACCACGACTCCACCGACCGTGAGGCGAGGCGCGGCGACCGTGACCCCGGCTACCGCCAGAAGCGTTTGGCGAACCGCGAGAAGAACCCTTCCGACGGCGGCTCGATCGCCTCCCACAGTCGGAACGCGCCCGTGACGCCCGCCGCCTCGCTCGCGACGATCGCCTCGGCATCGGGCGCGACGACGATCAGGTTCACCTCGTAGTGGCCGTAGTAGCCGAACTTCAGAAGGGTCCGGTCGCGGAACCCCTCGACGAACGCGGCGACGTCGTCGGGCACGCGGTCGCCGACGAGGACGAACGTGACGTCGGTGCCGTAGTGCTGTTCGTCGGCTTCGATCCGCTCCTCGGCGACCGCGTGACCCGTCTCGACCAGCCGCTCCAGCTCCGCGACGGTCGGCTCGGCGACTCGCCGGGCGAACACGTGCGCTTTCGTCTCGTGGTCCGCGTAGCTCAACGCCGGGTGGAGGAACTGCTTCTGGTTGCGCATCCGAAGCGTCGCCGAGAGGTCGAAGCGTTCGCCCTCGACGACCTCGTCGCGGTCGAGGTCGTAGCTGTACATCAGCCGATCGGAGACGCGGTCGAGGTACTCGTCGTCGTAGTCGGGGACCTGCTCGCGGATCTCCGCGGGGAGCTCCTCGGGGTCGCGCCGCGGGGCGGTCCCCGTCCTCGAGGACGCCCCCTCGTCGACTGCGTCGGGTTCGGACATCGTCAGTCGTCGGCGGAGCCGTTCGAGTCGTCGTCCGGCTCGTACGGCACCGCGTCGCCGCTGACAGCGGGTGCACCGATCGCGAGTACCACGGTGTCCGAGACGGCGTCGGACGGGTTGTACGCGCGCTGGGGGCTTCCCGGGTCGACGGCGAACAGGCCGCCCGTCTCGACCTCGTAGGTCCGCTCGGGGGTCTCGACCGAGAGCGTCCCGTCGAGCACGTAGAAGGCCTCCTCCTGTGTCTCGTGGGAGTGATAAACGAGCGGGATCTGTTCGCCCGGCTCCGCGCGGAACCGGTTCACCGCGACGGCGGTGAGATCGGCTGGCGCGCTCAGTTTTCGGCATTCGCAGGGCCGATCCGCCTCCGGTTCGACCGAATCGACGTCGACGACGCGGTATCCCATGTGCTCATGTTTCCCACGGAGTTTAAAAGGGCGTCGCCGGGGCGGGAGCCGGCGATCGGAAACGAGGTCGGTGGCCGGGAACGAAGTCGGCGGCCGGAAACGAGGTCGGCGACCGGCGACGGGACGGTCCTGCGGCGGCCGAACGGACGCCGACAGGGTTTATCACCCCGAGAGCCGTACACACGTCACGATCACTCATGGCTGACGAGGGAAAGCCGACCGAGGCGTGTGGCCGGTGTTCGATGTCGACGGTCGTCGACGCGGTGGGCGGCGACAGGACCCCCGAGGAGCGAGCCGAGCGCGACCCGTTCGGCGGCGACCGGATCGAGGTCGACGAGGCGGCGCTCCGGCGCGTCTCGCCGGGGGGCTGGATCGCCGACACGAAGGCGAGACTCGACGCGTTCGCCCGGCGGATCGCGTACGGGAGGTGAGGTCAGAGCGGGACCGGTCCGTGGAGATCGGTGGCGGAGAGCGGCGTTCCGGGGGAATGCCCTGAACGCGGCCGGGAGCGTGACGAACAAAGCCGAGAGCGCGACGAACACAGCCGAGAGCATGACGAACGCGGCCGGGAGCGTGGCCCGAACGCGATCGCACGTTCCGTGTGAACATCCACCGTCAGAGACATTTATCCGGGTCGGCACCGTAGCGACCGGAAGCGATGGAAGAGAGCATCTCCGGGTTCAAACAGCGCGGAGGCTGGGGCGACATCGTCGAACACGGCGAGCGCATCACGCAGGCGCTCCGTGAGGTCGGCGCCGACGGCGACGCGTTCCACGACTTCGACGACTGGCGGCCGAAGTCCCACGAGCGCATCGACGAGGACGTCTCGGAGAAGACCGCCGAGCAGGCCTCCGTCGGCGAGGGCGACGGCGAGCTGGCGGGCAAGACCCCCGGGGAGGACCTCCAGACGGCCGGCGAGAAGCTCACTGAGTCCTACGAGAAGGTCGAGGCCGACGACACGGAGGGGGCCGTCGAGCGGTGGGGCGAGTCGATCGGCCACGTCGCCCGTGCGGCCGATTCGGCGAGCCGAAAGGCGCTCCGGAAGGTCGAGAACACGGTGTACCGGAAGGTGATGACGCAGCTCGCACCGTACTACTTCGACAACGAGCTCGTCAGCGCCAACGTCCAGCAGGTCGGCCGCGGGGAGGCCGGCGAGACGTTCGTGTTCGAGGTGAACGTCAACGACGACGAGCTGAAAGCGAAGGTCAGCGCGATCCTCGCGGAGTACGAGTCGGAGATCGATCGCTGGCACGTCGAAGTCGAGAAGGAGACCGGCACCGTCGCGGCCGCCGAAGGGGTCGAACCGCCGGAGAAGGAAGGCGGCAGCGAATCCACGATCACCTGAGCCACGTTGCCGGCCCGCCGCCGGCGCCGCCGGTGGCGCCGTACAAGCGCGTACACGATCGCGAGAGCCACGGGGACGGTCGGGGGGTGAGCCGCGTGTTTTTACTAGTCAGCGATCCACCGAAACGGTATGTCAGGTGTGCTCCGGGTCGATGCCGGCGAACTTCCGGCCGACGAGATCATCGACGCGATGCGGGAGGGGCGTCGAGTCCTCGTCAGCGTGGCTATCGCCGGGGACGTCCACGAGGTCGCGCTCCGGTACGACGGCGAGACGTACCTCTGTGACACCCCGACCCGGCTCCATCGCCACGTCGAGGAGTCGGAGATGCGCGACTGTATCGAACGGATGGGCTACGGCGCGGACGAGGACTGATCTTTAACCGGGAGTGGGTCGAACCGATCGATATGAGCGATGCCGAGATCGAGGACCTCGTCGGCGACGCCGACCCGCAGTTCGCACACGTCCTCTCGTGTGTGTTCGCGATCCGCGACCACGAGAGCCGGACGTACCTCGTGCTGCTCGATCACCCGGGCAGCACGGTCGTCGAGCTCGCGACCGTCCTCGACCGGGACCGATCGAACGTCAACCGATCGCTGTCGACGCTACGCGAGAAGGGGTTGATCGAGCGCCGACGGCGGCTCCTCGACTCGGGCGGCTACGTGTATCAGTACACCGCGATCCCCGTGCCCGAGGCGAAATCGAAGCTCCACGCGGCACTCGACGAGTGGGTCACGGGGGTCCACGACGCGATCGACCGGTTCGATCCGAACGGCGGGAGCTGAGCCCCGGTTTCGGGCCGAGCCATCGGGCCGACGCGAACCGCCTCGGAGTGGCTCGAGTCACGTATCAGACCGCGCCGGCGAGCCCGTCGAGCGCGCGTCGGAGCTCCGCGCGCCGCTTCCAGGCGGCGATCCGGTCCGCGAACGGGAGCGGCGCGTTGAGCGCGACCACCGACCGGAACCGGACCCGGGAGCCCTCGTTTTCGGGGTCGACCGTCACCCACGTCTCCATGCGTTCGAACGGGCCGGCGGTCCCGTCGTCGGCGACCGCGTAGCGATAGCCGTCCGGGCGCGGCTCAAACCGCAGTCGAAAGCCGACCCCGGGGCCGGAGACGGCGACGACCGTCGCGCCGTCGTCCAGCCGGGTCGCGTCGTCGACCGCGAAGCTCCCCTCCCACTCGACGAGCCGCGTCGGTGTGATCGCCCGCCCGATCGCCGGCGGGCTCTCGGGGACGAAGCGATCGACCGCGACCTCGCGCATGGACGTGGTGGTCCCGGGGGCGATATAAACGCGTCGGCGAGTCCCTACACGAGCGGGAGGGTGAGCGCGACGAGGACGACGCCGAAGCCGATCGCGGCGTACAACAGGCGCTCGAACCGCGGGGCGACCGGCAGCGGGCCCGCGTCGAGCGGCGGTGCCGACCGCACGAGCTGGGCGTACGCCACGGCCGCGAGCGCGAGGAACGCGGCCGTCGACGCCGCGAGCGACCAGGCGAGCGAGAGGCCGTACGACAGCCCGTAGATCGGGCCGAGCGAGAGCGAGAGCATGAACGCGAGCGAGACGCTCACGAGGAAGGGGACCGGGTCGATCCGGTCGCCGTGGCGGTTCCGCGGGCGACGGGGCGTGTTCACCGTACGTTCACGTGTCGTGTGCACGTGCCGCACGGACAAGAGCTAAGTGGCGGACCGACGCCC
The DNA here is from genome assembly GCF_009806985.1 of Halorubrum sp. JWXQ-INN 858. GTDB lineage: Archaea > Halobacteriota > Halobacteria > Halobacteriales > Haloferacaceae > Halorubrum. Next base: position 39,252 of record NZ_WUAX01000005.1, on the reverse strand, counting down.
ATCGGATCGTATGAGCGAGGGACGAAAGGGAGTCCGGGCGGGCGTCGAGGAGTCGAAGGGCGACCCGCGGCTGGTGCTCCTGTTGAACGCCGTGTTGTCGACGTGGTTCGCGTGGACCGTCGTCTGGGGAGCGGACTTACTCGGCCTCCTCGAGTACACCCTGACGAACGTCGCCACCCTCGCCCTCCTAGTGTTCGCGCTGACGTACGTCGTCGTGCTTCGGTGACGGGCCCCCGTACCGCTCTCGGCCGGTATGGCGGCGACGGGGGTCACCCACTTTTAAGCCCGCGGCGACCCCCCTCCCGGTAATGACGATCGAAGACCGTGACGACGCGTACCTCATCACGCACGCGCTGGCGAAGGACACCCTCTCGCGGCTCCGGGATGTCGAGACGGAGCAGGTCGCCTTCCGGAAGGGGCTCGTCAAGCTCGGCCGCATCTGCGGTTACGAGGTGATCGACGGGGCGATGGAGACGGAGTACGTCCCGGTGCGGACCCCGTTAGAGGAGACGACCGGCGAGCGCGTCAAGGGACTCGACGACGTCGTCATCATCAACGTGCTGCGGGCGGCGACGCCGTTCGTCGAGGGGCTGTTAAAGGCGTTCCCGCGGGCGAAACAGGGCGTGATCTCCGCCGGGCGGGACGAGGAGGCCGGCATGAACGACGACGGCGAGTTCCCGATCACGGTGGACTACGTGAAACTGCCCGAGATCCGCGCGGACGACACGGTGATCGTCGCGGACCCGATGCTCGCGACCGGCTCGACGATGTGTGCCGTCCTCGATCACATCCTCGCGGACGCGGACGACTACGAGAACCTGTTCGTGCTCTCGGCGGTCTCCGCGCCCGTGGGGCTCGTTCGCGTCGCCGACGCGGTCCCGGAGGCCGACCTGCTGACGGTCGCCATCGACGACCACCTCAACGAGGACGGGTTCATCGTCCCCGGCCTCGGCGACGCCGGCGACCGAGCGTTCCGGACGACGTGACCGGCGGCTCAGCGTTCCGGACGACGTACCCGGTGGCTCAGCGTTCCGGACGACGTACCCGGTGGCTCAGCGTTCCGGACGACGTACCCGGTGGCTCAGCGTTCCGGGCCGCGTGATCGACGGCCGGCCGCCGACCCGGCGGCTCACGGTTCAGCGTACTTTTAAGGGACGTCCACGCGACGGGCCGGTATGAGTGACGCGGCGACGACCGACCCGTGTGACGCCTGCGGGGAGCCGACGACCGACGCGCTCGCCCGCACCGTTCGCCTCAGCGTCGACCGGGCCAACATCGACACCCAGCGGCTCTGTCCCGAGTGTTTCGCCGCCTGGATCCAGCGCTACCAGACCGAGATGAGCGACGGGGCCGACGACGCCGCGAGCGGCGGCTCCGACTCGGAGATCATCGTCGACTGACCGGGGGACCGTCGTCCCTCGATCGTCTTCCCCTACTCCTCGGTATCGGCGCCCGCCGTCAGCCCGTCGTCCGCGGGGCGGTCGAGCGCCGTCGGGGCGTCGTGGTGGTCGGAGTAGCCGTCGAACCAGCGGGCGATCCGTTCGAGACGGTCGACGACGTGGCCGGGCTCGCCCGAACGCGACAGCTCGTGTCCCTCCCGCGGGTAGCGGACGAACCGCGTCTCGACCCCGTTCTTCCGGAGGATCCGGTGGTACAGCTCCGCCGTGCAGATCGGCGTCCGCGTGTCGTCCTCGGCGTGGATCAAGAGCGTCGGCGTGTCAACGTTCGCCGCGTGCCCCGTCGGCGACCGCTCCCAGAGCCACTCCGGCTCCGCCCACGGCACGGTGTCGAAGTCCCCCTCGAGGAGCCGATAGACACCGTCCGTCGAGCCGTAGAAGCCGGTGAGGTCGTACACGCCGCGCTGGGCGACCGCGGCCCGGAACCGATCCGTCTGCCCGACCGCCCACGCGGTCATGAACCCGCCGAACGAACCCCCGGTGAGGAACGTGTTCGCCTCGTCGACGTACGAGCGGTCAGTCACCGCGTCGACGCCGGCCAGCACGTCGGTGAGCGTGACGGCCCCCCAGTCGCGTTCGATCGCCTGGAGGTACGACTCGCCGTAGCCCGCCGACCCCCGCGGGTTCGACCAGAAGACGACGTAGCCGCGCGCGGCGAGCGTCTGGAACTCGTGCCACATCGTCCCCGACGTCGACCACATCGCGTGGGGGCCGCCGTGGATCTCCACGGCGAGCGGGTATGACCCGTCGTCGGCCGACGCCTCGTCGAACTCCGGCGGCGTCAACACCCACCCGTGGACCGCACCCCGCTCGGATTCGAACCACAGCTCCTCCGGCTCGCCGACGTGGCGGTCAGCGAGGTACGCGGCGTTCAGTCCGGTGAGCCGCCGCGTCTCCCCCGCGCCGGCGTCGACGGCGAACACGTCGCCCGGGTGGTCCCACTCGCTCGTCGCGAGGACGGCCGTCACCGACTCGGGGCCCGCGCCGGCCGCGCCGCCGACGGTTCCACCCGAAACGGTGCCCTTCCGGACGAGCCGCTCGGGCGACGCGGAGCCGTCGGCGGGGGCGTGCCACAGCGCCGTCTCGCCCTCGTCGGGCGTCGTGAAGTAGACCGTCGTCCCGTCGGGGCCCCACATCGGCTCCACCTCGTGGCCGAGTCCGCGGTCGAGGTCCCCCGTCAGCGAGGTCACCGCGCCGCGCTCGCGGTCGAGGACGTGGAGGTCCGTCTGTTCGAGCGACGCCTGGTCGGGCTCGACGTGGGTGAACGCGACCCGTCCGTCGGCGGTCGCCGCGAGCGGCGTCGCCCAGCCGAACGTCGTGTGGATCCGGTCGACGGTGTCGGTCGCGAGGTCGTGGGCGTGGACGGCGATCTCGAAGGAGTCGTCCGGGTCGTCGCCGACCGATTCGGTGTAGTACAGCGTGTCGGCGTCGCCGAACTCGGGCGACCCGAACTCGGCCTCGCGGTCGGTGACGGGTTCGACCGCGGGCTCGGGGTCCGCGCGCGCGCCATCGACGGTCGCGTCGGCGTCGACGACGTACACCGCCGCCTGTCGGCCGTCGAAGTACCGCTGGGCCGACCGGAAGACCGTGCGGTCGACCACGCGCGGATCGGGGTGGTCCGCCGGCTCGTAGTCGTCGGGGACCGACAGGTCGCGGCCCGTCTCGCGGTCCTCGGGCGTGACCGCCTGGACGAAGGCGAGCCGGTCGCCGGCCGGCGACCACGCGATGTCGGAAACGCCGCCGACGACGTCGGTCAGCCGTCGCGCCTCGCCGCCGTCGGCCGGGACGACCCAGAGCTGGCGTCGGTCGTCGTCGCCCGCGCGCGTTGAAGTGAACGCGATCCGGTCGCCCGACGGGCTCCACCGCGGCTCCGCGTCGTCGCCCTCGGCGAGGGTGAGTCGGCGGGCCCCGTCGTCGGTATCGGCGGTGTCGGCGGTGTTGTCGGTATCGACGGTGTCGGCGGTATCGACGGTGTCGGCGGTGTCGGCGGCGTCTCCGGAATCACTGTCGACGTCGACGAGGTACACGGTCGACTCGACGGTCTCGTCGTCGATCGGCTGTTTCCGGAGGAAGGCGACGCGGTCGCCGTCGGGCGAGATCCGGGGATCGGCAGGCTTCGCGATGTCGTGATAGTCCGCCGCGGTCACGGGCTGCATACGCGTTCGTGTCGCGGCACCCTGAAAAGACGTCGGAAGGTGGAAGGCGCGCCCGCTACTCCTCGCCGTTGTCGAAGGCGAGGGAGACGCCGTCGGCGTCGACGGTCGCGCCCGCCGCACACACCGGGTGCTCGAAGTCGGCGGCGAGGAGCTCGCTTGCGGCCGCGCCGGCGTCGTCCGCGGCGAGCGCGTACGGTTCGGGACCGTCCGTCTCGTACGTCGCCACGATCGTGGGTTCGTCGACCGCCTCGACGAGGAGCGCGTCGCGTCTGACGGTCCCGATCGTCGCGGCGTCGGCGGCGACGATGCCGGCGATCCGCGGGGTGTCGTAGTCGTCCTTCTCGAAGTCGAGCGCGAGCAGCGGGCTGGCGAGCGCGTCCCGTGTCGGGTAGCCGAGCTCCAGTTTCTCCGCGATCGGGTCGACGTGGGAGCCGTTCCCGACGACCGCCAGCGGCTCGCCCGTCGGCGTCTCCACGCCGCGCGCGCAGTTGTACGAGACGTACGGGTTGTCCGTCGCTTCGGCCTCGGCCGTGGGGCCGACCGTGAGGGTTCCGTCGCGGTCGACCACGCGGCGGTTCGGGAACGAACGGGAGGAGACGCGGTACGCGCCGACGCCGGGGGCGACGACGACGAAACGGCCGATGTACATACACGAACGTGGCTATTCGTTCGCTTAAAAGCTGCCGATATGCACACGTTCGCGGAAGCCCGTCGCCATCGAGCACGCTGTCGGGGCGGCGGGTCCGCCGCATTGAGAACGGATCGCAGGGCGGGGGCAACGCGCAACGCTTACAAACACCCACTGACAACGGAGGATGCAGGCAGTCCATTGGGGTAGTGGCCAATCCTGTTGCCTTCTGGGGGCAACGACCCTGGTTCGAATCCAGGATGGACTATTCTCTGTGGCCGCGTCGTCCGGCACTGGGTCGCGCGACCCGATCTCCTGCGTCGACCCGATCGCGAACGCCGTCAACCGATTCGGCGTCCGCCCGTACACCGGCGTCGCAGCCTCCATCGCAGTCCGACGCTCACGATCGCGTGTCAGTATCTGCCGATTTAACCCATTTCGACTGGAACTATATCGTGCCGGGGTGTTGCGATTTCCACCGGAAAGAAGGGGGTTCATATCGGACGACCGGATCCCGAGACGGCTACTTCTCGACGTCGAGCAGGGCGACCCGTTCGAGCACGACGTCGGTCAGCCCGCCCGCGGTCGCGGCCAGTTCACGATCGGAGACATCGTAGAATGATCGAACGACCGCCTCGTCGAAGTCGAAGCCGTCCTCGGCTCTCGATCCGCCGGGCTCGGTCCGGGTATCCAGCGACCGCGAGACGGCCGCGACCGCCGCGTCGAGGTCGGCCGCAGGGCGGTCCGCCCCCGGAACGTCGCCGAAGTCGGCGACGGCGACGACCACCCGCCCCGATCCCTCGGAGACGCCGAGCCCGAGCGCACGGTCGATCTGCCGGCATCCGGCCGCGTACAGCAACACCTCGACGGCGGGGTCGCGTGCCACTGCCTCGCCGCGGGCGATCGAACGGGCGGCCAGCCGAACCGCGCGTCGAAGGTGGGCCTCGGAGACGACGAGGTCCGCGTCGAACGCCTGAACGACCGCACCCGTCTCCTCGCCGACGACCGCGAGTGCGTCGAGAAACGCGTCGAGGTCGTCGATCCGGGCCCGCTCCGCGACGATCCGCGCGGGCGGGATCGGGGGAGTTCCGGACGACCGACCACGGTCGGTATCGGAGCCACGGTCGGCGGCCGGGCTGACACCGGGATCGGGCGCGCCAGTCACTGGAAATCACCGAGGCTTGCCTGGCCCTCACCGTCGTCACCGTTCGCCGAGCCCGCGGTCGCGGCGGCGGACGCCGACCGATCGGCACGGACGCCGTCCATCGACGGGTCCTCGCGGCCGGCGTTCTCGAGGACGCGCTCGGCCGTCCGCTCCCGCCCGCGGAGCGCCCCGAGCACGACCGCCTTGTCCGCCTCGCGGAGGTCGGCGCGGGTCTCGATGCCCGCCTCGAACAGCCGCCGGGCGCGTTTGCGACCGACGTTCCGAACGCCGGTGAGGTCGAGCAGCTCCTCGCGGACGCCGTACTCGACCCGCTTGCGCGCCTCCCGTACCGCGAGCACCGCGTCGCCGTCGACCCCGTCGACGTCCCTCGCGATCGTCTCCGCGGCGCGGAGCAACCACTCGGCGGTGTCGACCTTGCCGCGGATGTCGCCGGGGCCGACGCCGTACCGCTCGGTCAATCGGTCCTCGTCGACCTCGCTCGCCCAGTCCTCCAACAGCCGGGCGGTCTTCAGCGAGGCGAGCCAGTCCTCGAAACGGACGTCCTCGTACTCCGAGGGCGCGTCCCCGAGGAGCTCCGCCTCGCGCTCGTAGTACGTCTCCTCGTACCTCTCGCGGTCGCCCGACTTCAGGTAGAGTTCATACATGTCCGGAGTCCGACTGAGAAGGTGGTAGAGGCCGAGCGGCGTGATCGACGGGCGAGGAGCGCCGTCGTCCTCGCTCGCGTCTCCCTCGACGTTAGCACCGTCGACACGGGTGTACGTGCCGAAGGCCGGCTCGTCGGAGGCATCGCCGTCGTCCGCGTCCGCCGCAAGCGTGAACTCGCCGGCGCTCGGCTCCGTCGTTTCTTCCCTGCAAGCGTCCCGAAGCCCGTCGATCATCGTCGCGGCGCTCATCGGGTCGAGGTAGAGCCGGGAGACGGTGTGGCCGATCCCCGTCGCGGCGAGCCGCTCGGTTCCACCCTCCCGGTCGCGTTCGATGAAGCCGTTGACGACGAGGTAGTCGATCACGGTGTCGGTCACCGCCGCGAGCCGCCCGGCGTCGTCGGTCTGGGTCGCGTAGAGCGTGTTGTCGAGGAACTCTAAGAGCCCCTCGCGCGTCGCGGCGAAGCCGGAGGCGATCGTCGCGAGCGCGTGGGTTCGGAGCGCCGGTTCGGCCGCGAGCTTCGAGCGGACCGGCTCCGCGTCCGCCCAGACGTACCGATCGAACAGCTCGTCCATCGTGTCCGCGTCCGACGCGAGCAGCACCGCCTCGCCGTACGGGTCGAGCCCGGGGCGGCCCGCCCGCCCGCACATCTGGTGGACCTCGAGGACGTCGAGCGGCTTCATCCCCCCGAAGTCGCCGTCGTAACGCCGCCAGTCGCGGACGATCACCCGCCGAGCGGGAGTGTTAACGCCGGCCGCCAGCGTCGGCGTGGCCGCGACGACCTTGATCAGCCGGTCGCGGAACGCATCCTCGACGAGTGACCGGTGTTCCGCGGCGAGCCCGGCGTGGTGGAACGCCGCGCCCCGTTCGACGGCCGTCGCGAGGTCCTCGGAGGTGTCCGTGTCGGAGACGTCACGGAGGTCGGCGGCGAGGTCGCGGAGCGCGTCGCGCTCGTCGGCGGTCAGCCGCGACCCGGTCACGTCCGTCAGCCGGCGGGCCGCGCTCTCGGCGTTCCGGCGGGAGTTGACGAAGACGAGCGAGGAGCCGCCCTGACCGTCCTCCTCGGTGTCGAGAGCGTCGCCGACGAGCGCCGCGGTCTGGTCGTCGGCCCCCTCGACGCGCACCTCGGTCTGGCTCCCGTCGTCGAAGTTGATCGCGTTGCCGTAGTGAACCCCCATCCGGAGGTCGATCGGCCGCCAGTCGGACTCGACGAGCTCGGCGTCGAGCCAGTCGGCGATGACGTCGGCGTTGCCGACGGTCGCCGAGAGCGCGACGGTCTGGAGGCCGGGGTTCACGCGGCGGAGCTTCGCGAGGGTCACCTCGAGGGTCGGCCCCCGTCCGGCGTCGTCGACGAGGTGGACCTCGTCGCTCACGACGCAGGTCAGGTCGTCGATCCACGGCGCGCCGTTGCGGACGAGCGAGTCGACCTTCTCGGACGTCGCGACGATCACGTCGCGGGTCGCGAGCCACTCGCCGTCGGAGTCGTAGTTGCCCGTCGAGACGCCGACGGTCACCCCGTGATCCTCCCACCGCTCGAACTCCGCCTTCTTCTCGGAGGCGAGCGCGCGCAGGGGAACGATATATAAGGCCGTGCCGCCCCGCTCGATCGCCGACAGCATGGCGAGCTCGGCGATCAACGTCTTGCCGGAGGCGGTCGGGACGGCCGCGACGAGGCTCTCGCCGTCGAGGACGCCCGCCTCGACGGCCGCCGCCTGGGGCGGGTAGAGCTCGGCGACGCCCTCCGCCTCGAGCGCCTCGCCGACGCCCGCGGGGAGCCCGGAGAGCGAACTCGGTTGCATTAGGGTGGCTTAGACCCCGATCCGGTTTAACGCGTCGGAACCGGGAGGCGGACGCCGGTCGTGGAACGTCACACCTCGTCGGGCCCGGAACTCACACCTCGTCGTCGGGGTCGTGGTCGGCCGCCATCCGCGACGCCTCGCGGGCGAACCGCTCGACCTCCTCGTCGGGCGCGGCCCCGAGGTCCTCGTCGGCGACGTCGCGGCCGGCGGTGACGGACCCGCCCATCACGAGCCGCCGCTCAGCGAGCTCGCGCGTGTAGATCCGCGCCCCGTCCGTCGTCGCGTACGTCAGCCGTACGAGCCCCTTCGAGTCGAACTGCCGGTCGACGAGCCAGACGTCGGTCATCGTCGACACGACGCCCGCGTCGCCCTTAAACCGGGTGGTCGGTGGATTCGGTAGCCGCGGAGGGGTCGTCGGACTCGGTAGCGGCGGAGGGGTCGTCGGACTCGGTAGCTGCGGAGAGGTCGTCGGGGGCGATCGTCTCGGCGGGGTCGACGGGATCGGCGCGGTCGCGGTACGACCGATACCGCTCCCGCGCCCAGGCGACGGCGTCCGGGTCGTCGTTCGTGATCATTCCGCCCGAATCGCCGGTCCGGAAGGTGATCCCCGCGTGCGCCCCCGACGGCGTCTCGAACACCCACAACGCGTACGGGAGGGACCCGTCGCTCTCGTACAGCGTGAACGACTCGCTATCGACGAGCGAGCCCACGGGCGCGTCCGACAGCGCCGCAAGGGCCGACACGACCGCGGGCTCGGCGACGACTTCCGCCTCGAACGCCCCGCGGTCGGTCTCACGATCGAGGAGGAACACGTCCGACTTGAGGACGGCCGGGGCCAGCCCGTACATCGCCGTGGCCCGCTCGAGGAGGTTGCCGACGGACGTCTCCGGCCCGTCCGGCGCGTGCGGGCCCGCGACGGTCACCGTCGCTCCTCGGAGGAAGGTCGCCGGGAGCGTCACCCCGTCCGGGAGCCCGTTCAGCAGGGTGCTCGCCCGGTCGACGGCGTCGGTCGACGCCGCGTAGCGCCGGTGTGCAGCCAACGCGTGCCGGCCCGTCGCGGTGAGCGAGTACGTTCCGTTCCGAGAGTCGACGCAGTCGACCGCTTCGAGGTCGTCGATCGCCCGATCGACCGTCGAGCGGGAACTCGCCAGCCGATCGACGAGCTCCGGCTTGCTCGCGGGCGCATCCGCGAGGCTTCCGAACACGTCGGCGCGCTTGGAGAGCGCCTCGCGGAGCGCCGTACCGTTCGAGTCCATACGTCCGCATTCGGACGGGGGCTTATAAACCTCGGAGACGGGCGAGAAGTCGGAGCGACCGGTGGAGGGCACCGGCGTCAGCGGGCGTTCGTACCGAGGGGACGAGGGGGAGATACCCTCACCGACCGGGAGAACTCCCGGGGTGCGGGAACCGCCGGCCCGCCACGGCTTTGTACCCGCTCGCTGTACCGTTCGTATGCGCGTGACGTTCGACCGGGACACCTGTATCGGGATGTACCAGTGCGTGGCGGAGTGGGACGCCTTCGAGAAGGACCTCAACGACGGGAAAGCCGACCTCGTCGGGAGCGAGGAGGAGAGCGAGGACGTGTTCGTTCTGGAGGTGCCCGACGGCGAGGAGCTCGACGCGAAGTTCGCGGCGCGGACGTGCCCGGTCGACGCGATCGAGGTGTACGACGACGACGGCGAGCAGATCGTCTGAACGGTTCGGAGCCGGCGGCGACACGAACGCCGGCGAACCGTTTCGGGCCCTCGTCCGCGGGACTCGGAGAGGGAGTCCCGTTCCCCTCCCGACCGTACCGCACCTCGTCCTCCCCACCCGTCGGCCGACGCCCTCCGCGTCGCTCCGGCCGTCGGCCGGGCCCTCGCGCGCGTTTCTCGCGCGCGCCGGAGGACTGGAACGCGGGTGCGCCTGAGATCGCGAAGGGTCGCGAGCAGCGCTCTCCTCCGGGGTTCCTTATAAGCGCTCGGCGAGGTCCTCGGCGAAGTACGTCACGATCAGGTCCGCGCCGGACCGCTTCAGCGACAGCAGCGACTCGTGGGCGGTCGCCTCGAGGTCGAGCCACCCCTTCTCGGCGGCGGCGTGGAGCATCGCGTACTCGCCGGAGACGTTGTAGGCGGCGATGGGGTGGTCGAACTCCTCGCGGAGGTCACGGACGACGTCGAGGTACGGGAGCCCGGGTTTCACCATCAGCACGTCCGCGCCCTCGGCGGCGTCGAGCCGGGCCTCGCGGAGCGCCTCCCGGCGGTTCGCGGGGTCCATCTGGTAGTGTCGGCGGTCGCCGAACGCGGGCGCGCCGTCGGCGGCGTCGCGGAAGGGTCCGTAGAAGGCCGACTCGTACTTGACGGCGTAGCTCATCAGCGCCACGTCCTCGTGACCCGCCTCGTCGAGGGCCGCCCGGATCGCCCGCACCTGCCCGTCGGTCATCGCGGACGGCGCGACCATGTCCGCGCCCGCGTCCGCCTGCGACACCGCGGTCCGCGCGAGCAGGTCGAGCGTCTCGTCGTTGCGAACGGTGAGCGTCGGGTCCGTCTCGGCGTCCGCCTCGATCACGCCGCAGTGGCCGTGGTCGGTGTACTCACAGAGACAGACGTCGCCGACGACGTACGCGTCAGTCTCGGCCGAGACCCGTCGGATCGCGCGCTGGACCACGCCGTCAGGAGCGTACGCACGCGATCCCGTCGGGTCCTTCGACTCGGGGATCCCGAAGACGATGACCGCCTCGACGCCGGTCGACAGGACCTCCTCGACGCGGGCGACCGTCTCGGCGACCGGGACGCGCTCGTGGCCGGGCATCGTGCCGATCGGCACGCGCTCGTCCGTCGTCGCGTCGACGAACACCGGCGCGATCAGGTCCGTCGCCGAGAGATCGGTCTCGCTGACGAGGGGCCTGACGCCGTCCGTCCGGAGCCGCCGGGGGCGATCGAGGGGATGCATGGCCGACGCTTGGCTCCCGGCCGTCTTTTAAGGATCGCTCCGGACCGGCCGCCCGCGTACGGACTCGTGACTCGGGCGGGTAGCGGTCCTGAGACGCGCTGAGAAGCTCTGAGACGCGCTGAGACGCGACGTGTTCGCGAGGGGGAGCCAGACGTGGTCGGCGGACGGCTTCGCCGCGGGCGTCGGAGCCGTCGCGGGCGGCGAAGCCGTGAACGGGTGGCGGCGGCTACTCCGCGGAGTCGACGTCGATCTGCTCGCGGATGGCGGCGAGCTCGTCGGACTCCGCGAGCTCCTCGATCCGCTCGCGGAAGTGCTCCTCACAGAGGCCGACGGTGACGCCGCCCTTCTCGGCACCGTAGGCGGCCTTTCGGTCACAGTAGTGACACTGCATACCTCCCGTTGGACGGCGGCGGCTTTAACCCTGTTCGTCGTCGGGCTCGGGAAGCCGCTCGCGGATCGGCTCGAACGTGTCCGTGGTCAGCCCCGCCCCGCCGAGCGCTCGCCCGTGAGCGTCGCTCCCGCCGGTTCGGAGGAGTCCGGCCGACGCCGCCACCCGGTCGACGAGGTCCACGTCGACGTCGCGGCCGTAGGGGTACCAGCGCTCGACCGCGTCCAGTCGTCGGGCGACGTCGAGCGCGGCGTCGACGTCGCGATAGCGGAAGGGGTGTGCGAGCCCGACGAACGCACAGGCGTCGCGGAGCAGCTCGATCCCTCGGTCGAGAGCGGTCACCTCGCGCGCGACGAAACAGGGCCCGCCGTCGCCGATCAGCTCCTCGAACGCCGCGTCGTAGTCGTACGGGGCCGACGAGGCGTCGATCGCGCGGGCGATGTGCGGTCGACCGATCCCCGGCCGCGGCTCGAGGTCGAGGGTGACGCCCAGCCGCTGCTCGACGCGCTCCAGCATCCGCGCGCCGCGCTCCTGGCGGTCCGCCTGCAGGCGGTCCACCTCGGCGACGAGCGGGTCGGTCCCGCGGACCGCGTAGCCGAGCAGGTCGAGCCGCTCGACGCCCGCGTCGACGCGAAGCTCGATACCGCGGACGATCCGCACCCCGTCGCGCTCGACGACCGGGGCGTCGATCCCGGGATGGATCCGGTCGTGGTCCGTGACGGCGACCCAGTCGAGCCCCGCCTCGCGGGCGGCCGCGGGGACCTCCTCGATCCGCAACGTGCCGTCGGAGGCCGTCGTATGCGTGTGGAGGTCCGCGATCACCTCGCCGTCGACGATCGCCGCGTCGTCGGTAGCCGTCCCGTCATCGATGGCCGTCTCGTCGTCTATCGCCGTCCCGCCATCGGTGACGATCCCGCCGCCGGCGACAGCCGCGGCGGGCTCCGTGTCGGTCGTCTCTCCGGGGCCGTGCATACCAAAGGCGTGTCCGGGCCGGAGTAAGCCGCAACGGTTCCGGCGAGCGCCGAACCCATGTTGATTGTTCACGAACGGCAATTAAGGACCGTTAAGGAATACACCGTCGACTAAGGTTATTCATGGACAATCATTAAGGACCTGCGAGGTCTCCCATCCATTGATGCGCCTGAACGGTATCGACGACCGGCTCGAACGGCACCAGTACCCGATGACCTCGGCGGAGATAATCGCGGCTCACGGCAACGCGACCGTAGAGCTCGCGGACGGGACCGAGCGGCTCGGCGACGTGCTGGAGCTGTTCGGCGAGCAGACGTTCGACCGGCCGGACGAGGTGTTCGACACCCTCCGGGCCGGCGTCTGTCACCGCGCCGTCGGCCGACGGTTCTACTCCGACCGGGACCCGGCGACCGCCGGCGAGCGGGGATCACAGCCCGTCTCGTTCTGACCGGCGAACGGCGACCGAGCGGTTCCTTTTCGGCGGGAGTACCAAACCAGAAACGGCCTCGAGACGTCACCACGGCGCTCGACGTGAGCGGTCCGAGACGTGTTATCGCCTACTAGCCGACCCACTCGATCGCCGCCGAGAGGTCCAACGGCACCGACCCCTTCGAGTACCCCTCGACGCGCCCGTCGGGGCGTGCACGGAACACGACCGCGGGTTTGTGCCGGACGTCGGGTCGCTGTTCGCGGACCGAGCGCCAGTCCGCGTCGGGGAACGAGCTGCAGTCGACGAAGAGGGTCACTCCGCCGGCGTGCGCCTCCAGCTGCCCGTTCGTCTTCGTCTGTGCGGTGTCGCGCACCGCGGCGACCGGCGTGTTCGCGCTTCGGCCGGAGACGGGCTGGGGGCGCGTCACCTCGACGAGCGACGCGGTTCCGGTGGCAGGGTCCTCCGCTCGATAATCGAGCGAGTGACCGGTCGTCACCTCGATCTCCGGGGTGATCCCGTAGCCCGCGTCCGTGAGGACCTTCGCGGCCGTGAACTCGGCGACCGTGGCGCTCATCCGGACGAGGTCCATCGACGCGGACGTCCCGAGCTTGCCGGCCATCGTCTCCCGGTAGGGGTCGAGGATGCCCGAGTGAAGCAGCCGCTCGACGTAACCGGCCCCCTCGTCGCGCGTCGCGTCCGGGAACCCCGCCGCGTGGTCGCGAAAGAACGCGCGGGTCGTCTCCGACCCGTCCTTCGAGCAGAACACCGGGAGGAAGTACCACGAGACGTGCGGGTAGTCGGCGAGCCACGGCTCGTCGTCGTGTAACCCCGCGAGGAGCTCCCGCTGTGCCCAGCGCGAGACCCCGTACGGGACCTCGTCGAAGCCGTACTTGTCCGTTCGCCAGAGGTCGCGCGGCGTCTCCGTGTTGCCGAGCCAGTACCCGACCGGCCCGCCGCCGGTCCCGGCCGGCGGGTCGTCGTCGTGGTCCGTCCAACAGAACAGCGCCATCGAGCCGTCGTCCATGTCGAACCGTCGAGCGTCGTATCCGCGGGGCGGTTTGAACCACGGGTCGCTCGCGGTCGCTCCGAGGTTGTCGTCCAGCGGCCGTTCGATCCGCGAGCGGACCCGGTCGGCGTTCCACGTCTCGGGTGCACGCCTGAATCGGAGCGGTTGTGCCACGGATCTGCTACCGCCCCGGGACGCTAAGGGTTTGCGGTGACCCCGACGGATCGACGTTAGCGCCGATGCCATCGGCGACACGAACGCCGAACGTTCGGCTTTCCGGCGCGTACGCCCGGCTTACTGCTGGGTGAAAACCCCCGTCCTGCGGTCGATTCGAGTATTAACACGATCATTCACAGTATACAACCGACACATATATCACCAGTAACAACCAAGCGCATGTGTACCATGTCAATGGGTGCCTATGACGAGGACGAACACGAGCGCCGTGAACAGAAGACCGGCGTCGTCGACGCCGATTTCGACGCCGTACGCGCCGAGTATTCGGGATCTCTCACGTACGATTCGGGGGACTCGGCGGAGGCACTCCTCGACAAGTTCCAGGAGCTGCAAGGTAAGTAGTCCCGGTGACCGACCGACCACAGCCCTCATTTTCCATCGCCGCGCAACCGACCGATAGCGTCGACGCCGTCCCGTAGACACATCGTCCGGATCACGAGAGGACGATCGCGGCCGTACAGACCGCCGCGACCGCGACGACGTGGCCGACGACCGCGCCGAGCAGCAACGGATCGCTCCACAGGAACGGGACGAGCACCAGCTGGATCGCGGAGAAGGCGACGTTCTCGGCGTCGAGACGCCGGGCGCGCGCCCTGTCGCTCGGCGAGAGGTCGACGTTGACGGCCCGCCACAGCGCGACCACCGCGCTCCACCAGGAGGTCCCGATCCGATAACAGAGGTCCCAGAGGATCAGGAGGGTCAGGTACACCGCCGCGACGGGCGGGTCCGGCCCGAACAGCCGATGGAGCAGACCGACGTCCCAGACGAACAGGTACGTCACCAGGCCGATGAACGCGAGGATCCCCAACACGATCTCGATGCTCGACCCGAACAGGAGCCGTTTGTGTGCGGGCGGCGTCGACAGCCGACGGTTCCCCTCCCCGAGGCGGTGCATCTCGACGCTGCCGGCGGCGGCGACGAGGACCGCGACCGTACCGGCGAGGACGGCGCTCCACAGCCCGTAGTACCACCCGAGGAGGAGGACGCCGGTCTGGAACAGGATCACCTGTATCGCGACGGCGGCGGTCCGTGAGAGGTCGAGCCCGGGGATCCCGCCGACGAGGCTCTCGTACACCCACGTCTCGCCGTACCGACGGCTCACCGCGACGACCCCATGCCGTTCGGGGATCCGTCCGAGTTCGCGAGATCCGAATCCGCGGCGTCGACGCTCCCGCCGGAGCCGTCGGCCCGCTCGTTCGTTACGCCGATCCGATACGGCTCGTCGCCCGCCGGGCGACTCTCGTCGAGGGCCCTCGCGACCGCCAGGTCGAACGGCGTCCCGTCGATGGGGACGTACTCGCGGATCCGTGTGTCCTCGACGACGACCGGGTTCCGCATCCCCTCGACCAGCGACCGCGCGAGGAACGGGTCGACGTCCGTGACGAGCCGGAGCCACATCGCCGAGAGCCGCGGGCTCAACACCGGCACCCGGACGATCCGGAGCTGCTGGCCGAGCTGCCGGCGGGTCCGGCGGAGGATCTCCGCGTAGGTCAACACCTCCGGACCGCCGATCTCGAACGTCTCGCCGGCCGTCGCCGGCTCGTCGAGAACGCCGACCAGGTAGGCGACGACGTCGCCGACCGCGATCGGCTGACACCGCGTGTCGACCCATTTGGGAGTGATCATCACGGGGAGTCGGGTCGCGAGCCCCCGTATCACCTCGAAGCTCGCGCTCCCCGCGCCGATGACGATCGCCGCCCGGAGCGTGGTCAGCGCGTACGTACCCTCGGCGAGGAGGCGTTCGACCTCCCGCCGCGAGCGGAGGTGTTCGGAGAGCTCGTCGCGGTCCTCGCCGAGCCCGCCGAGGTAGACGACGCGCGGGACGCCGGCCGCCGACGCGGCGGCCGCGAAGTGACGCGCACAGTCGCGGTCCCGCGCCGCGTATCCCGGCCCGCCCTCCATCGAGTGGACCAGGTAGTACGCGGCGTCGACGGGGTCGCCGTCGACCGCGAACGCGGGCGGCAAGCTCTCCGGTGCGAGGAGGTCCCCCTCGATGACCCGGACGCCGGCCGGGGCGTCGTACTCGGTCGCGTCGCGAACGAGCACGGTCACCTCGTGGCCGCCCTCGAGGAGCGCCGGGGCCAGTCGTCCTCCGACGAACCCGGTCGCGCCGGTGACGAGAACGTGCATACGCGATCGACGGCCGGCATCGGCATAAGTCCCAGCCACGGGCCTCGCGGGCGGGTCGCAACGGACACGATCGACCGATAGAAGGCCCCCGGGGGTGTCGAACCCGTCATGAAGGCTGGCGAGTTCGAGCCGGTTCGCGGCGTCGAGGACCTGTACGTCCACGACACGGGGATGTTCGACACCGACGAGTACGGGTCCGTCTACGTGTACGACACCGACCGCCCGGCCGTGATAGACACGGGGACGGGGGCGAACCGCGAGACGCTGTTCGAAACGCTCGAAGCGATCGGGATCGGCCGCGAGGACCTCGCGTCGATCGTGCCGACGCACGCACACCTCGACCACGCCGGCGGGGCGGGCCACCTCGCCGAGCGGTACCCGAACGCGGAGGTCCTCGTCCCCGAGAAGGGCGTGAGACACCTCGTCGATCCGGGCGCGCTCGTGGCCGGAACGAAGGCCGCCGTCGAGGACCAGTGGCGGCACTACGACGAGCCGCGTCCCGTGCCGGCGGACCGTATCTCGGGGGTGACGGAAGGGGACCGGATCGACCTCGGCGATCGGGAGCTCGTCGTCCACGACGCGCCGGGACACGCCCCGCACCACGCCGTGTACCACGAGCCCGACGCCGAGGTCGTGTTCACCGCCGACGCCGCGGGGATATACGTTCCCGAGGTCGACACCGTCGTCGAGACGACGCCGCCGCCACAGTTCGATCTCGACCGCTGTCTCGCCGATATCCGGACGATCGCCGAGCTCGATCCCGAACACCTCTGTTTCGCTCACTTCGGGCCGCGACGATACGATCCCGAACTGCTGGGCGAGGCGAAACGGGCGTACGTCGAGTGGGTTGAAGCGGTTCGCGCGAAGCGAGAAACCCTCGCGAACGACGAGGCCGTCGTCGACTACTTCGAGGAGGCGAGCGCGGATCTCGAGTTCTGGAACCCCGAACGCGCCCGAGCCAACGCCGGGTTGAACACGCGTGGCGTGTTGACGTTCCTCGATAAGGTCGACGCGGAGTGAGAGCCCGATCGACGTCGATCGCGTCGCCGCGCGGTAGAAACGCCCTAATCCCCACGTCGCGTATCGTCGTCCAACTGATGGGTATCTTCGAGACGATCCGCGCCGTGCTCGGGACGAACGCGGAGACCGACGCGACGCGCGACGCCGACCCCGAGGACCTGTTCGGGATGTCGACGGCGTACGTGACGATGGAGGCCGACCTCGGCTACGACCACTGCGGGGAGGCGGCGCTCTGCTTCTCCGGAGTCGACAGTACGCGCTTCGACGACGCCGTCGGGGAGGTCGAGGCGATCCTCGAGGCCGGGGAGATGGAGACGGGGACGGGCTTCCACCGATACGAGGACGATCACGGCTACCACTGGTTCGTGCTGGAGGACGACGATCCGGAGGACCTCGTGACGAGCGTCCACTTCGCGGCCGACCAGTTCATCGAGGAGGGGTTCGGCTCGCGCCTGCTCGCCGCCGTGTTCGGGTTCGAGGCCGACGGCGGGAACGCCTACTGGATCTACTCGTTCCGTCGCGGGGCGTACTACCCCTTCGCGCCTGCCGGCGACCACGAGCGGAACCAGCGCGTCGAGTTCAAGCTGCAGTCCGTCCTCGACGGCGAGTTGGGGGTCGAAGGCGACGAGTCGTACTGGTACCCGCTCTGGCCGGACGTGCCCGGGAACCACCCGTGGGAGTGACGCCGATGGAGGCGAACCCCGTCGACTCGGGCGCGGCGGCCGATGGACGTGACACGCCGCGGAAGCGGCTGCTACGAGCGGTCGCCGCGCAGACGGCGGTGTTGAGCGCCGCGGTCCATCTGCTGTGGGCGTGGCCGCGGATCGGGGTCGAAGGCGACCCGCGACCGTACGTGTTCCTCCTGGGCGGCGCGTTTACGGTGCTCGTCGCGGCCGCGACGCTACAGGCCGACGAGTACCGACGGCTGTACGCGCTCGGTGCGGGGACGCTCCTCGCCTTCCTCGTCGGCTATGCGGGCTGGTACGGGGCCGGGGCCGCCGCCGTGCTCGCCGCCGACCCCTTAGCGATCGTCGGGAAGATCGCCGAGGTCGTCGGCGTCCTCGCGTTCGTCGCGCTGTACCGGCTCGCGCCGCCGACGAGCGTCGTCGTGGCACGCCGCCGGGAGCTCGAACGGGATCGGAGCAGCGACGAGGGAGGAAGTGATAGGTGGAGCGATGAGCCGTGAGGGAGAGGGGATGGACCCTGAGCGACGTCGCGTGAGCGACACGGCTTAATCGGAACCGCTCAAAGGCACGGGCAGTGACCGACACGTACCAGACGGTGGCCGGGCGGGCGACCGCGACGTTCGAGGTCCACGGGTCCGAGTTCCTCGGCCACGTCGCGCCGGCGGACACGGTCGCGGAGGCGGAGGCGTTCATCGAGGCGGTCGAGACGGAGTACGCCGACGCCACGCACAACGTTCCGGCGTACCGCGTTCCGGCCGGCGAGCCCTCCGAACGAACGCCCGGGAACGACGTGATGCTTCGGGAGTACGCCTCCGACGACGGTGAGCCGACCGGTTCGGCCGGGAAACCGGCGCTGAACGTCCTCCAACAGCGCGACGTCCGGAACGTCGTCGCCGTCGTTACGCGCTACTACGGCGGGACGAACCTCGGCGTCGGCGGGCTCGCTCGCGCGTACTCGCGGGCGGTGAAGGAAGGGGTCGACGAGGCCGAGGTCGTAGAGGAGCGGCCACACCGGCGGCTCGTCGTGACGACGGGATACGACGACTCCGGGACCGTCCGCGGCGTGATCGAGTCGGCCGACGTCGAGTTCGAGGCCGACTACGACGAGCGGGTCACCTTCGATCTCCGCGTGCCGCTCGCCGAGGTGGAGGAGGTGATCGATCGGCTCAACAGCGCGACGAGCGGGCGGGTCGGGATCGACGACTGATCGAGACGCCGATGGGCCGGATCGGGTGCAGGGAGCCGATGACCGGCGGTGTCGACCGATCGCAGGGCGAACAGGCGACGCGCCGAGCGTGTCCGTGCCCGCGGCGGTGCGTCGCGCCACCGCCGAGTTCGCCGCGGGCGACCGTCGAGGTCACGGCGGGTGTGGCCGCGGCATGGTTCATAAGGGATCGGCCGCGCGATCAGGCGAACTTCTTGAGGGGTCGGCCCCGCGATCAGGCGAACTTCCGGACGGTCATCTCGAGGGTGTCGAGGTCGAGGATGGGGGCGAACCCGGAGTCGGGCTGGATGTTGACGGACTTCTGGAAATCGGTCTGTGCCTGCCAGCAGCCGGAGTTGACGGCGAGCACGTTGTGGTACTTCCCCCAGCCGAGCTTGTGGACGTGGCCGGTGTGGAACACGTCCGGAACGTTCTCGATGACCAAGTAGTCACGGTCCTCCGGGGCGACCCGCGTGTGTCCGCCGAACTGTGGCGCGACGTGGCGCTTCTTGAGGAGCTGGTACATCGCCTTGTGCGGCTCGTCGTAGCTCGCCTTCTCCTCGGGCAGTTCCGCGATCACCTCGTCGAGCGAGACGCCGTGATACATCAGCACGTCGACGCCCTCGACGGTAACCGTCGCCGGATTCGAGACGATCCGCGCGTCGTGAACGTCCATGATCCCCCTGAGCTCCTCGTTGAAGCCGGGCTGCGGTTCGGCCAGCCGGACGGCGTCGTGGTTGCCGGGAATCATCACGATCTCCGTGTCGCCCGGGACGTCCTTCAGGTGCTCCGCGAACGTCTCGTACTGTTCGTAGATGTCGACGATGTCGAGTTCCTCGTCCTGGTTCGGGTAGACTCCGACGCCCTCGACCATGTCGCCAGCGATGAGGACGTATTCGACCGGATCCGCCTCCGGCGTGTGGAGCCAGTCGGTAAACCGGTTCCACGCGTCGAGCATGAACTCGTCGCTCCCGACGTGGACGTCAGAGATGAGCGCGGCCTGCACGTGGCGATCGGCTGCACCGGGACGGTGGGTCCGGGGCACGTCGGGGAAGTGGAGCGCGTCCGCAAAGAGGATCCCCGCGTCGTCCGCGAGCGTTCCCTCGACGGCGACGCACTCGTCCATCAGGATCTCGTCGACGACGTCGGCCAACCCCTTGTCCTTCATCACGAGGGCGGGGAACGTCCCGGTGGTGTCTTCCAGTTCGATCAGCCAGTGGCCGGACTTCGTCGATCGGACGTCGTTGACGAGCCCGATCATGGCGGCGTCGCTCCCCCCCGGCATGTCCGCGATCGCCTCGGCCGGTCGGTGGGTGACACGACCACGGAGGACCTTCGAGAGGCGAGCGTACCGGTCGCGAAACGTCCGGACGAAGTCCATGTACTCGCCCGTCCCGGTGCTGTTCCCCGTCATGTCGTTGCCGATCTCCAGCTGTCGGAGTTCGGGGTCTCTAACGTGTTTCGACGCCGATCCGCTCTCGTTTTTCGACCCCTTCGTTTCGACTGGAGATCCGCGTTCAGTCCCCGAGGGATCGTCGGTAGCCGGTGGACCGGAAGCCGGGGTTGGGCCGGGAGCCGTATCGTCGGCGACACCGCCGCTACGGTCGTCGGTGACACCCCCGCCGCTACGATCGGTGGTGACACCGCTGTCACGGTCGTCGGCGAGGCTATCGGTAGCGTTTCCGGGCGTGTTCTCGATGGCGGCCCGGACGTGATCGGAGGTGATACGGAGGGCGTCGTCGGGCGCGTGATCGACGGCGGCTTCCATCGCGACCACCGGGTTCTGGGCACCGGCGAGGAGCGTGACGGCCTCGCGTTCGGCGTTGTAGCCCCGGCGCGCCAGCTCGCTCACGATACGGGCGTTCGACTCCAGCGGCACGTCCTCTGAGAGGCCGGTACGAGTCAAAACAGTTCCGGAGGCCGATCCGGCGGCGGGCTCCGCGGATCGCTTCGGGATACCGATGACGGGATACCGACGATCGAACCGGACCCGGAGACTTATAGCCGAAACTCGCCAACTCACGAACGATGGATCAAGGGGATCGACCGACGTCGGCCGACGACGGGGCTGACGACGTTGATCGGCCGGTAGACGACGACGAGACGGTCGAGTGCGAGACCGTCGACGACGAGACCGTCGACGACGAGGCCGTCGAGGACAATACGGTCGACGACGGTGAGCGGCCGGTTGACGACCTGGATACCGACGGTGACGATGGCCGGCCGGCCGCCGCCGCCGACGGATTCAACGACGTCGATCGGGCGATCGGCGACGACGCGGTCGACGAGTCCCTCCTCCACCGGTTCCGCCACGATACTGACGGCCCGTTGATGTGGGTCCGTGAGATGCTTTCGAGCGCCCTCATCGTGCTGGTGCTCGGCCTGCTGCTGTTCGCCGTGAGCGGGGTCTGGCCGCCCATGGTCGCCGTCGAGTCGGGCAGCATGGAGCCGAACATGGAGGTCGGTGACTTGGTGTTCGTCACCGAGCCAGGACGGTTTGCCCCCGACGCCGCGAACAACGACATCGGCGTCGTCACCTCCGAAGCCGGGGAAGCGGCGGGATACGAGACCTTCGGATCGTACGGCTCGGTCATCATCTTCCAACCGCCCGATCGGACGGCGTCGCCCATCATCCACCGGGCGATGTTTCACGTCGAGGCGGGCGAGGACTGGTACGACCGCGCGGACGAGCGGTTCCACCGTGCGGACGACTGTGCGGACCTCCGGAACTGCCCCGCACCGCACGACGGGTTCGTCACGCTCGGGGACAACAACGGCCAGTACGACCAGGTGAACGGCCTCTCGGAGCCCGTCAAAGCCGAGTGGGTTACCGGGGTCGCGAGGCTTCGCGTCCCGTATCTCGGGTACATCAGACTCATCGCGACCGGACAAGCGGATACCGGCGACGTCCTCTCCGTCGCGATACCTATCGATCCCGTGATCGCCGACGAGACACGAGGAGGGCCGGAACCCGTCGGAAACGGCACGGCTGACGTCACCGGGTGTTCGATCGGTGAGGTCGGAGACGGTTCCGGTCCGATGGTCGGGAGCGACGGTGCCCCGACAGCGGTGTCGACTGCGGGCGGATAACCGGCCGGTCAGTTGTCGAAGCGGGCCTGCACGAACGGCTGTGCGTTCTCGATGTCCCCGAGCCGTGAGTCCGACAGGAGGACGGCCTCGGTCTCCTCGACGGGCACGGACAGCCCCATTTCCTTGGTTCGGCCGTACCGACCCTTCGAGACGACGACGGCGTTGACGATCCCGAGCATGTCGAGTTCGCTGATCAGGTCGGTGACCCGACGCTGGGTGAGCACGTCGGCGTCGATCTCCTCACAGAGCCGTTTGTAGATGTTGAACACCTCGCCAGTGTTGATGTTGTGGACGCCGTTCTTCTCGAGGAGGATGACGGCGAAGAGAACGATCTTGCTCTGTGTCGGGAGCGTCCGGACCACCTCGACGACGCGGTCGAGTTCGATCTTGTCCTGTGCCTGTCTGACGTGCTCTTCGCCGACGATCTCCGCTTGTGACCGTTCCGCGAGCTCGCCCGCGGTCCGGAGGAGGTCGAGCGCGCGCCGAGCGTCGCCGTGTTCCTGTGCCGCGAACGCCGCACACAACGGGATCACGTCGTCGGTCAGGGCGTCGACCTTGAACGCGATGTCGGCACGGTGTTGAAGGATGTCGCGGAGCTGGTTGGCGTCGTACGGCGGGAAGACGATCTCCTCCTCGCCGAGGCTCGATTTGACGCGGGGGTCGAGGAAGTCGGTGAACTTCAGGTCGTTCGAGATACCCATGATGGAGATCCGCGAGTTGCCGAGCTCGGAGTTCATCCGCGAGAGGTTGTACAAGGTGTCGTCGCCGCTCTTCTCGACGAGCTTGTCGATCTCGTCGAGCATGATCACGACGACGCGTTCGTGGTAGTCAACGGCGTCGAAGAACGTCGAGTACACCCGGTCGGTCGGCCACCCCGTCATCGGTACTTCTTCCATTTCGGCTGCGTCGGCCTCCAGGTCGTCGATGCGCTCGTCCAATCCGTCGCGATCGACGAACTCGGTCCGCTCGATCGACGACGGGTCCTCCTCGGCGGCTGATCTGAGCTCCCGACAGCGGTCGAGGCGGGCGTCGATAAGCGACTGGTTCTTCTCGATGAACTTGTTCGCGAGCTGTGCGAGCACGCGGTACTGCGTGTCCGTCACTTCACAGTTGATGTATTCGACTTCACAGGGGACATCGTACTTCTGAGAGGTCGATTCGAGCTCCTGTGAGACGAACTTCGCGGACGCTGTCTTTCCGGTACCGGTCTTCCCGTAAATGAGGATGTTCGAGGGGGTTTCACCGCGAAGCGCGGAAACGAGGATCGTCGCCATCTGGTTGATCTGGTCGTTCCGGTGCGGGAGCTCGTGTGGCGTGTAAGAAGGACGGAGGACCTCTTTGTTCTCGAAGATCGGCTCGCCCGAGAGCAGGTCGTCGAACAGTCCTTGGGTGTCGTCATCGTCGTCGAGCACGACCCCGTTGAGGTCGACGTCGGTCGACGATCGGTCCCGGCCGCCGCTCTCGAGATCGACCGTAACGTCATCGGTCTCTGGGTCGGTTGCTGGGTCGGTTGCTGGGTTGGTTGTTGGGTCGGTTGCTGGGTCGATAGACGAGTCGGTGGATGAGTCGTCATCGGGGACGGCGTCCTCGTCGGCGGCCGCTACGGCTCGATCGGAAGTCGAAGGGGCTCCGTTTCGGGTGGGATGGTCACCGTTTCCGGTCTCGTCGTTCCCCGATCCTTCGCCCGCGTCTGGTGTGTTTTCGTCCATCGTAAACCCCCCTATTTCGTGTGGAAACAACGTCCGATGATGCCGAGTTAGCACCGAGACAGCCATTAGACGGAAGGCTGTGGCGGCAGTAGCAGCGAGGACGTGTCCAATTGATGCACTCGAACCAGATGAAGAGATGGTACAAAAGTGTTCCTCTCTAGAGTGGAAGCGAAGGGATCTCACGGGAGACGCCGGGAGGGTTCGTCGTCCACAGGACCGTCTCGAGTCCGCTACGGAGGCGATTGATTAGTAACGGATCGGTTGGATCAGTAGCGGACCGGTTGAACGTACGGAACAGTAATCCTCGATGGCGACGTTCGATCGGTACACTTCGGGGCGAGTCAGGTGTGTCACGACGGATCGAACGAACTGGGTCGCAACGAGCGGTCTCCCACGGTTAAGGACCTGTTACCACGGGACGTTCGGGCGATTCGGTAGCGGTGAGAGGAACGCCCCTGAGTCGATCGAACGCGATCTACCCATGACGTCGACGGAGGTTTGTGGAGTCCTAACGTCGTTTCGGACTTTTCTTGACAGGTTCCGTTGGATATCGAACGGTTCTCGTGGTGACCCCGCCCGGATCCGTCGAGCCGTCCGAACACCGTTCCAGTACGTCACCGTCGAACCCTCCAGTACGTCATCATCCAACCGCAGTTATCGACCCCGTCGTCACTAACGACCCGTCGTGACTCAACCCCCCCACCCCTTCGTTTCGGGTGGAACACGAGATCGAAGGTGGGGGTGGGGTCGAAAGTCGGGTTCTTCAAAGGCAGGTTTTATTAACCGCTATAGCGAACAGTACCCTCGGTCCTCTACCTGAGAAAATATCATAAGGCGTGTTCTAAATTTAAGCTATGAGCCCGTGTTCGTCCTGCGGTTCCGACCCCCCTCCCCCACTCGATCGTCGTCCTCCAGTCGAAACGAAGGGGTGGGGGGGCATGGGCGGACACACTCCAGATAGACACACTCGACAACGTGAACCATGACAAAGATGAGCATCGTCCGCCGCTTCGATACGACTGGATCCCCCTTCGACACGACTTGGATTTCTTTGGATCCACGTGTACGACTTCCTCCGTTCCCGTGTGATCCCTTCGACGGGAGTGACGGCTCAAACCCGCATCCACCGGTTTCGGTGGTGTCTGACGCAGTTCTTAAGTGAAAGGGGCGTAGAACCACATACAATTCCCCGCGCACGCGCAGGGAGAACCAACATATTTGGAGGTCAGGATGGGACTGCTCACGAACCTTAAAGACAGCATTTCACGGGTCACGGACGGGCTGTTCGCCGCGGAAGAGCCCAAGCGGATCGGGATCTACGGGCCGCCGAACGCCGGGAAAACGACCCTCGCGAACCGTATCGCACGCGATTGGACGGGTGACGCCGTCGGACCGGAGAGCCACATTCCACACGAAACGCGCCGGGCTCGCCGAAAGGAGAACGTCGAGATCGAACGGAACGGTCGGACCGTCACCATCGATATCGTCGACACGCCCGGTGTCACGACCAAGGTCGACTACAAGGAGTTCCTCGACCACGACATCGAAAAAGAGGACGCCGTCAGGCGGTCCCGCGAAGCGACCGAAGGGGTCGCCGAGGCCATGCATTGGCTCCGTGAGGACGTCGACGGCGTCATCTACGTGCTCGACTCGACGACGGACCCGTTCACGCAGGTGAACACGATGCTCATCGGGATCATCGAGTCGCAGGACCTGCCGGTGCTTATCCTCGCGAACAAGACCGACCTTCCGGGCACGGACGTCAAACAGATCGCGAACGCGTTCCCGCAGCACGAGACGATCCCGCTGTCGGCGCTCGAGGGCGAAAACATGGATGAAGTGTACACGAAGATCGCGGAGTACTTCGGATGATGCCGGGAGCAACCTCGAACGTCGGCGGCCGTGACGACGACGGTGCCGACGACGGCGTCCGTATCGACATGATAAGCGGCGCTCGGATGGAGGGGCTCACGGGTATGGAGAAGATCCGACTGATACTCGACGGGGTCCGCGACGGCAACATCGTCATCCTCGAGGAGGGGCTCGCGCCCGACGAGGAGTCGAAACTCATCGAGGTGACGATGACGGAGATCAGTCCGGACGACTTCACCGGCATCGAGATCGAGACGTATCCCAAAGCGGAGGCGTCGAACCAGAGCTTCCTGGACAAGCTCATGGGTCGTGAGTCGACACAGAAGCTCACCGTGATCGGGCCCGCGAACCGGATCGAGACGCTGCACAAAGACGAGAACCTCATCAGTACCCTCGTATCCCGTAAGTAGATGCCACACCAATGTACAGAGTGCGGCCGCACGTTTCCCGACGGCTCCAAGGAGATGCTCTCCGGCTGTCCCGACTGCGGGGGTAACAAGTTCCAGTTCAAGCCGAACGGCGTCGACGACGAGAACGCGGTGGCGGCTGACCCGACGGGGTCGACCGAACCTCCGACGCCGACTGACTCGACGGAACCACGCGGATCGACCGATCCGAAGCCGACGCGGTCCGAGCCGAAGCCGACGCCGTCCGAGCCGAAGCCGACGCAGTCCGAGCCGAAACCGACCGCGGAGCGTTCCGCGAGTTCCGAGCGCGTCTCGGACATCGACAACGAGGATACGGCACAGGCGAGCGCCCGTTCCGACGTGGTCAGCCCGGACGAACTGGACCGCGCGAGTCAGGAAGTCCCGCCCGCGGCCGACGAGAGCGCGGAACCGGGATCCGGTTCCGATCCCGACTCCGGACAGCGCCCAGGCATCGACGACCTCCGTGACGAGCTCAACGCGCAGTTCGAGAGCATCCGGATCGTCAGCCCCGGAAAATACGAGCTGAACCTGATGGAGCTGTACGACCGACAGGAGTACATCATCTCGCTGCAGGAGGACGGTCGTTACGTCATCGAGATGCCGGACGCGTGGGGCGTTAACGACGAGTAGTGGCCTGAAGCGGCGAATAGCGACCCGCAGCAGCGAGTAGCGACCTGCAGCGACGAGTAAGGAGACGTTATCGCCGGTCGACGATCTGAAAACACCAATTCGATTACTGTTATCCGAGAAGACACAGTTATGCGGTTCCCTCCGCTACGGGGGCGCATGTTTACTGACCAGCATCACCTCGCATCTCCCGGCGTCCTCGAAGGGCAGCCCGAAACGGGTCCTGTCCTCGGGAGCCGACCCGAAACCACTCCGTCACGAAACGAGGTCGTCGTATGCGCGTAGTCGCGAAGTTCGGCGGAACGAGCCTCGGGAGCGGCGACCGGATCAACCGCGCGGCCGACTCCATCGCCAGCGCGGTCGCGGCCGGCCACGAGATCGCGGTCGTCGCCAGCGCGATGGGATCGACGACCGACGACCTGCTCGACGACATCACCTTTGAGACGGACGACGCCGATCGGGCGGAGATCGTCTCGATGGGCGAGCGGACGAGCGTACGCATGCTGAAGGCCGCGCTCTCGGCCCGCGGGATCGACGCGGTCTTCCTCGAGCCCGGCCACCCCGACTGGCCGGTTATCACTAACGAGCTCGGCGAGCTCGACGTCGAGGAGACGCGAAAGCGCGCCGAGGCGGTCGCCGCCGACCTCGACGGTGTCGTTCCCGTCATCACGGGCTTCCTCGCCGAGGACCACGACGGGAACGTGACGACGCTCGGCCGCGGCGGATCGGACACGACGGCGGTCATGCTCGGCAACTACATGAACGCCGACGAGGTCGTCATCGTCACCGACGTCGAAGGGGTCATGACGGGCGATCCACGCGTCGTGGAGGGTGCCCGAAACGTCGGACAGATCACCGTCGACGAGCTTCGGAACCTCTCGTTCCGCGGCGCGGAGGTCGTCGCGCCGTCCGCGCTCTCGTACAAGAACGAGCGGCTCAACGTGCGGGTCGTCCACTATCAACACGGCGATCTGCTCACCGGTGGCACTCGCATCGAGGGCCAGTTCGAGAACCTCATCGACATGCGCGAGAAGCCGCTCGCGTGTCTCACCGTCGCGGGTCGCGCGATCCGGAACCGTCCCGGGATCCTCTCGGAGCTCACGGACGCGCTCCGCGAGGAAGCGATCAACATCGACGCCGTCGCCTCCGGGATGGACTCGGTCACGTTCTACGTCGACGTCGACGTCGCGGAGCGGGCGGAGGCGCTGCTTCACGAGGCGGTCGTCTCGGACGAAGCGCTCTCCTCCGTGACCGTCGACGACCCGATCGCGGTCATCCGCGTGACCGGCGGCGAGCTCCCGAACCAGTCGGGCGTCATTCAGAGCGTCATCGGCCCGCTGGCCGACTCCGGGATCAACATCATCGACCTCATCACGAGCGCGACGTCCGTCGCGGTCTTCGTCGACTGGGACGACCGGGAGGACGCACTCGATATCGTTCAGCAGCGGTTCGACTGATCAGCGTCCCACATCACTGCGCCGGCCGCTCACTCCTCCGAGCCGCGGTCCGGTTCGAGTCGAAACCGCGTCGTTGACCGTCCCTCGAAGCGTGGTCCCGGTCCTACCGGTTCGAACCCAGCAGCCTCGACGGCCGTATCCTCCGCGTCGTTGTCGGTGACGAGCACCTCGACGTCCATTCCTTCCCGAACCGCGAACCGCCGTGGCTCCTCGAACAGCCGGCGCACGACGGGTTCGTCACCCGCGAAATCGGTGACGTGGACGGTCCCGTCCCGCACGTCGAACGCGACGAACCCGTTTACGACGTCGTCCCCGTCCGCGTTCCTGTCCCCGTCACCGCCCCTGTCTCCATCTCTGTCCCCGTTTCCGTCACCGCCCCTGTCTCCATCTCCATCTCTGTCCCCGTCCAGGTCTCCACCCTCGGGCTCCGCCGCCTGGCCCTCGGGCCCCGTTCCGATACCCGACCCCGGATCGGAAACCGAGACGCGCACGGACCGATCGTGGACGGTATCGCGCAGTACGTCGACCGGTCGGCCGGTCAGCGACGCGAGCGCCTCGGCGTCGGATTCGAGTGCGTCACGGATCCGCATACTCCGCGTAGTTCGTCCGGCGGCTTAAGTTCGAGGTCGCCGTCCCGCCCGCCCGTGAGCGAGCCGACGCTAGCTGGTGAATCGTTGCTCGCCGCCGACGCGATACCGGCTGATGAGTCGACGCCGATCGAACGACTCGAAGCGAACCGGGGGGTGGACGCCGGCAGGGCAGTCCGACGCGGACTGGATGGATTTAAGCGGTCGGCGCTCACAGCCCAACGTATGAGCAAGGCCACCAAGGTCGTTCTCGGTACGGTCAGCGTGTCAGCACTCCTCTCGGTTCTCATCGTCCTCTCGTACGTCTTCGGGTGATGTTCTCGCCGCGAACGCTCGCGGACGACCTGGCCGCGGTTCGTGCGGATCACGCGCCGGGAACGCCGGTTCTCGACGTCGAGTCTGACTTCGAGACGCTTCCGCCGGCGGCTGCGGAGGACCTCGGCCTGTTCGTCAACGAACTCTCGCCCGCCACGTACCCCGAAGCGTGGCTCCCGACGGACGCGCCGGAGCTGCTCCGACGCTACGCGGGTCCTGACTTCACGGTCGGACTCCCCGGGGACGGAACCGTCGTTCGGACGACACAGACCCGACCGGACACGGTCCTCGTCAAACGACGTGCCGAGGGAACCCCGAACGACTTCCTCGCGCTCCTGATCGCCGACCGGCTCGTTCGGGTCGGCGCCGAGCCGAAGCCGGGCGCCCTCGTCGCCGACGGCGTCCCGACCGACCGGCTTCCGGAGACGTTCCTCCCGTTCTTCGGCCGGCTGTACGTCGACCTCGACGAAGCGATCCGGTCTCCAGAAACGGACGGGATCGAGGACGCCGACACGACCGCGGACGCTGACGGAGACCCTGCCGGTGTTGATGGCCCGAACGGCCCGGTCGGCTCCGGGCTCGCCCCGACCGACACGTATCAGGTCGCGAACGCGCTGTTCGACGCGTGGGTCGGCCTCCACACGCGCGATACCTTCGCGTCGTGGCGGGGGGAACACCCTCGACTGTTCGACGCGTGGCTCGACGCCGGCGACCGATTGGAAGGTCGACTCGGCGACCTCCCCCGGGAGGTCGCCCGCGGCGAGACCGACTTCGCGAGCGCCACCGAATACGCCTGCTCCGCAGTGAGACACGGGCTCGACCTCCCCGCACCGTTCGCGGCGCTCGACACCGAAGCCTACCGCGACCGCGGCGCGCCGTACGCCGTCACTTGGGCGGAGAAGACGTTCGAATCGATGGCTCGGATCTGACCCTGGACGGCTTCCAGGCGGTCGGGGCGATGACCCGCTTACACCTCGACGGCGACGTTCCCGTCGCCGTCGAGGTTGATGACGCCGTCGAACAGCTCGCGGAAGCGGTCGAGGGTCGCGACCTCGTGGACCTCCTCGGAGAGGTGAAAGATCCCGACGGCGTCGTGTTCCTTGAGCAAGTCGAGGATCTCGGCGGCCGCCTCGTACACCGCGTCGTCGTCGGCGTAGTAGGCCATCTCGGTGAGCGAGTCGACCGATACCCGCCGTTTCCCGTCGTGGTCGCTCAGGAAGCGTTCGACCCGGTCGACGACGCCGTCGAGGTCGTCGGGAGCGGAGACGTAGTAGACGTCATCGGTGGAGCGGCGCGAGTAGCCTCGTTCGACGGAGAGCGTGTCGAGGATGGTCGCTTCCGTCTCGTCGACGTCGTAGTACTCCAGCTTCTGCTCGACCTCGCGGGCGGTCGTTCGGGTGGAGACGACGAGAAAGGCATCCGTGTCCGTTTTCAGGAAATCCGTGTCGATACGGTCGGTCTCGCCGATACTCGGGTGAACGAGCAGGAGTCCCGTGCCACCGGGGATCGTTTCCGGCCCGTTCTCGATGGCGAGCGCGTAGTCCATACCGACGGAAGCCGCCGGACCGACTTAATCCTGCGGGCGATCCGAACGTCGCACCGCTTTTCACCCGAGCGGACGTTCGTCCGTTCGATGAACGGTCAGGACACCGCACGCGACGTCTACCGCCAGGCGCTTCCCGTGATCCTCGTCAGCCTGATCGCCGGGCTGTTCGCGGGAACTATCCTCGGGTCCGAGACGATGCGTGCCGGCATCGAAAGCGTGCCCGGGATCCTCCTCCTGTTGCCCGCGTTCCTCGCGACGCGGGGCGGCGTGTACGGGTCGCTCGGCGCACGGCTCTCGACCGGGCTCCATCAAGGGATCATTCAGCCCCGGTTCGAGCTCGACCGCCGACTCACGAACGCGATCGTCGCGTCCTTTATCAACGGGATGTCGGTGTCGGTGTTCATCGGCGTCGTCACCTACTTCGCGCTGTTCCTCTTCGGAGGTGACGGGAACCTCCTCGAACTCGTCGGGATCATGATCGTCGCCGGCCTGTTGTCCGCGGTGCTGATGTTGTCGGTTCTGGTGACGGTCATCTTCGTCGGCTATCGCCACGGGCTCGACCCGGACAACGTGATCGGGCCGGTCGTGACGACGCTCGGGGACGTCTTCGGCGTCCTGTTCTTGCTCGTCGGCATCTACGTCATGGGGGTGGTGCTGTGAGCGGTTCCGACCGCGGAGGGGACGGCTCGAACCCGACGGGCCGCGACTCCGACGCTTCCGTTCCGGAACCCGTCGTCGTCGACGAGTGGTCGGTGCGGCGGATCGTGTGGACCATGGTCCCGCTTCTCGCCGCGCTGTCGGTCCTCCAGTTGGTGTCGGGTTCGGTCCTCGAAACGTTCGAGGAGACGCTCCTCGAGAACCCCGCGCTGCTCGTGTTGGTGCCGGTCCAGATCGGGACGGCCGGCAACCTCGCGTCGATCATGTGCTCGCGGCTCACCACGCAGCTGTACCTCGGGACGTACGAGCCCAGCCTCTCGAACCCGGGGGTCCGAGCCAACGTCGTCGCGGTGTTCGGGCTCGCGGCGACCGTCTTCGGGGCGGTCGGGATCGCGGCGTGGGCGATCGGGACCGTCCTCGGCGGCGTCCTCGGGCTCGGAGAGGTGCTGTTCATCTCGCTTCTGTCCGGGCTGCTGTTGGCCGTCCTCGTCGTCACGACCAGCATCGTTTCCGTCGAGGCGTCCTACCGGATCGGACTCAACCCCGACGACACCACCATCCCCATCGTCACCAACGTCTGTGACATCACCGGCGTCCTGATCCTCTTCGCGGTCGTCTCGATCGTCTTGTGACGCCGGTCGACGTGGTCACGCCCACCGTGTCGCGTCACCGACCTCGCACCACCGACCTCGTACCACCGACCTCGCGCGACCGACCTCGCGCGACCGACCTCGCGCGACCGACCTCGCGCGACCGACCTCGCACCACTGACCTCGTAACCACCGCTCTCCCGATCAGAACACGCTGTCCGCGGTCGCGGCCCCGACGACGCTGAACACCGCGCCGACGGTGATCGCCTTGAACGTCGTCAGCCACAGGTCGATCCCCGTAACCCCTTGCTCGACGAGGAAGGTGTCCGGCGCGTCGAACAGCATCGCCAACACGAACACGGAGCCGAACGCGACGGTCATCAGCGACAGGAACCGGATCGGGAGGCCGAACAGGCGGCGTTCCGCTCCGGGGTCGCGGTCGGTGTCGGCGCGATACAGCGCGGCGTACCCGATCGTCGCCACGACGCCGGCTGTGAGGAGGGCCTGAAACACGTTCATCCCGCTGGCAAGCAGCCACACCTCCTCCGTCACCACGAACGGCCCCGCGAGCAGGAACCCGCCGACGATCTGCTGTGCGGAGTCGGCCGGACGAAACCGCGGGCGACGGAACCCCTTCGGTCGTTTCATACGCCCCGTGGTTCGTCGAACGACAAAACACCGACGGCATCCGTGCGGCTTTCGCCAGGGAGCGCGCCGGATTCGGCCACTGATCGTGCCGACTCCGGCCATCGGGCGTGTCCGATCCGGTTTTCACCCACGCCTGCGTGCGCACGCTCATGAGCGTTCGAGCGGAGTTCGACGACTGGGCGACCTCGGGGAAGGACCGCGGCATGGAGGACCGTCACTGGCACACCGCCAAACACGTCCTCGCACGGATGCCGATCGAGGAGGACGACGTCGTCCTCGACCTCGGCACCGGCTCGGGGTATGCGCTACGTGCCCTCCGGGAGCGGGGGATCGACCGCGGGTACGGCCTCGACGGCGCGCCGGAGATGGCGCGGAACGCGCGCGGATACACCGACGACGAGGACGTCGCGTTCATCGTCGGGGACTTCGATATGCTCCCGTTCGCCGACGACGCGGTCGACCACGTCTCGACCATGGAGGCGTTCTACTACGCCGCGGACCCACACCGAACGCTTCGGGAAGTACGGCGGGTCCTGAAGCCGGGCGGTACGTTCTACTGCGCGGTGAACTACTTCGCCGAGAGCGAGTCGACCCACGGGTGGCAGGAGCACATCTCCGTCGACATGACGTTGTGGAGCCGGGCGGAGTACCGCGAGGCGTTCCGCGAGGCCGGCCTCGCCGTCGCCGAGCAGGACACGATCCCCGACCGCGAGATCCACATCCCGCCGGTCGACGCGTTCCCGACCGACGACTGGGAGAGCCGCGAGGCGATGGTCGACCGGTACCGGACGTGGGGGACGCTGTTGACCGTCGGCGTCGCGCCCTGAGGGCGTTTCGGACCGGTTCGGCGATTCGGACGGCTGGGTGGTCGGTGGGTGGATGGCCGGGCGGTCCGAGCGTTCGGGTGGCTCGGGCGGTCCGAGCGTTCGGGTGGCTCGGGCGGTCCGAGCGTTCGGGTGGCTCGGGTGGTCCGGACGCTCGGACTGCCTCTGACCCTCCTTCCACGACCGCACGGCACCTCGCCCCTCCCCAGCCTCGGTCGGTGGCGGCCGCGGGACCGCACCGCGCCGCGGCCGCCACCGACCTCCCTCGCGCGCGTTTCTCGCGCGCGCCGTCGTCTTTTAAGTAATCTGCCGTGTCGCGCTTCGACGGGCCGTTCGAGCGGCACGACGGTCCGTGACGGCTTCCGGCTAACCGAGTCCGTTAAGGGGTAACCGGGGGAAGCCACACCCAATAATGCCCACCGGAGAGTACGACCCCGACGCCGCGGAGCCGCGGTGGCAGCGACGCTGGGTCGACGACGCGACGTACGCCTACCCGGACGGCCCGGTCGATCCGAACACGGCCTTCTCCATCGACACGCCGCCGCCGACCGTCTCGGGGAGCCTCCACTGGGGACACGTGTACGGCTCGATCCTCCAGGACGTCGTCGCCCGCTTCCACCGGATGTACGACAGCGAGGTGTTCTACCCCTTCGGCTACGACGACAACGGGATCGCCTCCGAGCGCCTCGCCGAGCGCGAACTCGAGATCCGTCACCAGGACTTCGATCGGCGCGAGTTCCAACAGAAGTGTCGGGAGGTCTGTCTGGAGTACGAGGAGGACTTCACCGAGAAGATGCAGGGGGTCGGCCTCTCCATCGACTGGGACAACACCTACCGAACGATCTCCCCCGAAGTCCAGCGCGTCTCCCAGCTCTCCTTCATCGACCTGTACGAGAAGGGCCGCGAGTACCGCCACGAAGCGCCCGCGATCTGGTGTCCCGAGTGTGAGACCGCGATCTCACAGGTCGAGACCGAGGACGACGAGCGCGACTCGCACTTCCACGACATCGAGTTCGGCGTCGTCGACGGCGACGCCTTCACGATCTCGACGACCCGACCCGAACTCCTCCCCGCCTGCGTCGCCGTCTTCGTCCACCCGGATGACGACGACAACGCACACCTCGTCGACGAGCGGGCCGAGGTCCCGCTGTTCGGCCACGACGTCCCGATCCTCGCCGACGACCGCGTCGACATGGACACCGGCTCCGGGATCGTGATGTGCTGTACGTTCGGCGACCAGAACGACATCGAGTGGTACCAGGCGCACGACCTCGACCTGCGCGTCGCCATCGACGAGTCCGCACACATGACCGACGTGGCCGGCGACTACGAGGGGCTCCACTCCTCGGAGGCCCGCGAGGCCATCGTCGCGGACCTCGACGACGCGGGGGCGCTGCTCGATCGCTGGGGGATCTCCCACGCGGTCAACGTCCACGAGCGCTGCGGGACGAGCGTCGAGTTCCTCGTCACCGAACAGTGGTACGTCGAGGTGCTCGACAAGCGCGAGGAGTACCTCGAGGCGGGCCGCGAGATGGAGTGGTTCCCCGAGAAGATGTTCACGCGGTACGAACACTGGGTCGAGGGGCTCCAGTGGGACTGGCTGATCTCCCGACAGCGCTCCTCGGGGATCCCGTTCCCCGTCTGGTACTGCGAGGAGTGTGACGCCGAGGTGCTCGCCGAGAAGGAGGACCTCCCCGTTGATCCCCTCTCGGACGACCCGCCCGTCGACGCCTGCCCGGAGTGTGGTCACGGCGGGTTCGTCCCCGAGGACGACGTGCTCGACACGTGGGCGACGTCCTCGCTCACCCCGCTCATCAACGCGGGCTGGGACTGGGACGCGGAGGCGGGCGAGTTCGCGATGGAGCGCCCGGAGATCTACCCGATGGACGTCCGACCGCAGGGCCACGACATCATCTCCTTCTGGCTGTTCCACACCGTGATCAAGTGTTACGAACACACCGGCGAGGTGCCGTTCGAGTCGACGATGATCAACGGGATGGTCCTCGACCAGAACCGCGAGAAGATGTCGAAATCGAAGGGCAACGTCGTCGAGCCGGACGCGGTGTTAGAGGAGTACCCGGTCGACGCCGCCCGCTACTGGGCGGCCGGCTCCGCGATCGGCGACGACCTCCCGTACCAGGAGAAGGGGCTTCGCGCGGGCGAGAAGCTGATCCGCAAGCTGTGGAACGCCTCGAAGCTCGTCGAGTCGCTCGCGGACGACCCGTATCCGGACCGACCCGACGGGCTCCGCGAGCTGGACCGCTGGATGCTCGCCGAGCTCGACCGTGAGATCGAGTCGCTCACCGGCCGGCTGGAGCGCCGCGAGTTCTCGAAGGCCCGCGACGGCCTCCGGTCGTTCTTCTGGGGCACGTTCTGTGACGACTACCTCGAGATCGCCAAGGAGCGGGCCGACGAGTCGGCGGCGTACACCCTCGCGGTCGCACACCGTCGCTTCGTGAAGCTGTTCGCACCCTTCCTCGCGCACGTCACCGAGGAGCTGTGGCACGACATGTACGCCGCCGGGGCGACGGGGGACGCGAACGACTCCGTTCACCTGGCCGATTGGCCCGAGCCGCTGGGGATCGAGGCGGACCACGAGGGCGGGGCGGCCGCCATCGCCGTCGTCGGCGCGCTCCGACGGTACAAAAGCGAGCACCAGCTCCCCCTCAACGCGGAGCTCGACGCCGTCGAGGTGTACGCCGACGTGCGCGGCTTCGAGGACGACGTGACCGGCGTGATGCACGTCGGGGAGCTCACGGTTCACCCGAACGCCGACGCTCCCGTCGAGACGGTCGTGAGCGGGATCGACCTCGACTACGCGGTCGTCGGCCCGAAGTTCGGCGGCAAGGTGGGCGACATCGAGGCGGCGATCGCGCGCGAGGAGTACGAGATCGACGGCGACGAGCTCCACGTCGCGGACGTCACGCTCTCGGGCGAGGAGTTCGCGATCGAAGAGGAGCGGCGGTACGCCGGCGACGGCGAGTTCCTCGAGGCCGACGACGTGGTCGTCATCGTCCCCGACGGGGCGTCGGTCGGCGACGAGTAGTCGCCGGGCTCGCGACGGGAGCTCCCGGCTCAGTCTAAGTCCGCACCGATGGCGTCGGCAACGGTGTCGAAGCCGTCCCGGTCGAGTAACTCGATCAGTCCTTCGTTGATGTCGCGTGCGAGGCCCGGTCCCTGATAAACGAGCCCCGTGTAGAGCTGGACCATCGACGCGCCCGCGCGGATCTTCTCGTAGGCACCCTCGGCGTCGGAGATCCCGCCGACCCCGACGACGGGGACGTCGGTGCGCTCCGCGACGAACCGCACGAGCCCGGTGGCCATCCCCTCGATCGGTCTCCCGGAGAGCCCGCCGCGCTCGGCCCGTTCGGGGCTCCGAAGCGATTCGGGGCGGGACGTGGTCGTGTTCGTCGCGATCACGCCGTCGAGGTCGAGGTCGTCGACGACGCCCAGTGCGTCCTCGATCGCGGGCTTCGGGAGGTCCGGCGAGAGCTTCACCAGAAGCGGGCTCGCGCCCGCGTCGACGAGCGTCCCGAGGATCGACTCCAGCGCCTCGCGGTTCTGGAGCTCCCGGAGGCCGGGGGTGTTCGGACTCGACACGTTGACCGCGAAGTAATCGCCGGCGTCGGCCACGCGCTCGTACGTGTACCGGTAATCCGCGGCGGCATCGTCGAGGGGAGTCGCCTTCGACTTGCCGATGTTGATCCCCACGGGGACGTCGGGAAGCGGCTCCCGATCGAGGCGCTCACCGACGGCGTCGGCGCCCTGGTTGTTGAACCCCATTCGATTGATCAGCGCCTCGTCCTCGCGGAGGCGGAACATCCGCGGCCGGGGGTTCCCCGGCTGTCGGTCGGCGGTGACGCCCCCGACCTCGACGTGGCCGAAACCGAGGGCGGCGAGCGCTCGCGGCGCCTCGGCGTTCTTGTCGAACCCGGCGGCGACGCCGACCGGGGTCGGGAACGACTGCCCGAACGCGGTCGTCTCCAGCCGCGGGTCGTCAACGGTGTACCGTCGCCGCATGGCCGTCTGGACCGGCGTTCCCTGTACGGCGCGCAGGAGTCGATGGGTCGCGTTGTGTGCGGTCTCCGGCGGCAGCGAGAACAGCGCCGGCTTCAACAGGTCGTACGCGCTCATTGACGGGTGGTCGTGGTCGACGGCCATCAATCCGCCGACAACCGCCGACGCCGCGGCTCGGCGCGGGCGGGTGACACGTATCGAACGGGGTCAGAAGTCGTGTTCTAAGTCCTGAGGATCGGAGTCGGCCTTCTGGATGATGATCTTCCCGTCACGGACGCGGACGAACACCTCGTCGCCGATCTCCATCCCGGCGACGGCGAGTTCGTCCTCGTGGAGGTTTACGTGGACGTTGTGGTACTTCCCGTCCTCGTCTTTAGCGCCGCTCGGACTGAGCTTCTTCTTGCGAACCATCGCGGGTGTCTGCGTCGAACTTCGCAACAGTAGATACATAAGTGTTGTTTACGCGTCCCCGTTCCTGGGCCTCGGCACCCGCTGACGGTCGGACCGAGCGGCCCTCGACTCGAAACGTCCTCCTCCCCTCCTCCGGAGCTCGTCGAGGCGATGGTTTCTGATCCGCTCTCGAAACGCGAGCGGACGTCGGTCGGTCGGCGCTCCCGGGCCACGAGAGCCCGCGCGCGAGCCCATCGTCGGTCGTTTCGTCCGACCAACTCCCCGTCGCTATCGTCTCGAGCCGTCGAAAACGCTAGCCCTCCCCGACTTCATATATAAATGACCTCCCCACCAGCTTTCATTTCCCCGATATATTTATAACGGATTGTGTGCTTCGTTGTCATGGAGCTAAAACCATGGTACGTGAAGACGGTAAGCGCAACTTCGCCCTTCGCGAGGAGGACGGATCGGAACCGAGCGAGTTCTCCGGGAACATGCCGCGCCAGGCGGCACTCAAGGCGGCACGAACTCTCGAACCGGGCCCTTCGGAGGCGGAAGCCGAGCGGACGACGATCCGACTCCGCGAGAAAGGGACCAAGAAAGTCCACGAATACGAGGGGTGGGCGTGGAAGGCCGACGCCCCCGAGGTCGACGAGGCCGACGACGAGTTCTGGCTCAACGACCTCGAGAACATCACGAAGGCGAACGTGTCGAAACAGGGCATCGAATACCTCGACGAGGAGTAGCCGTTCCGCTACGGTCCGCGTTTTTAACGACACGTCACCGTCACCACGTGCAGACGCCTGTCTTACACCGTGTGGTCAGGCGTGAAACGACGGTTGGATTCCGGCCTCCACTTCCGTTTAGCCGATCGGCCGCCGCCAGCTCGGATCGCCGGTTCGCCGCCCACCCGACACGTCCTCGGATACCGGCGTTCGCGTCGTTGGTTCTTCGCGCGCGGTCGCGCACGCACGTCGCGAGGATCAAAAAAGAGGGTACGCGCCCCCTCGTCGGCGAGAGAGGTGCATGGTCGAACCCCAGTGGACGCGACTGCAGCGATTCGGGCTCCGGTCCACCCCGTGGGCCGGGGCCTCCGTGAGAACACGTTCCCATGAAACCGCATGACGAAGGGCGATCGGTTCGACGGGGTTAAGTACAACCCGGGCATTCGGATTAATGCGAAGAGCCCCCCGCCGTGGGGGGCAACGGCCGGCCGCGACGCGGCCGGTCGACGCGTTCCGACGCCCTTATCAGTGTAAGGGTGTTCGAACGTAATGCGAAGAACGCATCGCGGACTCGGGCCGTTCAACTCGGCCCGGTTTCGCTGGACCAGTTCAGGTCCGATGGGTTTATAGCCCATCGTGGCCAACGTTCAGGTCCGAGAAAGATGAGGATCTCGCCCCCTGCGCTCCGGCGTAAGAGGGGATCTGATGTGAGCCTTGGTAGTTCGGTGTCATCCAGGTCGCTGGGTGGGCCGGACACCATATTGGACCATGCAATGGTGTTTTGACATCTCGTCAAAACCCGCCAACCCCCTCCGTGCCGGGAACCAGGCGCGGAGGTTATTCATTCCGGTTGATCCTGCCGGAGGCCATTGCTATTGGGATCCGATTTAGCCATGCTAGTTGTACGAGTTCATACTCG
>NZ_WUAX01000004.1 GCF_009806985.1 Halorubrum sp. JWXQ-INN 858 | reverse complement strand
GCCGCCTCCCATTCATTTCGCCCACATCGGGCGACACGAGCCCACGGACACCGCGTCCGTGGGCTCGTTTGCTTTCGAAACGGACACGGCGGACCGCTAGGCTTAAACGCTCGACGGCGGTAGAGTCGACTGCGCCAAGGTGGCAGAGTTCGGTCAGACGCAGCGGCCTGCAGAGCCGCCCAACGCCGGTTCAAATCCGGCCCTTGGCTTCCTTTCTCGTTTCGTTTAGCGCGCCGAGCGTCGGACCCGCGATTACCCGGTCGTCTCCGCACTCGTTAGTAACCGTTATACGCGGGGTGAACCATGCACGAACCATGCAACGACGCGCTGTAGCCGTGTACGTCGCGCTTTTCCTCGTCGTCGGAACCGCGGCGGGCGTGCTCATCGCGACGGCCGAAACGCCGGAGATCACGTTCGATGACCCGGACTTCGAGCTGTCGGAGGGTGACTCGTTCGAGGTGGACGGACAGGAGTACACCGTCGCCGATATCACGGAGACCGAAGCGGAGGACGACGTCGGTGACGTCGAGATCGAGCGCTCCGGCCAACTGGAGTGGGAAGCGGTAGTCGAACAGTCGGAGACCTGGGCGAACGAGTCCGTCGTCGAGCTCGACGACGGCGAGTGGCGCGTCCACATCGAAGGCGAGGACCCGACCGCG
This sequence comes from Halorubrum sp. JWXQ-INN 858, assembly GCF_009806985.1. Taxonomy (GTDB): domain Archaea; phylum Halobacteriota; class Halobacteria; order Halobacteriales; family Haloferacaceae; genus Halorubrum. The sequence continues at coordinate 93,114 of NZ_WUAX01000004.1, read as the reverse complement.
TTCACGCTCGTCGAGGTGCTCGACCGGGACGCGATCCTCAGTGAGGACCCTGCCGCGGACAACGAGACGGTCGAGCGTGACGGCGAGGAGTACGTCGTCGTCACCGACGAGGACGGCGAATCGCGGCTCGTCCCGGCCGACGACTACTTCCCCGCACCGGAGGAGCGGTCGTACTCGGCGGGCGATAGCCTCGAATACGACGGCCACTCGGTCACGGTCGACGCGGTCACCGAGGACGGCGTGACCCTGGTTTGGGAGGGTCCCGAGACGTCGACGATGGACGTGGACCAGGAGGAACGGATCACGCTCGGTGACACCGACTTCATCGCGTACTTCCCTGACGGGGAGACGATGGTCCTTTCGAGCGACTTCGAGGCGTACGAGGCACAGCTCGCCGAGATCGATCGCCTCGATCAACAGGCCGAGGGGATCTGGCGCGTGTTGATCATCAGCGTTCTCTCGTCGCTGCTCGTGATCGCGGCGGCGTTCGTCCCCTCGCGGTACTGATCACGCTGCCCGTCGGTTTCACGGGTCGCGTGGACGTCGCAACCGACAGCCACTAGCGCCGCGAGACGGTAGTCGATCCATGGGTTCGATGTCGGAAAACGTGCGGCAGCTCGCCCCGCACTGGGCGGTGATGTTCGTGACGATGTTCGCGCTGCTCGCGCTGATCGAAAACGTGTACGGGGGACTCGCGTTCTGGCAGTCGCTGCTGCTCGTGTTGGTGGTCGCGTTCGGCTACCCGTTCCTTGCCCGAGCGCTCGGCGTCGCGCCGGAGATCTGGCAACGACAGTGATCGCTTGAGAACGGTCCTCGGTCGGGATCGCTTCGTCGCGATCGACGTGGATCGTCGTGATCCGCCGTCCGACCGTAGGTTACTCCTCGTCGCCGGAGCGGTCCGCGAGCGGGTTCGACAGGTCGAGCGCGAACGCGCCGATGCCGACGCCGAGCACGAACGAAACGACGGCCGCGACGCCGATCCAGAGGGTGCTCGGGTGTTCGTGTCCGGCGTGAAGCAGCGTGTCGGCGGCGAACAGGATAACTGGGTCCATGCGTCCGCTGCACACGGCGATCGCATATGGGTTGTGATCCGCTCGGCCCGGGCACACGGTCGAGATCGTCGGGACGGTGTGTCGTTGCGGGCTCGATGGTCTCCCGCGCTCTCACGGCGCGCGTTACCGTGATTCCCCTTCGACGGTGACGCTCCCGCGGTTCCCTCGCAGGGTTTTACTACGGTCGTCACCTCCGGGAGGTCGATATCGATGCGGTTCGTTCTCATTGCCGGCACGACGGAGACAGCACGGATAGACGGGATCAGTGCCGCGGGCGCGTCCCCGGCGCTGATAGCGCACACGCCGGCGGCGGACGCTGAGATCGTGGTCAACGGTCGGCCACGCTCGACGGGGATCGTCCCGGTGAGCCCGACGGGGTGTCCCACGCCGGCCGTCGTCACCCGTGCCGGCCGTGAGCTGTTCGGGTTCGACGTGGACGTCCTCGACGCGGGATCGGCACGTCCCGTCGACGTGGCGTCGTCGAGTCTCTCGTCCGGTCCGGGTCGCGACGTCCGCGAGGCGGTCGCGTTGCCGGAGGCGGAGGCCATCGTCGACGCCGCCCGAACGTACGGGAAGGAAGTGACGGACGATCACGTCGTCGTCGCGGAGACGGTTCCGGGGGGGACGACGACGGCGATGGCGACGCTGGCCGCGCTCGGCCGGCGGACTGGGGTGTCCTCGTCGCTTCCGGAGAACCCGCTCGACCGGAAGCGAACGGTCGTCGACGAGGGGCTCGCGGCGAGCGGGCTCGCCCCCGGCGACGCGGCAGACGACCCGACACGGGCGTTGCGCGCCGTGGGGGATCCGGTCCTCGCCGGCGTGGTCGGGCTCACGCTGGGCGTGCTGGATCGCGGCGGCGACGTGACGCTGGCGGGCGGGACACAGCTGTGTGCGGCCGCCGCGGTCGTCCGCGCGTTCGGGGTCGACGCGCCGATAGCCGCGGCGACGACGTCGTTCGTCGCGGAGGACCCGACCGCGGCCGTCCGTGAACTCGCGACCGACCTCGGCGTCGATCTGACGGTCACCGACCCACGCTTCGAGACGGTGTCACACCCGATGACGGACGCGTATCGTCGTGGGGAGGCGAAGGAGGGCGTCGGGATGGGCGGGGTGCTTGCGATGGCGTCGGGCGACGTCGCGGGGGTGGACGTGGACGGGTCGGTGGCGGACGTCCGTGATCGCGCGCTCGAGGTGTACGATCGGCTGCTCGCGGCCGCTCCGGACGACCACCCGGCGGTCGTCGGGAACGGCTCGGAGTAGCCGACGACGGGGAGTCGTCGGTGAGGAGCTATCGGCGGGACATCGACGGTCGGTGTCGACGCAGTTATCGCGCTTACGGTCGCTTCGGGCAGTCCTCGTGCTCTCCCGTGGAGGGGATGTCAAACGCCCCAAACGAACCAGATCGCGAGGGTCGTCACGACGGCCAGCAGGAACTGGAGCGGGGCACCGACGCGGAGGAAGTCGGCGAACTCGTAACCGCCGGGACCGTACACCATCAGGTTCGTCTGATAGCCGACGGGCGTCATAAAGGAGGTTGCGGCCGCGAACATCACCACGAGCAGGAAGGTGAACCCGTCGGCACCCAGCCGTCCCGCGGCGTCGACGGCGACCGGGATCATCAACACGACGGTCGCGACCGGCGTGATGACGTTCGCGAGCAGCCCGGTGACGAGATAGAACAGCAGGAGCACGGCCACGATGGGTAACACCGCGCCGGTCGCGACGAGCAGCTCGGCTATCGCCGCGGCACCCCCGGTCGCCTCCATCGCCAGCCCGAGCGGGATGACGCCGGCCAGCAGGAAGATGATGTTCCAGGAGACGGCGTCGTACGCGTCGGCCGATCGGAGACAGCCCGTGACGATCATCGCGAACACGCCGGCGAGCGCCGCGATGACGATCGGGAGGAGGTCGAGCGCGGCGACGCCGATCACTCCCGCCATGATCGCGACCATGACCGGCGTCTTCGACGAGAGCGGGGCGATCGACTCGACGTCGGCCGCGGCGAGCCGGTCGTACGCGACCTCGTCGGCGACGACGAGCACGCGCGTGTCGGTGAAGTACCGGATCGACGCGGGGGTCGTCCGGACCAAAAGCAGGTCGCCCGGTTGGAGCGTCCGTTCGGCGAGGTCGTGTCGGATCAGCTCGTCCCCGCGTCGAATGGCCAGCGTCGCCGTCCGATGGAACTCGCTGAGCCCCGTCTCGGCGATCGTCTCGCCCACGTATCGGGAGTCCTCCGGAACGACCGCCTTCGCGAGCACGTCGTCGGTCGGGGCCGACTCGAACGTCTCCTCCGTGACGTCGCTTCTGATCTCGTGGGCGAGGCCGGTCGCTTCCCGGAAGCGGTTCACCGCTTGGAGCGTCCCGTGGACGACGAGCGCATCGCCCGATTCGATGGCCCGGTCGGTGTGAGGGGCGCTGAACGCCTCCCCGTTGCGCCGGACCTGTAACACCCGTACCTCGGGGTGTGCCGCGTCGAACGCTTCGATGGGTTCGCCGACCGCGGTCGACTCGTCACGAACGCGCATCACCGCGAGGTGGTCCTCCAGATCGAACTCGGTGACGGCGTCGGAGTCGACCGGAATGCGCGCGGGGACGAGCCACCGCCCGACGGTGAGCAGGTAGGCGAGCCCGACGAGCATGACCACGATCCCGACGCTGGTGAACTCGAACATCCCGATACCGTCGCGACCGGGGATGAGCAGGCGAGCGAAGTCGCTGGCGAGGATGTTCGTCGACGTCCCGATGAGCGTGAGCGTCCCGCCGAGTATCGCCGCGTACGACAGCGGGAGCAGCAGTTTCGACGGCGAGATCCCGGTGCTCTCCGCGAGGTCGGTGATCATCGGGATGAAGACGGCGACGACCGGCGTGTTGTTGATGAACCCCGCGATCGGGCCGGTGGTGCAGACGGTCGCCACGAGCGCGCGGAACTCCCTCCCGCCGGTGAAGTCGGCGAGGTAGATCCCGAGGCGTTGGACGATCCCGGTCGCCTGTATCCCCGCGCTGAGCATGTACATCGCGACGATGGTGACGGTGGCCGGGTTGGCGAAACCGGAGATCGCCCCGCGCGCGCCGACCCCGGTCCACGGCTCGAGGACGACGAGCGCGGCGATCACGCCGATCGCGGTGACGTCGTTCGGGATCACCTCGCTCACGAACAACACGAGTGCCGCCCCGATGAGCAGGAACACGACGACCGCACCGGTGGAGAGCCCTGCCAGAGTCATACGACGGACCACTCGACTCTCCGTATTGGATGTGTCGACCGCGTCCTCGAGTCACCGAGTCACCGACTATCGGGGGACGGACGACTCACCGCTGGCAGCCGACCCGTAGCCGCTTTGCCCCGTCTCGCATCCGTCGAAAGGCCCCGCCAGCCAGATCGGAGAGCCGACGCCGGAACGCCGTGTAGACGACGGCGATCGCCAGTGTGCCGGCGGCGAGCTGCCGGAACGGCCCGTCGAGAACGACGAGAAGCGGCAGCCCGGCGGCGATCGCCACGAGGAGGTCCTCCGGCGCGCCGTCGTACCGCGTCCACCGCTTCGCCCGCCGCCACCGCCCGCGAACGTGGTCGTACACCGCACGGTCCGACTTGCGCTCCCACGGGCGGAACTCGTAGCTGCCCCCGTACCGGTCCATCCGGCAGTGAACCGCTGCGGCGACCGTCCCGGCGGCGAGGGCGACGGTCGCGGGCGACGTCGCCACGACGGCGACCGCCGCGATCGGGACCGCGGCGACGACGTAGCCGGTCGGGTAGTGGAGGGTTCGGCGGTGCCGGGCGACGACGTCGAGGTCGGGGAGGACGCTCCCCGCGAGCGCGCCGGCGAGAAGCGGGGTCGCGAGCGACGGTCGGGCGACCGCGACCGGTGTCGCGAGCGCCAACCCGACCAGCGCGTGCGTCGGGAGCATCATACCGTCCACAGGCGCGCGCGAGCCATAAGCGGTCGGATGGTCGGGATCCGGAACGGCGGATCCGTGACGGTCGTCCCCGATAACCCTCGTGTCAGCCGGTCACCCGCCGATCCCTTCCGGTTTTATGCGCGTCGCGCACCGAGTACGGGTATGTCGAACGACGATCTCACACCGGTAACCGCGGAACCCCCGGACGCACCGTTTCACACGACCGGCACCGACCACGTCACGGTGTGGGGCAGCAACGCCGAGGACACGATCGCGTTCTACCGCGATCTCCTCGGGATGCCCCTCGTCTTACGCCAGCCGAACCTCGACGATCCCTCCCAGACGCACCTCTTTTTCGACACGGGCGACGGGCGGATCCTCACGTTCTTCGTGAGCGACGACCGACCGTCCGCACGCGGCCAGCGACCCGGCGTCGGCGCGGTCCATCACCTCTGTTTCAGCGTCGACCCCGAGGAGTACGAGGGGATCATGGAGGCGTTGGAGGCGGCCGGCCACGGCTACAACGTCTTCGACCGCGGCGTCTTCCACTCCATCTACACCCGCGACAACAACGGGCTCGTCATCGAGCTCTCCTCGGACAAGTACGAGATCCCGGACGGGCGGAAGGGCGAGGTGCTCGCGGCCGCTCAGCGGCTCCGCGAGGCCGACGGCGCGGACTTCGCGCAGGACCGACACATGGAGGGCGCGCTCGAGGAGCTCGGCCTTCCGGTGGTCAAACACGACCTGCCCGACGCGAGCGCAGGAACGGGCGTGAACTGACGTGGCGGGAGGACACACGGGGGACGACCCACACGGCGACCGGCCGCTTGTCACCGGCGGGACGCCGGTCGCGGACGCCGACGCGGCGGTCGTGCTCGTCCACGGGCGCGGCGCGACCGCCCGGAGCATCCTCGAGTTCGGCGCGACGGTCGCGCCGGACGGCGTCGCGCTGCTCGCGCCGTCGGCCGCGGGGAACACCTGGTATCCGAACTCGTTTCTCGCCCCGGTCGAGCGGAACGAGCCGGGCCGGACCTCCGGCCTGCGGGCGGTCGGAAACGCGGTCGCGACCGCGGCCGACGCCGGGATCGGCGCCGACCGCGTCCTCGTGACCGGGTTCTCGCAGGGGGCGTGTCTCGCCAGCGAGTTCGTCGCGCGGAACCCGACCCGATACGGCGGGCTCGCCGTCCTGAGCGGTGGGCTGATCGGCGAGTCGGTCGTCGTCGACGACTACCTCGCCGGCCGATCCGACGACGCTCTCGCGGGGACGCCGGCGTTCCTCGGGTGTAGCGACGTCGACCCGCACATCCCCGAACCGCGGGTTCACGAGACGGCGACGGTGTTGGAGGCGCTCGGCGGCGACGTCACGACTCGCATCTACGAGGGGATGGGTCACGGGATCAACGACGACGAGACCGAGCACGTGTCGGCGATGGTCGCTGCCCTCCTGTAGGGGCCACCGCCGAACGAAACGCTTTACCGCCTCATCCGGCTATGTATCGCTACGGGACCGTGGGTTAGTGGTATACTTCGGGCCTTGGGTGCCCGTGACCCCGGTTCGAATCCGGGCGGTCCCACTTTTGCGTCGCGAGCAACCCCGCGAGCGACGCAGCCGTGTGCCGGATTCGAAGCAGGGAGCGGAACGGTGGCGCGACTGGGGTTCGAATCCGGGCGGTCCCAGCTTCTGTGACGCGAACGTCGTCGTGAGCGTCGCCTGTGGTGTGCGGTTCCGCGCCTGAAAAGGACACTACGTCGTCGAACGACGGCAGCGGCGGTGACTTCGAGCCCTCGCCGATCCGCCTGCCGCCTTTCGAAATCCTTTTGTCCCGATTCGGCCTTGGTCGAAACGCGAGCCGCCTTAGCTCAGACTGGGAGAGCACTCGACTGAAGATCGAGCTGTCCCCCGTTCAAATCGGGGAGGCGGCATCCTTTTGTATGCGACCGTGATCGGAGGGTTTTGACTGAAGCTCGAGCTGTCCCCCGTTCCCGCGAGCGGAGCGAGCGGGGGCTCGGAAGACGAGCGTAGCGATGTCTTCCGGTGTTCAAATCGGGGAGGCGGCATCCTTTTGAATGCGACCGTGATCGGAGGGTTTTGACTGAAGATCGAGCTGTCCCCCGTTCCCGCGAGCGGTAAGACGACCTGAAGCGATCGCCCGTCGGTCGGACGACCGGCCGCGCATCGGTAAGATCCCGGTCGTATTCGACAGCTGATCGGTACCTTTGCTAATTGAACGGCAGTATCGTAGATTCTTTGGAAATCAACTTAAAAAACACAGAACGGTTCCTTCACTGAGAGACTCACAGCTGGACACTCGCTGTCGATGGAAAGGTCGAATTAAAAGCGAAGCGCAGCGGGTCGTGGGAGTTCACTGCGTATAACAATACGCGGACGAACCCAACGGGCTGTTGATGGAAAAGCAAAACGAGAACGACGGAGCCAAAGGGATCGAAGAGGAACCGGGCGTCGACCCGATAATCCTAGCGGCGATCGCATCCGTAGCGCTGTCGTGGTATCAGTTCTACGTGCGTGGAAACAAAAAGTACGGCTTGTTCGTCGGTCTGTGGCCACCGACGCTGTTGGCGTTCTCGAGCGCGCTCCGGATCAACGAGATCAGCCGAAAACTCGACATCGAGGAGCCGAGTCTGCTCGACCGCTTGATGTGAACTCCCCCACCCTACTGTTCGCCTGATTGCTCGCGCTTGCGAGTGGGGCTCCCTGCTTCCACGGCGCGCTTTTGCAGATCCGAGCGTATCCACCGGAGCGCAGTCTCCAGAGGCTTGACGAGACGCCTGACGTCCCGTTCGCACGCGACAGCTTGCTCTCGTGAACGCTGTGGCCTTCCTCACTCGCTCGCTTCGGCCGTTCTTGAGGACGGGCCGTAGCTCCCCGATCCGGGAAACGGTCCGATGGCACGCACGCACCGATCGCCGAATCTCTCGCGGATAAGACAGGGTTACCGACGCGCGTGCTGTGGCAGGCGGATTCAGTGGGGCATAACAATACCCGACTGTGGTCAACGTGTGGCTGATGAGAGATCAGACCATGGGCGCATCGACATCCGGATCACGGTCCCCGGTGACGCAGCTATACTCGAACGCAACCAGACGCAGCAACACCCAGTTACAATGAAACACTCGTCACTCAACGACCAACCCGGTGAGAGCAAGTCCAGTACGGAGGAACAGATAACGAAACTCATCGCCGATGCTCTCTCGTCGAACGACAAGGTCATCGAGATCAGGCCTGCGAAACAGTGGAACGGGATGGGACTGAAAGGACTCCTGCTGTTGGGAGCGGGCGTGATCGCCCTCGCCTACTTGGTCCAGAACTCCAAGAAGCCGGGCGACCTTCTCGGGAGCGTAAAGGAGAAGACGGCCGACCGGATCCACGAGGCCGCAGAGGCCATCGAAGAGGGGAGCGAGGCCGCCTCCGAACGGATCGAGGCGGGCTCAGAGCGGGCCGGCGAGGCGGTCCACGAGGCTGGTGAGGCGGTCCAAGAAGCCGGCGAGGAGGCAGCAGAGCGCACGGAGGAGGCGGGCGAGTCGGTCGAGGAGACCGGCGAGGAGGTGGCAAACGAGACCGACGGCGGTTCCTCGGAGAGGTAATCCCTCCGCGACGCCGGAACGGTTCCCAACCAGTTTCGCTACCGTCAGTCAGTTCGTTACGCCGAACAAGACCCTTATACGTCCCATCCGCTTCGGGCGAGCCGCTTCGAAAGTAGCGACCGCCGACCGAAACGATCCGTTCGTATCGTTCGAATCGGAGAGTCGGCGTTCCTCTGAGCGCCGTGTCTCCGCGGGTCAGACGCTACTCGCCGTTGCCGTCCGCTTCATCGTCGCCGTCCGCTTCATCCTCGTCGTCCGCTTCATCCTCGTCGTCGGTTCCGGGCTCCTGGTACGACTCGAGATCCTCCCATTCGACGCGTCCGTGCTCGACGATCGCCTCCGGCTCCAGGTTCGGGTCGGTGAGCACTTCTCGTGCGAGCCCGACCGGACCGGCGCGCGGCGGCGGCAGTTCGCCCGGGTCGGACGTCTCGAAGGCCGTCTCGGTTTCCTCCCCGACGACGACCCGCATCACCATTCCGAACCCCTCGTGCGGTGCGCATTCGAGGTCATACACTCCGGGCGTCTCGAACGCGTACAGCCACGACGACGGTCTGGGACCGTCCCCCTCGCCGCCGTCGTTCTCGCCGTTCCCGTCGTCGTTCTCGCCGTTGCCGTCACCGCCGTTGCCGTGCTCCGCTGGCGGCATATCGATGTCGTCCGGTAACGAGCGGGGATCCCATCCCATGATCGGCGAGGAGAACGGCTGGACTCCGGGCGGGACCCGGCGCTGCATCCCGAACGCAGGGTGATACGACGTGACGTTGTGGTCCGGCGTTTCGAAGACGAACCGGATCACGTCGCCGGGTTCGATCCGCAGCCCGGTCGGCTGATAGATGAAGTCGGCGGGTCGCTGCGGGTTCGTGGACTCCCTGATAAGCGTTCGAACGGTGAACACGGTGCCCGTCGTCGAGTCGTCGTCGCCGTTCGTCACGTCGGGCCCGTCCTCCGTTGGATACGTGTCGTGCTCGTCCGCCGCGGCAACCCCGCCGAACGCCCCGACTGCCGCCCCTGCACCGAGGATCTTCATCACGTCGCGTCTGTACGGTCTCACTGTCGCTAGGTTCGATCGGTTGTCAGTCATCGGCGCTACCGCTTCGACAGCACGTCTCATTGTAACTCGGTTCGTATCTCGGGTAATTAGGGACGGTCGGAGGACACGCTCCCAGTACCGTTTACCGGAGGACGATCCGTCCCTCGAACGGGACGAACCCGTCCCGGTACGGGTGGCTTACGCTCCGCCGGCCGGGATCGGGGTGCCAATGATGCCGGCGTGTTTCGTACCCGTCGCGTACACGCGCGGACTGTCGACCCGTGAGCTCGGACCGCGGGACACGGGTCAATTCACGCTCTTCGACAGCTCGGCGCCCGCCTTGAATCGGACGTCGTTTCTCCCCGCGACCTGGACCTCCTTGCCGGTCTGTGGGTTCCGTCCCGTCCGTGCCGACCGTTTCGAGACGCTGAACGAGCCGAAGCCGATCAACGACACCGTGTCACCTCTCACCAACGCGGCGGCGACCGCGCGGGTGAAGCCATCAAGCGCGCGCTTCGCGTCCGCCTTCGAGAGCCGAGTCCGCCGGGCGAGCAGCGCCGCGTCGACCGTCACGTCGGCCGTCTGCGCGTTTGGTCCGCCCGCCCGCCCGACCCGGCGCGTGTCTCCTTTCCCCGGGATCGGATCGAGCGCTGCGACGAACTCGTCCGCGGGCGCGAACAGGACCGGCCCCTCCGAGACGGCGTCGCCGCGCCGCTGGGAACCGTTGCTCCGCCCCGTCCGCGCCGCGCGCTTCGAGACGCTGAACGAGCCGAACCCGATCAGCGACACCCGATCACCCTTCACGAGCGAGTCGACCGTCGCCGCAACCATCCCGTCCAGGGCCCGTTTGGCGTCCGCCTTCGACAGCCCTGCGCTCGACGCCATCGCCTCGACGAGCTCCGCTTTCTTCATCGCGGCGACCTGTCCCGTCCCCCCGACGAGCGCCGTTCCGAGGAGCGCCGAGAGTGCCGCCCCCTTCCGGAGCGCCGTTCGACGAGAGATACCGCTCGTGTGTGTGGGTGTTGGTTCCATGACTGTCCGAGTCCTGGAAGCTCCCGGTTATGATAAACTTTCCCGTGGTCCGTTCGACGGTACGCATCCTCGGCCGGTTCCCGGGGCCGCTTCGAAGCCGGTACCGCCACGGTCCGCTCCGGCCCACGGTTGCTTCGGGTAGGGTCGGCGATCGGTCCGCCCCTCCCGGCCTACGACACGGGAACCGTGAACTCCCGAACGTCGACGGCGGTCGCGTTCGTCGCCTCCAGAGCCCCCCTCGCGGTGTACTCCCCGGGCTTCGGGTCCTCCCAGACGGCCTCGAGGGTCAGCCGCTCGTCGGGGTCGAGCGTCACCGTCTTGAGCGCCTGCGTGAACAGCTTCCCGTCGCTCCAACGCCAGACGGCGTCGCCGGCCGCGCTCACCGTGACGTCGGCGACCTGGCCGCTCCGGAATCGTAGGTCGGTCGGCTCCGCGCCCGTGTTCGTAACCGTGAACGTACACGCAACGCGACCGTCGGCGACGTCGACGTCGAGGGTTCCATCGAGCCTCATGATCCGTCCATTGGTCGCTCGTGGGGTTGAGTTCTCCGCCCGCCGGCGGACGCCCCGGGACGACACGGACGACGCGAACGACACGCGAGAGACGGATGACGCGAACGACACGCGCGAGATAGACGGCGCGAACGACACGCACGAGACGGACGACGCGAACGATCACGCATATTCGGTGAACGTGACGGCGTACGGTCCGGAGCCCCGGTACGCGAGGACGGTCGCCAGGAGGGGGGTCGACGGGTCGGGCTCGTCGACGGCGACGTGTTCCTGGCTGTCGAGCGTCACCGAGCGATGCGTACTGTCATCGGGGAACGGACAGCGCTCGGTCCCGGTGTTCACGTAGAGGTCGAAATCGGTTCGGGACGGCCCATCCAGATCGACGAGGACCCGACACGGCGACTCGGACACGGTGTCGTACCGCCAGCACGACGTGTCCCTCTCCTCGAGGAACCCCTCCCCGAGCCCTTGGTTGACGATCGCACAGCCGACGCCGTCTTCGGGCGGCGTCGTGACGGCCCGTCCGGCGTCGACCCGTCCGACGCCCTGCTGTTCGCGCGGAAGCCCGACGTCGACCGCCGTGTCCCGGAGGTGTGTCCGGAGCCGTTCGACAGAGAGGTCGTACTCGGTGAGAGTGAGGGCGGCGATCCCGGCCACGAGGGGGGCCGCCATGGAGGTCCCCGACTGTTCGGCGTAAGAGCCGCTGACGGTCGGCACCGTCGAGAGGACGTTCGATCCGGGGGCGGCGACGTCGACGCGATCCCCGAAGCTGGAGTACCACGCCAGGTTCGCGGTCTCGTCGAGCGCGGACACCGCGAACACCTCCGGGTAGGCGGCGGGATACTCGACCCCCGGTCGCCCCTCGTTGCCGGCGGTGGCGACGAGGAACGAACCGGAGTGATACGCGAACGAGACCGCGTTCTGCAGCGTTCTACTCGGTTCGATCCCGCCCAGCGAGAGGTTGATGACGTCGGCCCCGCGGGCGGCGGCCCACGCGATCCCGTCCGCGATGTCGGCGGTCATCCCCAGGCCGCTGCTGTCGAGGACCCGACCCGCCAGCAGCGTGCTGTTCGACGTTCCCGCGATCCCGACGCCGTTGTCGAGCCCGGCCGCAGCGATCCCCGCGACGTGTGTCCCGTGGTGGTCGATCTCGGGATCTGGAGGGGCGGGATCCGGCCCGCCGGTCACGAAGTCGAACCCCGGATCGTCGGTGAACGCGTCGACGAGGTCCTCGTGGTCGTACTCGACGCCGGAGTCGAGGATCGCGACCGTGACGTCACGGCTCCCGAGGGTGACGTCCCACGCGTCGGGCGCGTTCACCATCGCCGGCGCGTACTGGTCCTCGAACCCGGGATCGTCCGGTACGTACGCCGCGTGCAGGGTATGGTTCCGCTCGGCGTACTTCACCACCGGGACCTCGATCACCTCGTCGAGGAAGGCCGCGACCGCGCCGGGCGGCGCGTCCGCGTCGAACGCGACGGTCGCGTAGTGGATCTCCCCGTTCTCGTGGACGACCGTGGCGGCCTCCGGCAGCGCGCCCGCTATCGCTTCCCCCGGGCTCTCGTCGGTCGCCGACACGCCGACGAGGACTTCTCGCCGTCTCGAACGGTCGTGTTCGCCGTCCCCGCGTTCGGGTCCCGCTTCGGCCCGTTCCCCGTCCGCCACCGTCGCGGACCCGTTGGCCACGCCGATGGCGGCGAGCACGCCGCCCGCCCCGATCACCCGAAGCGCCTGTCGCCTGTTGACCGTCGTGGTCGGCGACTCGGCCGTCGTGGTCGACGATCGGGCCGTCGCGCCCGCGCCCTTCGATCCCTCCGCCGACACGATCTGTGGGTTGGTCATGACACACCTCGGATCGTTTTTATGTCCGATTGTAATGGGGGTCGTATCGCGACCGCGTCGCGAACATCCCGTCCGTACCGGTCGCTAACCAGTCGCTTCCGACGGGCGGTTCCGTTCCCGACCCGTCATCGCGACGGTTTCCACGTCGTCGTCGACACCGACGACGGGGCTTGAGCCGACACCGCCGACACCGCCGACACCGCCGCCGACACCGTCGCCGACACCGCCGTCGACCCTCGAACCGGCAGAACCGTGGTTCGACCGACGGCTTAAGTCGCATGCGTGCGATCGACATGCATGACTACGTTTGACGTCATCGAGCTGTCGGGGTCGCCGCGGGAACGCGGCGTAGCCCACGGCGAGGCGCTCGCCGACGAGATCGCCGCGAACGTGGAGACGTACCTGACGCGGTTCGCCCACGAGGGCGTCGCCGCCGACACCGCTCGCGAGCAGGCGGACGAGTTCGTCCCGCTGATCGAGTCCGTCAACGAGGCGTACGCCGCCGAGATGCGCGGCGTCGCCGAGGGGAGCGGTCTCCCCCTCACCGACGTCGCGCTGTTGAACGTCCGCTACGAGGTGATCTACACCGCCTGGAAGGAACGCACCGAACGGCGGGCCGCGGGCGAGGCGAGCGTCGCCGATGCGGGCGTCGACGGCTGCACGAGCTTCGGGGTGCTCCCGTCGGCGAGCGCGGACGGGCGGACGTACGTCGGACAGAACTGGGACTGGCTGGCCCCGATCGCGGAGACGATCGTGCTCGCGCGCGTCCGCCGGCCGGACGCCCCGGATCACCTGGTCTTCACGGAGGCGGGCATCGTCGGGGGCAAGGCCGGCGTCAACGAGCACGGGATCGGGATGGGGATCAACGGCCTCACGTCGCCCCGCGACGGCGCGAACCCGTTCCGAAAACCGATCCACGTTCGGTGTCGTGAGGTGATGGACGCCGAGCGGCTCGACGAGGCGATGGCACCCATCGTCGAGACGCACCGCCCCGCCTCGGCGAACTTCATGCTCGGTTCGGCCGACGGGGTCGGTCAGGGCGGGAGCCGCGCGGGCGGCGGCGAGGTGATCGACCTCGAAACCGCCCCCGAACGATTCGCACACCTCAACCCGACAAACGGGATCCTCACCCACTCGAACCACTTCGTCGACGACGGGATCGAGAGCCTCACCGAGGGGCGTGGGCCGAGCACGATGTACCGTGCCGCCCGGCTCCGCCGGCACCTCACGGCCGAGCGCGACGACGGCGGCGTCACCGTCGCCGGGATCCAGGCGGGCCTTCGCGACCACTTCGGCCGCCCGTCCAGCGTCTGCAGCCACGTCGACGAGAGCCTGCCCGAGGAGGAGTACGGGCAGACCAACGCGAGCCTCGTCATCGACCTCGACGGTCGACGGATCCACGCCGTCCGCGGCCCGCCCTGTGGCGGCGAGTACGAGACGTACGAGCTGGCGGCCTGACCGTAGTCGCGAATCGACTCAAGAGAGTCGCCCGTTCAAAAGAATCGCCCGTTCAGAAGAATCGCCCGTTCAGAAGAGTCGTCTGCTCGCGCCGTCCTAGGGCGGCCCCTGTCCCGGAGCGCTCCCCGAGTTGCCGGGCGCACTGGATCCGTCGTCAGCGTCTTCCCCGTCGTCCGAACGGGTTTCGTCACCGTCCTCGTCGCTGCCGTTGTCGGCATCGTCGCTGCCGTTGTCGGCATCGTCGCTGCCGTTGTCGGCATCATCGCTGCCGTTGTCGGCATCATCGCTGCCGTTGTCGGCATCATCGCTCGCGTCGCTCGGGCCGCCGGCGTGGCTGGGCGGTCCCTGTCGGTCGTCGCCTCCAGCGTGGCTGGGCGGCCCCTGCCGATCGTCGTTTCCGGCGTTTCCGGGTCGGTCGGTCGCGTTCGCGGGCGTTTCGCTCGGGCCCCCGGCGTGGTCCGGCGCGTTACCCGGGTTGTTGCTCGTCACGAACTCGGAGACGGCCCCGCCGATGCCGCCGGAGCCGGCGGTTCGGTCGCTCAGGCTCGCGATGAACGCGCGGACCTGCTGGCCGAACGGCACCCGTTCGTCCGCGTCGTCGGCTTCGTCGTCGACCGCGTCCACGGCGGTCAACGTCGCGGTCGTGGTCGCCGTCTCGTTCCCGGAGGCCGCGGTCACGTCGACCGTGACGTTCGTCTCGGCGGCGGGGAGGTGGACGGTCCCGTTCGCATCCGTCACGTACTCGCCCGCGCCGACGTACGTGACGTTTCCATCAGTCGCGTCCGTCTCGTCCGTCTCGTTCGTCTTGTTCGTCTCGCCCGTCTCGTCCGTCTCGTTCGTCTCGTTCGTCTCGTCCGTCTCGTTCGTCTCGGTGGTGTTCGTCCCGTTCCCGTTCCACTCCTCGGCGATCGCGACGGTCACCGTGGCGTTCTCGACGGCGGTGTCGTTCGCGGTGACGGTCACCGTCGGCTCGGCGTCGGTGTCGCTCACCTCGACGGCGAGGCCGGAGTCCTCGGAGGTCGTTCCCTCGAGATCGACCTCGACGGTCGAGGTCTCGTCTCCGTGCGTCGCGGTCACGTCGACCGTGACGTTCGTCTCGGCGGCGGGGAGATGGACGGTCCCGTTCGCGTCCGTCTCGTACTCGCCCGTGCCGACGTACGTGGCGTTCTCGTCGTTCGGCTCGACCGTGACCGTGGCGTTCTCGACGGCGGTGTCGTTCGCGGTGACGGTCACCGTCGGTTCGGCGTCGGTGTCGCTCACCTCGACCGTGAGGTCACCGTCGGCCGCCGCCACCCCGGCGACGGCCCCGATCGCGACGACCGCTATCAACAGCAGGTGTAGGATACGTGTACTCATCGTTACGGATGGACTCCGGAGCGGACACCACGTAAAAAGGGAACTCCGTTAAGCCGGATTCGTCCCGGTTTGTGGTCGGTTTGTGGCCGGTTCGGTGCCGGTTTGTAGTCGATTGGGGTCGCCTCGGACCGCGGCTTCGGTCCGTTCGCTCGCGGTCACTCCGCGGCTTCCGCGCGCGCGACCAGGTCGCGTGCGGCGGCCGCGGCCCGCGTTTGGACCGCGTCGGCGTCCAGCGTCAGCACCTCGCGGTCGCGCATGAGGACCCGGCCGTCACAGACCGTGTGGCGCACGTCGCTCCCGTGGGCCGCGTACACGAGGTGGGAAACGACGTCGTGGACGGGCGTCAGGTGCGGCGCGTCGAGGTCGACGACCGCGAGGTCGGCGGCGGCTCCCGGCTCGATGCGACCGCCCGGGAGGCCGATCGCGTCCGCGCCCGCGGCGGTCGCCATCTCCAGGACGGCCTCCGCGGGCACCGCGGCCGCATCGTTCGCGGCGAGCTTCCCGACCATCGCGGCGTCTCGCATCTCGTCGAACAGGTCGAGGTCGTTGTTCGAGGCGGCCCCGTCCGTGCCGAGCGCGACCGTGACGCCCGCGTCGTGGAGCCGTTGGACCGGGGCCATCCCGCTCGCGAGCTTCATGTTCGAGGCCGGACAGTGGACGATCGCCGTCCCCGTCTCCGCGAGCCGATCGATCTCGGTCCCGTCGAGGTGGACCCCGTGGGCGAAGAAGTTCCCCTCGCCGAGCGCGCCGAGCCCCTCCGCGTACTCGATCGGGCGCTGGTCGCGCTCCTCGACGATCGGGCCGACCTCGTCGACCGTCTCGTTCGCGTGGAGGTGAACCGGGACCCCCGCCTCGGCGGCGAGCTCGATCCCTTCCCGGAGGTACGGCTCGTCAACCGTCGTCAGCGAGTGGGGCATGAACGCGGTCCGGACCCGGCCGTCGGCCGCGCCGTCGAGGTCGGCCGCGACCGCGACGCTCTCTTCGACATCGGCGCGCGCCGCATCCGCGTCCTTGCCGACGGTCACCGCGCCGTGGCCCAGCCGGGCACGGGTGCCGGCGCGGTCGACGACGTCGGCGACCCGGTCCATCGAGAAGTACATGTCCGCGAACGCGGTGGTCCCCGACCGGATCATCTCGAGGACGCCGAGTTCGGCCCCCGCCTCGATGTCGTCGGGGGTGAGCTCGGCCTCCGTCGGCCAGATGTCCTCGCGGAGCCACGCGCCGAGCGGCTTGTCGTCCGCGTAGCCGCGCAACAGCGTCATCGAGGCGTGGGTGTGGGCGTTGACGAGCCCGGGGATCACCACGCAGCCCTCGGCGTCGAGCGTCTCCGTCGCGTCCGCCGCGCCGTCGAGGTCGGTCCCGACCTCGAGTATCGTGCCCGCGTTCCGGTCGACGAGCAGGTCCGCTTCCGCGACGGTCGCGTCGGGTCGAACCACCCGTCCGCCGGTGATACACAGCGTGTCCATACGCGACGCTGACCCGCCGCCCACCTAACGGCTTCCGTTCGTCGCCGCGGAGGCGTCGCTTTCGGGTTGGATCGGATCGTGTCGGATCAGATCGGGCCGGATCGTGTCGGATCGCTGGAGCAGTGTGAAAAAATCGGCACGCGTTCGGGTTGGCCCGTTACGCGGCGGTCGGTCGTCGGTTCGGCGTCGAACGGTTCGACGGTGAACGGTTCGGTGTCGAACGGTTCGACGGTGTATCCGCGGTCGGCTGGATGGTAGGTGTGTCCTGGCCGGCGCTTACATCGCACCGCCCATGCCACCCATGCCGCCCATGCCGCCCATGCCACCGCCGCCCGGCGGCATCTCGTCGTCGCCGCCGTCGTCGGAGCCGCCGCCCTTGAGGTCGCCGGCCGCGATGACGTCGTCGATGCGGAGGATCATGACGGCCGCCTCGGTGGCGGACTCGATGGCCTGCGTCTTGACGCGGAGCGGCTCGACGACGCCCTCGGCCTCCATGTCGATCACGTCGCCCGTGTAGGCGTCGAGACCGGCACCGAACTCGCCGGCGTCGTGCCGGGAGCGGAGGTCCACGAGGGAGTCGATGGGGTCGAGCCCGGCGTTCTCGGCGAGGGTGCGCGGGATGACTTCCAGCGCGTCGGCGAACGCCTCGACCGCGAGCTGCTCGCGGCCGCCGACGGAGTCGGCGAAGTCGCGGAGCTGGAGGGCGAGTTCCGTCTCGGGCGCGCCGCCGCCGGGCAGCACCTGCCCGTCGAGCAGCGTGGTCCGGACGACGCCGAGCGAGTCCTCGATGGCGCGCTCGACCTCGTCGACGACGTGTTCGGTGCCGCCGCGGAGGATGAGCGTGACGGACTTGGCTTCCTCGACGTCCTCGACGAAGATGCGCTCGTCGCCGCCGACGTCCTTCTGGCCGACGGAGCCGGCGAAGCCGAGGTCGTCGGCCTCGATGTCGTCGAGGTTGGAGACGACGCGGCCGCCCGTCGCGCGGGCGAGCCGTTTGAGGTCGCCGGACTTCGTGCGGCGGACCGCCAGGATGCCCTCCTGGGCGAGGTAGTGCTGGGCCATGTCGTCGATGCCGTCGCCGACGAAGACCACGTCAGCGCCGACGTCGACGAGCTGGTCGACCATCTCGCGGAGCTGCTTCTCCTCCTGGTCGAGGAACTGCTGGAGCTGGTCGGGGTCGGTGACGTTGACCTCGGCGTCGATCTCCGTCTCCTTCACTTCGATGGCGCCGTCGAACAGCGCGACGTTCGCGTCCTCGACCGCGTAGGGCATGTTCTCGTCGACGCGCTCCTTGTCGACGATGACGCCCTCGACGAGCTCGGACTCGTCGATGGAGCCGCCGACGACCTTCTCGACGGAGACGTTCTCCGTGTCGATGTCGTCGTCGTCAGCGACGGCGATGACCGCGTCGACGACGAGCTCGGCCAGCAGGTCCTTCGCGTTCTCCGCGCCCTTACCGGTCATCGCCGTGGCGGCGATCTGCACGAGCGTGTCGCGGTCGTCGGCCGAGACGTCGATCGCCTCGTCCTCGAGGATCTCCTTGGCCTTCTCGGCGGCCTGACGGTACCCCTGCGCGAGCGTGGTTGCGTGGATGTCCTGGTCGAGGAGCTCTTCGGCCTGGTCGAGGAGCTCGCCGGCGACGACGACGGCGGACGTGGTCCCGTCACCGACCTCGTCCTCCTGCGTCTCGCTGACCTCGACGATCATGTTCGCCGCAGGGTGGTCGATGTCCATCTCCTTCAGGATGGTGACGCCGTCGTTCGTGACGACGACGGACCCGCCCGAATCGACGAGCATCTTGTCCATCCCTTTGGGGCCGAGCGTGGTGCGGACGGACTCCGCGACCGCCTTGCCGGCCGTGATGTTCATGTTCTGGGCGTCCTTTCCTGAGGTCCGCTGCGACTCCTCGGAGAGTACTATCATGGGCTGATTGCCCATCCGCTGTCGCTGTGCCATAGACAACCATCGATTGTTTGTGATTCTATATAAATCTTTTGTTGACTGTATGCGAAAACGCGACACGGGGGGTCCTCGAGCAGTGGTGTGTGGACTTACCACATGCGGGTTTATATACACGAGCGGCTCCCCGAACGGGACCACGACCCCACGGAGAAACACACGAGTCTCCAGCCGGAAGTACGGATTCGAAACCGGATACCGGGCTCCAGAACCGAAATCACGGGTGCGTGCTTGGCGTCGGCGCGCCTCGCGGAAGGCGGTGCCGTGGTCCGTTCCCGTCGATCGGCGCTACTGGGGAGCGTTGAAGTCGATGTCGTCGTTCAGCTCGTTCGACTTCCGTTCGAGGTACGAGTAGACGGCCCCGTGGGGCGCGCCGTCGAGCAGCATCCCGATCGCTCGACGAACCACCTGGAGCTCCTCGGGATCGCCGACGGCCCCGACGGTGGAACCGTAAACGACGACGTTCGCGCCGGACAGCTCCTCGATGAGCTCCCGGGTGCGGCCGTTCTCCCCGATGATCCGACCCTTCTTCCGCTGGAGGTCGTTGTCGTTGCGGGTGTGTTCCGAGAGGTCGATCAAGTCGAACGTCCGGAGGTCGTGGTCGAGGATCGACAGCGCCGTTTCGGGGGTGAACCCCCGGCCGATCGCCTTGATCACGTCGGGCGCGACCATCGTGGCGACGGGATCGCCCGCGTCCTCGATGGTGACGCTCCCGCTCTCGGAGTCGACGTCGAGCCGCACGTTCGCCCGCGATTCGATCTCCCGCATCGTCTCGCCACCGGCACCGATAACGACACCGATCCGGTCCTGCGGAACCGTCACGTGTTGCATGTACCCGGTTACCCGTCGGAGCCTTTTAAACGTGTTCCGCCGAGGACGGGTGTGTCGGGGTGTAACGGGCGTGTACGCGTCGATACCGTGTCTCGACGAGCCGATCCCGGTCGGGAGGCGGTTGGCTCCACGTTCCCCGACCGGGACGACAAGCTCCCCACTCTCGACGGGGCACCTACTCGTTCGAATCCGGCTCGGGCTCGGTGACGTACGCGCGGAGGTCGTCGCCGTCGACGTCGAGACCCTCTCGGCTGAAGAAGCTCGCCACGTTCTCACAGTCGCGGTCGAGGAACTCGCCGGCGTTCGGGTGGTGGACGGTGACCGCCTGTCCGAGGTCGATGACGACGAGTTCGCCGTCGTAGACGATCATGTTGTACTCCGAGAGGTCGCCGTGGATCAGTCCCGCCCGGAAGAGCCGGCGCATGTACTCACGGACGACCTCGTAGGCGGTCTCCGGGTTCTCCACGGTCACCTCGGAGAGCCGCCGGGCGCGGTCGTCGGCGTGGCCGACGAGCTCCATGACGAGCACGTTCCGCTGGACCGCGATCGGCTCCGGCACCCGGACGCCGGCCCTGCGGGCGCGCTTCAGGTTCGCGAACTCCTTGCGCGTCCACGCCAGCACGACCGCCTTCTTGTCGTTCGCGATCCCCTCGAAGCGCGGGTCGCCCTCCAGGTAGTCGCGCATCTGCCGGAAGTTCGAGGAGTTGATCCGGTACACCTTCACCGCGACCTCCCGGCCGTACTCGTCGGCGGCCGCCGCCGACCCCGGCTCGGGTCGCTCGCCGGCCTCCCCCCCGAACGCCTCGAAGACGTTCGCCTCCTTCCCGGTCGAGATCGGCCCTCCGAAGGCGTCGACGTAGCCGTCCTGGACGAGCTTGTAGATCGCCGCAAGCGTCGCGTCGTCGAACACCGACTCCTGGAGCTTGAACTGCTCGGTGTCTTTCACCCGCTCGCGGAACTCGCTGAACTCCCGGTCCTGTTTGCGGGCGATCCGGTCGGCCTCGGTGTCGGAGACGTCCAGCGTCTCCCACTCGTCGCCCGGGGCGTCCTCGGGCTCGAGCAGTACGAACTCCTCGCTCATTCGTTCGGAGGTTCGCCGTCGCGACGTATAAGGTGGCGGGTCCGGACGGTCCTGCGGTGCGAGCGCTGCCGTTTCAGCACTTGTGTGCTCATATCGCCGGGCAGGGATACGATGCGGGCGGGAAACCTTCATACGCCGCGCGGCCGACCGCTCGCGTATGACCGACGACTGCGTGTTCTGTTCGATCGTCGCCGGCGACATCCCGGTCCGAACCGTCCACGAGACCGCCGATGTCCTCGCGTTCCTCGACGCCAACCCGCTCGCGCGCGGGCACACGCTCGTGATCCCGAAATCGCACGCCGAACACGTCGGCGACCTCGACGCCGCCGACGCGAGCGCGATGTTCGACGCGGTGGCGTCGCTGACGCCGCGCCTCCAGGCGGTCGTCGACGCCGACGCCGCGAACGTCGGGATCAACGACGGCGAGGCGGCCGGTCAGGAGGTGCCGCACGTCCACGTCCACGTCATCCCCCGGTTCGAGGGCGACGGCGGCGCGCCGATACACGCCGTCGGCGGGGAGCGCCCCGACCTCTCCGACGACGACCTCGACGCGCTCGCCGACGAGATCGCTGCCGCAGTCGCCGGGTAACGCTCCCGTCCGCCGCCATCTGCCGCCATGGCTCGCGGACACCACCTGCCCTCGCCGCTCGCGGCCACCACCTGCCTCACCGCTCGCCGTCACCACCTGCCTCACCGCTCGCCGTCCTCCACAGGGTTTAAACGGGAAACCACGGGAAGCGACGGGTATGGACACGAACGCGAAGACGGTCGCGCTCGTCGGGGCGACCGGCGGCGCGGGGACGACGCGGACGGCGATCGAGCTGGCGACGATGGCGATGCGGGACGGCCGCGACGTGGCCGTGATCGACGCCGCGTTCGGGACGCAGGGACTCTCCGAGTACGTGGACGGCCGGATCGGGACGGACCTCACCGCGCTTCTCACCGACCGGACGGACGCGTCGCTGACGGCGGCGACGTACTCGCTCGCGATCGACCGCGCGGTCGACTCCCCGGCGCGCGCGGACTTGGTCCCGGCCCGGGGTCCGTTCGAGCGGGTCGCCCGGGCGAAGACCGCGGAGGCGGCCCGGGAGCTCGAGGAGCGGATCCGAGAGGCCGCACGCGGCTACGACGCCGTCGTCCTCGACGTCTCCCCGGTCGCGTCGAACGAGGCGGTCGCGGCGGTCACGACCGCCGACCGGATCGTCGGCGTCCATCCGGCGAGCGAGCACGGTCGGGACGCGCTCCAGCGGCTCCGTGGACGGGTCGCCGACGTGGGCGCTGACGTCGCCGCGACGCTCGCCGTCGAGACCCGCCCCGACGCGGCCGGGGACGCCGCGAGCGAGGACGCGGACGTCACCCTCCCGCCCACCGACCCCGCGGTCGCGAACGCTCCCGTCACGGCGGCGGGAACCGACGCCTACGCCCGCGCGGTCGCCGACGCGTACGCGGAGCTGTTCGGTGCGTCCGTCGACGTCACGTTCGAGGAGGACGGGCTGCTCGGACGGCTCCGATAGGCGAGCAAGGGATTCGGAAGGGAGCGGATTCGGAAGGAAGCGGATTCGGAATGGAGCGGGTTCGAAAGGAAGGGGTTCGGAAAGAAGCGGATTCGGAAAGAAACGGATTCGGAAGGCAGGCGGTCCCTGTGGTGGCTTAGCGGGCGTCGAGCGCCCCCTCGCCTAGCGCACCGTCCTCGCCGGCGTCGCCGCCGAGCGGGGCGGTGCCCGACACGTTCGCGCCGACCGCCTCGGCGACCGCCGGGATCGGGTCGTGGGTCTCGACGTACGTCGCGAGCGCGAAGTCGGCGTCGTCGCCGCCGACCAGCCCGACCGCCTCGGTCCGAGCGATCCGTCCGTCCAGCCAGTCCCGGACGATCCCGCGCCGGGTCGGGGCCAGCGGGCAGACCCCGGACACGCCGCTTCGATGCAGCGTCTTCGCGGCCGTCATCGGCGTCACGCCCGCCTCGTCGGCGGCGTCGCCGACGCTCCGGCCGGCCGTGTACGCGTCGACCAGCGTCGCGGTCGCGGCCGCCGTACACGGCAGCTCGTCGGCGTGGTCCCGGAGCCGCTCGGCGAGCGGCGTCCCCGTGTCGTCAGCGACGGCGACGCCCCGGTCCCGCTGCTGTGCGGTCACCTCGATGCCCGCCGCGATCTCCGACAGCGTCATGCGACTACTGTTCGGCACGGTCACTTAAAATCCAGGGACGGCGTCGGGATGCGTCCGCGATCACCTACCGGTTACCGGTAGGTTCGTCGCCGCCGAATCCGCCGATCGACCCCCGATCCTCCCGGGTTTAAGTAAGGGTTCGGGCCCGAGGATCATACGTGATGAGTGAGGCACGCACGACTCGCGTTCGGTCGCACGGCTCCGAAACCGCCCGCCCCGCCGAAACCGCAGAGGCCTGTCCCGAGTGCGGTGGCCGGACCCGGGTCGAGAGCGCGGAGCGGGTGTGTGCGGCGTGCGGGCTCGTCGTCGAGGCCGACCGCATCGACCACGGGCCCGAGTGGCGCTCGTTCAGCGACGACGACACGAACCCGGAGCGGACCGGTGCGCCGCTCACGCGCTCGCGACACGACCGCGGCCTCTCGACGGAGATCGGTCGCTCGACCCGAGTGAAGGGGCGGAAACGCCGCCGGCTCGCACGCATGCGGACCCAGCACAACCGCGCACGGATCTCCACGAAACGCGACCGGAACAAGGTGTACGCGTACACCGAGATCCGTCGGCTCACGGGCGTTCTGGAACTGCCGGACAGCATCCGCGACACGGCGTGTACCCTGTTCGACTCCGCACAGGACGAGAGCCTGCTTCGGGGGCGCTCGCTGGAGGGGTTCGCAGCGGCCTGCGTCTACGTCGCCTGCCGCACCGCCGACGTCCCGCGGACGGTCGAGGAGATCTGTGCCGAGGCGAAGGCGACCGAGAACGAACACGCCGCCGCCTTCGACGCGATGAACCGCGAGCTCGGCCTCCCGATCGGGCCGGCCGCTCCCGCCGAGTACCTCCCGCGGTTCGCCTCGGCCGTGAACTGTCCGCCGCGCGTCGAGCGTCGCGCCCGGGAGCTCGCCGACCGCGCCGTCGCGGAGGGGATCGCCAACGGGCGCAACCCGGCGGGCGTCGCCGCCGCCTGCCTGTACACCGCGGCGCGAGAACTCGACGCCGACTGCACGCAGCAGGCGGCCGCGGACGCGGCGGACGTCACCACGGTCACCGTCCGGCGGACGTATGTCGACCTGACCGACGCCGACGACTTGACCGACGCTGACGACTTGACCGACGCCGACGACTGAACGGTTTTCCCCTCGCGCCTCGAAGCGAGCGCATGGACCGCGAGGAGACGGCCGCCGCGCCGCTCGGCGACGCGGGGGGCCTCGACACGTATCGGCTCGATCGGATGACGTGGCGCGACGTCGACCGGGCGACGGGGTCGACGTCGACGCTGCTCGTCCCCGTCGGCGCGACCGAACAGCACGGCCACCACCTGCCGCTCGGCGTCGACACGCTGATGCCCGAGGCGATCGCGGAGCGGATCGCCGAGCGGGTGCCCGCGCTCGTCGCCCCGTCGATCCCGTACGGCGTCAGCTCCCACCACACGTTCAAGCCGGGGACGTTCACGGTCGGTAGCGAGACGTTCCGGTCGTACGTCCGCGACGTCGCCGCGAGCGCCGCCGATTGGGGGATCGAGTCGGTGCTCCTCCTCAACGGCCACTACCTCGCGCAGGACCCCGAGCTCGAGGTGGTCGTCCGGGACCTCCGGATCGACCACGACCTCGACGCCTTCCACGTGCCGCTCGTGAACGTCTTCTCGGACGCGGCCGCGCGGGTTCGCGACTCGACGACGACGTTTCACGCCTCGGAGTTCGAGACGAGTCTCATGCTGGCGCTGTATCCCGACCTCGTGCGGATGGACGAGGCGGAGGCCGTCGAGCCGCCCGCAGATTCGCTGCCGCTGACGGCGTACGACGCGCTCGGCGACAACCGCGTCGGCTGGGCGCTCTCGGCCGACGACATGGCCGCGTTGACGCACACGGGGAACCTCGGCGACCCGACGACCGCCACCCGCGAGAAGGGGGAGGCGCTCGCCGCGGAGGCGGTCGACAACGTCGTCGAACTCGTCCGCGCGCTGGAGGCCGGCGAGCGGAACCGGTGACGGGCGTCGCGACGTGAACGGTGGGCTCGCTCCGGGGGGCGGGCTCCGACGAGAGCGATCCGGTCAGTCGAGAAACCCGGTTCCGTTCTCGCTCACGACCCGACCGTCCTCGCCGATCCCGGTGACCGAGCAGTTGTCGGCGTCGATCTCGGTGAGGCTCTCCACGACGTCCCTCCCGGTCCGCTCGCCGACGAGCAGCCGGATCGGGTTGACGTGGGTGACCGCGACGACCGTGCCGGGACGTGCCGCGAGGTCGGCGGCGGCCGCCCGGACGCGGCGGCGAACGTCGAGCCAGCTCTCGCCGCTCTCGGGCGTGTACGCGGCGGCGTCCGCGCCGTTCTCCAACAAGTCAAGCTCGGGGAACCGCTCGAAGAACGTCCCCGAGGGGAGCCCCTGATACACGCCGAAGTCGCGCTCGCGGAGCCGTCGGTCCGTCTCGACGGTGGCCCCGACGGCGTCGGCGATCGCGTCCGCGGTCTCCGTCGCCCGAGTCAGGTCGGAGCTCACGACCGCGTCGACGTCGTACGCGTCCGCGAGATGGGTGGCGACCCGCTCGGCCTCCCGCCGTCCCGTTTCGGCGAGGGCGACGGGGGCCCACCCCTGGATCCGGCCCCCCGCGTTCCACTCGGTCTCCCCGTGACGTACCAGCAGGATCGTGCTCACGAGCCCCCTTCGACCGGGAGGTCAATACGGGTTGTGGCGGGTGCGACCGATCTCGGCTGTGGCGTGGGCGACCGACACCGATCGTGCCGGCGACGACCCAGTACGGGTCGTGCCGGCGGCGACAGGCTATTGATCCTCGGCGCGGTAGCGACACTCGAATGTGTGACGACCCCGTAGGGGCCGGGACGCGAGCGTCGCTGTCGGCGGTCGCGACCCGGCTCCGGGCGGCCAGACGCGAGGCCCTCGACGCGGCGGCCGTCGCGGAGACCGAGTGGGAGTACGCCGGGCGGACGTGGTCGTGGCCGGCCGGGGAGGAGCTGACGTACTTCCGGGAGCTCGCGCCGACCGAGGAGGCGGTCCTCGACGATGCGGCCGCCGACCACGGGCTCGAGGTCGTCGGCGTCGGTACCGGCCGTGTCGCCGTCACGCTGCCCGGTCCCGGAACGTCCTCGCCGTCTCCACCGTCTCCGCCGTCGTCGCCATCGGGGTCATCGTCGCCCTCGAGGTCGTCGTCGCCGGAATCACCGACGGAGCCGCCCCCGCTGATCGCGAAACTCGCGCGGTACGGTCCCTCCGCGGAGATGGGTGACGGCCGCCCACAGAACCGGCGTGAGCGACGGCTCTGGGAGGCCGTCGCCGACCACCCGTTCCTGCCGGTGGTCGCCGCCGCCGACGCGGGCGATTGGGTCGTCATGCCGCGCGCGACCGTCCCGCCGCCGGACGACGAGCAAGCAGACGCGTTCCGTCGGGTCCGCGAGGCGCTCGCACCCCACCGGGAACGGTTCCACTTCGACGAGCTGAAACCCGAGAACGTCGGGGTCCACGACGGCCGGTACTGGGTCGTCGACTACGGGCGCCCCCCGGGCGATCCGCTGTTCGTCGACCCGCCGCCGACGAACGGTCGCGATCGTCTCGACCGTCCTGACCGTCGAGATCGTTCCGACCGTTCCTGACCGGCCTCGGCGCGCGTCTCGCCGGTCGAACGAACGGTGTGAAAATTAATTCAGGATTGAGTAAAGAATGAGCAAGCTTATCCGCGACGGGCGCGAAAGGGGTGTATGAGCATCGAAACGATCCTCTTAGCGGTCGGAACCGAAGACGAGAACCGGACCGCACAACTGGCCGAGGAGGCGATCAACGTCGCCGAGCCGACCGGCGCGACGGTCGTGCTGGCGCACGTCTTCTCCGACGACGAGTTCGGGGCGGTCCGCGACCGGCTCGGCGTCGATCCCGAAAGCGAGGAGTCGACCCCCGACGCGGTCGCGAAGCGGCACACGACGACTCGCGACATCTCGAAGGCCCTGTCGGCGGCGGGCGTCGACCACACGATCCGCGGTGCCGTCGGCGACCACGCCGACGAGATCGTCGACCTCGCGGCGGCGGAGTCGGCCGACCGCGTGCTCGTCGGCGGTCGGAGCCGGTCGCCGACCGGGAAGGCCGTGTTCGGCAGCGTCGCACAGGACGTGATCCTGTCGTCGCCGTCCCCGGTCACGTTCGTCCGCGAACACACGGCCTGACGTGGCTCGCGGCTCTTCGACGAACGACACCGCCGGATCGCGCGAAGCGTCCCGTTTAAGTGACGCCGGGCCGGCGATACACCCGATGTACTACGTGGGCGTCGACCTCGGTGCGACGAACGTCCGCGCGGTCGTCGGGGACGAAACCGCGACCGTGCTCGGAGCTGACGCGCGCGGTACGCCCCGCGGCCCGAACGGGATCGCGGTCACGGAGGCGGTGTTGAGCGTCGTCCGCGGGGCCTGTACGGACGCCGGCGTCGACCCCCGGGACGTCGTCGCCGCCGGGATCGGATCGATCGGTCCGCTCGACCTCGCGGCCGGCGTCGTGCAGGGACCGGCGAACCTCCCGGACGTCGTCGAGCGCATCCCGCTCACCGGCCCCGTCTCACAGCTGCTCGACACCGACGAGGTGTACCTCCACAACGACACCAACGCCGGCGTGATCGGCGAGCGCTTTCACGCCGAGAGCAACCCCGACGACATGGTGTACCTCACCATCTCCTCGGGGATCGGCGCGGGCGTCGCCGTCGACGGGAGCGTCCTCTCGGGGTGGGACGGTAACGCCGGCGAGGTCGGCCACATGACGATCGACCCGAACGGCTTCATGACCTGCGGCTGCGGCCACGACGGCCACTGGGAGGCGTACTGCTCGGGCAACAACATCCCGAAGTACGCTCGCGAGCTCCACGCCGAGGACCCGATCGACACGTCGCTGCCGATCGCGGACCCCGACTTCTCCGCCGTCGACGTGTTCGCCGCCGCCGGCGAGGACACGTTCGCGGACCACGTGATCGCCCAGGTCGCCCACTGGAACGCGATGGGGATCGCGAACGTCATCCACGCGTACGCCCCGCTCGTCGTCTCGCTCGGCGGCGCGGTCGCGCTCAACAACCCCGAACGAGTGCTCGACCCCGTCCGCGAGAAGCTCGCCGACATGGTGTTCATCAACGTCCCCGAGATCCGCCTGACCGCCCTCGGCGACGAGGTCGTCGTCAAGGGCGCGCTGGCGAGCGCGCTCACCGGCGGTACGGGCGATCGCTCCCGGGTCGACGGGTACGTCGACTGATTCCCCCGCCAGCGCTCCCCCCACCGACAGCATTCCGTCCGCCGACAGCGCTACACCCGCCGATAGCACCCCGCCAGCCGGTCACTCGAACTCCGTGAGCTCGGGCTCCGTGTCGGCGTCGGCGTGGGACTCGAGGTACGCGTCGCGGTAGCGCCACACCTTCCGCAACAGCAGGTAGCCGAAGAACCCCTGGAAGCCGATGACGAACACGAACAGTGCTGGCACCTGCGGGATCCCGGTAACCCCCGCGATCACGCTCGTCGCGGGGCCGACGAGGCTGTTGTACAGCGCGTGGATGACGGCGGCGATCAGCAGCCCCTTGACGACGATGGGGCCGCGGTTCTCGGGGTTGAACTTCGCGAGCCCGAGGTAGTAGCCGGCGAACGCGGAGTAGATCACGTGTCCCGGGCCGGCGAGAGCCCGGAACGCCGCGATCCCGTCGCCGGCACCGAGCGCGGCGACGCCGAACTGCAGCTCCTCGAGGTCGACGTTGCCCGCGATGTAGACGAAGTTCTCGATGACGACGAAGCCGAGCCCGGCGATCGCGCCGTACACCGCGCCGTCGATGACGGCGTCGAACCGGTCGTCGGTGTACGCGTACAGCCGGACCGCGAGCAGCTTCACGGTCTCCTCGACGGGGCCGACGATCACGAAGAAAAAGAGGACGAGCCCGAGGTAGCCGAGCGGGTCGAAGACGGGCCGCGCGACGCTGTTGAGCACGGCGGCGAACGTCGCCGTGAGGATCGACAGCAGGAACGTCGCCACGAGCAGCGAGAGCGGCTCCCCCGTCGTCACGTCCGAGACGTACACGTACGCGGCGAGCCCGAGCGCGGGGATCGCCGACAGCGCGACGAGGCCGGCGACGACGGGCTCGAAGACGAGCCCCAGCCCGAACGACGCCACGATCGCCAGGAGGATGACGAACGCGACGGTCACCAGGAGGACCTTCGCCGACCGCGTGAGGAGCCAGTACAGCGCGACGGCGAGCCCGTCGAGGGAAGTCCGCTCCTCCCACGTGGCGACGTCGTAGAGGTCACGGTCCCCGTCCGAGGCGGTCTCGATCGGGTCCGACGGCGATGTCATGTCGTCGGCTTCGGCCGGGACCGTCTAAGTCCTTGCCGCTGCGGGCCGCCGTGACGGTCGCGGGTCGCCGCCCGTCGCCGGAGTTGCCGTCCGTCACCCGGAGTCGCCAGCATTGAAGCCGCCGCGCGCGAAGGGCCGGTATGCACTTCGACGGACGGACCCAGCGGGCGCTTCGGGAGGCGGGGCTGGAGACCGACGAGATCGCGGCGATCTCCGATCGGGTCGCCGACCTCGTCGACGCCGATGCGGCGGCGTTGCGGGCCTTCTTCGCGGGCGACGGCCCGGTGTACTCCGACATGGAGCTGGCACACAGCACGGCGGAGACGCAGGAACACCCGACCGCCGACGTCGACCTGTTCACCCACGGGAGCGACCTGCGCGGGTACCTCTCGCTCGACGGCTGGGGGGTACCGGTCGAGGACGGGCGGGTGCTGACGACCGCCGATGCGGGGAACGGGACCGGGGACGACACGGGGAACGGTGCCGGGGACGGCGCGGGGGACGGTGCCGGGGACGGCTCGGGGGGCGACGCAGGAACGGACGACCACGAGGGCGTCCCGACCCTCGTCGAGCTCACCCTCGGCGACACGATCAACGGGCGGATCCGATTCTCCCGGGACCGGGAGGCGGTATGAGCGTCCGAATTCGCGGGATCTACACCACGGCGCTCACCCGGCTGCTGCTCGACGCCGGCCACGACGTCGTCGACGCCTCCCCGCCGATCCGGCGGCGGTTCGACGCGTCGTTCCCGACCGCGCCGCCCGCGGTCGAGGTGGCGACGACCGACGACCGACAGGGCGTCGGGATCGCGGGCGCGCCGGACGCGGTCGAGTCGGTCCTCGACCTCGTCCGCGGGGTCGGGATCGACGCCTTCGCGTGGCGGGACCCGACGCCGCCCGGGACCGTTCTCGACGGCGAGGTGACGGAGACGCTCGGCGGCGGCGCGGTCGTCGACCTCGCGGTCGGGATGGACGCCCACGCCTCCGTCGAGGGATACCTCCCATACGGCAACGTCGACGCTCGCGTGGAGACCGGAGACCTCGTCCGGGCACAGGTGACGGCGTCCGCCGCGCCGTGGGAACGCCGCCGCCCGGAGCTCGACACGACCCTGCGCGCCGGCGGGGGGCTCGTGACGCTCGAGCCGGGTTCGGGGACGCGGGTCGACGCGCGCGACGACGAGGCGGCCCGCGAGCTCGCGGGGATGGTGGACCTGCTCGGTCTGTCGGCCCCCGAGGGGTGGCGGACCGTCTGGGACCGGTCCGCGCTCGACGCCGACATGGACGCGCTCGAATCGGGGCTCGACCGCGCCGTGGCGGCCGCCGAACGCCTCTCGGACGCGGTCGGCGAGACGGGGCGGATCGACCGTGACGGGCCGGCTGCCGCGCCCGACCCCGTGGACGAGTCGTCGACCGTCGGCTCGGCAGGCGCGTGGGTCTGGTTCGGTCGGGAGTGTCGGTTCGCGCTCGATTCGGTCCGGCGGCGGGTGACGACGACGATGCCGGGACACCACCGCGTGAAGGCGGGGTCGGCGGACGCGTCGGCCGGCGTCGACCTCGCGGAGGCGCTCTGTGACCCCGACCCGGACGCGGCGTTCCCGTTCGCGACGGTGCGGGCGGTGTTCGGCCCCGCGGAGGGCGACACGCTGCGGCTCGAACACGGGAAGCCGGACGGCCGGCTGATCACGCTCGGCGAGGGCGAGGTCACCGCAGCGGACGACGACGGCGGCGTCACGGTCCGCCGGTCGATGTCCCCGGGCGGGCGATACGACGCGCTCGACGTCCCGCGGGAGGGCGGCGACGTCGCGGTGACGAAGCTGAAGGAGGGCCGCTGGTGGTACCCGACGACCTACCGCGACGCGTCGGGGTCGGTGAAGGGGACCTACGTCAACGTCTGTACCCCAGTCGAGGTGTTCCCCGACGCGGCCCGCTACGTCGACCTCCACGTCGACGTGATCAAGCGCGCGGACGGGACCGTCGAGCGCGTCGACGACGAGGTCCTCGACGGGTCGGTCGCGGCCGGAGATACGCCCGAACCCGTCGCGGAGAAGGCCCGGAGCGTGGCGTCGGCGCTGGAGAACGCGTTATAGGCCTCAGGAGCCCGTCAGTCGTCTCGCTCGGCGCGGAGCCGGATGTCGCGGGCGGCGGCCTCGTCGGCTCGCTTTATCAGTTCGGCCTCGAGGAACGCCGGCTCGACGGTGGTTCGGGAGGTGTGTGAGAGAACGATGTGGGCGTACTCGACGGGGAGCCCGGCGTTCGTCACGGTCACTACGCCGTAGTAGGGGTGCCCGAGCAGGTCGTACACGTCGGTGTCGTCCATCCCGTCGAACTCGTAGAGCTTGCTCACGTCGTGGACCAGCGCGCCGCCGACGAGCAGGTCGTCGTCGACCGTCGCCCCCCGAGTCCGTTCGAGCGACTCCGCGAGGGCGACGGCCGCCGCGACCACGTCGTGGACGTGGCCGACGAGCGTCTCGTCGGGGAGGTCGAGCTCGCGCTGGGTGGGCGGGAGCCACGGCACCGACGCCAGCGACTCGACGCCGGCGTCGTCGCGGGCGACCTCCCAACACTCGCGGACGCCCGCCCGCACGTCCGGGTCGTCGATCCGGTCCAGCTCGGGGAAGACCGTCGCCACGTCCTGCATGGTTCGACGGCCCCATCGACGGATCCGCTCATAGCTCTTCGGAAGCCGGATCCGCCGTTGTTCGGTCGTCGCGCAGTCGTCGCTGCCCGATCGGCGCACCGTCGTCGCTGTCCGGCCGTCGCGCAGTCGAGACGTGGCCGTCACACCGCTACCGTCCCGTCGCCGCGCAGTCGACACGTGGCCGTCACACCGCTACCGTCCCGTCGCCGCGCCGCCAAATTAGAAGTGGTTCGCGGACTCGGTTCCGTACTGGAGGTCGCCGCCGCGGCCGCCCTCCACCGTCGAGGAGCCCTGATCGCCCGTCGAGGGGACCTTCACGTGGACCTCGGTCACCTCGTCGAAATCGAGGATGAGGTCACGTCGGATGTTGTCGGCGGTGACGTTCGAGATGCCACAGCCCGAGCAGGTGCCGCCCAGCTCGACGACGACCTCGCCGGTCTCCTCGTCGGCCTCGCGGACGACGCTCGTCCCGCCGTGCATCTAGATGATCGGCATCTGGCCGACCATCCACTGCTCGATCCGCTCCGCGAGACTCTCGTCGCTCATTACCCCTCCTTGGGTCCCGAGCCTTTGGAAGCTTGCGGTTTCACGCCCCGCGGACGGTCCGAAAGCAACTGTGTCACGATCGAACACGGCGGTCGTCACACGCGCCGCGTGCCGCCGGTCTCACTCCTCGGTCGGCGGCTCCGCCTCGAAGAACACGTCGGGGTCCGAGAGCGTGAGCTCGACGACGTCGCGGTCGTCGAGCGGCCGGAGCCGGATCACGAGCGCGCCCGCCTGCGCGGCCGCCCGCCGCAGCGGCTCCCGGTCCTGGTCGAACAGGAACGTCGGCACGCAGAGCGCGAACCCGCCCGTCGCGTCCTCGGCGGCGACGAGCCGGAAGGCGACGCCGCCCTGGTACGCCGCGTACACCCGGAAATCCTCGATCTCGACGTCGGCCATGCGCTCGTGGACCTCGTCGAACTCGGAGCCGGGGAGGAGCACGTCGAGCCGCGCCGCCCCCTCGATCGGGTTGACGTCGCCGGGATGGACCCCGATCGCGTCCCAGCCGCGCTCGCGGTACCCCTCGACGGTCGCCTCGCTGTCCGCCAGCACGTCCTTCCACCGCTCGTCCATGGCGCGCTTGTTCATACGGGGATCCGACCGGCCAGCCTTCTTAATGGTTCGTTCGGGCGCTCGCGGAGCGGCCGCCGTTCGACGGCGGAGTCGTCGCCGACCCGCTCGCTCCCGCTCCGGGGTCAGCGTTCGCGGACGACGACGAACTCCGCGAGGTCCCGGAGGTACTCGATCGCCTCCGTCTCCGGGGGATCGGCGTCGTCGAGCGCCGCCAGCGCCAGGTCGGACTGCTCGCGGGCGCGCTCGTTCACCTCCTCGGGGGACAGCGACGTCACCTGCACCACCGAGGGCCGGTCCATCTCGGCGTCCTGTCCGGTGGGCTTGCCGAGCGCGTCGGCGTCGGCGGTCGCGTCGAGCACGTCGTCGCGCATCTGGAAGGCGACGCCGACGCGCTCGGCGTACTCCCCGAACGACGCGACCGCGTCCGGGTCCGCCCCGCCGGCGACCGCGCCGAGCTCCGCCGCCGCGCGGAACAGCGCGCCCGTCTTGCGGCGGGCCAGCTCCATGTACTCCGCCTCGGTCGTCGGCCGCGCGGCAAGCTCCGTCGCCTCGCCCTCGCCGAGCTCGACCATCGCCTCCGCGACGATCCGCATCGCCCGCTCGTCCGACGAGAAGAGCGCGAACGCCTCGCCGAGGAGGCCGTCGCTCGTGACGATCGCCGGGCCGTAGCCGAACTCGGCCCACGCGGAGGGGGTCCCGCGGCGCACCTCCGAGCGGTCGATGATGTCGTCGATCACGAGCGAGGCGTTGTGGACGAACTCGATCCCGGCGGCGAAGTCGACGGCATCGGCGGGGTCGCCGTCGAACGCCTCGCACGCGAGGATCGTCACCGCGGGGCGAACCCGCTTGCCGCCCGCCAGCACGACGTGCTCGAGTTCCGCGGAGAGCTCGTCGGGTTCGACCGCGTCGATCGCCGCCTCCAGCCGCTCGTCGACGAGGGTGACCCGACGCTGCAGATACTCCATCGACTTATAAAACGGGCTCCCAGCGCAAAGGCCTAACGGAACGGCTCCCCGCCGCGGAGCGTGACGGCGGACGGTTCGACTCAGTGACGGACGGGTCGGCTCAGACGAACCGGACGCCCAGGTCGTGGAGGCCGTCGTTGTGCATCGCGACGTTAACGAGCAGCGGGGTGAGCGCCTCGATCTCCGCCGCGTTGGCGATCCCGCCGGCGTCGAGCGCGCGGAGCCCGTCGATCCCCTCGGCGAGGTCCGCGACGATCCCCTTCGCGTCGTCGTCGTCGCCGACGACGAGCGTGTCGACCCCGAGGTCGGCGTCGAGGTTCGCGAGCCGCCCGGCCGCGAGGTTGTGGAACGCGCCGACGACCGCGACGCCGTCGGGGGCCGCGTCGGCGACGATCCGCGTCACCGACCCCGCGCCGGGCTTGTGGTAGTGGAAGCCGTCCTCGTCGCGTTTCATCCCGGTCGCCGGGGAGACGAGGATGTCGCCCTCGTCGAGGGACCCGGCGATCGCCTCGACGGTGTCGCCGACGTGGTACGGCGGGACCGCGAGGACGACGACGTCCGCGCGGTCGGCGGCCGCGGCGTTCTCGTACCCTCCGATCTCGACCTCGACGCCACGGCTGTCGAGTTCGACCCCGTACTCCTCGGCCTTCGTCCGGGCCTTCTGCGCGTCCCGGGAGCCGACGATCACCTCGTGACGGGTGTGGTACGCCCATCGCAGCGCGAGCCCCTCGCCGATGTCGCCGGTGCCGCCGAGCAACGCGATTCGCATACGGCCACTGCGGTCGGCGGCGTCTTAGGGGTTGCGCGACCGGCCGTCCTCGCCGCCGTCGACGGGCCGGTGGGTCAGCGAGTCAGCGAGTCGATTCATGAGTAAGCCGGAACTGTTTATAAACGGCTGGAGCGATCCGTAAGCGGTCCAGAACGGCTTCTCAGCGGGTCGGGATACTCCCCAGCGAACCGTGGCGGTTCCACTTCAATGATTATCGCGCATATAACCGATCGCTCATCTACTTTCATCCCTTCGACGCCATCCCGTGAAAAGGTATATATAGTGTCGTGCCATACCATGGCATGCATGTCTAGCGCACCCAGCTCGAACGAGGACGTCTTCGACGAGTTCCTGTCCGACCACGGTCACGAGACCGAGATCGTCCGCTGGGAGCGATCGTATAACAAGCTCCAATGTCCCGAGTGCGGCGCGCTTCACGCCGAAGGGACGGCGCGGTGTGGCGTCTGCGACTGGCGGCCGACCTGAGCAGACCTGCGTCGATCTGAGTCGACCTGAGCCCCCCTCCGACGTCGCGGCCCTTGCTCTCCGACGAGCCGACCATCACAGCGACGGCGCCGTACCCGTTCCCCCGTTTCGACCCTCCATGGCGGTTTCTTTCGACGAGATTCGGCGGTAGTATTATTTACCATTATCGACTACCCTCGACCATGCCGACGTGCCAGAACTGCGATGCGTTCGTGACGCCAGACTACGTGCGGGTGTTCGCGCCCAACGGGGTGGACCGTCCCCGGGTCTGTCCGGCCTGCGAGGACCTCGTGCGCGACGGGGCCGACGTGCGGGAGGCGCGGGCGACCCGGAGCAACTGACACGCCTCGATCCTTCTGTCGAACTCCTTTCACCGGGCACTCTCCGTCGGACTCCTTTCGTCAATCTTCTCGTTTTCGCCGTCCGGTCGGAGACCGGACCCTACCGTTTCGCCCTCGTCGCCGGGCCGTCTCGACGGGGCCCCGGAGCCACGGCGCTTAAGAAGAACCGGCTTCATTGGACCACAATGAGCGACCCCACCGTAACCCGCCTGTTCGGCGGTCCCGGGAGCGGGAAGACCACCGCCCTCCTGGACCGCGTCGAAGGTATCCTCGAGGAGGACGACGCGGAGATCCGCGACGTCCTCGTCGTCTCGTACACCCGGGCGGCCGCCGCGGAGATCCGCGAGCGGCTGGCCGAGCGACTCGACGTCTCGCCACGGGCCCTCCAGGGGAACGTGAGCACGATGCACGCGAAGGCGTACGAGCTGCTCGACCTGTCCCGCGGCGACGTCGTGGGCGAGAGCGACAAGGAAGCGTTCTGTGAGGAGTACGGCGTCGAGTTCGAGGACCAACACGGCGGCGCGGGCCGCCGGACCGCCCGGTCGACGACGATCGGCAACAAGATCATCGCCACCTCCCAGTGGCTCCAGCGGACCGAGCGGGACGTCTCCGACTGGTACGACGTCCCCTTCCAGTGGAACGTCGAGGAGGTCCGGCTCCCGCCGGAGGTGGACCCCAACGCACAGCAGGGGAACAAGTACACCCCGACGTGGTCCTCCGACGACGACCGGATCGACGTCCCCGAGACGATCCGGGCGTGGCGCGCTTATAAGGGCGACAACGGGCTCATCGGCTTCGCCGACATGCTCGAACGCGTCGCCCAACGCTCGCTCGTCCCGACCGTCGACTACCTGATCATCGACGAGTTCCAGGACATCACGACGCTGCAGTACAACGTCTTCGAGGAGTGGAAACCGCACATGGAGGCGGTGCTGATCGCCGGCGACGACGACCAGGTCGTTTACGCGTGGCAGGGCGCTGACCCCGACCTCCTGCTCGACACCGAGGTCGACGAGGACGTGGTCCTCCCGAACTCCTACCGGCTCCCCTCGGAGATCCTCAACGTCGTCAACGCGGAGATCCGTCACATCGACAAGCGACAGGAGAAGGACCTCCGCCCCCGCAAGGAGGGCGGCACCGTCGAGGCGATCGAGTCGCCCTCGATGCTCGAACTCGTCCGGAACGTCCGGTACACGGTCGACGACGACGACGGCAGCGTCATGTGTCTGTTCCGGGCGCGCTACCAGATGTTCGACTTCATCGACGAGTTCATCGACCACGGCATCCCGTTCACGATGCTGACCGACGGGCGGATGTGGACCGACCGGCTGCAGGACTACGTCGCCGCGATCGAGAAGTCGGACGCCGGCGAGGACGTCACCGGGCTCGAGGCCCGGCGGCTGGCCGACATGCTCCAGGAGTCGGCGTTCGGGACGAAGGAGCGCGACGACTTCTACGACTTCCTCGACGACCGCGAGGAGGCCGCCGACGCCGACGACATCGCCGAGATCGAGGTCACGACCGACGAGCTGAACGACCACATCCCGTTCCTCCCCGGCACGGAGAGCGCCGACGACATGGTCCGGAAGGTGACGAGCTTCCAGCGCAAGTCGATTGGCGCGTACTTCGGCGGCGACTACGAGGGGGCCGACCCCGACCGCGTCCGCGTCGGCACGATCCACTCCGCGAAGGGTCGCGAGGCCGACCACGTGTTCGTCGCGACGGACCTCACGGAGAAGGTCGTCGAGCAGATGGCGGCGTCCGTCGACGACCCGACCGACGTCGACGGCGTCGACGAGTTCACGAAGTCGACGAGCCCGGTTCCCGTGCTCACCGACAACGAGCGTCGGGTGTTCTACGTCGGCATGTCGCGCGCCCGTGAGCGGCTGGTGATCATGGAGAGTCTCATCAGCGGGGCGCCGACGCTGCCGATCAGCGTCCTCCTGTTCAACGAGCTCCGCGACGAGCCGCCGACGGAGCTGATCGAGGAGGTCCAGGAAGCGGTCGCGGTCCCCGAACCGGAACCGTGACGGGGGAACGGGACGACCGGCCCTCACGGGCCGACGCCGACGCTTCGCCCGCGGACGACACGCTGCCCGTGGACGACACGCCGCCCGTGAACGACACGCCGCGTGAATCCCTGGACGCCCTCCGGACCGACCTGTCGCCGATCGTCGCGGCGTGTGTGCGGGCCGACGCGGACGCCTTCGTCGCCGTCGGCGACCGCTTCGACGACGACCTGCGGTACCTCACCCGCTTTTCGGGCCCGGACCGGGACTTCGCGCTGGTCGTCGTTCCCGCGGGCGACCACGATCGCGGCGACCGGGCCGTCCTCTGTGCGCCGTCGCTGTTCGACGGGCAGGCCCGCCGGGAGTTCGTCGCGAGCGCGCGGGTCGACGGGTCCGACCCGGACACCGCCGACGCGACCGTCCCTACCGGCTTCCACGACGGGGTCGCCCGCGAGGTGCGCTCGGCGAACGTCGGCGACCCCGCCGGCGAACGGGCCGTGGCGGTCCTCGACGACCTCCGTGCGGACCTCCGCGACGATGTCCGCCATGACGCTTCCCGCGACGGCACCGCCGACGGGACGGGGTCAGCGCCGACCGTCCTGGTGCCGCAGTCGATCCCCCACGACGCCGCGGTGTACCTCGAGCGCGCGGGCTACGCGGTCGTCTCGACGGCCGCGGTGAGCGAGGCCCGGGCGGTCAAGACGTCCGCCGAGGTCGACCGCCTCCGCCGCGTTCAGCGCGCGACGGCGCGAGGGATGGCGCGCGCGGAGACGGTGCTCGCGGAGTGTACGGTCGCCGAATCGGTCGACGGCGCGGTCGGCGACGACGTCGACGGCCCGGTGCTCCTCTGGAACGGCGGCCCGCTCTCGACCGAACGGCTTCGCCGGCAGGTGAACGCGACCCTCGCCGCCTACGGCGTCCGCGACGCGGGCAACACGGTGATCGGCGCGGGGCCCACGGCGGCGGACCTCCACTACACCGGCGTCGACGTCGTCCGGCCGGGCGAGACGGTCCTGCTCGACGTCTCCCCCCGCGGCCCGCACGGCTACTACGGGGACCTGACCCGGACGTTCGTCGTCGAGAGCGACGGCGGCTGGGAGCGGCGCGCGTACGTCGCCGTGGAGGCCGCCCGCGAGGCCGCGCTCGCCGAGATCGGGCCGGGCGTCACCGCGGCCGCGGTCCACCGGGAGGCGGCCGCCGAGCTGGCCGCGTACGGCTTCGACCCGAACGCGGTCGAGGACGACCCCGGGTTCACCCACGGGACCGGCCACGGGGTCGGCGTGAGCCTCCACGAGTCGCCGTCGCTGTCGAGCGACGTCGAGCTCCGCCCCGGCCACGTCGTCACGGTCGAGCCGGGCGTCTACGACCCCGACACGGGCGGGGTCCGCCTGGAGGACCTCGTCGCCGTCACCGACGACGGGTACGAGATCCTTTCGACGTACCCGTTCGCGATGACGCCGTCCCGGCGCGACGCCTGAGTTCGGCGTGGCGGAGGCGTTCGGCCGCCCGCTCGATCGACCC
Organism: Halorubrum sp. JWXQ-INN 858; assembly: GCF_009806985.1. Taxonomy (GTDB): domain Archaea; phylum Halobacteriota; class Halobacteria; order Halobacteriales; family Haloferacaceae; genus Halorubrum. The sequence goes on along the minus strand of NZ_WUAX01000004.1, from coordinate 53,678 downwards.
CTTGGTTGCCCGGCCGATCGATCGCTTGGCTGCTCGATCGCGCGACCGACGTCCCGGTTCGTCGCTTCTCACTCTCCTTGCCCTTCTCACTCCTCCGTGGGTTCGGAGTCGCCGGCGTCTCCGGCCGCGTCGGTGTCGGCGCGACCCTCGCCCCCGCGCAGCCGTTTCGGCAGGAGGCCGCGGGCGAGCCCCCGAAGGAGCCGGCCGGGGTCGAGGAAGTACTGGGGGAGGATCACCATCGCGGCGGCGACGACGAGGAGACCGATCCCGAGGGCGGTCTCGCCGGCAAGCAGCCGGATGACGGCGTAGTTCGCGAGCGGGAGCGCGAACACCAGCGTCGTCGCCAGTCCAATCATGTCGAACAGCCCGAGCTTCATCGCCGGGAAATAGCCCGCCACGGGGTAAAAGGGGCCCGCCGCCGAACGAACTCCGAACGAACTCCGAACGAACTCCGAACGGCTATGTGTCGGCCGCCCCGCGTTTCGGTATGTTCACCGGCATCGTCGAGGGGACCGGGGTCGTCCGCGACCGCACCGAGACGGCCGACGGCCTCCGACTGCGGATCGGCGTCGACGGGTTCGACGACCTCCACCACGGCCAATCGATAAGCGTCAGTGGCGTCTGTCTCACCGTCGAGACGTTCGGACCGATCGAGGCGTCGACGGACGCGGGACCGGCCGCGGGGCCGGACGCGAACGACGACTGGTTCGAGGTGTTCCTCGCCGCGGAGACCGTCGCGAAGACGTACCTCGGCGAGCTCCGGGCGGGCGACGCGGTCAACGTCGAGCGCGCGATGCCCGCCGACGGCCGGTTCGACGGCCACCTGGTGCAGGGGCACGTCGACACCGTCGCGTCGATCGAGGCGATCGATCCCGTCGGCGAGGACTGGCGGTTCACGTTCTCGATCCCGGCGGGACACGGCCGCTACCTCGTGGAGAAAGGGTCGGTGACGCTCGACGGGATCTCGCTGACGGTCGCGGAGCGCCGCGAAGGCTCGTTCGACGTCGCGATCATCCCCACCACGTACGACCTGACGACGCTCTCGGGGAAGGCCGTCGGCGACCCCGTTCACTTGGAGGTCGACGTGATCGCCAAGTACGTCGAGCGGATGGTCGAGGGATACCGCTGATCGCGCTCGGCGGGGGGAGCGTACGCGCTCTCCGCGTCGGCTGAACACCTTTTATACCGAGCCGGCGCTACCGGTGACCATGACTCGAACCGGGTCCCTGACGGAACGGTCCGCGGCGCGGCTCACGCGGCGTCCGCCCGTCGTGGACGCTCGACCGAAACCGGCCGGAGGGACGGCGAGAACCCGCCAAGGACAACGTTTATGCGCGGCGTCGCCAACCCACGAGGTACGCTTATGGGAGTGATCGAGGACGTCTACGAGGACCTCGACACCGACGTCGACCTCTCGGAGTTCACGGCGGCGGTCGAGGACAAAGTCGAGCAGATGGGGGGGCTCGCGGACGAGGAGACGGCCGCGATGCTCATCGCCCACGAGCTGCGGGACGAGCAGGCGGACACCATCGCCGACATCGAGCCCGGGATGAACGAGGTGAAGTTCCTCGGGAAGGTGACGTCCATCGGCGACGTGCGCACGTTCGAGCGCGACGGGGACGACGCCGAGGAGGGGCGCGTCTGTAACGTCGACGTCGCCGACGCGTCCGGCTCCGTTCGCGTCGCGCTCTGGGACGAGATGGCGGCCGCGGCCGTCGAAGAGCTGGAGGTCGGACAGGTGCTCCGCGTGATGGGTCGCCCGAAGGAGGGGTACAGCGGGCTCGAGGTGAGCGCAGACAAGGTCGAGCCCGACGACGACGCCGAGGTCGACGTGCAGGTGCTCGACACTTATCGCGTCGAGGACCTCTCGCTCGGCGCGTCCGACGTCGACCTCGTGGGGAAGGTGCTCGACACGGACTCCGTCCGGACGTTCGACCGCGACGACGGCAGCGAGGGTCGCGTCGCGAACCTCACCGTCGGCGACGAGACCGGCCGCGTCCGCGTCACGCTGTGGGACGAGAAGGCCGACCTGACCGAGGAGTTCGACGCCGGCGAGGTCGTCGAGGTCGGCGACGGCTACGTCCGCGAGCGGGACGGCTCCCTCGAGCTCCACGTCGGGGACCGCGGCACGGTCGAACGCGTCGACGAGACGGTCGAGTACGTCCCCGAGACGACGCCGATCGGCGAGCTCGAGATCGGGCGGACCGTCGACATCGCGGGCGGCGTCATCGAGACGGACCCGAAACGCACGTTCGACCGCGACGACGGCAGCGAGGGCCAGGTCCGGAACGTCCGGGTCAAGGACGACACGGGCGAGATCCGCGTCGCGCTGTGGGGCGACAAGGCGGACGCCGGGATCGACCTGGCCGACCACGTCGTCTTCACCGACGTCGAGATCCAGGACGGTTGGCAGGACGACCTCGAGGCGTCCGCGAACTGGCGGTCGACCGTCTCCGTCCTCGACGAGCCCCCGAGCGGGGCGGGTGACAACGACGGCACCGGCGACGGCGCGGCCGACAGCACCGGAACGGGGCTCGACGCCTTCGCCGAAGGGGCGGACGCCGCCGGGAGCGGGGACAGGACCGCCGACGCTGCCGCGACCGCCGACACCGCCGGCGGCTCCGGCGGGGCCGCGGCCACGACCGCGGAGGCAACCGCCGAGTCGTCGTCGGCCGAGGGCGACGTGGAGTTCACCGGCACCGTCGTGCAGGTCGGCGAGCCGGTCGTGCTGGACGACGGGAAACGGACGAAGAGCGTCGAGACGGACGCCAGCCTCCGGCTCGGCGAGGAGGTCACCGTGCGCGGCCCCGAGCGGGACGGCACCATCCACGCCGACGACGTCTTCTGACGAGGATCGGTCTCCGACCGGCGCGTTCCTCGTGGGATCGATGCGTTCCTCCGTGGTGTCGGTGTCCGTCCTTCCGTGGTGCCGGTGTCCCGCCCCTCCCGCGCCAAACGAGCGGTTGAGTGCCGACGACGCCCCCGCTCGTGCGCGGAAACGCCGCTAACGGAAAGCGTTATACGGTGGACGGACGCGAGTGTGTGTATGAGTGTCGAGTTGCCCTTCGCGCCGGTCGACCAGATCATTCGGCGGAACGCGGGCGAGCTCCGAGTGAGCGCCGACGCCGCCGAGGAGCTGGCCCGTCGGATCCAGTCACACGGCGCGGAGCTGGCGATCGACGCCGCGAAACGGGCGACCACGGACGGGCGGAAGACGCTGATGGCGTCGGACTTCGGCGTCGAGCAGGTGATCCCTCGCGAGGATCTGACGCTGCCGGTCGCGCCGGTCGACCGGATCGCGCGGCTCCGGATCGACGACCGGTATCGCGTCGGCGTCGACGCCCGGATCGCCTTGGCCGACATCCTCGAGGACTACGCCGACAACGTCGCGAGCGCGGCCGCGACGCTCGCCCGGCACGCCGACCGGCGGACGATACAGTCCGAGGACATCGAGACGTACTTCGCGCTGTTCGAGTAGATGCGCTTCGGCTACAGCGAGCAGTGCCTCGCACACGACACGGGCGAGCGCCACCCGGAGACGGCGGACCGGCTCCGGGCGATCCGCCGTGGGCTCGCGAAGCGTCACGGCGTCGAGTACGTCGAGGCGGACCCCGCCAGCCGCGCTGACGTGACCGCCGTCCACGACGACGGCTACGTCGACGAGTTCGAGGCGTTCTGTGACGACGGCGGCGGTAACTGGGACCCCGACACGGTCGCCTGTGAGGCGACGTGGGACGCCGCGCTCGCCTCCGCCGGCCTCTCCCAGTGGGCCGCGACGACCGCGCTCAACGGGTCGAACGGCCGCGGGACCCCGTTCGCGCTCGGGCGGCCGCCGGGCCATCACGCGGTCCCCGACGACGCCATGGGCTTTTGTTTCTTCAACAACGCGGCGGTCGCCGCCCAGACCGTCCTCGACGCGGGCCTCGCCGATCGCGTCGCGGTGTTCGACTGGGACGTCCACCACGGCAACGGCACGCAGGACGTGTTCTACGACCGCGGCGACGTGTTCTACGCGTCGATCCACGAGGACGGGCTCTACCCGGACACCGGTGCCCTCTCGGAGACCGGCACCGGCGACGGCGAGTCGACCACGCTGAACGCCCCGTTGGCGGCGGGCGCGAGCGACGCCGACTACCTCCACGTCATCGACCGCGCGCTCGCGCCCGCGCTGGCCCGGTTCGACCCCGACCTCGTGATCGTCTCCGCCGGCTTCGACGCACACCGCCACGACCCGATCTCGCGGATGCGGGTCTCCTCGGAGGGGTACGCGTTGATGACCGACCGCGTCCGGTCGATCGCGGACGACGCCGACGCCCCCGTCGCGTACGTACTCGAGGGCGGGTACGGGCTCGAAACGCTCGCGGAAGGGGTCGCCATGGTCCACGAGACGTACGACGGCAGACGGCCCGTCGACCCCGACGACGACCCGAACGGGGCCACGGAAACGCTCGTCGAGGACCTCCGCGCCGAGCTCGACCTCTGAGGGGCCCCGCTCCTTCAGGCGCGGGACATCACGGGTACGGCTCGTAGAACTCGCGTAACGCTCGTCCGAACCCGTCAACGAGCGTCGTGACGGCGTCACCGACGAGCACCTCCCGGTCGCCGAACTCGCGTTCGACCTGCGCCCCGAGCGCGACGTCGCTGGCCGCCTCGTCCTCGAGGTACTCCCGGACCGTCGTGAACTCCCGCTCGCGCTCGACGACGTAGCGATCGCCGTCGATGTACGGGCCGTACGTGTCCGGGTCGACGTCGTCGGCGTACGTCCGATAGAACCCCTCCGCGTGCTTGCGGACGGCGACCGGCGGACCCTCGTGTCGCTCGACGCGCGGGCGTTCCGTGACCTCCAGCTCGGCGTACAGCGCCGCGCGCCCGGGGGAGTCCACCGGCCGGTTGGAACCTCCGCGGTCGTTCCCCCCGCCGCCGGCATTCCCGTCGGCTTCGCGGTCGTCGCCGTCGCCGGCGGCGTTCCCGTTCTCGCCGCTCACCATCGCCTGTGCGCGGAGGACGTCGAAGCCGTGGTCGCTCAACCCGCGGACGACGCCGTCGAGCGACCGTCGGAGCTGTGGCCACAGCTGGTCGTCGACCAGGTCCGGCGCGTCGAAGACGACGGCGACCGGGGTCGCCCCGCGCCGGTCGAGGTGGTCGCGGACCTCGCCGGAGTCGAGCGGTTCGGGAGGCTCCGCGACGAACAGGGAGTCGCGCGGCCGGTCGAGGAAGTCGCGGGCGTAGTGTTGGAGCCGGGCGAGGTTCGCCGCGGAGAGGACCGCGGCGACGTTCCGGGTCGGATCCGTCGGGTCGACCACCACGAGCGGGTCGTCGAACGTCCGCTCGGCGTGACCCTCCGGATCGAACTCCACCGGCGGGTGCCAGCTCCGCGCGGATTCGACGAGCGGGACGAACCCGCCGAGCTCGACGACGAGCAGCTCGGTGAGGTATCCGGAGAACCCCTCCGTGCGGAGGTCGCTGCCGTACGCGCCGATCCCCTTCAGGAACGCCTTCGCGAGCACGACGTCGTCGGCGAGGTCGTCGTCGAGCCGCTCCGTGAGGTACGCGTCGTGGAACGGGGTGCGGTCGACGGCCGACACCAGCGCCGTCGCGTCCGCGACGTCGTAACAGGGCACTAGGTCGACGTCGAACCCCCCGTACTCGCCTTTCACGTAGGGGTGTTCGGCGTACTCCTCGTGGCCGTCCGGGAGCACGGCGTGACCGACCGTGAGCCCGTACGACTCCAGCTCCTCGCGGTCGAGGTCCGGCGGGAACCGGACGAACAGGTCGATGTCGCGATCGCCGGCGACCCACGTCGCTCGCGCGGTCGACCCGACCTGCACCACGTCGGCGTCGATCGGGAGGTCGGCGATCGCCCCGCGGGCCCGCTCCGCGAGCGCGGCGGCGGTCGTCGCCAGCCGCTCGCGCTCCGCGGGTTCGGGAACGACGCGCTCGCGGACGCGCGCCAGGACCGCGTCGAGTTCGCTCATGGCGCGGGGTTCTCGCGGTCCGGCCGAAAACGTGTCGGTCGGGGGGTCGTCGCCCGCGCCGTCCCGCCCGGGGCGGTCGGAAACGAAAGCCCTATCAAAACGAGCGGAGTACGAAGGGATGCGAGCCGAAGTAGCTCAGTTGGTAGAGCGCCTCGCTGTTAACGAGGCGGTCCCAGGTTCGAGTCCTGGCTTCGGCGTCCACCCGTTTCTCCACCCGTGAGCGTCGCTGCAGTCGGTGTGCTCCCCGCCGAAACCCCCCGACTTCGACGGCCCGAACGCGGCGGATCGTGACGAGTCGGTACGCTAAAGAGCGTCCCCTGTATACGCCGGACCACGGGCCTTTAGCTTAGTCTGGCTTAAAGCCCTCCGCTCATAACGGAGTGATCGCCGGTTCAAATCCGGCAAGGCCCATCGCGGCTTGCTCCGGTTCCGAGTGTCTCCGGAGCCGCTGCCTCGTCGACGGCAGCTACGAGGTCATCACGTTCCGATCGGTCGCTCCCCGTCGTCCGCCGGGACGGACAACCCTTTGAAGCGGCGGCGCGGACCCTCACGGAATGCCGACGATCGACTGTGACCCGGCGGCCGCGCGCTCGCGGCTGGAGGCGGCGGGCGTCCGGATCGAGCCGGGTAACACCGACCACGAGCGATGGCGTGCCGCACGGGAGGGCGCGGTCGCGGTCGCCTACGCCGACAAGGTGGTCGTTCAGGGGACCGACCCGACCCGGATCACCAACCTCATCCGCGAGGGCGGTGGCCGCGCCCACGTCTACTTCGACGGGGCCAGCCGCGGCAACCCGGGACCGGCCGGGGTCGGCTGGTGTCTCGTCACCAGCGACGGGATCGTCGCCGAGGGCGGCGAGCGGGTCGGGACGATGACGAACAACCGCGCGGAGTACGCGGCGCTGATACGCGCGCTGGAGGCGGCCGACGAGTACGGCTTCGACGAGATCGACGTCCGCGGCGACTCCGAGCTGATCGTCAAGCAGGTCCGGGGCGAGTGGAACACGAACGACCCCGACCTCCGCGAGAGCCGGGTCCGTGTCCGGGAGCTGTTGACGCGGTTCGACCGGTGGTCGATCGCGCACGTTCCGCGGGAGATAAACGCACGCGCCGACGATCTGGCGAACGAGGCATTCGATGACCGGCACTAACGACGAGCCGCCCGAATGGGCGAAACGACGGGCACGCGAACTGGCCGACGGGATGACCGCGGGCAGCGACACCGCCGGTGACGACGGCTCCGACGAGGAGCCGGCGGGCGCCGGGGGAGCACCGACGGACACCGACGCGCAGCCGGAGGGCGGATCGAGCGACGACCGGGTTCCGGACGTCCCAGTCGGGGTCGTCGACGAGGCGGAACGGCTCACCCGGCTCGCGCGGGAGGCGACCGACCCGGACGCGGCGACGTCCTATCGCGACCGTCGCGACGGGCTCGTCGCCGACCACGCCTACACCACCCGGGTCCGCGAGGCGGACGACACGCTCGTGTTGTACCCGGACGAGTGGGTCGCGGACGGGACCGTTCGGTTCGACCGGATCGAGGACACCGACCGCGCGGTCGAGGTGTCGCTGTCCGGGCCCGGCGAGAGCGACCGCTATCGGGCGGTCGCGGCGTACAACGACACGGTCGTCGACGCGGTCGCCGACGCGGTCGCCGACGAGGCGCACGTCGCGAACGCCCGGGCGTTCGCGACGTTCATGAGCAACCACTACGTCCGGCCGGTCGACGACGCGCTCCCCGAGGTGCGGGCGGAGTTCCGCGAGGAGTACTTCCCGCGGAACGCGTGGCCGAGCGACGACCAGCGGGCCGTCCTGGCGGACTCGCTCGCGCTCGTCGCGGAGGTCGCTGCTGACGTCCCGGATCCGGAGCCGTAGCCGCGTCGCTCGGAGGTCGGAGTCGCGCGGCGTGAGCCGCGCCGTGTGACAGAACCGTTTTTCGATCGGTTGCCGCTCGATGCGCCGGTGGTGTCGATGGAGTCGGTTACGCCTGGTCGGCGAGGATCGCGCGGATCTCGTCCACGCGCTCCTCGTCGGTGACGAACCGTTCGAGGACCCACTCTATCTGGCCGAGGACGGCGTCGTGGCCGTCGGCGGTGAGCTCGTACTGGTTCGTCCGCTTGTCGAGCTCGCTCTTCTCGACGAACCCCATCTCGACGAGGTCGTCGAGGTTCGGGTAGAGGCGCCCGTGGTTCACTTCCGAGTCGTAGTACGCTTCGAGTTCGCGCTTGACAGCGAGCCCGTAGCGCGGCTTCTCGGCAAGGATCGTGAGGATGTTCTGCTGGAACGCCGTGAGGTCGCGTGCAGCCGTCGACACCTCGGTGACAGATTGTGCCTCTGACATGGCTATCGAAATGTCACCCGGGCATATAACCTTTCTCAAGGATTTCGACGCTTCGAGTCCTTCAATGGGCGCTTTTCGCCTTCCTCGGGGGCGGAACGATGGGTGTCGGTGTCACAACTGGGTTGTATCACACCGCGTCGGCGGCTGCCGATCCGTCGCGGATCCGGTCGTCGTTTCGACGGATCGGCGACGTGAACGGCCCTCCCATCGAGGATCCGTTTTCCCGTCGGTCGGGTGAGTCCGCGTCGTCCCGTGGTCCGACGCTCGAACCCTCGCGACCGGGCCGAAGACGCTCGAACCCCCGCGATCGGGGCCAGGGTCGCTCGAACCCCCGCGATCGGGGCCAGGGTCGCTCGAACCCCCGCGATCGGGACCCGAAAGGACTTTGATGCGCTTGGACCGACTCCGTACCACATGGCGAACCTCTGGGAGGACCTCGAAACGGGACCGAACGCGCCCGACGAGATCTACGCAGTCGTGGAGTGTCTGAAGGGCGAGCGAAACAAGTACGAGTACGACAAGGACATCCCCGCGGTCGTCCTCGACCGTGTGCTCCACTCGAACGTTCACTACCCGTACGACTACGGCTTTATCCCGCAGTCGTACTACGACGACGGCGACCCCTTCGACGTGATGGTGCTCGTCGAGGACCAGACGTTCCCCGGATGCATCATCGAGGCCCGCCCCGTCGCCCTGATGCGGATGGACGACGACGGCGAGCAGGACGACAAGGTGATCGCGGTGCCCACGGAGGACCCGCGATTCGACCACATCGAGGACCTCGAGGACATCCCCCAGCAGATCCGCGACGAGATAGACGAGTTCTTCTCGACGTACAAGAACCTCGAAGCGGGCAAGGAGGTCGAAACGCTCGGCTGGGAGGACAAAGCGACCGCGAAGGACGCGATCGAGCACGCACAGGACCTGTACGCTCAGGAGTTCCAGTAGTACGCTCGGGAGTACCAGTTGCACGCTCGGGAGTACCAGCTAGCGCCGGCCGACGGTTCTAATTATCAAACGCGTCGATCGGACGCGAACGTCTAAGTGGCGGACGGCCGACGCTTAGAGCCGTAATGGCTACGACGGAGTCCACCGAACACACGACGGAGATCGCCGAGGAACACGAAACACGGGAGGTCGAGGAGGCGGCGCACGCGCTCGTCGAGCTTCAGGACGCCTCGGAGGACATCGCGGTCCGAACCGAGGAGATCTCCGCGCTGTCACGCGAGCAGGCGGACGGCATGTCCGAGGTCCGCAGCGAGGTGTCCGACATGAGCGCGGCCGTCGAGGAGATCGCCTCGTCGGCCGAGGAGGTCGCGAGCGAGGGCGACCAGGTGAGCGAGCTCGCCACGCGGGGGCGCTCCGCCGCCCGCGACACCCGAACGGCGATGACGCGGGTCGACGAGTCCTCGACGGAGGTGAACGAGCGGGTCCATCGGATCGAAGACAGCGTCGAGGAGATCGACGAGATGGTCGCCGTCATCAACGACATCGCCGACCAGACCAACCTGCTCGCGCTCAACGCCTCGATCGAAGCCGCGCGGGCCGGCGACGCCGGGGCCGGCTTCGCGGTCGTCGCCGAGGAGATCAAGTCGCTGGCCGAGAAGTCCCAGCGGCGCGCGAACGACATCGAGGAGCTCGTCGACGGGATCCAACACGACACCAAACGGGCCGTCGACGGGCTCGAGGACAACGAGCAGGCCGTTCAGAACGGGATCAGCGAGGTCCAGTCCACGCTCTCGCTGTTCGAGGACATCGACGGCTCGATCGAGGAGCTCAACATCGGGATCGACGAGGTCGCACACGCGACCGACGAGCAGGCGGCCAGCACCGAGGAGATCGCCTCGATGGTCGACCGGACGGCGTCCAACGCCGAGGAGATAAGCGACGAGACGGACAACATCAGCGCCGCGGTCGAAGAGCAGTCGGCGATGGTTTCGGAGGTCAACGAGGGGTTCCAGGAACTGATCGAAGAGGAGTGATCGGACCGCGCCGCGACCGCTGCGGGGATCAGTCCTTGAGGACCTCCTCTAACGCCGCCACGTCGTCGCCCCGGCTCCGCAGGGCGCGCACCCGGCGCTCCGTCGCCGCCGACAGGAGGCCCCGATCGAGGAACTCCTCGACGACCTCGGCCGCCGCCCCTTCGGACCACGACGCCTCGGAACCGTTCATACCGTCGCTCCATCGGCCGGACGCCTAAACGCATCGCCGGAGTTCTCAATACTGAGACCGCCGGAGGGGTCTCGGGAATCCCTCGCGCTCCCCGTTGGTTTACGAATTTTGAAACTAATTACTGATAGAAATAAAGGTTTAAACCCGATCGGGAGCCACCCCGGATCGACGACGAGTGAGTCGACGTGACGAATGGACCAACGCTGCAGATCGGGGACGGATCGAGCGATCGCGACGGGCGGGTTCCGGCACCGGTTCCGCCGGACGACCCGGAAGCGTGGTACGCGCCGGCGGTTCGGGCGCAGTACGCGCCCGCGCCCGGCGTCGTCGCCACGGTGACCGAGTACGACGACGGACGGTTCGCCTACGACGTCCGCGAGCCGCCGCTGTCGCGAGCCGACGAGCGCTCGCTGGACGCCGTCAGAACGCACTTCTCGGCGGTCCGTCACCGCCGTCCGCTGACGCGGGCCGGGGTCGTCGAGCGCGCGGAGGCCGGGTTCGAGCCGAAGTACGAGCGCGCGCTCGATCGCCTGCTCGACACGAGCGCGGCCGCGCGCCGCCGCCTCAGCTATCACGCCCTGAGCGAGCTCCGCCTGTTGAACGACCTCACTCCGGTCGCGCTCGACGACCGGATCGAGGTCGCCGACGTCGGCGACGCCGAGGAGCTGATCGTTCACACCGAGTCGTTCGCGCCCCTCGAGACGGGGATCGACCCGGACGCCGCCTACGTCGAGCGCGTCGCCGCCGAGCGGCTCCACCAGTACACCGTCGCGTTCGCCGGCTTCGACGTCGGGGTCGTCGTCTATCGCGACCGGCTGCTCGGCTCCGATCAGTTCACGACGAAGTACGCCGTCCTCGAACCGGACCTGCTCCCCGACGACGAGGCGCTGATCCGCGAGTGTAAAGAACGGATCTGGGAGACGACGGTCGACGGCGTCGTCGAGGACCGCGAGGCGTTCGTGGCCGAACGGGCGCGCCGGTTCCTCTCGCGTCGGCTCACGGCCCGAAACACGCGGGCGTGGCTCGACGCCACCCGTTTCCGTGCGCGGGCCGCGCTCGCGGAGTACGACCTCGCGGTGCCGCCCGTCGACTCCCGATACGCCCACGACCGGCTCGACGACCTCGTCTACTACGTGCTGCGTGATCTGGTGGGCGAGGGGATCCTCTCGATCCCCGTCCGCGACCCGAACCTGGAGGACGTCGAGGCCAATCGCGTCGGCGAGCGGGTGAAGGTCGTTCCACGCGCGTCGATCCGCGAACCGGCGGGGACGACCGACGAGGCCGGCCCCGCCGGCGGACTCCCCGGAACCGACGACCGGGTCCCGACGAACCTCGCGTTCGACGACGAGACGGGGTTCGTCAACGTGGTGACTCAGCTGGCGGCGCGCGACGGCACCGAACTCAACGCCTCGACGCCGTCCGCCAAGGTGAACCTCGACCTCGACGGCGTCGCGGAGACGATCCGGTGTGCCGTCGCGCTCCCCGTCATCTCCGAGGACGGTCCGCACGTCTCCATCCGCAAGCAGGCCCCCGACGTCATGACGCCCGTCGACCTGATCGAGCGGGACGCGCTGTCGACCGAGCTCGTCACGCTGTTGTGGATGCTGTATGAACACCACGGCGTCGTCCTCTTCTCGGGGCCGACGGGGGTCGGGAAGACGACGTTGATGAACGCCCACATGCCGTTTATCCCCTTCGACGACCGCCCGATATCGATCGACGAGGGGTCACGGGAGGTGCGGCTCCCCCACGAAACGGGCGTGTCGCTCACCACCCGCGATCACGAGAACGCGTACAAGGCGGTGACCATGGCGGAGCTGATGACGGAGACGAACTACCTCAACCCGGACGTCGAGGTGATCGCGGAGATCAACACGCCGGCGAGCTTCGAGACGTTCGCACAGACGTTGAACACCGGTCACGGGGTCGTCGGCACGACGCACGCGGAGAACGTCGAGACGTTGGTCAACCGCGTTATCGAACAGGGGCTCCCGGCGTACCTCCTGCGGGAGCTCGACCTCGTGGTGTTCCCGCACCGCGTCGGCGGCGACCGCTACGTGGCACAGGTGGTCGAACTCCTCTCGGCGAGCGAGTACGAGGGGCTCTCCTCGGAGGCGAAACGGAGCCCGACGGGGAACCCGAGACACGGGGGTGCCGGCGTCGTCGAGAAGGGGGAGACGACCGTCCACTACAACACGGTCGCGTGGCGTGACACGGAGGGACGCTTCCGTCTCGCCGGCGACCCGTCCGACGAGTCGGCGGGACCGGCCGCCACGGGATCGGCGTCGACCGGCCCGGACCGCCGACTACACGCGTTCTCCCGGCTCGCGGACCGAACCGACCGCGACGTCGACGCGGTCGAGGCGGAGTTCGCCAGGAAACACCGGTACGTCCAGTACCTCGTCCGCGACGCGGTCGACGACTTCGACGACCTCTTCGAGTTCCTCGCTGACCTCCGGACCGACGAGGCGGCGACCGTCGAGCGCGCGGCGCGGACGATGGACCGTGGGGGCCGTCAATGACCGACGACGGAGGCACGACCGCGACCGTCGAGGCCGGTCGTTCCTCCGGCGCGGTCGGGTCGGGCAGCGGGTCCCGGCTGTCGGTGATCGACCGCGGGCTGTACGCGCTGTTCGCCCGCCACGCCGACGAACGCCGCCACGCGGTCGACCGGAAACGGTACCGCGGAACGAACCTCCGGACGAGCTTCGACGTCTTCTTGTCCCGCACGTACGGGCTCTCGTGGGCGGCGTGTCTCCTCACGCTGGTCCCGACGCTGCTCGTGGCCTCGGCGGTCGCGCCCGGCGTGCTCGCCGCGGTCCACGACGCGACCGCGCCCCCGCCGTCGGCCGTCCCGATCGGGGTCGGCGACGTCCCCGCACCGTGGGCCGCCGCGGTCGTCGCCGGCGTCGCCGGCGTCGCCGCCAAACGGGCGACGGTCCGATCGAGCGGGCTCTACCTGCGGTGGCTCTCGTCCGCGCGCCGAACGGACATCGAGCGCACGCTCCCCGGGGCGGTCCGGTACCTCAACGCGCTCTCGTCCGGCAGCGACGACGCCCGAGCCATGGTCGCGAAGGCGGCACGAAGCGACGCGTACGGGGCGACCGCCGTGTCGCTCCGGAAGGTGTGTAACACGACACGCCTCACGGGGAGCCTCGACGAGGGGCTCCGCCGCGTGGCCCGGGACACCCCCTCGCGGGACCTGCTCGCGCCGTTCCTGTTGAAGTTTCGCGAACACGCCAACCAGGGCGGCGACGCGTTGGCGAACTACCTCCGGATGGAGAGCCGGATGCTCAGACACAGACAGGACCGCGCCAGGAAGCGCGCGGAGGGGTACCTCGAACTGCTCGCGGAGCTCTTCATCGTCGTGCTCGTGTTGCCGGCGCTGTTGGTCATCGTGTTGACCGTGATGAGCGTGCTCGCGCCGGGGCTGTCGCGACCGGTCTGGACCCCGATCGGGCACGTCCCGGCCCGATCGATCGTCGTCTACGGCTCCGCGGCGTTCGTCCTCGTCGTCGGGCTCGCCGGCGCGGCGACCGTCGAGAGCCTCCGGCCGGCCGACCAACGGACGAGCTACGAGCTGGCCGACACGCCGGTCGGCGTCCTCGCCGCGGTCCCACACACCCCGCCGGCCGCGGCGCTCGCGGTCGCGGGACCGGCGATCGGCGTCGGCGCGGCCGCGGCCCTCGCGGGAGCGACGCCGGTCAACGCCGGGCTGTTCGCGTACGTCGCGTTCGCCGTCCCCGTCGGGGTCGTTTCCGTCCGCCGGGCGCGGGTCGACGACGCGAAGGACCGCGAGATGAAGGACTTCGTCCACGCGGTCTCCGGACACGTCTCCCTCGGCCGTCCGTTCCCCGAGGCGGTCGCGGTCGTCGCCCGCGACGTCGACCTCGGCGCGCTGAACGCGGACGTCGCGGACCTCGCGTTCAACCTCTCGCTGACGACCGCCGCGGGGCCGCGGGCGGACAGCGACCTCGCCGCCGGCCGCCCGGGACGGTCCGAACAGGCGTCCGCTGACCCGAGCGACGTCGCTCCCGAGGCGGACCTCCGGACCGCGGCGTTGGACCGGTTCGTCGATCGCGTCGGGACGCCGCTGGCCGGACAGACCGTCGGGCTGGTGTCGGGCGCGCTCAACGCCGGCAGCGACGCCGAAGCGGTGTTCGAGACGCTACAGGCGGAGATCGGCCGGCTGTACCACGAGAAGCAGGCGCTCCGCTCCGCGATGCTCGTTTACGTCGCGGTCGGCTGGACGACGGCCCTGCTCGTCGTCGGGATCGTCGTCGCCGTCAACACGCAGGTGATCGACGGGTTCGCCCAGCTCTCCGAGCTGTCCGGGACGTCCGGCTTCGCGCTCGACCCCGACGCCGTCCAGCCGGATCGAGAGCGGTTCCGGTTCTACGTCGTGACCCAGGCGACGATGCTCGCGTCCGGCTGGTTCGCGGGAGCGGCCTCCCGTGGCCCCTACGAGGCGCTGTTACACTCCGGGCTGTTGGTCGGGGCCTGTTACCTCGTCTTCGCGGGCGGAGGGATGATATGAACGCGATCGCGGCGGTCTCCGTCGGGACTGGCGAGATCGCCCGGACCGACGGTCGGTCCGTCTCGATAGCCGTCGACGGCCGTGCCCAGTCGAACGTCATCGGCGTCGCCCTGTTGATCGGGCTGACGATGGTGAGTCTCGGCGCGCTCACGGCGACCGTCGGGACGGTCGTCGACAGCCACGCGGCGGCGGGAGACGTCGAGCGCGTCGCGACGGACCTCGACGACGCGATAGACCCGATCGAGTCGACCGGCAGCGGAACGGCGCGGGTGACGTTCGCGGAGGGTGCGATCCGTACGGAACGGCGGACGGTGCGCGTCTTCCGCGACGGCGAACTCGTCGCGAGCCGCGAGAGCGACGCCGTCGTCTACGAGCGGGGCGACTACGGCGTCACAGCGGTCGGCGGCGGCGTCGTCCGGGACCACGCGGGGAGCCGGTCGATGGCGAGTCATCCGCCCGTTTCGGCGTCCGACGACGTGGTCGTGATCGGCGTCGTCGACCTCCGCGCCGAGGGGGTCTCGATGGACGGCTCGGGCGCGGTCTCCGGGACCCTCGTAACCGAGGTCGATCACGACCGGCTGATCGAGGACGAACGCGGGGAGTGGAGCGTGGCCGTCGAGACGCCGACGCCGGACCCGTGGGTCCGATCCCTCGAGGAGACGGGCGCGACCGTCTACACCGGTCGGTTCGACGGGGACGAGCACGCGAGCGTCGTCGCCACGTTCGAGGGAGACCGTCGGGGACACGTCGTCGCCCACCGCGTCGCCGTGGAGGGACGCGATGGGTGAACGGCCTCGGCGAACGGCGGCGCGAGCCCGCCCCCGGACGAACCGAGCGAGCACGCCCATGGTCGCCAAGTCGCTCGAGGCGGCGGTCGTGGTGCTGTTCATCGGCGTGTTGACGACCGGGCTGTACGCGGGGGTGGTCCCCGACTACCGGTCGGCCACGGCGGCGGAGGTCGGCGATCGGACCCTCGTCGAGGCGGCGAACGAGGTGGAGGTCGCCGTCCCCGCGAACGCGACCGGAGTCCGCGCGGAGCGGCGGATCGACCTCCCGACGACGATCCGGTCCGACGGCTATCGGATCGCGGCGGTCGACCCCGCGTCCGAGCCGCCTCGTCTCGAACTCCGGCACCCGCACTCCTCGGTCGAGGGGTCGCGTTCGCTCGCGCTCCCGCCTCACGTCGTCGCCGTCGACGGGGCGGTGACGGGCGGCGACGGGACGGTCGTGATCGAACCCGCGTCGGGGGCGGACGGGGTCGTCATCAGGTTGGTGGACGGGCGATGACCGCACGCGACCCGCCCTCGTGCTCGATCGATAGGGCACAGGCGAACCTACCGGTCGTCGCGGTCGCGCTCGTCGTGCTCACGGCGGTGACGGGGATGACGATCGCCATGGCCGAGGGGGCGTACCTCGGGGCGGAGCGCGACGCCGGCGAGCGCGCGACCGCGGTGTCGGCGGCCGACCGGCTCGTCGCTGCGGACGCGACCCACACGCGCCGCCAGAACGTCCTCGACGCCGACGCCACGGCCGACCTGTCGGTCGCTTCCCTCGCATCTCTCGTTCCCGCCGTGGCGGACGCCGACGTCAGGGTCCGAGTCGGCGGCGTCGTCGTTCTCGAACGGGGCGACCCGGGCGGCGGAACGACGGTTCGCCGGCTCGTGCTCCTCGCGTCGACCGAGCCCTGGCGGGCCGCGACGAGCACCCGGGACGACGATTCGGTCACGGTTCCGTCCCGAACTCGATCGATCGTCCTCCACGTCGACGGCGCGGTCGACGCCGTCCGCGTCGACGGACGAATCGTCGCCCACGAGCCGGCTTCAGGCGGCGAGCCGATCCGCGTCGCCACCGACCGCTACGGACCGTCCACGGTGACCGCCGCCGGCGACGGCGGCCGGGTGACCGTCGAGGCGGACGCGGAAGCGGTCGAACGCGGCGTTCTGGCGGTGACCGTCGATGACTGAGCGGCTTCGTCCCGGACGCGGGTCGCGGGCGCCGGACGACCGTGGACAGCTCTCACTGTCGCTCGTCGAGGCCGCGGTCGGCGTCGTCTTCGTCTTGACCGTCGCGGCGAGCTTCGGCCTGGCCCTGCCGGATCCCGGAACGACGGAAGCACAGCTCGACACGTACGCCACGGACGCGTCGACGATACTCGCGAACGAGCCGCCCGACGGCGGCGACGGCCCCGCCGTCCACACGGGGGATCGGGCGGCGTTCGACGACGACCTCGCCGCCCTGGACCGACGCGTCGACGGTCTCCTCCCGGACAACCTCCTGTACCGGGTGACGACGCCCGCGGGGACGGTCGGTGTCGACCCGCCGCGCGGCGTCACCGTCGGGCGGGCAACGGCCGTGACGCCCGTCGGGGAGGTCGCCGTGGAGGTGTGGTACGCGTGACCGATCGCCGGCTCGCGTTCGTCGGCGGTCGCGACCGCGGACAGCTCGTCCTCGTCGCGGCGGCGGCGATCGCCATGGCGCTGTTCCCCCTCGTCCTGGCGTACCTCCAGCTCGGCTACGCCGGCGACGTCGCCGCCGAGCCCACCGGCCCCGCGGTCGGGGAGGACCTCGACCGCGCGCTCGAACGAGCCGTCTCCGAGGGCGGATCGGCCGTCGACGGGACGGATCCCGGCGGAAACGGGGCCGCGGCCGCCGCGTTCCGTAGCCACGTCGACGCGGACCTCGGCCGTCTGGAGACCGCACGGATAGAGCAGGGCACCGCCGCCCGGATCGCGTACGCTCCGGGGGTCGCAGAGGAGTGGGTCACGGACGGTCGCTGGCGCTCCGGCGTCGCCGGCGACTTCGCGGAGCCGACCGTTCACGGGGGCGTGGTCGTGCAGGACCGGGCGGGCGAGCCGGTCGTGCTCGCCGCCGCGTTCGACGTCCGAACGACGACGCCGGACGGGACGGTGGAGCGTCGCGTCGTGGTCCGCGTCCCCGGCTGACCGTCGATTCGGCCGCCGCCCGGATCGGCGGACCCTACCTCTCGCTCCGGCGGTCGGGGGCGACGAGTTCGACGGGGTGTCGCGACCCGCGGTCGAGCAGGTCGTCGAGCTGCTCGCCACAGGAGGTGCCGCTCGCGACGACCGTCCTGTCGCGCGCGTCGGCCGCCGCGAACCGGTCGCCGAGGTGTTTCCCGACGTCCATGCTCAACTCGTAGTACTCGCGCTTGTAGCCGAAGCTCCCGGCCATCCCACAGCACTCGACGTCGCTCTCGACGACGTCGTAGCCGAGCCGGTCGAGGACCGCCGTCGTGTACGCCTCCAGCCCGAGGGTCCGCTGTTGACAGTGGGCGTGATAGGCGACCGGCTCGGGACCGCCGGTCAGTACCTCGAGGTCGGCCCCGTTCTCCGCGAGCCCGTAGACGTACTCGAACAGCTCGTAACTCCCCGCGGCGAGCGCGTCGGCGTCCGCCGCCGGCAGCAGCTTCCCGTACTCCGTGCGGAACATCGCCAGATCGGACGGCTCGATCACGACGACGTCGCGCCCGGCCTCGAGGTCCGCACGGAGCGCGTCGTGGACGCCCTCGGCCGCTTCCTTCGCGGTGGCGATCATTCCCTGCGAGAACGGGGCACGCCCGCTCTCGGGGACCGACGGCAGCCGGACGTGGACGTCGAGGGCTTCGAGGGTTCGCACCGCCGCCCGGCCACGGTCGACGTCGACGTGGTTCGTGTACACGTCGGCGTACAGGGCGGCCGACCGGGTCGCGCTCGCCTCGTCCACCCGACACCCCCCGCGCGCCGCGAACCAGTCGCGGAGCGTCGTCCGCTCGAACGTCGGGAGGTCGCGGCGGCGGTCGACGCCGGCGACCCGTTCGAGCAGCGCGCGGGTCGGCGGGAGCGAGGCGACCCAGTTCGAGACGGGGGCGGTCGCGCTCCCGACGCGGGCGAGGGTCCCGTAGTTCCCGAACAGCCGCTTGCCCAGATCGAGCCCGCCCGGCTCCGCGTCGGGGGTGAGCTCCGCGTAGAGGGCGTCGAACCGGCCGTCGTCGCCCGCGCGGTTGAGCCGATCGCGGACGACCGTGTTTATCCACGGGATGTCGATCCCCACGGGACACTGGTTCACACAGCGGGAACAGCCCGTACAGAGGTCGTTGAACTCGGCGGCGCTGTCGTAGCCGTGGACGCCGGCCTCCCAGCCCGTCGCGATCCCGCCGGTGTACGTCTCGCCGCCGAAGGCGTGGCCGCCGACCGCCTGGAAGTTCGCACAGGAGTTCGCACACGCCGAACACCGGATACAGTACAGGGTCTCGCGGAGCTCGTCGTCCTCGCGGAGGTCGAACCGCCCGTTGTCGATCAACACGAGATGGAACTCGCGGTCGTCGTCGCGGTCGGCGAGCGCGACGTCGGGCTCGCCGGCGTCGACGACCGGCGAGTCGACCGGCGGCGTCAGCAGCGACACGTAGGAGGTGATGTCCTGTCCGGTGCCGGACCGGCCGATGAGCTCGATGAACGGCGAAACGTCCTCCACGGACGGGACGATCTTCTCGACGCCGGCGACGGCGACGTGCGTGTCCGGCACGACCGCGGACTTGCGGGCGTTCCCCTCGCTCGTGACGAGTACGATCGTCCCGGAGTCGGCGGTGATGAAGTTCGCGCCGGTCATCCCGACGTCGGCGTCCGCGATCAGCTCGCCGAGCCGCTCCCGGGCGAAGGCGGTCAGCTCGGCGGCGGTCTCGAGCGGCTCGTCGGGGTCGAAGCGCTCGTTGAACAGGCGGGCGATGTCGGCGCGGGACTTGTGGATCGCGGGCGCGACGATGTGGGAGGGCGCCTCGTCGGCGACCTGTAACACCCACTCGCCGAGGTCCGTTTCGACGACGTCGACGCCGTCGGCCGCGAGCGCGTCGTTCACCTCGAGCTCCTCGCTGGTCATCGACTTCGATTTGACGAGCCGGTCGGCGTCACGGTCGGCGACGACCTCGCGGATGTACCGGTTCGCGTCGTCGGCGTCGTCGGCGAGGTACACGGTCCCGCCGTTCGACTCCACGGCCTCCGTGACGGATTCGACGAGCGCGGGGAGGTCCGCGATCGCGTCCGCCTTGATCGCTCGGGCACGATCCTTCAGCGACTCGTACGCCTCGAGGTCGGCGACGGCGTCGTATCGTCCCCGGTTGAACCCGCGGGTGTTCTCGCCGACCGCGGAGCCCTCCGTGTCGAGCAGGTGGCGGATGCGTGCCGCCCGCTCCTCGCGCGAGCTACTCATCGGTCGCCCCCTCGTCGTCCACGAGCACGACGTGGACCTCCTTCGGTCCGTGTGCGCCGCGGACGAGCTCGCCCATGTCTGCCGTCGCGCTCGGCCCCGTCGCCAACACGACGCTGTCGCCCGCCCGCAGCGCGGGGCCGAGCCGCTCGAAGGCGGTCGGCATGTCCGGGAGGAGATCGCGTCGGCGGAGCACCGCCACGTGGCGGTCGACGAACAGGCTCACCGGCTCGCTCCCGTCGGGGGTGGCCGTCAGCGCGACGCTGCCGTAGTCGGCGATCCCGAACGACGCGGGCGTGACCCCGGTGCGTGCCGCCTCCAGCGACGACGGGCTCGGGTCGGTGTCGACGACTCCCGGGAGCGTGACCCCCTCGAACGGGAGCTCGACGCCGACGACTGGCTCCGCGACGATCCCCGCGATCGTCGCGGCGCAGTCGGTCGGCGTGGTCCGCGTGACGGGCACGTCGAGGTCGGCGAGCGCCGACGTGAACCGCTCCACGATCGATCCGCTAGCGTGGCTCATATCCGTCGAAAGCGCCCGGAAGTATATCGTTGTAGGGGTGTCCCTCGTCGGGATCCGTTATCGATCGAGGTACGGGCGAACGATCGGGCCGATCAGTAGCACCACGATCCCGACCAGCAGCAGCAGCGAGATCGGGCGGACGAAGAAGATCGACACCGGGAGGTCGACGGGGAAGTCGACCCGTCGCGAGAGGATCACGGACCGGTAGAGGTTCTCCTCGGCGATCGACCCGAGGACGACCCCGAGGACGAACGCGATGATCGAGTAGTTGTACCGCTTCATGTAGTACCCCATGATGCCGAGCGCCACGATCGTCACCACGTCGAACCAGTTGCCCGACCGGAGCGCGAACGCGCCGAGGAACGCGAGCGCGATGATCATCGGGATGATGTACTTCGTGTCGATCCGCGTCAGATAGCCGGCGCGAGTCACCAGCCCGAGCCCCACGGCGAGGATGATGACGTTCCCGAGGAGCAGCGCGATGAAGACGGAGTAGGTGACGATCAGGTTCGCGTCCGCGTCGAACAGCTCCGGGCCTGGGACGAGTCCGTGCATGATCAGCCCGCCGATGAGCACGGCCGTCGCGGCGCTGCCCGGGATCCCGAAGGCGATCGCCGGCACCACCGACCCGCCGATCGTGCCGTTGTTCGACGCCTCCGAGGCGATCACGCCCACTTCGTTCCCGTGGCCGAAGGACCCGGGGTCGTCGGACGACCGGACCGCTTCGGTGTACGCGACGAAGTTCGAGACGGTCGACCCCGCGCCGGGGATCGCGCCGATCCCCATCCCGAGGAACGCGGACTTGAGCAGCGTCACCGGGTGGTTGAGGACGGACTTGACCGCCGGGAGCACGTCGCCGCCCATCCGCACCTCGCCTTTCGAGATCCCGCCGCGTTCGCCCGCGAGCTTCAGCATCTCGGCGACGGCGAACAGCCCGATCAGCGCCGCGACGAACGAGACGCCGTCGAACAGCGCGAAGTAGTCGAACGTGTACCGAACGTCGGCGGTCATCGGGGCGGACCCGACGGTCGTCAACGAGAGCCCGAAGAAGCCGGCTATGAGCCCCTTGACCATCGCCCCCTGTGCGACGATCGTGATCATCGCCAACCCGAGGATGGCGATGAGGAAGTATTCGGGCGAGCCGAACATCCGGACGACGGTGATCAACACCGGAGACGCGACGATCAGCGCCGCGACCGTGATGAATCCGGCCAGCGCCGAGGAGGTCGCCGACAGCGACAGCGCGGTGACTGCCTTCCCCTGTCTGGACATCGGGTAGCCGTCGAACGTCGTCGCCGCCGCCGCCGAGGTGCCCGGTGCGTTCACCAGGATGGCGGCGATCGACCCGCCGTACATCGCGCCGCTGTAGATGCTGATGAGGAGGATGATCGCCGATATCCCGTCGAGCGCGAGCGTCAGCGGGAGCAGGATGGCCATCCCGAGCGAGGCCCCGAGCCCCGGCAGGGAGCCGACGATGATACCGATGAGCATGCCGGCGACGAGCCAGAAGATAACCGGCCAGCTCAGGACGGTCCAGAACGCCTCGACGAAGACGGACAGCGACATCTACAGGACCTCCGTAACGAGCCACTCGTGTATCCAGCCGGAGGCGATATCCAGGTTGAGCACGTCGTAAAACAGGAACGCGATCCCGAACGAGAGGAGCCCGAGCCCGACGATCGCGTACCACCGCTGGCGGGTCCACGCCGTGTACGCGATCACGAACAGGGGAGTCGCCCAGAGCATCCCGACGAGGTACGACGCGAAGAGGTACGCCACACAGAGCCCGCCGGTCACCAGCGTCCCGCGACCGACGTGCGCGTCGTCGTCGACCGTCGCCGCCCCGCCTTCCGCGTCCTTCGCTCCGTCGACAACCTCCTCTTCCACGCCTTCCTCTTCCACGCCCTCTGTTTTCACGCCCTCCGTTTTCACGCCCTCCGTTTCCTCTACGGATCCCTCCGCTTCGCCTTCCGCGGCGTCGTCCCCGACGTCCGGTTCGACGTCGAACATCCCGCCCGAGTCGGTGACGACGCGCTGCAGCGGGGTCGGGAGGTACGTGCGGAACACGAGGAGCAGCCCGAGAAGGATCACGGCGACGGACGTGAACCGGGGGAACATCGCTCCCGCCGGCTGGAACCCGTATGACTCGACGAGCATGTACACCGACGTTCCGATGAACGTCGCGAGGAGTACGTGCTCCATCGTCAGGCGGTCGCGGACGTCGCTTACTCGTTGTTTCATCGTATCATCGGATCGAGGGAGGAGGGTGGCTTATAACTGCGGTGGTTCGATTACTCGCGGAGCTGGGCGAGGTCGACCGAGTCCTCGATGCTCTCGATCGACTCGATCAGCAGGTCGTGGGTCTCGGCGGGATCGGTGTAGTCGACGGCGTTGCCGGTGTCGTCGGACCACGCCTGGACGTCGTCGCTCCCGACGGCGGTCTCCATCGCCTCGCTGATGACGTCGATGCGGTCCTGGTCGGTCCCCGGCGGCGCGAACTTCGCGAGCACGGTCTCGGAGACGAAGTCGATGTTGGGGTAGCCGAGGTCGGTCGCCGGAGCGATGTCCGGGAAGACGGGCGTCTCGGAGCTGGACAGGTTCGCGACGACGTTGATGTCGCCGGCCTCCGACGGACCGAGCGCCGACGTCGCCGTCGCGATCCCGACGGGGACCTCGTCGGTCGCCACCGCCTCGTTCGTGGGGCCACCGCCGTCGTACGGCACGATGTCTTCCCATTCCATCCCGTACTCGTCGCGGAGCAGCAGCGCGATGGCGTGCGTCGAGTGGCCGATCCCCTGCATCGCGAACTGAGTGAACTCGCCGTCCTGATACGCGTCGACGAGTTCGTCGAGGTCCGTGATGTGGTCGTATGCCGGGTTAACGATCAGCATGAACGGGTAGCGCCCGATCGAGCCGACGCCCTCGACCTCGGTCATATCGAAGTCGGGCTCCTGGACGAGCCAGGACGTGATGACCGACGGGAGGTTCACGGAGCCGATCGTGTAGCCGTTGGGCTCTGCCCCGTGGAGGGCCTGTGCCCCGTTGAGCCCGCCCGCGCCGGGCTGGTTGTCGATCTCGATCGACTCGCCGAACGCCTCCTGCATCGGGCCCTGTACCTGCCTCGCGTACGTGTCGGTCCCGCCGCCCTCGCCGAACGGGACGATCCACGAGAGCGTCTGGGAGGGGAAGTCGCCGTCGTCCGCGTCGTCGAGACAGCCGGCAACCCCCAGGGTAGCGGGGACTGCCAGTGCGCCGGTTCGTTTGAGGTAATCACGACGTTTCATAGTCATGTCGTCACGTGCGTCACGACATAAGTCTATTCATAGCAGTGATCAGCCGAACCGTTATCGGCGTGAGTTCGACACGAATTCCTCGAAACGTCGAACGATCTTGATAAACGGAGATCTTTTTGCGATACTTCGGTAACGTGATCGCTTTCTCGTCGTGCTCTCGTCGTGTTCTCACTGCGCTCTCGCCGCCTCTCACTGCGCTCTCGCCGCCTCTCACTGCGCTCTCGCCGCCTCTCACTGCGCTCTCGCCGCCGGTTTTTAAGGAACTACGCATCGACACCGAATACATGACCGACGTCGAAACCGCGATCCGCGAGGCGTTCGAGCACACCGATTACGACCTCGGCGACGTCGGCGTCAGCCGGGAGCGGGTTCGGGTCCCGGTCCTCGAAGGCGGTGCTGACCCGGAAGCGCTCCGGGCGATCGTCGAGGAGGCGGTCGGCGCTGACGCGGTGTTCGGGCTCACGATCACCACGGAGTCGGTCGGTGGCGACGACGAGATCGGGACGGTCGTGACGTTCCGACACCGTCCCTGAACCGCTCTGCGGCCGAGCGAGGCGAGTGTCTCGGTTCGCTCTCCGGCGCGGTTCGCGTCGATAGTCGGCCCGTGGCGACACGGTTAACACGTCGGGATCCGTACCCGACGGTCGCACGATGGGGGCCGAGATCGGACACGACGGGGCGAGATTCCTCTCGGGATCGCCGGCGCGCGCCGCGATCCTGCGGGCGCTGCGGGACGATCCGCGCCGACCGGCGGCGCTGACGGACGCGGTCGACGCCACCAGAACGACCGTCCAGCGGATCCTCGCCGGGTTCCGCGAACGCGACTGGGTGGTCAAACGCGGGAGCGCGTACCACGTGACGGCGACCGGTGAGCGCGTCCACGACGCGTACGAGGACCTGCTCTCGGAGATCGAACGGGCCGATCGCTACGGGCGGTTCGCGGCCGACCTCGAGCGCGTCGGGGCGGGGTTCCCCCCGTCTGCGTTGACCGAAGGCGAGCTCACGGTCGCCGACGACCGCGACCCGCTGGCGGCCGTCGATCGCGTCGTCGAGGTGATCCGTGGCGGCACCGGCGAGAGCATCCGGTCGATATCGCCGATCGTCACCCGGCAGTACAACGAGGCGGCCGCGGAGGCGCTCGACCGCGGGGCGCGCATCCGGCTGATAATCGACCGAGAGGTGCTCGACGCATCGGTCGAGGACTTCGGCCCGGCGACGGACCGGGCGCTGGTGGACGAGAACGCGTCGGTCCTGATCGCGACCGAACCGATCGGGTTCGGGCTGTTCCGGGACGAGGAGACCGCGTGCGTGATCGCCCACGACGAGCGAAACAACCCGCGGTGTGTGTTCGAGTCGTCCGACCCGGCCGTGCTCGACTGGGCGGACGAGCGGTTCGACGAGCTCTCGGCGACCGCGGTCGAGCTGTCGGACGCCGTCGGCGACTGAGGGCCTCGGAGCTCCGAGCGTCGGCGCGGGCGGGCTACGTCGGGCGGTTGGAACCGGGGTTTCCGTCGCCCTCGCGGTCGCTGTCGGAGCCACTTTCGCCTTCGTCATCGGGGTCGAAACCGACCGGTACGACGGTCAGGTGGTCGATAGCGACCCGCGGGGTTCGTGCTGCCATCTCGATCGATCGATCGTCTTCCCCGGCCTAATAATTACCCATACGCATAACACATGGCCGCGGGGAGCGGAGATGACCGCTGGTTATTCCGCGTTTCGACGACTCCGCATCGGCGCTCGCTCGCCTGCTCCATGTCGGCCCGTCCGCCTGCCCCATGCCGGCCCGTTCGCCCGTCTCACGTCAATCGGTTCGACCGCCGGCTTCCAAACCCTGATATACGCGTCCTGTGTCCGAACGGGCATGACGAGCGTACCACCCGCGGCGATCGGCGAGGCGTACACGGACACGACGGCTTGGGAGCTTCTGGCCGAGCTCTCCGACCTCGGCGACCGGATGGCGGGCCACGAGGGCGAGGCGATCGCCGCGGAGCTGATCGCCGACGCCCTCGAAACGGCGGGCGTGTCCGAGGTCACGGAGACGTCGTTCCCGGTCCCGGGCTGGTGGCGGGAGGGCGCGTCGCTGACGATCGACCACGGCGGACGCACGAACGTCTTCGACGGCTCCCACGAGCTCGTCGAGCTGCCGGGCAGCCCCTCGGGGACGGTGACCGGCGAGATCGTCGACATGGGGTACGGCCTCCCGGAGGACTTCGAGGACGTCGACCTCTCCGGGACGATCGCGATGGCCTCGAGCGTCACCCCGGACGACTACGGGCGCTGGGTCCACCGGAGCGAGAAGTACGGCTACGCCGCGGAGTCGGGCGCGGAGGCGTTCCTGTTCTACAATCACCTGGAGGGCGCGCTCCCCCCGACCGGCGGGATCGGCGACACCGACGGCCCCGGCCCGATCCCGGCGGTCGGGCTCAGCAAGGAGCTGGGGGCGCGTCTCAGCCGACACTGTGACGCGATCGACGACGGCGGTATCGACGCCACGCTCGACGTCGAGACTCGAACGGAGCCGGCGACCTCGCGGAACGTCGAGGGCGTCATCGGCCCGGACACCGACGAGGAGGTGCTGTACACCGCCCACCTCGACGCCCACGACGTCGGGACCGGCGCGAACGACAACGGCTTCGGCTCCGCGCTCGTCGTCTCCGTCGCGCGGATCCTCGCGTCGATCGAGGACGAGCTCGAGACGAAGGTCCGGTTCCTCGTCGTCGGCGCGGAGGAGGTCGGACTGTACGGCTCCTACTACTGGACGCACACGCACGACCTCGACCGCGTCAAGGCCGT
Source organism: Halorubrum sp. JWXQ-INN 858 (assembly GCF_009806985.1). GTDB lineage: Archaea > Halobacteriota > Halobacteria > Halobacteriales > Haloferacaceae > Halorubrum. The sequence continues at coordinate 26,848 of NZ_WUAX01000004.1, read as the reverse complement.
CGTGAACATGGACGGCGCGGGGTACTCCCGCGATCTCGAGGTCCACACCCACGGCTTCGACGCGATCGGCGAGGCGTTCTCGGAGGTGAGCGACGAGTACGGGATCCCGGTCGCCATCGAGGAGGGGCTCCGCCCCCACAGCGACCACTGGCCGTTCGTCCAGCGCGGCGTGCCGGGCGCACAGGGGCGGTCCAGCTCCGGCGGCAACGACCGCGGCTGGGGGCACACCCACGGCGACACGCTCGACAAGCTCGACCCCCGGGACCTCCGCGAGCTGGCGGTGCTGTCCGCCGGCGGCGTCGCGAAGCTCGCGGAGGCGGACCGTCCGGTCGAGGGGCGGTCGGTCGAGGACGTCGCATCGGAGGTCGTCGAGGAGCGCTTCGACGTCGGGATGAAAGCCACGGGCACGTGGCCGTTCGGCGACGAGCGCTCGTGGCCGTGGGCCGACGAGCTGTAACGCGGCAGAAACTCCCTTTCGGACCGACGGTGGACTGAACACGTGAGTCGCTACAGCGTGCGGATCGCGCGATCCGTCACGGACCGTGTTTATAAGTGCTCGTGGGACTGGCGTGGTTGTTTATGGAAGTTGCAAGGCTAAAACCCCGCCCTTCAGGGTGGGGACACAGCCGACAACTCTTACGCAATCCACCGCCGATGGCAAGACGGGATATTCAACGCCAATCGACATTATTAAGAAAACGGCATTCATAACCAGTTATGAAGCCAGAAAATGAGTCGAACCATCCGAACCTTCGAGGCTACGATACCGAACCAGCGACAGGTTCGTGACGACCTCGACCAGCTCGGATGGGCCGCCTCAAAACTCTGGAACGTCGGTCGCTACTACGCGCAAGAACAGTGGGATGAAACGGGTGAGATACCCGATGACGGGGAACTCAAAGCCGAACTCAAAAGCCACGAACGCTACACGGACTTACATTCTCAATCCAGTCAGCGCGTTCTCGAAGAACTCGCTGAAGCGTTCAACGGCTGGTTCGGCAAGCGTCGGAATGGCGACGACCGTGCCCGACCGCCCGGCTACCGCAAAAACGGAGACGCCCATCCACGTTCAACTGTGTCGTTCAAAGCGGCTGGCTTCAAGCACGATGCACAGTTCACTCGTGTTCGCCTCTCGAAAGGCCGCAACCTGAAAGAACACCGTTCGGACTTCATCCTGTGCGAGTACCAGACTCGCCCTGATGTTGACCTGACCGAGTGGGACATTCAACAGGTTCGCGCCATCTACAAGCATGACGAGTGGCGACTTCAATTCGTCTGTCGCACCACCATCGACCCGGAACCGCCGGGTGACGAGGTGGCTGGTGTTGACCTCGGGATTTGTAACTTCGCCGCTGTCTCGTTCGGCGGTGAATCCGTGTTGTATCCCGGTGGCGCACTGAAAGAGGACGAATACTACTTCACGAAAAAGAAAGCCAAGTGTGACGATTCCTCGTCCCGTGAAGCCACTCGTCTCGACCGTAAGCGAACGGGCCGCCGGACGCACTTCTTACACGTCCTCTCGAAAGCAATCGTGGAGGAGTGTGTTGAACGAGGTGTCGGAACGGTTGTCGTTGGCGACCTTGGTGGCATCCGCGAGGACGATGAGAACGACGAGTCTCGGAATTGGGGCGACCACGGCAATCTTGACTTGCACGGGTGGGCGTTCGACCGCTTCACGACGCTACTCGACTACAAGGCGGAAGCCGAAGGTATCGACGTGGAGTTAGTGTCGGAACGCGATACGTCGAAGTCGTGTTCGGCGTGCGGCCACACGGACGATAACCAGCGTGTCGAACGTGGACTGTACGTGTGTGAGAAGTGCGATACGGTTGCGAACGCAGACGTGAACGGTGCGGAGAACATTCGGCAAAAGGTACTCCCGAGTCTCGCCACGGATGGCGGTGATAGGGATAACGGCTGGTTGGCACAGCCAGCGGTTCACCTGTTCGACCGTAGTGAGGGCTGTTTCGCCCCACGAGAACAGGTTGCTAACCGCGAACCATAATATCCCAACGGCGGTCGGGAATCCTCGCCCTTCAGGGCGGGGAGGATGTCAAAAGAGGAATCGGTTCCGTTGAGATCCGTTGATAAGTGACCGGTCACGGGATCGTTCGGTGTCTCGTCCGTGCTGATCACGAGGGACCGAACCGCGTTCGCTGTGGAGGGTATCGGACGCCGACGCCATTACGGTGTCAGGGGAGGAGGGCCCGCACCGTCTCGAGGACGGCCGTCGTGTCGAAGAGCGCGCCGCTGAACACCGCCGCGAGGATGACGACGAGCACCTTCCCGTACCGGCTGATCAGCACGCGCGTCGACGTCGGGAGCTGCGCGCGGACGATCGGCAGCGCCATCACGCCGAGGAACACGCCCAGCCCGCCGGCGAAGCGGTTGTCCGCGAAGTTGGTCGCGCCGATGTAGATGATGATCGTCCCGGCGACGTACGCGAGGACCTTCCCTTTCGCCATCCAGAGCCGGTCGAGAGGCCCCGTTCGGGTCCCCTCGTCGATCTCGTCGTCGGTCGTTTCGCCGCCGCTTCCCGCCCGGTCGCCAGTTGTCGTCTCGTTCATTGGTTCCTGAGTTGTCGTGTCGTCCGCGGCCGCGTCGGTTACCTCGACGTCGACGTCGGCGGCGTCGGTCTCACAGTCGACCGTGAACCCGAGCGTCTTCCCGGCGTCGTCGCGCGTCGTTCCGTACTCGAGGGCCACCGTCTCGGCGCTGTGTGCGTCGAGGTCGAGCGTCGTCACGTCCTCGGCGTCCTCGAGCGTGAGCGTGACCTCGCGCGCGCCGGAGACGTCGCCTTTGTTCTCGATCGTCGCCTCCACCGTTATCGTGTCGCCCGGAGCGACGGCGTCGGTTCCGTTCCCGTCTCCGTCCGGGTCCGGGCCCCCGTCCCGTCTCTCGCCGGCTCCGTCGGACCGCACCGCCGTTCCCGCGACGACGAACGCCGCCTGCTCGGGCTCGGCGAGGACGTAGCTGGTCGCGCCCGGCACCGCCGCGACCGCGCTCGCGACGCTCGCGGGCGCGGACGTCGCGAACAGCTCGGTCCGCGAGAACAACACGAGCCCGGCCCAACCGCCGATCGCCGCGGCGCTCCCTCCGACGGCGGCCTGCGAGAGCGAGACGGAGCGGCCGCCGGTCGACGGCGGCACGGCGCTCGCCTCCTCCGATTCCTCGGTCGCTTCCGGCTCCGCGGTGGGGGTCGGCTCCGGCTCGGGGTCGGGGGCGGTCTCCGTCGCGGTCGGGGCGGGCGTCGGGGTCGGTGTCGGTGTCGGTGTCGGCGTGGGGGTCGGCGTCGAGGGCGACGAGCTCGACGAACTCGACGAGGAGCTCCCCGTGCTCGGGGCGACCACCGACAGCGAGACCGCGTCCTCGAAGCCGCTCGCGGCGGCGACGAGCTCGAACGCCCCGTCGTCGATCGCGGTCACCGTCCCGTCGCCGTCGACGGACGCGACGTCGCCGTCGTCGACCGCGTACGCCGCCGGTTCGGTGGCGGTCAGGCTCGTTCCGTCGGCGAGCGCGAGCGTCACCGTCGACGCGGCGGTCTCGCCGACGTCAAGCTCCGTCTCGTCGACGGCGAGCGCGTAGCCGTCGACCTGTCGGACGAGCCGCGGGTAATCGTCGGTCGCGATCCAGACCGGGTTGAACGCGAACGACAGGTTCCCGACGGTGGCCGCGCCCTGCATGCGTGCCGTCTCGAGGCCGATCACACCGTCGTCCGGCCCGAGCCCGACGCCGACGTCGACGCCGCTCGTCTCGACGTCCCAGTAGGCGTCGGACACCGCGTCGGTGCCGACGACCTCGCCGGCGAAGCCGCCGACGTCCTCGCCGCCGCTCACCGCTCCGGTCGCGTAGGACGTCGCCACGCTCCCATGGAGTTGCCCTACGAGTCCGCCGAGCCGGGTGGATTCGGCATCCCCGATGACGTCTCCGGTCGCGTACGCGTCGCCGACCGGCCCGTATATCCGTCCGACGAGCCCGCCGGCGTCTTCGTTGCCCTCGACGTCCCCGGTCGCGAACGAGCGGAAGATATCGCTCTCCGAGTCCCCGACGAGGCCGCCGACGAACCGCTCGCCGACGACCGCGCCCGTGGCCGACGAGTCGATCACCTCGGCCCAGGAGCCGGCGTTGCCGACGAGGCCGCCGACGCGCTCGCCGCCCGGCGCGAGGACGTCCACGGTTGCGACGGAGCGGATCACGTCGTCCTCGCCCTGCGTTCCCGTGCTGGACCCGACAAGCCCGCCGACGGAGGTCCCGTCCGCCGCGCTCACGGTTCCGGCGGCGCGCGAGTCGATCACCGCGCCGTCGTTGTTGCCGACGAGTCCGCCGACGGCGCTTCCGTCAGCGGCGCTGACCGCGACGCTCGCGTTCGAGCCGTCGACGAGCCCGAAACTCCGGCCGACGAGTCCGCCGACGCCGTCGCCCTCCTCGACGGTGAGGGTTCCGGCCGCGCTCGAATCGAGGACGCTCCCGTCGTTCAACCCGACGAGACCGCCGATCGCTCTCGTGCTCCCCTCCGGAATGAAGCTCTCTTTCCCGACGACCTCCGCGTCGGCGTGTGACCCCGTGACCTCCCCTCGGTTGGCCCCGACGAGCGCGCCAAGCTGGTTGACCCCGCTCACGTCCGCGTTCACGAGCTCGACGTCCGACACCGTCCCGTCGTCGGAGACGACGCCGAACAGCCCCACGTCATCCTCGTCGCGGTCGATCGTGAGCCCGTCGATGACGTGCCCGTTTCCGTCGAACGACCCCTCGAAGGGCTGGATGTCGGACCCGATCGGCTCGAATCCGATCGACCCGAACCCGCCCCCGCCCGTGGACACCCAATCCGCCGTCGCCGACGCGTCGAGATCGCGCGTCAGCGCGTGGGCCGCCGCGGGCCGTCCGCCGATCGCCTGGAGCTCGTAGACGGTCCCGATCCGGTACGGCTCGTCGGTCGTTCCGTCGCCGTCGACCAGTCCGTCGAAGGCGTCGGGGCCGTCCGCGTACGGCGGGCTCCACGCGAGATCTGGTTCGTCGGGTCCGGGGACCCACGTCCCCTCGAAGTCGAGCCCGCCCAACTCGATCGTGGCGTTGAACCCCGCGAAGTCGCGGGGGTCGAGGGCGATCGTTCCAACGCTCTCCTCGTCGGGTTCGAGGCCGCCGACGCCGTCCTCGTCGCCGAGTTCGGCTGTGGCGGCGACGTCCCAGTACGTCGTGTCGACGGTGCCGCCGTCGTTGACGCCGACGACCCCGCCGACGGTGTCCGCGTCGCCGCCGACGATAGTCACCCTCGCGTACGAGTCACGCACGGTGCTCGCCGCGTCTTCTCCGGCGCGGTTCTGCCCGACGAGCCCGCCGATCCGTTCCGCGGAGCCGACGACGAGCGTGCCGGTCGCGTACGAGTCGCGGACCGTGCCGTCGTCGACCGTGCCCACGAGCCCGCCGACGCCCGTGGCCTCGGACGTCACCGTCCCGGTCGCGTACGACCCGCTCACCGTCCCGTCGTCGAGGTGGCCGACGAGCCCGCCGACGTCGTCCCGTTCCCCGTCGTCCACTCCGGTCACGTTACCGACGGCGCGCGAGTCGGTCACCGTGCCGTCGGCGACCACGCCGACCAGCCCACCCAGGTCGCCGCCGCCGGTCACGTCGCCGCCGGCGGTCGACCCGGTGACGTCCGCGCTCAGGCTGTGCCCGACGAGGCCACCGATCGCGAGCCCGCTGCCGCCGGCGACGTCGCCCGCCGCGGCCGAGTCGACGACGAGGCTCCCGACGTCGCTCAGGCCGACGAGCCCGCCGACGTCGCCGCCCCCGATCACGTCACCGGTTGCCGTCGACGCGCGCACTTCGGTGTGGTCCAGGGAACCCACGAGCCCGCCGACCTCGTCGTTCTCCCCGGTGACGTCGCCGGCGGCCGACGAGCCGTCGATCTGGACGACGTCGCCCTCGGGGTCGCCGTCGCTTCGCCCGATCAGCCCGCCGACCCGGGCGTTGCCGTCGACCGCCCCGGTGGCGTCCGACCCCGTCACGTCGGCTCGGACGACCGAACCGATCAGCCCGCCGACCTCGTCGCCGGTCGCCGTCACGGGCCCGGACGCGGACGAGTCGGTCACCGACGCGTCGGTCGCGTCCTCGCCCGTGCCGTCGAGATGGCCGACGAGCCCGCCGACCGCGTTCGTCCCGCCCCCGTCCGTTTCGTCACCGTCCGTTTCGTCCTCGGCCGCCCCCACGACGTCGACGGTCGCGTGCGAGTCCGTCACCTCTCCAGCACCGTACCCGATCAGCCCGCCGACGTACTCGTCGCCCTCGCCGGTCACGTCGCCGTCGGCCGTCGATCCGCTCACGACGCCCGATTCCTGGGAGCCGACGAGCGCACCGACGCGGGCGTTCCCCGTCACGTCCGCGTTCACGAAGGAGACGGCCGCGACATCGGCGTCCTCGGTCGCCCCGAACAGCCCGACGCCGTCCGACGACCCGCGGTCGATCGTGAGCCCGTCGATGACGTGTCCGTTCCCGTCCAGCGAGCCCGTGAAGGGGTCGGCGTCGTCGCCGACCGGCTCGAAGCCGGCCTCGCCGTCCCACGCGGCGGTCCCGGTGGCGTCGATGTCCGCGACGAGGACGTAGTTGGCGTCCAGGTTCCCTCGCATCGCCTGGAGTTCGGAGGCGTCCCCGATCTCGTACGGATCCTCAGCGGTTCCCTCCCCCGACAGGTCCTCGTCGGGATCGAGCTCGACGAGCGGATCGGCGGCCGCCACGCCTGCAAGCGCCGCCGCCGCGACGAGCAGGAGGATCGCCGCGATCACGAGCGGGACCGCCCTTCGTTCCGGTCCGTCCGGTTCCGTCGCCGTGCCGCGGTGCCCGTTCGTTCGCGATCCCCCTCCGTCCCGGTGTCGTTGATCCCTGTACATGCGAGTGAAACCGGCGGCGTCCGTCGTCGAGTCCGTCGACTGCCCGTGCCCGGTCCGTACCGATCGGTCCCGGCTCGGCGGTATATACTCGACACCAGCGTATGGTGGTGTCCCTCTCGACGACCCACCGAGGTCCGCTCAGTCCGGCGATCGTCGGGAGCGAAGACCTATCACACACCCCCGTCGATAGGGTGACGATGCAGCCCCCCACGTTGCGAGCGCGGACACGACAACTCCTCGACCCCGCCCACTTGGACCGGGGCGGGACGGTGGTCAACTGGTTCATCATGTGTCTCATCGTGGTGAACGTGCTCGCGGTGATGTTCGAGACGGTCGATTCGCTGCAGGCGGCCTACGCGACGGAGTTCTACGTGTTGGAGGCGGTCTCGGTCGCGCTCTTTACGGTCGAGTACCTCGCGCGGGTCTGGAGCGCCGTCGAGGCCGGCGAACCCTACGACCGCCCGATCGTCGGCCGGCTCCGATTTGCCACCCGACCGCTCCTGGTCTTCGACCTCGTCGCGATCCTGCCGTTCTACGTCACCCTCCTCGGCGGCCCGACCGACCTCCGGTTCCTCCGTGCGCTCCGGCTGATCCGGTTCCTCCGGCTGTTCAGGCTCGTCCGGTACAGCGAGTCGATGCAGGCGTTCGGGCGGGCGTTTCACCTCAAGCGCGGCGAGTTGACGGTCGCGATGACCGGGAACCTGATCCTGTTGGTCGTCGCCTCGTCGCTGATGTACTTCGCGGAGCAGGGGGCCCAGCCGGAGGCGTTTCCCTCCATCCCCGGGACGATGTGGTGGGGGATCGTCACGCTGACGACGGTCGGCTACGGCGACGTGACGCCGGTGACGCCGCTCGGGCAGCTGATCGGGAGCGCGGTGGCGATCCTCGGGATCGGCCTCTTCGCGCTCCCGGCGTCGATCATGGCGTCCGGCTTCATCGAGGGCTCCTCGTACGAGACCGGCTTCTGTCCCGACTGCGGCCACGAGGTCGACTGGGCGTCCGATATCGACGGCGGCGGCCCGGTGTACGAGACGGGCGACCGGGTCCGGATCGACATCACCCGGGAGAGCGTGCTCGACTACGGTTATCACGGCGTCCACGGCACGATAGCCGTTCACGAGGACGGCAGCGACGAGTACCTGGTCGAACTCGAGGGGTCGCGGGGCGAGGTCGTCGCGGCGTGGCGTGACCTCCGGAGCCCGCTCGGCGGCGACACGGGGCACGAAACGCCGGAGGGGAACGACTCGGCCGGGGAGGACTGATCCCGGCAACGGGACCGACGGAAGCCTGATTGGTTCCCGGGCCCAAGGCTGGGGCGGACAGATGCCCGAGACGCCCGCCCTCCCGTCCCGAACGTCCGACTGCGCCGACACCTGCGGCGACGCCCGCGAGGATGCTCCTCACGCCCGCGGCGACGCCCGAGACGACGCCCGCCACGCCCGCGGCGACTCCCGAGACGACGCCCGCCACGCCCGCGGCGACTCCCGAGACGACGCCCGCCACGCCCGGCGTGACCTCCTGCGCCGTGCCGCCGCCGTCGGGACGGTGGGCGTGCTCGGTACCGCCGGCTGTCTCGGGAACGGAGCGGACGGCGGTTCGAGCGTCTCGGGAGGATCGGGGGGTTCGGGCGGCCCAAGCGGTTCGGACGGCGAGGGCGCCGGCGACGGAGCGACGGGAGACGACGGTTCGGATCAGCGCCCCTACGCCGTCGAGACGGTCGTGGACGGGCTCGAACGCCCGTGGGGGCTGGCGTTCCTCCCCGACGGGGACGGTCTCCTCGTGACCGAGCGCCGGGGGACCCTCAGGCTCGTCGACGTGGCGGCGGGGACGACACGGACCGTCGGGGGGACGCCAGACGTCGCCGCCGCCGGGCAGGGGGGGCTGCTCGACGTGGCGCTCGGGCCGGCGTTCTCCGAGGAGCCGTGGGTGTACCTCACCTTCTCGGCGTCGAACGGGGCGGGCGAGACGACGACGTGTCTCGGCCGCGGCCGGCTCGACGGGGACCCGTCGGACGACGGGACGGAACCGTCGTTGGCGGGGTTCGAGACCGCGTACGTCGCCGAACCGTTCGTCGACTCCACGGGCCACTACGGCTCCCGGGTCGTCTTCGGCCGGGACGGCATGGCGTACGTCACGGTCGGCGACCGCCAGTTCAAGGACTTCGGTCCGGAACACGTCTCACAGGACCCGAGCAACGACCTGGGTGCGGTCCTCCGGCTGGAGCCGGACGGGGCCGTCCCGGCGGACAACCCCTTCGTCGACGACCCCGCCGTCTCCGACGCGGTTTACGCGTACGGCCTCCGGAACACGCAGGGGTTGACCGTCCATCCGGGGACGGGGGACCTCTGGGCGAGCGAGCACGGCGAGCGCGACGGCGACTCGATCACGGTGATCGAACGCGGCGGCAACCACGGGTGGCCGGTCGCCCACTACGGCTGTGCGTACGGGACCGACGCCCCCGTCGGCGACCGGCCGGACGAGCGCGACGACGTCGTCGACCCCGTCCACTACTGGGAGTGCGGGTCGGGGGGCTTCCCGCCCGCGGGCATGACCGTGTACCGGGGCGACGCCTTCCCGGCATGGGAGGGCGACCTGTTCGTCGGCACCCTCGCCGGCGGCTACCTCGGACGGTTCGGGATCGAGGGGTACGAGGGCGCGGTCGGCGGCGGGGACGTCGGGGGCGGGGACGGCAACGACGGCGACAGGGACGCGATCGCGGTGACGGAGCGGGAGGCGCTGCTTGCCGGCGAGGGTTGGCGGGTCCGCGACGTCGCCGTCGCGCCCGATACGGGCTTCCTCTACGTCGCCATCGACGACGCCGACGTCCCCCTCCTCAGGCTGGTGCCGAGGTGAAGGACCGTGCCGGGCCCGTTGAAACCCTCAGCAAGTGTCATACCCCGACTCGACTGCGGTCAATAGAGGAGACGCACGGATCGCTCAGTACAGGGTATGTAGATAACAGAGCAGTAGTGAATCAGCTCGTTTGTCTATCGTAGTTTCTCCGGTATTTTGGATACATCCAAAACCAGATAGCGATCAGAAGCGCACAGGTGAATAGCCAGACAGGGTCAGTAAATAAGTCACGAAGAAACACGGACGGAGCACGTCCGAGTAAAACAGCTCCAAGAGCACCAACAACTATCAGACCTATCAAAAATAAGCTGATGAAAATAAACGTGTCACGTCTAAATGACGGCTTCATAGCTCCAATTTTGTCCCTGTCATTATATATTCTGCCGGTATATTCGCATCCGTCAGTGAACGGCTGTTCCGTTTGCCGCGTTGCGGGCGGCGTCTGCCCGACTTTCCTCCCGGGGCGACGCCGCGCCGTTCGTCGCCGACGTCTGCTTATACGGTCATGTCGCCCGTCGCGGGCGCTTTTATATGCGGCAGCCGTGGTCGGCGTATGCCGACCGTCAGCGACACGTACATCGAGAACCGCCAGCGCGTCCAGCCGACTCACACGAACAACTACGCGTCGGCACACGGGGGCAACGTCGTCAAGTGGATGGACGAGATCGGCGCGCTGTCGGCGATGCGCCACGCCGGCGAGACGTGCGTCACCGCCAAGATCAACGAGCTCGACTTCAAACGACCGGTCCCGCAGGGGGACACGTGCGTCGTCGAGTCGTACGCGTACGCGGCCGGCCGGACGAGCGTCCGCGTTCGCGCTCGTGCGTTCCGGGAGTCGCCGCGAACCGGCGAGCGGGAGCTCACCACCGACTCGTACTTCGTGTTCGTCGCCGTCGACGAGGACGGGTCGCCGACGCCGGTCCCCGAGCTCACCGTCGCCGGCGACCGGTGTCGGGAGCTCCGCCGAGCGGCGCTCGCCGCCGAGCCGTCGGAGTGACCGTTCGGACGGGGGGCCGGCTCCGCTCCGTGTTACTTCACCGGTCCGTCGACGACGGCCCCGGTGGCGATCGCGACGAGGACGATCGCCAGCAGGCCGAAGAGCGCGCCGCGGAGCATCGCGGGCGTTCGATCCCACGCGCTCCGGCCGCCCGCGACGATCGCCGGGAGCCGGAGTCGGGACGCGACCGCTTCCCAGTCCAGCGACCGGGTCCGGGACCACAGGTCGTCCCGTAGCGCGCCGCCCTGCAGCGTCCCGTCCCGAACGGCCCGCGCCCGCGACCCCATCGTCGCCGGATTCAACAGCGCGCCGACGCGAGCGATCCCGTGTCCGATCCGGGCGACGACATGGCCCGCCGCGGCGAGCCCGCGTCCGAACGCCCCGTTCGGCGAATCGCCGTTCTCGCCGTCGCCTCGATGGGTTGTGTCCTCTGACATGGTGTGCTCGCGGCGCGTGACGGCCGTCGCGTGGACCGGAGCCTCCGGCCTCTCCGTCGGACGGCCCTCGTCCGCCTCGCTGTCTCGATCGTCGATCCCCGTCCACATAACGGACATACCACCATGTGGTGGTCCGGGCGGCCGCGGGCGGACCGACAGGTAGTTGTTGGCGTCGCTCGGTACCACACGTCTGGGATGTACGCGTACGCGACGTTCGTCTTCCTGCTCGCTGCGGTCGGCGGCGGCAGCGTCGCCGCGTGGCTGCTCGCGACGCACGACCGCGGGCAGCCGGCGTTCGTCTTCGGTCTCTTCATGCTCACGGTCGCGGGATGGTCCTTGGCGCACGTCGGGGCGCTGTCCACGTCGTCGATCACGTGGCAGCTCCGGTACACCCAGCTGTCGTACGTCGCCGTCGTCACCACCCCCCTCGCCTGGCTGACGTTCGCGCTCGTCTACACGGACCGCGGGGAGCTGCTCTCGGCGCGGCGTCTCGCCCTGCTGTCCGCCGTCCCGGCGCTGACGCTCGGGCTCGTGTTCACCGCCGAGTACCACTCGCTGTTTTACGCCTCGATCGCGGCCGGCACGTTCGACGGTCGGCCGGCCCTCGTCACCGAGTCCGGGCCGTGGCACGCGGTGAACATCGTCTACTCGTACACGGTATTGGCGGTCGGGTCGGGGCTCCTGCTCGTCGCCGCGATCGCCGACAGCCGGCTTCACCGCCGCCAGTCCGCGGTCCTGCTCGTCTGCGTGCTCGTCCCGTGGACGGTGAACGCCGCCTATCACGTCGGCGCCAGGCCGATCGTCCCGGTCGACCCGTCGCCGCTCGTGTTCACCCTCGTCGGCATCCCGCTGGCCGCGGTCGTCATCCGCACGGACCTGCGGACGTTCGTCCCGGTCGCACACCGGCGGGTGTTCCGGACCCTCGGGGACCCGGTGTTCGTGGTCGGTCCCGACGACCGGGTGCTCGACGCCAACGACGCCGCGACGGCGGTGTTCGGCGCGCTCGCCTCGCTGGATGGCTGTCGCGTCGAGGAGGTGCTTCCCGCGGCGCTGTTCGCGGACGGTCGTCCCCGACCCGCGCTGGGGGACGCGGTGGAGTGTTCGATCGCCCACGGCGGCGAGCGCCGCCGGTACCTCGCGCAGCGACGCGACATCGACCCCGAGCGCGGGGCGGACGCGTGGGGCTACATCGTCTCGTTCACCGACATCACTGTCCAGCAGCGCCAACGGGACGCTCTCACCGAGACGAACGCGGCGCTCCGGCGGCAGACGGACGCGCTGGAGCTGAAAAACGAGCAGCTCGAACGGCTCGCCGGCGTCGTCTCCCACGACCTGGAGACGCCGCTGGCGACCGGCGAAGGGCTGTTGTACCTCATCCGCGCGGACATCGACGACGGGAACCCGGAGCTCGAACAGTCGCTCGACGACCTCGAAACGGTCCATCGACGGCTGCGCGCGTTCGCGGAGGCCCTCCCGGAGCTCGCCCGCGAGAGCACCGACGTCGAGTCGCCCGTCGACTGCGACCTCGCCGAGGTCGCCGGAGACGCGTGGCGCGTGGTCGACACCGGCGACCTGACGCTCGCCATCGACGGGACGTGTGCGCTCCGGGCGGACCCGCGGCGGCTCCAGCAGGCGTTCGAGAACCTGTTCCGAAACGTCGTCGATCACGGGGTCCGTGACGGATCCCCTCCCGGGAACGGTCCGTCCTCCGGGGGAGGAGCGCCGAAGGGTCGCCCGCGCAGGTCGGCGACGTCGGTGACCGTCGGAACGCTCCCGGCGGAATCCGCCGCGCCGCCCGCACCGGCCACCCAGATCGCCGGAGACGATTCGACCGCCTCGACCGCCGGAAACGGTTCGACCCCTCCGACCGTCGGAGCCGTCCCGTCGGGATTCTACGTCGAGGACGACGGCCCGGGCCTCCCGGCCGAGCGGCGGGAGGCGCTCCTCGAGTTCGGCGTCGGGACCGGCTCGGGTTCGGGCTACGGGCTCGCGATCGTCCGCACGATCGTCGAAGCCCACGGTTGGTCGCTCCGGGTCACGGAGTCCGCCGTCGGCGGGGCCCGTTTCGAGGTTCGCGGCATCGACGAGGGGGCGGAGTGATCCGGGACACCTTCGAACGGTGGTATCGTGTTTAAATACGCCCGCGACGAACCGTCGGATCGATGATGACTGTGGGTCCCCCCGCGATCGCCCCGAGACGACCTCCCGAACGCCGCCGCAACGACCGCTGATGACTCGTTCCGACCGGTCCGGATCCTCCGGCCCTTCCGACCCGTCCGATCCTTCCGACCCGTCCGATCCTTCCGACCCGTCCGACCCGTCTGATCCTTCCGATCCTTCGGACCCCTCCAGTCCCTTCGGGACGATCCGGTCGCCGACGCGAGCGGGTATCGCGGTCCTGCTCGTCGACGACGACGAGACCTGGGCCCGGACCCAGCGACGAACGCTCGAACGCGCTCACGACACGATCTCGGTGACGACCGCACACGGGCTCGTGGACGCCCGCGGCGCGCTGCTCGCCGAGCCCCCCGACTGTATCGTCTGTGACTATCAACTCGGCGACGGGACCGGCCTGGAGCTGTTGGCCGAGGTCCGCGAGGTGCGTCCGGAGGTGCCCTTCGTCATCGTGACCGGCCAGGGCGACGAGCGGGTGGCGAGCGACGCGATCGGCGAACGGGTCACCGACTACGTCAGGAAAGCGGACGTCGCCCGCCGTCCGACGCTCCTCGCTCAGCGCATCGACGCCCTCGTCGCCACCGACCGGGCGGAGCGGGCGGTACGGCGCGAGCGACGGAGCAAGGAGGCGCTGTTGGGGATGCTCACCGCGGGCTCGACCCGTCGGGAGTTCACCCGACGGATCTGTGCCTCCCTCGTCGACGAGGATGGATACGCGCACGCGTGGATCGGGGTTCCGGGAGAGGAGGGGGCCCTCACCCCGCTCGCCGCCGCCGGAGCGACCGACTACCTCGACGCGACGCTCGACCACGAGACGGAGCGGCTCCCCGCGGACGAGCCGGCGGCCCGCGCGTTCGCGGACGCTCGACCCGTAACCGTCGCGTCCATCGCGGCCGACCAGCCGGCCGAGGACGGGCCCCGCGACGCCCCCGCCCCTGCCTCGTCCGATTGGCGCGCGGCGGCGCGACGCGCGGGGTTCGCGTCGGCGGCGGCGGTCCCGATCGGCCACGACGGGATCCGGTACGGCGCGATCGCCGTCTACGCCGCGGCGGACGCGGTTCCGGACCATGACCACGAGCTCCTCGACGCGTACGCGACCACGGTCGGCTACGCGCTCAAAACCGCCACGTGGCGCGAGACGCTGCTCTCCTCACACGATCGGCGGGTCGAGATCGCGCTCGACGACGCGTCGGCCCCGCTCGTCGCGCTCTCGTCGGCGCTGCCGCGCACGGCGACCGTGACGGCGACCACGGTCGTCCCCCGCAACGACGCCGAGGCGCTCTATCTCGCGACCGTCGCCGGCGCGTCCGTGGCCGACCTCCGTGCGGCGGTTGCCGCCGCCCCCGCCGTCCTCTCGGTCGACGTTTACGGGGCTGACGACCCGATCCGCTGCGGGCTTGTCGTCACGACCCCCGTCCCCGAGGCGGTCGCCGTCGAGGCCGGGGGGCGGTTCGAACGGACGGCAGTCGAGGGGGGACGCGCGCGGCTCTCACTGGTCACGAGCCCGAGCGGGTCGGTCGGCGGCCTCACGGACGCCGTCGGGAACGCCTTCGACGGCGTGTCGGTGACGACGGTCCGATCGGATCACGGGGACGAACCCGCGGCGCGGACGGACCCGACCGCGTCGCTGACGGACCGGCAGCGACAGGTGTTGGAGGTCGCGCTCGAGGCGGGCTACTTCGAGCGTCCGCGGACGACGAACACGGGGGAGCTCGCGGCGAGTCTCGACGTCTCGCGGGCGACCGTTACCCAGCACCTCCGCGCCGCGGAGCGGAAGGTCTTCACGCGGCTCCTCCGTGACTCTGCTGGGTGAAACGCCCGTCTATGGTCGTCTATACCCTGACACCGGCCGCCAAGAAATTATTTAGACGTGTCTAAATATATTGTTCGTATCGCAAGGTATATCGGTTTGGGTGGCTCATCTGTCTGCAATGGCGAAGCGCGACGACGCGACCGGAACCGCCCTGTCGAGACGCGCCACGCTCGCCGGCGTCGGCGGCGCGGCGTTCGGGCTGGCGGGCTGTCTCGGCGACGACCCGCAGGGCGGATCGAACGGTGGCAACCCGAACGGCGGCGGATCGACGGGCGACACCGACGACGACCGCCCCACCGTCTTCGCGACGATGCCGGCGGTGTGGGACTTCGTTCGGCAGGTCGCCGGCGACTACATCGAGGCGATCGACCTGGTTCCGGTGGGCGAACACGGCCACGACTGGAACCCGGAGCCGGGAACCGTTCAGGAGCTGGACGGGGCGGTCGGGTTCGTCTACCTCCGCGAGTTCTCCAGCTGGCAGGACGACGCGGCCGCACAGCTGGCCGACGACGACGGCGTCGTTGTCATCGAGGCCTCCGAAGGCATCGAGTTCTTCGACAGCCCCGTCGAGGAGAACGACGAACACTGGTGGCTCGACCCGATCGAGTGTCAGACCGGCGTCGACAACGTCGCCGACGGCCTCGCGGAGATCGACCCGGACCACGCCGAGGAGTACGCGGCGAACGCCGCGGCGTTCAACGAGGAACTGCAGGCGCTTCACGAGGACTTCGAGGCGATCGTCGATCGCGCGGAGCTGAACCAGATCGTCGTCGGCACCCACGACTCCTTCCAGTGGTGGAACCGGCGGTACGGGATCGAGGTCTACTCGCCCGTCGGCACGTCGCCCGACGACGCCGCCTCCCCCGGCGACGTCCAGGAGATCGAGGAGCTCATCGCGGACTTCGGCATCGAGCACGTCCTCTACGACGTGGGCGAGCCGGGGACCCTCGCGCAGTCGCTGGCCGACGAGACCGAGGCGACGGTGCTGCCGCTCTCGCCGGTCGAGACGCAGATCGACGGCGTCCCACCGATCGGCGGCGACCTCGTGATGGAGCCCGACTGGGGATACGTCGACCACTTCCGCGAGATCAACCTCCCGTCGTTGGAGACGGCGCTGCGAGCCGACTGAAACGGCCGGATACGGAACATATATGCCTCTCAGTCGAAATACGACCGATATCGACGACGCCCCTCGTCACCTATGACCCCCGCAATCTCCGTCGAGAACGTGAGCTTCGCGTACGAGGACGAGCCCGTCCTGCGGGACGTCTCCATGACCGTCGAGGAGGGCGATTTCCTCGGACTGGTCGGACCGAACGGGTCGGGGAAGACGACCCTGCTCAAGGTGATGCTCGGCCTTCAGTCGCCCGATTCGGGGACGGTCCGGCTGTTCGGCACGCCGGCGCGGGAGTTCACCGAAGGGACCCGCCTCGGCTACGTCTCCCAGCAGTCGACGGAGGCCGACGCGACCATGCCCGTCACCGTGCGGGAGGTCGTGACGATGGGGCGGTACGCGCACGTCGGGCTCCGCCGGCTGCGCGACGCGGACCGGCGGGCGGTCGACGACGCGCTCGACCGCGTCGGGATCGCGGACCTCGCCGATCGGCGGATCAACCGGCTCTCGGGCGGCCAGAAGCAGCGGGCGTACATCGCCCGCGCGCTCGCGAGCGAGGCGGACCTGCTGGCGCTCGACGAGCCGACGGTCGGCGTCGACACCGACTCGGTCGGGCGCTTTTATGAGCTCCTCGACGAGCTCAACGCCGAGGGGATCACGGTCGTCCTCATCGAACACGACATCGGGCTGTTGGCCGACCACGCGAGGACCATGGCCTGTCTCGACGGCGAGCTGTACGCCCACTGTGGAACGCGCGAGTTCCTCGAAAGCGACGCGCTCGAACGAGCGTTCAGCTCCGCCCGAACCGTCCGCGCGAGCGCGCTCGCCGGAGGCGACCGCCGGTGAGCGTCGGCGACCGGCTCCGGCGGTCGTTCCCGCCCCGAAGCCTCCCCCGTCGACTGGGGTTCGTCCTGGCGGCTGGCGTCCCCGCGGGACTGGCGATCACGGCGTTTCTCCTCTGGGTCTTCCCCCCGCTGTACGGCGCGTTCTGGGACACGACCTGCACGACCGTCGACACCTGGCTGGTCTGTAGCGGGTTCCTCCAGCGGGGGTTCACCGCCGGGGCGCTCATCGGGGTGACCGCGCCGATCGTCGGCGCGTACCTCGTCAATCGACAGATGGCGCTGATCGGCGAGGCGCTCGCGCACACGGCGTTCGGCGGCGTCGCGATCGGGCTGTTCGTCGGGGCCGCGGTGCCGGGGCTCGACTACCCGCTGTTGTTCGCGCTCGTCGCGGCCACCGTCGCGGCGCTCGGGATGCAGTACATCGCCGTTCATACGGACGGCTACGCCGACATCCCGATCGCGATCATGCTCACCGGCGGGTTCGCCGTGGGGATCGCGATCATCTCCTACGGCGTCGTCTTCAGCGCGACCGTCGAGAGCTACCTGTTCGGCGACATCCTCTTCGTCCCGTTCCGGAACGTTCAGCTCATGGTGGGGCTGACGCTGCTCGTCGCGGGGACCGTCGCGCTCACGCACAAGCAGCTGCTGTTCATCACCTTCGATCGGGAGGCGGCGCGGCTCGCGCGGGTCGACGTGTGGTTCTACGACACGCTCCTCATCGTCCTCACCGCGCTCGTCGTCGTCGCCGCGATGCAGATCCTCGGGGCGATCCTCGTCGCCGGCATGCTCGTCATCCCCGTCGCCGCGGCGATGCAGGTGACGGACAGTTTCAACCGCGGGCTCCTGCTGTCGGTCGTCTTCGGGCAGGTCGCCGTCTTCGGCGGGATATTCGCCTCGTACCTGTGGAACATCGCGACGGGCGCGACGATCATCCTCGTCGCCATCGCGGTCTACCTCCTGTCGCTGGTCGTCGGCTCGCGGTAGCTCCGCGTTTCGGGGTCGCCGACGCTGCCGTCCCGTTCCTCACCGATCCCCTTCCTCCGTTCGTCGACCGCCCCGTCCCGTTCGTCGACTCCTTCGTCTCCCGTCCACCGATGTCTCCGTCTCCCGTTCGTCGATCTCGTCCCGTCGCCGGTTCCTGTACCCTTTTGCCCCGGTCGCCCCAACGTCCACTCGATGACACCCGCACCCGCGGACCTCGATCTCGAGTTCGTTTCGCTCGACGGCACCGGCATCCACACGAGCGAGCTCCAGTTCGGCACCTGGCGCTTCGGCAAGGAGAACGAGTCGGGCGACGTCGAGATCGGCGAGGAACGGGCCCACGAGCTGCTCGACGCCTACGAGGCGGCCGGGGGGCGCTACATCGACACCGCCGACGTGTACGGCGGGGGCGAAAGCGAGGAGTGGATCGGCGACTGGCTCGCCGACCGCGACCGCGAGCGCTACACGGTCGCCTCGAAGATCTACTGGCAGATCCGCGACGGCGACCCGAACAGCCTGGGAACGAACCGGAAGAACATCCGCCACCGGATCGAGGCGCTGCTCGACCGGCTCGGCACCGACTACGTCGACGTCCTCTACATCCACCGCTGGGACGACGCGACGGACGCCCGCGAGCTGATGAAGACGCTGAACGGGCTCGTCGAGTCCGGTCGGGTCCACTACCTCGGCGCGTCGACGCACCGACCGAACGCGTGGAAGGTCGCCCGCGCCAACGAGATCGCCCGCGCGGAAGGGTGGGAGCCGTTCAGCGTCCTCCAGCCGCGGTACAACCTCGTCGACCGCGAGATCGAGGGCGACTACCTCGAGTTCGCGCGGACGCAGGGGCTCGCCGTCTGTCCGTGGAGCCCGCTCGGGCAGGGGTTCCTCACCGGGAAGTACGACCGCGACGAGGACCTGCCGGAGGACTCGAAGATCGCCGGATCGAGCCGGTTCCAGGAGTCGTACCTCACCCCGGAGAACTTCGACGTCCACGACGAGCTCGACGCGGTCGCCGACGAGGTCGACGCCTCCCCCGCACAGGTCGCGCTCGCGTGGCTCTCGCACCGCGACGGGGTCACGGCCCCCATCGTCGGCGCGCGCACCGTCGACCAGCTCGCGGAGAACCTCGCCTCCGCGGCGATCGACCTCTCCGACGAACAGGTCGAGCGGCTGACCGTGGCGAAGCCCGGCCCGTACGAGGGCTTATAAACCGCCACATCGCCACACCGCGACAGCGCCGTCCGATCGACTGCGGCATCGTCGTCCGATCGACTGCGGCACCGCCGTCCGATCGACTGCGGCACCGTCGTCCGATCGGACCGCCAACCGTAATGTCCGGTGGACCGTCCCCGCATTTATGAACGAACCGTCCGTGGTCGACGCCTCGACCGCCGATCCGCCCGCGAACGACGGTCCGGGCGGACCGGACGTCGGGCCGTCGGGCAGTAAGGGATCGCGAATCGACGAGGGATCACCCACCGGCGGCGGATCCGCTGTCGACCCCGACGACGCTCCCGCACGGCTCCGGTCGGCCGGCGTCGGCGTCGGCGTCGGCGGGGTCCTCCTCGGGCTGGCTGCGCTCGTCGCGCCGCCGCTCGTCGCCGCCGGGTTCGTCGCGGGGACCGGCGTCCTCTCGTACCTCCTCCGGGACCGGTTGCCGGTCGAGGGAACGCCGGCCGGCTACGCGATCGGGGTCGTCGCCGTCGGCGGGATCGCGCTCGTCGAGGCGACTCCCGGGCTCGGGATCGGGATCGACCAGTTCGCGCTGGCGCTTATCGCCGTCGCGTTCGGCGTCCTCGACGTCATCGGGGGCGTCGTCCTCGGTCGGCTCCGACCGTGACCGGGCCGCGGATCGTCGTCGGCCGGTGTCTCGATGCCGATCTGTACCTCGATGCCGATCTGTACCTCGGTGTGGGTCAGTATCGCAGCGTCGCGTCGAGGATCCCCGCGGTCTGTCCGACGCCGACGAGCCCGATAGCGAGGACCGCGCCCGTCGCCGTCGACGCGAGCGCGAGGCCCGCCACGCCGACGACACAACAGCCCGCGCCCGCCGCGTAGATCCCACGACCGGCGGTCACCCGGCGAGCGGTGTACACGAAGCCGACGGCGGGGAGCACCGCCCAACCGTACAACGCGATCGCGAGCAGGGGACCGGACCCGAGGAGGAACCCGGCGACGCCGGCGAGGGTGACCGGCGTTCCGGCGAGGATCACCCGGAGCCAGCCCGCGAGGACCCCCGTCGCCATCTCGCGTCGGGAGGCGACCGCGAACGCGACGAGCAGGACGCTCATGACCACGTGTGCGACGAACAGCGCGTGCGTCGACACGACCCCGGCGACGGCTCCCCCGGCGACCGTCCAGGCGGCCGGAACGAGGAGCGCCGGCCCGTTCTCGCGAAGGGATCGGAGCACGACCCGTGTTGGGCGTGAACACGCTTAAGTCGTCACCCACGCGGAACAGGGGACCGCGTCCGGACGGAAACGCGTCCGAAACCGCCGAACCGATCGGCTCCACCCCCGCCGAACCGACCACACGTCGGAACTTCCCTCCGTTTTCTCCTCGTCTCGTGTGACGAACGTCCACCATACCTGCATGGTAACTGTACACTCGCAAGCCTTATCCCCCAAACGCTCATGCGTCTATACGCAATGGCAGAAGGGAAAGTTGATTTCTTCAACGATACTGGCGGCTACGGTTTCATTACGACGGACGATGCGGACGATGACGTGTTCTTCCACATGGAAGACGTCGGCGGTCCGGACCTCGAAGAGGGTCAGGAGCTCGAGTTCGAGATCGAGTCCTCGCCCAAGGGCCCGCGCGCGGCCAGCGTCGTTCGACAGTAAGTCGTACGCCTCGCCGCGATAGGCTTCACACGCGAAAACGAGTTTTCGACTCCGCTTCGGATTCACGTCCGTGCGGGGGTTATCTTCACCCACTGAGCGACGGCGCTCCCGACCGGTTCGGGGCCTCCGTCGCCGAGCGGTGACGCCGGCTTCTAGAGCCCGTCTCCGGGCTTCGCACTCGATGCGACGACCGGCGCGTTCGCTCTCAGACGTGTTGTCCCCAGAGACCGCGTCCCTTCGTCACCTCCACGTCGCCCTCGACACGGGTTTGACACGCGAGCCTGACGTCGTGGCTCGGGTGGTGCGGCGGGAACCAGAGGCGGACCGCCTCCTTCCGCTCCGGTTCGCTCACCTCGCCATCGACCGTGACCGCGCAGGTGCCACACGAGCCCATTCCCCGGCAGTTGAGCTTCTCGGCCCGCCCGTTGTAAACGGAGAGCCCCGCCTCCCGGAGCACGTCGCGTAACACGGCACCCTTCTCGCACTCGATCGCCTCGCCTTGGTAGTACACGGTCGGCATGTGTCATCGTGTGGTATGTCGTCGACACTCATAGTACTGTGCGTCCGACGGTGTTCTCGGTCGGCGCTTTTCGTCGTCGCTCCCGGTCGCCGATCCAGGTGCCGACCATCGGCGAAACCTCTTTCCCCGGCGTCCCCGGATCGCTCGGTATGACCGTGTTTGGGCTGCTCCGCGTGACGCCGATCACCGACGACGACGTGACCGAGGACGTCGCGGCCGCCGTCGACGCCCTCGACGGGTTCGACGTGCGCTACGAGACGACGCCGATGGCGACGACGATCGAGGCCGATGACGTCGGCGAGCTCTTCCGCGCGTGTGCGGCCGCCCACGAGGCCGTCGACGGAACGAACGTCCAGACGCTCCTCCAAGTCGACGACAAACGGGGGACGGAGATGGCGGCCGAGGAGAAAGTGGACGCCGTCGCCGACGCGCTCGGTCGCGATCCGACCAGCGAATGAGCCGGTGTGGTCGGCGGACGCCGAAGGGTTCGTGAGGTGAGCGGCCGGTGTCGCGGCCGTGTGACGGGCGTCCGACGCCGTGACGGGTCGTTTT
Source organism: Halorubrum sp. JWXQ-INN 858 (assembly GCF_009806985.1). Classification (GTDB taxonomy): domain Archaea; phylum Halobacteriota; class Halobacteria; order Halobacteriales; family Haloferacaceae; genus Halorubrum. The sequence goes on along the minus strand of NZ_WUAX01000004.1, from coordinate 4,834 downwards.
TTACGTTGGGACGCCGGAGGGGTGGACAATGGGACTCAGGTGTCTGCTCGGGCACGATTTCGGCGAACCCGAGGTCGAGCGCGAACGTGCGGAGGACGGCAACGAGGTCGTCACCACCCTCCGGGAGGTGAAAACCTGCGCTCGCTGCGGCGAAACGCAGATCGTCAGCGAGAACACGGAGGTCACGACTGTCAAACAGCTGGCGGAGGTCGCCGCCGAGGCCGCCGAAGCGGACGCGAACGCCGACGTCTCGACGTCCGCGCCGGCTGACGCGCCGGCCCCGACCGCCGAACCGGACGACGCGCCGGTCGGGCCCGCCGCCGACCGAGGCGAGGGGCCGGCGGCGGATCCGGTTGACGATTCGGAGTACGCCGCGGCCGCGGCCGGCTCGGGGGACGACGCGGAGATCATCGACGACGGGCCTGACGTCGACGGTTCCAGTGACGTCTCCGGCGAAGCGTCCGGGGCCACCGCCGAGACGACCGACACCGACACCGTCGACGCCGACGCCGCGAACGCCGATGTCGGTGGAGCCGGGGCATCCGGCTCGGAGGCCGGATCCGATGCGGACGCGCCCGACACCGGCGTGGAACTGATCGACGACGGGCCGGACGGGAGCGACGCGGACGACGTCGGCAGCGACCGCTCGGGCGACGGCAGCGACTCCCCGAACGACGACGCCGTCGACCCCGTCCCCACCGATGCGGACGCCGCCGAGGTGGAGTCCGCGGGCGACGACGGCGTGATCCTCGACGCGGACGGGGAGGAGCCCGCCGCCGAGCGGGAGCGCGGCGCGTGGCCGGCGGTCGACGCCGACGCCGACCCGGCCGCCGAGCCGACCCCGTGGCCGGACCCGCGCGGCGAGGACGAGGGATTCAGCGCCGAAGTCGCGGCTGACGACGATGCCGGCGGGCGGGCAGATGTCGAGTTCGGCGGAGGGCTCACCCCCGAGGCGGGCGATCGCGTCGATCACCCTGACGACGGCGAGACGGAGTTCGTCGAGGCCCCCGAGGGCGACGCGACGACGTTCGACGCCGGAGCCGCCGGCGACGCGGGGGCTGACCTGACCGACACGGGGATCACGCGCGAGGGGAGCCCCGAGCTCCGGACGTCGGTCGAGGACGCGGAGACGGAGTACTACTGCCCCGAGTGCGGCATGGTTCGCGAGGCGGACGGCGTCTCGATGCGGCCGGGCGACATCTGCCCCGAGTGCAAGCGTGGCTACGTCGCGGAGCGTCCGATCTGAAACGGGCGAATCCGAGACCGACGAACCGGCCGCCCGGGCGGCCACACCCGTGACGAAACTGGTTTACGCGCTCCTGCCGAACGGTCGCAGCATGAAGGAGTACAAGATGCGTCGCGGAGAGCATCTGGACGACCGCATGCCGGACTTGAAGGGGTCCATCGAGGAGTACTTCGGCGAGGTCACGGGCACGGAAGAGGTCAACGGTCACGAGCTGTACGTCGTCTCGGACCCCGACAACCCGGTCTTCGAACGCATCGTCGCCGGAGCGGCCAGCTACAGCGGCAAGAAGGACAAACTGGCGGTCCACTTCGAGGAGCGCCCCGCGGAGGACGTCATCGCCGAGGGGAACGCCGACGCCGCCGCCGACGCGGTCGACGCGAAGAACTCCTTCCTGCTCGAGGCGACGGCCCGCGACGCGAAGTCGCGCCGCAACTCGCTGAAACGCGAAGTCGAGGACGACGCGCCGGACTACTGAGCCGTTCTCGGATCCGTTTTTCACGATCACCCGCTGTTTTCACCGACCACGCGGTGTTTCCACCGACCACGAACTGTCGTCCGCCGATCGCCCGCCGTTTTCAGCCGATCACGCGTTTCGCCGCGTCGCCCGCGCTCACTCGTCGTCGTCGTACAGCTCCAGCGCGGCGACGATGTCGTAGGGATCGGTCCCCTTCCGGACCGCATCGAGGATCCGGAACGCCTCGTCGGGCGCGAGGAAGTGCCGACAGATCGCCCGTCCGAGCGGGGTCGGCGAGAAGCCGTCGATGAACTCCCACTCGAGGAGCTTCCCGACCGCGTGCGTCGTCGGCACCTCGCCGATCATCCGGTCGTTGAGCCGCTTCGCTCGCTTACCGGCGACGACGACGTTCGCCAGCGTCTCCTCGACGGCGGCCGTCTCGTCGTAGTGGGTTTCGACGTCTTCCATCTCGCCTTTCAGGAGGGTGAACGCCACCTCGTCCTCCGACCGATCCATCGAGTTGTGGTACACCGCGTCGGGCTCGACGAGGAGGTACACCCGCCCGCGGTCGTGGTAGTCGGGGCGGCCCGCTCGGCCGAGCATCTGGGAGAACTCCTGGACGGAGAGCCACTCGATCCCCATCGCCAGCGAGTCGAAGATCACCTGCGAGGCGGGGAAGTCGACGCCGGCCGCCAGCGCCGCCGTCGTCACGACCGCCGAGAGGTCCTGGTTCCCGAACTGGCGTTCCACCTGCTTCCGGCGCTTGTAGTCGAGCCCGGCGTGATACGGCGCGGAGTCGTAGCGGAGCTTCCGACTGATCTCGTGACACCGCCGCCTCGAGTTGGTGAAGACGATCGTCTGCCCGCGATACCCCTTCGAGGACTTCGTGTCGAACTCGCGTTTGACGAGCTTGTCGGCGATGGTCGCCTTCTCGCGGCTGTCCGCGAAGGTGACGTGTCGCTCGATCGGGACCGGTCGCTCCTCGTACTCGATGAGCGTCGCGCGGAGCCGTTCGGCGAGCCACTCGGGGTTGCCGACGGTCGCGGAGAGGTAGACGAACTGCGTCCCGTCGTAGCCGTCGTGGGTCCGCTGTCGCTCCTCGCTGTAGTACTTCAGCCGGGAGATCAGCCCGTCGAGGCGGTGGCCTCGCTCGCCCTCCTTTAACGTGTGGACCTCGTCGATGACGACGGTCCCGACGTCGCCGAGGTCCTTGCCCGTCCGCAGCGCGTGGTCGATCCCCTCGTAGGTGCCGACGATCACGTCGGCGTTCGGGTCGAACCGGTTCCCGTCGTCGCTGATCCGCGAGGACCCGACGCGGATCGAGACGTCGAGCAGGTCGCCGTAGCGGTCCTCGAAGTCCTCGTGTTTCTGGTTGGCGAGCGCGACGAGCGGCACGAGAAAGAGGAGCTTCCCGTCACCGCGGAGCGCGCGGTCGATCCCGGTCAGCTCGCCGACGAGCGTCTTCCCGGTCGCCGTCGCGCTCACCACGAGCTGGTCGTCGCCGTCGAGCAGGCCGTTCCGCACGGCAAGGCTCTGGACGGGCAACAGCTCCTCGAACCGCCCCTGAACCCTCGAGGCGAGCTCGGGATGGAGGTCAAGCTCGTCCGTTCGGACGGGGGTCACGTCGTCGACGTTCGCGGACACCTCGTCGTACTTGGTGAGGTCCGGGTCGAGCCCGCCCTGAAGCAGGTTGATGATGCGGTTCAGGTCCTTCGAGTCGTACAGCAGCTCCTCCAGCCGCTCCTCGGCGGCTCCGGTGAACGACCCCTTATACGAGAGCTCGCGCTCCAGCTCGCGCCGGGCGCAGTCCCGGCAGACGTGCTCGCCGTTGTGCTCGATCGCGGTGTCCGCGGTGATCGGGCCGTAGCGGCCGTCGTTCGAACAGCGTCGACAGGTCCGCACCGTCAACGCGTCCAGCTGATACCCGTCGAGCATCGCTTCGAGCCGGTCGCGGCCCTCCGCGGGGGTCTGTTGGGAGATCCGGATCCGGTCGGCCGCGCGGGCGAGGGCCACGAACTCCTCCGGGCGGCGGGGCTCCTCGTCGTCGTCGCGGGCCACCCGGAACTTGCCCGGCCGCGGGCCCGCCGACGTCTCCTTGAGTTCGAGCCGTCCACGTAGCACGCGGCTCCCGTCCCGAGTCGCGACGACGGTGTAGTCGCTCCGCGCCTCGTGGAGGAACAGCGTGTCGACCGCTGCCAACTGCTGTGACACTATCCGAACGCTACGCGTCTCGGGTATTTCAGCGGTTCGCCTTCGCACCTCCCGGACGACGGACCCGAGCGAAAGGCCGATAGCGATAGCCACGCTACCTCGTCCCGTATCCGGTCCGTCCCGTATCTAACGGGAGGTCGGGACGACCATGACCGACGCGCTCGCCGACGCCGGCCTGACCGCCCTCCTCGAGTTCGGGCTCCCGGCGATGTTCGTCGTCTTCGTGATGAAGGGGGCGCTGATCGGGAAGCCGCTTCCCACCTCCGTGCTGCTCCCGGGCTACCTGCTCGCGGTCTCGGCGTCCGATCGGCTCGTCGCCGCCGCCGTCGCCGTCGCGGCCGCCGGCTACGTCTGTGGTCAACTGTTGGTGTACGGGGGCGCGAGGCGGTACGGGCCCGACGTCGTCGACTCGCGGTGGCTCTCCGTTTCGGAGGAACGGCTGGACCGCGCGAACCGGTGGTTCCGCCGCTACGGCGGGGTGAGCGTCTTCGTCACGAACCTCGTTCCCTACGTCGGCAGCTTCGTGTTGATCCCTGCGGGGATCGCCCGCTATCCCTTCGGGCGCGTCGTCGTGTACGCGACCGTCTCGACCGTACTGAACTACGCGGTTATCGTCTGGGTCGTCGTCGGATCGGTCGACGTGATCGCGGGGCTGTAGTCGTCGTCCCGTCTGCGACGAGGGGGCGTGGGACGACGGCCGGCGGGGCGGTGTGGAACGACGGCCGGCGGGGCGGTGTGGGAGGACGCGATACGGCGACAGCCGGCGGGACGGCGTCGGATGACGCGACATGGCGATGCCCGGCGGGACGACGCGGTGGCTCCGACCGATGCTCGTCTTGACATCCTCTCCGCCCTGAAGGGCGAAGATTCCCACGGCACCGCGCCGCTGGATTGGGATGTTTACGGTTTGTAGCGGCCTCGAA
>NZ_WUAX01000003.1 GCF_009806985.1 Halorubrum sp. JWXQ-INN 858 | reverse complement strand
CCTTCGGCGCGGGCCGCATCCTCGGCGTCGACGCCCACCTCGAAACCCTCGACGTCGGCGGCCAACCCCTCATCGAACGCTACCCCGCACTCCGCTACCTCCTCGGGTAACCCACCCGAACCCACCCGCTCGACCCGCCCGACTGCTCGACCGCTCGACCCACCGTACCGCCCGAATCGACCTGCTCGAACCGACTGCTCTTATTACCCGTGACACCAGGGTCACACCATCGCTTCCGTCGGTAGCGCACTACCACTTCCGTCGGTACCACACCACCGACGGTCCGTTTCATCCCGTCCTCCGCGGATGCGGAAACGTGGCGATCGGCGCGCCGCTCCGTCGGGATACCAACTTCACACATAGATTTATTACCCTCCCTACGGAGTGCCCATCTGAATGACCCCTCCGACGAACGACGGGCGGATCACCCTCCCCTTCTCCCGTGAGGAGGCGTGGGTCGCTCACGCGGCGCTGCTTGCGGCGAGCGAGACGGCCGTGAACGCCGGCGACGACGCGCCGGCACAGCTTCGCCCCCTCGACGGCATCGAGCGCGGTCGCGACTTCACTCGCTCGGAGGTCGTCCTGCTGCGGGACGCGCTCGTCGACTACCTCGGCGACGCGCCGGTCCGTGACCGAGCGCCGGGGCGGACCCTGCTTCGCCGGTCGGACGACGCGCTCGACCCGCCGACGCAGGGTGCACGGTAGCGGACGTCGCGATCGGGGAGCGACACGTCCCGGGGGACGGCATGCGCGAGGGGCTCCGCTCTTCCGGCCCGATCGCTCGGTGGACAGATACGTTTTAGGCGCGCCGGCCGGACCTCGGCGTATGGAACGCGTAGCGATCGTCGGCGCGTCGATGACCCGGTTCGGGCAGCGCGACGCGTGGATACGGGAACTGTTGGCGGAGGCCGGGGCTGCCGCGCTCGACGACGCGGGCGCGGCCGGCGGCGACCTCGACCACCTGTACGTCTCGAACATGGCCAGCGGCGAGTTCGAGGGACAGACGGGGGTGCCGAACGCGCTCGCCCACGACCTCGCGGCGACTCCGGCGTACACCGCACGGATCGACCAGACCTCCTCGTCCGGCGGGGCGGGGATCTACGCCGCGTGGCAGTCGATCGCCTCCGGGGCGAGCGACCTGACGATGCTCGTCGGCGGCGAGAAGATGACCCATCGGACGACCGCGGAGGCGACGGACGTCATCGCGTCGCTCACGCACCCGGTCGAGTACAAACACGGGGTGACGCTTCCCTCCTTCGCGGGGCTCACCGCACGGCTCTACCTCGACACGTACGACGCCCCGCGCGAGAGCCTCGGAAAGGTCGCGGTGAAGAACCACCGGAACGGCGTCGACAACCCCCACGCGCAGTTCCGCAAGGAGGTCGACCTCGAGACGGTACTCGGCTCGCCGGTCGTCGCCGACCCGCTGCGGCTGTACGACTTCTGTCCGATCACCGACGGCTCCGCGGCGCTCGTCTTCTGTCCCGCGTCGGTCGCCGAGGAGTACGTCCCCGCGGACGACTACGCGGTGGTGTCGGGGATCGGCGGCGCGACGGACACGCACGTCGTCCACGAGCGCGCGGACCCGACGACGATGGGCGGCGTCGTCGACTCCTCGACGATCGCCTACGACATGGCCGGGATCGGGCCCGACGACGTCGACGTCGCGGAGCTCCACGACATGTTCACCATCCTCGAGTTCCTCCAGAGCGAGGACCTCGGCTTCTTCGAGAAGGGGTCGGGGTGGGAGGCGGTCGAGGCGGGCGTCACCGACCGGGACGGCGACCTCCCGATAAACACTTCCGGCGGACTCAAATCGAAGGGCCACCCGCTCGGGGCCAGCGGCGTCGCACAGGCGTACGAGATCTATCAGCAGGTGACGGGGACGGCCGGCCCGCGGCAGGTCGACGCCGACGTCGGGCTCGCGTGTAACGTCGGCGGGTTCGGCAACTGCGTGACGACGACGGTGCTGGAGGCTGCACGATGAACGGATCCGACACGCACGACGACGGCGAACGGCGCTTCGAGGCCGCGGAGTACTCGGACGGGACCGTGACGTACCCGCCCCACCCGGTCGGGCCGGACGGGGTGGAGCGCGTCGGCACCGTCGATCTGCGGACGTACGAGGCGCGGGTCGTCACGTGGACGACGTCGACGGCGACGCCGCCGGGGGTTCGCGAACCGAACACGCTCGCGATCGTCGAGTTCGAGATGGGCGAAGGGTACGATGGCCCGCCCGTGCGCGCGCTCGGACAGATCGCGGAGTGCGGGGACGGCTCGGGCGAGACGTTCGACGTCGGGATCGGCGACGCGGTCGAACCGGTGTACGCCGAGACCCTTCGTGAACCCGGGGCGGGCATTCGCGAACCCGACAGCCAGCGCTGGGACGGGTTCCGGTTCCGCCCGGTCGAGTAGCCGCCCCCGAAGGTCGACGGTAACGATCGACGATGACCGGCGGTTGACGGTGACGACCGGCGGTGATCGGCGTCGGGCTACCACTCCCGTTCGGCGAGGCCCTTATATATCCGGTAACAGCGGTCGAGCACGTCGATGCCGACGCTCTCGGTCTTCGTGTGCGCCTCGCCCGGTTCGGAGGCCCCGCAGACGAGACAGGCGGTCCCCGCGCCCGCGAGCCAGCCCGCGTCGGTGGCGTGTGGCTTCGTCGTGTGTTCCGGCGCGTCGAGTCCCAGGTCCGTATGCACCTCGCGTGCGACCGCGAGCGCGGCGTCCGCGAACGCGTCGTCGTCGCAGGCCATCGGCGGGAGGTCCTGGTCGACGCTCCACGTCACGCCGTCTATCGACTCCGTTCGCCCGAGATCGGCCCGCTCGCCCGGCACGGTTCGCTCGTCGATCGTCACCGTGCAGCGCTCGGGGATCACGTTCCAGGTGTCGCCGCCGTGTACCCCCGTGACCGCGAGCGAGCCGGTGACCGACTCGCCGAAGGTCGTCGCCGTCGGGGCGTCGAGGTCGCGGACGACGTCGACCGCGTCGCACGCGCGATAGACGGCGTTCTCGCCGGCGGCCGGCTCGGAGGCGTGCGCGGCGACGCCCTCGGCGACGAGCGTCGACGCGCGCCGTCCCTTGTGGGCGACGACGACGTCGGTTACCCCGGGTTTCGAGTAGTTCGTCGACCCCTCCGCGACCACGGCGTGGTCCGGGACGAAGCCGGCGTCGATCGCGTGGCGTGCGCCCGTGCCGCCGACCTCCTCGCCGACGAAGGAGACGACCGCGAGCTCACGGCCCGCGGGCGGCTCGGCGTCGCGGAACGCACACATGGTGGCGGCCACCGCACCCTTCATGTCGGCGGTTCCGCGGCCGTAGATCCGTCCGTCACGACGCTCGATCACGTAGTCGCCGGCCGTGCCGTCGCCGGTCGTCTGGCGATCCGCCGGCGGGACGACGTCGTGGTGGCCCACCAGCGCGAGCGACGTCGCGTCCGGGTCGTCGACCGCGCCTTTGGAGGCGATCACGTTGCCGACGGCGTCGCGTTCGACCTCGGCGTCGGTCTCCGCCCGCAGCCACGCCTCGATGGCGTCGCCCGCGGCCGTCTCGTCCTCGTGGCTCGGGATCGAGACCAGCCGCTCGGTCAGGTCCGCGACCTCCGCCGCGTCGGTTCGGGTCGTCGAGTCCGCGTCTCCAGTCGGGTCGGCGTCGCCGGTCATTACGCGACTCGTCGGCGTGGCGGGGGTTAAAGGACGCGGCGCGGACCGACGGGGGCGGATCAACGCGGAGCGGATCGACGGGGGAGGTCACCGGCTCGGGCCGTCGTCGCCGTACCGCTCCCGAGCGCTCTCGAAGACCGCCTCCGACCGCTCACGCGTCCGTCGACGTTCCCGCTCCGCGATCGCCTCGGGACCCGGACTCGCGTCGTCGTCGATTCGCGCGAACGACCGGTGGACCTTCGCGTGACACCATCGGCACAGCGAGACGGTGATCTCGTGGGGGCCGGCGTCCGTATCAGCGGTGGGCGTATCGTCGGCGTCCGTATCGGCGGTGGGCGTATCGTCGGCGTCCGTATCGCCGGCGTCGCCGTACATGAGGTGGTGTTCCTCCAAGAGCGGGCGCGCCTCGTCGTGGGCCATGCGGATCTCTTCGAGGTCGCACCGCACGCACGCCGCGCCGTCGGTCGTCGACCGGTACTTCGGGCACGCGCGCCAGTCGCCGTCGGGTCCGACGTGACACGCGTCCCCGTCCGCCCGGCGCGCCGCCGCGAACGCCGGGTCCTGCCCGGCGTGTGCGAGCGCGTACCGACAGCGGCCGTCGTCGGTGAGGTGGTCACAGACGCCGGCGACCGCGTACGGGTCGTCGACGCCGACCGGGGTCCCGTCCGGCGTCCGTTCCATACCCGGTGTTCGCGGCCGCCGACTTCAAGCCGGCGTCGTGGATCCCGTAGTCGGCGGGTGTCCCGTCACCTTCCGACCGCCAGTGATCGTCACCTTTCGACCGCCAGTAGCCGCGGTCTCCCGACTCCGGTAACCGTTGCCTTCCGCCCGACACGCCCCCTCGATATCCGGGTTGATCCGGGTAAATCCGGCGTGACGGACACGGCTTTATATGTGAAGCAGGGACCAAAGGGCGTACAATGAGATCGGAAACCGTGGTCGTGGTCGCGGCGCTGCTGGTTGCGGGGGTCGTGGGGACCGTCGGGGCCGCCGGTGCCGTTGACGGCGTCGGGGGCGTTGGCGACGTCGAGAGCGTTGGCGACGTCGACGATGACGCACTCGACGCCGCACGAGCGGAGCATGACGATGACGCCGGAAGCGACGGTGACGCCGAGGAAGACGACGCCGGAAGCGACGATGACGCCGAGGAAGACGACGCCGGAAGCGACGATGACGCCGAGGAAGACGACGCCGGAAGCGACGACGCCAACGAAACGCTCCCGGGCGAGCGGCTCGCCGGCGTGATCGGGGTGCAGGCCGCGGAGATCGACGGCGAGATCGAGTCTCGGTCGTTCGACCGCCGGGTCGCGGCCGACCGGGACGCCGACGACCGCGCGGACGCGATCGGCGGGGCGCTTCGGGAAAGCGAGGCTCGGCTCGATCGGATCGAGCGAGCGCAGGCCGACCTTCGCGAGCGGCGCGCGGCCGGGGAGATCACTCACGGCGAGTACCGCGCGCGGATGGCCCGGCTCGCGGCCGAAACCGCGTCGATACAGCGGACGACCGATCGGAGCGCCGCGGCCGCGGCGGACCTCCCGCGGGAGGCGCTCGACGCCCGCGGCGTTGACGACGAACGGATCGGGGCCGTTCGAGACCGAGCGAACGAGCTCTCGGGCCCGGAGGTCGCCGAGATCGCTCGCGGTATCGCCGGCCCCAACGTGGGCGGGCCGGTCGGTGCGGGCGCGCGGCCGGACCACGCCGGGCCGCCGACCGGGAACGAGACGCGTGGCGGTGGATCGGCTACCGACGCTGTGACCGGACCACCTCACGTGGGGAACGGAGAGCACGGAGACCTGGGCGGCCCGGGACAGCCGAACGCGACCGACGGTAGCCAGGCCGCCGATGCGTCCGATCGATCAGCGGGGAACGGAACCGACCCGTCTTCCGGTGCCGGCTCCGGCGTCGTCGAGGGGGCCGATCGCTCCGAAGGGGCGTCAGACGGCGCTCACACGGACGGTAGACAGGGCGGTGGCCAGGGTGTGGATCGAGGGTCGGACCGCGGCGGGGCTGCGGACGACCGCGGTGGCACGGGTTCCGGCTCCGCGGATCGACCGAACCCTGGGTCCGACGGCGAACCGGGAGGCGGACCCTCTGACGACGACCGTCGGGACGGATGACGAGGCGATCGATCCGGATCGGTGTGAGAAGGGTTTTATTAGGCGGAGCCGTCGCACCCTGACGTGAAACGTCGTGCGCTCGCGGTCGTGCTCGCCGTCGCTGCGGTCCTGATCGTCAGCCTCGGCGTCGCCGCGGTGGGAATGGCGTCCGCGGATCCGTTGGCGCTCGGATCAACCGATGGGCCCGGGATCGACGAGCCGCGGAGCGCCGTCGGGGTCGAGTTCGCCGTCGGCGAGGTCGATCCCGACGACGTGCTGTTGGGTATCGATCTCGACGGCGAGGGGAACGCCGAGTGGACGATCGAGTATCGAACTCGACTCGACACCGACGACGACGAGGCGGCGTTCGAGGAGCTCCGACGAGACATCGAGGCCGATCCGGAGGCGTACACAGTCGAGTTCGCCGACCGGATGAGCGCCACCGCCGAGGGCGCGTCGACCGCGACCGGCCGCGAGATGGCGATCTCAGACATGCGCGTGGACGCTGAGCGGCGACAGCTCCCGCGCGAGTACGGCATCGTGACCTACACGTTCCAGTGGTCGAACTTCGCGGCCGTCGACGGCGACCGGATCGCCGCCGGCGACGCGATCGACGGGCTGTTCCTCGACGACGCCTCGGAGCTCCGGATCGGCTGGCCCGACGACCGGGCGCTCGTCGAGGCGACGCCGTCCCCCACCGAAACGCGGGAGACCGCCGTGGTGTGGCGCGGCCCGACGAGCTTCGCCGAGGGGCAACCTCGGGCCGTCCTCGACTCGGCGGCCGCGACCGATACGGGGGCCGGCGATGACCAAGGGACGGACGGCGAGAGCGCCCCCGCGAGCGACGGGGCCGTCTCGTCGACGATGGTCGCCGTCTTCGCGGTGGTGTTGCTCGTCGTCGCCGGTACGTACGTCGCCCGACGCGGGTGGATCGGTCCGATCGGTCGGATCGACCGGTCGGATCGCTCTGGCGACGACGCGACTGACACGCGGGTGGGATCCGGTGCGGTCGCGGCCGACACGAACGACGCGTCCGACGAGGACGATACGGACGACACGACCGCCGAGGTCGACGCGACGGACGCGGCCGACGGCGACGATGCAGCCGACGATGAGGACGTGGCCGATACGCAGACTGCGGGACCGTTCGGCGACGTCGACCCGGAACTGCTCAGCAACGAAGAGCAGGTGCTTCGGCTCATCGAGGCGAACGGCGGGCGGATGAAACAGAAGCGGGTCGCCGAGGAGCTCGACTGGACGGCGGCGAAGACGAGCCAAGTGACCAAGGGCCTCCGCGAGGAGGGAGACCTGGTCGGGTTCCGGCTCGGTCGGGAGAACGTGTTGGCCCTGCCCGAGGAGGACCCACGATAGGTCCGATCGGTCGGCGACGGCGACGGACCGCCGTGGCTATCGCTGATTCACCGTGTATCGACCCACCGTCCATCGACTTACCGTCCATCGACTTACCGTCCATCGACCCAGCTAAGTGTCCCGCTCACGCGTTCCGTGACATGAACGACCGGACGCTGACCGATCTCCTGCGACGGTTCGGGCTCTCCGAAAAGGAGGTCGACACGTACCTCACGCTCTTGGCACACGGCGAGGCGAAAGCGAGCACGGTCGCGGAGGCCGCCGGCGTGTCGAAACGGTACGTCTACAGCGTCTGCGAGTCGCTGGCCGACCGCGGGTTCGTCGAGGTCAACGACCACGCGGTTCCGACGACGATCCGGGCGAACCCGCCCGAAGCGGTGATCGAGCGGCTCCGATCCGACGTCGACGCCATCCGGCCGGGCCTCGAGGAACGATTCTCCCGGGTCGAACCGGAGACCGAGCAGTTCGAGGTGATCAAGTCCCGCGTCACCGTGCTCAAGCGGATCCGCTCGATCGTCGACGGGGCCGACACCGAAGTGACGCTCTCGATCCCGGCGAAGCGGCTCCCCGAGATCGCCGATTCGCTCGCGAACGCCGTCGAGAGGGGAGTGCTCGTGCTCCTCATCGTCTCGGACGTGCCGGACCCCGACGCGCTCGACGTCGACGGCTGCGCCAGCGTCGTGCGGGCCTGGAGCGAAGCGATGCCGACGCTGCTCACCGCTGACTCGGGCGCGGGCGTCATCGCGCCGCCCGAGCTGCTGGTGCGTTCCCGGTCCGAGAAACAGGCGATCGTCTTCACGCAGGAGCAGATCGCGCCCGTGATCGCCGGGTCGTTTCTCGGCAACTACTGGCCCGCCGCCGACGAGGTGCGAACGGCTGACCCCGCCCCGTTGCCCGCGGAGTACACGAACTTCCGGCACACCGTGTTGCAGGCGACGCTCCACCGTCGGCTCGGCACGCAGCTCCGCGCGACGGTCGGCGGGCGGCGGCCCGAAGACGACACTCAACTCGAGGTCGCCGGACGAGTGATCGAGGTCCGACAGGGGATGGTGGAACCGGCGAACAACGAGTTCCCGGTCCAGCACTCGCTCGTCGTCGAAACCGACGCGGGACCGGTCACGGTCGGCGGGCGGGGGGCGTTCGTCGAGGACGTCGAGGCCGACCTCGTCCGCCTCGAACGGGACTGAGACGGGTTTCGTTCCCACTCTCGTTTCCGTTCCCGTTCCCGCTCCCGTTCCCGTTTCCGACGGACGACGGTGTGAGACCTCCCGAGCCGCGGCTGCCGGCCGCCGAACCCCGGTCCTGGTTCGCCGCCGGGTGTTTTAATATCGCAATATGTCGTTTATTCTTTCGCGACCGCCCGAACCGTCTCGAACCGCCCGTCGACGATGGCGTCGGCGATCGCGGCGATGTCGGCGTCTCTCGGGATTTCGTGGGGGTACTTCCGGCCGAAGTAGCGCACGAGGTTCCCCACGTCCCGTTCGAGGAACTCGCGGGCGTTCTCGTGGTCGGTCGGGACGGCCTGTGGCCAGTCGAAGATCGTGACCCCGCTTTCGGCGACCGCGACGTTGTGTTCGGACATGTCGGCGTGTACCCACCCGCGCTCGTACGCGGCCGTGAGCTCCCGTAACACGAGATCGAGCACGCCGACGGCCTGTGCCGGCTCCAGCTTCGCGCGCCCGAGCTCGACCCCGTCGAACTTGTCCATCACGATCGCGTGTCGGTTGTGATCGACCGGTCGGGGAACCGAGATGTCCGGGTAGAGGGCCTCCATCGTCGCGTACTCCCGCTCGGCGGCCTTGCGCGCGGTGTACATCCAGGAGACGTGGTTCCGGTCCGCGGTGTACTCCCGTTCGCGGTTCACCTCCCTGAAGTTCGTGTACCCCTCGCGGTGGTACTTCAACGCGAGCGGCTTGAACGACTGGACCTCGTAGACGTCGCCCTCCTTGCCGAACCCGAGCGGCGAGCCGACGCCGTCGATCGTGTCCCGCTCCGAGAACGTCCGAAGCGCGAGCGCGTCGTACCCCTCGAAGGTCAGTTGATACCCCTCGTACTGGATCGTCTTCCGCTGGACGAGCTCGCGGTCGAGACACCGGTCCAGCCGGTAATCGACCTCTTCGACGGTGAGGTCGGCATAGTCGGGGAGCTTGTCCCGGCGGACCCACTCGGAGAACCGCATCCCCTGCTCGACGCCCGAGAGGAGGTAGAAGTCCTCGGCGTCGAGCGCCGCCATGTCGCCCGCGACGTTTCGGACCATACCCGCCCTACTGCGTCGGTTCCTAAAAGGGGCGCGTGTCGATGGGACTCGGGTATAAATCGAATATTGCGATATAAAATCTCCCCCAATCCGTGACCGGACCAACGCCGAGGCTCGTCGAGCGCAATCCACTTCGTCGCCCCGGCGTAACGACGGGTATGACCGCGCCGGAGGGTGACTGGCGGCTGATCCGCGAGGAGCGACGACCGGGACCGATGCAGATGGCGCTCGACGAGATCGCCGCCGAGACCGTCGCCGAGGGCGGTCCGGCGACGGTACGGACGTACCGGTGGGACCCGGACTGCCTCACCATGGGGTATCGGCAGGACCCCGACACCGTCGACTGGGGGTTCTGCGAGCGCGAGGGGATCGACGTCACCCGCCGACAGACCGGCGGTGGCGGCATCTATCACGATGGGACGGGCGACATCGCCTACTCGATCGTCGTCCCCGGGTCGGCCGTGCCGGGGGAGCTACTCGACTGTTATCACCTGCTGTGTGAGCCCGTCCTCGACGCGTTCGCCCGGCTCGGCATCGACGCCGACTACGTGGACGGACCGGTCCCCGAGCTGTATCACCCCGCGTGTTACCTCCGGGAGCTCCACCCCGCCCACGACGTGGTCGCCGACGGGCGAAAGGTCGCCGGAAACGCCCAGTACCGCAAGCGCGACGCGGTGATCCAGCACGGATCGTTGACGTACTCCGTCGACGCGGAGCGACACCTGGGGACGTTCGTCGACCCGCCGGTCACGGCCGACGCCTTCCGCGAGCGCGTCGTCGGGATGGACGAGCTCGTCGACGCCGACCGCGAAACGGCGGTCGATGCGGTCGAGGAGGCGCTCTCGACGTGGATCGAGGGAACCGACGGGACGTCGTTGACGACGGACGCGTCCTGGACCGCCGACGAGTTGGACCGCGCACGGGATCTCGCGGACGCGAAGTACCGCGACGACGACTGGGTACGAACGCAACCAGGGAAGCGACGGTGACCCGATCCGGCACGTTCGACGGGAGGCTCCGTACTGCCGGAGGGCCGTCGTCCGCTTCCGAAGCGGCTTTTTGAGTCGACCTCCTCGGTCGGGTATGACCCTCAAGGTCGGCGCGCACGTCTCCATCTCGGGATCGAAGGTCTCGAGCGACCCGGAGACCCCGCCGCACGGGAACCTGGCGGACGCGGTGTTCAGACAGACGCAGTTCGGCGGCAACTGCGGGCAGATCTTCACCCACTCCCCGCAGGTGTGGCAGGACCCCGACGTCGGCGACGAGGAGGCCACGCAGTTCCGAGAGGGGACGGCCCGCGACCTCGACGGCCCGTGGGTGATCCACACCTCCTACCTCGTCAACCTCTGTACGCCGAAGGCCGGGCTCCGCGAGAAGTCGCTCGACTCGATGCAAAAGGAGGTCGACGCCGCCCATCAGCTCGACATCCCGTACGTCAACGTCCACCTGGGTGCTCACACCGGGGCGGGCGTCGAGGGCGGACTCGACAACGCCGCGTCGGTGATAGACGACATCGACGTCCCCGACGACGTCACGATCCTGATCGAGAGCGACGCCGGCTCCGGCACCAAGCTCGGGGGCGACTTCGAGCACCTCGCGGCGGTCATCGACCGGACGACGACGGAGATCGACGTCTGTATCGACACCGCCCACGCGTTCGCGGCCGGCTACGACCTCTCGTCGGCCGACGCCGTCGACGAGGCGGTCGCGGAGTTCGACGACGTGGTCGGGCTCGACCACCTGCAGTGTATCCACCTCAACGACTCGAAACACGAGTGTGGGACGAACAAGGACGAACACGCTCACATCGGCGAGGGATACATCGGCGACGAGGGTATGGAGCGGATCGTCAACCACCCGGCGCTCGCTGACGTCCCGTTCGTGTTGGAGACGCCGACGGAGGACGGCCGCGGCTTCGCGTGGAACATCGAGCGCGTCCGCGAGCTCCGCCACGACTGAGACCGGAGCGTCGGCCCCGCGGGTCGGCGGCCTCAGTCGGTCAGTCCGTAGCCCCGTTTGAACAGGACGATGTCGATCGTCACCGCGACCACGGTCATCCCGGTGAGCACCGCGAGCGAGAACCGCGGGTCGACCTCCGCGACCCCGAGGAAGCCGTACCGAACGCCGTTGACCATGTACACCATCGGGTTCATCAGCGAGACGTCCCGCAGCAGCGGCGTCAGGTCGTCGAGCGAGTAGAACACCGCGCCGAAGAAGACGAGCGGCCGGAGGATGAACTGGTTCATCACGGTGAGGTCGTCGAAGTCGTTCGCGAGCAGCCCGCCGATGACGCCGAGGCTCGCGAACAGCAGCGTGATCACGACGAGGAACGCGAGGAGGTACGCCGGCTCCTCGACGGGGACGGGCTGATACAGCGCCGAGATGATCCCCCAGCCGAGCGCGGCGATGAGCCCGCCGACGAGCAGCCCCCGGGTCGCCGCCGAGAGGACGTACGCCCACACCATCCCCGTGTACGACAGCGGCGAGGTGAGCACCTCGTGGATGTACTCGTTCCATCGCCCGTGGAAGATGGAGAAGGACGCGTTCTCGAAGCTGTTCGACACCGCGCCGAGGACGATCAGCCCCGGGAGGATAAAGAGGATGTACGGGACGCCGGTGATCGTCCCGACGCGCTCGCCGAGGATCACGCCGAACACCGAGAAGTAGAGGACGTTCGTGATGAGCGGCGGCGCAAACGTGTTCGTCGGCCGCCGGAGGAACCGGCGCACCTCCCGTTTCGTCAGCGTGAGGAAGCCGGTGAGGTCGATCGACCGGGCGTCGCCGCTCATTCGTGGCCCCCGTGGCCGCCGTCGTCCCCGTGGCCGCGGTCGCCCCCGTGGCCGCCGTCGCTCCCATGGTCGCTCTCCTTTTCATACTCGCTCTGGCTCCCATGATCGATATCGTCCCCGCGACCGCCGTCCGCGACGAGGTCGGGCTCATCAGCGTCGTCGACGGGCTCGTTCCGATCCGCTCCCCCGTCCGCCCCGTTCACCCCGGTGTCTGACACGTCTCCATCGTCCCGCGTCATCGACACGAACACCTCCTCTAAGGAGGTGCGTTTGATCTCCAGATCGAGGATACCGTACCCGGTTCGGTCGAGGCCGCGGACGAGATCCGGCGCGACGAGCCCGCCCTGTCTGGCGGTGACGACGAGCCGGGGGCCCTCGAGGGTCACGTCCTCGACCCGGTCGTCGTCGGTGAGGTCCGTCGGGATATCCCCGACCGTGGCGGGCGGGTCCCGCAGGGTGACGACGACTCGGTCCGCGCCGCGGTCCATCAGCTCGTCGGGCGACGCGACGGTGATGACCCGCCCCTGATCGAGGATGGCGACCTCGTCACAGAGGCGCTCGGCCTCCTCGATGTAGTGGGTCGTGAGCAGGACGGTCGTTCCCCGCTCGTTGAGCTCGGTGACCAGGTCCCACAGGTCGCGCCGGAGCTGGACGTCGACGCCCGCGGAGGGCTCATCGAGGATCAGGAGGTCCGGCTCGGTGACGAGCGCCCGCGCGAGCATGAACCGCCGTTTCATGCCGCCCGAGAGCCAGTCGAACCGCGTCTCCCGCTTGTCGTGGATCCCGACCGCTCGGAGCGCGCGGTCGGCCCGCTCGGCGGCCTCCTCGTGGGACACCCCGTGGTAGCCGGCCTTGTGCTCTAACACCTCGTGGATCGGGAAGAACCGGTCGACGTTGAACTCCTGAGGGGCGACGCCGATACGGTCGCGCGCCTCCCGGTAGTCGTCCTCGACGTCGTGGCCGAACACCCGCGCCGACCCGCCCGACGCGCGGACCAACCCGACGAGCACGTTGATGAACGTGGTCTTGCCCGCCCCGTTCGGGCCGAGGAGCCCGAAGAAGGAGCCCTCCGGCACCGTCAGCGACACGCCCTTCAGGGCGTCGACGCCCCCGTAGCTCTTCCGGAGGTCCGTGACCTCCAGTGCGTTCGTCATGGGAGTGACCACGCCGTCCCCGAGGTTAAACGACCCGAAGCGGCTGGACCAGCCGAAGCGATGGGACCAACCCGAAGCGACGGAGACCGTCGCGCCGTCATCCGCCCCGCCAGCGCGAACGCGGCCTACTTCTCGATGATGCTCTCTTCGACGGCCTCGCCGAAGTGGCGGGCGACGTCCTCGTAGTAGACGAGCACCTCGTCGCCCGACTCGAGGTCCGTCACGGCGGTCCGCCCCGCGGACGTGGCGACCTTCACGGTCTCGGCGTTCTGGATGAGCGTCTCGACGCGGTCGACGCCGTCGTCGGTCTCCACCTCCGCCTGGATCCGGAACATGGGGCGCTTCTCGATCTTCACGCGCCCGACGATCGCCTCGCGGGTGTGGCCCGCGGTGTCGACGACCTGCACCTCGTCGCCGCTCGACAGCTCCGCGAGGTAGTTCGTCCCGCCCTCCGGGTTCCGGACGTACGCGTGGACGGCCCCGGCGTTGACGCGGAAGGGGCGCGACTCGACGTACGGGGACTCGGCCGTCTCGGCGTGGACGAAGAAGAGCCCGCGCGAGAGCGACCCGACCAGCATCCCCTCGTCGTCGTCCATCAGCGACCCGGTGTCGATACAGACCCGATCGGCCATCCCGGTGCGTTCGACCGCGGTCACCTCGGCGTACCGGAGGTCGAGCGTCTCGCGGTCGGCGACGTCGCGCGCGTCGACCGCGCCCCGGATCTCGTCGGGGGAGTCCGAGTCGATCAGGACGCCGTCGGAGCCGATCTCCAGCGTCTCGAAGGCGGTTCGGGCCTCGGCCGCGGTCGTGACGCCGGCGATCAGGTGGGTGTCGTCGCCGACGCGCGCGATGAGGTTCTCCAGCGGGATGATCGACCAGTCCTCGCCGACGACGATCGTGTAGTCGGCGTCCGCGGCGGCCGCCTCGGCGAACGCCTCGTACTCCTTGCCGAGCACGCGG
The DNA here is from genome assembly GCF_009806985.1 of Halorubrum sp. JWXQ-INN 858. Taxonomy (GTDB): domain Archaea; phylum Halobacteriota; class Halobacteria; order Halobacteriales; family Haloferacaceae; genus Halorubrum. The sequence goes on along the minus strand of NZ_WUAX01000003.1, from coordinate 60,675 downwards.
ACGTACACGCCCTGTGCACGGTCGTCGCGCCGCCGGACCGTCGTGAGATCGGCCGACCCCGAGAGGTCGTTCGGGAGGTCGATCGTGCCGTCGCCCTCGCCGTCCTTGCCGACGAAGTAGGCGTCGGCCTCCGCGGCCTCGTCGTCGCCGTCGACGACGTCGGCCTCGGAGCGGAACGCGGCGACCGCGATGTCGCCGAGCTCGCGGACCCGGCCGACGTCGCTCTCGTCGACGAGGACCCAGTCAGCGCCCGCCTCGATCGCCGTCGTGACCCGCCGCTTCCGCGCCTCCCAGTCGCCGACGCTCGCGTCGGCCTTGACCCATATCGTGCGTGTCATTACCGGTACCTCACGGGGGTGCGGCTTGAAAACTGCGAAAGCCGCAGGGGGTCGGGGTCACCCCGACGCGTGTCGTTCCGCCGCCGCCCCGCGGATCAGCGAAAGCCGACGGCCCGCGGATCAGCGAAAGCCGACGGCCCGCGGATCAGCGGAAGCCGCCGGCCCGGAGCGCCGCGTCGACGTCGGCGTTGTCGTGGACGATCGCGGAGACGGTCGCCGCGATCCCCTCGGGGTCGTCGTGCTGGAAGATGGACCGGCCCATCGAGACGCCGGCCGCGCCGCCGTCCATCGCGCCGCGGACCATCGCGGCCGTCTCGCGGTCGGTCCCCTTCGAGCCGCCGGCGATGACGACCGGCAGGCGGGTCGACTCGGTGACCCGCGCGAAGGAGTCACCGTCGCCGGAGTAGCCCGTCTTCACGACGTCGGCACCGAGCTCCTCGGCGAGCCGGACGGCGTGGCCGAGCGACTCGGGGTCGGCGCTGTCGACGCCGGGGCCGCGCGCGTACGCCATCGCGAGCACGGGGAGGCCGAGCCGCGAGGCGTCGTCGGTGAGCTCCGCCAGCTCCTCGATCTGGTCGGGCTCGTGGTCGGAGCCGACGTTGATGTGGAACGAGACGGCGTCCGCGCCGGCGCGGACCGCCTCCTCGGCGGTGGCGGTGACGCGCTTGTCGTTCTCGTCGGGGCCGATCGTCGTCGACGCGTTGACGTGGACGATGAAGCCGGCCCCGTTCTTGTTCGGGTGAACGCGCGGGGCGACGCCCTTCTGGGTGAGGACGGCGTCCGCGCCGCCGCGGGTGACGCCGTCGATGGTGGACTCGATGTCGACGAGCCCGGTCACTGCGCCCATCGTGATCCCGTGGTCCATCGGGACGATGAGGTAGCGGTCGTTCGTGGAGATACGGTCGAGTCGTGCTGGGAGTCCTGCTGTCATATGGATCGCTCGTTATGTGAGTGTGTGGCAATCGGTGATAAGTCGGTTTCGTTCGCGGCGTGTCGACGCGGCGCGCGGCTACCGGGCGTCGCCGGGGGCCGCGTCCGCCGTTCGTGCCGCGAACCCTCGCTCCGCGCCAGCCTTCAGCTCGCGTGAGAGCGCCTCGAGGCGCTCGGCGACCGCGGCGGTCGGGCGGTCGTTCTCGACGCCGTCGGCGACGATGTCGACGAGCGCCGAGCCGACGATGATCCCGTCGGCCCCGCCCGCGACGATGCGTTCCGCGTGCTCGCCCGTCGAGATCCCGAACCCGACCGCCTTCGGCACGTCGTAGCCGCGGAGCCGGTCGAGGCTCTCGGTCGTCCGGTCGGAGACGTCGCTCTTCGCGCCGGTCGTGCCGAGCCGCGCCTGGACGTACACGTACCCCGACACCTGTTCCATGATCCGCTCGAGCCGCTCCCCTTCGGTCGTCGGCGCGACGATGAACACCAGGTCGAGCCCGAACTCGTCGCACGCCTCGCGAAGCGGGTCCGCCTCCTCGGCCGGGAGATCGGGGACGACGAGTCCCTGTAGGCCGACCTCGGCGGCGCGCTCGACGAACGACCGGGGACCGTCGCTGTCGCCCCACTGGTAGATCAGGTTGTAGTAGGTCATACAGACGAGCGGGGCGTCGACGTCGAGCTCCTCGACGAACGCGAAGAACCGGTCGGGAGTCATTCCGCCCTCCAGCGCGCGGACGACCGCGCCCTGGATCGTCGGCCCCTCGGCGATCGGCTCCGAGAACGGGAGGCCGAGCTCGATGACGTCCGCGCCGCCGCGGTCGAGCGCCTCGACGTACGCGAGCGAGGACTCGTAGTCCGGGTCGCCGACCGCGAGGTACGGGACGTAGGCCGGCCCGTCCGCGAACGCCGCGGCGATGGTCGCGCTGTTGCCCGTTTTCGGCGCGGCGTCGTCCGTCGTCGCGCGCTCCTCGTCGCCCGGCATTCAGATCCCCCCCGTGAACATCGACATGTCCGGTGCGCCGGCGATGTCGCGTTTGTCGGTCTCCTCGATGACGCTCTCGAGGTCCTTGTCGCCGCGGCCCGAGACGGTGACGACGACGCGATCGCCGAGCTCGTCGGCGTGCTCCTCGAGGAAGCCGAACGCGTGAGCCGTCTCCAGCGCGGGGATGATCCCTTCGGTCCGGGAGAGCCGGTGGAACCCCTCCAGCGCGGCGTCGTCGTCGACGGCGACGGGCGTCACCCGCCCCTCGTCGACGAGATACGCGAGCTCGGGGCCGACGCCGGCGTAGTCGAGCCCGGAGGAGATCGAGTGGCTCTCCATGATCTGGCCGTGTGAGTCCTGCAGGAGCTTCGTGCGCGCGCCGTGGAGAACCCCTTCCTCGCCGGCGTACAGCGACGCGGAGTTGGGCGCGACGCCCGCCGCCTCGTCGACCTCCAGCGTCGACCCGCCCGCCTCGACGGCGTGGAGCGCGACGGACCCGTCGTCGACGAACGCCGCGAACGACCCCATCGTGTTGGAGCCGCCGCCGGCGCAGGCGATCACGTCGGTCGGGAGGTCGCCCGCCTTCCCGATCGCCTGTTCGCGGGCCTCCTCGGAGATCACCGCCTGGAAGTCACGGACCATGACCGGGAACGGGTGCGGGCCGACGACGCTCCCGATGACGTAGTGGGTGTCCTCCACCGTGGCCGCCCAATCGCGCATCGTCTCGCTTATCGCCTCCTTGAGGGTTCCCCGACCCGCAGTCACCGGCTTCACGTCCGAGCCGTTGAGCTTCATCCGGAACACGTTCGGGCGCTGGCGGTTGATGTCGCGCTCGCCCATGTAGATCGTACACGGCATGTCGAGGTGGGCGGCCGCCATCGCCGTCGCGGTACCGTGCTGTCCGGCCCCCGTCTCCGCGATGATCCGCTCTTTGCCCATGTACTTCGCGAGCAGCACCTGTCCGAGAGCGTTGTTCAGCTTGTGTGCGCCGCCGTGGAGGAGGTCCTCGCGTTTGAGGTACACCTCGCGACCGTACCGCTCGGAGAGCCGGCCGGCGCGCTGGAGCGGCGTCGGCCGGCCGCCGAAGTCGGCGAGCCGCTCGCGGAACTCGTCCATGAAGCCGTCTTCGTTGCCGAGGACGTAGCGCCGGTAGGCGTCGGTCAGCTCCTCGATGGCCGGCATCAGTGCCTCGGGGACGTACTGGCCGCCGTAGCGGCCGAACTTCCCGTCCTCGCGGCCGCGTTCGCGGCCCGGTCGCGTCGTCGTTTCGGTCGTGGATGTCTCGGTCATGTGGGTGTCTCCGTCTCCGTGTCGTTGTCGGCCTCGGCCCGCGTCAGCTCGTGGGTGTTCGTCCGGACGTCGCCGGCCATGATGGCGCTCCCGATCAACAGCGCATCCGCGCCGGCGGCCCGCATCCGACGGACGTCGGCCGGCGTCGAGACCCCGCTCTCGGCGATCAGCGTCACGTCGTCGGGGGCCTCGGGCGCGACCGACTCGAAGGTGCCGAGGTCGACGTCGAGTTTCGCCAGGTCGCGGTTGTTCACGCCGACGATGTCCGCGCCGGCGGCGAGCGCGGCCGCCAGCTCCTCGCGGTCGTGGACCTCGACGAGGACCTGGAAGCCGCGGTCGCGCGCGGCGGCGAGCAGGTCGGGGAGGTCGTCGCCGACGAACCGCGCGATCAGGAGGACCACGTCGCTCTCGACGGCGTCGAGTCCGGCCTCGTCGAGGACGAAGTCCTTCCGGAGGACCGGGACGTCGACCGCCTCGCGCACGCGTTCGAGGGTGTCGACGCTCCCGCCGAAGTGCTCCGGCTCGGTGAGCACGCTCAGCGCGGCCGCGCCGCCCGCGACCATCTCCTCGGCGAGCTCGACGGGGTCGTCCTCGCGGACGCCGTCGGTGGTCGGGCTCGTCGGCTTCACCTCGGCGATGACCGGGACGCGGCCGTCGGCCGCCGCCTCGGCGAACGCCGCCCGGAGGTCCCGACGGTCGTCGGGATCGATCGTCACCCGTCCGCCGTCCCCGCTGCCCCCGCCATCCCCGTCGCGTCCGCCCTCGGCGGACCGCTCCCGGGCGGCCGCGAGGATGGATCGGACCGCCGGGGCCAGCTCGTCTGGATCGTCCATTAGTGTACACTAATGTACGGATGTGTTCATAAGGCTTGCGGGCTGGCGGTCGATCCCGCGAGGGACGGAGCTGCCGATGTCGACGCGACAGCGTCGATGGTGTCGGCGACGTCTGCCGTGCCGGCGATAGCTGCGACGTCTACCGTGCCGGCGATAGCTGCGGCGTCTACCGTGCCGGCGATAGCTGCGGCGTCTACCGTGCCGGCGACGGCTGCGGCGTCTGCCGTCGAACGCCGTCCCTTTTAAGCGTCGTCGGGCACGACGGCCGACATGGTCAGCATGGGAACGTCGGGCGTGTTCGCCCGCGCGTACGACGAGTTGGACGCCGCCGTCGAGGTCGGCTTCGCCGGCGGTCGGGTGATCGCGATTTCGTTCCCGGCGACGGTGCCGACCGACGCCGGCGGGGACCACGCGCTGCTCGATCGGATCGGTGACGCGCTCGCGGGGGAGCGCGACGGCTTCGCGGACGTGCCGGTCGCGCTCACGGTGCCGACCGATCGAAGGGGCGTCCTCGAAGCGCTACGGAACGTCCCGTACGGCGAGGAGACGTCGGTAAGCCGGCTGACGCGGCTGGCCGGGCTCGACGACAACGACCCCGACGATTTGGAGCTGGTGACGGCGGCGCTCCACGCCAACCCGATCCCGGTCCTGTTTCCGGACCACCGGGTACAGGGCGGGCCGTACGCGACGCCCGAGGGCGTCCGTGGACGGCTCCGGTCGGCGGAGGGACTTCGATAACACGGGCCGGAAAGGGGTGCAGGAGGTCGTCCGTGCGAGAACCGGCGCGAGAGCCGGGGGTCAGCGCCACTCGTCGGCGGGGATACAGTCGGGGGCGTCCGCCGTGATCCACCGCGTCGTTCGCTCGTCGGGGGCGCGGGTCGCCTCGTAGAGGGTGACCTCGGCGGGGCCGTTCCCCTCCTCGGTCCGGCGGGCGACGAGCTCCGGCGGCTCCTCACGGAACGCACGCGTGGATGACGGGGCCATGGTTCCACGTACCTTCGCCATGATATAAGGGGTGTTGGTTTCGACTTCACGTCCCCGGAAACCCGCCGACGGCGAGGTGGGAGACCGAACGACGGCAACAGAAGAGGCGAAACGAGAGCTCGGATGGAGCAGGACGAGGAGCCGGGCGGTCCGGCGTCTACAGCCGGACGGGGACGCCGCGCTCGTCGAGGTACGCCTTCGTCTCCTCGATGGAGTAGTCGCCGAAGTGGAAGATGGACGCCGCGAGGCCGGCGTCGGCGTTCGCCTCGGTGAACACCTCGTACATGTCTTCCGGGCTCCCGCAGCCCGAGGACGCGATGACCGGCGTGGAGACGGCCTCACACACCGCCGTCATGAGCGGGATGTCGTAGCCGTCCTTCGTTCCGTCCATGTCGATGGAGTTGACGAACAGCTCCCCGGCCCCGCGCTCCTCCGCCTCCTTGGCCCACGAGACCGCGTCGATCCCGGTCCCCTCGCGGCCGCCCTTCTTCGTGCATTCGAACCACACCGTCTCGCCGTCGGCGTCCTCGTAGAAGTGCTCTCCCTCGTCGTCGTGGCGGCGGCGCGCGTCGACGGAGATGACGATACACTGGCTGCCGAAGGCGGCCGCGCCCTCCTCGATGAGTTCGGGCCGTTCGAGCGCGCCCGTCGTGATCGACACCTTGTCCGCGCCCGCGCGGAGCGTTTCCTTGATGTCCGCGGTCGTCCGAATGCCGCCGCCGACCGTGAGCGGGATGAAACACTCGTCGGCGACCGCGTTGACGACGTCGAGCATCGTCTCCCGGCCGTCCGCGCTCGCGGTGATGTCGAGGAAGACGAACTCGTCCGCGCCGGCCGTGTTGTACTTCTTCGCCAGCTCGACGGGGTCGCCCGTGTACTCCAGGTTCTCGAAGTTCACCCCGGTGTAGACGGCGGCGTCGCCGTCGTCATCGAGGTCGACGTCGATACAGGGGATGATGCGCTTCGTGAGTCCCATTCGTTGGCGGGGATTGACGACGGGAGGGGTTAAAAGGCGCGGGACGGGGGACGACGGGACGCATCGGCTTATAAACGCCGACGGTCGGGCGATCGCTCTCGAACCCGTCGGTTCCCGCCGCCCACCCTCGCGCGTCATCCGCCGCCGTCCGCCGTCCGTCACCCGTGGTTCGCCCTCGTTCGTCGTCGCCCCCGCTTGCGCCGGCCGAGGCTGGGGAGATTCGAGGTGCCGTGGCGGCGCGGGAGCGATGCGGGAGCGATGCGGGAGCGGCGCGGGAGCGGTGCGAGCGGAGTGAACGACCCCGGCGGACGACCCTCGAACCTCCCGTTGAACCGCCGGGGGGCGGAGACGACGGCCCTTATAAACGGCTCGTGGGCCGGTCCATGGCTGGTCCACGCGCCGACCCGGGAGCGGAGGCGCGTCGTGACGGTTTCCCCGCCCGGAGCCGGGTGCTGCAACCGCCCAGGACCGAGCACTGCAACCGTTCGAGGACGACACCACTTATCAACCCGATCCGCCGTCTCACCAGGTCGGCGGCGAGAAGCCGGCCTCCTCGAGGATCGGCTTCCACCCCTGTTGGACGGAGAGGCGGGAAACGCCCATCGCGTCGGCGACGGCCGACTGCGACCGCTCCTGGCCGCGGATCAGGGCGGCGGCGTAGAGGCTCGCGGCGGCGGTCGCCGGCTTCGACCGATCCGTCTCGGGGACGCCCGAGAGGAACAGGTCCGTCGCCGTCGCACACGCCTCCCCGTCGAGGTCGAGGTCGGCACACGCCGACTCGATCCGCGCCACCCACTCCTCGTTGTCGACGCGATCACTCGCCCGATACATGCGACGACGTTTCGCGGCGACGTATATAAGCGATACGCGGCGACACCGGATCGATGGCGTCGAACCGTCGACACCGGATCGCCGGTACCGGACCGACCCGCGCCGCCGCCAGTCGATACCGGACCGACCCGCGCCGCCGCCAGTCGATACCGGACCGACTCACCCCGCCGCCCCCGTTCGTCAGGTTCTTGAGTCGGTTCCGTCTACGGGGAGGTGCGCGTGGGTAGCCAAGCCAGGAAACGGCGCAGCGCTTAGGACGCTGTCTCGTAGGAGTCCGCCGGTTCAAATCCGGTCCCACGCACTGAACGAGGCCGGGCGACGGACCCGAACCGTCCGTTCGGGCACGCGCCCGTCCGGGCACGGGCTCGTTTCGATCACGGAGACGTTTCAACGGAGAGGCACACCTAAGTGTCGAGTCGCGCAACGTCAGTGTATGTCGCCGAGCGTACTCATGTTGGGATGGGGGTATCCGCCGAACATCACCGGCGGCCTCGACGTCCACGTCGGTGAACTGTTCTCCGGGCTGCGCGACGACCTCGGGGTCGACGCAAGGCTCGTGCTACCCGCGGAGCTCGCCCCCGAAGACGAGCCGGGCGTCGAGGGGGTCGAGACGGGCGAGGGAGACATCGCCACGCGGGTCGGCCGGCTCAGCGACCGGTTCGTCGAGCTGGCGGACGATTACGACGTGATCCACACCCACGACTGGTTCGGCTACGGCCCCGGCCGCAGCGCCGCGCGCGCGTCCGACGCGACGTGGGTCTCGTCGTTCCACTCGCTCGCGAGCGACCGCAACATCGACCCGCCACGGCGGGAGGTCGAGACGGAGCGGCGGCTCGCGAACGCCGCCGACTGCAACATCGCGGTCAGCGAGATCGTCCGCGAGGACATCCGCGAGCTGTACGGGGCCGACTCCCGGGTCGTGTACAACGGCTTCTCGACGCCCGAGTTCAGCGGTACGGACGTCCGCGCGGAGCTCGGCATCGACGGCGAGATGCTCTTTTTCGTCGGTCGCCACACCGACCAGAAGGGGATCTCACACCTCCTGTACGCGATGAAGAAGCTCCGCCGCCCCGGCGTCACCCTCGTCGTCGGCGGGTCGGGCCACCAGACCGGACAGCTGAAGCGGTTCGTCGAGCTGGTCGGCATCGAGGACCGCGTCGAGTTCGCCGGCTACGTCCCCGAGGCGGAGCTCGGCGACTACTACGCCGCGTCCGACGCGTTCGTCTCCCCCTCGCTCGCCGAGCCGTTCGGCATCACGATCACGGAGGCGTTGGAGGCGGGAACACAGGTCGTCTCGACCCGCTGTGGCGCCGCCGAGGTCCTCCCCGAGGGCTGTCTGATCGAAGTGACGCCCGACTCGGAGTCGATCGTCGACGGGCTCGTCGAGGCGCTCGACCGCGAAGAGCCGCCGACGTACGAGCGTCGCGACTGGTCGGCGGTCGCCGAGGACACCCTCGCCGTCTACGAGGACGTCGCATAAGGAGAACGTCGGGTAGGGAGGGCGTCGGGTAAGGAGAACGGTGCGTCAGGAGAACGTCGCTACGCTTCGCGATAGACGTCGATCTCGGTCGGCGACTCGGCGTGGTGGATCCGGAAGCCGTCGGCGGTCGTGATCACGCCCCGAGTGCTCTCCGGAGCCTCGCGGTACGGGCTCTCCTCCTCGTCGCTTCGGGCGTAGGAACTCTGGTACGGCGATCGGTACGGTGACGCCTCGACCGGCTCCTCGAACCCCTCCGGCGGGAGGTAGATCCGCTCGCCCGACGCCGATCTGACGACGACGGTGACGTCCCGAGTTCCGACGACGTCGATGACGGTGCGCTCGTCGCCGACGTGCGTGTCGATGTCGACTTCGGTCATGGGGGTACGTGTGCGGGCGATCGGCTTAGGTGTGGCGACGAACCGCGCGACGACGGGTCGTGCGCGAGGGCCGTAGCCTTTTGTGCGGGCGCGACGAACCCGCGGACGATGGACGTCACCGACCATGCCGAGGAAATCGCCTCCGACCTCGGCGTTGACAAAGAGGAGGTCGAAAGCGACCTACGAGACCTACTGGAGTACAGCGTGCCGATCGGCGAGGCGAAACAGAGCGTCAGGCGGAAACACGGCGGCGGGGGCGGCGGCTCCTCGCCGAGCCCCGACACCGTCGACGTCGGCGGGGTCACCACCGACCACGGCAACGTGACCGTCACCGCCCGCGTGCTCTCGGCCGGCACCCGAACGATCCGCTATCAGGGCGACGATATCACCATTCGTGAGGGCGAACTCGCCGATGGAACGGGGAGCATCTCCTACACGGCGTGGCAGGACTTCGGGTTCGAACCCGGCGACTCGCTGACGATCGGCAACGCCGGCGTTCGCGAGTGGGACGGCCGCCCCGAGCTCAACCTCAACGAGTCGACGACCGTCGCGATCGCCGAGGAGACGGTCGCCGTCGACCGGCCGATCGGTGGAGACCGCGACCTGATCGATATCGAGGCGGGCGACCGCGGCCGAAACGTCGAGGTCCGAGTGCTCGAGGTCGACGAGAAGACCATCTCCGGGCGCGACGGGGAGACCGACATCCTCGAGGGCGTTCTCGGCGACGCGACGGCGCGGCTCCCCTTCACCGACTGGAACCCGCGCCCCGAGCTCCAGGCGGGCGCGGACCTCCGGGTCGAGGACGTCTACGTCCGCGAGTTCCGCGGGGTGCCCTCGATCAACCTCACGGAGTTCTCGACGGTGGCACCGCTTTCGGACGCCGTCTCGGTCGCGGACGACGCCCCGCGGCTCTCCGTCGCCGAGGCGGTCGGGTCCGGCGGGATGTTCGACGTCGAGGTCGTCGGCAACGTCCTCGAGATCCGCGACGGCTCGGGACTCATCGAACGCTGTCCCGAGTGCGGGCGGGTCGTACAGGGCGGCCAGTGCCGGAGCCACGGCGCGGTCGACGCCGAGGACGACCTCCGGGTGAAGGCGATCCTCGACGACGGCACCGACACCGTCACCGTCGTGCTCGACGACGAACTCACCGCCGAGGTGTACGGCGGCGGGCTCGCCGACGCGCTGTCGGCGGCCCAGGAGGCGATGGACAAGGAGGTCGTCGCCGACGCGATCGCCGACCGGCTCGTCGGGCGGGCCTACCGCGTGCGGGGGAACCTCTCGGTCGACGACTACGGCGCGAACCTCGACGCCACGGAGTTCGAGGTCGCGGACGACGACCCGGCCGCCGGGGCCCGTGCCGCCCTCGCGGAGGTGGCGGAATGAGCGACGACGGCCCCGGAGCCCGCGAGGTCGCCTACCGTCCGTTCGCCGCGGAGTTCGACGACGCGTCGCTGTCGTACTCCGAGAGCGACGAGGAGCGCGCCCCGAACTACGTCGTCACCCCGACCGGCGCGCGGGTCAACCGGCTGTTCGTCGCCGGCGTGCTCACCGAGGTCGAGCGGATCAACGACGACACGCGCCGCGGACGGATCGTCGACCCCTCGGGCGCGTTCGTCACCTACGCCGGCCAGTACCAGCCGGCCGCCCAGACGTTCCTCGAACGCGCGGAACCGCCGGCGTTCGTCGCGCTGACGGGGAAGGCCCGGACGTTCGAACCGGAGGACTCCGACCGGGTGTTCACGTCCGTACGCCCGGAGAGCATCAACGAGGTCGACGCCGACACCCGCGACCGATGGGTCGTCTCCGCCGCGGAGTCGACGCTCGACCGGCTCGCGGTCTTCCGGCTCGCCCAGGAGTCGCCGCTCCGCGGTGAGGACCTCCGGCGGGCCTTGGAGGCCGGCGGCGCACCCGCGTCGCTCGCGGCGGGGATCCCGCGCGCGCTCGATCACTACGACACCTCCCCCGCGTACGTGGAAGCGATCCGCCGCCTCGCCGTCGACGCCCTCGAACTGATCGCGGGCGAGCGAGACGACGTCCGCGCACCCGAGATCGCGCCGGACGAGGGCGGCGTCGTCGCCGTCGGTCCGCTCCCCGACACCGACGTCACCGTCGCCGCGGAAACGGTCGATCCCGCGGGGGACGACGCCGACACCGAGACGGCCGACGTCGACGTGGACGACAGCGAAACGGCCGGTGGCGAGACGGCCGACACCGAGACGGCAAACACCGAGACGGCCGACACCGAGACGGCCGACACCGAGACGGCCGACACGGACGTGTTGGACGCCGACGAGGCCGGCGAGACTGTCGAGGCGGACGACGCCGTCGAAACGGCCGACCCCACCGTCGACGACGGCGTTCGGACCGATACGGAGCCGGATGCGGAGCCGGCCGCTGGCGAGACGATCGACACCGCCGACGCCGCAGACATCAGCGACACCGCAGACATCAGCGACACCGAAGACATCAGCGACACAGAAGACGCCAGCGACGGGCTGGGTGACTTCGACGACGGTGGACTCGACGACCTCGAGGGGAACGATCCCAGCGACGCCGAGGGTACCGCCGACGCGGCGGCCGAAAGCGACGCGGACGACACGGCGGCGACGAGCGGCGAGGACGACGCGTCGGACGTCGCGGCCGCGACCGGCGTCTCCGGCGAGATGTACGAGCTGGACGACGCGGAGCGCGAGGAGATCGAAGCGGAGTACGGAACGGACTTCTCGACGGGCTCCGAGGTCGACGACCCGGGCGAGGCGGACATCGACGTCCCCGAGCCGGAACCCGCCACCGACGCCGATGGAGCCGATGAGGTCGATGGACCCGAGAGGGTCGATGAGAGCGGTGGGGACGAGGGGGACGAGGATGTGGACGACGCCGGCGGCGACGACGCGGCAGCCGACGTCGACCTCGAAGCCGTCGCCGTCGAGACGATGGCGGCGCTCGACGAGGGCGACGGCGCGGACCACGACGCGGTCGTCGATGCGGTCGTCGCCGAGTACGGGGCGGACGCGAGCGACGTCGCGGACGCGATCCAGGACGCGTTGATGAGCGGGAAGTGTTACGAGCCGGGCGACGGGGTCCTCAAGGCGATCTGATGGCTCGCGTCGAGCCGGTGGTCGGCGAGCCGGCCGCGGTCGCCGACCTTGGCACCGGACGCGCGCTGCTCGTCGCCGACGTTCACGCCGGCATCGAGGTCGCCCTTCGTTACGAGCGCGGCGTCGAACTCGAGAGCCGAGCCGAGGAGCGGCGCGAGCGGCTGTGCGGGCTGATCGGTCGGACGGAGGCCGACCGGCTCGTCGTGCTCGGCGACCTCGCACACCGGATCGCCGCACCCGACGGCGAGGATCTGGACGAGTTGGATCGACTGATCGGGGCGGTCACCGATCGGGTCCCGATGACGCTCGTCGAGGGGAACCACGACGGCGGCGTCGCGGCGGCGTTCGCGGACGAGATCGACGTGATCGGGCCGGCGGGCGGCACGTTGGGCGATGCGGCCAGCGAGAACTCGGACGGCGGCGTCGGCGTCCTCCACGGACACACGTGGCCGGACCCGAGCCTCCGTGCGACCGACGTCGTCTGCATGGGCCACGAACACCCGCAAGTCCGGCTGGCCGACGCGGTCGGCGGGGCGCGAACTGAACGCGCGTGGCTCCGCGGCCCGCTCGACCCGTCGGCGTGCTTCGAGGGAGACTCACACCCCGATACCCTGGCCTCAGACGTTACGGCATCGGACGTTACGACTCCGGGCGTTACGGCCCCCGATCTCGTCGTCTTCCCGGCGTTCAACGAACGCTCCGGCGGGACGTGGGTCAACGTCGAGGACGGGTCGTTCCTGTCGCCGTTCCTCCCGGACGGGCTCCCGTCCGGCGACGCCTACCTCCTCGACGGGACGCGATTGGGCGATTTCCGGCGGGTGTGATCTCTCCCTACGATACCGTCTTCACACGATTCAGCCCGACACGATACCGTCCCCGCACGACGCCGCCCTACACGACACCACCTTTCATACGACACCGCCTTTCACACGATGCCGTCGTCGAGCGGCGACTCCCGCGCCGGCTTTCCGGCGGTCGCGGCGAACTGCATCGTCTCGGCGAAGTCGGCGACGGTCACGATCCCGGCGACGTCGCCCGCGGCGTCCTCGACGAGGGCGTACTCCGCGCGGGCGGCGTTGATCGCGACGAGCGCCTCGAAGGCGTCGTCTCCGATCCCGACCCGAACCGGCGACGTCGACGACACCTCGGTGACGGTCGTCGTCGACCGGTCGAGCCCCCGGCCGCGCCGCAACGCATCGAGGCTCACGACGCCGACGATCTCGCCGTCGCGCTCGACCGGAAACGAGGTCCGCCGGGTCGCGAACATCCGGTCGGCGAACGCCTCGAGCGTCGCGTCGGCCGGGATCGTCTCGGGCTCGGTCGACAGCAGGTCCCGGACGGTGAGCCCCTCCAGCAGGTCCGCGATCGTCGTGATCCGCGACTCGCTTTTCGCGGCCCCGTAGACGAACAGCCCGACGACCACCAGTATCAGGTCGAACGCCAACACGCCGAACACGACGAACAGGAGCCCGAACCCGATCCCGACGCGGGCGGCGATCCGCGTCGCGGTAGCGTACGGACGGGTGCGCGCCAGGAGCGCGCGGAGGACGCGTCCACCGTCCATCGGGAACGCCGGGATGCAGTTGAAGACGGCGAGGACGACGTTGATCACGCCCAGCCAGCCGACGACGAACAGGAGGACCGGCTGGGACGTCGGGACGACTTGCAGGAGCCCGAGGAAGACGACGCCGACGCCGACGCTCGTGATCGGCCCGATGATCGCGATCCAGAACTCCCGGTCCCACTCCTTCGGAACGGACTCGAGCGCGGCGACCCCGCCGAAGATCCACAGGGTGATCGACTCGATACCGACCCCGTACCGGCGAGCCATCCACGCGTGTCCGAGCTCGTGGAGGAGCACCCCGACGAACAGCCCGACCGACGCCGCGATCCCGATCGTCCAGCGCGAGTCGGCGAGCGCGACGGGGTCCAGCTCGGTCCCCGCGAGGCCGCCGATGATCCCGGCGTACAGGCCGATTCCCTCGCCGCTGCCGATCAGGTAGGCCAGAAGCGGGAGGAAGACGACGAGCGAGACGTTGATCCGGATCGGGATCCCCCAGATCCGGCCGACGGTGTAGCTTCGCATACCCGATCAACCGGGAGCGATCGGCTTAAAAACTGTCCGGGTGGGAGCCACGTCGATGCCGCCCGGTCGCAACTGCAAAGGGGTCAGCGACCCACGGTCGGGTATGGAACTGGACGACACGGACCGGGCGATCCTTCGGCTCCTGCAGGCGGACGCCCGGACGCCGTTCTCGGAGATCGCTCGACGGATAGACATGTCGAGCGCCACGGTCCACGACCGCGTCGGCCGGATGGAGGACGCGGGCGTCATCGAGGGGTATCACGCCAAGGTGAACGCGAAGGCCGTCGGCTACGGCGTCAGCGCGCTCGTCGGCCTCCGGGTCGAACAGGGACGCGAGGAGGACGCGTTAGAGCGGCTCCGGGAGATCGAGGGGGTTCGAGACATCCACCTCACGACCGGCGAGTGGGACGTGATGTTGCGGGTCGTCGCCGAGGACACCGACCGGCTTCGCGAGCTGATGTTCGAGCGCGTCGCCAACATGGACGGCTTCTCCCGCTCACAGACGATGATCATCCTCGGGACCGACTACGAGGCCGCGGGGCTCCCGATCTGACCGGTCGGAGGCGACCGGAACGCTCAACTCCGGGACCCTCCGAACGTGGGGTATGAGTGCTTTCGCCGAGGAGCGGCTCGGGCTCAGCCCCCAACGGGCGTGGGGCGCGGCGGTCGCCGCCGTCACGGCCGTCCTCGCTCTCGGGTCGCTGTTGTTTCCACGACTGGTGTACGACCGGTTCCTCTGGCGGTACTTCTGGGGCCCCGTCGCCGCCGACGGCCAGGGCGCACAGTGTGCCGTTCGCCACGAGGGCGGGGTCACGGAGCTGGTGACGAGCTCCGCCGACTGCGCGGACGCGGTCGCCGCCGGGGCGGTCGTCGCCTTCCCGGGGTACACCACCGTCTCGACGCTGAGTTACGTGTTCATCCTGCTGGCGATGCTCGTCGGCGTCGTCTTCCTCCTCCAGCGGCTGGCGATCGGCGACGAGCTCCGGTTCTTCTACGCGCTGTTCCCCTTCATGCTGTTCGGGGGGGCGCTCCGCACCGTCGAGGACGCGGGCATCTCCGCGACCCGTGCGGGAACCGAGCCGCTGATCGCGTTCCCGTGGAGCGCGCTGATCATCAGCCCATTCATCTACTTCACCGTGTTCGCCGTCACGCTCGCGTGCGTGCTCGCGGCGTACGCACTCGCCGAGCGGGGGTATGCCGACGACTACGCCCGCCCGCTGTTCGGGATGGGCGTCGTCGCGCTCGCGGTCACGCTCGGCTACCTGGCGTTCCTCGCGGTCGTCACCGACCACGTGACTTTCTACCCGCAGGTGCTCGTGTTGACGCTCGTGCTCGCGACGCTGTCGACGTGGGTCACGTGGAAGCTGATCGAGGGCTGGGAGCCGACGATCAACCAAGGAACCGGCTTCGCCGGCTTCCTGATCATCTGGGGACACGCCGTCGACGGCGTCGCCAACGTCATCGGGCTCAACTGGATGCCGGCGCTGACTGGGAGCTCGAACCTCGTCCCGAAACACGTCGTCAACGAGCTCATCGTGACGTGGACCGGGCGGCTGCTCCCGGACTCGGTCGTCGCGGTCACGGGCGACGCGTGGCCGTTCCTGTTCGTGAAGCTCGGGGCCGCCACGTTCGTCGTCTGGGTGTTCAACGACGAGATGTTCGAGGAGACGCCCCGCTACACCCTCCTGCTTCTCATCACCGTGCTCGCGGTCGGGCTCGGCCCGGGGACCCGCGACATGCTACGGGCGACGTTCGGTATCTGATTCGGGACGGACCCGATCCGGGATCCGCCCGTCGAACGGACCGACCCGGTCCGAACGTTCGCCGGTCTAAAGTATCATTATCGCCCCGCGAGAAGCGCCACTATGGGATCTACTGACACTCCCGAAGACGAGCGGCGGAGCGACCTCGAGATCGCTCGCGACGCGTCGCCGCGGCCGATAGCCAACGTCGCCGCCGATCTCGGGCTCGGGCCGGACGACGTCGAAGCCCGCGGTGAGGGCGTCGCGAAGCTCACGCTCGACGCGGTTCGATCCGCGACGGCAGCCGGGTCCGACGACGGCGGGTCCGACGACGGCGGGTCCGACGACGGCGGCGACAACGACGGTCGGACGGTCCTCGTCACGGGAATGACCCCGACGCCGAAGGGCGAGGGAAAGACCGTCACCACGGTGGGGCTCGGGCAGGCGCTGTCGTCGCTCGGCGAGCGCGCGGTCGTCGCGACCCGGGAGCCCTCGCTCGGGCCAGTGTTCGGGATCAAGGGTGGCGCGGCCGGCGGCGGTCGCTCGCAGGTGCTCCCGATGGAGTCGATCAACCTCCATTTCACGGGTGACATCCACGCGCTCAGCGCCGCCCACGGTCTGCTGTCGGCCGCCCTCGACAACCACCTGCATCAGGGAAACGAGCTCGGGATCGACCCGCGACGCGTACACTGGCCCCGGGCGCTCGACGTCAACGACCGCGCCCTGCGCGAGGTCGTCGTCGGGCTCGGCGGGACGACCGGCGGCGTGCCCCGCGAGGACCGGTTCGTGATCACGGCCGCCTCGGAGCTGATGGCCGTCCTCGGGTTAGCCTCGGACCTCGACGATCTGAAGGCCCGAGTCGGCCGGATCGTGGTCGCGGACGACGCGGACGGCGAGGCGGTCACCGCCGCCGACCTCGGCGTCGCCGGCGCGGTAACCGCGCTGTTGCGCGACGCGTTCCGCCCGAACCTCGTCCAGACGATAGAGGGCGTGCCCGCGTTCGTTCACGGCGGCCCGTTCGCCAACATCGCCCACGGGACGAACACGCTCGTCGCCGACCGGGTCGCCGAGTCGCTCGGCGACTACCTCGTGACGGAGGCCGGGTTCGGGGCCGACCTCGGCGCGGAGAAGTTCGTCCACGTCCTCGCCCGCCAGGGGATAGCGCCCGACGCCGCCGTCGTCGTCGCCTCCGTCCGCGCGTTGAAACGCCAGGGGCTCGACCAGTGGCCGGCCGACTACGACCGGCTGGCCGAGACCGACCCCGAGGCCGCCCGCGCGGGCGTCGACAACCTCGCGAAACACGCGCGGATCGTCGAGTCGATGGGGGTCCCGCCCGTCGTCGCGATCAACGTCTTCCCGGACGACGACGAGGCGGAGCTGGCCGCCGTCGAGGAGGCGCTCGCCGAGCGGTCGATCCCCGTCGCCCGTTCGCGCGTCTTCGAGCTGGGCGGTGAGGGCGGGATCGACCTCGCCGAGGCGGTCCGGGACGCCGCCGAACGGGAGTCGACGGTGTCGCCGCTGTACGACCTTGAGGACACGGTCCGTGAGAAGATCGCGACGCTGGCGCGGGAGGTGTACGGGGCCGCGGACGTCGAGTACGTCGACGGCGCGGCCGACGAGATCGATCGGATCGAGGCGGCCGGCCTCGGTGACCTCCCGATCTGCGTCTCGAAGACGCCGTACTCGCTGTCGGACGACCCCTCGCTCACCGGCGTCCCGGAGGGGTGGACGCTGACGGTCCGTGAGGTCTCGCCGTCCGCCGGGGCGGGGTTCCTCGTCGTGAAGACCGCGGACGTCATGACGCTGCCGGGGCTGCCGGCCGAGCCGGCCGCCGAGGGGATCGACGTCGTCGACGGGGAGATCACCGGCCTGTTCTGACGGCACGACCCGTCAGGAGCCGGCGGACGGCGTCTCCCGTGCCGCCGCACCCCCCGCGTCCACTGCGGGCGTGCTCACGTCGTCGCCGACGCGTCGCTTCGTCCGTCGACGCGTCGTCCCGCGACCGTCTCAGGCCGCGTCCGTCTCAGGCCGCGTCCGTCTCAGGCCGCGTCCGTCCGCGACGGGAGCGGGTCCCAGCCGAGCCCTTCACGGACGAGGAACTCCAGGGCGTTGACGACGTAGTGGGCGACGATCACGAGGAGGAGGCTCCCGGTCAGGACGAAGACGGCCGCGAGCGCGAACCCGAGCAGCCCGGTGACGGCGATCCCGAGCCGCCCCTGTGCCCCGTGGCCCAGCCCGAACGCGACCGAGGAACCGACCGCGAGCAGCCACGGGTCGATCCCGAAGCCGAACGCGAACACGCCGATCAGCGCCCCGCGGAACAGCGCCTCCTCGAAGACGGCGATCACGGGTAGCACGACGCCGAGCAGCAGGGCCCACCCTCGGGCGTCGGACGGAGCCATCGCTTCCCGGAGCCGGTCCTCGGGGGCGACGCCGACGCGTTCTGCCGCCCCCGCGACGGCTTCGTTCGCGAGGTAGAGCGCGATCCCGAGCGCGAGTCCGCCGAGGAGGACCGCTCCCGTGAGGTCGGCGGAAGCCAGCCCGAACGCGGACGCCGGGACCCCAGTCCACCACGCGACGACGACGAGCGCCCCGAGCGCGAGCGACTGTGAGACCGCGACGTTCGCCAACAACAGCTCCGTCGTGAGGACGGGGCCGCCGCTGTCGCCGCCGCTCGGGTGTTCTCCGTCGCCCGGGCGCTCGTCGGTCGCGGCGTCGCTACCCGGGTGCTCGGTCGCGCTCGCGACGGCGTCGGCGCACGGTTCGGCCTCGTCGGTGAACGGTTCGGCCTCGTCGGTGAACGGCTCGGACTCGTCGGCGAACGGCTCGGCCGCGTTGGCGACCGGCGGGTCGCCGTGGAAGTCGCGGTCGATCGCGTCGGGGTGATCGAACGTGCGCGGCGGCCCCGCGTCGGCCGCGGCGGTCGCGTCGGCTTCGCGGATCGAACCCGCCGGCTCGTCGCGGTCGACGACGCGGACCCGGTCCAACGTCCGCCGTGAGCGATGGGTGAGATACAACAGCACCGCGGTGAGGGCGACGGTCGCGGCCGCGAACGTCGCCGGAACGGGCATCCGTTACTGCGGGCTCGGGCTGGAGGGCTGGGAGACGCCCTTGTCTTTGAGCGTCGAGCCGGTGATCGACTTGAGCCGGGAGACGAGCGAGTCCTTCTCGGTTTCGCCCTCCAGCGCGATGTCGAGCACCTCGCTGATGTGCGACACCGGGATGACCTCGATCATCTCCTCGTACTCCTCTTCGATCATGACGTCCTGCTCGTTCGCCTTCGGGATGATGACGCGCGTGCAGCCGGCCTTCGCGGCCGCCTCGATCTTGTGTGTGACGCCGCCGACGGGGAGCACGTCGCCCCGCACCGACAGCGAGCCGGTCATCGCGAGGCTCTGGTCGACGCCGACGTCCTCCAAGGCGCTGATGACGGCGGTCGCGACCGTGATGGACGCGGAGTCGCCGTCGACGCCCTGCTGGCCCGCCTGCACGAACTGGATGTGGATGTCCATCTCGGAGATGTTCTCGTCGGAGAACTTCTTGATGATCGCCGAGACGTTCGACACCGACTCCTGGGCCATCTCCTTCAGCTGGCCGGTGGCGATCACCTCGCCGGGCCCCTGTGAGGGCGCGACCTCGGCCATCACCGGGAGCATGATCCCGGAGTCCTCGCCCATGACGGCGAGCCCGTTGACGCGGCCGACGACGTAGCCGTCGGCGACCTGGAGCTCGTAGTCCTTGCGCCGCTCGATGAAGTCGTCGGCGAGCTGCTGCTCGATGGAGCGCGAACGCCCCTTCGCCTGCAGCACGTGGTCGCGCGTCGTCATCTCGGCGTCCTCGCCGCGGGCGATGTCGCCGGCGACGCGGACGAGGCCGCCGAGGTTCCGGAAGTGTAGCGTCAGGTGACCTTTCCGGCCGGAGCGGCGCTTGGCCTCGAGGATGACCTCCTCGATGGCGGTGGCGGTGAACTCCGGCAGCCGGCCGTCCTTCGCGACCTCCTGGGCGATGAAGCGGACGTACTTCCGGCGCATCTCGGGGGTGTCCTCGATGGTGTCCTCCATGTACACCTCGTAGCCGTACCCCTTGATACGGCTCCGCAGCGCCGGGTGCATGTTCTCCATCGCGTCGAGGTTCCCCGCCGCGATCATGACGAAGTCGGTCGGGACGGGCTCGGTCTGGACCATCGCGCCCGAGGAACGCTCGGACTGGCCCGTGATCGCGAACTCGCCCTCCTGGATCGCCGTCATGAGGTGCTGCTGGCTGCGGATGTCGAGCGTGTTGATCTCGTCGATGAACAGCACGCCCTTGTTCGCCTTGTGGATCGCGCCCGCCTCGACGCGGTCGTGGCTGGGCGTCTCCATCCCGCCGGACTGGAACGGGTCGTGGCGAACGTCGCCGAGCAACGCGCCGGCGTGTGCGCCCGTGGAGTCGCGGAACGGCGCGGACTTCGTGTCGCCGTTGTTCACCAGCAGGTTCGGGATCATCGCGTCCGAGCCGCGGTTCAGGTAGCGGAAGACGAGGTAGACGACCCCGGCCGCGATGATGCCGATGAGGATCTGGCCGACGATGATGAGCGCGTAGCCCAACACGACGGCGATGATGATCCACATGAGGAGCGAGCGCATCTGGTTGCGCTTACGGGCCTCCTCGCGGTGGGCGTCGGTGATCTGTTCGCCCTTGCCGGCGGGAACCGTCCGGACCTTCGGCTTGTTCCCGTCGTCGGGGTTGTGGTACACGAGGACGTCCTGCAGCTCCTCTTTCGGGAGCAGCTCGGACATCGCCTTCGCCAGCATCGACTTCCCGGTCCCGGGCGAGCCGATCATCATCACGTGGCGGCGCTGTTTGGCCGCCTTGATGATCACGTCGCGGGCGTGCTCCTGCCCGATGACCTGGTCGACGAGCCGGTCCGGGATCTCGATCTCGGAGGTGGTGCCTATCTTGAGACCGCCGAGGAGGTCGTCCTCGTCGGGGTCCTCGTCGATCTCCGCGCCCTCGACCTCGACGGTGCTGCCGAGGTCGTCGATGTCGCCGTCGTCGATCGGGCCTTCGGGCTCGTCGGGCTCGTCGGAGGTTCCGGGGGCCTCGTCGGGCCCGTCGGAGGTTCCGGGAGCCTGCTCGCCCACCGACTCCGGGTCCGGGTCGGGTTCGACGCCGTCGTCGTCCGGGCGGAAGCGTTCCGGGTCGTCGTCGACCCGGTCCCGCTCCTCGGAGGTGGGGGCGTCCTCGACGGGGGGATCCTCGCCGTTCCTCGTCGGGGTCGGCTCGCTCCGGTCGCCGTCGGTCGGCTCCGGGGCGTCCTCGCCCGCCGGGTCGTTCGTGTCCTTCTCGTTGCTCATAGAATCGGGATTCGCTACCGAAAACGAAGGGAGGGCTACTGATATACTTTCTCCCCGAGGACGGCGCGGATCGGACACGAGAACGGCCGATAGCGGCCGTATCGACGCCGATCGGCCGCCACGGTGCGTCCCGCCGTATTTATAAATCGGGCCCGCGCTAGCTGGATCCATGCGGGGGTTCTACATCGGACGATACCAGCCGTTTCACAACGGTCACCGATACATGGTCGAGGAGATCGCCGACGAGGTCGACGAGGTCGTGTTGGGAATCGGGTCGGCCGGCGACTCCCACAGCACCCGGAACCCCTTCACGGCGGGCGAGCGCGTGATGATGGTGACGAAGGCGATCCAGGACCTCGACGTGACGACGTACGTCGTCCCCATCGAGGACCTGGACCGCAACTCCGTCTGGGTGAGCCACGTCCGCAGCATGAGCCCGCGCTTCGACGTCGCGTACTCGAACAACCCCCTCGTCATCCGGCTGTTCGAGGAGGCCGGCGTCGAGGTCCGCCAGTCGCCGATGTTCCGCCGGGACGTCCTCGAGGGAACCGAGCTCCGCGAGCGGATGATCGAGGGTGACGATTGGGAGGCGTTGGTGCCCGCGGTCGTCGCCGACGTCATCGACGAGATCGACGGCGTCGAACGGATCCGGCGCATCGCCGAGAGCGACACTCCCGTCGACCAGTGAGGCGGTCCCGCCGATGATCACCCTCGCCACCGACTTCGGGTCGCCGTACCCCGCCGCGATGAAGGGCGTCGTCCGACGCCGGACCGATGCCGAGATCGTCGACGTCGCACACGACCTCCCGCGGGGTGACCCGCGCGCGGCCGCCTTCTGGCTCCGGTTCGTCCTCCCCGAGTTCCCGCCCGCGGTCCACTGTGCGGTCGTCGACCCCGGCGTCGGCACCGATCGGGCCGCGATCGCGGTCCGTGCGGGCGGACACGTCCTCGTCGCCCCGGACAACGGGCTCGCGCTCCCGCCCGCCCGTGCGCTCGCCGCGGCCGTCGACGCGGGCATCGACGTCTTCCGGATCGATCCCGGCGACCCCGCGAGCGCGACGTTCCACGGTCGCGACGTGTTCGCCCCCGCGGCCGCGGCGATCCGCGACACGCGGGGGACGGCCGGCGACGACGGCTGGGCCGCCGACCCGCCGACCGCGGCGGAGCTCGCGGCGCTCCCCTCGCTGACGCCGACCGACTCGTACGTCGACCGCCGGCTCCCCGAGCCCGACGTCGCGGACGGGGAGCCCGACGTGGTTACCGGCGAGGTCCTCGTCGTCGACGGCTTCGGCAACGCGATCACCAACGTCCCGGAAGCGTACCTCCACGGGCGCGACCGGGTTCTCGTCAACGGCGAGCCGATCCCCGTCGGCGCGACGTTCGCGTCGGTGCCCGCCGGCGACCGGCTCGTTACGGCCGGGAGCCACGGCTACGTCGAGTGTGACGTCAACGACGGCCGCGGCGACGACGCGTTCGGGCTGGAGCCGGGCGATCCAGTCCGGTTCGAGGGGTAGCGTTTCGGCGGCGACGACGCGAACCCACCAGGCCTCCCACGACGCCAGGCCTCCCACGACCTCGCCAGCCCTCCCACCCCGCCAGGCCTTCCACGACCTCGCCAGCCCTCCCACCCTGCCAGCCCTTATCGGCCCCGGACGCGTAGGGAGAACGTATGATCGAACGTGTTCTCGTTCCGATGGACGGCTCCGAGGCGGCCGAACGGGCCCTTCGGTACGCCCTCGAAGTCCATGACGACGCCGAGATCGTCGTGTTTCACGTCTCCGGGGAGCCCTCGTCGATGATGGGGAAGGCCGCCGGCATCGCGCTCTCGGACGACGCCGACGATTCGGTGCACGAGGACGCCCGTGGAGTGATCGACCGCGCTCGGGCGATCGCGGCGGAGTACGGCGCATCGATCGACGTCGAGGTCACGGTCGGACAGCCCGCACAACGGATCGTCGATCGGGCGGAAGGAGGTGATGGAGACGGTGGAGGCGATGGAGGCCACGAACGCGGCGAGGGCGACGGGATCGATGCGGTCGTGTTGGGAACCCACGGCGGCTCCCTCGTCGATCGGCTGATGGTCGGGAACGTCGCCGAGTCGGTCGTCCGGCGATCGCCGGTACCGGTCACGGTCGTACGCTAACGGGCCGGCGACGTGGAGAACGCCACGAGCGTGGTCACAGCCGTCGACGCGGCGAAACGCGACGGTTCGACGGTCTTTCGAGGCTATTCGGCGGCGATGACGTCGTCGATGCGGAGGATCATCGTCGCGGCCTCGGTCGCGGAGTCGACCGCCTCGCGCTTGACCGCGGCGGGGTCGACGATCCCGGCCGCGAGCGGGTCGCCGACGCGGGCGGCACGGCCCTCGGCGATGACGCCCGCGCGGCCCTCCTTGTCGTGGCGGGCCCGGAGGTCGACGAGCGTGTCGATCGGGTCCGCGCCCGTGTTCTCGGCGAGCGTGCGCGGCAGTGCGTCGACCGCGTCCGCGAACGCCTCGATGGCGAGCTG
Organism: Halorubrum sp. JWXQ-INN 858; assembly: GCF_009806985.1. Lineage (GTDB taxonomy): Archaea > Halobacteriota > Halobacteria > Halobacteriales > Haloferacaceae > Halorubrum. Next base: position 36,884 of record NZ_WUAX01000003.1, on the reverse strand, counting down.
CTTCCGCCCCTCGACGCCGGCGGCCGCCCCGCGGACCTGGCTCGCGATGGCGATCTCCGTCGCGCCCGCGCCGGGAACGACGCCGCCGTCGTCGAGCGCGGCGACGACGACGTCGACCGCGTCGTTCATCGCGCGCTCGAGCTCGTCGACGACGTGTTCCGTCGAGCCGCGAACGAGCAGGGTCGCCGCCCGCGAGTCCTCGCCGCCGCGGACGAACGCGAGCTCGTCCTCGCCGTACGTCTCGATCTCGATCGATTCGACGCGCCCGAGGTCGGACGCCTCGATGCCGTCGAGCGTTCCGAGCCGCTTCGCGCCGGTGACGCGGGCGACGTCGCTCGCGTCGTCGGAGCCGACGCTCTCGAACGCGAGGATCCCGGCGTCGGCGAGGAAGCCGGCGACGCGGTCGTCGATCTTCTTCCGGCAGAAGAGGACGTCGACGCCCGCCTCGGAGAGCGTTTCCGCGTAGCCGCGCAGCTCCGCGTCCTCGGCGTCGATGGCGGCGCTGAGCCCTTCGACGGAGGTGATCGAGTACTCGGCGTCGACGTCGCTCTGGCGAACCTCCAGTTTCGCGTCGAGGATCGCGACGGTCCCGTCGGTCACGCTCCGGGGCATGTTGTCGTGGGCGGGCTCCTCGTCGATGACGACCCCGTCGACGACCTCGGTCGCCGAGGAGGCGGCTCCCGCCCGCGGGTGGATGTGGACGTGGTCACGGTTCACGCGCGCGCCGTCGTCGGTCGCGACGCTCCGGACCGCCTCGACGACGAGCGCGGCGAGGTCGCGGGCGGCGACGTCGCCGGTCCCCTTTCCGGTCATCGACGACTCGGCGACGGACACCAGCAGGTCGTCGTCGAGGTCGTCGTCGAGTACCTGCTCGTCGATCGCGTCGTGGGCGAGGCGGGCGGCCTCGGCGTATCCCTCGACGATCACGGTCGGGTGGATGTCGTCGTCGACGAGGTCCTCGGCGCGCGCGAGGAGCTCGCCGACCAACACGGCGGCGGTCGTCGTCCCGTCGCCGACGACCTCCTCCTGGGACTCCGCGACCTCCACGATCATCTGGGCGGCGGGGTGGTCGATGTCCATCTCCGCGAGGATGGTCGCGCCGTCGTTCGTTATCACGACGTCGCCGGTCGAATCGACCAACATCTTGTCCATTCCCCGGGGACCGAGGGTGGTCCGTACCGCCTCGGCGACCGCCTTGCCGGCGGCCACGTTCGAGTCCTGCGCGGCCCGACCGCGCGTTCGGGTGCTGTCCTCCGAGAGAACGTACATGGGTTGTCGCATACGGGAAGCCATACTCAATCGAACAGATGGTTTGCGGTTCTATATATACTTTTCTACCCTGGGTGCCGAAAAACGGGGGATGGCGTCGGGGTAGCGCGTGTCATGCCATGGCGTGTTCGTGACGATCGTTGCCCGCCGCATCGACGCGTGTCGACCACACCGACGACGTGTCCGCCACATCGACAGCGCGTGTCCGACGGACCGACAGGCACATGTCCGCCGAACGGGACGACTCGGTAGATGCTGGGGCTGGAACACGACTTCCGGATCGTCGACGCCCACGCCACCCTCGACGCCGACGAGGCCTCCGTGGCCGTCCACGGGCGCGACATCTCCCCCGAACGCTTGGAACGTGAGATGCATCAGGCCGGGGTCGTTCGCGCGGTGGCGAGCCCCGGTCGGCGCGCGTCCGGGCGGAGCTACCTCCGCGCGAACAACGCGGTCGCGCGGCTCTCCGTCGACCGGTCGTTCCTCGCGTTCGCGCGGCTCAACGGGCCGCGAGACCCGCGGGATCACCCGATCGCGAGGCTCCGGAACCTCCGTGCGGAGCGCGGCGACCACCACACGCGCCCCGACGACGTCGAGCAGTACTCCTACGACGACCGCTATCACGGGTTCACCATGGTGCCGGCGTACGACGGGCTCCCGAACGCGGACGTGCTGGAGCGATTGGAGACCGCGGACCTCCCCGTCCTCGTCCACGCCGGGACGCGGTTCCCGCCGGCCGCCGTCGAGCGCGAGCTGCTCGGGTACGAGTTCCCCGTCGTCCTCTCGAGTTTCGGCGGCTACCCGCTCGACACGGAGCTGATGAACCGGACGCTCGACCTCCTCGACGACCACGACCGGCTATACGTGGACACGAGCGCGGTCCGCTACCGGGAGGTGTTAGAGCGGGGGGTGTTGGAACACCCGGACCGCGTCCTCTTCGGCTCCGGCGCGCCGGGCGTCCACCCGAACGTCGGCGTGATGGAAGTGCTCACCCTCGACGTCCCCGAGGACCTGATGCGGCGCGTGTTCACGAAGAACGCCGCGCGGCTGATCCCGGGGCTCGCCGAGGGCGCTGATTTATAAGTGATCGACGCCGGATCGGACCGTATTGATAAAGGATCGAGCGGTCGGCGTTCCGAGATTATAAGGGATCCAGCGGCCGACTCTCCGGACTTATAAGCGACCGGCGTCGAACGCCACCGATTTGACCGCGGGTCGCCGACGGGAGCGTATGCCCGATCAGGAGGGCCGCCTCGTCGAGGAGATCCGCGCGAGGGGCCACGAGAACGTCACCGCCGAGCACGCGAGCACGTTCGAGTTCACGACCGACGACTGGCTCACGCCGGCGGGCGACTGCATCCTCGCCGTCGGCGCCGACCGGACTCCCCGCGACTTCGACTCGGCGTTCAAGGCGGCCTGCCGCGACGCCGACGCGACGATCTCGGCCACGATCGTCGTGGAGGGGACCGACGATGGCGAGCGGCACACGGCCACGATCGTCGGCCGCGGCGATCCCGACCTGACGCTGGTCGACGACCGATCGATGGTGGGTCGAACGAGCGACTACACCGACGACGAGCGAACGGTTCTCGTCGGCGCGGACGCGGCCGCCGCCGACCTCGACCGTGACCTCGTCGCCGCGCTCGCGGACGGCGCGGCGGCGACGCTGCGGCTCGCCGTCGAGGTCTGAGCCCGGCCCCATGCTCGCGGACCCTTATCAGTGACCGGCCCCATGCTCGCGGACCCTTATCAGTGACCGACCCCACCCTCGCGGACTCTTATCAGTGATCGCGCCCAACGGGGGCGTATGTCCGACGAGCCCCGCGAGGGCGTCGACGAGCCCGCGGAGAACATCAGCGGCGGGGCGACCGGCGGCGGCGCGTTCGACGAGTTCGCGCCCGGCGACGGCGACTCCCGCGCGGAGGCAGTCGTCGACGCGCTCGGCGACCTGTACTGGCAGAAGGCGTACGGCGGGAGCGACGGCTTCGAGTGTCTCGTCCGCACGATCCTCTCACAGAACACCTCCGACAAGGCGAGCCAGCCCGCCCACGACTCGCTGATGGCACGCTACGGCCCGGCCGACGGGCTCGCCGAGCGGCTCGCGGACGCCGACCGCGACGAACTGGCCGAGACGATCGCCGCCGCCGGGCTGTACAACCGGAAGTCGGCGGTCATCCAGGAGGGCGCGGTGTGGGCGCTCGCGGAGTTCGGTTCGACCGCGGGCTTCGACGAGTACGTCGAGCGAGGCGATCCCGAGGACGTCCGCGAGACGCTGCTGTCCGTCTCCGGCGTCGGCCCGAAGACGGCCGACTGCGTCCTGCTGTTCGCCGGCGGTCGCGGCGGCGTCTTCCCCGTCGACACCCACGTCCACCGGATCGCGCGGCGGATGGGATTGGCCCCGCCGGCGGCCGATCACGAGGGCGTTCGGGAGGCGATCGAGGCGGCGGTACCGCCCGGGAAGTGCGGCTTCGGGCATACCGCGATGATCCAGTTCGGGCGCGAGTACTGTCCCGCCCGGAAGCCGGCGTGTCTGGAGGGGCCGGAGGCGTGTCCGCTGTACGACCTGTGTGACCGCGTCGGGATCGACGAGGTCGACGGGTCGTTCGTCGACCCGGCGGACGCGCCGGCCGACGACTGAGTCCGACTCCGAGATGGCCCGTGCCGATCCACGACCCCTGCGCTCACACCGGCAGGTCGGCGTCGGGGTCGACGACGCGGTCGACCTCCGGGGGCATCCGCCAGTCGGTCGTTAACTCGAGGAGCTGCACCACCATCCGCCCGGTCGCGCCCCACACGGTGTAGCCGTCGACGTGGAAGAAGTGGATCCGGTGGTCCCCGTACTGCGGGTGGTCGCGCCGCTCGGACTCGTAGTTCGCGGGATCGATCAGCCCGGCGACGGGGAGGACGACGATCTCGGCGACCTCCGACTCGTCGGGGACGTACTCGCGGTCGGGCGCGACGGCGACGAAGGGGCGCACGGCGTACTCCGAGGAGGTCCGGATGTCGTCGATCCGGCCGACCACGTCCACCTCGTCGGCGCGGAGCCCGACCTCCTCGTCCGCCTCCCGGAGCGCCGTCTCGTTGAGCGTCCGGTCGATCACCTCGCGGCCGCCGCCCGGGAAGCTCATCTGGCCTGGGTGTCTCCCGAGGTGTTCGGCCCGCTTCGTGAACAGGAGATAGGCGTCGCCGCCGCGCTCGATCACCGGGGCCAACACCGCGGCCTCGCGGCTCGCGGTCGTGATCGACAGCGGCTCGTGTCGACGGAGCCCCGACAGGTCCATACCGGCCGAACGCGCTCACGGGGTGTTAACGTTTCTCCGTCTCCGACCGAACGGGAACGCCCGGGTCTGGACGGACGGAGTAAGCGGACGGGCCCTAACAGGGCCGAAACTTCCGCTTCAGTCGTCGAGCGCCTCGACGATCCGCTCCCGGATCCCGACCGTGTCGACGGGAGCCCACGCCTCGACGTCGTACGCCACGTCGAGCAGCGTCTCCAACCGGTCGTGGTCCGTCCCGTCAGCAATTTCGTCGGCCTCGCTTCCCTCGGCCGACGTTGCCTCGTCCCCCTCCCCGACCGACGTTGCCTCGTCACCCTCCCCGAGCGCCGCCTCGACTTCCGTTTCCAGTCGGTCGAGGACCGCCACGGCCAACGGCTCCCGGTCGACCGTGCGGTCTGGAACGTCGAGGATGTGCGGCAGGTCCTCGGCGTTCGGGGGCAACGACGGGAACGCGGCCGGCCCGACGGCGAGCGCGTCGGCGTCCGGCGGGAGCGGCTCCACCGATCCGGTCGGCGCGGGGACGAGGAAGTACTCCGCGACGGCGACGTCGATCGCCGCGGCGATGGCGTCGTCGTCGGCCTCGGCGCGGCGTTTGAACGCCAGCTCGGCGAGGGCGTCAGCCAGCTCCTCGCGGGTGAGCGCGCCGAACAGGTCGACGATACCGGCGAGGTCGTCGCGGGCGGCGACGCTCGCGCGGTCGGCACCCGTGTCGGCGTCATCGGCAGCGTCCGCGCCCGCGTCGTCCGCGCTCGCGTCACCGGTAGCGCCGTCCGCGTCCTCAGTCATCGTTCCCCCGTCGCCCTATCCTGCCGGGGGCGTTCGTCGCATCGGGGCCGTCACGGACCGCCGCGAGGTCCTCGCGGGCCGCGGCGGCCACCGCCGCCGGCGACACGGGCGCGTCGTTCCACGGCGGGAGCCGGGTGTCCGGCCCCGGCTTCGCGATCGCGTCGGCGTACGTCGCCACCTGTTCCCGCTCGCCCTCCCGATCGTACGTCAGCCCGTTGAACGCGGCGTCGGTCTCGTAGCCCCGGATCAGCCGGTCCGCGGCCTCGCGATACCGGTCGGGGAGGCTCCCGTAGTCGACGTCGACCCCGTGGTCCTCGACGGCCCGCAGCGTCGCCGCCGCGACCGCCTCGCTCATGTCGGCGAGCCCGGTCGGCCCCTCGACCGAGCGGTGGTCGTGTTCGTATCGGCCGAGGTCGACCTGTGCGCTCCCGGCGAACCCCGCGTGGGCGAACGCCTCGCCGAGGGTGCCGACCTCCAACCCCCAGCCGCGCTGGAGTCGCAGCCGCCCGATCAGCTCGCTCGTCGCGGCGAACTCGCCGGCGAGCGCGTATCGGAACGACTCGAGGTACCCGAGCACGTCGCTGTCGGGCGGGTCGTCGCCACCCGCCGTGCGGCCACGCGGGCGACCTTCCAGGCGATTTCCCTGACCGCCCTCCGGCCCCTCGGCGAGCGCGCGGACGAGCGGCCTGAAGAAGAGACGGAACAGCCGCCCGTAGAGCGCGTCGTCCTCGACGCGGGCGTAGTACCCCTTCGAGAAGTCGTGGCCGTGTGCGAGCGGGAACAACAGTCGGGTCACGAAGGAGGGCGAGTAGGTGCGCGTGTCGGCGTCGTGGACGACGACGAAGTCCTCCGCCAGCGCCCGCCCGAGCCCGAGCCACACGTCGCGACCCTTGCCGCGGTCGCCGTCGACGCCGGCGTCGGCGAGGAGGTCCGCGAGCCGGGGGCCGTCACACCACAGCGTCTCCACCTCGAGATCGAACCCGTCGAGCCAGTCCGCGAACGGGCCGGCGCGTTCGGCGGGAGCCCGGAGGGGGACGATCACCCGCGCGGGGTCGACCGCCTCGAGCGTCGACAGGACGTGCTCGGCCGCGAGCGTCCCGTACTCGCGCTCCGTCATCGGCACCACGACGGCCGCGCGGTCGGTCGGCGCGTCCGGGCGGTGGTCCGTCAGCGCGTGCAGCGTCGTCACGCGCTCTTGGACGTACTCCATTACCGATCCCAACGGGGAGAACCGCCTAAATACGCACGGTACCCGTCGGCGGTGCCGCGTTCGCGGGACGGTGGCGACGCCGGCGGCGCGGGAGGTGCCGCGTCCGTGAGACGGTGGCGACTCCGGTGGCGTGGGAGGTGCCGGCGGCGCCGGCGGCGTGGGAGGTGCCGATGACCCCGGCGACGTCCGCGGGCGAACGGTCAGTTCCCGACGCCGTCGCCCCTGTCCCCGCCCGACGACCGGTCGGAGGACCCGCCGGGAACGCGACCGAGGCGATCGAGGACGGCGTAGGCGACGACGAGGAGGGTCAACCCGCCCGCGAGCGCGAGGAAGACGGCGTCGTAGGCGATACCCGCCTCGACCGCCTCGCCGACGGTCCACGAGCCGACCGCCTGCGTCGTCATCGCGCCGGCCGAGAAGACCGCGTACGCGGACGCCCGAGTCTCGTCGGGCAGCGAATCGAGGATGTACGTGTCCGTCGCGGGGTAGAGCATGTGGATGGTGAAGCCGACGAGGACGCTGGCGACCACGACCGTCGCGAGCCCGGAGGCGAACACGACGAGGACGACGCTCGCGATGAACGCCGTCACGATCCCGAGGATGTACGGGACGTGCGGGAGCCGGTCCGCGAGGTCGCCGGCGATGAGGAAGGCGGGGACTCCGGCGGCGAAGACGACCGTCAGGAGGTTGCGCGCGGTCGTCGGCGGGAGCCCCTTGTCGATCATGTACAGCTCGTAGAAGTTGAACAGCCCCTGCCAGACGAAGCTGGTGAGCCCCATGATGACGACCCCGGCGACGATCAGCTTCCACGCGGAGCGCGCGCCGCCGAAGAAGTCGGTGTCGTCCCGGCCGGCGTCCGGGAGGTCCGTCCGCCCGGCGAGGAGGACGACGAGGAGCGTCGTCGCCGCGGCGACGACCGCCAGCCCGTAGAAGGCGTACCGCCAGTCGTACCACAGCGCCACCGTGACGACCGGCGCGGCGGCGACCGCGGCGAGCTGGCTCGCCATCCCGTGGATGCCGAGGACCCGCCCGACGTGGGAGGGGAACAGCTCGGAGACGAACGGGTTCGCCGCGATGAAGTAAATGCCGGACGCGCTGCCGACGAGGAACGCCGCGACCATCAGCAGCCGCACGTCCGGCGCGATCGCGACGCCCACCGCGCCGGCGGTGAGGATGACTCCCGAGAGGAGGACCACGCGGACCCGGCTCGTCCGGGTGAGCAGCCAGCCGGTCGGCAGTCGCGGGGAGGCGGAACCGAGCCACGTCAGCGTGACGATCAGTCCGGCGGTCCCCTCGCGGATGGCGAACTCGTCGATGAACTCGCCGACGAGCGGCGCGAACACCACGCGCGCGAAGCTGGCGAGGAAGACGAGCCCGCACAGCGATCCGAACAGCCGGGTTCGTGACACGGCGGCCGTTTCACGCGGGTCGGCACAAGCGTTCCGAAACGTCCCGACTCGGCCGGGGCGTCGGTTCGGCCGCCGTGTCGGGGCGTCGGTTCGGCCGTCGTGTCGGGACCTCGGTTCGGTCGTCGTGTCGAGCGTCGTTCCCGCACCGCGACGCCGGGCGGGGTTTTTATCCCACCCCGCGCCCAACCCCGGCGTATGAAATCCACCAGGAAGGCGCTCCGGGACGGCGACCTGTTCAAGGACACCTACGAGCGGCTCAACTGTTCGGAGTGCGAACAGGTGCTCAAGAAGAAGAACGACCCCGACGAGGTGTTTTCCGTCCGGATCTGCCCGGAGTGTAACACGAAGTACAAGGAGCTCCGCTAGCCGCCGGACCAACCTCCTCGAGGACCCGTCCCCGCGAATCGACCGTCCCCGCCTCTCCCCTTCTTCGTTCCGTCCGCGTCTCACTCGAAGACGGCGTCGAACGCGCTCGCCCCGAGCGGGTCGAACGTTCCGGCGGCGACGTTCTCGCGGACGTGGTCGACGTCGCTCGTGCCGACCAGCGAGCAGGTCACCCCGGGCGCGCTTCGCGCGAAGTTGAGCGCCCGCTGGGCCGGCGTGTCGCCGGACAGCTCGCCGTCGACGCCCGCCGGGATCGCCCCCGGGACGGCCAGCTCCCCCTGCGCGATGCTCGCGCTCGTGAACACCGACAGCCCGGCCTCGTGGGCGAACGCCAGCGTCGAGACGGGAGCTGGATCCGGTTCCGCCTCGCCGTCGACGGCGTCGCGGTTGCCGCCGCGGTCGACGCCGGCCGCCGGCCGGTGGTTCCGTCGCGTGAACGCGTCGGCCATCGCGACGTTGAACGGGAGCTGCACCGCCGCGAACCCGTGGTCGTCGTCCGCCCCCACCGCCGCCCCGGCGGCCTCGGCGCGCGCGAGCACCTCGGGCAGCGAGAGGTAGGCGTCATCGGTCGGGGACGCGCGGAAGGCGTCCCACGTCGCGACCCCGTAGCACCCGACGTCGCCCGCGAGCCGCCGCCGCTCTAACGCCTCGAAGGCGGCCTCCAGCGCGTCGTACACGTCCTCCCGCGACCGGGCCGCGAGCTGCGTCTCCGGGTTGTGGACGTAGTAACAGTCGACCTGATCGAGGCCGAGCCGGTCGAGCGACCGGTCGAGCGACCACTCGAGGTACGCCGGCGCGAGGCAGTGTGCCCCCCCGGCGAGGTCGTCGACGTCGACGATCCCCGGATCGACGAACCGATCGCGGACGTACGCCCCCGGGTCGTCGGGGCGGCTCCCGTCGAAGGGGAGGAACCCGCCCTTCGTCGCCACCACGACCGCGTCACGGTCGATCCCGGCGTCGCGGACCGCCTCGCCGACGACCCGCTCGGCGCGGCCGCAGCGGTAGTTGGCGGCGGTGTCGACGACGTTGACGCCGGACCGGAGCGCGAGCCCGATCGCCTCGCGGGAGGCGTCGTCGACGGCCGCGGTCGGCTCGCCGAGGTACGTCCCCAGCCCGACGCTGGAGATCACTCCCGGCCCGAACCGTCGGAAGTAGGTGCGGCCGAACGCGTCGCCGAACTCGTTACGGTAGTTCCAGAGGGCCTCGCGGGTCGCCATCGCTACCGGTCCGGACGGGCCGTTCGGTTATAAGCTACGGGTGACGGTGACGGGACGAGGGGTGACGGGACGAGGGGTGACGGGACGAGGGGTGGCGGAACGAGGGATGGCGGGATGAGGGATGGCGCTAGCCGGCGGCGAGGACGGGCGCGGTGTCGTCGGCCACCGACACAGCTCAAAACAGCAGGAGGAACGTCGCGTACGAGCCGATCGTCGCGAATATCGGGACGACGTTCTGCATGACGATCACGCGCGCGGTCGTCGAGGGATCGAAGAGGTCGGAGGCCGACGGCACCTCCTCCGGTTTCCCCTCGCCGATCGGCTCCGGTTCCGGTTTCGTCTCCTCGGAGACGGTCGGGTCCCCGACGGTCGCGGTCCCCTCGTCGGCCGCCAGCGCGCCGACCGACGCCCGAGGGGCTTCCTCGCCGGTGACGCCCTCGGAGAGCGTCGTCGTCCGCGTGGCCCGCCCCCAGCCGAGCCCGACGATCGACATCGTCGCGATGACGACGAAGCTCGCTGGGATCCCGACCGCCGACAGCCCGACGACGAGTACGGAGCTGATCGACGCGACGACGATCGCCGCGGTGAGCGGGAGGTGCGTGATGTCGTTGCCGAGCGTCTCCATCGTCCGTCGCGCGATGGTGAACGCGCCGACCGCGACCGCGATCGAGCCGATGACGATGCCGACGTTGATGTCCAGCTGGCCGCTGCCCACCAGCGGCGCGATCGCGTTGGCGATGTTGCTGGTGCCGGAGCTGAACGCCATCAGACAGCCGATGGCGATGACGATGAGGGAGCCGACCAGCTCGCGACGCGTCGTGTTCGGGCCGGCCACGACCTTCGGCACCGCGCCGCTCCGATCGAGCTCCACGAGCGCCCCCTCGGTCTGGTTTATCGCGATGAGGTCGTCGAGGTAGACGTAGAAGTAGCGGCCGATGATGCCCGCCACCCAGAACCCGACGATCGGGGCGACGATCCACCACGTGACGATCTCGCCCATCACCGCCCAGTTCAGCTGTCCCGACGCGAGTCCGAGCCCGGCGATGGAGCCGACGGCGGTCATCGACGTCGACGCCGGGACGCCGAACACGTTGCCGACGAACAGCGCGCCCCCGATGAAAAAGAGGACGACGATGCTCGCCGGGAGCGTGAAGATCGCCGGGTCGTGGATCAGCTCCTCGCCGAGCGTGTCAACGACGCGCCGCCCGATCGTCCACGCCCCGACGAAGAAGAAGACTGACATGAGCGCCGCGGCGGCGACCTTCGTGAGGACCCCCGCCCCGACGGCGGGAGCGAAAGCCGGTCCCGTCGTCGCCCCGCCGATGTTGTACGCGACGAAACAGGCGACGGCGACGCCGAGCACCAACAGGGCCGAATCTATCATTGTTCAGTAATTAACTCGTTCCCGACGCACAAATACGTGTCCACTCGTCGCTTCGTGGTCGCGCCGTTTCGGCTTCGACGTCCCGTCCGTCGGGGCGTCGGTCGAACGGAGAGCCGACTCAAACCCCCCAGAAGAACAACAGCCCGAGCGTCGTCACGACCGCCAGTATCAGCTGGAGCGGCGCGCCGACGCGGAAGAAGTCGCCGAACCGGTAGCCACCGGGGCCGTACACCATCAGGTTCGTCTGGTAGCCGATCGGCGTGAGCATCGCGGTCGACGCGCCGAACGTCACCGCGAGGACGAAGGTGAACGGGTCCGCGCCGATCGCGAGCGCGGCCTCGATGGCGACCGGGATCATCAACACCACGCTCGCGTTGTTGCTGACGACGTTCGTGACGAGCGCGGTGAACAGGTAGAACAGCCCCAACACCACCGCCGGGGAGAGCCCGACCGCGAACACGAGGACCGTCGTCGCGAGCCATTCGGCCGCCCCCGTCCGCTCCATGGCGACGCCCAGCGGGATGAGCCCCGCGAGCAGGAAGATCACGCTCCAGTCGACCGAGTCGTACACCTCGTTCGGCTTCACACAGCCCGTCGCCACCATCGCGACGATCCCGCCGAGCGCGCTGATGACGATCGGCAGGACGTCGAGCGCCGCGAGCCCCACCACGGCCGCGATGATCCCGAGCGCGACCGGGATACGCCGGTACCGGAAGTCCGGGAGCGTCAGCTCCTGTGCAACGATGAACTCGCGGTCGTTCGCGAACCGCTGAACGGTCCCCTCGGAGGCCTGAATGAGGAGCGTGTCGCCCGCCCGGAGCCCCCGCTCGTCCATGCGCGCGTGAATGATCTCGCCGCCGCGACGCAGCGCCAACACCGTCGCGTCGTACCGCTGTCTGAAGTTCAACGACTCCAGCGTCTGCCCGAGGATCCTCGCCTCCGGGGAGACGACGATCTCCACCAGCCGCTGGTCGTCCTCCGGTTCGACGTCCTCCTCTTCGGCCTGGAGCCGCTCCTCGGTGACGTCGGCGTCCGGCGCGAGCTCGAGGCCCTCGGTTTCGATCAGCGTCAGCAGACTCTCGCGGTCGGTCCGCAACACGAGCACGTCGCCGGGGCGGACCTCCTTGCGCGCCAGCGGCTCCGTGAAGACCTGGTCGTGGCGCACGAGCTGGACGATGTCGGCGTCGAGGTCCAGCTCGGCGAAACACTGGTTGACGGTCTTCCCCACGAGGTGTGACTCCTCGGTGACGACGACCTCCGTGAGGTACTCCGTCATGTCGAAGCCCTCGATCAGCTCGTCGTCCATCTTGATCCGTTCGGGGATCAGCAGCCGGCCGACGGTCGCCAGGTAGACGACGCCCGTGACCAGGACGATCAGCCCGAGCTGGGTGAACTCGAACATCGAGAAGGGGCGGCCGATGAGCCGCCCGGAGACGTCGGAGGCGAGGATGTTCGTCGAGGTGCCGATGAGCGTCAGCATGCCGCCGAGCATCGCCGCGAACGACACCGGCATGAGCAGCTTCGACGGGGAGATCCCGGTCTTCCGGGAGAGCGTGTTCACCATCGGGATCATCACGGCGACGACCGGCGTGTTGTTGATGAACCCCGCGCTCCCGCCGGAGAGCCCGAGTACGGCGAGCAGCTGCTTGTACGGGCTCGTTCCGTACCGCTCGGCGATCTCCGTGCCGACGATGTTTATCAGCCCGGAGCGGCGGATCCCCTCGCTGAGGACGAACATCGCGAGGACGGTGACCGTCGCGGTGCTGGCGAAGCCGCCGATCCCGGTCGCCGCGTCGACGCCCGTCCACGGTTCGAGGACGACGAGCGACACCATCACCGCGATCGCGACGACGTCGATCGGGACCGGCTCCGTGATGAACAGCACGAGCGCGACCGCGATGATCCCGAACATCAACAGGATCTCCGGCGTGAGCGCCGGTATCTCGCCCGTCGACTGTCCGATCACGGATCCACGCATCTACGTTACGGAACACCGACGGAAGGTAAAAACGGTGCGGCTCTCGACCTCGGCCGACCCCGGTCGGCCCCGACCACCCTCACGTGACACCGCCCTCACGCGACGTTCCGCTCCACGGGTCCGTCGCCCGACTCGAACCGGTCGCTCGCGAGCGCGTCGACCCCGTCGAGCGAGGCCGCACCGTCGACACACAGCTCGGCGACGACTTGTCCGGTCGCGGGCGCGTGCTGGAAGCCGTGCCCCGAGAAGCCCGCGGCGGTGACGAAGCCGGGGAGCGTCTCCTCGAGTATCGGGTGGTGGTCGGGCGTCACGGCGTACAGCCCGGCCCAGCCCCGCTTGAGCCGGGACGCCTCGCCGAAGTACGACGCGTAGTCGGCGGCGCGGTCGAGGGCGGTCGCCGCCCAGTCGAACGCCATCGACTCCCCGTAGGCGTCGGGGTCGACGTCGGGGTCCTCGTCCGTGAAGTGACCGCCGACGAGGGCGGTCCCCTCGCGCTCCGGGCGGAAGTACGACCCCGTGTCGATGTCGATCGTCAGCGGGACCGTCTCGGGGATCCCGTCGGACGGCTCGACGATCGCGACCTGTCGCCGCCGCGGGGCGATGGGCAGCGAACGACCGGCCAGGCTGGCGATCCCCGCCGCCCACGCGCCGGCGGCGTTGACGACGGCGTCGGCCGCGATCGGGCCGTCGTCGGTTTCGACGCCCGTCACGCGCCCGTCGGCGACTCGGACGTCCCGGACGGCGGTACCCGCCCGCAGGTCGGCCCCGCCCTCGCGGGCGGCCCGGGCGTAGCCTTGGACCGCGAGGTTCGGATCGGCGTAGCCGTCGCGGGCGTGGTACGTCGCCGCGCGGAACGGCTCCGGATCGAGCCCCGGACACCGCTCGGTCGCCGCCCGTGGCGTCAGGAGCTCGCTGTCGACGCCGAGCCGGTTCTGCATCGCCACGTGCTCCGCGAACGCGTCGGCGCTCGCGGCCGTTCGGGCGAGCAGGAGGTACCCGTGCTGTCGGAAGCCGACGTCGACCCCGAACCGCTCCTCGAACGACTCCCAGACCGGGAGGCTCTCCCGGGAGAGCCGGACGTTGATCGGGGTCGAGAACTGCGCCCGGATCCCGCCGGCCGACCGCGCCGTGCTCCCCGCGCCGAACGACCCGCGTTCGAGGAGGGTGACGTCGACCCCCGCCTCGACGAGCGCGTGTGCCGACGACAGCCCGACGATCCCGCCACCGATCACGACGACGTGCATACGGCCCGCAGGGAAGCCGGCGGGATAAGCGTTCGAGTCGGGGAAGACGCTTCGGAGAGCGGGGACGCGCCGGAGCGGCACGAAAGGGACCCCGACCGGTTTGAGGAAGGTTCCGTCGGCGTGACCGGATTACCGCTCTTCGGAGTCGAGCACGCGGATCTGGTCGCCGCGGACCGTCACGGGGATGGGGACGGTGGCCTCGTACAGCTCGACGGTCACCTGGTCTTTGCCCTCGTCGATGCGCTGGACGCGCGCCTTCTCGCCCTTGAACGGGCCGGCGATGAGCTCGACGATGTCGCCCTCGCCGATCCCCTCGACGTCGGGGGTCGGCGAGAGGAAGTGTTCGACCTCGGAGAACGGGCTCTGGGCGGCCCCGTCGGGGCCCTGAATGACGCCGCGAGCGTGCGGGATCTCGTCGAGGATGCGGGCGAACACGTTGCCGTCGGAGGCCTCGACCATCACGTAGCTCGTGAGCTGGTCGGGGGCGATGACGGCGTGGATCTCCGGCATCTCCTTTTCGGCGAGCATGTCCGCGACGGTGCGCTCCTGTCTCGCGGTGGTCTTGACGGAGAAGATCGGCATCAGACTCCGACCCCCGGGAGGAGGCTCATCACCGCGAAGATCATGAAGCCGAGGAACCCGACGAGCACGATGCCGGCACCGGCGATCTTCGACACCTGGAGGAACTCGTCGGTGCTCGGCGTGCTGGCCAGCTTCAGCACCCGAATGTAGCTGTTGAGGTCGTACGGAACGTCCATGTTACGAGCGGCTTCGAGACGAGACGGTTTTTACCTTTTGATGCGGTCCGGTCGCCGACGTCGGTTCGGCTCGACGCGTGCGCGATCGTGGCCCGTGACCGTGACCGCGAGCCCCGAGGCGGCGTCACGGGTCGCCGACGTGCCCGAACAGCCACCCGACCCCGCCGGCGATCGCGGCCGCGGTCAGCGCGTTCGAGACGACGCCGGGCGCTTCGCTCCACGTGACGGGGTCGCCGGTCAGCCTCCCGACGACGACGAGCGTCGTCAGGACGGCGGCGAACGCGATAACGGACACGTCGACGCCGTCGGGGAAGCCTCGATCCGTGTCCGGCTCGGGAGCGTCGACGGGCGGTACGGCGTCGGGGCTCGTGCCGGGAATGGCGGTGCGGATGGACATCGTGGAGGGGGCGGCAGCGGACCGGAGGGGTCAAGCGGCGGGGTGAAGGGGGACGGAAGCGGACTGGAGGGGTCAAACGGCGGGGCGGCCGGGAGCGGCGGGAGCGAGAACGTTCGGAAGGGCCTACTCGACGTAGTCGATGTCTTCCATCTGCTGGGCGGCCTCCTCGTCGCCCCCGTTTCGGCCGTAGATCTGCGGGGAGTCGACGCCGGTGACGACGATCATCGTCCGCATCTCGCCCTCGAGCTCCTCGTCGACGGAGGTGCCCCAGATGATCCGGGCGTCGGGGTCGATCCGGTCGTAGATCTCCTCGACGACGCCCTCCGCCTCCTCGATCGACATGTCGGTGCCGCCCGTGACGTTGACGAGCGCGGAGTTCGCGCCGGAGATGTCGACGTCGAGCAGCGGCGAGCGGAGCGCCGACTTCACGGAGTCCTGCGCCTTCGAGTCGGAATCGGACTCGCCGAGGCCGATCATCGCGACGCCGCCCTTCTCCATGACGGTGCGGACGTCGGCGAAGTCGAGGTTGACGAGGCCGGGTTTCGTGATGAGCTCCGTGATCCCCTTCACCGAGCGCATCAGGACCTCGTCGGAGACCTTGAACGCCTGCCGGACCGGGAGCTTCCCGACGGCGTCGAGCAGGCGGTCGTTGGGGACGACGATGACCGTGTCGGAGACGTCACGGAGCCGCTCCAAGCCGGCCTCCGCGTTCGTCCGGCGGACCTCCCCCTCGGCGGTGAACGGCGTGGTGACGATGGCGATGGTGAGCGCGCCCGACTCGCGGGCGGCCTTCGCGACGACGGGGGCCGAACCGGTGCCGGTGCCGCCGCCGAGGCCGGCGGTGACGAACACCATGTCGGAGCCGTCGATCGCGTCCTGGATCTCCTCTTGGGACTCTATCGCGGCCTCCTCGCCGACCTGCGGGAGCGACCCCGCGCCGCGTCCCTGGGTCTTCTGTTGACCCATGAGGATCTTCGTGTCCGACTCGATGTTGACGAGGTGTTGCACGTCCGTGTTGGCGGCGACGAGCTTCGCGCCGTGGATCCCCTCCTCGGTCATCCGGTTGACGGTGTTGCCGCCCGCCCCGCCGCAGCCGACCACGGTGATGTTGGTCTGGAGCTCCTTGAGAACGTCCTGAAGCTCGTCGTCGGTCATCGTCCCGGTTCGAGGGGTCCCGCCGGAGGGGTTGCCGCCGTCGCCGGACCCGCCGCCGAACCCGTCGTCACCCTCCGCGGGTGACTCCTCGGCCTCGTCGATCGCGTCCTCTACGATAGAGTCCATTATGTGGACCAGTTGCGACCCCCGCCTATTTATCTTTGCCCAATCGTCATACGCGGGTCAGACGCCCCGTGGCGTGCGAACGGCCGGGTTTCACGCGCCGGATCCGCCGGCCGGATCACCGGTGCCCCTCTCCCCGGCCTCGAGGGCGTCGCCGGCGACCGGGAACCGGTCCGCCGTCGAGCGGGTGACGTCGGCGGGCGTGACGACCTCGCCGTCCACCTCCACGGGCTCGCCGGCCGAGAGCCGGCCGAACGCCGGCCCCTCCGGGACGCCCCGTCGGGCCGCGAGGGCCGGGTCGAACGCCGCCTCGCGGGCCACCACCGCGCCGCCCTCGATCGCGACCTCGTCGTATCGCCCGCGGAGGACGTCGACGAGGTCGGCGACGAGCCGGGCGTACCCGTCCGCTCCCGCCGGGAACGCCGCGCGGCCGGCGGCCACGGTGCCCGCCTGCTCGGTCTCGAACGCGACGGTCCGCGACCTCACCGCGGCACGGGCTGCCTCGGCGTCGATCCCCTGCGCCCGCGCGAGCAGCTCGCCCGGGAGCCGCCGGACGACGACCGCGTCCCGAAACCGACGAGGGTCGACCGGGGCTCGGTCCGGCGACGGCGTCCCTTCCGCGGTACGGTCGATCGACGGGAGGACGTCGCCGAACCGAAGCCCGTCGTCGACCGGACACAGCGCCTCCTCCAGCGCCGACACGAGCGCCAGCGGCCGGTCCCCGACCGCCCGGACCCACGTCTCGCCGACGACCCGATAGCCGAGGTCCTCGATGACCGCGGCGAGGGCGGGGCGGTCCCCCTCGATAACGGCGTGCTCGGCGCGGCTCCGCTCGAACGCGCGAGCTATCACGTCGCGGTTCGCCTCGGGCGCGCCCATCGCCGCCAGCGCCCAGTCGACCCCGACGTGGCCCACCGCCCACTCCGTCTCGGCCACGATCCGGGTGAACCGGGGCGCGTAGTGGCCGCCGCCGAAGCCGACCACGTGGCGGGGCTCGCCGTCCGTGCCGAGCAGGTCGGGGCCGGCGGACGGGTCGTCGTCGCCGTGCTCCCGGACCGGTTCGCTCGTCCCGTCGCCATCGCGCCCGCCGTTCGCGGCGTCGCGGAGGTCCAGTACCGCCCTCGCGACCGCGCGGGCGGCCTCCTCGTCGGCCCATTGGGGCTCGTCGGAGCCGAGCTCGACGAACAGGGACGGGACCGACACGTCCGTCGGGCCGTGGTGGGTTCCCTCGATGCCGACGTCGTAGCCGTCGGGGGCGTGTCGCGCGAGCGCGTCGACGACGCGTTTCTGGGTGCCGGGGGCGGCCCGCGCCAGCCCCCCGTCGTCGCCGCCGTACTCCGCGGGCCCGAAGTTCCCCGTGAAGTGGGCCGTCAGCAGCGGGCCGGTGTCGCCGGAGTGTCTGGAGACGAAGACGAGCAGGTCGGGCCCGGCGGTCCCGTCGGCGGCGTCTCCGCCGTCCTTCGCCGTGCGATCCCCATCGTCGCCATCGTCCTCGTCGCCCCCGCCGAACGCGGGCGCGGGGTCGTCGAGCGAGACGTGGATCCCGTCGAACGACCGGAGCTCGAAGCCCTCGGTCCGGTAGTACGTCCCGCCGCCGTCGCCGTCGGGCCGGCTCCCGTCCTCGTGAGCGGCCCACGGTTCGAGCTCGAGCAGGTGCTCGCCGATGTGTTCGGAGGCGCTGTCGGCCCGGCTGACGACGATCGCTATCACGGCCCGACCGTGGGGCGTCGGCCGCCGAATAGCCATCGGTTCGCCGACGGACCGTCGCGGGCGGGGTGATCGCTACGGTAACAGCTGGGAGACGAACAGGACGTACGCGACGACGAGCACCGCGCCGTCGACGCGGGAGAGCCGCTTCCCGCGGTACATCAGGCCGACGACGAGGAGGGTGAATGCGACGAGCGCGGGGAACTCGAACGCGCGGACGCCGGCGCTCACCTCCACCGGGGTGATCACCGCGAGGATCCCGATGACGGCGAGCACGTTGTAGATGTTCGAGCCGACGACGTTGCCGACGCTGAAGGTCGCCTCGTCGCGGACGGCGGCGACGACGCTGGCGGCGAGTTCGGGCATCGACGTGCCGATCGCGAGCACGGTGAGCCCGATGAACAGGTCGGAGAAACCGGCGGCGGCCAGCAGGTCGCGACCCCCGCCGATCAGCCAGCGCGACCCGACGAGGAGCGCCACGATGCCGCCGAGGACGAGCGCCACGTCCCGCGGCTTCGCGTCGGGCATGCGGTCCCGCTCGGCGGCCGTGATCCCCGACTGGGTGCGCTGGATGCGGCGCAGCACGACGAGCGTGAACACCCCGAGCGCGACGAGGAGGACGACCCCCTCGGCGGCCCCGATCCGCCCGTTCCAACCCAGCGCGACGAGGAGGAACGCCGCCAACACCATGAACGGGACGTGGCGCTCGAACACGGTTTCGGAGACGTCGAGCGGGCGGATCAGCGCCGAGAGCCCGAGCACCAGCCCGATGTTGGCGACGTTCGACCCCACGATCGCGCCCAGCCCGATGTCCGTCGAGACGGTGACCGCGCCGACGACGGCGACGAACAGCTCCGGCGCGGTCGTCGCGAACGCGACGACGGTCACCCCGACCGTCGAGGCCCGCAGCCCGATCGCGAGCGCGAGGTCGGCCGCGCCCTTCACCAACAGCTCCGCGCCGACGTACAGCAGCGCGACGCCCGCCGCCAACAGCAGGAGTTCGGTGACCGGCGACCCGAGAGGCACGTTCGAGGGTTCACGCGGTTCGACTAAAAAGGGCCGCGGTGCGGGCCGGTTCCCTATCACAGGACGCGCTACGGCCCGGCTCCCCGTTACAGGACGCGCCTACGGCCCTCGTCACGAGGCCTGCCCAGCCTCACGGCGGTCGCTCCGGCGCCTTTTAAGTCGAACCGTCCGCTCGTTCGGGCATGGACGTTTACGGACTGATCGGCAACCCGGTGGGGCACTCGCTGTCGCCGCCGATGCACGAGGCCGGCTACGAGGCGCTCGGGCTCGACGCGCGCTACGTCACCTTCGAGCCGCATCGCGACGGAGCCGTCGCGGCCGTCGAAGGCGCGGCCGCGCTCGGTGTCAGCGGACTCAACGTCACGATTCCCTTCAAGCGAGACGTGCTCGACGCCGTCGCCGTCGACCCGCTCGCCGAACGGATCGGCGCGGTGAACACGATCGACTTCGGTCCCGTTTTCGGCGACGCCCTCGATGACGGCGACGATCCCCGTCCACGCGGCTACAACACCGACGCGGCCGGCGTCGTCCGTGCGTTCGCCCGTCACGACGTCGCGCTCGAGGGCACCGACGCGGTCGTCGTCGGCGCGGGCGGCGCGGGGCGGGCGGCGGCGTTCGCGCTGGCGGACGCCGGCGCGACGGTCCACGTCGCCAACCGCACCGCGGAGCGCGCGACCGGGCTCGCCGCCGACGTTCCCGGCGCGACCGGCGGCGGCCTCGACGACCTCGGCGCGCGCGTCGCCGCCGCGGACGTCCTCGTCAACGCGACGAGCGTCGGGATGGACGACCCCGAGGCGACTCCCGTCCCGGCGGCACACCTCCACGCCGACCTCGCCGTGCTCGACGCGGTGTACTCGCCGATCGAGACGCGGCTGTTGCGGGAGGCGGCCGCGGCGGGCGCGACGACCGTCGACGGCGCGTGGATGCTGCTGTTCCAGGGCGTCGAGGCGTTCGAGATCTGGACCGGCGAGGACGCCCCCGTCGACGAGATGAACGAGGCGCTGCGGGCGGGCCTAAAATAACGAGGTCGAATCGAGCCGTCAGAACCCGAAGGGGTTCGCGAGCAGCCCCGCGGTGACGATGAGTCCGACCGAGAGGGCGGCCGCGCCGTAAAAGAGGGGTTTCGCGTCGCGGGCGGGCTCGCGGAGCTTCCCGGCGTCGAGCCCCGAAACGAGCTTCCCGCCGGCGGCCTCGACGAGGCCGGTCGCGAGGAACCAGAGGGCCAACATCGTCAACACGAGGTGCCCGCGCCCGGTGCCCGTGAGCGTCTCGACGGTGTAGAGGGTCCCCGCCATGTGGCCGCCGGTGACGAGGAACGCGACCGCCGCGATCCGCGTGATCCATCGGAGGCGGCCGACGAGGGACGCGAGCGCGTCGGCACCGATCTCCCCCCGCGTCGCCGGCGGGAGCACCGCGACGGTGACGAACAGCACGCTCCCGGTCCACAGGACCGCGAAGCCGACGTGGAGCGACCACATGACCGCATGGATGAGTTCCATACCCGACGGTCCGTCTGACGAACCTTATAAACAGGCGGGACGGACGCGGTCGCCGAAATGTCGCCACGGTTACCGGCTTTTAAATATCCACCATGCGTAGCCGTCACCAATGGCCCTACTGCAGAAACTCAAGGAGAAGCTCGGGCTCGGGGGCGGGTCCGCCGAGGACGGAACCGGGGAGACGGAAGTGACCGTCGAGCGGGAGGCCGACGGAGACGACCGGAAGACCGCTACGGACGACGAGCGAACCACCACGGACGACGAGGGAACCGCCGCACACGGCGAGGAACCCGCCGTGGACGAGCCGGTCGGTGCTGATGACGCGTCGGGCGCTGATGGCGCGTCGGGCGCTGATGACGCGTCGGGCGAGGACGCCGCCGCGAGCGGTACGGAAGCGGCCGCCTCGACCGACTCTCTCGTCGACGACACCGGCGAGCCCGCGGGGGCAGCCGAACCCGCCGAGGCCGCCGGACCCGAAGCCGACGACGTCGCCGTCGGGGACGAAGCCGAAGCCGAGCCGGCCGCGGACCTCGAATCGGCCGCGGACCTCGAATCGGCCGCGGACCTCGAATCGGATGGGGACCTCGAACCGGACGACGAGGCGGAGCCGGTCGACGACGAAGGCGATGAGGGTGGCGAGGGTGACGACGAAACCGACGACGGAGTCAACGACGAGGCCCGCGACACCACCGCTGACGACGGCGAGCCGGTCGACTCGATCAAGGGCATCGGGCCCGCCTACGCCGAGCGGCTCTCGGCGATCGGGATCGACAGCGTCACCGACCTCGCGGCGGCCGATCCCGCCGCCGTCGCCGAGGGTGCGAGCGTCGGCGAGAAGCGCGCAGCGACGTGGATCGACCGCGCGAAGGCGCGCTAACCGCGACCGACGCTCCCCCGCGGCGGGCCCTCCATCGACCGCAACCGTTTCACCCTCCCCGCCGAACGGTGTGGTAGATGACCGAACGCGTCCACACGGACCGGGAGCGCTTCCGCGAGGTCGCCGCCGCGGCTTCCACGGGAACCCGTGTCCCGGTCGAGGTGCGGGTCGCCGTCGACGACCCGTTCGACGCCTACCGGCGGGCCCGCGACGGCCCGGGCGGTTTCTTCTACGAGACGACCGGCGGCCAGTCCGGCTGGGGCTACTTCGGAGTCGACCCCGTGGAACGGCTCCGCGTCGCCCCGGACGCCGTCGTCGCCGACGGCCCCGGCGACGGCCGGAGTCCGACGGGCGACTACCGGCGGGCGACGCCGACGCTTTCCGCGCTCGACGGCCTGCTCGACGGGGAACGGCTGGCCCGCGGCGACTGCGACGTCCCGTACCCCTGCGGGGCGTTCGGGTGGCTCTCCTACGACGTCGCCCGCGAGCTGGAAGCCTTCCCCGCGCCGCCGCCGGAGGGTCCCGGCGCCGTCGACGACCGCGGGCTCCCGCGCCTGCAGGTCGGCGTGTTCGACCGCGTCGCGGCGTGGGAGTGTCCCGTGGAGGGGTCGGAAACCACGGGTGTCGAGGTCCCGCTCCGAGTCACGGCCTGCCCGCCCGTGCCGGCCGGAGCGGACGACCCGGACGCCGACCGCGCGGCGCTCGATGCGGCGTACGACGCCGGCGTCGAGCGGGCGCTCGCGCTCGTCGAGCGGATCCGGACGGGGGATCCGACCGTCGATCCCACGCCGACCGCGTCGTCGAGCGCGTCGTCGGACACGTCGCCAAGCACGTCGCCAAGTGCGTCGTCGAGCGCGACGTTCGAGAGCGACGTCGGGCGGGAGGCGTACACCGAGGCGGTCCGCCGGGTCAAGGCGTACGTCCGCGACGGCGACACGTTCCAGGCGAACGTCTCACAGCGACTCACCGCGGCCGCGGCGGTCCATCCCGTCGAGGCCTACGACGCCCTGCGGCGGGTGAACCCCGCGCCCTACTCCGGGCTGTTGGAGTTCGGGCTCGACGGGCGCGGCGCGGACCTCGTCAGCGCGAGCCCGGAGCTGCTGTTGGAGCGCGTCCCGAGCGACGACCCGAACCGCGGCGCGCGGCTCCGAACCGAACCCATCGCGGGGACGCGCCCCCGCGGCGGGACGTCCGAGGCGGATGCAGCGATGGAGGCGGAGCTGACCGGGGACGCGAAGGAACGCGCGGAACACGCCATGCTCGTCGACCTCGAGCGGAACGACCTCGGGAAGGTGTCCCGGTTCGGCACGGTGTCGGTGCCCGAGTACCGCCGCGTGGACCGGTACTCCGAGGTGATGCACCTCGTGAGCCTCGTCACGGGCGAGGCGCGGCCGGACGTGGGGCTCGCCGAGGCGATCGCCGCGTGCTTCCCCGGCGGGACGATCACGGGGGCCCCGAAGCCCCGGACGATGGGGATCATCGACGAGCTGGAGGGGACCCGCCGCGGCCCCTACACCGGATCGATGCTCGCCGCCGGGTTCGACGGGCGCGCGACGCTGAACATCGTGATCCGGACGCTCGTCCGACACGCGGACGAGTACCACCTCCGCGTCGGCGCGGGGATCGTTCACGACTCGAACCCCGACGCCGAGTACGAGGAGACGCTCGCGAAGGCCCGGGCGCTCGTGACCGCGGTCGACGAGGCGCTCGCCGCCGGCGACCTCGACGTCGAGGGGGAGGGGGTGAGCGGGGAATGACCGCGGCCTGGCGGTCCGGCGCGGGCGACTCCGACGCGCGGGTGCTCGTCGTCGACAACTACGACTCGTTCGCGTACAACCTCGTCCAGTACGTCGGGGAGGTCGCCGGCGCGGTGACGGTGCGCCGGAACGACGCGGTCGACCTCGACGGGATCCGCCGGCTGGACCCGGACGGGATCGTCGTCTCGCCCGGCCCGGGGACCCCCGAATCGGCGGGCGTCTCGATGGACGTCTTCGATCTCGACCGCCCCGTGTTCGGCGTCTGTCTCGGCCACCAGGCGCTCTGTGCGAACCTCGGCGCGCCGGTCGGCCACGCTCCGGAGGTCGTCCACGGGAAGCCGTCGGTCGTCACGCACGACGGTGGCGGCGTGTTCACCGGGCTGCCCGACCGCGTCGAGGTCGGCCGCTACCACTCGCTGTGCGTCGAGCGCGAGGACCTCCCCGACGAGCTCGTCGAGACCGCCCGCACCGAGGACGAACGCGAGGTCGTGATGGGGGTCCGTCGCCGCGACCGGCCGCATATCGGCGTCCAGTTCCACCCCGAGAGCATCCTGACGCCCCTCGGGAAGCGGATGGTGCGGAACTTCGTGGGGTCGTGTGAGCCGTGAGCGGACCGACCGACGGTCCGGGGGACGGTGCGAGGAGCGACGGTCCGGGGGACGCCGCCGGAGACGCCCCGGACGACGAACCCGTCTACCACGTTGACGGCGAGCTCGTGCCCGCCTCGGCGGCGACGGTGTCGGTGGAGGACCGCGGGTTCGCCTACGGCGACGCCGCCTTCGAGACGATGCGCGCGTACGGCGGGACGGTGTTCCGCTGGGAGGCACACGCCGAGCGGCTCGCGGCCACCTGCGGGACGCTCGCGCTCGACCACGGGCTCGACGACGTCGACCTGCGGGCGCGGATCGACGCGACGCTCGCCGCGAACGACCTCGCGGACGCGTACGTCAAGCTCTCGATCACGCGCGGGGTCCAGCCCGGGACGCTCGACCCGCGGCCCGAGGTCGACCCGACCGTGGTCGTGATCGCGAAGCCGCTCGCGCGCGGCGGGGTCGGCTCCGAGCCCGTCTTCGACGGGGCCGCCACGCTCCAGACGACGAAGACGCGAAAGGTCCCGAACCGGGCGATCCCCGCCGCGGCGAAGACGCACAACTACCTCAACGGGATCCTCGCCCGGCTCGAGCTCCGGGTGACCGGCGCGGACGAGGCGGTCATGCTCGACGAGGACGGTCACGTCGCCGAGGGGGCGACCTCGAACCTGTTCTTCGCCGACGGGACGGCCCTGAAGACGCCGTCGCTCGACGGGCCGGTGCTCCCGGGGGTCACCCGCCGAACCGTGATCGAGATCGCGGAGTCGGAGGGGATCCCGGTCGAGGAGGGCCGGTACACGCCCGACGAGGTGCGCGGCGCGGACGAGGCGTTCTGTACCAACTCGACGTGGGAGCTCCGCCCCGTCGAAACCGTCGACGGCATCGCGGTCGACGGCGACGGCGACGGCGTCGCCGGCCCGCTGACGACGCTGCTCTCGCGGCTCTACGACCGCCGGGTCGAGGAGCGACACTACGACGGCGAGCGCTTATAAACGGGAGGCCGTCCCCGGTGGATGCTGCTTATCACAGATCCGAACGGCCCGGCCGTCCTGCGTCGGCGCGCGCGGTTCCCGCGGGCGACCGACGGGAGCCCGCGAGCGTGCGCGAGGGAGGTCAGCGGGCCGCCGCCGAGCAGCGTCCGGCGGCGGCCCGCTGCCGAGGCTGGGGAGGTGGAGGCCGACGCTCGACCGACCGCCGACCACCGCCGATGGCCTGCCGCCCACCGGTCACTTATAACGCCCCGCCTGCCATCCATCATCGCTTATAAAGAGTCCGCCGGCCGCCCACCGATCACTTATAAGCGACCCGTCGGCCGGCCGAACGCGCAACGTTTTCACCGGCCCCGGACCACGGCCGGGTATGGACGCGGACCGCCGGATCGTCGCCGTCGAGGAGGTTCCCGAGGACAGCACGCTGCTCGTGACGCTTCGCCTCGTCGACCCGGACGCCGTCACGGACGACACGGGCGACGTCGGCGCGGACGACGACGGGACCCCGGAGGCGGAGGCGATCCTGATCCGGCTCGCCGACGGGGTCGCCGCCTTCCGGAACTACTGTCAACACTGGACCGACGTCCGGCTCGACAGGGACGACGGCGCGTTCGTCCGGAACGGCGAGATCTTCTGTCAGAAACACGGCGCGACGTTCCAGGCCGACACCGGCTACTGCGACTTCGGCCCGTGTGAGGGCTCCGTCCTCGAGACGGTCGGCGTCGCCGTCGCCGACGGGGCGGTGTACCTCGACGACGACGCCTACGAGTTCGTCCGGCTCGGTCCGGCCGCGAACCGCGAACACGAACAGGGCTCCCGGATCGACTTCACCGGGAACTGATCGCCATCGGAAACGGATCCTCATCGGGAACAGATCCTCATCGGAACTGACGGAGGCGGCGGTTCCCGTGCGGCTCCCGTGCCGGCCCCACAACGACTCACTCCGTCAGAACCGCTGTCTGGAGCCCCCGCGACCGCCCCCGTCGCGGCCGAGCGCCTTCCGGAGGAAGCTCATCCAGCGCTTCTGGTCGGCCGCCGACTGCCGTTGCGCCTCGGTTTCGGGCCCCGGCGCGTCGAGCCCCTCCAACGCCTCCAGCGCGCGGTCGATCCCGATGATCGACGCCGCGAGCGCCTCGCCCTCCTCGTAGCTCACCTCGTTCCCCTCGATGCGCTCCACGCGACGGAGCCGCTCGCGGCGGAGGTTGCGCTTGGCTCGATCGACCCGATCGCGCTCGCCGGGCGGCACCGAATCGCGCCGCTTGATCTCGAAGACGAACGACCGCAGGTCGATCGGCTCGCCTTGGACCTCGATCTCGTCGGGGATGTCCGCGCCGACGGTCGCCGCCTCGCGGTTGATCCGCTCGAGGAGCCCCTTCCGCTCGTACTCCTTCACGCCCGACCGGTAGGGCCCGATCGTACTTTTCTCCTTCGACGAACCCGCCCGCGAAGGGACGGCGTTAACCCGCCTCCGGCCGATCCGAGGGTATGGAGCGCCTCGAAACCGAGCTCAACCGGGCCCGCGACCTCCAGGTCGGGGACCTGGCCGACGCGATCGAGACGATCGGCTTCGAGTGTACGCGCTGTGGCGGCTGCTGTACGGGTTACGCCCCCGACGAACCCGGCGGGGCCCCGGCCGGCGAGGGCGTGGCAGAAGGCGACGGTGAACGGATCGGTGGGGGCGTCGACGAAGGCGACGGTGAACGGATCGGTGAGGCCGTCGACGAAGGGACGGTCACTCCCGACGAGGTCGAGACGGGCTGTCACGGCGGGGCTGGTGCGGACCATGCCGGGGCGGACGACGACCGCGAGCCACACACCGCGACCGTCTTCCCGGACGAGGTCCGGGCGGTCGCGGACGCCGCCGAGGCGGCGTTCGGGGAGGCGTACGACTGGCGCGACGTCGCCCGCCCGATGCCCTACGGGCTCGCCACGGACGGCGACGGCGATCCCGTCGGCGAGACGTTCGAGTGGGCGCTCGCGACCGACGACTGCGGCGACTGCACGTTCTACGAGGAAGCTGACGGCCAGGGGGCGTGTACCGTTCACGACGCTCGCCCACTGATCTGCCGGACGTACCCGTTCAGCGTCGCGCTCGGCGGGACGAGTCAGCCGATGGGCGAGCCGGTCGACGCCGCGGGGGTCGTCCGCGCGCACGAGTGTGAGGGGCTCGGACGCGACATCGACCGCGACGACGCCGAGGCGCTGGCGGCGGCGCTCAAGGAACGGGCGGTCCGCGAACTGGAGGAGGCGATCGGGGTCCGCGACGGGTACGACCCGGCGATCGGAGCCGGAACCGACGCGCCCGTCGTCGTCTTCGACTCCGAGGGCGCGAAGCGCGCGGACGGGACGCCAATCGGTGGCACGGAGCGGCCCTCGAGCGGGTCTGACGACCGCGACTCCCGGTAACCGGCCTGTTCGGTCGGTTCGGCCGGCTCGGTCGATTCAGTCGGTTCGGTTGATTCGGTCGATTCGGTCGGTTCGGTCGGTTCGGTCGGTTCGGTCGGTTCGGTCGGTTCGGTCGGCTCGATCAGATCGGTCGGCTCGGCCACGGGCGATGTCGGCGGTACAACTATATTCACCGGTCGCTACGTACGGGTGGAGTCTACTATGGAAATCTCCGAGAAGCTCCTTTGTCTGTTCAGCGCCGACGTTCGCGAGGACGACGACGGCTACGTCGTCGACGTCCCGCCGCGAGAGATCGAAACCGGATCCATCGATCCCGGCGACACCTATCGGGTCGCGCTCATCTCCCGGGCGGGCGACGACGGGGCGTCCGACGGCGGAACCGAGACGTCTTCCTCGCGCTCGAGCGACGGCCCACAGCCGCCCGTCGAGCCGGGCGAGATGCGCTACGTCGAGATCGAGGACCTCGGCAAACAGGGCGACGGGATCGCCCGCGTCGAGCGCGGCTACGTGATCATCGTGCCCGGCGCGGAGGTCGGCGAACGGGTGAAGATCGAGGTGACGGAAGTGAAGTCCAACTTCGCGGTCGGCGAAGTCGTCGCCGAGGACGTCTGACGACGCCGGACCGCGGCGGCGACGTGCGCCGCGGCGACGACGGTCGCGCGCTTACTCCGACGCGGCCGACGACCCGGACGACGACCCGGACGACGACACGGCGGTGTTCCAGTAGGACACCGATGCCACGTAGTCGCCGGGAACCGTGTTCCCGATGAGCTCGTCGACGGCGCGGAACGGTTTCGCGACGGCCCCCGGCAGCTCGCGGTAGAAGCCGTACGGCAGCACGAAGTCGTGCTCCTCGTTCACGAGCGTGAGGTCCGCGGCGCGGAGCATCTCGACGACCTGGTCCTCCGAGTAGAGCCGTGAGCCCATCGGAAGCAGCCACGTGTACAGCACCCGGAGGCTCCGTCTGTTGAACGTGTCGAAGAACACTTGCTCCTTGCTTACACGTTGCAGCTCCTCGATGAACGGGATGGGGTCGTCCATCAGGTGGAAAAAGCGCATCGCGACGACCGAGTCGAAGTGGTCGTCAGGGAACGGGAGCCGCGAGGCGTCGCCGCGCATGAACTCGACCCGGTCGGCGAGCCCCGCGTCGGCGGCCTTTTCGCGCCCCTGTTCGAGCATCTCGCGGGAGATATCGAGCCCGACGATGTCGGCCCCTTGGTCCGCGAGCATCGTCGTGAACCGACCGGTGCCGCAGGCGACCTCCAGCACGCGGTGGCCCTCGTCGATCGGGCCGAGCGCGGAGAGGACCGCCTCCTTCTCGCGCCGGTCGATAAGCGCCCCGCCGCCCGAAAAGCGGACGTCATCGTACTCCTCGGCGACCGCGTCGGCCTGATACCAATCCTGTCCCTTCACGGTATCCGTGTTCCATGCCGGACGACCAAAACCGTACTGGATGCGACCGGACCGTGTCGCGCTCTCCCACCGTGGTATTATGACCTTATATTGTTCCTATCGGATCCCCCCATATGTAGCCAACCTTTACCAACAGGCGGGGGGTTTGCGTGAAACATGAGTACCAGTCACGTGGAGACCGCAGAACAGGACCGCCTCTCCGAGAGCGAGTACCGCGAGCGGTTACGCGAGCTGCCGCCGAGCGCCAAGCTCGTCGCGAAGGTGTTGGAGAGCGACGCTCCCCTCTCGCAGGGCGGCCTCGCCGAGGAGTCGCTGCTCCCCGATCGGACGGTTCGGTACGCGCTCAACCGGCTGGAGGAGCAGGGGCTCGTCGACTCGCGGTACAGCTTCAAGGACGCCCGGAAACAGGTGTACTTCCTGACGGTCTGATCCCGGAACCGCCCTTCGAGCGACGATGGCGACGACGGCGACGACGACGCCCTTTTTAACTCCACGGGACGACACGACCACGTATGGACCTCTCGGTAGTCGTCCCGACGCTCAACGGTCGGGATCAGCTGGCCGCGTGCCTCGACGCGCTCGCGGTCCACGCGCCCGACGCCGAGGTGATCGTCGTCAACGGCCCCTCGGCCGACGGGACCACCGGGATGGTGCGCGAACGGGACGACGTCGACGTGCTGGTGGAGATCTCCGACCGGACCGTGAACGTCGCGCGCAACGCCGGCATCGAGGTGGCGACCGGCTCGGTCGTCGCCTTCGTCGACTACGACAACCGGATCGGCGCGTCGTGGGTCGGTGCGCTCGAACGCGGCCTCGAACGCGGCGACGTCGTAACGGGACCGATCCGGATGGTCCCGACCTCGGAGGGATCGGATCCGACGGACTCGGGCGACGCTGCCGACGTCGCGGACACCACGGACGCCACGGATGCCGCGGACGCCGCCGACACCACGGATCCTGCGGAGGCCGTTGACGCCGCAGATTCCGGCGGCTCGAACGGTCGTGACGGCCGCGACGGTCCCGAGCGCCGTCGGATCGCCGGGCGGGAGGTGACCTACTTCGCGGGCGGCAACGTCGCCTTCCGTCGCGACACGCTCCGCGACCTCGACGGCTTCGACGAGTACCTCCACACCGGCGGCGCGCGCGACGTCGCCCACCGACTCGCGAGCACCGACCACGCGGTCGTCTGGGAACCCGAGCTGTCGGTCCTCGAGGAGCCCGCCGACTGCAGGGCGGCCGACGGGGGGCGTGACTCCCGCGACTGGGGCTGGAAGTACCGCGCGCTCGCGTACCGGCTGTTGAAGAACTACGGGATCCGCCCCGGCGTCCTCGTTCGGACCGGAACCCATGCCGTGAAGGACGCGGTCGCGGTCGCCCGCGACGTGGTTCGCGGCGACACGACCCCGTCGGGGTGGGCGGGGAACGGCCGCGACGTCGTGTTCGGGATCGCGACCGGGGTGTCGGACGGGATCGTCGCCCGAACGAAGGACCGGTCGCCGGCGCGGAACCCGAACGGCCTCTCGCGGCGGGCGGACCGCGCGGTCGCGAAGTACGACCAGCGGGAGTGAGGCGTCGCCGTTGGGGATCGGTCGGACGGGCGGGCGGTCATGTACCGAGCCGTCACTCGAACGGCCAGCCGTCCGACCGAGCCGTCACTCGAACAGCCGGTCGACGGTCCGCACGAACCGGTCGACGACGCGGTTGGGCAGCGACGGCGAGACGGCGTCGAGGAGCTCCGCGGTCCGGTCCGGGTCCGCGAGCGACACCCGCATCGGGGTCGACTCCGACCGCTCGATCACGCCGGCGTCGGCGAGGTTCGAGACGTGGTACGCGACGGTGCTGCGGGCGACGCCGAGCTCGGCCGCGAGGTCGACCGGACGGGCGGGGCCGTTCGCATGGAGCCGCACGACGATCCCTCGCGACGTCTCCCGGCGGAGGTACGCGAGGGCCCGGCGCTCCCACGGGTCGAACTCGGGGACGAAGTAGTGGGTCCGCCCGCCGACCTCCTCGGCGACCAGCTCGTCCTCGCGCACCAGCCGGCGGAGGTGGTACTGGACCTGGCCGGTCGCCAGATCGAGATCGCGCCCGAGGCGACTGAAGTGGACCCCCGGCGTCAGGCGGACGTGCCGGCGGATCCGGTCGCGCGTCGTCGTCATTCGATACCGATACTTCGGGCTCTCGGAGTAAAGCCTCTCCCGGATTCTCACCGCGTGGTGACGGCTTCCCGCGCCCGTAAGCTCTTAACCCTCCCGCACGGACGCTCGCGTATCCGTGACGTACGTGTCCGCGCTCGTACCGACCGCGGCGAACGGGTGGGGCGTCGAGGGGTCGCTCCCGCTTCTCGCGGTCGTCGCCGTCGCCGGGATCGGCACCGGGATCCTGTTCGCCGTCAGCCTCGTCGCGTACGCGAGACGCCGACGCAGACAGTACCTCCTGATCAGCCTCGCGATCGGGGCGCTGTGGTTCCGCTCGGTCGTCGGCGCGGCGACCGTGCTCGGCTACGTCCCGATGCCGATCCATCACTTCCTCGAACACAGCCTCGATTTCCTCATCGCCGCCGTCGTGCTCTACGCGGTGTACGCGCACACGCCGGGGTCGTTTCGCGGCGAGGACGACGCGAGCTGATCGTCGACGGGTGGCGGGGATCGCGGAGCGTCGCCGGCGATCGGGCCGCGCGGTCGGAGGGGTGGTCCCCGCTCCTCACTCGAGGTCGCCCTCCGAGGTGAACACCTCGTCGAGGTCGACGTTCGGCTCCCGGCCGGCTTCGGGCTCGCGCGAGGGGAGACGGTCCTCGTCGGGAGCGGTCTCGTGTGCGCGTGCCATCAGCGCCTCGTGTGTGTCACGGACCGGCTCCCCGGCCGCCGGTCTCGCCTGGACGTAGCTGCCGTCCGGTCGCATGGTCCAGCGCCGGCGGTTGTCCTCGAGCATCGTGTCGAGGATCACGTCGAGTTCGGCCTGGAGCACCGGATCTTCGACCGGCGCGACCGCCTCCACCCGCCGATCGAGGTTGCGGGTCATCCAGTCGGCGGAGCCGGCGAAGTAGTCCGGGTCGCCGGCGTTGCCGAACCGGAAGACCCGCGAGTGTTCCAGGAAGCGCCCGACGACGCTGTGGACGCGGACGCCGTCGGTGACGCCCGGCACGCCCGGACGGAGCCGGCAGATCCCCCTGACGATCAGGTCGATCTCGACGCCGGCGCTCGCCGCCTCGTACAGCTTCTCGACGACCGCCGGGTCCTCCAAGGCGTTCATCTTCGCGACGATCCGGCCGCCCCGGTCGTCGACGCCGCCGACACCGTCGCCGTTCGCGCCATCCTCCCCGTCGTCGTTTCCGCCGTCGCCGTTTCCGCCTCCCCTGCCGTCGCCGTTCTCGCCATTCCTCCCGTCGCCGTTCCCGTCATCCCTGCCGTCGCCGTTCGCCTCCGCCTTGCTGGCTTTCGCGTGGGCGATCTCGCGGTCGATCAGCTCGTACAACCGTCCGCGAAGGGTTTCGGGGGCGACCAACAGCTTCCGGTACGTCTGGTGCCGCGAGTGGCCCGTAAAGGAGTTGAACAGCCGAACGAGGTCCTGTCCGACGTCCGGGTCGGCCGTGAACAATCCGAGGTCGACGTAGCCGTTCGCCGTCCCGGAGTGGTAGTTTCCGGTGGCGACGTGCGAGTAGATCCGGACGTCGTCGCCCTCCTCGCGAACCGCGAGCGCGACCTTGCTGTGGGTCTTCAGCCCGACGGAACCGTACGCGACGTGGATCCCCTCCTCCTCCAGCCGCTTGACCCAGCGGAGGTTGTTCTCCTCGTCGAACCGCGCCTTCAGCTCGACCATCACCGCCACCTGCTTGCCGTTCTTGGCGGCGTCGATCAGGCTCCGGATCACTCGCGAGTCCGGTGCCGTCCGGTAGATCGCCGCCTTGATCGCGAGCGTGTCGGCGTCGTAGGCCGCGGCGTCGAGGAACGTCTGGACGGTGTCGGAAAACGAGTGATACGGGTGGTGAACCAACGCGTCGCCGTCGCGGATCTCGGCGAACAGCTCGTCCGGGCGCTTCGAGTCGAGCCCGGCGAACCGCGGGTGTTGCTGTGGCGTCCACCGCGGGTGTTTGAGGTCCGGCCGGTCGAGGTCGTACGGCTGGGTGAACCCGCTCAGCGCCAGGGGGGCACGACGTTCGAACACCTCGGCCTCCGAGACGTCGAGGTGCTTGACGAGGAGGTCGCGCACGGCGTCGGAGGTGTCCTCGTCGACCTCGAGACGGACCAGGGTCGCGAAGCGCCGCTGTCTGAGGACGTCCTCGATCCGCTCTATCAGCCCCTCGGCGACGTCCTCGTTGCGGCGGACCTCGGCGTTGCGCGTCACGCGGAACGTCGAGTGGCCCACCACCTCCACGTTCGGGAAGACCAGGTCGAGGTTCGCCGCGATCACCCGCTCGACGGGTATCAGCCGTGTCCCCTCGACGTTGGATGTACGGTCGGCGTCCGGGGTGTTCGGGATGTTCGGGGTTCCCGAGGCGTCCAGGGCGTCCGGGGCGTCCGGGGCGGACGCGTCGGCGTCGCCCCCGTTGCCCCCATCGCCGTCGGGGAGCGTCGGCACCAGCCGGGGGAGGTTCTCGGGGACCTTGATCCGGGAGAACCGCTCCTCGCCGTCGTCGTCGCGGGTCCGCACCGCGAGCGACAGCGAGAGGTTCGAGAGGAACGGGAACGGGTGTGCGGGATCGAACGTGAGCGGCGTCAGCGTCGGGAGGATCGAGGACTCGAACCGCTTCCGGAGGTGGGCCCGTTCGGCCGCCGACAGGTCGTCGTACCCGAGGATCTCGACCCCGGCCTCCGCGAGCCGCGGCCGGACCGCGCCGTGATAACACCGCGACGCCGTCTCCGAGAGGTCACGGGCGGCGTCGAGGACGGCCTCCCACTGCGCTTCGGGGGTCGCCCCGTCGACGGTCGGCTCCGTGGTCCCGGCGTCGATCTGCTGTTTCAGCCCGCCGATCCGCTTCATGAAGAACTCGTCGAGGTTGCGCGTGAGGATCGAGAGGAACCGGAGCCGCTCCAGCGGCGGTTGGCGCTCGTCGAGCGCCTCGTACAGCACCCGCCACTGGAAGGAGAGTTCGGAGAGCTCGCGGTTCAGGTACCACCCCGCCTCGTCGAAGGGTGCGCCCGTCGGCGGGGGCGTCGAGGCGATGGGGGGCGTCCGCGGCGGGGTCGCGTCACGCCACGAGTCCGGCGAGAGGACCGTCGGATCCGACGGCGGGTCGGCCGGCTCGCCGTTGTCGTCGTCGGCTGGAGCGTCGTCGTTGCCCGCAGAGTCGTCGGCGAGGGAGCCATCGGCTGGAGCGTCGTCGTTACCCGTGCCGTCGGCCACCTCCCCGTTCGCGTCGACCATCTCAGTCGAGTTCCGCGACGGAGACGATCTTCGCGTCGCTGCGGTCCACGCCGCCGCGCATGGCCGGCACCGTGGTCAGCGTCCCGCGCCGCAGGTCGTACGCCGTGAGCGTCCCGCCGTACACACAGCCCGTATCGAGCCCGACGGCCCACTCGGAGACCGTCGGCTCGTCGAGGACGGTGTGACCGAAGAACACCCGCGGTGGACCCGCGTACTCCTCGTACCAGTAGGGCGGGTCGTAGCTCCCGCCCGGCGCGAGCGACCGGGTGTTCTGGAGGTCGTCGATCGTGTGTTCGGCCAGCGGCTTCCGCGGGTCCACGCCGCCGTGAACGATCAGGTCGTCCCCGACGGAGATGGCAACCGGCAGCGACCGGATCCACGCGAGGTCGTCGTCGGACAGCCCCGGGAGCGACTTCTCGCCCCGAAGGAGCTTCTCCTCGTTGTTCCCCCGAACGGTGAAGGCGTTGGGGGCGTCACGGACGCGCTCGACGACGGCGGCGCTGTCCGGGCCCTTCCTGACGAGATCGCCGACGAACAGGAGCAGGTCGTCGTCGGTGACGCCGAGCGTCGACAGGAGCCGGTCCAGCGGCTCCGGACAGCCGTGCACGTCGCCGATCACGTACGCGTCGTCGAAGTCGTCGAGGTCGATCCGCCGGTGGTGCGGCGCGACCTCCGGGTGGAACTGTCGATCCATTCAGTTCCACCTACGCGCCATCCCCGTTTAAGCGCCGCTAAGAGCCGTATATATTCCTATATACTCCGTCGACGCAGCCAGCCGCGAACCCGGTCCGTGATCGAGCGCCTCGCGGCGGGGGTTCGCGGACTGTACGACGACGTCGAGGCGCTCGACCGACTCGCGGACCACGCGACCGTCGGCCTCGTCAGCAACAACTACGATCCCACCGTCGCGTTCGTCGTCGACCACTTCCGCCTGGACGCGTTCGGGTTCGCCCGCGGCCGCGACCTCGGCCCGGAAGGGTTCGCCCGCCGGAAACCCGACCCACACTACCTGAACGAGGCACTCGATGCGCTCGACGCGACGAACGGGCTCTACGTCGGCGACCGCGAGAGCGACATGCGCGCCGCCGAGAACGCCGGCCTCGACGGCGTGTTCATTCGGCGCGACCACAACGCGAGCCTGGAGCTCGACGTCGAGCCCGTCGCCGAGATCCGGAGCCTGGAGGACCTGCTTCCGTTCGTCACGGAGCGAACGTGAGCGAGAACTGAGAGGGACGACCCACGTTTCGGCGGACCTGCCGTTTCGGACGAGAACGCGTCTCGGAAATCGAGCCCCAACAGCCGTTCAAACCTAAAGCGAAGGTGTCCATCGCTGATTCGGTCGGACAGTCACGGTACGTTATGCCGTGTGCTATCGTAGTTATCTCATGCCGAGTATGGACACCGATATCGACAACGAGCCCGCCGGACGAAGCGAACGGCGAACGAGCGAGTCGGAAGCAGGGCTGATATCGATCGAAACGAACCCACTGTTGCAGTGGGTGCTGGTCAACGGAAACAGATGGGTCGTCTCCGCGGTCGCGTTGGTACTCGTCGGCCTCGGATTCATCGGGAGCGGTGTGATCTGGTCGGACGAGCTCGTGACCCTGTTCACGGAGGAACAAGTGGTTCAGACGATCCTTCTCGCGCTTTTCAGTGGGATCATTTTGCTCGTGTCGATCGCCCTTTCGGTGAATTCGATCGTCCTTTCACAGGAGATCACTGCGCTCGGTGATCAAGAAGAGGAGATCGAGGAGACGTTCTCGTTTCGTGATTCGGTTCGGGAGCACACGAATTCGGACGTCAGCCCAGCCCGCCCGGCAGCGTTCCTTGAAGCGATTTTCGACTCGATCCGAACCAACGCAGAGGAACTCTCCGAGAGCACCTCGAACGACGGTGCGGCGCTTACGTCTCAAGTCGGACTCATTGCGGATGATATCGTCACCCAGGTGGACACCGTTGAAGGCCGCTTAGAGAACGCAGTTGGGATATCCGAGGTGATGTTCGCCGGGATTCAGTATAACTACTCACGACAGATCTATGCCATCCGCCAGCTCCGAGTTGACCACGAAGGAACGCTCACCGATAGCCAACTGGAGAACATCGACGAACTTCTCACAACCCTCAAATACTTCACGATCGGTCGGGAATACTTCAAGACGCTCTATTTCAAGCAGGAACTGGCGAACCTTTCTCGTGGGTTGCTGGTCATCGCTTTTCCTGCCCTCGTGTATCTCGTCTACGCGATACTCTCGCTCAGAGCGGGGCTGTTACCGGAGTTCCCGATCGTCGGCGTTCCGTCGATCATCTGGTTCGTCGGCTTCACGTACATCGTCGGGATGATCCCGTACACGTTGTTTTCGGCATACGTACTCCGCACGGCCACGATCTCCATTAGGACACTGGCGGCTGGACCGTTCATTTTGGATAGCAGTGACGGCTCTACTCGGTTCAGCGAGAACGATGAATCGACGTAACAACGTGCGAAAAGACGATTTGCGGGCGGTACGGTGGGTCGAGCGGATAAGTCGGGCGGGTCGAGCGGGTGGGTTCGGGTGGGTTACCCGAGGAGGTAGCGGAGGGCGGGGTAGCGTTCGATGAGGGGTTGGCCGCCGACGTCGAGGGTTTCGAGGTGGGCGTCGACGCCGAGGATGCGGCCCGCGCCGAAGG
>NZ_WUAX01000016.1:122975-643760 GCF_009806985.1 Halorubrum sp. JWXQ-INN 858 | reverse complement strand
GGTCAGATCGTTGGCGTAGTTGGCGCAGGGCGTTGTCGGATTCATCCCCGCGCTAAAGCACGGGGCTTTCTCCTTGCCACCTCCGTAAAAACGGGTCGACGGGGGCGGGGCGGCTACGAGACGAGCAGCTCCTTGCCGCGGTCGACCGTGATCCGGCACGGCGGCGAGAGCTTGTTGTACGCGCGGCGGAACGCCTCCTTCACGACGTCGGCCTGGTCGGCGTCGCAGTACGCCGTGAACACGACGTCGTTCGCCTTGAGACGGGCGGCGGTGCCGACGGGCTTGCCGAACGCCTGGCGCATGCCGTCGGAGACGCGGTCCGCGCCCGCGCCGGTCGCCTGCTTGTTCTCGCGGATGACCTGGTGGGGGAACTTGCGGAGCGTCATCTTGTAGTTGCCCTCGCCGAGCTCCTTGATGAGGTGGCGGTTCGCCGACAGGCGCGAGCTCTCCAGCGAGCCGTGGCGGATCTGCAGCTCCTCCTCGACGCGGAGGCTGATCTGCACCGGGTAGTCCTCCGGCTCCGCGGAGAGGTCGCCCATGTTGTGCTGGGCGATCTTCGAGCCGGGGATGCCCGTGATGTATTCTCGTCGGGTGTACGACGGCTTGTCGATCGTCCGATACATAGAGGCGGGTTTGTCAGACATGGCTACTTGTCCGATGTAGCCCTCGCAGCGGCGATAAACCCTTCGATACCTCGACGGACGGGGCGCCTCTCCGGGATCCGTCCCCGTGGGGTAGTGGGTGGCGTCCTCTCCCCTTCTCGGGTCGGTTCACTCGCTGTCGGGGTCGGCTTCGGCTCCTGTCCGGAGGCGGACTCACTCCTCGTCGTTCCTGCCGCGGCGATCGTCGTCTGCCCCCGCGTCGTCGCTCACGCGTCCGTCGCCGTCCGTCCCCTCGGGCCGCGGGTCGAGCGCGACGTGCTCGAACCCCCGGTCCGCGAGCAGCGCGGCCGCGCGGTCGGTTATCGACGGTGCGACGAGCACGCCACGGACGCCGTCGCCGTCGTCGTCATCGCTGCCGGCGTCGTCGTCGCCGTCGTCGCCCTCGCCGTCATCGCCATCGCTGTGGACATCGCCGTCGTCACCGTCGGTATCGGCTCGATCGTCGTCGAAACCGCCGGTGCGGTACTCCTCCCGAACCGCCTCGACGTATCGGTCGAGCTGGCCGACCGCATCGGGCCCGACCCGGCGTCGCTTCAGCTCGACGACGACGGGCCGCCCCGCCCCGTCGACGCCGAAGACGTCGACCGGGCCGGCGCTGGTGGGACGCTCCGTCTCGCGCGGCTCGAAGCCCGGGTCGACGAGCGCCGGTCGCTCGAGGACCCGGGTCCGGAGGTCCTCCTCGCTCCCGTGGAGGTCGAGGTCACGCCCCCCGGTGACGGTCATCGTCGACAGCTGGTGGACGTCGGAGAACCGGACCGTGAGCGTCTCGGCCGGTGACGACCTGACCGACCGCACTCGGAGGCGGCCCTCACGGACTGCAGCGTGGTGTTCCGAGCCGGGCGGCTGCCAGTTGACGGGCGTGCGTCCCTCGTCGGTGTGGACGAGCGCGGCCCCGTCGGGCTTCAACACGACCAGGCGGTCGCCGGAGCCGAGTTCCGAGGCGGCGCGTCCCGTATACGAGACCGTACACCGCCCGAAGGCGGTGATCAGGTCGCCGCGCTCGAAGGCGGCCTCCAGCTCCCACAGCGCCTCGCGATGGCTCGGGTCGTGGACGCTCGTCACGGTCACGGGCGGGCTAGGGCCCGGTCGCGGAAAAGGAGCGCGGGGCGTGGGACGCAGGGTTCGGGATGTGGGGTTCGGGATGTGGGGTTCGGGACACGCGACCCGGCTCTGCGGCGCTGTTGAAACCCGCGTTTCAGACGTGGTCTGAGCTGAAACAGCTGGTCGCTAACAGGCGCGAATCGAGCGGTTCGGCGCTCGTTTCGTTTATCAGTGTTGTCGAGGGAGCACGTGGCTATTTATGAGAACCTGCGACGGTCAGGAGCATTCGGCGGAGCGGCGAGTAGGGATCGAACCCGCCACCGCAACCGCACCGCAGCCTCACGCCTCCCCAGCCTCGGCGGACGGGCGGCCGCGGAGCGGTCCCGCGGCCGCCCGCCACCTCCCTCGCGCGCGTCGGAGTCGCGCGCGCCGACCACCATGGATCGTTTATAAATGACGTGGTCACTCACCGGGGCCGTTTATAAACGAACGACCGCTCTCGGGATCGCTCGATGCGTCCCCTGTACTGAGCGATCCGTGAGTTTCCTGCATTGACCGCAGCCGGAGCGGAACGTTTTTTTGTTGAGAGTTTCAGTAGGGCCGAACGTCGGATACCGACAGCGAAGCGTTCCTACGCCTGTTCTTCGGGTCGTGCGAAACCCACGCCGCCGGCGAGGATGGCAGTCCCGGCGAGGACCGTCGCTCCGAGGACGACGAAGCCGTCGTCCGGATCCAACCCCGCGATCGCTGCCGCGACGTCGACGACGAACATCGTGACGAACACGCTCAGGATGGCGAACGCGAGCATGACGGCACCGGCGAGGAGCGCACTAGCCAACGAGCCAAACGCATCGAGAATTCCCATTACGATTCGAGTTCACGAGTGAAACGTAAGTAAGTGGCCATTCTGGTTTATAAGTTGTATTCGGGCGAACGGCCGTTTCGTGTGAGAACGGACCCGAAGAACGGGACCTCGGCGGAGCCCACGATACATAAATACCCCGCGGCGTCAACCCACTCTATGCACGTCGACCTCCGTGGTCCGGGGTGGGTACGCCGCGACGGCGTCGCCGCCCGCGGGCGAGCGTTCGACGGCGACGACCTCCTCGACGCGGACGGGATCGTCGAACGCTTCGCGGCGGTCGAGCCGACTGAGGCGGATGCGACCGCCACGGTCGCTGCAGTCGCCGCGGTCGCCCGCGAGCTGGAGGGGTTCTACGCGGCGATCGTCGAGGAGCGGGCCGGCTCGTCGACCGCGGCGGTCCTCGTCGCCGACGGCGCGCGGTCGGTCCCCCTTTATTACGGGGTCCGCGACGGTTCGCCGACCGTCTCCGACCGAGGGCGGGTCGTCCGCGACGCGCTCGACGCGCCCACGGACCCCGTCACGGAGAGCGAGTTCCTGTTGACCCGGTACGTCTCCGGGCCGGAGACGATCTGGGAGGGCGTCCGGTCGACACGCGCGGGCGACGTCGTCCGGGTCGACGACGGGGGAACCGTCGAGTCACACACCTATCGCGATCACTGGCCCGGAGGGAGCGACGCGTCGCCCGTCCCGTCCTCGTCACCGTATCGCCGGCTCGGGGCGGGGCTCGAACGGGCGTTCGATCGGGCGGCGCGGGTCGCCGGCGACCGTCCGATCGTCGTCCCCCTGTCGGGCGGCTACGACTCGCGGCTGGTCGCGAGCGAGTTCGTCGCCCGCGGTCACGACGTGATCGGGTTCACTTTCGGTCGGTCGGGTCACCCGGACGTCGAGGTCAGCCGGGAGGTGGCCGCGCGGCTCGGGATCGAGTGGCGGTTCGTCCCGTACGACGCGGGGACGTGGCACGAGTGGTACGGCGGCCCCGCGGGCGGGGCGTACCGGCGGGCGGCGTTCGGCGGCGACGCGCTCCCGTTTCTCGCGGAGTGGCCCGCGGTTCGGACCCTCGTCGCCGAGGGGCGGGTCCCTCGGAACGCGCTCTGGTGTCCCGGTCACACCGTCGCGACGCCCGGCGAGCGGCTTCCACGGTTCGCGAAGTCGGGGGCGGAGTCGGGCGGATCGGGCACGGCAGACGCGCGGGACGGGCCGATCCCGCCGACCGTCGACGCGCTCGTCGACTACGTCCGCCGGACGCACTACGCGCTCTGGGAGTGGGACGACGACCGGTTCCGCGCGGCGGTCGACGGGCGGATCAGACGGGGGCTGCTCGGTGATCGGGATCCCGACACGATCGACGACGCGGCGTCGGCGGCGGCCGCTTACGAGCGGTGGGAGTGGCGCGCGCGGATGACGACGTTCACCAACGGCGACCGTCGGGCCTACGAGGACGCCGGCGTCGAGACGTGGCTGCCGCTGTGGGACCCTGCGTACGTCCGCGCGTACGCGTCCCTGCCACGGCGGCTCCGTGCGGACAAGCGGCTCCACGCGCGGCTCGCGGTCGATCGGTATCGCACGGCCCTGGGCTCCGGCGACGTCGACCCCCACGCCGGCTCCGGCGACGCGCGTCCACCGATCGGCCCCGATCGCGCGGGGGTCACCGACC
The DNA here is from genome assembly GCF_009806985.1 of Halorubrum sp. JWXQ-INN 858. Classification (GTDB taxonomy): domain Archaea; phylum Halobacteriota; class Halobacteria; order Halobacteriales; family Haloferacaceae; genus Halorubrum. The sequence goes on along the minus strand of NZ_WUAX01000016.1, from coordinate 639,538 downwards.
GGACGCTCGCCCCGATCGACCGCCACCTCGCGCTGCTGTGTCACACCCCAGTCCGACAGTTCACCGAACGGGACGGTCGGTGGGACCCGCCGTTCCTCGCGCCGCGGTCGTCGTGGGGAGCGCGTGGGTCCCACCCGCTCGCGTGGGACGCGATCGTCGCCCCCGGCGTCCACGAGCGACTCCCGCCCGTACGGAACCTCTACGCGCTGCGAACGCTGGCGGCCGCGGGCCGGATCGACCTCGACGACCCCGCGAGCGTGCCGACGGAGCGCTTCGTGCCGCTCGACCGCGACGCCGACGGGGCGGGTGCGGTTCGCCTCCGGCTCCCGACGGAGACCGACGGGGCGTGACGCGCCGTCGCGGGCCCCGCTCGGCACCGCCAGCGGCGCGGCCGGTTTATGAGGGCTCGTTGTCGTGATCGGCGGCAGCGTCGTCGTTTATCAATCCTCGACCGCACCGCGCCGCGCTGCGCCGAACCGCACCGCACCTCGTCCCTCCCCAGCCTCGGCCGCCGGCCTCCACCGGAAATCGGAGATTTCCGAGCAGTCGGACTCCGTCCGACGACCTCGCGCGCGATCTCGAGGGCGACCGACGGGAGCCCGAGAGCGCGAGGGACGGAGCCGCGAGCGACGCGCGCGCCACGGCCGTTCTGCTCTTTATCTGCACGCGGAACGCCGGTCCGTCTCGTTTATATGTCATCCGCGATCGGCAGTGTGCGGTCGCTGGACCGTCGCTGAGGTTGTGAGACTGTGCGGGCGGTGCGGAGCGGTCGCTGACGACACGGGGACGCCGCATCGTATTTAACTAGGATCGCTGTTCAGACCGTCGTTCAGGAGGCGACGCCGGTTCCGCGCAGCGACCGTCTCAGGTCCCGTGCTGCCAGCTCCCCATGTACTCGCGCTGCTCGGCGGAGAGCGTGTCGTGGGCGACGCCCTCGGCGGCGAGTTTGATCTCCGCGACCTCGCGGTCGAGGTCGTCGGGGACGTCGTGGACGCCCGCCTCGTAGGCGTCGCCGTTCGTCGCCAGCTCGCGGACGCACACCGCCTGCACGCCGAAGCTCTGGTCCATCACTTCGACGGGGTGGCCGAGCGCGAGCGGGGCGGCGAGGTTGACGAGCCGCCCCTCCGCGAGGACGTTCAGGACGCGGCCGTCGGGCAGCTCGAACCCCTCGACGCCGTCGCGCGCCTCGAAGCGGTCGACCGCGAGGTCGCCGAGGTCCTCCAGGTTCACCTCCACGTCGAAGTGGCCGGCGTTCGCGAGGAGGACGCCGTCGTTCATGACCTCGAAGTGCTCGCGGGTGATCACGTCGCGGTTGCCCGTCGTGGTGATGAACACGTCGCCCTTCTCGGCGGCCTCGGCCATCGGGAGCACCTCGTACCCCTCCATGTGCGCCTCCAGGGCCTTGCGCGGGTCGACCTCACAGACGATGACGTTCGCGTTCTGTCCGGACGCCTTCTTCGCGACGCCCTGCCCGCACTTGCCGTATCCGCCGACGACGACGTTCTTGCCGGCCCACGAGAGGTTCGTCGTCATGGCGATGGTCGCCAGCGACGACTCGCCGGTGCCGTGGACGTTGTCGAACAGCTGTTTCATCGGCGTGTCGTTGACGGCGAAGACGGGGTACTTGAGCTCGCCGTCGGCGTCCATCGCGCGCAGCCGGTGGACGCCCGTCGTCGTCTCCTCCGCGCCGCCGACGATGGAGTCGATCAGCTCGGGGTACTCCTCGTGAACGAGTTTCACCATGTCCATCCCGTCGTCGACGGTGATCGTCGGCTCGTGGGCGACGACCGCGTGCATCGCGTCATAGTACCCCTCGTCGTCGACGCCCCGGACCGCGTAGGACGTGATCGACTCGTGGGCATCGAGCGCCGCGGAGACGTCGTCGTGCGTCGACAGCGGGTTACAGCCGGTGATGGCGACCTCCGCGCCGCCGTCGGCGAGCAGCTCGACGAGGTTCGCCGTCTTCGCCTCGACGTGCATCGCCATCGCGATGACCTCGCCGTCGAGGGGTCGCTCGGCGGTGAACTCCTCGCGGAGCGCCTCCAGGATCGGCATGTGCTGGAGCGCCCAGTCCATCTTTCGGCGGCCCTCCTCGCGGGCCGCGGCGGGGTCTGACAGGTGTTCGGTGACCGGCAGGTACGTGCTTTCGCTCATGTCGTCGCGTTCGATCACCGTCCACAAAACGCTGCCGACACCGCGACGGGCACGGGCCCGTCCCGAACCCTCGCGGGACCCGTGTGTAACCGATCAGGCGTCCTTCGCGCCCTCGACCGTCTCGCGGACGGCGTCGACGCCTTTCTCGTGGAGGAGGTCGCCGACGACGATCACGTCGCTGTGTTCGGCCATCGTCCGCGCGGAGTCGTAGTCGTGGATGCCGCCGCCGTAAAAGAGGGTGGCGTCGTCGAGCGCGTCGTGGGCGGCGGCGACGGTCTCGGTGTCGCCGAAGGTGCCCGAGTACTCGACGTACACGATCTCCTGGCCGAACATCCGCTCGGCGACCTTCGCGTACGCCTCGACGTCGTCGGCGTCGAGGTCGCAGTTCGCGTTCGTCAGCTCGGCGACGGAGGCGTCGGGGTTCAACACGATGTACGCCTCCGTGTGGGTTCGCTCCCAGTCGAGGTCGTCGATCCGGACCCACTCCTTGTGCGCGCCGGTGATCCAGAACGGGCCGCCGGCGTTGAAGACGGTCGGGATGAGGTAGCCGTCCAGCGCGGGCGAGTCGATGACGACGCCCGGGTTCGACGGCTCCTGGTACAGCGGGACGTCGTACGCCGCCGCGGCGTCGACGACGCGGGACATCTTCCCGGCGGTGACGTCGAGGGTGCCGCCGATCTCTATCGCGTCCGTACCGGTCCGACAGACGTCCTCGAACGTCTCCCCGTCGCACAGCTCCTTGTCGGGATCGACCTTCAGCACGTGGTCCCAGTCGTCCCACGGGTTGCTCATTGACAGCCTCTCCTCCGGGGGTGAATAAAAAGGTGCGGAAGCGGGGACGCCCGATCGGGGGGTTTCAGGCCGGCTCCCGGTCGTTCGACCCGCGCCCGATCACCGGTCGTTCGACCCGCACCGATTCACCGGCTATCGGCATCGCCTCGGCTGTCGGCGAGTCGTAGCGTGAGTTCGATCCGGCTCCCGCCGCCCTTGCTCTCGGCGATGTCGACGGAGCCGCCGCCGGCGGACACGACCCAGTTGACGTACCAGAGACCGAGCCCGCTCGAGTGGTCGAGCGGCGTCTCCTCGCCCGTGAGGACCGCCCGCTCGGCCGCGGGGATCCCGGGCCCGTCGTCGGCGACGACGAGGGACGCCCACGACTCGCTGGGGAGCTCTGCGGCGCGGATCCGGACGCGTGCGTCTCCGCCCTCGGCGTGGCGGACCGCGTTGTCGACGAGCTCCGTGAGCGCCTCGGGGAAGCGTTCGACGGCGCTGACCGCGATCCCCTCCGGTGCGGCGACCTCGATCGTCGCCTCCTCGGCCACGTCGTCGGGCAGCGCTTCGACCGCCGCCTCGATCGCCGCTGACAGGCGGATCGGGACCGGTTCGGGACGGTCCTCGATCAGCCCATCGATGCGGCGGGCGGTCTCTCCGGCGCGAAGCAGCCGGCCCGCGGTGTCGACGACGCGCTCGAGCTGTGACTCCGTGACCGGGTCGCCGGCGCGCCGCATCGCCTGCTCGGAGAACCCCACGATCGCGTTGAGGTCGTTCCGGAAGTTGTGTCGGAGCACGCGGGTCAACACCGCGACCCGCTCCTCGCGGGTCGCCGCTCCCGTCCGGTCCTCGCCGATCCCGACCGCGCCGACGACCGCCCCGTCACGACCCGTGACCGGGCCGAGCGTGAGTCGATACGGGACGTCCTCGCCCGCGCGGGTGACGAGCGTCGGCTCCACGGTCACGACGTCGCCGGCGCGGTAGACCCGGGCGACCGCGCCGGCGACGTCCTCGGCGTCCTCGTCGTCGAATAGCCCCGTCAGCTCTCGCCCCGATAGCGCCGGTTCGGCGTCGCCGACGTCCTCGACCAACCGGTCGTTCCACCACGACAGCGTCCCGTTCGCGTCGACCCGGAACAGCGCCGCCGGAACCGTCCGCGAGACCGCCTCGATCAGCCGGCGATCCGTTCGAACTTCGCGCTCGGCACGTGCACGCGGGGTGACGTCCGTCACGCCGAGTACGATCCGGTCGCGTCCGTCGATCGTCGTCCGCCGCGCGACGACCGCGACCCGACGGCGGTCGCCGTCGCCCCTCTCGACGGTCCACTCGAAGCGCTTCCGGGCGTCGCCGCGGGCGTCACCGCCGCCATCGCCGTCGTCACCGTCGTCACCGCCGCCCCGTCTGTCGCCGTCATCGTCGTCATCGCCGCCACTGCCGTTATTGCCGTCATCACCGACCGCGTCGAGCACCGTCTCGACGGGCTCCCCGTCGGTCGTCTCGCCCGTCTCACCGAGGTCCGGGACCCCCATGAACGTGAGCGTCCGTGAGTCTATTCCGAACAGCGCCGCGGCGGGGTCGTTGACTGCCCGTATCGCGAGGGTGTCGGGATCGCACGCGAGCGCCGGCCCGGGGATCCGGTCGACGAACGCCTGAAGCGCGGTCGGGGGGTCGGCGAGTGCCGCCTCGGGAGGCGCGTCAGACGACGGCCGCTCCGGGTCCGAGGCCTCGGTTTCCCTCTCGCGCGGCTCCCCGATCGGACCGCTCTCAGCCTCGGTCAACGGGGATGACGGTCGGTCGTCGTTCTCGTGGGGCATGGGATCCGTGCGGCTACGTGTTCGATCGGTAAGGAGTTCGAACGTGTATAGTTACCTCTTCACAATCGTTCGGCGGGCTCGGTCAGTCGGCGTTCGCCTGCCAGTCGCGAACCGTGTCCGCTCCCACGCCGTCGACGTCGGCGGCGAGGTCGTCGGGGTCCGCCGATTTCAGGTCCTCCACGCCGTCTATTCCGGCGCCCTGTAGTTTCTCGGCGGTCTTCTCGCCGATCCCCTCGACGGTCTCGAGCTCCGATCCCTCCTGGCGTGCCTGGTACTCGCGGTAGTTACAGATCGGACAGCCGAGCTCCCAGGGCTCGTCGCCGGAGTGCACGCGGAGGTGCGGGAGGTCGTGCTCCGCACAGACCTCGTCGGTCACCTCGATCTCGCCGCGGCGGGGCAGCGGGAGCGAGTACTCACAGTCGGGGTACCGGGTGCAGCCGACGAGCCGCGAGCCCGAGCGGAGCTGCTTGATCGCCAGCTCGCCGCCCGCCGACTCGCCGCAGTCGGGACACGCCCCGATCACCTCGTCGTCGGCCGCGTCCGCCTCGTCCGCCTTACACCCCGGGCAGCCGTGGACGAACGTCTTCCGCCCCGCGAGCATCTTCACGTGGTGGAGCCCGTGCTCCTCACACGCCTCCTCGAGGATGAGCGGCTTTCCGGTCGACGGGAGCGGGAGCGTGTACTCGCAGTCGGGGTAGCCGTCACAGCCGACGAAGTACGAGCCGTATCGCGACTTCCGGACGAGCAAGTCCTCGCCGCACTCCGGACAGGGCCCCAGCGTCTTGTCCGCCTTCATCGACTTCCGCAGGTGGTCGCCGACGTCCTCGCGGGAGTCGGTGAGGTCGTCGAACACCCTCCTGAGGAGCTCCCGGGACGCCGCGGTCACCTCGTCGTACCCCTTCTCGCCGGCCGCGATCGCGGCCATGTCGCGCTCGAGCTGGGCGGTCATCTCCTCGCTGACGACGTGGTCCGCGAACTCCTCGGCCGCCTCGACGACGGCCTCCGCCAGCCGGGTCGGACGCGGCGGGTCGCTCTCGATGTAGCCCCGGTCGTACAGCTTCTCTAAGGTCCGGTGGCGGGTCGCTTTCGTCCCCACGCCGCGCGACTCCATCTCCTCGATGAGCCGCGACTGGCCGTACCGCCGCGGCGGCTGCGTCTCCTTGGCCTCCGTCCGGCGGTCGTCGAGGGTCAACCGCTCGCCGACCTCGACGTCCGGCACGATCCGCTCGTCGCTCGACAGGTACGGGTAGACGTCGTGGTACCCGGCCTCGAGCAGGCGCTTCCCGTTCGCCTTCAGCCGGAGCCCGCCGTCGGCGGCGAGTTCGGGGGTCCCCTCGGCGTCGTCGGGGTCCCGGAGCGCGGCCACCGGATCCGCCTCGCGGGCGATCGCCGTCGCCTCGCCGTTCGCCAGCGCGACCACCTTGAGCCGCTCCCACGTCGCCGGCGCGGCGCAGGTGGCGAGGAAGCGGCGGACGATCAGTTCGTACACCGTCCACTCGTCGTCGGAGAGGTCCGACGCCGACGGCAGCTCCCCGGTCGGGTGGATCGGCGGGTGGTCGGTCGTCTCCTCGTCGCCCTCGGTGGGCTCGATCTCCTCGCGCTCCAGCAGGGACGCGGCGTCCTCGCCGAACGTCCCCGACGCGGCGAGCGCCTCCAACAGCTCGCGCGGGTCGAGGTCCTCGGGATAGACGGTGTTGTCCGTCCGCGGGTAGGTGACGTAGCCGGCGGTGTACAGGTCCTCGGCGATGGACATCGCCCGCTGGGCGGCGTAGCCGAGCGACCCGGCCGCGCGGATGTACTGGGTCGTGTTGAACGGGGCCGGCGGGTCGTCGACCTGCGTCCGGCGGTTCACGTCGTCGACGGTCGCCCCGTCGGCGGCGGCGAGCGCCCCGGTGAGGACCTCGGCCACCCCGCCGTCCCAGACGCGCCCCGCCTCGTTGCCCGCGTCGTTCAGGTAGAAGTAGCTGGCCTCGAAGGCGTCGCCGGCCCCCTTCGAGAGGTCGGCGTACAGCTCCCAGTAGTCCTCGGGGTCGAACGCCTGGATCTCGCGCTCGCGGTCGACGATCAGCTTGAGCGTCGGCCCCTGCACCCGTCCCACGGAGATGAAGTCGTCGCCGAGCTGTCCCGCCGACAGCGAGAGGAATCGCGTGAGCGCGGCCCCCCACGTCAGGTCGATCACCTGGCGGGCTTCGCCCGCGGCCGCCAGGTCGAAGTCCAGCTCGTCGGGCTCCGCGAACGCTCCCTGCACCTCGTTTTCGGTGATCGACGAGAAGCGGACGCGGCCGATCGGGACGTCCGCGTTCACCTCGCGGACGAGCTCGTACGCCTCCTTGCCGATCAGCTCGCCCTCGCGGTCGTAGTCGGTCGCGATGACGACGCTGGAGGCGTTCCGGGCGAGCCGTCGCAGCGCCCGCACGATCCCCTCCTGTGTCGGCTGCTTCGTCGTCGGGGCGTCGATGAGCTCGACCGGCTCCACGTCGCGCCAGTCGTTGTACTCGGCGGGGAAGTCGACGCCGACGACGTGGCCGGAGAGGCCGATACAGCGCTTCCCGCCCCACTTGTACACGTTGACGTCGTTCAGCCGCTCCGACGTCGCGGACTCGCCGCTGAGGATGTCGGCGATCCGCCTCGCGGCGTTGTCCTTCTCCGTGATGATCAGTTCGGGGCCCCGACTCATTGGCGGTGGATACGCCGCTCCCGCGCCTAAACCTTTCGCGACGGCGGACCGCTCCCACCGCGCGGGATCGCCCGCCCGCGGGCCTGCCGGCGCGCTCGCAAGTCCCATACGTCACGGTTTCGTCGCCACGCGTCGCGGGATCGGCCGGCTCGCTTGCCAGGGGTATTTGTGTCCCGCCGGCCACGGGCGCGTGTGCGACTCGTCCACCGTCCCGATCCGCCGAACGGCCGTCATCCCGGCTCGTCGACCCGACCCGACGCTCCGGGGGACCGCGACGCCCCTGACGACCGTGACGTCCCCGACGACCGCGACGTTCCCGATGTCCTCGACGACCGCGAGGAACGGACGCTCGCGACCGACGTCGCGCTCGCGGAGACGACCCTCCAACAGGCTCGCGGGCTGATGTTCCGTCGTTCGGTCCCCGACGGGTACGCGCTCGCCTTCCCGTTCGAGCGGACGGCGTCGCGAACCCTCCACATGCTGTTCGTCCCGTTCGCCATCGACGCCGTCTGGGTCGCCGACGGCGAGGTGACGGCGACGAAGCGGCTCGCGCCGTTCGTCGGGCTCGGCCGCGGGACCGCCGACCTGATAGTCGAGCTCCCCGCCGGTGCCGCGGACGGCGTCGCCGTCGGCGACGAGGTCGCCCTCGTCGAGTAGCGGCCGGCGAGACGGGGACCGGGGGAACGGAAGCAGCAGGAACGGTGGCCGGCGAAGCGATGGACGACCACTTCCGGGCCGCGAACCTGAGGTTCATACGTGATGCCGACGAAGGGGCGTCGTAATGGCTCAGGCCGGGAATCAGGACCTCACGGAGCGGTTCATTCAGTTCTATCGGAACTACTACCGTGACGAGATCGGCAGGCTCGCACAGCGGTACCCGAACGAGCAGCGGTCGCTGGCCGTCGACTACGACGACCTCTTCCAGTTCGACCGCGACCTGGCCGAGGACTTCCGCAGTCAGCCCGACCAGATGCGCGAGTACGCCGAGGAGGCGCTCCGGCTGTACGACCTTCCCGCCGACGTCAGCCTCGGCCGCGCACACGTCCGGATCGAGAACCTCCCCGACGGCATCGACATCCGCGGGATCCGCGTCCACGACGATCACATCGGCAAGCTGGTTTCGATCCAGGGGATCGTCCGCAAGGCGACCGACGTCCGCCCGAAGGTGACGGAGGCCGCCTTCGAGTGTCAGCGCTGTGGGACGATGACGTACATCCCCCAGAGCGACGGCGGCTTCCAGGAACCCCACGAGTGTCAGGGCTGTGAACGGCAGGGCCCCTTCCGGGTCAACTTCGACCAGTCCGAGTTCATCGACTCCCAGAAGCTGCGCATCCAGGAGTCCCCCGAGGGGCTCCGCGGCGGCGAAACGCCCCAGTCGATCGACCTCGACATCGAGGACGACATCACCGGCGAGGTGAGCCCCGGCGACCACGTCACCGCCGTCGGCGTCCTCCACATCGAGCAGATCGAGCAGGGCAACGAGAAGTCCGCCATCTTCGATCTGTACATGGACGGGGTGTCCATCGCCATCGAGGACGAGGAGTTCGAGGACATGGACATCACCGAGGAGGACAAACGCGAGATCATCGAGCTCTCGAACCGCCCCGACATCTACGACGCGATGGTCGACTCCATCGCGCCGGCCATCTACGGCTACGAGGAGGAGAAGCTCGCGATGATCCTCCAGCTGTTCTCCGGCGTTACCAAACGCCTCCCCGACGGGTCGCGGATCCGCGGCGACCTGCACATGCTCCTGATCGGGGATCCAGGTACCGGAAAGTGTCAAGAATATAATACGAAAGTGACGCTAGCCGACGGAACGGAGACCGCCATCGGAGACCTGGTGGAGTCAAACCTCGACGAGCCGATAGCCGTCGACGATGGTGTGTACGAGCCGGTCGACATCGGGGTTCAAACGGTAACGGAGGCGGGTGCGGTCGAGATCGGGAACGCGACCAAGGTCTGGAAGCGGGAAGCGCCCGACCGGATGTATCGGATCACGATGGCTTCGGGGCGGGAGGTGGAAGTGACGCCATCACATCCGCTGTTCAAACAGTCGGACAGAAGATTATCACCGCAACGGGCGGATCAGTTCGCGGAAGGCGATCTAGTCGCAGCTCCTCAGTGTCTCGACGCGGAGTGGAACGATTCGATCGATGTCTCGTTCCAGCGGGTCGAAGCGTACAACGCGAACCCGTTTACACCGCCTGAACGGCTCGATCCCACCCTATCGCGGCTTCTCGGATATATCATCGCCGAAGGGTATACCCAGGTGTCGGGGTCAAGCGCCGCCACCAGTATTACGAACGTCGACGAGGAGATACTGACGGACGCAGAGAACTGCTTCCGGCAGTTGGGTCTTCGGTGGTCCCGTCGACGGAAACACGACCACGAGACCGCCGAGATAGTCAGCTGCTCCTCGTTGGAGTTCGTCCGGTTCCTCAAAGAGCTCGAACCGGCGATTCTCGAGACCTCCGAGCATCAGGTCGTCCCCAGCTGTCTTAAACGAGCGACTCCGCCCAACAAGGCGGCGTTCTTACGGACGTTCATCGATAGCGAGGGAACCGTTTCGGCCACGCAACGCGAAATAACCGTTTCCTCGATGAGTCGAGAGTTGCTGACCGACGTACAGACGCTACTGGTCACGTTCGGTATCCAGAGCCACGTACGGGCACGACACAACGACAGCTATCGCCTTCGTATCAGTGGGGGAGACTTCATCGAGTACGTCGACGAGATCGGATTCGTTACCGACCGCAAGACCGCGGCCGCGGAAGCGTTCGACGACGTTTCAGAGAACACCAACACGGACGTGGTGCCCGGGCTGAGCGATGACCTTCGACGGATTCGGGAGGCTCTCGCGTTGTCACAGTCCGATCTCGAACTGCCACGGCCGACGTATCAGCACTACGAGCGTGGTGACAGAAACCCCAGCAAAGCGAGCCTCAGAGCAGTCGTCGACACGTTCGAGACCCGCCTCGCGTGGCTTCGCAAGAAGCGTCGCGAACTGTTGGACGGTGACTGGCAAGCCGTCGAAACGCTGAGAAGGGAACTAAACGTCTCTCAAAGGACGCTATCCGACGGAATGGACGTCTCTCAGACGGCGATCAGCTACTACGAACGAAACGAAGTCGCTCCCGATGGTGGACGGACGGCGGCCGCGAAGGACGTGATCCTCGATCGCCTCGACGAAGCGCTGTCCGTCGCTTCTGACGTCTCCGAACTCGACGAGTTGTGCGAGAACGACGTCCACTGGGATCGGATCGAGTCGATAGTGCCGGTCGAGCCGGATTACGAGTGGGTCTACGACCTCGAGGTCGCTGAGACACACACGTATCTCGGGAACGGCATCGTCTCGCACAACTCCCAGATGCTATCATACATCCGACAAATCGCACCGAGATCCGTGTACACGTCGGGGAAGGGCTCCAGTTCGGCGGGGCTCACGGCCGCGGCGGTTCGCGACGACTTCGGCGACGGCCAGCAGTGGACGCTCGAGGCCGGCGCGCTGGTGCTCGCGGACAAGGGGATCGCCGCCGTCGACGAGCTCGACAAGATGCGATCGGAGGATCGCTCGGCCATGCACCAGGCGCTCGAACAGCAGCAGATCAGCGTGAACAAGGCCGGCATCAACGCCACGCTGAAATCTCGGTGTTCGCTGCTGGGCGCGGCGAACCCCAAGTACGGTCGGTTCGACCAGTACGAGCCGATCGGCGAACAGATCGACTTAGAGCCCGCGCTCATCTCGCGGTTCGACCTCATCTTCACGGTGACCGACCAGCCGGACCCCGAACACGACGCGCGGCTGGCCCAACACATCATCAAGACGAACTACGCCGGCGAGCTCAACACCCAGCGCGAGAAGCTGGCGAGCTCGGAGTTCACCGCCGAGCAGGTGGCGGACGTCACCGACGAGGTCGCCCCGGAGATCGACGCCGACCTCCTCCGGAAGTACATCGCACACGCCAAACGCGACTGCTATCCGACGATGACCGAGGAGGCGAAGGAGCTGATCGAGCAGTTCTACGTCGACCTCCGATCGAAGGGGGCCGACGAGGACGCGCCCGTTCCCGTCACCGCGCGGAAGCTCGAGGCGCTCGTCAGGCTCTCCGAAGCGAGCGCGCGGGTTCGGCTGTCGGACACGGTCGAGCGGGAGGACGCCGACCGCGCCACGGGCATCGTCGAGTCGTGTCTCAAGGACATCGGCGTCGATCCGGAGACGGGGCAGTTCGACGCCGACGTCGTCGAAACGGGGACCTCGAAGACCCAACGCGACCGCATCAAGAACATCAAGGGGCTCATCGCGGACATCGAGACGGAGTACGAGGAGGGCGCGCCCGTCGAGGAGGTGCTCGGCCGCGCCGGCGAGATCGGGATGGATCAGACCAAGGCCGAGGCGGAGATCGAGAAGCTCCGCACGAAGGGCGAAGTGTACGAGCCGAAGCAGGGCCACCTGCGGACGACGTAGATGGACCGGATATCCGCGCTCCGGAACGTCGAGGACGCGCTGCGGGCGTTCGAGGAGGGAGAGACCGACCTCGCGGGAACGGAGCGGCGCGTGGCGGCCGTCCTACGGACCTACGCGACCGACTTCGACGGCGAGGACCACGTGTTCCGCGCGGTCGGCGACGAGCCGGTCCACGGGACGGTCGTCGTCGCGTCCTCCGCGCCCGCGGCCCGGGAACGCGTCCTGGCGGCCGCGGGGATCGACCCCGAAGCCGACGTACAGTCCCCCTCGTTCGACGTCGACCGCGTCTGACGCGCTCCGGCGTTCGCTTGCGGCGTCTTTTAAGAACCTCGCTCGTTCGCAAGCGCTATGGTTCGCGGTCGATCACGGCCGGTCGTGTTGTTGGTCGTGACGTATTCGGAGCCGGCACGGACCGCCCTCCGTAACGTCTGTCGGGGGCACGGGTCACACGTCTCGCGGCGGTTCGGGCGAGCGGCGCTGTTCGAGGCGACGGTGTACGGGGCGTTCCTGGCGCTGCGGCTGCGCGAGGCGCACGGCGGCGACGTCCAGATCGAGCGGACGGAGCCGTTCAACGAGTTCGACGCCGTCGACGACGCGGTACGCGAGGCGGCGAGCGCGTACGCGAACCGGGACGCGCCGTCGACGCCGTACGCCGCCTTCGCGGCCGGGACGGACCATCCGGACCCGGACGCGATGAAGGGGACCGACCTGTGACGTCGTCAGACGTCGTCGCCGCGGTCCCCGCCCCGCGCGCCGTTCTCGGACGGGTTCCGACCGGGGAAACGCTGTCTCGGGAGCTCGCGGCCGCGGCGCGGTCGCTCGGTCAGCGGTCGTCGGTGGCGGCGGAGCTGGCCGCCGTCCACGGGACGCTCGAGACGGTCGAGGTCGGTGCGGTCGATCTCTCGGGTCCCCGCGAGCGCCTCGCCGCGGCGACGGGCGAGGAGGAGCGACTGAAAGAGCGGGTCGCGGCCGCTCGCGGCGACGTCCGGGCACGCCGGGAGATCGGGGCGGACGCCGACGCGACCCTCGAGACGCTGGAGGCGGCGGCGGCCGAGTTGGCCGCCGTCCAGACCGAGCGGCTCGCGGCCGAGCAGGCGCTCTCACGGGCTCGCGAGCGGGCGACCGCCGCGCGCGACTCGCGGGAGCGACGGCTCAGGCTGCGCGATCGCCTCGAGAACCGGCGACGCGACGCGCGGGCGGAACTCGCCGAGGAGCTATATCCCCGGTTCCGTGCGGCGCTGTCGGCGGTCCCGGGCGGCGATCCGCACGACGCCGGGGACGCGCCGAGCGCCTACTCGGGCCCGTCCCTCGCCGCGTCGCTCGCGGCGGTCCGCGTCGCGGACCTCGACGGGCCAGTTGCGCTGTCGCCGGCGGCGCTCGCGGCGCTCTCGTCGCCGGACGAGCGGTCGCCCTCCATCGAAACGACGCCGACCGAAACGACGCCGGCCGAAACGACGCCCGACGGGCCCCCCGTTCGGCCCGACGCCCGACTCGCCGCCGAGGACGTGCTCGATGCCGCCGTCGTTCGCCTCGACCCTTAAATAGGATGCCGAGCCAGCCGGCGTATGGATCTCTCGTGGCGCGTCGATCGGGCTGGCGACGTCTCGCTGGTTCGCTGTCGGATCCACAACGACGGGGTCGCCCCGAAACGGGTTCGGGTCCGCTGTCTGCTCGACGGGCCGGTGTTGCCGCCGCGGCGCGGGGGGATCCCGGAGTCGGGATGGGACGCCGACGGCGTGACGGTTCGCGTCGCGCCCGACGAGCGACGCCCCCTCGGGTTCGCCTCACCCGTCTCGCCTGCCTCGCCCGTCTCGCCTACCCCGTCCGTCTCGTCCGCTTCGCCGGTCTCGTCCGCCTCGCCCGATTCGGCCGTCGATCGATCGGCGGATCCGTCAGCCGATCCGCCGGTCGAGATCGCGAACGTCGCTCCGATCGCTGACGCGGATCCGACCGACGCCGAAGACGCCGGAACGGCCGCGGAGACGGCCGTCCGCGAGCTCGGCTCGCATCGGCCGCCGCGGGACGCGCTCGCCGGTGACGACGGTTCCGAGGCCATCGGCGACCCCCTGTCCGGAGCGTCGGTCTCGGGCGCAGCCGACGTGGCGGGACCGGCGGCCGATCCGGTCGATCCGGAGGGGGCGAACGATCCGGAGGGGGCGAACGATCGGGAGGGGACGGACGTGTGGGACGATCCGGTCGGCCCTGACCGGGCGGCCGGCTGGCTCGACGCGGTCGAGCGGCGGGTCGAACGCGCCGAGCGACTGACCGGCGCGGACGTGGCGACGGCGACGGAGGTCGTCGCCGCGGCCGGCGGGGTCGGGGCGCTCGCTGATCTGGACGGTCGGCTCGCGGGCGACGCGACGCGGCTTCGGCGGCTGAGCGATCGGGCGGCGGCGCTCGCGGCGCGCGCGGACGCGGCGGACGTGCCGGTCGAGGCGTTGGAGGACCTCTCGTGATCCTCGCCGTCGCCGGGGGCAAGGGCGGGGTCGGCAAGACGACCGTGGCGTACAACGTCGCGGCCGCGCTCGACGCCGTCGTCGTCGACGCCGACCTGGGGATGGCCGACCTGCCGGGACGGCGCGGCGTGACCCTCCACGACGTGCTCGCGGGACACGCCGACGTCACGGCGGCGGTCCGCTCCGGGCCGGTCGACATCGTTCCGTGCGGTCGCACCCTCGCGGGCGCTCGGGCCTGTGACCTCGCGGCGCTGGGGGACGCGCTGACGACGCTCCGCCGGGCGCGCGGTCCCGTCGTCGTCGACTGTCCGGCCGGCCGGCGGGCGGACGCGGGCGTTCCGCTCGCGGTCGCCGACGCCTGTCTGCTCGTCGTCTCGCCGCGCGCGTTCGCGCTGGCGGACGCGGTACGGACCCGGGAACTGGCGCGGGAGCTCGACACCGGGCTCGCCGGCTGTGCGGTCAACCGCGTGACCGACGAGCCGCCGACGGCGGCGATCGCCGACGCGCTCGGCGCGCCCGCGGCGGTCGTCCCCGCGGACCCGCGGGTCGGGCGCTCGGTCACGTCGGAGCGTCCGGTCGTCGACGCCGCCCCGGACAGCGCGGCCGCGGCCGCGGTACGGGAGCTCGCCGGACGGGTGCCACTCGGATGAACTCCGGTCCCTGGGGGCTCCCGGCTCCGTTATCGGTCCCAGTCGTCCGCGGCCTCGCGAGCGACGCGACCGCGTCCGAGCGTGTCGGGGTTCGCCGCGGCGCGCTCGCACAACAGCTCGGCGAACCGCCAGGGGTCGACGTCGGCGAGCGCGGCGGCACGCTCGAAGTCGACGTCGCCGTCGGCGAAGCGTTCGAGCGCGTGGTCCCGTCGCCACTCCGCGAGCGCCGCCGCCAGCAGGCGCTCGGCGGCGACGTTTCGGTCCAGCCGCCGCGTCCGTGCGTACCGTGAGAGCGACCCCGCGAGGTCGTCGTCGAGGGTCACGGCAACGCGTTCCATGCGTCCCACTCTCTCGGGCGGTCCGTATGAATCTACTCCTCGGTCTCGGGTTCTTCCCCGGCGTCGGGGAACGGCACCTCGATCCGGTAGCCGTCGTCGGGGACGAAACAGTCGCCGTCGAACGTCTCCCGTGCGTCCCGACGGATCGCCGACGCGTCGCCGGCGTACCGCGAGGAGACGTGCACCAACGCGAGCCGCTTCGCGCCGGCGCGCTCGGCGACGCTGCCGGCTTCCCGCCCCGTCGAATGGGCGGTCTTCCGGGCCCTGTCGGCCATGTCGTCGGCGAAGGTGGCGTCGTGGACGAGCAGGTCGGCGTCCGCCGCGACGGCCACGGTCCGCTCCCGCGGCCGGGTGTCGGCGGTGTACACGACCTTCCGCCCGGGACGCGGGGGACCGACGACCTGCTCGGGGTCGACGACCGTGCCGTCGGTCGCCTCGACCGGTTCGCCCGCGTGGAGCCGGCCGAACTTCGGGCCGACGGGGACGCCCAGCGCCTCGGCCGCCGGTCGGTCGAACCGACCCGGTCGGTCCGACTCCTCGAGCACGTACCCCTGCGATCGGGTGTGGTGCTCCGTCTCGAACGCTCGGACCTCGTAGCCCTCGCCGTCGAGCGCGACCTCGTCCGGCGCGACGACGTCGAATCGGATCGGGAACCCGGGGTCGTGGCCGACCGCGTGGACGAGGTCGTCGAGGTCGGTCCGGGTGTTCGGCGGACAGTGGATCGTGAGGGGGGCGTCGCGCTCGTTGAAATCGAGGGTCTGGATCAGCCCGGGGATCCCGAGAACGTGGTCGCCGTGGAGGTGTGAGACGAACAGGTGATCGATCCCGAAGCCGGTCCCGAACCGCATCATCTGGCGCTGGGTCCCCTCCGCGCAGTCGAACAGCAGGCGGTCGCCCTCGCGGTTGACGAACAGGGCGCTCGGCGCGCGCTCGGTCGTGGGCACGGCACCGCCGGTCCCGAGGAACGTGACGCGAAGGGACATACACCTCGCCATGCGGCCGGCGTTTTTAAACCGGTGTCGATGCGGGACGCGTCGTCGTCCGCTCCCCCTCGCGGGTCGCGACCGGATCGAACGTTTCTAAGCGCTCGCCGGACGGATCCACGCGTATGCACGACTCGATCGCCGAACTCGTCAAGCTCGACGGCTGGCGGGCGGAGGGCGCGGCCGCACGCGTTCACTACGAGGGGGCAGCCGATCGGTTCGCGGTGGAGTACTACGCCGACTCCGACGCGGTGCTCTACTGGTCGGTGCCGGATGAGACGGGGTCGTCGCCGGCGACGCCGGTCGCACGCGGGACCGTCCCGGGGCCGCTCCGGGAGCGGATCCGTCGGGACCTGGCGGCGGCGGACGTGGACCCCGACGCCGAGCGGCGGTCGATCTGATCCGGCTTGGCGACGGATCGGGCCGAAACGAACCTATTTCCCTCGTCGTCCGATAGTCGCGGTGATGAGTAGCGTCGACTGGGAGAAGGACGACCCGTTCGAGGAGCAGCGCGAGCACGTCGAGAACCCGATGCGTCGGCTGTTCGCGACGTACGGCGTCCCCAACCGGTTCTCCCTCACCGTCGGGATCCTCGGCAGCGTGTTCGCTCGGATCCTCGACCTCCTCCCGCCCCTCCTCCTCGGCATCGCCATCGACACGGTCTTCCTCGGGGACCAACCGTTCTCGCTCCCGCTCGTCCCCGACGCGTGGCTCCCGGCCGATCCGGACGGGCAGTTCTTCCTCATCGTGGGGATCATCGCCGGCTCGTTCGTCTTCGGCGCGGCGTTCCACTGGATCCGTAACTGGGGGTTCAACGCCTTCGCGCAGGACATCCAACACCAGGTCCGGGTCGACACGTACGACCGCATGCAGCGGCTGAACATGGAGTTCTTCGCGGACAAACAGACCGGTGAGATGATGTCGATCCTCTCGAACGACGTCAACCAGCTCGAACGGTTCCTCAACGACGGGCTCAACTCCTTTTTCCGCCTGTCGGTGATGGTCGTGGGGATCTCGGTGCTGCTGCTCTACCTCAACCCCCAACTCGCGCTCGTCTCGTTGCTCCCGGTCCCGCTCATCGCGGGGTTCACCTACCTCTTCGTGCGGCTCATTCAGCCGAAGTACGCGAAGGTCCGCTCGTCGGTCGGGAAGCTCAACTCGCGGCTGGAGAACAACCTCGGCGGCATTCAAGTGATCAAGGCGTCGAACACCGAGACGTACGAGTCCGGCCGCGTCGACGACTCCTCCCGGCGGTACTTCGACACGAACTGGGAGGCGATCGACATCCGGATCAAGTTCTTCCCCGGGCTCCAGCTGCTCTCCGGGTTCGGCTTCGTCCTCACGTTCCTCGTCGGCGGCTACTGGGTGTCGACGGGGACCGCGCCGGGACCGCTGACGGGGACGCTCGGCGTCGGGACGTTCGTCACGTTCATCCTCTACACCCAGCAGTTCGTCTGGCCGATGGCGCAGTTCGGTCAGATTATAAATATGTATCAGCGTGCCCGGGCCTCCTCCGCCCGCGTGTTCGGCCTGATGGACGAGACGAGCCGGCTCGACGAGGACGAGGGCGCGACGGAGCTCGTCGTCGAGGACGGGGCGGTCGTCTACGAGGGCGTCGCGTTCGGCTACGGCGACGACGACGGCGAGCGCGTGCTCGAAGGGATCGACTTCTCGGTCGACGGCGGGGAGACGCTCGCGCTGGTCGGGCCGACCGGGGCGGGGAAATCGACCGTGCTCAAGCTCCTCCTCCGGATGTACGACGTCGACGAGGGGGCGATCCGGATCGACGGCCACGACGTCCGCGACGTCACGCTCCGCTCGCTCCGGGAATCGATCGGCTACGTCGGGCAGTCCTCCTACCTCTTTTACGGGACGGTCGGGGAGAACATCGCGTACGGCTCGTTCGACGCGACCGACGAGGAGGTCCGCGAGGCGGCGAGGGCGGCGGAGGCCCACGAGTTCATCAGCAACCTCCCGGAGGGGTACGACACGATGGTCGGCGAGCGCGGCGTGAAGCTCTCCGGCGGCCAGCGCCAGCGAGTCACGATCGCCCGGGCGGTGTTGAAGGACCCCGAGATCCTGATCCTCGACGAGGCGACCTCGGACGTCGACACGGAGACGGAGATGCTGATCCAGCGGTCGCTCGACCGGCTCACCGCCGACCGGACGACGTTCGCCATCGCTCATCGCCTGTCGACGATCAAGGACGCGGACACGATCCTCGTGTTGGAGGGCGGGCGGATCGTCGAGCGCGGAACCCACGGGAACCTGATCGCCGAGGACGGGCTGTACGCACACCTCTGGGGCGTGCAGGCGGGCGAGATCGACGAGCTCCCCCAGGAGTTCATCGACCGGGCACAGCGCCGGACGGCCCGGATCGCCGACGACGCCGGGAACGACGACGACTGAGGGCTCTTCGGGTCCCCTGGCTCGGGTCTCCTTGCTCTCCGCTCAGACCGACTTCGGGCTCCAGTCGCCGCTCGCGCCGTCGTCATCGTCAGGGTCGCTCTCGTCCTTGCTTCCGTTACCGTTCTCGTCCCCGTCTGCTTCTTCGTCTCCGTCTCCCTGTTCGTTCCCGACCGCGTGCACGATCGCGTCGCGGACGTCTCCCGGGGTCCGGAAGCTGTCGACGTCGGCGTGGCGGAGGGCTTTCTCCACGCTGTCGGTCCCGTTCGGCCCCTCGAGTTCGAAGCCACCGTACACCTCGACCAGCTCCGACGCCGTCACCGGGTACTGGTGTTCCTGTAGCGCCTCCTTGAGCGCGCCGAACTCGACTCCGTCGACGCGCGTCCCATCCCCGCCTTCGTTCCCCATGCCCGCCGTTGGTGAGGGTATCGTGTTAACCTTCGGGACCGGCCGCAGCGTCGGACCGGTCGTCCCTGCCGCGCATACTGCCCGTACCGCCCGCATCGCCCGCACCGCCCGCATCGCCCGCACCGTCCGTACCGCCCGTACCGCCCGCATCGCCCGCACCGTCCGTACCGCCCGTACCGCCCGTACCGCCCGCACCGTCCGCACCGTCCGGCTCGGACCGTCGGCTATACGGCGTCGGGCCGTCGACTGGCGGTATGCGACTCTCGGACGCCACCTGGACCGACGTGCGGGACGCCGACGTCGACGTCGCCGTCGTCCCGGTCGGGAGCACCGAACAGCACGGGCCACACGCCCCCCTCGGGACCGACACCCTCAACGCGGTCGCGGTCGCGGAGGCCGCGGCGGCGGCGTACGGCGACCGGGACCGCGACGGCGTCGCCGCGGCCGTCGCCCGCGGGGAGACGGCGGTGACGCCACCGATCCCGGTCGGCGTCGCCGAGGAGCACCGCGCGTTCGACGGGACGATGTGGGTGCGGC
Source organism: Halorubrum sp. JWXQ-INN 858 (assembly GCF_009806985.1). Lineage (GTDB taxonomy): Archaea > Halobacteriota > Halobacteria > Halobacteriales > Haloferacaceae > Halorubrum. Next base: position 619,876 of record NZ_WUAX01000016.1, on the reverse strand, counting down.
CGGGGACGTTCCGGGCGTACGTCCGCGAGGCCGCGGCCTCGCTGACCGCCCACGGGATCGAGCGCGTCGTGTTCGTGAACGGCCACGGCGGGAACGTGGAGGCCCTCGCGGAGGTCGCCCGACGGTTCTCGCGTGACCCCGACCACGACGGGTACGCGGTGGCGTTCACGTGGTTCGAGGCGGTCGGCGAACACGCGAGCGACATGGGCCACGCCGGACCGTTAGAGACGGCGCTGTTGCGCGCGAGCAACCCCGACCTCGTTCGCGAGGACCGGATCGAGGCGGCCCGGGCGGGTGCGGCCGACCGCTGGGGCGAGTGGGTCGCCGGCGTCAACCTCGCGCACGACTCCGACGAGTTCACCGACAACGGCGTGGTCGGCGACCCGGCCGACGGCGACGCGGAGCGCGGGCAGGAGCTGCTCGACCGCGCGAGCGACGCGCTCGTCGACCTCCTCCGTGCGGTCGTCGACCGGGACGTCCCGTCCTCGAGCGCCCGTCGCTGACGGCGGTCACGACCGGCGGTCACGATCCGCCGACGGCGACGCTGGGCGGAACTGAACGCCCTCGTCGGCCGAACGGACGGGAGACGGCGCGGCGGGGACGGTTTCACTTCCGCTTTCGGGCACGGCTTTAAAAGGCGTCGGGGCGACGTGTCGCGTATGAGCCAGTCCACGTTCGACGATGACGACGACCTGTTCGGCGAGGCGGCGGCGGAGACCCGTGCTGAGGTCGAAGACCACCTCGCGGCCGCCCGCGAGCAGCTGCCCGCCCCCGACGACGTGTGGCTGACGGACGCCGACAACGTGCTCGGGGCGCTCAACGGGCTGAAGTCGGCGCTCGACGTCGGCGACGCCGTCGACCACGTCCGCTCCGCGAAGAAGGCGTACGTGCTCGGCGAGCGCGCTGACGCCTTCGAGGACGCGGAGGACCTCGCGGAGGAGATCGCGGCGCTGGAGTCGCTCGTCGGCGACATCGACGCGGCCGCCGAGGAGGTCGCGTCGCTCACGGGGACGATCCCCGCGATCCGCGGGGCGCTTCAGGACGCGGCGGCCGCGGCCGCCGCGGGCGACGAGGACGAGTCGGAGGAGGACGACGAGGACGACGAGGAGTAGTCGCCGATCAGTCCCCGACGGCGACGAGCTCCATCAGCGGGTAGCCGTCGACCATCCGCATCCGCGTGTGGACGTCGACGCCCTCGTAGGCGATCCGCATCTCGACGTCCATCAGCGATCCCGTCAGCTCCGTATACCCGTTCTCGTGGTCGATCGCATCGGCCACGCGGTCGTCGTGGACCGTCACGTCGACCGATTCACAGTACGGCTGGTTCTCGATCGCCTCCGCCATCGCGACCTCGAGGCTCCGCGTGCTCGCCGGACTCACCGGGGTGCCCGCGAACTGGTGGTACAGGGAACCGAACTTGATCCCCGCCTCGAAACAGGCCTGGTGGGCGTCGGTCGTCATACCGGTACCGCCGCGGCGTCGGGCAAAGAGCCTTCGGAGCGCGGGCGACGGCCCTGATCGGCTCGTCCGTCGTCACCTCCCGTTCGTCGCCACCTCCCGTCCGTCGCCACTCCCGTCCGTCGGTCCTCGTCTCCCACGACTCCCGGCCTCGCTACCGATCCCAGTCGGCGGTCGGCCGCCGAACGGTGAGCACCGGCACGTCGGCGAGCCGGACCACGCGCTCGGCGACGCTCCCGAGGAGGTACCGGTCGAGGCCGGTCCGCCCGTGGGTCCCCATCACGACGAGGTCGACGTCCTCGGCGTCGGCGGCCGAGAGGATCCGCCGGTGTGGGGTCCCGCCGACGACCTCCCCCCGGACCTCTCGGACGCCGGCGTCGATCGCCCGCTCGCGGGCCGCGGTGACGATCCGCTCGCCGGCCGCCCGTAACTGGCCCGCCAGCTCCGGGTCGCCGGCGTCCAGCGCCGGGAGGTACTCGTCGACGACGTACAGCAGGTGCAACGAGGCGTCGTACCGGGAGGCCAGCTCGATCGCGTGATCGAGGGCCGCCGCGGCCCCGTCGCTCCCGTCGGTCGGACACAGGATCCGGTCGTACATACGCGATGGTTCGGCGAGAAGGACCATAAGCGGTTCCCGGGGAGCGGCGAAACGACGGACCGACGCGCTCGACCGCGGCCGCGACTCGTCGTCGCGGGCGAGTCATCGACGCGACGACCGCGCCGCGAGTCCACGCCGCGGGTCTCCGGATGAGACGCTCCGAGGCAGTTCACACCGCGAACCCGGTCCCGAGGACGTACAGCCCCACGACGACGAGGGTTCCGGGAACGAGCCAGCGGTCGACCCACGCCGGGGGTTTCGTCGGCGCGGCCCTGGCGACGCCGCCCGCGAGGAGGAACGTGACGACTGAGGCGGCGACGTACCACGCGATGACGGCGCCGAGTTCGTCCGGCGTGAGACCGATGAAGAACGGGACGAACACCGCGAGGTTCTCCCCGCTAAGCCCGACGCTGACGGCCGCCACGACGGCGAATCCAGCGAATCCGTCCAGCGGGCCGAAGCCGCGGACCCTCGTCCCGACGCCGTCCGCGTTCGGGAGGGGATCGTCGGACCGTCGATACCGGAGGCTCAACACGCCGATCGCGACCGGGACGGCGCCGAGGAGGAACGCCCACTCGCGGAGGGCGGCGTCCGCCACGGTCGCGAGCGCGACCGCGGCCGCGAGCCCGACGGCGACGCCGACGAGGTGGCCGGCGAACACCTCGCCGGTCGTGTAGGCGTCGTCGACGCAGAACGCGACGAGGACGGCGAACGTGTCGAGGTGGGTCACGACGAACAGCCCGGTCGCCAGGAGGAGCGTCGAACGCACGGGGGAGAATACACTGCCCGGCTTAAAAGGGCTGGCTACCGTCGCGATGGAAGCGCGTGGCTACTTAAGTGGGCCCGCGTCCGGGTGACTGTCGATGTCGCCCCCCGACGCCCCTCAGTCCGACCACGCCGTCGTCCCGATCAACGATCACCTCGGCCCGACCGACGCGACGCTCGACGTGCCGTGGGCGACGTTCGCCGGGAATCGGACGGACGCGTACGCCTTCGAGATCGGAGGGGACGAACCGCGGGACGGATACGTCCTGCTGCAGGCGTTCGAGGTCGGCGACGTCGGCCACGAGATCGTTTGTAACGGCGAGCCGCTCCCGGGGTTCGACATCCCGCCCCGGGACGGCTGGGGGCTCTGGATGGACGTGATCGAGGACGGGCGGCTTCGGTCTGGCGAGAACACCCTGCGGATCCGCCGGAACCCCGACGTCGACGACGCGTTCGCGGTCGGTACCGCCGTGGTCCACTGGCGCTCGGCGTGAGTCGGGAACGGGTCGGCCGCGGGATCAGTCGGGGCGCCAGACGCCCTGCTCGGCGTCCATCCACACGACGATGAGGGTGTGTGGCAGCGTCAACACCGCTATCAATACCAGATACGCGCCGACGAGCTCCAGCGGCGTCTCGACCCCACCGGGAACGACGAGCGCGAACGCGACCAGAAAGAGCAGCGAGGCGGCGGTCAGCGGCGCGGCGTCACGCGCGAAGGCGGACAGCGCCGACCGATACGCCCCCGTACGCAGGGCGTCGGCACCGACCGGATCGACGGCGACCAGCCGGCCGACGTGCCGGAGCGCGTGCCAGACACAGAAGTAGAGACCGACGGCGAACACGGGCGGCACCGTCAGGAAGTAGCCGACCAACAGCAGCGTCTCGCTGGCGTCGACGAGCCACGGCAGGGCCGGGCCGGCGTGCAGGTAGCCGACGAGCAGCGAGGCGACGACGAGCACGCCCACGACCCCGGCGGCCACCGCCCGCGCCTCGACGGTAAACGCCGCCGACAGCGACGCGGCGGCGTCGACGTCGAACAGCCCGACCAGCGTCCGCGCGACCAGCTCGTACTGGGCCGGGAACGCCACCAGCGGGAGGACCATCGGCAACGCCCCGCGCGTGGCGGCGACGAGAACCCGGTGGGCGCGTCCCCCCGGATACGTGCCCGCCGCCCCGACGACGGCGGTCAGCGGGTACACGTCCCCCTGTCCCCAGTGTATCCAGGTGAGCAGAATGAAGGACGCGAAGGCGACCGCCGGCGCGACGGCCCAGACGGCGGCGTAGACGCCCCCGACGAGCAGGTAGATCCCTCCGACCACGACGAGCCACCGTCGGGTTACGGGCTCGCCGCGCGTCCGCGGCAGCGCGAGGTGGTCGACGGCGCCGTGTGGGAGTCCGAGGAGCACGACGCTCGCGGCCAGCGGCACCAACTGGTACGCGAGCGGTACCTCCCCGACCACCGCGAACACGAGCGCCGCGGACGCGAGGACGACCCATCCGGGGAGCAGCGTGAGCCGCGAGAGGTGCCCGACGGTGGGGTCGCGACGCTCGGTTCCTTCCGGATCCTCCGCTCCCCCTGCCCTCTCCGGCTCCTCCGTTCCTTCCGGTTCCTCCGTTTCCGTCCGGGTCGCGTCCCGGCTCATCGGCGGCGGTCCTGACCGTCGCCGTCGACGCCGAACGTGCCGCGCGGTGCCAGCGCGACGATCCGCGCGGGGAGCCGTCGCCGCACGTCGCCCGCGACGGCGGGCCATTGGTCGACGAGCCAGAGCCACAACACCAACCCCTGCACGACGAAGACGTTGGTGACGAGGAAGAACAGCATCTCCTCGATCGGCAGCCCGAAGGGGGCGATCCCGACGGTGTACGTCCCGGAGATCGTCCAGAGCCCGGCGACGGTGATGGCGTACCAGTCGAGGACCCAGAGGTATACCGTCGGGACGAGGACCGCGAGCACGACGGGGCGTCGAGCGCGCACGAGCTGGGGCCAGCCGAACCCCCACTGGACGGCGAGGATCGGGCCCGCCCACGCCAGTATCGCGCCGAGGTACAGCGTCGACGGCCCGGCGAGCAGCAGGCCGACGCCGACGCCCGTCACCGCCAGCCCGGCCGCGACCCCGCCGAGCCGGTGCCCCCACGGTACGCGGAGGTCACCGTGCGTCGGGATCGGGAGCCGATAGAGGAACAGCGCCGTCAACACCGGCTGGAGCACGAAAAACAGGTACTCGCCGACGGGGGCCGCCCAGAGGTGAGCGACGGTGACTCCCTCGCCGTACCACCAGACGCCCCGCTCGATCAACAGGTTGTCCCACGGGGTCGTGTACGCCACCGCGAGCACGAGGATGATCCCGACTCCGGCGGCGGGAGCACGGCCCCGTCGTGGGGTCGGTCGAAGCCGGGCGAGCAGCGCCAGCGCCGCGATCGGCGGCAGGAGGAACGCGGCGAGAAAGCCGAGGTAGGTTTCGGGGAACATGTGGTGTCGTAGCTGCTACGCGGGGGTCGCGTCGGATCGGCGGAGACGGTCGTGGTCACGGTGTTCGTTCGAAAGCGAGAAGTCCACCATGCCGAACCAGTCAGGTCCGGCCTCCCGAGGATGCCGAGAGCGCGTCGGCACGGACCCGACGAGCAGCACGTGGTCACGGGACACGGCTCGGTCTACGGTCGCCGGCGGTTTATATCCCAACGCGGTCGGGAGCCGTCGCCCCGAAGCGGAGGAGAACGCCGGCCGTCCTGCTCCACAGGAGGCGGTGTTTTGAACCCGATGCGCCGCCGCCACGCCGGTGATCCGGTGCCCCCGTTCCTCAGCCGGGGATCGACGGGCGCTCTGGCAGGGATCGACGGGCGCTCTGGCAGGGATCGACGGGTATTCCCGCGCGCGGGCGCAAGATGCGCTTCAAGATGAGCAAGGACTACATCGAGGTCCGCGGGGCCGAGGAGCACAACCTCAAGGACCTCGACGTCCGGATCCCGCGCGAGGAGTTCACGGTCGTCACCGGCCTCTCCGGGTCGGGCAAGTCGTCGCTCGCGTTCGACACCGTCTACGCCGAGGGCCAGCGCCGCTACATCGAGTCGCTGTCGGCGTACGCGCGGAACTTCCTCGGGCAGATGGACAAACCACAGGTGGAGGCCGTCGAGGGGCTCTCGCCGGCGATCTCCATCGACCAGAAGAACGCCGCGAACAACCCCCGATCCACGGTCGGGACCGTCACCGAGCTCCACGACTACCTCCGTCTCCTCTACGCGCGGATCGGCACCCAGTACGACCCGATCACCGGCGAGGAGGTCGGCGAGCAGTCGGCACAGGACATGGTCCAGCAGATACTCGAACTCCCCGAGGGGACCCGCGCGAAGATCGCCGCGCCCGTCGTCCGCGATCAGAAGGGCGCGTTCGAGGACCTGTTCGCGGAGCTCGTCGCCGACGGCTACAGCCGCGTCGAGGTCGACGGCGAGCCCGTCGACCTGACGCTCGACGACCCCGAACTCGACAAGAACTACGATCACACGATCGACGTGATCGTCGACCGCGTACGGGTGAGCCCCGACGCGCGCTCGCGGATCACCGACTCCGTCGAGACGGCGCTGGAGGAGGCCGGCGGCGCGCTCAAACTGATCGTGCCCGACCCGCCCGCGGACGTCCCGTTCGCGTCCAACACGCGCTCGACGGGGTCGCTCGGGGAGGACGCCGAGGGCGACGACCGCCTCGTCGTCGAGTTCTCCGAGGAGCTCGGCAACCCGCACTCCGACTTCCACTTCGCGGAGATCGAGACGCGCTCGTTCTCCTTCAACAGCCCCTACGGCGCGTGTCCGGAGTGTGAGGGGATCGGCTCGGCCAAGGAGGTCGACGAGGACCTCGTCGTGATCGACCCCGACAAGCCGCTGAAGGACGTCTTCGAGGCGTGGTCGTACGGGCGGTCGTACTACCGGACCCGGATCGACTCCGTCGCCGACCACTTCGGCGTCTCCGTCGAGACGCCGTGGGCCGAACTCGACGAGGACGTGCGGCGGCAGTTCCTCTACGGCACCGACGGGGCGGTGGTGTTCAAACGCCAGACGAGGAACGGCACCCGACGGAAGGAGAAGCGGTTCGAGGGCGTGATCCCCAACCTGCAGCGCCGTCACGTCGAGACGGAGTCGCAGTCGACCCGCGAACACATCGAGGAGTACATGTCGGTGACGACGTGTCCCGCCTGTGAGGGGAGCCGACTGAAAGAGCAGTCGCGACACGTCCTCGTCGCCGGCACGTCGCTCGACGAGATCAACCGCCTGTCGATCGGCGACGCCCGGCGGCACTTCGAGGGGTTGGAGGCCGAGTTGAACGAGCGCGAGACGACGATCGCGACGGAGATCTTAAAGGAGATCCGCGCCCGCCTCGGCTTCATGGAGGAGGTCGGGCTGGAGTACCTCACGCTCGACCGGGAGGCGTCGACGCTCTCGGGCGGCGAGAGCCAGCGCATCCGGCTCGCGACGCAGGTCGGATCCGGGCTCGTCGGCGTCCTCTACGTGCTCGACGAGCCCTCGATCGGGCTCCACCAGCGCGACAACGACCGCCTCTTAAATACCCTCGCGGGGCTGCGCGACCTCGGGAACACGCTCGTCGTCGTCGAACACGACGAGGAGACGATGCGCCGCGCCGACTCCGTCATCGACATGGGGCCGGGCCCCGGGAAGCGCGGCGGCGAGGTCGTCGCGCAGGGCGACTTCGACGACATCGTCGCGACCGACGGGTCGATCACCGGCGACTACCTCGCCGGCCGCAAGGAGATCCCGGTCCCCGCGGAGCGCCGCGAACCGGACGGCGAACTCGTCGTGACGGGGGCACGCCAGCACAACCTGAAGGACCTCGACGTGCCCGTCCCGCTCGCGACGCTCACGGCGATCACGGGCGTCTCCGGCTCCGGGAAGTCGACGCTGATGCACGACGTGCTTTATAAGGCGCTCGTGCGGGAGATGAACGACAACACGTCGGTCGACCCGGGCGATCACGACTCGATCGAGGGGATCGAGTCGATCGAGACCGTGCGGCTCATCGACCAGTCGCCGATCGGCCGGACCCCCCGTTCGAACCCCGCGACGTACACGGACGTGTTCGACCACGTCCGCGAGCTGTTCGCCGAGACGAAGCTCTCCAAGCGCCGCGGCTACGAGAAGGGGCGGTTCTCGTTCAACGTGAAGGGCGGTCGCTGTGAGGAGTGTGGCGGGCAGGGGACGGTGAAGATCGAGATGAACTTCCTCTCGGACGTGTACGTCCCCTGTGAGCAGTGTGGCGGGGCGCGTTACAACGACGAGACGCTCGACGTGACGTATAAGGGGGCGACGATCGCGGACGTCCTCGACATGAGCGTCGAGGAGGCGTACGACTTCTTCGAGAGCCATCAAGGGCTCCAGCGCCGCCTGAAGCTCCTCAAGGACGTCGGGCTCGACTACATGGAGCTCGGCCAGCCGTCGACGACGCTCTCCGGCGGGGAGGCCCAGCGCGTGAAGCTCGCCGAGGAGCTCGGCAAGCGCGCCACGGGCGACACCCTCTACCTGCTCGACGAGCCGACGACGGGGCTACACAAGGCCGACGAGCGAAAGCTCATCGACGTGCTCCACCGGCTCGTCGACGGCGGCAACACGGTCGTCGTCATCGAACACGAGCTCGACCTCGTGAAGAACGCTGACCACGTGATCGACCTCGGGCCCGAGGGCGGCGAGGGCGGCGGCGAGCTCGTCGCGAGCGGCACGCCCGAGGCGGTCGCCCGCGACGACGCCTCCCACACGGGACGGTACCTTCGCGACCTGCTCCCGGACGTCGACATCGAGGGCCCCCGGAGCGACCGGCGAAAGCCGGCGAAGGCCGCGAGCGACGACTGAAGTGACGAGAGATGGCTACGACGGCCAAAACGCCTCAGTCCAGCCGACCGAACCGCTCGGGGGGACGCCGGTTGTCGGTCGCTCCCTCGAAGGCGGAGGCCAGCTCGATGAGCCGCCCCTCGTCGAACGCCCGACCGAGCAGCTCGACGCCGACCGGGAGGCCGTCGTCGGTGAAGCCGGCCGGCACGACGATCGCCGGAAGCCCGGTGTGTGACGCCAGCTCGCATCGCATCTCGTCGAACGGCTGGTTTGCCGGGATCTCGACGGGCGGGACCGTCGACGGCGGGTAGAGCACGGCATCCAAGTCGTCGTCGGCCAGCCGCGAGAGCACGACGTCTCTGAGCCGCCGTCGCCGTCGAAGCCGACGCAAGTACCCGACGTTCGTGTCCAGCGATCCGCCGTCGACGTCGAGGACGTCTGCCTCCTCGATGCGGGAGGCGATCGCGGGGTGGACCTCCCCGGTAGCCACGAGAGCAGCTAACGAATCGTGCGGCGCCGCGTCCCCGAGCTCCGAGAGGTATCGATCGAAGTCTCGGGCGAACTCGTACTTAAGCACGCGGGCGCTCCGGAGCCGGTCGACGTCGACGACGTCCACGGGATCGACGATCGTCGCGCCGGCCGCAGTCATCTCCTCGATGGCCCCCTCGATGACGGTCGTCACCGCCTCGGCGGCGGCTTCGGGAGCGCTCTCCTCGTTCCGTAAGCCAAAGAACTGCCTGGCGACGCCGATACGCGCGCCCTCGAGCCCGTCCGCTCCGAGGTGGGCGACGTAGCCGTCCGCCGGGATCCGTCCCGCGCCCCGGGCGGTGACCGGGTCCGCGGGATCGTATCCGGCCATGACGGTCAGCATCCGGGCGGCGTCCTCGACGGTTCGGGTGATGGGCCCCACCGTGTCTTGAGTCGAGCTGAGCGGGACGACCCCGGTCCGGCTGACCAGCCCTCGGGTCGGACGGATCCCGACGAGGTCGTTGAACGCGGGCGGCGACCGGACCGAGGAGCAGGTGTCGCTGCCGGTCCCGATGGCCCCCAGGTTCGCGGCGACGGCCGCGGCCGTGCCGCCGCTGGATCCCGACGGTCGGCGGTCGAGGTCGTAGGCGTTCCGCGTCGCGCCGCCGAGCGAACTGACGGTGTCGACGCCGAACGACAGCTCCTGCAGGTTCGTCTTCGCGAGGACGATCGCCCCCGCCTCACGAAGCCGCTCGACGACGGCGGCGTCTCGACCGGGCGCCGAGTCGGCGAGCGCCGTCGATCCTGCCGTGGTGGGCATGTCGTGAGTGTCCTGGTTGTCCTTCAATAACACCGGAACGCCGTGGAGCGGACCGACGAACCCGTCGCTTTCGAACCGCTCGTCGAGCCGGCGCGCCCGCTCGCGGGCGCCGCCGTTCGACGCCAGGATCGCGTTGAGGTCGTCGTCGTACGCGTCGATGCGTGCCAGATAGGTGTCGACGAGCGCTTCGGCGGTGACGCGCCCGTCCAGCATGGCTTCGTGGACGTCGGCGACGGTCGTTTCGATGGGGTCGAACGGGGTGGTGGGCGGAGCGGTCATGGTTGATTCGAATGCGTCTACCTCCGTCACGGAGCAGCGACCTGAAGCCATCGTCCGGGCGGAAAATCATCGTTCGGACGGAACGTCGCCGCTCGGACCATCCAGCGCGCCCGCAAGGGAACGAGGGGACGCGAGAACGTGTCCGGTCCCGACGGCGACGATCGCGGATACGGGGCCGAGGGCGGCCGATCCGGCGTGGAGTATATACGCGCGGATCGCCTATCGGGCGACGTGACTACCCGAACCATCCGCGCCCGCGACCGGCCGGTGTTCGGCGTCGACGTGCAGAGCGGCGACGTCCGCGGCGACGGCCCGTCGTACGCCCTCGTCGTCTTGGATCCCGTCGACGCGGACGACCCCGACGCGCCCGACACCGACGTTCCGGTCGCGCGGATCACCCGCGACGTCGTCTCCCTCCGGAAGCTCCGCCGGCTCGTCGACGACCGCGAGCCGCTGTACCTCGCGACCGACAACGCCTACGAGCTCGCGGCCGACAAGAACGCGCTCGTGAACCTCCTCCGGTCGTTGCCCGACGGCACCCGCCTCGTGCAGGTGACGGGCGCGGAGCGCCCGGAGCCGCTCTCGCGGGTCGCCTCCCGACACGGGATCCCCTACGGCAAGGACCCGATGGAGGAGGCGGAGGCGGCCGCGCGGCTCGCGGCGGCCGACGTCGGCCACGAGGTGACCGCCTTCACCGACGAGACGACCGTCAAGGTCTCCCGGGGGCGCTCGACCGGGAAGGGCGGGTGGAGCCAGGACCGGTACACGCGCCGGATCCACGGCAACGTCAAAAAGCGGAGCCGACAGGTCGAATCGAAGCTCCGGTCGGCGAACCTGGAGTACGAACGGGAGGTGACCGAGAAGTACGGCGGCTACTCCAGCGCCGTCTTCACCGTCGCCGCCCGGCCCGAGGACATCCCGATATCGAACTCGCGGGCGGGCGACGTCCGCGTCGCGCTCGAGCGCGAGCGCCGCGACGGGATCGAGTACGAGCCCCTGGTGAAACGCCGCGACCGGGTCATCGTCGGCATCGACCCGGGGACGACGACCGGGGTCGCCGTCGTGGGCCTCGACGGGACGGTCCACGAGGTGTACTCCTCGCGGACGGCCGACACCGCCGCGGTGACGGAGTGGATCGTCGAGCAGGGCCGCCCGATCATCGTCGCCGCCGACGTCGAGCCGATGCCCGAGACGGTCGAGAAGTTCCGTCGATCGTTCGACGCCGCCGGCTGGCGGCCGACGACCGACCTCCCGGTCGACGAGAAGCTCCACCGCACCCGGGAGGCGGGGTACGACAACGACCACGAACGCGACGCGCTGGCGGCCGCGCTGTACGCGTACGACGACCACGCCGACCAGTTCGAGCGGATCGCGGCGAAGACCCCGCCGCGGCTGGACCGCGAGGCGGTGATCGCGGGCGTCGTCGCGGGCGGCGCGTCGGTCGAGGCCGTCGTCGCGGACCTCCGCGACGATTCGAACGGAGACGGGGGCGACGAGGACGACGGCGGGTCGGGGCCGACGGAGCCCGAGCGCACCGAGGAGGAGGAGACGATCCGCCGCCTGCGCGATCGCGTCGACCGGCTGGAGTCGCACACGGAGGCGTTAGCGGGAACGATCGAGGAGCGGGACGAGCGGATCGACGAGCTGGAGGCGGCGCTGGAGGAGGCGAAACGGCAGGAGCGGATCGAGGCGCGGAGCCGACGGATCGTCTCCCGGCTCGAACGCGAGACCGACCGGCTCGAACGCGAGCGCGACGACGCCCGCGAGACGGTCGCGGAGCTGGAGGGGAAAGTCGAGAGCCTCAAGGAGCTGTGGAAGCTCGACCACTCGAACTTCGCGGACGTCGCCGGGGGACGCGACCTCGTCAGCGTCAAGGTCGTCGAGCAGTTCACCCACGACGCCATCGCCGCGACCGCGGAGGCGTACGGGATCGCCGCGGGCGACGTCGTCTACCTCCGGGACGCCTCCGGCGCGGGTCGCCGAACCGCGGAGCGGTTGGCGGCCCACGAGCCGCGGGCGGTGATCCGCGACGGGAACCTCTCGGACGTCGCCGACCAGACCCTCTTCGACGCGTCGGTCCCCGTCGTCCCCGCGGAGTCCGTTCCCGTCCGCGAGGTCGACGAGCTGGCGGTGGCCGGCGAGGCGCGCCTGCGGGCCGCCATCGAGGAGTGGGAGGAACGCGCCGAGCGACGCGACCGCGCGGAGCGCGCCGAACGGCTCGATCGGATCATCTCCGAACACCGGGCGGGGACGAGGCTTCCCCAGACGGAAGAGTGAGGCCGACGGGGGCGTCGGGGGGCGACGACACGGTCGGCTACGTCGCGGTGTTTGGGAGCGTTGGGGGTGTCGAAGGGCGCCGGAGAACGCCGAAACACGTCGTGCTTCCAGAAGTCATATGTCCGGGAACGACACAGTCGGAGGTATGAACCCCCACGAGCTGATCACCCGGAACGCCGCCGAGGTGGTCACCGAGGAGGAGATCGAGGCCTTGGCCGACGACCCCGACGGGAAGCGGGCGTACGTCGGATACGAGCCCTCGGGCGTGCTCCACATCGGTCACATGCTCACCGCGAACAAGCTCATCGACCTCCAGGAGGCCGGGTTCGAGGTAACCGTCCTCCTCGCGGACGTCCACGCCTACCTCAACGACAAGGGATCCTTCGAGGAGATCCGCCGAACGGCCGAGCGCATGCGTGACCAGTTCATCGCCTACGGGCTCGACGAGTCGAACACCCAGTTCGTGCTCGGCTCCGACTTCCAGCTCGACGACGACTACACGCTCGACCTCCACGCGCTGGAGCTGGAGACGACGCTCGCACGCGCCGAGCGCGCCATGGCGGAGATCAAGTCGGGCGACTCGGTGAAGGTGTCACAGGCCGTCTACCCCCTCATGCAGGCGCTCGACATCCCGTACCTCGGCGTCGACCTCGCGATCGGCGGGATGGAGCAGCGCAAGGTCCACATGCTCGCGCGCGACGTGCTCCCCAGCATCGACCGCGAGCCGCCGACGAGCCTCCACACCCCGCTCATCGCCGACCTCGGAACCGGCGAGGGGAAGATGTCCTCCAGTACGGGCGTCACCATCTCCATGGAGGACTCCCGCGAGGAGATCACGACGAAGGTGAACAAGGCGTACTGTCCGCCGACGGTCGACCCCGAGCCGACCGAAGCGGGCGTCGAGCGCGAGAACCCCGTGCTGCAGGTGTTCGAGTACCACGTGTTCCCGCGGTTCGACTCGGTCGTCGTCGAGCGCCCCGAGGAGTACGGCGGCGACCTGACGTACGAGGCCTACGACGCGCTCGAATCGGACCTCGAATCCGGCGAGCTCCACCCGGCGGACGCGAAGGGCGCGCTCGCGGAGTACCTCGACCGGCTCATCGCGCCGGGGCGCGAACAGCTCGCCGAGTAGCCCGCACGTCGCCTTCGGAACGGCCCTTCCCCGCCCCCTCGCTCACAACAAGTCGTCGAGCTCGTCGTTCAGGAAGGCGTCCGCGGGATCCGGCCGCTCCTCCGGTTCGTCCCGTATCGCCTGCCGGGCGCGTTCGAGGAACTCCTCGACCCGTCGCGACCGCTCCACGCCAGCGAGCAGCACGAGCGCCGCGAGCCGGTCCGACGTCATCGGGAAGTCGCCGCCGCGGACCTGCATCGATCCGGTCTCCTCCTGGACCCATTTTCGGGCCTTCTCCGCGCCTTTCCGGGGGATCCGGTCGGGGTCGCCGGCGATCGTGACGAGCGCCGCGTCGGCGTTCGTCGCGTTCGGGAGCGACAGGCCGGTCATCACCGCGCTCCGGGTGATGCTCATCACCGTCGTCACGTTCTCGCCGGGGTCCTCGGCGGCGGGCGCGGAGGCGAAGCCGACGGCGGCCATCCCGCCCGCCCGCAGGGTGTTGATCACCTCGCTGGTGTCGACGACGGACTCGCCGGCGGACCGCCAGGCGTCGTTGTCGAGGAGGAGCGTCGACTCGGCCTCCCGGACCAGCGTCTTCAGCGACCGGCCGGCGTTCACCTGGTAAATCGCCCCCTCGTCGCGGCCGGGGAGGACGCCGATCGCGTAGACGGGGACGTCGTACACGCGGCGCAGCTCGCGGACGAGCACGGGCGCGCCGCCCGACCCGGTGCCGCCGCCGAGCCCGGCGACGACGAACACCGCCTCGACCGCGGCGGTCACCTTCGGTGCGAGCGCGTCGAGCACCTCGGTGGCGTCCTCGTCCATCACGGACGCACCGAGCTCGTTGTCGCCGCCGACGCCGTGGCCGTTCACGCGGGACTGGCCGACGAGAACGGTGTCGAGCGGGAGGGGACGGAGGTCGGCGGACGCGGTGTTGACCGCGAGCGCGTCGTGGACCGCGCCGAACGACATGTCGGCGTCGAACTCCGCGAGCGCCGTCGCGAGCTTGCCACCGGCCTGTCCGACGCCGACGAGAACGGCCTTCATATACTGTTCCTGTCGGCTGAACCACCATATGTCTTCCCCGCACCCTTACAAGGGATGCCGCGGCCAGCCGACCCATGTCCGACACCGCCGACGAGACGACGGGGATCGGGGCCGGAGACGACGCCGAACGGGTCCGCGAACGGCTCCGTGCGGTCGAGCGCGCGATCACGGACGGCGACCGCGCCGTCGTCGACCTCGCCGACGGGGCGACCGCCGCCGCCGAGCGGGACGCCCTCGCGGAGCGCGTCACGGAGCTGGAGTCGCGGGTCACGGAGCTGGAGGCGGCGACGCAGGCCTTACGGGGGTACGTCGGCTCGATCCGCGCGGTCAACCGCGAGGTGGAACAACGGGCGGACCTCGCGCTCGCCGCCGCGACGGAGGCCCGCGACGGCGAGACGTCGGCGGGAGGCGCGCTCGCGGGAGACGCGCACGCGGGAGACGCGCCCTCCAGCGACCGATCGGAGCCCGACCCCGCCGCGATCGCCGCGGTCGCCGACGGGCGCTCCGCGAACGGCCGCTCCGCTGACGGCGTCGACCGCGGCGATCGGGACGACGACCCGATCGGGAGCGACACGCTGTCCAGGCTCCGTGAGGTCCTGTAGGGTGCCCCGTCGCCTCGCGATCGCCCGCCGGCCGCGGGTGACTGGCCGCTCCGTCGCCGTCCGCCGGTCGCGAACACCTCGCCGCTCCGTCATCGCCCGTCGGCCGTGATCCGCGCGGTCCTGGCGGTCCTCGTCGCCGTCGCGCTCCTCGGCGTCGCGCTGCCGGTGCTCGACGACACGCGTTCGGCGACGACGACCGACCGGCTCGATACGGGCATCGAACGGGTAGAACGCGAGGCGGCCGCGCTCGCAGCGGGCTCCGTCGCCGTCGCGGACCCGACGCTCGCCGCGCGGACGACGGTCACCGTCACGGTTCCGACCGGGCTCACGGCGGCTCGCGTCGACCGGGCGGTCCTCGGCGACCCGGCGCGGATCCGCGGACGGGCGGCCGACGCCCCCGCGACGCCCGTCGCGTCGGACCCGCCCGACGTGGCGCTCGGCTATCGGATCGCGGGCGAGGACCTCCGTGTGGTCCCGCTCTCCTCCTCGACGCTCCCGCCGCTCCGCGTCGTCGACGGGCCGATCCGGCTCCGTACGGCGGGCGACACTCGACTCCGGCTCCGGCTCGTCGACCACGACGGCGACCGGGCGGTGCGGATCGCGCGGGTCGGCTGAGGGTTTATCAGCGATGCCGCGGCCACGCCCGCTATGACCTTCGACCTCCCGTCCGTGGGGCTCCCGGAGCTCGGCCCGTTCGGCGGGGACGACGCCCCCGACTGCGACTGCTCGGCGTCGTTTCACGAGCCGGTCGGCACCGGCGTCGACGACCGCGTCGTGCTCGCGATCGACGCCGACGGCTGCGCGGGCGCGGGCGACCTCGCGTCGAGCCCGGCGTGTCGGGCGACCGTCGTCCGGGCGCTTACCGATCGCGACGCCGACGTCGTACGGACGCGACACGGCGGGCGGGAGCGGAGCTACGCCGGGCGGTCCGTCGCGCTGCTGGTCGCGGCCGGCCGCTTCCGGGAGCAGGTCCGGTTCCACGAGGAGCGGCTCGCCGACCGCGTCGCCCGGGACCCGCTCGGCGCGGCCCGGGAAGCGGCGGGGCGAGCGGGGCCGTCGAGCCGGATCGCCGCGGAGACGGGGCTCGACGCGCTCGCGGCGGCCGCGGTCGACGAGGCGAGCGCGCTGCGGGCACACGCGGGGCCGACCGTCGCGGCCGCCCGCGTCGCCGCCGACCCGCCGGCCGACGCCACCCTCGTTGACCGGTGGGAGGTGCGAACGGACGCGACCGTCCGGCTGTACGAGGGGTCAGGGCCGCTTCGGACGTATCACCTCACGCCGCCGTCGGCGAGCCTCGACGCCGACGCGCTCGCGACGCTGGCGGCCGCGCGTGACGGGCTCCTCGCCGATCCCGCCGGCGGCGACCGCGCGCCCGGCCGAGCGGTCCGCGCGGTCGCGACCGACGCCGATCCCGTTCCCGAACTCGCCGCGGCCCTCCGTCGGCACACCCGTGGGTTCGGCGTTCTCGAGCACGTCTTCGCGGACGATCGGGTGAGCGACGCGACGCTCACTGCCCCGGTGGCGGAGAACCCGCTTCGCGTCGTCGTCGACGGCGAGCGCTGCGCGACGAACGTCCGCCTCCCGCCCGAGGGGGCCGCGACCCTCGCGTCCCGGCTCCGCCGGACGAGCGGTCGCGGGTTCTCTCGAGCGAGCCCCACGCTGGACGCAACGATCGGGACCGAGTCCGGCACGGTCCGTGTCGCCGCGACGACGGCCCCCGCGAGCGACGGCCTCTCGTTCACCTTCCGCCGCGGCGACCCCGAGTCGTGGACGCTCGCTCGGCTCGTCGACGCCGGGACGCTCACTCCGGCGGCCGCCGGGCTCCTCTCGGTCGCCGTCGAACGCGGCGTCTCGGGGCTCGTCGCCGGCGGCCGCGGGGCCGGCAAGACGACCGCCCTCGGGTCGCTCCTCTGGGAGCTGTCGCCGTCGACGCGGGCGATCCTCGTCGAGGACACGCCGGAACTCCCGGCGGACGCCCTCGCGTCCGCCGACCGTGACGTCCAGCGGCTCCGCGTCGGCGGCGGGGCGGAGCTCTCCCCGAGCGAGGCCGTCCGCACCGCGCTCCGACTGGGTGGCGGCGCGCTCGTCGTCGGGGAGGTTCGCGGCGAGGAGGCGGCGGCGCTGTACGAGGCGATGCGTGTCGGAGCCGCGGGCGAGACCGTTCTCGGCACGATCCACGGCGAGGACCCGGCCGCAGTCCGAGAGCGCGTCGTCACCGACCTCGGCGTCTCCGCGTCCTCGTTCGCCACGACGGACCTGGTCGTCGTCCTCGACGACCACCGCCTCCACACGGTCGCCGAGGTCGTCGACCACGGCGGCGACACCGCGTTCGAGCCGCTGTTCGAGCGGACCGGCAATGGGCTCGCCGCGACCGGGCGGATCGATCGGGGCGAGAGCCGCCTCGTCGACGGGCTCGCTTCGCCGGAGGGGTCGTACGCGACGGTCCGGGACGCGATCGATCGCCGAACCGAACGGATCCGCGCGGCGGTCGAGGCGGGGCGAATCGAACCGGAGCGCTCCGGGGCGGGGCGATCGGAAGCGACGTCGACGGGGCGGACATGACCGATGCCGCCGGTCGCGCGGCCAGCGACGGCGATCCCGACGGGCACAAGTCGGTGAGCGACGACGAGCTCCGCCGATCCTTGCGTTTTCTCGGGTGGGAGACGACGCGCGACCGCGTCGTCACGTTCGGATACCGGATCGGATCCGTGGTCGGACTCGTCTGCGCGCTCCCCACCGCGTACCGGTCCGATCCCGTTTCGGGCGTCCTCGTCGGGCTTCTCGTCGGGCTCGCGGCCGTCCACGCGATCCACCGTGCCCCGGTGTGGCTCGCGACGCTGGGGCGAACCCGCGCGCTCGGGGCCACGCCCGGGCTCGTCGGACGGCTCGTGTTACGGATGCGCCTCGACCCGTCGGCCGAGCGCGCGGTCCGGTTCGCGGCGCGGACCGGCGACGGCCCCCTAGCCGAGGGGTTGGCCCGTCACGAGCGACGGTCCACGGCCGGCCCGACGAGCGGGCTCCGCGGGTTCGCACGGGAGTGGCGGCCGTGGTTCCCCGCCATCGACCGGGCGGCGGCGCTCGTCCGAACGGCGGCGGCCGCGCCACCGGAACGCCGCGGCCGGTGTCTCGACCGCGCGCTCGACGCCGTCCTCTCGGGGACGACGGATCGGCTCGCCGCGTTTGTCGGCGAGGTTCGGGGCCCGGTATCCGCGCTGTACGCGTTCGGCGTCCTGCTGCCGCTGGCGCTGATCGCGTTGCTGCCCGCGGCCGCGACGTCCGGCGTCCCGATCCGGGCGAGCGTCGTCGCGGTGGTGTACCTCGTCGCGCTCCCGGCGGGACTGCTCGCCGCGGCGGCGTGGCTGCTGTCGCGCCGCCCGGTCGCGTTCCCGCCGCCGTCTATCGCGGACGATCACCCTGACGTCCCCCGCCGGCGTCCCCACGCCGTCGTCGCCGGCTGCGGTTCCGCGCTGGCTGCCGGGGTGATCGCGGCGGTCACGGTGGCCCCGTGGAGCGCCCCGGTCGCGGCGGTCGGTGTGGGGTCCGGTGTCGCTCTGCTGGTCGTGGCGCACCCCCGTCGGCGCGTCCTCTCCGAGGTCAGGGACGTCGAGCGCGACCTCCCGGACGCGATGACGGTCATCGGCGGCGACGTCGCCGAGGGCGTCGCGGTCGAACGGGCGGTCGCGAACGCCGGCCAGCGGCTCGACGGGGCGACCGGCGAGGTGTTCGAGCGGGCGGCCCGGCGGAGCCACACGCTCCGCGTCGGCGTCCACGAGGCGTTCCTCGGCCGGGGCGGCCCGGCGGAGACGGTCCCGTCCCCCCGCGTTCACGGCGCGGTCGCGCTGCTCTCGGTCGCCGCCCGAGAGGGGAGTCCCGCGGGCGACGTCCTCCTCGACCTCGCCGATCAGCTGGAGCGACTCCGCGAGCTCGAACGCGACTCCCGCCGGCAGCTGGCGACCGTCACCGGGACCTTGAGCAACACCGCCGCGGTGTTCGCCCCGCTCGTCGGCGGCGCGACCGTCGCGCTCGCGACCGGGATCGACGCGGGCGGGATGGGGCCCGGCGGGTTGACCGGCGTCGACACGCTCTCCGACGGACCGACGACGGCCGGGTCCTCCGCGACGACCGTGGACGGGCCGTCGGCGGCGGGCGGCGACGCGCCCTCCGACGTTCCCGGCGATCACGACGGGCCGGGCGACGGAGGCGCTCTGCTCCCCGTTCCCGTGCTCGGGCGGATCGTCGGCGCGTACGTCCTCCTGCTCGCCGTGGTTCTCACGGGACTCGCGACCGGACTGGAACGCGGGTTCGATCGCACCCTCGTGGCGTACCGCGTCGGGATCGCGCTCCCGACGGCGACCGCCACGTACCTCGTCGCACTGGCCGGGGCGGGGCTGCTGTTGTAGCCGTCGCCTCGGTGGGCGATCGGCAAGCGATCGGCGAGTGCCCGATCCTTTAAGTACGATGTCGGGGCCACCCCGTCCCATGTTCGATGCACCCTTCGACGCCACGTACGCGTGGCTCGGCGTCGCGCTGGTGAGCGTCGCGACGGCGGGCGTCGCGGCCACGCTCCCGGCGTCCCCGCCGCCCGACGCGAGCGGCGTCGCACACACGATCGACTCGGTCGCGGACGGCGAGTACCCGGCGACGGCGGAGCACGGTCTCTCCGCGGACCGGGTCCGGATCACGACGGGAACCGTTTCGCTCCGGTCCGACGGCGGCACGGCACGGGCGACGCTTCTCGCCGCCCGAACGACACCGGTTGCTCCCCCAGGGCGAGCCGATGGGGACCTCCGACGCGTGCTCGACGGGGTCCCACCGGATCGCGTCTTCGCCGACCCGGACGCGTTCGCCGCGGCCGCCACGACGGCCCGTGACGGCCCTCACGAGTGGCGTGCGGCTCCGAACAGGCTCACGATCCGACAGGTCCACTACGGGGACGTCCGTGTCACGCTCGTCGGGTGACCGTAGGGTGGCGGCCAGCGAGCGGATCGCGGCCGACGGCCGCGCCGCGGTCGAGCCGGTCGCCGCGCTGATCGCGCTGGTCGCGGTCGGTGCCGCGCTCGGGTTGTACGCGGGCGCGCTCGCCGACGCTGCCCCCGATCGGGAGCGGGACCTCGCCGGAACGACGCTCGATCGGGTCGAGCGGGACGCCGCGGTCGGCGGCGTCGTCGACCCGTCGCGGCTGTCGGTGCCGGCTCCCGACCCGTACGCCGGCGCAACCGCGATGCTCGAGACGCGACGCGGGTCGTGGGTCGCTCGCTCCGGGGAGAACGCGCCGGACGCGATCGGCCGCGCCGCCGGCGATGACATCGCGCGGGCGACGGTCACGGTCCGCGTCGCCCCCGGGGAGAACGCCCGCGGCACGCTCAGTGTGGCGGTTCGTCGATGACGAGCACCGTCCTCGACGTCACGGTCATGCTGTTGTGCGTCTCGGCCAGCGTCGTCGCCCTCGGCGGGGTCGGCGGGGATCCACACGGCGACACCCCTGGACCGACCGCCTCGGCGGTGGCCGACCGGCTGTCGACGGAGACCGCGACGGTCACGTACGGTTCAGGCCCGCCCGTCGATGGAGACTCGGCGGGCGGTGTCGAGCCGGCCGACCGGACGTACCACGGTACGCTCGCGGAACTGCTCGTCGCCGCGGCCGCGACGACCAGCGGTCCGGACGCGGCGGGCGATGATGCTGCCGATGCTTCGACCGGGACGGACGACGCCGGGAGCGACGCCGATCGGTTCCGCCCGCGAGCCGTCGGCGTCGTCTCTGCCGCGGTCGGCTCCCGCGTTCGCCTCGACGTCCGTCCGGAACGAGCGACGCCCGACGGGTATCGACCGTCGCCGATCGGCGACGCGGGACGCGGGGTGGGCGGGATCGCCATCGGATCGGAGCCCCCGCGCCGCGCCGACGCCACCGCGGCCGTCGTGACGGTGCCGGCGACCGCGTCGCTTCCGGAATCCGTTGATCGCTTTCGGGTCGTCGTACGGGCGTGGTGACCGTGGACCGACTCCGAGACGTGGTCGACGTGTCGTTCCTCGCGGACCGCCGTGGCCGCGTCCCGTTCGCGCTGATCGGCGTGTTGCTCCTCGTCATGAGCACGGCGTACGCGGCGGGCGTGGCCGAGCAGGGGCTCGTCGGCGAGGACCGGGACGTCGAGCGGGCGGTCGAACGCGTCGACGCGGACACGACGACGGCGCTGAAACACGCCGCCCGCGAGGCGGCCCACGCGGCCGCCGCCGAGCCGGTGACGCGGGCGACGCCGGACGGTCGACCCAGAGGGGACGACACGGTCGCAACCGACGCCGTACGGCCCGGGTCGGCGTTCGAGGACGCGTTCCGCCTCCGGTTGGCGATCGCGGCCGCCGAGTCGCTCTCGGAGACCGAGGCCACGGTCGGTCCCGTCACGGCGTCGGCGTCGCTCCCGGCGGTCGACGACCCGGACGGTCTCTCGGAGGCACGCGGCCGCGTCTCCGTCGAGCCCGTGGCTAACGGGACCGCGACGCGCGTGACGTTCCGCGACGTGCACACGCGAGCGCTCCGTGAAGGGCGCGTCGTCGCGGACCGGACCCGCGATCGCACGGTCGTCGTCGCCGTGCCGACGCTCGCCGCCCACGAGCGCACGGAGCGGTTCGAGGAGCGGCTCGGGCGCGGGCCGGTCGAGGGCCCCGGGCTCGGGCGACAGCTCACCGCCAGCCTCTACCCGATGACGTGGGCGCGCGGGTACGCACAGTACGCGGGCGCGCCGGTTCGGAACGTCCTCGCGAACCGACACGTCGAGCTGTCGACGAACGCCGGGATCGTCCGGACGCAGCGGGACGTCTTCGGTGCGACCGATCCGCACGCACGGGGTGGCGTCGCCCGCGCGGCCGCCGAGACCGGGCTGACGGACCTGCTCGCGCCGACCGGGCTCGACGAGTCGTCGTGGAGCGAGACAGTTCTCGACGCGCCGACGCCGACCGGCGGGGCGGGCGGGGAGAGCGAGACGGGCGGTGCGGGCGGGGAGAGCGAGACGGGCGGCGGGACGCCCGGGGATACCGGTGCGTTCGCTGCCGAGGACGGGTTCGGGGACGACACGGACCATCTCGACGGCGAGACCGCCGTGGCGATCGAACACGCGGCCGACGTGGCCGCGACCGCGGTCCACGACGACCTCGGCGCGCTCGTTCGCGACCCCTACCGGGTCGAAGCGACCGCCGAATCCTCCGCCGTCAGGGTCGTCCACGGCGGTCGGCCGCGCCCGTCGTCGCCCGGGCGGGAGTGGAGTCGGACCGGCGGATCGAGGGGACAATCGGTCTCGGTCGTCGGCGGGAGCGACGTCCCCACCGGGACGCCGTCCGGGACGGTGCGGGCCGGGCGGTCCCTGTCGTTCGGCAGCGCCACGCGCTCCGTCGCGGTCGATCGGCGTGCCACCGCCACGTGGGAGCGGGAGGTGGAACGGACGGACGCGGACGGCAACGTGACCGTCGAAACCCAGCGCGTTCGGACCCGCGCGAGCACGACCGACCGCTATCGCGTTCGGGTGACCGCGACCGGCACGTACGCGCCGGGCGGACACGCGCCGTCCCGGCCGACGACGACGTTCGGTGCGGGCGGCTGGATCGACGGCGACGACCTCGGTGACACCCCGGCCGACGCCCGGGACGACCTCGGCGTCGCGACGGCGGGCGACGTCGATCGGGTCGCCCGAGACGCGGTTCGGTCGGGCGACGTCTCCCGCTCGACCGTGGTGTTCGGCGGCCGCCCGGCGGACCTCGAGGAACGGGTTGCGGCCGACATCGAGGAGCTTCGCGCCGACGTTCACGCGATCGAGACGGACGTCCGGATGGGCGACGTCGCCGCCGGCGAGGCCGACCCGTACGGCGACCTCGCGGACGCGATCCGGGACCGTCGCTCGGCGCTCGTCGACGCGCCGGCGACCTACGACGGGGCGGCCGATCGTGCCCGAGTCTCCGCCCGAGCCGCTTACGTCGACGCCGTCGTCGACGAACTCGAGACCGCGTCCGAGGACGAGGGAACAGCGATCGACGGGCTGTTGGACCGCGTCGAGGGCGCGTTCGGCGGGCCGTCGGTCGGGGAGGTGATCGCCAGCCGCGAGGCGGCGCGCGAGACGGATCCCCACCGCGTCGGCGCGGGCGGCCCCGGTGGGGACGTGACGTTCGTTCCGGACGGGTCCCCGGGGTATCTGCCGCGAACGGCGGTCGACGGCGCGAACGTCGAGGCGGTCGACGGGACGACGACGCGTCCGCTCGCCGTTCGGAACCTGAACTACGTCACCGTCCCGTACGACGAGGTCTCCGGCGGGATCGTCGACCGGATCCTCGGCACCGAGGACACGGTCGCCCTCGGCGTCGCCGGGCGGGCGCTCGTGACCGCCGACACCGCGCTCGACGCTGCCGGCGGCCCCGAGGCCGATCCCGACCTGCGTGCGGATCGGGACGCGCTCGCCGACCGCCTCCACGGTCCGCTCCAAGCGGTCGACCACGCGCTCGTCGGGGCGCTCGGGGAGCGGACCTCGCTCTCGCGGGGGGAGCGTCGGGAGGTCGTCGATTCGGTGGCCGCGACGTACGACTCGCCCGGCCACCGCGCGGTCGCCGTCGGAAACGGGAGCTACGCGGACCGCGTCGCGACGACCGCCGCCGACCGCGGATCGCTCTCGTCGGCCGAGGAGGCGGCGCTCGCCGCGAGCCTCCGCGTGACCCTCCGGACGACGACCGGGCGCGACGCGGTCCGGGTGCCGTCCCGGTTCGTCGACGCGCCGACCGAGCGGTCGCGGGCACTGATCCGCGACCGCCTGGAGGGGTCCGTCGAGGACGGCGTCGAACGCGCGGGCCACGAGACCGCCGAGCGGTGGGCTCCGAAGCCCGTTCGGAGCGTCGGGGCGGGGCTTCCGGTCGCGCCCGTTCCCGGGTACTGGGTCGCGACGGTGAACGCCTGGCGCGTTCAGGTCCGGGGCGAGTACCCGGAGTTCACGCTTCACGCGGACGTCGGGACCCCGGACGAACCGTTCGCGTACATCCGGTCCGCCGGGGACGTGACGGTCGACGTCGGCGGGACGCCGGTGTCGTTCGGTGCGACCGATCCGGTCCGGTTCGAGACCGGGACGATCGTCGTGGTGGCGGTTCCCGCCGGGCCGCCCGGCGTCGGCGACGTCGACGGCACGCGCGATGAGACCTCGCCCGGATGGCCCTGTCCCGGCGGACCGGACGCGCTCGACCCCGAGACGGAGCCCGCGCCCGACGCTCCGGACGACTGTCGCGTCTGACCGCGAACGTGTCGCTGCCGCTGTCGACGCCACCCCGCCCCGACCGCAGGCGTTTTGGGAGGTGCCCGCCGAGATCACGGCATGTTTCACGAGGCCGTCGACGACGCCGGACCGACCGCGGACGACGCCACCGACGACGCCGTCGAGGCGGCGTCGCTGCTCGCGGCGTTCGAGACGCTCGTCGTCGATGCGCTCGCCGAGGCGGGTCGCGACCGCGTTCTCGAGGGGACGTCGCTCGATGCGGCGACGATCGACGCGATCGCGGGCGGGGACGTCGCGGGGCTCACGGTCGAGGAGGGCGCGGCGGTGATCGCGACGACCCGTGACATCGACGCCGACGCGGTCGTCTTCGAGCTCCGCGATCACCTGTTGATGGGGATGACGACCGCCGTGCTCGACGTCGACACCATCGCCGGCGCGATCGACGCGGACCTCACGGGTCAGGAGGTCCAGCAGGCGCTGGAAGGTCGCGCCGCGATGACGCTCGCACAGCTCGCCGAGATCCTCGCGGTGATCGAGACGAGGAAGCCGTGAGAGTCGTCGTCGTGGGGTGTGGTTACGTCGGGCTCGAGCTCGCCCGACAGCTCGACGATCGCGATCACGACGTCTCTGGGGTTCGACGGTCCGCCGACGGGCTCGACGCTGTCGCCGCGGTCTCCCCGGACGTCGACCCGGTCCGCGCTGATGCGACCGACCCAGAGTCACTGTCGGCGCTGCCCGACGCGGACGCCGTCGTCTTCGCGGCCAGCTCCGGGGGGCGAGGGGCCGACGCCGCCCGGGCCGTGTACGTCGACGGGCTCCGGAACGTCGTCGACGAGTACGCGGCACGGCCCTCGCCGCCGGACCGACTGGTGTACACCTCCTCGACGGGCGTGTACGGCGATCACGGCGGGGCGTGGGTCGACGAGGAAACGCCGATCGACCCGACGACGGAGAAGACGCGGGTGCTCGCGGCAGCGGAGCGCGTCGCGCTGGAGGCCGGGTCGGATGCGGGGATCGACGGGACGGTCGCACGCTTCGCGGGCCTGTACGGCCCCGACCGATACCGGCTGGAGCGGTACGTGAGGGGACCGGTCACCGCGGGCTACCTCAACATGGTTCACCGGGACGACGCCGCCGGGGCGGTTCGGTTCCTCCTGGAGACGGATCGGGCGCGGGGCGAGCCCGTGGTCGTGGTCGACGACGAGCCGGTCGAGAAACACGCGTTCGCCGACTGGCTCGCCGACGAGTGCGGCGTCGATCGGCCGGAGAAGCGGTCGAAGGAGGCACGGATCGCCGAGGGCGACCTCTCGGCGGCCGCCCGTCGGCGGATCCGGACGAGCAAGCGTTGCTCGAACGACCGGCTTCGAGGGCTCGGCTACGAGTTGGCGTATCCGACGTTCCGTGAGGGGTACCGGGCCGCGATCGAGGCGTTTCGGGCGTCCGGAAGGTAGTCCCTTCCCGATCTTGTTGCCGGTGAAAGGTCAAAAACGCCAACAAGGTTCTTGTGCTGTCAGTGGTTTCGACTGGGTGTATGTGGGTTCCAGCGGTCGCGGGAAACACGTTCGCGGGCGTGGAGGGGTTCGTCCGGACCCACCCCGAACTGACTGCCGCGGGCGTGGTGGCGGCGCTAGTCGTGCTCGCGAGCACGTACGCCTTCCTGCGGCTCCGCCGCGCGCCCGGCGTCCGGTTCCGTCGCTTGCTCGCCGAACAGGACGCGGTGGCCGTCCTGATGCATCCGAACCCCGATCCGGACGCGATGGCGGCGGCGGTCGGCGTCGCCTCCCTGGCCGACCAGCTCGACGTCGACGCGACGATCCAGTTCCCCGGCCAGATCCGCCATCAGGAGAACCGCGCGTTCCGGACGGTGCTGGACCTCGACCTCGACCAGATCGACCATGTCACTGACCTCGCGGCGGAGTCGGTGGTGCTCGTCGATCACAACGAGGCACGGGGATTCGCGGGCGCTGACGGCGTCCTTCCCATCGCCGTCGTCGATCATCACCCGGGCGACGGAACCGGCGAAGCGTTCACCGACGTCCGCACCGACTACGGTGCGACCGCTTCCATCGTCGCGGAGTACTTCAAGGACAACGACGCGGTTCCGGTGCCGCCGGACAAGCACGCCAGCGAGACGGCCGGCGACTTGGCGCTATCGACCCGGGTCGCCACCGGACTGTTGTACGGGATCCTCGCGGACACCAAACACCTCACCGTCGGCGCGAGCGAGCCGGACTTCGCGGCCGCCGCGTACGTCTACCCCGGCGTCGACCAGGACCAGCTCGATCGGATCGCGAACCCCGCGGTCGACGCGGAGGTGCTCGAGGTGAAAGCCCGGGCGATCGCCGGCCGCCGGATCGAGGGGTCGTTCGCGGTCGCCGACGTCGGCGGCGTCAACAACGTCGACGCGATCCCGCAGGCGGCCGACGAGCTGATCCAGCTCGAGGGCGTGAGCGCGGTCGTCGTGATCGGCGAACGTGACGGGACGCTCCACCTCTCCGGCCGATCGCGCGACGACCGCGTCCACATGGGGAACGCCATCGAGGCCGTGTTGGTCGACGTCGACAACGGCGACGGCGGGGGCCACGCACGGATGGGCGGCGGCACGGTCGTCGCTGACCGCGATCCGACCGACGAAGGCGAGCCGGCGACCGTCGACCGCGAGGCGCTCACCGACGGGCTGTTCCGAGCGATGGCCGGCGACGTCTGACGACCGTCCTCACGACATCGCGGGTCCCGCCACGGTGACAGGCCGTTGCGGGCATCAACGTTTAACACGGACCCGCCGTAGGAGTCGGTATGAACACCGACGTCGCGGTCGGGGACGGTACGGACGGACCGGACGGCTGGCATGCGCTCGCGGGGGTCGCCGCCGGCTACGGACTGGCGTGTGCGCTGATCTTCGTCGCGTTCTTCGTCCTCCCGTTCCTCCTACTCGCGGCGCTGTAGCCGGACTGCTCCGCGGTCGGTCGCTCGAAAAAAGGGTCTCGATCGCCGGCGTGTCGGTCGTCGCTCTCGGGTCGTTACTTGCGGCTCGCCGTCAGTTACGGACCGTCGTCGCTCACGACGCGGCGTCGGTTGCGGACCGTCGCCGGCCCGAGACGCTTCACGCGAACGCCAGCGAGTCGTCCGCGCCGGCGTCGTCCTCCTGTCTGAGCTTCTCGTAGGCGGCCAGCAGGTCGTCCATGGTGACCTCGGTGCGGTCGTCGCGGATGGCGAACATCCCGGCCTCGGTACAGACCGCCTTGATGTCCGCGCCGGACGCGTCCTCGACGAGCTCGGCGAGCTCGGTGAAGTCGACGTCGTTCGAGAGGTTCATCTTCCGGGTGTGGATCTGGAAGATGATCTCCCGGCCCGCCGTGTCCGGCTTCGGCACCTCGATGAGGCGGTCGAATCGGCCGGGACGAAGGATCGCGGGGTCGAGCATGTCGAAGCGGTTGGTTGCGGCGATGATGCGGATCTCGCCGCGCTCGTCGAAGCCGTCCATCTCCGAGAGCAGCTGCATCATCGTGCGCTGCACCTCGGCGTCGCCGGACGTCTTCGAGTCCGTGCGCTTCGAGGCGATGGCGTCGATCTCGTCGATGAAGATCACCGCGGGCTGGTTCTCGCGGGCGACCTCGAAGAGGTCGCGGACGAGCTTCGCGCCCTCGCCGATGAACTTGTGGACGAGCTCGGAGCCGGCCATCTTGATGAACGTGGCGTCGGTCTCGTTGGCGACGGCCTTCGCGAGCATCGTCTTGCCCGTCCCCGGGGGCCCGTACAGCAGGACGCCGCTCGGCGGCGTGATGCCGACGTCCTCGAACATGTCGGGGTGCTCGAGCGGCATCTCGACGGTCTCACGGACCTCCTGCATCTGGTCCTCGAGCCCGCCGATGTCCGCGTAGGTGACGTCGGGGGAGTGTTCGACCTGCATCACGCGGGCGCGGACGTCGGTCTCCTTCTCCAGTTTCTTCACGACCGACAGCGAGTTGTTGACGGCGACGCGGTCGTCGGGGTCGAGCCGCTCGCGCATCTCGTCGGTGACCTCCGTGAGCGCCTCCTGGTTGTTGCCGTGCTGTTTGATCACGGCTCCGTCCTCGGTCAGCTCCTGGACGGTTGCCACGAACAGCGGGGACTGCTTGAGCTTCTTGTTCTCGTGGGTGAGCCGCTCAAGCTTCTGTTGGTACTTGTTGTTCTCCGCGTTCGCGTCGAGGAGCTTGTCGCGCATCTCCTCGTTTTGCGATTCGAGAACCTCGAGCCGATCCTGTAACGACTCGATCTTCTCCTGTCTCGACGCCGACGCCTCTTCGTACGGCATATCGACGTCGTCCACCGTGTCGCTCATTGGGGGCTTTTAGGCGGGTCGCGGATAAGAGGCTTCGGGTCGGGGTACTCCCCGACGAGACGTCGTTCCGGTCCCGAAGTCGATGTGGTGTCGTTTCTCGTCGCCTCTGCCCTTGAATGCTTAGCAGTAATCAGAATAGATAGTAAATATTATTTAGCAGCATGACTCATCGTGAATCACGCATGAGCACGACTGAGGCAGTCGCGGCCGACGAGGACGTCACGGACCGCTGGGAGCCCGTCCGTGACCTTCCGCCCAGCGCGAAGCTGGTCGCGAAGGTCCTCGACTACAACGACACCCTGACGCAGAGCGAGCTCGCCGAGGAGACCCTGTTACCTCCCCGAACCGTCCGCTACGCCCTCTCCCGGCTCGAGGAGGAGGACGTGGTCGATTCCCGGTTCTCGTTCGCCGACGCCCGGAAACGACTGTACTCGCTGTCGGTCTAGATCCGGCGCGCTCTCGTCCCGGCGCTCTCTCGCCCCCGCACGCGGTCGATCGATCGCGCACTCGCGCCCGATCCCGTGCGGTCGAATCGTCCGTCCACCACGCCGCCCCACCGCCCTTCCACACTACTGTCCCCCTCCACCCTACTGTCCTCCTCCGCCCTACCGTCCCTCTCACCCACTGTCCCTCTCACCCACTGTCCCTTCCACACGACTGTCCCTCTCACCCACTGTCCCTTCCACACGACTGTCCCTCTCACCCACTGTCCCTTCCACACGACTGTCCCTTTTGCCCAGCTTCCCTTCCGTCCCACCGCCTCCTTTATCAGTCATACCGCGCCAGACACCGCGTGGTCTCGACCGTCACCGTCAAGCGCGCGCTCGCCGCGCTGGCAACGCGCACCGACACCGCTACCCGCCCGTACGTCGCCGTCATCGACGAGGCAGATGCCGCCCGCGGGGACGTCCGTCGAGCGGCGGGGTTCGTCGACGCCGTCGGCCTCGAGCGGCTCGCCGACGCGGTCGACGCGGCCGAACGCGACGGACGCGAGGGGGCCGCCGAGCGCGGCCGGGACGCGCTGGCGACGTACCGTCGGTTCCGCGCGGTCGCCGCCCGCGAGGAGTCCGGAACGGACCGGCCCCGCCACGCCGCCGGAACCCCTAAACCCGACACCGGCCAAGGGTCGACAGAATGACACGGGTGATCCACACCGGCGACACCCACATCGGGTACCGACAGTACCACTCGCCGGTCCGACGACAGGACTTCCTCGACGCGTTCGACGCCGTCGTCGACGACGCGCTCGACGACGACGTCGACGCGGTCGTCCACGCGGGGGACCTCTTCCACGACCGTCGCCCCGACCTCCCCGATCTCCTCGGAACGATCGCGACGCTCCGCCGGCTCGACGACGCCGGGATCCCGTTCCTCGCGGTCGTCGGCAACCACGAATCGACGCGCGGCGGCCAGTGGCTCGACCTGTTCGAGCGGCTCGGGCTCGCGACGCGGCTCGGCGCGGAGCCCGTCGTCGTCGGCGACGTCGCGATCTACGGGCTCGACCACGTGCCGGTCTCGCGGCGCGACGACCTCGAGTACGCGTTCGAGCCGCACGACGCCGACCACGCCGCGCTGGTCGCACACGGCCTGTTCGAGCCGTTCGCGTACGCCGACTGGGACACCGAGACCGTGCTCGCCGAGAGCACCGTCGACTTCGACGCCATGCTGTTGGGCGACAACCACACGCCGGACCGCGCGGAGGTCGCCGGGACGTGGGTCACGTATCCGGGATCCACGGAGCGCGCGAGTGCGAGCGAGCGCGAGGGCCGCGGCTACAACATCGTGACGTTCGGCGACGCCTCGGACGGCGACGACCCGGTCGGGATCCGCCGACGGGCGCTCGACACCCGCCCGTTCGTCTTCGTCAGCGTCGACCTCCGCGAGGGCGAAGGCGAGGGGCGCGTGCGCGAACGCGTCCGAGAACACGACCTGACCGACGCGGTGGTGCTCGTCGAGGTCACGGGCGACGGCGACCCCGTCACGCCGGCGGCGATCGAGGAGTTCACGACGGAGCGAGGGGCTCTCATCGCCCGCGTCACGGACCGGCGCACGGTCGAGACCGACGCGGAGATCGACGTGAGCTTCGCCGACCCGGAGGACGCCGTCCGCGAACGGATCGCGGGGATGGGGCTCTCGGAGGCGGCCATCGAGGTCGACGAGGCGGTTCGCGCGGAGACGGTCGCCGACAGCAACGTCCGCGAGGAGGTCAAGACCCGGATCGAGGAGCGGCTCGACGACCTCGACGCGTTCGTTGGGGCGGCCGACGACGGGGAAGCGAACGGCGAACCCGTCGACGGGAGCGACGGCGACGGGGCCGATGCCGAGACCCCCGACGGCGACGGAGTCGATGACGAGACCCCCGACGGCGACCCGGACGCGCACGGGCCCGTGAACGAACCGGATCCGACCGACGGGCAGGTCTCCATGGAGGACTACCTGTGAGGTTCGACCGGGTCCGGCTCTCGAACTTCAAGCCGTACGGCGACGCTGACCTGACGCTGACCGAGGGGGTCACCGTCATCCACGGGCTCAACGGCAGCGGCAAGTCCTCCCTGCTGGAGGCGTGCTTCTTCGCGCTGTACGGCTCGAAGGCGCTCGACGGCACCCTCGACGGCGTGATCACCAACGGCGAGGCGGAGACCGAAGTCGATCTCTGGTTCACCCACGACGGGGTCTCGTACCACATCGAGCGTCGGCTCAAGGACTACGACGGCCGGATCGACCACCAGTGCACGCTGGAGGCGACGGCGGGGGCCGACGTGACTCGCGACGGCGCGACCGCGGTCCGGACCTTCGTGACGGAGCTGCTTCGCATGGACGCCGAGGCGTTCGTCAACTGCGCGTACGTCAGACAGGGAGAGGTGAACAAGCTGATCAACGCCTCGCCGGGCGAGCGACAGGACACGATCGACGACCTGCTCCAGCTCGGGAAGCTGGAGGAGTACCGCGAGCGGGCCGGCGACGCCCGGCTCGGCGTCGAGGACGTCCTCGAGAACCGACGGGGACGGCTCGACCAGCTCGACGAACAGATCGCGGCCAAAGAGGACCGGGACCTCCACGAGCGGCTCAACGGCCTGGAAAGCGACCTCGCCGAGCTCGACGAACGGGTCGAGAACTACGAGACACAGCGATCGAAAGCGGAGACGACCCGCGAGGAGGCCGCTGCGGTGCTGACGGCGTACGAGGAGAAGCGCGAGGACCTGCGCGGGATCGAGGCCGACATCGAGGAACTGGAGGCGGCCCTCCGCGAGGCCGAAACCGAGCGCGACGAGCTGCGATCGGGGATCCGCGAGGCGCGGGAGCGTGCCGACGAGCTCCGGGCCGAGGCGGACGAGCGGCTCGACGCGGCGGGGATCGACGCCGCGACCTCGGACGCCATCGCGGAACGCCGGCAGGAGCTCGAGGGACGCGAGTCCGAGATCCAGGACGCGCTGGGCGACGTCCGCGTGACGGCCGAGGGGTTCCGCAACCAGGCGACCAACCTCGCCGACAAGGCGAGCGACCTCGTCGCCCGCGCCGACGACGCCACGGAGCGTGCCGACGAACTGGACGCCGACGCCGCCGACGCGGCGGCGGACGCGGAGGAGCGCGAGGAGTCCCTCGACGACCTCCGTGCGGAGGCCGCGGAGCTCCGTGAACGGTTCGCGGCGGCCGATGTCGACGTCGAACGCGGCGAGGCGACCGACCGCCGTGAGGAGCTCCGGACGCAACGTGGCGAGGTCCGCGAACGCGTCGCGGAGCTCGAGGCGGACCTGAAGAACGCCCGCGGCCGCGTCGCGGAGGCGGAGGAACTGCTCGACGCCGGCAAGTGTCCGGAATGCGGCCAGTCCGTCGAGGACTCGCCACACGCTCACCGCGTCGAGGAGGACCGCGAGCGCGCCGCGACGCTCGCAGACGACCTCGATGCCGCCCGTGAGCGCGGAGAGGATCTGGCCGACCGGATCGACGCGCTCGACGGGCTCGTCGCCGCCGAGGAGCGACTCGCGGAAATCGACGACGCGGCGGCGATGATCGAGGAGCGCGTCGCCGAGCGGCGCGAGGAGGCCGACGGGAAGCGTGAGAAGGCCGCGGCCGAGCGGGCGGAGGCGGAGGCGCTCCGCGAGGAGGCGGAGACGCTCCGTGAGGTCGCCGCCGAAAAGCGGGCGGAAGCGGAGGCCGCCACCGAGCGCGTCGCGGAGCTGGAGGACACGCTCGAGGAGGTCGCGGCGAGCCGCGAGCGGGTCGACGCGGTCGCGTCGCGACTGGAGACGATCGCGGAGCTGGAGGACCGTATCGAGCGCCTCCGCGAGCGGCGCGAGAACGTGACGGCGGTCAACGACGAGCGACGCGACCGGCTCGCGGACAAGCGGGACCGCCGCGACGAGCTCGCCGAGGCGGTCGACGAGTCGGCGGTCGAAACCGCTCGTGAGAAGAAACGGACGGCCGAGGACTACCTGGAACAGGTCGTCGGCGAGCTCGATCGGTTGGACGAGCGGCGTACGGAGCTTCAGAACGCGATCGGCGGCGTCACTGCCGAGATCGAGGAGCTCGAAGCCCTTCGTGAGGAGCACGACGCGTTGGCCGGGAACGTCGACGCGCTCGCGGGCCTCCACGAGGAGACGACGGCGCTGGAGGCGATGTACGGCGACCTCCGCGCGGAGCTGCGGCGACGCAACGTCGCCGAGCTGGAGCGGACGCTGAACGAGACGTTCGACCTGGTGTACGGCAACGACGCGTACTCACACATCGAACTCGACGGGGAGTACGTGCTCACCGTGTACCAGAAGGACGGCGAGTCGCTCGACCCCGAACAGCTCTCGGGCGGGGAACGGGCCCTGTTCAACCTCTCGCTTCGCTGTGCGATCTACCGACTCCTCGCGGAGGGGATCGAGGGGGCCGCGCCGACCCCACCGTTGATCCTCGACGAGCCGACGGTGTTCCTCGACTCCGGACACGTCTCCCGGCTCGTGACCCTCGTCGAGGAGATGCGGGGGTTCGGCGTCCGACAGATCGTCATCGTGAGCCACGACGACGAGCTGGTCGGGGCCGCCGACGAGCTGGTCACCGTCGAAAAGGACCCGCGGTCCAACCGGTCGACGGTCACCCGCGAGGACGCGATCGGGATCGACGCCGCCTCCCTCGCGGACGACTGATCGGGTCGTCACGGGTCGTGCGGGTTGGTGTGGGCTACGTCGGTCCGTCCGTCTCTCCACGGAGCAGTCGAACGGCCGCCGAGGCGATCGCGGTCGCCTCGTACCCTCGGCGGCCGGCGACGTCGGCTTCGTCGATCAGCCCGGCCGCACGGAACTCGGCGAGCCGACCGTGGAGGTCGGACTCGCACATGTCGTACGCGTCCATCGCTTCGAGGACCGAGAGCGGGCCGTGATCGACGAGCTCGACGAGGAGCCCGAGGGTGCGGTCGTCGTGGACCGCCCCCATCACTCGGCGAACGGGGGCGGGAACGCCCGACGCGGCGGTCGAAAGCGGCGACTCGTCGTCGACGACGGTGAGAGTCGCGTTGTCGACGTATCGCTCCTCGCCGGTCGCCGGGTCGCGGACCCGGCTCGACTCGCCGGACCGTTTCACGAGGAGGAGGGCGGTGCCGTCGGCGTCACGAACCGTCTGCATACCGTGACCGACGCCGGGCTGACGGATTACGCTTCCGGGGCGGGCTCCCGTGCGGGGTCATCGAGGTCGTCCTTGGGTTCGCCTCCGGCGTCGTCGTGGTCGTCTCCGGCGTCGTCGTGGTCGTCTCCGGCGTCGTCGTGGTCGTCTCTGGGTTCGCCTCCGGCGTCGTCGTCCCGCTCGGCACGGGACCGATCCCACGCACGATACGTCTGGTAGGCTCGGATCCCGGCGAGTACTCCCCCGGCGAGGAGGGCCGCACCGATCTGCGTCCACCCTTCGAAGAACCACACCATCGGGCCGAGGCTGACGAGCAACAGGGCGGCGTTCGCGTAGATGACGCAGGCGACGAACGCCCGAAGGGTGTCCCGGTGGACGTCGCCGGCGGCGTCGAAGTTCCCGGTGTCGTCGAACGTCTTCACCGACGGCGCTTTCGGGATGTCCGGAGTCATGTCCCGCTCGACGTCGGAGCGCTCGCCGATGGAGATCTCGCCCTCGTCGTCCTCGTCGAACGGGTTCACGCCGGTTCGTACGGTATCGTCACTCAAAAAGGGGTCGTGTCCGACCGTCAGGAGCGGTGTCCGAGCGTGCTCGCCGTCCCTTGCCGTTCACCGAGCGGTCCCCACGTCCCCGATCCCGGGGAGCGACGGGGATCTGACCGTCTCACGCCGCGTCGGTGAGCCGGACCGTTCGGCTCGCCTCGACCCACGCGAGCGGGTTCGTGGCGTCGAAAAGCACCACGTTCCCGCCGTCCTCGTAGCACTCCACCCCGGCGTCGTCCGCCTCACGGTCGCTCGAGCGATGCGTCCCGTCGTCCGCGTGTGGGTTCGAGGTCACGAAGTGTGGTAGGGAGTACCATAATAAATGCCTTTCCGTGGCGGGAACCCTCGCCGCCCCCGAAAGCCGAGTTTTTTAGCCGGGTACGCCAAAGGAGGCGCATGAACCAGTCGGGACTGTCGGACTTCTCTTCGCCCGACGTCGCGGACGACGCCGACCGGACGACCGGCGATCGGGACGACCTCGCCGCCGAGGAGGCGGTCGTCGTCGCCGGCGGCGGGCGCGGCCACGTCAGCGACGTCGTCGACGTCGACGAGGCGCGGTTCCCGGCGTCGACCGGGACCGTCGAGCTGATGATCACGCAGATCGATTACGCGGTCGAGGGGTACGGGAGCGACGAATACCCCGTCATCCACGTGTTCGGTCGTCGCCCCGTCGCGGACGGCGACGACGTTCACGAACACGTGCGCGTGCTCGGCGTCGAGCCGTACTTTTACGTCCCGACCGCGGACCTCGATCGCGACCCCGTCGAGGAGTACGACGTCGTCATTGGCACGCGCGAGGAGACACCCGACGGCGAGCCTTACGAGGAGATCCGCGGCGAGCCGCTGACGCGGATCGTCACCCGAACGCCCCGCGACGTCGGGGCGATCCGCGACGACTTCGAGACGACGTTCGAGGCGGACATCCTCTTCCCGAACCGCTTCCTGATCGACAACGGCCTCAAGGGCGGGATCCGCGTCGAGGAGCGCCGCCTCGACGACGGATCGGGAAGCCTGCAGGTCCACGAGGGACACCTCGAACCGGCCGACGTCGACGCCGAGATGCGGGTGAACACCTTCGACATCGAGGTCGACGACCGCCGCGGGTTTCCCGAGGACGGTGAGGAGCCGATCATCTGTCTCACCAGCCACGACTCCTACGACGACGAGTACGTGATCTGGCTGTACGACGCGCCGGACGGGGACGTCCCGCCGCCGACGGACCTCCCGAACTACGAGGGGATCGTTGAGAGCGGGGCGGACGACGGCGGAATTGACGAGTACGTCGCCGACGATGGCGGGCTCGCGTTCCGCGTCGAGACGTTCTCCGAGGAGGGGGCGATGCTCGACGCGTTCATCGACTACCTCGACGACACGGACCCGGACGTCCTCACCGGCTGGAACTTCGAGGACTTCGACGCGCCGTACTTCCTCGACCGCATGGAGGTCGTCGACGAGCGGACGAACGGCGAGTACGACCTCTCGGTCGATCGGCTCTCCCGCATCGGCGAAGTGTGGCGCTCCGGCTGGGGCGGCCCCGACATCAAGGGTCGGGTCGTGTTCGACCTGTTGTACGCGTACAAACGGACGATGTTCACGGAGCTCGAGTCCTACCGCCTCGACGCGGTCGGCGAACGCGAGCTCGGCGTCGGCAAGGAACGGTACGCCGGCGACATCGGCGATCTGTGGGAGCAGGACCCCGAGCGCCTGCTCGAATACAGCATCCGCGACGTCGAGCTCTGCGTGGAGATCGACCGCAAACAGGACGTGATCGACTTCTGGGACGAGGTGCGGACGTTCGTCGGCTGCAAGCTGGAGGACGCGCCGACGCCCGGCGACACCGTCGACATGTACGTCCTCCACAAGGCGTTCGGCAAGTTCGCGCTCCCGACGAAGGGGCAACAGGAGTCCGAGGACTTCGAGGGCGGGGCCGTCTTCGACCCGATAACCGGGGTCAAGGAGATGGTGACGGTACAGGACCTGAAGTCGCTGTACCCGATGTGTATGGTGACGATCAACGCCGGGCCGGAGACGAAGGTGAACCCCGACGCCTACGACGGCGAGACGTACGTCGCGCCCAACGGGACCCACTTCCGGAAGGAGCCGGACGGGATCATGCGCGAGATGGTCGACGAGCTGCTCTCCGAACGCGAGGACAAGAAGGCCCGCCGGAACGACCACGCTCCCGGCACCGAACCCTACGAACAGTACGACCGACAGCAGGGAGCTGTCAAGGTGATTATGAACTGCTTCACGCCCGACACCGAGGTCTTGACTCCCGAAGGCGTTCGGTCGATCACGGATTTGGACGTCGACGACGCCGTGTACTCGCTCGACCCCGACACGGAGGAGATGGCGGTCAAGACCGTCGAAGAGACCCACACGTACCCCGACTATCGAGGGGAGCTCGTCGATATCGAGACCTCGAAGATCGACTTCCGAGTCACGCCGAACCACCGGATGCTGGTCCGAAAAAACGAGACGAACGGGATCTCCGAAGACGGATACGGTTTCGTGGAGGCCGCCGATCTCGATCGGGCGACGAACTACGAGCTCCCCCACGACTGGACCGGACCGGACGGGGAGCGAGTCGATGAGGTCGACCTGACCGAGCTCGTCGACGGCGAGTACGAAGTGTGGGTCCGGCCGAGCGTCCACGGTCACACCTTCACTGCCGAGTTGGGATGGACACCGCGGCGCGTTCCGAAGGCGGATCTCGGACAGACCGGCTACGTGTTCACGGCCTCGGAGTTCGAGGACCACCGCGAGTACATCGAGTCGGTCTGTGAGACGAGCGTTATTCACCGCGAATCCGGTCGCAAGTGGATCCCCCGGACGTTCGACGGCGACGACTTCCTCGAACTGCTTGCGTGGTACGTCACCGAAGGGAACGTCTACACCTCCGAAGCGAAGACGTTCGGTGAGAACCGGCGAGGGTCGGCAACGACCGTGAAGATCGCACAGGACGCGGTCGCGGACGGCGGGGGCTCCGATCACGCGACGATCGGCGAGCTCCTCGATCGGATGGAGATGGACTACTACGTCGACGAGCGCAGCTATCAGTTCACCTCGAAGCTACTCGGGGGGCTCCTCCGTGACCGCTGTGGCGACGGCAGCTTCGAGAAGCGAATCCCTGACCTCGTCTTCGAGGCGACGAGAGCGCAGAAACGAGCGTTCTTGGAGACGCTGATCGACGGCGACGGTGACCGGCGGACCGGATCGTGGCGATACACGACGTCGAGCGAGGAGCTACGGGACGACGTGCTTCGTCTGTGTGCGCATCTCGGGATCACCGCGAGCTACAGTCACGACAGCGGAAGCTGGCGGATCTACGTCACGGAAGACGCGAAGAACACGCTTCGGATGCATCGGAGCGCGACTCGAAGCGAGGCCGAAGACGGGGTCTACTGCGTGACCGTCGAGGATAACCACACGCTCCTCGCGGGACGGAACGGGAAGTTCCAGTTCGTCGGACAGTCGTTATACGGCGTAACGGGATGGGATCGGTTCCGCCTCTACGACAAGGAGGGCGCAGCAGCCGTCACAGCGACCGGTCGAGAGGTCATCGACTTCACCGAAACGGCCACGAACGAGCTCGATTATCAAGTCGCATACGGCGATACTGACAGCGTCATGATATCCCTGTCAGACATGTCGAAGGAGGAAGCGATCGAGACCTCCTTCGAGATCGAGGACCACATCAACGAACGCTACGACGACTTCGCTCGCGAGGAGTTGAACGCCGAGTTCCACCGCTTCCAGATCGAGTTCGAGAAGCTCTACCGCCGCTTCTTCCAGGCGGGCAAGAAGAAGCGATACGCCGGCCACATCGTCTGGAAGGAGGGGAACGACGTCGACGACATCGACATCACGGGCTTCGAGTACAAACGGTCCGACATCGCGGGGATCACGAAGGAGGTCCAACAGCACGTCATCGAGACGATCGTCACGGGCGACGACATCGACGACGACCTCGCGGACGTGAAGACGTACCTCTCCGACGTGATCGACCGTTTCCTCGCGGGCGAGATGGACGTCGAGGAGGTGGGGATCCCCGGCGGGATCGGCAAACGGCTCGACGCGTACGAGACGCCGACGGCGCAGGTCCGTGGCGCGCAGTACGCGAACCTGCTTTTCGGCACGAACTTCGGGAACGGCTCGAAGCCCAAGCGGCTCTACCTGAAGAAGGTACACCCGGACTTCTGGCGGCGGATGGAATCCGAGGAGGGCCTCGACCCCCAGCGAGACCTCCTCTACGGCGAGTTCAAACGCGACCCGGACGTGATCTGCTTCGAGTACGCCGACCAGGTGCCACCGGAGTTCGAGGTCGACTGGGAGAAGATGCTCGAGAAGACGCTTAAAGGGCCGATCGAGCGGGTGATCGAGGCGCTCGGGATGTCGTGGGAGGAGGTCAAGACGGGCCAGGAACAGACGGGACTCGGCTCCTTTATGTAGCAATACGAAACAGCTGTTTTCGGTACGGAAAGTTTTCTTCCCCCATTTAGGTACTCTCACGGGTGATTCCGTAACCATTAACCCCGCCAACCACCTCGTATCGACCACGAGGCACGACCTTACATATGGCAACTCTCGAGATAAAGAACCTCCACGCACAGGTGGCCGAAGAGGGCGGAGAACGGATCCTTCGGGGCGTCGACCTCGAAGTGAAGTCGGGCGAGATCCACGCGCTGATGGGACCGAACGGCTCCGGGAAGTCGACGCTCGCGAAGGTCATCGCGGGCCACCCGGCGTACGAAGTCACCGACGGGCAGGTGTTGTTGCACCTCGACGAGTCCGATGTCGACGACATCGACGTCGAGCTCGACGACGACGACTACCACTGGGAACTGCTCGAACTCGAGCCGAACGAGCGCGCGGCGCTCGGCATCTTCCTCGGCTTCCAGTACCCCGCCGAGATCGAGGGCGTCACGATGACGAACTTCCTCCGGCAGGCGCTCAACGCGAAGGCGGCCGAGCGCGAGGAGCTGTTCGAGGACGAGGACGAGGCTGACGACGGTGACGACGACGACGCCGGCTACGATACCTCCCCGATGGAGGGTCCCGCCGACGACGGCGAGATCGGCGTCGCCGAGTTCCAGTCGATCCTCAAGGAGAAGATGGAGCTGCTCGACATGGACGAGCGGTTCATGCAGCGGTACCTCAACGCCGGCTTCTCCGGCGGCGAGAAGAAGCAGAACGAAGTGCTGCAGGCCGCCATGCTCGAACCCGTCGTCGCCGTGCTCGACGAGATCGACTCCGGGCTCGACATCGACCGCCTGCAGGACGTCTCGGAGGGTATCAACGCCCTCCGCGACGAGCAGGGGACGGGCGTCCTCCAGATCACCCACTACCAGCGCATCCTCGAGTACGTGGAGCCGGACCGCGTCCACATCATGCTCGACGGCGAGGTCGTGAAAAGCGGCGACGCGTCGCTCGCGCAGGACCTCGAGGACGAGGGCTACGACTGGGTTCGCGAGGAAGTGTACGAGGCAGCGTAACCTGATGTGGTTACAGATAACGGATAAGAACCCAGAGACGTAAACTAACACCATGAGTTCAGAACAAGACCACCTGAAAGAGACAGACACCGAGGCCCGCTTCGAGTTCAAGAAGGAGGAGAAGTCCGCCTTCAAGGCAGATAAGGGGCTCACCGAGGAGACGATCCGTCTCATCTCGGAGGACAAAGACGAGCCGGAGTGGATGCTGGAGCGCCGTCTGCGCGCGCTCAAGCAGTTCCAGGCGA
Source organism: Halorubrum sp. JWXQ-INN 858 (assembly GCF_009806985.1). Classification (GTDB taxonomy): domain Archaea; phylum Halobacteriota; class Halobacteria; order Halobacteriales; family Haloferacaceae; genus Halorubrum. Next base: position 579,179 of record NZ_WUAX01000016.1, on the reverse strand, counting down.
TGCCGATGCCCACCGACTGGCCCGGCCAGCCCGACCTCTCCGAGGTCGACGTCGACGAGATCATCCCGTACATCCGCCCCGACGTGGACGTCCGGGCGGGCGTCGACGACTGGACGGAGCTGCCCGACGAGATCAAGGACACGTTCGACAAGCTCGGCATTCCGGAGGCGGAGAAGAACGCGCTCTCGGGCGTCGGCGCACAGTACGAGTCCGAGGTCGTCTACCAGAACATGCAGGAACAGTGGGAGGAGAAGGGCGTCATCTTCTGTAACATGGACGAGGCGGTCCGTGAACACGAGGAGATCGTCAAGGAGTACTTCATGACGAAGTGCGTCCCCCCGAGCGACAACAAGTTCGCGGCGCTTCACGGCGCGATCTGGTCCGGCGGCTCGTTCGTCTACGTGCCCGAGGACACGACGGTCGACATGCCGGTGCAGGCGTACTTCCGGATGAACTCCGAGGGGATGGGCCAGTTCGAGCACACGCTCATCATCGCCGAGGAGGGCTCCGAGGTCCACTACATCGAGGGCTGTTCGGCCCCGAAGTACTCGGCGTTCAACCTCCACTCCGGCGGCGTCGAGGTGTTCGTCGGCGAGGACGCCCACGTCCAGTACTCGACGGTCCAGAACTGGTCGAAGAACACGTACAACCTCAACACGAAACGCGCCATCGTCGAGAAGGGCGGCCGGATGGAGTGGATCTCCGGCTCGATGGGCTCGAAGGCGACGATGCTGTACCCCGCGAGCATCCTCAAGGGGCGCGGCGCGTCCGACAACCACATCACCATCGCCATGGCCGGCGAGGGTCAGGACATCGACACCGGCGCGAAGGTGTACCACAACGCGCCGAACACCAAGTCCACGATCGAGTCGAAGTCGATCGCGAAGGACGGCGGCCGCACGAACTACCGCGGGCTCGTCCACATCGCCGACGGTGCGGAGAACTCCTCGACGGCCGTCGAGTGTGACGCGCTGATGTTCGACAACGAGTCGACGTCGGACACGATGCCGTACATGGAGATCAACGAGTCGAAGGTCGACGTCGCCCACGAGGCGACCGTCGGGAAGATCGGCGACGAGGACATCTTCTACCTCCAATCGCGGGGCCTCGACGACGACGACGCGAAACAGATGATCGTTTCGGGCTTCATCGAGCCCATCACGGAGGAACTGCCCATCGAGTACGCCGTCGAGCTGAACCGGCTCGTCGAGCTCGAGATGGAGGGTTCGCTCGGATAACATGAGTACGAAAGCTATCGAGAGCCTCTCAGAGGACACGGTACGACGCATCGCGGAGGAACGCGACGAGCCCGAGTGGCTCCTCGAGACCCGTCTCAGCGCGCTGGACGCGCTGGAGACGGCCGAGCTACCGGACGTCATCCGGACGCCCGGCCGGAAGTGGACGGACCTGGAGGCGCTCGACTTCGAGTCGCTCGTCGACCCGCTCGACCAGTCGGACACAACGGAGCGGTCGGCCGGCGGCGACGACGCCGTCGTCCTGCCGTTCACCGAGGCGTTCGCGGAGTACGGCGACGTCATGGCGGAGCACTTCGGCTCCGTGCTCGACCCCGAGCACAACTACCTGACGGCGCTGTCGGTCGCGCTCTTTACCACCGGCACGTTCGTCTACGTCCCCGAGGGCGTCGACGTCGAGGACGTGACGGTTCGCGCGGAGATGAACTCCCGGTCGCTGTTCAGCCAGACGCTCGTCGTCACCGAGGAGTCGTCGTCGGTGACGATCCTCGAATCGATCGAGTCCGGCGAGGGCTCCGTCGACGGCGACCGCTACTTCAGCAACCTCGTCGAGGTCGTGGGCGGCGAGAACGCCCACGTCCAGTTCGGCTCGTTGCAGAACCTCGACGACGACACGTACACCTACTCGCTGAAGCGCGGCGTCACCGACACGTACGCGACGGTCGACTGGATCGAGAGCAACTTCGGATCGAAGCTCGCCCGCTCGGACGTCGAGACCGAACTCGTCGGCGACGGCTCCGAGAGCCAGATCGTCGGGACGTTCTTCGGCAGCGAGGACCAGCACTTCGACATCAACGCGCGAGTGTGGCACCTCGGCGAGCACACGACCGCCGACCTCGTGACCCGGGGCGTCCTCGACGACGTCGCCCGGTCCGTCTACGAGGGGGTCCAAGACGTCGGTCGGGACGCGTGGAGCACCTCCAGCTACCAGCGTGAGAACACGCTGATGCTGTCGGACGATGCCGAGGCCGACGCCTCGCCGAAGCTCATCATCCACAACCACGACACCGAGGCCTCCCACTCCGCGACCGTGGGTCAGGTCGACGCGGAGGACCTGTTCTACCTCGAGAGCCGGACGATCGACCCGCAGACGGCGCGCAACATGCTCGTCGAAGGGTTCTTCGTGCCGGTCCTTGAGGAGATCGCCGTCGACGAGTACCGGGAGGACGTCGAGGCGCTCGTCCTCGAGCGGCTCTCGTAGGCGCGAGTCCTCCTCGACGGGTTGCCGCAGTCGGTGTTTTTCGTCCTTTTCGTGTTTTTCGTGTTTCGTCCGCCGTCCCGGGAGTGGCGGCGTCGACGACCGCCTGTACGGCCATCCGCACGGCCGCCGCCCCGCTTGCCGTCCGCCGCTCGCTACACCGTCTCCCGGCCTTCAGCGGCGGCGACGCGGTTCACGGCGGCGACGACGGCGTCGCCGATCGCCGCGATCGCGTCGTCGCCGACCGTGAGCGGCGGCGAGAGCATCAGGTGGTCGCCGGCCTGCCCGTCGACGCTGTTCCCGCCGGGGTAGACGTACACCCCGTTCTCGAGGGCGTCGTCGTAGATCCGTCGGGCGACACCGGCGTCCGGGTCGAACGGGGCCTTCGTCTCGCGGTCGGCGACGAACTCGACGCCGAGCTGGAGCCCCGCCCGCCGGATCTCGCCGACGATCGGGCTCTCCGCGAGCGGCTCCAGTGACCGTTCGAGCCGGTCGCCGCGCCGGCGGACCGCCGCGAACAGGTCGTCGGTGTACCGGTCGAGCACGTGTTCGGCGACCGCGGTCGAGATCGGGTTCCCGCTGTAAGTGTGGCCGTGGTAGAACGACCGCGAGGCCTCCTCGAGGGTCTCGACGACGTGGTCGCTCACCATCGTCGCGCTGATCGGCGCGTAGCCGGCAGAGAGCCCCTTTCCGAGCGCCAGCAGGTCGGGGGTGACGCCCGCCCCCTCACAGGCGAAGGCGTCACCGGTCCGGCCGAACCCGACCATCACCTCGTCGGCGATAAAGAGGACGTCGTGTTCCGCACAGATCCGGCTCACTTCGCGGTAGTACGCGGGATGTGGGCGCGCGGCGGGGATGCTCGACCCGCCGACGGGCTCGGCGACGAACGCGGCGACGGTCTCGGGACCTTCCTGCCGGATGAGTCGCTCCAGCTCGCCGGCGGCGGCCACCGCCTGCTCCTCGGGCGTCCCCTCGTGATCCCAGCGGTACGGGTACGCGGGTCCGATCTTCGGCCAGTCCTGGAGGTACGGCTTGTACGCCGTTCTGCGGCCGGTGTTGCCCGAGGCGGCGAGCGCGCCGAGCGTCGCGCCGTGGTACGACTGCCACCGCCCGATCACCGTCTCGCGGGTCGGTTCGCCGCGGGCGAGGTGGTACTCCCGGGCGAGCTTGATCGCCGACTCGACCGCCTCGCTCCCGGAGTTGACGAAGAAGGCGTTGTTCAGCGATCCGGGGGTCATCGCCGCGAGCGTCTCGCCGACCGACTCGACCGACGGGGTCGTGAAATGCGACGTGGAGACGTAGCCGACGCGGTCGGCCTGGGCCGCCATGACGTCGCCGATCCCGTCGAGCGAGTGGCCGAGGTTGACGACGGCCGCGCCCGCGGCCGCGTCGACGATCTCGTCGCCGTCCTCCGTCACGAGGTAGTCGTCGTACGCGTCGACGATGGTGGGATGGCCCGGGTGCCGCCCCGCGCCCCACTTATAAAACACGCTCATGGCTCGGTCGTCTCGGCTGAGGTACATAAATCACACCCCCGAAAGACGCGATCGGTTCCGCACGGCTCGGTCGATGAATGGGTTCGGTGGACGAGGTCAGCGGATGGGGCCGACGAACGGGGTCGACGAACGGGGTCGACGAACGAGGTCGACGAACGAGGTCGACGAACGGGGTCGACGGACGGGGCCGACGAACGGGGTCGACGGACGGGGCCGACGAACGGGGCCGACAGCCGAGGGAACCGCTTAAGTCGACCAGGCTCCGACGTGGGACCGTATGCGAACGGGTGCGTCGGCCGGGTGGGTACAGTGAGCGTCGGACATCGGGTCACGTCCGACGACCAGCTCGCCCGCCTGCTCCAGATCGGCATCGTGTTGGAGGAGGTCGTCGAGGCGCGGGCGTACCACCACTACCGGAGCCTCGACGCCGACCTCGACGAGGAGATCGAGACGCTGCTGTCGGACGCGGCCGCCGAGTCGGCACAACACCGCGAGCGGCTCGAAGCGCTGATCGAGGGGCTCGGCGTCGAGAGCGTCCCCTTCGACGAGATCGAGTCGCTCGTCGAGGCGCGGTACGGCCGGACGCAGCCCGACGACTTCGACGGCGTGTTGTACGACCAGCTCTGTAACGAGGAGACCGCCTACAAGTTCTACGACGACCTCATCACGGCGATCGAGGAGTCGGACGCGGAGTTCTCGCTGGACCGGGCGGAGCTGCTCGACACGCTCCGGACGATCCGACAGGAGGAGGCCGACGGCGCGCGCGAGGTAACCGAGATCATGGAGCGACGATGACGCCCCCGAACACGACTCCAGCGACGATCGAAGCGACGCGACGACCGTCCGGCGGCGGCTACGGAGGGGACGCGTGAACACCGCGGAACAGTACCTCAAGGCGATCTACGTCATCCAACAGGGCTCGGACGGCCCCGCGGCGACGGGGGCCATCGCCGACGCGCTCGACGTCAGCCCGGCCAGCGCCAACGAGATGATCGGCAAGCTCGAGGAGCGCGGCCTCGCCGAACACGAGAAGTACAAGGGCGTTCGGCTCACCGACGACGGCATCGTCCGCGCCCGCGACGCGCTCCGGACGTACTGTATCATCGAGCGGTTCCTCGCGAACGTGCTCGGCGTCGAGGAGTTCCGCGCGGAGGCCCAGGAGCTCGAGGCCGTCATCGACGGGACCGTCGCCGACCGCCTCGACACGATCATCGACCGCCGCCCGGAGTGTCCCGACTGTTTCGACCCCGAAACGGACGCCTGCGCCTGCCTGGAGCTGACGTTCGACCGGGCGGAGTGACGCCGGGGCCGCCGGTTCCGCACCCGCTCGCTTTCCGCTCGCCGATTCCGCACTCGCTCGCTTCCCGCCCGCCGGTTCCGCGCCCGCTCGCTCCTTCTCGTTATCGGTCGCTCACTTTCCCGTCTGTACGGTCCTCGTCGACGGCCTCGGGGTCGCGGTCGGCGGGGTCGCCGTGACCGCCGCCGCCGGGCGTCCTCACCGTGACCGTGGTGCCGGCCGACACGTCGACGGTCGTTTTCGCGTCGACGGGGTCGCCGTCGATCAGGTTCTCGCCGAGCGCGCCGGGCCCTCCACCGTCGGCTCCCTGCGGGGCGTGCCGCCGGCGTTCGGTCAGGAGCGACACCGTCGCGTCCGTCCCGACACGGACGCGGCGTTCGATCCCGAGTCCCCCTCGGAACCGGCCGCGACCGCCGCTGTCCGGGCGGAGCGCGTAGCGCTCGACGCGGAGGGGGTACTCGGTCTCCAGCGACTCGATCGGGGTGTTGAGCGTGTTCGTCATGCCGACCTGCACGCCGTCCATCCCGTCGGCGGCGGCCCGACCGCCGAACCCGCCGCCGATCGTCTCGTAGTAGGTAAACGAGCCGTCCCGGCCGCCGACGGTGACGTTGTTCATCGTCCCCTGGCTCGCGGCGGGGACGCGGTCGGGGGCCGCCCCGGCGATCGCGGCGAGCGTCACGTCGGTGACGCGCTGGCTGGTCTCCACGTTGCCGCCGACGACGGCCGCGGGGGGTTCCGGGTTCAACAGGGAGCCGACCGGCGCGTGGACGTCGATCGGCTCGTAACAGCCGTGGTTGGGCGGGATCTCCGGGTCGGTCACACAGCGGACGACGAAGTACACCGCGCTCTTGGCGACCGCGAGCGGGGCGTTGAGGTTCCCCTCGACCTGGTCGGCGGTCCCCGAGAAGTCGACGGCGATCCGGTCGTCCGCGACGGTCACCGCGACCGCGATCGGCACGTCCGCGTCGGTCACCCCGTCGCCCTCCAGGACGTCGGTCGCCGCGTACGTTCCGTCGGGAAGCGAGGCGATCTCCTCGACGACCCGGTCGCGGGAGTAGTCGATCACCGCGTCGAACGCCCGTTCCAGCCGGTCGAGCCCGTGTTCGTCGATCAGCGCGCGGACCCGTGTCTCCGCGCGCTCGTTGGCGGCCACCTGTGCGCGGAGGTCCGCGCGCCGCTCCGAGGGGTTCCGGACGTTCGCGAGCAGCAGCTCGAACAGCGCCGCGTCGCGCTCGCCGTCCTTCACCAGCCGAATCGGCGGGATCCTGAGTCCCTCCTGGTGGATCTCGCGCGCGCCGGCCGGCATGCTGCCGGGGGCCATTCCGCCGACGTCGGCGTGGTGTGCACGCGAGACCGCGTAGCCGACGATCCCGCCGCCGATCGCGATCGGCGAGACGAGCGTGACGTCCGGCAGGTGGGTCCCGCCGGCGAACGGGTCGTTGAGGACGAAGACGTCGCCCGGGTTCGGGTCGCGCTCGAGGACGGCGTCGACCGCCTCCGGCATCGCGCCGAGGTGGACCGGGATGTGTTCTGCCTGCGCGATCATCCGTCCCGCGGCGTCGAACAGGGCGGTCGAGCAGTCCTGTCGCTCCTTGATGTTCGGCGAGTACGCGCCGCGGATGAGGACCTGTCCCATCTCCTCGGCGACGCCCTCGAGCTGGTTCCGCACCACCTCGAGCGTCACCGGGTCGATCGCGTCGCTCATCGTCCCGCCTCCGTCCCGCGCGCCACGTCGTCGACCCCGCCGTCGGACGCCGCCCGATCGAGCACGAGCGCCCCGTTCCGTCGGATGCTCCCCGCCCACGAGGGCGGTACGACGGTCGTGCTCTCCGCCTGTTCGAGGACCGCCGGCCCCTCGATCCGCTCGCCGACGGCGAGCCCGTCCCGGTCGTACACCGTCGTCTCGACGGCTCCGGCCCCCGGGAACGTCGCCGTTCGGGCCCCGACCGTCGCGTCGCCGCTCCCGCCCGTGTGGGTCACGGTCGGCGAGTCGACGTCGACGGTCGCGCTCACCCGGAGGTTGACCGCCTCGACCGGCGCGTCGAGCCGGTACCCGTACGCGCGCTCGTGTGCGTCCTGGAACCGCGCGGCGACCGTCTTCGGGTCGAATCCGTCGACGGGGACGGTCAGCTCGAAGCTCTGTCCGACGTACCGGCAGTCGGCGGCCCGCTCGACCCGCGCGGCCTCGGGGGCCGACGCGTCCTCGAGCACGCGATCGACGAGCTCGTCGTATACCTCGTCGCCCGCGGCGGCGACGTCCCTCGACGGTCGGTCGCCGTCGAGCGGGAGCCGGACGGTCCGGACCGCGTCGTGCGATTCGTCGGCCGCGAGCAGGCCGTACGCCGAGAGGACTCCGGCCGGCCCGGGGACGATCACGCGCGAGACCCCGAGGCTCTCGGCGAGCGCCGCGGCGTGCATCGGTCCCGCCCCGCCGAAGGCGACGAGGCCGAACCGGCGCGGGTCGTGTCCTCGCTCGACGGTCACCGAGCGGATCGCGCGGGTCATCGTCGCGTTCGCGACGCGGTACACCCCGCGCGCGGCCGCCGTCGCGTCCGCGAGCCCGGCCGCCTCGGCCAGCCGGTCGAGCGCGTCGTGTGCGGCGTCGACGTCGAGCGAGAGCTCGCCGCCGAGCGCGGCGTCCGGGCCGATGTAGCCGAGCACGACGTTGGCGTCCGTCACCGTGGGTCGGGTCCCGCCGTTCCCGTAGCAGGCGGGGCCGGGGTCCGCGCCGGCCGACTCAGGGCCGACGCGCAGCGCGCCCCCCGCGTCGGTCCAGGCGATCGAGCCGCCGCCCGCGCCGACGGTGTCGACGTCGACCATCGGGGTCCGGACGGGGATGCCGTCGATCTCCGTCTCGGCGGTGCGCGCCGCGCTCCCGTCGCGGACGAGGCTCACGTCGCTCGACGTGCCGCCCATGTCGAAGGTGACGACGCCCTCGGCGGCCGCGGTGTCGTCGTTCGCCTCGGTTTCGATCCCGTCGCCTTCCACGGACGCGATCCCGTCGCCCTCCACGGACGCGGCCGCTCCGACGACGCCCGCCGCGGGCCCCGAAAGCACCGTCGTCACCGCGTTCTCACGGACCGTGTCGACGTCGGCGACGCCGCCGTTCGACTTCATGATCCGCGGGTCCGGGAGCCCCGTCTCACGGCTCTCGTCGAGCAGGCGGCCGAGGTAGCCGTCGATCCCGGGGGTCACGTACGCCTCGGCGGCGGTCGTCGCCGTGCGCTCGAACTCGCGAAACTCCGGGAGCACCTCGTGTGAGGCGGAGACGGGGACGTCGAGCGTCTCGCGGAGGATCGCCGCGACCCGTCGTTCGTTCTCCGGGCTCGCGTACGCGTGGAGCAGGCAGACGGCGACGCTCTCGGCGTCCGTCGCGTCGATCTCGGCGGCCAGTTCGCGGACCGCGTCGTCGTCGACGGCCGACTCGATCCCCGCGGGCGTCGCCCGCTCGTCGATCTCGAAGCGTCGACGGCGCGGAACGAGCGTCGGCGGCTTCTCGGCGTCGAGGTCGTAGAGGGAGGGTCGGGCCTGTCGGCCGATCTCGAGGACGTCGCGGAACCCCGCCGTGGTGACGAGCGCGGTGTCCGCGCCGTCGCGTTCGAGGAGGGCGTTCACCGAGACGGTCATCGCGTGCGAGAAGGCGTCGACCGCCGCCGGCTCGATCCCGGCGGTCGCACAGGCCTTGTGGACGCCCTCGATGACGCCGACGCTCTGGTCGTTCGTGGTCGGTACCTTCGCCGTGATGAGGTCGTCGTCGACGAGCAGGGTCACGTCGGTGAACGTGCCGCCGACGTCGACGCCGATCCGTGTGTCGGTCATGGGGTGTGTGATCGTGTGGAGTCGTGTGGGTCGCGTGGGGTCGTGTGATGTCGTGTGGGGTCGTGTGAAACCGTGTGCGGTCACACGAGGTCGTGTGGGGTCGCGTGATCGCGTGTGGAGTCGTGTGATCGCGTGGTGTCGCGTGAAACCGTGTGGGTCGCGGGGCGGTGGCGTCCGCCCGGCCGCTACGGGACGCGCTCGCCCGAGTCGAACAGCCGGCAATCGGGTCGCTCCGCTTATAAATCCCTTCGCGGCGCGACGGCCGGGATAACAACCGTTAATCGACCCCTCCCCTTCCGACCGGACATGACCACGGAACGGGGGGCCGCCTTCGTCCCCGGGCACGTGACGGCCTTCTTTAGCGCGCACCCGGACGAGCGGCCGGCGGTCGCGGGGTCGCGCGGGGCCGGGATCACCCTCACGGACGGCGTCGAGGTGACGGTCGATATCGACGACGGGGCCGCTGCCTCCGACGACGAGGCCGCCGCCCGGCTCACGCTGGACGGGGAGCCGGCGACGATCGGCGCGGTCGACGACGTCCTCGCGGCGCTCGGCGTCCGTGGGGACGCGGTACGGATCCGTCTCGAGAGCGAGCTCCCGGTCGGTGCCGGCTTCGGCGTCTCCGGGGCGGCCGCGCTGGGGGCCGCCCTCGCCGTCACCGACGCCGTCGACGCCGGGCGCTCGGAGAACGAGCTGGTCCGGATCGCCCACGAGGCGGAGGTCGGGCGCGGGACGGGCCTCGGCGACGTCGTCGCGCAGGCGCGCGGCGGGGTCCCGATCCGCCTCCAGCCCGGCGCGCCGGGCCACGGCGAGCTGGACGGGATCCCCGCGGACGCCCGGATCGAGTACGTCACCTTCGGCGAGCTGTCGACGGAGGCGGTGCTCGCGGGCGACACGACCGCGCTCTCGGACGCCGGCGAGCGCGCGCTGACCCGCGTCCGGCGCGACCCGCGGCTGCCGACGCTCATGACCGCGGCCCGGGAGTTCGCCGCGCGCGCGGACCTGCTCGTCCCCGAGGTCGCCGCGGCGATCGACGACGTCGAGGCGGCCGGCGGCTCCGCGGCGATGGCGATGCTCGGCCGCAGCGTCTTCGCGCTCGGAACCGGGCTGTCCGACGCCGGCTACGACCCCGCCGTCTGTCACACGCACGCGGCGGGCGCGCGGCTCGTCGACGACCGGTGAGCGGCCCCGTGCGTCGAACGTCGACGGCGCGGATCCCCGCTGCAGGCGGGAAGTCGCTTATAAGTAGAACTACTGGAACCGTTTATAAATGGGATCGGCGAGGTGGCTTATAAACGAGAGCTGCGAGGCCGTTTATAACGGGGGCCGTCGCGGCCGGTCGCCCCGCATCCCGCCCCGCATCCCGCACCGCGCTCGACCCGGTCGCGAGCTCCGTCTCGCTCGTCTTTCCCCGCGTCTCGGGCCGCCGGTTGGCGAAGTTACTTCGTTCTCGCGGACCGTTCGTGGGTATGTCACGCACAGACGCCGACGCGTCGGACGCGTACGGCGACGTTCCAGAGGACGGGTCCGTGGGCGGGTTGGAGGCGTCGTTCGTCGAGGTGGACGGGGTAACCGAGCGCGTCGACGGGATCGAGACGCGCTTTTACGACGTCGGTCGCGGGGATCCGGTCTTACTCTTACACGGCGGCAACTGGTCCGGAACGGCGAGCGCGAACACGTGGACGCCGATCGTCGACGCGCTGAGCGATTCACACCGCGTGCTGGCGATGGACCGGCTCGGGTGCGGGCTGACCGAGGTCCCTGACGACCGCGCGGATTGGGTGTACGGGGCGGAGCTGGAGCACGTGCTCTCGTTCGTTGACACCCTCGGGCTCGAGTCGTTCCACGTCGTCGGCCAGTCGCGCGGCGGCGGGATCGGGGGCCGGGTCGCCGTCGAAGCCCCCGACCGGGTCGCGACGCTCACGGTGGTCAACAGCGCGACGCTGTCGCCGACCGCGCCGAACAAGGACTTCTTCAAGACGCGGGCGCTGCGGGACGCCCCGTCCGACGAATCGAGCCCGACGTACGAGGCGGACCGCTTCAAACACCTGTACGAGCAGTACCAGTACTCGCCCCACCACGTCACCGAGGCCGACGCGATGGCGGCGGGGTACATGGCGACCCGGCCGAAGGCGCGCCGCGTCGCCGAGGGGATGGCCGAGGGGCAACTCGACGTCTGGCTCGACTCCATGGAGGCGCACATGTCGCTGGCGCAGCGTCGGATCCGGCAGGGTCGACTGGAGATGCCGACGCTGGTGTACTGGGGCCGAGACGACCCGACCGTCCCGCTGACGGCCGGGATCTCGCTGTACGAGCTGCTCGCGAAGGAGAACCCGCGCGTCCACATGGAGGTCGTGAACCGCGCGGGCCATCACCCGTACCGCGAGTACCCCGAGGCGTTCGTCGACCGGATCGTCTCGTTCGTCGCGTTCCACGAGGCGCACGGCTACGACTACGGCGCGCCCGAGACGACGTACGACCTCCACGACTGATCGCGGACGCGCCGCCGACGAAGGAAGCCTTTACCGCGTGGACCGTCTACGGTCCGGCAAATGGTACTCGACGACCTCGGGACGTCCCTACGGGGCACGCTCGACAAGCTCCAGGGGAAGGCCCGGCTCGACGAGGACGACGTCGAGGAGATCGTCAAGGAGATCCAGCGGTCGCTGCTCTCCGCCGACGTCGACGTCTCCCTCGTGATGGAGCTGTCCGACTCGATCAAGACGCGCGCGCTGGAGGAGGAGCCGCCCGGCGGCACCACCGCACGCGATCACGTCCTCAAGATCGTCTACGAGGAGATGGTCGCGCTCGTCGGCGACTCCACCGAGCTCCCGCTGGAGCCGCAGACGATCATGCTCGCCGGGCTCCAGGGGTCGGGGAAGACGACCTCCGCCACGAAGATGGCGTGGTGGTTCTCGAAGAAGGGGCTCCGCCCCGCCGTGATCCAGACCGACACGTTCCGGCCCGGCGCGTACGACCAGGCGAAACAGATGTGCGAGCGCGCGGAGGTCGACTTCTACGGCGACCCCGACGGCGACGACCCCGTCGAGATCGCCCGCGAGGGGATGGAAGCGACCGCCGACGCCGACGTCCACATCGTCGACACGGCCGGCCGGCACGCGCTCGAGGACGACCTCATCGCGGAGATCGAGGAGATCGAACGCGAGGTGAACCCGGACCGCTCGCTGCTCGTGCTCGACGCCGCGATCGGCCAGGGCGCGAAGGACCAGGCGACGCGCTTCGAGGAGGCGATCGGTATCGAGGGCGTGATGATCACGAAGCTCGACGGGACCGCGAAGGGTGGTGGCGCGCTGACGGCCGTCAACGAGACGAACTCCTCCATCGCCTTCCTCGGGACCGGGGAGACGGTCCAGGACATCGAGCGCTTCGAGCCGTCCGGGTTCATCTCCCGGCTGCTCGGGATGGGCGACCTCAAGCAGCTCTCCGAGCGCGTCGAGCGCGCGATGGCGGAGGCACAGGAGGACGACGAGGACTGGGACCCCGAGCAGCTGCTTGAGGGGAACTTCACCCTCAAGGACATGCAAAAGCAGATGGACGCGATGAACCGCATGGGGCCGCTCGATCAGGTGATGGACATGATCCCCGGGATGGGCGGCGGGATGATGGACCAGCTGCCCGACGACGCGATGGACGTCACGCAGGACCGGATGCGGAAGTTCGAGCGGATCATGGACTCGATGACCGACGAGGAGCTCGAGAACCCCAAGGTCGTCGGCCAGTCGCGGACCGAGCGGATCGCCCGCGGGTCGGGGACCGACGTCGAGACGGTCCGCCAGCTGCTCGAACAGCACAGCATGATGGAGCGGACCATCAGCCAGTTCCAGGGGATGGGCGACGGCGACATGCAGCGGATGATGAAGAAGATGGGCGGTGGCGGCGGCCTCGGCGACATGATGGGCGGCGGCAAGGGTCCGTTCGGTTGATCGCTCCCGCCCTCCGTCGTTCCTGCCGGCTCTGCCGGGTCCCTCCCTTTTAAGCGCCCGACTGGGTAAGGGCACGCGATGAACGTCAAGCGGGTCGTCGACTACGACGTCCTCCTGCTGACGGCGCTGATCTGGTTCCTCGGGAAGTTCCTGCGGTACGCGTTCCCACCGCTGTTCGAGCCGCTCCAGGGGAGCTACGGCGTCAGCAACGCCGCGATCGGCACCGCGTTCACCGGCTTCATGATCGTCTACGCGCTGATGCAGTTCCCCAGCGGCGCGCTCGCCGACCGGGTCGGCGCGGTCCGGGTCATCGTGGCCGGGGTGGCCGTCGCCGGGCTCGGGGCGCTCGCGCTCGTCGCCGACTCGCCGTTCGCCGTGCTCGTCGCGGCGATGCTCGTCATCGGGGGCGGTACGGGGGCGCACAAGACGGTCGCGGTCCGGCTGCTCTCCCGCGTCTATCCCTCCCGAACCGGACGCGCGCTGGGGGCACACGACACGTTCGGCGCGTTCGGCGGCGTCGTCGCGCCCGCGGCGATCGTGCTCTTCGTCTCCGCGCCCCCCGCGCTCGCGGTCCTGCTCGCCCGGCTCCCGGGCGCGGACTGGCGCGGGCTGTTCCTCGTGAGCGGGCTCGTCGCGCTCGCGCTGGCGGCGACGTTCCTGCTGCGGGTCCCGAAGCGACTCCCGGACGACGCGGACCGCGGGGTCGAAACCGAGGGCCCCGAGCCCGGCACCCGCGACTACCTCACGCTGTTCCGGGACGTCCGGTTCTCGGCGTTCGTCCTGGTGACGATCGCCTTCTCGTTCGCGTACAACGGCACGGTCGCGTTCCTGCCGCTGTACCTCTCACAGGAGGCGGGGCTGGCGACCACGACGGCGAGTCTCCTCTATTCGGCCCTGTTCGCGGTGACGTTCGTCCAGCTGCTCTCCGGCGACGTCTCCGACCGGGTCGGCCGATTCCCCGTCATGGTCGTCTCGCTGGGGCTGGCGGCGGCCGCCCTCGTGGGCGTCGTCCTGCTGGCCGGCGCGGGCGCGATCACGCTCGGGGCGCTCGTGATCGCGCTCGGGCTGGGTGCGCACGGCTACCGCCCGGTCCGCGGCGCGTATCTGATGGAGATCCTCCCCGACTGGCTCGCGGGCGGCGGGCTCGGCGTGGTCCGAACCCTCCTGATGGGGGCGGGCGCGCTCGCGCCGGGGATCGTGGGGGTCGTCGCCGACGTTTCCGGGTTCAGGCCGGCGTTCGGGCTCCTCGCGGCGTCGATGGCGCTCGCGGCGATCGGCGCGGCGGGGCTGTGGGTGACGGAGTGAGTCGGTGAAGGACGGGTGACGGGATGAGTCGGTGAAAGACGGGTGACGGGATGAGTCGGTGAACGACGGGTGACGGAGCGAGTCGAGAGGGGGGCGTAGACGACGGGACGAGCCGCCACGGACTCGGGCCGATCAAAACCGCCTTAAGGAACCTCTCCGTAGGCGGCGATATGTACGACCCACTGGCGATCGCGCTCGCGGCGATCGCGACGCTGGCCGTCGTCCTCGTCAGCTCCTTGAAAGGAACGGGGTGGGAGCCGACGGCGGACATCTCCGACGAGGTCTTAGAGAAGCGCGCCGCGGCCGTGCCGGAAACCGACTTCCCGGAGCCCGGTAACCGAGCGATCGGCGGCGGCGGTGGCGGCGGCGCGATCCCCGCCGGCGGCGACGGCGAGGGCGGCGAGCTCGAGGAGGGCGGCGCTGCGTCCGCCGGCCCGGCCGACATCCCCGAGGACGAGGTCGAGTACTTCGAGGTCGAGTTCCTCAAGGAGGGCGAGACGATCGAGCTCGCCAACAACGAGACGATCCTCGACCAGGGCGAGGAGCACGGCTGGGACCTCCCGTACGCGTGCCGGCAGGGGCAGTGTGTCTCCTGTGCGGGCCACATCACGGACGGCCCGTCCGAGGACTACATCGAACACGACAACCAGCAGATGCTCGACGACTCCGAGCTCGACGACGGCTACACCCTGACGTGCGTGGCGTACCCGCGCGACTCCTTCAGCATCGAGACGGGCGAAGCGCCCTGATACCGGCGTTCGCTCCGACCCGCCGCTGATGACATCGTTCGTCGCGGACATCGATTCCCGCTGACGACATCGTTCGCCGCTGACGAGGTCCCTCACAATGTCTCCGCTCCCGTCGACGTCTCCGACGCCCGTCCTTCAGCTCCAGTCGTTCGATCCCTCCCTCTCCGCGCATCCGCTCGCCCTGTCGATCCCCTCGCTCCCGATCGAGGAGCCGGTGATCGTGTTCGCGCTCGCGCTGACGACGTTTTTGATCGCGCCGATGCTGATCGAGCGTGCGGGCCTGCCGGGGATCGTCGGCATCGTCCTCGTCGGCGCGATGCTCGGGCCGAACGGGACCGGGGTCCTCGCGGAGACGGACGCGATCGTCCTCCTAGGCAACGTCGGGCTCGTTTATCTGCTGTTCACCGTCGGGTTGGAACTCGACCTCCGCGGGTTCGCGGCCGCCCCGGAGAACGCGGCGCTGTTCGGGCTGACGAGCTTCTTTCTCCCGTTCGTGATCGGTTCGGCGGTCGGGATCTCCGTCCTCGGGCTCGACCCGTGGGCGTCGTTCCTGCTCGCGGCCGTGTTCTCCTCACACACCCTGCTCGCGTACCCCGTCGTCAACCGGCTCGACGTGACGAAGAACCGTGCGGTGACCGCCGTCTTCGGCGGGATCCTCTTTACCGACACGTTGGCGCTCGTCGTGCTCGCCATCGTGCTCGGGGCGGTCGAGGGGGAGCTGACCGCGCTGCTTTTCGGACAGGTGTTCGCGTCGATCGCCGTGCTCTTTGCGGGCGTCTGGTTCGTCCTCCCGCCGATCGCCCGCTGGTTCTTCCGGAACACGAGCCAGGAGAGCTACTTCGAGTTCCTGCTGGTTGCGGCGGCCATCTTCGGGGCGGCCAGCTTCGCGGAGGTGCTCGGGCTCTCCGACATCCTCGGGGCGTTCGTGGCCGGCATCGCGCTGAACCGGCTGGTCACCCGCGGCGGCCCGCTGATGAACCGGATCGAGTTCGTCGGGAACGCGCTGTTCGTCCCCTTCTTCCTGCTGTACGTCGGGATGTTGGTCGATCCTGGTGTCATCCTCGACGGGCCGCGAACGCTGTTCGTCGCGGGCGTGATCGTCGCCACCATGCTCGTCACGAAGGTCGCCGCCGCCGGGATCGTCTCGGCGATCCAGGGGTACGACCGCGAGGAGTTCGGCGTGATCACGGGGCTGTCGGTCGGACAGGCCGCCGCGGCGTTGGCGATCACCCTCGTCGGGTACGACGCCGGGCTGTTCGGTGCGGACGTGCTCAACGCGGTCGTCCTCATGATGCTCGTCGCGGCCGTTCTCAGCCCGTGGCTCACCGAGCGATACGGGACGCGACTGGCGCTCGGCGGCGACGTGGAGCCCGGCGAGGCCGGGGAGTTCGACCCGCGGGTGCTCCTCCCGCTGTCGATGAACGCGGAGCGCCAGCGTCCCCTCCTCGAGCTCGTGTTCACGCTCAAAGACGAGCTGGCCGAGAGTCCGGTGCACCTCCTGACGGTCGTTCAACCGGACGGATCGGGCGACGACGACGACGCCGTCGCGGAGGCCGAGGCGGGGCTCGCGGAGGCGTCCGAGATCGCCGACGCCGCGGAGGTTCCCGTCCGGTCAGAGACGCGCGTGAACCACAGCATCGCCTCCGGGATCGTGCGGGCGAGCACGGAGACGCGCGCGGAGCTGATCGTGATGGGATGGGACGCCGAGCGGTCGCTCAGTAACCGGGCGTTCGGGAGCATTATCGACCAGGTGCTCGGCCGGACGACGGTGCCCGTGCTCGTCTCCCGGCTCGGGCACCCGCTCAACACGACCGAGCGGATCTTCGTGGTCACGCCGCCGGGGGTCGACCACCACGAGGGGTTCTACGAGTCCGTCCACGTCGTCAAACGGCTCGCCGAGAAGCTCGGGGCCGAGCTGCACGTGTACGTCGTCGGCGACAATCCCCGGCAGTACGAGCGGCTCTTCGGCATGGTCGACCCGGAGATCGAGGGGACGTTCGAGGGGGTCGCCGACTGGGAGGCGCTCGACGGGACGCTCCGTGGCCGAACCGAGGCGAACGACCTCGTGATGCCCGTCTCGCCGCGGCAGGGAAACGTCGGCTGGGACCCGGAGCTGGCGCGGCTGCCCCGCCGGCTCGCGGATCTGCCGCCCCACTCGTTCATCGTCGTGACGCCCCGGCGGGAGGAGCCGGGGTACGCGGCCCGGTTCCTGAAGATCGAGTAGCCCGGGTCGACGCCGGCTGCCTCCTGGATGTGTGAACTCCACGCGTGGTTCTGGCCCACATGTGTGGTTATCCTCCGATCGATCGACTTCGATGTATTCATACTTGTGTAATCTCGATCATTCGTATGAACCGAGCCGAGAAGGCGACCCTCCAGCTGCAGGCGGTCGCCGTGTTGCGGGTGTTGAAACAGACGCGAACGTACGACGAGCTGTCCGCGGTGACGGGGCTGCCCGCTGGTGACTTAAACCGCTACGTGAACGGACACGTGCTGCCGGGGACCGATCGCGCCCGAGAAGTCGTTCAGGGGGTCGGTCGCGACGCGCTCGCCGAGGAGCTCATCGCCCGCGTCGAGTTCGACGACGAGGGGTACGTCGACAACTCCGGCGTCGTCTTCGACCAGTCGTTCCTCGACCTGGTCGCGCCGGTCGCCGCCGAGACGTTCGAGTTCGAGTCGCCCGACGTCGTCCTGACGGCCGCGACCGACGGGATAACCCTCGGCGCGGCGATGGCCTCCTTCTTCGACGCGCGGCTCGCGTACGCGAAGAAGTCGAAGGAGACGGCCGTCGAGGAGTTCATCGAGTCCCGCCAGCGGCTCGCCTCGGGGATCGAGCTCACCTACTACCTCCCGGCGCGCGCCATCGACGAGGGTGACACCGTCCTCGTCGTCGACGACCTCATCCGATCGGGCGAGACCCAGGAGCTCCTGTTGGACATCGCGATGCAGGCGGACGCCGACGTCACCGGCGTGTTCACCCTCATCGCCGTCGGCGACGAGGGGATGGACCGGGCCCGCGAGATCACCGACGCGCCGGTCGGCGCGCTGGAGACGTTCGAGTGATCGCCGGGCGGGTCGAGTAGGTGCGGGCGCGGAGCGAACAGTTGTCGGACGGAGCGGTGAGGCCGAGGCGTCGTCCCTCCACTCGCTTGATGATACGTCTTCGTGCATACTTCTCCGGCTCCTCTCCGAACTGAGCGGAATCAATACACGTGTGTGTATGTCTGCTGGTTCTCGAAGGTAACGCTTATATCCCGATCCGGGAATACGCACAACCGTTCAATGGGCCTCACCGAGACGCTTGCCGAACGGTTCGACGTCGACGAGAACGGCTCCGACGTCCGTACGGAGTTCGTCGCCGGGTTGACGACCTTCCTGGCGATGTCGTACATCATCGTGGTCAACCCCGCGATCCTCGCGGACGCGATCCTCTGGGACCACGAGGCGGGTGCGCCCGCCGAGCAGACGACGATCGACGGGGTCGTCTACACGTGGCCGGAGGTGTTCCAGATGCTCGCGATCGTGACGATCCTCGCGGCGGTCGCCGGCACGCTCGTGATGGCGCTGTACGCGAAACGCCCGTTCGGGCTCGCGCCCGGGATGGGGCTGAACGCCTTCTTCACCTTCTCCGTCGTCGCCGCGCTCGGTGTCCCGTGGCAGACCGCGCTCGCGGCGGTGTTCGTTGAAGGGATCCTGTTCGTCCTGCTCACCGCGGTCGGCGCGCGACGGTACGTCATCGAGCTGTTCCCCGAGCCGGTGAAGTTCGCGGTCGGGGCCGGTATCGGCGTCTTCCTGCTGTTTCTGGGGCTTCAGGAGCTACAGATCGCCGTCGCGTACGACGCGACGCTCGTCCAGCTCGGTGACATCGCCAGTAGCCCGGTCGCGCTTCTCGGCCTGCTCGGACTGGGCATCACGCTCGTGTTGTACGCCCGCGGCGTCACCGGCTCCATCGTGATCGGGATCCTCACGACGACGCTGCTCGCGTGGGGGCTCACGTTCGCCGGCCTCTTCGATCGGGGGACCGTCACTCCCGCGGAGCTCGCCGAGCCGCAGTACGACATCACGCCGCTCGCGGGCGCGTTCGTCGACGGGCTGCGCGAGGTCGACCCGCTCGTCTTCACCCTCGTCGTGTTCACGTTCTTCTTCGTCGACTTCTTCGACACCGCCGGCACGCTCATCGGCGTCTCGCAGTTCGCCGGCTTCCTCGACGAGGACGGTGACCTCCCCGAGATGGACAAGCCGCTGATGGCGGACGCGGTCGGGACGACCGTCGGCGCGGCGCTCGGGACGTCCACCGTGACGACGTACATCGAGTCCGCGACCGGCATCGAGGAGGGCGGTCGGACCGGGCTCACGGCGCTCGTCGTCGCCGCCCTCTTCCTCGTCTCGCTCGTCGTCATCCCGCTGGTCACCGCGGTCCCGTCGTTCGCGGCGTACATCGCGCTGATCGTCGTCGGGCTGCTCATGCTGCAGGGCGTCGTCGACATCGAGTGGGACCACCCCGCGTGGCTGATCGCCGGCGGGCTCACGATCACGGTGATGCCGCTGACCGCCTCCATCGCGAACGGGCTCGCCGCCGGGCTGATCGCGTACCCGGTCGTGAAGACCGCGATGGGCGAAGGGAGCGACGTCCACCCCGGCCAGTGGGGGATCGCGCTGGCGTTCGTCGCGTACTTCTACGTCACCACGAGCGGCGTCTTCTTCTGACGGGGGCGACCCCGTCGACGCGGCGGGTCCGAGAGCGGTCGGTTTTACCGCGCGGACGGCATAGTCGGCGCATGAACGGCCGGCGAACCGAGGAGTGGCAGGCGGTTCGCGCGTGGAAGCTCCGGGAGCTCCCCGACCCGCCCGCCCTGACCGTGAGCGAGCTGTTGTCGAAGCTGTCGGCGAACGGCCCGCTCGCGTACCGCTCGCCGCAGCCGGCGTGGGAGACGAAAGCGCGCGTCCGGCTCCGCGACAAGTTCCGGTGTGCGCTCTGTCCCGCGGGGCGGTTCCACGCCCTCGACGGTGCGGCGCGGTGGCGTGCCCGTGACGGACGAACGCTGAAACGCCCGCCCGACGCGTCGATACAGGGGACCGCCGCGCGACGCCTCGACGTCCACCACGTCGTTCCCCGGGCGAACGGCGGGTCGAACGACCTCGGGAACCTGCTCACGCTGTGTCCGGACTGCCACGCCGACGTCCACGACCGCCGCGTCGACCGGATCCCGCGGGACCGAACCCGCCCGCCGCTCGGAACCCGGGCCGACGGTGGGGACGGCCGACGCGGCTGATCGCGCTCCGTCACGCCCGCCCGCACACGACGGTCGTGTGCGCCGCTCGCATCTACCGCCGACTTCTTTATCCGTAGGCGTCGTAGGTCCCGGCGATGACGAACCTGAAGCTGTACGAACTCGAGGGCTGTCCGTACTGTGCGAAAGTCAGGGAGAAACTCGCCGAGTTGGACCTGGAGTACGACTCGATCTCGGTTCCCCGTTCGCACGGCGAACGGACCGACGTGGAGGCGGTCAGCGGACAGACCGGCGTCCCGGTCCTCGTCGACGAGGCGAACGGGATCGAGGGGATGTCCGAGAGCGACGACATCGTCGCCTACCTCGAGGAGACGTACGCCAGCTAACCGATCGGTCCTGCTTCCGATCGACCTTCTAGCCGACTGTTCCGATCCGCTCCCCCGTCCCACCGGCTCGGCTGGCTTCGTCGACCTCCCCGCCCCACCGTGACACATTTGGTTGTTGAGTGGTAACACACGCCATGTATGGCGGTGGAAACACTGCTCCTGCTCGTCGTCGCCGTGTTCGTGGGCAACCTCGTGATCGTCTGGCTGTTCGTCCGCGGCGATCACGACGTTCGCGACTTCCTCCGTGACGGGGACGACCGCCGACCCGGGAAGGCGGCGGGTCGACCCGCCGAACACGACGAATCGCCGGCTGCCGCCGAGGACGGAGAGCGGCAGGGGACCGGGACCGGGACCGAACCGGCCATCGACCCGCCGCCGCTGCCGGCGGCCGAGGAGGTGGTCGTCTGTCGCCACTGCGGTGCCGACAACCGCCCGGGGTACCGGTACTGTCGCTGGTGCGTGCGGTCGGGGTTCGCGGGGGACGACGACGGCGCGGATGCGGGGACGGGAACGGCACACCGGCCGTTCTGAGCCGGTCACGGGACGGGCCGTGTCCGTCCGCCCGCGGCCGTCGTCAGTCCGCGGCCGTCGTCAGTCCGCGTCGATCCGACAGCCGCCCGTGTAGTCGATCCCGTCGAGCGTGTCGATCCCGTCCGCGCCACAGACGGGACAGTCGGGCTTCCGCTCGTAGTCGACGGTCTCGAAGGTCATCCCCATCGCGTCATAAAAGAGGAGCCGCCCGTCGAGCGTCTCGCCGACGTCGAGCAGGAGCTTCGCCGCCTCGGTCGCCTGGATGCAGCCGACCGTGCCGGGGAGCACGCCGAGCACGCCCGTCGTCGCGCAGTCGGGGACGGTCCCGGGCTCGGGCGCTTCCGGGAACAGACAGCGGTAGCAGGGGCCGCCGGGAACGAGCGTCGTCGCCTGTCCCTCGAACTTGTAGATGGCCCCGTGAACGACGGGGACGCCCTCGATCCGGGCGGTGTCGTTGACGACGTACCGCGTCCGGAAGTTGTCCGCACAGTCGACGACGAGGTCGTAGTCCCCGATCAGCTCGCGGGCGTTGTCGACGTCGAGACGCGTCTCGTGGGTTTCCACGTCGACGTCGGGATTGAGCTGTTCGACGTACCGCCGTGCCGATTCGACCTTCGGCTCGCCGACGTCGGCGTCGCCGTGGACGATCTGCCGCTGGAGGTTCGATCGCTCGACGACGTCGTCGTCGACGATCCCGAGCGTCCCGACGCCCGCGGCCGCGAGGTACTGGACGACGGGCGAGCCGAGGCCGCCCGCACCGAGGACGAGCGCGCGACCCTCCAGCAGCCGCTGCTGCCCCGCCGGCCCGACCTCGTCCATGATGATGTGTCTCGAGTACCGATCGAGCTGTGTGGCGTCCAGCGAGAGACTCATGGTCCGAGGTATCCGCCGAACGCCTATAAAGCCGCCACCGGGACGGGCGGTGGGTCGGCGGGGCCCCCGCGGCGGCCTGCGGATCGTAGGATCGCGATAACGAGCGCCTTAAAAACGTCTGTGAACGGTGTGGAGCCGCGTGCGAGAACCGTGTAAAAAACGTGCGAACCGAGGTACGACCGGTGGTGTGCGACCGGTGGGGCGCGACCGCCCCGTCGACGACCGTGTTACTTGCCGCGGCGACGGTTACCGCTGACGCTCGGTCGGGTCTTCTCCGTGCCCTTGCCGCGTTTCCGCTGTCCGCGGCCCTTCGTGCCGGCGGAGGTGAGCCCGCGGAACGCGCGACCCTTGTGCTTGTCCGAGCAGATCCAGTTGAGGTCGTCGTCGTTCTCGATGGCGGGGTGAGCGGGGTCCACGAGGATGACCTCGTGCCACTTCTGCGAGCCGTCCTCACCGACCCAGTAGGAGTTGAGCACGCGCAGGTTGCGGTACTTCCGCGAGGCGCGCTCCTCGGCGATGCGCTGGATCGACTTGCGCCGCGAGAGCCGGTTGACGCCCTGCCGCTTCGAGCGGCGGCCGGCCTTGTGTCGCTGCTTGCGCGCGCCGCCCTTCCGGACGCTCACGCGGGCGACGACGATGCCCTGTTTCGCCTTGTAGCCCAGCTCGCGGGCCTTGTCGAGGCGGGTGGGACGCTCGATGCGCTCGATCGAGCCCTCGTCGCGCCACTCCTGTTTGCGCTGCCACTGCAGCTCTGCGAGTTTCCCCTCCTTCGGGGACTGCCATGCCTCCTTGATGTGCGAGTAGAAGCTTCGTGCCATTGTCGTGTCCACGGACGCTTGCGATTCAGCCGCGAGGCGGCCACATTTCGTCTCGTCCCGCGTCGGGTCCCCCGGCGCGGCGGCGAGTGCCCGCTGACGTCCGTTCCAGCGAGTTGGCGAACGTACCCACCGTTCGGTTGTAAGGGCTTCGTTCCGTAGGCGGCCATGCAGGACCGTCACACCCGGGTCGATCGCGTGGCACCGCCACCCGTCGGCGCGATCCGACGCAGGTTTATATTCGAGAGAGAATCCTCGAGTATGCCCAAGATAAGCGTCGAGATCCCGGGGGAGCTGCTCGCCGACCTCGACGAGCACGTCGGGGACGACGGGAAGTTCGTCAACCGCAGCGACGCCGTCCGCGCGTCGATCCGCAAGACGCTGGACGTCCTCGACGAGATCGACGAGCGCCACGGTCGCCTGATCGACGAGGCCGAGGTCCACGGGGACGACGAGCCCGCCGAGCGCGATGAGTGAGCACCCGTACGCCGGCGACCCGCTCGATCGCCCCGCGGTGGCGCAGGTCGCGCTCGTCGCGCTGTTCGTCACCGCGCTCGCGACCGCGCAGGTGACGGCCGCGAAGATCCTCGCCCTGCCGCTCCCGGTGGCGCTGCCCGCGATCGGCCCGGAGATCCTCCTCCCCGGCGCGGCGATCGCGTACGCGGTCACCTTCTTCGCGTCGGACTGCTATGCCGAGCTGTACGGCCGGCGCGCGGCGCAGGTCGTCGTCAACGTCGCGTTCGCGATGAACTTCGTCGTCCTCGCGCTGGTGTGGTCGACGCTCGCGTCGCCCGGGATCGACCCCGAGGTCGCCGCCGCCTTCGACACCGCGCTCGGCCCCGCGACGAACGTCGTTATCGGGAGCCTGCTCGCGTACGTCGTCAGCCAGAACTACGACGTCGTCGTCTTCCACGCGATCCGCGACCGAACCGGGCCGGGAAAGCTGTGGCTCCGCAACCTCGCTTCGACGGCGACCAGCCAGGTCCTCGACACCGTGATCTTCGTCGGAGTCGCGTTCGTCGTCGCGCCAGCGGTCCTCGGGATCGGAATGTCGATGCCGATCGGCGCGGCGGCGACGCTCGTCGTCGGGCAGTACCTGCTCAAGCTGCTAATCGCGGTCGTCGACACGCCGTTCGTCTACCTCGTCGTGCGTGCGGTTCGGGAGTAGACCGACCGCTCACGATCGGTCGGGAAGCACGGGTGATCGAGGAACACGATCGGTCGGGGACCGCGATCAGCCGGGAGAGCACCGTTGATCGGGTGGCTGCGGGGGCTGTCCCGCTCACCGCTCGCGGTTCAGTTCCCTATCCAGTTCGTCCTCGACGGACTCGGTTTCGAGCTCGCGTTCGATCCGGCGCTCGAACTCCGCCTCGCTGATCTGCCCCTCGACGTACTGCATGCGGAGGCGCTCCTGCGGGTCGGCCGGCTCGCTCGTCGTCGACGACCCGGAGGTCCCGATCCCGTCCGTCGTCCTTCCGCCGCGGTCGCTTCCGCCGAACAGCCATTTGCCGACCCGATAGGCGACGTAGACGAGCCCGAGCAGGACGGCGAGCGACACCGCCGCCGAGACGATCGCCCACGCGAGGCTCAGGATCGTCGTGAGGACCGAGACGACGACGGTGACGGCGATCAGGATCGCGATCGCGATCGCGCCGTAGTAGAGGGCTTTCTTCAGGGCCATACCCCACGTCGTGGGTCGGCGCGCAAATAGTTTCTCCCGACGCCATCGGGGCCTGCGACGCCCCATCGGTGGATGGAAAGGTATACGACGCCGACCACACCACCAGTATATAAGCAGATGTCTCAGGAGGGTTACGACCACACCGCGGTCGAGAAACGGTGGCAGGAGGCGTGGGCGGACGCCTCCGTGTACCGCACGCCGGACGACGTGGACGACCCGACGTACGTCCTCGGGATGTACCCGTACCCGTCCGGGAAGCTCCACATGGGTCACGTCCGCAACTACACGATCACCGACGCGTACGCCCGGTACCGCCGGATGCGCGGCGACGACGTGCTCCACCCGATGGGGTGGGACGCGTTCGGCCTCCCCGCGGAGAACGCCGCCAAGGAGCGCGACACGAACCCCCGCGACTGGACGTTCGACTGTATCGACACGATGCGCGGACAGATGCGATCCATGGGGTTCGGCTACGACTGGGACCGCGAGATCGCGACCTGCACCCCCGACTACTACGAGTGGAACCAGTGGCTGTTCCGCCGGTTCCACGAGGAGGGGCTCGCCGAGCAGCGCGACGCCGAGGTCAACTGGTGTCCCGACTGCGAGACGGTCCTCGCCGACGAGCAGGTCGAGGGCGAAGACGAGCGCTGCTGGCGCTGTGACCACCTCGTCGAGCAGCGCGAGCTGGAGCAGTGGTTCCTCTCGATCACCGAGTACGCCGACGAGCTACTCGACTGCATCGACGACCTGGACGGCTGGCCCGACTCGGTACGGCAGATGCAGCGCAACTGGATCGGCCGCCAGGAGGGGACCCGGCTCACCTTCGCCGTCTCCGGCGACGGCGTCGACGAGTCCGTCGAGGCGTTCACGACGCGCGCGGACACCGCCTTCGGGGCGACGTTCTTCGCGCTCGCGCCCGATCACCCGATCACCGAGGAGCTGGTCGCCGCGGACGACGACGTCCGCGAGTTCGTCGAGGAGGTCGCCGACCCCGAGGGCGACGAGCCGAACGGCGTCGCCACCGGGCTGACGGCCACGAACCCCGTCACGGGCGCGGAGCTCCCCGTCTTCGTCGCGGACTTCGTCCTCTCGGACGTGGGGACGGGCGCGCTGATGGGCGTTCCCGGTCACGACGACCGCGACCACGCGTTCGCCGAGAAGACGGGTGTCGACGTCGTCCCCGTCGTCGCGCCGGAGCCCGAGGGGTACGACCCCGAGACGGACGCCGTCCCCGACGCGCCGGACGTGAGCGAGGCGGCGTTCACCGACGACGGCGTCGCGGTGAACTCCGGCGACTACTCCGGGCTCCGGAGCGCCGACGCCCGCGCGGCGATCACCGCCGACACGGACGGCGCGGCGCTCACGACGCAGTACCGGCTGCGCGACTGGGGGATCTCCCGCCAGCGCTACTGGGGGACCCCGATCCCCGTCGTCCACTGTCACGACGACTGCGGCTCGGTGCTCGTCCCCGAGGCCGACCTCCCGGTCGAGCTCCCCGAGTTCATCAACACGACCGGCAACCCCTTGGACGCCGCCGAGGAGTGGAAGGCGACGACGTGTCCGGAGTGTGGCGGCCCGGCCACGCGCGAGACGGACACGATGGACACGTTCGTCGACTCCTCGTGGTACTTCCTGCGGTACGTCTCGCCGGACCTCGCGGACGCGCCGTTCGACCCCGACCGCGCCGACGACTGGATGCCGGTCGACCAGTACGTCGGCGGCATCGAGCACGCGGTGATGCACCTGCTGTACAGCCGGTTCGTCACGAAGTTCCTCGCGGACGCGGAGGGGTTGACGACGCGCGAGCCGTTCACGAACCTGCTCGCGCAGGGGATGGTCCAGCTCGACGGCGAGAAGATGTCGAAGTCGGTCGGCAACGTCGTCTCCCCGCAGCGGATCGTCGACGAGTACGGCGCGGACACCGCGCGGCTGTTCATGATGCAGGCGGCCCAGCCCGAACGCGACTTCGACTGGTCCGAGGAGGGCGTCCGCTCCACCTACCGCTTCATCACCCGCCTCACGCGGCTGGTCGAGGAGTACGCGAACGCCGGCGGTTCGACCGTGACGGACGCGGACCCCGACCCCGCGGTCGCCGCCTACGTCGACGACGAGATCGACGCCGCGGTCGCCGTCGCCACCGAGGAGTACGACGACCTCACGTTCAACGTCGCCCTGCGCGAGGCGCAGGGGCTCGTCGGCACGCTTCGCAACTACGTGGACTACGCGGCCCCCGCCGATCCCGCGGTGTTGAACCGCGGGCTCTCGGTCGCCGTCCGGCTCCTGGCGCCCGTCACGCCGCACGTGGCCGAGGAGTTGTACGAGACGCTGGAGACGGACGCCGAACCGGGCGAGACGCCCGCGTTCGCCGTCGACGCCGACTGGCCGACCTCCGACGCCGACCGCGGGACCGCCGAGATGCGCCGTCGGCTGGTGGAGAACACCCGCGAGGACGTCCGTCAGATCGTCGACGTCGCCGGCATCGAGGACCCGTCCGCCATCGACGTCGTGATCGCGCCCGACTGGAAGTACGACGCGCTGGAGATCGCGATCGCGAGCGACGCGGACAACCTCATCGGCGAACTGATGCAGGAGAGCCACATCCGCGAGGAGGGCGACGCCGCCGCCGCCTACGGACAGGACCTGCAGGCGGAGCGCGAGGCGCTCTCGGAGACGCTGCCGGGCGACGACGAGTACGAGGCGCTCCGGGCGGCCGCGTGGCTGATCGAACGCGAGTTCGACGCGCCCGTGAGCGTCACGCGCGCGGCGGACGCCGCCGACGACGTCGTCCGCAAGGCCGAGCCGGGCCGCCCCGCGATCGACATCACGGAGTGAGGATCGCCACCGGAAGCGACGATCGCCACGGCAGACCAACCGCCACGGCGACGACCGTTTCCGTCGGTCTCACGGGACGCCGCAGTCGCTCGCGTACACGAATCTACGCATTAGTTAAAAGGTATCAGTGTCACCCAAAAGGGCGTCTAGTGTTAGTTAAAAGGCGCTCGGCTCCGGCTCGTTCAATCGCTCGCTTCCGTGGGTGTGTCTCGGGTCGTCCACTCGGAGCGAAGCGACCTCTCCGCGCGAGCGAACCCGTTCGCACGAGCCTCGATCCCATCCGCGCATGAGGGCTCACGGACAGCGCCGCTTTTCAGCGAGGTCGTGCCTCGCTCACTTCATAACCGAACCTCCGTGATTCGCTTATGAGTTCGGCGTCCGGACGGCGGCGAGCTATTCGACGTCGATCCGGTGGCTGTCGTCGGCGTCGTCGTCGCCCTGTTCCTTCGGGAGCGTGACGGTGAGGACGCCGTTCTGGTACGCGGCGGTGGCCTCCTCCTCGATCACCGCGGCGGGGAGGTCGATCGTCCGGGTGACCGACTCGTGGCGACGCTCGCGGCGGAGGTAGCGCCCCTCGCCGGCGTCGGATTCGGCGTCGCGCTCGGCGCTGATGGTGAGGTGGCCGTCGGTCGCGCGGACGTCGATGTCCTCGCGGTCGTATCCCGGCAGGTCGGCCATCACGACGAACTCGTCGTCGTAGTCGGCGACGTCCACGTCGGCGTGTTCCATCCCGTGGCCCCGGGCCCACGGCGCTTCGCGCCCCCACGTCCGGTCGCCCCCGAAGGGGGTTCGTCCGAAGAACTGCTCTATCTCGTCGAAGGGGTTCGATCGGTTCATGCTGATCACCCTTATAAGGGCTCGTGAGATATTAAAGCCAGATACACGGTTGCTAGCACGCGGATCCGCGTCGTCGTCGCACGATCCGAACCGGCGTTGGACGGCTCATCCGTACCGGCGTTGGACGGCTCATCCGTACCGGTGTTGGACGGCTCATCCGTACCGGTGTTGGCGGCGCTCCGGACTCCGCGGGGATGGGGAGGATCGCGGAGGGATGCGTTCGGCCGCATCGCTCGCCGCTCTTTATAAATACCCCCCTCCAGACCGGTCAGTTGACGTCGATGCTGTGGCCGCCGGACTCGCCCGCCGCCCGCTTCGGGAGCGTAACGGTGAGCACGCCGTTGTTGTACGTCGCGGACGCGTCCTCGCGCTCGACGGCGGCGGGAAGCGGGAGCCGTCGCGACACGGCGCGGCGGCGACGCTCGCGGTGGTGATAGCGGAGCCCGTCGTCGGTCTCCTCCTCGACGTCCTCGGTCTCGTGTGTCGCCGCGATCGTCAGGCTCTCGTCCTGGAGCTCCACGTTGATGTCCTCGCGATCGTAGCCGGGGAGGTCCGCGGTGACGATCACGTGCTCGTCGTCCTCGGCGACGTCGACGCTGACGTCCGCGGAGACGGACGCCTCGATGTCGCCGCCGAGCTCCTCGAACTCACGACCCATGCGGTCGAACAGCTGCTCTATCTCTCGGAAGGGGTCTCGTCGAGTCATGCGGGCCACGGTTCGGCGCGCAACGACTTGAAACCGCGGCCGGCCGCCCCGACACCCGCGCGTGACGCGTTCAGCCCGCGCTACGTTTTCAGTCCGCTCCCGGTCAGCGGGACGACGACGTCGTCGTCCGGGCCGATGACGCCGCGATCGCGGTACGTGGACAGCGCCGCGGGCGCGACGGCACACGTCGGCTCGGTGTAGAAGCCGGCGGCGTGGAGCCGGTCGAGCTCGCGGTCGAGCTCGGCTTCGGTCACCGCGATCGCGTCGCCATCGGTCGCCGCGATCGCCTCGCGGATCCGGTCGATCTGGACCGGCTCCGCGATCCGGATCCCGTCGGCGGCGTCGTTGCGCTCGCCGTCGGGGTCGGCCGCCTCGGGGCCGCGGTGGTCACGGACGACCGGCGCGATACCGGCCGCCTGCGCGCCGAGCAGCCGCGGGAGCCGGTCGATCCAGCCGGCCCGCAGCAGGCGTTGGAACCCCCAGTACGCCCCCAAAAAGAGGGTGCCGTGACCGACCGGCGTCACCACCGCGTCGGGCGCTTCCCAGTCGCGCTGGAGGGCCACCTCGTAGGCGAACGTCGCGGTCCCCTCGAAGAACGCCGGGTTCCAGGCGTGGCTCGCGTACCACGCGGGGGATGTATCGCCGCCGCTTCCGTCCCCGTTCGCCCCGAGCGCCGCCACGCACGCGTCGGTCACGTCGCCCCGGTCGCCGGGGATCCGGACCGGCGTCGCGCCGGCGCGACGGATCGCCCGGATCTTGGCCTCCTTGACGTCCGCCGGGACGTAGATCTCCGCGTCGATCCCCGCGCGGGCGGCGTACGTCGCGATCGCGGCCCCGGCGTTGCCCGAGGAGTCTTCGACGACGCGCTCGACGCCGAGCTCGGCGGCACGCGTCAGCGTCGTCGTCGCGCCGCGGTCCTTGAACGACCCGGTCGGGAAGACGTACTCGAGTTTGAACGCCGCGTCCCAGCCGTCCGCGTCGACGAGCGGGGTCATCCCCTCGCCGAGCGTCACCCTGTCGGCGAGGTCGTCGCCGACCGCGAGGAACCCATCGAACGTCCAGAGCCCGTCCCGCGTGTCGACGGCGTCGGGCTCCGGCGGCGGTGCGTCCGGGACCGGCGGGTCGACGAAGCGGAGCGGCGAGCCGCAGCGACATCGCCAGCGATCGGGGGTCTCCGCCCCGCAGTCGGGACAGCGGAGGCGACGCGGTCCGTTTCCGGTGCCGCCCGGACCGTCGTCGCGAGCGTCGCCAAGCATCAGTACGAGTCCACCTCGGTGCCCACCGAGCAGACGTACTCGCCGGCCGCGACCTGCGGGAGCCGTCTCGTCCGCCAGAACACCCCGTCGCTGTCGGCGGTCACGCGTCCCTTCAGCTCGCCGAACGTGTCGGTCACCTCGAACAGCGGGTCGCCGGCCGACACCCGGTCGCCGAGTTCCGCCTCGAACCGGACGAGGCCGCCAGCGGGCGACCCGTACTGGTCGAACCCACGGGCCCGCGTCTGCGGCTCGATCGAGACGTCGCCGTCGAGGAACCCGTAGTAGCGGAGCACGTTGAAGACGCCCTCGACGCCGTACCGGATCGACTCCTCGTCCCACCCGACACAGCCGCCGAGCTCGGGGTCGATCGTGGGGATCCCCTCGTCCGGGCCGGCGCGCGCGAGCTGGCCGTCCGGCCCCTTCACGTCGAGGACGTGCCCGCAGCCGAACACCTTCGCCAGCCGGAGGCAGTCGCCGTGGAGCCGGTGGCGGGTGCCACAGCGGACCCGCGTCTCGTTTATCATCCGGCTCGTCGACCCCTGATGGAGGTCGAGGACGAGGTCCGCGCGCTTCGCGGCTTGGAACGTCGCGTGGGCGATCCGCTCGCTCGTCGTCCCCTCCTCGTCGCCGGGGTAGCCGCGATTCATCTTCCGGTCGTCGATCGGGTTCCGGTGTTCCGCGACCTGGAAGCCGAAGTAGTTCACGATGCCGACGACGAGGACCGCCCCCGACAGCTCGGCCGGGTCGATCCGCGGGACGACGCGGTTGATCACGCCCAACCCGTTGAGCTCGTCGCCGTCGCTTACCGCCTGCATGTACAGCGTTTCCCCGTCGTCCGCGCCGTTGATGACGGCGACGGGCAGCCGGACGGGGCTCCCGTCTCGCGTTTCTCCGACCTCCAGTCGCCCGATATCGGTTTCGCCCGGCTCCGCGCTCGCCGTTCCCAGCGTGATCATTGCTCAACCCTCGGTCGTCGGCCCCTTTATCGGTTCGGTCCGGGGCAGTCGACCCGGTTTGAGGCGCTCGACCTGGTTTGGGGCGCTCGACCTGGTTTGGGGCAGTCGCACGACACAAGCTTTATCGCCGGGTTCGCCGAACTGGCGGTCGACATCGCGGCGGTCGCGGCGTGTCGGGAGAGACGTCCGATCCGCCTCGGACCCCCCGTCGTCCGCCATGAGCATCGAGATCGTCCCGTCGGAGGCGCACGACGGGCTCACCGTCACGGACCACATCGAACACACGCAGTTCGTGCTGTACACGGACCGACCGGTCGATCCGACGCCCGACGACGCTGACGCCCACTACTTCCCGGTCGGCGCGAGCGTCTCCGTCGAGACGGGCGTCATCGAGATCCCCCGACTCGCGGCCGTCGAGGCGCGCTCGGGCGACGGGACGCTCGTCACCCGCGGCGACGACTACTCGCTGCCGACCGGCGAGTACCGCGTCGGTATCGACCCCGCCCCGACCAAGCTGTACGCCTCGTTCCGATCGGCGTTCTCCGTCACGACGACGGACCGGACGACCCGGATCGAGTTCGACGGGCCCCGGTCCGTCTCGCTCGGCTTCCGCTCGTTACACCAGGTGCCGGCGGGGACGATCGGCACCCCGACGGACCCGGAGTCGCTGATGCGGGCGGTGTCGCTTTTCGGGTCGGCGCTCCAGACGACGAGCCCCGAGCGGTCGTTCCCGACGCTGCGCGGCCATCCGCCCCTGCTCGAACCCGCCGACGAGCTCTCCGTGCCCGAACACGTGACGCCGCCGGACAGCGGGGTGCGGATCGTCGTCCCGCCCGAGTACCGCTCCCTGTATCCGGTCGTCCCCTTGGCGTACTACTTCGCGGCCGAGGTCGTCCCGGGCGAGCACCCGCGGATCACGGGCGACGGGTGGTCACACTCCCTGGAGCCCGACCTCGAGCGGCGGGCGGCCGAGCTGCTCCGGCGCTCGTTCCACCTCGACTGTATCACGCGCACGGAGGGGTTCTATCCGATCGACCTCCACGAGCGAGCGGCGACGGACCTCGACCTCGACTGGGCGGCGCTGTACGACGCCCCGCTCGCGGAGCGGCTCGGCGAGCACGCCGCGGTGCCGTTCGAGCGCGTCGAGCCGGAGCTCCCGCAGTGGACCCTGACGACGGACGTCCGGCCGGCCGCCGAGAACGTCGAGATGCTCCCCTTTATCGCCGGCGAGCTCTCGCTCGTGCGATCGCCGGAGACGGTTCGCCGACCGGGCGAGAGCGACGGGGAGCGGACGGCCGGCTTCCTGCGCGCGCCGGAGCCCGGAGCCGGGGAGTTCTTCCGGGGCGGGACGGGGCTCGAGGCGTCCGCCGCCGAGGGGGCAGGCCTCGCTCGCGGGGCGGCCCGCCGGGGGGTTCACGGGTTCATCCCGGACGACGCGGACTTCGTCAGGCCGGAGCCGGTGGAGACGGTCGAGCACGCGTGGGTCGGTGACGGCGTCCCGCTCGGTGCGAACAAGGCGACGCTGGACGCGTATCGCAGCCGGCTGGAGGTCGGTCCCGTCGAGCAGTCGCGCATCTCGGTGCTCGTCGTCTGTAACGACGAGTTGATGCGCGAGGAGGGCGACGTCGCCGAGTTATACGGGCTGCGCGACATCGTCCAGTTCGACATCGAGGTCCGGTACGACCTCACGCGCGAGGAGCTGCGGACGACGCTCGGTGCCGACGTCGACTTCCTCCACTACATCGGCCACGTCGACGAGCGCGGGATGCAGTGTCCCGACGGGTTCCTCGACCTGCGGGAGGGGACGTTCGACGTCGGCGTCGACGCCTTCCTGCTGAACGCGTGTCAGTCGTACGAGCAGGGGGCGGCGCTGATCGACCGGGGGAGCCGCGGCGGGATCGTGACGCTCACCGACGTCCCGAACTCGCCGGCGACCCGGCTCGGTCGGATCATCGCCCGACTGATGAACAGCGGCTTCAACCTCCGTACCGCGCTCCACGTCGCCCAGCGGGAGCTGATCACCGGCAATCAGTACATCGTCGTCGGCGACGGGGGGACGACGATCTGTCAGAACCGCAGCGGCGTCGCGTTAGTCATCGACTCGAAGCGGGCGGACGAGGATCGCTGGGACGTCATCGCAGACGCGTTTCCCAACGGCCCCTACGGGATCGGAACGATGACGTATCTGAACCTGTCGTCTACGGATACGAACTACTACGTTCCTGCAGAAATGCGTGTCGAGGGCGTGCCTCGGTCGGAGTTTCTCGACTTCCTTAACTTGGAGACGGTGCCGATCTTCGTCGACGGCGATCTGGCCTGGACCGACGAACTCTCTCTGGATTAGGGGCCGGGGTTCGAGACCGCCATGTTCGCCGCCGCGGGGGCCGCCTGCGACAGCATCAACAGCGCCGCGAACAGGACGCCGGCCATCTTCGGGTGCTCTGCCACGTAGTCTGCAACACTTTCGTGCATATTACATCCGATATCGCGTGAGATTAAGATGAACTCTTATGAGAACTGGTAGATCGCGTCTGTTCTAACGATCAACGAAACGAAATTAATGTCCGGGTCGGCCATCCCGACCGGTTCATCCGCCGAAACCGGCCTTTTGAACG
This sequence comes from Halorubrum sp. JWXQ-INN 858, assembly GCF_009806985.1. Taxonomy (GTDB): domain Archaea; phylum Halobacteriota; class Halobacteria; order Halobacteriales; family Haloferacaceae; genus Halorubrum. The sequence goes on along the minus strand of NZ_WUAX01000016.1, from coordinate 545,399 downwards.
CCTGTAGTGTGTGTTTCCCCGCGGAGCGATACCGTCCCTCCCGAACCCGTCGCCGGAGCGTTCAAGGGGCTGTTCGCGGTGTGGTCTCGTATGGACGGAGGCGACGCCGACTCTGGGGGGGCGGAGCGGGCGGACGACGAGGTCGACCTCCTCGACCCGTTCCGGCAGTTCTTCTCGCTCCAGCGGGACGTGTTGGTGCTGTCGGTGGCGATGTTCGCGTTCAGTCTGGGCTTCCAGATGACGACCCGGTACGTCCCGGAGTACATGGCGGCGCTCGGCGCGAGCGCGCTCGTCATCGGGCTGTTCGGCACCGTCGGCAACGTCATCGGCGCGGTGTACCCGTATCCCGGCGGTCGGCTCTCCGACCGGATCGGTTCGCGGGTCGCGCTCACGCTGTTCGGGCTGACGTCGACGCTGGGCTTTGTGGTGTGGCTCGTCGCGCCGGCACTCGGGACGGTGACGGTCGCGGGGGTCGTCCTCGAGCCGTGGATCTGGATCTTCGTCGGACTCTTCTTCGCGCAGGCGTGGAAGTCGTTCGGGCTCGGGGCGACGTTCGCGATCGTCAAACAGTCCGTCCCGCCCGGCCGCCTCGCGCGCGGGTTCGCGAGCACGGAGGTGTTCCGCCGGACCGCGTTCCTCTTCGGTCCCCTGATCGCGGCGGGCGTCCTCCACCTGTTCGCGGACTTCGCGGTCGGGTTCCAGTACGTGCTCGCGGTCGCGCTGCTGTTCGGCGTCGTCGCCACCGCGGCCCAACACGTCCTCTACGACGCGAGCGAGGACACCTTCGGGAAGGAGTTCGCGGGCGTCGGCGAGGTCGTCGCCGATCTCCGCGGGCTGCCGTCGGAGCTGCGCCCGCTGCTCGTGGCCGACACGCTCGTCCGGTTCGCCAACGGGATGGTGTACGTCTTCTTCGTGATCGTGATCGTCCGGTTCCTCGGGGTCGGTCTCGACGTCGGCCCGGTGTCGCTGTCGCCGGCGGTGTTCTTCGGCGTCCTCCTCGCCGTCGAGATGGTGATCGCGCTGATCACCATGCCGCCCGCCGCGCGGCTCGCCGAGCGCGTCGGGCTCAAGCCGGTGGTCGGGCTCGGCTTCCTCGTGTACGCCGTCTTCCCGGCGCTGCTCATCAGCGTCCCGGCCGATACGGCGCTGACGGCTCCGATCGTCGTGGCGCTCTTCGCGTTCTCCGGGCTCCGGTTCGCCGGGCTCCCGGCGCATAAGGCGCTCATCGTCGGCCCCGCGGAGCGCGACACGGGCGGACGCGTCGCCGGGTCCTACTACCTCGTGCGCAACACGATCGTCATTCCGAGCGCGGCGATCGGCGGGCTGATCTACGGCGGCTTCGCCGTCCCCGGCACCGGGGTCTCGGTCCCGGGGAGCCCGACGGTCGCGTTCGGCCTCGCGAGCGCGATCGGGGTCGTCGGGGTCGCGTATTTCGCGCTGTTCGGCGAGGAGTACGACGCGTACGCGTGAGCCGCCCGGCGGGGACGTGCCCGCATGACGGCTCGGGCGGGGCTCGAACGAGGGCCGCACAGGGCTCGAACGCGGGCCGGACGGGGGTCGGACTGGGCTCGATCGAAGTCGTTTCCGGCCGCATGAGAAACGCCTTTGGCCGTGAGGCCCCGGACTCAGAGTAATGCGAGCCAGTCCCCGAGGTGACCCCTCGTGAAGGTGGCGGAGGCGGTGCCGGAGTTCGCCGACGCGTTCGGGTTCGAGGAGTTCAACCGGATGCAGCGCGAGGCGCTGCCCGGGATCTGGCGGACGGATCACAACGTCGTCGCGTCCGCGCCGACCGCCTCCGGAAAGACCGCCCTCGCCGAGCTGGCGATCTGTAAGACCCTCTCGGAGGGCGGCACGGCGCTGTTCATCGCGCCGCTGCGCGCGCTCACCAACGAGAAGGAAAGCGAGTGGGAGCGGTTCGAGGACCTCGGCTACTCGGTTTACGTCGTCTCCGGCGAGCGCGACCTCAATCCCCGGCGCGCCGCGCGCGCGGACGTGCTCGTGACGACCCCCGAGAAGGCAGACAGCGCGACGCGCAAACACGACTCCGCGCGCTACTCGTTCATCACCGACGTCGACTGCGTCGTCATCGACGAGGTCCACCTGCTCGACTCCGATCGGCGCGGCGGCGTCCTCGAGGTGACCGTTTCGCGGCTCCGCCGGCTGCAGGACCCCCGCGTCGTCGCGCTGTCGGCGACGATGCCGAACGTCGGCGACGTCGCCGACTGGCTCGACGCGCCCGCCGAGACCACCTACCAGTTCGGCGACGAGTACCGCCCGGTCGACCTCGAGACGGGCGTGAAGACGTACTCGCACGGATCGAACGCCTTCGCCGACAAGTACCGCCGCCTCTACCGCGCGATCGACCTGGCCGAACCGCACATCCGCGAGGACGGCCAGGCGCTCGTCTTCGTCTCCTCGCGGCAGGACACGGTGCAGGCGGCGAAGAAGGCACGCGACGAGATCGCCGAGCGCGAGGTTCCGATCGACTCCCACGGCGATTACGACTACCACAACGAGGCGACGGAGCTGACGAACGACACCCTCAGACAGTCCGTGATCGACGGCGTCGGCTTCCACCATGCCGGGCTCGGGAAAGGCGATCGCGACCGCGTCGAGCGGTGGTTCAAGGAGGGGAAGATCAAGCTCCTCTTCTCGACGTCGACGCTCGCGTGGGGCGTGAACCTCCCCGCGCGCTGTGTCGTCATCCGTGACACGAAGTACCACGACCCGCTGGAGGGGGAGACGGACATCTCGCCGCTCGACGTCCTCCAGATGGTCGGGCGCGCGGGCCGCCCCGGCTACGACGACGTCGGCTACGGCTGGGTCGTCTGTGACCGCGGCGACGCCGACACGTACCGCCGCCTGCTGCGGGACGGCAAGGAGATAGAGTCGCGGCTCGCGGCGGACCTCGAGTCACACCTCAACGCGGAGATCGCGATGGGCACGATCCGCGGACTGGAGGACGTGATGGCGTGGCTCGAGACGACGTTCTACTACGTCCGCGCGCGCTCGAAGCCCGAGGAGTACGACTTCGGGAACGTCCGCGAGCGCCTCCGCGGGACCCTCGACTCGCTCGTCGAGGACGGCTTCGTCACCGCCGACGAGGACCTCTCGATCGAGCCCTCGGCGCTCGGGCGGCTCGCCTCGAAGTACTACCTGCGGCTCGACACCGCCCGGCGGTTCCGCGCGCTCGCCGACCGCGAGCGGCTCACGGTCGACGCGATCCTCGAGACGGTCGCGAGCGCGGGCGAGTTCGACTCCGTCTCCGCGCGCTCCGCGGAGGCGGACGCCGTCGACCGGATCCTCGACGGCCACGAGACGAGCCTGGAGGACGGCCACCGGAAGGTGTTCGCCATCCTGCTCGCGGGGATGGCCGACTCCATGCCCTCGGACCTCCGCTCGGACGCGTGGGTGATCCGGCAGAACGCCCTCCGGCTGCTCGCGGCGCTGTGTGAGTTCCTCGACCGGTTCGCCGGCCCCCGCGCGGCCAACCTCGCCCGCCGGGTCGAGGCGCGGGTCGAACACGGCGTCGGCCGCGACGCGGTCGCGCTCACCGCGATCGACGGCGTCGGCGCGGGCCGCGCCGAGCGGCTCGCGGACGCGGGGCTCGGCTCCCCGGGCGCGGTCGTCGACGCCGGCCCCGACGTCCTCTCGAACGCCGGCATGAGCGACTCCGTCGCCGACCGCGTCGTGTCGGCCGCTGGCGACCAGCCCCGGATCGAGGTCGAGTGGGGGTCGTTCCCCGGCTCCATCGCGGTCGGCGAGAACGACCTCCGGGAGGTGGCCGTCCGGAACGTCGGCGGCGGCGCGCGGGTGGGGATCCGCGTCACCGTCAACGACGTGGAGATGACCGCGGAGACGGCGTACCTCGACGGCGAGACGACGGTCCCCGTCGGCGTCTTCGGCACCCCGACCGCCGACGAGCTGTCGTTCGTCGTCGAGGTCGTCTTCCCCGACCTCCCGCTGATGCCCGTTCGGGCGACCCGAAGCGTCGACGTGGCGTGATCCCGCGTGACGATCCGGAGCGTCGACGTGGCGTGATCCCGCGTGACGATCCGGAGCGTCGGTGACCGCGCCTCCGCTCACTCCCCCCGTGCCCCGTCCGAGGTGACTCGGCCGGTGACCGTGTCGATCTCGAGTTCCACGATCGACACCTCGATCTCCTCGATGGCCTCGCCGAACACGCGGATCGGGGAGAACCGGCGGTTGATCTCCGCGGTGTCGAACCGCTCGCGCTCTGATTCGGGAAGCTCGACGAGCCGGCCGGTGACGACGACGCTCCACGAGTCGATCTCCTGGGGATCGTCGGTCGGCTCCGTGCCGTGGAGGACGTAGCTCGCGGTCCCGGTTCGCTCCCACAGCTCCCGTTTCTTGCTCCCTTCGGTGGTTCCGAGTCGGAAGTACAGCCGCTCCCCGTCGTAGTAGTGTGCCAACGGTACCGCGTGGGCGTCGCCGTCGTCACAGAGCGCGAGCACCCCCGATGCGGCGGTTCGGAGGCGGTCGTCGATCTCGGCGTCGTCCATGCCGGTCGTGTACGCGTACTCGACGTGTTTCATCGGGACCTCCGGGACCTCCGGGGCTTCCGGGGCCTCTGGAGCCTCCGGAACCTCCGCCGGATCGGACGCGGTTCTCGATCGTTCGGCCTCATTCCTCGCTCACCCGGCGTTCGATGTCCACTCGATGGCCACGCAGAACGTCCCGTCCGAGCAGCACGGGGTAGTTCAGGTGGCTCCGGTCCTCGACGCTCGCGGTCACCCGGTCCCAGCGGTCGGCGAGCTCGAGGTCGATCTCGACGAGCGGTCGCTTCCGGCGGCCGGTCCGCGTGCCGGACCGCACGGTGACCGTGTCGACGATCGGACCCGCCCCGATCCGCGCGGCGAGTTCGGTGTCGATGCTCGTCCGGGTGGCCCCGGTGTCGGACTTCGCGACCGTCTCCTCGATCCGGTCCTCGCCGCCGACCGCGACCCGCTCGGTGTAGCCGACCGTTCCCTTGGCGCTCGCGTCGGACCCGATCACCGGTGCGCCTTCCGGGATCGAGTCGTCGAGCTCCGTCGTGAGCGACGCGACGCGCTCGGCGTCGACCCGCCCGCCCGCTCGCTCGATCGCCAGCCCGGCGATGTGCGGCGCGGGGCTGGTCCCCGTCGCCGCGAAGAGGCCCTTGAATCCGGCCGTCACGTTCACCTCGAGGACGTACCACGTCCCGGCGTGACACATGAGGTCGACGCCGGCGTAATCGAGGCCGAGGACGTCCGTCGCTCGCCTCGAGAGCTGTGCGGCCTCCGACGGGAGCTCCGCGGTGAAGTCCTCGACCGTGCCGCCGAGCGCGACGTTGGTCCGCCACTCGTCGGCCGGTGCGTAGCGCTTCATCGCCCCGACGACTTCGTCGTCGACGACGTACACGCGGACGTCGAACGGTCGATCCGTCCCGGAGTCGAGGAACGCTTGCAGGAACGTCAGCCGTCGAGCGACGCGCGGCGATACCGGACCGTCGCCGCCGACGATGGCGATCCGATCGCCGCCCGTTCCGATAGCCGGCTTGTGAACGACCGGGCCGTCGACGAGGTGGTCGCGGTCGGCGATCGCCTGGTGTGTAAACGCCAGGAACGCGTCCGGGACCGACACCCCCGCCGCGGCGAGCGTGGCGGCGGCACCGTACTTGTGCATGGCTCGGATCACGGCGTCGACCGGGTTCAACACGGGGCACACGGCGGCGTAGCTCGTCGCCACGCCGAGGTCGTCGAGCGGCCGCAACGCCTTCGTCGCCAACAGCCGGTTCGCGACGACGTCGACCGCCGGCTCGAAGCGCGGAGTCCCCCCGTCCAGCCAACTGCGAGTGTTCCCCTCGTGGAGCCAGACGGGATCGTGTCCTAATGCCCGTACCGCGTTACAGATCGCCTTCGTCTCCTTGCTCTCGTGGAAGCTCAACACGCCGACACGAACCGACGTCTCCCCGTTCGCGTCCCCCGACGTCGATCGGTCGCCTTCGCGGGTCGCGTCCATACGTCCTTCACGTCGACCATCGTGTTAAACGGGCGACATGGTTCTCAGTCCGGGAGGACGCCCCACCGACTCGTTAAACCCGAAAACGGCTCCACCCCGTCGTATGCCAGAGCGCCTTCGCGTCCTTGCCGGCGACTGTCGGGTGACCGAACGCGGCGACCGCACGCGAACCCACCGTGGCCGCGTCGTCGTCCTGATAAAGCCCGACAACACCACGCTCGTCCACGACGCCGACGGCTATCAACCGGTCGCGTGGCTCACCCGCCCGGACTCGGTCGTCGTCGAGGGTGACGGTGCGGGCTTCTCGGTCACCGCGCGGACGGGCGAACGCCGCCTTCGCGTCGTCGCCGAGGCGGCCACCGCCAGCCGCGGCCTCCCCGTGACCGAGGCGGGCGTCCCGGTGGGGACCTGCCCGGAGGACGGCGGGTCGCTCGTCCGCTCGCGGGGCGACGTGGTCTGTCTCGACTGCGAGGAGCGGTGGGGGCTGCCGGCGGGCGCGAGCGTCACCGACACGACGTGTGCGGACTGCGGGCTCCCGAAGGTTCGCGTCGAGCGCGGCGAGCCGTTCCACCTCTGTGTCGACCCCGGCTGTGACCCGCTCGTCGCGGCGGTCCGCGACCGGTTCGACCGGGTCTGGTCGTGTCCGGACTGCGACGGCGACCTCACCGTCGAGTCCGCGCCCGGCCGCGTCTTCCTCGGCTGTGAGCAGTACCCCGACTGTGAGACGACGTTCTCCGTCCCGCACGGCGTCGTCGTCGATGAATGCGGCTGCGGGCTCCCGGTGTTCGAGACCGCGACCGGGCGGCGGTGCCTCGACGGCACCTGCGACGGGGACTGACGGGCGACCGCCGTGGCCGTCGCTGTCGCGGTTACGGTCGTCGTCGCCGTCGCGGTCGCCGGGCGAACCCCGCGCTCAGGCGTCCGGGTACGTCGGTAGCCGACGCGACCGGGCGCTCCCGTCGACGAACGGGAGGTCCGCGACCGTGGCCGCCGTCTCCGCGCCGTCGACCCGGACCGTCACGTCGCCCGCCACGGTGTCGAACCCGACGAGCGCGAGCGCGATCGGATCGCCGCTCGTGGGGGCGACGACTGCGCGGGTCACCTCGCCGACCGCCTCGTCGCCGTCGAACACCGCGGCCCCGCGGTCCGGGAGCCGCTCGTCGGACGCATCGGGGTCGGCGTCGCCGTCGACGCCCGCGATCGCGTCGACCAGCCCGTCGAGGCGGAGCCCGACGAGCCGGCGGCTCGGCCGGCCCCGGTTCTCGACGCGGGAGACGACCTCCTGTCCGACGTAACAGCCCTTCTCGAAGTCCAGGGCGTTGCGGATCCCGAGGACGTTCGGGACGGTCCCCCGGAGTTCGTACTCGAACAGCGGGGTGCCGGCCTCCGCGGTCAGCGCGTCCCACGTCCGGTAGCCGAACGGGGCGGCGTTGAGCCCGCGGTTGAGCAGCGTGTCGAACAGGTCGGGGGCGTCCGCGGCCGCACACACCACCTCGTACCCCTCCTCGCCCAGCGGGCTGTCGCTCGCGATCACCGTGACGCCGGCGTCGACCATCGTGCCACGGACGAACGAGAGCGGCTCCTCGGGCGCGCCCGCGCCGTTGAGCACGGAGGCCACCTTCTCGGTCGACATCGGGCCGTGGACGCCGAAGACCCCGAACTCCGCGGAGGCGTCGCGGAGCTCGACGTCCTGGATGAACACCTTGCTCGACCAGTCGTCCAGCACGGGTTCGGCCCGCTCGGGCGGGAGGAAGACGAGCAGGCGCTCCCCGGCGTTGTACACGTACATGTCCGTCTCGATCCCGCCCTGCGGGTCGAGCAGCAGCGCGTACACGCCCTGTCCGTCCGTCGTTGGGACGCGATTGGAGACGGCGTTGTCGACGAACTCGACGCGGTCGTCGCCGGTGACGGCGAGGATCCCGTACCCCATCTCGATCGCGCCGACGACCTTCCGGACGGCCTTCCCCACGCGCTCGGGCTTGCCGTAGTGGTCGACGACCTCGCGACCGCCGCGGTCGCGGTACGTCGCGCCGTGGTCGCTGTGGGCGTCGGAAACGAGAGTCATGCCCGTACGGAGTGGCGGCAGCGTCAAAAGGACGCTGAAAGCGGACCCGGCCGGCTTCGGGCCCTCAGAGCCCGAGCCGCTCCCGGAGGACGTCGACGATCCCCCGGTCGGTTCGTCCCCCGTCGGCCTCCGGGTCGGGGACGACCCGGTCGTGTGGGTAGACGCGGACCCGGTCGTCGCTCTCAACCGTGATCAGCGAGTCCGCCTTCAGCGCGGAGAGCGCCTCCTCTATCGCGTCGATGTCGGCGTCGACGACCGCTCGGAGCTCCAGGACGGTCATCCCCTCGCCCCCGCGGTCGACGAGCGCGTCGAGCAGGGCGACCTCGACGTCGGGACGGTCGCGGTACTCCGGCTTCGCGGCCATAGATGGGGTATGGACCGGCCGGGGTTTACGTCTACCGGCGGTCGAAACGGCGGGTCAGCGGACCAGTCGGGAGCAGGAGCCACAGAGGTTCTCCTCTTTGACGTCGACCTCGCGGACGGTCGGGGAGAAGGACATCACGCATTTGGAGTTGTCACAGTGTTCCAGTCCGAGGGTGTGGCCGATCTCGTGGACCACCTCCTTGCGGACGCGGTCCGCGAAGACGTCGGCGGCGGGCTTCGTCGAGATACCGCCGTCAGAGGAGGTCTGGAGGCGATGCGTGGAGATGACGGAGCCGTTGCCGTTGAGGTACGCGAGCCCGAACACGTAGTTGCGCCGCCGGTAGTAGAGGTCCCGGGGCGTGATCCCGATGTTCTTCTCGCCGGTGCCGACCCGGCTGACCGTCTCGATCAGCTCCTCGGCGCGGTACTGTCCCCGCCCCTCGTCGTAGGCGGTCTCGGGGACCGGCTGGTCGTCGTGGACCGTGACGTCGCAGTCGTACACCGACCGCAACGCGCCGGAAGCCTCCCGTTTCACGCGCGGGGAGACCTCCCCGACCGGAACGATGTCCACGAGCATGGAACCGCTTTTGACCGCGGCGCTCATAAACCCCCCGCCGTGGTATCCCCATCGCGTCGCGCGCTCGTCGACGAACTCGCCGCCTTCGACCGGCTCCTCGAGGTCGGCGTCGGCAACCGCCCCGGCGTGGCTTGCGCCCTCGCGACCAGGGGACGACACGTCGTCGCGATCGACGTGATCGAGATCGACGCGGCCGAAACGGTCGACGCGGTGGACGCCGCCGGCACGGTGGACGCCGCCGACGCCGCCGACGCCGCCGACACCGCCGACACCGTCGACACCGCCGACACCGCCGATACCGCCGACACCGCCGACACCGACGGTGACCGATCGGGGTCGCTGCGACTACGCCGAGGAGACGTCGTCGCGCTCGCGGACGACCCGGACCCGCTCGCGACGGTCCTTGTCGGTGAGGGCCCGGACTCAGGAGAGGGGGGCGCACCCTCCGGGATCGACGCCGTCTACGCCTGCAACCTCCCGGCCGAGCTCCAGCGCCCGACCGTCGCGCTCGCGGACCGGCTCGACGCCGCCTGCCTGTTCACGACGCTCGGGTTCGAGGAGCCGACGGTCCCGGTTCGGCGGCGGTCGGTCCCGGGCGAGACGCTGTTCATCGCGCGCTCCGGGCGTCAGGGATCCGGGCGTGGTGCGGGCGGCGTGCCCGGTGCGGAGGGGTCGCGGTCCAGGTCGGGCTCACGGGAATCGGGCTCGGCGGACGATCCCGGGAACCGCTAGCCGCGTCCGACCCGGAACGTTCTTTCCGCTTCCCGTCGCCCAAGGCGTATATGCAGGTCGACGCAGTCGTCCTCGACATCGACGGCGTGTTGGTAGACGTCGCGGACTCCTATCGCCGGGCGATCCTCGAATCGATCGAACGCGTCTGTGGCAAGACGATCGACCGCGACGCGGTCCAGTCGTTCAAGGACGCCGGCGGGTTCAACAACGACTGGGAGCTGACGTACGCCGCCGCGCTGTACGTGTTGGCGCGCCGCGAGGGGCTCCGCATGGAGGTCGACGCGTTCACCGACGCCGTCGCCGACCACGGGGGCGGGCTGGACGCGGCCAAGCGCGTCGTCGCCGACCTCCCGAGCGTCTCGCAAGCGCGCGTCCGCGACCAGTGGGACACCGAACGGCTTCGCGACGTGTTCCAGGCGCTGTACCTCGGTGCTGACCTGTACCGCGACCTCGAGGGCGGCGAGCCGCCGTTCGAGACGGCGGGATACATCCACGACGAGCCGGTGCTGGTCGAGCCGGCGACGATCGACGACCTGACGGACCGCTTCGACGTCGGCGTCCTGACCGGGCGGCCCGCGGCCGAGGCCGAGATCGCGCTCGACCGGGTCGGGCTCGACGTCGCCGCCGACCACCGGTTCACCATGGACGACTGGGAGGAGGGGAAACCCCACCCACGGGCGCTCGTGACGCTCGCGGAGCGGTTCGACGCCGAGCGGGTCGCGTTCGCGGGCGACACCCTCGACGACGTGCGCACCGCCCGCAACGCCGACGCGGACGACGAGTCGCGCGTCTACTACGGGATCGGCGTCCTCACCGGAGGGCTGACCGGCGAGTCGGGCCGTCGGGCCTTCGCGGCGGTCCCGGCCGACGCAATCGTCGACGACGTGAACGAGCTCGTCGACCTCCTGGAGTAGCGGCCACGTCCCCGCCCGCCGAACCGCTTTTTCGTCCGCACGACCACGACACCCCATGAGCGCACGGATCACCACGAACCGCCGGAACGGGGCGGTACCGGCGGCTCCGACCGACCGCCGAGCCGGCCCGCGGGCACGGGTACGGACACGGACACGGGCACGTCCACGGAGGACGTCGTGACCGCCGACGGGACGGGCGGTTCCACCGGAAGCGAAGGGGTTCCCCCGGACGTCGACGCGGCACTCCGCGCCGGCGTCGCGCTGTTCAACGAGGGCCACTGGCTCGCGGCTCACGAGCCGTGGGAGGCGGCGTGGCTCCCGCTCGACGGGGGCGCGGACGAGCGGCTCCTTCACGGGTTGATCCAGTTCGCGGCCGCGACACACCACGCTCGATCGGGGAATTACGCCGGCGCGGTCGGCTGCGGAGTCGGGGCGGCCGGCTACCTCGACGACCTCGGCCCGACGCGGCGGGGGCTCGCGCTCGCCCCGATCCGACGGTGGTGTCGGCGGCTGGCGGCGGACCCCGAACGGATCGAGCGGGCCCGGCCGCCGACCCTCCGGATCGATGGCGTCGCCGTCGGCTTCGACGACCTCGACTTCGAGGCGACGCTCGCGCTCGCGCCGGCGCTCGCGGCGACCGTCGGGGTCGACGCTGCGAGGGATCCCGACGGCGACGGCCTCTTCGAGGCGGCCGCGCGGCTCGCACGGGAGGAGCGTGGAACCGGGCGAACGCGGTTCGCGGAGCTGCTGTTCGCGTTCGTCAGGACGCCCGATGCGCGCCCGCAGATCGCCGCGCGGCTCGCGGACCACGTCGAGCGCGAACGGCGGAAGCGGCGCGACGTCGACGACCTCTTCTGATCGCGGGCGGGCTCGTGGCGAGGGAGCCGTGCGCGAACGGCGGACCGGCCGCGGGGAGGGAGCCGAGCGCCGCCGACCTATACGGGTCGGTCGTCGGGCAGCGCGGCGTCGGTTCCGGGCTTCGGCTCGCCCTCGAAGGTGTAGTCCGCGGAGTTGTCGCGCGGGTCGTACCCCAACACGTCGCGGGCGCGGTCGATGGAGTAGTACTTCCGGTCGTTGTCGGAGATGCCGTACACGACCTCGAAGCCGTAGTCGGCGCGGAGACTCCGGTCGAAGAGGTGCGCACAGTCGCGGTGTGAGAGCCACATCGCCTGGCCGCGCTCGTACTCGCGCGGCGGGTGGCCCTCCGTGAGGTTCCCGATGCGGACGCAGACGACGCTCATGTCGAACTCGTCGTGATAGAAGCGGCCGAGGAACTCGCCGGTCGCCTTCGAGACGCCGTAGAGGTTGCCCGGGCGGGGGAGTTCGGTGCCGTCGAGCCGGTAGTCGTCCCCCGTGCGGTACAGCTGGGGGACGCGCTCGTCGGTCTCGTAGCCGCCGACGGCGTGGTTCGAGGAGGCGAACGCGAACTTCCGGACGCCGGCCTCGGCGGCCGCCCGCATCACGACTTGGGTCCCGTCGATGTTGTTCCGGAGGACCGAGTCCCACGGCGCGGTCTTCCGCGGGTCGCCCGCGAGGTGGATCACGGCCCCGACGCCGCGGACCGCCTCGCGGACGGCGTCGGCGTCCGTGATGTCCGCGACGTGGCGGTCCGCGTCGGTGACGCCGTCGGGGACCTTCGCCGCCGGCAGCGGCTCGCGGTCGAGGAGTCGCCACTCGTAGTCGTCGCCGATGCCGCGGAGGATGGCCTGACCCACCCGTCCACCAGCGCCCGTGAGCAGGACCGGCTCGTCCATTCGTCCGACAGTGGGCGCGAGACGGGCATATATCGCACGGTTCACCCCCGAGGCGTGGAGCGGCGGCTCGAGAGGGTCGAGGGGTGCTGGTACGCCCTACGAGAGCTTCTCGCGGGAGATCCGTACGCCCGTCGGGGCCAACACGATCTGGTCGTCGCCCTTCTGGACGATGTCGCCGTCGACCTCGCGGGCGACCTGGCGGAGCTCGTCGATGATGTGTTCGACGGTCCGGTCGGACGTCGAGTGGCGGGTGATGTCCGCGATGACGAAGTCGCCGTCGTAGACGGCGTCCTTGATCGGGATGACGTCGCTCTGGTCGCCGATCTCGGCGATGTGTACCCGCATTCCCGTTTCGGCGCTCGCCTCGGCGAAGTCGTCCATGTCGAGCTCGACGTAGTCGTCGACCGACCGGTTTCCGCCCCCGCCGAGGATCTTGCTCATGATGCCCATACACCGATCAGCCGCGAGTGAACATTAGTTCTTACGTCAGACGCCGCCGCTCGACCGTCGGCCGCGGCGTTCGGTCGACGCCGTCCTTCCCGTTCGGTCGGCGTCGTCTTCTGAGGGGTTCGTTTCCTACCAGGGTTCGTTCTTGAGCCCCAGCTTGTAGGCGACGACGTTCGTCGTCACGTGGAGCACGGGCGTCATCACGAGGATCACGGCGAGGACCGGGAGGGTGAACACGCCGAGGGCCCAGCCGGGGGCGACGATGAACGCCGAAAGCAGCGCGCCGACGACGAAGTCCAGCTGGTCGAGCCCGGGGAAGGCCGCGCCGCGCTCGCGGCCCGACCGCCGCTTGACGAACGACGCGCCGATGTCGCCGAGCATGGCCCCGAACGCGAGCGCGAGCGCCGCGTGAAGCTCGAAAGCGGGGAGCTCCACGCCGAGCGCGCCGCTTATCGGCTCGTTGAGCGCGTTGAGCCCGAGCGCGATGGCCAACCCGGCCGCGGTGCCGACGGCGGTGCCGCGCCACGTCTTCCCGTCGCCGAGGACCCGGCTGCCGTTCCACTTCCTGCCGCCGTCGATCGGGCGACCGCCGCCCGCGAGCACCGCGAAGTTGTTGGGGACGTACGCTGGCAGCATCGCCCAGAACGCCGTCGCAACGAGCGAACCGATCATACGTCGGCGAGGGCCGTGAGGGTTTAATAAGGGAGGGATCCGGGACGAGGGAGACCCAGGGCGAAGGGGATCCGGGACGAGGAGGACCCGGGACGAAGGCCACCCGGGACGAAGGCCACCCGGGACGAAGGACGGTGCGTGGGCGTGGCCGTCTCGCGCACACTTAAGTGTCCCCGCGGACCAGGTCGTCGCATGAAAGAGATCGTTCACACGGACGCCGCTCCCGAAGCGGTCGGCGCGTACAGCCAGGCGACGACGAACGGCGACCTCGTGTTCACCGCCGGGCAGATCCCGCTGACCACCGAGGGTGAGCTCCGCGACGACGCGCCGATCGCCGAGCAGACTGCGCTGGCGCTCGATAACCTCGTGGCCGTCCTCGCGGAGGCCGGCGCGGAGCCCGAGGACGTGCTCAAGACGACCGTCTTCCTCGCCGACATCGACGATTTCGCGGAGATGAACGAGACGTACGCGGGCTACTTCGACGAGTCGCCGCCGGCGCGGTCGGCCGTGCAGGCCGGCGCGCTTCCGAAAGGTGTCGGCGTCGAGATCGAGGCGGTCGCCAGCCTGGAGTAGATGCCGACCGGGGCCGACGGTTCGGGTGGGTCCGAGGACGCCGAGGGCGACGCCCCCCTGCCGGGCGCTCCGGCGACGCCCCGGAACCGAGCGAAGTCGGCGGTTCTGTGGGGGCTCGTCGGCGGGTTCTCCTTCCTCGTGCTCGCGCAGGGGTACCTCCTGCTCGACGGTGATCTCCCCTTCGCGTACGCGTGGCTGTTCGTCGTCGCCGCCGGCGTCGCGGTCGGGTCGGCCGGCGTGACGTACGGGGTCGAACACCGGGTGGCGAAGAGAAGGACTTAACAGTCCCAGCGGATTACGTTCGATCGAGCCAGGATGGCCGAGTGGTAAGGCGCACGCCTGGAAAGCGTGTTCCCTTCCGGGATCGGGGGTTCAAATCCCTCTCCTGGCGTTCTCGAAACGATCAGACGCCTAGCGGTGCGCCGGTCGCGCCGTCAGGGTCCCGAACCGATCGACGAGGCGACACAAGATTCATGTGTATGGGTGGTGTTGTCATGGGTGACGATGCCAGACACGAAATCGGGCCGCGAGCGGAAAGGCAGGAACAAGCGCCGGCAGCTCGAAAGCCGCCTCAACGAACGAGAGCTGGAAGCCGCCGACGAACCGCCGGAGCCGACGCTCGACGCGGAGGATTCGGAGTATCTCCCCGAGCCCGACGAACTCGACGAGTGGCTCGATACCGAGTAGTCGTCTCACAGTCTCGTGACCGGACGGTTGCGAGGCCGGCTTTTTCCGCCATTCCCGCCGTCTCCGCCGTTCTGCCGTTCCGCTATTCTGCCGTCCCCTCTGTCCCCTCTGTCCCCTCCGTCCCGACTGATCCTGCCGATCCACGGACATGAGCGACGTCCCTTTCGGTGTCGGAAATCATACATACACTTCGGCACTGGAAACCGTATATAAACTCGGCCGTCAGCGACGTGGACCCATCCCAAGATCCGTGTTAACTCTCCTCGTGACTGTTCGGAGTAGGAGGCTTCGGTCCAACGGTTTTCCCGATCCTCTCCGACCGCCGGCGGCGCCGCCGCTTCCGACCGCCAGCAAAAGTTTTATATAGAATCACAATCAATCAGGCAGTGTATGAGTCAGCGAATGCAGCAGGGGCAGCCGATGATCATTATGGGCGAGGACGCCCAGCGTGTCCAGGATAAGGACGCACAGGAGTACAACATCTCGGCGGCACGAGCCGTCGCGGAGGCCGTCCGCTCGACGCTCGGGCCGAAGGGGATGGACAAGATGCTCGTCGATTCGATGGGCGACGTCACCATCACGAACGACGGCGTCACCATCCTGCAGGAGATGGACATCGACAACCCGACGGCCGAGATGATCGTCGAGGTCGCCCAGACCCAGGAGGACGAGGCGGGCGACGGCACGACGAGCGCCGTCGCCATCGCCGGCGAGCTGCTCAAGAACGCCGAGGACCTCCTCGAACAGGACATCCACCCGACGGCGGTCATCAAGGGCTTCCACCTCGCGAGCGAGTACGCCCGCGAGCAGGTCGACGACATCGCCCACGAGGTCGACGCCGACGACACGGAGACGCTCATGAACGTCGCCGAGACGTCGATGACGGGCAAGGGCGCGGAGCTCGAAAAGGAGGTCCTCGCGGACCTCATCGTCCGCGCGATCCAGGGCGTCACCGTCGAGGCCGACGACGGCTCGCACGTCGTCGACCTCCAGAACCTCAACATCGAGACCCGCACCGGCCGCTCGGCCGGCGAGTCCGAGCTCCTCTCGGGCGCGGTGATCGACAAGGACCCCGTCCACGACGACATGCCGACGGACTTCGAGGAGGCGAACGTCCTCCTGCTCAACGACCCGATCGAGGTCGAGGAGGCCGACGTCGACACCGCGGTCAGCATCGAGTCGCCCGACCAGCTCCAGCAGTTCCTCGACAGCGAGGAACAGCAGCTCCGCGGGAAGGTCGACGCGATCGTCGACTCCGGCGCGGACGTCGTCTTCTGTCAGAAGGGGATCGACGACCTCGCACAGCACTACCTCGCGAAGGAGGGGATCCTCGCGGTCCGCCGCACGAAGAAGTCCGACATCAAGTTCCTCAAGAACGTGCTCGGCGCGAACATCGTCACCGACCTCGACTCGCTGACCGCGGACGACCTCGCGGTCGGCTCGGTCCGGCGTGACGAGGCCGAGGGGCTGTTCTACGTCGAAGGCGAGGACGCTCACGGCGTCACGCTGCTGCTGTACGGCTCCACCGACCACGTGGTCGACGAGCTCGAGCGCGGCGTCAACGACGCGATCGACGTCGTCGCCACGACCGTCTCCGACGGGCGCACGCTCCCTGGCGGCGGCGCGATCGAGGTCGAACTCGCCCGCCGACTCCGCGACTACGCGGACTCCGTCTCCGGCCGCGAGCAGCTCGCCGTCGAGGCGTTCGCCGACGCGCTCGAACTGATCCCGCGCGTGCTCGCCGAGAACGCCGGGCTCGACTCGATCGACCTGCTCGTCGACCTCCGCGCGGCCCACGAGGGCGGCGAGGAGAACGCCGGGCTCAACGTGTTCTCCGGCGAGGTCGAGGACACCTTCGAGGCGGGCGTCGTCGAGACCGCCCACGCGAAAGAGCAGGCGATCGCCTCCGCGACCGAGGCCGCGAACCTCGTCTTAAAGATCGACGACATCATCGCCGCGGGCGACCTGTCCACCTCGGGCGACGGCGACGAGGGCGGCGCGCCCGGCGGCGGGATGGGCGGCATGGGCGGCGGGATGGGCGGCATGATGTAACCCCGGCCGGACGCACTCGCTCCCCACGACACCGACCGGCCGTCGATCGGCCGGCAGCCGACCGCTGACCGACGAATCGCCAACGAACGCGCGTTTTTTCGGATCCGTTCCGACGAGAACGGGGACCGCATGGAGGTCGCTCCGGGAGCGACGCGTCTCACATGAATTAAATACCTGAACGGCAAGTCTGGCCACATGCAGACGCTGCTTCTCAACAGCGACGACGTCGACGAGAACGCACAGATGGACCGCGTCATCGACGCGGTCGAGGGCGCGTTCGCGGCCTACGAGCGCGGCGACGCACAGATGCCGCCGAAGTCGTACATCGACCTCCCCGAGTACAACGGCGACTTCCGGTCGATGCCCGCGTACATGGACACGGGCGACTGGGACGCGGCCGGGATCAAGTGGGTGAACGTCCACACCGACAACCCGGAGGCGTTCGACCTCCCGACCGTGATGGGGACGATGGTCTACTCGGACCCCCAGACGGCGTTCCCGCTCGCGATCATGGACGGCACGGAGCTGACGATGAAACGGACCGGCGCGGCCGCCGCCGTCGCCACCGACCACCTCGCGGTCGCGGACGCCTCGTCGCTCGGGATCGTGGGCGCCGGCGTCCAGTCGTACACCCAGCTCGAGGCGATCGCGGAGGTGCGCGACATCGAGGAGGTCGTCGTCAGCGACCTCGACGAGGAGCGCGTCGCCCGGTTCATCGACGCGTTCGCCGACCGGTTCGAGGTCCGTGCCGGCTCCATCTCGGAGGCCGGCCACTGTGACGTCCTCTCGACGGTGACGCCCGTCGAGACGCCGATCGTCGGCCCGGACGACGTCGGCGAGCACACGCACGTCAACGCGATGGGCGCGGACGCGGAGGGGAAACACGAGCTCGCCGACGAGCTGCTGCTCGACGCGACGATCGTCATCGACGACCACGAGCAGTGTACCCACTCCGGCGAGATCAACGTCCCCTACGCCGCCGGGACGCTCACGGACGACGACGTCTACGGCGAGATCGGCGAGATCGTCGTCGGGAACCGCGCGGGCCGCGCCGGCGACGGCGGCGTGACCGGAGTCAGCGTCTTCGACTCGACCGGCCTCGCGATCCAGGACGTCGCGACCGCCCACGTCGTGTACGAGTACGCCGACGACAACGACAACGGCTACCCGTTCGACCTGCTCGGGCTCGCCGAGTGAGCCACCCAGCGCGCCACCCAGCGAGCCGCCGTCGCCGACCGACCGCTTGAAAAGGGTCCCGGGCCATTCGCCCGCATGGAACCCGTCCACTACGTCGCCGCGGGGGTCGCGCTGTCGGTCGTCCTCCTCCTCGTCGTTCGCCGGCTCCGCGGACCGTCGACGGACGCCCGGGAGTCGAAACGCGCCCACGACGCCGCCAGAGCGCGCGACCCGCCCGTCGAGATCGGCGGCACCTACGAGTTCGGGGTCACCGAACTCACCGACCACCACTCCGGCGAGGAGGTCGCCGTCGGGAAGGTCGAGGGGTTCGTCGTCTTCACCGAGGGGATCCCCGGCTCCGTCGGCGAGGGCGACGTGATCCGCGCGAAGGTGCTGTCGTTCAACCAGGGACACACCTCCGCGGACGCGACGTTCGTCGAACGACTGTAACTCCGCGAGCAGGGAGTCCCTCGATCAGCCCTCGAAGCCGTCCTCCCATCGGAACGTCCCGTCCCGCTGGACGACCTCGCCGTCGACCGCGATGAACGAGTCCTCGCTCACGTCGGCGATCACGTCGACGTGGACCGCGCTCTGGTTGCCCGTCTCCCCCTCCGGGAGGCAGGCGTCGTAGGCGCGCCCGACAGCCATATGGACGGTGTCGCCCATCTTCTCGTCGAACAGGATCGAGTCGGTAAAGCGGTCGATGCCGCGGTTCATCCCGACGCCCAGCTCGCCGAGCCGCCGCGCGCCGGGGTCGGTGTCGAGGATCGACGCCAGCGCGTCCTCGCCGCTCCCGGCCGAGAAGTCGACGACTTCGCCGTCCTCGAACACGAGGTGAACGTCCCGCACGCGCGTCGCGTCGATCGTCATCGGCACGTCGAAGAACGCCTCGCCCTCGGTGTCGTACGGCGCGGTGAACACCTCGCCGGAGGGGAGGTTGTGCGAGTCGTACGCGACCGACGCGGCGGAGTTGACGGCGGTTCGTCCCGCGATCGACATCGTCACGTCGGTGTCGGGCGCGTCGTCGCGTTCGGTGACGACCCGCACCTCGTCGCCCGCGTCGAAGATCGCCTTCAGCTCGGCCATCTCCTCGGCGAGCGCCGCCCAGTCGCGCAACACCGCGTCGTACACGAACTCCTGGTACTCCTCGTACGCCATCCCCGCCCCCTGTGCGAGCGAGCGGGTCGGGTGGACCGTCGACACCCAATCGGTGTCCATCCGGGCCTCCCGGACGCCGGCGTTCGCGGTCGCGTACGCCCGACGGGTCGCGCCCTCGACGTCCGCGGTCGCGGTCGTGTTCCGGCCCCCGCCGATCCGGAGGTAGACGTCCGCCGCCTCGAAGAGCGCGCGGTCGACGGCGGGCTCCTCGAACCCCTCGGCGTCGCCGGCCTCGTGACCCTTTAAGTACGCGCGTTCGACCTCGTCGGACCCGTACAGGGTCGTCACGGTCGCCCCACGCTCGCCGAGCACCGCGGCGACGGCGACCCCGAGCTCGTGCGCGTCCTCGGCGACGCTGACGACGACGTCGTCGCCCGCCTCGACCCGCGCGCTCCAGTCGACCAGCACCGCCGCGTGTTCGCGTACGCGTTCGTCCATGCCGTCCCCTCTCGGCGAGCCTTAAAAAGGCCGCCGTCGCTTCGGGTATGGCATGAGTTATCTTCCCACGAAAACCGTTAAAGCCGGCTATCGCCTACGCCCGGCCATGAGCGCTGACCGGTCCGTCCTCCGACGGACCATCGAGCGTGGGGAGCGCGACGGTGGCGCGATCGAGTTCAAGGAGCGGCTGACTCGCGAAGTCCACCTGGTCGACGGGCGGATGGAGTCGCTCGTGGCGCAGCTCCGTCACCGAGTCCTCTCGGGCGACGGGGAGGCGACCTACGTCCTCGGCGTCACCGATGCCGGCGGGCTCGCCGGGATCTCGCCGGACGCCTTCTCCGAGACGATGGACGTGCTCTCGCTGCTCGCCGAGGAGGCCGACGCCCACATCGCCGACGTCGAGACGTGGAGCGCGGGCTCCGCCGGCAACGGCGACGTCGAAGGGCTCGTCGGGCTCGCGACCCTGCGCGAGGGCGGGATGTTCGAGGCCGACGACGACCACCTCGTCGTCGGGACGGCCGGCCACGTCGACCACGGGAAGTCGACGCTCGTGGGCACCCTCGTCACCGGCCGCGCCGACGACGGACAGGGCGGGACGCGGGGGTTCCTCGACGTCCAGCCCCACGAGGTCGAGCGGGGGCTCTCCGCGGACCTCTCGTACGCGGTGTACGGCTTCGCGGACGACGCCGACGAGCCGGTCCGCATGGACAACCCACACCGCAAGACGGACCGGGCGGGGGTCGTCGAGCGGGCCGATCGGCTCGTCTCCTTCGTCGACACCGTGGGCCACGAGCCGTGGCTTCGGACCACGATTCGCGGACTGGTCGGCCAGAAGCTCGACTACGGCCTGCTCGTCGTCGCCGCCGACGACGGGCCGACGCGGACGACGCGTGAGCACCTCGGGATCCTGTTGGCGACGGAGCTCCCGACGATCGTCGCGATCACGAAGGCGGACGCCGTGAGCGAGGAGCGGCTCGCCGCGGTCGAACGCGAGGTGGAGTCGACGCTGCGGAACGCCGGACAGACCCCCTTGCTCGTCGACCGCCACGGGGTCGACGTCGCGGTCGCGGAGGTCGGCGACGGCGTCGTCCCCCTGTTGCGGACGAGCGCGGTGACCGGCGACGGGATCGACGACCTCGACCGGCTGTTCGAGACGCTGCCGAAGCGCGCGACGCCGGAGCGGGAGGCGTTCCGGATGTACATCGACCGGAGCTACAAGGTGACGGGCGTTGGCGCGGTCGCCTCCGGAACGGTGAACTCCGGCACCGTCGAGGCGGGCGACGAACTCCTGCTCGGCCCGTTCGCGGACGGCTCCTTCCGCGAGGTTGAGGTGCGGTCGATCGAGATGCACTACCACCGCGTCGACAAGGCGACGGCGGGACGGATCGTCGGGATCGCCCTCAAGGGCGTCGACGAGAGGGAGATCGAACGCGGGATGGCGCTGCTCCCGCGCGACGCGGCGCCCGAGCCGGTCCGCGAGTTCGAGGCGGAGGTGATGGTGCTCAATCACCCGACCCGGATCCGGGAGGGATACGAGCCGGTGGTCCACCTGGAGACGCTCTCGGAGGCGGCGGTGTTCGCCCCCGCCGAGGGCCGGCTCCTCCCCGGCGACACCGGCCGGACGCGCGTCCGGTTCAAGTTCCGGCCGTACCTGGTCGAGCCCGGGCAGCGGTTCGTCTTCCGGGAGGGCGCGAGCAAGGGCGTCGGGACGGTCGTCGCCGTCGGTTGATCCTGACCCACCGAATGCGGCTCCGATCGCCGTTCGGCCGAGCGCGCCGTTCAACGTCTCGTGAACTTTCAAACGGAGTGTTCGTTTCCTCACGGCTTCGCGACTGATCGATTATGAGCGTATATGTTCCGGCAAAAACGAAGGGATCCATCGAAACGTTCCGATATACGCGATAATCCCGTTGATTTTTAAAAACATCTTAAACATTCACGATCGTTTCACTTCATTGAGCAAGGTTTATACGTTGATGCTCGAAATTCGTGGGTATGCCGCGTAACAACGACAGTCGGTCCGGTATCACCCGTCGGCAGGCGATCGCTGGTGGCGCGTCGGTTTCCGCAGCCCTCCTTCTGGCAGGCTGTGCTGACGACCCCGACCTCGCCGACGACGACGGAACGGGCGGGAGCGGTGGAAACGGCGGGAACGGTGGCTCGGACGACGGCGGCGTCGTCGACCAGCTCAACGTGACCCAGCAGGTGGCGCCCGTCGAGTGGGACCCCATCGTGCTGAACGACGCGTACTCCGAACAGATCATCCACACGGTATACGACGGTCTCTACGAGTACGACGTGCAGACGCTCGACCCGCAGCCGAAGATCGCGGCCGCCGAACCCGAGATCGAGCGCGACGGCACGCGCTTTATCGTTCCCCTCCGCGAGGAGCCGGAGTTCCACGACGGCACCCCCGTCACGGCCGAGGACGTCGTCCACACGTTCATGGCCCCGATCGAGGAGCAGACGGACAACATGCCCGACGTCGCGATGATCGAATCGGCCGAGGCGCTCGACGACCACACCGTCCAGTTCGACCTCGAGTTCCCGTACGGGGCGTTCACGGAGATGACGCTCGCACGCAACGTCGTTCACGCGGAGGCTCGACAGGAGGACCCCGAGGCGTACAACACGGAGAACCCCATCGGCTCCGGCCCCTACCAGTTCGACGACGCGGTCATCGGCGAGTTCGCCGACGTCACGCTGTGGGAGGACTACTGGGACGAGCCCAGCCAGATCCCCTCGATCCGCTGGGAGCCCGCCGAGGACGACGCGGGCCGCGTCTCCCGCATGCTCGCGCGTGAGACGGACGTGATGGAGGGCATCCCGCCGGCCGACTGGGAGGACATCGACGCCGAAGACGGGATCACCATCGAGGACACGCCCGACACCGGCGTCTTCTACCTCGCGTTCAACTGCAACGAGGGGCCGACGGCGGACCCCGACGTCCGGCGCGCGATCGCCCACTGTCACTCCACGGGCGCGTACGTCGACGACGTCATCGGCGAGGCGGGCCAGAACATCAACTACCCCGTCGCGCCGACGATCGGCGAGGAGTGGGACTTCCCGCTCGACGAGTGGAACGACATGGAGTACGAGTTCGACCCCGACTACGCACGGGAGCTGCTCGACGGCTCCGACGCGATCGAGGAGGGCGAGGAGATCCACTTCATCTCGCCCCCGGACGACCTCCGACAGCAGTGGTGTGAGCTCGTCGCCGACCGCCTGAACGAGATCGGCTACGGCGGTACCGTCGAGCGGCTCGACTGGGACACGTTCCTCAGCACGTACGACACCGGCGACGCCGACGACTACAACGTGTACTCGCTCGGGTGGACCGGCGGGGCGGACCCCGACATGTACCTTTACCAGCTGTTCCACCGCGACAACGAGGGCGTCACCCAGGGCCACTACTACGACAACGACGAGTTCCACGACAAGATCGCGGAGGCCCGCCAGACGGTCGACTTCGACACCCGCCGTCAGCTCTACATCGAGGCGACCGAGGAGATCCTCGAGGAGTGCGTCTGGGTCCCCGGCTGGAACACGCTGAGCGCGATCGCGGTCGACACCGACCGCGTCGACGGCGTCCTCCCCGACACCTCCACGTCCACGACCCCGCGTCTGGACGTGTCGGACGCCCGCCTGCACGACTGATCGGCGCTTTCCGGGGACTTTTCCCCACCGAAACGCGCGCTAATGGATTAGTTTATCAGGATCGAGCAGATATTTCCGCTAACCGTTGACACGCATTAGACAATGGGACTACTTCGATACACACTGAACCGCGTGTTGCAGTCGATCCCCGTGATGTTCGGGATCGCTGTCATCACGTTCCTGCTCGTCAACTCGATGCCGGGGAACCCGGTCGACATCATGTTGGCCGAGCAGGAAGCGAGCCCCGAGCTGATCGCCGCCATCGAGGCACGGTACGGGCTCGATGAACCGCTCCACATCCAGTTCCTGAACTACATCGGACTGTCGTGGATCCTCGGCGCGGTCGGGATCCCCGGCTTCGTCGGGAGCCCGCCCGGGATCCTCCAGGGCGACCTCGGCTTCAGCATGTACTACGAGCGCCCGGTCGCCGACCTCATGTTGACTCGCCTCCCGCCGACGCTGCTGTTGATGATCTCCGCGTTCGCGTTCGCGATCGCGACCGCCGTCCCGCTGGGGGTGCTGGCGGCCAAGCGTCGGAACCAGCCCGCGGACCACGTCTCCCGGGTCGTGGCGCTGATCGGGGTCTCGACGCCCTCGTTCTGGATCGGCATCATGTTGATCATCCTGTTCTCGGTCCAACTGGGGTGGTTGCCGTCCGGCAGGCTGGTGTATCCGTGGCGTGACCCGTCACACTACGGGTTGACCTCACAGTGGGAGCTGTACTACCAGACCGTCCGCCACCTGATACTGCCGATGGTGGCGCTCGGGACGCTCCAGATGGCGACGATCATGCGGGTCGAGCGGAGCTCGATGATCGAGTCGCTCCAGAAGGAGTACGTCCAGCTGGCGCGCGCCTACGGCGTCTCGGAGCGGAAGATCATGCGGAAACACGCGTTCCGCCCGTCCCAGCTCCCCGTCGTCACGCTGATCGGTCTCAACCTGACGAGCGCGATCGGCGGCGCGGTGTTGATCGAGATGGTGTTCTCGATCAACGGGATGGGGCGGCTCCTGATCCAGGCGATCCAGACGCACGACTACCAGCTCACGATCGGGACGACCGTCGTTATCGGGTTCGTCTTCGTTATCGGCGTGATCATCACGGACATCTCGTACGCGTACATCGACCCCCGCGTCTCGTACGGGGAGGAGAACTAAGATGGCTATCGGCGAACAACAGACACAGGAGGACTCGGACGGCGGTGGCGACGGCGTCGAGGCGAACGTCGGCTGGCGGTACACCCTCGACAAGATCAAGTCGGACGCGACTGCCAGGTTCGGGCTGTACGTGATCGCGGCGGTCGCGACCGTCGCGATCGTGACGACGATCGACGCGAACCTCTCGCGGCTGACGCTCGGCCGGGTCGAGGACTTCGCGCTCGCGGAATCGGTGTGGTACCACCCGGAGCGTCACCCCGACCCCGGGACGACCGAGCGTCGGATGCCGCCCTTCTTCGTGGAGGGCGGCTCGCTCGAACACCCGTTGGGGACCGACCGGAACGGCCGCGACTACATCTCGCGGCTGGTGTACGGCACCCGCATCTCCTTTTTCGTCGGCATCGTGGCGACGGCGCTGGGGATGCTCGGCGGCGTGCTCATCGGCGCGGTGTCGGGCTACTACGGCGGCTGGATCGACGACGTGCTGATGCGCGCCGTCGAGACGCTGTACGCCATCCCGCCGCTCGTCCTCGTCATCGTGTTCACGGTGTTCGTGAGCGGGGGCGATCCCGACATCACCTACGCCGTCTTCGGCGTGGGGATCGCGTTCATCCCGGTGTTCGCCCGGCTGATACGCAGTCGGGTGCTCAGCGTCAGGGAGATGGATTACGTCGAGGCCGCCCGCGCGACGGGCGTGAAGGACCGGGACATCCTCCGACGACACGTGATCCCGAACAGCTTCGCGC
The DNA here is from genome assembly GCF_009806985.1 of Halorubrum sp. JWXQ-INN 858. GTDB lineage: Archaea > Halobacteriota > Halobacteria > Halobacteriales > Haloferacaceae > Halorubrum. The sequence continues at coordinate 520,233 of NZ_WUAX01000016.1, read as the reverse complement.
CGGTGCTCGTGCTGGCGACGCTACAGATCGGCGTCACGATCCTCATCGTCGCCGGCCTCTCGTTCCTGGGGTACGGCGCGCAGCCGCCGACGCCCGACTGGGGCGAGATGCTGCGGATCTCCCATCAGTACATGCACTCGAACCCGTGGATGAGCATCTGGCCGGGGCTCGCCATCCTGATCACCATCATGGGGTTCAACCTGTTCGGCGACGGGCTCCAGGACGCGCTGGACCCGCGGATCAAGTGATCTCACAAGTCATCTAACCATGTCAGAGACAATACTCGAAGTAACGGACCTGAAGACACAGTTCTACACCGAACGCGGCGTCGTCCGCGCGGTCGACGGCGTCTCCTTCGACGTCAAGCAGGGGGAGATCGTCGGGCTCGTCGGCGAGTCCGGGGCCGGCAAGAGCGTGACGACCTCCAGCGTGATGCGGCTCATCGAGGAGCCGGGCGAGGTCGTCGGCGGCGAGGTCGACTACATGGGACGGACGATCGTCGGCTTCGACGACACCGGCGAGGAGCTCGTCCCCCGCGACGACATGCTCTCGGAGTCGGAGATGCGCGAGGACGTTCGGGGCAACGAGATCGCGATCATCTTCCAGGACCCGATGGAGAGCCTCAACCCCGTCTACACGGTCGGCGGGCAGGTCAAGGAGTTCATCGAGATCAACCGCGACATCGACGGGAAGGAGGCGAAGGCGGAGGCGATCGAGATGCTCCGTCGGGTCGGGATCCCCGAGGCGGCCGAGCGGTACGACGACTACCCACACGAGTTCTCCGGCGGGATGCGTCAGCGGGTGCTCATCGCGATGGCGCTCGGCTGCCGACCGAACCTGATCATCGCGGACGAGCCGACGACCGCGCTCGACGTCACCGTCGAGGGGCAGATCCTCGAGCTCGTCGACGATCTCCAGGAGGAGTTCGGGACGAGCTTCATCTGGGTCACCCACGACATGGGCGTCGTCGCCGAGATCTGCGACCGCGTCAACGTGATGTACCTCGGCCAGATCGTCGAGCAGGGGCCGGTCGACGAGATCTTCCACGACACCCAACACCCGTACACGGAGGCGCTGTTGAACTCGATCCCCCGACCGGACCGGACCGTCGGCGACCTCGAGCCGATCGAGGGGACGATGCCCGGCGCGATGAACCCGCCGAGCGGGTGTCGGTTCCACCCGCGCTGTCCCGACGCACGGGAGCCGTGTCGCGAGGTGGCCCCGGAGTTCCGCGTCGCGGCGGAGACGGCCGACGGCTCGCCACACCGTGCGGCCTGCCTCAAACACGAGGACGTCGGCTACTGGGACGCCGGTCCGCTCGACTCGGGCGCGTCCGAGACGACGCCGGCGGGAGCCGACGCCGCCGCGGAGGAGGGGGAACGATGAGCGTCCTCGACGGGCTCGACGACGTCGGGATGGGCGAGACGATCCTCGAGGTCGACGGCCTCAGCAAACACTTCCAGTCGGACACCGGCATTCTCGCCGGCCTGTTCGGCTCCGAGGACGTGGAGGCGGTCGACGACGTCAGCTTCGACGTCGCGAAGGGCGAGACGATCGCGCTCGTCGGCGAGTCCGGCTGCGGGAAGAGCACGCTCGCCCGCACGATCCTCCAGCTCATCGAGCCCACCGGGGGTCGCGTCGCCTTCAAGGGGATCGACCTGACCGAACACAGCCAGCGGGAGATCCGGCCGCTCAGGCGGGACATGCAGATGATCTTCCAGGACCCGCAGTCCTCGCTCAACCCGCGGATGAAGGTCGGGCAGATCATCGAGGAGCCGATGCAGGCGCACGACATGTACACCAAAGCGGAGCGCCGCGAGCGGGCGAAGGACCTCCTCGAACGCGTCGAGCTCGAACGGGAGTACTACAACCGCTACCCCCACGAGTTCTCCGGCGGCCAGCGCCAGCGGATCAACCTCGCGCGGGCGATGTCGACCGACCCCGACCTCATCGTCTGTGACGAGCCGGTGTCCGCGCTCGACGTGAGCGTGCAGGCGCAGGTGCTCAACACGATGCGTGACCTCCAGGAGGAGTACGGGCTCACCTACCTCGTGATCTCACACGACCTCTCGGTCGTCCGCTACATCGCGGACCGGGTCGCGGTGATGTACCTCGGCCACATCGCCGAGCTGGCGGAAAAAGAGGAGCTGTACGAGAACCCGAAACACCCGTACACGCGGGCGCTCCTCGACGCCATCCCGATCCCGGACCCGCGCTCGCGGGACGCGCGCGGCACCCTCGAAGGCGACGTTCCGAGCCCGATCAACCCGCCGAGCGGCTGCCGGTTCCGGACCCGGTGTCCGTCGCTCATCGCCCCGGACGAGTACGACCTCGCCGACGGCGAGTGGGACCGACTGCTGGCGTTCACCCGCGCGGTCCAGCGGCGTACGTTCGTCCCCGGCTACCCCGACGAGAGCGAGGGGCTCCCGGTCGGCACGGTCGAAAACAGGGTCGACGAGGAGTACTTCCCCGACGGCCGCCCGGACGGGGCGGCGGGAACGCTCGTCGAGGAGGTGTGTCGGTCGATCGCCGACCGGGAGTGGGACGACGCACAGGCGCTCGTCACCGAGCGCGTCGAGGAACGGAGCGTCTGCGCCACGGACCGCCCACAGTACGCGCTTCCCGCGGACGTCGGCGACGGCTCACACTTCGTGGGCTGTCACCTCCACCGCGAGGACGCGACCTGAACGCGCCGTCGTCGGAGTCAGCGGCACCGGGTCATCGCCGGAGTCAGCGGCACCGGGTCGTCGTCGGAATCAACGGATCCGTATCGTCGTCGACGCGGTCTTTCGCGGGTCGGTCCCGAGGAAGGCGCTTATCTCGTGGTCCCCCCGGGACAGCGGCTCGTACGTCGTTCGCTGGCCGGACCGCTTTACCCGACCGTTCCAGACGTGTTCGTACTCGCGGCTCTCGCCCGCCCGTAGCTCGAGCGTTCGCCCTCCCGTCGGCTCGTAGGTCCGCTCGTCGGTCGCCTCCGGGAGGCCGTCGACGGCCCAGCCCCAGACGCGCGCCTCGGCGATCGGGACCTCGATCGGCAACGGGAGGCGGTTCTCGACGGTCACGCGGATCGTGACCGGCTCCCCCGGTCCGTAGACGGCCCGGTCGGTGTCGACGTCGACGGTCGCGACGGCCCGGGCGACGGCGGCGGGGATGAGCTTGTCGAGCCCCCGGGAGAACACCGACGGGTCGTACTCCTCCCCGAGCGGGTCGGCTCCGCGGCGGCCTCGCGACGGGTCCATTCGATCCGAGGGAGTCGCTTGCGGCGGTTGAGTGTTCCGGCTCGTCGGGCCGGTTGGCGACCGTAGCGTGGTTCTCGGAGGGATCGATCCGCGGAGAGAGACAGATTTAACAGCCGTTTGGGACACACGGGGGTATGGGGTTCCGGGGGACCTTTCGCTCGATCTACCGCGAGGCGCTGCCGGTGCTTTTGATCGCCCTCCTCGGGGGACTCTTCGCCGGCCTCGTGTTGGAGGAGCTCATCGAGAGCGTCGAGCGCTTCCCCGGGCTGTTGGTAATGGTGCCGGTGTTCCTCGCGACGCGCGGCAACGTGTACGGCGCGCTCGGTGGACGGATCTCCAGCGGGCTCCACCAGGGATTGCTCCCCCCGAGGTTCGAGCGGAACGAGCGGCTCGTCAACGCCGTGATCGCGTCGTTCGTCAACGGGATCGGGATCTCCGTCGTCATCGGCGTGCTCTCGTGGATCGCCTTACGGGTGCTCGGGCGCGAGGTGGCCCCCGTCTACGAGCTCGTCGCGATCATGCTGATCGCGGGGGTTTTCACCTCGTTCGTGCTGATCTTCGGGCTCCTGCTGCTGATCTTCGCCGGCTACCAGCGCGGGTACGACCCGGACAACCTCGTGGGCCCCATCGTCACCACGCTCGGCGACGTCTTCGGGATGGTGTTCCTGTTCATGGCCGTCTTCGTCGTCGGGGTGGTGTTCTGATGTCGGCGTCCTTCGACGGGGTGGTGTTCTGATGTCGGCGTCCTTCGACGAGGTGATCGCGTAATGGTCGTCCCGCCCGGCGGATCGCTCGGCACGTGGGACGCGAAGGCGATCGTTTCGAACATGTTCCCGCTGCTCGTCGTTCTCTGTGCCATCGTCCTCTGGGCGGGGATCACGCTCGAGGACGCCGAGGAGCTGTTGGCACGGTACGGGCTGCTCGCGGTGATGGTGCCGACGATGGTCGACATGGGCGGCAACCTCGGCGCGATCCTCAGCTCCCGGCTCACCACCCGTCTTCACCTCGGCACGAGCGACGTCGACGTCCACGACCGCGTCCTGTGGGCGAACGTCGCGGCGGTGTTCGCGCTGGCTGGCACGGTGTTTACCGCCCTGGCGGTCGGCGCGTGGGCCATCGGGCAGGTCGTCGGCTCGCCGCTCGGGCTGTCGACGCTGCTCACGATCTCGTTGATCAGCGGCCTGTCGGTCGCGGTCATCGCCGTCGTGTTCAGCTTCCTGGCGACGTACGGCTCCTACCGGCTCGGGGTCGACCCCGACGACACCACCATCCCCATCGTCACGAACGTCGTCGACGTGTTCGGGATGGTGATCTTCATCGGCGTCTCCGCGTGGGTGCTCGGGTTCTGACTCGCGCCGCCCGATCGACCGCTTCGTTCCGACTTGCGCCGCCCGATCGACCGCTTCGTTCCGACTTGCGCCGCTCAGCCGGCCCCTCCATCGCCCCCTCGTCGTCCCCTTCACTGCCCCTCCTCACCGGTCGCCGCCCCGCCCACGGCCCACCCGTCGAGGTCGACGACGAGCACGAGCGCGTCCTCGCCGTCGCGGTAGTAGCGCGGCACCCGGCGGACGGGCTCGAACCCCTCGTCCGCGTACAACGCGCGGGCGACGGCGTTCCCCTCACGGACCTCCAGCTTGACGACGGCGGCGCCCTGTACGCGGAGCGCGTTCAGGGTCGCCCGCAGGAGCCGCCGGCCGATCCCCCGCCCGCGGGCGTCGGGGCGGACCGCGAGGTCCTTCAGGTGGCCGATGTCGCGGCCGAAGTTCGGCGTCACGTCGGCGACCGCGTACCCGAGCACGTCGTTTCCCCGCGCCGCGACGAGGAACCCCGACTCGCCGAGGAATCGCTCGAAGGCGGCGTACGGCCACGGGTCGGAGAAACACGCCTTCTCGATGGAGAGCACGGCCAGCAGGTCGGCGCGCTCGGCCGGCCGAACGACGGTCTCGGCGGGGGTCACGGCGACGCTTCGGGTTCGGGGCCGATAAGCCCGACGACGCCGCGGTCACGGGACGCCGAGGACGAGACGGAGGACCGACAGCGCCACCACGAGGGCGACGCCGACGACGGTCCCCAGCCAGAGGCCGACGCCGACCGCGGAGCCGTCGGCCGCGAACGCCGCGAGCCGGTCGCCGACGCCGTCGGGTTCGTCGTCGTACCCGAGCGTCGCCGCCGCACAGTAGCCACACAGCGCGCGGACCGCTCGCGGTCGCTCGTGGGTCTCCCGACAGAAGGGGAGCCCGCCGCAGGTGTACGTCTCGGTGCCGACGGCGACGGTGACGGCGTCGTCGGGGACGACCTCCGTCCCGCAGTTCACACAGGTGACGACCGTGTACTCGACGTCGCCGTGAGGGGTGTGTGCCGATCGGGTGTGAGACTGTGACATCCGCTCGCCAGACCGTCGGGTCGCGGAGCGCAAAAGCCTGCCGCCGCCGAGCGCGGCCGCTGGCCGGGTGAAAAAGCGAAAACGGGGGCCGAAGCCGTCCCGCGCGGGACGGCTCCGGTCGGCGGTCGCGCGCGTTCAGTCGTCCGCGGGCGCGGCGCCGGAGTCGTCGTGCTGCGCCTTGACCCACGAGAGCTTCCCGCCGGCGGCGAGGATCTCGCGTTCGCGCTCGGAGGCGTCGAGGTCGGCGGTGAACTCCCACTCGCCGTCGTTGACGCTCGCCGTGAACTCCTCCTGACCCGAGCTGGCGCCCGCCGCCACGTCGTCGACGATCTGGACGTCGTCGCCCTGGTTGAGTCGCTCGTACGTCTCCGCGTCGATCGCGAGCGGGACGATGCCGAAGTTGAACAGGTTCGCCTTGTGGATGCGGGCGAAGCTCTGTGCGAAGACCGCCTCGATACCGAGGAACATCGGGCAGAGGGCGGCGTGTTCACGCGAGGAGCCCTGGCCGTAGTTCTCGCCGGCCACGAGGACGCCGCCGTCGGCGTCGAGCGAACGCTGCGCGAACGTGTCGTCGACGCGAGAGAGCGTGAACTCCGAGAGCTTCTCGATGTTCGAGCGGAACTTCAGGATGTCCGCCGTCGCGGGGATGATGTGGTCGGTGGTGATGTTGTCCTCCATCTTGAGGAGCGCCTCACCGCCGATCTCGGCCGCGAGACCGTCCTTCAGCGGGACGTCGCCGATGTTCGGGCCCTTGATGAGGTCGTCGTCGATCGCCTCGTCGGGGCTGATGATGTCGGCGTCGTTCCGGCCCATGCCGGGCGAGTAGGTCGACCCCATCTCGAGGCCGGGGGCCTCCATGTCGCCGAGCTCGTCGGCGAGGTCGCGCGGGTCGACGATCTCGCCGGCGATGGCCGCCGCCGTGGCGACCTCGGGCGAGCAGAGGTAGACGGAGTCGTCCTCGATGCCGGAGCGACCCTCGAAGTTGCGGTTGAACGTCCGCAGGGAGACGGAGTCGGAGGCGGGAACGTGACCGATGCCGATACAGGCACCACACGTCGCCTCGGAGAAGTTGACGCCGGCCGCCATCATCTCGGCGGTCCAGCCCTCACGCGAGAGCATCTCGGACGCCTGCTTGGAGCCGGGCGCGACGATCATCTCGGTGTGTTTCGCGACCTCGCGACCCTCCAGCATCTTCGCGCCGGGGAGGATGTCCTCGTACGCGCCGTTCGTACAGGAGCCGACGATGACCTGCTCGACCTCGGTGCCGGCGACCTCGCTGACGGGCACGACCTTGTCGGGCATCGACGGGCACGCGATGAGCGGCTCGAGGTCGGAGAGGTCGACCTCGATCGTCTCGGCGTACGCCGCGTCCTCGTCGGGCGTGAGATCGACGAACTCCTCCTCGCGGTCCTGGAGCGCGAGCCACTCCTTCGTCTTCTCGTCCGTCCCGAAGATGGACGAGGTCGCACCGAGCTCCGTCCCGAGGTTCGTGATCGTGGTGCGCTCGGGGATCGACAGCGACTCCGCGCCGGGGCCGGTGTACTCGAAGATCTTGCCGACGCCGCCCTTGACGGTCAGCTCGCCGAGCAGGTGGAGCGCGACGTCCTTCGCGGTCGCCCACTCGGGCAGCTCGCCCTCGAGGTGGACGTTGACGACCTCGGGCATCTCGACGTAGTACGCGCCGCCGCCCATCGCGACGGAGATGTCGAGCCCGCCCGCGCCGATCGCGAGCTGGCCGAGCCCGCCGGGGGTCGGCGTGTGCGAGTCGGAGCCGAGCAGGGTCTTGCCGGGCGCGGCGAAGTTCTCCTTGTGGACCTGGTGGCAGATACCGTTGCCGGGCCGGGAGAAGTACGCGCCGTACGTTCCCGCCGCCGAGCGGAGGAAACGGTGGTCGTCGGTGTTCTTGAAGTCGAACTGGTACGTCTGGTGGTCACAGTACTGTGCGGCGAGCTCCGTCTGGACCTCGTCGATGTCCAGCGCCTCGAACTGGAGCCACACCATCGTCCCGGTCGTGTCCTGCGTGAGCACCTGGTCGATCTCGATACCGATCTCCTCTCCGGGCGTCAGCTCGCCCTCGACGAGATGGTCGTCGAGGATCTTCTCCGCTATCGTCTGTCCCATATCACGCGGAGATGGCCGCGCCTCGGATATAAATCCCGCGAGTTTTCCGCCAGATCGACCGTGTGGGATCGGCCGAAACCGGCAATGCTCGTGCGAACGCGGGTGCGTTGACACGCCCCGCGGGACGCCGGATCGATCGGCATCGTTTAAGGAACTTAAAGGATCGTCGCCGTCCCGACGACACCGATGCTCCAGTCGGCGCCGGCGTCGAACGTGGCGCCGCCGCCGAACGCAGCGCCGGCGCTACGGCCGTCGCCCCGGCCGACACCGACGGCACAGCCAACCGCGACGACGACACGGTTTTGCCCGGGCGGCCGGATCGCCACGACATGTACGAATCCGGGACGTTCGTGGCGGCCGCGCTGGAGGCGGCCGGGGCGGACCTCGACGACGCACAGCGCCAGCCGAACGGGGTCGACCTCACCGTCGACGCGGCCTTCGAGCCGGTCGAACCGGGCCGGATCGGTCGCGACGCCAAGCGGGTCGGGAAGCGGCGGGAGCTGTCGCCGGCGGACGGGACCTACCGGCTCGACCCCGGTTCCTACGTGGTTCGGTACGGCGAGCCGGTCCGGATCCCCGAGGGGCACGTGGGCTTCGTCTACCCGCGGTCGACGCTGCTCCGGAACGCCGCCATGCTCAACACGGCGGTGTGGGACGCCGGCTACGAGGGCGTCGGCGAGGGGCTCCTCCGGGTGGGCCACCCGATCGAGATCGAGCCCGGCGCCAGGATCGCACAGCTGGTGCTCGCGCGCGCCGATCACGACGGGACGTACGACGGCGACTATCAGGGCGAGGGGGTCTGACCGTCGTCGCCGGCCGCTTAAAAGGGTGAACGCGCCGCTCGGCGGTCGGTTCCGAAAGGACGAACGACGGCCCGTGCCGGGAAAAAGTGGCACGGGCGTGTCGTTCGATAGGTCCCCGCTGACGCTTCGGCCCTCCAGACGAAGCGTCATCGGATACGATCGCCGGGACGTACTTAAGGGTGCCGGGGCCGGCAGGCCTCTCATTCCCTCTCCGCTCCTCCGTGACGTGAAGCCGCCCGGCATGCCTCCGTGACGTGAAGCCGTCCAGTACGGCGTTCCCTCCCTTATCAGTCGGTTCGTTTACCCTTTCCCGGATGGTCGTCGCGGAGGCGGCGCTGCCCCTCCCCGAGGAGGCGCTCACGGAGCGTGTCGCCGCGAGGGTCGGCGTCGGCGGCACGGACGAGCCCGCGCTCGCGGAGCTCCGGCACGACGAGGTCGACGAAGTCCGACAGCGAGTCCGGGCGGACGACCTCCTTCACGTTGAAGCCGTGGACGCCGACCTCCTCGTGCCAGTACTGGATCTCGTCGGCGACCTGTTCGGGCGTCCCGACGAGCGTCGGCGACGTCGTTCCGAGCCCGCAGAACTCCGCGACCTCGCGCACGGTCCACTCGCGGTCGGGCTGGGACCTCGTGAACGCGTTCATCGTCCCTTGGATCGCCTCCGTCTCGATGTGTTCGACCTTCCGGTCGGGGTCGAGCGCGGACAGGTCCATGTCGAGGAACCCCGACAGCAGCGCGAGCGTCGCCTCGACGTCGACGTGGTCCTTGTAGCTCTCGTGTTTCGCCTCGGCGATCGCCTCCGTCTCGCCGACGACGGGGACGACGCCGATGAAAAAGCGGAGGCTCTCGGGGTCTCGCCCGTGGTCGGCCGCGCGCGACCGGACGTCCGCCATGTACTCGCGAACGCCGGCCTCGGTCGGCTGACTGGCGAAGACCGCTTCCGCGTTGGCGGCGGCGAACTCCCGACCGCGGTCCGAGGAGCCGGCCTGATACAGGACGGGCGTGCGCTGCGGGGACGGCTCGCAGCCGTGCGGTCCCGGCACCGAGAAGTGCTCGCCCTCGTGGTCGATCGCGTGCACCTTCGACGGGTCCGTGTACCGTCCCGTCTCGCGGTCGCGGACGACCGCGTCGTCCGCCCACGACTCCTCCCACAGCGCGTAACAGACGTCGAGGAACTCGTCGGCGCGGTCGTACCGCGTCCCCTTGTCCATCCGCTCGTCGAGCCCGAGGTTCGCCGCGGCGGACTCGAGGTAGGAGGTGACGACGTTGAGCGCGATCCGCCCGTCCGTGAGGTGGTCGAGCGTCGAGAACTCGCGGGCGAGCTGGTAGGGGTGGGTGTACGTGGTCGAGCGCGTGACCGCGAAGCCGAGGTCGTCGGTGACCTCGGCCATCGCGGGGACGACGAGCTGCGGGTCGTTGGCGGGCGTCTGTACCGCCTTCTCGATGGCGACGTCCCGATCGCCACCGTACACGTCGTAGATCCCACGCACGTCCGCGAAGAAGACGGCGTCGAACCCGCCCCGCTCGGCGGTCCGTGCGACCTCGGTCCAGTACTCCCGGTCCGTGTAGTCGGCCGACCGGTCGCCCGGGTACGTCCACGAGCCCGGCGAGACGTGCTCGGCGGCGTTCATCGTGAACAGGTTGAGACGTAGGTGATCGGACATGGCTACGGCTACGGCGTCCGGCCGTAATACCCTCCAGATAGTGGCGTCTCTTGTGGCTACCGCGCCGGGACCGCCCGATCGCGTCCCCGACGGCGGCAAGCGTTGCGTCGCGGCCGATCGCCGAGCGTTACGGACGGGCGGGTCGGCTCACGCCGACGTGTGCGTCCCGGCGGTCGAGACGTACGCGGCGAGGTCGGACGTCGTGATGATCCCGATCGCGGCCCCCTCGTCGTCGACGACGGGGACGTGATGGAAGCCGCGATCGACCATCGTCGCGGCGACGTCCGCGACCGTGTCCTGGGCGTCGGCCGTCACCACCTCCGTGCTCATGTAGCGTTCCACCGTCGTCTGGGCCTTCGGCTGGCTCTTCGCGACGATGTCGACGAAGTCGGTCGTCGTGAGGATCCCCTCGAGCCGGTCGTCGTCGTCGACGACGAGCACGGAGCTGATGTCGTTGTCGAGCAGCACGGCGGCGGCGTCCTCCACCAGCGTGTCCCGCCCCACCGTGTGCAGGTCCGTCGTCATCAACCGGGCGACGAAGATGTCTTCGATGTCGTCCATGCGGATCCATCCCGCGCTCGCCGTATAAGGATTCTCATGGTGGATACTGACAAGCGGCGACGGGCCGCGGGCCCGCGATCCCGCGGGCTCAGCCGAACCGGGAAAGCCCGGCCTGTCGCCGCGGGCCGTCGCCGTTCGGTTCCGCGACCCACGCGGTCCGCCCGTCGCGGAGCCGGTCGCGGTCCGTCGGCGGCGGCTCCGCCGGGTCGTACGCCGGACAGCCGACGCCGCAGTCGCGTCCCGGGTCGATCACGCGATCGAACCGCTCGCAGTACGGTCGCCCGTCGTCGGTCGTCGTCGCCTCGACACAACCGGGCGGGTCCGGCCGCCACCCCTTCCCGTACGCGCGCTCGGCGACCCGCCGCCGCGTCCGCGCCTTCGCCTCGGGGTCGACGAGCGCGACGTCGGTACGGAGTGGCCGCTCCGCGGTGATCTCGACGCCGGGCGCGGTCGGCTCCAGGGGAGTCGGCTCGCGAACGACCTCGCGGTCGCCGGCGTCGGGGTCGAACCGCCAGACGCCGACCGCGTCGGGGATCCGGTTGAGGTGCGCCCGCGTGACGTAGGAGCCGGTCGCGAGGACGACCTCGTCGAACAGGCCGAGCGCGACGTCGTACCGGAGTTGTGCCGCCAGCTCGCCCGGTTCGCCCAGGTCGGGCTTGTTCTCGATCGCTGTCAGCGACCCGACCCAGTCGTCCGGGTAGCGCGCGGTCGCGCGCACTGCCGGTCGCCCGTCGCGGCGCTCCCGCTCGAGGTAGCCCGCCTCCACGGCGGCCTCGACGACGCCCGTGGCCCGCTCGGGCGGGAAGTCGAACGCGTCGGCGACGGGGACCGTCGCCCCCGGGCCCACGGCGGCCTCGATCGCGGCGGTCGGGATCCGGGACGGGGTGATCGCCGTCCGGTCGCCGAACTCCGGCCCGGGCCGCAGCAGACAGACGTCGACGATGCGGCCGCCCGGCCGCACGACGCCCGCGCCGAGCTGGCGTGCGACGACGCGATCGGGCGCTTCGAGCGCGGCACAGAGGGCCAGCTCGAACCGGTACTCCATGGCGGGCGAACGGGCGGCGCGGGCTAAAACTCGTCGCTGCGTCCGTGGCTCCCGCGGGTCGAAACCCGTATTCGAGGTCGACCCGTACGGTCGATCATGCGCCGGGTCACCCGGAACCTCCTCGTCGCCATCGCGCTGATCGTCGTCGCCCTGCTGGCGTTGGGCGCGCTCCCGAGCTACCTCGGGGCGGGCGATCCCTACTACCTCACCGTCGAACCGATCGAGACCGACGAACCCGCCGCCGACGTCTCCGACGTCTCGGAACGCCGCTACCCGTTCCTGACGAGCGCGCTCGCGAGCCCCGACGGCCGGTCCGAGGGGTACCAGCTGGGTCCGTACGGGATCAAGGAGTGGTTCACGCACACCCCGTTCGACGAGGTGGACGCGCTGACACAGCGGGTCCCCGACGCCGCGACTGACGACGGCGGCGTTCGGGTGACGGACGGGGAGCAAACGTATTCAGTCACCGTCGTCCAATCCGACCCATGAGCCACGACCCCGACGCCGATCCGCCCGATTCCGGCGCTGATCCGTCCGACGCCGACCCGTCCGATCCTGGCGCTGATCCGTCCGACGCCGACCCGTCCGACCGCGACCCGAACGAGGCGGACGACGCCGACCACGAGGCCCGGCCGGCGACGGACGCCGCGAGCGATCTGCGGGACCTCCCGGCGTTCTCGGACGGGCGGTTACACTCGTTGCCCGGCGAGCCGGCGTGGCCGGTCCGCGAGGTCGCCGTCGAGTACGACACCGGCTGGTTCGTCGGCGGCTACGACCGCGTCGAGCAGCCCGACGGCACCGAGAAGGACTACTACTGGGCGGAGCTGCCGCCCGCGACCGTCGTGATCGCGGTCGCCGAGGACACGGTGCTGTTCGTCGAGCAGTACCGGCCGGCGACCCGCGAGACGAGCCACGAGCTCCCGGCCGGGATCGTCGAGCCGGGCGAGTCGTACACCGCCGCCGCGGCGCGCGAGCTCGCCGAGGAGACCGGCTTCGACCCGTCGTCGACGACGCTGCTGCAGGAGGTGTGGTGCTCGACGGGCGTGCTCCGGCACAAGCGCGGCTACGTGTTCGCCGAGGGGCTCGAACCGGTCGCCGCCGAGACCGACAGCAACGAGTTCCTCACGCCCCGCGCGGTCCCCGTCGCGGACGCGATCGACGTCGCCCGCGAGCCGCCGACGAACGACGCGACTCTGGAAGGGCTGTTGATCGCCGCACACGACGGACTGCTGTAGCGGTTCCGCGGGTCCGGGAGACGAGACCCTCGCGGGCCCGGGAGACGAGACCCCCGTGGGTCCGGGAGACGAGACCCCCGCGGGCCCGGGAGACGAGAACCCCGCGGCTCCGACTCACCGCCGAAGCGACCAATACGTCCCGGACGCGATGCGGGAGCATGAGCGACGACCGGGCGGCCGATCCCGTGGAGACCGCGCGCGGCGACGCCCCGTCCGTTCACCTCGGCTCCGAGACGGTCGTGGGGTTCCTCGCGCTGTCGGTTCCGGCGGTCGTCCTCGTCGCGCTCGGCGTCGCCGGCGCGGCCACGTCCGACGCGGGGGCGCCCGTCGCGGCGCTCGTCGCCGCGATCCTGGTCGCCGCCGTCACCGCGGTCGTCGCCGGGGCCCACGCGGAGTGGTGGACGCTCCGCGCGGCGCTCGCTCGCGCGAGCGAGGACGGCGTCCTTCGCCCGTCGCTCGTCGAGGCGCGCGAGGTCGTGGCGATCCCGGCCGCCGTCCTCGTCGGGGCGGTCTCGACCTATGGGCTCGCGGTCGAGGGCGGGGTCACGCCCGTCGTCGGGGCGGGAGCGATCGGCGTGGCAGCCGCACTCGTCGCGCCGACCCGGGCCGTGCCGGCGTACTGTGGCGCGTTCGTCGGAATGACCTCGCCCGCGCTGTTCGACACCTACGTCGCGACGACCGCCGCCGCCGGGGTCGCCGCTGTCCTGTTCCTCGCGGCCCGGCCGGTGTACCACGGTGTCGGGGGAAAACTCGGGACGACGGCGTTCGTCGGCGTCACGCTCACCGCGGTCGCCACGACGCGCCCGTTCCCGACCGCGGCGATCCCCGGCCGGGAGGCGGTGCTCCTCGTCGTCGTCACGGCCGTGGTCGCGGCGGTCGTCACGTTCTCGCTACACGTCCGCGTCGGCGGAAGCGCCGTGTTCGCGTCCGGGCTCGTCGGCGTCGTCGCGGGGGCCGGCTTCCCCCTCGCGCTGGGTTCGGCGGGGACGCTTCCAGCGGCGGCCGCCTTCGGGGCGTCGTTCGCGGGGATGAGCGACACGGGACGGCTCCCGGACGAGCGATGGGTCGCGCTCGCCGGGGCCCTCGTCGGGGTGGTCGTCGTCTACACCTCGCCGTTCCTCGCGGGCTCCGGCGGGAAGCTCGGCACGATCGCGTTCGGGTCGTCGCTCGCGGTCCACGGCGGGCTCCGGACGACACGCCTCGTCCGGTTCCGCCGCCGGCTCGACGCGGCACGGAAGCGCGACACGACGTGATCGGGGGTTGTCGAGACGCGCCGAACTTCGGAGCGGCCGGGACGCGTCGACACTCGAAGCGTCCGGGACGTACCGGCCCTCATTGGCGGTCGGGGCGTCGAAACCGGACGAACGTCCAGTTCGGCGCGCCGACGGGGAGGTATTAGTCGTCCCGCTCCCTCTCCCTTCCCATGAGCCCGACCACGGAGCAGTCTGTGTTGCTGTCGGACGACCCGCCGATCGACCTGCGGCTCTCGGAGCCGGAACTGGAGGCGACCCGCGATCGGGTCGTCTCCTTCATCGCAGACATCGTCGCCGACGCGGGCGCGGAGGGGGCGGTGCTCGGTCTCTCGGGCGGGATCGACTCGACGCTCACCGCGTATCTCGCGGTCGAGGCGCTCGGCGCGGACGGCCTTCACGGGGTCACGATGCCCGCCGAGGTCAACGACCCCGACGTGATGGGCGACGCCGAGCGCGTCGCCGCCGACCTCGGGATCGAGTACGACGTCGTCGAGATCGAGCCGATCACCGAGGGGTTCCGCTCGGCGTTCCCTGACGCCGCCGCCGACCGGATGGCCGCCGGCAACGTGTCCGTCCGGACGCGGGCGGTGTGTCTCTACCTCGTCGCCAACGCGGAGAACTGCCTCGTGTTGGGGACGGGCAACCGCGCGGAGGCGATGACGGGCTACTTCACGAAGTACGGCGACCAGGCGGTCGACTGCAACCCGATCGGCAACCTGTACAAGATGCAGGTCCGCCAGCTCGCCGCCCACGTCGGCGTCCCCCACGACCTCGTGATGCAGGAGCCGACCGCGGGGATGTGGGCGGGACAGACCGACGCCGAGGAGATGGGGCTCGACTACGACACGGTCGACGCGGTCCTCGCGGTCCACGTCGACGGTGGCCTCTCGCGCGACGCGACCGTCCGCGAGCTGGGCGTATCGGCCGCGGCGGTTGACCGGGTCGTCGAGCTGTCCGAGCGGAGCGCGCACAAGCGATCGATGCCGCCCGCGCCGGAACGGTAGCGCGGTCGCGGTCTGCTGGTCAGTCGCCTGAGTCGGTCAGGCGTCGTGGCCGCGCTGCTGGGCGACCTCGGCGATCCCGGCGTTCGCCGAGCAGTTCGGACAGGCGAGGACTCGGCCGCGTGCGTCGGCGAACACGCGCGCGAACCGTTCGGAGACGTGCCCGTCGCAGTGTTCACAGGCAGGCATGGGTTCGGGGGTGATGGGTGGTTCGATGGGTCATGGACGGTACGTTTCGAAGGAGGGGACGCGCCCCTAAGACGGCTTTCCGAACTCTCTCCCAATTTCGTCCGTGATCGGACGGAATCGCGGGACTACGCCGCCGTCGACCCGGCCCGATGGCGGCGGATCGGCGAGCCACCGTCCGCCGATCCGACGGCCGACGCGGTGCCTGGCCGACGGCGAGTTCGGCGGCCGTGATCCCGTCGTCCCGTCACCGCGCTCACCCGTCTCCGCCCTCACCCGCTTCCGCGTTCATCCGCCTCCGCGTTCATCCGCCTCCGCGTTCATCCGCCTCCTCGGTCGCCGGCACGGCGGCGTCAGAACGCGCGGAGGTCCTCGAGCACGGCGGCCGCGGAGCCGTCGTCGATGGCGTCGCGCGCCGCGGCGAGCCCGTCGTCGATCGAGTCGGCGTCCTCGCGGGCGTAGATCCGGAGCGCGGCGTTGAGGGCGATCGCGTCGGCGAACCGGTCGTCGCGCTCGCCGGAGAGCACCGCCTCGGTGATCCGCGCGGAGTCGACGGCGACGTCGTCGACCGCGAGGTCCTCCGTCTCGAAGTCCATCCCGTAGTCGGCGGTCTCGATCTCGAAGTCGTCGAAGGCGGGCTCGCCGTCGCCGCCGTCGGCGTCCCACTCGGCGACCTTCGTGTAGCCGGGGCGGACGTCGTCGTACCCCTCCATCCCCTGGAACATGAGGACGCGGTCGAGGTCGTGGACGTCGCTCTCGACGAACGTGTCGATCACCTTCTTCGCGAACGCGAGGTGGTAAAAGGAGCCGAGGTGCGTCGACGCGCCCGCCGGGTTCGCGAGCGTCTCGATCGTGTTGACGAACGTGCGAACGCCCATCATGTCGCGGCGCTCGAACAGGTCGTCGATCGCGGGGTTGAACGCGGGCTGGTAGTAGAAGCCGAAGCCGGTCTCGTCGACCATGTCGGCGGAGTCGCGGGGCGTCAGTTCCGTCGCGACGCCCAGCTCGTCGAGGACGTGTTTGTACGCGTCCTGCTTCTGCGTCGGGACGCGGTCGCCCGAGTGGACGACGACCGGGGTGCCCGCGGCGGCCGCGACCGCGCCGGCGGCGACGCCGAGGATCGCCGACCGCCCCTTCCCGTCGTAGTTCGCGCCGCAGTCGACGGGGTCACAGTCGGGTTCGGCGTAGTCGACGCGCTCGCACATCACGTCGGTGTACGCGCCGAGCTCCTCGGGCGTGTTGCGCTTCCAGCGGTTCGCGAGCCAGAACGCCCCGAGCGTCGTGTGGTCGGGCTCGTCAGCGAGGATCCGTTCGAACGCCTCGGTCGCCTGCGCGCGCGTCAGGTCGTCGGCGGACTTGTGGCCGGAGCCACAGACCTCGGTCATCAGCCGCTTGAGGGGCCACTCGCCGAACTCCTGGGTCGCCTGAGACATACGCCACGGTTCGAGTCCTCGGACGAAAAGCCTCCCGTTCGACTCCCGCCGCGTGGGAAGCGCGGGCGCTCGCGCCGACGCCGAGCGGCCCGGTCGAAAGGGCGTCACACCGTGGTTTATATACTACACGTGGGAAATTTACAATCAGGGCCTATTCACCGGGCCATCTGTCGATATTTGACTTTCACATCGCTAATTTAGAAACTATCACGCGTTGAGATGCGACATAGTTATGTAGTCGTAAACTAACCAGGTGTTGTACACGATGACGTCCCACTCCGTGACCACTGCGTTGACGCTATATCGTTCCCGGACCATCACGCTGGAGCAGGCCGCGACGGCGAGCGGGTGCACGCCGGAACAGCTGCGAGCGAGCGCGCGGGCCGTCGTCCCGAACGCCGACGCCGGGACGGAGCCGGCGAACTGACGCGGACGCGCGGACGACCGTTCATGAGCGGCGATTTATAAGGGATCCCCGCCGGCTCGACGGCGGTTTATAGCCCCTCGACGGTTTTCCACCGATCGCTTATAAACCGCTCCGACCCGCTCCGGTGTGCCGTCCGCCGACTCCGAAAGCCGTAGATACGTCCGTCCCCTACGCGGGTCAATGAGTTTGGACGCCGACTGGCGGGCCGGGATCGACGCCGTCGACGCCGTCCTGATCGACGAGTACCAGAGCGGCTTCCCGGTCGAGCCCCGCCCGTTCGAGCGGGTCGCCCGCGAGGTCGCCGCCGAGACGGGCGTCGACGTCGACGCCGACGAGCTGCTCGCCCGCGTCCGCGACCTCCGCGAACGCGGCGTGTTCCGCCGGTTCGGGGCGGTGCTCAACCCGCCGGTCATCGGCTCCTCGACGCTCGCGGCCGTGCGAGCGCCGGCCGACCGGTTCGACGAGGTCGCGGCGGTCATCAACGGCTACCGACAGGTGAACCACAACTACCGGCGCGACCACGAGTGGAACCAGTGGTTCGTCGTCACCGCGGGCTCGCGGGGGAAGCGCGACGCGATCCTCGCCGAGATCGAAGCCGAAACCGGTTGTGACGTGCTCAACCTCCCGATGTTAACGGACTACTACATCGACCTGGAGTTCCCCGTCGTCAACGACGACCGCTTCGCCCGGGAGTCGGTCGCGGAGACGACCGTCTCCGCCACCCGGATCTCCGAGGAGGCTCGCGGCGACCTCACCCCGCTCGAGGCCGACCTCCTGCTCGCGATCCAGGACGGCTTCCCGCTCTCGGCGACCCCTTACGCCGACGTCGCGGCCGAGATCGGCGCGGCCGACTCGAGCCTCGATCCGACCACCGACGACGTCGTCGACGCGGTCGACCGGCTGCTCGCGGACGGCTGTATCAAGCGGATCGGCTGCGTCGTCAACCACGTCGTCACCGGCTTCCGGAACAACTGCATGGTCGTCTGGGACGTCCCCGACGACGAGCTGGACGCCCGCGGCGAGGTCGTGGGGAGCCTCCCGTACGTCACGCTCTGTTACCACCGGCCGCGCCGTCCCGAACAGGGGTGGGAGTACAGCCTGTTCACGATGATCCACGGCCGGGAGGCCGACGCGGTCGACGCGAAGATCGACGAGCTCGCTGCGGATCACCTCCCGTTCGAGCACGAGCGGCTCTACTCCACCGAGACGCTGAAACAGACCGGCGCGCAGTACGAGGGGCTCGTCGCCGCCGAGGACGACGACGCGTGATCGGGTCGCCGCCGAGGGCGACGAAGGCGATCGGCGACGGCCGCCGCGCCCGCCCGCTCAGCGGTCGAGCCACGTCACGCCGTCGACGACGTCGACGAAGCTCGACCCGAACGCGCCCGCGGGCGTGGTGAACCCGGACGGGGCGTCGCCGGCGAGGACCCGTTCGGCGGCCGCCAGCGACGCCTCGACGGTGAGGTCGTAGGGGTCGGGCGTCCGGAGGCGCTCGACGGCCACCTCGCCGGCGTCGGTCCGCGCCTCGCCCCAGACGAACGCCCGGTTGGCGGCGCGCTCCGCGGCCGTCGGTCCCTCGACGCGCGCGGCGACGACGCGATCGAGCAGCCATCGGACCGGGCGCGTCCGGAGCAGCGGCCCGACCGGGCGCGCGAGCCGGCGCAGCCTGGCGACTCGCGGGGGCAACGCGGCGTAGACGGTCACGTCCCCGACGCCGGTCGTGTGCGCGGCGGTGACGAGATCGCCCCACGGGACCGCGGCCGCGGGGCGCTCCCCGCGCCCGAAGTCGATCCGTCGCTCCCGCTCGTCGGTCGGGAGCGACACGAGCGCGCCGCCGCGCCGCGCGACGACCGTCTCGCCGAGCCCCCGAACCGCGGTGCGGGCGGTGCCTCGCGAGACGTCCCCATCGGCGTCGAACCCGAGGGCGAGCGCGGTCGCGTCCGGGAGCCGGTCGAGGAGGGCGGCGGCGACGCAGTCGGTCGGGACCACGTCGAAGCCGACGCCGGGCAGCAGGGTCACGTCCGCGGCGGTCGCCTCGGCGTCGCGGGCCGCGAGGGCCTCGAAGACCCGGAACTCGCCGGTGACGTCGAGGTAGTCGGTTCCGGTCTCGACGCAGGCGTCGACGAGCGGGGCCGCGGTCGACGCGAACGGTCCGGCGCAGTTGAGCACGGCGTCGACGTCGCGGACGGTCTCGGTGACGGCCTCCGGGATCGAGAGGTCGAACTCCCGGACGGAACACCGCAGGTCGCGGCCGAGCTCGCGGAGCGCGTCGCCGTCGCGCCCCGCGAGGATCGGGTCCGTCCCGCGGTCGACGGCGGCGCGGGAAACGAGCGCGCCGGTGTAGCCGTACGCGCCGTAGACGAGGAGGGTCACACGTGTCACGTGACGGCCCGCGCACTTGACGGTTTCACCGGGGATCGGCGGCCGGGCGCGTCCCCGCCGCCTCCCTTTAACTGTCGCCCGACCGAACGGTCGTCCATGTCAGACACCTTCGACCGGCTCGGCTACGGCACGTACAAACTGGACGACCGCGAGGAGTGCGTCTCGAGCGTTACGCACGCGATCGAGACGGGCTACCGTCACGTCGATACCGCACAGATGTACGACAACGAGGCGCTCGTCGGCGACGCCCTCGAACGGGCCCCCGTCGACCGCGACGAGCTGTTCGTCGCGACGAAGCTGCACCCCTCGAACCTCGCGTACGACGACGCGGTCCGGACGGCCGCGGAGAGCCGCGAACGGCTCGGCGTGGACACCATCGACCTGCTGTACGTCCACTGGCCGAGGAACGCCTACGATCCCGACGAAACGCTGCCCGCGCTCGACCACCTCGTCGACGAGGGCGTGATCGACCACGTCGGGCTCTCGAACTTCAGCCCGGACCAGCTGGACGAGGCGACAGAGCGCCTCGATGCCGACCTCTTCGCCCACCAGGTCGAGTGTCATCCGCTCTGTCAACAGGAAGAGCTCCGCGAGTACGCCGTCGAGAACGACCACTGGCTGGTCGCCTACTCGCCGATCGCGCGCAACCGCGTCGCCAACGTCGAGGTCCTGCAGGAGATCGCGGAGAAGCACGGATCGACGCCCGCGGCGGTGAGCCTCGCGTGGCTCCTCTCGAAGGACCGGGTCGCCCCCATCCCGAAGGCCGCCACCCCCGAACACATCGAGGCCAACTGGGCGGCCCGCGAGCTCGAACTCGACGCCGAGGACGTCGACCGGATCGACGCCATCGATCGCGAGGAGCGCGTCGTCGACGTCTGAGGCGGTCCCTGAAACCTGACGAAACGACGGTTTTCCCACCACCCCGTTCCGTTCGATCGCCGGCTCGATACTGCCTCGTTCACCGCCGCCCATCGGTCTCGGAACCGCCTCGCTCGCCGCCGCCCGTCGCTTTGTATCCGATGCGCTTCGCCACGACCCGCCACGATCCGCCACGGTCCGACGACGTCCTTCACAATCCTTAGTGTGTCCCGCGACGAGGAAGCCGTATGAGTACGGTACCCGAGCGGTCGGCGATCGACGTCGAATACAAGTGGTCGCTGACGAGCGTCTTCGAGAGCGACGAGGCGTGGGAAACGGCGTTCGAGGCGGTCGCCGGCCGAGTGGACGAGCTCCGCGCGTACGAGGGGCGCGTCACGGAGGACCCCGGGACGCTCCTCGAGCTGCTGGAGCTCCGCGAGGCGGTGTTCCGGGAGCTCGGCGAGGTGGCGATGTACGCCCAGCTCCGGAGCGCCGAGGACACTCGAAATCAGGAGTACCAGGCGATGTCCGGGCGGGCGTCGTCGCTGCAGTCGGAGGCGTCGAGCGCGATCTCGTATCTCGAACCGGAGCTCGGGTCGCTGTCCGCGGACGACGTGGAGGCGTTCATCGCCGCCGAGCCGGACCTCGCCGAGTACGACCACTACCTCGACGACGTCTCCCGGATGAAACCGCACGTCCGCTCGGCGGAGGTCGAGGCGGTGCTCGCGGAGCTCTCGGAGGTCACCTCCGCGCCCGCGGAGATCTACTCGATGCTGACGAACGCCGACCTGACCTACGGCGTCGTCGAGGGCCCCGACGGCGACGACGTGGAGATCACGCAGTCGAACTTCACGAAGCTCCAGACGAACCCCGACCGCGCGTTCCGCCGCCGCGTCCACGAGACGTTCTACGACGAGTGGGCGTCCGTGCGGAACACGGTCGGGACGTCGCTCGAGAAGGCCGTCCGCGAACACGTCGTGAGCGCGCGGATCCGGAACTACGACTCCGCCCGCGAGGCGGCGCTCGACGGGCCGAACGTCCCGGTCACCGTGTACGACACCCTCGTCGACACCGTCGGCGACAACCTCGACGTGCTCCACCGACACGCCGACCTCAAGGCGGCGGCGCTCGGCGTCGACAAACTCGAGAGCCACGACCTCTACATGTCGCTGACGGGCGATCAGGGGCCGGACGTCGGCTACGACCAGGCCGTCGAGTGGGTGATCGAGGCGGTCGCCCCGCTCGGCGAGGCGTACCAGGAACGGATGGCCGCGGGGTTGGAGAGCCGCTGGGTCGACGTGTACGAGAACCGGGGGAAGCGCTCGGGGGCGTTCTCCTCGGGGACGTACGACACCCAGCCGTTCATCATGATGAACTACCAGGACGACATCGCCTCGATGTACACGCTGGCACACGAGCTCGGCCACTCGATGCACTCCGAGCTCGCGGGCGACGCCCAGCCGTGGCACGACGCGAGCTACGACATCTTCGTCGCGGAGATCGCCTCCACCGTCAACGAGACGCTGCTCACCAACTACCTGTTGGAGACGGTCGAGGACGCCGAGCTCCGGACGCACGTGCTCGACGAGTACCTCGAGCGGTTCCGGTCGACGCTGTTCCGGCAGACGATGTTCGCCGCCTTCGAGGCGGAGATCCACGAGCGCCTCGAGGCCGACGAGGCGCTCACGCCCGACCGCTTCGACGAGCTCTACGCCGACCTGAAGGGCGCGTACTACGAGCCCGTCGCGCTCACCGGCGGGATCGAGCGCGAGTGGGAACGGATCCCGCACTTCTACTACGACTTCTACGTCTACCAGTACGCCACCGGCATCTCCGCGGCGGCGGCGATCGTCGAGCGCGTGCTCGAGGAGGGAGAGCCCGCGGCCGCGGACTACCGTGAGATGCTCGCCGCCGGCGGATCCGACTACCCGCTCGACGTCGTCGAGCTCGCGGGCGTCGACATGGCGTCGCCCGCCCCGATCGAGTCGGCCGTCGGGATCTACGACGGCTACCTCGACGAGGTGGCGGCGCTGCTCGACCTGGCGTAGCCGCTCGATCTGCCGTCGTCGTTCGACTTGACGTAGCTGCTCCGTCGCCCCGCATCCTTTTCCGTCGCTCGTCGCCCCGCATCCTTCCCCGCCGAGGCGGTCGCCTCCGACAGCGCAACCTACATACTTCACGACGGCCAACCCGTCCACATGGACTCTACAGTCGTCGAACACCGTCGGCTGATCATCGCCGGCACCGGCATCGCCGGGCTGACGGCGGGGATCTACGCGGCGCGGTCGAACAACGAGCCGCTGATCGTCGAGGGCGACGAGCCGGGCGGACAGCTCACGCTCACCACGGACGTCGAGAACTACCCCGGCTTCCCCGAGGGCATCTCCGGGCCGGAGCTCATCAACGACATGAAACAGCAGGCGACGAAGTTCGGAGCCGAGACCCGGAACGGGATCATCGAGGCCGTCGCCCGCGAGGAGGGCGGCCACTTCCGCGTCGAGCTGACCGACGGCGACGTGTACACGGCCGACGCCGTGATCGCCGCCTCCGGCGCGTCGGCGCGAACGCTCGGCGTCCCGGGCGAGGAGGAGCTGATGGGGTACGGGCTCTCGACGTGTGCGACCTGCGACGGCGCGTTCTTCCGCGGGGAGGACATGCTCGTCGTCGGCGGCGGCGACGCCGCGATGGAGGAGGCCAACTTCCTCACCAAGTTCGCGGACACCGTCTACATCGCCCACCGCCGCGAGGAGTTCCGCGCCGAGGACGTGTGGATCGACCGGATCGAGGAGAAGGTCGAGGCCGGCGAGATCGAACTCCTCCTCAACACGGAGCTCACCGAGATCCACGGCACGCCGGAAGGGGGTATCGACCGCGTGACGCTCGTCGAACACCCGGAGGGGCACCCGACGGCCAAGCTCGACGACCCGGCGACCGCCGACGAGGTCGAGACGTACGAGTTCGACGTCGGGGCGGTGTTCTACGCGATCGGCCACACGCCGAACACGGGCTACCTGACGGGCGTCGACGTCGAGCTCGACGACGAGGGCTACCTCCGGACGCAAGGGGGCCGCGGCGGGAACCAGACGGCGACGGGCGTCGAGGGGCTGTTCGGGGCCGGCGACGTCGTCGACTTCCACTACCAGCAGGCGGTAACGGCCGCCGGAATGGGCTGTCAGGCCGCGATCGACGCCGACGAGTACCTCTCCGAGCGCGAACGCGCCGGGGAGCTCCACCGGGCCGAGAGCGAGGGTGAGGGAGAGGACGTCGCCGTCGTCGAGGGCGACGACTAAGCGGCGGGGCGCGTCGCCTCCGACGCGTACACGGATCGCTTAGCGTACTCCGTTTTCCGCTTGCGTTACTCCGCCGCCTCGAGGCGGTCGTACACTTCGGTCACCAGCTCGCCGGTGTCGTCGATGACCTCGTCCAGCGCCGCGTCGTCGACGGCGAGCCCGAGCAGGCGCGCGACCTTCATGATCGAGAGGTGATAGACGACCTGGGTGCCCGGCTCCGACTCCCAGATCACCATGTTACACGGGAACAGCGCGCCGATCCGGCCGTCGGTCGCGTCGAGCGCGCGGTCGGCGACGGCGGGGTTGCACGCACCGAGGACGTAGTACGGGTCCCGGTCCGCGTCGACCTTCTCGTTGAGGAGCTCGCTCGGCGAGAACTCGACGGGGACGCCGAAGCCGACGTCGGTACAGACCTCGCGGACGCGTTCGATCGCCTCCTCGTGGCCCATCGAGAGGGTGGTTCGTTTCTCGCCGTACTCCTCGGGGTCGAGCGCGTCGGGGTCGAACGGGAGCGTCATGGCTCCTAATGGGGCGCGGCCGAACAAAAGGGTGTGGACGGGGGTGATCGGGGCTACTCGACGGCGACCGGGCCGGAGCCGACGACGTCCTCGACGGCCGCGACGAACTCGCCGCGGGTCTCGAACAGCGGGACGCCCGACTCGTCGAGCACCGCGTCGAGGCCGCGCGGACCGTCGGGCGTTCGCACGACGGCGTCGCCTTCCTGCGCTCTCACGTCGCTGTTCTTGGCGGGCCACGTGAGCCGGGACGCGACGCGGGCGATCGGCTCGCCGGCGACGTCGGGGCCCTCGCCGAGCTCGACGGCGGGCTCGGCCTCCTCGTCCTCGTTGTCGCTCATACCTCGCGATTCCGGTGCATCGACGGTAACGTTTTCGATACGGGCCGGTCGTCGCGCGAGCGTCTGACATACTGTTTTCAGGGAGGCCCTCGTAGGCGGCGTATGACCAGTCTCTCGGAGGCGTACGGGGGTCGAGGGCGCTCCGAGGTGGACCCGCGCCGGCTCTCGCTCGGCGTGGGGCTGTTCGTCGGCGGCACGGTCCTGCTCGTCGCCGGGATCCTCACGGCGGCGGAGGTGCTGTTGGGCGACGTCTTCTCGTCGGGCGCGGCCCGGCGGTACGGCGGGGTCCTCGGCGGGCTCGGGGTCCCCCTCGTCATGCTCGGCATCATGACCGTGCTTCCGGCCGACCGAAACACCCGCGCGGCGGCGGTCGTCGGGGCGGCGATCATGGGGCTCGGCGTGGCGCTGTTCGCCCACGCGTACCCGTACCAGTGGGTTGGCGGTCCGCGTCCGGAGCTGACGAACCTCACCCTCCCCACCGCGGGCGTCTACTTCCTCGGCGCGGCGACCACGCTCTGGTGTCTGTTCGTCGGCGTCGCCAACTTCAAGACCCGGAACGACCCGGGCGGCACCGTCACGATGGAGGTCACTCACAAGGGCGAGACGAAAGTGATCGAGGTCGAGCGCGACCAGCTCGGGAGCCTCGGCGGCGTCGGCCTGCTCGGCGGGACGCCCGACGGCGAAGTCGAGACGCAGACGAACCGGAACCGCGCGTCGGGCGGCGGCTCGTCGTCCTCGTCGACGAGCGTGAGCGACGGCGGCAGCACGACGGCGGACCTCTCCTCGCCGCTCGACGGTTCGACCACGTCGTCGACCACCTCCCCGCCCGACGGTTCGACCACGTCGTCGACCACCTCCTCGCCGGAGACCGCTCCCGCGTCCGGGTCGACCGCGTCCCGGCCGTCGCGCGGGAACGACCGAGCAGCGGCGTCCGCACGGGACGGCCCCGGGGACTCGTACTGTGGCAACTGCGCGCGGTTCGACTACGTTCGGACCGACGACGGGATCCGGCCGTACTGTAAGCAGTACGACGAGCTCATGGACGACATGGACGCGTGCGACGAGTGGGTCCCGCGGTAGGCGGGACGACCGCTTCCGGTGGTGCCTCCGACCCGGCGACCTGCCGACCCGCCGACCGATCTTTCGATCGTCGCCGATCCGCCGACCGCTCACGCGGGCTCGGCGGACGGTAGCTGTGACTCGGCGATCGCGAAGGTGAGCGTGCTCAACACGCCGATGAGCGTCCCCGCCGCGAGCGCCATCGCGAGGTCACCCAACTCCAGCGGCGTCACGCCGGGCGCGGGCGGCAGGAAGAACCCCGAGAGCGCGTACAGCACGACCGCGATCGCGACGACGTAGAACGGCGCGTTGAGGTAGCGCCAGCGGAACCGCCCCGCGATGTACTCGTCGGTGATCTGCCCGAGGCTCGACGTCACGCCGGCGACCGCGAGCCACTGGACGAAGCCGTGGACGAACGCGGCGACGGCCGTGCCGGCGGGGATGACCCCGTCGTGGACGTCGCGGGCGGCGTCGACGGTTTCGAGGCCCTGTACGCCGCCGACCACGACGAGCGCCAGCGCGACGACGTACGTGATGAGCGTCACCCGACCCGCGTACAGCAGGTTCCGAACCGCGTCGGCGGCGTCGTCGACCGTCTCCTCCAATCCCAGCCCGCGGAACAGCGAGTAGAGCCCCACGAGCCCGGAGATGATCCCGAGCACGGCCGCGCCGGCGACGTCGAAGAGGTTGGCGACGACGACGAGCGGGTAGATGAGGAGCAACACCCCGAGGGGGACGAGGATCGTGCCGCGGGTCTCCGGGTCGGCGAGGACCTGCTTGATGGTGTAGTAGAGCGACTCGAGGTCCTGTGCCTGTCTGACGACGACGCGGCGGACGCCGTCGATCGGCATGCGCGAGCGGATCACCGGCAGCACCGACTCGTCCTGTGCGCCGTCGGTGATCACGATCGCCGACACCTCCTCGCCGGTCGACAGCTCCGCCAACACGCGATCGACTTCCTCGCCGACCGCGCGGTTCGCCTTCACGTCCGACCCCTCCAGCCCCGTTACGGCCGCGACCTCGACGGCTTCGCCTTCCGCGGCCAGCTCGTCGTGGGTGTTGATCCCCTGAAAGAGGACGTTGGTGTCGGAGTCCTCCGGGTCGACCGTCGCGAGCGCGACGGCGGCCGCCTCGACCGCGTCCCGGCCGATCACCGGCGTCGACACGCCGGCCTTGCGGCCGAGGTCGTCGTCGAGATCGACACAGAGGACGAGCAGCATCGAGGTGGGCTACGCGACGGGTCGGCATATGCCTTCGGCTCGCACGATCGCCGTCGCCCCCACCCCCGATTCCACGTGTCGCGTCGGTTCCGGGCCTGCCGATTCCGCTCCCGCATGTCACTCGTTCTCTCCCGCTATCGTCGCTTCGGTCGATTTTTGAGGCCTGAGACGGTATCAGAGGATAGATGATCTCCAAGGGCTGTGAACAGTGCGCCAAGGGCGGGAAGATGGTGCTGTTCGTCTACGGCTACTGTGACCAGCGGGACTGTTTTTACTGTCCGCTCGGGGAGAACCGGAAGAACGTCACGGACGTGTACGCCAACGAGCGGAAGGTCGAGTCCGACGCCGACGTGATCGAGGAGGCAAAGCGCATGAGCGCGCTCGGCACCTCGATCACCGGCGGGGAGCCCCAGGAGGCGATGGCGAAGACGTGTCGGTACCTCGAACTGCTCAAAGACGAGTTCGGCGAGGACCACCACACCCACCTGTACACCGGGATCCCGGGCGGGCGCGAGAACATGCGCCGACTGAGCGAGGCCGGGCTGGACGAGATCCGCTTCCACCCGCCCCTGGAGCTGTGGGGCGACATGCACGGAACGGAGTGGGAGGAGATCCTGTACATCGCCCGCGAGGAGGGGCTCACGCCAGCCTTCGAGATTCCGGGCATCCGCCCGGAGACGGAGTTCCTCGAGTTCCTCGACGAGGGCGCGGCCGACTTCTGTAACGTCAACGAGTTCGAGATGAGCGACGGCAACTACCGCCGGATGCAGGAGGAGGGCTTCGAGCTGCAGGAGGGTCACATGTCCGCCGTCGACGGGTCGAAATCGGAGATCCTGGAGGAGATGGCGTCCCACGAGAAGGTGTACTTCTGCACCTCGGTGTTCAAGGACGCCGCCCAACACCGCAACCGGCTCAAGCGGATGGCGAACAACCTCCGCCGGGAGTTCGACGAGGTGACCGACGACGGCACGCTCGTCTACGGAAAGACGTACGCCGACCCGGGACGCTTCGAGGCGCTCGGCGTCCCCGAGGAGTTCTACACCGTCAAGACGAACCACGTCGAGGTGGCGTGGTGGCTGTTGGAGGAGATGGTCGAGGCGGGCGACCTGGACGCCGGCGAGATCGTCGAGCAGTACCCGACCGCCGACGGGACGGTCGTCGAGCGCACGCCGGTGGCCTGACGGGGCGCACGACCGTTCCGGCCCCCGCCACCCTTTTGAGGGCCGGTCGTCTGCGTACAGGCGATGAACGCCGTCACGCTCGGCCCCGCCGGCACGTACTCACACCGTGCGGCCCGGGCCGTCGCCGCCGAGGTGTCGTTCCGCGAGTCGGTCACCGCCATCGTCGACGCCGTCGCCGACGGCGAGTTCGAGCGCGGGGTCGTCCCCATCGAGAACAGCATCGAGGGGTCGGTCACGGAGAGCCTCGACGCGCTCGCGGACTACGACGTCGCCGTGACGAAGGAGATCGTCACGCCGATCAGACACGCGCTGCTCGCGCAGTCCTCGGAGTTCGAGGTCGTCGCCAGCCACTCGCAGGCGCTCGCACAGTGCCGGAACTGGCTTGAGGCCACCCACCCGGGCGTCGGGTTGGAGGCGGTCGCCTCGACGGCTCGCGGCGTGGAGCGCGCCCGCGAGGACGCCCGGGTCGCCGGGATCGGCCACCCCGACAACGCGGGGGACGACCTCGAGATCCTCGCCGAGGACATCCAGGACCGCACGTCGAACGCGACCCGGTTCCTCGTCGTCGCGCCCGCCGAGGCGCGATCGGACGCGGGCGGGAAGACGACGCTGATCGTCTACCCGAACGACAACTACCCGGGGCTGTTGTTGCGGCTCCTCGAGGCGTTCGCGGACCGGAACCTGAACCTCTCGCGGATCGAGTCGCGCCCGAGCGGCGAGCGGCTCGGCGACTACCTGTTCCACTTCGACGTCGACGCCGGGCTCTACGAGGAGCGGATGGCGGCGGCGGTCGAGGAGGTCTCGGGCATCGCCGAGAAGGGGTGGGTCCGCGTGCTCGGCTCGTACGACACCCAACACGTCCTGGAGTGACCCGACCCAGGGGTGGTGTGCACCCCCGTTTCGGCCGTCGTTCCGCGCCGTTCCGAGCGGCTACCGCTCCGGGTGAACCGGTCCGTCGAAGCCGCCCCTGATAAGCGGCTTCGCGACGTGTCGACGCGCCGCGGGCGGCACCTCGTACCACCCGAGCGACAGCGCCCGGTCGATCGGGCGGTCGGTCTTCCCGGGGGCGTCCGTTCCGCAGTCGCGACAGCGGTATCCCTGACCGCGTCCGGCCGACGACATCGTTCGTTCACAGTCGGGACACGTTGGCGTCGCCGGCTCCGTCCGGACGAGCCCGCGAACCGCGAGCTTCTCCAGTTTCAGCGTCTCCCGTGGCGCGACCGTGTCGCTTCCGTTTCCGTCTCCGTTCCCGTCGCGATCTCCGTCCCTGCCTTCGCTCCCGTCGCGGTCGGTGCCGGCACCGCCCCCGTCGTAGTCTCCGGCTCCGGACGCGGGGTCGACGGGACGGATCGCACACTCGCCACAGACCGTCACGCGGTCGCCCGGACGGAGCGCGCGGACGTGCTCGCGGAACCGGCCGGTCGGCGCGAAGGCGACACAGCGGAGCGGCGGTGCCCCTCCGTCCCCTTCGTCCCGTCGGGCCTCTTTTTCCCTCTTTTCGCCCTTTTCGCCCTTTTCCCTCTCCTCCGGGAGCGCGGCCACGTCGACGTGGACGTGCCCCCCGCGTCTCGTCTCGGGCTCGCTCGCGACGACCCCGTCGACGCGGTACCCCGCGCCGTCGCGCAGGTCCCCGATCCCCCCGGCGGCGAGGTGGACGTCGGCCCCCTGGTTCGTGTGGAACGTCGCCGCCCGGTCGACGGGCTCGCTTCCGATCCGCTCCGCGACGGTCCGGCACGCGTCGGGGTCGTCGCCGCGGATCCCGTGGAGGATCGGCCCCGGCGCGTTGGGGACGCAGACGGCCTCGCCGGTGCCCCTGTCGACGGTGTCCCAGACGGCCGGGTACCCCTCGTCGGCGGCGGCGAAGACGGCATCCACGTCGACGTCGCGGGGGGTCCCACAGCGGTGGAACTCCCGGTAGGAGATCCGCTCGATGGTCCAGTCGTCGAAGGCGGCGGGCGCGCCGACCGCCGCGAGAGCGCCGATCCGACCGCGTCCGATCACGGGATCCGGAGGGTCCCTGGTCCCCTCACCGGACCCGGCGTCCCTCTCATCGGCGTCTGGGTTCTCCCCGCCGAACTCGGCGTCCCCCTCGCCGAACCCGGCGTGGGAGAACCCGTGTGCGTCCGCGAGCGCGACCGCCTCGGCCACCGTCAGCCGGCGTCTGAGCGCGCGCCGGGCGAACGCCGCGACGTCGTCGGGGATCGTCGCCGACGCGTCGGCCGCCCCGAATCCGGGACCCGTGGGGACCGCGACGTCGAGGTCGGCGACGACGACGCCCGGCGAGGTCCGCGGGTCGTCGACGACCGCGAACTCGCGTACCGCCTCGCACGCGAGGTCGAACGCCGCTCGGGCGTCGAGGTCGGCGACACACAGCGCGACCGCGGCGTTGCCGCGCGTCTTGTGTTTCACCGCCGGGTTGAGTCGCACGAGGAGCCGGCGCTCGACGCGGCCGCCGGCCGCCGCGATCCGCTCGGCGAGCCGAACGGCCACGTAGGTCGTACACATCCCGTCCTCGCGGGAGTCCGTGTCGTCGATGGCGACGATCGTCACGCCCGCTCTTGCCCGTTCGCGAACAAGCCGTTTTCGGCACAGATAGGCTATATAAACGTTCTCCTTCTCGAGAGCGAGGAAACCGCAGGGCGGCGGTAGCGTCCGTCCTGCGCCGACCGACAAAACGTATATATATGACGAGCGGCTTACCATCGGACATGTCCCGGACTGCGCTCATCGGCAACGTCACCGCGATGCTGGAGGACGCGGGCTTCCTCGTCAGCGATCGCTGTGCGGTCCGGCCCAAGAGCTTCGACGTGGCGGCGCGGCGCGAGGCGGACCTCGTGCTCCTGAAGATCCTCGGGAACGTCGACGCGCTCGACGCCGAAACGGGCGCGGAGATGCGCCGTCTCGGCGAATACCTCGACGCGACGCCGATGGTGGTCGGGCTCCGCACCCGCGACGAGGACCTGAAACCGGGCGTGGTTTACTTCAGACACGGGGTCCCCGT
Organism: Halorubrum sp. JWXQ-INN 858; assembly: GCF_009806985.1. Classification (GTDB taxonomy): domain Archaea; phylum Halobacteriota; class Halobacteria; order Halobacteriales; family Haloferacaceae; genus Halorubrum. Next base: position 489,035 of record NZ_WUAX01000016.1, on the reverse strand, counting down.
GTTCAACCCGGACACCGCCTACGAGCTGTTCGTCGAGGGGATGCCCCCGCTCATCTACGCCGCCCCGGGCGGGCTGTACGTCAGCCTCGACGGGGACTTGCTCGCGGACGAGCGCGAGGAACGCGGCTGGTCGCTCGGCCGGCTCGCGACCGAGCTCGGCGTCTCCCGGCGGACCGTCTCGAAGTACGAGGACGGGATGAACGCCTCCATCGAGGTGGCGGTCCAGCTCGAGGACCTGTTCGAACAGCCGTTCTCGAGCCCGGTCGACGTCCTCGAGGGGGCGGGCGACGTGCGCGAGGCCGAGCCGACGCCCGCCGCGCCCGACGCCGACCCCGACGACGAGCACGTGGTCCACGTGCTCACCAGCGCGGGCTTCACCGTCCACCCGACCGCGAGAGCGCCCTTTAAGGCGGTCTCGGAGGACGACGACGGCCCCGCGATGCGAATGCTCACCGGCCACTCGGAGTTCACCCGCGCCGCGGAGAAGCGCGCGCGGATCATGTCTTCGATCGGCCAAGTGGCACACACTCGATCGGTGTACTTCACGGAGGAGACGCCGAAACGAGAGTCCGTCGACGGCACCGCCCTCGTTTCGTGTGAGGAGCTCGCCGACATCTCCGACCCCGAGGAGATCCGCGACCTCATCCGCGACCGCGCCGAGACGCCCTCGGAAGCATAACCTATCCTCCACCGGATCACGCGGTCCTCCGCGTCTCCCGCCCGACGTGTCGTCGCTCCGGGTACTGGCGTGTCTATCGACCGAACAGGCGGCTGAAGAATCCGCCCCGCTTCTTCGAGTCGTCCGCCTCCTCGTCATCGTCCTCCGCTCGCGTCAGCTCCGTCTCCATCCCGCCGTCGTCGTCGCGGAACGGGACGCTGCCCGCGAGCTCGTCGTCGCTGTCGTCCGTTTCGTCGGGCTCGGTCGGGGAACTCCCGCCGTTGCCGGCCGTTTCGGCTGCGATGTCGTCCCGCCCCTCCGCGTCGGGGATCCCGGCGTCCGGCTCCTCGTCGACCTCCGCGTGGTCGTCGACCGCGGCGTCGTCATCGACCGCGGCGTTGGCGGCGTCCGCGCCGTCCGTGGTGTCCGCGGGCTCCGAAGCCACCGATTCGCCCGATGCTTCTTCGTCGCCGTCGGCGGGGTCTCGGTCGCCGTTGACGGCTTCCGAGTCCGCGGCGGTTTCCTGGCCGTCGGTCCCGTCCGTCCGATCGGCGAGGGTACCCGTCTCGTCCCTCCCGTCCGATCGCCGTTCGTCAGCGTCCCCTCCGGCGACGATGATCTCCTCCCCGTCGCCCTCCTCGACCACGCCGACCGGTCCGGCGTCGGCGACGATGACGTCCTCGTCCGGATCGGGGTCCGATCCGTCCGCCTCGTCGTCGCCGGCGCGGTCTTCGCCGTCCTCGTCATCGACTTCGGGCTCCGGCTCGTCGTCATCGACTTCGGGCTCCGGCTCGTCGTCCGCGTCCGTCATCTCGTCCGCGTCCCCCGTGCCTCCCGGGTCGTCCACGCCCCCCGCGTGGTCGCGACCGGTCACGCCGATCGGCGCGGCCGCGCCTTCGGATCGGGTTTCGCCCGATTCTCTCTCGTCGCTGTCGGCGCTTTCGGGCGACGGTTCCGGGATCGCCTCGCCCGTGAGCGTCCGTGCGAGCTCGCGGTACGCGCGGCTCGCTGGGGCGTCGGGGTCGAAGCGGACGACGCTCTCGCCCGCCCGGTCGGCGCGGCGGATCGCGGCGTCCTCGGGGATCCGACCGAGCACCGGGGCGTCCAACACCGCGGCGACGACGTCCGGGTCGGGGTCGTCGGGGTCGACGCGAGTGATCGCCGCGCCGGCGACGGTGCCGCCGAGCCGGTCGGTGAGCTGGCGGGTCTTCTCCGTGTCGCCGAGCGCGTCGCGCTCGGGCGTGGAGACGAGCAGGGTCCGGTCGGCCAACGCGAGCGGGAGCGTCGAGTCGTGCGAGAGGCCCGCGCCCGCGTCGAGCAGCACGTAGTCGGCGTCGTCGAAGGCGTCGACGACCTCACGCAGCCCCGAGGGGTCCGCCGCGGCGTACGCGTCGAGGGCGACCTCGCCCGGGACGACCCGCAGCCCGTCGGGCCCCTCGTGGACCGCGTCGGTCGGGTCCGCGCGCCCGGCGAGCACGTCGTGGATCGTCGTCTCCCCCGTTTCGACGCCGAGCGCGCCCGCGAGGTTCGCCATCCCGATGTCGGCGTCGACGGCGACGACGTCGGCGCCCGCCCCGGCCAGGACCGTCGCCAACGCCGCGGTCGTGGTGGTCTTGCCGACGCCACCCTTCGCCGACGCGACCGCATACACCGTTGTCATACCGTCAGGGTCCGGCGACTGCTACTTAAATGTACGCGGCGCGTCCGGCACTTAAAAAACCCGCGCCCCGTCCGACCACACCGGAGACCCCCCGATACCGCTCGACACCCGGCGTCAACCGCCACGCGCTTTCGCAAACACCTTATACGTCGCTCGTGCAGTTTCGGACGATTAGTGAGTATGGCGAGACCAGAGGTGCTCGACCGGATCAAGGAGGCCGAGAGTGAGGCGGACGAGATCATCGCGGCGGCGGAAGCCGACGCTGGCGAGCGCCTCGCGGAGGCCCGGCAGCGCGCGGACGAGATCCGCTCGGAGGCCGAACGGGAGGCGTCAGCCGAGGCCGACGAACGGCTGGCGACCGCCCGCGAGGAGCTCCAGAACCGTCGCGAGGAGATCCTCGAGGCGGGGCGTGCCGACCGCGACGCGCTCGAACGCGAGGCGCGCGAACGGGTCGACGACGCCGTCGACTACGCCGTCGAACGGTTCGAGGACGCGGTGAACGAACAGACGGAGGTATGAATGGCGCTTAGACCCGAGCGGATGAGCAAGGTGTCGGTGACGGGGTCGAAACGCGTCATCGACGAGGTCATCGAGGCCACCTACGACCACCACTCGTTACACGTCACGGACTACGACGACCGATACGAGGGCTTCGAGCGCGGAACGTCGCTCTCGGGGGCCGAGGACGTCAACGAACGGCTCGTCACCGTCCGTTCCCTCGAGAGCATCCTCGACGTCGAGGGCGACGAGATCGACGCTGCGGGCGCGCTCGACGACGAGGACCTCGAGGCGCGGCTCGCCGACGTCCGTGAGGACGTCAACGAGCTCAACGAGGAGCGCGACGAGCTCCGCGCCGCCGTCCGGAACCGACAGGAGGAGATCGACCGGATGGGGCCGTTCGCCGAGCTCGGTATCGACCTCGACCTGCTGCGGGGGTACGACTCCCTCGAGGTCGTGGTCGGCGAGGCGAAGCCCGACGCGGTCGAGGCGGCGCTCGCGGACGCCGAGACGATCGCGGCGTTCGAGACGTTCGTCGGCGGCGGCGTCGTGGCGATCGTGGCGCGGCCGGCCGAGGGGGCCGGCCCCGGGGCGCTCCAGGACGCGCTCGTCGGCGTCGACGTCGCGTTCCTCGAGGTGCCCGACGCGGAGGCGAGCCCGTCCGAGTACGTCTCCGAGCTCGAACGCGAGCGCGCGGAGCTTCGGAGCGAGCTCGAGTCCGTCGACGCCCGGCTGGCCGCGGTCAAGGAAGAGGCGGCCGGCTTCCTGCTTCGTGCCGAAGAACAGCTGACGATCGAGGCCGAGAAGAAGCAGGCCCCGCTGTCGTTCGCGACCACCGAGAACGCGTTCGTCGCGGAAGGGTGGATCCCGACCGCCACGTTCGGCGAGTTCGAGGCGACGATCGCCGACGCGGTCGACGATCACGCGGAGGTCGAGGAGCTGGAGCGGGCGTCGTTCACGCCCGACGGCGACCACCACACGGAGCCGGTCCACGGGGGCGACTCCGGGTCCGACGCCGGACGCGAGGCGGCGACCGACGGCGGCCACGCGAAACGCGACGAGCCGCCGGTCGTCCAGGACAACGCCGGTGCGGCCGGCCCGTTCGAGCTGCTCGTCCAGGGCTTCGGGCGGCCGAAGTACTCGGAGTTCGACCCGACGCTTCTGGTGTTCCTCACCTTCCCGCTCATGTTCGGGTTCATGATCGGGGACCTCGGGTACGGGCTCCTTTACGCCGGCATCGGCGCGTTCATGTACCGCGCCTACGACGGCGCGATGCGCGAGATGGGCGCGGTCGCCATCTGGGCCGGCGCGTTCACGATGCTGTTCGGGATCTACTACGGCGTCGACGTCTTCGGGTACCACGCGTACCCGCTGCTCGGCATCGAGTCGTGGCCGATCTCCAAGGGGCTCTCGCCGGGTGCCACCGAGTGGGCGCTGGCGTGGCTCGTGGCGAGCGTGCTGTTCGGGATCCTGCACCTGAACGTCGGCTACGTGCTCGGCTTCGTTAGCCAGTACCAGCAGCACGACCTCAAACACGCGGTCTACGAGGGCGCCTCCTGGCTCCTGTTACTCAACGGGATCTGGGTCTGGATCTTCAGCCAGCACGTCCCCGGCCCTAAGCCCGACTTCATCTTCGATTCGGTGTCGGTGCTCACGCTCGGCGTCGTGAGCTTCGCGGGCTTCCCGGCGTGGATGGGCATCGCCGGCCTCGTTGCCGCGGTGCTCGGCGTCGTCCTGATCGCCATCGGCGAGCCCGCCGAGCTGCCCGAGGTGTTGGCCCCCGTGGTCAACGCCGTCTCGTACGCCCGGATCATGGCCGTCCTGCTCGCGAAGGGCGGGATGGCGCTCGCGGCCAACCTGCTCGCGTTCGGCGCCTACATCGACCAGGGCGGCGAGGGGAGCTTCAGCTTCATCTTCACGCCGAGTAACCTCGCGGACGTCCAAGAGCGGGCCGCCGCCGGCGAGGTCGAGCTCGTCTTCGCGGGCATGACGACGAGCCCGGACTTCACGGCGATCGGCATCGTCGGCGGGCTGCTCGTGGCCATCGTCGGCCACATCGTCGTCCTGCTGCTCGGCATCACGGCCGCCGGCATCCAGGGGATCCGCCTCGAGTACGTCGAGTTCTTCGGCAAGTTCTACCAGGGCGGCGGCGACGAGTACACGCCGTTCGGCTACGACCGGAAGTACACCGCCGAGGAGTAGTCGGGCTCGCGGGGTCGACGCCCGCGACCGACCGTCTTTATAAATACCCACTGGCGCGATAGCGCCGCCGATAGCATGTGAGAAGACCCCACAGACGTGGGTTTGAGAGCGCCTCTCCGTCGTTCGCGTCCGTTCGTTTTGGGAAGCTTTATGTCCACTGTGGAGGCAACTACGAACTGTTCGGAGACGAGCAACCGGAACTACTACCAATGCTTGAAGCTACCAACGAACTCGGGAACGTCGTACTGCAGGAAGGAACGCTGACCGACGGCGAGGCCGCGGCCGCGCTCGCGGTCGGCCTCGCGGCGCTGGGTGCCGGGTACGCGGAACGCGGGATCGGGTCCGCCGCGGTCGGCGCGATGGCCGAGGACGAGGACCTGTTCGTCAACGGCCTCATCCTGACGGTCCTGCCCGAAACGCTCGTTATCCTCGCGCTGGTCGTCGTCTTCCTGGTCTAACCAGCCCCCTTTCCAACCAATGAGTTTGGACACCGTCGTTGAGGACATTCGAGACGAAGCCCGCGCGCGTGCGGAGCAGATCCGCGAGGAGGCCGACGTCGACGCCGAAGGGATCGTCTCCGAGGCGGAGGCGGACGCCGAGCGTATCCGCGAGGAGCGGCTCGCGGCGGTCGAACGACAGATCGACCAGGAGCGCGAACAGACGCTGTCGTCCGCCAAGCTCGAGGCCAAACAGGAGCGGCTCGGCGCGCGACGGGACGTCCTCGCGGACGTCCGCGAGGGCGTCGAGGACGCCATCGCCTCGCTCGACGGCGACCGCCGCCGCGAGCTGACCGAGGCGCTGCTCGACGCGACGCTCGCGGAGTTCGACGGGGACGCCGACGTCGCCGTCTACACCCGCGCTGAGGACGTCGACCTGTTACAGGAGCTCGTGGCGGACCGCAACGCCGAGGTCGACGGCGAAGTCGACTGTCTCGGCGGCGTCGTCGCCGAGAGCGACACCTCCCGCGTTCGGGTGAACAACACGTTCGACTCGGTCCTGGAAGCCGTCTGGGACGACGAGTTGAAGAACCTCTCGGAGCGACTGTTCGACCAATGAGCGCCGTCGGCAGCTCGAACCCTGAGTACGTCGTCGCACGGGTCCGCGCCAGGCGCGGGAGCCTGTACAGCGACGAGGAGTACCGCAAGCTCACACGGATGAGCCCGTCGGAGATCGCCCGCTTCATGGAGGAGTCCACGTACGAGGCGGAGATCAACGCCCTCGGGAGCCGACACGCGGGCGTCGACCTCATCGAGTACGCGTTGAACCGAAACCTCGCGAAGCAGTTCGAGGGGATCTTAGACTGGAGCGAGGGCGGGCTGTACGACCTCATCGCTCGATACCTCCGGAAGTTCGACGCGTGGAACGTGAAGACGGTCATCCGTGGCGTGTACACGGGCGCGAGCCAGGAGGAGGTCGAGGTCGACCTCATCCGGGCCGGCGAGTTCGACGACCGTCGGATCCGACGGCTGCTCGAGGCCGACTCGATCGAGGCCGTCGTCGAGGTCCTCGAGGACACGATCTACGGGGCCCCGCTGCGCGAGGCGTACGCCGAGTACGAGGAGACTGACGTCCTCGTCCCGCTCGAGAACGCCGTCGACCGCGTCTTCTACGAGCGCCTGCTCGGGAACCTGCCGGGCGACGAGCCGACGCGCCAGTACGAGGCGTTCCTCAAGGCGGAAGTCGACTTCCGGAACGCGGACAACGCGCTCCGGCTCGCCCGTTCGGGCGCGGAGATCGACCCCGCCGAGTACTTCATCGAGGGCGGCGAGCTGTTCACCCGGGACACGCTCGCCCGCCTCGCGCGAAACCTCGACGAGCTCGTCGAGTACATCGCGGAGAGCCAGTACGCCGACGAGCTCGGTCCGGCGCTGCGCGAACTCGAGGAGGCGGACAGCCTCATCGCGTTCGAGCACGCGACCGACGCCGCACTGTTGGCGTACGGCGACCGGCTCGGGACGATCCATCCGGTGTCGGTGACGCCCGTCATCTCGTACATCCTCGCGAAGGAGCGCGAGGTCGAGAACATCCGGGCGATCGCCCGCGGGAAGGAGGCCGGGCTGCCGGCGAACGAGATCGAAGAGGAGCTGGTGATAACATGAGCCAGGAGATCGCCGTCGTCGGCAGTCCGGAGTTCACCACCGGCTTCCGGCTCGCCGGCGTCCGTAAGTTCGAGAACGTGCAGGAGGACGAGAAGCCGGATCGGCTCGACGACGCCGTCGAGCGGACCCTCGACGACGAGGGCATCGGCATCGTCGTCATGCACGACGACGACCTCGATCACCTCTCGCGGGGGACTCGCGAGCGGGTCGAGGGGAGCATCGAGCCCGTGCTCGTCACGCTCGGCGCGTCCGGTGCCGGAAGCGGCGGGCTACGCGACCAGATCAAACGAGCCATCGGTATCGACCTGATGGAGGAGGACGACTAATATGAGCAAAGCAGAATCCACGGAGACCACCGGCGACGGTGTTATCCAAAGCGTGAGCGGTCCGGTCGTGAGCGCCCGCGACCTCGACGCCCGCATGAACGACGTCGTCTACGTCGGCGACGAAGGACTCATGGGGGAAGTGATCGAGATCGAGGGCAACATCACGACGGTTCAGGTGTACGAGGAGACCTCCGGCGTCGGCCCCGGCGAACCCGTCGAAACCACGGGCGAGCCGCTGTCGGTCGACCTGGGTCCGGGAGTGCTGGACGCCATCTACGACGGCGTCCAGCGCCCCCTGGACGTGCTGGAGGAGAAAATGGAGAGCCCGTACCTCGACCGCGGGGTCGACGCCCCCGGCATCGACCTCGAGAAGGAGTGGGAGTTCGAACCCACCGTCGAGGTCGGCGACGAGGTTGGCCGCGGCGACGTGGTCGGGATCGTCGAGGAGACGATCACCATCGACCACAAGGTGATGGTTCCGCCGGACGCCCTCGAGGAGGACGAGACGACCGAGGTCGTCGCCATCGAGGCCGGTTCCTTCAACGTGACCGAGACGGTCGCGGAGCTCGAGAACGGCGAGACGGTCTCGATGCACCAGGAGTGGCCGGTGCGCGAGCCCCGCCCGTCGAACGAGAAGAAGACGCCCCGGACGCCGCTGGTGTCCGGACAGCGCATCCTCGACGGCCTGTTCCCCATCGCGAAGGGGGGGACGGCCGCCATCCCGGGTCCGTTCGGCTCCGGGAAGACGGTCACCCAACACCAGCTCGCGAAGTACGCCGACGCGGACATCATCGTCTACGTCGGCTGCGGCGAGCGCGGCAACGAGATGACGGAAGTGATCGAGGACTTCCCCGAGCTGGAGGACCCCGCCAACGGCAACCCGCTGATGGCCCGGACCTCGCTCATCGCGAACACCTCGAACATGCCCGTTGCAGCCCGTGAATCCTGTATTTACACGGGGATCACGATCGCGGAGTTCTACCGCGACATGGGCTACGACGTCGCGCTGATGGCCGACTCCACCTCGCGGTGGGCGGAGGCGATGCGCGAGATCTCCTCCCGGCTGGAGGAGATGCCCGGCGAGGAGGGGTACCCCGCGTACCTCGCCGCCCGCCTGGCGCAGTTCTACGAGCGTGCCGGCTACTTCGAGAACATCAACGGAACGGAGGGCTCCGTCTCCGCTATCGGCGCGGTGTCGCCGCCCGGCGGCGACTTCTCCGAGCCGGTCACGCAGAACACGCTGCGTATCGTGAAGACGTTCTGGGCGCTCGACGCGGACCTGGCCGAACGCCGGCACTTCCCGTCGATCAACTGGACCGAGTCGTACTCGCTGTACAAGAACCAGCTCGACCCGTGGTTCGAGGACGAGGTCGCCGACGACTGGGCGGAGAAGCGCCAGTGGGCGGTCGACGTGCTCGACGAGGAGACCGAGCTGCAGGAGATCGTTCAGCTCGTCGGGAAGGACGCGCTCCCGGACGATCAGCAGCTGACGCTCGAGGTCGCCCGCTACCTGCGTGAGGCGTACCTCCAGCAGAACGCCTTCCACCCGGTCGACACCTTCTGTCCCCCGGAGAAGACGTACCTCATGCTGACGACGATCGAGACGTTCAACGACGAGGCGTTCGACGCGCTGGAGGCGGGGGTCCCCATCGAGGACATCATCTCGACGGACTCCGCCCCGCAGATCAACCGGATCGGCGTGCAGGACGAGTACGAAACGTACGTCGAGGACCTCAAAGCGGAGATCGCCGAAGAGCTTCGGAGCCTCTACTGATATGAAAGAGTACCAAACAATCACCGAGATCAGCGGCCCGCTGGTGTACGCCGAGGTCGACGAGGCCATCGGCTACGACGAGATCGTCGAGATCGAGACGGCACAGGGGGAGACGCTGCGCGGACAGGTGCTCGAATCCTCGGAGGGCGTCGTCGCCATCCAGGTGTTCGAGGGCACTTCCGGGATCGACCAGAACGCGTCCGTCCGGTTCCTGGGCGAGACGATGAAGATGCCCGTCACCGAGGACCTCCTCGGACGGGTGCTCGACGGCTCCGGCCGCCCGATCGACGACGGTCCGGAGATCGTCCCCGAGGAGCGACAGGACATCGTCGGCGCGGCGATCAACCCGTACTCGCGGGAGTACCCGGAGGAGTTCATCCAGACGGGCGTCTCCGCCATCGACGGCATGAACACGCTCGTTCGCGGTCAGAAGCTCCCGATCTTCTCGAGTTCGGGCCAGCCACACAGCGACCTGGCGATGCAGATCGCCCGGCAGGCAAGCGTCCCCGAGGAGGACGAGAACGAGGGCGACGACGAGGACGGCTCCGAGTTCGCCGTCATCTTCGGCGCGATGGGCATCACGGCCGAGGAGGCCAACGAGTTCATGGCCGACTTCGAGCGCACGGGCGCGTTGGAGCGCTCTGTCGTCTTCATGAACCTCGCGGACGACCCCGCCGTCGAGCGGACGGTCACGCCGCGGATGGTGCTCACGACGGCCGAGTACCTCGCGTTCGAGAAGGACTACCACGTCCTCGTCATCCTCACGGACATGACGAACTACTGTGAGGCGCTCCGCGAGATCGGGGCGGCCCGTGAGGAGGTTCCGGGTCGACGTGGCTACCCCGGCTACATGTACACCGACCTGGCGCAGCTGTACGAGCGTGCGGGCCGGATCGAGGGCCGTGAGGGATCGGTCACGCAGATCCCGATCCTCACGATGCCCGGCGACGACGACACCCACCCGATCCCGGACCTGACCGGGTACATCACGGAGGGGCAGATCTACGTCGACCCCGACCTCAACAGCCAGGGGCTGCAGCCACCGATCAACGTGCTGCCCAGCCTGTCACGGCTGATGGACGACGGTATCGGCGAGGGACTCACCCGCGAGGACCACGCCGACGTGAAAGACCAGATGTTCGCGGCGTACGCGGAGGGCGAGGACCTGCGTGACCTCGTGAACATCGTCGGTCGCGAGGCGCTCTCGGAACTCGACAACAAGTACCTCGACTTCGCGGACGCCTTCGAGACGGAGTTCATCGATCAAGGGTTCGACACGGACCGAGACATCGAGGAGACCCTCGAGATCGGTTGGGACCTGCTCTCGATGCTTCCGACGGACGCGCTCAACCGCATCGACGAGGAGTTCATCGAACGACACTACCGCGAGGACGACTCCGAGCGGGAGATCATCGAGGCGGCGGACTAACCACCATGGCCAAGGACGTCAAGCCGACGCGCAAGAACCTGATGGCGATCGAGGACCGGATCGACCTGTCCGAGCGCGGCCACGACACGCTCGAACAGAAGCGTGACGGGCTCATCATGGAGTTCATGGACATCCTCGATCAGGCGCAGGACGTCCGTTCGGACATGGCGGACGACTACGAGCGGGCTCAGCGAACGATCGACATGGCCCGTGCGATGGAGGGCGACGTCGCCGTCCGCGGCGCGGCCGCGGCGCTGAAAGAACATCCCGAGATCACCACGCAGTCGAAGAACATCATGGGGGTCGTCGTCCCGCAGATCGAGTCCTCGAAGGTGAAAAAGAGCCTCGACGAGCGCGGCTACGGCCTGCTCGGCTCCTCCGCGCGGATCGACGAGGCGGCGGACGCCTACGAGGAGCTGTTGGAGACGATCATCCTCGCCGCCGAGGTGGAGACGGCGATGAAGAAGATGCTGACGGAGATCGAGACGACGAAGCGGCGGGTGAACGCGCTGGAGTTCACGCTCCTCCCGCAGCTGTACGAGAACCAGGAGTACATCGAGCAGAAGCTCGAAGAGCAGGAGCGCGAGGAGATCTTCCGGCTCAAGAAGATCAAGGCGAAAAAGGAGGACGAAGAGGCCGCTGAGGCCGCCGAAGCCGCCGAAGCCGCCGAAGCGGCGGACGCGGCCGAGACCGCGGACGCCTGATCCGTCCGCCTCCGTCCGCCCGCCCGCGTCGGTTCTTTTTACGCGTCGACGGCGTACGCGACAGCCATGTCCTGTTCACACTGCGGCGGCACGCTCGTCGCGTTCGTCGTTCCCGACGCGCTACGCGAGTACGCGCCCGCCCGCGAGAGCGCGATCTGTAACCGGTGTCTCCGGACCGTCGCCGGAAGCGACGCGGCGGGGGCGGCTGACCCGGACGCCGCCGGCGAGACGGCCGTCGACCTCTCGTCGGTCGACCCCGCGTTCCCGGAGGGCGAGGCGGGAGTCGCGCTGGCGCTCGTCTGCGGGCTGTTGGAGTCGTACGCGCTGAACCGGCCGGCGATCGAGGCGCTGTTGGCCCACGCCGAGCGGGAGGGTGCGGACGTCTTCCTCTTTTTCGACCGGCTCGACGGGTCGACGGCGGCGTTCGACCTCGACCGGCGGCGGGCGGCGCTGCTCGACGGGCTCTGATCGCGGCACGACGGTTCCGTCGGCGGTCGACGTTTCTCCGGGACTTATAAGCGGAACGAGCGGTCTCGAGGCCACCGCTGCGGAGTACGTCGTCACGGATCGGCAGGATCCGAGGGACGACGACCGACGAACGGCCTCGTACCTGCGTTGTCCCGCACGGCCCCGTACGGCTCCGCACGGCCCCGTACGGCTCCGAACGGCCCCGCACCGTTCCGTCGCCTCACCCTCCCCAGCCTCGCAGTCTGGGCCCGCCGGGCCCAGACTGCTCCCTCGCGCGCGTTGCTCGCGCGCGCCGACCGCAGCTGCTAGTTTATAAGTGAACGACGGTTCTCCGGATCGCCGAACCCGTCCTCAGCTCTGGTCGTCGGCCGACTCCTCGTCCTGCTCGTCGTCCTCGGCCGCCTCGTCGTCGGTTCCGTCGAGGACGGTGACGCGGGCCTTCATGATCCGGGTGTTGTCGACCTGCTCGATGCGGATCCGAACGCCGTCGAACTCGATCTCCTCGCCCTCCTCGACGAGGCGTCCGGCCCGGTTGAAGACGAACCCGGCGAGCGTCTCGAACTCCTCGCCCTCCGGGAGGTCGATATCGAGCATCTCGTTGACTTCGTCGATGTTCACCTCGCCTTGCACTAACGCGACGTTGTCGGCGACGAACTCGATCGGCTCGGGCTCGTCGCCCTCGAGGATGTCGCCGACGATCTCTTCGACCATGTCCTCGAGGGTGATGATCCCCTCCGTCGTGCCGAACTCGTCGATGACGATCACCATCTGGAGGCGGTTGTCCTGCATCTCCTCGAGGAGCTCGTCGGCGTTCTTCGATTCGGGGACGTGAAGCGTCGGTTTGACGACGCGTTCGAGCGAGGGTTCGCCCTCCGAGTAGCGCAGCTCGCGCACGAGGTCACGGACGGTGACGATGCCGACGATGTTGTCGAGGTTGCCGTCGAAGACGGGGACGCGCTCGTGGTCGGCGTGGATACACTTCTCGATGGCCTCCTCGACGGTCGCCTCCTTCGGGACCGCGGTGACGTCGAGTCGGGGCGTCATCACCTCCTTGGCGATGGTGTTGTTGAACCGGAAGATCCGGTCGAGCATCTCGCGCTCCTCCTCCTCGATGACGCCCTCGCGCTCGCCGGTTTCGATGATGTTCTGGATCTCCTCGCGGGTGACGTACGTCGACTCGATGGCGGCCCGGCCGCCGGTGAGTTTGTTGACGATCCGCGTGAGGTAATCGAAGAGGACGACCAGCGGATACAGCGCGGTCTCGGAGTACTTCAGCGGGCGGGCGATCTTCAGCGACCACGACTCCGTGTGCTCGACGGCGTACGACTTCGGGGCCGTCTCCGCGAACAGCAGGACGACGGCGGTGATCCCGAACGTCGTTAAGACGATCGTCAACAGCGCGCTCTCGACGTACACGCCGATGAGCGCGGTCGCGATGGAGGTCATCGCGATGTTGACGAGGTTGTTCCCGACGAGGATCGTCACCAGTAGCCGGTGTGGGTTCTCCTTCAGGTTTCGGATCGTCGTCGCGTGCTTGACGCCCTCGTCGACGAGGCTGTCGACGCGGTGTTTCGGCAGCGAGAACATCGCGATCTCCGAGGAGGAGAAGAACGCGGACATCCCGATCAGCACGACGATCACCGCGATACCCAGCAGCGTCACGACGGGTCCGTCCAATGCCGGTATCTGGAGGACGCCGGCTAGCAACGTGATCGACCACAAGCCCATTCTCATTGAACGTCCGTCGGGCGACGGTTAAAGGGTTGCCCTCGGTCCGTGACGGAGGGCGTCGACGGGAACGACCCGCGGAGGCGCTCGCGCTCCCACGGACAGGACGACCGCCCGGGCGGCTATGTCGTCGACACGGTTAGGTCGCTGGCGACCACACGGTTCCCCATGACGGAGCCATCGATCACCCTGTACCGGCTGCAGGCGTGTCCGTACTGTGAACGCGTCGTCCGGGCGCTCGACCGGCTCGACCTCGCGTACCGCTCGCGGTACGTGGAGCCGATGCACTCCGAGCGGAACGTCGTCAAGCGCGTCTCCGGCGCCCGAAGCGTCCCCGCGCTCGTCGACCGCGGAACGGGTGTGACGATGTCCGAGAGCGCCAACATCGTCGACTACCTCGAACGGACGTACGGCGACGCATCCGGGCCCGGAACGGCGGGGGCCGCCTGAATGGTCGACTTCGAGGTCGTTACGCTTCCGGACACGGACCACGTCGACGTGGGCGACGTCGCGCCCGACTTCACCCGCCCGCTCGTCGGGGCGGAGTACTGGGAGGACCGCGCGCTCGACGACGTCGTCGACGGGCCGACTCTGCTGCTGTTTCACCCCATGGACGGGGCGTTCCAGGCCACGTACCTGTACAAGGAGATCGACGCGCGCGGGTGGGTCCGCGACGTCGACGTGCTCGGCGTCTCGATCTCGACGCCGTACGAACACCGGTCCTTGCTGGCCGAGCGCGGGGCGGGGGTTCGCGTCTTCTCGGACCCGTCCGCGGACCTGATCCGCGAATACGGCGTCGCCCACGACATCGACGGGATGGCCGGGATCACGGAGGCGCGTCCGGCGGTCTTCCTGCTCGACGCCGACCGCCGCGTCCGGTACGCGTGGGTCGCGAGCGAGCACCCCGCGTCCCCGGATTACGACGCCGTCGACGCCGCCATCGATCGCCTCGTCGACTGACGCCGCCATCGATCGCCTCGTCGACTGACGCCGCCATCGATCGCCTCGTCGACTGACGTCGCCCTTGGGTCGGGGGCGTCGGGACCGGAGGGACGCCGAACCGACGACCGGGGACGGGTCGCCTGGACCTCAGATGGAGAACTCGTAGAGGTCGTCGCCGACGTGGTGGATCGACGCCACGACCTTGCCGCTGTCGCCGACCATCCCGTCGCCGTCGACGAGCGCGCGCCCGACGGCGAGGGCCTTCCCGTGCGTCTCCTCGGCGATCACGACGAGGTCGCCCTCGCGGATGGCCGTGTCGGCCTCGACGATCCCCGGCCGCATCACGTCCGCGCCGTCGGAGACGAACGAGATCGCGCCCGCGTCCACGGTGACGACGCCGTTTTCGGGCTCGTAGTCGTTCGCGCCCCTGACGGTGAGGAACGGCTCGTCGTCGTCGACGTAGAAGACGCTCGGGTCGCCGTCGACTAGCACGACCTCGTAGGGGGCGTCGACGAACTCCACGAACTCGAAGCTGTCCCCGTCGATATCGACGCCGAGGTGGTCGGCGATCGCCTCGCGGATCGCATCGATCTCGTCGCTCCGAAGGTGGTGGCGGGATTTCACCTGCATGGCCGATACGTCGCTCGCTCGGCCGATAAAGGGTCCGCTCCCCGACGAGAGCGGGGCGTCCGACGGCCGTCAGCCGCGCACCAAACGCTAAGTAGGCTCGCCACCAGGTGAGAGGCATGTGGCGCTCCCGGAGGAGCCGGGACCGGAGAACGGTCGTCTGCATCGCGTGCGGGGACTCAGTGCTGCGCGAGGACGCGCGTGAGTACGACAAGGAGGGGAACCGCTGGGACCGGCGGGACAAGTCGTTCGAGTACCTGTGTACCGGCTGTGACGACGGTATCTGCCACCAGCCGCGGGACGGTCTCGAATCGTTGCTCCTCTCCATCGAGTCGGACGGACTCTCCCGGGAGGAGTTCCTTCGACGGTACGCCGACGCCGTCGACGAGTCGGTCGGGTCGGAGACGCGCTCGGAACGCGACCGGTGACTGCTCGGCGTCCCCTCGAACGCTCACCGTCGCCTCTCCGCTTCCACCCCTTCCGCTTCCATCCCTCCGCTTCCGTCCCTCAGCTTCCATCCCTTCGCTTCCGTCCCTCCCGCTTCCGCCGATCGGCCCCACTTCAGCCGACCGCGCCGCCCGACAGGCCTTTCTAACGCACGCGCTTTGATCCCGGTATGAGTGACGACGAGCCGAAACCCGGGTCCGCCGAGGATCAGGGTCCCGTGAGGATCAGCGAGGAGTTGGCGAGCCAGCTGGCGGACAAACGCGAGGAGCTGTTCGAGGAGTTCGAGATCCGCGACGAGTTTCCCGCCGAGGTGCTCCGGGAGGCGGAACGCCGCACCGAGGGCGTCTACGACGAGATCGAATCGGAGATCGACGAGCGTCGCGACCTCCGCGACCTGACGACGTGGACGACCGACCCCGTCGACGCACAGGACTTCGACGACGCCGTCTCCATCGAACGCGAGGCGGACGCCTACCGCCTCTGGGTCCACATCGCCGACGTGACCCACTACGTCACGCCCGACACCGCGATGTGGGAGGAGGCGGTCCAGCGCGCGAACACGGTGTACTTGCCGGCGTACACGAACCACATGCTGCCGCCGGTCCTCGCCGAGACCGTCTGCTCGCTCGTCCCCAACGAGGACCGGCTCGCACACACCGTCGAGATGGAGATCGACGACGAGACGCTCTCGTTCGAGTCCATCGACATCTACAAGTCCGTCATCAACTCCGACGAGCGGCTCACCTACAAACAGTGTGAGAACCGCCTCGACGACCCGTCGCTCCCCCTCGGCGCGGAAAACGAGCTCGCGTTCGAGCTCGCCGACCGGATGCACGAACAGCGCAAGGAGGACGGCTCGCTCGTGTTGAACCCGCGTCGCGATCGCGCACACACCATCATCGAGGAGTCGATGCTGAAGGCGAACAAGGCCGTCACGCACACCCTGATGTGGGACCGTGGCGTCGAGGCGATGTACCGCGTTCACCCGCAGCCGACGCCCGACCAGTGGAACAACGCCTTAAAAGAGATCCAGGAACTCGACGGCGTCTCGATCCCCGGCGAGGCGTGGGGCGACGACCCGCGGAAGGCCGTCAACGCCGCGTTAGAGGAGTCGCCCGACCGCCAGCTCAACAAGATCCAGCGCGCGGTGTTGAAGGTGATGCCGCGGGCGAAGTACATGAACGATCCCTTCGGGGGACACCACGCGCTCAACTTCGACATCTACGGCCACTTCACGTCGCCGATCCGCCGGCTCTCGGACACGATCAACCACTGGATCGTCCACGAGAACGACGTCCCGGAGAACATCCTCGAGCTCTGTGACCACGCGTCCGACAAACAGAAGGACGGCGAGACCGCCGAGCGACAGTACAAGGGCTTCCTCCGGGAGGTCGGGCTCGACCCGCACGCCGTGAACAACCGCGGGCTGGAGGTCGTCGAGGACCCCGAAGAGGCGACGCACTCGGCGTAGCCGGCGATGGTTGAAAAGCCGAAAACTATGTATCGCTGACGCCGAGAGAACCGGTGAATGCCGCTCGCCGCGCGCGCGACTGATGACTCGCGAATCCCGTGGTCGATCCTCGCTCCCGGTATCGGTCTCTCGTTCGTCGCGATCCACGTCTTCCACCTGATCGCGCACGACGAGTCCCTCCTCTCGTCGGTGTTGGGTGCCGTGTTGCCCCTGTCTATCGCGGTGGTCGTCGTCACCGCCGGCGTGTGGGCCCACGAACAGGGGTTCTCCGCGGCGACGAACCGGCTGATCGCGTCGTGGACGATCCTCGGGACCGCCATCGCCGGGGCGCTCGCCGGGCTCGTGCTGCTTCACGGCGCGGTCGATGGGGTCAACGTCGACGCGGCCGTCTTCCTCGTCGCGAGCATCGCGACCGTCGGCGCGGCCGCGGGGGTGTTGATCGGCGTCAACGACGCGCTGCGGCGGCGACGGGTCGAACAGATCGCCTCGCTCCAGCGGGCCACCGGGCGGCTGCTGGCCGCGGAGTCGCCCGAGGCGGTCGCCCAGCAGGCGGTGCGGATCGCCACGGACGTCCTCGACCTCGGGATCAACGGCGTGTGGCTCGCGAACGACGAGGGGTCTGCTCTCCATCCGGCCGCGATATCCCGGCTCGGCGAGACCGAGTTCCAGGAGATCCCGGTGTACCGCCCGGGTAACAGCCTCTCGTGGGACGTGTTCGAGACGGGCGACGTCGAGCAGTACTCCGACCTCTCGGACCGGCCGGGGATCTACGACCCGAGCACGCGAGTGCGGAGCGAGATCGTCCTCCCGCTCGGGGTGTACGGCGTGATGAACGTCGGTAGCGTCACCGCCGACAGCTTCGACGAGACCGACGTGACGCTGGCGAAGCTGCTCGCGGAAACGACGACGGCCGCGCTCGAACGGGCCGACCGCGACGAGCAGCTCGAGCTCTGGGCGGCCGATCTGGAGCGACAGAACGACCGGCTCGACCGGTTCGCGAGCGTCGTTTCGCACGACCTCAGGAATCCGCTGTCGGTCGCACGCGGGTACACGGACCTCGCGCGTGCGTCGATGGGCGACGGCGACGTGGCGGGGGCGACGGAGCACTTGGGTCGGGTCGCGTCGGCCCACGAGCGGATGGACCGGCTCATCGAGGACCTCCTCGCGCTGGCGCGATCGGGCGGCCCCGTCGAGGAACCCGACCGCGTGCGACTCGCGGACGTCGCCCGGGAGACGTGGTCGCTCGTCGACACCGCGGACGCCACGCTCGCGCTCGGCGACGGCGTCGACGGGACGGTCGCGCTCGCCGACCGCACGCGGCTCCGGCAGGCGTTGGAGAACCTGTTCCGGAACGCGGTCGAACACGGCGGCGGGGCGGTGACCGTCAGGGTCGAGGTGACCACCGACGGGTTCGCCGTCGCCGACGACGGACCGGGTGTCCCGACGGCGGACCGCGAGAAGGTCTTCGAGACGGGGTTCACGACCGGCGGCGACGGGGTCGGGCTCGGCCTCGCGACGGTGCGACAGATCGCCGACGACCACGGGTGGGAGGTCGCGCTCGCGGACGGTTCGGACGGCGCTCGTTTCGAGTTCACGGGCGTCGAGTTCGACGGCTCCGGCGACTCCGCGGAGTCGGCTGACTCCTCCGACTCCACTGACTCCACTGACCCCACTGACTCCGCCGCTTCGGCCGAGTCAGTCGTCGAACCCGAATGAGCGCCTGCCGATCAGTCACGGCGCACGCCCAGCCGGACGACGGCCGTGGCGGCGATCGCGCCGAGGAAGGCGATCCCCGCGAGCACCATGAACAGCTCCCTTGCGGTCGCCACGGTGAGGACGAACCCCGCGAGACCGGCCCCCAACGAGCCGACGCCGAAGATCGCGAGGTAGGTGTAGCCGAACGAGAGCCCCCGCGCCTCCGACGTCGAGTAGGCGGCGACCGTCGCCTGGGAGAGGGGCTGGACGGTGAACAGCGCGACGCCCAACAGGACCGAGACGGCGAGGAACGACCACACCGCCCCGCTGGCCGGAACGAAGAGCAGCGCGAGCGTCCCGAGCACCGGCATGGCGTACACCAACGCCCGCTCCGCGGGGATCCGGTCGGCGATCCGGCCGCCGAGGTACTGTCCGAGGACGCCGACGGTCAGGATCAGTACGTAGAGGTATCGTGAGAGGTCGAAGTCGTCGGCGTACGGGCTCGACGGGTCGACCAACTGGACGTCGATCAGTCCGTCGACGACGCCGCCGAGTAAGTCCGGGAGGAACGTCAGGAACGCCCGGTAGTAGAGCCCGCTGAACGTCACGAACACCAACACCAATACGAACCCGAGCGTCATGAGGGTCCGCGTGTCTCGGACGATCGCGGCCAGCGCCCCCGTCCCGTCGTCTGCCCCCGTCCCGTCGTCCGCCTCCGTACCGCCGTCCGCGTCCGTGCTCCCGCCGTCGCTCGCGGTCGTTCCGTCGGCGTCGGCCGGGTCGGTCGCGTCCGTCAGCGCGGCGTCGACGTCGACGGTCAGCCCGTATCCGGCGACGATCAACGCCGGGATCGTGAGGAGGGCGGCGACGACCCGCCAGTCGAACGTGAGCAGCAACAGGACGGTCGCCAGCGGGCCGAGCGCGATCCCGAGGTTGCCGCCGATACCGTGGTAGCCGAGCGCGATCCCGCGGCGTTCGACCGCGTTCGAGAGGAGCGCGAGCCCCGCCGGGTGGTAGACGCTGGCGGTGACGCCCCACACCGCGATCGCGACCGCGAGCACCGGGAGGCTCGGAGCGATCCCCACGAGCAGGAACGAGCCGGCCATCCCGAGCAGACAGGCGAGGATCATCGGCTTCGAGCCGAACCGATCGACGAGCACGCCGCCGGGGAGCGCGCCCACGCCGAAGAGCCCGTACCCGACCGTGACGATCGCCCCCAACACCGCCGCGCTGGTCGAGAACTCGGCGACCCACACCGTCAACAGGATCGGGATCGACAGTTCGTACGTGTGGACGAGCCCGTGTGAGCCCGCGGTGAACGTCACGATCCGGCGCTCGACCGTGTCCATTCTCGATCGTCGTTCGCCACCCCGATGGATAACGTACGGGGTACGCGCCGCGGTTGCCGGGTTCCGTGGGGAACGGTTCGCGAACGGTTAATTCAGCAGCTCGAGCTCGAGCGCGTTGGCCGCACCCGTCACCGTCTCCGGGATCGTCTCCCGGAACCGATCGCCGCGGAGACGGTTCTTCGGCCCGGAGACGACGATCGATCCGAGGACCTCGCCGTCGAGACAGACCGGGCTCGCCACCGCCCGGAACCGGTCCAGCGACTCCCCGTCGTTGTACGCCACGCCCGTCTCGGCGACCGTCGCCAGCTCATCGAGCAGCCGGTCGGGGTCCGTCACGGTCGCGTCCGTGGACGCGGGCTGTCCGTGACGGTCGAGGATCTCCCGTACGCGCCCCTCGGACAGGTGCGCGAGGATCGCCTTTCCGGCGGCGATGTCGTGGAGGTGAAGACGCGCACCGAGTCTCTTGTACGGCTGGACCGCGAGGTCGCCCTCGGCTTTCCGGAGGCAGACCGCCTTCCCGTACTCCTCGACGACGAGCCAGACGATCTCCCGCGTCTCCTCGGCGACCTGTTCGAGGATCGGCCCCGCAGCGTCGTAGAGCGGATCGGCCCGCTGTGTGGCGACCCCGTGATCCAGGAACCGGAGACCGAGCCGGTAGGCCCCGTCGTCTTTGATCAGGTACTCCGCGTTCACCATCGACGAAAGGTATCCGTGGAGGGTGCTTCGGGGCATCTCCAGGTCCCTCGCCAGCTCGGTCAACGTCGCCTCCTCCCGATCTCGAAGCGTTTGCACGATCTCCAGCGTCCGTTCGCTCGCCTGTACCGTGGTCCCGCCCCCACGCTGGTCGACCATGGTCACCACTCCGGGTCGGCACGTATAGTGTTTGGGAGCACGTGGCGCGGCGTCGTTCGGAATGGCCGAAACCCTGTGACGGATCCGAGACGACGGTTTGGCTGTCACGGCGTTTCCCCGACGATCGTGGCCGGATCGAACGGGATCGGAGTCGAACACGCGGCCCGGCGGCTCCCTCGCCGAGGAGAACCCCGAAACACGCCGCTCCGTTTCGGCAATACCGAAACATAACAAATGACAAAAGAGATGAACACTTGTGGGTGATCGAGATATTGATCATCGCTATTTTTGAGAAAAAGCGGGACTCCGTCCGGCTATACGGGCGAGCGCTTCTCGAAGGTTCGTGATCGTCGATGATCCAAACTCTGACACGTCTGGAAAAACTTATAAACATGACTATTGTCCGTGGGGTTGTGCATGTCTAGCACGAACCCGGACCCAACACCGATACAGCAGTTCGGACAGTCGATGTCCGCCAGAGTCGAGCGATGGATGCCAAGTCCCTTCCTGTTCGCGATCATCCTGACGTACGTGGCGGCGGTCGCCGCGTTCCTCTCGGAGGGTGCCGGGGCGACGGAGCTCGCGCTCTCCTGGTTCGGCGGGTTCTGGTCCCTGCTCGAGTTCGGGATGCAGATGGTCCTGATCCTCGTGACGGCGTTCGTCGTCGCGTACCACCCGTGGGTAAAACGCGGGATCGACCGGCTCATCCGGATCCCGAACACCGGCCGCCAGTCGATCCTGCTCGTCGGGTTCATCGCGATGGTGACGGGCTGGATCTCGTGGGGGCTCGGCCTCATCGTCGGCGCGATCTTCGCGCGCGAGATGGGCGAGCTCGCCGAGCGGAAGGGGATGGCGGTCCACTACCCCCTGTTGTGTGTCGCCGGCTACCTCGGAATGAGCCTCACCTGGCATTGGGGGCTCTCCAGTTCCGCCGGGCTCCTGATGAACACCCCGGGCAACGTGTTCATCGAGCAGGGGGTCGTCGACGGCGTCATCAGCACGACACAGACGATCTTCCACCCGTACGCGCTGATCCTCACCGCGACCAGCATCGTCTACGCGCTGATCCTCCTCTACCTGCTTTCCCCGCCCAAGGACAACGCGCGGGGGATCTCCGAGTACGTCGACGTCGACCTCGAGGACGACGAGTTCGCGGACGACCCGACCGACGCGGCCGACGCACCCGACGACTCGGGCGTGGCCGCCGACGGCGGGGAGGACGCGTCGCCGACCCCGGCCGACCGCATCAACAACAGCAAGGTGCTCGGCGGGATCATCGCGCTCACGGGCGTCGCGGTCACGGGCTACACGTTCCTCACGCAGGGGCTCGGCGCGCTCGACCTGAACGTG
Source organism: Halorubrum sp. JWXQ-INN 858 (assembly GCF_009806985.1). Lineage (GTDB taxonomy): Archaea > Halobacteriota > Halobacteria > Halobacteriales > Haloferacaceae > Halorubrum. The sequence goes on along the minus strand of NZ_WUAX01000016.1, from coordinate 466,756 downwards.
CTCAACTTCGGGTTCATCATGGTCGGGCTCGCGCTGTACACGAGCCCGATCGACTACCTCGAGGAGTTCTACGAGGCCGTCCAGTCGAGCGCGGGGATCATCCTGCAGTTCCCCTTCTACGCCGGGATCATCGGCATCATGACGGGGACCGGGCTGGTCGACACGGTCACGGAGTTCCTGATCAGCATCGCCACGCCGCAGACGTTCCCGGTCATCGCGTGGATCACCGCGGGCATACTCAACATCTTCGTCCCCTCCGGCGGGGGCGAGTGGACGATCATCGGCGGCTCGATGCTCGAGGCCGGGGAGGCGCTCGGCGTCGAGCCGGGCCACACGATCATGGCGTACGCCGTCGGCGACGCCCACACGAACCTCTTCCAGCCGTTCTGGGCCATCCCGCTGCTGGCGATCACCGGCATGCGCGCCCGTGACATGTTCGGGTACGCGATCACGATGCTGCTGCTGTTGACGCCGTTCCTGGCGGTCATCCTGTACGTCCTGCCGTACAACGTGTTCTGATCACATGCTCTGATCGACACGTTCGGATCTGGCGACATCAGATCGGTACCAATTCCTTCGATCAATACTGACACACCATCACCGATAATGGACATCGACGACATCACCGACGGAACGCTTCGGAACTACGTCGACGGGGAGTGGACCCCGATCGACGGTGACGACGGCGCGGACGTGGTCAACCCCGCGACGGGCGAGACCCTTGGGCACGTCCCGTTCACGCCGCCCGGATCGGTCGCGGACGTGGTCTCCGCGGGCGACGCCGCCTTCGAGACGTGGCGAAACCGTGCGATCGAAGACCGGATCCAGCCGCTCTTCCGGCTCAAATCCCTGCTCGAGGAGCACCAAGAGGACATCGCGCGGGTGCTCGTCACGGAGCACGGCAAGAACCTGAACGAGGCGCGCGGCGAGCTCCGCCGCGGGATCGAGAACGTCGAGGTCGCCTGCGGGGCTCCCCGGCTCATGCAGGACGGCTTCCTCGAGAACGCCGCCCCGGAGATCGACGAGATGGCCGTCCGCCGTCCCCTGGGGACGTTCGCGGCGATCACCCCGTTCAACTTCCCCGGGATGATCCCGCTGTGGTTCCTCCCGTACGCCGTCGCGACGGGGAACTCGTTCGTTCTCAAACCCAGCGAACAGGACCCGCTGACCGCACAGTACCTGTTCCACCTGATCGACGAGGCGGGCTTCCCCGACGGGGTCGTCAACCTCGTCCACGGCGGTCCGGACACGGTGAACGCGCTGTTGGAGAACGAGGACCTCGCAGGCGCGTCGTTCGTCGGGAGCACGCCGGTCGCCCGACACGTCTACGAGACGGCCGCGCGGACCGGGATGCGCGTCCAGGCACAGGGGGGTGCGAAGAACTACGTGGTCGTCTCCGACTCCGCGGACCTGGAGTACGCGGCCGCGAAGACGGTCTCCTCCTCGTTCGCCTGCGGCGGCGAACGCTGTCTGGCCAACGACATCGCGGTGGTCGTCGGCGACGCCTACGAGCCGTTCGTCGAGGCGGTCCTCGACGTCGTCGACGACCAGGTCGTCGGCGACGGGCTCGACCCCGACACCGACATCGGCGCGCTGATCTCGCCGGGCCACGCGGAGCGGGTCGCGGACCTGATCGACGCCGGCGTCGAGGACGGAAACGAGCTCCTCCGTGACGGTCGCGGCGTCACCGTCGACGGCTACGAGGAGGGGACGTTCATCGGCCCGACCGTGTTCGGGGAGGTCGATACGGACTCGCGGATCGCTCAAGAGGAGATCTTCGGCCCGGTCCTCGGGATCGCCCGCGCCGACGACTTCGACGAGGCCGTCCGGAAGCTGAACGGCACCGACTTCGGCAACGCGGCCAGCCTCTTTACCGCCCGCGGCGGCGAGGCCCGAGAGTTCCGTAACCGTGCGGACGTCGGGAACATCGGCGTCAACGTCGGCACCGCGGCACCGATGGCGTTCTTCCACTTCGGCGGCCGGAAGGACTCCTTCTTCGGCGACCTCCACGCACAGGCCGAGGACGTCGTCCGGTTCTACACCGACGAGACGGTGTACATCGAGCGCTGGCCCGACGTATAGGGTCCAAGCGCCGCCGTCGTCCTCGTTTCCCTCCGCGACCCGTACGTTCATGTCGCGCCCGGGCGTGGCCCGGGTATGACCCGACTCCCGGAGCACGTCATCGGCGACGCGCGCACGAGTACGTTCGCGTGGGACCTCCTCGAGCAGCTGGTCGACATCGAGAATCGGATGGCCGGCCACGACGGAGAGATGGAGGGCGCGGCGGTCGTTCGCTCGGCGTTCGAGGACGTCGGCCTCTCGGACGTCGCGATCGACGAGTTCGACCTCCCCGGCTGGTGGCGGGGGTCGTCGGCGATCACGGTCCCCGACCGGGACCGACGCTTCGAGGCCGAACACGAGGTCCTCGCGCTTCCGGGGACGCCGCCGGGCGACGTGACTGGCGAGGTGGTCGACCTGGGGTACGGCCTCCCCGAGGACTTCGACGCCGCCGACGTCGAGGGGCGGATCGCGATGGTGCGGTCGGACTCGCCGGACGACGCCGACCACTGGTACCACCGGATGGAGAAGTACGCGTTCGCGCTCGAGGCGGGCGCTGACGCGTTCGTCTTCCGCAACCACATCGACGGCTGCCTCCCGCCCACCGGCGAGGTGGGCTACGGGAACCGCCCCGGACCGATCCCCGCGGTCGGCGTCTCAGCCGAGCTCGGGGCCCGGCTGGCCCGCTACGCCGACGCCGACGCGACCGCACGCGTGACGGTCGACTGCGAGACGGGCCCCGCGACCGCCCCGAACATCGAGGGATCGCTCGGGCCGGACACCGACGAGGCGGTGCTCGTGACCGCCCACGTCGACGCCCACGACACCGCCGAGGGAGCGGTCGACAACGGCGTCGGGACGGTCATGGTCTGTGAGATCGCGCGGCTGCTCTCGCGGGTCGTCGACGACCTCGACACCCGGGTTCGGTTCGTCGTCGTCGGCGCCGAGGAGGTCGGGCTGTACGGCTCCTCGCACCTCGCGGCGACGACCGACCGGGACGACGTCAAGTGCGTGTTGAACATCGACGGCTCGGGCAAGAGCCGGACCCCGAAGGTCCGCCGGACGAACACCTTCGAGGAGCTGGTCGACCCGTTCGAGACGGTCGCCGCCGACCTCGACATCCGGTTCCCGATCGACGAGTCGGTCGCCCCGCACGGCGACTGCTGGCCGTGGACGGAGCGGGGGATCCCGGCGGCGACCGTCGGCTCGACGTCGCCCGCCAGCGGCCGTGGCTGGGGACACACGCAGGCCGACACCCTCGACAAGATCGACGTCCGTGACCTCCGTGACCTCGCGATCGCGTACACGAGCGCCGTCCTCGAGCTCGCCGACGACTCCCGAGCGTTCCCCGAAAAGGACCCGAGCGAGATCCGTGACGCGCTTCACGACGGCTACGTCCGCGAGCTCAAGGCGGCCGGCCGGTGGCGCTTCGACTGATCGTCGACGCCGTGTCGGGGTCGCGCCCTTCGATCCCGTCGAGTCGAACCACGGCACTGGCCTCGATGCCGGGCTCCGTTTCACAATCTTATAGTCGGTTCCTGGTGAACCCCGCGTAGGGGATGATGTCGGGGGCGCTTGGAGCTGGGATCGTCTTCGCCTCTCTCGGGGCCAGTTTCGGTGCGCTGTATCTGTTGCAGTACCTGTATCACCAGCGGGAGCGATCGGGTGCGAGCTGGTTCATGGGGAACATCGCGTCCGTCGCCGCGTTCTGTGGCTCCTACGGGATCGCACTACTCGTCTTCGAGCCGACGTTACGGGTCGCGCTCGGGGCGGTCGCGTTCGTCTCTGTGTGTTTCATGGGGCCGTTCTTTCTCGCGTTCGGCCTCGATTACACCGGGCGTGGGGACCTCATCCGCACGCCGCTCTTCGGGATCGTCGCCGTCGTTCCGCTACTGACGGTCGTACTTGCTGTGACGAATCCGGTTCACGGGCTCGTGTGGCGTGACTTTCAGTTCGATCCGGTGTTCGGGCTGGCAACGGTCGTGTATACGGTCCAGCCGTGGGGTGTCTTTGCCGTCTTGTTCTCCATTGGAACGGCTGCTGTCGGCTCCCTGCTGCTGATCGGTGCGATACTGAGCTACGGACCGCTGTACCGACGCGAAGCCATCGCGGTCATCCTGAGCACCGTTCCGCCGTCGGTTGGGGTGTTCGTGTGGCTGTTCGAACTCGGCCCGGTTCCACAGTTGCATCTCACGGCACCGCTGATGCTCGTTCACGTCTCGCTCGACGCGTACGCGTTCGTCGGGACGCACATGTTTCAGACGAACCCAGCGACACAGCGCACGGCCGAACGAACCGGACTGGACTCGCTTTCGGATCCCGTACTCGTCCTCGATACCGAACAACAGATCGTTCGCGTAAACGACCGCGCGGAGGAGTTGTTCCCGAGCACGCTGTCGAACGCGTTACCGATCGCTCTCGGTACGGTCCTCGGTGTCGGGTTAGAGACGCTCCGTGAAACCGAGGAGATCAGGGTCGAGACGGAGCGGGGCGGGACGTTTGCCGTGTCGTACACGGCGTTAACCGATCCACGCGACACCCCCGTCGGGAGCATGCTCGTGTTGTACGACGTGACCGAGGACCGGCAACGTGAGCAGCAACTCGCGGTGCTCAATCGAGTGCTTCGGCACAACCTCCGGAACGAGACGACGGTTATCAGCGGCTATGCCGACCTGCTCGGAGGCGACGTGGACGACCTCCAACGGGCCACACGGGCCGGGAAGATCGAGGCTGCAAGCGATCGGTTGCTCTCCATCGCTGAAAAAGTGGGTACGTTCGAGAGCGTTCAAGAACGGGAGCGACAGCCTGCGCCCCTCGCCGTTTCTACCGTCTTAGCCGACGTCGAGCGGAGCTGTTCGGCCGCACACAGCGACGCGACGATCGAGTGGACGGTCACTCCACCGGAGCTACGGCTCCGAACGGATCCGGTGTTGCTCTCGGTGCTTCTCGATAACCTCGTCGAAAACGCGATCATCCACTCGGAAGTGCCGGAGCAAACAGCGAGCATCAGCGTCTCTGACGCGTCGAACGCCGACGGAGGCGTCGTCTTCGAGATCCGTGACCGCAACGAACGCATCCCGGAAATAGAGATCGAAACCCTCCGTGCAGGCGATGAAACGCCGCTACAGCACGGACAGGGGATCGGGCTGTGGATCGTCTACTGGTGTGTACAGAAGCTCCGCGGCAGCATCGACTTCGAGTACGACGACGGAAACGTGCTCACGGTTACGCTTCCAAACCTCACGTGAGTCCTCCCCGCGGTAAGCGGCGAGGTGCACGTCACTGCCCGTCGTGCAGGTCCGTACAGACGTCCGAGATCACTGCGTCGACACCGACCGCACGGAGTGCGGCGAACTCGTCCCGTCCCGTGATCGTCCACGCTTCGACCCGGAGGCCGGCCGCGTGGGCGCGTGTGACGAGATCGGTCTGTAAACACAGTTCGTACCGGGGATGGATCGCATCACAGCCCAACTCGACGGTCGCCCGTATCAGTTCAGCAACGTCCTCCGGAAGGTAGACCCAGGACGGGAGCCCGGGAACGACGGGACGGAACGGTCGGTTTCCGGCGGACTCTCGGACGATATACGCGGTCGACACGTCCGATTCGACCGCTCGAACCTCTCGCAAGACGGACGGGAGGAACGAAGAGAGGAGGAGTTCGTGGTCGTGCTCGGCCGAGAGCGCGAGCACGTCCGCTGTTAGGCCCGGTTCCTTGAGATCGAGTACGAGCCTCGTGTCCGCCGGAACCGCTTCGAACACCTCCGCCAGCGTCGGAACCGTTTCACCCGAGTCGTCGACGTCGAGCGCTACTACGGCGTCACAGGACGTGTTCGCCACTCGACCGCCTTCCGTCGTCAGCCGATCGAGCCGCTCGTCGTGGAAGACGACGAGCCCACCCGTCTCACACCGGCGGACGTCGACTTCCACGCCGCCAGCGACGGCGGCGGCGGCTTCGACCGCTCCGATCGTGTTTTCGGGGTTCTCGGCCGCACAGCCTCGGTGGCCGATAACGGCCGGTTCCGGGTTCTCGTCCGTCGTTTGCACCGATCGGAGACATCCCGTGAGACCGATCGTTCCGACGGTCGCACAGCCCTGCGCCAGGAGCGACCGTCTCGACCGCTCCGGTGGTTCACGACCGTCTCTGTCGGGCGTGGCGCGCTTCATTATCACTCCCCTCGTGTGTCGTGTCGACCCCGTGAGCAGAAACCTCCACCGGTCGTTTCGCCTCGACCACGGGGCCGGCTGCTGTCCCCGCATCCCGCAGCTGTCTCTCCTCAGTAGGCGTCGAGGACGACGCTCATCGGCGGGTCGTCGTCGGGGCCTGCGACGGCCCGCTCGCGGGGCTCGGCGGGAGCCTTCGCGCGGCGTCCGCCGTGATCGTGAGTCCGTCCTCGCCCATGCCCACGGTCTCGCCGGTCACGTCCTCGAAGAGGTCGCGGAGTTCACTCATGTACGAGCACGGTCGTTCCTCGACGATCCGGCGGGTGGCTTTGCCGTCGAACTCGACGGCGCGGTGTGCCGCGTAGATCCGGCAGAACGACGCCCGTTGTGCCGGCGTTGCGTGTCGGACGACCTCGGGGACGTGCTGGAGGTCGATCTTCGAGCCGGCGGCGGCGCCCATCGCGACGAGACACCGGCCGAGGACCGACCCGTCGCGGGCGGCGACGACCTCGGTCGCCCGTCCCGCCGCGCGTTCGTGGTCGATCCGCGACTCGACGCCGACGCGGTCGAGCGCGGCTCGGAGCTCGTCGACGCCGACGCGCGAGCCCGGGGTGAGCCGGACCACGTACGTGGCGTCGAGGATCGAGCCGCCCGCGAGCACGTGGGCGAGGAGGTCGATGAGGGCCGAAGCGGTGTCGCCCGCGGGGTCGGGATCGAGCCAGCCGTGGTCCGCCGCGACGTGGATCCCGCGGACGGGATCGGGTATCCCGCCGTCGAGCCAGCCGCGGACCCGTTCGGGCGGCAGGTCGAGCGCCGTCCCGACGCGCGTGCGCCCCTGGGTAGGGTGTTCGGCGGCGTACGCCTGCACCCGTTCGTAGTCGAGGACCTTCTGCCACGGGTCCGGATACACCCGGTCAGTGTAGGTTCGTGCGAGTGTGGGGGCCGTGGGCTCCATCGGGGGACGGCTGTACGTCGACGGATCGGTACTTAAAGCGTCGCTTCTCGCTATCAGCGTGGATATCCGGAAGGAACCCTTTATTACGGAGGGACGGGAGCCATCAACCAACCAGACGGGGATCGGGAGTCAGACGGGGGGACGCCACCGGGCCGAACGCACACCCTTTCCCCGCCCCGCTGGAGAACCAACAATGCAACTCAGCAAGCTATTCAACGACGACAAGGCGGTGTCTCCGGTCATCGGAGTCATCCTCATGGTCGCAATCACCGTCATCCTCGCTGCCGTCATCGGGACGTTCGTGCTCGGTCTCGGTGACTCGATTGGTGATTCTGCGCCCACCGTGCAGTTCGATACGTCGTTTGAGGACAACGAGGGCGGGTCAGGGATCGCTACTTTCGAACATGTTAGTGGGAATGCAGTCGAGGAAAACGAGTGGATAGTTGCTGCCAGCGGTGACTTCACAGTAAGTGATACAACTCCTACAGAAGGAAGTGAGCGCTTGACTGCTGGTAGTGAAGTAGCGGCTACTGTTGAAGGAGACGGAGACGTCACCGTTCGCCTGATCTGGGAATCCGATAGTAGTTCCTCGACCCTAGCCAGCGTTGATGGAACTGTTACCGACACAGACAACTAATTCAACTTCTATTCTATTTTAACAATACTATATAATCTCTTCACCTCCACTTACTTCTATTCGCGTCCAATAGCGCAAGCCGATCACATCAATGTTGAACCGCTGAGTCGTCATGGATCGGATCCGTGGACGGGGTCAAGCATCTCGCCGTCGAGCCAGCCTCGAACGCAGCTCGGAGGTGCCGGTGGACGCCCACACCCGGTGGTAGTCGAGGCCTCTGTCACGGGTCCGCATACCTTCTGTGGGCATAGTTTCGTGTGAACGTATGGGCGGTGAGCTCCATCGGAGGGCAGGTATCCTTCGGCGAATTTTCGGTCAAACCGCCTGTCATTTCTATCAGCCGAGATATTCGGAAGGAATTCTTTATTACGAAGAGACGGGAGCCATCAATCAACCAGACGGGGATCGGGAGTCAAACGGGGGGCGGCACCGCGCCGAAAGCACACCCTTTCCCCGCCCCGCTGGAGAACCAACAATGCAACTCAGCAAGCTATTCAACGACGACAAGGCGGTGTCTCCGGTTATCGGAGTCATCCTCATGGTCGCAATCACTGTCATCCTCGCGGCCGTCATCGGGACGTTCGTGCTCGGCCTCGGCGACTCGGTCGGCGATACTGCACCGAGCGCCAGCTACGATTGGGATCAAAATTCGGCTGGTGATGAAGTGACGTTAACGCACGTGAGCGGACAGAATATCGATGCAGATCGGGTCACCGGTACTGTCGGCGGAACTGAAACAGAATTTGATGGTGATTCACTTGGTGTAGCGTGGGCGGATCCGGATGACCGCATTTCTTCCGGAGATTCTATTGAATGGTCCGAGGGAGACCAGACTATCGAGTCTAATGGTGAACTCCGTGTCATCTGGACGGCTTCGGGTGGCGGATCATCCTCAACCCTGACCAGCTATACTGTCGAGTAGTTTTACCTCCATTTACTTTCTATTCGCGTCCGATAGCGTAGCCCGATCACGTCCGTGTTGAACCGCTGGATCGTCGTGGGGTCCAGCTCGCGCGGGCATCCCGCATGTTCTCGTCACTCTCCACCAGGTGCGCGAGCGCGGCGTCGATGATGACGCTCATCGGCGGATCGTCGTCATCGGGACCGTCGTGACGATCTCGGTCGCCCGTTCGAGCTGGCGCTCGTGATCCCGCCGATCTGCAGTGACTCGCCACGGGCGGGTTGATAAGTGGTCACCGATCCCGCGATCGTTGCGGGGTCGTCGACGACGGCCGGGGTCGACACGAGTTGGGACGATGGACTGACAGACGGCACCTCGTGGGAGCTCAAGGCGACGGCCCGCCGGAACGTCGACGGACAACTGGGGGACTTCAAGATCTACGAGCAGTACCACGATCGGCTTCAGCGGCAGGGTGATCGGTACGGGCTGCGGTGTACCAGAAGTGGGGGGTCTGGAACGCAGGTATTAAAAATCACAATCAAGTGGTTTCAGATATCCTTGCTTCGTTGGCATTGGGGTGGGAACCCACCGGAATAGTCGACAACCTAAGCTCTCAATCGGAGCTGTTTTTTGAGAAGTAACCTCTACTTAGTCCGTTCATTACACGAAGTTGTTGTGTTGTAGGTTCTTCCGAGCGTTCTATAGAAGTCACCGTCAAAATTAGCCATAAGGAGTACGCACTCATTCCAATAAACAAATAGAAATCATTTGTTATATAAAATGTGTAACCACCTAAAATATAACCGAAAGGTATGGTAACTGCGTACCATGCTGAGGTAGCTAAGAACGCATACAGTGAAGGCATAGAAGCGGGAAATAAGAGGAATATCTCTTCAGGATTCATCGGTTCGTGTTCATGGTTTTCTTTCAGATACTTCATTAATTGATACATCTGAGATCCTCCGGTCAATGACACGAATGCGGCACCGAGAATAATAGCGTCTGACCAGAGATATCCGACATATCCGATCACGAAAGGAGGTATAAGTAGAGTTTCTATACGTAATTCTCCGACTGCTTCGATTATTGCTGAAACCATATCCAACATTGAGCACCATAGGTGAAAAATTTTGAGCGCGGCGCATGAACGGCCGGGGGGCCGTCGCGGAAGCGGGGCGGGGTACCTTAGAAAACGTGGCCTTAGCCACATTTTCGTTGCGCTCTTCGATGTTGGATTGATCATGGCGACCGTGACAATGAACAACCTGCGGTCGCTACCGCAGGATACCTTTTTTATTGGCACCTCGGGATAACACACGTATGCCAGATCAGGACCCGACTTCCCGCTGGTTCACATTGCGGATCCTCGGGTTGCGAGCGAAGATGCAGGTAAAAAACGTCGTTCGGCTGGCCGCACTCGGCGTACTCCTCCTCGGTGCGGTCAACATGCTTCTTCCACAGATGGTCGGACTGGGTCCCTTCTTCGACTTCTACCGCGAGTTCTTCACATTCGCAGTTCAAGAACGCGGAACTGCCGTGATCAACGTTGGTGATGCGGTGCTGATCGCAGTCGGAGCAGTCGTGGCGTGGAAAGTGTGAGAGACCACTCTACTGCATTCACGCGATCGCATCTAAAACGACTCCGGCACAGAGAGCAAACAACAAGACAGGGATGAATCAGTCAGAAATGGCAGATAGGTTTCCACCGGAGAAGGCCGTGTAGATGGCTCATAATGCTGCGCCCGCGATGGCGAGTGTCCCCACAACTACCATACCTACGACTGGATTTGACATGATTTCATTAAAAAACCGTCTCACATACGTATTTGATTGAGGCGATGGGTTTGTAGAGAGAACCTCTATAGCGGTTCGCGTGGAGCAGTCGCTGCGTGCGACTGGCAGGGTTCAAATCCTGCTCGTTGCAGTGTTGCGCCGCTCGCGATGTTGCTCGCGGCGCAGAACACGGACTCGCGGGGGTCCCGTGAGCGAAGCGAACGGGACCACGCGAGGGAACGAACGAAGTGAGTGGACTCGCGGGGATTCCGTCATGCTACATGAAATATCCGTTTCAATCCCGGTGCTGTCCCGGGATTCCCGGAGTGTTTGTCCGCTTTGGTTCGTATCCAACCATGGCGCTAGAACCAATCGACCCCGAAACCACAGTCGAATTGTATCTTGAGGATCGAGAGACTGAGCTCTCGAAGAGATCCTTGTACGGTCATAAATCACGGCTAGGCCACTTCCTGCGCTGGTGCGACCAGCAAGAGATGACTAATATGAATGATCTCTCAGGGAGGGATCTTCACCGTTTCCGCTTGTGGCGGCGATCCGATGGAGACCTCAAGCCCATCTCAGAAAAGACTCAGATGGACACGCTGCGAGTGTTCATCAGATGGGCAGCTACCATAGACGCAGTGCCAGCCGATCTCCATGCCAAAGTAGTGTCACCAAGTCTGTCAGATGAAAGCGAATCAAAAGATGTAATGATCGACTCGCAGGTTGCTGAAAGAATTTTAGACTACCTCTCATCGTATGAGTACGCGTCAATACGTCACGTGTGCTTCACCCTGATGTGGCGAGCTCTACTGCGCCGCGGGGCTGTACGTGCGCTTGATGCCTGTCTCGTCGATGTGAACCACGTCAGCATCCTGAATCTCTTGACGGATCTGCTCGTACTCACAGCGACCGGCGCGCGCAGCGCGCTCGGTCGCGTGCCACGCGGATGCACCCGAGAGTTCGAGTCCGTGTAGTTGCTCGAAGCGATCAGCGATCTTCCGGTAAGGAAGGCGGTGATCGTACCGTGACAGAGCTGATTGAGCGATGACGTTCACCCCGAACTGCCCCTCATCGGGGCAGTCGGGGTGAGCCGCAACTGTCTCTGTTCCACAGGAATCGCACTGGTAGTAGTGGCGGTTGTACCGGGTGATTTCTGGGGGCTGGGGATCAGGGATCTCCTCGACGAGTCGGGGGCTGATGCCCACCGACTCGTCGAAGCGGTCGCCACACACAGGACAACAGTCACAGGTGACTTCGATTTCTTCGTCAAGATCGGCCGTAGAATGCCACTCCGGATCGTGGCCATCCTTCCGACCGGGAGTGCCACCGTCAGTTCGGACATCGTCGTCTTCGTCATCCTGCGAGGTCGGGGACTCGTCGGTCCCCGACCGTCGCTTGCTGGGTGGAGTGTGCGGATTCTCGTACTTCCGGAGGCGTGTTTCGAGTTCTTCGATTCGTTCGTTCTGTTCCTCGATCCGCCCGTTTTTCTGGTCGAGCTTTTCTTCCAACTCGTTGATTCGCTCCTCCATCTGGAGAAACCGCGAGAGGAGTTCATCCTTGGTGAGATCGTCCCAGCTCATCGATCCCACCTCGGAACGACGACAGCAGGACCGACGGGATGGTCTCCGCTGCTCGGAGACCATCCCTGAGAAGGCATTCCCGATTCCTGCTGACGGACCATGTGTCCCCCGCGTGTCTCTATCTACGAGACAGTGACGAAATCAGCTCGGGCTAAACACGTACTATTTTTGATAATCGAGTTATACGGTAACGCGATTAAGAAGACGGGACAGCTACCAACCCTTGAAGTTAATAACTGAATCATATACGTTCAGCAGGCCGGTCAAGAGTCGATAATATCGATCGCCATCCGCTGCTGATCTTAACCACTCAGTATGCCATCCAGCAACTCAGACGATCCACCGCAAGCTGCCTGGTCGACACTGTTTTTCGACCACAGGCGAAGGAGTCTCATCGCTCTCATAGTTGTTGCCACACTGTTGGTCGGCAGTGGTGTCGTTTTCGCCGGGGGTGTTGGATTCGAGATCTCGACGTTCGGCGTCGACTCGCCAGCACACGAGGCTGGCGACCGGACCGCCGACCACTTCGAGCGCGACAGCCAGCCAGTCACCCAACTCATAGTACGCTCGGAGTCGACTGATATGGTCTCGAAACCCGTGTTGGTCGAGACACTCACACTACAGCAGGCGATCAGAGACAATCCGGCGATCAACGGGACGTTGGCCGACGACCAGCCGACAGTCGGCGTGGCGAACGCTGTCGCCATCGCTTCAGACCCACGCATAGCATTCGATGGTAACGTTCGACTGGAGACCAAACGCGAGACGCTCGAGGGCCGAACCGACGAGCAGATTGCTTCCTCTCTCGGCGTCGCACTCAGGAGTGACGATCTGTCGCCCCCCGGCCAGCCATCTGTTGCATCTTTGCTCCCACGAGAGTACACCGCAGGTGAGCGAGCAGAGGCCCAACTGATCGTCATAGTCCACGACGAAACCGCAACCGACGCCGAACTGCTGGCCGCCCAAGAGGCAGTCGAGTCGACCGCAGAAACCGAACTCGACAATCTGGAATCTGTCGACTCGTTTGTCGTCGGAGAGGCGCTTTCCGTCGAGCGCGGCAGCCAAGCGACCACTGACAGCTTCATCTTAGTCGGCCCGCTGATCTTGCTCGTCGTTGTTGGACTGCTGGCTGTCAGCTACCGCGACCCGGTCGATGTTGCGTTGGCCTGTTCGGGAATGGGGCTCGTCTTCGTCTGGCTGGTTGGAGCGATGGGCTGGCTTGGGATCTCTCTCAACCAACTGCTGATTGCGGTTCCGTGTCTGTTGGTCGGCCTGAGTGTCGACTACTATCTCCACGTTGCCATGCGGTATCGTGAACACCAAGCGACCAATCCGGCGTGGCCGCCCGCAGTGGCGATGGCGGCCGGACTCACCGGCGTGCTGGTTGCAATCGGAACGACGACGCTGACGACCGCCACTGGCTTTTTGGCCGGTCTGGCCAGTCCAATCGGCGTCCTTCGGGAGTTCAGCTTGGTTGCTGCCATCGGAATCGGTGCCGCGTTTGTCGTGTTTGGCCTCCTCGTTCCGGCGCTCAGAATCGAGGTCGATCAGTGGCTCGACCGCACCGACAGATCCCAGCCCACCCCGGTCACCGTCGGCTCACTGCGGAGCATCAAACGACTCCTGGACTGGTGTGCGAACACGGCAAGCCGGAGACCCGTCGCAGTTGTCGCGGTCGCGCTGTTGGTAGCGGCTGGCGGTGCGATGGGCGCGCCCGCCGTCGACACCTCGACGGACCGAACCCAGTTTCTGCCCGAAGAACGCGCCGGCTGGATGGAGCCGCTGCCCGAAGCGATCCGTCCCAGCGACTATGGCCTCAGAGAGCAGGCCAGCTATCTCCAGTCGACGTTTGTGAGCCCCTCGGATCGAACCGTCGAGATACTGATCGAGGGTGATGTGACCAACGATTCGGTGGGGGCGACACTTCAGGACGCAACAACAACGGCGGCCACCCAGCCGACAACTACGTCGAACACGCAGGCGACCGCTGGCACTCCCGCAATCAGCGGCCCGCTTGAAACAGTCAATCGGGTGGCTCGTGAAAACGAGACGGTTGCGAACCGTCTGGCCGACAGCGATACGACCGGTGACGGCGTCCCCAACCGAAACCTCACGGCACTGTTTGATGCGGTTGTTGCCGCGGATTCCACGGCGGCGAACACAACAATTTACCAGGGGCCTGACGGCGAGTACGACGCGCTACGAATCGAGATCGCCGTCGACGAGACTGCCGACGTGAGAGCGATTCGCGCCGACGCCGAGGCGACCGCAGCGGTGGTCGACGCCAACCCCTCGCTGGACGCCACTGCAACCGGCGATCCGGTCGTCGAAGCAGTCCAACAGCAGGCCGTCTTAGAGACCGTCGTGGTCACGTTCCTGCTCGCGCTTGGCGTGATCGCCGCGCTCCTTTGTACCGTCTTCCGGCGGCGACATGGGTCGTGGTCAATTGGCTTGGTGGCGATTACACCGGTCGTCGTCGCCATCGCGTGGCTGCTCGGGACCGTCTGGCTGGTGTCGCTGCCGTTCAACGCTGAGACTGCACTGATTACGGCGATTGCAATTGGGCTTGGGACCGATTATACGATCCATATCACCGAGCGGTTCGCAGCCGAACGCCGCGAGGTTGACCGACAGACGGCTCTCAGGGTAGCGGTCGGCCAGACGGGCGGGGCAGTCGCCGCCAGCGCGGTGACGACGATAGCCGGCTTTGGGCTGTTGACGATGACACTGATCCCCACACTCCAGCGGTTCGGGTTCGTCACCGCACTGGTCGTGGGCTACTCGTTCGTGGCAAGTGTGCTCGTCTTGCCCGCGCTGTTGGTGTTGTGGGATCGTCGACAGACGAGGGAGAATAAAAATCGGGGCGACTGACGCTGTCGAAACGCTCAGCAACCGCTACATATAGAACAGTTGGAGGTGATTCGGTTGTATGACACGTTGCCGACTACATGTCATCCTGCCCGACAATGACGAAGTGCCCTACGAAATCGCCTGGAGCGAGTCGACGGTCGAAACCCTCCGCACCCGGTTTGACGATACCTTCGGACTGGTCGATACCGCATCAATCCAGGACAATAAACAGGAGTGGGTGTCCGACGTGTTCGAAGAAACAGAGCAGAATATGAGCCGCGTCGACGAGTTCGAACGGACGTGCGACGAGCTGTTTTCGGAGATCGACACGCTGATGACGAGACGAGAGCGTGACAAGATGGATGGCCAGGGGACTGCGTTCGACTACGACGATGCGTTGATGCTCCAGCTTACGTTCCGGCTGGTAACATAACCCGTTCTGCCAGCCGACTAGCAGCAGTCCAGTCTGCTGGCCGAAACGTCGAGCGTTTGTCGGTTGAAAACAAGGGTTGGTCGTCGTGGTTCTGTCACTCAACGCGAAAATAGTTGAAACCCGGAGAGACTACTCTTCGTCTTCGTCGTCGGGATGGACGTTGGTCTGCATGGCGAAGTCGTCCTCAGCGTAGGCCACACACGGGAGGAACCAGCCGTCTTCGACCTGCTCGTCGTCGAGATACTCGTTGCCATCGTGGCGAATCACTTCGTTGGCATCGCCGTCGTATCGGGCCGCACACTGCCCACAGGTTCCTTCCTCGCAGGCGTAGGGCAGCTCCCATCCCTGGTCGAGGCCATCGTACAGCAGTGTCTGATCGGGGTCCTGGTCGATTTCGAGGACGGTGTCGAATTCGTGGAACTCGACTTCGTAGTAGTCGCGGTCGGGCCCGTCGTCACCCATACAGCCGGCGATTACAACCGCGCCGGTCGCGCCTATCGACGCCAGCATGCGTCGACGCTTGATCGGTGACTCGTCTGTTGGCGATTGCGCCGTCGATTTCGTTTCGCAGGGCTGTGTTGAATCCCTGTAAGGCGTAGAGATTCACTGTTTGACGAAGCGCTTGATGTTATGGACGACACACATCAGCGCGATCTCGCGGAACTCACGAAACCATGACCGCGCTCGCACGGCGAAGCCGAGCGAGCGCTTCACAGCCGAGTTCGCAGTTTCAGTCATAGAGCGCTGATTGTAGCGGTTATCGTCAATTCTGGCGTTGTGTGCGTGGTCGTACGGAGCGAAGATACGGTGCTTGATCAGCGGTCTGATCCCGAACTTGCGTACTCCTTCACGAAGCGATTGCTTGTCATAGCCTTTATCCGCGGCAAGAGACCGCAGATCGCCCGCATTTCGGCGGGCGATCTGCTCGGCAAGGTCTGCGTCGCTCCCTTCTCGATTCGTTGAGCAGTGAACGTCAAGGACGGCTTGAGACGCTGTATCGACGAGTTTAGTGACTTTGGGCTTTTGAACGCGGTAGCTGATTCGCTGGCAGTAGTGGCAGCTGGCTGGTGAGCGGTCGTAGAACGTGGCGTCGATCGCGGCGTGTTCAGAGAGATCATTCAGCTGCGCCGACTGGCGCAGCAGCACTCAACAGATGCTCATACTGATCCGGTCAAACACCTCACACAACGTGGGCGGCACGGGGAGATCAGCCGCTCTGAGGCCTATATCTCCGGTTATTTGTGGAATTTCTTTGAGCAGGTCGATCGTCATGCGGTACGATGAATCAAGATAAATCCGCAGACAGTGGAGCGAAACGAGTGCATAGTCGGCGAATCCGTCGCCACCTTCCGGGGCGACGGATTCGCCTCCATCGCCAGTAACTCTTTGAGCAACCGGCACAACTTCCCCAATGAAGCGGGAGATCTGGGTCATGAACAACTGAAGCATTCGTCTTTAGTTAAGGAATCGCAAGACAGCAGCACGATTGCTTCGCTGTGCAAGTAGCGGCTGAGATCTATTATGACAACCATTTGGTTTAAATCAGAATAAGCCGATAAGCTTACCGTGCACCTAGTGCGCGTATTTTTGAGAACGTCTAAGATTATGACTCGAACCAAAATGGGTGTCTCTGTCCGAACTGAACTCGTCGAAGAACTCGATACACTCGTTGATGAGTGCTCAGATCTCGGAGCGAGCCGCTCCGAGATCGTTGAAGCGATCCTCACAGCATATTTGCAGAATGATGAAGAGAGAATAGAAAAGGCCCGAGAGCTGGTTATCCGCAATAGGAAACGATCTAACTCGTAGAGAAGTCCGTGCACCGAGTGCACGGACTTCTTAAAGTGTTATTCGAAATCACAAATTGTCTGTATTAATATCGACACCGCCTTAGGCGAATAGAAGGCTGCACTCTGCTATCTGATCCCGTCGCTGTACCGCGATTTTGCTCTTAACTAAAGACGAATGACAACTGAAGTCTCCCGCTTCAGCTCCTTTAATTTAGCGGCCTACCTCGCTGCTGTATGGCGATTCAACACAGCCTTTCGCAGTCAGTCGTGGGGGTGTCGTGGTTCAATGACATCACAACTAAATTTTCACACGACGTGACCCTCTGTCTACTGCTGTATTGTGGAGTCTTTTAAGCCAGTGGTACACTCTGTGAGCGGTCACCAGTCGTCGACTGTTCGTCGAAGAAATACACCCCGTTTCGGTCGACAGTACAGCACCGACTAGGCGGCTGAATCGGGACCCCTGATAAACACCTGTATGGTTAAGCCGTATGTAGATGTCCGCCCAGAGAGTATATTCATTCGTTATGTCCAACGACAAAGAGAGCAAGCCGCCCCTGGACGACCAGGAGGCAGCCGAAATAGAAGAGGAACTCAACGGAAAGTTCACTATGCCTGGCGGGAGTTCCGAGACACATCGCCGCCGACTGCTCGGCGCGATTGCTGGAGCCGGAACTGTTGCGGTCGCCGGCTGTCTCGGGCTGTTCGAAGAGCCCGAAGGGAGAGACACAGGAGAAGAAGACGGGGCTCCGGGCGATGGGGAACCCGCAGAACGTCCTGATTATACAGAGATTGACACAATGATGCCCGACTGGGCAATGAAGGACCTCGTTATCCCGCTTGATATGCAAGCGGCGTACAACGACGAGGAGATCTTTTTCCGGTTTGAGTGGGACTGGGATGTCCCGAATGGCTGGTTCCACGACGTGTTCGTGTTCGAGGACGGTGAGTGGGTTCGCTACGGCGAGCCGAACCCCGGCGTGGCGGATCCGGACTACGGGGTCGGCGACATATTCCGCGGGTTTAACGAAGACCGGGTTGCGTTCATGATCGACGACGGCACAGTCGACGGCTTCGAGAACTTCGGTGGCTGGCTGACAATCCACGAGGGGACTCGTACCCTCCCTAACGCTGCCGCTCCGGACGAAGTCGAGAGCCATCCGCACCACGGCGATATCTTGGAAAACGACGACGTTCGAAAGTACATCCCGCAATCCCGCGGGGGAGAATGGTGGGAGAACGACTGGGATGATGTCAAAGACCAAGCAGAACTCGACGAGATGCTTGAAAACGGCGAGTATCTCGATATGCCGATGGTGCGCTGTGCCCGGGGTGTTCCCGGCGGCTACGCGACACCACACACGATCCTTGATCACCGACACGGCGCGATGGATGAACCGTCGACCCGGATCCGCGACAGTCAGGGACTCGACGACGACGGTCGACCACAGTTCATGTTCAACCCAGATCTGGTCGGGGGCGGCGCGCTGGAACTCGATGATCTCTACGATGGGAATGTCCTACAGACGGACACCCACGCACTGATTCACCGCGATGAGAACCGTGACGAGGACGCCTGGCCACCGGGTGTTGAGGACACAACTGCACCGTTCGACCCTGAAACTGCTGAATTCGAAGGTGCAGTCATTCCACGCCGGATGGTGTTCCCTGACGAAGTCGAGGGCCCCGGCGGAGTCTGGAAGGTCGACGGAACGTGGGAGGACGGGACGTGGACCATTGAAATGCGTCGTGACCTGTCAGTCGGCTATCTCGGTGAGACTGAGTTCGAGGCCGGTGAAGTGTACGACTTCTCTCCGGCCGTCCATGGTGGTGGAGCCCAGCGTTGGCATTGGGTCGGCTATCCGTACAAACTCGGACTCGGTGTTGAACCCGATTATCAAGGCGAAACCCAGATCGGCAACAGTGAACTGGTCGCCGAAGCGGTTGATGGCGAACCAGACTGGGGTTCCATCGAAACGTACACACTGCCGTTAATGTACCCTGGTATGACCGACTGGACGTGGCTCACTAGTGGAGAGCATCCCCGCGTCGACGAGATTCGAAACAACGAGATCAACATCTGGGAGTACCACGACGAAGACCCCGAAGCGTTCGCTCAGCGCATGATCGATCTCGAAGAGTCGATGGCTCCACGGAAGTAGGCGACTCGATTTCGAGCTGCAGGTTATTTTCCAGTACGTGTCCAACTCCGAAATCACGACTGACTCAGCCATCAGTATGTAAATGGCTGAACTATACAGCGGGGGTGATACGGCGGTTGGAGTAGAGGTTGTATATATGAGCACACGTGATCCCCCAGACGACATCGAAAGTGCTGCCTGGGAGCAGTGGGCAACCGACATCGTCGACGAAACCGGCTTTGATGTTGATCTCGGTGTTGGCCTTGCTCGGGACGCCCAACGCGTCGCCAAAGGCGAAATGACTGAAGCCGAATACCAGGCCAAATACCACGAGGATGTCCTGGATGAGTTCGGCGTCGACGACCGACCGACTGCCCCGGAGCCACAGGCCGCCGACGGCTCACCACTACCCGGCATTCCCGGCACTGGCAACGGCAAACGTTCGCGGCGGTCAATGCTCAAAACCGCCGGTGCGATTGGTCTTGGGACGCTCGGACTGAGCGCGGCCCAACAGTCGACACGGACGGCCGCCGCCCAAACCGGCGGCGGTGGAAGCGAGTCGGATGTCCAGATGGGGATGGCGATCAACACCGACCGTTGTATCGGCTGTCTGCAGTGTATGGACGCCTGCAACGAGGAAAACGGCAACCCAGCCGAATCGCTGTGGATGGCCGTCCTGCGCTACGAGGAAGACGACTACACCGACACCGAGGAGTACCTCACTCGGCCCTGCCAGCACTGCTCGGATGCACCGTGTGAGACGGCCTGTCCAACCAACGCCCGCTACACGCGCGAAAAAGACGGGATCGTCCTCACCGACTACGACCAGTGTACTGGCTGCCGGTACTGTGAGGTCGCCTGTCCGTACGGCGTCAACTACCTGCAGTGGGCCGACCCTGGCGAGGCCAACAGCTTCGAGGGCGACACCCAGGTCGGCGACCGCACCGCCGCCGGCTCGGCCCCACAGGGAACGATGGGCAAATGCACCTTTTGTGCGCACCGCCAGGACAGCGAGGACGAATCGCTCCACGGGACGACCGCCTGCGAAGACACGTGTCCAGTCGACGCGATCCACTTCGGCGATATGAACGACGAGTCGAGCGCGCCCAGACAACACCTGGCGAACGACACCGACGGCCAGCCGACCTACAAACTGCTCGAAGACAAAGGCACCGAGCCAAACATCGTCTACGTCGGCAACGAACCGTCGCCAACCGCAACCCAGATCGACGGCCCGACTGGCGAAGACCGGTTCGACCTTGTCCGTGAGCGACCTGGCCGAAGTAGAATCGAACTCGGCAGCCACGATCGTGATGACTAATGTCGCTGTCAAATAACGACCTACTGAAACCACTGACGACGATCAGCACGAAGTTCCTCGCGCTGGTCGCCGTGCTTGGAATCGCCGCGTTAGTCACCGTTGAAGCAATCGTCCACCAGCTCCGATTCGGCCTCGTCGTTACTGATTTGGCAAGTTGGGGTACCCAGGAGGGCGTGACGTGGGGGCTCTACATCGGCACGTTCGAATGGTTCGCCGGCATGGCCGTCGGCTCGATTGCCGCTGTCGGCTACATTCGCTACCGCGAGCTCACGCGCTACGACATCATTGCTCGAATTGGCGAGATCTGGGGACTGATCTCAGGGCTGTCGGCGGCCTACTTGATTGTCATTGATCTCGGTCGGCCAGATCGTGTGCTCAACATCCTGACGGCGTGGTTCGTCACGGTCCAGTACTCGCCGCTGGCGTGGGATGTGACCTTTGTCACCGCGCTGTTGGTGATGACCTCGACGATGCTAATCCTCTCGCTGCGACGGGATTTCAGCGAAATGAATCTCAACAAGCTGCCGATCTACACCGCCTGGATCGGTAAGCTGCTCACCTTGGGCTACCGGCCTGAAGAGCGTGAAAAGCTGGATTCGATGCTCCGCTGGCTTGGTCTCGCGCTGTTGATTTTGGCCTTTACCGGCGGGATGGTCCCCGGCTGGCTGCTTGGGGTCGTCGGCGCACAGGCCGGCTGGTACGGTGGCATTGCGGGGATTTCGTTCCTCGCTGGCGGACTACTGAGCGGCGTCGCCGCAATCGCGCTGATTGCTGGCGTGCTCCGGTACAGCTACGGTATGGAGTCGGTGCTCTCAACTGACGTGTTCGTCGGGCTCGGTAAGGCGCTGACGCTGTTTGGCTTCGTCTACGTCGTGATCCTGTTCAACGAGATCCTGCCGAGCATCTTCCCGATGGCTCCGCTGGCCGAATCGCGTGTCGGCGAAGCGATGCTCTACGGCCACTTTGCGACGGACTTCTGGCTCGCAATGGCGGCTATTGCGATCCCAGTCCTCGTGCTTGCGGTGTTCCGCGAGCGCATGCTGGCAAGCGGAACCGGCCTGGCTGTGGTCAGTGCGGTGATGCTCTGGGGTGTGTTCGTCAAAAAGCAGCTCACCGTAATTGAGCCGCTGATGTACCCCTCGGGGCTGCCGTACGAGGTCGGCAGCTACGTGCCGACGCTGGTTGAATGGGTGATCTCGATTGGCGCAATCTTGATCGCAATTCTGTTGTTCGTGATTGCAACCAAACTCGTTCCGCTGGGCCGGAGCCCACCTGGAACACAGACCCCAACGGAGGTGAAAGACCAATGACAACCACAATCGGCGTTCCGATCCTGCTGGGAATCCTGCTGTTGCCGATCTACGCCGTCGTCGTCGGCTGGCTGTTCGGCGAGCCGCGGGATTTCAGAACCGCCGGAATCGGCCTCGGCGTGATGGCAGCGATGGCAGTCTTCATGATCGGCTCGACGGCAATGATGGGAATCGTCTTCGGCCTCATCACGCCGTTCTGACTCTCTGTTGTTTCTCTCACAACTTCCCAGACCACCGACTGACTCGACTCTGCCCTGTCGACTACCGAAACCACAACAATGACCAACTCTTCGCCGGTTCAGCGAGACGAGACTGCCCAGATACCGAGCCGCGAGCCCACGTTGGATCCAGGACTACTCCTCGCCTGGAGCGAGCACGTCGCTGCAACCATTGTCGACCGTGAAGTCAAGACCGCCGTCTCGAAACTGTCGGCAGACGGCGAGTGTACTGAGTTCGAACAGGCAGTCATCAGGGAGCTTGCCGAGTCGATTGCTGCAGGAGTTGTGGTGGATCGAATCACCTCAGCAACTCAGCAATCAGACCCACTGCTGCTCGACGAACCCGACCTCGAACGACGGTGCCAACGGCTGTGGTCGTTGTTTACTCCGCCAGCTGTCAACGGTGACGTGCGATCAGTGCAGTTGCCCGCCAGTGTCGCTCAGCCGACCACTAACCCGGATACGCAGAACACTGACACCGCTGCAAATACCCAGCACCACCATACTGATGCTGATACGTGAGTGTTGGTTCTATTTTTGATTTTGTGGCATAACTATTTACACCATAGCATGTAGAACACCGTATGGTCGACCGCAAGGAGACCGAACCCTCCCCCACTGAGTCCAGGACCCACCGGCTCTACGCTGAGTTCGAGATCGAGCCGGATGGGTCGGTATCCTGCCCGCTTGATTCGTTCGACGGCGAGATCGAAACCATCCGCCAGCAGGTAAGCAGTGATGAGTGCCGTACTGATACAACAGTCACGCGCGACGACGAGTCGGTCGATGTGGTTCACTCGATGAAAGAACCCGATTCGAAGTGTCACTGCCCGACGTTTCTCGACTTCGACTGTATTCCGCAGGTGACCGCTGTCGGCGAAAACACGATTCGAATCGAGACCTATCTGCCAGATCGCGAGCGACTCACCGAACTGATCGATGGACTCAACGAAGTCGCCCAGTCAGTCTCGCTTCGACGACTCACCCAGACCGACGCCGGGGATGTCGACTACCAACACGCTGTCACGCTTGACCTGCATGATCTGACCGAAAAGCAGCGCGAAGCCGCGACGAATGCGCTTGTAGCGGGCTACTACGAGACACCACGCGAGACCGATATCGGCAAGCTTGCCGCACAGCTCGACATCTCGAAATCCGCCATGTCACAGCGACTGAACGCAGTCGAATCGAAACTTGCTATTGCGGCATTTAAGTAACCAGCTGCACGACTGTCCACGTCGCGTCGGCTCTGGTATTTAAAACACTCACTTGTTAAGCCATACGTCAAAGGGGTCTGTACGAGACACTCACAGTATGCACTGGCCAGCGAGACGATTATGGACGGCTCCGTCTTCGGGAACGACATGGTCGACAGCAAGCGCGTACCGAGAGCAGCCAAAAGCGACTGTGAGGTGAGTGTCCAATGGAGCGACGCTACATCTACGAAATCGAGTTCGACCTGAGTAGCTCCAGTCGAGACCGCTACCAACAGTGGGTCTCAGCTCACTGTGTTGAGTGGATAACCCACCAGAGTGTCTCGGCGTTCGAAGTCCGGTACAATCCGACAGGCTCAACACCTGAGGTCAAATTCATGTTCGGCTTTTCGACCTACCAACAGTGGGCCTCGTTTGTCACCTCGGAGCGACACAAAACGGCGGCAGCCGCACTCACGGTGATCGTCACCGGATTCGAGGCTACCTTTTGGGAACAAGGCTCTGTCACATTCGACGAGCCAGCCACTGATGAGACACCACCGTTTTCTGCCTACCACTCCTCGCTCTCGGAAGAACCAACATGACAGACACACTCACAGACGCATTACGCACCGTTCCGACACCGACACCGCCGGCAGACTCTACAACCAAGAGTTCCAGGACCAACTCCGATGCCGTCAGGGGCGATATCGTCTCAGAGGGGTTGGTCGGCCGAATCCAGGTCGACGGCGAGACGGCCCACGTCGAGCTCGCCCTTGGAGCCCCACACTCGCCGGCCGAAACCGATCTCACCGATGCAGTACGGGAAGCGATCCGGTCGGCTGGCTACGAGCCCTCGCTTTCAGTCGACATCGATGATACGACGCCCGCCGGAGTCAGCGACGACACACCGATCGTGATCGCCGTCTCCTCCGGGAAAGGCGGCGTTGGCAAAAGCACGGTTGCGGTGAATCTGGCCGTCGGCATGTCCGAACGCGGCGCGAGTGTGGGTATTTTTGATGCCGATGTTTTCGGGCCGAACATTCCCCGGATGCTCGGTGTCAAAGACGAGATGGCCCAACCCGGCGGCCCCAACACTATCCTACCGGTCGAAGCCCACAGCCTCAAAGTGCTGAGTGTCGGCTTCATGGTCGACGATGCCAACCCCATCACCTGGCGTGGTCCGGTGGTCGACCAGATGCTCGGGGACCTCTGGCACGATGTCGAGTGGGGTGATGTCGACTATCTGATCGTCGATCTACCGCCGGGAACTGGTGACGCCCAGCTGACGATGCTCCAGCAGATGCCCGTCATGGGCTCGGTGGTTGTCACTACTCCCCAAAACGTCGCACTCGACAACGCCCGCAAAGGAATCACACAGTTCGAGCCACACGAGGCCGAGGTGTTCGGGATCGTCGAAAATATGAGTTCATTCATGTGTCCGACCTGCAATGATCACCACGAAATCTTTGCGGCGGGCGGTGGCGACCGCCTCGCCGAGGAGTTTGACCTCCCGGTACTGAGCCGCATTCCTATCGATCCCGCCATCGGTGAAGCCGGCGAAATCGGCGAGCCAATCGTGTTGGACGACAGCGAGACGGCAGCCGTGTTTCGCTCGCTTGCAGGCGATGTAATGGACGAGGTCGGTTGGTGTCGACAACATTCTCATCAACGTAACACAAGTACTCCATAACAGCTATCGAGGGTGTCATAGAACTCTTGTCACACCGTGATGGTCGTGCTTCCCGGATTGTCTCCGCGTTCATAGTTGGTGATTGCAATAACGAGGCGAAGGCACAGCGCGAGGAACACCTGTGCTCGTGCGTGGACGCGGCCTCGGGCGTGCGTTCGCCCGAGGCCGCAGTCCTTGACTGATTCGTTGGTTCGTTCGACGCCTGTTCGGCGGTGATACGTCTCGTCTAGCGTCGATTGCTTCATCTGAACGTCCTCGCTGTGTTCCTCGATGCGGTCTTCGACCCTGTACTCGATGTCCTTCGGGTCATCAGTGTTGCGTGGGTTGTAGGGGGCGACTGGCACGACCACCTGCTGGCCGCAGGGGTCGTGCCAGTCAAGTGTATCGTACGCGCTGTCACCAAGCATCCATATCGTTTAGCGACGGCGAGCGCGTCACGGGTGACGCGCATCGCCGTCTCCTCTGGTGCTTGTTTGCTCTCGGTGAACTCCGCTGCAATCGGGATCTTCGACCCGGTCGAAACAATCGTGCAGCCGTAGCCGTAGTAGTACTCTTCAGCCGTTGGATCGTAGCATTTCGATGCGTCAGGATCGGCAGGCATCGCTCTCACGTCTGTCGAATCAATCGAGTAGGTCAAGTCGAGCAGGCCCCGCAAGGCGGCCTGCTCGACGAGGTGGTTGAAATCTCGTCGATGACGTGTTCGAGATCGGTGAGGAAGCGATCGACCGCGTTTCTCGACGGCGGTCGATCGAAGCCACAACAGAGCCAGACGACTGTGTTGTTCAGTTCTCGCGCAACCGGACGAATTCCGTAGATATCCTTATAGTAGCAGTGCAGAAACCCACACATCATCTCGGGTGGTTCATGGTCTCGTGTTCGCCTCGTCTCCGCCGGGGCGAACACGTCGAACTCTTCAAGAAACTCGAAGGAGAGATGCTCAAACAGCGCTAGCGTCTCGGTTTCCACGACATTGAAGAACGTCTCTACCGTAGGATTCTCCTGCAGGGTCGCTGGGCTTATACCACCTCAGCGTTCACCCTGCTCTCTGGTATGAGAACTGTTCTATGACACCCTCTTGTAGACCTTATCCAATCTACGCTCTTCTGTAGGAGATTGTTGATACTGGCGAGCTGTCGCTGTGGAGTCGAAGAGGACAAAGACACCACGTCAGCGGTATCCAACACGGATGATTCCGCTAGATGTGTATCCGTTATGATCGTTCTTTCTGTCGCTAACACTAGTTATGATATTGGTCGCGATTATTGCGCGAATCCCCGCCACTCGGACACACAACAGACCCGCAACGAGGTTCTGTTGAATCCCACCCATCTGCCGGATGAGTTCAAAGCCCGCGCGTTCGTTTGGTAAGGAGATCAAGAAAGACAGAGGATATAAACGCATGTCTGGGCGAAACCCATTCGCAGATCCAGATAAGTTGAAAAATACTGGTCTCCACCAAGGAGGAGGGTGATTGCTTACCTGTCAAGAGGAACTACTTGTAGTATAGCGGCCCTGCCTACCACCCGTCTTCAAATAGAACCGAAAATTCGTACTGTTGTACAAGCCGACGGAGTTCCCGTTGCTTTTGTGTCGAACTCAAATTCGTTTCGAGGTAATAGCCATCACCCACCGATCTCGGTTGCTTCATTTCCTTCCCGTCTACAACCGTGGCGGTGTGAATGATCGGTCGCGTTCGACCGGGGACGTATGGGAGTGGTTCAAGATGGGAGATAAGGTCATGGCTCCTTATCAAATACTCCACGGTCTCAGTAAATGCGTCAACTTGATTGGTGGCGTGAAAATCAGAAACCTCGTTCTTGCCGTCAAGAATCCGTATCATGTATGATTCTTCGTTATCCGTCTCTTCACCAAGGTCAGGCTGAGACCCATCCTGTGCGATAGGGCGTTCGACCGACTCCCCGTCGCTGTCTATCTCACTCTCTATATCCGCAATCAAACGGTCAATCATCTCTTTCGCCTGTGACTCGGTCTTTGGGCTAATCTTCTCAGAAACGCGTTCAGAGAACAGATCAGCCATCTCAGTCGCCAACGAGTCCTTCTCTTGTTCGAGTGTTGTGCGAGCTTCTTGCAGTTCCTTAATCCGATTGAGGATCTTTTCCCACTCGTTGCTCTGGATTGCGTCTTTTCTAAACGCGCTCAGCGTGGTGACTCTGTCTGGGATACTTTCGAGATCTGTCTTGCCCAAGGTGTTAACCCGGACCTTGGTGTCGATCACTTCCCGTCGATAGAATTCGTAGTCTTTCCCGTTGGTCAGGATACCCAAATTCACGTCTTCGTTCTTCAGGTAGGCTTCTAACTGCTCTCTGTGCTTCTCTGTGATCGCTGTATCGACTCCTTTGGCTTCGAGAAAGGCAACAGGGGTTCCGTCTAGAATGAGGGCGTAGTCCACCTTGTACGTCTTTCCGAAGGCTTTGACCGAGTACTCCAGTTGGGTGTTGGATGGGATCTCCCACCCAAGCAGATCAAGGAACTCTCTGAGGACGGCGGCCTTCGTGTTGGCTTCATCCATCTGTGGAGACGACTCAATCGTGGCCTGTGCGTGATTGGTGTATTGGCGAACCGCCTCCTCGTTCATGACTACTCGATAGTTCACAGTATTATCATATCAAAGGATCTGTTGAACTCAACGGGATCAGATATGAGGTACGTGCTTGTTCTATAACATGCCACATATGGACTCACCACGCTTTTGCGGTAACAGTAGGAACCACGTCCGGGTACCTGCATGAGTTGAATTAGTAGAGGTTGGCGGGTGTCCGATACATACAGAACGATATACTGGTTTCCATGCCCCGGGAACCCACAATACCCGATTATTTATATCGCACTAGCCTGTTTTGAATCGCACGAACCGCAAGCAGGCGAGCACCCCCGACACGAATCATAACGAAATCTCTCGTGGGTCTGGTGGTCTATTTATAAACAGACCGCCGCCGTCCGTTGAATCGGAAGCGTCACGGACCGTGATGGACTCGCGGGGAATGGGCGCGCGGGTTCGCTGAACCCGCCCGTGTCTGGCGGTTTGCCGTTGGCAAACACGCAGACAATACCGGGCCTCTTCCACCATTTCGATCCCGACGTGTGTGCCAGCTACGACAATGACTGACACACCAGTAACCCCCGAGGAGGCAGTCGAAGAGTACCTCAAATCACGTCACGATGTGACAAATAGCACGCTCTCAAACCATCAATATCGGCTCGGGATCTTCACAGAGTGGGCCCAGAGCAACGGCATCAACGATGTCTCTGAGATCGGCGGTTTCGACATCCAACAGTACCAAAACTGGCGCCACTCCGACGATGCGCCTGATTGTGCGCCGATAACCCTACAGCAGCACGCCCACACGCTTCGAGTGTGGCTTCGGTGGTGCGAACGGGCAGAGCTCGTCGACGACGGACTGGCGGAGCGTGTCCCCATCCAATCGGTAACGAGCGACGAACGATCTCGTGACGACACTGTCTCCCACGAGAGAGCAACACAGATTCTGGAGTGGTTAGAATCTTATCACTACGCGTCTGTCAAACATATTATATTTGCTACCCTGTATCACTGCGGACTTCGTCGTTCAGCACTCCACGCGCTAGACGTCGAGGATTGGCACTCTGACGAGGGATATCTGTCGATCCGGAATCGAGAAGACGAAGGCACGAGAATCAAACTTGGGGCGGAGGGTGAGAGGCACATTACCGTGAGTGACACCCAACTGAGCCAGGCACTGGACGACTGGGTGGCCGATGTCAGGCCCGACGTCACAGACGAGTACGGGAGGGAACCGCTAATCTCGACAAAAAACGGCCGTGCGCACCCTACGACGCTGGCTAAGCACTGCTACTCGATCACCCGCCCGTGTGAGGTGACTGGGGAGTGTCCCCACGACAGAGTCGTAGACGAGTGTAAGGCGACATCGAGCAAACACGCGAGCAAGTGTCCGAGCTCGAGATCGCCCCACTCTTTGCGCCGAGCAGCCGTAACTCACTTCCTCGATTCGGGGATCGACAAGAGTATCGTCTCGTCGCGGATGAGTGTGAGTCCCAAAGTAATGTCAGAGCACTATGATGTGAGATCTGAGGAGCAACGGCGCGAAAATCGGAAGCGACATCTGGACAAGTTGGACTGAGACGAAAACCCCACACTCAGAACCACAGCTAGTGTGGGTAAACCCACAGTGGACTGTGGGTGGCTCTTCTCCCGATTTCTACACCTAGCGGGCATCTATCGACTCACCCACAGTAGTACCCATAGAAACTGTTGTGGGTTGGGAAAAACGTGTAGGCACGGGTGGGACTCCAGCTGACGTGGTTGTCCGCTACCTCGCGTTGTGATCGCACCCGACTACTCGATATGTTTGCCCAATCATGTCGTATTAGAAACAACATATTGAAGTACCAACACAACATAGAGTGCCGTAGCGAAGCTGTATGGGGGGCGGACGAGACGATAGTCGTCCGTCGAGGATGACGAGGAGAGAGTGAGAGGCACCATTATCATCGTCACGACAAGTTTGCGACAGTCGCACGCCATTACGCCTTGTTTGCCACCCACCACAGTAGCCGTGTGTCTCACCGTGGGTATGTGGATATCGAGCAGTACACAGTCGCTATTGCCAAAATCCAGCCCACAATACGTTGTGGGTTCACCCACAGAAGGTGTGTGCGTAACTGTGGGAGACGTCAAAAAGTGGGTAGTCAGTCAGGTAGGACGGAGTCGTCGTGGATGACGAGCTTATGGGCGTCGTCTACAACGTACTCAATCGAGTCACCAGCCATATCGGCCAGCTTCTCCGCAACTCGCTTGTGCTGCGTCCAACGGAGTGACTGGCCGAGCTCGTGCTCGACATGGCGCTGGAGGCTATCGTCGGAGACACGGACGCCTCCTGGCCCGCCACACTGGTTGACGAAGTGGGCCATAACGACGGCACGTTGTGCCGTCACCCGGTATTCCTTCCCGAGGACATCGGCTGACTTTGCGAGAGCGATCTGGAGCTCCGTCGTCTCAGAGACGGACGATTGGTAGGACTCGAGCTCATGGATCCGATCGTGCGCCTTATTGGCGAGGTTGCGAGTTATATTGCTCTCATCGTCGACTTCGCGTACGTCGACTCGGAGCTGACTCAGCTCTGTATCAAGGGCGTCCACCTCCGAGCGGAGTCGTTCGTTTTCGGCGCGGAGATCGTCTATCTCGTCGCGCATCTGGGACATCTCCTCGCGGAACTCGGCTACCTCGGCGCTGACGCTGTCTTTATCGGCTCCAGCGGGAGCCTGCGGTGCATCCGTCGTCGGTACGTTGTCGGCGGACATTTGGTGCGACTCACGGCCAGCGCGCGGAGGACGGAGCAGTGGATCTAACCGCTAGATTTTAGCGCTCCGATATCCAAATCAGGATGCTGTTGGGGCCTGATTCAGAGCTCCACGACAGGAGGCCATCACCTCCTGTTTTACCGACACTCGTGAGTTACACGTCTATTTGAGGCGATGTGATTTAAGTCTAATCCAAATGTAGGATACGTCGAAAAGCCAAGGATCAAGTATCTCAGCCCATATACCGCTCGATTAGCTTCGGGAGACTCGGTAGTCCACGTCCTCGACGAGGAGATCTCCGTCGGGCTCAGGAACGGACTTGAGCTCGTCCACATCCATATCGAAGTTTATCCAGTCCCCACCCGGCGCCGTTTCCTCATTCTCCTCAGTGAGGAGCTCGTCGGACGTAACCCATCCCCGGAGGATAACCTCACTCAAGTCGTCTACATAACACGACAAGTAGGCATCCGGGATGATGTCGCGATCCTCTACGTGGTGCTTGCCCACCATCAGCGAGGCTCCACTCCGATCATACGTACTCGACTTGATATCCACCGTGCGCGTCTCCCCATCAAGATCCATCTCGCAGTCTACTCCGCCATCACCTTGGGCGCTGACGCTGGTATCGTACTCGGCTCGATCGTAAAGCCCCGCCACCACCAACTCGCCCGCAACTCCGATCACCATCTTACCGGCGGAGTCGTCGTCACCCCACACCTCGTCCGTTGTCTCACCTCGCTCGTACGAGCCATGTCTTGCACTGGCGAGATCGGCAATGTGCTCTCGATCGTCTTCATCGAGGGGGACGATAACGGAGTCGACGTCGCTGTCGTTACTGGCATTGTCAAAGCTATCTGCAAGGTTCATTTTGCGACAGAGGGGCCTGACACCGTCATCAGGTGATTAGCGAACTAGTCCGACGTGAGGACGACAACCGCAAGGAAGGCCGTCACAAACGCAGCCACACCGGCGTGGGTGGTGCTGAGTGCCACTAAAGCAATGATGACTGGGAGGATGAGTGCCTCACTCATCGACGACACCGATTAGCGTGTGTTTGATCTCGTCCAGGCGCTCGGTTGCCGTCCACGTGGAGGGATGCCCCAGTGGATCGTTCGTCATTTCGAGGAGATCAGCATCCCGCAAAACTCCGAGACTCCGATCCGCTATCTCAGCATCGTCGAGATCGCGCAGCTTCCACTCGATTCCGGATTTGGGGATCTCGAACATCGACTTCCCGATGGAGAACAACGCGTCTGACTCGTCCGGCGTGACGTTGACATCCGACGGGACTGCGTCTAGGAGTCGATTGGCACGATTAGTCACCATCCAGTCGGCCACTGCGCCCATATCTCGCGATTCGTCGCGTTCCAACAGAAACGCGCTGCTGAGGATACAAATGTCGGAGAATGAGACGTCGTCGCGGAATCGAAGTCGAAACCAACCGTCGCCTCTGAGATCCTCTAGGAGCTGGCGATAGTTGGACACGATATCAAGAACACCAACCAGCTCGACTGCTGCTTCTTTGTCAGTTAATTCGGAGGTACTGTACTCCGCTTCGCTGCTGTTGTCGATATACGACATTGCGACGTCGCCGGAACGGGATCGCCCGCTACTAAATCAGTAGTCGATGCGTCCCTCTTAAGTGGCGTTTGACTCCTAGGCCTGAGCAAACCCCCACAACAGATCTTGGAGCTCACTCAGTCTGCGGGTAGCCATCCACCGTTCAGGCAGATCATCCTCGGACTCATCTCTGAGTCGCTGGACAAGTCCTGTAGCGTGGAGCACACGTAGGGATCTGTCGCTGATCTCCACTTTGAGCTCTCGCTCTGCCCACTCCTGCTCTGAGTCGGGAATCTCCCACAGCCTATCCCCGATCGCGAACAGGGCGCCCACTTCGGTGCCATCGAGTTCTCCGTCCTCAGGGATCGAATCAAGGAGGTATTCAGCCCGTCCAGTTGGCCTCCAGTCGGTTGCCTCGTCACTAGCGAACGTGCGATGCTCGATAAGCCCTGCAGCACTCACCTCAGCTATCTCGTCGCCCTCAACGTCGTTGCGGAGTGCGAGCCGGTACCAGTCACCTTCACCGATCATAAACTTGAGGAGATCTCGGTGGGAGTCCAGTGTGTCGACGGACTCGACGAATTCGAGCATCAGCGTGTGATCCGTTAGTTTACAGCCTGCTCCGACTTTTTTGCCAAATGCATTCACCATTTGCGACATCGCCCGCCCACGCGTCTCACAGCTGGTGGTTTCTTGTCCCGGACTCAGCGCACTTTGCGCACTGTCATCCGAACGTAGTCGGGCCGTGTCTGTACCTTCGTCCGCTGCGCAAGATCTGAGCTCATAAACACAGCGATGATGTCGGCCTCGACATAGTCGTTGTGTGAGAGCATCCCGCTCTCATCCGCCCACCAATATATTTTACTTGCGAGTGACATATCTGCCCGCGATCTGTCGCCACCGAACTGGCCGAGTGACATACTGTCTCCACGTTCGTATAGCTCTTCAGCGGTGTTGTCGTGCTCGCACATCGCGTCGACGAGCTCCTGGGTTTTGTCGGCGAGCGAGCCAGTTGGCTCGTAGTCGATATCGTCGTCTGAGTCGCTGGTGTCCTTGACAGAGTCCGCGTCCCGGCGCGAGTTATGGGTGTGCTGATACGCTTGCATCATCCCGTCTATCTCAGCGATCTCAGTCGACGTCGACTGGATATGTCGTCCAGAGAAGCTGACACCGCGGTTACTGTACGTCTCGATTTGGCCCTTGATAGTGTACTTCTCGTCGAGGCCTTCCAAATCGCGAATAAGCAGGTGCACACCGTCGCCTGAGGGGCTCACCTCAGCGTACGTCGAGTCCAAGTCGTCGAGGATGTCGGATGCGAGCTCGTCCAACTTCCCATCGTCACCGATGACGTCGTCGAGATCGATGCAGCTCAGTCCGTCCATCGCACCGAGGATCAGCATGGTGCCATCCAGCGCATCATCGCGGGGGAGCTGGTGACGACTCTCCTCAACACTCGCCAGTGCTTGCTCAAAGGTGACGAGGTGCTTCGGCTCCGGATCGTGGGCGTTGATGTACCGAGGCTTTGCACTTATTCCCGAGCAGGGGACTCGTCGCCCATCGTCGGTGTTCGTGTAAGTTACCCAGACTTCGTTGTCGACGATCGATTCGGGGACGTGGAAGCTGCCTTCCTCGACTACGTCGCCCGCAACCTCTCCGACTGTGTTTAATCCGCTCGATCCGTCCTGCTGATCAGTTGACTGCGCACTCATTGCGACGTCGCCTGCACCGTGCTCAAATTTCGCCACGAACTCTGAGCCCTCTTCGTGATATCAGTAGTCGGGGCGGGTAATAAATGGGGTGCAAATAACGCTAGCTAATCAGTCAATCGAAGGCACTGAATCACTAAATACACACTGGAGAGATTATCAACAAATATTATATATTCCTACTGTCAACAGAAAATCATGGCAGCTGACGAATACTACGATGCGATAGGACAGGTTCTCTCTTATGTCCTAAGTGCGGAGGACTTTATCCACTCACAGCGGGAAATTGAGGAGGGTGTTCATTTTTGGATACTGCGTGACGGCACTACGTTGAATTTCCATGTGCACCCCAACGATCGATACTTTGTCCTCACATACCAGTTTCTACTTACTCAAGCGGTTTCGCAGGCGTACGAGGAGAATAATAAGCTGCTCACAGAGCACATGGAGCAATATAATGTCGACGAAACGAGAATCTCTGACGAAGATCTGTATAGAACCGTCGCACTCCATCGGATACAAGATGTAGGCGAAGAAGAAGCACAGAAAATTGAAACAGATATTCGCGCGTTAGCAACTCATACGGACTGCCGGATCGGTACTAAGGCTGAGCAACACCCAGAGGAGTCAGAGACAGAGATTTGGAACGGTGTAACTGTCTCTGGCCTTCTGTATCCTTATGAATCCAACTTTGGCCCCCGAGACTACGAACAGACTGCCCAGGAAGTACTGAGTGTGGGCAATCAGATCGATGAGTCGATTAAAAAATTAGGTGTGATGAAGGAGATTGGGTTCGAACCATAGATAGACTCTTTGTGAGTGTCAACACGTCCGGGTATAACGCTAGCTAATCACCTCCGATATGTTTTGACGGTGAGGTGCGTACGTACTCTCCCGCACACCCGTACGCGTAGTAGTTGGCAATGTCGCACTATGTTTTCTACTATTGCTACTGATGAGATTCTCCTCGGTATCGCGATTGGGATCCTGTTTGACGAGGTTGGGCGCAAACTCATCGTCCGTCGCGTCAAATCCATCCTTAGTGTCGATGAGTGTGTCGACAGTGGGGACACGCACGGCCCCCAGTAAGGACTCGCAGTGGGATGTGTCGGGACAGAGTCAGTGCCAGGTGCCGATGGACGTGTTGATCTGCTTGTCCTCTAAGACGTAGTGGGGCAGACTGAGTCGTATAGGCTATGGCACACTTATTTGTAGTCTAAAACGGTTCGAATATATTTATGTGGTAATCTGGCTACTACCCAAATAATGCTACGCGCACGAATCGTTCTGATTGCGGATGGCGAGGAGATCGAACAACTCAATCTCCGCAGCGAGACTCCGCTGCCGATTTTCGGCGAGAAGATCGTGACTGAGGCCGGGACATACATCGTGACAGACATCACTCATCGATATCGAGAGTCCGAGGAGGAAATCAGTGAGCCTCGAATCAATGTCCACGTTGAGCCTGATTCGGACGCGAATTGAGCATTTAAGTGAATCTGAGATCGAGGGGCTGAGTAGTGTGGCTCGGACTGGCCATCCCAGAGTTAATAACGAAAGCGAAAACAATAACAATTTTGAGATGACGCAACTAAGCCCTCGTTGCAACTTACTGATCCCAGCTTCGACACCACCACCCCTAGGTTCGACGTCGACAAACCGGGCTCCTCAGCACAACTGAGTGCGGGGAGTTGCAGCTGCGTGTCAACCGACTCTCGACGTCGACGACTTGGGACAGATCGAGCACCGGGTGGGGACGGACGTCAGTTGACACAGGTGTGTTGGGCGCGTCCACCAATCATCCCTAATCAACACTGTATGCGTCTCCACCCACACGTTGGTTAATCGCACTGTGGCGTTTGAGCACGACGTCGACGGCCTCCTCGAACGCCACCTATCCACGTCGTACCCACCGCTGTGGGGTGCCTCCAACAGCCACCACGTGCGATACCAGCTATTTTAAGTAGCAAAAAAGACGGTATCTCGCTTTCGTCATGCGATATTTATGCGAAAATCAGGGGTTCGATTATTTATAAGTAACCGGAGTTGCAGAAGTTGCGGAAGCGGTGGTGTTTCATTTTGGGTGAAGCACACGGTGTGACTGGAAGGACTAACATTCTCAAAGTGGTGGGTGTCCATTCATCTGTATGTTTCTGAGGCACTTTATTGTTGTTTGATCGACTAACGCTCGCAAAGTGGGGTGTCTCTAACGAAAGACAGTACTTATACCACTGAATCTTCAACCAGTAGCTGCCGTCGTGTCGACGGCGCTCAAACGAGTTGGCTTAGCATCGACACTCGTTTGGACATAGCATAGAGGTGGCTTGGACTCCACCTCTTTGAAGACACCTGAGAGTCACCTCTGTGAGTGTTCCAACGCCGGCGACGGCGATCGACGGTGTACTTCTTCGACGCCGAGCGCGACGTCCATGCCCGCTCATATCGAACTCGACGTCGAACTCATTCACGCCAGAAAGGTATCTAAAATGATAGTACACTACTACATATCGTATTTCTATCATGTCGCACATGTCCGAACCGAACACGATCAGTTGCCCAGAATGTCAGCACGGGAGAGTACAGCTCACTGGGGGATGCCCCCTCTGCTTGGAGTGTGGCTGGAGTAAGTGTGGGTAGAGATCGAATCCAAGGCACCCATCGTTAGCTCACAGCAATCCCAGTGGGTTCCAAGTGGTTTCCACCATCTTGCTTACAAAAGCGCTCAGAAAGAACTTCAGAACCATCTTAACGAGGAATCAATCGCAAGGCGATTGGAACTCACACAGAGTCGATCTTCAGGAATCCGTGGTGTCCTCTCTAAGCGTCTTTCTTTTCAGATATGATACAACCCACAGGGTGGCCCTGTAGAATCCAACAGAGCGGACGGTGGGTACCACACAATCGATGTGAGCCCCCTGGCACTGCCACCTATTCCGAGGCGGGCCGACTGAGGCCCCAATTAGGGCTGCCTCGCGAGAGCGCGTAATTTGTGCTGTTCTAACAGCGTTATATGTAGGGTTCTAACCTACCGCTACACTGTTAGGGCTCTACTGGCAAACTGGTAGGGACAGAACTGGTTGCCACAGTGTTGTTGTGTTGTTGCTGTATACATAGTTGCTATACAGTTACAGCCTACAGAGTTACAGCCAACACTACAAGGTACCAGTGGTAGATGACTGAGTACAGAGTTGAGGACAACAGATCCCAAGGTAGAGCATGACTGAGCCAAAGCTTGGGCACTACGGGGCCTCAGTCGTACTCAACGAGCTACCAGTCGTATCCCACCAGGCTCAGTCGAGGGCGAATCTGTGCGAGCTCGTCGACGACTCTGATGTCGAGATCGACAAATCTCTGGCGCCGATCTCCGGCCCTAATCCGCTATCTAAACGATAAACATAATTTATCTTATGTGCCTAAGAATACTTACACATCTGCCCAGCGGGTTGGGATCGACGATCTCCCCAGTTGCCCCCAATTTAGCAGCACGCGATTTTTGCAGGCGTGCTGTCGTCGAGCGCGACTGGTGCTGGCTCAATCACGACATGTCTCTTGCTCGCGAGCCACCAGGCGCGTGCCACCGACTGTGTTTACTCAACGGCGATGTCTACCAGCACACAACAACCTGTGCCCACTCAAACTCGGTGACTACCAGTACTAGGTGCGTCGCCACTCTGGGTACCTAGGATGCGGGCGTCGAGGACGACTGATCAGGAGTCGCCTCAGACGGTGCGCTCGTCGAGCTCTATCCGTACCCGTTCGGGAGTCATCGTGATCGTTTCACCTACTTCGTGTACTCGAGGGCGACGTCGAACCCTCACACACAACCAATGTGTCCACTCAAACTCGGTGACTAGCAGTACTACGTTCTTCACAACAATACATCCGGACGTTCAACCCCAAGTGCGGGCGACGAGGACGCCGTCACGTTTGACGTCGTTGATGTCGTGTCCGACAGTGCTCGTTCTGGCCTGACTGCATCTACCCGTCGCGCTCGCCGGCGGGCCCTCGCACCGAATGTGTGTCCAACAGGACTCGGGGATGTCTTGTGCTGAAAGTCAGCCATCAGCTCCCGTGTGCCCGATCAGGACATGTCCTACACATTCAGCAGGAAAATCTAAGGGAAATAAACACAAACCGAAAATCATGACTGAAAATATGGGAGCTGATTTTTGGATATCGCAGCTAGGACGGTTATATCAAGAAGCCGATGATCATATCGATGGAACTCAAGGGGCTGCCCCATTGGCCGAGCAATTTAATCAAATGCTTGGGAATCTACAAGAGAAATTTCCAGATAACGACTTTGTTCAATCTTTGGATGAAGTATCGCCAGGAGGGCGTTCCGTAAGAGGAATGGAAGCAAGACAAGATGCTGCTTCAAACGTGCGGACAAAATGTGGACAATTAGCAGATGCGCTAGGATATGATCTACCTGAAGAGGATCTTCGTCAAGATGATTCTCCGATGAATGTTGTGAAGGTGGAATCCCACCAAACTGCAACTCAATCTGTAGAACAAACAGTCACAGTTGAATCGACGATGGAGTTAGTCAACCATCTTTCCCGTGATCAAGAGACAGTAGATGAACTCCACTCAATTATTAGTGAATTTGAGCAAGAGCTTGAATCAGAAGATCCTGATGACTCGCTGTTACGCGAATTTATACGAAAAGCAGGTGAAAAAAGCCCAGAGGTGGCAGCTAATCTTGGGATGCTTGCCCTTCAGAAAGGGTTGATCTCCGTTCTAGGACTTTAATTATTTCTTCAGATAGCATAGGCAATTAATACTTCACCCAACACACACCACGTGCCAGCCCCAAGTCGGTGCCTACCCCTATATCCCTCGTCCCCGTACGTAGTCATCAGTATCATCAATCAATCGTCGCACCTTGTGCTCATTCGGAGCCTTCTGATTCGCATGGGCGCAATCATTGCGAATAGATGACAACATTTTCAACGAACTAAGCGTAGTTTGCTTGATGACATCCCCGTCGTAGAGAGTCTGTGCGAGGCTTGCGATCCCATCGTCGTGACTATACTCAAGATCGACATCAGCCTCCTGGCACATCGTTAATAGGTGCCGTTCGAGTGCTACACCGGCTGTAACTCCACTTGCCCGAGAGAGTTCCTCGTCGAGTAAATCCCGAGCTCGCTGTATCTCATCTTTTGCCACCGACTTCGAGATCTGCTCTTTGACTCTGAAACGCTCCGCACTGATCTTTCGTGGAATTGCGTTTACGATTCCGCGTTGTGTAATAAAACAGTCGTGTGCTGTACTATATATTCCCATTCCCGTCGTATTATCCGGGAGAACCTGTAATGTAATATACTTATAAAACTCTGCTCGTGCTTCATCAAAATTATCCAACTCTGGTTCGATGTACTCCATAACAAGTACTCGAGAGCCGGAATACCATTCTTGATACGCTTCCAGAATCTCACGTTGGGACTCCTTCTGTTCTGTAGTTGGAGTCTCCCATCCCTCGATATATGTCCCACGCGTTCCACTATTGTAATCTACTTGTAATTGCTTGAAGAACGACTCTGTGCTCTCGATAATATCCCCAGCGAGGCTGTCCAGTTCGTTAATATATTCGTCAACTTCGTTAGCGGAGACAGTCATGCGCAATTATTTGTATGGAAATTCATGTTTGTATCGGTTCATATTACTCGCATATCTAGTCACGGGGAATGATGGAAGATGTTCACCTCCTACCGGTTGCTCTGTCCGAATAAACGCCGGACACCACGTTTCCGATGACATCGCGGATTCGTACACGTACTTTCATGTCGTCGGACGCGAAAGCCGTCACCAATGTCGGCCTCCGACGCACAGACTGAGTTTGATTTTGATGAGTTCGACACGACTGTCTCCGACGACGATGTCGATATTGTAATCAACACTATCGACTCGTGCATCCGCAGTCTTCGCGATCAGTACACGGATGATGACAATCTCGATAAGACGTTCTCTCGGGGACGAGGCGAATACGTCCCTCGCTCGGACTTCACTAGGGATCAGCTTGATCCTGAACCACTAACGCAGGATCGAGTCATCGAGCCGTTGCTCGATGTACTCGGCTACTCTGACTATGGGGCTGAAGCCGGCGACTTTTCCTCTACTCGTGGCGAGCAAGCAGACTACGCCGTGTCACTCCGAGACATTGATAGCGTCGACTCAAGTCGGCTACTGATTGAGGCTGAACCCCTCAAGAAGCAACTCGAAAACCGTGGGCACGGTGTCGATCAGGTGAAGTCGTGGCTTAGCCAGCGTGAGTTTGAGTCTGACTTTGGCTTTGCGACGGACGGGCTTCGATGGATCTTCATCCGCTACGACGCTGACTCGTACACCCACACCACGGTTGCTGATGTCGATCTACAACCTGTTTTCTTGACACTGTTCGAAAATCAAACTGGGGCATCCGTGTCACCCACGGATGCAGTCTCCGAAGAGGAGCGCGAGCTCGTCGCCGAACTCATCCGCACCTTCAACTTCGACAACTTCCGCTCAATTATCGACGACGCGCAGGAAGTGCTCAAAGAGAAGCAAGAGGAAATCACAGACGAGTTCTACGACGATTACATTCGCTACGTCTTCGGTGTTGACGAAGGTGACGTTGACGGGGAACGCCGAGCTCGGAGTCTTGTCGGCGACGGTGTCATTGCACCAGATGAAGCGGATGGTGACGACACGCGCCTGTTCTCAGTCGAGTTGATGAACCGGCTCATTTTTATCAAATTCCTCGAGGACAAGCGTATCGTCCGGCACGACTTACTCCGGACGATTGTCGAGACGTACGACGATGGCGTTTACCCCCAGACGATGTACAAGTCGTTCTTCGATCCGCTGTTTTACGACGTAATGAACGTCAAGTCGGATGAGAGGGAGTCGCACGTCGACGATATCGAACTCTACTCAGACATACCGTATCTCAACGGTGGCTTGTTCCGGCCGGAGCTATCCGCTGACTCTGACATCGATGAGCGTGGTTTCAACGTTCGCGACAGCGTTCTCGAGTCAATCATCAACCTGCTCGAACGATACCAGTTCTCCGTCGATGGTGGCCCTGCTGACATCGATCCGAGCGTCCTCGGTTCTGTGTTTGAAAAGACTATCAACTATCTCACGACGGATCCTGGGGATCAGAATGCCGACTTGGGTGCTTACTATACGCCCAAAGAGATCACCCGATTCAGCGCAGAGCAGACGGTTCGTCCCGCACTAAAAGATCGATTCTCGGAGATACTCGTTGAAGATCGAGGATGGCCCGAAGCGGAGATCAATCAGTACGATACATTGTACGAACTTGTTGACGGACTGGCATCCTCGACAGATCTCATCACAACATTACTGGACGACGTTGATGAGCTCTATGTAGTTGATCCCAGCATGGGCAGCGGACATTTCCTCACCTCTGCGGTTGAGGAAATAACTAACATCCGAATGGAACTGTGGGCGACACTGGATCAATCACCACCCCGTCATCGGGTGAAGAAGACGACGGTACAGAACAATATCTATGGTGTCGACATCATGGAACCGGCTGTTGAGATTGGAAAGCTACGTCTCTGGCTTTCGATCGTCTCGGAGCTGGAGGAAGAAGACGTAGACGAACTCAGTACCGAACGATTGGCGCTCCCGAACATTGCGTTCAACGTCCGTCAGGGTAACTCATTAATTGGCTACGTGGGTTTCCCGGAAGAGACGGACGACGGCCTTGCGACGTTTGAACGGTGGACGGAGGATAGTGTCCGATCGAGATACGAGGACGTCATCGAGGAAATAGAGCTCCACGAGGAATTAAACGCATTCCCCGACGAAGCAGAACAGCACCGTCAGAACGCACTCTCTTTGCTCCGTGAGTATCGTACGGATCTAGATGGTGAGATATTCGAGGATTTCCGAGACATTGTCGACGGTGTCACCAGTGACGATTTGGACAACTACACCCCGTTTCACTGGGTACTGGAATTTGCGGAAGTATACGCTGACGGTGGCTTCGACGTCATTATTGGCAATCCACCGTGGGATCGATTACGTCCGACTCGAGACGATTTCTTCGTCAGATTCGACGAGAAATTCTCGGGGCTATTGCCCGAGGAGAAAGAGGCACGACAAGCGGAGTTACTTGAAAACGATGAGATCGCAGACGGTTGGGAAGGATATCAGCATGAAATTGAAGTCGTCACTGAGTACTTTCATAATTCGGACGAATACACGATGCAGACACCGAAGATCGGCGGACAAACCCAAGGGACTGAAAACGATCTCTCTGCGCTGTTCCTCGAGCGTATATTTCAGTTGGCGAAAGATGATGGATACGTAGCACAGGTTCTCCCTGGTGCGGTTTTTAACGGTGCATCGACGAAGGATTTGCGTACGCACTTGTTGGATGAGACGACGATTCAATCACTCGTAACGTTCGAGAATCGGGGGATCATCTTCCCAGAAATTCATAACCAGTATAACTTTGGTGTGGTGACATTCAAGAATTCAGGCCGGACAGAGAATCTCTATGGAATCTTCCAGCAAGTGGGGATGGATGTTCTAAATGATATCGAGGGTAGAGCGCTAACGATTCCACGTCGAGTCCTTCGAGAATACTCACCCGAAGCTCGTATTTTCCCATATATTCAATCACAAGAGGAAGTAGGCGTGTTAGATA
This sequence comes from Halorubrum sp. JWXQ-INN 858, assembly GCF_009806985.1. Classification (GTDB taxonomy): domain Archaea; phylum Halobacteriota; class Halobacteria; order Halobacteriales; family Haloferacaceae; genus Halorubrum. The sequence goes on along the minus strand of NZ_WUAX01000016.1, from coordinate 424,489 downwards.
CAATCCTCACCTATCCTCCTGTAAGCGATAAATCAGCAGGTGGATGGTATGCACAGCCCTACGCAGAGTTACACCGTACCAGTGATACTGATCGGTTCATTGAGGATTCGGATGCTGGTGATTACCCCGTATACGGTGGAAGTAATATCTATCAATTCAGCCACGATCCGTCGTTCGTAGATATTGAGTCACCAAAGTTCTGGAGCGTGAATGAGGACGTGGATCCAGACGCAAGCGCTAAGCGTAGGATCCGGGAGAAAAATCTCCGAAAGCTCAAACGAGGACTGTACGATGCATTCGACGGAAGTGGATCCCAGGTTGGATTCGTTAATCAACTCCTTGATGATCACCGTGGAGAGGAATTATCGGAAGACGATGTCTTGCTTGATTGTACTGAGTACCGGATCGTGTATCGAGACATCGCCCGTTCGACTGATGAGCGGACGCTTATTGCGTCAGTAATACCGAGCGAGATTGTTTGTCAGAATAAGCTTCACACTGTTCGTCCTTATAAGATCGATCCGGCTGAAAAAGATTTATCAGATTCACCGCTCCATGGCGTCTACGAACGGATATTTACTGATCAAGAATTGTTCGTTGCGTTAGGACTCCTCAACAGTGTTCCATTTGATTATCTCATGCGAACGAAGATCGACTCGACAGTTGTGATGTATAAGTTCAAAGAATCACAGGTGCCCCGCCTTACTGACGGCGACGACTGGTTCGATCATATCTGGACGCGAGCTGCGAAACTCAACTGCTATGGGGATGAATTTGCAGAAATGCGAGATAGACTTGACATCGAAGCAGTAACCTCACCCGACGAACGCGAACGTATTCAGGCGGAATTGGATGCTGGTGCATTCCACGCGTACGGACTCGATCGCGAGCAAACGGCCTTCATTCTTGACGACTTCTATCAGGTACAAAATCCACGTCGGATGACAGACGAGTACTTTGATCTCATCCTCGAGAAGTTCGACGAGCTGGCAGCGGAGTAGGCCGACTTCCCTCCAACTCGTCGCCGTCGCTACCTATCTGGCTGTGAAGTATTACTATCGTGGGTAACATAGTACCAGACGAGTTGTCGACGACTCTCTCCCTCTCTATCTCTTCTTGATCGAGAGTTGAGGTTGCTATCCAATGTCTGCTACTGATCCACTCGACGATGTCGCGTTGAATACATACGAAGTAGAGGTTCCAATCGAACTTGACGCCTTCGAGACGACTGAGACGGCGTCGCTGACTGTTGCAGAGACAGCTGCGCAGTCTATCGTCTCCGAAGTCGCCGAACTTGGTGACGACGATGTCTCGTACGTCTCCACCCAGGTGTCGTTCGACATGGATGGACTCGAAGACGCATTCGAGGACGACGAGATCGAAATCGCCACCGTCCAGACACGGACGGAACTCGCGGTGTTGGGAGATGACTGAGATTGTCTGCGAGTACTGCGGTGAGTCGTTCGATAAGCGTGGTATCGGCGCCCACCAGGCCCACTGTGACGTGGCAAACGATGGCGAGGTGCAGCCTGCACCATCGGAATTCGAGTCCGAAGTCCGAGCTCGCGACGACGAACAGTGTGTCCGGTGTGAGAGCACCGAGGCGCTTGTTGTCCACGAAGTTGACGCCAACGTCGGACAGAAACGCGCAAACGCTGTGACGCTCTGTGAGCCGTGTGAGGCTGAACTCAGTGGACTCCATCCCCTCACGAAGCGGACGAAGATCGGCGCGCAGTAATCTGTGGACTCCCTACTAATGACTGACTACACTGAGGACGTTCTGATTGAAGCTCGAATACCTGTTGAACACGCTGAATTCCTTGAAGAATGGGCGGGCGAAGCCGGGTGCGATGTGGCTGACGTCTCTGGGGACAGCATCTCGCAGTTCCTAGAGGAACAACCGATCAATGAGTGACGAGCTCTTCGCCCATTGCTCGGAGTGCAACCGTGTCTTCGAGAACGAGGCACTGCTGGCACGCTACCGGGCAAAGACTGGCGGACACGACTGATGCCGTTTGAGATCTACATAGACTATGTCTGATAACAATGCTGGTGCCCCAGAGGGCAACGATAACGCGGTTACTCATGGACTTTTCCAGAAGAAACAGAATCTGCGGGACAACCTCACGGATCACGAAGAGCGAATGCTCGTTGATGTTGCTGTCGACTTGATTGAGCGCTTCCCGGACGAGGCTGAGGTTGGAGCCTACGAACGAGGTGCGATTGAAAACATCGCCCTCGACACTATCAAGCGAATGCGAGCGAACGAGTACATTCTCACGAACGATTTTCTCGACGAGACTGAGAAGTCGAATCGGGCCAATCAGGTGTACTCTCGAATTATGAGTGACACCACGTCCGAGCTTGAGCGTCTCGGACTTCTCAAAGAGGGCCCCGAGATGCGCAAGGCGGAGGCCTCGGAGTCCTGGATGGACGCTATTTCTGACGCAACTGATCGAGCTGACGACTGACGATATCCTCTGTAGAATTTAACCAACAATTGCCCCGCTGATGGCGCATGTTGGTTAAGAACTGATTCTTGTCGCAATGCCCGCTGAGTCTGTGAACAACCTGCAGCTGTTCGTCGAGGGCGAGCAGCGGTACGTTCGGTTCGCGGAGACGGTTCTCAATCTCAACCTCGCAGACACGCAGACTCGAATTCTCGGCGACGTCACCCAGCACAAGAACACCGTCATCATGTCGGGCAATGGTGTGGGGAAAAGCTACGCTGTCGCCGTTCTCAACCTTGCGTTCCTCTACTGCAACCCGCACGGCTCGGTGATGATGACGTCGGGATCGTACGCCCAGATGTCGGATACAGTGTGGAGCGAGATGAAGTCGCTGCTGAAGGATGCACGAGAACGTGGCTTTCCACTGCCAGGGACGATGAAGGAGTCGCCTCCCCGCATCGAGTTCGACGATCACCCGAGCAAGGCGTTCCGCGCGATCTCGACGACGAACCCTGGTTCACTCGAAGGGCGCCACTCCGAGAAGATGCTCGTCATCGTTGACGAGGCGGACAAGCCCGAAGTCGGGAAGAAAGTAATTGAATCAGCCCGCTCCTCAGTGACGGACGACAACGACAGGTTCCTCGTCATCGGCAATCCGCCCCGTTCGGAAGCGAACTCGATGTACGATCTCCTCGCGGGGGACAACTACCACAGTATCAACTTCTCCTCGTTCGACTCCAACAACGTCCGCGTCGAGGCGGGACTCGACGACGGTGCGAAGATACCCGGCCTCGTCGGGCTCGAACAGCTCCACGAGGACTACGCGCTCTGGAACAACGACGATCTTCCCGACGTTGAGGAGGCCATGTCGCACGTTGAGGCCGACGAGGACGGCATACTCCGCCCGACGAAGGACGGGCTCGACGAGCGCTGGGTTCGACGCCGACTTGGCGCCATCCCTGATGATGGAACTGAGAGTGTCCGCCCCTTCTACGCGAACGACGTCGCTAGTGCGGAGGGACGATGGAACGGTGACGATGTCGTCGCTCCCGACTACGGGGCGTTCGGCGTCGACATCGCCCGTGGCGGTGACGACAGAACCGTCGTCATCGGGATCACCGACAAGCGTGCCGATGTTCTTGTCGACGTCGAGGCTCCTGGGGATCATCGAGTCAACAAGCAACTCGTCGAAGACGCAGTTAATGACACCCGAGTCCCCGTTATTATCGACGCAGTCGGCGAGGGGAGCGGAGTCGCCGACGAGCTCGACACCAAGTACAATGTCACTCGCTTCAAGGGTGGCTCGAATGCTCGAGAGCCGTCGAAGTACTACAACCAACGCTCAGAGGCGCTCGGCAAACTTGGTGAGTGGCTCGACGAGGGTGCCATCGAACGTGGCTCTGATCTCGCCTCCGAGCTCCGAGCTGCATCCCGCCACATCGAGTTTACTGAGAAGTCGACTCGGAGTGCGCAGGCGTGGACGGCGACGTCGAAGTCTGAGCTGAAGAAGTCGGACAAGATGGGGCGTTCGCCCGACTTGCTTGACGCATTGTCGCTTGCAGCGTGGGGAATGAACGCCGGTTCGGAAGAGAACGCTGGCTACGGCTTCTTCTCATACTAGTAAACATCAGATTTCTAATATTAATTAATGAGTCTCTCAGACAGAATTCGCAACCGAACGAAACAGGCCCGTGAGGCGTTTCTCTCTACGGCAGATCCACAGACAAAGCAGAATACTGGTGACTACGGCCACTTCTCCACCAGTGGCGAAGTCAACAAAGTCGGGCCGGATCAGGGGGATATCGAGAGCTACTGGAAGCAGTATCGATCGAATCCACTTGTCCGGCGTGGGATCAACATCTACGCCGACGACGTGGTGTCACCTGGGTATCGCGTCACGGCCGATAGTGACGAGCTCGTCGCAAAGCTTGAGGAGTGGCTCTCGACGGCAGCGATTGTCGGTGGCGAGTCCAACCGCGACTTTGCTGAAATTCTCGAGGGCTCTGTCATACACGAAGAGGTTCGGGGTACGACTATCGTCGAGAAAGTACCCACCAAAGAATCTCCAGAGGAAACATGGGGGTTCAGGCTCGTTAACCCCAGTACAGTAGAGGCCTACACTTACGACTCACAGGCAGTCCTCGTCCACCCCGACGACGCGGACGTTAGTGGAGTCAAACTGACGCAGACTGGGGAAGCAGCAGCGTACGGACAGTGGGGCGACGGCGCACTTGCTGGCCCCTTCAACAAGGACACTGTCTACCTGAGCCAGAATGACGTCATCAAGATGGTGAATGATCCCGATACTGCAGACATCTTCGGGAACTCCACCATCGAGCCCATCTCGAAGGAGATTGCAGAGTTGGATCGGATGATTTCCGACGTCGGGGAAGCAGTTCACTCGAAGGGGTACCCTCTGTGGGTGTTCTCACTTGGCGAACCGAACGGTGACGCCCAAAACCCTCGTGCAGGTATCTGGCCTGAAGAGGAGATGAAGAAGTACCGGAACGAGCACAAGGAAGGAAACTGGGAGGCGAATCAGAAGGACTTCGTCCCCGGTGACGTCGACGTGAGCACTATATCGTCGGATGTACCCGAAATCGAGGAGCTTCTCGATTGGCTCGTTGAGGAAATCATCGCAGCACTTCCGGTTCCGAAGTACAAGCTTGCCCACACCGACAACATCAATCGAGACGTCACAAGCGAGCAGACTCCTCAGTACGAGCGCCGTGTTGAGGCGAAACGGCACAAGCTCCAGAACATCTTCACGCCGGTTCTACGCGAGAAAGCGGAGCAGCTCGGATATAACGACGAAGTTGCTTCGAGCGTTGAACTGACTATCGAAGAGCCACGGGAAAAGAACCCACTGCGCCGTGAAGGGTTCGATGCCGACGAATTCGCTACCTTTGCGCAGGGACTCGAGGCTGCATCAGGTGATGGCGAAAGTCCACGTGACATTGTCCCCGCCAACGAGATGCGTGGGCTACTCGGCCTTCCTGATCTCGGCGAAGTAGAGGCGTCCGAGGAATCGACGCTCGAGTACGACTTGGATGAGTCAGATGCGAACGTCCAGGCGGAGTTCGAGGATCTCTATGGCGAGCCAGCCACCCCCGACTCGGTTGGGGACGGCGCCGACGTCGAGCTCGATACGTCCACCGATGACGACTCCGAGACGGCAGAGGCCTAACGCCCACTCGACTCTCAGATTGTTGCTGTTTTTGTCGCACCGAAGTACCGACTCGACGCTAGCGATACTCACACCCCCACCACACGTGCCAGCCAAAGATCCGACACAAACGAAGACGCTCCGAGACAATTTCGGTAGCGACGTTAACAAACGATTCCGCGCTATCAAAGGTGAAGTCCGCCAAGTTGTCGAGGAACTAGATGTCCTTCACCTTGGGCGCCAGAGTGCCGAAAACAGTGCCCCGGATCCGCGCGACTACGAGTTCCTTTCCGACTCGGAGAAGCGTCAGCGCTTCCAGGCGTGGCTTCGAGAGCAAGTTGACGGTGGAGTACTCGAACCCGCAGAAGGGCGTGCTGTGCGTCGTGGTGAACACTGGACGTCCCAGTATGTGCAGAAGGGGTACGCAAAGGGTGTCACCGACGCAGGTGCCAAAATACGCCAGCAAGGAAGCGATGCTCAGGTATTCGAGGATTTGGAAGACATCTTCAACCAGCCAGTTCACTCCTCGAAGATCGAGCTGGTATACACTCGAGCCTACGACGGCCTCGAAGGGATTACCCAGGAGATGGACACCCAGATCTCTCGAGAGCTCTCGAACGCGATCTCTCAGGGGTGGAACCCGCGCAAGGCAGCTCGGGAAATCAACGATCGTGTCGACGCGATTGGCATGACTCGAGCGCGAACGCTGTCGCAGACTGAGATCATCCATGCCCACGCTGAGGGTACGCTAGATCGGTTTGAGTCGGAAGGCTTCACCGAGGTGGAGGCCGACGTCGAGCACCATACAGCAGACGACAGTCGGGTGTGTCCGACGTGTGCGTCGCTGCAGGGTAACACGTACACGCTTGCGGAGGCACGGGGCAGGATTCCGATCCATCCCAGATGTCGCTGTAGTTGGATTCCCATTGTAGACGACTGATGCTCGATTTTTGTCGCTTTACGTATAGTACCCGCTACGAATAACTCGGATATCAATATACAACAGTAAAATGGCAGCAGAAGCAGAGACTCACCTAAATCTATTTGCCCTCAATGGTAGTGCCGTTAGTGTTTCAGACGGGCACTTCTCTCCCAATTTCAACAGCCTTGGTGTTGATGGAGATGTCTATTCTGTCCAGCAGGCTTCGTCAGACTATATCTACATATTAGGCACTGATGCTACTGGTAACTTCTTTGCCAAATATCAAAAATTAGATGGGCCTGGTGGGGAAGACGTTGATGAGTTGTGGCGAATTCACGGCGTTGATTCAGATTCGCACATCGGATTCTGCGACGAGCAGTCTCCGGTGTTATCAGGGAATGATGCTGTAACACGTTACGACGAAGAAGACGGTTCAGAAGTTTGGACTGTAGATCCTGGTGGATCTGTGTTTGGTGTGTCCACGCTGAGCTCCAGAAATATCTCCATTGCTATCGATGGCGCAAACACGCAGATTCGAGAGTTTGGGCACGCATCCGGTGATATAGTAAACGAGATCGAGACTAGTGGTGCACCAACATCCGTCACTCGGGATGATGATGATCAGTATGTTGTTTACCACTCTGATGGAGCACTGAGAAAATACGACAGAGATGGGGGAATTCTCTGGACTAACGACTCAGCTGTTACAGACTCTGATACTGTGTGGCGAGATCACAACGAACACTACTACCTAGGCAGTGGTGATACGTTCGGTGGTTCGTTAGCAATCGTTGGAAATGATGGGAACACACTAGAGAGAGAGACATTCCCATTCAGCAATGGTGCGTCTTCTGACGCCATGCCGAAGCTTGTAAACGGTGATATACGAGTTATCTATATTAGCGATAGTCCTAACATTGTCTCAAGAGACTCGAATCTAAACGAAGATTGGAGTGGGGACATGGGGGCGAATGGTACACCAAGTGACTCACGCGCTATGAGCACTCACCCCCGATTTTCATCGTTCCCCAACACCTGGGGTGTGGAAGAAGAGCCACCGGAGCCACCAAGTGTGGTTGAATCCCTAACCGTGTCTCCAATACCAGCACAATCGACACCGTCAGAGCCGTTCGTAACAACGTTCAGCCAAGTTGAGTCCTCTCAAGAGTACGGCCAATACGACGCAGATGGTGGATCTATTGAGATGGATTCGGCCGGCCGGCTGTATAAATCTCTAGGCTTCCTCATTGAGCAAGTTGATCCTGAGTCGGACAGCGAGTTCGAATGGGATCAGTTCATCTCAGCCGATGACATCAGTCTTGGAGAAGATGGTTACCTGTACGCTGTTGAAGATGATGGAACCGTCGAGAAGCTAGACGCTGAAACTGGTGATTCAGAGTTATGGAACACCGGAACCATGCCTGGTGCAGCACCGTACAGAACGGTTGCTGACGATGAGGGTGGGGCGTATGTTCTAGGAAGCGCTGATTGGGATACAGAGATTACATTTGCCCGAGTCAATCCGGACGATCCAGACTCAGGGGACGGTGGTACGTTGTGGGGGGTTGAGGAACTGGGTGAGCCAGACGGAGATTATGTTTCGGCTCCAATTCGGACTAATGGGAGCCAAGATGTAACGCTAGTCTTCGATGACGAGATCCGGCGGTACGATGGAGTAAATGGGAGTCTGATTGAATCGCAGTCGTTACCGAGCGGACATGAAGGCCGACGATTCATTGTTAACGACGACAGCGAGACAATCTACTTCGTACTAAACAGTGGATTCTCCGGAGGTACACGAATTGGTGCCTTCACGTGGGATGGTGGAATACAGTGGGATATAGAAACATCACTCCAAGCTAGCGCGATCGACGTAGATGGTGATGGTGTGTTACACATACCCAGTGCCGACACTGGGGATGTCCACGAATACGATACGACGGATGGCTCTTACCTTGGCACTGGTACTCCAACGGGGCAATGGGATGAACTTGCCTTTACGACGTTCCCCAGTTTCCCACACCAACCAGATGGGTGGACATCAGATATGCTTGATATGGTTGGAGCGACGATTGTTCCACCCACATCAACTACGTCGACGTTGGAGCCGACTTCAAGTATTGGACAGCTCCTGGCAGCGTTACAAACACCCGTCTCGGGGACTTTAGCTAGTCCCACTTCAACTGCGTTATCCACCCCTTCGGCTCAGGTGTCCACAATGGGGGCACAGTCTACGTTACCACGCCCATCTATTCGGGTGGGAATGGATGCAATCCCAGCGAAAAACACTGGTACGATCCCATCGACGATTACCCAGGGCTCTGTTAGTGCTGACGTTACAACAGCATCTCCAGGTACTCACTCTCCGAGCAGTACTTCTAGTACAGCAATGGGGGCCAACGCACATTCAAAATCTCCATCCACTATTGGCACCTACTCAACCTCCACGTCAACCTCGTCAGTTGATTCAGACGTAGGTGGAATTGTCACCCCACATGTGCCGGCGAGTGCGGGAATAAAAACAGTCCAGTCATACACTACCAATGTAGTTGGATCACTACTGGATCCCGTAGGATTTACTCAAACGAACGCTATTTCCGGTAGGACACCTCTAGCTCTTTCTCTTCCCGAAATATCCACATTGAGACGTACTCCCGTAGGTGCAGTACAGGCAACAGCGATACATGGTACGACACAAGTCAGCGCCACTGCTGGAGCACAGCTAGATCCTTTAGATCTCGCAACGATAGAGACATTGTCCCACTCGCCGGGTGTGAGTGCGCTGGCGAGTACAGTCGGTAGTGGTGTAACGTCGAATGTTATACTGAAACTCCCATTTGTCGGCGAAGAAGTTGCTGCTGTGGTGGGCCCAGCTGTGATCGATGGCGCACCTATGACAACTGGTGTTGAGACGCTGGCGATTGGTTCGGCATATTTGACGTCTACAAGTACAGGATCGCCAGATACGTCTACCACAACCCAAACAAACACAACTGTAGATTCTGTCGGTGCAAATGGCGCGCCTTCTGATATAGAAGGTGTAAGCGGTGTAGATACAACGTCAAATACTGTCTTGGCTACACATTCTCTGAGTACAATAATAGAAATTGAACCTCGGTTTGAGACTCCGGGTGCTGTGTCAAATAGTGCGGAATTCCGTGTCTATCAAAACAGGATGGATGTCACGACAAAGATAGGCGACAAGTAATACACCTCACAATCTCCACATGCTATCTATTGGGTGGTGAAGTGTCACCACCCTGGGGATCATAGTACCATACGGGAAGTCGCAGTTATTGCTAGCAGATTGAATTTCGAAGAAGAGCGGTTGTAGCTACATAACATATAATGGCATTTTTGCACGACGAAGGTGAGCTCCTTATTTTTGAATCCGCGTTCAATGGGCGGGACGTAGAAATTGGGCTCTACAACGACAGTACCGATTCTCTTGCAGAAGCAAGCACCTATAGCGACATTACATCAGAGCCTGATGGCTCCGATTATTCACCCCAGACTGTCACTGATCCTGATGTCTCAGCGAATGGTGGAGACACGGAAGTGACACTGGGCGAGATCTCGTTTGACGTGGGCAATGCAGCAAGCACAGTTGACTACGTCTACGTTCGAGACGCAAGCTCTGGCGATCTGGTTTTCACGAACGAGCTCCCGCAGGAGTACGATCTTGACTCCGTTGACATCATCGATCTGACTAACGTCGGGCTCCAGTACGAATAACCCGAGTTGATAGTACATGGGTGAAACGTTCTCCATCGCAGCTGGTGATACGGCGCCACGAATCCAGGCTGTCCTTCGAGACGGAGCCGGTGATGGTGTCAAACTCACTGGCGCTGACGTTCGGTTCCAGGTGCACCAGCCTCGCGGTGGAGACGTGATCATCGACGAACCGGCAGAGGTTATTGACGACGAAGCTGGCGTTGTCCGCTACAGCTGGGACAAATCGGACACGAACGAGTTGGGCCGATATCGAGCGGAATTCGTTGTAACGTACAATTCGGGGACTGTCGAGACGTTTCCGAATGTTGGCGCCCACGACGTTGTGATTACACGATGACTACAGACACTACTACTGACACTGTCGAGCACACGACTACTTCTTCGAGCCCCACCGGAGTCGCCAGGTGTGAGGCCCTTGAAGATCAGTCGGAACCGTACACCGTCCACGGCGTCGCCATTGGCGCCAACGAGGTTACGTACGGCAAGAACGGGCCAAAGTTCTGGCCCGACACGGCGCTTCAGGCTGCCGTACAGTCGCTCGTCGGTGTCCCACTCAACAAGAACCATGACGACAAAACCGTCGAATCTGTCGTCGGAGAAGTCGTCGATGCCGGGTTCGAGCCCGGTATCGGGATCGTCTTCGAGGCAGAAATCGACGACGAGGAACTCGCCACGAAGGTTGCTCGGGGACGACTCGAAGTCTCCGTTCATGCCCTACACGGCGACGGTGGGCGCACCAGCGAAGGCGAAGTGATTGTCGAGGACGTTCGCTTCCTCGATCTCTCACTCGTCCCACGCGGTGGTTCGCCGAGTAACTACGTCGAGGCTGGAGAGCACACCAGTGAGGTGCTGGCCTCGCTTTCTGTGTCCGACGTCGATGCGATCCTCGCGACGAGTGGTTCTGATTCTACATCAACTATGACTGACGACAATACTGACGACATCGAACCGGACGACGAAGAGGCAGAGGTTGAAGCCGACACTGAGTCAGACGAAACCGGGGAAGCAGAAGTTGAAGCCGACGATGAGTCGGAGAAGACTGAGGAGGCTACGGTTGAGGCTGACGACGAGTCGGAAGCAACTGGGGAAGCCGAACTCGAGGGCGACGAACTTCTCGATGAAATCGCGACGCTTCGCTCTCAGAACCAAGAGCTCCGTAACGAGCTCCAGAGTGTTCGTCTCGAGTATGCGAGCCAGCTATCGGAGGATACGGCCTTCGAAGCCGAGATGCTTGCAGAGAAGTTCTCTTTCGACGAACTCCGCGAGGCGTTTGACGAGGCAGAGGCCTCGCTTATCACCTCGAACGACGACGAAACGTCGGAGGCAACGCCGGCGCCCCAGACTGGGGGTGACGGTGACGCCGAACTTTCTACTGGTGACGACACTGAGTCCGACGCTGAAATTGCCGAGCTCAAGTCCAAGATCGAGCAGTACGACTCGATGGGCTGGGACGCTGCGAAGGGCGATGCAGAGCAGCGTCTCAGCGAGCTCCAGGCTTAATTAGTAACCAACCCACGCGAACGGGGCGCGTTCGCACTTTTCTGCTGGATTCGGAAGTCCGTTCCCAGCAGTCCATTTCTGAGTATCATTTTGTTGATACTTCCATCTCATTCAAATGAGTACTATTCACTCTAACGACGTTATCGATCAGGAGGCAGTCCGCGCAGAAGTCGAACAGTACGCCAACCAGAACCGTGTCTTTCGTCAGGCATTCCGAGGTATCGACAGCACGGGTATCGACTCGAATACTGTCGAGGTTCCCGTTCTCGACGAAGTCCGCGCAGCGGGAGTCGTCGACGAGGGGACGGCCTACCCGTCCAGCGGTGACGCCACGCGAAAAGTCACTGTCGGGCACAACAAGTACGGTGTCGAAGTCGAACTCACCTACGAGTCCATCGAGGATGCGCTTCTCGACGTTATCGCCCTCCACACTGAGGAGCGAGCACAGGATCTTGCCGACTCCCTCAACGAGGCTGCCTTCGAAGAGATCCAGGGCAACCTCCAGGACGACGTCATCGGCGACGCTGCTGGTTCGCTCGCCTACGAGGACGTCGTCGACTCAATGACGGCCCTCGAGGGCGACTCGTACAATCCGGATCTCCTCATCGTCAGCGCCCAGTCGAAGGGCGATCTGATGAAGTCCGAGGCCTTCACTCGTGCCTCCGATCTCGGGGACGACGTCGTTCGCGACGGTGCCTTCGGGCAGGTTGGTGGTGTCGACGTTCTCGTCGACGACTCGAGCCTCATTGGTGCCGGTGAAGCGATGATGTTCGATACTGGCCGGTACGGTATCGAGTCACAGCGCGAGGAGATGACTTCGCTCCAGTACGACAAGGAGGCGGAGAACAAGCTCGTCGTCCAGGTTCGGAACCGGATCGGCTGGAAAGCTATTCGTCCCGAAGCTGGCGTCAAGATCGAGGCCTAAACTGGCCCCTCTTCGCTGACGCGACAATCCCTTCTCTTTCATTCATACATGGCACGAATTGCTCCCAAAGACGTCTCAGAAATTCTCCAGACAGAACTTGATGTAGCGGACTTGTCCGCTTTCATTGAGGACGCACACATCGTCGTCAACCGACGCTGTAAGCCGTTCACTGAGAACGAAAGCGCCCTTGCTGACGTTGAGACGTATCTCGCAGCGCATCTTGCAACTGCGAAGGAGCCTCGTGTGTCTTCTACTTCTGGTGCTGTTACCCAGGTAAAGCTCGACACCGATGCCGATCGCTACTGGAATCAGGCAATGCTGCTCGATCCAACTGGGCGACTCAACACGCCACATCGTGGCTACTCCGTCTACACCGCCTAACTACACACCCACTTTTTCACACGAATCATGTCTAGCAATAATTCGCCGACGAAGTCGCGAGAACCGCGTGATGACGAAATGCACCCGGAGGAGTACGAGTACCCACCGGGACTGATGCCCCAGTCTGGGCATGAGTACGACTGCATCAACGCCTGCGAGGAAGTAACGATCTACGAGATCGACGACTTGGCTGACACTCGAATTAAATCGGACATTCACGTCCCAGTGATGCGCTGATGGCGGGTGTGACGATGCTCGGACTCGACGGTGTGCTGGATGCACTCGACTACGATGGGTTTGGCTCTCGAGAGTACCGAGTTGGGACGAACGCCGAGTACGCTGTCTACGTTGAGTACGGGACTGCCTCGAACCAAGCACAACCCTACCTTCGCCCAGCTGTCGAGAAAGCACTCAGTGAATTCGATCGATACACACGTGAAGTCGACAGTCCTGACGAGCTCGTCGAACACCTAGCCGTGAAGATTGAAGAGTACGCTAAAAAGAACGCACCTGTCGATACAGGTAACCTCCGGGCTTCAATTTCTGCCCAGAGAGTCGCATGACTGCGCCAGGAAAGGCTGCAATTGCCCGCGCCCACAAGATGTTAGGACGCGACTTCCGTGTCACCAACTACGAGTTTGATTCGGGCGGTGACGAGGACAATCCGTATTCCGATGGCGAGTGGGCAGAAGCTGACACAGCCCCCCAGACGGTTCCTGCGACGATTGACTTCCCAACCCACCCCGAGCGACGTTCGGGAAGAGGAGGTGGCGTACAAGTCGAGAGGGACGCCGTCATCTACCTTCAGCACGATGGCGTCGCCATTAGGCCCGGAGAAGCCAACGAGGAGCGCGCAACCGAATTCCTTGATATCGAATCGGGCACCAAGTACCGCGCAGTCTCAGTTGAAGAGCAGCTCCACCTCACCGCAGTACACGTCAACGAGATCTAATTCATGCCCGAAACGATTGCGGATCCAAAACTGGCTATCCGTGACGTCCTTCGAGAACTATGGGACAACGGTACTGTCCACACTGAGTTGGGTAATCGCGACATCCATACTGGTTGGTTTGACGATGGCAAGGGCTTCCCCCAAGTATCCGTGTCTAACCGGGATGAGAACGTCGCAGGTGGCGGACAGACTGGCTTCACAGGTATTGCCGGCGATGGTGCCGGTGGAGTCCAAAACCGGACAGGAACCGTCCTCGTGACTGCCTTCGCCGGTTCTCGCGAAGACTACGACACCAATCAAGGCCAACGTCTCCAGGCAGAGCAGATGGGAGACGAGATCTCTCGTGTGATCGGACACAATCAGTCGCCCGGTGACTATCTCTCACTGGCAGTTGGCTCCCGAACGGATCTCATCGATGACGACGCAAGTCCGACTGAGTACGCAGTTCAATTCCAGGTTCGGTACACCTGGACGAAGGAACCGCCTCGTAACTAACGCTGCTCTCTTCGAGTAGCACAGTACCATTTTGCTGATAATTTCTACTAATGACTAATCAAGCAACTCAGGCAGATACTGGCTTCCGCAACCACCGAGTCGAGTTTGTTCGCGAAGACGCCCCAGGTGTCACGCCGGACGATCCCGACTTTGAACTCTTCTCCGACACGCTAGAAACGGCTCTCGTTTGGAGTGGAGACGCTAATGTTGAGGCACAGCGCGGACTCGGCGACTACGAGATTCAGAACCACTTCACTGGTGCAGAGGATCACTCTGTCAGTGTCGACTATCACCTCCAGCGCTTCTTTGTCGACGGCTCAGGCAACCCGCTTGATCCCGCCGGCGACGCCCTGGTTCGGAACGACGAGGGTGGGGTTCGAAGTACCCACACAGTCGTCGACAGGGCACAGTTCGACGGCGAGCGCACCTACGTCGTTGCCCGTGGTGCGTACCCGAATTTGAGCGATCTGTCCGGTGATCCTTCCAGTGGCCTTCCAATGGTGGCTAGCCTCGAGTACGAGGCGAAGCGTGCTCGAATGTTCCGAGTCGAACAGCCAATCGGTGAAGCCCTCACCGTGCGCTCGACGTCGGCCTCCGACACCTCCCAGACGTTGACGATCGAAGGCGACGGCGGTGTCCCGTCGGAAGACGTGATGCTTGACGGCACGACTGGTGTCACGACTGAGGACTCATTCGACTCCATCGACGCCTTCGAGCTCGACTCGGAGACTACCGGCGACGTCGTCGTCGAAGACAGCGCCGGTGACGAGCTCTTCCGCCTCCGTGGTGAGGACTCGTACGACGGTTCGATTGGCGATCTCGGTGTCCCCGCACTCGGTGATGGCTCGCACGCCGACGCGCTCGGTGGCTCGTACGAGCACTTCCTTGACGACTACATCAGCAAGGATGGTGGCAAAATGGCTGCGGAAGTCCGTTCCGCCTCGTTCTCGGTGTCGAACAACTACGATAAAACGCCGGTGATGGGGACGGCCGAACAGGCCATCCACATCGGGGAGTTTGACGTGGAATTCTCGGCGTCAGTGGCAGGCAACTTCGCCCACCACGAGAATCTCACGGATCACCTGGAAGGCAACGAGTTCGACTTGGTGTGGGAGCTCGACGGCGGAGATATCGTCTTCAAGAACGCCGTTCTGGGGAGTCCCGGCGATGTCGGGCCTTCCGCCGGAGACGTTATTTCCACAATGGACAACGGGTTCGAGCCCAAGTCCATCGAGTTCAACGCGAACTAATTGAGTGAGTCCAGACTGGCGTATTTCGGTGGAGAATGTTTTTGAGCAACTAGGTTGATCTCGTAAGCATGTCTAATCTTGCGGATTCAATCACGCCATTGAGGGCTATAGGCGCCACTTCGCTTTTTGCAGTACTATTTGGGGCGTTTTGGGTAATTTACCCTAACCCATCAGCCGACTTGCTTCCCGAGTTTGTTTCTGTTATTGTGGGAGTCATGATAATAGCTGGACTTACAAAATGGGCCTGGGACGCCGTTTTCGACGACTTCTGATTCCCGTTCCTTTTGTCGCAAATTTTGGGCGTCAAGCCCTCGTGGGAATCCCAGCCCCACCAACGCGAGACTGACACTATGAATTCTACTAATTCTGACGAGCTGAACATTGCAAAGCCCGAAGACTTCTTTGTCCAGCGCGATGCCGATGATAACCTCCAGCCAGTTACTCAGTCTCTCCCTGGCGTCGAACAGGAGATTCGAGTCCTTCCCATGTCGATGGGCGATCTTAACGAATTCGGCGACGCTAATGGGCAGCTGAATCCGGCGGATCTTTCGGACGAGGAAATCGCTGAGATTCTCAACGCACACTGGTACGACGTCCGAGAAGGTGACTTCGAAGTCACCGCTAACAAGGTTGCTGACGACATGATCGGTTTCGGACTCGACGCACTAATCCAGGCAATTCTCCGTGCGTCTGGCTACGACATGCAGAATGCGCTGAACCTTGAGAATCTCGAGATACTGGATCAGGTGCCAGAGGGAAAACTGGACACGCTAATGGAATTGGCGGAGAAACAGCGCTAAGAGACAAAGCGCTCTGGATCAAGCAGCTTCACGACAACGGATATCGGTTTGTTGGCGACGAGTCGTTCTACAAGCTGACTGTTCGAGAAATTCGCGTTCTGCTGGAAGGCGCTTCAGTTGAGAACGAGGAGAAGGCGAAACAGTCCGGCAGCTCGCGCGGTTCTGGCCCACACGAACGAGCACCTGGACAAGCACGAAAATCCGACAAAGAGTGGGTGCAGCAGCTGAATAGCGAGCAAAGCGGTTAGCGTTCTTTCTACACTACTTCTATGTCATTCACCCCCAGCGGAGGCGAATCCGTCGAGATTGCAATTAACGCCGAAGACAATGCCTCTGGCGCGTTCAGCAGCGTTGAGGGTTCGGCCCTCAACATGAAGAACGCGGTTGGTGCAGCCGGAGGTATCCTCGCTGGAGCCGGAGTGGCAGCCTTTGGAAAAGCAGCTGATGCTGCTATCAACTTCGAGGATGCGATGGCTGGCGTCGAGAAGGTGACGAGCGAGACGGTTGCCAAAGAACTTGAAAGTGACATCAAGGACTTAGCGACTGAAATTCCACTCGCCCACGACGAGCTCGCCGAGCTAGCAACTCAGGCGGGACGAATGGGGGCCGAAGGGGTTGATGAAATCACCGAGTTCACTGAAGTAGCAGCTCAGATGGGTGCTGCGACGACGCTGTCTGCTGATGATGCAGGGACTGCGCTTGGAAAGGTGTCATCTGCGCTTGACGAGCCCCTTGAGAATGTGGGCGCACTTGGCGACGCGATTAACGAAACGTCGAACAACTTCCAGGCGACGTCGGACGAGATCGTCGACTCGACTCAGCGCTCTGGGCAGGCTCTGAGTACTCTCGGATTAGAGTCCGACGAGATCATCGGACTATCCGGTGCCTTCAACGAGGTTTCGTCCTCCAGCCGTGTGGCTGCCCAGCGGATGCAGCAGGTGTCGGAGTCGATGATGGATCCCGACAACGTCGAGATGTTCGCAGACATGCTCGGTGTCTCCGCAGAGGAATTCGAGCACATGCGCGATGAGGCTCCACAGGATACGATGATGGAGCTAATGGACTCCATCGGTGGGAACCAAGATGCGCTTGACACCCTCAATGACGAGCTGACGACAGCTCAGTCTCGTGCGTTCCGCGACACAGCGGAGTCGGCGGACACCATGCGCGACGCGATGGATACCTCCAACCAGGCGATGGAGGAGGGTGGATCCCTCGCCAAAGAGGTAGGAGTTGAAACGGACACGATGGCGGGCCAGATGGAGCTCCTCAAGAACGAGCTTCACAACGTGATGATTACGATGGGGGATGCGTTCCTCCCAGTCCTCATCGATATCGTCGAAGTTGTTGGCCCGATGGTGTCCGCCTTTGCCGATCTCAACGAGCGACTCGATGGGGCACCAGCAGTCATCATGGCTGCGACAGCAGCCGTTGGTGGATTCACAATCGCATTGACGGCCCTCACTGGTATTGCAGCGACGACGATTCTCCCGATAGTCGCTGCACTTGCTCTGCTCGGTGCTACTGCCTACGCGATCTACACTGCGTGGGACAACAACATGGGCGGGATTCAGGAAGCAGCGCAGGCGATGTGGGACGCTGTCGAACCCGCACTTGCTTCTGTCCAATTGTTCGCCGAGAAAGTCTTTGAGGATTACGTGATGCCCCTTCTCGTCGAGCTCCAGGAGCTGTGGGAAGAGCAGTTCTCGCTGATTATGGACGACGTCGTAGAGACGATGGACGTTGTCTCTGAGAAGATTGAGACGGTACTCGAATTCCTCGGCAAGTTCTGGGGCGAACACGGCGACACAATAATGACGATTGTGGGGGCGACATTCGCCTACCTCGAGCTGACAATTGGCACTGCGATGCGGGCCATTTCGGCTACCATTCGTATCGTTCTCGCGCTTATTCGGGGCGACTTTGACGAGGTTCTAGACATCGTTGAGGAGTTCTGGACGACGACGTTCGGGGATATTCTGGGCTTCGTTGAGGGGACGTTTATGGACGGCATCAAAGCCGTCTTCGGGCTACTGTTCGACGTCGTCTCCGGTGCATTCGAAAAGCTCTACAACTTCCTCATTGGGAACTCGATAGTTCCTGATACGTTCAACGAGATACTCGACTTCCTCGAGAATTGGATGGCTTCGGCTAGCGAGTCAGTTAGCGAGTTCTTGGGCAAGCTCGCTGGCTTGTGGACGAACAAGCTAGCCGACATCACCCAAACTGTCAGAAGCGCCATCATGAGGGTTACTACCTGGCTCATGGGTGCTGGAGTCAGCAAGTTCCGTGGTGCGTTCGAAGCCATCGCAGGCGGTGTGATGGGTGTCATTCGCGATCTCAAGTCCAACATTATGGGCGTAATCAGTGACACGGTAAGTGGGATTACAAACGGGATCTCGGACGCCATTGACATCGCGATTAACGCGTTCAACAGTCGGGTTCCAGATTCGATTGACTTCCCGTCCGCGTCGATTGGTGGACAGTCACTCAACATCCCATCGGCTACTGTCAACAACCCACTTGGAAGCGACTGGAGCGTGGGTGGTGGGAGTCTCAGTGTCCCCAGCACGACTGTTGGCGGTGGTGGGTTCGATCTCCCACAGCTGGCTGAAGGTGGCATCATCACTGACGACACTCTCGCTCGAATCGGTGAGGCTGGTGACAGTGAGGCCGTGTTGCCTCTCGACAAACTCTCCCATCATCTCGATACTGCGTACGAGGTAGGAGCCGACACTGTTGCCACAGGTGGTGCGTCTCGTGGTAGTTCGTCTTCCAGTGGTTCTCAGTTCGCTGCGACGCTTCGAGTTGAGGGCGACAACGATCTCGCGGAGCTGATCCGAGAGAATGCCGAGTTGGTTGTAGAAGAGAAGGAACAGTCGAAGTCGAACCGCATCTCGCGGATGTAAAACGCGCCATCTATTTTACTACATGACTGACATTTCCTGGACGATACAGACGCTTGACAACGGCACACTCACCCTCCCAGGTGCTATTGGCGGTTCGATGCCGACGATTGGCGTCGGACGAACTATTTCGCTTGAATTTCTCGCTGACACTGACGGTGTCGCCTTCGACACCCTTCGTGAGTACGCACGATACAGCAATGAGTCGACGACAAGCACCGGCACCGATATTCGGGGCAAACCGTGGTACCACCAGTCGATCCACCCAAGTGCCGACTTCGCGTCGGCGCTTGTTCTGGTTGAACCAGGAACGAGTGTCGGTGAACTACGAGATTGGTGGGCAGTTGTTACAGATGCCTCGATAGCCACAACCCCTGTGGGAACAGGGCGTCGGGTTACACTCGATCTGTTCGTTCTCGCCGAGAAAGCTGAGTACTCCGAACGGAAGTTCGTCGTCGACGACTTCGAGGCCGGACTATGAGTGATACCGTGCTTACCATCGGTGGCGAGCTCGGGGACAACTCGGCGATGGTGTACCAGAACCTGGACTCACTCCAATTCACAGATGCTGCGTCTTCGATGGGATCGTGGAGTGCGACAGTGCCGTTCGAGTCCACCTTCGCCGACGAGATCTTCAACGACGTCTACATCTACCAGGGCGGAGAGATTCTGTTTCGGGGCGAAGTCGAGTCGTTCGACACTAACTACTCGAGTGGCACCACAAGCGTCTCAGGGCGGGGTGTACTCGTCGCATTAGATCGTCGAACCACCAGTGTGTCGTACTCGAACACGACGGTGTACGACGCGCTTCAGGACGCCTGGGCCAATACGAAGTACGACGTCAATGTGTTGCCCCCGAACCGTGGGCTGATGGACGAGACGCACACGTCACAGGGTGGACTCCAACGGCTGTGGAGTGCTGAAGGCGACGCAGTTGTCGGGATCACCCAGGACGGTGTCGAAGTGACACCCGAAGGTATCCTGAAATTCACTGATACCAACGTCGTCCTCGACGACGACTTTGGTGGGGACTGGATGGCTACGATGCTCCCCGACGAACCAGTGGACAGAGTTGGGATGATACTGGAGACGGTAGATCCCGCATCCTCGATGACTGCTGGGATCCGAAGTCTCACTGAGGAAGCATCGGCGGAGACGATCGAGAGAGCATTCGACTCAGTTTCACACGACACCCCACAACGCTTCCACATCTTCGAGTTCGGCGTGGACGGGGCGAACGATCGGTTCCGCCCGATTCTGGAGAACGGTGACGAACTACTGGAGGTTCGACGCAGCGAAGTATTCGCCGTCGATCCCGATGGCTACGCTACGATTGACGAGCTCGAGTTAGACGGGACAGAGTTCGAGATTCTACAAGAACTCCACGACACTGGCGCCTACACGTTCTCCGTTCGCGACTTCGCAACGTTGGACATCAGCGCATACCCAGTCGGGACGTTGGCTGGACAACCTGACTGGCGTGTTGTCGACTCGACTCGGACGTTGGATTACACCGACTACGCCAACCGTGTGACTGTTCACGGGCGCACGCGTGATGATGGGACTAATACCTCTACCGAGACGAACAACGCCGAGGTGAGTCGACTGGAGGCCCGTGGAGTCGGGGACAATGGCGTCATCGAACACTTCGAGAAGAACGCCGACGTTGAGACACAAGCCGAAGTCGATTCGCGGGCCGAACGACTACTCGGTGAGAGAATCAACGAGAAAGACGAGTCGGGATCACTAGAGATTGCGCCCCAACACATCTCTCCCGGATTCACCTACTCAGTGAGTAACTGGGGCAACGCATTCCCGTACGGTGGCCAGATTGGGGCGAGCTCGTTGTACTTCGACGGAGACAGCTACGTTGAGTCCACGTTTCGAGGAGACAGCAATCTTACCCGTACGCACGAATTCGTCATCCACCCACAGGGGCTTCTAGAGCTCGGTGATGACGAGTATCAGACGCTCGTCCACTTCGATCTGGGCCCCTTCTCTGGCTATCACGATGCCAGACTCTACGGTGATGGAAGTGTCGAGATGGGAGACTCAGCCGACGTCTACCGAACTCGAACAGAGTCGGGTGTGGTGACGAATGATGCCCCTCAGCGACTTAGCATCGTGTTTGACGATCCTGGGCGTAGTGTGTACATTGACGGACAGCTGGCGGAGTTTTTCCCCAGAACCAGCGACACGTCTGGTGATGGCTACTACGGACGAATCACGTCCGACATAGAGGGTGAGGCGTATTGGATCGGCGCTGATGAGGATGAGAACCACGGCTTCGTCGGTGGGATGGACGACGTCCGGCTGTGGGGCGACGAGGCCAAGTCGGGAGACTGGGTGTTCGAGCACCACAACGAGGATCTCATCGAGTACGGGGCTGATTTGGATTCACTCGGCGCCTACCTCCGATTCGACGATGTCTCCGACACTGATTCAGTCCATATCGACGCTGCCCCGTCGTGGGTTGAGTCCACACTCGTTGGTGGGGAGTATCAGCGCGCCACCGGCCAACTCGAAGAGGTACAGTACTCACTCGGGAGTGGAGAGACGATCAGCCTCAACTTCGACATCTCGGGACGTATCGATACGGAGTTGATTCGGACACAGCGCGTGTCGCGCTCCAACCGGCGCTCGTTGTAGGAAGAATTAACCAACAGTTGGGGGTGAAGCCATGCCGATTGTTGGTTAAACTGGGAGTGACTGTCGCGAACGCATCTGACGACAACTATCTACTTTTCACTCATGACTAATATTCCAGCTGGACTACTAGAGACTGCAATAGCACTCGTCGCCGGAGTACTGTTCACCCTCGTGGGTATCATTTACCGCCGACTGAAGAACAGGATCAAAGAGTTGGAGGAGAACATCGCCCAGCTAGAGTCGCAGCTGTTGAAACTCAAGCGCGATATGGATGTTGCCCAATCGTGGATGTTCGGGCTTGATGAGGACGAGACGAGCCACGGGATTGCCTCACAGATCAGCTCTATCAATAGGCGCCTGACACAGCTCATCGACGCACTCCACGATGAAGACGATCTTGAGTTCGAGCGCGACGACGCCGACGAGTAGTCTGGTTATTTCTAGTTGCTTATTTGCTCTACTCTCGAATATATTGCCAGAATCCTTGGATCGCTTTGTGACTTGATGATGTAACTACTAGGAAGCTACCTAACCCCAGTAGATATAGCCCGAATCCTGGCTGAACAAATGCTCTGACTTCTGGATCTGGGAAATTGTAGCCCAGCAACACTCCGATAAATGAGAGTAATGGTATGAAGCCAAATATCACACAAAGTGAAGCTGTTCTACTGTTCCATCGGTATGTCGATAATGTTATAATCATGATACTAAGTGCAACTACGGTGAGTATATCTTCTACACTGAAAATTTGTAATCCGGTACCTTGCATTTCAAATCCAAGTGCACTGGCTTGTTGGTAAGTGAAAAAGAAACTAAAAATTATCAGCAGCCCACCAAGTGTAGAGATTGCAGCACGCCTAGAATATCCGGCTAGAATAGACGCTCCTGATTGGACAACACTATCCATTGCACCGACTGCATCATCGGTAGTGTAACGATCAGTACTGTCTTCTGATTCCCCCTCTATGTTTGTGGGGTTGCTACTGGCTCCTGTTACTTTACCACAGGCAGAACAGTATTTACTATCGAGCTTAACCTCCTCTCCACAATTTCTACAATACATTTACCGTAGTTACCTGTTAGTAGTGTTATAGTGGTTGGGTAAGGACATATTCAATCCCCAATGACGTGCGAGGTGGGATCCACATCGAGGGCCATGTCAGTCTCGTTTCAGTTGACATAGTTGTGGGTTGTGGTGTATCGATTTTGTCGCACTTGCCCTACGTCGAGACAGATATGTCTATGTGGGGATTCTACTCTCGCGCGTTCGACTCCGACACCACACAGCCATGTCGCCCCCCAAAGGCTTAGTGGGGTGTTCTCGCATTTACGAATGGCTCACACACGGTGATTGGAATAGTGGATCGCATAGAATTCAGCCCGGAAACAGCTCGTCTACAGAGCGAACGCTACGCTGTCTGTTCATTCCTTAGAGAGTTAATTTCAGATGGACTCGCGGGGATTTGAACCCCGGGCCTCTTCCTTGCGAAGGAAGCGATCTGCCGCTGATCTACGAGCCCTCACCCGATCGAAACAGTCGTTCGTACTTGTACCTTACCTTTCGCCCGTCCGGTAGTGGGTGTCTGGCACCCGTTTCGGCGGTCCGTCCCCGCTCACGGCTTTATGCGTCTGCGCCCCGAACGATCGCCGTATGCGTGCGACGCTCGAAACGCTCGCGATCGTCTGTCTCGTCGGCCTCGTCCAGGCGGTGCTCGGCGTCGTCGGCCTCGCCGGAGCCTTCGTCCTGTCGGCTCCCGTCTCGGTCGCGCCGTGGACCGTCGTCACCAGCGTCTACGCGCACGGGTCCGTCGGCCACCTGCTCGCGAACGCGGTCGCGCTCCTGCTCGTCGGTCCGCTCGTCGAGCGCCACACGACGCGCGCCCGGTTTCACGCGTTCGTCCTGGCGACCGGCGCGATCGCCGGGATCACGCAGGTGACGCTCGGCGGCCTCCTCGGGCCCGCTCCCGGCGTGATCGGTCTCAGCGGGGCCGTCTTCGCGCTCGGCGGCTACCTGCTGGCCGGCAACGTCGTCGCCACGACGCTGTTCGACCGGCTCCGCCTGCCGGCCCGCGCACAGCTCGCGCTGTTCGGAGCCGTCGCCGTCCTCCTCACGATCGTCACCGCCGCGCCCGGCGTCGCCCTGATCGCGCACGCGGCCGGCGCGTTCTGCGGGCTCGTCGCCGGGCGGGCGGGCGTGATCGACGCGCGATGAACTCCGGGGTCGTCGACGCGTCCGGACCACGAGCGCGGTCGCTCGGCGGGTGAAAACAAAGAGAGAGCGGCGCGGCGCGAATGCGCCCTAGCGCTTAGTCTTCGAGAACGATCTCGATGCTGACGTCGTTGGGCACCTGGACGCGCATCAGCTGACGGAGCGCGCGTTCGTCGGCGTCGATGTCGATCAGACGCTTGTGGACGCGCATCTCCCAGTGCTCCCACGTCGCCGTCCCCTCACCGTCCGGGGACTTGCGCGACGGGATCTCGAGCGTCTTCGTCGGGAGCGGGATCGGGCCCGACAGGGCGACCCCCGTCGAGTCCGCGATCTCGCGGACGTCGGCGCAGATGTCGTCGAGGTCCTCGGGGCTCGTGCCGGCGAGGCGGACGCGTGCCTGCTGCATCGATTATCGCTCGTTGACTTCGAGCACCTTGCCGGCCGCGATGGTCTGACCCATGTCGCGGATGGCGAAGCTGCCGAGTTCCGGGATCTCGCCGGACGGCTCGATGCTGAGCGGTTTCTGCGGGCGCACGGTGACGACGGCGGCGTCGCCGGACTTGATGAAGTCCGGGTTCTCCTCGGCGACCTCACCCGACGACGGGTCGATCTTCTGGTTGATCTCCTCAACCGTACAGGCGACCTGCGCCGTGTGGGCGTGGAAGACGGGGGTGTAGCCGGCCGTGATCACGCTGGGGTGCTGCATGACGACGATCTGCGCCTTGAACGTCTCGGCGACGCTCGGCGGGTCGTCGGCGGGACCACAGACGTCGCCGCGGCGGATGTCGTCCTTGCCGATGCCACGGACGTTGAACCCGACGTTGTCGCCCGGCTCGGCCTGCGGCACTTCCTCGTGGTGCATCTCGACCGTCTTCACTTCGCCGCCCACGTCGGACGGCTGGAAGGAGACGTTGTCGCCGGTCGCCAGGATGCCCGTCTCGATACGTCCGACGGGGACGGTCCCGATGCCGGAGATGGTGTAGACGTCCTGGATCGGCAGGCGGAGCGGCGCGTCCGTCGGCGGCTCGGACTCCGGCAGCTCGTTGAGGGCCTCCAGCAGGGTGGGGCCGTCGTACCAGGACGTGTTCTCGGACTCCTCGGAGATGTTGTCTCCCTCGAACGCCGAGATCGGGATGAACGTCGTTTCGTCCGTGTTGAAGCGGACCTGGTTGAGCAGGTTCTTGACCTCCTCGACGACGTCGTCGTACGAGGACTCGGCGTAGTCGACGAGGTCCATCTTGTTGACGCCGATGATGAGCTCGTTGATGCCCAGCGTGCGGGCCAGGAACACGTGCTCACGGGTCTGGGGCGCGACGCCGTCGTCGGCCGCGACGACGAGCACCGCGTTGTCGGCCTGCGAGGCACCCGTGATCATGTTCTTCACGAAGTCACGGTGGCCCGGGCAGTCGACGATGGTGAAGTAGTACTTGTCCGTGTCGAACTCCTGGTGGGCGATGTCGATCGTGACGCCACGCTCGCGCTCCTCGGCGAGGTTGTCCATCACGTAGGCGAACTCGAAGCCGCCCTTGCCCTTTTCTTCGGCTTCCTCGCGGTGCTGCTCGATAACGTGCTCGGGGACGCTCCCCGTCTCGAAGAGGAGTCGGCCCACGAGCGTACTCTTGCCGTGGTCGACGTGGCCGATAATGGCCAGATTCTGATGCGGTTTGTCACTCATGGGGTAATCACGCGCTAAGGCGCTCTGTGAGAAGGTTTACAGTCGATTCCACTAAAACGGTTTCGATACGCCTTACAGATGATCCCGTCGCCGTCCGGCGATCTTGACACACGCACACACGCGAACTCCACACACGACTGAGTCGCGGATCGCCGGTCGTCGGCAACGATCGGTGGACGCCGGGGTGGTATCGTCGATCGTCCCCGACCCTCGGTTACTCCGACAGTCGGTTACCCCGGCCGTCGGTTACCCGACCGCACCGACCTCACTCCAGCCGTCCCACGTCGCCGAGCACCGCGCTCGCGGTCTCGGGGCCGCCAGCGCCGCGCCCGGAGATGTTGAGCCGCCCCGCGTGTGAGGTCTCGATCTGGACGATGTTCTGCGTCCCCGACACGGCGAGCGTGCCGTTCTCCGGCACGAGACGCGGGGCGACGCGAACCGTCTCGCCGGTCGCCTCCCCGATCAGGCGGACGGTTTGGCCGTCCTCCGCGGCGAGCTGTAGCGCGGAGCCCGGGACGTCGCGGATCCCCTCGATGTCCGCGTCCGCGAGGGTGAACTCCCGCGCGTCCGCCGGGTCGTCGGCCGCGCCGAACGAGAGCACGTTCGAGAGGATCACACACTTCAGGGCGGCGTCGGTCCCCTCGACGTCGAAGGAGGGATCCGCCTCCGCGACGCCGAGGTCCTGTGCCTCCGCGAGCACGTGCTCGTAATCGAGCCCCTCCGCGGCCATCCGCGTCAGGATGAAGTTCGCGGTGCCGTTGAGCACGCCGCGGACCGCCGTGACGTGTCCGGGTTCGACGTCCTCGACGGTCGACACTGCCGGGATCGCGCCGCCCACGGTCGCTTCGAATCGCACGTCGCCCTCGCTGTCGTCGGCGAGCGCCCGGAGCTCGCGGAACCGCTCCGCGACCGGCCCCTTGTTCGCCAACACCGCGTGCCGGTCGCGTTCGAGCGCGGCCGTCACGTGTGAGAACCCGGGCTCGGCGTCGCCGAGCGTCGTCGGCGTCGCCTCCACGAGCGCGTCGTACTCCGCCGCCAGCGCGTCCGCCGGGTCGTCGTCGCCGACGGTCCCCTCCGTCGCCTTCCGCTCCAGGACGGCCGCGGCGTCCATTCCGTCGGGGTCGACGGCCGCGCTCGCGGAGTCCGCGACGGCGACGACCTCGTGGCCGTACTCGCCGGCGAGCTCGACGACCGAGCGCCCGACCGCGCCCGCCCCGATGATGGCGAGTTTCACGCGTCCACCCCCACGAGCGGCTCGACGACGCGTAACCCCTTCTCGTCAGCGAGCGACCGGACGGCGGCCAGTGCGGTCTCCGTCTCGCCAGCGCGCGTCTCCAGTCGGAGCCGTGCGCTCGAGGCCTCCTCGGTCCCCTTCGGTGCGGTCAACGAGACGTCGGCGACGGACGCCGACGCACACGCCTCGATCCGCTGGAGCGTGTCGGAGAGGTCGGTGTCGATCAGGTGGCCGAAGACGACGACGGTCACGTCCTCTGCGTACTCCTCGGTGCCCGCCTGCATCACGTTCACCCCCGCCGCGCGAAGCGCGTCGACGATCCCCTCGAACCGCTCTTCGGTCGCCTCGAAGTCGACCTCGACGGGGATCCGACCGCGCGGCGTCTTGTTCCCCCGTTCGTGGTAGATCGAGAGGAGGTTCCCGCCGTTGTCGGCGATCGGTTCGAGCGCGGCGAGCAGCTGTCCCGGCTCGTCGTTGAGTTCGAGCCGCACCGTGTGCGTCGACGGCGTCGTCGACCGCCCGCCGTCCGTCGAGAGGTCGCCGTCGATCGTCCCGCTCCGGTCGGGACCGGTCATGCTCCCACCGCCGTCCCGGTGTGCCGATAGAGGTTCGTGTCCGTCTGCATACTCGAAACGAGTCGCGGGAGCCGGTATAAGCCTTCGGCGTTGGCAGCCGTTGCCTCGCCGCCGAGCGTGTGAACGTACGGCACGGCGGGCCCGGTCAGCGCTCGGTGGAGCGACTCGGACACCGTAGGATAGAGGCGGACACCGTGGGATAGAAGCGGACACCGTGGGATAGAGGCGGACGTCGCGGGATCGAGGCGGACGCCGCGGGATCGATGTGAGCATCGCGTGACGACGTCGGCACTGGACGTGGTAGCGAAGACGAGGAGACGGGGAGACGAAAGGCGGGGAGACGAAAACGGGGAGACGAGAAGACGGGAAAAAACGGAACACGACGCGGAGCCGCCGCGAACCGTGCCGCGGAGACGCGCGGGAGTTAGATGTAGTCGATCGACGGGGGCAGTTCGAGCTTCATGCCCTTGCGCTCGCGGATCTCCATGATCTTCTCCCGCTGGAGGTTGTCGACGAGCACGCGGAAGCCGGCGTTCTCGGTGTTCCACGAGGCGCGGCCTTCGGTCGCGGAGCGGATGTCGGAGGAGAAGCCGATCATCTCCTCGACGGGGGCGATCCCCTCGACGACCATGAGGTCTCCCTCCTGGTACATGTCGTCGACGCGGCCACGACGGCCCTGGATCTCGCCGGAGGCGGCACCCATGTGCTCGCTCGGCACGTCGATGCGGACGTCCTGGATCGGCTCCAGCAGGCGGACCTCACCGTCGATCAGCGCGCGGTGGACCGCGTTGCGAACCGCGGGGATGACCTGTGCGGGACCGCGGTGGATGGTGTCCTCGTGAAGCTTCGCGTCGTGCAGGCGGAACAGCGACCCCTGTACGGGCTCGGCGGCGAGCGGACCGTCGTCGAGCGCCTCCTGGAGGCCCTCGAGGACGAGCTCCATCGTCTCGTTGAGGTGCTGGATACCCTTCGTGTCGTCGATGAGGATGTTCGTCCGGTGGATCTCCTCGACGTTCTGGGAGGTGTCCTTGTCCATGCCGGCCTCCTGGAGCGCCTCACGGCGCTCCAGTTCGGGCATGTCCATCGAGACCTCGCCCAGCTGGATCGCGTCGACGATCTCCTGGGCCATCGGCTCGACCGTGAGGTAGAACTTGTTGTGGCGGTTGGGCGACTGTCCCTCGACCTCCCGGGACGTTT
This sequence comes from Halorubrum sp. JWXQ-INN 858, assembly GCF_009806985.1. GTDB lineage: Archaea > Halobacteriota > Halobacteria > Halobacteriales > Haloferacaceae > Halorubrum. The sequence continues at coordinate 395,468 of NZ_WUAX01000016.1, read as the reverse complement.
CCTGGGGCTGCTCGCGGTAGACGACGATCGGTTCGCCGGTGATGACCGGGATGCCCTGGTTGTCGCGGATACGCTGGGTGATCACTTCGAGGTGGAGCTCGCCCTGTCCGCTGATGAGGTGCTCGCCCGTGTCCTCGTTGATCTCGATCTGGATGGTGGGGTCCTCCTTGGCGACCTGCTGGAGCGTCTCGATGAGCTTCGGCAGGTCGTCCATGTTCTGTGCCTCGACGGACTTCGTGATGACCGGCTCGGAGATGTGCTCGATCGACTCGAACGGCGTCATCTCCACGGAGGAGACGGTCGAACCGGCGATGGCGTCACGCAGCCCCGTGACGGACGCGATGTTGCCTGCCGGGACGTGCTCCACTTCCTCGCGCTCGGACCCCATGAAGAGCCCGACGCTCTGGATGCGGTTCTTGCCCGCGGTGCCGGAGACGTACAGCTCCTGGCCCTTCTCCAGCGTGCCGGAGAAGACGCGGCCGGTCGCGATCTCGCCGGCGTGCGGGTCCATCGAGATGTCCGTCACCATGAAGACGACCTCGCCGTCCTCGTCGACCAGCCGCATCGTGTCGGCCAGTTCGGACTCGGGGTCGCCGCGCCAGATGCGCGGGACACGGCGGGGCTGTGCGTCGATGGGGTTCGGGAAGTGCTCACACACCATGTCGAGCACTACGTTCGACAGGGGCGTTCGCTCGTGAAGCTCGTCGCGCTTGTCGGCTTGCTCGAGGTCGATGATGTCGCCGAAGTCCATGCCGGTCCGCTGCATCGAGGGCATGGAGACGCCCCACTTGTACAGCGCGGAGCCGAACCCGACCGTTCCGTCTTCGACGGAGACGGTCCAGTCCGTCGGGATGTCGTCCATGTTCTCGGCCATCCCGCGGATGAGCTCGTTCACGTCGGCGATGACGGCCGTCAGCCGCTCCTGCATCTCCTGGGGGCCCTCCTGGAGCTCGGAGATGAGGCGGTCGACCTTGTTGATGAACAGCGCGGGCTTGACGCCCTCGCGGAGCGCCTGTCGGAGCACGGTCTCCGTCTGGGGCATCGCGCCCTCGACGGCGTCGACGACCACCAGCGCGCCGTCGACCGCGCGCATCGCGCGGGTGACGTCGCCACCGAAGTCGACGTGGCCGGGGGTGTCGATGAGGTTGATGAGGTGGTTGGTGTCGTCGTGCTCGTGGGTCATCGAAACGTTCGCCGCGTCGATGGTGATCCCACGCTCCTGTTCGTCTTCCTTCGTGTCCATCGCGAGCTGCTCGCCCGCGGTGTCCTGGGAGATCATGCCCGCTCCCGCCAGCAGGTTGTCGGAGAGCGTCGTCTTCCCGTGGTCGACGTGGGCGGCGATGGCGATGTTCCGGATATGCTCCGGGTTGTCCATCAGCCGTTCACATTCTTGAACGATCTTCTTGCGTCGGCCCATTATAGGCGAGTGTACCGCGAGCGGGGTCAAAAGGATAGTGTTTCTCGTCGGCCCGAACGGCGAGTCTCGGTGGCTGTCGCCGCCGTATTCGTGTGAATCGCTCCCACGGAATACTCGGGATCTCGACGGGACGACCGCGACCCGTACGGGACCCGACCGACCGGTTCGTCCGTTTCGAGAGGCTCGACGGCGGCTCGAGGCGTCCGCACGGCGGTGGCGTGTCCAGAGTCGCCAACAGGTCGCGTCGCCGACGGGACCGCGTCGCCAACGGGTCGCGTCGTCAACGGGTCGCGTCGCCGGTGACGGCACGGGTTTTTATCCCCGGAACCGGTCTCGCGTAGGTATGCCGACGCGCGATTCGCGGGACCCGCCGCTCGAAACGCTCGCCCTGCTGTGGGCGGTACGGGAGACGGGGAGCATGGAGGCGCTCTCGAGGGGCGTCGGCACGCCCGCGGCGCTGGCGGCGGAGACCGAACTGACGCCCGACGCCGCCACCGCCGTCGTTCACGCGCTCGCCGACCTCGGGCTCCTCGACCGCGTGGGCGACCGATACGAGGTGACCAACCGGGCGCTCGGATTCCTCGCCACGCGCGACCTCCGGTCCATCGGTTCCCTCCCGGCGGCGCTCGATGCGTTCGACGACCTCGTGGCGCTCCCGCGGACCCTGACTGCGGACGCTCCCGACCGGGATCCGGAAAGCGGCAGTTCGGTCGTCGACGACGACCTATCCGCCGCCACCGGCCCGCCCGTCGACGACGTCCGGCTCCGGAACCGCCTCGGTGCGGCGCTCGCGACCGACTCCGCGACCGTTCGTGCCCGAGTCACGGCCGCGGTTCGGGCCGCCCCGAGCGCGGATCGCGTCCTCGCGATCGGCGACGGTTCGGGCGTTCACGCGAGGGAGTTCCAGGCCCGTGGGATCGAGGCGACGGTCCTCGACGGTGCCGCGGCGATCGAGGCCGCAAGGCCGCTGCTCGAGTCGGCGGGGGTCGACGCGACGGCCCGGCCTCTGACGTGTGCGGAGCCGACGCCCCTCGCGTTCGGCGTCTCCCTCCTGACGTCGATGGAGCCGGCCGAGGCCCGCGAGACGGTCGCCGCCGTGGCCGGCCGCCTCGAGCGTGACGGGACGCTGGTCCTCGTCGAGCCCCTCCGGAACCGACTCGACGCCGAGGCGGCCGTGGCGGTCGACGTCCGCCGGTTGGCGGCCGGCGCGGGCCGCTGTCGTTCCGAGGACGACCTTCGGTCGTGGTTCGACGCCGCCGGGCTCTCCGCCGACGTCGTGCCGATACCCGGCGTCGAGGCCGCCGCCGTCGTGGGACGGCTCGAGCGAGCGGTTTTAGAGGACTGAGTTCCGAGGTCGGCCATGGACGAAGCGGCGCTGCGGGCAGACATGATCGAGGGGCTCGAACACCAGATCGGCGAGCCGCTCGGCGCGTCCGTGCTGACGGCGCTCCAGCGGGTCCCGCGCGAGGCGTTCGTCGACGACGCGCCCCACGCGAACCGCGCCAGCGACGAGGGCGGTACCCGAGCGCTCGCCCCGGCCACCGTCGCGCGCATGCTGACCGCGCTCAACGTCGACGAGGGCGACGACGTCCTCGTCGTCGGCGCGGGGATCGGCTACACCGCGGCGACCCTGGCGGAGATCGCGGGCGCGCGCCACGTCCACGCGATCGACATCGACCGTGGCGCCGTTCACCTCGCCCGCTCGAACCTCTCCGCGGCCGGCTACGACGCGGTCCTCGTCGATCGCCGCGACGGCGCGCGCGGGCTGCCGGAGTACGCGCCTTACGACCGGATCCTGCTCGAGGCCGCGGTGGTCGAACCGCCGCGGGCGCTCCGCGATCAGCTCGCCGACGGCGGTCGCCTCGTCTATCCGCGGGGGACCACGGTTCAGACGCTCGTCGCCATCGAACCCGTCGCCGACGGCGTGGCCTCCGAAGCGGACCGCACCGAAGCGGACCGCACCGACGCGACCGCTCCCGATCCGACCGTCGACCGACCCGACGCACCGGCGGGGTTCCACACGGTCGAGACCGCGGGCCCGGCTCGCCTCCGTCCGATGCTCGTCGACGGGGAGCAGCCGGGCGTCGAGCGGAACCGAACCCGCCGCGAGGACGCCGAACGCGCGGCACAGGGGTCGGCGGGACACGGCTGGGAGCAGGAGTGGATCGACTGGGAGGGTCGGTTGTAACGCCCCTTTGATTCGCCATCGCTTCTCAGCCGGCCCGCCACTCACCCCGTTACCACCAACACCCTCGTGTTCTCGCGTTCGTCGACGTAGTCGCTCCCGGCCGGCGGTTTGATGTCGACCGTGAGCGTCCCGTCCGGCTGGTTCGGGCCGAGCTCCGGCGCGACGTCGACGGTCGCGATGCCGTCCGCGTCCGTCCTCGCGGTCGCGACGCCGTCGATCCGCGCGGATCCGCCCCGGACGATCACCGTCGCGTCCGTCACCCGCGTCCCGTCCGGATCGACGACCGCCACGTCGATCGACTGGTCGCCGGGCGTCGTCACCTCGGGCTGCGGCTGGGCGTCGAGCTCGGTCGCCGCGAGGCCGTCGATGTCCCCGATCATCCCCATCATCACGCTGAGGCTGGCGACGCCGACGACGAGCGCGATCACCAACCTGACCGGCAATCCCTCGATCGCCCGGCGGTCGTCGCGAAACGCCCGTCGGCGCCCGCCGGACGGGGTCGTGCTTCGGTCCGCACGCTCCGTCCGGCTCGTGTGCGGCTCCGGGGCGGGGCGTGTCGGCTGGCTGGGCGGCGATCGTGGACCGGGACGCGATCGTAGGCCGGGATGCCGTTTCGAGTTCGGACTGGGTTTCGGGTTCGGCTCCGTCATGCAACCGGTTGGCCCCGGTATCGTTGATAACGTGTCGGGCCGGTCGACCGAAGTCGACCGGCCCGACACGCGAACGACCTTTTTTACCCGATCACGCGGCCAGTCGCCCCGTGCACGTACTCGGACGGGACGGCGGCTCGGGAATCGACGCGCCGACCGCACGGCTCGGTGCTTTTCTCGCGCGCGACGGGAGCGCCGGCGCGGACGTCGGGATCGACGTCGATCGACCGCACGCGGGCGTCGTCGTCGGGAAACGAGGGACCGGGAAGTCGTACACGCTCGGCGTGCTCGCGGAGGGCCTCGCCGACGCTCCGGGCGTCGCGCCCGTGGTCGTCGACCCGATGGGGGTCTTCGGCGGGCTCGAGGCTGCCGGCGGGCAGGTAGTCGACCCCGCCGTTCGTCCGGCGGCGATCCCGCCCTCGGCCTGGCCGGCCATGCTCGCGCTCGATCCGGCCGGCGGTCCCGGCGGGCTCCTCTGGCGGGTCGTCGCGGACGCGACGGACCGCGCGGAACGCGGAGCCCCCTCGATGGACGCGTTCCGGGACGCGATCGCCGACAGCGACGCGCCGTCTCGGACGCGGCGCGCGGCGCGAAACCACCTCGACCTGGCGGCGTCGTGGGGCGTGTTCGACGCGGACGCGCCGCCGGTCGCGGCGCTCGTCCACGGCGGCGGTCCGTCGGTGATCGACCTCGCCGGCGTGCCGGATACCGCCGCCGGGGCCGTCGTTCGTGCGGTCGCGCGCGGGCTGTACGACGCTCGGATCGACGGTATCGTCGAGCGCCTCCCGTGGCTGCTCGTCGACGAGGCCCACGCCTTCTTCGACGGGATCGCGGACCCCGCGCTCCGGACGCTGTTGACGCGGGGACGGGCTCCCGGCGTCTCGCTCGTCTGTGCGACCCAGCGGCCGGGGGTCCTCCCGTCCGTCGCCGTCTCGCAGTCGGACCTGCTCGTCGCCCACCGGCTCACCGCCGAGCGCGACGTGGCTCGGCTGAGCGAGGCCGAGGCGACGTACCTCGCGGGCGACATCGCGTCCCGGCTTCCCGCGGGAACCGGCGAGGCGCTCGTCGTCGACGACGCGACCGAAGAGGTCCACACCGTGCGCGTGCGCGAGCGGCGGACGCCCCACGGCGGCGGGAGTCCGCGGGCGAGCCGAACGGCTCCCGCCCGACGATCGGCGGGCGAGGAGCGTCCCGAGACGCCGTCGGCGCCCCCGGGCGGCGACTCGTCCGCCGAGTGAGCATCCGCGGAGTGAGACGCGTCACACGGATCCGAACGCACAACACCGTGGCCGGCGACGGGCCGACATGGAGCGGAGCCTCACCGGGTTCATGCTGATCGCGGTCGGCGGGTTCGTCGGCGCCGTCACGCGCTACGGGATCGACGTCGCCGCGGCCGACGGGACGGGTGTCGGAACGTTCACCGTGAACGTCGTCGGGTCGTTCGGGCTCGGGGTCCTGGTGACGCGGGCCGCGAGCCGCCGGATCCAGCTGCTCGTCGGGACCGGGGCGCTGTCCTCGTTCACCACGTACAGCACCTTCGTCGGGGACGCCGTCGCCCTCGGCACCGTCGCCGGCTCCGCCTACGTCGTCGCGAGCTACGCGGTCGGTATCGCGGCCGCCGTCGTCGGGCTCGCCGTCGGGAGGCGACTGTGACCGACCCGCTCGTCGCCGCCCTCCTGGTCGGCGTCGGTGGCGCGTTCGGCGCGACGGCACGGCACGCGGTCGGCCTGGCGGTCGACGGTCGGGAGGCGATCGTGATCGTCAACGCCGCCGGGAGCTTCGTGCTCGGGTGGCTCCTCGTCGCCCCGGTCGGATCCGCGCTCGCGATCGCGGCCGCGATCGGGTTCTGTGGCGCGTTCACCACCTTCTCGTCGTTCGCCGTCGAGACGGTCTCCACCGCGGAGGACGGCCAGGCCGGGGTCGCAGTCGGCTTCGCGCTCGCCAACCTCGTGGCCGCGTTCCTCGCGTTTTTCCTCGGGTCGGCGCTGGCGACCGCGGTGTGGTGAGTTCCATTCAGTTCGGTTCCATTCAGTTCGGTTCCGCTCAGTTCGGTTCCGCTCGATCGGGACCGTTCTCGCTCACGTGGGGTGAGGCCACGGCTTCGGGAGCGATAGCTACAGGGTCGACCGGTCCGTAGCCTCGGGCGTGACAGACGACGTCGACGCCACGGCGGACGCGACGGCCAGCGCCGACACGGGACGAACCGACACGGTCGCCGACGCCGGCGGGAACGCCCCCGGCGACGAGCCGACGGCCCGGAGCGATGAGCCGACGGCCCGGAGCGATGAGGCGACGGCCCGGAGCGACGAGCGGTCACCGACCACGGACGCGGACACGTCGCCGCGCGCGGATGACGCGCCGACGGAGGTCGCGTTCGAGGACCTCTCGTTGCCACAGCGGGTGTTCGTCGCCGCGCTTCAGAATCCGACGCGCGGCGTGGTCGTGCTCGTGTTGTTCGCGTTCGCCTTCTCGTTTTACATCGCCTTCTGGATGGCGTTTCCCCGCGTCGCGGCGTTCCTCTCGGCGGTCACCGTCGCGGTCGTGGCGGTGCTGCTCGCCGTCTACTACGTGCTCGCTCGCGTCCGGTGAACGGGGACGGTCGTCGTGCGGTCGGTGATCCTCGTCGTCGTGCGGTCGGTGACTCGGGCCGTCGAACGAAAACCGGCGGCTCACGGCTGAAAACGGAACGGAAACGTCCTGACGGAGATTTGAACTCCGGTCCCTGGCTCCGCAAGCCAAGAGGATAGTCCACTACCCTACCAGGACTCATCTCTACGTACCGGTGAGCCACTTAAGACCGTTACGGTCCAGCCGTCCTATGGTTCCCGATCGCATGCGCCATTCGCGTCGCGGGGGGCCCGACGCAACGGCTATCCGCTCCGGCGACGTGCCGACCGTATGAACAGACGTGGGCTCCTGCTCGCCGCGGGGACCGTCGCCCTCGCCGGCTGCGTCGGTCGAGGGGACGCGGTCGCCGGATCCGCCGTCGGGGCTGACGCCGACGAGGGAGCCGTCGACGTTGGCGGGAACGACGACGATCCCGCGGCTAACTGGGACAGTACGGGCGGCCAGGACGGCGGCGATGACGGCGATGGTGGCGATGGTGGCGATAGCGGCGAGGACCGCGATCCTCGGGACGACGGTTCGGAGCACGGGTCGACGCCCCGTTCCGGCGCGGTCGACGTCGAACTCGTCGAACGCGAGCCGACCGTCGACCCGGGGACGGTCGCCGTCGAGTTCGACGCGGACGCGGTCCACGTCGACGGGACCGTGATCGGGGCCTCCGGCTGTCACTCGGCGAGGGTCTCGACCGCGGGACCGACCGACGACGGGGGGTTCCGCGTCGTCGTCGCCGCGGTCGACGACGCCGGACCGGACCAGCTGTGCACGCAGGCGTTCACGGCGCTCGGCTACGAAGTCGCGGCGACGTTCGACGGCCCCACACCCGACCGAGTGACCGTCGTCCACGACGACGCGGACGGCCGCGGTGCGGCGTCCGTCTCCGAGGCCGATGCGGACGGAGGGGAAGCGGTCCTCGCCGACGTGATCGCTCCCGCCGTCGTCCCTCGCGTCGATCGGACGGGCGACGCGATCTGAGCCGTTTCTCGATGACGCGGTCCGCGCCGCTCCCGGCGACGTGAGCTGAGCCGTTCCCGGCGACGCCGTCCGAGTCGTTCCAGGCGACGCCGTCCGAGGCGTTCCACGCCGGCGGTTCCGGCGGATCGACCGCGACACGTGCGGGCTCGAACGGACGCTTTTGGGACCTCGCCGCAAACCTTTAAGTCAACCGACTGATATACTATATAAACGCGATGACACGGCCAACCCGGCAGCGGGACCACGACCGGCAGCGCACACGGGAGGGTGACGGGTCGGAACGCGAACGGGGTGACGACGTCGACGTCGCCGACTTGGACCCCGAGGACCTCGACCCCGAGGACCTCACTCGGACGGCCGACGGCGAACTGATCCACGAGGAGACCGGGCTGATAATCGAGGAGGAGCGGATCGATCCCGGCCCGGAGTGGCGGGCGTTCAACCACTCCGAGCGGCAGTCGAAATCGCGCGTCGGCGCGCCGACGACGAAGACGATGCACGACAAGGGGCTGACGACGACGATCGACTGGAAGGACAAGGACGCGTACGGGCGCTCCATCTCCTCGAAGAAGCGGTCACAGATGCACCGACTGCGGAAGTGGCAGGAGCGGATCCGGACGAAGGACGCCGGCGAGCGGAACCTGCAGTTCGCGCTCTCGGAGATCGACCGGATGGCGAGCGCGCTCGGCGTTCCGCGCTCGGTCCGAGAGGTCGCCTCCGTTATCTACCGGCAGGCGCTCTCGGAGGACCTCATTCGCGGCCGCTCGATCGAGGGGGTCTCGACGGCCGCGCTGTACGCCGCCTGTCGGAAAGAGGGGATCCCCCGGTCGTTAGAGGAGATCGCGGACGTCTCCCGCGTCGACCGCAAGGAGATCGGCCGCACGTACCGGTACATCTCCCAGGAGCTCGGACTGGAGATGCGCCCGGTCGACCCGAAGCAGTACGTCCCCCGGTTCTCCTCGGAACTCGACCTCTCCGAGGAGGTCCAATCGAAGGCCAACGAGATCATCGAGACGACCGCGGCGAAGGGGTTGCTCTCCGGGAAGTCGCCGACGGGGTACGCCGCGGCCGCGATCTACGCGGCGTCGCTGCTCTGCAACGAGAAGAAGACCCAGCGCGAGGTCGCCGACGTCGCGCAGGTGACCGAGGTCACCATTCGCAACCGGTATCAGGAACAGATCGAAGCGATGGGCATCCACGGCTGACTCCTCGAGACCGACGCGGTCCCGATCGCGTCCCCCGCGACGGGAACGTTCAAGCCGGTCCGCGGAGTAACGTGGACGAATGCGTCTCGACGAGTTCCTGACGTTCGAGGCGAACGAGCGGGCCGAACGCCGACGGCTGGCCCGCGAGAAGGACTACGGGATCGTCGAGCACCTCGACTCCTTCGAGCGGCGGTTCAACGAGCACGTCTCCGACGACGCGATCGTCGGCAGCGTCTCGCCGTCCATCTTCGTCGGTCGGTCGAACTACCCGAACGTGTCGACGGGGCTCCTCTCGCCGGTCGGGCGCGAGGAGCGCGCGGAGCGGTTCGAGACCTCGGCGGCGTGGTACGACGAGGGCGTCTCGATCACGGACGTGTTCGACCGCCGGACGAGCCTGCTCAACTCGACGCGACACGCCGAGGTCGGCTCCGTCCACGACGCGTGGGACGGCTGGCTCGGCGTCCAGCGCGAGGTCGCGATCGCCGACCGCCCGGTCGACGTCGAGATCGGGCTCGACGGGACCCCCGACCTCGACTTCGACGTGGGGCTTGCGGACATCAAGACGCCGACCGGCCCCCGGGCGGCCGCCCGCACGGCAGAACTCGGCGAGAACCCGCACGTTCCCCGGCCCGTGAAGAAGACGCTGGAGGACGACGACTGGCGCGCGCAGGGCGCGATGACGTACCTCTATCGGCGCGGGTTCGACGTGTACGAGATCAACACGATCCTCTCCGCGGGCGCGCTCGGCCGCGGCGAGGACCGGCGGCTCGTCCCGACCCGCTGGTCGATCACCGCCGTCGACGACACGGTCGGGCAGTACCTCCGCGGGACGATCCGCTCGAACCCGACCGTCGACGCGATCGAGGTCCACCGCAACGAGTACCTCGGCAACGCGTTCTGGGTCGTCCTCGTCCCCGGCGAGTGGGAGTACGAACTGGTCGAGATGAAGGCTCCCGGCTCCGTCTGGAACCCGGATCCGGCCGCGGGCGTCTACCTCGCCGCCGCCAGCGAGGGGCGGGAAGGCCGCACGGGGTACGTCGAGGAGACCGCCGGCGCGTACTACGCCGCCCGCCTCGGCGTCCTCGAACACCTCCACGACCGCGGGCGACAGGCGAAGGTCCTCGTCTGCCGGCACGTCTCGGAGGACTACTGGGGGCCCGTCGGGGTCTGGCAGGTCCGGGAGGCGGTCCGGAACGCCTTCGAGGGGGAGCGGGGAACCGCGGAGACGTTCGGCGAGGCGGTCCGCGGCGTCGCCGATCACCTCCCGGTTTCGCTCGCTCGCCTCCGGCGGAAGTCGACGCTGGCGGCCGGGCTCCAGTCGAACCTCGCCGACTTCGCCGACGACGGCTGACTCGGAGACACAGGGTCGATCCGTCCGCGTCCGGCCAGCCAGAAAAGGACCGGCCGCTATTCGATCGACTCCTTCCGGTCGGCGTCGCCGCGCCCGTCGCTGCCCTCGTCAACGACTTCGTCGACCCGCTCGGCGAAGCCGAACCGCGGCTTCAGGTCGTCGACGACGACTTCGACGGTGTCGCCGACCTCGGTCCCGGGAACGAACAGCGAGTAGCCCTCGAGGTAGGCGATCCCGTCGCCCTCGTCGCCGAGCCCCTCGATCGTCACCTTGAGGCGGTCGCCCTCGGCGACGGGCGCGGTGAGCCGGCCGCGGGCGACGATGTACACCTCGGAGGAGGCGTCCCGCGACGCGGGCGGGGAGACGGTCCGGACGTACTCGAACTCCGCCGCGACGTCCTCCCGGAACGCGTGGAGGTCCTCGCCCTGGAACACCTTTACCACGAAGTCGCCGCCGGGGGCGAGCAGCTCCTCGGCGACCGCGAACGCCTGTCTGGCGAGGTGGACGGATCGGGCGTGGTCCAGCGAGTACTCGCCGGTCATGTTCGGGGCCATGTCGGAGATCACGACGTCGGCGCCTCCCTCGTCGACGGCCTTTTTCAGGTAGTGTTGCGTCCGCTCCTGGGTCATGTCGCCGCGGATCGTCTCGACGTCGTGGTCGTCGAGGTCCTCGATGCGCTGGAGGTCGACGCCGACGACCGTCCCGGCGTCGCCGACGGCCTCGGCGGCGACCTGAAGCCAGCCGCCGGGCGCGGCCCCGAGGTCGACGACGGTGTCGCCGCGCTCGAAGAGGCCGGCGTCCTCGTCGATCTGTTTCAGCTTGTAGGAGGCGCGGCTCCGGTAGCCCTGCTGTTTCGCGCGGTTGTAGTAGTCGTCCTTCCGTCCCATTTGGCGTCCGTAGGCCGCCCGGCCGTTTATCGGCGTCGTTCGCCGTCGTTCGTGGTCGACGGGCGGATGGGGGCTCGGAAACCTCTGGTTTCCGGTGGAGCCTGCGACTGGCCGCTGGCCAGTCGCGGCGAGGCCGGGGAGGCGTGAGGTGTGGTTGCGGTGCGGCCGGGTGGGACTTCCGCGGGGGTGGTCCCTGTGTCGTTCGCGCCGCTTTCAGAGGAACGAGTTGATAAGCGCGAAGCCAGCGCTTCCGAGACGATTGATCGAGTAACTCGGACGACTTCCTTACGGACGGATACTTATAAGCGATCGGCGGGATCGGTCGTGTCCAGACGCCCCCACAGTCTCTCGTCGCCGTCACCATCACTCCCACCCTCCTGCTCCCCTGTCGACGTTATCTCGAACCCGAGCCCCGTATAAAAACCCGACAGCGACGGATCGAACGCCGCCGTCACGACGCCGACGCCCGGGTCCGCCTCGGCGACCCGGACCGCCTCGGCGACGAGCGCCGACCCCGTCCCCCGACCGCGTCGCGCGCGGCGGACCGCCACCGCGTCGACGTGGCGGCGGTCGGGCTCCGGGCGGGTCAGGACGACCGCGCCGACGACCGCCCCCGTTCTGTCGAACCGGGCCACGAGAACGTCCCGGTCGGCGATCCGGTCGCCGAGCCCGTCGGCGTCGACAGACAGCATCGCGGCGTCGAGGACGCGTAAGACGTCGAGGCGGTCGTCGGGCGACGCCGCCTCGATCGCGATCCCGTCCGGCGGGCCGCCGGAAGCGACGTCGTCGGTCACGCGAACTTCCCGGCCTCCGCGAGCAGGTCGTCCACCGTCGGACGGTCGCCGGGGGTCTCGCCCGCGTGCGTCCAGAGCACCTCCGTCCGGTCCCGGAGATCCACGAGCGCGGCCAGCGGCATCCGGCCGAGCAGGTCGAGACGGCGGCCGACGGCCCCGAAGGCTGTGGGCTGGCCGTATCGCTCCGCGACCTCGCTGTCGGGGTCCGCGAGGACGGGATGCGGGGCGTCGCGCCGGTCGGCCCACGCCGCGGCGCGCGCCGCGGACTCGGGGAGGACGGAGACGACGGCGACGCCCCGCTCGCGGAACTCGTCGTGGCGCGCGGCGACCGTCGCGGCCTGCCGCCGGCAGTTGCCACAGAGGTAGTCGCGATGGAAGAGGACGACCACGAGGTCGGCGTCGAGCCCGGAGAGCGTGACCGGGTCGGGGCCCGGGCCGCCGTTCGGGAGCGTGAAGTCGGCGTCGATGCCCGCCGTCACGACGCACCCCCCTTTATGAGTCGCAGCAGGGTGACCCGCTCGGCGTCGACGACGCGGTCGCCGGGGACCGGCGAGCCGTCGACGAGGACCGACGCCTCCTGCGGGTGGTAGCCGACCGCGCGGATCAGGTCGGCGTACGTCGCGCCGTCCTCGAGGGCACAGTCGTGTTCGTCCCCGCCGACGACGGTCACCGTCACGTGCATGCGTGGCGGTAGTCGGCCGGATCGGGTTAATCGCTCGGTCCGGCGGCTGCGTCTTCACCCGAAGAACGCGCGCAGCTCCTCGGGCGACCGCGTGTTGAGGACGTCGGCGCGTTCGGCCCACCCGCGACGGGCGGTGTGGACGCCGTACCGGACGTTGTCGAACTCGCGTGGGCTGTGGGCGTCCGTGTTGACGGCGATCGTCGCTCCCGCGTCGATCGCGGCCCGGACCGCGTCGCCGTCGGCGTCGAGCCGCGCGGGGTTGGCGTTCACCTCGATCGCGGTGTCGGCGGCCGCGGCGGCCTCCGCGACCGCCTCGAAGTCCGGCTCGAGCCCCTGCCGGCTGTTGATGAGCCGGCCGGTCGGGTGGCCGAGCACGTCGACCTCGGGGTGCTCGACCGCGCGAACCAGCCGCTCTGTCGCGGCGTCGGACCCCTGACCGAGCGCGGAGTGCGGCGAGGCGACGACGAGGTCGAGCGACGCGAGCGTCGCGTCGTCGGTCGTGATCGCGCCCGCCGCGTCGATGTTCGCCTCGATCCCGTGGAACACCTCGATCGGGGCGTCGTCGACGACCGACGCGACGGCGTCGGCCTGCTCGGCGATCGCGGCCTCGTCGAGGCCGGTGTTTCCGAACACCCCCGGCCCCGCTGCGTGGTCGGTGACCGCGTGGAAGGCGTAGCCGCGCTCGGCGGCCGCCGCGACCATCTCCGCGATCGTGAACCCCCCGTCGGACCAGTCGGTGTGGGTGTGGAGGTCGCCGCGGACGTCGCCCTCCTCGAGGAGCGCGGGGAGCGATCCCTCGGTTTCGGCGGCGGCCGCCTCCACCTCGCCGGTGTTCTCACGGATCTCGGGCGGCATCCACGCCATGTCGAGGGCCTCGTAGACGCCCGCCTCGGTCTCGCCGGCGACGCGCTCGCCGACCCGCTGGCCCGCGTCCGGGTCGTCGACGTCCGAGACGTCGAAGACGCCGTACTCGTTGACCTTCAGGCTGCGACCGATCGCGCGGTTGCGGACCGCGATGTTGTGCTCCTTCGACCCCGTGAAGTACTGGAGCGCCGCGCCGAACTCCGCGACGTCCACGACTCGAAGGTCGACCCGGGTGCCGTCGGCGCGGACGCTCGCCTTGCCCGTTCCGGCCTCGATCGTCGCGTCAGCGTCCGGCCAGTCGACGAAGGCGTCGACGACCGCCTCGCCGTCCGCGCTCGCGACGAGCAGGTCGACGTCCCCGATCGTCGCCTTCCAGCGCCGGATCGAGCCGCCCACCTCCACCTTCGCGACGCCGTCGACGTCCGCGAGGTACGCGAGCGCGGCGTCCGCGACCGGCCGGGCGTCGCCGAGACGGGTCCGTTTCGCCGCCTCGCGGGCGAACGGGACGTTCTCGAGGACGTTCGCCTCCGTCTTCTCGCCGAACCCCGTCACCTCGCTGATCTCGCCGGCCTCCGCGGCCGCCTCGAGCTCGTCGAGCGTCGTGACCCCAAGCGCCTCGTACAGCGCGCCGACCGTCTTGGGACCGACCCCCTCGACGCGCGTCAGCGCCGGCATGTCGACGGGCAGCTCGGAGCGAAGCTCCTCCAGCTCCGCGATCGACCCCGTCTCGAAGTACTCGACGACCTTCGACGCGATGGCGTCGCCGACGCGGTCGATCCCGGCGACGGCGTCCGTCCCCTCGCCCGCCAAATTCTCGATCGGGGCGGGGTACTCGCGGACGTTCTCCGCCGCCCGGCGGTAGGCGCTCGGCTTGTACTCGACGCCCGTCGCCTCCAGGAGGTCCGCGAACTCCTCCAGGAGGTCCGCGACCTCGTCGTTGCGGCTCATTGACGGACGTTTCGGTGGGCCGGGGCTTATATACTCGGGCGGGAGCCGTCGCCTCTCCACGCCGGCCCGGACCGCATTTATAACTGCGTCCGGCGGAACACCTCGGTATGTTCACCGACTCGCTCCTCCTCACCGGCGCCGTCGTCGCCGTCCTCCTCGGATTCAGCGCCTTCTTCTCCGCCAGCGAGATCGCGGTCTTCTCGCTGGAGCGTCACCGCGTCACCGCCCTCCGCGACGGCGGGGACCGTCGCGGGGCCGTCCTCGCGCGCCTCCGGGACGACCCACACCGGCTCCTCGTCACGATCCTCGTCGGCAACAACGTCGTCAACATCGGGATGACCGCGCTGGCGACGGCGGCGCTGGCGGCGGCGTTCGGGGTCGGCCGCGGGACCGCGCTGGCCACGGGCGTGATGAGCGTCCTCGTGTTGGTCGTCGGGGAGATCACGCCGAAGTCGTACGGCGTCGCACACGCCGAGCGGCTCGCCCTCCGGGTCGCCCGCCCGCTCGCCGCCATTCAGCGCCTTCTCTCCCCGATCACGATCGCCTTCGAGGCGCTCTCCGACGCGATAAACCGGATCACGGAGTCGGAAACGGCCGCCCGCCCGGAGCTCACCCGGGCCGAGCTGCAGCGGTTGGTGGCGACCGGCGAGCGCGTCGGGGCCATCGACGAGGGCGAGCGCGGGATGGTCGAGGGGGTGTTCGCGCTCGGGGGGACGACCGCGCGGGAGGTGATGGTGCCGCGTCCGAACGTCGTCGCCGTCGGGAACGACGCCTCGCTCGCGGAGATCGTCGGGGTCTGCGCCGACGAACGCGTCACCCGCGTCCCGGTGTACGACGAGACGGGCGAACACGTCGTCGGCGTGGTCGACGTCCGCGACGCTGAACGGGCGCTTCGGGAGGGACTCCCCCTCGAGGACGTGCTCATGGAGACGATCAGCGTCCCGGACTCCCGCCGTCTCGACTCGCTGTTAGCCGAGATGCAAGCCGGTCGGTTCCCGATGGTCGCGGTCGTCGACGAGTACGGCGAGTTCGAGGGGATCATCACCGTCGAGGACATCCTCGAGGAGATCGTCGGCGAGATATTCGAGGTCGGCGAGGAGCGGTTCCTCCGCCCCACGCATGACGGCCTGCTCGTGAACGGCGAGGTGACCGTCGGCGAGGTCAACGACGCGATGGGGATCGACCTCCCCCGCGACGGCGACTACGAGACGGTCGCCGGGTTAGTGAACGCGCGCCTCGGCCGCGTCGGCGCGGTCGGCGACGTCGTCGCGTTCCCGGACGTCGGCGTCACCGTCGCCGTCGACGCGGTCGACCGGAACCGGATCAGGCGGGTACGGGTTCGACGAGCGGACGGGACGGATGAGGCGGGCGGATCGGTCAGCCCGAGTGAGACGAACGGGTCGGACGACGTGGACGGGCCGGGTGAGACGAACGGATCGGACGGGGAGCTCGGAGCAACCGACGAGAGTGACGAACGGTCGTCATAACTGTCGTGTACGGCAACGGTTTGGGAAAATAATTAGAAACTCATCCGGTTTTACCACTTTTCGACGGATATTGAGGCAATATTGACGCGACCAGACGCGATCCGATCTTTTATTGATGACGAACAGATACGGTAGGTGATGACAGCAAACACGAGCGGGTTCGACAGGCGTACCTTCCTGAAGGCAGCGGGCGTCGCGGGCGCGGTCGGGCTCGCCGGCTGTTCTGACGACGACGGGCAGGAGTTCGTCACCATCGGCACCGGCGGAACGGGCGGGGTCTACTACCCCCTCGGCGGCGGCATGGCGGACATCATGAACAACAACATGGACGGCATCGACGCGACGGCCGAGTCCACCGGGGCCAGCGTCGAGAACTGTCGGCTCGTCGGCGACGGCGAGATGACGATGGCGCTGGCGCTGGGGAACTCCGTGCTGCTCGCCGTCAACGGCGAGGGTGACTTCGACGATCCCGTCGACCTGCAGGCGGCGTTCGGTGCCTACCAGAACGCGACGCAGGTCGTGGTCCCCGAGGACTCCGACGTCGAGACGCTCGCGGACCTCGAGGGCCTCGACGTGAGCGTCGGTGCCCCCGGCAGCGGGACCGAGGTCATCGCCGAGGAGCTGCTCGAGTGGTACGGGCTGAGCTACGACGACATCAACGAGGAGCGGCTCTCGTTCGCGGAGACGTCCGACGCGCTGCTCGACGGCAACATCGACGCCGGCTTCTGGAGCGTCGCGTTCCCGGCCTCCTCGATCGAGGAGCTCGCCTCCCAGCGTGACGTCCGCCTGCTCGACTTCCCCCAGGAGGACCTCGAGGCCATCGACGAGGAGTTCCCCTACTACGCGCCCGGCGTCATCCCGGCGGGCACCTACCCCGGCCAGGACGACGACGTCAACCAGCCCGGCGTGACGAACACGATGATCGTCCAGGCGGACGCCGACGAGGACTTCGTCCACGACGTCACCGAGGTCATTTACGAGAACCTCGACACGCTCGCGGACGTCCACCCGGCCGCCGAACAGTTCGAGGAGACGGCGCGTGCGGCCCCGATCGATCTCCACCCCGGCGCGGAGCGGTACTTCGACGACGCGGGGCTCTAAGGGCGATGTCGTCCCGCCGGCTCGGTCTTATCGCGTCGGTCGTCGTCCTCGTGGCGCTCACGAGCGTGACGGCCGCCGCGACCCTGCCGGCGGAGGACGCGGTGGTTCTCGAGAACCCCGAGACGGGAGAGACGTACGACCGGTTCACGCTCGAGCCGGACGAGACCTTCGCGGTGACGTACATCCACTCGTTCGAGAAGACGCCCGTGACTGGGGTGTACACCGTACGTGACGGCGAGATACACCAGGTACGCGAGGAGTACGCCTACAACGCCGCGGGGCTCGGGTACACCAGGTCGGAACGACGCGAGGGGAACCGGACCGTCGTCGACGTCGACGAACGCGTCGGCTCGTTCGCGGTCCGGATCTCCGACTCCGAGGACCACTACCTGACCGTCGACGGGGACGACCGACCTCTCGACTCGTACGCGGACACGTGGTCGACGGTACGGGTGACGACCGAGCGCGTGAGCTATCTCGAGCGGTACTGGAGCCACGGACGATAACGAACCATGACGACCGACAACGAGGACACCGATCCGGAAACGAACGGAACAGACACCGAGCCACCCGACGGGACCGAGACGGACCTCGGGCTCGACCTCAGCGAGACCGACGAGACCGAGGCCTCTCGCCGTGGGACCCACCTGAGTGGCTACGGGAAACGCAAGCTCGACGGGACGTTCGTGGCGAAGGTCGTGACGTTCCTCGCCGTGACCCTCGGCGGGTATCACGTCGTGACCGCCTACACCGGGGTGCCGGGCGCGTTCACGAACCGCCCGATCCACCTCGCGGTGATGATGGCGCTCAGCTTCCTGGTCTACGGGGCCTGGGAGGGCGTGGCGGGCGAGCGCGTCCCGTGGTACGACTGGGTGCTTGCGGCGCTGTCGTTCCCGGCGGTGTTGTACCTCGCGTACGCGATCAACTACGGCGGCGCGGCCGCTCGAGCCGGGTCGCCGACGACCCTCGACGCGATCTTCGGCGCGCTCACGCTGGTGCTCGTCCTGGAGATGACGCGCCGGACGACCGGGGTCATCCTGCCGGTCATCGCGTCGTCGTTCGTCGTCTACGCGTTCCTCGGCCCCATGATGCCCGGCCTGCTCGCGCACCGCGGGTACGGCTACGAACGGATCCTTTCGCACCTCTACATGACTACGGAGGGGATATTCGGGATCCCACTGGGCGTGAGCGCGACGTTCGTCGTCCTCTTCATCATCTTCGGGGCGTTCCTCGAGGTGACCGGGATCGGCGACTGGTTCATCGACCTCGCGTACGGAGTCACCGGTCGGCTCTCGGGCGGTCCGGCGAAGACGTCCGTGCTCGCCAGCGGGTTCATGGCGAGTCTCAACGGGAGCGCCGTCGCCAACACGGCGACGACGGGCGCGTTCACCATCCCGCTCATGAAGCGGACGGGCTTCGACGACTACTACGCCGCGGCCGTCGAGTCGTCGGCGTCCTCCGGCGGCCAGATCATGCCGCCGGTGATGGGCGCGGGCGCGTTCATCATGGCCGTCTGGACCGGGATCAGCTACGCCGACATCATCATCTCGGCGACGGTTCCGGCGATGCTGTTCTTCCTCTGTGTGGGGATGGCGGTTCACTTCCGCGCGAAGAAACAGGGCCTCGAGGGGCTGCCGAAGTCCCAGCTGCCCGACTCGCGGACGCTGCTCATCTACCGGTTCTACTACACCCTGCCGATCATCGTGCTCGTCTTCATGCTCGTGCAGGGGTTCACCGCGATGCGTGCGGGGTTCTGGGCGATCCTGCTCGCGATCATCGTCTGCGTCTTCCCCAACCGGATCCGGCGGCTGTCCGACCTGCGTGATCCCGACTCCGGCGAGAGCGTCGGGCGGCTGCTGCGGGACTCGCTCCAGCTGCTCGCCGACGGGCTCGAACGGGGCATTCGGATGACGATCCTCGTCGCGGCCGCCTGTGCGACTGCGGGGATCGTCGTCGGCGTGGTCACCCTGACGGGCCTCGGCCTGAAGTTCTCCTCGCTCGTGGCGTCGCTGTCCGGCGGGGTCGTCTTCATCGCGCTGGTGTTGACGATGATCGCGTCGATCCTGCTCGGGATGGGGCTGCCGACGACGGCGGCGTACGTCGTCGTCGCGGCGCTCGGTGCCCCGGCGCTCACGCAGTTCGGCGTCGACCTGCTCGCGGCACACCTGTTCATCTTCTACTTCGCGATCATCTCCGCGATCACGCCGCCGATCATGCTCGCGGTGTTCACCGCCAGCGGGATCGCCGAATCCGACCCGTGGAAAACGGGATTCACGGCGATCAACATCGCGAGCGTCGGGTTCATCATCCCGTACCTGTTCGTTTACGGGACCGAGCTGTTGCTCATCGGTGAACCCGTCGACATCGTCATCAGCGTCAGTACCGCCATCGTCGGCGTGATCGCGCTGTCGGCGTCGACGCAGGCGTACCTGCTGAAAGACGCGTCCATCGTCGAGCGGGTGCTGTTGCTCGCTGGGGCGTTGACGCTCATGTTCCCGGACGTGCTCACCGACGGGGTCGGGATCGTGATCCTGGGTGTCGTGTTCGCCAAGCAGTACGCCGCGGTCAACGCCGCGGAGCCGAGCGGCGTCACGGCGGACTGAGCCGCCGCGACGACCTCGCGGCCTCGCGCCTCCGGGACCGCCGTTCCTCCGTCGGGAGTATATATACCAAAAGAGCTAACGCCACGGCTGACGGGAGACGCGTATGGTCATCGTTGCGGCCGTCGACACGGACGAGCAAGCCGGATCGATCGTCAAAGAGGGACTGTCGCTCGCGCGCGCGTTCGACGACTCGCTGTCCGTCGTCCACGCGGTCCCTTCGACCGAGTTCGCGGCGATCCAGCGCGAGCACGTCTCCGCCGGCGGCGACACCCTTTCGCGGGACGACGTCGCCCGCGATCACATCCACGGGGCGCTCGGTTCCGAGGCGCTCTCGGGCGACGTCGACGTCGAGTTCGTCGGGCTGGACGGGGAGCCGACGGACTCGATCCTCGAACACGCCGCCGACGTGGACGCCCGCTACGTCGTCATCGGCGGCAAGGGTCGCTCGCCCGCGGGCAAGGCGCTCTTCGGGAGCGTCGCTCAGACGGTCATCCTCGAGGCCGACTGTCCGGTCGTCGTCGGCGGCGCGTGACGCTTCGTGGGCATCGATCGCGGAGCGCCGTCGATCCGACGGTGAGTATTTAAACTGCCCTGTCGGTCCGTCGGCGAGTGACGGGCGAACGCGCCGACGGCGACCGATCGAGCCGCCGGATCGTGTGACACTCGCCGACACATTTATGTGTGTGAATCCCTCTCACATATCTAGTCTCGGTTACGGGCCGAAACGACCGCTGCCCGCGCGTTGGTTCCCGACGGTGTGTCGTCACGCGTCGATGGGGTGTACGGAGACGCCACGGAGAGCCGTGCGTCCGTCCCCCATCATCGCGGTGGAGAACGCGGCGACCGTCGACTCGACCCGTCCGGGTCGGAGACACCATGGCAGACAGACAAACGCTCGAACGGCTCAGCGAGGAGTACCGCGAGGACGTCCCCGACGACCTCAGGGAGGCGCGGTCGTTCGACTGGTACCTCGATACGCTGTACGAGGACCCACGCGTCGCGCGCAACGCCCACCAGCGCGTCGCGGACATGTTCGACCACTACGGCACCCGATACGACGAGGGGCGCGGCGTCGTCGAGTACGCGCTCGCGGCCGATGACCCCCTCCACGACGGCGAGAACGTCTTCTTCGGACGGGGGATCCACGAGGCGATCCACGAGTTCGTCAACAAGGTGAAGTCCGGGGCGCGGGGGTTGGGCCCCGAGAAACGGATCAAGCTCCTGCTCGGCCCTGTCGGTTCGGGGAAGTCGCACTTCGACTGGCTCGTCCGTCGCTACTTCGAGGCGTACACCCGCGAGCCGGCCGGCCGGATGTACACGTTCCGTTGGGTCGACCTCCGGTCCGTCATCGACGACCAGGACCCCGCCGACGACGTCGTCCGGTCCCCGATGAATCAGGACCCGCTCGTGTTGCTCCCGGCCGTACAGCGACAGGCGGTCCTCGACGACCTCAACGAGCGACTCGACGCGCCGTACACCCTCCGGAACGACCAGCACCCGGACCCCGCCTCCGAGTTCTACTTGAACGAGCTGTTGGCCCACTACGACGACGACCTCCGGGCCGTCTTAGAGAACCACGTCGAGGTCGTCCGCCTGATCGCCAACGAGAACCGCCGCGAGTGCATCGAGACGTTCGAGCCGAAGGACAAGAAGAACCAGGACGAGACGGAGCTCACCGGCGACGTCAACTACTCGAAACTGGCCGTCTACGGCGAGTCGGATCCGCGGGCGTTCGACTACGCCGGCGCGTTCTGTAACGCGAACCGCGGGCTGTTCTCCGGCGAGGAGCTGTTGAAGCTCCAGCGGGAGTTCCTCTACGACTTCCTGCACGCCTCACAGGAGTCGACGATCAAACCCAAGAACAACCCGCGGATCGACATCGACCAGGTGATCGTCGGCCGGACGAACATGCCGGAGTACCGCGAGAAGACGGGCGACGAGAAGATGGAGGCGTTCAACGACCGCACCAAGCGGATCGATTACCCGTACGTGTTGGAATACGACAGCGAGGCGCGGATCTACGGACGGATGTTGGCCAACGCCGACGTGCCGACGGTCCACGTCGAGCCCCACACGCTGGAGATGGCCGGGCTGTTCGGCGTCCTCACGCGGATCGAGGAGCCGACCGACGGGACGGTGAGCCTGCTGGACAAAGCGAAGGTGTACAACGGCGAGCTGGAGGACGAGGAGATCGACGTCCGCAAGCTCCGCGAGGACGGCGCGGAGACGGCCGACATCGGCGAAGGGATGGACGGTATCTCCGCCCGGTTCATCGGCGACGAGATCGCCGAGGCGATCATGGACGCCACCCACCGCGGCCGGAGTCACCTCTCGCCGCTGTCCGTCTTCGACCACTTCGAGGCGAACCTCGGCGGCCACGGTTCCATCGCGGCCGACGACCTACAGCGGTACGAGCGGCTGCTCGACACCGTGCGCGAGGAGTACCGCGAGCGCGCCATCGAGGACGTCAGACACGCGTTGGCGTACGACGTCGACGAGCTCCGTCGACAGGGCGAGAAGTACATGGACCACGTGATGGCGTACATCGACGACGCCACCGTCGACGACGCGCTCACCGGCCGCGAGACGGAGCCCGACGAGACGTTCCTCCGGGCCGTCGAGGAGCAGCTCGACGTCCCCTCGGACCGCAAGGACGACTTCAGACAGGAGGTGTCGAACTGGGTCTCCCGGCGCGCCCGCGAGGGGCGCGGCTTCGACCCGCAGGAGAACGACCGGCTCCGCCGGGCGCTCGAGCGCAAGCTCTGGGAGGACAAGAAACACAACATCAACTTCTCCGCGCTGGTCTCGGCGACGGACCTCGACGAGGAGGACCGGAGCGCGTGGGTCGACGCCCTGATCGATCGCGGCTACTCCGCGGACGGCGCGGCGGAGGCGCTGGAGTACGCGGGTGCCGCCGTCGCCCGCTCGGAGATCGAGGATGGCGGGCCGTAACCGATCTCCTGCGGGCGAGCGGTTCGTTCGCGAGGCCGACGAGGCGATCCACGGCGCGTACGACCCGCCGATGAGCCTCGCGGCGTACGTCGAGCGCGTCCTCGAGAACCCGCTCGCGGCGGCCTCCGGGGCCGCCTACGTCCTCGCTGCCATCGAGTCGTGTGGCACCCGCGAGGTCGTCGAGCGCGGCGAGCGGCTGGAGCGCTACCGCTTCTTCGACGATCCGTCCAACGGCGGCGAACACGCCGTGCTGGGCAACACCGCGGCGCTCAACGGCTTCGTCGACGACCTCAAGGCGTCCGCGGCGGGACGTGGCCGTGACGAGAAGATCGTCTGGATCGACGGTCCGACCGCCACCGGGAAATCGGAGTTCAAGCGGTGTCTGATCAACGGGCTCCGCGAGTTCTCGCGCACCGCCGAGGGCCGGCGGTACACCGTCGAGTGGAACGTCTCCGGGGCGGCGACCGGTCGGTCGCTCTCGTACGGGAGCGACGGCGACGTCGCGGAGTGGTATCGGAGCCCCGTACAGACGCACCCGCTGTCGGTGTTCCCCGCGGCGGTTCGCGATCGCCTGGCAGCGGAGATCGCGTCGACGACGGACCCGTCGTACCCGATCGCCGTCGACGGCGATCTCGACCCGTTCAGCCGCGAGGCGTACGAGTACCTCGAATCCGTCTACCGCGACGAGGGGCGTCGGGAGCTGTTCTCGGCGATCACCGACCGCGATCACCTGCGCGTGACGAGCTACGTCGTCGACGTCGGACAGGGGATCGGCGTGCTCCACGCGGAGGACGACGGGACGCCGAAGGAGCGGCTGGTCGGGTCGTGGATGGCGGGGATGCTCCGCGAGCTCGACTCCCGCGGGCGGAAGAACCCGCAGGCGTTCAGCTACGACGGCGTCCTCTCGCAGGGCAACGGCGTCGTGACCGTCGTCGAGGACGCGAGCCAACACGCCGACCTGCTTCGGCGGCTGCTCAACGTCCCCGACGAGCGCCGCGTCAAGCTCGACAAGGGGATCGGAATGGACGTGGACACGCAGCTGATCGTGATCTCCAATCCCGACCTCGACGCCGAGCTCGACCGCCACGCCGACCGCGATGGTGCGGACCCGCTGAAGGCGCTCAAACGCCGGCTCACCCGCCACGAGTTCCGCTACCTCACGGACCGACGGCTGGAGACGGCGCTCCTCCGCCGTGAGCTCGACGGGGCCGCCGGCATGCGCCCGGTCGGCGACAGCGCGGTCGACGGAATCGCCAGTGGCGCGGTCGACGGGATCGCCAGTGGCGTGGTCGACGGGAGCACGGGGGACGACCCCACCGCCGAGGGGACGAGCGACGATCCGGCTGTCGAGGCCAGGGTGGCCGCTCCGACCGACTCGACCGCGCCGACCGACGCGCTCGTTCGGGAGGCGTTCACCACGACGGTCCGCGACGCCGACGGCACCGAACGCGAACGCGAGCTCGCGCCCCACGCGCTCGGTGCCGCCGCCCTCTACGCCGTCGTCACCCGGATCGACGCCGACGGGCTCCCGGCGGACGTCGGACTGTTGGAGGCGGCGCGGCTGTACGAGGCGGGGGAGGTCCGGCGCGACGACGCTCGGGTCACGATCGACGACGTCGTCGACGCCGCGGGGGAGGGGTTCGGCGAGGCGGACGGGCGCACCGGGATCCCGGTCACGTACACGCGCGACGTCGTCGCGGACCTCCTGCAGGCGGTCGACGACCGGGGCGATCCCGACCTCCCGGTCGGCCGGGTCGTCATGCCGGACGACGTCCTGACGGCGATGGCCGAGGGGCTCGCCGACGCGCCCGTGTTCTCCCGGGCGGAGGCCGCGGCGTTCGAGGGCCGGCGCGCGCTCGTGGCGGACCACGTCCGCGACCGTCAACGCGACGACGTCGTCGACGCCCTGCTCGGCGCGGGAACGGCGTCGCCGGAGGCGGTCGTCGAGTACGTCGAGCACGTCTCGGCGTGGCACGCCGACGGGCCGGTCGAGACGGCTCGCGGCCCGACCGAGCCGGACGCGCTCCTGATGAAGGTGTTCGAGACGGAGACGCTCGGTCGCTTCGAGGGGACGGACTACCGCGGAACGAAGCCGACCCGGGCGGTCGCCGACTTCCGCCGCGAGCACGTGATCCGCGCGCTGACCCGGCACGCCTGGCGGAACCGCGGCGACGGCTTCACCGTTGACGACGTCGACGTCGCCGAGATCCCCGAGATCACGGCCGCACTGGAGACGACCGACCTCGCCGACGTGAAACGCCGCCATCCGTCGTTCGACCCGCACGAGTGGGACGATCCGGCGGCGGACACCGAGACGGCCCGCCTGAAGACGGCGGCGATCGACCGGCTCGTCGACCGCGGGTACAGCCCGGAGAGCGCCGAGCTGACGGCGCGGATCGTCATGCGCGACGTCCGCGCCGAGTGGGACGACGTCGTCGCGGCCGACGGGCGGTCCGGCCCGGCCGACGCGGCGGACGGCTCCGGGAACGGGGGTGAGCGCTGATGGGGCTCGTCGAGGACCGCGAACGGTTCCGCGAGGTCGGCGAGGACCGGCGCGAGGACCTCTCCGCGTTCATCACCCACGGCGATCTCGGCGGCTCGGCCCCCGACCGGATACGGATCCCGATCAAGGTCGTCGACCTCCCCGCGTTCGAGTACGACCGGCGCGACGCCGGCGGCGTCGGGCAGGGACGGGGCGGGCAGCCACAGCCCGGCCAGCCCGTCGACCCGCAGCCCGGTGACGGGGACGGGAGCGAGGACGGGGACGGCGACGGCGACCCCGGCGAGGAGGGCGGCGACCACGAGTACTACGAGATGGACCCCGAGGAGTTCGCTCAGGAGCTCGACGAGGAGCTGGGCCTCGAACTCGAACCGAAGGGGAAACGGGTGATCGAGGAGGTCGAGGGCGACTTCACGGACACCGCACGCGCCGGCCCGAAGGGGACCCTCGACCTCGACGAGTTCTTCAAACGGGGGCTGAAGCGTCACCTCGCGACCGATTTCGACGGGGAGTACGTCCGCGAGGGGCTGTTCGTCGCCGGCGCGGACGTCGACGACGTCTTCGCGTGGGCCCGCGGGAAGCGGATCCCCGTCTCGCGCGCGTGGATCGCCGACGCGGCGACCGAGGTCGAAGCGGAGATCGGCGGTCCCGTCGCGGCGGCGGACCGCTGGGCGAGCTTCGCGGCGCTGGAGTCCGTGATCGACCACGAGCCGGTCGCCGTCCGGATCCGGCGCGACGGGCTCGACGGCGTCCCGTTCCGCCGCGAGGACGAGCGGTTCCGTCACCCCGAGGTGATCGAGAAACGCGAGCGGAACGTCGTCGTCGTCAACGTCCGCGACGCGTCCGGCTCGATGCGTGAGACGAAACGCGAGCTCGTCGAGCGGGTGTTCACGCCGATGGACTGGTACCTGACCGGCAAGTACGACGCCGCCGAGTTCCGCTACGTCGTCCACGACGCTGAGGCGTGGGAGGTCGACCGGAGCGACTTCTTCGGGGTTCAGTCGGGCGGCGGCACCCGGATATCGAGTGCCTACGCGCTCGTCGCCGAGATATTGGAGGAATACCCGTTCGACGAGTGGAACCGGTACGTGTTCGCCGCGGGCGACTCCGAGAACGCCGGCAACGACACGACGGAGGGCGTGATCCCGATGATGGAGTCGATCGAGGCGAACCTCCACGCGTACGTGGAGACACAGCCCGGCGGGAGCGCCCCGAACGCGCGCCACGCGGACGAAGTGGAGCGGGCCCTCGGCGACGTCGACAACGTCGCCGTCGCGAGGGTCGCCGGCCCCGAGGACGTCACCGACGCGATCTACCGCGTCCTGAGCACGGAGGACGGCCCCGACGGAGGTGAGCGACGATGAGGGACGACCGCCTCGAGGCGAAACGCGAGGCGGCGACGCTCGCCGAACACGCCGCGGCGGCGCGGGCCCTCGCCGAGCGGCTCGGACTGGAGCCGTATCCCGTCCGCTACTGGGTCGTCGACCACGACGAGATGAACGAACTCATCGCCTACGAGGGGTTCCAGCGCCGGTACCCACACTGGCGCTGGGGGATGAACTACGAGCGCCAGCGTCAGACGGACCGGCACGGGCTCGGCAAGGCGTTCGAGATCGTCAACAACGACGACCCGGCCCACGCGTTCCTCCAGGAGTCGAACACGACGGCGGACCAGAAGGCCGTGATCACCCACGTCGAGGCGCACGCGGACTTCTTCGCGAACAACCGCTGGTTCGGGCTGTACGCCGACCGCGGTGCTGACGGGCCGAACGCCGCGGCCCGCCTGGAGCGCAACGCCGACCGGCTGTCGGCGATCGCCGACCGCCCGGACGTCGACCGGGACGCGGTCGAGCGGTTGATCGACGCCGTCTCCTCGCTGTCGGACACGATCGACCAACACAGCCCGGTCGACGCGGCTCGCGGCGCGGAGGGCGACGGCCCCGGCCGTCCGAGCGATTCGGACGCGTCGCCCGCAGACTCGGCCGCGGAGCTACGGGCGCGGATCGCGGAGCTCGACCTCTCCGAGGCGGTCCGCCGGGACGTGTTCGACGAGGAGTGGCTCGCGGGACAGGAGGGGGACGCCGAGCCGGACGAGCCGCGCCCGGACGTCCTCGCGTTCCTCCGTGACCACGGGAAACGGTACGACGCCGACTCCGGGAAGGCGGTCGACCGCGAGCCGTGGGAGACGACCGTCATCGACGCGGTCCGCGAGGAGGCGTACTACTTCGCCGGCCAGAAGTCGACGAAGGTGATGAACGAGGGGTGGGCGACGTACTGGGAGTCGGTGATGATGGGCGGCGAGGGGTTCGCCGGTCCCGACGAGTTCCTCACCTACGCCGACCACATGGCGCGCGTGCTCGGTTCGCCCGGGCTCAACCCCTACAAGCTCGGCTTCGAGCTGTGGACCCACCTCGAGCTGCGGGCGGCCCGCCGGGACGTGATCGACCGGCTGCTCCGCGTCGAGGGGGTGACGCCCGACACGTTCCATACCCGGATCGACCTCGACCGGGTCGCCGAGGCGCTCGCCCCCCACCCCGCGATCGCCGGCGCGGGGCCGGCGACGCTCGACGACCTGGCCGCGCTCGCGGCCGCGGGCGACCCACGAGTCGATTCGGAGGCCGTCGACCGGGCGCTGTCGGCACGGGAGGGCGACCTCGACCCGGACGACGCGCCGGACATCGAGCGCCACCCCTGGACGCTGCTCACCTACGAGGGGCTCGCGGAGCGCCACTACGTCCTCTCGCGGCCGGAACACCGCGGCGCGCTCCGCTCCGTCTCGCGGGCGACGCTCGCCGAGCGGGCCCGCTACATGTTCGACGTCGATCGCTACCCGACGGTCGAGGCGGCGCTGGCCGACGTCGACCGGACCGCGGGCTGGGAGCGCATGTTCGCGGTCCGCGAGAGCCACAACGACGTGACGTTCCTCGACGAGTTCCTGACCGACGAGTTCGTCCGCGAGGGGAACTACTTCACCTACGAGTACAGCCGGGCGGGCGAGGAGTTCCGCGTCGCCAGCGTCGACGCCGACGACGTCCGTCGGAAGCTACTCCTCCGCTTTACGAACTTCGGCAAGCCGACGATCGTCGCGCTCGACGGCAACTTCCGGAACCGCGGCGAGCTCCTCCTCGGCCACCGGTACAACGGGGTCGCGCTCGACGAGGAACAGGCGAAAGCGACGCTCGAACGCGTCTTCGAGCTGTGGGGACGCCCGGTGAACCTCGCGACGATCCGTACGGAGTACGCCGAAGAGGAGGTCCGCCGCGCGAAGCGCCGCGGCCGCGAGCCGACGGGAACGGAGGCCGGCGTTCGCTTCCGATACGACGGGGAGGCCGCGAGCGAACACGCGCTCGCCGACGACCTCGTCGCCCTGATCGCGGCCGACGACGTCGACTACGACACGAAGCCCGACGAGTGGCTGGCGTGACCTCCGTCGTCGCTACCGCGTCCCGTCCTCGGGAGTCAGCCGCACCAGCCGGTCGTCGTCCTCGCGCGGGAAGCCGTCGCCGTCGTTCGACCGTCCGTCGCGGTTTGACGTGATCGCGTACACCGAGCCGTCCGGACCCTGCTCGACGTGACGGACCCGGCCCAACTCGTCCGCGAGCAGGCCGTGGGAAACCGCGTCGTACTCCGCATCGGTCCAATCGGCGTCGTGGCGCTCGCCGCCGGTCGCGTCGGCGGGATCGCCGTCGCGCGAGTGGACGGTGACGGCGAGGAGCCGCTGGGAGCGGAGCCCCCCGACGAGCAGCCGGTTCCGCCACCCGTCCGCCGCCCCGCCGGTACGGAAGACGCAGCCCGAGGGGGCCCACGTCGTGTCCGTGCCGCTGTGGGCGACCGGCCGGGCGAAGTCGGTCCCCGGATACGTGTCGCCGTCGCGTGCGCGGTCCTCCTCGGGCCCCCAGCCGTGGTCGTCGCCCGGGCGCACGATCTGTACCTCGTCCCGATAGCCCGGCCCGTGTTCGGTGACGATCGGCGTCCCGTCGGGGAGAAACGAGATCCCTTGCGGGTTCCGGTGACCGACCGAGTACACCCGCGGGTCGCCGCCGAGGTCGGGGTTGTCCGCGGGGGCGCTCCCGTCCGGTTCCACGCGCAACACCTTCCCGGCCACGGAGCTCGGGTCCGGCGAGAGCGCGGTGTCGTTCGCGTCGCCGGTCGTCACCCAGAGGTAGTTCGCGGGGCCGAACGCGAGCCGCGAGCCGTTGTGGACGACCTCGTGGCCGGGGATCGAGTCGACGACGACCGTCTCCGTCGCTCCCGGATCGTCGGCGTCGGCGTCGTAGTAGACGACGCGGTTGCGGTAGTCGTCCGCTCCCGCCTTGTACGTGTAGACGGCGTACACGAGCGGCACGTCCGGGTAGTTCGGATGGACCGCGAGGCCCATGAGCCCGCCCTCGCTGCCGCCGCCCCACCACTCCATCGCGTCGTCGCCCGGTGCGACTGAGTCCGCGCGGTCGATGACGTCGGGGGCGGCGACTGACGTCACCGCCTCGCCGTCGTACCGCGAGATCCGACCGATCCGCTCGGAGACGAACAGGTCGCCGTCCGGCGCGAACGCGAGGTCCCACGGCACCTCCAACCCCTCGATCACCGTCTCGACGTCTGCGTCGAGCGCGGGCGGATCGGTCGGCGGCTCCCAGTCGGGGTCGTACGCCGTCCACGACTCGACGTCGTGATCGACGGTGAGGTCGTACTCGGAGTCCTCGACCGGGGTCGGCGTCGACGCGTCGGCTTCCCCTCCGTCGTCTGCGTCGCCTGCGTCCCCTTCATCGGGACCGCCGCCGAGACAGCCGGCGACTCCGGCGAGGCCGGCGACGCTCGCGAGGCCGCCCGCCAGGAACCGCCGTCGTTCGGGTGGCATACCACGGGGTTGGGACACCGACGGCTAAAGGGTGCTGCTCTCGGGAACCGAGTGGAAACGGGAGAACGGAATCGGGTCGCGGTTCGCGTTAACGGCCCGCGTTAGCGGGCTGCGTTCGCGGTCCGCGTTAGCGGGCCGCGGCGGCGACGCGCTCGCGCTCCTCCTTCTGGGAGATGGAGTACGTCTGCACGTCGTAGTCGGCGGCGGCGATCAGCTCGCTCGCAAGCGCCTCGGCGGCCGAGGTGGTCGATTTGTACGTCGCGCTGGCGACGCCGTCGGAGATGAACAGCAGGGCCTGGTCGACGCGGCGCTGGGGCGCGACGTCGACGGCCTTCGGGACGGAGATCCCGCCGTACTTCAGGCGGACGGTCTCCTCTCGCGGCGCGGCGTTCTCGACGGCCGTGACGAGCACCTGTGCCGGGTTCTCCTCGGTGCGCTCGTGGACGATGTCGAACGCGTCGCGGACGATCCGGGTCGCCTGCTGTTTCTTGCCCGTGTTCTCGTCCGTCTGCATGAGACGGTTGATGAGCCGCTCGACGAGCGAGATCTCGGACTTCTTGAACTGCTTGGAGGCGTGACGACCCATCGTGTGCGCGATGGGGGTCACGGTCATGTAGCGTTTCGTCGAGGGGTCGGCGTAGGCGATCTCCGTGACGTCCCAGACGCCGAAGAGCAGTGCGTTCTCGTTGGCCGCCTCGCTCGCCGCCGGGGCGTCCGGATCGGGCTCGTCGGCCGCGACCTCCGGCTCCTCCTCGGCGTCCGTGTCGGTTTCGGGCTCCTCGCTCATCGGACGGGTTTCTCCGCGTTTCCGCGAACCAGTTCGATCATCGAGACGCCGTTGACCTTCTCGACCTTGTAGTTGACGCCGGAGAGGTCGCCCATCGCGCGACCCTTCGCGCCACCGATCCCGGCGATCGTGACCTCGTCGTGCTCGTCGATGAAGGAGATAGCGCCGTCACCGGGACAGAACGCGGTGACCTGCTTCCCGTTCTTGATGAGCTGAACGCGGACACACTTTCGGATCGCCGAGTTCGGCTGCTTTGCCTCGATCCCGACCTTCTCGAGGACGATCCCGCGGGCCTGCGGGGCACCCTCGAGGGGGTCGGACTTCTTCTTGAGCCCGCGCTCTCTCCGAGCGTACTCGGAGTCGGACCAGCGCCGCTTCTGCCGGTCCTGCTTGAGCTTACGGGCGGCATATTTGCCGTTCGCCATCGTACCCGTGTTTTCCCACGGAGATACTTAAGCGTCCCTCTTTCGACCCCGAGAAACGGCCTCAGATCCCCGTAGGGATACCTCTCGTCGGATCTGAGCCTGTTTTACGGTTCGAACGGAGCGCGCTCGTCGCCGTTGAGGCGGTAAGCCGTGCTGAGAACCCGTCGTTTCCGATCCCCCTTGATCCGTCGCCGCCGACGGCGACGAGCGCGGCCGGGAGCCCCGTCGACGACCTCACACTCACTCCCGGAGCGTCGCGACCCACGACGGCTCGTCGATCGTCGTCTCCCCCACGTCGCGGAACGCGACGTCGATCTCGACGGTCGCGCCCTGCCCGCGCTGTGTGCCCTCCCAGCGCTGATCGAGCGACGGAACGACCCCGTCTTCCGTAACGTACATGGTCGCGTCGGCCGCCGTTACCTCCTCCGGGATCCCGGCGTCGCCCGTGAACTCGTCGGCGACGAGCCTCACCGCACGCTCGCCGTCGATGTCGGCGGCGCGGTCGTCGACGCGCATGTTCCACCCCCCGACGCCGCGGACGCCCGAGAGCGACTCCGCGCGCATCTCCTCGCGGAACTCCGCGGCGGACCGGTCGACCGCCCGGCGGTCCGTCGCGACGTCGTCCCCGGACGCCTCCCGGAGGAACGCCTCGTCGCCGTCGACGTACAGCTCGAGGACGTCCCGCTCGGCCGCGTCGACCGTCTCCTGTCGGAGGTACTGTCTCCCCCGCTCCGCCTCGAACCGGGCCTCGTACTCCTGGGAGGGGAGCCAGCGGCTCGGCTCCGACTCTCCTTCGTGTGTCGTCTCCGCCGTCGAGAACAGCTCGAACCCGCCCGCGTCGACGAGCGCCGACGAGTGGTGGTCCGCGAGCGCGTCGGCGTCGAGCGCGTCGCCGTCGAGCCAATCGACGTCGGTGATCCCCGGCTCGCCGAGGCTGAACCCGAGACAGCCGGCCGACCCGCCGGCCGTGCCGGCGGCGATACCCGCGAGGAGCCGTCGTCGTTGCATGTCCGGCCGGAAGTGACGGCGGGTGAAAAGGGCCGCGGGTCGGTGCCACAGTCGGGGCTGCGAGCCGGTGTCCCCGTCAGGTCAGCTCAACGTCGTCGACGTCGTGGTGTCGCTTCGCCAGCGTCCGGGCCGTCTCGATGTTCCGGCCGTCCGCGCCGATCGCGACGCCCCGGTCGCCCTCCGGCACTTCGACGTACGCCACGCGGTCGTTCTGTACGGAGATCGTCACGGCGTTGACCGCCGCCGGCGCGAGCGCGCTCGCGACGAACGCCTCCGGGGTGTCGGCGTCCTCGACGAGCTCGATCGGTCGGCCGAGGTCCGCCTCCACCTCGGTGACGGTCTCGCCGCCCTGTCCGATGGCGGCGGCCATCTCCCCCGCCGGAACCAGGAACACGAGCCGGTCGCCCTCCACGAGGCAGTCCTTCGGCGCGACGCCGGTCAGTTCGTCGAACCGACCGATGTAGCGCCGCGCCTCGTCGGAGAGCTCGACGCGCATCAGTCCGCCCGTTCGTTCGCGGGGGCGTCCCCGTCGTCCGTCGGCTGACCGCCGTCCGATATCACTCGCGACCCCATCCGGAGGTCGACGTCGCCGGTGCCGAGCGCGATCGGCTTGCCGGCGATGACGTTCTCGATGACGCCGTCGAGCTCGTCGTACTCGCCGTGGATCGCGGCGTCGAGCAGGTGGTTCACCGTCACCTCGAACGCCGCCCGTGCGAGCACGGAGTCCTTCGAGCCGGAGATCCCGTGGCGACCGATCGAGTCGATCTCGCCGTTGTTCGTCATGATGTCCGCCACGAGCATGAGGTGGCGGACGTTCACGTCGTCGAGCCCCTGCTCTTCGAGCGTGTTCTTCGTCTCGTCGATGATCGTCTCGCGGGCCGCCTCGACGCCGAGGTTGCGGTAGATCTCGTGGATGTTGTTACACGTCGTCCGCGAGGCGTCGACGCCCTCGATGTCGAGGGCGTCGCCGAAGGCGGACCCTTCGGTGTAGAGCACGAACTGCTCCTCGTCGTCGATCTCCTCCTTCCGAATGACGACGCGCTCGACCTCCTCGATCCCCTTGAACACGATCTCGCGGAGCTGCTCGACGAGCTGTAACAGTTCGCGGTAGCTCGGCTCGTTGGGGCCGAACTCGATGACGGTCCCGGACTGGCGGGCGTCCACGCCCAGCGCGTCCTCGATCGTCTCGGCGATGATCGCCGCGACCTCCGAGGGGTTCGAGTGGGTTGGCCACCGTTCCAGCAGCGTGTCGTCGTTGAGGTCGATCCGCACGAGCATGTCCGCGACGTTCGTCGACACGTCGCCGAGCGCGAGGATGCGGGTCGACTCGATCGACCAGACGACCTCGTGGGCCTTCTCCCGGTCCGTCGCGTACTCGCCGTCCAGGTGAACCGTCATCATCGGGGTGTCCGGCGTCTTTCGGGCGTCCACCAGCTCGATGAGCCGGGGCAGCCCCTGCGTGACGTCGATCTCAGCCACGCCGGCGTAGTGGAACGTGTTCATCGTCATCTGCGTCCCGGGCTCACCGATCGACTGTGCGGACACCGTTCCGACGGGGTCGAGCGGGTCCACGCGGGTCTCGATGTAGCGGTTCTCGACGCCCGTCGCGATGTCCGTCACCTGTTCGATCGTGACGTCGCCGTACTCGTCGGCCTTCGCGTCGATCGTCTCGTACACCTGCGCCTTCAGCCGGGAGGGAAGCTCCGTCGCTTCCACCACGGCCTCCATGTCGTCGGTTACGTGTTCGTGCTCAGTCATCTGATTCCACCCCCAGTCCGCCGGCCTTGTTCAGCCCTGGCCCGGCGTGCTCCGAGAGGTTCGTCGGCGGCGTGCGCTCGCCGAGGAACCGCTCCTTCTCCTCCGCGGAGTCGAACTCCGCGCCGATGACGCGGTCGGCGATGGCGTCGATGTCGACGCCGCTGCCCTCGCCGGAGGACACCTTCACGGGCGAGGTGCCGTCCTCGCCGAACTCGAACTGGACGATGGTGCCGGAGGTGTCCCGCACCGTCCCGTCGTACTGCGCCTCCAACTCGGAGAGCGCGTTGATGAGCCGGCGCTGGAGGTATCCGGACTTGGAGGTCCGGACCGCCGTGTCGACCAGCCCCTCGCGGCCGCCCATCGCGTGGAAGAAGAACTCCTCGGGCGTGAGTCCGCCGCGGTAGGAGTTCTCCACGAAGCCGTGCGCCTCCGCGGAGAGGTCGTTCGGCTTGTAGTGTGAGAGCGTGCGGTCCTCGTAGCCGCGGTTGATCCGCTCGCCCCGAACCGCCTGCTGGCCGACGGAGCCGGCCATCTGCGTGAGGTTCAGCATCGACCCACGCGCGCCGGAGCGGGCCATCACGACCGCCGGGTTGTCGTCGCCGAAGTGTTGGTCGGCGATCTCGCCGGCGGAGTCACGTGCCTTCCCGAGCGTCTGCATGATCTTCATCTCGAGCGTCTCGGCGACGCCGCGGCCCGGCAGCGACTCCAGCTCGCCGGCCTCGTACGTCTCGATCAGCTCCTGGACGCGGTCGTAGGCGCTCTCGATCGCCTCGTCGACCTGCTGTTCGGCCTCCGGCGGAATCGACTCGTCGTCGATCCCGATCGAGAAGCCGAAGTGCATGATCGCGCGCATCGCCAGCGAGGCGATCTCGTTGATGAACACGCGGGCACGCGTCTCGCCGTACATCTTGGTGAGGGTGTCGACGACCTCGCCGCCGAACGCGCCGACGGCGTCCTCGTCGATCGTCCCCTCCACCAGCTGGCCGTTCTCGATGCGGACGGTGTCGCCCGTCGACGAGGTGAACTCGAGGTTGAGGTCGTCGGGAAGCAGCTCCGAGAAGAGCGTTCGGCCCGTCCAGTACGGGCCGGTCTCGTCCTCGCCGTCCGGCTCGGGGAGCTCGTCGACCCGGGTCGCCCGGAGCAGGTCGAGCGCCTGCGTCTCGGTGAAGTGCGGGTTCGAGTGGGTGAGCAGGTAGGTCCCCGAGATGTGGTCCTGGATGGCCCCGATGATGTTCCCACCGAACCGGGGGCTCAGGATCTGCTCTTGGACACGCATCAACACGCGCGCCTCCGCACGGGCCTCCTCGTTCTGGAGGGCGTGCATGTTCATCTCGTCGCCGTCGAAGTCGGCGTTGTACGGCGGACAGACGACGGTGTTGAGACGGAACGTCTTGTACGGCATCACGACGACTTCGTGAGCCATGATCGACATCCGGTGGAGCGACGGCTGTCGGTTGAAGATCACGATGTCGCCGTCGACGAGGTGGCGGTTCACCTCCCAGTCGAGCTCGACCTTCTCAGCGAGCTCCTCGCAGTTCTTCTCGGTCACCTTCAGGCGGCGACCGTCGGGGCGGCGCACGTAGTTCGCGCCGGGGTGGCTCTCGGGGCCGTTCCGGACGTACTGACGCGCCTCCTCGACGTTCCGTTCGGTGACGTTGAGCGTCTGGGTCATCTCCGTCGCCACGCGGTCGGGGACGCCGACCTCGTTGAGCGAGAGCGTCGGGTCGGGCGAGATGACGGTCCGCGCGGAGAAGTTCACGCGCTTGCCGGACAGCGAGCCGCGGAAGCGGCCCTCCTTCCCTTTCAGGCGCTGCGAGAGCGTTTTGAGGGGCCGGCCCGAGCGGTGTCGCGCCGGCGGCGTCCCCGAGATCTCGTTGTCGATGAACGTGGTGACGTGGTACTGTAACAGCTCCCAGAGGTCCTCGATGATCAGCTGTGGGGCCCCCGCCTCGCGGTTCTCCATGAACCGCTGGTTGATGCGGATGATGTCGACCAGCTTGTGCGTGAGGTCGTCCTCCGAGCGCTGACCGTTGTCCAGCGTGATGGAGGGGCGGGTCGTCACCGGCGGCACCGGGAGGACGGTCAGGATCATCCACTCCGGCCGGGAGTCGGCCGAGTCGATCCCGAGGACCTCGAGGTCCTCGTCCGGGATGTCCTCGAACCAGTCGCGGATGTCCGACGGCATCAGCTTGTTCATGTCCTCCTCGGTGAGGTCGATGCTCAGCGCCTTCTCGATGGCGCGGCGGTCCTCCTTCCGCGGGCGGAACTCGCCGGCCATGATCTCGTTGATCCGCTCGAGCGAGACGTCGGTCTTCTCGGCGAGCTCCTGCGGGGAGGTTCCGGGCTCGTCTTCCTCCTCGTCCGGCTGCATCGCGGCCGCGATGTGCTCGGAGTAGTCGCCCGAGAGCACGTCCTGGACCTCGTAGTAGGTGGTCGGCTTCTCGTGTTTGATGTCCGCCTGCGGCTCGCCACAGAACGGACAGGTCTTGGCCTTTCGGGCCTGCCGAACGGCGGCCTTCAGGACGTCGTGGGGGTCGTCGCCGAGCTCCTTGGCGCGGTCGTAGCGCTCCCGGAACTCCTCGCGCTGGGCCTCATCGAGCGCGAGCCGTCCGCAGTCGCGACAGGTCGACCGGAGCAGCCGCCGGATGAGCTTCGTGAACCCGACGTGGATGACGGGTGCGGCCAGCTCGATGTGGCCGAAGTGCCCGTTACAGGAGCCGGAGTGGGAGCCGCAGGTTCGGCACTCCAGTCCAGGGTCGATGACCCCGAGCCGCGGGTCCATCAGCCCCATATCGATCGGGTAGCCGTCGTCGTCGTACGTGTCGGCGGTGATGACCTTCGTCGCCGACATGTCCCGGTACGTCTCCGGGTCCATGAGGCCGAAGTCGATGCCGCCGAGCACTTTCGGTGTTTGCATTGACATTTAAATCGCGTCCTCCAGTTCGAGCTTCGGTCGGATGCCGAGCGCGATCATCTCGTCGAGGAGGAGCTTGAACGCGTAGCTCACCTCGAGCTCGTGGATGTCGTCCTCGTCGCCGGTGACGGGGTCGTACACGCGGCGCTGTTCGCGGTCCTCGACGGCGACGAGCCCCGTCTGCGCGGAGACGTGCACCGTCTCCGCGTCCGAGGACTCGAGTAGCCGTTCGTTCAGCACCATCGACGCGCCGTGGCCGATGATCGTGTCGCGCTCCATCTCTCCCACGCGGAGACCGCCCTCGCGGGCACGTCCCTCGGTGGGCTGGCGGGTGAGCACCTGCACCGGGCCGCGCGACCGGGCGTGGAGCTTGTTCGACACCATGTGGTACAGCTTGTGGTAGAAGATCGTCCCGACGAAGATCTCCGCGTCGATCTTCTCGCCGGTGACGCCGGAGTACATGACCTCCTTGCCGGAGGACTTGAACCCGTGGTCCACGAGCCCGCCGCGGAGCTCCTTCTCGTCTTCGCCCTGGAACGGCGTGCCGTCGACGCGGGTGCCGCGGAGCGACCCGACCTTGCCGCCGAGCATCTCCAGCACGTGGCCGACCGTCATCCGGGACGGGAGCGCGTGGGGATTCAACACGAGGTCGGGAACGACCCCCTCCTCGGTGAACGGCATGTCTTCCTGGGGTGCGAGGTGGCCGACGACGCCCTTCTGACCGTGTCGGGACGCGAACTTGTCGCCCAGCTCGGGGACGCGCTGGTCGCGGACCTTCACCTTCGAGAGCTTGGAGCCGTCCTCGCCCTCCATCAGCGTCACCGTGTCGACGACGCCGGACTCGCCCGAGCGCATCGTCACGGAGGTTTCACGCCGCTTCTGCGGGGAGAGCCCGCCCATGTCGTCCGGCTCCTCGAGGAAGCGCGGCGGGCTCGTCTTGCCCAGCAGCACCGACGACTCGTCGACGGTCGTCTCGGGGTTGACCAGCCCGTCCTCGTCGAGGTGCGTGTACGCGTCCTCGCCGCGTGCGCCGCGGACGTCCTGGGAGGGGATCTCGAAGCGGTCCTCCTGGCCGCCCGGGTACCGCCGCTCCTCGCCCTCGTACGTCCGGAAGAAGTGCGAGCGCGCGAGTGCGCGGTCGACCGAGCCCTGGTTCATGACGAGCGCGTCCTCGATGTTGAACCCCTCGTAGGACATGACGGCGACGACGAAGTTCTGTGCCGCCGGCCGCTCGTCGAAGTTGATCTGCTCGGTGGTCTGCGTTTTCACCATCGCCAGCTGCGGGTAGTGCATCAGGTGCTGGCGGGTGTCGGGCCGGATCCGGTAGTTCGCGGACGGGAGCCCGAGCGACTGTTTCATCATCCCTGCCCCCATCGTGATGCGGGGGCTCGCGTTGTGCTCGGGGTACGGGATCATCCCCGCACCGATACCGAACACGAGCTGGGGGTCGATCTCCAGGTGAGTGTGGTCGTCGGTGACGTCCTCCTCGTCGACGGCGACGAGGATGTCCTCCTCCTCCTCGGCGTCGATGAACTCGACGTAGCCGCGCTCGACGAGGTCCTCGAACCCGACGTCGCCCCGGTCGAGCGCGTCGATCTCCTCGTCGCCGAGGAGCGGCTCGCCGTTCTCGACGACGATGAGCGGCCGGCGGGCGCGCCCGGCGTCCGCGTTGACGATCACTTCGCGGGTCCGGTCCTTCACGGAGACGTTCACCATCTCGGAGACGTCGCCCCGTCGGCGCGCCTCGCGGATCTGTTCAGCGAGCCCGTCCGGGTCCGGGTGTGTCCCGACGAGGCTGCCGTTGACGTACACTTTCGCTTCGCGTTCTGCCTGAGCCATATTAATCGTCCGCCGTCTGTCGTTCGACGCCCTCGATGCCGGGGATCCCCTCGACACCCATCGACGCCAGTTCTCGTTTCAGCCCCTGTTCGTCCTCGATGTTCTGTGACAGCTCCATCGCCTGCGCGAAGTTCTTCACGAGCCCACAGTTCGGCCCCTCCGGCGTCTCGGAGGGACAGATGCGACCCCACTGGGTCGCGTGCAGGTCGCGCGCCTCGAAGTGCGGCTGGGAGCGTGACAGCGGGCTCCGCAGCCGGCGGAGGTGCGACAGCACGCCCATGTAGTCCGTCCGGTCGACGAGCTGGGAGACGCCCGAGCGCCCGCCGACCCAGTTGCCCGTCGCGATCGGGTGTTCGAGCCGCTCGGTCAGCACGTCCGAGCGGACCACCGTGTTCACGGTGAGCTGGCGGTTCCGCATGTTGGCCCGTTCGAGCTGGTACTTCACGTCGCGTGCCAGCTTGTTGAGCGCCGTCCGGAACAGGTCGCGCATCAGGTCGCCGGACACCTTCAGCCGCTTGTTCGCGTAGTGGTCCTTGTCGTCCGCCTCGCGGCGCTGTAAGGCGAGTTCGAAACACGCCTCGGCCATCCGGCAGAGGTAGTACGCCTTGTTGATCCGGACGTCCTCGTCGTCGACGCCCTCCTCGTGGAGGTGCGGGAGGAGGTACCGGTCGATGACGTAGTTCGCCCGTTTCAGCTGGTAGTTCTTCCCCTGGCCGGAGGCGACGCGCTCGCCGAGGGTCTCGATCGCCTCCTCGGTCGTCTGGACGTCGGCCTCCTCTAAGTTCTCCAGCATGAACTTCACGATCTCGGGGTCGTCGCTCACGCGGTGGACGATCTCCTCGTCGGATTCGAGCCCGAGCGCGCGGACGAGCGTCACGAAGTTCACCGAGCCGGAGACGGAGGGGAACGACACCTCGAGGAGTCCTTCCCGGTTGCGCTCACAGAGCACGAGCGCGCGGTACCCGCGTCGCTGAGAGAACGTCTTCGCGACCTGGATCTCGTCGCCGTACTTCGAGTCGTACTCCGCGAGGATCTTGTTCGGCGCGAGGTCCTCGCTCGTCATCAGGACCCGCTCGGAGCCGTTGACGATGAAGTAGCCGCCGGGGTCGACGGGGTCCTCGCCGATGTCGATCAGCTCCTCGTCGGAGAAATCGGCCATGTTACACTTGTTCGAGCCGACCATCACCGGCATCCGACCCACCTTCGTCTCGGTGGAGTCGACGACGGTTTCGGGCTCGTCCTCGCCGCCGCGCACGATGGACATCTCCATGAACACGGGCGCGGAGTAGGTGATGTTCCGCAGGCGGGCCTCCTGTGGGTACAACAGCTCCTCGGAGCCGTCCGCCTCGCGGACGCGAGGAGTGAGCATCCGCACGTCGCCGAGCTCGACGTAGACGGGCTCTTGGCCCTCCTTGTCGCCGATGTCGGTGTCGATGGTCTCCTTCTCGTCGACGACTTCCTGCATGCCGCGGTCCAGGAAGTTGTTGAACGAGCGGAAGTGGTGTTCTGCGAGCCGGTCGTCGGAGAAGTATTCGCGTGATACCACGCGTCTGTCTTGCCTGTTCATGAGACGACGAGTCGGAACACGACCGCCTGATCGGTCGTTCGGGAGTTTCGGACGATCTTCACGACGTCACCGACTTCGGCCGCGTCGGGAGCGGCGGGGTCCGTCCGTTTGATCTTCGGCAGGTTGGTCTTTTTCACGTTATACTCCGCCAGAACCTCCTCGACCTCCTCATCGTCGAGAAGGGTGTGGTCCGGGACGAGTTCGTGTTGGCTTACGTCTACCATGGGTGCTGGTGGTGGGGAGAAGCTATCACGAGATACTACAGCAAGTTATATGCGCCATTCAGATAAGGCTTGCCAACCGCGTCCGCCACGCGCGGCTCCCGAATACACCGGGGCGGTCGTCACCGAACCTCATGGGTACGAGCATCAAAAACGTATCGGGCATGGATGCAGGCAGAAAAACGTATCAGGTACGAGTACCGGGACAGGGCCAGTCCCGGTGGCTGTGAACGGCACTCACTCCCGTGCGCGATGACAAGCCTTATTTGCCAGACGGGGATACGAGTGAGTGCAGCAAGCCCGGATGGTGTAGTGGCCCATCATACGACCCTGTCACGGTCGTGACGCGGGTTCAAATCCCGCTCCGGGCGTCCCCGATTTCGGGGCCGGTTATCGGAGTCTGCCCGGATGGTGTAGTGGCCCATCATACGACCCTGTCACGGTCGTGACGCGGGTTCAAATCCCGCTCCGGGCGTTTCTCGAACGTACTACTCCCCGAGCGACGCGACTCTGCGTCCTGTTGCTACGTGTTCTCCAATCAGACCCGTATCAGGCCGACGTTGAGCCCGTATTAGGTCGACGTTGAGCCCGTATCAGGCCGACCGTTAAGTCCGGCTCAGTCCGTCGGGAACTCGGTCGCCGTCCCGCTCGGCTGCGCGGGGGGATCACGGACCGCCTCGAAGAACCGCCCGGAGACGAACTCGGCGACGACTTCGGGGAGCGATTCGTCTTCGGCGACGGCCTCCAGGATCCCGAGCGGGACCTGTGCACCGGCCATGTTCGCGTGGCCGCCGGCCGACCCGATCGCGTCGAGCGCCTCGCGCAGCAGCTCGCCGATGTCGACGTCGGCCCCGCGCGCCCTCGCCGAACCGTAGATGACGCCGTCCATGTAGCCGTAGACGAACGTGACGGTGACGCCCTCCAGCGCGAGCAGGCGCTCGGCCGCCTGCGCCAGCGCGTCGCGGTCGGTGATCTCGCCGACGCAGGAGGCGGCGATCGTGCCGCGCACGTCGCGCCCCTCGATCGCCCGCCCGAGGACCCGCAGCGTCTCCGGGCTCACGCTCGGGCTCTCGACGCGTTCGAGCGTGTCCTCGTCGGCGTGCGGCGTGAGCGCGGCGGCCGCCTCGAAGTCGGGGATCGACGTCTCGCGCGTGAAGTCCTTCGTGTCGATCCGGATCCCGTACAGCAGCGCGGTCGCCAGCTGTCGGTCGGGCTCGACACCCAGCCGGGAGAGGTACTCCTCGATCAGCGTGCTGGTGGAGCCGACCTCCGGCCGGATGTCGAGGAACGACCCCTCGACGGGGCCGCGCGGCGGGTGGTGGTCGACGACGATGTCGACGGGCGTCCCCTCGGGGAGGCTGTCGTTGATCCCCGCCCGCGAGTGGTCGACGAGCGCTATCCCGCCGTAGTCGTCGACGACGACGTCGTCGAACGTCCGCAGCTCGATGTCGAGGAGGTTCACCAGCGCCCGGTTCTCCTGGTGAGCGATCTCGCCGCCGTAACAGGGGTCGGCCGGGACGCCGACCACGTCCGCGATCCGCGCCAGGCCGAGCGCGCTCGCGATCGCGTCCGGGTCGGGGTTGTCGTGAGCGACGACGAGCAGGGGCCCCGGGAGGTTTCGGAGCGTGTCGAGCAGCCGCACGGGCCGTTCCTGTGCGTCCGTGCCGACCGCGTCCAGCGTCCGGCCGACCATGCTCTCCACCGGATCGACGACCCGGTCGGCGACCGCATCGAGCGCGGTCCGGTGGCTCGCGGTCGGCTCGTGTCCGACGTGCGCGACGATCATCGCGTCGGGGTAGCGACGTCGGGCCGCCTCCGCGGCCGCGACGTTGCGCGCCGGGTCGTCGCCGGCGACGATCACCACCTCCGCGGCGTCCGGGTACGTGCCGGGATCGGTCGGATCCGCCTCCGCGGTGGCGACGTTCTCGTCGCGCAGCGTCGACGCCCACCCGGGATCGTCGGTGATCGCGTGCAGCTCGCCGTACGCCCCGCGGACGCGTTCGACGAGCGTGTACCCGACCGAGCTACAGCCGAGCAGCAGGCGACGGGGCATGCTCACATCTGCGGGACGACGACCAAAAACGCTGCCGCCCGCGCGACGACCGGGGCGTCGACGGTGGGACGGCGGTACCGGGACGACGGCGGTCGCCGCTCACTCGATCGATCCGGGATCGGTCGCGGCCGCGACCACGTCGACCGCGGCGCGGTTCGCGGCGACGTCGTGGACCCGCACGAGGTCCGCGCCCCGGGCGGTCGCAACCGCGGTCCCGGCGACCGTGGCGTGCTCGCGGTCGTCCGGACCGCGCCCGATCGCGCCGAACAGCGACTTGTGTGAGTGCCCCACGAGGACCGGACAGCCGAGCGCCGCGAACTCGTCGAGCCGGCCGAGCAGCTCGAAGCTCTCCGCGGCCGACTTCCCGAAGCCGAGCCCGGGATCGACGATCACTCGCTCTCGGTCGATGCCGGCCGTCTCGGCCAGCCGCAGCCGCTCGCGCAGGTCGGCGACGACGTCGGCGACGACGTCCCCGTACTCGGGCGCTGCGGTCGGATCGACCGGCGCGTCGACGCTGTGCATCACGACGACGGGACAGCCCGCCTCGGCGACCACCTCGCGCATCCGCGGGTCCTCTAACCCCGTCACGTCGTTGATGACGTCCGCGCCCGCCTCGAGCGCGGCCGCCGCCACCGCGGGCTTGCGCGTGTCCACTGAGACGAGGACGTCGCCGTCGGCGACCGCCGGGACCTCCCGGACGGCCTCCATCACGGGGACGACCCGCGCGATCTCCTCCTCGACGGGGACCGCCTCCGCGCCCGGTCGCGTCGACTCCCCGCCCACGTCGAGGACGTCGACGCCGGCCGCGACCATCCGCTTCGCGCCCGAGACCGCGTCGTCGAGCCCCCGGTGGCGACCCCCGTCGTGGAACGAGTCCGGCGTCACGTTGAGCACGCCCATCACCGCGGTCCCGTCCGTCCACGGGTACTCGGTCGCGGGCTCCGCCTCCGAGAGACCGACCCGCGCCCGCAGGTCCGCGGCGATCCCCGCGAGCCCGTCCGCGGAGGGCGTCCCCGTCGCCAGCCGGTCACAGAGCGCGCGGAACTCCGCGACCGTCCCCGCCAGGACGACGGG
Source organism: Halorubrum sp. JWXQ-INN 858 (assembly GCF_009806985.1). Lineage (GTDB taxonomy): Archaea > Halobacteriota > Halobacteria > Halobacteriales > Haloferacaceae > Halorubrum. Next base: position 351,741 of record NZ_WUAX01000016.1, on the reverse strand, counting down.
GACGAGCTCACCCCCGTCCGCGCCCGCCCCGCCGATCGCGGCCTCGCCGCCGACCGCGCGCAGCTCCGCGCGAACGTGACGTGCCTGTGTGCCCCGCAGCCGGAGCGTCATCACCCGGTGATCGACCCCGTCCCGGACCTCCTCGGCAGTCCGGGGTTGGACGCCGGCGTCGGCGAGCGCTCGGTCGGCGCTCGCCCGGTCGGCGACCCGTTTCGGCGTCACCGTTCGGGCGACCGCCCGCGCCTCGGCGACCGCGAACAACGACCCCGTGAGCAGGACGCAGTCGCCCTCGTCGGCCCGGTCGAGCGCCGTCGCGAACGCGTCCGCCACGCCCGCCCCGGCGGTCACGTCGTCGATCCCGGCCGCCCGGGCGGCCGCGGCCAACACCTCGGGGTCCTCGGCGCGGTCGAGGTCGGGCCGACACGTGATCGCGGCGGCGACGTCCGGCAGCGCGGCGAGCGACCCGGCGTGGTCCTTGTCGTGCATCGCCGCGTAGACGAGGTGGAGGTCGTCGTACGCGTACTCCGCGAGCGTCCCGGCGAGCGTCCCGCAGGCCGCCGGGTTGTGCGCGCCGTCGAGGACGACGAGCGGCTCCGTGCCCGTCACCTCGAAGCGTCCGGGCCAGGTCGCCCGCGCGAGCCCGGCCGCGAGCGCCCCGCCGTCCCGATCCGCGTCGCGGTCGTGCGTGCCCGCGTCACCGTCGAGCGCGGCCACGCCGCCGCCGAGCACGCCCACGTCGCCGTCGAGGGCGGCCAGCGTCCGTCGAGCCAGCACGGTCGCGATCGCCGCGTTCGTCGCCTGATGCTCGCCGACCAGCGGGATCCGGTAGGTGCCCGCCGCTTCGCCCGCGAACCGGACCGCGGCGTCCGTCGGGCTCACCCGCCCCTCGTAGGTCGCGACGATCGCCGGATCCGCCGACTCGGCCGCCTCGCCATCGGTCGTTCCGCTTTCGGGGGGGCGGTCGCCACCCGTTCCGCTTTCGAGGGGCTCGTCGGCGTCCCGGTCGACGCCCGGCCCGACCACGGTCGTCACCGGCGCGCCGGCGTCGGCGGCGACCTCCCGGACGACCCGGAGGGCCTCCCCGTCGCAGGCGGTGACGAGGGGCGCGCCGCCCGCGGCGATCCGCGACTTCGTGCGGGCGATCTCGGCGATCGAGTCGCCGAGGACCGACGTGTGCTCCAGCGAGACGTTGGTGACCGCGGTCGCGACGGGGTCGACCGCGCTCGTGGCGTCGTACTCGCCGCCGAGACCCACCTCGAGGACGGCGACGTCGACGTCCCGCCGCGCGAAGTCGTGGATCGCCATCGCCGTGACGACCTCGAAGAAGGTGAGCGGCTCGCCCGCCGCGGCCCGGTCGACGAGCCACGGTTTCACCTCGGCGACGAACGCGGCGATCGCGTCCTCGGTCATCGGTCGGCCGTCGACGCGGACCCGCTCGGAGAGCGACTCGAGGTGTGGGGAGGTGTAGAGCCCGACGGAGAGCCCCGCCTCCCGGAGGGCGGACTCGACCATCCGCGCGGTGCTTCCCTTCCCGTTCGAGCCGGCGATCTGCACGAACGGCACCTCGGATTCGGGACCGCCGAGGTGTGCGAGCAGGTCCCTGACGCTCTCGGTCCCGGGGCTGACGGAGAAGCGGCGGAGGTCGAACAGAAAGTTCGCCGCCTCGTGGTAGTGCATACGCCGTCGGTCGACGCGGCGTCGCTTAGGCGTAACGGACCGGGGGCTCGCGCCGCCCGAAGAACGCGTGGTGCCGCCGCCGAGCGAACGTGCGATCCTCTCCGAACGAACGCGGCCTCCGTCGAACGACGCGGTCGCCGGTGCTGCCGCGTGGTCGTCGGTGCTGCCGCGTGGTCGCCGGCGTCGTGACGCGTCCACGACCCACGGACGGCACGGATCCGCACGATTCACTCGGCTACTGAAGCCCCTCCCACCCGGCTTTAACCGACCCCCCGGCGTAGCACCACGTTGATGGGTACGCTCAACGAGCTGTTCGACCCGGACCGGGTCGCCGTCGTCGGTGCGACCGCCAGAGCGGGCGCGGTCGGTCGGGCCGTCACGTCGAACTTACTCGACGACTTCGACGGCGAGACGGTCCCCGTCAACCCGAACTACGACGAGGTGCTCGGGACCCCCTGCGTCGGCTCGATCGACGAGGCCGACGCCGACGTGGCCGTCGTCGTCGTGCCGCCGTCGATCGTGTTGGACGCGATCGAGGCGTGCGGCGAGGCCGGGGTCCGCAACGTCGTCGTGATCACCGCCGGGTTCGGCGAGACGGGCGAGGAGGGAGCGACACGCGAGACGCGGCTCGCGGAGCTCGCCGACGAGTACGACCTCGACCTCGTCGGCCCCAACAGCCTGGGGGTCATGTCGACGCCTTCGGGCATGAACGCGACGTTCGGACCCGAGAACGCTCTGCCCGGGGGGCTCTCGTTTATGAGCCAGTCGGGTGCGTTCGTCACCGCGGTCCTCGACTGGGCGAACGACCACGGCGTCGGCTTCAAGGACGTGGTCTCGCTCGGCAACAAGGCGGTCCTCGACGAGACGGACTTCGTCGAACACTGGGGCGACGACGACGGGACGGACGTGATCATCGGCTACCTCGAGGGGATCGAGGACGGCCGCGAGTTCATCGAGGCGGCCCGAGAGACCACCGAGGACACCCCGATCGTCGCCGTGAAATCCGGCCGAACGAACGCCGGGGCCCAGGCGGCGTCCTCGCACACGGGCACGCTGGCCGGCTCCGAGAAGGCCTACGAGGCCGGGCTCGACCAGGCTGGGGTGATCCGCGCGGAGTCGGTCGACGAGCTGTTCGACGCCGCGGGGATCCTCGGCAGCCAGCCGCTGCCGGACACCGACGCCGTCGCGATCGTCACGAACGCGGGCGGTCCCGGCGTCATGGCGACGGACGCGGTCGGCGACGCCGACCTGGAGATGGCCTCGTTCTCGGGCGAGACGACCGCGCGCCTGCGCGAGTCGATGCCCGACGAGGCGAACGTCCACAACCCGGTCGACGTCATCGGCGACGCCGACATCGACCGGTTCCGCGAGGCGCTGGAGATCGTCGCGGCCGACGAGAACGTGGGTGCAGCGCTCGTGTTGGCGGCCCCGACTGCGGTCATCGACTTCGACGACCTCGCGGACGCGATCAGCGAGGTGAGCGACGGGATGGCCGCGCCGGTGGCCGCCTGCCTGATGGGCGGCGACCGGACCCGCGAGCCGAAACGGCGGCTCCAGGAGGAGGGGATCCCCTGCTACTTCGACCCCGCCCGCGGGATCGAGAGCCTCGCCACGTTGGGGCGCTACCGCGACATCCGCGATCGGGAGTACGCCGACCCGATGTCGTTCGACGTCGACCGCGAGCGCGCCCACGAGGTGCTCTCGGCGGTCCACGACCGCGACGACAACCGCCTCGGCGTCGAGGCGATGGCGCTGCTCGACGCCTACGGGATCCCGACGCCGGCCGGCGAGATCGTCGACTCGCCCGAGCGGGCGAGCGAGGTCGCCGCGGGGATCGACGGCGAGGTCGTGATGAAGATCGTCTCGCCGGACATCCTCCACAAGTCGGACATCGGCGGCGTCGCCGTCGGCGTCGCCGACGCGGACGTCGCCGACACCTACGAGGACCTGATCACCCGGGCGCGGAACTACCAGCCGAACGCGACGCTGCTCGGCGTACAGGTCCAGGAGCTGGTCGACCTCGACGACGGGGTCGAGACGATCGTCGGGATGAACCGCGACCCGCAGTTCGGCCCGCTGTTGATGTTCGGGCTGGGCGGCATCTTCGTGGAGGTGATGGAGGACACCACCTTCCGCGTCGCGCCGGTCTCCGAGCCGGAGGCCCGCGAGATGACCGAGGAGATCCGGTCCGCGCCGCTGCTGCGGGGGGCCCGCGGCCGCGACCCGGTCGACGTCGACGCCGTCGTCGACACCATCGGCCGGCTCTCCCAGCTCGTCACCGACTTCCCGGCGATCCTCGAGCTGGACATCAACCCGCTCGTTGCACTGCCCGACGCCGACGGGGCGAACGCCGCCGCCGTCGACGTGCGACTCACCGTCGACCCCGAGGAGCTCGATCGAACCCATGACTGACACCACCACCACGCTCGTCACCGCGACCGGAGAACACGCCGGAAAGACCGCCATCACCCTCGCGCTCGCGAGGCTCGCCGCCGACCGCGGCCGGAGCGTCGGCTACATGAAACCGAAGGGCACGCGCCTGCGGTCGAACGTCGGCAAGACGCTCGATCAGGACCCGATGCTGGCGCGCGACGTGCTCGGGCTCGACGCCGAGATGCACCAGATGGAGCCGATCGTCTACTCGCCGACGTTCATCGAGGGGGCCATCCGCGGCACCGAGGACGTGGCCGCGCTGCACGACCGGGTCCGCGAGGAGTTCACGGCGCTCGCGGCCGACCGCGACCACATGTTCCTGGAGGGTGGCGGCGACTGGACCACCGGGGGCGTCGTCGACCTCACGGACGGCGACGTGGCCGAGCTGCTCGACGCGCGGGTCGTGTTGGTGGCCGGCTACGAGACGCCGGCCGACCTCGACGAGGTGCTCGCGGCCGCGGAGGCGTTCGGCGACCGGCTCGCGGGCGTCGTCTTCAACAAGGTGTCGGAGACCGCGTTCGACTCGCTCGATCAGGACGGCATCCCGTTCCTCGAATCACAGGGGATCACCGTCTTCGGGGCCGTCCCGCGCGAGAAGGAGCTGGCGGGCGTCACCGTCGGCGAACTCGCCGACGAGCTCGGCGCGGAGCTGCTGACCGACGCGCCGACGGACGCGTTCGTCGAGCGCTTCCTCGTCGGCGCGATGAGCGGCGACGAGGCGCTCCGGCACTTCCGCCGGGCCCGCGACGCCGCCGTGATCACCGGCGGCGACCGCGCGGACGTCCAGACCGCCGCGCTCGACGCCTCCGGCGTGAAGTGTCTCGTGTTGACCGGCGGTCACCGCCCGTCGGGCGCGGTGCTCGGCAAGGCCGCGGAGGCCGGCAAACCGGTGCTCGCCGTCAACACGGACACCGTCACCGCGATCGACCGCGCCGAGGCGGTCGTCAGCGGCGGCCGCACTCGCGACGCGCGCACCGTCGACCGGATGACGGAGCTGCTCGCCGCCCACGTCGACGTCGACGCGCTCGTGTAGGCGGTCGCTGTCGGGCGATCCGTTCGCTCGAGGCCGGGGCCTCGAAATCGAGGTCGGGCCCGAGGTCGAACCCGGTCCGATGCTCAGAGCCGCTCCTCCCCGAACCGAGCCCTCGGATCGGCCGCTCCCCCTCTCGGAAACCGGAATTATTTGGTGGTACCGTTATCGCGGACACCCTCTCATCTCCAATGGGGCCGAGGCACACGGTCGCACCCGTTGACGCGTCGTCCCTGCGGCGACGCGCCTTTTATCGTCGACTGTACGCTCCGTTACCGACGGTCGTCCCGGTCGGTCGCGGCCGTGACGGCCGCGAGCGGGCCCTCGATCGCCTCCGGGTCGACCCCGCACAGCGGCGGGCGGACGGCGGCGTCGTCGACGACGCCGCGCGCACGGAGCGCGGCCTTGGTCGCCGGCGCGAAGCCGTGGTCGAGACAGACGTCGAACAGCCCGCCGATCGCCTCGTGGACGGCGTCCGCGCGGCCGTCGTCGCGGCCGTCGCCGTCGCCGACGGCCGCCCGGTGGAGGGCCGCGAACGCCTCGGGAACGACGTTCGAGAGCGCGTGTACGCCGCCCGTCGCGCCCATCCGGAGCGACGGGAGCAGGAGCGCGTCGAACCCCTGCAGCAGGACGAAGCCGTCGGGCGTCTCACGCAGGAGCCGGCAGAAGCCGGAAAAGTCGCCGCTCGAGTCCTTCACGCCCGCGACGTTCGGGTGGTCCGCGAGCGCGACGACCGTCTCTGCCGAGAGCGGGTTACCCGTACACGACGGGATGTCGTACAGGAACGTCGGGAGCGGGGAGCCGTCGGCGACCGCCCGGAGGAACGCCCGGTTGCCGCCCTCTCCGGACTCCGCGTGGAAGTACGGCGGGGTGACGACGACGGCGTCCGCGCCGGCATCGGCCGCCCGGTCGGCGTGATCGAGGACGTCCGCGACCGCGGTGTCGGCGACGCCGGCGAGCACCGGCCGCCCCGCCGCGTTCGCGACCGTCGTCTCGACGACCGCCGCGCGCTCGGCCGCGGTCAGGCTCGCGAACTCGCCGGTCGTCCCGTTCGGGAAGAGGCCGGCGACGCCCCCGTCAACCGCGTGTTCGACGACGGCGGCGAGCGCGTCGTGGTCGACCGATCCGGCGTCGGGCCCCGAGAAGGGGGTCACGAGCGGCGGGGTGGCCCCGCGGAGCTCCGTTTCGAAGTCCATACCCGCGCGTGCGACGCCAGCGACGTAGCCGTTTCCCTCGCGGCGAGGCCGTCCGCGCGACGAGGCCGTCCGCGCGGAGCGCCCTCCCCGCGCGTTCAGTCGTCCGTCGGCGCGCTCAGTCGTCGCCCCCGCACCGCCAGCCGCGGCCGGTCGTGTTGAGCCGCTCCGCGCCCTCGTCCGTGACGAGGACGAGGTCCTCGATCCGGCAGCCGAACGCGCCCTCGCGGTAGACGCCCGGCTCCACCGAGAAGACGGTCCCCGGCTCCAACACGTGGTCGTTGCCGGCGACGATGTACGGCTCCTCGTGGACGTCGAGGCCGACCCCGTGGCCGGTCCGATGGACGAACGCGTCCCCGTGGCCCGCGGCCTCGATGACCGCCCGCGCGGCGCGGTCGATCGACCCGGCGGTCGCGCCCGGCTCCACCGCGTCGACGGCGGCGCGCTGTGCCTCGCGGACGACCTCGTGGACCGCCCGGTACTCCGCGGACGGCTCGCCGTCGAAGACGAGCGTCCGGGTCTGGTCGGAGGGGTAGCCGTCGACCCGGGTCCCGAAATCGAGCACGACCGGCTCGCCCGCCCGGACCTCGCGGTCGCCGTGGCGGTGGTGCGGGCGCGCCCCGTTCGGCCCCGCGCCGACGATCGTCTCGAAGGCGACGCCGTCGCCGCCGTGTACGGCCAGCCGCTCCTCGATCCAGTCGGCGAGCTCGGCCTCCGTCCGCCCGACCGCGTCCGGTCCGAGCGCCCGGAGGTCGTCGACGACCGCGTCCGCGACGGCCGCGGCCGCCCGGAGCGCCGCGATCTCCGTCGGGTCCTTCCGGATCCGCAGCCCCGCGAGCGCCTCGCTCGCGAGCCCCCACGTCGCCGCGGGGGCGGCCGCCCGGAGGTCCGCAGTGAACCGGGCCCACATCCGGTCGTCGACGAGGGACCGACCCTCGCGGAGGTCGCGGTCCGCGAGCAGCGCCCGCACCGCCGCGACCGGGTCGTCGCCGTCGTCCCACGTTCGGACGTCGGCGACGTCGGTCCCCGCGCGCACCTGTGCGCCGGACAGCTCGGGGACGAGCAGCGCGGGGTCGCCGTCGGCGGGCACGACGAGCAGGAAGTGGCGTTCGCTCGGCTCCTCGTCGAGGCCGGTCAGGTACTGAAGGGTGCGACCGGGGGCACAGACCAAGGCGTCGGCCCCGGCGGCACGGAGCAGCGCCGCGGCGCGGTCGCGTCGGGTCGGGTACGGGTCCGCGTTCATGCACCCCCTCGGTTCGGGGGGAGTATATAAACAGGGTTCCCGAACCCCGCCATCAAGCGCCGCATAACCAAGTGGATCGTCCCCGATCGGGAACCATGGCAATCGAGGAGGCGTCGACGTTCGACTGTCCCGACTGCGAAGCGACGGCCCCGTCGACGGCGGTCCCGTACGACACGCTCGGGTACGCGGTGTGTCCGTCGTGCGATCACGTCACCGGGCCGTCGACCGGCCGGGCGGACGACGCGGAGGGTTTGGTGGACGCCGCGGAGGGTTCGGCGGACGATGCGGAGAGTTCGACGGACGACGCGGCCTGGTGGGTCGAGTAGCCCCGCGACGGCGATCGCGCCCTTTTAGCCGCGTCGGCGACCCCCTTCGGTATGAGCTGGGAACTGTCCCGCGAGGACGACGTGGTCACCGAATGGGCGCGGTCGGACGGATACGCGACCGTGCGGCTCCGCAACCGGGCCGACGGCGGCGCGGTCGTCAGGCTCGACGTGATGGAGCAGGCCGTCGACGGGCGCGTCTACGAACGCGAGCGCTACGACGACCGGGACGCCGCGGCGGAGCGGGCCGCGGAGTGGCGCGACGCGTACACCCTCGCGGAGTGACACCGATCAACGGAGCGTCCGCCCCTCCACAATGTTTATTTTACCGATTCACTAAAGAAGGATAACGATGAGGGCAGGCCGGTCGTGAACGCCGCGAGCCTGATCTACGTGGCGGTGTTCGCGGCGAGCGGGCTCGTCTGTCTGGCCGCGATCCCGCGAGCACGGGCGTTCGACCTCCCTGACGTCCGGCGGGGCCTGGTCTGGCTGCTCGCGACGACCGGGGCGTGGTCGCTGTCGACCGTCGCGTTCTTCCTCGTCCCGGACCCGCTCCGGGAGCCGACGTATCTCGTCGGGCTCGTCCTCGGCTTCGCCACCGTCTGGCCCTGGCTCTACTTCTGTTCCGCGTACACGAACCGACGCTACCACCGACGGCCGGCGCTGCGGCGGCTCGGGCTCGTGGTCTTCGTGACGGTGTCGCTCGTCAAGGTCACGAACCCGCTCCACGGCCTGTACTTCTCGGCGACGGAGGCGACGACGCCGTTCGCGTACCTCGCGATCGAACACGGCGTCCTCCACTGGAGCGTCACCGGGCTGGCGTACGTGCTCTCGGCGCTGGGGCTGTTCGTGCTCCTCGAGCAGTACGCCCTGTCCGGATACGACACCGGGCCGCTCAGCGCGCTGACGGCGCTGCTCGGGCTGCCGGTCCTCCTCGACGTCGGTGCGCTCACGACACCGTGGCTGATAAACGTCCTCTACGCACCGCTCGGGGTGGCGGCGTTCGCGATCGGCGTCCTGTTCGCCTTCGACGGTCGGTTCCTGGCCGCCCGAAGGGACGACCACGACGACGACGCGGTCGTCTTCCTCGACGCCGAGGGGACGATCCGTGACCACTCCCCCGCCGCCGAGGCGACGTTCCCCGAGCTCGCGGATGCGCGCGGCGACCGACTGGCCACGGTCCTGCCGGCCGTCGCGGCCGTCGTCGACGGCGACGAACGGATCCTCGCTCGTGACGACGGCCACGACCGCGAGGACGCGGACGGCGACGGGACCCGGTACTACTCGGTCACGACGAGCGCCGTGGCGTTCGACGACTCGACGGCCCGGATCGTGTCGTTCGTCGACGTGACGCGCGACGAGCGGCAGCGTCGCGCGCTCGCGGACAGCGAGCGGGAGCTGGACGAACGGACCGAGATCTATCGCGCGGTCGTCGACACGACGTTCGACTCCGTCTTCCGGGCCGACCTCGACGGCCGGTTCACCTACTGTTCGCCGTCCGTCGAGGCGTTCCTCGGCTACGCGCCCGCGGAGCTCGAGGGGCGACCTCTCTCCGTCACCCACCCGGACGCCGACACGACCGACTGGGCGATGGAGAAGCTGTCGGTGGTACTGGAGGGCGAGACGACCCAAGCGCGGGACTTCCCGCTGAAGACGAAGGCCGGCCGGACCGTCTACGCGGACGTGCGTGGGGCCCCGATCTACGACGGAAGCGTGCCGGACGCGGCGCGGACGCCCGACGACATCGTCGGCGTCCTGTTGATGGCCCGCGACGCGACCGAACGCCGCCAGCGCGAGCAGTTGATAGGCGTCATCAACCGGGTCCTCCGGCACAACCTCCGGAACGACATGACCGTCATCAGCGGCTACGCCGGACTGCTCGCGGACGAACTCGAGGGTGACGCCGAAAAGCGGGCGGCGCTCATCGGGGAGACCGCGAACCGGTTGATCGACTTAAGCGAGTCCGCACAGCGGATCGAGGAGAACCGGGACCTGTCGGTCGAGCTGGAGTCGGTCGACTTCGTCCCGATCGTCGACCGGCTCGTCGACCAGCTGCGGACGCGCTATCCCGAGGTCTCGGTGACCGTCGATGCCCCCGAGGAGGCCGTCGCGAGGACGCTCCCGCGCGTGGAGACCGCGCTGTGGGAGCTCCTCGACAACGCCGCCAAACACGGGGGGACGCCCCCGGCCGTCGACGTCGAGGTGACGGTCACCGACGCCGACGTCGCGGTCGCCGTGACCGACGACGGACCCGGGATCCCCGCGGACGAACGGTCGGTTCTCGAATCCGGCGAGGAGACGCCGCTCGTGCACGGGCAGGGGCTCGGGCTGTGGCTGGTGTTCTGGATCGTCACGACGCTCGACGGCGATGTCGACGCGACGACGTCGTCGGGGACCACCGTGACGGTCCGGCTGCCAGCCCGGGAGTGACTGTCCGGCTGCCCGCCCGGGAGTGACTGTCCGGCTGCCCGCCCGGGAGTGACGGTCGGGGTCGACTCCGCGCCGTCTCCGTCGGACTTTACACGTCGACGGCACCGTCCCCGTCGGACGTTATAGATCGACGGCGTCGTCGAGGAACGCCTGGCACTCGACGGTCCGGCCGTCGGGGTCGATCGCGAAGAACTGATAGATGTCGTACGTCGGATTCTCGTGCGGCTCCTCGCGAGCGGCGTCGCCGAGGCGGTCGTGTGCGGCGTCGACGCCGCCGCGATCGGGGTAGACGAACGTGACGATCCCGCAGTCGTCGGTTCGGTCGCGCGAACAGAAGCCGAACAGGAGGTTGTCGTGGCGGAGTATCGTGCAGTCGGGCTGTTCGAGCCACACCTCGGCTCCCATCGGCCCCGTGTAGAAGTCGACGACGGCCTCGCGGTTCTCGGTCGCGAAGAAGACGATCCCGGACATGGGCGTCCCGTCGTTCGGCACCGACTTAAAAAGCGCCGTGGCTCGGTACGTGGGACGTTTCAAACGCTCACAGCGAGAGCCGGGCGAGCACGGGGAGGTGGTCGGACGGGTAGCGTCCGCGGTCGTCGCGGTCGGCGAGCGTCGCGAACGCCTCGACGTCGACGGCCGGGGAGACGAGGACGTGATCGATCCGCCGCCCGTCGATCAGGTTTGCGAAGTCGGTGAGGCTCGTCGCGGGGCCGTGACGCACGGTCGCGTCGCGGGCGGCGTCGCGGAGGGCTGCCCCGCCGTCTCGATCCTCGTCCGTCTCGTCTCGGCCCGCGTCCGTCCCGTCTCGATCCTCGTCCGTCTCGTCTCGGCCCGCGTCCGTCCCGTCTCGGCCCGCGTCCGTCCCGTCGAGCGCCGTCAGGATCCGGTGGGGTTCCGAGCCGGGCGTACAGTTGAAGTCGCCGACGAGGACGACCGGTGTGCGCGCCTGCGCTCGTGCTCCGGACTCGCCCCCTTTCGCACCTCCTTCCGGGCCCGCGATCGTGGCGAGGTCGGCGGCCCGGTCACGGAGTAGCCGCGCGGACTCGCGCCGAGCCCTGACGCCGACGTGGTCGAGGTGGGTGTTCATCACGATCAACGAGGTGTCGGTCGATGCCCCATCGGCGGGGTCGTCGTCGGCCGGGCCGTCGTCGATCCCGCCGATCGAAGCGTCGTCCGTCCCGTCGCGCCGCAGCGTCAGGCGTGCCCAGGTGGCGATCCGCGGGTAGGAGGCGTCCCACGCGGTCGACGGCTCCGCGGGCGTCTCCGAGAGCCAGAACGTTCCGTCGTCGACGACGTCCCACCGGTCCGTTCGGACCGCGACCGGACAACCCTCTCCCTCGCCGTCGCCCCGACGCCCGCGGCCCACGAACTCGTAGCCCGGGAGACGGTCGCCCAGGTCCTCCCGCTGCTCGGCGAGCGGCTCCTGGAACCCGACGACGTCGGGGCGGTGGAACCGGACGAGGTCCGCCACGCCGTCGCGACGCACGTACCAGGCGTCGTGGTGGTCGTTCCGGTTGTCGTAGCGAACGTTGTAGCTCATCGCCCGGAGCCGTGTCATCGTTCGTCGTCTCGGTGCGCGCCCTGTTAAAGGGCGCGGCGGACGCGGGGCGTCCGACGGGATTTTTAAGCGATGACGCCCGAACGTCACGCGTGAGCGTCGTCGTCGCCGTGAAACCGTCCGCACGCAAGCGGAACGCGAAGGTCGGGCGGCTCGTCTTCGAGGGCGGGCCCCGCCACGCGTTCGGGAGCCGCGCCGCCGCCGAGCGCTGGGCAGCCGACCTCTCGACCGGCGACGGCCACGTGTGGGTGGCGAGCGCCCACCCGAACGACGACGGCGAGGTCGACCTCTACCTCGTCTCGCGGGCGACCAACGCGAAGCTCGAGGCCGCCTACGACAAGCGCCGCCGTCGGCTCCGCGGCGGCGACGGCGCGGTGCAGCGGTCGCTCGGCGACCGCTCGTAGCCGGCCGGCGATCCCGCTCGAGGCCGCGCGAGCCCGTCTCGTCGGCGAGCCCGCCTCGTCGTGCTCAGACGAGACAGAACGTCGACCCCTCGAGGCCGTCGTAGAGCCCCTCGGAGAGGTATTTAAGGCCCGTGTCGCAGGCGACCGTGACGACGGTCCCGTCGGGGCCGTGGTCCGCGGCGGCGCGGGCCGCCGCGGCGACGTTCATCCCCGTGCTCGTCCCGACGAGCAGCCCCTCCTCGGTCGCGATCTCGCGGGCCCGCTCGATCCCCTCCGCGTTGGGGATCGTGTACACGCGGTCGTACAGGTCGGGGTCGACGAGCGGCGGGGAGCCGACGATCGCCGTCCCCTGTACGCTGTGCTCGCCGGTCGTCCCGTCGGTGAGCACCGGCGACTCGGCGGGCTCGACGACGGAGACGCGGACGTCGGCGTCGGCGGCGCGGAGGGCCCGCGCGGTGCCCATCGCGCAGCCGCCGGTGCCGACGGTCATCACGAACTCGTCGACGTCAGGGCGCTGGGCGAGGATCTCCGCGCCGAGCTCGCGGTAGCCGTCGAGCTGGTCCGCGTTCTCGAACTGGTTGGTGAAGTACGCGCCCGTCTCCTCGGCGATCCGGTCCGCCTCGGCGCGGAGGTCGTCGAAGAGCCCGTCGTAAGGGGCCCCGTTCGGGGTCTCGACCACCTCGACGCGCGCGCCGAGCGCGCGCATCGACGCGATCTTCTCGTCGGCGACGCAGTCCGCGGTGACGACCGAGAACGGGTGGTCGAGCGCGGCACAGACGAACGCGAGGCTCGATCCGGTGCTGCCGCCGGTGAACTCGACGACGGGCTCGCCCGGCTCGAGGTCCCCGCGCTCCCGGGCGGCCTCGACCATCGCGAGCGCCATCCGGTCTTTCAGGCTGCCGGTCGGGTTCCCGCCCTCCCACTTCACGTGGACGGACGCGTCGTCGTCGCCGACGACGGAGGGGAGGTCGATCATCGGCGAGTCACCGACCGCGTCGAGCGTCGTCGGGGCCGCGTTTCGGAGGCTCATTTGTCGGTCGAACCAACACGTCCGGGCCATTAAAAACGTCGCGTCTCGTCCCGCACTGTGCGCCCCGTCCCGCACCGTGCGTCTCGTCCCGTATCGTGCGTCTCGCCTCACCCTCGCCGTGTCGCCCTCGCCTGGCCGTCCCCACGCCGATTTCCGGCATCCGACCTCTTTTGAACGGGATCGCCGTCCGTAGCGTATGCCCACCCCGACGGAGCGCGTCCGCCGAGCCGAACGGTCGAGCATCCGCGTCATGTTCGACCTCGCGGAGCGACACGACGGCGACCTCGTCCGGCTCGAGGTCGGCGAGCCCGACTTCGACACTCCGGAACACGTCATCGACGCCGCCGAACGCGCCGCCCGGGGCGGCGCGACGCACTATACCTCGAACGCGGGGCTCCCGGCGTGTCGTCGCGCGATCTGCGACACGATGGCCACGGAGTTCGGCGTCACGCACGACCCCGAGGAGGTCGTCGTCACCGTCGGCGGGATGGAGGCGCTCCACCTCGCCGTCCTCGCGACCGTCTCGCCCGGCGAGGAGCTGCTCGTCCCGGGGCCGACGTGGCCCAACTACGCGACGCAGGCGACGCTCGCGGACGGGACGCTTCGGGAGGTTCCGATGCCGGCCGCGTCGGGGTTCGACCTCGACGCCGACCGGCTCATCGAGGCGATGGGGGACGACACCGCGGCGGTCGTGCTCACCACGCCGTCGAACCCGACCGGGCGCGTCTTCGACCCCGAGGCGTGCCGGGCGGTCGTCGAGGCGGCCGCCGACCACGACGCGTACGTGATCGCCGACGAGGTGTACCTCGGGCTCACCTACGACGGCCCCGCGGAGGGGATCGCGTCGTACACCGGCCACCCGGAACACGTGTTGACCGTCGGCTCCTGCTCGAAGGCGTACGCGATGACCGGCTGGCGGCTGGGGTGGCTGGCTGGCGACCGACACCTCATAAACGAGGTCGCGAAGGTCCGCGAGTCGACGACCGCCTGCGCCTCCAGCGTGGCCCAACACGCCGCGATCGCCGCGCTCACCGGCCCGCGGGAGCCGTTCGAGGAGATGCGCCGCGAGTTCCACCGCCGGCGCGACCTCGTCGTCGACCGCGTCGCGGCGATCGACGGCCTCTCGTGTCCGCGGCCGGAGGGCGCGTTCTACGCGTTCTTAGACCCCGGAATCGACGACGACAGCCTCTCGATCGCGACGTTCCTGCTGGAGGAACACGGCGTCGTGCTCGCCCCCGGCGACGGCTTCGGCGACACCGCTCCGGGCCGGCTGCGGCTCTCCTTCGCCAACTCCGTCGACCGGCTCGAGGAGGGGTTCGACCGGATCGAGGCCGGGCTCGACGCGTACTGAGCGGCGGCGGGAATCACCCCATCGGCTCCCCGCCGTTCGCGTTCGGCGTCACCCCATCGGTTCTCCGCCGTTCGCGTTCGGCGTCACCCCATTAGCTCCCCGCCGTTCACGTTCAGCGTCTCGCCGGTGACGAACGCCGCGTCGCGGAGGTAGGCGGCGGCGTCGGCGATGTCGGCGGGCTGGCCGTACCGCTCGACGGGGATCCGCGCCAGCTCCTCGCGTTTCTCCGCGGCCGTCCGGTCGGCGGTCATCCCCGTCTCGACGTGGCCGGGCGCGATCGCGTTCACGCGCACGTCGGGCGCGAAGTCGCCGGCGTGGCTGCGGGTCAACGAGAGGAGCGCCCCCTTCGAGGCGGCGTAGTGGCACTCGATCGGCGCGCCGGTGTGTGCGAGGATCGACGAGACGTTCGTCACCGACGGGTCGTCGGCCGACGCCCGGAGATGCGGCAGTGCGGCCTTCGTCACGGCGAACGCGGAGTTGACGTTGACGTCCATGACACGGTCGAAGTCGGCGGGGTCGAGGGATTCGGTGTACACGTGCTGGTCGATCCCGGCGTTGTTGACGACGTGGTCGACGCCGCCGAAGGCGTCGGCCGCGGCGTCGACGAGCCGGGCGGCGGCGTCGGGGTCCGAGACGTCCGCGCCGACGACGATCGCCTCCTGGCCCCGGTCGCGCACCGCCTCGGCGACCTGGTCGGCGGCGTCCTCGCTCGTGTGGTAGTTCACCGCGACGTCGTAGCCGTCCTCGGCGAACCGCTCGGCGATCGCCGCCCCGATGCCCCGCGACGAGCCGGTCACGACTGTGGCTGGCATACCCTCACGAGGCGGCGGGGGAGACTTCGTCCTTCCGGACGCGGCGGTCCGTGCGGCGATCGGTGCGGCGGTCCGCGCGACGATCGGTGGGACGGTTCGCGCGGCGATCGGTGCGGCGGACGGTGCGAAAAGGCGGCGCGCTCGGGTGCGTGAATGTTCGGGCGCTCACTCGCTCCCGGGCGTCACGACCATGACACGGAGGTCGTTGACGTTCGTCCCCGTCGGCCCGGTCCGGATCAGGGCGTCGGCCGCGTCGAGAACGCCGTACGCGTCGTTGCGGTCGAGCGCGTCGCGCCCCTCGCGGTCCGGAACGGTCCCGGCGTCGACGACCGCGCCGGCGGCGTCGGTCGGCCCGTCGATCCCGTCGGTGTCGACGCTCGCGACCGCGATCCCGTCGTCGGACAGCGCGAGCCCGGCGCTCAGCGCGAACTCCTGGTTCGGCCCGCCGCGCCCCGCAGTCGCGCTCTCGCACTCCTCGGTCGTCCCGCCCTGATCGCGAAGCGTCACCGTCGTCTCCCCGCCCGAGAGGAGTACGGTCGGCGGGGCGGCCGGCGACCCCGTCTCGCGACACTCCTCGGCGACGGCGACGTGGGTGAGCGCGGACTCCCGGGCCTCGCCGCGCACGCCGGCGGCGAGGACGACCGGGTCGTACCCCCGTTCGGCGGCGGCGTCGGCGGCCGCCGCGAGCGCGGTCCGCCCGCTCGCGAGGACGTGGACGCTCGTCCGGTCGAAGGCCGGATCGTCCGCCGTCGGCGTCTCGGGGCGCTCGCCCGCGTCGCCGGCGCGGAGGTGGTCGCGGACGGCCGGCGGAACCGCGAGGCCGTAGCGTCGGACCACGTCGAGCGCGTCGGCGTACGTCGTCGGGTCCGGGACGGTCGGGCCGCTCCCGATCACGCTCGGGTCGTCGCCGACGACGTCGCTCACCGCGAGCGTCACGACCGTCGCGGGCGCGGCGGCCCGAGCGAGCCGCCCGCCCTTCGTCGCCGAGCAGTGTTTCCTGACGGCGTTGATCTCGTCGATCGTCGCCCCCGACGCCAGCAGGGCCTCGGTGACCGCCCGGAGGTCCGCCAGCGACGGGGGCTCCGCCGGGGCCGCAAGCAGCGCGCTCGCCCCGCCCGTGATCGCGACGATCACGAGGTCGTCCTCGTCGGCCGCCGTCGCGATCTCGAGCACCCGCCGTGCGCCCGCGACCCCCCGTTCGCTCGGGAGCGGGTGGTCGCCGGGGAGGGTCTCGACGACCCCCGTCGTCGCGTCGTCGTCCGTGACGACCGCCCCGCGGGCGATCCGATCGCCGAGCGTCGACTCGAGGACCGCCGCGAGCCCGCCGGCCGCGTTGCCGCCGCCGACCACGACCACGTCCCGGTACGCGTCGAGGTCGTACCGCGCCGTCGCGCCGCCGACGTCCGTGACGACGAGGTCACCGTCGTCGACCGCGAGCGCCGCCGCGACGGCGCGGTCGGGGCGTGCCGCCGCGATCCCCGCGGACAGACAGTCGACCGCGACCGCGTGTGCCGCCGCCTCGGTCGCTGCCGTCGCCTCAGCAGCTCTTGCCGCCTCGGGCGTCTCCGCGGCTTCGTCGCGCTCGTCCATGGGCCCCCGTTCCGTCCCGGCCACCATGTAGATGTCGCGCGGGAGGGCGGGCCGACGCCAGCGCTCACTTAAACGCCGACGCCAGCGCGATCGCGCCGAGCAGCAGCAGCGCCAGCGCCGTGACGGGCTGGCCGCCGGCCGCGAGCGCGTAGACGAGGTAGACGACGCCGACGGCGACGACGCCGACGAGGGCGGCACTGCCCGCGTGGACGGCGACGTTCCGCCGGGCCCCAGCGCCCCGCCCGACGTGCCGGCCGAGCGAGAGCCCGTGGTCGGCGGCGTCCCACGCGACCGCGAGCGCGACGGCGACGACGAGCAGCGGCTCCGGCGGGGCCCCCGTGTAGCCCGCGGCCGCGAGCCCGACCACGCCGATCCCGGCCCCCCACAGCAGGACGCGCTCGGACGCGAGCAGGGTCGTCCCGACCGCGATCACGGCGACCCCGAGGCCGACGACGGCCCCAGCGAGCGGCGCGGCGATCAGGGCCGCCCCGACCGCGACCGCGCCGGCGACGACGCTGACGACGACCGCCTCCGTCGGCGGGCGGGTGTCCCGCTCCGGCGAGCGATCGTCCCGCGCCGACGCGTCCGATCGCGTCGGCACGCGCCCGCCGGTCACGGCGACCACCGCCCGGTCGCGTGCGCGACGGCGACGGGGAACGACCGACCGGTGCCCTCTCGACCGGTCCCGTCCCCATCGCCCCGCTTTCGACCGTTTTCGCCGGGGTCGGCCTCCCCACGCTCCGTCTCTCGCTGACCAGCCACCTCCCGCCCCGGGTCCCACTCGATCGTCCGGATCCCGGCCCCGCGGAGCCGACGGAGCCGCCGCCGGCGCTCGAACCCGGCGAGCCGCCGACCGACGCTGTCCGACCCGGTCACGTCCGGGGAGAGCACGGTCACGAGGTGACCGTACGCGTCGATCCGCCGCGCGATCGTCGGGGCGTAGCGGTCGACGAGCGGGCTGAAGAACAACACCTGCGCGTCGGCCGGGAGCCGGCGGCGGAACCGGCGGAACCACAGCGACGGGTAGAACCCCTCGTCGCTCGGCGTGGGCGCGAGCGCCGGGTCGGTCGCGAGCGTCTCCCGGCCCCGGACCGCGTGTTCGGTGCCGGTGCCGGGCGGCAGCCAGCAGTCGTGCGGGCCGAGCGTCGCGATCCCGACGCGGTCGCCGGCCGCGAGCAGCGCCGAGAACGCCTGCCCGGCGGCGTCGACGCTCGCCTCCACCGCGGTGTCCGCGTCCGGCTCGGGCGCGACGTACGCGGCCTCGCGGGCGTCGACCAACAGGACGACGGTGGCGGCCCGCTCCTCGCGCAGTTCGAGCGTCGCCAGCTCGCCGGTCCGGGCGCGCCGGTTCCAGTCGATCCGCTTGAGCGGGTCGCCGCGGCGGTACTCCCGCGTCGCGTAGAACTCGACGCCGGAGCCGCCGACGTCGGTCGGGACCCGGCCGTGATACCGGGTCGTGAGTCCGCGGAGCGGGAGGTCGCCGCCCGCGTCGAGCGACGGGGTACACACCAGTCGCGTCCCGACTTCGACCCGCGTCTCCCGCTCCCGCGACCCCGACCGGTTCCGGGCGACCGCGCGGAGCGTCCCCCACTCGTGTGCTCCCCGAGTCGCCCGCACGGCGTACGAGAACGTCGCGACCGCGCCCGGACCCAGCGCGGTCGCGAACCGGGCGGGCCCGTCGACGACCTCGAGCGCCGGGGGGACGCCGTCGACGAGCCGCAGGTCCGGGAGGGTCGCGTCGCCGACGTTCTCGACCCTGACGGTCACGGTCACCGCGTCCCCGGGATCCGGCGACTCGTCGCTCGGCGTGCGCTCGACCGCGACGGTCGCCTCCGGGGCGTCGTCGGCCCGCGCGTACAGCCCGTAGCCGACGCCGACCGCCCCCGCGAGCACCGGCCCCGGCTGGCGGAGGACGACCCCGACGCCGACGAGCACCAGCGCGACGCCGACCACCCCGACCCAGCGCCCGGTGTCGAACGCGCGAAGCGGCCGACGATCGGACGCCGACCCGTCATCGGCCCTCTCGCCGGCCGTCGGCTCGTCGTCGTCGCCCCCGGAGGTCACGGCCCGTCCCTCGGCGGTCACGGTTCGTCCCCCGGCACCGCCGTTTCGAGCCGCCCGACCGCGTCGACCGCGGCGGTCGCGCCGAGCCGGTACAGCGACCGGCCGAGCAGGCGGGCGCGCAGACGCACCCGGACCGGGTACGTCGCGTCCGCGGCGAGGAACGCGGCGGCGACCCGGTCGTCCGTCCACGTCCCCGCGTCCACGAGCGTCGCGGCGGTCTCGCGCGAGCAGTTCCGGTCGCGGGCGACCGCGTCGATCGCCAGCGCCCGGACCCGCTCGCGGACGCCGTTTCGCGGCTCGTAGCGCCGCCCCACGCGCCCGGTCGCCCGGTCGATGGCGTCGTCGACGTCGCTCCCCGGAACCGCCGCACGAGCCCGCCGCTCCGGCTCGCCGAGGTCGATCGTGCGCGTCGTCCGGCGTCGGCGCGCGTTCGCGTACCGGACCCCCTGGACGATCCCGAGCGTGCCGACGAGCGTCACCGCGACGTACGAGAGGTCGAGCACGCCCGCGAGCCCGCGATCGACGAGGACCAGGAAGCCGGCGAGCACGGCGGCGACGCCGACGGCGACGACGATCCGCACTACTCCTCGCCCCCGTGAGCCGCCTCGATCCGGCGCAGGGCCTCGACCGCCCGTCGCTCCCGCTCGCCGGTCGGGTCCGCGCCGCCGTACCGGACCCGCTCGAAGACGTCGGTCAGGTCGTCGACCGGTTCGGGGTCGACGCCCGCCGCGATCGCCGCCTCGGCGAACTCCGCCGGGGTCGACGACGCCGGCCGGTCCACGTCGAGGACCGCCGTCATCTCCCGCCAGGCGCGGTACACCTCGTTGTCGGCGTCGGCCGACTCGATCCGGTCGGCCGCCGTCCCCGCCGCCCGCCCGACCGCGGCCAGGTCCGGCTCAGTTCCGGGGGCGTCGTCGGCGTCCGTCGTCGCCCCGCCGGCGGCCCCGTCGTCGCCGCCCGCCGCCAGGAGCACGAGCACGCTCGCGATCAGGGCGACGGCGACCGCCACGAGGAACAGCGCCTCCGGCGTCGAGACGGCGTCGCCCTCGCCGCCGATCCCCGGCACTCCGCCGCCCCCGACCGCGAAGAGCCCGTCGCCGTCGTCGTCCGCGAACGAGAACTGCAGGTCGAACGTCGCGGTCCGACAGGTGGAGAGGAGGAGCCACGCCCCGCCGATCGGGAGGAACACGGTCACGGCGACGACGCCCGCCGCGAACAGGGAGCCGGTGTCGCGATGGGCGAGCCACCCGATCAGGAGGAACAGGCCGACGAGGACGAGCAGCGCCGGCGGCTCCCGGAGGGAGTCGTAACAGACGCCCGCGACGGAGAGGTCCGTCCGCCCGCCGGTCGTCTCGCCGAGGCCGGTCCGGTCGGGCTCGTCGGCCTGCCCGATCCCGCCCGCCGACCCGCTCCCGCCGAAGCCGCCGCCGTCGGTCGTCACCGCGGAGTCGAGCGTCGCCGCGGCGATGCCGAGCGCGACGACCGCGAGGAGGGCGAGGAGGACCGCGACGAGGAACTCCCGTTTCACGCTACAGGATACGTCCACCCGGGGGAATAGCTTTCGGCGGGGGATCCGTCCACCCGAACGACTCTCGATCGGGAGACGTCCGCCCGAAGGAACGGCTCTCGGCGGGGACCCGCCCGGGCGACGCCCTTAATCGGCCGAGCGCCCTACGAGGGTCGATGGCTGACTCCGTGGGGATGGACGCGTTCACGCACCTCGGTCCAGCGGTTCGCGAGGCGCTCTCGGAGCGCGGGTTCTCGACGCCGACGGAGCCACAGCGGGCGGCGATCCCGGCGCTCGCGTCCGGTCGGAACGTGCTCGTGCTCGCCCCGACCGGAACCGGCAAGACGGAGACGGCGATGCTCCCCGTTCTCGACGCGGTCGTCGCCGCGCGGGACGCCCCCGGCGACCCGCCGCGCGAGGGGATCTCGGCGCTGTACGTCACTCCCCTCCGCGCGCTCAACCGCGACATGATGGACCGGCTGGAGTGGTGGGGCGACCGGCTCGACGTCGACGTCGCCGTCAGGCACGGCGACACCACCCGGTACCAGCGGACGAAGCAGGCGAACGACCCGCCGGACGTGCTCATCACGACGCCGGAGAGCCTGCAGGCGATCCTCACGGGGTCGAAGATGCGGGTCGCGCTGGCGGACGTCGAACACGTCGTGATCGACGAGGTCCACGAGCTGGCCTCCGCGAAGCGCGGGGCACAGCTCACGGTCGGGCTCGAACGCCTGCGTCGCCTCGCGGGGCCGTTCCAGCGGATCGGCCTCTCGGCCACCGTCGGCTCGCCCGACGAGGTCGGCCGGTTCCTCGTCGGCTGCGGCCGGCGCGACCCCGACCGCCCGGGCGATCGCGAGTTCGAGACGGTGACCGTCGACGCCGGCTCCCGGCTCGACGTCCGGGTGCTCGACCCGCCGATCACGGACCGCGACGCGGGGCTGGCGGGCGAGCTCGCGGTCGACGAGACGACCGCGAGCCACGTGCGGACGATCCGACGGATCGTCCGCGAGCACGAGTCGACGTTGGTCTTCGTCAACACCCGGCAGACGGCGGAGGCGCTCGGGTCCCGGTTCAAGGCGTTAGCGGAGCGCGAGCGCGATCTCACCGGTGACGACGTCGGCGATCGCGGCGAGGGGCCGGTGACGATCGAGGTCCACCACGGCTCGCTCTCCTCGGACGTCCGGGTCGACGTCGAAGACCGGTTCAAGTCGGGCGCGATAGACGGGCTCGTCTGTACGTCGTCGATGGAGCTCGGCATCGACGTGGGCCGCGTCGACCACGTCGTCCAGTACGGCAGCCCCCGCGAGGTCGCCCGCCTGCTCCAGCGGGTGGGACGGGCCGGCCACCGCCACGACCGCGTCTCGCGCGCGACCGTCGTGACGCAGGGGGGCGACGACACGCTGGAGGCGATGGCGATCGCCCGCCGCGCCGGCGAGGGGCTCGTCGAGCCGGCGGCGATCCACCACGGCAGCCTCGACACCGTCGCGAACCAGGTCGTCGGCGTCGTGATGGACGAGGGGGACGTCCACGCCCGGGCGGTGTACGAGACGGTGACGAGCGCCTACCCGTTCCGGGACCTCTCGGAGCCGGCGTTCCAGGAGGTCGTTCGCGAGCTCGACGGCAACCACCTGCTGTGGCTCGAGGAGGAGTCGGACACGCTCTCGAAGTCGGGCGGAACCTGGCAGTACTTCTACGCGAACCTCTCGATGATCCCCGACGAGTCGACCTACGAGGTGTACGACCTCTCCTCGCGGCGCGGGATCGGCACGCTCGATGAGCGGTTCGTGCTGAACTTCGCCGGCCCGGGCGAGACGTTCGTCCAGCGCGGCGAGCTGTGGCGGATCACGGAGATCGACGAGGAGGAGGAGCGCGTGAGCGTGACGCCGATCGCCGACCCGACCGGCGAGGTCCCCTCGTGGGTCGGCCGGGAGATCCCCGTGCCGAAACCGGTCGCCGAGGAGGTCGGTCGGCTGCGCGGGGCGGCCGCCGACGCGCTCGCAGCCGGATCTACGCCCGAGGCGGTCGCGGACGACCTCGCCGACCGCTACCCCGCCGACGAACGGACGGTCGCGGCGGCGCTGGGGTCGGTCGTCGACCACGTCGAGGCCGGGCACCCGACGCCGACGGACCGACGGGTCGTGATCGAGGGGCAAGCGCGGACGATCGCCGTCAACGCGGCGTTCGGCCACGCGGTCAACGAGACGCTCGCGCGGCTGCTCGCGGCGCTCGTCGGCCAGCGGACCGGCTCGTCGGTCGGAATGGACGTCGACCCGTACCGGATCACGCTCGAGGTGCCCGCGGGCGTCGGTCCGGGGACCGTCATCGAGGTCCTCGAGACGACCGACCCCGACCACCTCGCGGCGTACCTCGAGTTGGCCCTGCGGAACGCCGACGCCCTGAAGTTCACCCTCGCGCAGGTCGCCGCGAAGTTCGGGACGGTGAAACGCTACCGCGAGGGTCGCGGCCGGTTCGGTGGCGACCGGCTCCTCGCCGCGCTGGAGGACACGCCCGTCCACGAGGAGGCGCTCCGCGAGGTGTTCCACGCGGACCTCGCGGTCGACGCGACCGCGGCGGTCCTCGAGGCGATCCAGTCGGGCGCGATCGAGGTGGCGACCGCCCGCGAACGGACGCCGCTCGGGACGGCCGGGCGGTCGGTCGGCACGGAGTTCCTCGTGCCGGAGAACGCCGACGCCGACGTGATAAACGCCGTCCGCGAGCGGATCCGTGACGATCGGGTGATCCTCTGTTGTCTCCACTGTACCGACTGGAGGCGGACGACGACGGTGCGTCGGGTCCGCGATCAGCCCGAGTGTCCCGACTGTGGATCGACCCGCGTCGCCGCGCTCAATCCGTGGGACGAGGAGAGCGTCGCCGCCGTCCGCGCCGACGAGAAGGACGACGAGCAGGAGCGGCTGACCCGCCGGGCGTATCGCGCGGCGGGGCTCGTCCAGAGCCACGGGAAGCAGGCCGTGATCGCGATGGCCGCCCGCGGCGTCGGCCCGCACAACGCCGCCCGGATCATCAACAGGCTGCGCGAGGACGAGGACGAGTTCTACCGCGACGTCCTCAGACAGGAGCGCGAGTACGCGCGGACGCAGTCGTTCTGGGACTGACCGCCGCCGCTTATAAACCCGGGAGCGACCGCGGGGCGGTCCCGTGGTCGCTCCGGTCCCACCAATGCTGCCGATACCGCCGAGGTCAACGCTGCCGATACCGCCGGGGCGGACGCTGTCGGTACCGTCGACGCCGACACCGTCGGTACCGCCGGTGCGGCTTTTATAAGGGATTCGCGGAGTGAGCGCGGTCGTTTATAAGGATCCCGCCGCGGCCTACCCCAACTCGACGCGTTCGAGGTCGCTCTCGAGGTCGTCGACGAACTCGTTGTACGCGTCGACGAAGCCGCGGAACGGCTCGACGAGCTCGCGCACGTCGGCGGCCGACGGCGGTTCGTACTGCGAGAGGAGGTACACCCCGCCGGAGCCGCCGACGCGGAGGTACGACACCGCGCCCTCGTCCCACTTCAGCTCCCACCGCGCGCCGTCGACGCGGGTCGTGAACGTGCCGTAGTCGTCGCCCTCGTAGCGGTGGATCTCGCCGGCGATGACCGCACACGTCTCGCGGATCGCCGAGAGCACGCGGTCGCGCTCCGCGACGAGGTCGCCCGTCGACGCCGGCTCCGGGAACTCCACGTCGACGTCGTCGAGGACGCCCCCCAGCGAGTCGACGTACGCGTTCCACGCCGCGACGAGGTTCGGGTAGTCGGCGAGGGCGGTCGCGAGCGCCGCCGGCTCCGGCGGCTGTTTCGTGGAAACGACGTACGTGTCCGGGCCGCTCTTGGGCGAGAACAACAGGAACTCCAGCTCGCCCGCCTCGTGTTTGACGGTCCAGTCCCCGCCGGACGTCGACAGCTCCCGCCGGCCGTAGTCGCCCCCCTGTAGCAGGGCGAGCTGGTAGGCGATCGTCGCGGCGTGGTCGCGGACGGCGGCGACGACCTCGTCGCGCCGGTCGGCGACGGCGTCGACGTCCCGGACGTCCATGTCGATCTCGAGGGTATCGGGCGTCGTCACATCCGTACCGGAGAGACGGACGTGGTTAACCGGTTCGGACCGGGCCGACGACTCGGCGGAAGCGATCGAACCGGCCGCCTCAGGGGTCGATGTACGCATTGGACAACTCCCGCTGTGCGGCCCTGAGGTGCTGGTGGAACGTCTGTCTCGTGATACCCATCGTCTCCGCCAGCTCCGAGCCGTCGACGGGGCGCGGCCAGTCGAAGTACCCGTTCCTCGTTGCGATCTCCAGTGCGGTCCGCTGGCGCTCGGTGAGCCCCTCGTCGACCTCGCCGATCAGCTCCGAGAGGTTTCTATCGCCCCGATCGCGCTCGGTGCGCGACCGCAGTTCGACCGACCCGAACCGGGAGCGCAACGCGTCCAGGACCCGACCGACGTCGCCTTCCGGCGGGGACTCGATCGTCACCCGCGTCCGACCCGGCTCGGCGGTCGCGTTCGCGACGACTGCACCGTGCTCGCTCACCCCCGGGAACGGCGCCTCGTCCGCGGTCTCCACCGCGAACGAGCGCGGTCCCTTACCGTCGGCCAGCGGGTACACCGCCGAGACCATCGCGAGCGACTCGACCGCGGAGAGGTCCCGCCCCCCGTCCTCGGTACACAGGTGGAGGACGTACTCCCCGTCGCGACGCGTGACCCCACGGTAGTCGATGGTCGCGTCGAGGGCGCCGGCGATCCGCGACAGCGGGTCGTTCCCGTCGCGCATGACGACGCACAGCTCGACGACGCGGTCGGTGGTCAGGATCCGAGCGGTCTCGACCGCGTGGATCCCGTTCGCGATCATCCGACCCAACGAGTCGAGGACGGTCCGCTCCCGACCGTCGAAGTCGGTCTCGCCGGTGACGTACACCCCGAGCAGGCCGTGCCGGGAGCGACCGTGCCGCAGCGAAACGACGACGAGCCGGGAGGCCCCGACGGCATCCGGGGAGAACGGCCCGACCGCTGACCCGTCCGCGGGCTGCTCTCGGAGGTCTCCGCCGTCGACCGCCTGGCGAACCGCCCGCGGCGTGTCCTCGAGCGAACGTTCGACTCCGGGCTCCGGAGCCGATCCACCCGCGGCGGTCACTTCGATACGCCGTCGTGCGGGACCGAGGGTCCCGATCCACGCGCCGGCGTAGTCCGGGTCCGACGCGATCTCCCGACAGACGCACCGGGCCAGGGTCTCCCGGTCGGACGCCTCGACGAGTATCCGTGTGATCTCCCGGAGCAGTCCGTTCACGCGCCCGAGGAGCCTGTCCAACGCCCGTCGCTCCTCGGCGATCCGTTCGGCGCGTTCGTCGGCGAGGGCTGCCGCACGCTTGCGCTCCGTGACGTCGTTTTGGAACCCAACGTAGTGAACGAGGTCGCCCTCGTCGTCGTGGATCGGCGCGATCGAGAGCTCGTTCCAGAAGGGCGTCCCGTCCCGTCGGTAGTTTCGGACCTCGACGGTCACCGGCTCCTCGTTCGCGATCGCCTCGGAGATCCGGTCGACCGTGTCGGGGTCGGTCCCGGAACCCTGCAGTAGTCGAGGGTTACGCCCCAGCAGCTGGGACTCGTCGTACCCGGTCAGCTCGGTCCACGCCCGGTTGACGAACACCAACGGATAGTCCGGAAGCGACGGGTCGCTCAGGCTGATCCCGATCGGCGCTTCCGAGACGGCGTGTGCGATCGCCTCGACGCCGGGTTCACGCCCCGAAACGTCCCGTCCCGTGGCCGGCGGCCGAGCGCGTCGCGTCGCCGCGTCGACCGCCTCGGCGAGTTCGTCGAGACACCCCGACCCGTCCTTGCGGAGGACTCGCTCGGCCCCACGGCCGAGGGCCGCGCTCGCGACCTCCTCGTCGTCCGTCCCGGTGAACACGAGCACCGGAACGTCCAGCTCTAAGTCGTTCACCGCGGACAGGAACGCGAGCCCGTCGTCTCCGGGAAGGTCGTGTTCGCAGACGACGCAGTCGTACTCCTCGCGGCCGAGCCTCGCCAGCGCCTCGGTCGCGGCCTCGACCGCGGTGACCGAGCGGTCGGCCGTCTCGAGTGCGGCCTCGATCCGCTCGGCGTCTTCCCGGGGATGCACGAGAAGGGTGCGGGTACTCCCCATACGTACTGGTTGGTCTTGCGTCACATAAGCTATCGGTCGGCCAACGCCGCCGGTCGCTCTAGTCTCGACCCGCCGGCCGTTCGAGCTTCGACCCGCCGGCCGTTCGAGCTTCGACCCGCCGTCCGCTCCAGTCTCGACACCCGCCGGCCGCGGGCACCTTACTGGTTAGGTCGTGTCGTTTAGCCTCGCCACGGTGTACGTGATCCCGAGACATGATAGAAGCGCTCGCTGCGGACGCACCGGTACTCGCACAGTCGATACTGTTACAGGAGGTCACACAGCCGGAGGTGTACCAACGTATCCAGGAGGACGCGTTGTTGAACCTGTCCTTCTGGTCGAACATCGCCCTCGCCGGGCTCTCGATCCTCCTGTTCGTCTACATGGGACGGAACGTGGAGGACCCACGGGCACAGCTGATATTCGTCGCGACGCTTATGGTGCCGCTCGTCTCGATCTCGAGTTACACCGGGCTGGCGTCGGGGCTGACGATAAGCTTCCTCGAGATGCCGCCGGGGCACGCGCTGGCCGGCGAGGAGGTCCTGACGATGTGGGGTCGGTACCTCACGTGGGCGCTGTCGACGCCCATGATCCTGCTCGCGTTGGGACTGCTCGCGGGCACGAACACGACGAAGCTGTTCACGATCATCGTCACCGACATCGCGATGTGTGTGACCGGCCTCGCGGCCGCGCTGACGACGTCCTCCTACATGCTCCGGTGGTTCTGGTACGTCATCAGCTGTGCGTTCTTCCTCGTCGTGCTGTACATCCTGCTCGTCGAGTGGCCCAAGGACGCCGAGATCGCCGGCACCGCGGACATCTTCAACACGCTGAAGATCCTCACCGTGGTGATGTGGCTCGGCTACCCGATCTTCTGGGCGCTCGGCGCTGAAGGATTCGCGTTGATCGGCGTCGCCACCACCTCGTGGGCCTACAGCGGGCTCGACATCGTCGCGAAGTACATCTTCGCGTTCCTGCTGTTGAACTGGGTCGTCAACAACGAAACCACGGTCGCGAACATGGCTCCCGGCCTCGGATCGGCCAACCGCGGCGGTGCCGCCCCGGCCGACGACTGAACCGGACCGAACGCGCGGCCGCTGCCGACTCGTTTTTCGGGCCGACGCTCCGCGGGAGCAACGCGTCCGCGGAGTGGATCCGGACGGAACGCGTCTACGGAGTGGATCCGGACGGAACGCGTCTACGGAGTGGATCCGGACGGAACGCGTCTACGGAGTGGATCCGGACGGAACGCGGCCTCCCCGGTTCCGAGGACGTCGTCGCGGGACGTCGCGGGCGTCCGGCGTCGCTCCGTCCGGCGTCGCTCCGTTCGGGTATCGGCGCCGGATCAGCCTCGATACCAGTGGTCTATTAGCACGACCACGAGCAGCACCCCCGGTGCGATCCCGGCGGTATACACGCCCAGCGCGAACAACACGCCCAAGACCCCGGCCGTGGAGAGGAACTGCATCGCGGTTCCGCGCTCGTTGAACCACGCCAGGTACCGTCCCAGAAGCGACATACAGACGTATCACACGGACACGGCCTTATCACTCTCGCCCGCGCGACCGGCGAACGTCGCGTGCCGCCCTAACGGGTCTTGAGGATCGTTTATGCCTCTCTCCCTCCGAGTGTGACCGTGGTGAGCGGTACACTTCCGATCATCGCGGCCATCCTCGGTATCGGAATCGCGCTCCAGATCGTCTCCTCGCGGCTCCGCGTCCCGAGCGTCCTGTTTCTGATCCTCGTCGGCGTCCTGATCGGCCCCGAAGGGTTGGGCTACATCGACGTGGACACCTTCGGTCAGGGGCTGGCGACGGTCGTGGGGCTGTCGGTGGCGATCATCGTCTTCGACGGCGGGTTCGGCCTCAGACGCGAACGGCTGGCCGAGGCACCGAACTCGATCCTTCGAGTGGTGACGGTCGGAGCCGCCGTCATGTTCTTCGGTACGGCGCTTGCGGTGCGGTTCTTCATCACCGACGACTGGGGGCTCGCGCTCCTGATAGGGGCGCTCCTGATCGCGACCGGCCCCACGGTGATCACGCCGATCCTCCAAGTGATCGACGTCCGCGAGCACGTCGCCTCGACGCTGGAGGCGGAAGGCATCATCAACGACGTCACGGCCGCGATCCTCGCGATCGTCGTGTTCGAGACGCTCGTCGTGGGCTCCGACGGAACCGGTGCGGTGGTGACCGGGTTTCTCTCCCGTCTCGTCGCCGGCGTCGGCGTCGGAATGGTCGTCGCCACCGTCGTCTACGTGGTCCTCGTTCGGCTGGACGCGCCCGGGTCGAACGCGGAGCGCACGGTCCGACTCGTCACGCTCGGCGGCGCGTTCGTCTCGTACGGGCTGGCGGAGTCGGTCGCGCCGGAGACGGGGGTGGCCGCGGCCGCCGCCGCGGGCGTGACGCTCGGCAACGTGGACCTACCGCACCGCGAGGAGGTCGAGAAGTTCGGCCGCGACCTCACGCTCGTCGCGCTCTCGTTCGTGTTCATCTCGCTGGCGGCGCTCATCGATTTCGATGCCTTGGTCGGCTTGGGGGTCGGCGGGATCGGCGTCGTCATCGTCGTGACGCTCGTCGTCCGGCCGTTGGTGATGTTCCTCTCCGCCCGCGAGCCAGTGTTCACCCGCAACGAACGGTACTTCCTGAGTCTCGTGGGCCCACGCGGGATCATCCCGGCGTCGATCGCCACGCTGTTCGCGATCGATTTACAACGGACCGGGGCGACCGCCGAGGCACAGACGCTCGTCGGCGCGGTGTTCCTCGTCATCTTCGTGACGGTGATCCTTCAGGCGGGACTGGCACGGCAGATCGCGGAGTTCTTCGACGTTCAACCCATGCAAACGATGATCATCGGCGGGGGCCGGGTCGGCCGGACGCTCGCCACACGACTGGAGAAGCGGGGCGA
The DNA here is from genome assembly GCF_009806985.1 of Halorubrum sp. JWXQ-INN 858. Classification (GTDB taxonomy): domain Archaea; phylum Halobacteriota; class Halobacteria; order Halobacteriales; family Haloferacaceae; genus Halorubrum. The sequence goes on along the minus strand of NZ_WUAX01000016.1, from coordinate 322,060 downwards.
GAACGTGGTCGTTCTCGATCGGGACTCAGAGACGGTCGAGGAGCTCCGCTCCGACGGGTTCCGTGCGGAGCTCGGTGACGGGACCGACACGAGAACGTTGGAGAAACACGGGGCGGAACGGACGAAGCTCGTCGTCGCGGGGACCGCCGTCGATGACACGAACCTCCTGATCTCACAGCTCGCGAAGAACAAGTTCGGGGTCGAGACGGTCATCGCTCGCGTAAACGACCCCGACAACGTGGCCGCGTTCGACGCGCTCGACGTCCGCGCGATCGACGTCTCCTCCGCGATGGCATGGTCGCTTGACAACGAGATCGAGCGCCCGACGCTCGCCCACTGGATGAATCAGCTCGGGGACCGCCACGACGCACAGGAGGTGGAGATCACCTCCGAGACGTTCGCCGGGAAGACCGTCCAACAGCTCGGCTCGAAGATCCCGCAGGGCGTGTTGATCGCGGTCGTCGGCCGCGCCGACGAGACGTTCGTGCCCCACGGCGACACGGTTCTCGAAGCGGGCGATCGGATCACGATACTCGGCGACGAGGACGACGTCGAAACGGCGATCAGGCGGGTCCATCCACACGACTGACTCCCGTTTCGACGTCGGAGTCGGCCGTTCGGATGGAGGGCCGGAGCGGCGAACCGGGTCAGAGCGGCGAACCGGGTCGGGTGTTGGGTCCGGGCCGGGTGTCGGGTCGGGCTCGGGCTCGATCCGCGTCGTGATCGTCGCCGCCGACGGTTCAGCCGGCCGCCTCGAACACCGCGACGTCCCGGACCGTCAGCCCGTTCTCGGCCGCCCGCGACTCGCCGGAGACGAGGTCGGTCGCGTCGACCGCCTCGTCGACCCCGACGACGGCGGGCTCCGCGCCGAAGTTGAGCAGGACGAGATAGCGTCCGTCCGCCCCCTCGCGGGCGAAGGCGACGACTTCCTCGGGCGCGTCGGTCTCGTACGGGACGCGCTCGATGTCGCCCGCTGGACCGAGCGCCGGGTGGGCGTCACGCAGCGCGATCAGGTCGTCGTAGTGGTCGCGGATCCCCTCGCGGGCGTGGTCCCACGCGAGCGGGTCGCGGGTGCCCCGCTGACCGAGTTCCTGACCGCCGTACAGCATCGGGATCCCCGGGAGCGTGAACAGCGCGCCCGCGGCGGCCTTCGTCGCGTCGTCGCCGCAGTCGACGACGTACCGCGTCTCGTCGTGGTTCTCGAGGTAGAGCATGAACGCGGCGTGGTCCGGGAACCCGGACCGGGCCCGCCCCTCGACGGCGTCGAGGACGGCGTCGGCCGGCTGCTGGCCCGTGCCGACCTGCCGGAGGGTGAAATACAGCGTCGTGTCGAAGTGGACGTCGAACATCCCCTCGTGGAAGTCGGCGATGTACGGGATCGTCTCGTCGAGCAGGAGGAAGTCGGGATCCGTCCGCTTGACCCGCTCGCGGAGCTCCCGCCAGAACGACTCGGGAACCGCCCACGCCATGTCACAGCGGAAGCCGTCGGCGATCTCGGCCCACTCGTCGACCGCGTCGAGCAGGTGTCTGCGGACCTCCAGGTTCGCGAAATCGAAGTTGGCGATCAGCTCCCAGTCGAAGTACGTCCCCGGCTCGCCGGACTCCTGCCACTCGTACCAGTCGTAGTACGGCGACTGGGGGTTTCGGTACGCCGACCGGAAGTGCGGGTGCTCGCGTGCGGAGTGGTTCAACACGAGGTCGAACAGGACGGTCATCCCGCGATCGTGGGCGGCGTCGACGAACGATTCGTAGTCGTCGCGGTCGCCGAGGTCGTCGGCGATCGAGAAGAAGTCCGTGATGTTGTAGCCGTGGGGCTCGCCGTCGTGCTGTAGCACGGGTGTGAGCCACAGGCAGTCGACGCCGAGGTCGTCGAGGTAGTCGAGCCGGTGCTCCAACGCCTCGAACGTGGTCTCGGCGTCCTCGTCGTCGGCCGCGTAGCCGCGGACGTAGACCTCGTACAGCGTGGCGTCGGACGCCCACGCCGGCGGGTCGTTCAGTCGGCGGACGGCGAGGTCGTCGTCGGTCCCCCCGATCCGCTCGACGCCGACCGCGTCGGCGACGCTGTAGCTCTCGCCGCACGCGACCGCGTGGACGCGGACCCGGTCGTCGATGGCGTCGATCGGGACCCGAAGCGCGTGGCCCTCGACGTCCACGGCCGCTCGGGAGACGTCGTCGCGGTCGTCGAGGAGGAACTCGACGTCGAGGTCGTCGGGGTCACGCGGGGAGTCCGGATGCGGGGTCGGCGTGGCGCGGACGACCGCCTCCCCGCCCTCGATATCGACGTCGAGCCGGATCCGGGGGCGTCCCCCTCCCTCTCCGGCCCGTCCGCCGGCCGCGCTCGCTCCCGAGCCGGACCCCGAAACGCGCCCGCTCTCGCCGCCGCTCCGCGGCGATCGCGCCGAGCCGCTCCGACCGCTGTACCCGCTGTATCCGCTTCCGCCGATCGGTCCGGAGCCCTCGCCGGTCGGCCGCCGGTCGCTCGGGAAGACGCGGATCGTCAGGTCGTACTCCTCGGCCGGCGTCTCCAACGTGACGGTGTATCGCCCAGGGACGTCCGGGCGGAACTCCTCGACGGCGTCGTCGCCCACGGCGGCCTCGCTCCCCCGCGGCGACTCGGCGACCGTCCACCGGTAGGCGGCGTCCGGGTCCGGGTCCCGCGGTGCCAACTGTACGGCGTCGCCGACGGCGGCGAATCGCGGCGGTCCAGGGTGTTTCATACGCGTACCGATACACTCCGTCACGTCGACCTTATATGTTGGGAACGTACTATATACAGACATAGTAAAAATTTATAAGATACGTATTCGCCGTCGGTGGGTGCCCTCGCCGTCGATGGGGCCCTCGCCGTCGGTGCCTGTCGTTACCGTCCGGCTCGCTCCGTCTCCGATTCGGGCTCCTCGCTCGCGTCCTCCGTTTCCCGCTCGTCCCCGTCAGCGTCCTCCGTTTCCCGCTCGTCCCCGTCAGCGTCCTCCGTTTCCCGCTCGTCCCCGTCAGCGTCCTCCGTTTCCCGCTCGCCTCCGTCAGCGTCCTCGGCGTCGGCTCGCTCGGCGGCCTCCTTTCGAGCGCGGTCGGCGGCGAGCTCGCGGTCGATGTCGTCCTCGACGTACGACGTCGCCTCGACGGTGACGACGTTCCCGCCGCCGGGGTCGACGACCATCACCTCCTGGCCCTCGGCGATCGTTCCCTCAAGCGACCGCGCGGAGTAGTACGGGTTGAAGCCGCCGCCCTGGAGCTTCACCTGCCCGCCGGCGGGGGTGACGGTCTCGGTGACTGTGCCGAGTTTTCCCTTCAGCGCGTCGCGGTCGCTCGTCTGCTGCTGTCCCTTCCCGCCGTACAGGTCGAACTCGTGGTAGCCGTAGAAGGCGGCGATCCCGAAGAGGAGGGTGAACATCGCCGACAGCACGACGAGCAGCGTTCCGGCGACCCCGAGCGTCGCCAACACGAGCCCCGCGAGCCCCGCCCCGATCAGCGCGATCCCGACGACGATGAAGTTCGCGCCCGGCGCGAGCGCCTCCGCCATCGACAACAGGAGTCCCGCCGTCAACAGCAGTAAGGGGAGGGTCTCGGGCCCGAACAGGTCCGCCTGCAGGAGCACGTCCATATCGACCCGTATGGCCGCGACGGGAATAAGGTGTGGTACGGATCGGCGCGGGCCGATCAGAAGCCGAAGACGAGCACGCCGATCGTGAGCGCGACGCCGAGCACGACGAAGGCGGCGTGTTCGGCGTCGATCGCCCCCGGCTCGATGGGCTCCGACTCCGGCGTCGACGTGTCCTCGGTCACGCCGTCGGGGCCGACGTCGTCGACGCTGAACCGCCACTCGCGCCCGTCGTCGTCCCCGTCGTCACTGACCTCGTTCGCCCGGCTTCGGACGTCGTCGCTGCTCATGCGCTACGTTACGTGGGTGCCTGATAAATGGCTGGCGGAGCGGTCGACGGCGGAGCGGTCGGCGGCGGAGCGGTCTCCCGCGGACGGATCGCGGGGGTTACCGCCGGTCGGCGTTCGTCACGTCGCCGTCGTAGACGATACCGCGCTCGCCGTCGACCGTGACGACGGTGCCGTCGGCGACCGACTCCGGCAGCACCGCCCCGGAGACCATCGGGACGCCCAGCTCGCGCGCGACGACTGCGGGGTATCCGGTCATCCCGGGCCGGGCGTCGATGATGCCCGCGATCCGGTCGAGGTCGCCCGAGAACTCGTCGTCGAAGTCCGGGCCGAGCGCGACGACGGAGCCGTCGGGCACCGCCGAGAGGTCGCCGTCGACCGTCCGGTGGATCGGGGCGGCGACGCGACCGGTCACGGCCCCCTTGCCGGTGACGAGCGTCTCGGCGGCGACGTGGACCTTGAGGGTGTTCGTCGTGTTCGTCCCCTCGAGCTCCGTCATCATCCCGGAGAGGACGACGAGCGTGTCGCCGGAGTCGGCCGCGCCGGCGTCGAGCGCGGCCTCCACGGCGTTGTCGAGGACGGCCTCCATGTCGCGGGCGTAGGCGGTCGTGACGGGGGTGACTCCCCACGAGAGCGCGAGCTGTCGGCGGACGCGGTCGTTCGGCGTGGTCGTGACGACGGGAACGCCGGGTCGGAACATCGCGGTCTTCCGGGCGGTGTAGCCGGACTCGGAGACGGCGACGACCGCGGACGCGCCGATGTCGCGCGCGAGGTACCGCGCGGAGCGCGCGAGCGCCTCGGTCCGCGAGTCGGCGTCGGCGACGGGGACGCGCTGCTCGCGGGTCTCCGCGTACTCCTCACTGGACTCGACCTCGCGGACGATCCGATCCATCGTCTCGACGACGGACACGGGGTGGTCGCCGATCGCCGTCTCGCCCGACAGCATCACCGCGTCGGTGCCGTCGAGGACCGCGTTGGCGACGTCTGACGCCTCCGCCCGGGTCGGGCGGCGCGAGTGGACCATCGAGTCGAGCATCTCCGTCGCCGTGATGACGGGGACGCCCGCGTTGAGACACTTCCGGATGATCCGCTTTTGAACCATGGGGACCTCCTCGAGCGGGCACTCGACGCCGAGGTCGCCGCGCGCGACCATCACGCCGTCGGCGGCCGCGACGATGCCGTCGAGGTTCTCGACCGCGCCCGCCCGCTCGATCTTGGCGATCACGGGGATGTCCTCGCCGCCGTACGTCTCCAAGGAGTCCGCGATCCGGTAGACGTCGTTGGCGTCCCGCACGAAGGAGGCGGCGACGAAGTCGGCTCCCGCGCGGGCGGCGAGCCGGAGCTCGTCCTCGTCGGCCGGCGTGATCAGGTCGACGTCGACGTCGACGCCGGGGAGGTTCACGCCCTTCCGCGAGCTGAGCTTCCCGCCGCTTATCACGGTGGCGACGACGCCGTCGTCGGTCACGCGCTCGACGCGACACTCGATCCGACCGTCGTCGAGGAGCACGATATCGCCGGGGCCGGCGGCCGCGATCGAGTGGGTCAACCCCACCGTCTGCGGCGTCGCGTCGCTTCCGGCGCGGAAGGTCACCTCGGATCCGGTCTCGAGGCGGATCGGCTCGTCGATCTCGGCGGTCCGGATCTCCGGCCCCTTCAGGTCGACCATCACCGCGAGCGGGTCGTCGATCGCGTCGTCGACCTCGCGAACGCGGGCGATCACGTCCTCGCGGTGGGACGTCGTTCCGTGGCTGGCGTTGAGGCGGGCGACGGACATCCCCGCCTCCGCGAGCCCGCGGATCGTGTCGCGGTCGTCCGACGCCGGGCCGAGCGTACAGACGATCTTGGCGTTTCTCATACCTCCGGCTTCGACGGAGCCGCCAAAAAGGCACACGGTTGAGTCGCCTCCGAGTGAACTTTCGATCGATCGGTCGTCCGTTGGCCCGCCGCCCGGATCGGCCTCCCGGATCCGACGTCCGGGTTCGGAGACCACCAGCGCTTAGTCGACCCCCCGCCATTCGCGTGGCATGCACACGCTCACCTGCTACGCGTGCGGCGAGTCGGTCGCGTACCCGGCGGATCCCGCGTCGCCGTCGGAACTGCCCGGGCCGCGGTGTGACTGCGGCGAGCCGCGGTGGTTCGAACCGGACCCGGGGACGCTCGCGGACCTCTCGTGGCCGGCCGACCTCGACGACCGGATGTGGGCGTTCGCGGACCTCCTCCCGATCGAGTCCCCCGCGACCGGGATGGGCACCGCCCCCGGCGGCACCCCGCTCGTCCGGACGCCGACGCTCGACGACTACGCGGGGACGGGCGTCTGGGTGAAAGACGAGGGGCGGAACCCGACCGGGTCGTTCAAGGACCGCGGCAGCGCGGTCGGCGTCGCGCTCGCGGCCGCGTCGGGCGCGGAAACGGTCGGGACGGTCTCCCACGGCAACATGGCGATGTCGACGGCGGCGGTCGCGGCCGCGTCGGGGCTCGACTGCGTCGTCTGTGTCCCGTCGAACATCCCCGAGGAGCGGCTCCACAACATCGCTCGGTTCGGCCCCCGGATCCTTCGCGTGGAGGGCGACTACGGCCGGCTCTACCACGAGGCGCTGGCGGCGGGGGCCGAGCGCGGCGTCCCGTTCGTCAACTCCGACACGCCGGCCCGCGTCGCCGGCCAGAAGACGACCGTCCTCGAGGCGGTCGCGGCGTTCCGCGCCCGGACGGACGGCGACCTCCCCGACGCGGTCGTCCTTCCCGTCTCCTCGGGCGGACACGCCTCCGGCGCGTACAAGGGGCTCCGCGAGCTCCGCGACGCGGGGCTGATCCCGGAGGCCGACCTCCCCCGGCTGTACCTCGTGCAGGCGGCGGCGTGCGCCCCGATCGTCCGCGCGTACGACCGCGGGCTCGACCGCGTCGAGCGGGTCGAGCGCGGCGAGACCGTCGCGTACTCGATCGCGAACCCCGACCCGCCGAGCGGCTCCCGCGCGCTCTACGGGGCCCGCGCGACCGGCGGCGGCTGCGTCGCGGTCGACGACGACGCGATCCGCGACGCGCGCCGTCGCCTCTCGGACGCCGCCGGACTCACCGTCGAGGCGTCATCGGCGACGTCGCTCGCGGCGGTCCGGAGCCTCGTCGCCGACGGCGAGCTCGACCCCGACGACGACGTCGTCTGCGTCGCCACGGGGTCGGGGTTCAAGGAGTCGATCGACGACGCGCCCGACCTCGGCGTCGAGACGACGGCGCTCGCGGACCTCGGCGAGGCCCTCTGACACCCTCCCCGGCGTAAACGGCGGGACTCTCTCCTTGAATTAGGTCGCGTCCCCCCCAGCCAACCCGGTACACCGGTCCCTTCGGTCACCCTCGCCGACCGCGCGGAAACGTTTGAGAGTGGATATGTTTCACGGAATACCTAAGTCGTCCACTCCCGTGGTGGCCAAGCATGGATCGTCCCAGCGGAGCGAGCCCCTCCGGCGCGTCGGTGTTCGCGTTCCTCGGCAACGACGTGCGCCTCGCCATCCTCGACTCGCTGTACGAGCGGACCGTCGAGGCCGGGCCGATGACCGACGAGGCGTCCTACTCCACGATCCGCGAGGACGTCGGCGTCGACGACAGCGGCCGGTTCAACTATCACCTCGACAAGCTCGTCGGGCGGTTCGTCACGAGACACGGCGACGGATACCGGCTCCTCGAGTCGGGCCGGACCGTCGTCAGGATCCGCCGCACCGGGATCCTGTCGTCGAAGCCCGACGTCGAGCCCCGATCGGTCGACGCGGCCTGTTACCGCTGTGGATCGGGGGTCGTCGTCGGCTACGGCCACGGTCACCTCCTCACGCGCTGTCCCGACTGTCCCGGGCTGCTGGCCCACGACATGGTCCCCGAGGGAACCCTCTCGGCGCTTTCGTACCCGCCTTCCGGAATCGAGTCGACGGATCTCGAGACCGCCTTCCACCGGGCGCACCGCCGCGGCAACCACCAGGTGTGTATGATGAGCGAAGGGTTCTGTCCCTGCTGTGCCGGCGACGTGACGGTCACGATCGATCCGTGTCTGGACCACGACCACGCCGGCGAAGGGGTGTGTAACGAGTGTCGGCTCTCACATCCCGGCTTCGTCGGCCTCTCCTGTGACGTCTGCGGGCTGCTCCGAATGACGCACCCGCTTTATGCCACCGCCTGCCGGGAGCCGGTCGCCGGGATCCTCGCCGCCCGCGACGTGGAGCCCGGCTGGGAGCGGTTCGCCGAGCTGATGCGGTGGCCCGTGACGGTCGCGGAGGGCGAGATCGCCTTCGACGCGCCCGACGGGAGCCGGATCCTCGTCACCGACGGGCTCGAAGTCGTCCGCGACGGGCCGCCGGCCTGAACGGCCACCGCCTCGCCTTCGCGCGAACGGGGTCCTCGGTCCGCCGCGCTCGGACTACCTGACCTTCGTTCCGGGCCCGGCGTCGGCGTACGTCGTGAGGAGGTCCGCCTCGTCGCCGGCCGCGAGCACCATCCCGTTCGACTCGACGCCGAACAGCTCCGCTTTCTCCATGTTCGCGAGCACCACGACCTTCGTGCCGGGAAGGTCGTCGGCGTCGTGGAGCCGCTTGAGCCCCGCGACGATCGTCCGGGTCTCCGCGCCGAGGTCGACCCGGAGCTCCAGGAGGTCGTCCGCGCCGTCGATACCCTCCGCGGTCTCGATCCGACCCACGCGGATGTCGAGCTCTTGGAACTGGTCGAAACTGATGCGGTCGTCGCTGAGGGGTTCGATGTCGGTCATGTCGTCGGCGGTGTCGTCGTCGGTGGTGTCGTCGTCGGTGGTGTCGTCGTCGCTTTCGCCGTCCGCTCCGGGCTCGTCGTCCGCCTCCGCGGCGGCGACGCGGTCTTCGAGCTTCGCGTTCAGCTCCTCGACGCGGTCGTCTTCGACCTGCTCGAACAGCTCGTCCGGCTCCGCGAGGTCGCCTGCGGGCTCCGCGCGCGCCGCCTCGACGGTGACGTCGTGGACCGACCCCGCTTCACCGAGCTGGTCCCACAGTCGCTCGCATTTCTCGGGGGCGATCGGTTCGAAGAGGACGGCGATCGCCTTCGCGATCGCCACGCAGTCGTGGATCACCCGGGCGGCCTCGTCGGGGTCCTCGTCGACGAGCTTCCACGGCTCGTTGCGCTGGATGTACTCGTTGCCGTATCGTGCGAGGTCCGTCACGGCGTCGCCGACCGCGCGGATGGAGTAGTCGTTCACGGCGGCCTCGAAGTCGGCGATTGCCTCGTCGATCCGGGCCGCGACCTCGTCGCTCGTCGCGTCGGCGATCGGGGCGTCGTCGTAGTTCCGGTGGGCGAACAGCAGCGACCGGTAGAGGAAGTTGCCGACGGTCCCCACGAGCTCGGTGTTGACGCGGTCGCGGAACTTCTCCCACGAGAAGTCGACGTCCTGCTGGAACCCGCCGTTGGTCGCGAGGTAGTAGCGCAACGGGTCGGGGTGGAACCCCTCGTCGAGGTACTCGTCGGCCCACACCGCGCGGTCGCGGCTGGTCGAGAACCCCTTCCCGCCGAGGGTGACGAAGCCGGACGCCATCACCGCACGCGGCTCCGTGTGCCCCGTCGCCTCCAACATCGCCGGCCAGAACACCGTGTGGTGTTGGATGATGTCGCGACCGATGACGTGGACGATCTCGCCCCCATCGGGGTGGTCCTCGGTCGTCCCCGCCGCGCCGGCCTTCCACGCCGCTTCCCAGTCGAAGACGTCCGCACCGACGCGTTCCGTGTACTGTTTCGTCGAGGAAACGTACTCGATCGGGGCGTCGACCCAGACGTAGAGGACGAGGTCCTGCGGGTTCTCGCCGGGATAGTCGATCCCCCAGTCCATGTCGCGGGTGATACACCAGTCCTGTAACCCCTGTTCGATCCACTCTCGCGGCTGGTTCCGGGCGTTGGAGGTCCCCTCGAGCCGGTCGAGGAACCCGGAGAGGTAGTCGGCAAACGCCGAGACCTCGAAGAACTTGTGGGTGCGCTCGCGGTACTCCGCGGGGTTGCCGCTGATCGTCGAGACGGGGTCCTCCACCTCGCCGGGCTCGAGGTGTCGCTGACAGCCCTCGTCACACTCGTCGCCGCGGGCGTGTGCGCCGCAGTACGGGCAGGTGCCCTCGACGTAGCGGTCCGGGAGGAACTGGTCGTCGACGGGGTCGTACGCGACCATGATCTCCTTTTCGTACACGTGGCCGCCCGCCTCGAGATCGCGGACCAGATCCTGGGTGACCGCCGTGTTCGTCTCGTCGTGCGTGTGGCCGTAGTTGTCGAACGCGACGTTGAACTCCGGGAACGTCGCCGCGTACTGCTCGTGCCAGTCGAGCGCGAACGCCTCGGGCGAGACGCCCGCCTGCTCGGCGTTGACCGCGACGGGCGTCCCGTGCATGTCGGAGCCGGAGACGAACGCGGTCTCCTGGCCGAGTCGTTCGAGCGAGCGGGCGAAGACGTCGCCGCCGACGTACGTCCGGAGGTGACCGATGTGGAGGTCGCCGTTCGCGTACGGCAGTCCACAGGTCACCACCGCCGGGTCCTCCGTGGGGAAGTCGTCGTGGCTCATGTAGTGTGCGTGTACCGAGTGTCGTGGATACGGGCCAAAAGCGCGCTGGTTCCGCCCCGCCGGATCGACCGGGTCGTGTCGCGCGGGCGACGAACCGATGCGACCGTCAACCGATGCGACCGTCAACCACCGATCGTGGTCGGGAGGGAGGTCAGGGCTCCATCGGTCGTTCGACGCGGCTGGTGAATCGCTCCGGATCGAGCCGGTAGAACTCGAACTCCACCTCGCTCGTCGGCTCGCCGAAGACATCCACGATCGGTATCGGGGACAGTCGTTCCAGCCCCTCGATCGCCTCCCGGGATACGGTGTCGTCCGTCGTGGAGACCAGTCGACCGCTCGCAGTCACGCTTTTCCAGCGGTCGCCGTCCTCCCGGTAGACGACGAACGTCACCGCTCTGTCGGCGAGGTTCCCCTTCTCACGGTCCGGACCGGCAGCGAGACGGAAGTACAGGACCTCCTCGATCGGGTCGTAGCCGTACGAGACCGGGACGGCGTGCGGAGGGTCGTCCCCCGCCGTCGACAGGGCGATGACTCCCGTCCCCGACCCGTCGAGGAACTCGTCGCGCTCGTCGTCGGTCATGCGGACCGCGTCGTGCTCTCCCATACCTCATCGTAGTCGACCGTGGTAATATATGTCTGGCACGGGTGGGGAACGGTCGGCGTACGCGGATTCCATTCGGAGGCGAAGGCTCCGAGCCACTCGCCAGCCGGATCTGGCTGTCGATCGGCTTTATATCGCCCAAACGGCCGCTGAAACGGTCGCTTTCGGTCATGGGTCGTTTTGAAATCCACCGTCTCGCCGTTCGGTCGGCGTCCGAACACCGTCCTCGGCCCCCGCCCAGACGATTTAAGTAACGGTCGGCCCCCGTCCAGACCGCTTAAGTAACGGTCGGCCCCCGTCCAGACCGCTTAAGTAACGGTCGGCCGTCATCCCGACCGTCTACCCGCATGCAGTGGCAGTCATCCCCGTACGTCCTGTTCTTACTTCTCGGCGCGGTGACGACGTTCGCGTGGGCGCTGTACGGGGTCCGCTCGGCCCGGAGGGGTCGCCGCACGCCGACGGTGCTCGCGTTCGTCGCCCTCTCCCTCTCGGTGTCGATCTGGTCGGCGCTGTACGCGGTCCAGCTCGCCGCCCCGACGCTCGAAGCCAAGCTGATCGCGTACAAGCTGCTCCACGTCGGGGGCGTCGTCGCCCCGCCGGCCTGGCTCGCGTTCGCGGTGAGCTACTCCGGCCGCTCCGACCTCCTCACCCCGGCGGCGATCGGCGGACTCGCGGCGATCCCGGCGGCCCTCCTCCTCACGCTCCCGACGAACCCGTACTCGCTGGCGCTGACTCACGCGTCGCTCGAGACGCACGGGTCCCTCACCGTGCTCGTCACCGTCAACGGGCCGATATATCTGCTTCACCTCGCGTTCTCGTACGTCGTGATCATCGTCGGGGCGTGGCTCGTCCTCTCGCAGGCGGTCCGGTCGGGACCGCGGGTCCGCCGACAGGCCGCCCTCGTCGCCGTCGGCGCGCTGTTACCGCTCGCGGTGAACGTGTTCCACGTGCTGTCGATACCGCCGCTCGACGGGTCGGTCGGGGTGAACCTGACCCCGCTGTCGCTTTCGGTCTCGGCGGTGCTGTTCGGGGTCGCGGTGTTCCGGTACCAGCTGTTGGACCTGTCGCCGATCGCCTCGAAGGTCGTTCTCTCGCAGATGAGCGACGGCGTCGTCGTCACCGACGACGGCGGCACGGTGCTCGACGTGAACCCCGCCGCCGAGGCCCTGCTCGGCGACCGCGAGCGCGTGCTCGGCACGGACGTCTCGACGCACCTCCCCGGCGACGACCGGGTCGTCGGGGACGGGGGCGTCCTCACGATCACCACCGGGACGGGTGACGAGCGGGCGATCCAGCCGACGCGGTCGCCGCTGACGTCGGGCGGGGTCCGGTACGGGTGGGTCGTGCTCCTCCACGACGTCACGACGATCGAGTCACAGCGCCGGGAGCTCGAGCGCCAGAACGAGCGGCTGGACGCGTTCACCAAGGCGGTGTCACACGACCTCCGGAACCCGCTCGCGGTCATCGACGGCTACGCGGACCTCGCGAGCGAGACGGGCGATCCGGACCACTTCGAGGTGATCCGGGACACCGTCGCGCGCACGACGGACTTCCTCGAGGACCTGCTGCAGCTCTCCCAGCGGGGCGAGACCGTGACGAGCCCCCGTCCCGTGTCGCTTTCGGCGGTCGTCGCGGAGGTCGCGGGAGCGGTGGCGGACGACGACCTCACGGTCGAGGTCGACGGCGACGGAGTTGACGGGGACCTCGTGGTCCTCGCCGACGAGCGGCGGCTCAGACAGGTCCTCGACAACCTGCTCCGCAACGCGCGTGACCACGCGGACGGCGCGGTGTCGGTGACGGTCGGCCCGCTCCCGGACGGTTTCTTCCTCGAGGACGACGGTCCCGGGATCCCCCGCGGGAAGCGCGCGGAGGTGTTCGAAATCGGTTTCACGACCCGGCAGGAGGGGACGGGGTTCGGCCTGGCTATCGTTCGCGACCTCGTCGAGGCGCACGGCTGGTCGATCGACGTCGTCGAGGGGGCGTCCGGCGGGGCCCGGTTCGAGGTCACGGGCGTCGACCGCCCCGACGACGCCTAGATCGGTTCTCGGACGCCTAGATCGGTTTACGAACGCCTAGATCAGTTCACGAACGATCGCCGCCGCCTCCGGCGCGGTCGGCGCGAGGACGTACACGATCGGCTCGACGCCGACCGCGCCGGTCTGGTAGAGCACGAGCGTGTCGGCCGGCTCCGTGCCCGCGAGCGCGTCGGCGACGGCCTCCCCGGTCGGGCGCTCCGCGTCGAACTCGACGGTCGGGTACGACTCGGCGAGCGCGGCGACGGCCGCGGAAGCGTACCGGACGTTGATCGCGGCCCGGGCGGTCGTCCCCGCCTCGCGGGCCGCGAGCAGGAGCGTGGCGACGTGCTCGCTCACGCCGAACTCGGGCTCGCCCGGCACCATCGCGCGCCCCTTGACGTCGACGAGCCGTCCGGGGACGCCCGCGACGTCGTCGATCGTCCGCGCGCCGTCGACGCACTCGACCACGTTGGTCCCGACGTTCGGGATGAGCCCGGCGAAGCCGGAGGCGTTGGTCAGCGCGCGGAGCCCCCGGCGGACGGACGCGATCACGCGCTCGCGCTCGCGGAGCCCGCTGTCGGGGTCGTGGACGGTGAAGTCGACGTCGGCGTCGGCGAGCGCTGGCATCGCCTCCTCGTGCAGCTCGGCGAGGAGGTCGCCCTCCTCCAGTTGACGGATCAGCACCTCGATCTCGACGAGCGCCGCGACCGGCCCCAAGTCGCCGGTGGCGAGCCCCTCGCCCACGCGCTCGACGAGCGCCTGGACGCGCTCGTCGGCGGCGACCCGCTCGTGGCGGGCGACGTCGCCGTGGGCGTACTTCGAGACGGCCGACTGCGAGACGCCGAGCGCGTCGGCGACCTCGCGCTGTGTCAACCCGCGCCCGCGGAGGTCCTCGGCGAGCATCGCCCGGACCGTCGGGAGGAACTCGTCGGCGACGACCTCCTCGATGAACCGCATCAGGAGTCCCCGCCGTCGTCCGCGAACTCGGGGTCGGCCCCGATCCGGGACGCCTGCGGCCCGTCCTGGTCCTGGTACTTCGACCCGCGCTCCGAGCCGTACGGCCGGTCGGCGGGCGAGCGCAGCTCCGTGAACGTGAGCTGGGAGATGCGCATCCCGGGCGAGAGCGCCACGGGCGCGGTGCCGAGGTTCGACAGCTCGAGCGTGATCTGTCCGTGGTAGCCGGGGTCACAGAGCCCCGCGGTGGCGTGGACGACGATCGCCAGCCGGCCGAGCGAGGACCGCCCCTCGACGTGTGCGACGAGGTCGTCAGGGATCTCGACGCGCTCGGTCGTCGTCCCCAGCACGAAGTCGCCGGGGTGGAGGATGAACTCGTCGCCCTCGGTGACGGTCGTCTCCGTGACGTAGTCGCCGACCTCGTCCGCCTCGGTGGGGTGGATACAGGGGATGTTCGTCCGCTGGAACTCCAGGAACCGCTCGCCGAGCCGGAGGTCGACGCTGGCGGGCTGGACCTGCTGGTCGACGTCGGCGAGCGGCTCGATCACGAGGTCGCCCGTCTCGAGACGGGCGAGGATGTCGGCGTCCGACAGTATCATGCCGAGAAACGGGGCGGGCGTCCTCTAAAGGCTCCCGAATCCCCGGCGCTCGACGACGGCCGGTTTCGCGGGTCGTGAGCGGACCGGACTTCGCGGGTCGTGAGCGGACCGGACTTCGCGGATCGCGGACGGACCGGGATCAGCATCCTTCGAGGCGGAGCCTCCGGCCTCAAGGAGCGAGGGCTTCCGACCAGTCGGAAGCACGAAGTGAGTAGGCTGGGGAGGAAGCCGACATGATGGGAAACAGACAACGAAGTTCCACCCATCTGACTCGCTATCCGATACACTTTTTTCGGGGGCCATCGTGTCAAAATCCCGTGATACCGTCGCACATGTCGTCAGTATCACGGGCCGCAGTAGCCCGGCCCCGAATGGTGGGGACGCCGACCCCGAAGGTCGTTCGGTACGGGCGAGGAACGACCTTCCTCCCCGGCGACAACAGAAGGCGAGTCCCACATCAAAGCCCCACCCTCAACGAGCGAACCCGTCAGGGTGAGCGAAGTAGGGTGGGGTCGGTTACAGCGCGGTCGACGCCAACAGGAGGCCCCCGAACACCCCGGCGAGGACGCCCGCGGTCAGCCGGTCGAGGTCGTGCGTCGCTTCCAACCCTCCGACGACGACGAACCACTGGATCGCGACGGTGGCCACGGACGCGGCGAACAGCGGCCCGCTCGCGCCGCCGATCGCGGCCGTCACGTCCGCGGCGATCGTCTCGAATCCCCCACCCCCGACGTCGGCGGTCGCGAGGGCGTACCCGATCACCGCGAGCCCGATGCCCACCCGAAGCAGTTCGGGGACGATCGCCCACGCCGCGACCACGAGCGAGTCGGCGAACGAGCCGTTCCCGCCCGCGATACGCGCACCGCCGTGGAGGACGCCCGCGAAGACGCCCCACCAGACCACAACCCCGATCAGCCCGTAATGGAAGAGGCCCGCCGCGGCGTCGCGGAGCTCCGCACCGACGTCGACGTCGATCCGGTCCGGCCGGTCACAGCCGGCCGTGACCGGGCTCTCTTCGCCGTGTACTTCCGACTCGCACACCCACTCGGGCGGCTGGTCGGGGTTGTCGACGGTGACCGTCTCGTCGATCGTGGCGTCGAACACGAGCCCGAGTCCGACGATCCCGAGCGCGGTCCCGACGGCGACGCCGCCGACGAGGAGGACCGCGACCCCGACCGAGACGGCGTCGCGTCCGCGGAAGTGGTCGCGAGAGCGATCGAGGGCTGCGCTGACGACGGCGACGAGGGCGGCGAGCGGGGAGGGCACGGCCGGACGGTCTTCGGCGACCGACAAAGGCGTTTCCCAGTCCCGGGGCCGGTAGCGACCGCAGGCTTCTCTGAGCCCTGCCGCCCTCGGCGACGGTACCCTCTCGCTTCCCTCGGTACGGTCGTCATTACAATGGGTTCGGTCGACACCGGATCGGGTATGGCCGAGAAACCAGCGGACGACCCGACGGACGCCGTCGAGGGGCCCAGTGTGACGACCGACGATCGGGGCGAATCCACGACCGGCGACTCGCCGTCGATCGCCCGGCGGGCCGTCCTCTCCGCCGCGGGAGCCGCGGGCGTCGGGCTCGCCGGGATCGGGGCGTTCGCCGGGAGCGCCGCCGCGTGGGACCGGTTCGACGTCGACTTCAGGGGGTGCTCGTCCGTGTGGATCGTCGTCGACCGGGAAGACCTCGACTGGGAGAGCTACGCCCACCGAGAGGGCCCGCTCATCGCGAAGGTCGTCTACGAGAACGGCGACGGCGAGGCCGCCTGCGAGACCGTCGAGTTCACCCGGGACACGACGACGGCGATCCCCGGACAGTACGGTGACTCCCCCGTGTTGCGATACGACGGCGACGGCAAGATCCTGGCGGTCATCCAGTACAACCACTGGGACGTCGCCCGGTGTTTCGTCGAGAACGACAACCGGTGTGCTCACACGCCGAACGTCGCGGACTGGCGGGACGCCGACTGCTCTCAGGAGCTCTTGGAGAACGACCCCGACCGGTTCAACCGCCCCTGTTCGGAACGCGGGTTCTGACCGGTCGCGGCTCTCGTTCCCGACCGGTTCCGGTCGAGAGAACAGAGCTATACCGGCGGCGGCGGTTGAGCCGGTATGAAACAGGTCATCGTCGCCCGCCGCGACCTCGGGATGGGCGAGGGGAAACTCGCCGCGCAGGTCGCTCACGCGTCGCTGTCGGCGTATCAGGACGCGAGCCGACGCGCCCGCAAGAAGTGGCAAGGGGAGGGCCAAAAGAAGGTCGTCCTCGGCGGCGACTCCGAGAGCCAGCTGTTCGCGCTGGCGGACAAAGCCGAGACGGAGGGGCTCCCGTACGCGATCATCCGGGACGCCGGTCACACGGAGCTCGAGCCGGGGACGGTCACGACGCTGGCCGTCGGCCCCGCCCGCGACGACTCGGTCGACCGCGTGACCGGCGACCTCCCCCTCTACTGAATGGTCGACGACGACACCCCGGCCGGCGAACGCGGGTGGATCCGCCGCGAGGCGCATCCGATAGAGCGCGCGGTCGGGATCGACGGCTACGTCAGCGCCGCCGACGGCATCGGCGGGCGGCTCCGCGAGTCGCCCGCCGACTTCCGTGTGACCGAGCTGGAGGCGTTCGGCGCCGAGCCGGTCGACGCCGACCCGGGGAGTTACCCCGACCTCGTCGTCCGCGTCACCCTCCGCGACTGGGACACGAACGACTTCGCGCGCCGGATCTCGGACGCGCTCTCGATCAGCCGTGAGCGGGTCTCCTGGGCCGGGACGAAGGACAAACGCGCCGTCACGACCCAGCTGTTCACCCTCCGCGGGGTCGATCCGGCGGACCTCCCCGATATCCGGGGCGTCGAGATCGAGGTCGTCGGGCGCGCCGGTCGCGGGCTCACCTTCGGCGACCTCGCGGGCAACGCCTTCGAGATCCGTGTCGCCGACACCGTGGAGGACGCGGCGGCGCGCGTCGCCGACGTGACGCGGGACCTCCGCGCGTTCGCCGGCGGGGGCGACGCGGACGACGCGAGGAACGCGGACGAGGCAGACGGCGCGAGGGACGCGGGCGACGCGGGCGACGCGGACGCCGCCGCCGACGGCCCGATCGCCGTCCCGAACTACTTCGGCCAGCAGCGCTTCGGGAGCCGGCGGCCGGTGACTCACCTGGTCGGGCTCGCCGTCGTCCGCGGCGACTGGCGCGAGGCGGTCCGGCTGTACGCCGGCAACCCCTCCCCGACCGAGCCGGACGACACCCGGGCGGCCCGCTCGCGGGTCGACGCGGCGTTCGGCGTCGGATCGGTTGATGGCGAGGGTCCGGGTGACGTGGACGACTCGGACGAGGGCCCGGGCGACGGGGACGGCTCGGCCGATGGCGACGAGGATGGCTCGGACGGGGGCCCGGGCGACGGCGACTGGGCGGCCTGTCTCGCGGCGCTGCCCCGCAAGCTCCGGTTCGAGCGCGGGATGGTCCACCGGCTCGACGAACGCGGCGTCGACCCGGCCGCACCCGCGGACGACGACGACTGGCGGCACGCGCTGGAGGCGGTCCCGTCGAACCTCCAGCGGCTGTTCGTCAACGCCGCCCAGTCGGTGCTTTTCAACCGGATCCTGAGCGAGCGGCTCCGCCGGGGGATCCCGTTCGACCGCCCCGTCCCCGGCGACGTGGCGTGTTTCGCGGACCGCGACGCCCCTGACGTCCTCTACGCGCCCGACCCCGACCGGATCCAGCGGGTGACCGCGGATCGGGTCGACGTGATGGCGCGCCACTGCGGTCGCGGCCGGGCGTTCGTCACCGCGCCGCTCGTGGGAACGGAGACGACGCTCGGCGACGACGAGCCCGGCGCGATCGAGCGCGCGGTCCTCGACGACGCCGGGATCGAGCCGGCCGACTTCGACCTCCCCGGCGAGTTCGGCTCGACCGGGACGCGGCGGGCGATCCTCCTCCGGACCGACCTCGACGTCGCGTTCGCGGACGGCGACCCCACCTTCGGCTTCGCGCTCCCCAGCGGGTCGTACGCGACGGTCCTCCTGCGGGAGTTCCTCAAGAGCGGCCCGCTGGACCTGTGAGGCCGTGACCGGTCGGGGTCGATCCGTGGCCGAATGGGAGGGGTTAATGCACGGCGCGGAATACGCCGACTCGATCGACGACATGACCCGACCGAAAGGACAGATAAGTGACGGATCGCGCACCACGACCTTCGATGAGTAACCGACACGGCATCGACCCGGACGCGGAGTCGAAACGGATCCTCGGCTACTCGCGCTGGTGGCAGATCGTCGCCGCCGCGGCCATGATGGCGCTGGTGAGCCCGTACCAGTACGTCTGGTCGTCGCTGGAGGGGCCCCTCGCGGTGGAGCTCGACACGTCGCTGTCGGCGTTGGGGTTCGTGTTCACGGCGTACGTCGTGATCATGGCGCTCGTGCAGTTCCCCGCCGGCTGGTGGCGGGACCGGTACGGGCCGCGGGCGGTGACGCTCGTCGCGGGCGTCCTCGCCGGGGGTGGCTACGTCGGGTTGGCGTTCGCGACCGAACTCTGGCACGTGTACGCGGTGTACGCCGTCGGCGCGGTCGGCGTCGGCATGGTGTACACCGTGGCGGTCAACACCGCGGTGAAGTGGTTCCCCGACAAGCGCGGGCTCACGACGGGGATCGGCACGATGGCGTTCGCGGCCGGGAGCGCCGCGTTCGTCCCCTTCATCCGATACATGATCGCCGACGGCGCGTTCGCGACCGGGCTCTGGAGCATGGGCGCGCTCATCGGCGTCGGGATCGTCGTCGGCACCGTCGTCCTCAAGGACCCTCCGCACGGCTGGGACCGCGGGGCCGCTCGGGACTCGTCGGGGGGCGAAACCGACGGTGCGAGCGGTGACGGCGACGACGGTGACGACACGAACGGTGACGGCGACGCGAACGGCGACCCCGGCGTCGACCCCACGGTCGGTCGGGTGCAGTACACGTGGCGGGAGATGGTCCGGACGTGGCAGTTCTGGGCGATGTACTTCATGTTCTTCGCGGTCAGCGCCGCCGGGCTGATGATCACGGCGCGGGCGATCCTCTATGCGGAAGACTCCGGGCTGACCGCCGGGATGGCGACGCTGGCGGCGACGATCCTGCCGCTCGGCTCCGCCGGCGGGCGGCTCGTTCTCGGGGCGCTCTCGGACCGTCTCGACCGCGAGCGGATCACGGCGGTGTCGTTCCTCGCCTGCGGGGTCGGGACGATCGCCGTCGTCGGCTTCGCCGAGCTCGGCAGCGGCGTCGGCTACGTGGTCGCGGTCGCGATCGCCGTCTTCTTCTGGAGCTCGCAGTTCTCGCTGTTCCCGAGCCTCGTCGCGGACTACTACGGCAGCAAACACTCCTCGGCCAACTACTCGCTGGTCTACTCGGGCAAGATGTGGGGCGGCGTCTTCGGCGGCGGCGTCGTCGGCTGGCTCATCGGCGTCATCGGCTGGGACGCGGCGTTCCTCCTCGGCGGCGGGCTCGCGGTGGCCGCCGGCCTCGTCGGGTTCCTGCTCCGCTCGCCGGAGTGAGGGCTGCGGCCCGGGCGAGCGATCGCGGTTGCGATCCACGCTCGTGGATCGCCACTCCGTCGCGATCGCAAAACACGACACGTCCCTGCGCTTCGTTTCGAGCGGTTTTTGTGCGGTACCCGCCAATCGCGGGCATGACTCGGATCGTCGTCGTGGACCTCCACGGCCAGTTCACTCACCTCGAACAGCGCGCGCTCCGCGACATGGGCGTCGACACGGAGATCGTCGCGGCCGACGCGGCCGCCGACGGGATCGACGCGGACGGGATCGTCCTCTCGGGCGGCCCCGACATGGACCGCATTGGCAACGCGCCCGACTACCTCGACCTCGACGCCCCCGTCCTCGGGATCTGTCTCGGGATGCAGGTCATTGCCGCCGAGCGCGGCGGCCGCGTCGACGCCGGCGACTACGGCGGCTACGCCGACGTCGACGTCGAGATCGTCGACGACGAGGACCCGCTCGTCGGCTCGCTCGCGCCCGAGACGCGGGTCTGGGCCTCCCACGCCGACGAGGTGAAAGCGCTCCCCGACGGCTTCGTCCGCACCGCGACCTCCGACGTCTGTGGCATCGAGGCCATGTCGAACGTCGAGGAGGGGCTCTACGGCGTCCAGTGGCACCCCGAGGTCGCCCACACCGAGCGCGGCGAGGAGGTCTTCGAGAACTTCGTCGCGATCTGCGAGTCGAACTGACGGCGGTCGCGCCGCACGCTCCCGCGCTCCGCTCTGCACACCCCGTGCCGCACGCCCCCGTGATGTCTTTTAAGTAATGCCGGACGACACCTGACACCGGACGACGCTCCTCCGAAACGGATTATAAACCGAAGAGTGGGCGGTTCTGCGTCCGTATCAACTCGACCACGGCGGTCCGAAATTACTTATAAATAGACCTGTTGAAATCCTTAGTAGCTGATATAATCTGATCCGGTTTCGGTTAGTATAGGCGAACGATATACCGTAGGAGGTTATAACATAACATACTTAGTAAATAAACAATTACGAGTAGGTATTAGAATGAGTTCTGGATATCCTTCTAATTGGGACGAACTACGCAAAAAGGTTTATAAAAGGGACAACTATACCTGCAAAGAATGTGGGGTACAAGGTGGGTCAAATGGAAATGCTGAGTTACATGCTCATCATGTTGTCCCTCGGAGCGAAGGTGGGAGTGATAAAATTTCTAATTTAACGACATTATGTAGCTCTTGTCATAGTGAGATTCATGGCCGACCTCTTGGTAATTCTAGCAACATATCTAAACCAATAGATCCGACGGTAACAATTGAGCTCCAGCTTGACGTTATGAATGCAGATGAGGACATCACACACAACCCAGCCGGTTTACTAACGAGTCGATTAGCGATCCTGCTTATCATACCATCACTATTGGTAGTGTATATCACATCCAATTTTCTAACTTTAATCATCCCCCTGTTTATCATAATTGTTGGATTTGATTACTATCAGTCGAAATATAAACTTGTCAAGGAAAATTTGGATGAGTTAGAACAAGTCGTAGAAAACTACCAATCGAAAAAACGTGAAATAAATAGAGAGATTAAAAGCTCCGAAGGTGTTCAACCTGAAACTCTTGAGGAATTAAAATCTCTCCGCGAGGAAATCCGGTCTCTAGTATCTGATGAAAATATAAAATTTATCTCCGATAAATTCCGAAGTTTATTTACAATGACTGGAAGCGATATAGATCGTATTGAGGAGGGTAAAACATCTTGGAAAGTCTAATTTTTTGGCACTAACGCGGTGAAAAGTAGAGTTTATGTGCTCATGATCTAAGTTAGACGCCTCTATATGTCAATATTCGCATTATTTGTAGAAAATAGGCAGCCATTGACCATCTCGCGCCCGGCTAGTATGACGTCCAACCAGTGAACGAAAATCAACGAGTATTTAGAAAAGGTATTTTGAGGCGCGAAACGAGAGTATCGGCAATAAATACTTACTTGCCGTGTTATACGTTATTTGTCGTAGATTGACTTGTCACCTCTCTTAATTCGCGCCATGTATCTTACATAACGTTCAGAACATTCACACTAATTGGTAGGTATGTCGGCGGCCAACTCGCACCTTTCAGTGATCAGCTGTTCCACACGAGAATATGTCCGAAGGACGTGATTTCAACGGAGGCACTTATAAACCGATCGGCCGTGACGGAACCGTCCGAGCCGAGGCTCGCACTCAGCCGGCTACCGCTGGGACCGCCGCCCGGGCGTCCACGACCCGTCGAACTCGCGGTGCGTGAACGGCGTCGCGTCCTCGCCGGCGTACGTCGCGACGAGGTGGCCGTCGCCCTCCAGGTAGTACTTGTACGTGGTCAGCCCCTCCAGCCCGACGGGACCGCGGGCGTGGATCTTCCCCGTCGAGATGCCGACCTCGGCCCCGAGCCCGTAGCGGTAGCCGTCCGCGAACCGCGTCGAGGCGTTATGGAAGACGCTGGCGGCGTCGACGCCGGTCATGAACGTCTCGGCGGTCGACGCGTCCTCGGTGAGGACCGACTCGGTGTGTTTCGACCCGTTCGCGTTGACGTGTTCGATCGCCGCGTACACGTCGTCGACGACCTTGATCGACAGCTCGAGGTCGCCGTACTCCGCCGTCCAGTCCGCGGGCGTCGCCGCCCCCACGTCGACGATCTCTCGGGTCCGTTCGTCGCCGCGGAGCTCGACGCCGGCCGCCTCGTACCGCTCGACGATCTCGGGGAGGAACGCCTCCGCGACCGCGTCGTGAACGAGCAGCGTCTCGACGGCGTTACACACCGCCGGGTACTGCACCTTCGCGTCGAACGCGACGTCCGCGGCCATCGAGAGGTCGGCGTCGCGGTCGACGTAGACGTGACAGACCCCTTCCGTGTGGCCCAGGACGGGGATCTGCGTGTTGTCCTGGATGTACGAGACGAACTCCGAGGAGCCTCGCGGCATCACCAGGTCGACGTGGTCGTCGAGCTCCAACAGCCGGTCGACCTCCTCGTGGGCCTCGATCAGCTGCGCCCAACCGTCCGGGATCCCGGCGTCCGCGTCGGCCGCCCCGCCGTCCGCGTCGTTCGCCCCGCCGTCCACGTCCGCCTCGTCGGCGTCGCGCGCGGCGACGACCTCGGCGGCCGCCTCCCGGACGATACCGTAGAGGACCCGGTTGGACTCGCTCGCCTCGCTGCCGCCCTTGAGGATCACGGCGTTGCCGGACTTCAACGCGAGCGCCGCGATCTGCACCAGCGCGTCGGGCCGCGACTCGAAGACCGTCGCGACGACCCCGATCGGGACGGCGACCCGGTACAGCTCCAGCCCGTCGTCGAGCTCGCGGGCGGTCAGCGTCTCGCCGAGCGGATCGTCCTGCTCGGCGACCGATTCGACCATGCTCGCGATGCTCTCGACTTTCGTCCCGTCGAGCTTCAGCCGGTCGACGAGCGCCTCCGTGTACTCCCCGCGGGCGAGCGCCTCCTCCGCCGCCGCGACGTCCTCGGCGTTCGCCGCGAGGACCTCCGCCTCGCGCTCGCGGATGGCGTCGGCGATCGCTCGGAGCGCCGCGTTCCGCGTCTGCTCGTCGACGTTCGCGAGCCGCAACGCGGCGCGCTCGGCCGCCGTCACCTGCGCGTCGGTGTCGTGTGCTGTGTCACTCATTGTCGTGTTCCGTGCGGGCGTTCGACTCCGCGCTCATGGGAACGAACAGCGTCCCCGTCGGCTTCCCCGTTGCGATCCGTTCCAACACGTCGCGGGTTTCCGACCCGGCGATGATCGCCGGAATCCCGTGGTTGCTGGCGTCGTGGGCCCCCTCGACCTTGGTGAGGATGCCGCCGAAGGAGCCGGACGCCGTCTCGTCGATCCGGCCCCGGACCGCGTCGTAGTTGTCGCCGACCGCGCCGATCAGCTCGGCGTCGGGATCGCGTTTCGGGTTGCCCGTGTGGACGCCGTCGACGTCGGTGAGCGTCACCAACAGGTCGACGCCGAGGCCGATCGCGATCGACGCCGAAATCATGTCGTTGTCGCCGATCTGCAGCTCGTCGGTCGCGACCGCGTCGTTCTCGTTGACGATCGGGACGACCCCCCACTCCAGGAGGGTCTCGACCGTGTTCGTGAAGTTCCGGAAGCGCTCCGGCGTGTCGAGGTCCTGCCCGGTCAACAGGATCTGGGCGACGGTCTGGTCGTACCGGTCGAAACTCTGCGTGTAGTGGCGCATCAGGTGGCCCTGTCCGACCGTCGAGAGCGCCTGGCTGTGTTCGATCGGCTCGATCTCGCGGTCCTCGACCGGGCCGCCGTTCTCGGCGTCGATCCGGCCGATCCCGGCCCCGACGGCCCCCGAGGAGACCAACACGACGTCCTTGCCGCGCTCCCGGAGGTCCATGATGTCCGCGACGAGCTTGTCGAGTTTCACCCGGTCGAGCCGCGAGTCCTCGTCGGTCAGGGAGTTGGTGCCGGCCTTGACGACGACCCGCTTTGCGGTCGCCGCCTCGTCGAGCCCCGCCGCGACGGTCTCCGCGTCGACGCGGTCGATCGGGGCCGTCTCACTCATCCCGGAACGCCTCCGACAGCTCCGCGGAGCGGCGTTCGGCGGCCGTGACGGCGTCGGCGACCGCGTCGTCGGCGTCGCTTTCCCACAGCACCTCCATCCCCTCGATGGTGGTCCCGTTCGGCGAGCAGACGGCGTCGATGAGCTCGTCGACGCTCCGGTCGTCCCGCAGGACGGTCTCGGCGGCCCCCTTGAACGTCTGAGCCGCCAGCGTCTCCGCCTGATCGGGGTCGAGCCCGCCCTCGATCCCGGCCGTCTTCACGGCGTCGATGAGGTAGAACGCGAACGCCGGGCCGCTCCCGTTGACGGCGGTCGAGACGTCCATCAGCTCCTCGTCGACCTCGATGAACTCGCCGACGTCGTCGAGCAGCGCGCGCACCTCGTCGGTGAGCCCGTCAGCGGTCGCCGCCGCGGCCATGTTCCCCGTCTCCGCCGCGAGGTTGGGCATGATCCGGACGACCGTCGCGTCGGTCCGAGCGGCCACGAACGACCGCGGCACGCCGGCCGCCAGCGACACCAGCGTCTGGTCCGCCGAGAGGTCGAGGTCGGCCAGCACCGCCTCGACGATGCTCGGTTTCACCGCGAGCACGACGACGTCGGCCTCCGCGGCCGCCGCGACGTCGTCGGTCGTCTCCGCGGCGTCGTCCGCGACCGATTCGAGCGCCTCGGGGTCGAGGTCGATCGCCGTCACCCGGTGTTCGTCGGTCCGACCGAGCCCCTTGACCAAGGCACCGCCCATGTTCCCGCAGCCGATAACGCTCACCCGTGTCATCTCGTCCGTACGAAGCGTGTTGACGGATATACCAGCTACGGTCTCGGTTCGGGCCCGGAGCGGGGCCCGTTCGGGTTCCGAGATGGGTCCGATCCGCGGCCGTCCCCGCTAGGGCTCCCCGTCGACGGCCCTCCGCAGCCGGGCGACGACCGGCGCGGGCGCGACCGCCTCGGCGACGCGCACGTCGTCGGGGGTGACCGCGCCCAGCGCGCGCCCGGCGACGACGTAGACGCCGAGCACGACGACCGGGAGGACGACCGCGACGACGAACCGGTCGGGGACGACCGTCACGACGACCCAGCCGGCCCCGAGCGCGGGGAGCCACGCGGCGATCACGCGGCCGAGCGCGGGCGAGAACGGGTGGATGCCGCGGTAGTAGTACACCTCGGTGAGCGCCGCGGCCCCCGACAGCGACAGCGCGAGCATCGTCCCGAGCCCCGCGCCGAGGATCCCGTATCGCGGCACGAGCAGGACGCTGAAGACGACGTTGGCGACGAGCAGGAGCCCGGAGTTGACGAAGACGAGCCGCGAGTAGCCGAGCCCCTGCAGCAGCGCGCCGTCGGGGCCGCCCGCGGTGATGCTAATGAGGTAGCCGACGACGAGCGCGAGGACGACCCCGCTGGCGACGGCGTACTGCGGCGTGAACACGATCGAGAGGTACACCTCCGCGCCGAGCACGAGGATCGCCGCGAACGGCAGCGAAAACCCGAGCGCCCACCGGGTCGCGGTCCGGTACCGCTTCGCGACGGCGTCGCCGTCGCGCCGCTCCTCCGCGATGAGCGGCTTGAACACCGGCGCGAGCGACGAGAAGAACACGAGCAGGTTCGCCGCGAGCATGTACCCCACGCGGTAGATGCCGACGTCTTCGGACGCGAGGAAGTAGCCGACGACGAAGTAGTCGACCTGTCCCATCACGACGTAGATGACGCCCGCGAGCGCGAGCGGCACCCCGTACCAGAGCACCTCGCGCAACGGGGTCAGCGACGCCGACGCGCCCCGAAGCGCGTCGTGTCTGACGAGGATGACCGTGCCGAGGACGATGGCGACGGCGAGCCCTATCACGAAGCCGCCGACCACCCCGAGGAGCCCGTAGCCCGCGATCAGCAGGGCCGCGGTGGCGAGGAGCCGGACCGTCGGCCGGGTCACGTCGCGGACGTACACCCGGTACTTGAGCCGCTTGATGCCGGCGTACGACGCCATCAGACCGTTGAACACCGCCAACAGTGGAAGCGCGACGGCGAGCATCCGCAGCGCGGTCGCGAGCGCGGGCTCCCCGAACACCGCCGCCAGCCGGTCGGCTCCGAGGTACAACAGCGCGCCCGTCGTCGTCGACGTGAGCAGGAGGAGCCCGAACACCTGCAGCGTGACGCCCCGGGCCTTCCCGGGCTCGTTCGCGGCGAGGTACTGGGGCACGTAGTAGTCGATGGCGCGGTGGAGCCCGGCGCTCGCGAACACCTGCAGCAGGTGGAGGACGGACGTCGCGAGCACGAACAGCCCGTAGACCCCGGGGCTCACGAGCCGGGTGATGAGCGCGACGACGAGGAAGCCGAACGCCTTCTTGATCAGCTCCCCGCCGAACGTGATCCCGCCCTGCTCGGCCATCGTCTCGCTGCTCTTTTCTTTAGGGCCGTCCCCACGGTCGGCGGTCCTTTCGCGGTCGGCCGGACGCGACCGTCCCGGCTCGTCGCGGTCGGTCGACTCCTCGCGGTCGATCCGTTCGTCGCCGGGCCGTTCGTCGTCGCCTCGGTCGTCGTCGGGCCGCTCCTCGTCGTTCGCGCCCGCCCCGTCCTCGCGGGGGGGCTCGCTCACGTTCCGCCCCCGGCCGGCGGTCGTGCCGGCATCCGTTCTCCCCGGTCACCGTCTCTGAGCCGGGACATCTCAGGGGTTCTCGACGACGGTCGCCGAGTGGTCGGTGACGCGCGCCGCGGCCTCCCCGACGCCGGAGAACGCGACGGTGAACGGCCAGCGGTCCCCCTCTGTCACGTCGTCGAGGTGCTCGACGGTGCTGTCGAGCACTTCGCCTTCCTCCCCGAGGAACTCGACGCGGACCTCGAGGTAGGTGATCTCCTCCTCCCGGACCCGCTCGACGACGCCCTCGACGGCGACGCGCTCCTCGTCGGTGCCCTCGCGTTCCCGAACGAGCTCGCTCTCGACGACGCGCGCGAGGGGCTCGTCCTCGTCGTCGCCGTCGTCCCCGTCGTCGGTGTCGGAGGATCCGGGGTCGTCGTCCGTCTCGGTCCCGTTGCAGCCGGCGAGGACGCTCGAGACGACGAGCCCCGCCCCGGCGAGGAAGCGACGACGGCGCATTGCTTGTCAGCACGTGGCGTGCGAGACTAATAAGGGGTGTGGCCGTCGGGGGACTCCTCGCCGGGTGCGGCTCCGGCGGGACCGCCCGGCCGAGGCGGGTC
Organism: Halorubrum sp. JWXQ-INN 858; assembly: GCF_009806985.1. GTDB lineage: Archaea > Halobacteriota > Halobacteria > Halobacteriales > Haloferacaceae > Halorubrum. The sequence goes on along the minus strand of NZ_WUAX01000016.1, from coordinate 294,270 downwards.
GTCGACGCTCCCGGACGTGATCCGCGCGAACCCGAGCAGGCGTCGCGTCGTCGTCGCGTCCGCACAGCGGGCATGGACGCGGCGGTGGGCGGCGAGCGCGCGGCGGTCCAACAGCTCGACGGGCGACTCGGGCCGTCCCCGGCCGCGACCGGGCGGGGTCCCTAGGCGAACGCCGGCCGCGAACAGCGGGTTACCGACCCGCCCGACCGGATGGGTGCTGCGGGCGAACCCCGCGACGCAGACGCGGCCGCCCGCGCCAACGACCCGGCACCAGCGGTCCACGGCCCGAGCGGGGTCGTCGATCATCCCGGTGACGAACGTCACGAGGACGCCGTCGACCTCGCCGGCGGGCGCGGCGTCGCGCGGGAGGTCCGCGAACGCGACGGGCGGTGCGGTGGCGTCCCCGCGGACGACGTGGACGTTGTCCCACCCCGCCAGCGCGACCCGGTCGCGAGCCCGGGCGACGACGCCGGCCGAGAAGTCGACCCCGATAACGGCCCCCGCCGCGCCCACGCGCTCGCGGAGCAGGGGGAGGTTCGACCCCGTGCCACACCCCATCTCGACGACCACCTCGCCGCGGGCGGGGTCGAGCGCGTCGACGACCCGCTCGCGGAGCCCCGCGGCGAACGGCGCGTCGGTGGCGATCCGGTCGTAGAGCGCGGCGTACCGGGTATAAAAGGCGGCCGCCGACGAGTCGGTCATGGGCGACGGTACGGCCGCCGCCGGGTTAAAAGGGGACGGCGGCGGCCCCGTCGCACGCACGTCGGCGGTGGCTCGTGGCTGTGGGAGTCAGGGGCGAGACGCGGTCGCCGGGCGAGACCCGCTTTTAAAGGTCTTTCCGCGAGGAGCGGGACTTAAAAACCCGTAGTGAGCGGTCGGAACCGGGCGCGTCGGGGTCAATCATCGCTCTCGTCGGGGTCAGTCGTCCTCGCCGGGGTCAGTCGTCGCTCTCGTCGTGGCTCGCCGCGGTCAGTCGCTCCCGTCGGCCGCGTCCGGCTCGCCGATCTCGTCGACGAGCGCGTCGGCGACTCCGGTGTACCCCGCCGGGGTCAACGCGGCGAGCTCGTCGCGGACGGCCGCGTCGACGTCGAGGTCGTCGAACAGCGCGCGGAAGTCGTCGAGCGTCACCCGCCGCCCGCGGGTGAGCTCCTTCACGCGCTCGTAGGCGTCGGTGTCACCCTCTCGTCGAAGGATCGTCTGGACCGCCTCGCCGATCACCTCGGGGGTCGCCTCCAGCTCCTCGCGCATTACGGTCTCGTTCGGGACGACCTTCGAGAGCCCGTCGCCCGCCTTCGCGTAGCCGAGCAGGCAGTGGGCGAACGCGGCCCCGACGTTCCGCTTCACCGTCGAGTCCGAGAGGTCGCGCTGGAGCCGGGAGCTCGTGACGTAGTCGCCGAGGAACGTCAGGTCGCTGTTCGCCTTCGAGAGGTTCCCCTCGCTGTTCTCGAAGTCGATCGGGTTCACCTTGTGCGGCATCGTCGACGACCCCGTCTCGCCCGCGACCGCCCGCTGGCCGAGGTAGCGGTCGGAGACGTACAGCCAGGCGTCGACGTCGAGGTCGAGCAGGACGTTGTTGACGCCCCGCAGCGCGTCGAAGAGCGCGGCGAGGTCGTCACACGGGTTCACCTGCGTCGCGAGCGGCGCGTGATCGAGCCCGAGGTCGCGGACGAACCCCGCCGAGAACGCCCGCCAGTCGACGCCCGGGTAGGCGGCCTCGTGGGCCGCATACGTGCCCGAGGCGCCGGCGAGCTTGCCGGCGAGCCCGTCGACGGCGGCGTCGACGCGCCCGAGCGCCCGGCCGAGACGGGCGGCGTAGACGGCCATCTCCTTGCCGAACGTCGTCGGCGTCGCCGGCTGGCCGTGGGTCCGCGCGAGCATCGGCGTCCCCCGGTAGTCGTGTGCGAGGTCGACGAGCGCGTCGCGGACCTCCCGGACCGCGGGCACGAGGACCGACGCGACCGCGGGCTTCACCAACAGCCGATGGGCGAGGTTGTTCACGTCCTCGCTCGTGAGCCCGAAGTGGACCCACGGGTACAGCGCCGCCGCGTCCGCGACGACCCCCTCCGCCTCCGCGCGGTCGAGCCGGACGCGGAGGAAGTACTCGACCGCCTTCACGTCGTGGTTGGTCGCGGCGTATCCCTCCGCGCCGCGCGTCTCGAGGGCCTTTATGAGGCGCGCGTCGGCCGCCGAGAAGGAGCCGTACGCGTCCCGCAGGCTCGCGCGGGCGTCGGCGTCGAGCGCGAGCGGCGTGGCCTCGAGGTCGGCGAGCGCGATCAGGTACTCCGCCTCGACGCGGACGCGGGCGCGCATCAGCGCGGCTTCGCTCGCGTAGGGCACGAGGGGGGCCGTCCGCCCCGCGTAGCGGCCGTCGAGCGGCGAGACGGCGGCGAGCGGGTCCTCCCGCGACAGGTCGACGATGGCGTCGTCGGTCATAGTCGACCCTGCCCGGGGAGCCCGCAAAAGCGTGTCGATGGAGGGACCCACATGAGTGTATAGGTCATCCGGCTTACCCCGTCTTGAATGCCTTTTTAATGCGCGCTCGTGGATCGATCGCGGCATCGACCGCAATCGATTTACGCGACCGCTCGGACCTCAGCGTATGAAGATCGCCGGCCTTGCCAGCAACCGGGGACGGAACCTGTTACACATCGACGACGTCGCGCCGGGCGGCGCGGAGCTCTCCGTCGTCCTGACCAACCGGGAGGGCGCGCCGGTCCTCGAGTCGGCGACCGAGCGCCGGATCCCGACCGAGGTCGTCTCGCGCGACCCCGACGAGTCCCGCGAGGCCCACGAACGGCGGGTCCTCGAGGGGCTGTCGGCGTACGACTTCGACGTCGTCTGTCTCGACGGCTACATGCGCGTGCTGACGACCGAGTTCCTCGATGCGGTCCCGACGACGCTGAACGTCCACCCGTCGCTGCTGCCGTCGTTCCCCGGCGCGAACGCCCACGAGCAGGTGTTGGACGCGGGCGTCCGCACGACCGGCTGTACCGTCCACGTCGTCACCGAGGCGGTCGACGCCGGCCCCATCGTCACCCAGGAGCCCGTCCCCGTCTACGGCGACGACGACGAGGCCTCGCTCAAGCGCCGCGTCCTCCACGAGGCGGAGTTCGCCGCGTACCCCCGCGCGGTCCGCTGGTTCGCCGAGGGGCGGGTGACGGTCGACGAGGCGGCCGACTCCGTCACCGTCGAGGGAGACACGGGCGGCGCGTTCCCTCAGCGCCGGCTCGTCTCCGAGGACCGCGCCGCGTCCCTGCGGTACGGCGAGAACCCGCACCAGGACGCCGCGCTCTACGCGGACGACGCCTGCGAGGAGGCGACCGTCGTCGCCGCCGCCGAGCTGAACTCCGGAGCGAAGGGGATGGGGTACAACAACTACAACGACGCCGACGCCGCGCTCGACCTGATAAAGGAGTTCGACGAGCCGGCCGCCGCCGTGATCAAACACGCCAACCCGGCCGGCTGTGCGACCGCCGAGCGGCTCGCGGACGCGTACGACCGCGCGCTCCGCACGGACGCGAAGTCCGCCTTCGGCGGGATCGTCGCGCTCAACCGGACCTGTGACGCCGACACCGCCGAGGCGATCACGGAGTCGTTCAAGGAGGTCGTCGTCGCGCCGGGCTACACCGACAGCGCCCTCGACGTGCTCCGCGAGAAGGGGAACCTCCGCGTCCTCGACGTCGGCCCGCTCGGCGAGGGGGAGGCGCGCTACGTCGAGCGCTTCGCCGAGAAACCGATCGTCGGCGGGCGGCTCGTCCAGGAGCGCGACCTGCTGTCGCCGACCGCGGACGACCTCGAGTTCGTCACCGAGCGCACCCCGACCGACGAGCAGGTCGAGACGATGCTGTTCGCCTGGAAGACGCTCAAACACGTCAAGTCGAACGGGATCCTGCTCGCCACCGGCACCGAGACGGTCGGCGTCGGGATGGGGCAGGTGTCCCGGGTCGACGCGGTGACGCTGGCGACGATGAAAGCCGAGAAGGACGCCGACGGGAAGGACGCCAAGGGCTCCGTGATGGCCTCGGACGCGTTCTTCCCGTTCCCGGACGCGATCGAGGAGGCGGCCGCGGCGGGCGTCGAAGCCGTCGTCCAGCCGGGCGGCTCCGTCAACGACGAGGACGTGATCGCCGCCGCCGACGAACACGACATGGCGATGGCGTTCACCGGATCGCGCTGCTTCCGGCACGACTGAGCCGCCGCCGGATCGCGTTGCCTCCGGCGCGACTTAGCCGCCGCCGGATCGTGTGGGGGGCTTTTAGGGGGCCCGTCCCGAGAATCGGACATGAACGACGGATCCGATGGTCGGGGCGGCGTCGTCTTTGCCGACGGCTACGTCGTCCCGATCACGGGGTTGTTGTCGCTGCTGTTCGCGCTGCTGGCGGGGATGACCGCGCTGCCGGCGCTGTCGGGATCCGCCGGCGACCTCGCCTTACCGGTCGTCTTCGGGATCTCGAGTCTCGCGTGCTTCCGGATCCGGCAGCGGTACGTCGCGGCGCTCGACGGCGAGGGCCGCTAACCCTACCCTCACCGCGACGGGTCGCGCACCGCTGATCGCCTCGCGCGGCTACGACCCGCCGGCGTCCCGGTGCGTCTCGTCGTCTCGGCGCGTCTCGTCGTCCCGGCGCGTCTCGTCGTCCCGGAGCGTCTCGTTCAGGCCGAGCCCGACGTACGACCCGTACCGGTCCCAGACGACGACCAGGGAGGGGACGAGCAGGATCGAACAGAGGTACGCGTAAAACACCCCGAGCGCGAGCAGCGCCCCGAAGTCCTGTATCAGCGGGATGACGGCGAGCCACAACACGCCGAGCCCGGTGACCGTCGTGAGCATGCTGCCGGTGAGCGCGCCGCCCGTCCCGCCGATCGTGACGTCGAGCGCCTCCTGGATCCCCTTGCCGGCCTTGTACTCGTCGACGAACCGGTGGACGAAATGGACCGTGTAGTCGACGCCGAGCCCGATCGACACCGAGAGGATCGGCGCGTTGATCGGCGTCAACGCGATCCCGAGCAGCCGCATCGACCCGACGAGCAGCCCGACCGTCGCGAGCACCGGAATGAGGTTGATCAGCCCGTACACGGCCTTCCCTTCCAGGTATCGGTACGACAGCGTGAGGAACACCGCGGTGAGGACGAAGGCGGCGATGAGGCTGTCGACGGCCGAGGCCAGGAGGACGTCGATGACGGCCTCGTTGACGACGAGCGATCCGGTCGCGACCGCCTCCAGCGGCGTCCGCTCGGCCAGCATCCGGACGTCGGCGACCGCCCGCGAGTCGTCGACGCCGGGCCGTATCGTGTAATCGATCCGGGCGCTCCCGCGGTCGGCGGCGAGGTAGCTCCGGGCCTCCGACCGCGCGTCGGAGGCGAGCAGCTCGTCGTACACGTCGTCGACGTTCCGGTCGGGGACGCCCGTCCCGAGGCGGTCGTTGCGCTCGACGGTCCGCCGGAACTCGGGGTCCCGCTCGGCGTGGTCGTCGATGACGGTGACGATGCTCGTCGAGTCCGCGCGCCAGTTGTCGCTCGACTCGAGGGTCGCCGGCGGGTTCCGCGTCGTCCGATCGATCAGCTCGAGCGAGTCGTCGTCCCGCACCGACTGGTCGACGTACAGCGTCACTGACCCCCCGAACTCCTGTTCGAACTCCTCCTGGAACAGGGTGAGGACCCGCAGGAACGTGTACTCGGTCGGCGCGAACGGCTCCGGGAGCTGGCTGTAGACGGCCAGTCGGTCCTCGTCGGGGAAGAACGCCTCCTCGGAGAACTCGGTGTCGACGCCGGTGCCGTACGCCCCGCCGGCCGCGGCGGTGACGAGCACGAGGAGGACCACGAGCGCCGGGGCGACCCGCGAGAGGTCGACGCCGACCCGGAGGACGCGGCCCAGCCGCGACCCGCCGGTCCCGAGCGGGGTCGACCCGAACTCGGGGACCGGGAGCCGCTCGCGCCAGCGGTCGGCGAGCACCTTCGCGGCGGGGAGGTAGATCCCGAACACCAACAGCGTGAACACCATCCCGGCGGCGGCGACGATCGCGAAGTCGCGGTTCGGCTGGAACGGGCTCGTGAGGTTGGCGGCGAAGCTGAACACCGTCGTGATCGTCACGAGGAGGAAGGCGATCAGCAGCTGGTCGGTCGTGATCCGCATCGCGCCGGCGATCCCGCCCCCGGCGATCCGTTCCTCGCGATAGCGGTTGATGATGTGTATCCCGAAGTCGATCCCGACCGCGAGCAGCAGCGGGAAGACGGTGATGAGCGCGTCAGAGAAAGGCACCCCCGCGTACCCCATGAAGCCGAACGTCCAGAGGACCCCCATCAACAGCGCCGAGAGGCCCAGCGCCATGTCGATCGGGTCGCGGTACGCGACCAACAAGAACAGCAGGATGAGCACGAACGCGGCGGGGAAGACGATGATCGCGGTGTCGGTCAACAGCGCGGCGATCTCCGCGTTGAGGATCCCGTCACCGAAGAGGATCGCGTTCTCGCCCGCCTCGTTCCCCGGCACCGCGTCGACGACCTCGACGCTGCGGGTCTGGAGCGTCGTCACCCGGTCGGAGCCCGCCGCGTCCGGCACGTCGTAGCTGATCCCGACGATCGCGGTCCCCGCCCGCTGGGCGGTCGGGTTGTACTCGGCGGACACCTGCGCGGCGACGGCACCGGTCGCGTCCGCCTCCTCGATGGCGGCCCGCAGCTCGCGCGGCGTCGCCTCCTCGACCGCCCGCCGCTGCTCGGCGGGGGTCTCCGCGGAGGGGTCGAGCGCGGTCGCGACGGCGTTCGCGTGGCTCGTCGTCGACGACACGCGGAGCGTGGACCGCGACTCCAGCCGGTGTTGGGTCTCCAAGATCCGGACGAGCGCCGCCCGCGAGAGCACGTCGTCGTCGGAGACGATGAGCTGTGCGCCGGTGCCGCTCCCGTCGATGGAAGTCTCGAACTCCTCGTCGATGTCGTCGAGCGCCTGCTGTGCGGGGAGGTCCTCCGTGAACTGGTCCGCGCCCGCGGCGGTCGAGATCGCGGTCACCCCGCCGAGCGCGACGACGCTCACGAGCAGGAAGACGGCGACGACGGCGGCCGGCCGGCCGGTGACGACGGCGTCGACGCGCTCGACGAACCGATCGGCCGCGCTCACGGCCGCCCCGCGCGCCGTCGGTGGTCGGTGGGTCGGGACATCGGGCTACCGTCGCCGGTATCGGAGGACCGCCGCCGCGGCGACGACGAGGACGACCGCGCCGATCCCGACGAGGACGAGCGTCGACGGTCCCTCCCCGTCGTCGGTCGCCGCGGTCACCTCGACCGGGTACTGCGTGACGTCGGAGATGCGGTCGTTGCCCCGCTCGTCGTCGTAGCGGAAGTCGAGCTCGACGGGATGGGTCTTGACGCTCGCGCCCGGCGCGGCGGCGACCTCGAACCAGATCTCGGTCGACTCGCCCGGCTCCAGCGAGTCGACGAACGCCCCGTCGTCGACGGCCGACAGCGGGCTGTCGGCGTACAGCCCGGCGTTGATCGACGAGAGCGTCTCCGGCCGCTGGTTGGTCATCTCGAACGCGATCCGACGCGTCTCGCCCGCGGGAACGGTCGCGTTCTCGGCGACGAGCGCGAACTCCGGTTGGCGCGGGGCGACCTCGACGCGGTCGGTCGACTCGATCGCGACCGTTCCGTCGCCGCTCGTGTACTCGACGGTGAACCCGACCTGTCGCGGGCCGGGGTCGGCCTGTCCGCTCACGTCGGCGTCGAAGGCGAACTCGGTCGACTCGCCCGGATCCAGGGCGGGCAGCGCGTACCGGCTCTCGCCGAACTGGACGCGGTCGCTCCGCGGCTCGGCGACCAACACCGCGTCGTCGACGGGCAGCGGCCCCTCGTTCGTCACCGTCCCGCTTACCGTCCCCGAATACCCGACCTCGAGGGCCCCCGACACGTCGTCGATGGGGAAGGACTGTTTCGGGATCGGGGTGATCCCGGTCCGGGCGGTCGGCGACTCCGCCTCGACGCCGTCGGCGTCGCGGTAGCCGACGGTCGCCTGGAGCGCGTACGCGTCGCCGGCGAAGTCGGGCGACACCGTCGAGTCGAACGTGACGGTCCGGTTCTCGCCGGCCGCCCAGTCGCCGACGAACGCGTCGCTCTGTCCGTCCCCGATCGCGACCTCGCTTCCGGTCGCACCCCCGGTGACGTACGCGTCGCGAGCCGTCTCCTCCCCGACGTTCCGCATCGTCACGGAGACGTCACCGCTCCCGCCGACCTGCGCGTCGGTGTCGGCGTCGACGATCGCGAACCGCGCGCCGTCGTCGACGACGACGGTGACGTCGAAGGTGTCGGTGCCCGTGCGGTCGTTGTGGGTGTTGAACGTGGGCACGATCTGGCTCGTGTACCGGTACCGCGCGGTCACCTCGATATCGTACTCGCCGTCGGCGACGTCGTCGGGCACCACCACGTCGATCGGAACGGCGGCAGGCGAGCCGGTCGGGACGTCGCCAACGGCGACGTCGCCGCTCGTGACGGTGAGCGGCGTGCCGTCCGCGTCGGCCTCGACGCGCAGGCTTCGCGCGGTCGTCACCCGCGGGTCGAGGTCGTTCCCCGTCCGCATCTCGCCGCTGTTCAGAATGTCGACCGTGACGGTCGACTCGCCGCCGGACCGGACCGTCGGCTGCGACAGGAAGGCGTCGAGCCGCGGCCGGCCGCGGATCTGTCCCGATCCGGCGGAGGCGTTCGCCTGTGCGACGACCCCGTCGTCGAGGGGGTCGGAGAGCGAGGCGGGGTCGTCCGGGTGAAGGGCGTTCGGGTGGGGGGCGTCCGGGTGGAGGGCGTCCCCGGCATCCCCTGTCACCGCGCCGGCGCTTCCCGCTACCGCGAGACCGACCGCGAGGGCGAGCATGCAGGCGAGCACGAGGCAGGGGACGGCCGTTCGGGCGCGGTGCGACCGGCGACGTCCTCGGTTTCGTGTTCGCCGCTCCGATCCCGCCCGTTCCGATTCCGTCCGCTCCGCTCCCGTCCTCATCGTCGCTCACCGCGGTCGCACGGATGGAGGGCGGGGCGGCGGTCGGCGGATCGACCGACCGGGACGGGGCGGCGGTCGGAAGACCGGTCGACGGGGCGGCCCCGGTCGTCGGGAATGGGGCGGTTCCGGGCGTCGACGCTCCGGAAAGCGTCCGTTCGAGTCATGGGATTCGACTCACGCGCCGCCGGCATAAGCGTATTGAATGAACGTTCAATCAGGCACCCTATATACTCGCCCGCGGTACCTCGGCCATGAGCGACACGCCGAGCGGGAGGGCGAAGAGAGCCGCCACTCCGGCGGGATCGGTGAGCCCGGAACCCTCGACGGCCACGACGGCTCACGGGGAGTACACGGAATGAACGACCCGTTCGCGGACCCCGACGGCACCCGGGAGGAGATCCTCGGCGCGGCGTTCCGCGCGCTGTGTGCCCACGGGTACGCGGAGCTGACGATCCAGCGGATCGGCGACGAGTTCGAGAAGAGCCCGTCGCTCCTGTATCACCACTACGACGGGAAAGACGACCTGCTCGTCGACCTGTTGGAGTTCCTGCTCGACGGCTTCGAGGAGGCGGTCTCGGAGGACGAACTCTCCGGGGAGACCGCGGGAGACGCGTCGGTGGGCGTCGAGCGACCCGCCCGCGACCGGATCGTGGGATACGTCGTCGCGATGAGCCGCCCCGGGGCGATCGACGACGACCGCGCCCCGAACGGCCGGTTTCTCAGGGCGGTCGTCGAGCTGCGCGCACAGGCCGCCCACGACGGCGCGTATCGGGACCACTTCGACCGGAGCGACCGCGTCTTCGAGCGGTTCCTCGAGCGGACCGTCCGCGAGGCCGCCGCCGAGGTGACTGCCGAGACGCCCGACGCGTCCGAGGTCGGCCCGGGGTCCATCGGCGACGACCCGGTCGATCCCGAGGCGGTCGCGGCGACCGTGCAGACGATCGCGACCGGCGGCATGCTGCGCTGGGCGACGACGAGCGACCGCGGCTGGGTCGACGGGACGGTCGCCGGCGTCGAGCGCTACCTCGACGCGACGCTCCCGCGGGTCACGCTCGAGGAGTGAGCGTCGGTCGACCGCTGCGCGCCGGTTGAACGGCCGGAGGGCCGGGACGTCGCGCTCGCTCGGGGGATCGGGTGGTACCTGGTGCTCGTTCCCGGGCGCTCGGGCAGAACGTAGCGTTCGACGGGCTACCGGCCGCCGACGTCGCCGGCGTCCATCTGTGTGACCTCCTCCTCGAGCCACTCGCGGAACCACTTCACGCGCTTGATCCGCTGGTGGGCGATGCTCTCGGCGGTGTCGGAGGCGATGCGGTCGGTGTGGTCGCGGCCGCGTTGGAGCACGCGGTCGACCATCTTCGCGGCGTCCATGTGCGTCCGGGACTCGTACCCCATCCGCAGCAGCATCAGTGCGGCCCCGTTCGCGCCGACCTTGTCGAGGATGTCGGCCTCGATCAGACAGCGGCTCTCCAGGGGGACGTCGCTCAGGTCGCCCGTGTACGAGTGGTCGACGACCGCGCCGCACACCTCCTCGATGAACGACTCGGGGTAGTCCCCGCGGCTCCGGAGGTATTCGCGGGCGACGCGCGCGCCGGCCTCGGCGTGGACGTCCTGGTCGGCCTCCAGTTTGGCCACGTCGTGGAACACCGCGGCGACGCGCACCACGTCGACGTCCGCGCCCTCGGCCTCGGCGATCCGCGTCGCGAGCGCGACGACGTTGAGGATGTGGTTGAACCGGTACTCCGAGGAGTGCCACGGGTACCAGCGCATGCGGCCGCCGTCCTCCTCGCCCTCGACGCTCGCGGAGAGGTAGTCCCTGACGAACCGCTTCATCTCCCCGAACTCCTCGTCGCTCACCTCCGTCTCCTTAATCTCGACGCCCACGATGACCACCTCGAGGCGCGAAAAACTCGTATCTCATTACCGTGGTGGAGGGGCGTTCCGTTCTTAGTCGTTACGACGGATCGACCCCCGATCGCGAGGATCGGCCCCCGATCGCGGGAATCGGCTCCCGATCGCGGGAATCGGCTCCCGATCGCGGGAATCGGCTCCCGATCGCGAGGATCGACCCCTGATCACGGGCGTCGACGAATCGTCGTTCGCGGACGTCGTCGCCGGCGAACCGCTCGTCGCGGTCGACGGAGGTCGCTGGAAACGCGTAAGTGGATGCGGCGGCTCCCACGCGACATGACCGACCAGCTCTACCTCGTCGACGACGCCCGACGACGCTTCGAGGCGACCGTCGAACGGACCCTCGACGACCGGGTCGTCCTCGACCGCACCGCGTTTTACCCGACCGGCGGCGGCCAGCCACACGACACCGGCGTCCTCACGGTCGCGCCCGCAGACGACCGCGACACGGACGGTGATCTCCCCGATGCGGCCGCCGACGGCTCCGACGGGACCGACGCCGGTCGCCGCTGGCGCGTCGTCGACGTCGCGAAGTCGGACACGATCTACCACACGCTCGAGCCGGTCGCGGACGACGGGACGGCTGCCGAGGGCGACGCGGCCCTCCCCGCGCCCGGGACCGCGGTCGTCGGCGAGGTCGACTGGGACCGCCGACACGCACACGCCCGCTATCACACCGCCCAACACCTGCTCTCCGCGCTGTTGTTGACCGAGTTCGACGCGCTGACGACCGGCAACCAGCTGTACGCCGACCACGCGCACCTCGACGCCGCCTACGACCGGTTCGACGCGGACGACCTCGCGCGGATCGAGTCGGGGCTCAACGACCTCGTCGACGACGCCCGCCCGGTGACGAGCTACACGATGGACCGCGCGGCGGCGGAGGCGACGCTCGACACCGACCGGACCCGTATCGACCTGCTCCCCGAGTCGATCACCGAACTCCGGATCGTCGAGGTCGGCGGGGCGGACGCGGAGGAGCCGTACGACCGGACCGCCTGTGCGGGCACCCACGTGAGCAACACCGCGGAGATCGGCGAGGTCGTCGTCACCGGTCGCGAGACGAAAGGCAGCGACGAGGAGCGGGTGAACTTCGTGCTCGCCAACCACGCGACCGACGGCGACGCGACGATCGACTGACGGCGGTTTTCGCGGTCTTCGCGGTCTTCGCGGTCTTCGCGGTCTTCGCGGTCTTCGCGACTTTCGCGGCCTTCGCGCCCGTCGGTGTTTCCGTGGCGGTCGCCTGACAGCCCCTCGGCCGTCGCCCGGCCGAGGGCGAGCCGCCGTCACGGCCGCACGGCTGGCCGAAGCACGGTCGGGGTTCCGAAAAGCGGTTCGAGGACGCGGGCGCGAGGGACGCAGGCGGCCTGGCTCTGCGGACTACGCGGGTCCTTGTTCGGCCTCGACGGCGTCCTCCGGGTCCTCGCCGGTGTCGAGCCGTTCGATGACGTCGTTGATGAGGACGACGTCGCCGACGGCGCGGACCCAGCGGTACGGGACGATGACGCCGGTGTTGCGGTCGACCCGCCCGGCGAACAGCTCGGCGTTGAGCTCCGCGAGTGCGAGCCCCGTGACCGACTGCGCGTCGAGGTCGAGGCGGACGTCCTCCACCTCGCCCACGAACACTCCGTTGTTCGAATACACCTCACGACCGACCAGCGACGTGATCTCCTCGGGCGGACCGTTCATACTCGGTACGGTCACGAGCGGTCCTATTAAGCGTTCGTTGTCGAACGACGCCCGTCTGACGCGCCGCGGCGATCCCGGGCGACTACCGGCCGGATCGACCCGGTCCGAGGGCTTTTCATCGCTCCGGCGTGACCCGCCACCATGGCTACACACACGTCCGGACCCGATCCGCGGGACCGGGGTGACTTCGACTACACGGGAGGCTCGGTCGACCGACCCGACCTGGTGGACGCGCTCGAACGACGCGTCGACGGCGACGTGCGCTTCGACGACTACTCGCGGCGGCTCTACGCGACCGACGCCTCCGCGTACGAGGTGACGCCCATCGGCGTCGTCTTCCCGGAGTCGACCGCCGACGTCGCGGCGGTTCACGAGTACTGCTTCGCGGAGGGGATCCCGGTGCTCCCGCGCGGCGGCGGCACCTCGCTCGCGGGCCAAACCGTCAACGAGGCGGTCGTCCTCGACTTCTCGCGGGCGATGGACGCGGTGCTCTCGACGGACGCGGCGGCGCGGACGGCGCGGGTCCAGTCGGGCGCGTACGTCGGCGACCTCAACGCCGCGGTCGCGCCCGACGGGCTGAAGTTCGCGCCCGACCCGGCGTGGCGCGACAAGTCCGCCGTCGGCGGCGCGATCGGCAACAACTCCACCGGCTCGCACTCGCTGAAGTACGGGAAGACGGACCACTACATCGAGGAGCTGGAGGTCGTCCTCGCGGACGGCACGGTGGCGACGTTCGGCGAGGTCGCCGTCGAGGATCTCCGCGAGTCGGCGGACCCCGACGCCGACGACCTGCTCCCGCGGATCCACGCCGCGGTCGTCAGGGTGCTCGACGAGGAGGCCGACGCCATCGACGAGCGGTTCCCGGAGCTCAAGCGCAACGTCTCCGGCTACAACTTCGACCGCCTGCTCGCGGAGTACCGCGGCGAGTTCGGCGAGGCGGGCGTCGTCAATCTCGGTCGGCTGATCGCCGGCAGCGAGGGGACCCTCGCGACGGTCACCGAGGCGACCGTCTCGCTGGTGGAGATCCCGGAGACGAAGGCGGTGGCGCTGCTCGCCTACGAGGACCTCCTCGACGCGATGGAGGACGTCGCGCCCGTGCTCGAACACGACCCGGCGGCCGTCGAAGTGATGGACGACGTGCTGCTCGGGCTCGCGGCCGACACCGCCGAGTTCGGCGACCTCGTCGGGACGCTCCCGGACGACACCGACTCCGTGCTGCTCGTCGAGTTCTACGCCGAGGACGACGCCGACGGGAAACGCAAGGTCGCGGACCTGATCGCCGACCGGGTCGGCGACACCCTCGCCGACGGCTCGGCCACCGACGCGGAGCCGAGCCCGGAAGCGGCGGAGACGACCGCCCAGCCCCGACGCGCGTTCGCCGCGATGGAGGCGCACGACCCCGACGAGCGCGACCGGTTCTGGAAGATGCGCAAGTCCGGCCTCCCGATCCTGCTGTCGCGGACCTCCGACGCCAAGCACATCTCCTTCATCGAGGACTGTGCGATCCCGCCGGAACACCTCCCCGAGTACACCCGCGAGTTCCAGCGGATCCTCGAGGACAACGGGACCTTCGCGACGTTCTACGCGCACGCCGGCCCGGGCGTGCTCCACGTCCGCCCGCTGATCAACACGAAGGACGTCGACGGCGTGGACGCGATGGTCGACATCGCCGACCGCGTCACCGACGCCGTCGTCCGGCTCGGCGGGTCGGTGTCGGGCGAACACGGGGACGGCCGCGCGCGGACCCAGTGGAACCGGAAGCTGTACGGCGACGACCTCTGGGCGGCGTTCCGCGAACTCAAGACGGCGTTCGACCCCGACTGGCTGCTCAACCCGGGCAACGTCTGCGGCGAGTTCGACATGCGCGAGCACCTCCGGTTCTCGCCCGACTACGCGCTCGAGACGGGGTTCGACCCCGCGCTGGAGTGGGCCAACGAGAACGGCATGCAGGGGATGGTCGAGCTCTGTCACGGCTGTGGCGGCTGTCGCGGGCCACAGGAGACCACCGGCGGCGTGATGTGTCCGACCTTCCGTGCCGCCGACGAGGAGATCCAGGCGACCCGCGGCCGCGCGAATCTGCTCCGGGGCGCGATGGCGGGCGAGCTCCCCGACGACCCGACGGACGACGAGTTCGTCACCGAGGTGATGGACCTCTGTATCGGCTGTAAGGGCTGTGCGAAGGACTGCCCGAGCGAGGTCGACATGGCGAAGCTGAAGGCCGAGGTCGAACACGCTCACCACGAGGAACACGGCGCGAGCCTCCGCACGAAGCTGCTCGGGAGCTTCGAGTCGCTCGCGCCGATCGGCTCGCGGCTCGCGCCCGTCGCCAACCTCGCACCGAAGGTGCCCGGCGCGCGCCTGCTCATGGAGAAGACGCTGGGGATCGCGAGCGAGCGGAAGCTTCCCGAGTTCCGCTCGGAGAGCCTGACCGACTGGTTCGAGGCCCGCGGCGGCCCCGGCGTCCCGCGAGCCGACGCGGACCGCGCCGTCCTGTTGTTCCCCGACGTGTACACGACGTACACGAACCCGGGCGCGGGGAAGGCCGCCGTGCGCGTGCTCGAGGCCGCGAACTGCCACGTCCGGATGGCCGACGTCGCGGGCAGCGGGCGGCCGCCCCACTCGAAGGGGCTCCTCGAGGAGTCGCGCGCGACCGCCCGCGACACGGTCGAAACGCTCGTGCCCGACGTGGAGACGGGGTGGGACGTCGTCGTCGTCGAGCCGTCCGACGCCGTCATGCTCCAGTCCGACTACTTCGACCTGCTCGCGGGCGACGCGAGCGACGTGCCCGACGCGGACGTCGGGGCGGTCGCGGCGAACACGTACGGCGTCATGGAGTACGTCGACGCGTTCCGGCTGGACGAGGCGCTCGCGTTCGACGCGCCCGGCGAGCGGCTGACGTACCACGGTCACTGCCACCAGAAGGCGACGAAGAAGGACCACCACGCGGTCGGGGTCCTCCGCCGGGCGGGCTACGGGGTCGACCCCCTCGATTCGTCCTGCTGTGGGATGGCCGGCTCCTTCGGCTACGAGGCGGAACACTACTCGATGAGCAAGGCGATCGGGCGGCTGCTGTACGACCAGGTGGACGCGAGCGACGGCGACGTCGTCGTCGCCCCCGGCGCGTCGTGCCGGAGCCAGCTCGAGGACCGCGACGACGCGGCCGCGGAGCCGCCCCATCCCGTCGAGAAGCTCGCCGCGGCGATCGCCTGAGCGCGCGGCTCGCGGGATCCGTTCTTCCGCACCCGCTTCGGGTGTCGTCCCCTCATACCCATACCCGTTTTCGACCCGTCGATCGATCCGTACGCGACCGTCGACAGCGCGGTCGGGGCCGGGGTCAGTACCCGGAGTCAGTACCCGGCGTCCTCACACCGCGCGACGATCCACGCCGTCGAGCGCTCCTCGAGGACGGCCTCGTCGACGCCGACCATCGACCGCGCGACGCCGACCCAGAACTCGCGGTCCCAATCGCTCGCGACGGCCGCGGCGGGCTCGCCGAAGACCTCGTCGACGTCCGGCTCCGGAACCGTTCTACTCATGGTCGACTATCGAGTCACGCGCCCGCTTCAGCTCTCCGGTGTCGGCTGCGTCGGTTCCCCGGTCGCCGTGCGCTTCCGTCGCGAGCTCGCGGAACGTCCTCCGTCACGGCTGCGTCCGACGGTCCGTCGCGGGGCCGAGGCCCTACACGACCTCCGACAGCGCGGCCGCGACCGCGTCCACTTCGGCCTCGGTCGTGACGGCGTGGACCGACACCCGCACCGCTTCCGGATGCGGCAGCGACCGGACCACGATCCCCCGCTCGCCGAGCCGCTCAACGACCGCCTCGGGGTCGTCGACGGCGACCGTGACGAGCCCCGACTCGAACCCGGACGGGCTCAACAGCCGTTCCTCGTCGATCCCCGCCTTCAGCCGGTCGGTGAGCGCCGCGATGCGCGTCTCGATGGCGTCCAGCCCGACCGCCTCGACGGCGTCCAGCGCGGCCACCAGCCCCGCGTGGGGAGCCGGCGACGTGGTGCCGACCTCGAACCGCCGGGCCCCCGGCTCGTACGCCAGCCCGTCGCCCGTCGGCTCGGTCACGCTCCGGTAGCCGACGGCGCGGGGCGAGAGGGCGGCCGCGGCGTCGCGGTCGACGTGGAGGAACCCCGAGCCCCACGGGCCGAGGGGCCACTTGTGACCGGCGGCGGCGACGGCGTCCGCGCCCCACTCGGCGACGTCCATCCGGCGGTGTCCGGGGACCTGCACCGCGTCGACGAGGCTGAACGCACCGGCGTCGGCGGCGATCTCACAGAGCTCGCGGACCGGAAGCACGGTGCCGTGGGTCCACGTGAGCGCGCTGAAGCAGGCGAGCTCGGCGTCGGCGACGGCGTCCGCGAACGCGTCGACGTCGATCCGGCCGCCCGCGGTGTCGACGACCCGGACCTCGACGCCCTCGCGTTCGAGCCGCCGCCACGGGAGGACGCCCGCGGGGTGTTCGAGATCCGTTCGGACGACGATGTCGCCCGGCTCCCAGTCGATCGCGCCCGCGATCCGGTTGATCGCGTCCGTCGTGCTCTCGGTCAGGGCGACGTCGTCGCCCTCGCCTCCGATGAAGGCCGCGATGCGCTCCCGCGCGTCGTCGTACGACGCGAAGGCGACCTCGTAGGGGTCCGCGGTCGCGGAGCCGTACTCGTGTCGCTCCAGCATCGACTCGGCCGCTTCGACGACGCTCCGGGTGCTCGGTCCGTGGGCCCCGTAGTTGAGGTACGTCGCCTCCGAGAGCGCCGGGGCGTCCGCGCGGAGGTCCAGTGGGTCCATACCGGTACGGCCGCCGGAACCCCTATAAGGGTCCCGGCGGCGGCCGTCGGTTCCGGAAGGACCGACTCTCGCTACGGACGCGTCCTCCTCCCCGGCCACGTCCGTGAGGTCCATGCCCGCCCGAGCGAGGCCACGATCCCGCGGTTCGGACGAACATTTATCAATTCCCATCGGAAGGGCGATCCATGGACGCCCTCTCCACGACCCGACTGTTCCTCTACTGTGCGGCCGCCGCCGTCGTCGGCGTCCCGCTCGCGGTTGCGATCGCGCCCGACAACGACCCCGGCGGGCTGCTGCTTCTCGTTCCCATCGCGATCCTGGCGCTCCTCATGTTCGTCGACGGCTACCGGTCCGCGTCGAACGGGGACGAACGGTCCGGCGATCGGACCGACCCGTGAACGGCCGGATCGCGTTTATAAACTCCTCGAGGGAACCGACGGTTAACTTATAAAAGATCGCCGAAGCGTTCGAGGTGAACGAACGGCGGCCGTGTCGCCTCCGTGTCGTCTCCGTGTCGCCTCCGTGTCCCGTTCGTGCCGCCTACGCGTCGAACGGGTTGACCACTTCGATCGTCTCCTCGCGGTCCGGGCCGACGCCGACGGCGTACACCGGCGTGTCGACCTCGTCCGCGAGGAACTCGAGGTAGTCGCGGGTCGCCGCGGGCAGCGCGTCGTACCCCTCCTCGGCGACGGCCGCCCAGTCGACGGACTCCCACGTCTCGAACTCGCGGTAGACGGGCTCACAGCGCTCCCATCGCTCCGTCGAGGTGGGGACCGTGTCGATCTCCTCGCCGTCGAGCTCGTATGCCGTACAGACCTGCAGCTCCGGCAGCCCGGCGAGCACGTCGACGTGGTTGACCGCGAGGCCGGTGAACCCGGAGACGCGCGCGGCGTGCCGGACCATCGGGAGGTCGAGCCAGCCGATCCGCCGCGGGCGACCCGTCACGGTACCGAACTCGCCGCCCTTCTCGCGGATCTCGCTCGCGAGCGCCTCCTCGTCGGCGTCGCCGTCGAGCTCCGTCGGGAGCGGCCCCGAGCCGACCCGCGAGAGGTACGCCTTCACGATCCCGACGACCTCGCCCGCGCCAACGGTCGTGACGCCGACGCCCGAGCCGACCGCCGCCGCGCCCGCCGTCGGGTTCGACGAGGTGACGAACGGGTAGTTGCCGTGGTCGATGTCGATGTGGGTGCCCTGTGCGCCCTCGAACATGATCCGGTCGCCCGCCGACGCCCGGCGGTAGAGGTAGTCCGAGCAGTTCACCGTCATCCCCTCGTCGGCCAGCCGCTCGCCGACGGCCGCGAACTCCGCGTGGAGCGCGTCGACGTCGAAGGCCTCCTCGTGGTCGGTGCCCTCGATCTCGAGCCCGTACACGTCCTCGACGAGCGCGCGCTTCTGCGGGACGGCGTACTCGAGCTTCTCGCGGAGGACTGCGGGGTCGAGCAGGTCGCCGGCACGGATACCGCGGCGACCCGCCTTGTCCTCGTAGGTCGGGCCGATGCCGCGGCCCGTGGTCCCGACCTCCTCGCCGGCGTCGTCGTCGGCTTTCACCGCCTCCTCGATGCCGTCGAGGACGCGGTGATACGGGAGGATGACGTGCGCCCGGCGCGCGACGCGCACGTCGGGGTCGAGCCCGCGCTCGCGGAGCGCGCCGAGCTCGTCGAAGAGGGTGCGCGGGTTGACCACGCAGCCGTTGCCTAATATCCCGACCTTGCCCCGCACGGCCCCGCTCGGGACCAGCGATAGCTTGTACTCGTCGCCGCCCTCGACGACGGTGTGGCCCGCGTTGTCGCCGCCTTGATAACGGACTACGACGTCCGCGTCCCCTCCCCACCGGTCGACGAGCGCGCCCTTGCCCTCGTCTCCCAGTTGGGAGCCGACGATGGTGACAGTCATACCGCTCCCCTGTACCAAACGGGACCTAAAACCGATTACGGTCCGTCGGCGCGAGGACACCACGATCGTGGATCGTCAGGCTGGTGATACGGATCGGCTATCGTCGTCCGTGCGTGTTCGTGTGTCGTCCGTCGTTGACGAGTCGATCACCGCTCGTTCCCGTGTCGATCCCGGACGACGCCGTGTGCTTGTGCCCGATCGGCACGCGATCCGAACCGTTAACTACTCGCACGTCAACGTCTCAGATCAGGCGTTTTCGGTGCGGACTCGGACAGCAACTTTTAAAGGGAGGCATGACAAGTTAACATGTGGCATGATAGATCGACTTGAGAAAGAGGTGGACATGTTGGAACGACACCTCCAGGTGTTGAAGATGGTTATCGCGAACGAACCGATCGGTATCGTGAAGATGTCGAACGAAACCGGGTACCCCCATCACAAGGTTCGGTACTCGCTGCGCGTCCTCGAGGAGGAGAACCTGATCGAGCCGTCCAGCCAGGGCGCGATCACGACCGATCGGACCCACGAGTTCGTCGACGAGCTCGACGACAAGCTCGACGAGACGATCGAGAAACTCGGCACGATGCGGATCGACGACGCCGCCGAAGTCGAGAACTGACTCGTTCACGTCTTATATATCAGCCCGGACACGTTTCGACGAGCCACCCGTCTCCCCTCGGCGACGGGGCCTCGGCGGGTCCGGGCGTTCTGCGGTCCTCGAACGCCGGGAGCGGCGCTTATAAATCCGGGAGCGGCGCCTATAAATTGGGGACCGGCGCCTATAAATCGGGGACCGTCAGGTGGAACCCGCCATCGCGCGACTCGACGAGACAGAGGTGATAGCCGCGCTTGCGCGAGAGCTTCACGAAGCTCGCCCGCTTCGACCGACTGAAGAGCCCGCCGCCGACCGCGTCGCTCGCGGCCTCCAGCGCGCCGGGCTCGAAGAAGCTCGCGGTCACCGCGAACGCCGCGGCGAAGGAGTCGTTCGACTCCCCGATGTCGCCGCCGTTCGCGACGAGCGACTCCAGAGTCCCCTCGACCGTCGGCTCCCGGCTGTCGTTCAGGTCGGCGATGAACAGCGGGTTGCCCATCCGGTCGCGCAAAACGAGGTCGAACGCCCGCTGCTCGCGGTTCTCCTCCCCGTTCTCCCGCGTCACGACCGACACCGACCCGCCGATCTCCGCGCGGTCGACTTCGGGCAGCGCGTCGTACAGGTCACGCAGCGTGCTCTCGTTGCCGGTGTCGGCGATCTCGAACGGGAGGTCCTCGACGAGCCAGCGGGTGAACCCGTACTCCATCGTCCCCTCGAGGAACTCGGTGAACGGGACGCCGTCGACGACGGCCCCCTCGCTCTCGAAGCCGGTGTGGTGTTCGATCCGGATGTTCTCGCGGAGCGCTTCGCGGTCCGCGTTCCCGTCGTGGACGTCCTCCAGCGTCACGCCCCCCTTCGAGCCGTACCTGATGAACAGGTTGGTCTCGCCGCGCGCCCGTGCGGCAGGAATCGAGCGCTCGGCGTCCGGGAGCTCCGCCTCGAGCTCGGCGAGCCGGTCCCGGAGCCGGTCCCGCTCCTCGCGGACGTCGGCGAGCTCCGACTCGAGCCGTCGGACCTCGCGCTCGTGCTCGTCGCGTTCGGCGGCGACCTCGTCGCGCTCGGTCACCGCCTCATCGCGCTCGGCCGCCGCCTCGTCGCGGGCCGACTCGGCGTCCGAAAGCGCCGCTTCGAGCCGCTGGACCTCCCGCTGGAGCTGGCTCCGCTGGACCGCGGGACGCTTCGAGACGGCCGCCTGCCCGGACCGATCGCTCGCGCGCGGCTCGGGCGGTGCGTTCGCGTCCCGCCGTGTCGACTGCGACGACCGCGATGACCCCTCGGCGGCCGTCGACGACCCCTTCCCCATCCCCTCCTGGGGGCCGACCCCCGCGGATCGGGACCGCGCGGGTCCGGCGTTCCGAGCCTCCCCGTCGTGGGCGTCCGTACGCCCCCGCTGACGGCGTTCGCTCGCTTCCTTCGGGTCGAGCGCCGGGATCGATTTCGCCTCCCGCCACTCCTCCTCCTCGGAGAAGACGTCCTCGCCGGGACCCCCGTTGCCCGTCGGCCCCTCGGCGGTCGACCCTGCCCCGGCCTCCGGTTCGGCGGTTCCTCCGGGTGACGGTTCCGGTCCCGGTTCCGTCCCCGGTCCCGGTTCCGTCCCCGGTCCCGCCCTCGGTTCCGACTCTCGTTTCGGTCCTTCGGTTACCGCTCTGTTCGTTCCCGTCTCCGTCTTCGCGGAGCGGTCCGTGCCGTCGCCGCCGCCGCCCTTGCCCTCCTCGTCGCTGTCGGTCACGGCGTCGTCCGCTTCGATCGCACTGGCGTCCGCTTCGATCGCACTGGCGTCCGCGTCGACCGCTTTGGCACCCTCTTCGCCGTCCGCCCGGTCGACGGTCTCTGCGGCGGTATCGATGGTCTCTGCGGTGGTTCCGTCGGAGTCGGTCGTTTCTGCGGCGGTTCCGTCGGGGTCGGCGTCAGCGGCGACGCTGGCGTCGGTGTCGTTGGTCCCGTCCGTGGCGTCGTCCCCGTCGTCCACGTCCGCGTCGGCCGCCGCTGCGTCCGCGTCGGCCGCCGCTGCGTCCGCGTCCGCCGCCGCGTCCCCGTTGGCCGTCGCCGCCGTGCCCGCGTCGGGCTCCGGGAGCTCACGGACGTCGAGGTCGACCTCGTACACGGTGTAGATCCCCACCTCGTCGTCGGCGAGCGCGAACGCGTCGTCGCCGGTCTCCAGCCGCCGCGAGTTGCCGACGTACGCCGCCGCGCGCGAGTCGCCGCCGGTGTAGGTGAGGTAGTAGTCGCCCGAGAGCACGTTCTCGGAGAGCTCCACGTAGCCGGTGAAGCCGCCGGCGGAGAGCTTCCGGTCGGCCTCCGAGAGCGGCGTGTCGTTCGTGTAGTACTGCGCGCGCTTCTCCCCGCCCCGCTCCAGCATGGCGAACAGCAGCGGGAGCTCCTCCTCGGGGGCCTGATACGCCGTCCCCGAGGCGTCGGCGAACGCGTCGAGGTCGGCGTCGACCACGCCGACGACCCGGCCGTTCAACAGGAACAGCCACCCCGTTCCGTCCGTCGCCGCCCCGGAGAACCCCCGATCGGCGAGACGGCGGAGGCCGGCGAACCCGTCCGAGAAGCTCCGGGCGTCCCACTCGGTGATGTCCTCGAGTCGCTGGGCGTCCATTATTGGGGGTAACTCGCCGACAACGAGGCAAATACTTTCCGGAGCGAAGGACGCCCGTCAGACGCCGTCTGCGGCGCACGGGCGGGGGTGGGGCGGTTAGTCGCTGCCGTCAGCCGCGCCGCTGACGGCGTCGTCGACGACCGCGATCGCCTCGCGGCCGAGCGCGACGACGTCCGGTTCGAGGTCGCTCGCCCGGAGGTCGTCGGGGGTGTACCAGCCCCAGTCGTCGGGCGTCGCCTCGTCGTCGCCCGCGGGCTCGATCCGTCGGTGGGGGACGTGCGCGAAGTAGAGGTGGTCGACGTGCTGGTGCCCGACCGACCCGTCCGGGTGAACGTTGATGTCGTGTAACATGAGATGAGCCGGCTCCGGCAGCGCCCGCGAGTTGGGCGCGTCGACGTCGGCGCGGTCGGCGATCAGCTCCGCCTCGAAGCCGGTCTCCTCGTGGACCTCCCGCAGCGCGGCCTCGTGCGGCAGCTCGTCCCGATCGACGTGTCCCCCCGGCGGGAGGGTGATCCCGAGCCGCTCGTGGTCGTGGAGGGCGGTCGCGCCGTCGTTGACGACAAACGTGGTCGCGGTGAAGTGGCGGGTCGTCTCCATACGCCGCGATGGCCGGCGACCGTCTTTTCGCTTGCGTCCCCTCTCCCGCTCCGCGTTCCCCCCTTCGCTCCCCTCCCCTCGCTTCGCGCTCCCCAGCGAAACGGGTTTCCGATCGGTGGCCGAGAACGTCGATGTGACCCCTGTCAACACGCGAGACCTCGACTGGGAGCGTTCGACGGACGAGCGGGCGTCGTGGAAACGGAAACGGGTCGCGGCCGCCGCGGACGGCGAGCGGATCGGCTGCAGCCTGTACCTGCTCCCGCCCGGCGAGCGCTCGTGGCCGTATCACTACCACACGAACAACGAAGAGGCGATGTACGTGCTCTCGGGATCGGGGACGGTCCGCCTCGACGACGAGGCCCACCCGGTGTCGCCCGACGACTACGTCGCGTTTCCGGCGGACGAGTCGGGTGCACACCGCGTCGTCAACGACGGCGATGAGCCGCTTCGCTACCTCGTGATCTCGACGATGTCGGAGCCGGACGTCACGGTGTACCCGGACTCCGAGAAGTTCGGCGTGTACGTCGGTGCCCCGCCCGGGAGCGACGAGGGGCGGAGCCTGGAGGGGTACTATCGGATCGGCGACGACGTCGACTACTGGACGGACGAGTAGTCGATCGGCTCAGCGCCGATCAGCCCATCGCCACGCCCTCATCGGCCTCGAGGAGCTCGTGGTAGCGGTTGCGAATGGTGACTTCGCTGATGTTCGCGACGTCGCTGACCTCGCTCTGAGTGACTTTCTCGTTGGTGAGCAGCGAGGCGGCGTAGACGGCGGCGGCCGCAAGCCCGACCGGCGACTTCCCGGAGTGGAGCCCCTGCTCCTTGGCGGTGGCGAGCAGCGACCGCGCGCGGCGCTCGGCCTCGTCGGAGAGGCCCAGATCGGAGGCGAACCGTGGGACGTAGCTCTCGGGGTCGGCGGGCCGGATCTCGAGTTTGAGTTCGCGGACGACGTAGCGGTACGTCCGGGCGATCTCGTCCTTCTCCACCCGCGAGACGGTCGCGATCTCGTCGAGGCTACGCGGGGTTCCGGCCTGTCTGGCGGCGGCGTACAGCGACGACGTGGCGACGCCCTCGATCGACCGGCCGGGGAGGAGGTCCTCGTCGAGCGCGCGGCGGTAGATGACCGAGGCGGTCTCGCGGACGTTGTCCGGCAGGCCGAGGGCGCTGGCCATGCGGTCGATCTCGCCGAGCGCCTGTTTGAGGTTGCGCTCCTTCGAGTCGCGCGTGCGGAACCGTTCGTTCCACGTCCGGAGCCGCTGCATCTTCTCGCGCTGGCGGCTCGAGAGGGACCGCCCGTACGCGTCCTTGTTCTGCCAGCCGATGTTGGTCGACAGCCCCTTGTCGTGCATCATGTTCGTCGTCGGCGCGCCGACGCGGGACTTCTGGTCCTTCTCCGCGGAGTCGAACGCGCGCCACTCCGGCCCGCGGTCGATCTCGTCTTCCTCGACGACGAGTCCGCAGTCCGCACAGACCGTCTCGCCGTGTTCGGTGTCCGTCGCGAGTTGGCCGCCACACTCGGGACAGGACAGTTCCTCCGACGACGGCTGCTCCTCTTGCTCGTCGTCGACGTGCTCCGCCGTATACGTTCGAACGTGTTCGCTCATTGTGTTGGGTTCGTGGGGCGGGAATGGCGGGACCGAGAGATGGGTCTCGGTTCAGTATTCCTCACCTTCTGAAAAGGGCCGAAGATACTTAAATTGACCCCTCACAAATCGTGTCAAATAGCGGCTTTTCACCGCCCCGAAACGGTCGAATTCGCGGTACTACTCCGTTCCGTATCTCCGGTGTCTTCTCCCGGCACGATCCGGGACGAATCATCGAACGGTCGTACTTATTCGTTTCGTGTCGAGAGCCGTCATCGACGCCCGTCTCGACACCCTCCGCACCTCCCCCGACAGTCACAGCATCCGTCCGACGTCCAGCACTCGTTCCGACGTCCAGCACTCGTCCTGACAGTCCCAGAACCCGTCTCGACCGCTGTCGGCGACGTGCCGCGAGGACAACCGCTTTGGTGGTCGCGGCGGGACGACGGGTATGGATCCGACACGCCTCGACGACGTCCTCGACGCGGCCGGCGCCGACGGCTACCTCCTCGACGCCTCACAGGCCGACGCCAACCAGCTGTACCTCTCCGGGTTCACCGGCCCGGACCCGTTCCTCACGCTGTACGCCGGCGGCGAGGTCTCGATGCTCGTCTCGGGGCTGGAGTACGGCCGCGCGACGACCGAGGCGGCCGCCGACGTCGTCGAGCGCCACGCCGACTACGACTACGAGTACGGCGGCTCCGACGCCCGGTACGACATGTACGCCGCGTTCGTCCGCGACAAGGACGTCGAGTCGGTGCTCGTGCCGCCGCGGGGCCCGGTCGGCACCGCGGACGCCCTCCGTGACCGCGGGATCGACGTCATGGTCGACGACGGCGACGCCCTGACCGAGGTCCGTGCGGTGAAGACCGACGACGAGATCGCGGCGATCCGCGAGACGCAGCGCGCCAACGAGGCCGCGCTGCGGGCCGCCGAGGCGCTGATCGCGGGGGCCGCCGTCGCGGGCGAGGACGTGCCCGTCGACGACGTCGACGCGCCCGGGCCGGAGCCGGTCGACGCCGGGACCCTCGTCCACGACGGCGCGCCGCTCACGAGCGAGCGCGTCAAACGGGAGATCGAGGTCACCCTGCTGGACCACGGCTGCGCGCTCGACGAGACGATCGTCGCGGGCGGCGCGCAGGCGGCCGACCCTCACAACCGCGGCTCCGGGCCGCTGTCCGCGAACGAGGCGATCATCATCGACGTCTTCCCCCGGTCGAAGGCGACGAAGTACAACGCCGACATGACCCGGACGTTCTGCGTCGGCGAGCCGAGCGACACGCTCCGCGAGTGGTACGACCTCACCGAGGAGGCGCTCGCGGCCGCCCTCGACGCGGTCGAGCCGGGCACGACCGGCGAGGAGGTCCACGCCGCGGCGTGTGCGGTGTACGAGGCCGCCGGGGAACCCACGTTCCGCACCGACCCCGAAACGGAGACCGGGTTCATCCACTCGACCGGTCACGGGATCGGCCTCGACGTCCACGAGCTCCCCCGCCTGTCGAACGGCGGGGCGGAGCTGGAGCCCGGCCACGTCGTCACCGTCGAGCCCGGCCTCTACGACCCCGACGTCGGCGGAGTCCGCCTCGAGGACCTCGTCGTCGTCACCGAGGACGGCCACGAGAACCTCACCGACTACCCGCTCGAGTTCGTCGTCGAGTAGCCCGTCCCGTGTCGTTCCGTGGCACACCGTCCACCTCGCCGCGACCGGAACCCGCTTTTCCCCCGGCCGTGAACGGCGTCCGTGAACTGGCGGTACGCCCACACCGCGCTCGCCCTCTGTACGCTCGCGTTCACCGCGACGATGGTCGCTCGACTGGCCATCAGCCCGTTGGTCCCCGCGATCACGGCGACGTTCGAGACCACGAACGCGACCGTCGGGCTCGCGCTCTCCGGGATGTGGGCGGCTTACGCGCTCGCGCAGTTCCCCTCCGGCGTCCTCGGGGACCGCTACGGCGAGCGGACCGTGATCCTGACCGCCGTCGCCGCGACCGCGGTCGCCACGCTGTTCATCGCCGTCTCCCCGTCGATCCTCGCGTTCATGGCGTTCACGGTCGTGTTGGGGGCCGGCGCGGGGCTCCACTACACGGTGGCGACGACGTTCCTCGCGAAGCAGTTCGACGACATCGGCCGCGCCATCGGCGTCCACATCGCGGGCGGCCCGCTGGCGGGGCTTATCGCCCCGCCCCTCGCGGCGGTCATCGGGGCCCGATACGGGTGGCGGGTCGGGGTGCTGCTCGGCACCGCCGTCGCCGTCCCGGCGCTCGTCCTGTTCGCGTGGCGGATCCGGCCGACGGAGCCGACCCGCCCCGATCAGCCGGTCGGCGAGCGGTTCGCGGTCGGGCCGGTCGTCGAGCTGCTGTCGCGGCCGCCGATCCTCTACACGACCGCGCTGGCGACGGCCGGCGCGTTCACCTGGCAGGCGACCGCGTCGTTCCTCCCGACGTTCCTGGAGGTTGGCGGCGGCTTCTCGACGGCGCTGTCGGCGCTGCTGTTCTCGCTGTATTTCCTCGTCCACGGGACCACCCAGCCGGCGACGGGGGCGCTCTCCGACCGGATCGACCGCGACACCGCGGCCATGGTGACGATGGCCGCCGGCGTCGTCGGATACGGGCTGCTCGTCGTCGCGACCCGCGAGGGGCTCGGGCTCGCGCCCGTCGTCGTCGCGCTGCTGCTCGTCGGGCTCGCCATGTCGTGGGGCGCGCCGCTCCAGTCGCGCTTCATGGACCTGCTGTCGGAGGAGGAGCGCGGCGCGGGGTTCGGACTCGTCCGGACGGTGTACATGGTGATCGGAGCGTCCGGCAGCGCCGTCGTCGGCGGCGTCTCCGACGTCGCCGGCTGGACGGTCGCCTTCGGGCTGCTCGCCGGCGTGATGGCGCTCGGGCTGGCGACGCTGGCGGCGAACCGGCTGTTCCGCCTCGGACTCTGAGCGGGCCGTCGCGGGCGCGGCAGTTTATAAGGGTCGGGCGGGGACGTCGGCGGCCGTTTATATACCTCGAGACCGCGCCGTGGTCGAGCACCGGCGCACGCGGATCCCGTCCTCGCGTCCCTTTTATATCAGGCCGGGGCGGCGCGAACCTCGCCCGAGGCGCAACGCATATATCTCCGACGGACACACGAACGGACGTGATTCCGACCGCGTCCGAACGCGGCCCGCTGCCGTCGGGAGCGACGCGACTCTTCTCGAAAAAACGCGCGTGAGACGTCCACCGGCGGGAGTGGCGACCCCGTCCCGGACGACCCCCGACCGCGCGAGACGTTCGACGGCGACTCCTCGTCCGCGACACGCACCGTCCGCGACACCGACCGTCACCGGACCGAGACGCGGACGTCGACCGTCGACCCACCGCAACCGCCGTATCGCCGCGACCACTGCACCGCCGCGACCACCGCGACCACCGCGACCACCGCAACACACGACCCATGACGAACACCCGAACCACGACGCCGTACGCGACCGACCACGAGAGCACTGACGAACCGTTCGAGGGAGTCTACCCCGCGATGACGACCCCGTTCACGGACGACGACGAGGTCGACCACGACCAGCTCGCCGACAACGCCCGCTACCTCGAGGCGGCCGGCGTCGACGGGCTCGTCCCGGTCGGCTCCACCGGCGAGTCGGCGACGATGACCCACGACGAGCACGTCGAGGTGATCGAGACGGTGGCGGCCGCCGTCGGCGACGTCCCCGTCATCGCGGGCACCGGCTCGAACAACACCGCGGAGGCGCTCTCGCTGTCCGAGCGGGCCGCCGACGCGGGCGCTGACGGTCTGCTGCTCATCTCCCCGTACTACAACAAGCCGGAGCCGCAGGGCTTTCTCGACCACTACCGCACGATCGCCGACGCGGTCGACCTGCCCCAGATCGTGTACAACGTCCCCTCGCGGACGGGCCAGTCGATCCCCCCGACGGTCACCGCGGAGCTCGCGACCCACCCGAACGTCCGAGGGTACAAGGCGGCCTCCGGGGACCTGAACCTGATCAGCGAAGTGATAGAGCGGACCCGCGAGGAGGCGTTCTCGGTCGTCTCCGGCGACGACGGGCTCACGCTCCCGATCCTCTCGATCGGCGGGACCGGAACGATAAGCGTCGTCGCCAACGTCGAGCCGGAGCGCTCCTGTGCGATGGTCGGCGCGGCGCTGTCGGGGGACTACGACCGCGCCCGCGACCTCCACCACGAGCTCTCGCCGCTCGTCCGCGAGCTGTTCGTCGAGACGAACCCGATCCCGGTGAAGGAGGCGATGCACATCCGCGGGCGGGGCGGGCCGACGGTCCGGTCGCCGCTCACGCGGCTCTCCGCGGAGCGCCGGGACGCCCTCCGCGACCTGCTCGCGACGTACGACGGCGGGACGCCGGACGCCGTGGGGGCCGCCGAATGAGCGGTCCCGACGGCGCCGACGCTCTCCGCGACAGCCTCCGCGTCGCCGTCACCGGCGCGGGCGGCCGGATGGGCCGGGAAGTGATCGCGGCCGCGGCGGCCCGCGAGGGCGTGACGGTCGCGCTCGCGGTGAACCGCACCGCGACCGACCCGATCGCGGGCGTCGACGTCGCGGACGCGGGGCGGCTCGCCGACCTGCTCGCCGAGCGCGACCCGGACGTCCTCGTCGACTTCACGGGGCCCGAATCGGCGGCGTCGTACGCCGAGACCTGCGCCGAGGCCGGCGTCCCGGTCGTCACCGGGACGACCGGGTTCGACTCCTCCGGCACCGCCCGGCTCCGGGACGCGAGCCGCTCGGTCCCCCTGCTGAAGGCGTCGAACTTCGCGCGCGGGGTCGCCGCGCTCCGGCGGGCGGTCCGGGAGGCCGTCGCGGCGGTGCCCGGCTACGACGTCGAGCTGACTGAGACGCACCACAACGGGAAGCGGGACGCGCCGTCGGGCACGGCGAAGACGATCCTCGCCGACGTGGAGTCGGTCCGCGGGGACCTCGACGAGCGGGTCCACGGGCGCGAGGGTGACGCCCCCCGACGTCCGGGCGAGATCGGCGTCCACGCGCGGCGCGCGGGCGACGTCACCGGCGAGCACGAGGTGCTGCTCGCGGGCAACCGGGAGACGCTCTCGCTGACCCATCGCGCGGGCGATCGCGGGGTGTTCGCCGAGGGGGCGCTCGACGCGGCCGCGTGGCTGGCCGACGCCGACCCCGGCTGGTACGACTTCGACGACGTCCTCGACGCATGACGGGCGGATGGGGGGGCGGAAGCGACGGCCGATGGCCGGTGCCACCGCGGCGCACACGTATCGACGGGTAAATACCGACGCTCGCTCACATGCCACCAATGACGCTCGAATCCGACGTCGCGGACCTCTGGGAGCGGTATCAGGCCGGGCTCTCCGCGGCCGAGACGACACGCGACGACGACGCCGTCCTCGACGCGTTCCTCGAGGCGCTGGAGGCCGGGGAGGTCCGCGCCGCCGAGAAGACCGGCGACGACGTGACCTCGTGGGAGGCGAACGAGTGGGTCAAGCGAGGGATCCTCTGTAACTTCGGGCTCCGCGAGACGGAGCCGCGCGAGTACGGCGGGGTCACCTACTACGACGTGTTGCCGCTGCGGGAGACCGCGGACCTCGACGCGCGCGGCACGCGAAACACCCCGAACGGGACCGTCATCCGCCGCGGAGCCTACCTCGGTAGCGACTGTATCATGATGAGCCCGTCGTTCGTCAACATGGGCGCGTACGTCGGCGACGGCACGCTCGTCGACTCCTGTGACACGGTCGGGTCGTGCGCCCAGCTCGGCGAGGGCGTCAAGCTCGGCGCGAACACGCTGATCGGCGGCGTGCTCGAACCGGTCGAGGACGCGCCGGTCGTGATCGAGGACGGCGTCTCGCTCGGCGCGGGCTGCCGGGTCACCTCCGGCTTCCGCGTCGGCGAGGGGTCGATCGTCGGGGAGAACACGCTGCTCACGCCGCGCATCCCCGTCTACGACCTCGTCGAGGAGGAGGTCATCTACGGGCACCTGCCGGCCGAGCGCCGCGCGTTCACCCGCATGGTCGAGTCGTCGGTCGGCGACCACGAGCTCTTCGAGGGCGGCGCGTACAAGCCGGCGGTCGTCGCGACCGACGTCGAGGCCGAGACGCTGGAGGCGACGCGCCGGGAGGACGCGCTCCGCGAATGAGCGCCGACGACGCCGCCGACCGCGCCGACACAGACGCCGCCGACACAGACGCCGCCGACGCAGACGCCGCCGACGCAGACGCCGACGCCGCCGACGCAGACGCCGACCGCGCCGCCAACACGGCCGGCGGCCCTGCGGTCCGGCGCGTGACCGACTGGGACGCCGGCCGGCTCGCCGCCCTCGCGGCCGACCACGGGACGCCGCTGTACGTCCAGGACCTCGACCGGGTCCGCGAGAACTGCGCGCGCCTGCGGTCGGCGTTCCCGGACGCGGACGTCCGGTACGCCGTGAAGGCGCACACGGGCCGTGCGGTGCTCGAGACCGTCCGCGAAGCCGGCCTCGACGCCGAGTGCGCCTCCGCGGGCGAGGTCGAGCGGGCGCTCGCGGCCGGGTTCGGCGGCGATCGGCTCCACTACACCGCGGTGAACCCCCCGGCCCGCGACCTGGATCACGTGGTCGACGTCGCGGGCGCGGAGCCGGCGCTGACGGTCACCGTCGGGGCCGAAGACACCCTCGACCGGCTCGCCGAGCGCGGCTACGACGGTCGGGTCTGCCTCCGCGTGAACCCCGGGGTCGGCGCGGGCCACCACGAGAAGGTGCGGACCGGCGCGGCCGCGAAGTTCGGCGTGCCGTACGGCCGCGCGGCCGACGTCGCCCGCGTCGCCGCCGAGCGCTTCGACGTGGTCGGGGTCCACGCCCACGCGGGCTCGGGCATCGACGCGGCGGGGCTCGACGACCACCGCGAGCTGGTCTCGCGGATGGGCGACCTCGCCCGAACGCTGACGGCTCCCGACGACGGCGCGGAGCCGATCGACCTGTCGTACGTCGACGTCGGCGGCGGTTTCGGGGTCCCGTATCGCGAGGACGAGCCCCCGCTCGACCTCCCCGCGGTCGCGGCGGCCACCCGGGAGGCGCTCGGGACCGTGCCGACCGCGGACGGAGCGGGCGAACTCGCTCTCGCCGTCGAACCGGGGCGATACGTCGTCGCCGACGCGGGGGTGCTGGTGACCCGCGTGAACACGGTGAAGCCGACGCCCGACGAGACCGTCGTCGGCGTCGACGCGGGGATGACGGACCTGCTCCGGCCGGCGATGTACGACGCGTATCACCCGATCCGCAACCTCGGTGGCGCGGACGGCGCGCCGGATCCGGACGACCGGGAGGCGATACCCGCCACGGTCGCAGGACCTATCTGTGAGACGGGCGATACGTTCTGTAACGGACGACCGCTCGCGCGTCCGGCCCGTGGGGATCTCCTCGCGGTCGGGGTCGCGGGCGCGTACGGATTCGAGATGGCGAACCAGTACAACTCCCGACCGCGGCCCGCGGAGGTCGCGCTGTCGGACGGGAACGCGACGGTCGCGAGGCGGCGCGAGACGCTCGCGGACCTCACGACGGTCGAACGCGAGGCGGGACGGTGAGCACCCACGCCGTCCCGGTCGAGAAGTACCACGGGACCGGCAACGACTTCGTCGTCGTCGACGCCGCGGAGACGGTCGGTGACCGGGCCGCCTTCGCGCGGGCGTACTGCGACCGCGAGACGGGCGTCGACGCCGCGACGTGCGGCGCGGACGCCGAGAACGGTCTCGAGGACGGCCCCGGAAGCGATCCCGGAGACGGAGCCGGCCGGCGGGGCGCGGACGGCGTCCTCTTTTTGAGCATCGAGGACCGCTACCGGCCCACCCGCGTCGTGATGACGCTCGTCCAGCCGGACGGCTCGACGGCCGCGATGTGTGGCAACGGCGCGCGGGTCGTCGCCCGCTGGGCGCACGACCGCACCGGGGAGCGCGAGTTCATGATCGACACCCAGGCCGGCACCCGGCGCGCGAGCGTCACCGAGGACGGGAGCGAGGCGACGATCGAGATGGGCACGCCGCGGTTCGCGCCCGCCGACGTCCCCGTCGACCACGACGGGCCGTTCGTCGAGCAGTCGGTCGCGGGGCTCACCGTGACCGCCGTCGACACGGGGGTCCCGCACGCGGTCGCGTTCGTCGACGACGTCGACGCCGTGGACCTCGCGGCGGTCGCCCCGCCCGTCCGCAACGCCGACGTCTTCCCCGCAGGGGCGAACGTCAACCTCGCGGCGATCGTCGACGACGGCGCGGGCGGCGAGGGGCCGCCGGTCATCGATCAGCGCACCTTCGAGCGCGGCGTCGAGGGCGAGACGCGTTCGTGTGGCACCGGGGCGGTCGCGATCGCGGCGGTCGCCCGCCGGCTCGGGCTCGTCGACGGCGAGACGGTACGGACCCGGCCGCCGGGCGGCGAGCTGTCGATCACGGTCCCCGCCGGGGGTCCGGCGACCCTGACCGGCCCCGTCACGCATGAGTTCACCGGGAGCCTCCCGGCCGACCCGCTATGACGGACCCGGAAGCCGACGCGGCTCACGGTGCGGGCACGGCGACCCGGCTCGACGGGACGCCGTTCGACCCGGTCGCGTTCCTCGCCGAGGCGGTTCGGACGCCCTCACACGAGGACGCGTCCGCGATGCGCGCGCTGGTGGTGGAGACGCTCGCGTCGTTCGACGTCGACGCGGCGGTCGTCGCCGGCGGCTGCGTGGTGGCGGAGAAGCGGTCGCCCGCGCCCGACGCCGGCCCGCACCTCGCGTTGAACACCCACATCGACACCGTCACGCCGCACGTCGCGTTCGAGCGGGACCGCTCGGCGACCGGGGCGGAGGCGGGCGGGACGGGATCGGGCGAACGCGGGGCGGCCGCGACCGAAGCGGACGTGATCCGCGGTCGCGGCGCGTGCGACGCCAAGGGGCCGCTCGCGGCGCTGCTGTACGCGTTCCTCGCCGCCGACCCCGATCGGGGGACGCTCACGCTGGCGATCACGCCCGACGAGGAGCTGCTCTCGCTCGGCGCGGCCGAGTTGGTCGGTCTCCTCTCCGGGAGCGAGGACCGCCTCGACGCCGACCTGTTCGTCGTCGGCGAGCCGACGGGTCTGGACGTCTGTACGGCGGCGAAGGGCCGCTTCCAGGGGAGCGTCGCGCTCTCGGGGACCGCGGCGCACGCCGCGGAGTTCGCGGGCGTCAACGCGGTCGCCGCCGCGGAGGACGCCCTGCGAGCGATCCAGGGGTTCGACGAGGGGTCCGACACACACCCGCAGCTCGGGCCACCCAAGCTCACTCCCACCGTCATCGAGGGCGGCTCGGCGTCGAACCAGGTGCCGGCCGACTGCGCGATCACCGTCGACCGGCGGAGCGTCCCGCCGGAGACGGCCGCGGGGTTCCGAGACGCGCTCGCGACGGCGGTCGACCGGGAGACGCCCGCGGACGTCGGCGTCGACGTCGCCTTAACCGACCGCGAGTCGCCGTTCTTCGAGGCCTTCTCGACGGACCCCGACCACGAGCTCGTGTCGACGATGGCCGGGGCCGCCGGCGAGGCCGCCGCCGCCTTCGATCTCCCCGAGGAGCGCGGCGGCGGGGTGCGCCCGTTCGGTGCGGCGACGGAGGCGTCGTACTTCGCGCCGGCGCCGACGGTCGTCTTCGGACCCGGCGACCTCGCGGACGACGCCGGCGCGGTCGCCCACGCCGAGCGCGAGTACGTCCGCGTCCGCGAGGTCGAGGCGGCGGCCGTCGCCGTCGCCCGCGCGGTCGACGCGCTGTTGTAGGCGGTCGCCAGCGTCGATGTCGGCGATGTCGGCGGTGTCGTCGATGTCGCGTGTCGTGTGTCGTGTGTCGTGTCGCGTGTCGTGTGTCGTGTCGCGTGTCCGGTGCCCCCTCGAGAGCGGCTACGAGATGTCCGCGAGGAGCGCTTCGAGCTCCCGGTGTGCCTCCGCCGTGCCGATGACGATGAGCCGGTCGCCGACCTCGAAGACGACGTCGTTCTCGATGACGGACCGCACCTCCCCGTCGCGTTCGAGCCCCAACAGCGTGGTGTCGGTCCGGGACTCGATCACGACCTCGTCCTCCCGATTCCCGGCGAGCCCCGACTCCGCCGTGACCGAGTACCACCGAATGTGCTCCCCGGCGCTCGTCTCCTCGGCGAGCTGTCCCGCCACGGGCTGGTAGTACGCGCCGACGAGAAACAGCCCGAAGGTGCGTGCTTGCGTGTCCGTCAGCCTGAACACCTCGTCGTAATCGTCCGACCTGTGTTCCCGGTAGAACACCTGTCGTTCCCCGGAGGAATGGACCACCACCGCGACGCTCCGGTTCGCGTCGAGGTACAGGTCGAACCGTTTCCCGACGCCCGGGATCGTGGTCTCTTTCACCTCGAACGGCATCCGCTCACCTCGCGTGACATGCCTTCGATACGGGCGGGTAGGCACTTATATTTGCGTCGCGACCCTCCGCCGCTCCGCTTCCGGACCGCCGTTCGGGGCGTTTTTGACGACGAGTGTCATAGCCGATCGACATGTACCCGCAGCAGGTCCGTCTCGGATTCCTTCTCGACGACGAGCCGAGCGCCGAGGAGGCGGCGGCGCTGGCGTTCGCCCGCGGCGTCGTCGACGACGTCGAGGCGGTCCCGCTCGCGTCGGTGGCGTCCGAGTCGATCGCGCTCGACGGGTTCGACGCCCTCTGGTGGCACGCGCACGCTCCCGTGAGCGACCCCGCGACGGTCGTCGCGTGTGCCGCCCCGATCCGAGCGTTCGTCGCGGGCGGCGGCGGCCTGTTCTGTTCGGCCCGCGCGCTCGCACAGGTCGCTGCGCTCGGTATCGACCCCGTCCCGCCGGACGCGACGGGCACCGAGGCGGTGACCGAGCCGGTCGGGCCGCTGTGGAAGGCCGTCTACGAGGACCACCCCGCGGTCGACGGGCTCGACGGGCTCCGCCACCACATCCGGCCGGCGGGATCCGAGGGGCCGTACGCTCGATACGAGGACGTCCTCCCCGAGCGCGCGGACGTCCTCGCGTCGACCTACCGGGGGTCCGCGGACGTCCCGCCGGAGGTCACCGTGCTCCAGTGGCGGATCGGCTCCGGGACCGTGTTCGGCGTCGGCGTCGGCATGGAGTTCGCCCAGCGCGACGACCCGACGACGGAGGCGACCCGCGAGCGGTTCGCGGGCAACGTCCTCCGGTGGCTCGGCGGCGCGGCCGCCTACGAGACGGCGCTCGCGGCCGGCCGACCGAAGACGGCCGCCGAGTTCGCCCGCTACCGCGACGGGCTCTCGGCGGACCCCGATCGGCCTCGCTACCACGTCACCCCGCCGGCCAACTGGCTCAACGACCCGAACGGGATGATCCGCCACGACGGGGCGTACCACCTGTTCTACCAGTACAACCCCGGCGGGCCGTACCACCACACGGTTCACTGGGGCCACGCCGTCAGCGAGGACCTCGTTCACTGGACGGACCGGCCCGTCGCGATGACGCCCGATCCGGCGGGGCCGGACCGCGACGGCTGTTGGTCCGGCTGTGCGGTCGCCGTGAGCCGCCCGGCAGGGCCCGACGGTGCGGTCGTCCCCGCCGTCGTCGACGACCCGGACGGAGGCTCCGACGGCGACGGCGATCCAGGCGGGGACTCCGACGACGACGGCGATCCGGACGCCGCCTCGTGTTCCACCGCGGAGACGGACGTGTACGCCCTGTACACCGGCGGGCGCGACGGCTGGCAGCTCCCGTGTCTCGCGGCGGCCACCGACGACGATCTGACCGCGTTCGAGCCGGTCGCGGGCGGCCCGGTGATCGACGCCCCCCCGGCCGAACTCGATCTGCTCTCGACGCCGGGGGAACCCGCGCACTTCCGCGACCACTGTCTCCGCTACGAGGACGGGCGCTGGCACCAGCTGATCGGGATCGGGCTTCAGGACCTCGGCGGCGGGGTCGTGGCCTACTCCAGTCCGGACCTCCGCGAGTGGACCTACGAGGGTCCCGTCCTCGTCACCGACGCGGTCGAGCCGGGGGTCGTCTGGGAGTGTCCGGAACTGCTCCGGTTCCCCGACGGCGACCTCCTCCACGTCTCCGACTACAGTCACGTCCGGTACTTCATCGGTGAGTTCGACGCCGGGACGGCCCGCTTTACCGTCGAGCGGTCGGGGACGCTCGACCCTGGCGCGTTCTACGCGCCGCAGTCGCTGTCGACGCCCGACGATCGCCAAGTCACGGTCGGGTGGCTCCGCGAGGAGCGCTCCGTGGGTCGGCAGTGGGACGCCGGCTGGGCCGGCGCGATGAGCCTCCCGCGGGAAGTCGCGGTCGTCGACGGCGAGCTCCGTCAACGGCCCGTCCGGGAGGTCGAACGCCTCCGCGACCGACGGCGGTTCGACGGGACGGTGTCGCTCGACGACGAGACGCGGCGGCTCGACGTCGCGGGGATCGCCCTCGAACTCCGGGCCCGCGTCGACCCGACCGACGCCGGCGAGGTCGGGCTGGTCGTCCGCGCGTCGCCGGACGGAGCCGAGCGGACGACGGTCCGGATCCGTCCCGATTCGGTGGTCGTCGACCGGTCGCGGAGCAGCCTCGACCCGGAGGGGCGCGCCGACGAGGTCGGGATCGACGCCGCGGCCCTCGACCGGCCGTTCGACGTCCGCGTGTTCCTCGACGGCTCGGTGCTGGAGCTGTTCGTGAACGAGCGCCGGGCGCTCGCGACGCGGATCTACCCCACGCGCCCCGACGCGACCGGGGTGGCTCTCGACGCGGGCGCCGGCGCCGCGACGGTCGACCTCGACGTCTGGGAACTGGGCTCCGCGTGGACGTTCGGCCGCGGGCGGTCCGCGGAGGCCGGCCCGAGCTGACGCTCGGCGATTCATCGGCTCAGTGGCTCAGTGGCTCAGTGGCTCACCGGCTCGGCGGAATGAAACGGTGAGGGCCGACGGTACGAGAAATCGCGGGGAGTTGCGGTACGGGAAACCGCGGAATCCGCGGT
Source organism: Halorubrum sp. JWXQ-INN 858 (assembly GCF_009806985.1). Lineage (GTDB taxonomy): Archaea > Halobacteriota > Halobacteria > Halobacteriales > Haloferacaceae > Halorubrum. Next base: position 256,727 of record NZ_WUAX01000016.1, on the reverse strand, counting down.
CGCTACTCTACTTCTGGACGCGCGCGACGACGGTGTCGCCGAGCAGGTCACCCACGCGCTGGTCGTCGTCGGTGAGGAGGATGACGACGATCCCGACGAGGTAGCCGAACGCGCCGTCGACGATCCGGAGGACGTTCCGGATCAGGGACGCGCGGAGGTCACAGTCGGAGCCGTTCTCCTTGACGACGACGATACCGAGCAGCTTCTTCCCGATCGTCTGGCCGTACGTCCCCTCCATGTAGACGAAGTAGCCGAAGGCGGCGAACGTGGAGAGCGCACCGACGAGCAGCCCGAGGGTGTCGCTTATGACGGCGCTGATCCCGAAGACCAGTCCGAGCGCGATCCCGACGATGACGACGTCGAGGAGGAACGCGCCGATCCGTGGCAACAGCGTCTCCGTATGGGTGCCCATCCGCGGGCGTGGTCGATCCATGGTCCGGTCATCATCTCGACACCATATATAAGTAGGTGGTCTATATAGCCGCGTGTCGCCCTCGGTGATCGCCCGCAGTCATCGGCTTCCGCCGCCGATCACGCGAGCCACATCAGCCGGATATTGTTCGCGGTGAGCGCCAGGCCGACGACGGTGAGGAACAGCGGCGGGAAGTAGTAGAGGAGCGCGTCGCCGTCGCGCGCGCCGAGGACGCTTATCCATACCATCACGAGGTAGACGGCGATCTTGAGCGCGACGAGACCCGCGAAGCCGAACGCGTCGATCGCGGCGTTGACGACGGGGTTCGCCTCCTCGATCGCCGGGACGTACGTGAGGAAGGCGATCGTCGAGACGATGTCGCCGACGCCGTACGTCGTCGTCGCCGCGATCCAGAGGGTGTAGAACTCCCGCGGTCGGCGGCGGTACGTCGGCCGGCGGCGCGAACGGGAGCGGTCGCGGGAACGGGGCACGCCGACACCAGCGTCGCGTGCGTACTGAACCTACCGGTCCACCTCCGCATCCGTCCGTGTCCGTATCCGTCCGCGTCGACGTCCTGGGACGTGCCGACCGCCGCGGCCGGTTCCGAACCGTTCAATGCAGGCGGCACACAGGGTGTCGTATGGGAACGCCGCTGGAGCCGCGCGAGGAGCAGATCGCGGAGGTCGTCGACCGACTCTCCGCGGAGTACCCCGACTCGACCATCTCGCTTCGGTACTCGAACCGCCTCGAGCTGCTGATCGCCGTGATGCTCTCGGCGCAGTGTACCGACGTCCGGGTGAACAAGGTGTGTGCGGACCTGTTCGAGACGTACCACACCGCCGAGGACTACGCGAACGCGCCCCAGGAGGAGCTCGCCGAGGCGATCAACTCGATCACCTACTACAACAACAAGGCGAAGTACATCCGGTCGGCGTGTGCCGACATCATCGAGAAACACGACGGCGAGGTGCCCGACACGATGTCGGAGCTGACGGACCTGGCCGGCGTCGGCCGGAAGACCGCCAATGTCGTCCTCCAGCACGGTCACGACATCGTCGAGGGGATCGTCGTCGACACCCACGTCCAACGGATCACCCGCCGGCTGGGGATCACCGAGCAAGCGTCGCCGACGAGCATCGAGCGGGACCTCCTCGAGGTCGTCCCCGAAGAGAACTGGCAACAGTTCACGCACCTCTTCATCGACCACGGGCGGGCGACCTGCACCGCGATCAACCCGGACTGTGCCGACTGCGTCCTGGAGGACGTCTGTCCGTCCTCGAAGGTCGACAACGACGTCGACCTCGCCAGCGGCGATCCCTGGTAGGGAACGCGGGAACGCGGGTCCGCTGCACGCGAAAGGAGCTGCAGTACGCGAGTAAGGGACCGTAGTACGCGAGAAAGGGGCCGCTTGCCGTGTCCGGTTACTCGGCGTCTTCGACCCGTGCGCCGGGCGCGTTCTTCTTCACGCTTCCGAGCCCCTGTTTCGCCTTCGCCTTCGCCGAGTAGCCCTGCCCGCCGTCGGCGATGATGTTGCCGTTGGCGTGGACGAGCCGCCAGCGCCACTCGCCGGCGGCATCCTTGAACAGCTCGAACGTGGCGTCGCTGCCGCCCTCCTCGGGCGCGGCCTCGTCCGCCGACTCGTCGACGACGTGTGCGCCGGGCGCGTTCTTCTTCACGCTCTCGAGGCCCTGTTCGGCCTTCTGTTTGGAGGCGTACCCCTCGCCGCCGTCGGCGATGACGTTGCCGTTGTCGTGGACGAGTCGCCAGCGCCAGTCGTCGCCGGCGTCCTCGAACAGCTCGAATCGGGCCTTGCTCGCGGCCGCGTCGGTGTCGACGTCACCCTCTCGCTCCGACCACTCCATCTCGACGGCGAGGCTCACGGTGCCGTCGTCGCGTTCGACCTCGACGGCCAGTTCGGGTTCGGCCGCCGGATCGACGGTCACCGTCCCCTCGTCGTCGGCGGGGACCGGCTCACCGCGCCCGAGGGCGTCGGAAAGCCGGCGGAAGTACGTGGCGATGGCCTGTCTGCTGCGCGATCGTCTCGACTCGTGGACGGTCTCTTCCGGCATGTAGGTGTCGTGTCGGCCGGTCGGTTGATAACTCTACTCCCACCGAGCCGGCGTTCAGTCGCGGTCCGCGACGATCGTCTCGCCGGCACGGACCTGATCCCCTTCGCGAACGAGCAGGTCGGCCTCCTCCACGTCGCGAGGCAACACGACGTCCGCGCGGGAGCCGAACGAGACGTGGCCGACGCGCTCGCCGCGCTCGACCGTGTCGCCGGGCTCGACCGCGGGATGGATCCGGCGGGCGAACCAGCCGGCGATGACCAGCAGCTCGTACTCGCCGCAGTCGATCACGACCTGCTCGTTGCGGTCGGACTCCTTGTCGAACGCGGGGCGGTTCGCGCCCGGGCGGTGTCTGACCTCCCGAACCGTGCCGGGCAGCGGCGCGCGGTTGACGTGCACGTCGGTGACGTTCATGAACACGCCGACCCGAACGCGGTTCCCCTCGCGGCGGACGACCGACACCGTCCCGTCGGCGGGCGAGACGACGCCCGCCTCCGGCGGGACGCGGTCGGGGTCCCGGTGGAACCAGAGCACCCCGAGCGAGAGCGCGAGGCAGGCGATACCTACCGGCGGGAGGAACGGGAGCGTCACCGCCGCGGCGATCGCCGGGACGAGCGCGAGCCGCCACGCGTCGTCGACGACGGGGAACGGCAGGAGCCGTGCCAGCGGCGGGGTTCGGCGCTCGCGGTCGGGTCCCGTGGTGTCCTCGGATTCCGTGGTGTCCTCGGATTCCGTGGTGTCCTCGGATCCCGTGGCGTCCTCGGGCATCGATTACGCCCCCGCGGGGTCGCGGAACCCGGCGCGCAGTTCCGTCCGACCCGCGGCCCACGCCGCGAGCAGGTGGGTGAGGTGGAGCCGGTCGTCGAGCCCCTCGACGAGGTCGAGATCGGCCTCGCCCGCGAGCTTGTGGAGCCGGGCGAGCTCGTCGCCGCCGTACTCGGAGCCGGCGCGAGCGACCCGCAACGTCTCGCGGAGCAGATCGCCCCCGTCGTAGCCGCCGTCGTCCAGCAGGTCGTCGAGGGTCTTCCGGGCGTCCTTCAGGTCGCCGTCGCGGGCGGCCGCGAGCGCCCCGCGGATCGCGTCGTCGTCGCCGACCCCGCCCAACGTCTCGTAGGCGGTCGACATGGTGATCGCGTCGCCCTCGACGGCGGTCGTCTGCGCCGACAGGATCGCCTCGCGGAGATCACCGCCGGCCGCGCTCGCGACGAACTCCAGCCCGTCGCCGTCGTAGTCGACGCCTTCCCGCTCACAGATCGTCTCCAACACGTCGATCGTCTCGTCGGTCGTCGGGGAGCGCACCTGCACGGGGAAACACCGCGACCGGATCGGCGCGATGAGCTTCGAGGGCTGACGGGTCGCGATCACGAACTGGGTCGTCCGGTGGTGTTGTTCCATCACGCGCCGAAGCGCCTGCTGGAAGTCCTCGCGGATCGCCTCGGCGTTGTCGAGGACGATCGTCTTGTACGTCCCCGACATCGGCGCGTACACCGCCGACTCCTTGAGCACGCGGTTGATCATGTCGCGTTTCGCCATCCGGCTCCGCCCGGCGAGGAACCCCTCGAACCGCGGGTCGGTCCGGATCTCCTTTTTCGTCCGGCCGAAGAAGTCCGCGACGTTGATCTCGATCAGGTCGTTCTCGGGGTCGTCGTGTGACGCCCTGGCGAGCGCCCTCGCGGCCGCGGTCTTGCCGACGCCCGGGGGTCCCTGCACGACGAGGTTCATCGGCTCGTCGACCGCGCGCTCCAGCCGATCGCGGGCGTCGCCCTGCCGGATCTCCGCCAGGTCGGGCGCGTGTACGTCCGTCCACAGGGGTCCGTCCATTACCGTTCACTCGGTCACGGACGCTCAAGAATCGGTCGGTCCACCCCGGCGTCAGCGGCGCCCGGCGCGGGCCACTCCTGGATCACTCGCCGATCACTCGCCGATCACTCGCCGATCACTCACGGATCCGCTCGATCTCACGCTGGACGTTCTCGCGGACGCGGTCGCCGACGCTGTCGCGCTCGGCCGTCTCGACGTCCTCCGTCTCCAGGAGGCGGTCGAGCCGCCGCTCGAACTCGGTCTCGTCGATCTCTCCGCGGGCGTAGCGTTCACGGAGGGCGTCGAGCGCGGGGTCGGTCTCGCGCCCGGAGCCGCCTCCGCGACCGTCGTCTGGGTCCGGGAGCGGCTTCGCTAGCGTGTGGAGGAGGGGGAGGAGGATGAACAGCCCGAGGAACCAGACGAGCGGCAACGTCCACCACAGCCCCGTGGCGAACGGCGCGAGGACGCCGAGGCCGACGACGACCAACACGAACAGCCGACGCCAGCGGTGGCGGAGGTTCCAGGCGATCCGACGCGGGAGAGCCGTCATGTCCGTTTCGAGGCCACCGACCGCCGAAAGCGTTTCGTCGCTTCTCCGATCTCCTTGCTCCGATGCCGCGGCTCCATCCGCCGGTCCGCTCGCCACCGTTCCACCCGTCGATCACCCGTTGCCGCTCACTCGAGCTCGAAGACGATCCGGTCGCCGGGCTCGACGCCGTGTGTCGCGCTCCACCCCATCGGCACCTCCAACACGTACTGGCCGGTGCCTTCGTAGGTCGTCAGCGGCCGGGATTCGGGCTCGGCCTCGTGGATCCGGGTCACCTCCCCGTCGGAATCGATGAAGAGGATATCGATCGCGAACGCCATCTCGCGCATCACGTACCCGTACTCGCCCGGCTCGTCGTGGACGAACAGCATCCCCTCATCGGCGGCGAGCTCGTCGGTCGCGGAGAGCCCGACGTAGCGTTTCAGGAACGTGTCCGCGACCCGCACGTCGACGGTCGCGAGCGCGTCGCCCGTCTCGCCGTCGACCGCCTCGACGGTCGTCGCGTCGTAGTCGCCGACGAACAGCGCGGGGTTCACGTACAGGGCGGCGGCGAGCGCGAGGACGACGGCCAGCGCGACGAGCACGAGATGGCGGCGGTTCACACGGGACGATCGCGTCGCAGAAAGAAACCGTTTTCCGCTCGCGGCGGGTGCCTCTGATAAGGGCTTGTGGTCTAGTTGGTTATGACGCGGCCTTTACAAGGCTGAGATCGGCGGTTCGACTCCGCCCGAGCCCATTTCTGGGACGAACGAAGTGAGTCACAGAAATGTATGCGAGGGCGGAGTCAAACGATGAGTTGCGGCTCCGCGCCGCGGGACCGGTCGGACCTTATAAGACCGAGGTCCCCGACTCGGCGGGGCCGTATCGGCGTTCGACCTCGCTGATATCGGGAGCGATCCGGTCGAGACCGCCGGTCGCCCGGCGGGCACTTTCGCCGTCCTTGAGCCCGAAGCCCGTGACGGTGACGACGACCTGCTCGTCGGGGCCGATGATTCCCTGCCGCCGGGCCTGACGGACGCCGGCGACCGGGGCCGCGCCCGCGGGCTCGGCGTAGATCCCCTCGGTGGACCCGAGCAGCGTCTCGGCACGGAGGATCTCCTCGTCGGAGACGACGACTGAGGCCCCGCCGCTCTCCTCGATCGCTCGACGGGCCTTATAGGCGTTCCGCGGTCGACCGACCGCGATCGAGTCCGCGAGGGTCTCCGCCGTGTCGTCGCCGTCCGCGCTGTCGTCCTCTCCGTCCGCCCCGTCCTCGCCGTCGTCGGTACCCTCACCGCCCCTACCGTGGCGCTGGACCGCGCCGTGGATCGCGGCGGCTCCCTCCGCCTGCACGCCCAGCATCCGCGGCGTCCCGTCCACGTAGCCCAGGTCGGCGAACTCGCGGAACCCCTTCCAGGCCCCCGCGATCGTGCAGCCGTCCCCCATCGAGAAGACGACCCAATCGGGGACGCGACCGCGCACGTGCGTCTGCTCGGCCAGCTCGTGGCCGACCGTTCGCTTCCCCTCGATCAGGAACGGGTTGATCGCAGCGTTCCGGTTGTACCACCCGTACGACTCGGTCACGGCGACGCTCAGGTCGTACGCCTCGTCGTACGTCCCCTCGACCGCGAGCACGTCCGCGCCGTACACCAGCGGCTGGGTGAGCTTGCCGGCGGGCGCGTCGCTCGGCACGAAGATCCGGCAGTCCAGCCCGCCGCGGGCGGCGTACCCCGCGAGCGACGCCGCCGCGTTCCCCGTCGACGCGCAGGTGACCACGTCACGCCCCCGGTGTTTCGCCTTGGTCGCCGCGATCGAGCTGGCGCGGTCCTTGAAACAGCCGGTCGGGTTGCGCCCGTCGTCCTTGATGAGGGTCTCGACGCCGAGGCGGTCGCTGAGCCGCGGCGCGTCGAGGAGGTCGGTACCGCCCTCGCCGAGCGTCACCGGCTCCGCGTCGTCCGCGACGGGTAGGAACGCGGCGTACTTCCACTGGCTCGGGATGACGCCGTCGAGGTCGGCGTCGAACGCGTCGTCGATCGCCGCGTAGTCGTACTCCACCTCGAGCACGCCCGCGACGCCCTCGTGTTCGGGACACGTGTAGATCTCGCGGTCCGGGTCGTAGCCGGCCCCGCAGCGCGTACACGTGAGCCGCCGGACGGTACTTAGTGACATGGTCACGGACACCATCGGTACCGGCATAACTCCGTTGGATCCCGCGAGAGATCGCCGGCGTTGACGCCGAGGGGATCAACGATCCGTGGAGTCGGGAGGTCGGGAGATCGGAAGGTCGGGTGTCGAGACGCCGGGACGCCGGGACGCCGTGCTGCGGGGGGCGTCGTCAGTTCCCCGTCCACCGGAGGACCGCGAGCGTCCCCTCGTAGAGGACGATCATGGTCAGCGTGACGATGATCGGGGCCATTCCGGTCGGGTCGGGGCTGAACAGGAACGCGATCCCCAGGAACGCCCCCCAGAAGATGAGGCGTTTGTCCTCCAGCCACTCGCGGGTGACGAGGTTCATCATGATCGCGAGCATGATGAACAGCGGGATCTGGAAGACGATCGCCATGAACGCCAGCATGACGACGATGAGGTTGAACGTCTCCGCGAGCCCGAACGCGATCACCGCGGCGTCCTCGGTGTAGGTGGTGAAGTACGAGAAGATCGCGGGCAACACGAGGAAGTGTGCGAACATCACGCCGACGGAGCCGAGCACGAGGCTGGTCGGCACCGCGGCGAGGTAGTAGCGCCGCTCGCTGTCGTACAGCCCCGGCTTCATGAACCGGTAGGTCTGGTAGACGAACGCGGGTAACCCGACGACGACGCCCGCGATCCCCGCGACCTTCAACCGGGTGAGCGGGAGCTCGAGCGGCCCGTACAGGCGGGGACGGTTCTCCAGCGGGGCCGGAATGTGGTAGTCCCAGAAGTAGTTGATCATCGCCGTCGACTCCGTGACGGCGACGAGCGTTGCCAGTCCGCCGAAGAGGAAGACGATCGCGAGCCGGCGCATCATCTCCTCGATGTGTGCCGCGAGCGGCATCTCCTCGTCCGTGTCGGGGACGGAGATGCCACCGAGCTCGTCGTCGCCGTCGGTGTCGTCGTCGGTGTAGGTGTCGAGTTCGTCTTCGTCGGTGTCGTCGTCTTCGTCTTCGTCGGTGTCGTCGTCTTCGTCTTCGTCGGTGTCGTCGGCGGCGTCTTCGTCTTCGTCGGTGTCGTCGTCTTCGTCTTCGTCGGTGTCGTCGTCTTCGTCTTCGTCGGTGTCGTCGGCGGCGTCTTCGTCTTCGTCGGTGTCGTCGTCGGCGTCTTCGTCGGTGTCGTCGTCGGTGTCGTCGTCTTCGTCTTCGTCGGTGTCGTCGTCGGCGGCGGCGACGGCGAGTTCGACTTCGTCGTCGTCTGACTCCTCGCCCGCGCCGTCTTCAGCCTCCGCCCGCGGGTCCTGCTGCTCCTCCTCGTCGCCGGCTCCGTCCGCGTCGGTCGCCTCGATACCGTCGTCGACCTCGCCGCCGTCCCCTGATTCGTCGCCCGGCGTCGTCCCGTCCGCACCGTCCGCCGCCGCGGGGTCCTCAGGGTCCGACGGCTCGTCACGCGACCGATCGGAGTCGTCCATTCACTTCATCTTCGCCACCGGGTGATTATAGGCCTTTTCGGATGCGACCGCGGGATCGACGTCCGATCCGTCGTGCCCGCGAACGCGGGCGCGGTCGAAAAGGTTGATAACGGCGACGGACTTCGGACACCGTATGGCGAGTGCCCTCGACGAGGATACCCAACAGTCGCTCGCGGCCGGCCGTGAGTCGGCGAAGGCGTTCCTTCGCTCGATCCAGAAGGACCTCCAGAAGGTGTTCATCGTCTTCCTGCTGGGGTTCCTCGGGACGTTCTGGGCGCTCCGGATCTACGTGTGGGACTTCCTGAAGGCGGTCACGGAGGCGAACATGACCCCCGAGATCGCCGAGCAGACGGAGATCATCGCACAGACGCCCTTCGAGGTGATCCTCCTGCAAGCGAAGATCGGCCTCATCATCGGCGGGATCTTCGCGCTCCCGCCGCTGATCTATTTCGCGCGCGACGAGCTCCGCGCCCGCGGGATGTGGCCGCAGTCGCCGGTGCCGCGGTGGAAGATCGCCGCGATCGGGCTGCTCGGGGCCGGACTGTTCACCGTCGGCGTCGCCTACGGGGTGTACGCCTTCTTCCCGATCATGTTCTCGTTTCTGGCCGGGTTCGGTCTCGAAGCCGGCCTCCAGCCGACGTACTCCATCGTGATGTGGACGGAGTTCATCGTCTTCCTCTCGCTTTCGTTCGGGCTGGCGGGACAGATGCCCCTCCTGGTCACCGGCCTCTCGTACTCGGGGATCGTCCCGTACGAGACGTTCCGCGACAAGTGGCGCTACGCCGTCGTCGCCATCTTCGTCTTCGGCGCGCTGTTCTCGCCGCCGGACCCGTTCACGCAGCTGATGTGGGCGTTCCCGCTGATCGCGCTGTACGGATTCAGCCTCTACCTCGCGAAGGTCGTCGTCACGGCCAAACGGAGCTCCGACCGCATCGACGTCGCCGCCGCGGTCCGGAACCACTGGAACGTCGTCGCCGGGGCGGGCGTGCTCGGCGGCGGGGTCCTTTACGCCTTCTACGAGTACGGCGGGCGAACCGGCGCGAACGACCTCCTCCGCTGGGCCGGTAGCGACTGGCGGTTCCTGCCGCCCGGCGAGGGACTCGGGCTCGACCCGGTCACCGCCGCCGGGGTGTACGCGGTCGGCTGGGCGCTCGCGTTCGCGTTCGTCGCGACGCTGTGGGCCGTCTATCGCGACCTCGACACGACGAGCCCGGGATCCCAGTACGGTGACCCGACCGCGCTCGACGTGAGCGAGCTCGACGCGGCGGGCGTGCTCGCGGCCCCCGACGAGCCGTTCGTCGAGATGACCGAGGAGGAGTCGGTCGCGCTCGCCGGCGCGGCGCTGGAGGCGGACGCCCCCGAGAAGGCGCGGGCGATCCTCGACCGCTACGACGCCATCGCCGACCTGAGCGGCGACGGTGACGGGTCGAGCGACGGGGGGGACTCCGACGGCGCGTCCGGGTCGAGTGCGGGCGGCTCCGGCGGTTCCGGCGGACTCGCCGACGACGTCGGCGACCGGACCTCTCGCGCGAGCTCGACGTTCCTCTCGGAGCTCACCGAGGGCGACGACGATGACGACGACATCGGCGGCTACTACACTGACCTCCGGTTCATCTTCGACTCGTTGCGCTCGCGGTCGTTCCGGATCGTCGCCGTCTTCGGCGGCGTGATGGCGCTCGCGTTCACGTGGCTGTACCTCGGCGGGTTGGCGACGGTTCGGGCCGACCTCGAGGCCCGCGTTCCCGCGGAGGTCGACGGCGGGATCAACATCATCACGCTTCACCCGGTCGAGGCGCTGATCTTCATGGTGAAGTTCTCCGTCCTGCTCGGGCTCATCGCCGTGTTCCCGGTGGTCCTCTACTACGCGTGGCCCGCGCTGCGCGAGCGCGGGTTCGTCGCGGGGCGGCTCCGACAGGTGTACGTGTGGACCGGCGCGCTGTTCGCCGGGCTGATCGGCGGTTTCGCGCTCGGCTACGGCTACATCGCGCCCGGGATCATCGGCTGGCTCGTCACCGACGCGGCCGACGCGAACATGATCATCACCTACCAGGTGAGCGACTTCCTCTGGCTCGTGATCTTCACGACGATCGGGATCGGCTTCCTCGCCGACATCCCGGTCGCGATGGTGCTTTTGAACAAGGCCGGCGTCCCCTACGAGGCGCTCCGTGGCCGCTGGCGCGAGGTGACGGTGGGGATCCTGCTGTTCGCCGCGGTGTTCACGCCCGCGGACGTGATCACGATGTTCATGATGACCGTCCCGCTGATGGCGGCGTACGGGGTCGGGCTCGGCGTCCTCTTCCTCGTCACGTTTGGCGGCCGTCGGAACCTCTCGCCGCCCGCCGAGATCGTCGGGCGCTGACGGCGATGTCGAGCGGACCGTCGTCAATAGATTTATGTCGCACTAATGGTATTCGACTGACAGAGGAAAGAGCACACATGACACGATCGATCGCCCTCTCCAACCGGTCGGTGTTCGTCATCCCGCGCCGCCGCGGGATCGTCGCGGCCGTCGCGGACGGCGTCGCCACGGTGGCGGACCTCCGTCACCGCGGGCGACCCGAGGAGATCGATGAGGACCTCCGTGAGAACCACCTGCCGGCGCTCGCGGAGGCGGGGATCATCGAATGGGACCCGGAGACCGGGGAGGTCAGCCCGGGGCCGAACTTCGAGGAGGCGCTCGCACGCCTCGATAGCTTCCCGTCCGCCGCCGTCGCGGCAGACGACTGACCGCCGCCGTCGCGGCAGACGACTGGTCCCCGTCTTTTGGCTCTCACGTCGCTTCGAGAACACCTCGGTCCGGGTAGCGGCCCCTGGTCGGGCGATCGACTCCGGGATCGGCACGTTTTACACCGACGGGACAGTCTGGCTCGGTATCTATCGCACGTTACGGGACCGCCGGGGTACGGTCGTCGGATCGACCGACGCGGGCGGGTCGATGGGGAGGTCGTCGACGCGATGAACTGGCAGTACCGGCACACGGTGCTCTCGCTGTGTATGCTCGCGTTCTTCGTGACGTACTTCGCTCGGCTTGCGATCAGCCCGGTCGTCCCGTTCATCGTCGCCGACTTTCGGGTGTCGAACACGGCGATCGGGGTCGCGCTCTCGGGGATGTGGCTGGCGTACGGGCTCGCACAGTTCCCGAGCGGGCTGCTCGCGGACCGTTACGGCGAGCGCCGCGTGATCCTCGTCGCCGTCGGGGGAACGACGGTGATGAGCCTCCTGCTCGCGTTCGCCCCGGTCTTCCCGGCGTTCGTGATGGCGGCGGTCCTGCTCGGGCTCGTCGCCGGGCTCCACTACGCGGTGGCGACCACGCTGCTCTCGCGGACGTTCGACGACCTCGGCACGGCGATCGGGCTCCACTCCGTGGGCGGCCCGCTGGCGGGGCTCGTCGCGCCGGTCGCGGCGGCGTGGATCGGCGTCCGCTACGGATGGCGGCCCGCGATCGCGCTGTCGGCGGCGGTCGGCGTCCCCGTCTTCCTCCTGTTCGTCTGGCGGGTCCGGCCGACGGAGCCGCGCCGCCCGGACCAACCGATGCGCGAGCGGCTCCGGCTCGGTCCGCTCGTCGAGCTCCTCTCGCGTCCCTCGATCCTCCTGCCGCTGTTCGTCGCGATGATCGGCACCTACGTCGTACAGGGATTGATGTCGTTTCTCCCCACGTTCCTCGTCGACTTTCGGGGCTACTCGCCGGCGTTCGCCGGGGGCGTCTTCTCGGCGTTCTTCGTCGTCCGGGCGGGCGCACAGGTCACGCTCGGCGGGCTCTCCGACCGGCTCGGACGCGACGCCGCGATCGGGACGGCGATGCTCTCCGGGGCGCTCGGCACCGCCGGCTTCGTTCTCGTCGACGGGCTCGCCGGCGTCGCGATCGGCGTGTTGCTGGCGGGCTTCGGGTCGAGCTTCTTCGCCGCCATCGACCCGCGGTTCATGGACGCCCTCGGCGACGCCGAACGCGGCGCGGGCTTCGGGCTCGTCCGCACGGCGTACACCGTCATCGGCTCCGCGGGTTCCGTCGGCGTCGGGCTCGCCGCCGACCTGTTCGGGTGGGGGGTCTCCTTTTCGATCCTCGCGGCGCTGTTCGCGGTCACGTTCACGGCCCTCCTCGTCAACCAGCTGCTCGGGACGGGGTACTGAACGCGGAGGCCGCTCCAACGGGGGATCCGAGGTCCGTCACGGGACCGATCGGATCGCCCGGGAGCGCTCGGGGGGTTTTTCACCGCGCGCCGCCGGTAGCCGACATGCGCATCGAGAACAGCTTCATCCCGGTGTCCGGGGTGGGCGAATCGACGGAACGTCGCCTGTGGGAGCGCGGCGTCCACACGTGGGACGATTTCGACCCCGGCGTCGACGTCCGCGGCGTCGGATCGACGACGGCCGACCGGATCGAGTCGTTCATCGCCGACGCCCGGGCGCACCTCGACGACGGCGACGCGACCTACTTCGACCGCGCGTTCCCGAGTCGGGAGCGCTGGCGGCTGTACGAGGACTTCCGGGCGGAGACCTGCTTTTTCGACATCGAGACGACGGGACTCGACGAGCGACGGGACCGAGTGACGACCGTGAGCTTCCACCAGGACGGCGAGACGGCGACGCTCGTCGCCGGCGACGACCTCACCGCGGACGCCCTCCGCGAGCGGTTCGCGGACGCCAGCCTCCTGGCGACGTTCAACGGCGCGCGCTTCGACGTCCCCTTCCTCGAGACCGCCTTCGGGATCGACGTCGACACGCCGCACCTCGATCTCATGTACCCCTGCAAGCGGCTCGGCCTCTCCGGCGGGCTGAAGCCGATCGAGCGGTCCCTGGGGATCGAGCGGGACCGTCCCGACATCACGGGCCGTGACGCGGTCAGACTCTGGCACGAGTACGAGCGCGGCGACCCGGACGCGCTCGACACGCTCGTCTCGTACAACCGCGAGGACGCGGTGAACCTCCGCACCCTCGCGGACGTGGTCTGTGACTCGCTCCACGAGGACGTGTTCGCGCCCGCCGCGTCGGCACGGGCCGGCGACGGACGCTGATCGGGGTCACTCGCCGTCGTCCGTGGCGGTCGCCACCGACTGTACGAGCTGCATCTCGCCGCGGGCGCGGAGGGTGCCGTCTATCTCCGCGCCCTCGTGAACGACGAGGTCGCCCGCGGAGACGTCGCCGCGCACCCGCGCGCCCGACGCGATCGTGACGGTCCCCCCGCGGGTCGTGACGTCGCCGTGGATCGTGGTGTCCGCGCCGACGGAGAGGTCCCCGCGGGCGCGGAGCGAGCCGAACACGTCGTTGCGCTCGCCGACCTCGATCGACTCGGCACGCACGTTGCCGTGGAGCCGGCAGTCGTCGCCGATCGTCGCGGGCGTGGAGACGCGCCAGGCGTCGTCGGAGACGGTCGCGCCGCGCGGGACGACGAGGGGGTCGCGAACGTCGTCGCCGTCCGCGAGCGCCTCCGCGAGCTCGTCGGCGGCGTCGGTCTCGCCCGCGCGCAACAGCTGTGAGAGGAGGATGAAGTAGAAGACGAGCGTCGGGACGGGGTTCCGGATGACGATCCAGCCGTTCGCCTCGAACCCCTCCTCGACGGTGACGTCGTCGCCGATGTCGAGGTCCCCGGACACCATCAGGTGGCCGGTGATCGTGGCCCGCTCGCCGAGGTACGCGTCCGCGCCGACGAGCACGTTGCCGTCGACGGTCGTCCACGTGTCGATCCGGCAGTCCCCCTCGGCTTCGATGTCGTCCTCGACGGTGACGCGCTCGCCGAGCGCGACGTTCCGTCCGCGGAGCCCGAACTCCACGGTCGACTGTCCGCCGACCAGCACGTCGCCGTCGGTGACGAGGTCGTGTTCCTCGACGGTCGTCCCCGACGGAACCGAGAGCTCGTCGACGGGGTTCGCTCCCCTCAGTGACACATCGGGGGAAGTCCCCCCGCGAGTATAAACGGCACGGGCTCGTCCGACGACCGTCCGACGCTCGGCCCGCGGACGCGTGGCTCGCGACGGTTCGTTGCTCTCGGGACTCGGTCATCGGTCGGTTCGGATCCGGTCGTCGGTCGGTCCGGATTCGGCCGTTGGTCGGTCTGGATCCGGTCGTCGATCGATCAGAGGACGTCGCCGATCCGCACCGGCTCACCGTTCAGGTCCGGGTCGCCCGCCACGATCTGCAACACCTCGTGGTCGGTCACGTCCCGGTAGTCCTTTCCGGTCGCCTCCTCGATGAGGTCCTTCTCCAGTTCGAACTCGGTCCCCTCGTACACCACGTCGACGCCGTCGTCGCTGAACGTCAGCTCCGTGCTCATGACGCCGGGTAGTGGTCGACCGAATAAAAGGGGCGTGGCACGGCCGTCGGGGCCTACTCGTCGTCGTCGGCGTCGTCGCCTTTCATGTCCTGGAGCTGCCCCACCAGGTCATCGGTGGAGAGGTCGCTCTCGAAGGAGACGTCGCCGTCGTGGTCGTTCTCGTGGACGTTGACGGCCGCGTCGTCGTCGGTGTCCACGGTCTGGTCCTGCTGTTCGCTTTCGTCGTACGATCCAAAACCCATACGCTCACTTCCCGGCCGAGGTTCAAAAGGACGCTGACCGACGGCCCCGTTCGCGAGGGGTTGTCACCCACTCCATCCGCCGTTTCGTCCGGGTCGCCGCCGTCCTTACTCGCGGCCGAGCAGGCTCGCGACGAGCGCCTCGGGGTCGAACCGTTCGAGGTCGTCGTACCCCTGTCCGGTCCCCAGAAAGAGGATCGGCTTCCCGGTGACGTAGGCGATGGAGATCGCCGCTCCGCCGGAGGAGTCCGCGTCGGCCTTCGTCAACACCGCGCCGTCGATCTCGGCGGCGGCGTTGAACTCTTTCGCCCGGTTGACGGCGTCCTGTCCCGCGACGGCCTCGTCGACGAACAGCGTCATGTCCGGGCCGACGACGCGGTCGATCTTCTCCAGTTGGGCCATCAGGTCATCGCTCGTGTGCAGCCGCCCGGCGGTGTCGCCGAGGACGACGTCGATGTCGTTGGCCGCGGCGTACTCGACGCCGTCGTAGATCACGGCGGCGGGGTCGCCGCCCTGGTCGTGTGCGATCAGGTCGCGCCCGAGCCGGTCGGCGTGCTCGCGGATCTGCTCGTTCGCGCCCGCCCGATACGTGTCGCCGTTCGCCATCATCGACGAGTAGCCGCGCTCTTCGAACCACTCGGAGAGCTTCGCGATCGTCGTGGTCTTCCCGACGCCGTTGACGCCCGTAAAGACGATCGTGACGGGTTTCTCGGCGGCGGCGATCCGCTCTTCGAAGTCGAACTGCCCGACCGCGATGACGTCGAGCAGCGCGTCGTACAACGCCTCCTCGACGAGCTCGCCGGTCGTCTCGACCTGCTTTCGGGACTCGCCGAGCATCTTCTCCTCGACGGTCTGGAGGATCCGCTCGGCGACGCTCATCTCCACGTCGCTCTCGAGCAGCGCCATCTCCAGGTCCCACAGCGGGTCCTCGAGGTCCTCCTCCTCGATGATGATCCGGCCGGTGGCGAACGCCTTCGCCCGCTGGAACGTGCTCGGGCCGTCGTCATCGGCACCGTCGGCACCGTCGTCGTCGGCGGCGTCGTCGGCGTCCCCGTCGTCGCCGGCTTCCTCGACCGCGGTGTCCGCCGAGCCGGCCGTCGTTGCACTCGCCGTCGCCCGCGTCTCGTCGCCGTCGGCGGGCTCGTCGTCCGTGACCGACCCCGCGTCGGTCGCCGCCGACTCCGCCTCGTCCGCGTCGGCGGACTCCGCGTCATCTGGGTCGACGGACTCCGCCTCGTCCGCGTCGGCGGACTCAGCTGACTCCTCGACGTCCTTCCGGAAGCTGTTCAGCTTGTCTTTCAGTCCGTCGAACACGGTCGGCTACCTCACTCGTCGTCCGCCTGTTCCTGGAGCTGTTGCATCTGCTGTTGTTGCATCTGCTGTTGCATCTGCTGGGCCTGCTGTTCGATCTGCTGGCTCTCGGACTCCAGCTCGTCGACGTCGCCCTGCGTCTCCGCGATGCGGTCGTCGAGCGCCTGCTGCTTGCGCCGAAGCACGTCGATGGCGTCGTCCTGCTCCTGCTCGGCCGCGTAGTTGCCGCCGAGCGAGACGATGACCTCGTCGATGTCCTGAACCTCCGCGCGGACGTACGCGCCGCCGCCGAGCGGCACCTGCACCGTCGAGCCGGTGTCGATCGTCTCGATCGCTTCGACCGCCTCGTCGATGTCTGCCTGCTCCGCCCGTAGGTCGTCGATCTCGCCCTCCAGCGTCTCGATCTCCTCGTCGAGCGCCTGCAGCTCCTGGGAGAGCTGCTGGAGCTGCTGTTGGCCGCCACCCATCATGCGGCGGACACCTCGCTGATCTCGATCTGGCTGCGCTTCCGGTTGTGCTGGCTGCCGACGTTCGTGTAGATCCGTTCGCGCGCGAGGTCCTCGTTCTCGGCCTCGACCTCCTTCGTGAACGGCTGGTACCCGTCGCGACTCTGGAACCGTCCACTCACCGTGTAAGTGCTCATGGAAACCTGTCGGGTAGGGACAGGGAAGTATCTTGCTAAAAACGACCGGCGTCGGCGTCCTCGCCGCGCCGATCAGTCGATGAAGCCCAGCGTCTCCTCGATGCGACCCAGCTCCGGCCCGGTGGTGTCCTCGCCGATGACGTAGCCGTGGTCGTTGGCGATCAGCCCGGAGCCGACCAGCGGCGCGCCGTAGTTGACGGTGCCGAGGTCCGCGCGGACGTCGAGCGCCTCCTCGACGGCACGGAGCTCCTCCTCGCGGGACTTCGGGTGACACAACACCCCGTGGTTGTTGGCGACCGCCGCGGTGCCGACGGTCCGCACGTCGCCGAGGTCGCCCCGTTCGACGGGGACCTCCAGCGCCTCCTTGATCGCCAGTATCGACTCGCGCGGGAGGTCCGGGTGGACGTACGCGCCGTGGTCGTTCGCGAGGACGACGTTCCCGGCCGCGTTGATCTCGCCCGGCAGTTCGTGGACCTCGTGGCCCGAGGCCGCGGCTATCCGGTCCTTCTCGCGCTCGGTCGCCCGCGCGGAGACGAGGATCCCGTTCTCGTTGCCCACGGCGAGCGACCCGACGGTGTTGGAGCCGCCGACGGTCGTCGCGAGCGGCTCGGCGTCGAGCTCCTCGCCGAGGGCGTCGGCGAGGTCTTCGTCGACGTCGGGCCTGACCAGCAGGACGTCGCCCGCCACGCGAGCGAAGACGCCGACGTACGAGGAGCCGGTGAAGGTCGCCCGTAACACTTTTATTCGGCGTGTTCGGCTTCGACGACGGGCTCGTCGTCCTCGACGAACCGGGCCGCGCGGATGCGGATCTTGCTCGGCGGGTTCTGCCGACCGTTCGCCCAGACGGCCTCGTTGACCGAGGCGTCGAGAACCACGTCCTCCTCGTCGACCGAGAAGTGCTTCGCGAGGTGGCTACGGACGGCCTTCACCGCGTAGTCGGCGCGCTGCTGAATCGGCTTTTCCTTGGCGTCGCGGAGCGGGACGGTGACGACACGCTCCTCGAAATCACTGGTGCTCATCTACTCGTCCAGGTCGTTCCGACGCCAGTTGCGCCGCTTGGGGTTTCGCGTGACGTTCATGTCCGTCTTCATCATGACCCACGCGGGGACGCGGGTGTTCTGGCGCTCCGCCTTCGCCAGACGCTTCTTTTGAGCCTTCGATTTGTCTCCCATAGTGGCGGGTACTTCCCGCGGGCCGCATAAAACCCCTTCCATACCACGTCGCCTCAGTCGTCGTCGAAAGCGCTCCCGCGGATCGCCGCCTCGGCCGCGTCGAGGGCCGCCTCCGGGTCGAAGCCGTCAACGATCGCCTCGAGATCCGCGGACGAGGCGTCGGCGAGGTCGCGTGCGTGTGCGGTGACGTTCGGCACCGCGCGGACGACGTTGTCGACGATCGGCACGTCGGCGGTCCGCGGCGATCGGCTCCCGGGGTTGAGGTCGATCACGATCTCCGTCTTCCCCATCCGGTCGAGCGCCTCCGCGCGGTCGCCGTCCTCCAGCGGGACGACGACAACGTCCGCGGCGGCGATCCCGTCCGCGTCGACCGTCCCGCGGGCGTGTTCGAGCCCCGGGATCTCCCCGTCGCCGGCGAGCCCCTTCACCTCCTCGGCCCCGTGCTCGCGAAGGTGGTCGGCGATGGCGACCATCCGTTCTTCGGTCCGGTTGAAGAGGTTCACCTCGATATCGGCGTCGACGACCCGCGCGAGCGTCACGGTCTCGCCGGGGACGAGGGCGGCGACGTTCCCGTTGACGGAGAACACGGGATGGTCCGCCAGCAGCAGGCGTGCGGCCGCGGCGCGGGCGGCCGTGTCCGCGCTCGGGAGCGTCCGCTCGCCGAGCAGGTAGTCGAACGCCTCGCCGCGCCCCTGCGCGATGAGCCCCTGTTTGGAAGTGATCCCCTTGTCGACGCCGGTCTCGATCCGGTGGCGGGTGACGAGCGACGCGTACCGCGGGTGGTCCCGTGGGACCTCCGTCCCGGTCATGGCCCCGCTAGGCGACCGATCGATTAAAGTGGCGCGTTCCGCCGATCGGTCGGCGGAGGGCGTTCACGAACCGATACGTCGACCCTACCGGTTGACCGCTGCCCATAACGGACGGCTATCGCCCGTAACGAGAGACTACCGGCCGAAATCGGCTGTTACCGGTCTCAGCGAGTCGCTAACAAAGACCGTCGCATCCGTCCATTCGAACGCGATGGAGCGGACTGGCAAGTACACCGTCGTGGAAACGTGTAACGACCATGGGACGATGACGCTCCGCGAACACCCGCGGAACGGGACGTTTCACGTCGTCGAGTACGGCGGCCCCGCGGTGCAGGAGGCGCTCGCGGACCTGGACGTCGGCTCCGTCGTCCACCTGACGCTTCGTCGTGCCGGACGACGCGGCAACGCGTGGTGTGCGGAGGCCGCGCGGTCGGTCGAGATCCCGCCGTAGTGCTTTTTTGTCGCCGATCACGCGACGCCGACGCGCTCGCGGTAGCTCCCGTACTCGGACTCGAAGACCGCCATCACCTCGCCCATCGTGGCGTACGTCTTCACCGCGTCGACGATCGCCGGCAGCGTGTTCTCGCCCGCGTCGATCGCGGCCCGAAGGTCGTCGAGAGCGTCCGCGACGGCGTCGTCGTCGCGCTCGGCCTTCACCGACTCCAGCCGGGCGAGCTGTCGGTCGCGGGTCGTCTCGTCGACGCGGAGCAGCTCCGGCCGCGTGTCCTCGTCGCTCACGTACGCGTTGACCCCGACCACCGTCTCCTCGCCGGCGTCGACGCGCTCCTGGTACTCGTAGGCTGACGCCTGTATCTCGCGGTGGAAGTACCCCTCCTCTATCCCGTGGAGGACGCCGTCGCGGACGGAGCCGTCGCCCATCGCCTCGATCTCCTCGATGTACGCGAGCGCCGCGGCCTCGATCTCGTCGGTGAGCGCCTCGACCGCGAACGATCCCCCGAGCGGGTCGACGACGTCGGCCACGCCCGACTCCTCGGCGATGACCTGTTGGGTGCGGAGCGCCACCCGAACGGCCCGCTCGGAGGGGAGCGCCAACGCCTCGTCGAAGGAGTTGGTGTGGAGGCTCTGGGTGCCGCCGAGCACGCCGGCGAGCGCCTGCAGCGTCACGCGGACGACGTTGTTGAGCGGCTGTTGGGCCGTCAACGACTGCCCCGCGGTCTGCGTGTGGAACTTCAGCCGCTTCGCGTCGTCAGTCGTCGCCCCGTACCGCTCTCCCATGAGCCGCGCGTAGAGCCGCCGGGCGGCGCGGAACTTCGCGACCTCCTCGAGCACCGAGTTGTGCGAGTTGAAGAAGAAGGAGAGCTGCGGCGCGAACGCGTCGACCTCGAGCCCGCGGTCGAGACAGGCCTCGACGTACGCGAAGCCGTCGGCGAGGGTGAACGCGAGCTCCTGGACCGCGGTCGATCCCGCCTCCCGGATGTGGTAGCCGGAGACGGAGACCGGCTTGAAGTTGGGCGTCTCCTCGACCGCGAACTCGATCGTGTCGACGACGAGGTCGAGCGACGGCTCCGGCGGGATCACCCACTCCTTCTGTGCGATGAACTCCTTGAGCATGTCGTTCTGGAGGGTGCCGCGGAGCGCCTCGCGCGGGACGCCTTGTCGGTCCGCGATGGCGACGTACATCGCGTAGATCACGGGCGCGGAGGGGTTGATCGTGAACGAGGTCGACACCTCCGTGACGTCGATCCCCTCGAACAGAACCTCCATGTCGCGGAGCGTGTCGACGGCGACGCCCTCCCTGCCCACCTCGCCGAGCGCCATGTCGTCGTCGGAGTCGATCCCCATGAGCGAGGGCATGTCGAAGGCGGTCGACAGCCCGGTCTGTCCCTCGTCGATCAGGTAGTGGAACCGCTCGTTCGTCTCTTCTGCGGTCCCGAAGCCGGCGAACTGCCGCATCGTCCACGACCGTCCACGGTACATCGTCGGGTAGACGCCGCGCGTGTACGGCTCCGAGCCCGGGAAGCCGAGGTCGGCGCCGTAGTCGAGGTCGGCGACGTCCGCCGGCGTGTACAGCCGGTCGACCTCGAGGCCTGAGACGGTCGTGAACCGGTCGCGGCGCTCCCCGTGTCGGTCGAGGGGCGGGTCGAGCGTCCCCGCCTCCCACTCGGCGTGTGCCTCCCGGATCGCCGCGAGCTCATCGTCGTCGTACATACGGTCCCTTCCGGGCCGCTATCGATAAGCATTGTTCACGATCGTCACTTCCGTTCCGGGATCAGCAGGGAACGACGCCCGCCGCACCGGAGATCGGCGACCCCTCGTCCGCGTACGTCGACTCGTCGATCGCGCCGTCGAACATCGGGAGGCTGAGCTCGAAGGCGTACAGCACGTCGAACGCCGCGAACGGGTTCGTCCCGGTCTCGATCAGCCCGATCCGGTTCAGCCGGACCCCGGCCGCGAGCGTGACGATCCGGTCGTCGCCGACCGTCCCCGCCAGCTCGACGCCGAACTCCGTGCCGGCGCTCGGGTCGGTCAGCACCGAGAGGTGAACGACCGACTCGATCGCCGTCGGCGGCTCGCCGATCCGTAGCGGGTACCCCTCCCCGACGAAACACTCCGTCAGCGGCCCGACGGACCCGGCGGCGACCCCGTCGCTGGTCGCGAGTGCCGCGTCGTCGTGTGGCGTCACGGCCGCGTCGGCCGTGGCGACCCCGCCGGCCGCGGCGACTCCGCCGACGAGCGCAACGCTCGCGACGACCGCCGCCGCGACCAGCGCTGCGACGAGACGGGCGGTCCGGGCACGACCCGTCGGGCTCCGTGTCATCGCTCGACGCTACGGCGGTTCACGGGATAACTCCACGGGGCCGAACATCAGCACTGATACCCGCTACCCGTCGTCGACGTCCAGCAGTCCCTCCACCAGCAGCCCCTCGACGAGCAGCTCCGCGGACGCGAGGTTCGTCGCCAGCGGGACGTCCTTCACGTCACAGACGCGCAACAGCGCGGAGATGTCCGGCTCGTGGGGCTGGGCCGTCAGCGGGTCACGGAGGAAGACGAGCCCGTGGATCCGGTCGTTCGCGACCATCGCGCCGATCTGGAGGTCCCCGCCGAGCGGCCCCGACGCCTGGCGGTTCACGGTCAATCCGGTCTCCTCGGCGATCCGCTTCCCCGTGGTCCCCGTGGTGACGAGTTCACACTCGCCGAGCTCGTCGGCGTACGCGCCGACGAACTCCACCATCTCGTCTTTCAACTCGTCGTGGGCGATGAGCGCGATGCGCATGCCTCTCCCTCCCGGCGACGAGGCTTAAAAGGTCTCCCGCGGAAGGGCGGTGACGGACGGCGGGCCGCGGCGATCGCGCCGATCCGGACCGGCTCTGCCTGCCGTCGCCCCGCGCGCCCGCTCACTTGAACCGGAACGTCTCCAGGTTCTTCGGCGCGAACGTCCGCATGTTGTAGTCGTGGTACAGCGCCGACGAGAGGTCCTGCACCGAGCGCTCGTCGCCGTGGACACACAGCACCTTCTCCGGGCGGGGGTTCATCGTCTTCACGAAGTTCTCCAGCCCCTGTCGATCGGCGTGTCCGGAGAAGCCGTCGACCGTCTCGACGCCCATGTTCAGCGACAGGGTGTCGCCGCGGCCGCCGTTGCCCCAGTCGGAGACGGGGATCTCGTCCCAGCCGTTCTGGATCCGCCGGCCGAGCGTCCCCTGCGCCTGGTAGCCGACGAAGACGAGGTTCGAGTTCGGGTCGGGCCCGATGTGGCGGAGCCACGACATGATCGGGCCGCCCTCGATCATCCCGGAGGTCGAGAGGATGACACACTGGTCGCCGTCGGCGACCTCCTGTCGTTCGTCCTCGCCGGCGTCGATGTGGTTGAACTGCTCGGCGAGGAACGGGTTCTCGTCGTCGTGGAAGATCCGGTCGCGCAGCTCGTCGCGGAGGTACTCGGGGTAGGTGGTGTGGATCGCGGTCGCCTCCCAGATCATCCCGTCGAGGTGGACGGGCATCTCGGGGATGTCGCCGCTACGCATCGCCTCCTCCAACACGAGCATGATCTCCTGTGACCGTCCGACGGCGAACGCGGGGATGACGACCTTTCCGCCCTGGTCGTACGTCTCGTTGATGACGCGTTTGAGCGCCTTCTCGGAGTCGTCCTGGTCGGTCTGGTAGTCGTTGCGACCGCCGTAGGTGGACTCCAACACGAGCGTCTCGACCCGTGGGAAGTCGTTGACCGCGCCGTTGAACAGCCGCGTGTCGTCGTAGTGGATGTCGCCCGAGAAGGCGACGTTGTACAGCCCGTCGCCGATGTGGAAGTGCGTGACCGCGCTCCCGAGGATGTGACCCGCGTTGTGGAAGGTGAGCTTGATGTCCGGCGCGATGTCGGTGACGTCGCCGTACTCCAGCGGGATCGTGTGTTTGATCGTCTCGCGAACCTGTGTGGACTCGTACGGTGGCGTCCGCCCCTCCTTGGCGGCGACGTCGAGGTAGTCGAGCGTGAGCAGCCCCATCAGGTCGCGGCTCGGCTCGGTCGTGTACACCGGCCCGTCGTAGCCGTACTTGAAGATGAGCGGCAGGAGCGCGGAGTGGTCGAGGTGGGCGTGGGTCAACACGACCGCGTCGATGGTGGCCGCGCCCGCGCCGAGCGCTTCGGGGACCTGGAGATACGGGACCTCGCCCTCCGCCCCGGGCTTGTCGCCGCAGTCGATGAGGATCCGCGTCTCCGGCGTCGAGAGGATGAACGCGGCCCGGCCGACCTCGCGGCAGCAGCCGAGCGTCGTGATCCGGACCCACTCGTCGTCGGACAGCTCCTCGCGGTGGATCTGTCGACCGACGCGCTCGAGGATGTCCCGGCGCTCCTCGCGCTCGTTCTTCAGGAAGTTCCGGACGTTCGAGACGGTCGACGACTCGATCGGCGGCGTTCGCACGACCTCGGGGGTCCACCCGACTTCTTGGGTGATCTCCCGGAGCGTGGAGCCCCGCCGACCGATCACCATCCCCGGCTTCTGGGCCTCGATGACGACCTCGCCGGTGTCCTGGTGGAAATCGAGGTCGGTCACGCCGGCCTCCTCGGGGATCACGGCCCGAACCGCCGCCTCGGCCTCCGCCGGCGGGGAGAGCGCGCTCGGGTCGGGGCGTACCGTGATCCGCTTGCGGAGCTTGGAGGCGAGCCGGCGGATCAGGTCGCCGTCGCCCGCGAACCGCTTGGGGTCGCGGGTGTAGACGACCAGTTCCGGACCCTCGTATTTGACGTCCGTGACCGTAATGTCGTTCGGGATCTCCTGTTCGATCTCGGCTTTCAGATTCTCGAGTTGCTTATCGACTTGACTCATATCTCACCGCGGGCCGCCGACGCCGACGTCGGTGACGGCACCCGGATCGACGCCGATCCGGGAGTCGTCGCCGAGTGGCCGACCGTGACGGGTAGGCATAGTGGAAGTACTGTCCGTATGATACCGTGCGGGAACAGCCAGCGAAAACCCGCTTGAATGGACGTAACCTCCGGGCGTTATAAAAGCCTTCGCAAAGCGCAAGCCGACTGACCGCGAACCCGGGACCATGCGCGTCACCCCGACGGCCGTCCGCGAGGAGCACGCGTGGGTCCGCGACCGGGCCGACGTCGTCGTCCCGCTGTGTAACGACACCCGTGACCGCCTCGGTGAGCTGTTCGACACCGAGGTGGACCGGATCGACCGCGCGACGTACCGCGAGGAGGTCGACGTCGTCTTCGCGGACGGCGAGGTCGCCGTCAACGTGGCGGGCTACGTCCGGCTGCTCCGCGGGCTCGACGTCGCGGACGACTACCCGGGATTCGTCGTCGACGAGGTGCTCGGCCGCGAGCTCGCCGCGACGATCGCCGGCGGACAGCCCCTCTCGCTGCTCGCGCAGGCGACGTTCCATCTCGTCGACGTCCACGTCGACGGGGACGTGACCGCCGCGGGAGCCGGAACCGCGGGGGCGGACGACCTCGACGCCGCGCTGGCGGCCGGCTTCCAGACGCGGCTCCCAGGCTGGGACTGGCGGGCGGCCGAGAGTCCGTTCGCGGTCAGTCCCGACGGCGACGACTGACTCCCGACCTCCGCGCAACGAGCGGCATTATAAGGGTCGCACGGGCCGTCGAACGGCATTCATAAGGGTTGCACGGGCCGTCGAACGGCATTTATAAGCGATCGCACGAATCCCTGCAGGGCTTATAAACGGTCACACGAGCCGCTACGGGAAGTGATAACCAGTCGTTCCGATCGCCGTCGGGAGCGATACCCGGTCGACGGTCACCGAACGAACTTCCCGATCGTCTTGAAGGCCGCGTCGCGGACGGCGTCCGGGAGCAGCCGGCCGAGGACGCCGACCCGCGCGAACGTCCCCGGCTGGACCCGCGCGGGCGGCTTCGTCGCGCTCGCGGCGTTGAGCACGTCCTCGGCGACGCGCTCCGGTTCGACGGAGCCCGGGCCGTCGCCGCCGACCACCTGGGTGTCCTCGAACAGGGCGTAGAGGTCGTCGTACGCGCCGGAACGCTCGATCCCCGCGGCCTCGTCCGGGTTCGCCTCCCGGTTCGCGCGCTTCGCGAAGTCGGTCTTCACCGGCCCGGGTTCGACGACGACGACGTCGATGCCGAACTCCCGGACCTCGTTGCGGAGCGCGTCCGACATCGCCTCGACGGCGAACTTCGACCCGCAGTAGACGCCGCCGCCGGGGAACGACACTCTTCCCGCGACCGACGAGAGGTTGATGATCGTCCCGTCGCGCTCGCGGCGCATCGCTGGCAACACGGCCCGGATCAGCCGGTGAGGGCCGTACACGTTGACGTCGAACTGTTCGTGGACGCGCTCGGTCGTGACGTCCTCTATCGGGCCGAACTGGCCGTACCCCGCGTTGTTCACCAGCGCGTCGATCGCCCCCTCCTCGTCGAGGATCCGCTCGACGACCCGCTCGACGTCGCCGGGGTCGGTCACGTCGAGCGTCGCCAGCTGACAGCCCCGCTCGCCGAGCGTCTCGATGTCCGCCGGGTTCCGGGCGGTCGCGTACACCGTCCACCCCTCGTCGAGGAACGCGAGGGCGGTGGCGCGGCCGATACCCGAGGAACAGCCGGTGATGAGTACCGTCTTCTGCACGCCTCGTCCGTCGGCCGCCGCCGTCATAACTCTCCCGACCGACCTCGGTCCGGAGTCGGGGCCGTTCGCCGTGGTGGCTCGGCCCGGAGCCGGGACCGTTCGTCGTGGTGACTCGAGGCTAATCGGGGCCGTTCCGATGACGATCCGAAGTCGGACCGTCGTCCGTACGGGCCCCGTCGCCTCCGTGTGGGGCCTCGCCGCGTCCCGGCGTTACGCGTCGGGGCGCGGACGGACCAGGTCCGCGAGCGACACGAGGATCCCGAGGAACCAGCCGAGCGGGACCGAGATCCCGACCCACATGAGGACGTAGCCGAGCCCGGGCAGCCCCCACTGCTCGCCGAACGTCTCCAGGTCGAACGCGCCGCGGAGCACGTCGTTCACCCCGCCGACGAAGAGGAACGTGTCGAGGATCCACCGCGCGAGGTCGTAACTCGGCGGGAGGATCGCCTGTTCGAGCGTCGGCGTCACCAGCGCGGCGACGACCGGCGGGAGGAAGATCGCGGTCATCGCGAACGGGTACGCGAGCAGGACGCTCACGAACCGCCCGCCGACCTTCGAGAAGCCGGCCGCCAGCGCGGCGGAGACGATCGCGACGACGCTCGCCGCGCCGACGGCGATCACGTCCTCGAACGGGAGCTGCAGGTGGGTCACGAGCGTGAGCGACCCCCACAGCACCGTCGCGACGACGACCGCGCCCAGCACGCCGAACCGGGTCACCGCGGAGTCGAGCTTCGCGGCGTAAAACCGGGTCGCGAAGCCGACGAGCAACAGCGGGTAGGTCACGGCGACGAGCGGCGCCCCGAGCGCCGCCCACAGGTAGTACGCGACGGTCTCCGGCGTCGTCTCCGGCGTCCACTTCCCCAACACCGTGCTCGGGTCCAGCTGTCTGGGAAAGGCGACCTCCATCCACGTCTCGTGGAGGCGGACGACGTCCAGCAGGAGCGCCTCCACCAGCCCGATCTGTCCTCGTCGTTCCATTCACCCCAACTCGCGGCCGGGGTGACGTGAACTTTGTGCCTTCGGCCGGCCGGAGCGACAGGGCCGGGGTCCCGCGATCGGCCGGAGCGGCGTAACCGTGGTCCCCGTGATCGGCCGGCGCGACAGGGCTGTGATCCCCGCGATCGCAACGATCCGAAAGACCACCGATATCCCGGAGACGAAAGCTTGAAACGCCGCTCGGGCGAATCCCGGGTATGGAACTGCGGGTCATCGAGAAGACCGACACGGAACTCCGCATCGAGATCGCCGGCGAGGACCACACGTTCATGAACGTGTTGAAGGGCGCGCTGTTGGAGACTCCCGACGTCGCCGCCGCGACGTACGACGTGAACCCCGAGCAGTCCGGGGGCCAGACCGACCCGGTACTCACCGTGAAAGCCGAGACGGGCGACCCCCTCGACGCCGTCGAGGCCGCCGCCACGACCATCGCCGACCGGACGACGGCGCTCCGCGACGCGGTCGAAGCGGCGTCGTAACCGTTCTCGAGATCGTCGCCCGGAAGCGGTCCGTCCCCCGTTTCGTTCTCCTTCCCTCCGATTCTCCGTCTCAGCCTCTCACTTCTCCCGCCTCTCCAACCGATCCCGGACAAAGTATACGGTCTTGCGCCCGCGAGTACGCGTCATGACGAACGCCGGGTCCGGCGATCGTGACGCAAACGCCGACGAGCGGACGAGCGCCGACGAGCGCGCGGGCGGCGGCGATCCGAGCGATGCCGCCGCCGACCCGAGCGACGGCGGCGTCGCGCCCCCGTCGTGGTTCCGCGAGGAGGCGGCCCTGACCGACCCCGGGATCTACGACGAGTTCGATACCGAGTGGCCGGACGCGTGGGGGCGCGCGGCCGACCTCCTCGACTGGGACCGCCCGTATCGGACCGTCCTCGACGACTCGGAGCCGCCCTTCTACCGGTGGTTCCCCGACGGCCGACTCAACGCCGCCGCGAACTGCGTGGACCGCCACCTCGACGGGCGGCGGAACCAGCTCGCGATCCGGTGGTTCGGCAAGCGGGGCGAACGCCGGTCGTACACGTACTTCGACCTCCACCGGGAGGTGAACGCCGCCGCCGCCGCCCTGCGGGAGCTGGGCGTCGAGGAGGGCGACGTCGTCACCCTTTACCTCCCCATGATCCCGGAGCTCCCGATCACGATGCTCGCGTGCGCGCGGATCGGCGCGCCGCACAACGTGGTGTTCGCCGGGCTCTCGGCGGAGGCGCTCGCGACCCGCCTCGACGCCGCCGACTCCGCGTACCTCGTCACGTGTGACGGCTACTACCGGCGGGAGGACGCGTTCAACCAGAAGTCGAAGGCGGACAACGCCCGGCTCCGGATCGACGGCGACCTCGCGGCGACGGTCGTCGTCGACCGGCTCGGCGACGCCCTGTCGGTCCCGCTCGGCGAGGACGAGCACGACTACGGGACCCTCATCGACCGCCACGACGGCGAGACGGTCGCGCCGGTCGCCCGCGACGCGACCGACCTCCTGTTCGTGATGTACACGTCGGGGACGACCGGCCGACCGAAGGGCGTCGAGCACGCGACCGGCGGCTACCTCGCGCACGTCGCGTGGACCGCGCGGAACGTCCTCGACGTGCGCCCGGACGACACCTACTGGTGTGCCGCCGACATCGGCTGGATCACCGGCCACTCCTACGGCGTCTACGGGCCGCTCGCGCTCGGTACGACGACCGTCCTCTATGAGGGGTCGCCGGACTACCCCGACCGGGACCGGGTGTGGGACCTCATCGAGCGCAACGCCGTCAGCGTCTTCTACACGTCGCCGACCGCCATCCGTTCGTTCATGAAGTGGGGCGCGGAGTACCCCGACGCACACGACCTCTCGTCGATCCGCCTGCTCGGGACGGTCGGGGAGGCGATCACGCCGAAGGCGTGGCGGTGGTACCGCGAGCACGTCGGCGGGGGAGACGCGCCCGTCGTCGACACGTGGTGGCAGACGGAGACGGGCGCGATCGCCCTCGCGACGCTGCCGGGGGTCACCCCGATGAAGCCCGGCAGGGTCGGCCCCCCGCTCCCGGGGATCGACGCCCGCGTCGTCGACGAGACGGGCGACCCCGTCGCCCCCGGCGAGGCCGGCTACCTGACGATCGGGAAGCCGTGGCCGGGGATGTTACGGGGGCTCCGTGAGGGCGAGAAGCGCTATCGGCGGGAGTACTGGTTGGAGACCGACGACGGGTGGCGCTACCGGACGGGCGACGGCGCGACCGTCGACGACGACGGCTACGTCACGATCCTCGGGCGCGTCGACGACGTGATCAACGTCCGGACCCGGCGGTTCAACACGGCGGAGCTGGAGTCGGCGATCGTCGCGGTCGACGGCGTCACGGAGGCCGCGGTCGTCGGCGACGGCGACGGCGGGGTGGTCGCGTACGCCACCACGCGGAGCGGGGTCGACCCCGACGACCGGACCCGGGCGGCGATCCGCGACCGCCTCGCGGCGACGGTCGGCGAGATCGCCCGTCCGGACCGGGTCGTGTTCACCACCGAGCTGCCGAAGACGCGCTCCGGGAAGATCATGCGTCGGCTCCTGGAGGACATCACACAGGACGACGAGTTCGGCGACATCAGCGCCCTCCGGAACCCCGAGGTCGTCGGCGAGATCGAGTCCGCGGTGCGCGACGACGGGTAGTCCGGTCTGTGCGACGGATAGTCCGGTTTGTGCAACGGGTAGTCCGGCCTCTGCGACGGGTAGTCCGGCCTGCGTGATGATCAGCGGACCGTCTGCGTGGCGATCGACGGACCGTCTGCGTGGCGATCGACGGGCCGACGAGATCGGACGTGGGTCCCGCCCCTCGGTTTCGGGTTTCACGACAGATCCGAATCGATCTACGCCACGGTACCGGATCGATCCGCCGACACCGATCGAGTGCTCGGGCCTTCGGCGTACGACACCAAGTTTGATGGTTCGGATCTCCGTACGAACACGAAACGCATGGGCGAAGGACTCTCCACGGACGGGTACGACGCGCTCGTGGCCGCCGCCGACACGTACCGCTCGGCGCTGATCGTCAGGCTGGCCGGCGAGGCGGGGCTCCGGACCGGCGAGATCACGCGGGTCCGGCCCGGGGACGTCCGCGAGTCGGCGGCGACGGACGCGTTCCTGCTGGCGGTGCCCAGCGCCGCGGACGGAGAGGTGGAGGGCGGCACGGACGACGACGAGATCGACGACTCCGAGCACACGCTCGTCGGGGCGGATCGCGACGCGTCGCCCGCGGGGATCGACCGCGAGGCGTACCTCCCCGCGTCGCTCGCGGCGGAGCTGCGCCGGTACGCCGACGGGGAGGCGCTCGCTCCCGACGAGCCGTTCGTCGACGTGTCGGCGCGCCGCGTGCAGATGATCGTGCGCGAGACGGCGACGCGGGCGGGCGACCGCGCCGCGGATACGGACGTCGCCGGGGTCACCCCGGGCGACCTCCGGCGGTTCTTCGCGCGGCGGCTGCTCGTCGATCGGGGCGTCGACCCGCACGTCGTGCGCGAGACGGGCGGCTGGGACACGCTGGGCGCGCTCGACGCCTACCTCGACCCGCTCGACGGCGACGCGATCGCCGAGGGGATCGCCGGCACGGCTGCCCCCGCACGCGACGCGGAGGACGTCGGCGCACGGTCGCCCGTCGAGCCGTCGCCGCTCGTCGAGGCGTTCGCGGCGATCGTTGACGCGGCCGACCGCGCGGCGGCGTTCGAGGCGACCGTCGACGGCGCGGTCGCCGCGGACCGCTGGTCGGCGGCGTGGGTGCTCACCGGGTCGGCCTCGGGGACGAGCGCGGAGGTCGCTGCGACCGCCGGGGACGACACCG
The DNA here is from genome assembly GCF_009806985.1 of Halorubrum sp. JWXQ-INN 858. Lineage (GTDB taxonomy): Archaea > Halobacteriota > Halobacteria > Halobacteriales > Haloferacaceae > Halorubrum. The sequence continues at coordinate 226,015 of NZ_WUAX01000016.1, read as the reverse complement.
ACTCGCTCGGCGACGGCGAGGTCGTGATGGAGGACGGGCCGTGGACCGCCGCGCTGGCCGACGGAACGGTGGCGGCCAGCGACGACGTCGGCGGGCTCGACGGTCGGCCGGTGGTCGCCGCCCCGATCGCGTACCGGGACGCCGTGTACGGCGCGATCTGTGCGGTCGCCGAGGCCCGGGGCGACGTTTCGCGGCGCGACCGCCGGGAGCTGTCGGTGCTCGGACGGGCCGTCGGGTGGGCGGTGACCGCCGATCGCTGGCGCGACCTGCTCCACTCCGACGCCGTGACCGAAGTGGAGTTCCACACCGCGTCGAACGGGGCGTTCCTCGCGGCGGCGACCGCGGCGCTCGACTGCCGGATCGACCTCCAGTCGACGGTCGCCGTCTCGGAGGCCGCGTTCCGCTGTTACCTCAGGGTCACCGGAGCCACCGCGCAGGCGCTCGCGGAGGTCGTGGCGGCGGCGGCGGGCGTCTCCGACACGCAGCTGATCGAGGCCCACGAGGACGGCTGTTCGGCCTCGGTCCTCGTCGCGGACGGCTCGGTGGTCCACACCCTGACCGAACACGGCGCGACGGTGCGAACGGCGACCGCGGAGCACGGCCGCGTGAGCGTCGTCGCCGACGTCCCGTCCGGGACGGACGTTCGACCGATCGCCGACGGCCTCCGGGCGGCGTTCCCGGACGCGCGGCTCGTCAGCAAGGAGTCGGTCGCGCGGTCGCCGACGACGGAGTCGACGCTTCGAGAGGACGTCACCGAGCGGTTCACCGACCGCCAGTGGGCGGCGCTGTCGGCCGCGTACCGCGGCGGCTACTTCGACTGGCCGCGGGGGAGCACCGCCGAGGAGGTCGCGGACGCGATGGGCGTCTCCTCGCCCACGTTCCACAACCACCTCCGGAAGGCGCAGCGCGCGCTCCTCGACGCGGTGTTCGACGCGACCGACCGCTGAGCGCGCGGGATCGTTCACGATTTTTCGTATTTAGCGCGACCGTTTATATAGGGATGTCCGTTGTGTACGGTCGTATCATGACAGAGGGTGACGGAGAACTCGAAGCGCGGCTACAGGAACAGGAAGTGTTCGAGCCCCCGGCGTCGTTCGTCGAGGGGGCGAACGTCTCCGACCCGGGGATCTACGAGGAGTTCGACGAGAACTGGCCCGGGTGTTGGGAGGCGGCGGCCGACCTGCTCGACTGGGAGTCGGGGTACGACCAGGTGCTCGACGACTCGAACCCGCCGTTCTTCGAGTGGTTCACGGGCGGGGAGCTCAACGCGTCGGCGAACTGCCTCGACCGGCACCTCGACGAACGGGGCGACGAGGTCGCGATCGAGTGGGTCGGCGAGCCCGTCGACGAGGACGACCGCTCGTTCACCTACGCGGAGCTCCACCGGGAGGTAAACGAGTTCGCGGCCGCGCTCCGCGAGCAGGGCGTCGAGGAGGACGACGTCGTGACGATGTACATGCCGATGATCCCGGAGCTGCCGATCGCGATGTTGGCCTGTGCGCGGATCGGCGCGCCACACAGCGTCGTCTTCGCCGGGTTCTCCGCTGAGGCGCTCGCGACGCGGATGAACGCCGCCGAGTCGGCGCACCTCGTCACGTGTGACGGCTACTACCGCCGCGGCGACCCGCTCGACCACCTCGCGAAGGCCAACGAGGGGCTCGATGACGTCGAACACGACACGACGACCGTCGTCGTCGACCGACTGGGCGGCAACGACGACGGGTTCGGCCACGATCTGACGGACGACCAACTCGACTACGGGGAGCTGGTCGCCGAGCAGGCCGGCGCGACCGTCGACCCGGTGGTCCGGGACGCCGAGGACATGCTCTTTTTAATGTACACCTCGGGGACGACCGGCAAACCGAAGGGGGTGAAACACACTACGGGCGGCTACCTCTCGTGGGCGTCGTGGACGTCGCAGGCGGTCCTCGACGTCAAGCCCGAGGACACGTACTTCTGCTCGGCCGACATCGGCTGGATCACCGGCCACTCGTACATCGTTTACGGGCCGCTCGCGCTCGGCACGACGACGATGATGTACGAGGGGACGCCCGACTACCCGGACCGCGACCGCCTCTGGGAGATCGTCGACGAGTACGACGCGACCCAGCTGTACACCGCGCCGACCGCCATCCGGGCGTTCATGAAGTGGGGGACGGAGTACCCCGACGCCCACGACCTCTCCTCGCTTCGCCTGCTCGGGACCGTCGGCGAGCCGATCAACCCGCGCGCGTGGAAGTGGTACTACAAACACATCGGCGACGAGGGGTGTCCCGTCGTCGACACGTGGTGGCAGACGGAGACGGGCGGGATGATGATCACGACGCTGCCCGGCGTGAAGGACATGAAACCGGGCGCGGCGGGGCCGCCGCTCCCGGGGCTCGACGTCCGCATCCTCGACGCGGCCGGCGACGAGATCGAGGCGGGGCAGGCGGGCTACCTGACCGTTCAGAAGCCGTGGCCCGGCATGCTCCGCACGCTGTACCGGAACGACGAACGGTACATCGACGAGTACTGGGCCGAGTACTCCGACGTCGACAGCGACGACCCCGACGACTGGGTGTACTTCCCAGAGGACGGCGCGAAGATCGACGAGGACGGCTACATCACCGTGCTCGGCCGCGTCGACGACGTGCTCAACGTCTCGGGCCATCGGCTCGGGACGATGGAGATCGAGTCGGCGATCGTCGGCGTCGAGGGGGTCGCGGAGGCGGCCGTCGTCGGCGGCGACCACGACATCAAGGGCGAGGCGGTGTACGCGTACGTCATCACGGAGGACGGCTACGAGGGGGACGACGACCTTCGCGACCGCATCGTCGCCGGCGTCGAGGACGCCATCGGCCCGATCGCCCGGCCCGAACAGGTCGTGTTCACGCCCGACCTCCCGAAGACGCGCTCCGGGAAGATCATGCGCCGCCTGCTCGAGAACATCGCCGACGGAAAGCCGCTCGGCAACACGAGCACGCTACGTAACCCGGAGATCGTCGAGGATATCCAGGACCAAGTGCAGGGCTGACGACGGACTCCGGGGACGCCTTTCCTCCCGGACCGGCGGCGTTTTCGAACGGCACACGCCGTGACGGGACGCGACGACCCGCGCCGTGACGAGACGACACACGCTGTGACGGGACGCGACACACACAACACTGACACACGACATCACGACACATGACAGATAACGACACGCACGGCGGATCGAACGCCGCCGTCGCCGGCGACGGCGGATTGAGCGACGTCGAGCGCGAGCAACGGATCGATTACCTCGACGTCGAGATCAACCTCTTGAACCCCGCGACGCCGTTCATGCGGGACCACCTGCGAGTCATCTGGATCGGCTTCGCGATCTGGTCGGTCACGACCTTCGGGCCGATCACCGCGACGCGGATCGCGCCGGACCTGATGACGACGCCGATGCCGTTCCTCGGGTTCCCGTTCCACTACTTCGCGATCGCGATCGGTGCGCCGAGCGCGGCGCTGATCCTCTCGGTCTGGTACGCGAAACGGCGCGACGCGATCGACGAGAAGTACGGGATCGAACAGCTGTCGAACCAGGATGCCGGCGCGGACGCCAACTCCGCGACCGATGACGCGGCCGCCGCCGACGGGGGTGTCGAGGAGTGACCCCCGCAGGCGTTCCCTTACAGTCGGCCGAGCTGCTCCCCGAGGGGCTCGACATCGGCTTCAAGCTCGTTCCCGGGATCATCGTCGTCAGCATGATGACGCTGTTCCTCGCGGTCGGCTTCGTCTTCAAGGTCGCCGACACCGACGACATGTGGGTCGCGGGCCGGTCGATCGGGAACCTCGAGAACGGGATGGCGATCGGCGCGAACTGGATGTCCGCGGCGTCGTACCTCGGAATGGCCGCGCTCATCGCGCTCTCGGGCGTGTACGGCCTGGCGTTCGTCGTCGGCTGGACGACGGGCTACTTCGTGCTGCTCATCTTCCTCGCCGCACAGATGCGGCGGTTCGGCAAGTACACCGCGCCCGACTTCGTCGGCGACCGGTTCAACTCCGACACGGCCCGCGCGCTCGCGGCGATCACGACGTTCCTCATCGGTTTCGTCTACGCGCTCGGACAGGCCCGCGGGATGGGGCTCGTCGGGATGTACGTCCTCGGGGACATCAACAACGTGATCCAGATCCCCGGGCTGGGCGCGTATCAGGCGATGATGGTGCTGTTCATGCTCGTCACGATCGGCTACCTGACGCTCTCGGGGATGCTCGGCGCGACGAAGAACATGGCGTTACAGTACGTCATCCTCATCGCGGCGTTCCTGATCGGGCTGCTCGTCACCGGCTGGACGGCCGGCTACTCGACGATCCTTCCGCAGATCGAGTACGGGATGTTGATCTCCGAGCTCGGCGCGGAGTTCTCCGACCCCTTCGCGGGCGGGAGCTACTACCTCTGGATCGCCACCTGCTTCAGTCTCGTCTTCGGGACCTGCGGACTGCCGCACGTCCTCGTGCGCTTCTACACGGTCGAAAACGAGCGGACCGCTCGCTGGTCGTGCACGTGGGGGCTCTTCTTCATCTGCGTGCTCTATCTCTCCGCGCCCGCGTTCGCGGCGTTCGGGACGGACCTGTACGGCGACCAGGTCGGGGCCGTCTACGGTGACCCCGGCATGACCGACGCGGCGGGCGACGTCATCGTCGTGCTCGCCGCCCAGCTCGCGAACCTCCCGACGTGGCTCGTCGGCTTCGTCGCCGCCGGCGGCATCGCCGCCGCGGTCGCGACGACGGCCGGCCTCTTCATCGCCGCCTCCTCGGCGATCTCCCACGACATCTACGCCAACATCATCAACGAGGACGCGACCCAGCGCCAGCAGGTCCTCGTCGGCCGCCTCAGCATCGTCGCCATCGGGCTCCTCACCATCGTCTTCGCGCTGAACCCGCAAGCGCCCATCGCGGCGCTCGTGTCGTTCGCGTTCGCGCTCGCCGCCATCGTGTTGTTCCCGATGTTCTTCCTCGGGCTCTGGTGGGAGAACACGAACCGCCCCGGCGCGCTCGCCGGGATGACGACGGGGATCGTCGTCTGGTTCGTCCCCATGTTGAACGAGGCCCAGTTCGGCCTGTTGACGACGCCGGAGGGACAGAGCGCGTTCATCCCGTTCCTCGAGACGTGGATGCCGGCGATCGGCTCCGCGCTGATCGGCGTCCCGATCGTGTTCGCCGTGACGATATTCGTCTCGTACGTGACCGCCGAGCCGCCGCTGCGGACGAAACAGATGGTCCGACAGTGTCACAGCCCGGAACCGATGCCGAAGAACAAGACCGCCGCCGAGGTCGTCGCGGACAAAAACGGCACCGCACCCGCGGACGATTGACCGATGTACGACAGCATACTCGTGCCGACGGACGGGAGCAGGGTCGCGAACAACGCGGTCGACCACGCGGTCGACCTCGCCGAGAAGTACGACGCGGAGATCCACGCGCTGTTCGTCGCGGACACGGACATGGTCGCGTACAGCCTCGGCACCGAGCAGGTCGACCGGATCCGACAGGGGAACTTCGGCGAGATGACCGAGCTCCGCGAGGACGCCCAGGAGGCGACGGGCTACGTCAGGGAGCGCGGCGAAGCGGCGGGGATCGAGGTCGTCGAGCGCCACGCCGGGGGTCGCCCCCACGACGTCATCGCCGACTACGCGCGCGACAACGACATCGACCTCATCGTGATGGGGAGTCACGGCCGGTCCGGCGTCCGCCGGGCGCTCCTCGGGAGCGTCACCGAGCGGACGCTCCGGTCGACACACGTCCCCGTCTTCGTCGTCGACTACGTCGAGGGGCGCTAACGGCGTCGGTCACGCGGCACCGTGCGGGGGATCCCCTCGCACGGATCGCTGCTGTGCGTGTCGCTCTGTAGGTATCGTCCAACCGCTACCGGAACCGCTTTCGACGAACGCCCCCGTTCACGGCTTACCCCAGCACTCATGTCCGAGACGACGACCGACGACGACGACCCGACCGCGACCGACGAGGCGAGCCTCGCCGACCGCGTCCGCTCGCACGTCCGCGACAACCGAACCGGAATGGTTCACGACCTGGTGTTCGCGCTCGCGTGGGTCACCCTCGTGTCGCTGCTTTTCGACTACGTCCTCGTGAGCGCGCCGACGTGGGCGTTTTACCTCTTCATGCTCGCCGGGGTCCCGGCGTACTTCGGGTTCTTCCTCTCGCTCGAGGCCGCACTGGAGAACCGCTGACTCCGGCGTGACCGCCGGCCTCCCCGTCGTCGCTCCGGTCCCTACCGAACGGCTCCGCCGTCGTTTCGGCTCCTACCGAACGGCCCCCTGCCGTCGCTCCGGCTCCGACCGGACGGCTTCCCGTGGGGATCGGTATCGATCGTCGTGAAACGTCGCGTTCGGCCGTTTCACGGCCCATGGTACCTCTTTTCACACGCCGATCCACCGAAGTGTTTATGTACTACAATACAGTATGTGCAGTCACCAGAACGCCTCCGGCGCTGGTTGGACCGCACGCTGAAATGAACGGGAGTTCTTATCCACGGCTCGACGCAGAAGGGCGAGCGTCCGCCATATCCGGAGCGGTGATGGAGAGATAGAAAAATGGTAACGAAAGACGAAGTCATCGAACAGTACGGCATCGAAGCAATGGACGAGGGGGACAACGTGGACCTCTCCGAGGACGATCTCGACAACGGGTCGAAAGGACAGCTCATCAAACGCGCCGGTCAGCTTCGAGACCGACGTAACGAACTGAACCAGATGGCGTCCGAGCGGGCGTCCAAGCGCGACGACCTCAACGCGAAGACCCGGGAGAAGGTCGACGAGGCGCAGGAACACCGCGAGAAGCGCGACGAGCTCAACGAGCAGGTCCAGGAACACAAGGACAGTCGGAACGAGCTCAACGCGGACGCCAACGAACTGTTCGATCAGGTCGAGGAGCTGAAACAGGACTTGGAGCTCGGCTCCGGGAAGTCCATCGAGGAGCTCAAAGAGGAGATCGAGCAGCTCGAGTTCCGCCAGCAGACGGAGGTCCTCTCCGCGGAGGACGAGCGCGAACTCATCGAGAAGATCGACGACAAGCGCGAGGACCTCTCCGAGAAGAAGAACAAAGTCGACGACACCAGCGAGCTCGACGAACTCGTCGAGGAGGCCGAGGAGGTCCGCTCTGAGGCGTCGAAGCACCACCAGAAGGTGACGGAGCTCGCGGACGAGGCCCAGGAGCATCACAACAACATGATCGAGGCCTACCGCGAGGCCGACGACATCCGCGACGAGGCCGACGAGATGCACGAGCTGTTCGTCGAGGCTCAGGAGGCGGCCGACCGCCACCACGAGGACTTCGTCCGCGTCCAGAAGCGCCTGCGCCAGCTCGACAAGAAGGAGGAGAAGGAGCGGAAGGACGAGCGCGCCGAGAAGCGCGAGGAGGAGAAAGAGGAAGCCGAGGAGATCTATCAGAAGTTCAAGGAGGGCGAGACGCTCGACACCGAGGACCTGATGAAGCTCCAGAAGACCGGCCTCCTGTAGTCGGAGCCCGTCGAACGACCGCTGTGTGGTTTTTTACGCGCCGCTCGAGCCCCTAGCGGAGCGGTCGCACGTCTCGAACCCACTCCCGTGCCGCCCGTCTCGCATCCGGGAGCCCCGTACCTTAAACGGGAGCCCGGCCAACCGGTGGTATGGACAGCGAGCCTCGCTCGAAGGGACGGACCGCCATCGTCGCGGCCGTCGTGTTGACCGCGACCGCCACGCTGGCGTGCCGCCGGATCGTCGGCCGACTCACCCGCGGCCGGATCGGCGGGGGCGACGAGTACAACGTCGCCGAGGTCGAAGTCTCCGGCCCGATCGTTCGCCAACGCCGGACGTCGCCGTTGTCGGGAGCGACCGGGTCGACCGCCGACCACGTCGTCGAGTCGATCGAGGAGGCCGACGAGGACGACGCGGTCGAGGCGCTGCTGCTTCGGATCAACACCCCGGGCGGCGAGGTGTTGCCGAGCGACGACATCCGCCGGGCGGCCGCCGACTTCGACGGGCCGACCGTCGCGTACGCGACCGACCTCTGTGCGTCCGGCGGCTACTGGATCGCGAGCGGCTGTGACGAGCTGTGGGCCCACGACGCCAGCCTCGTCGGCTCCATCGGCGTCGTCGGGTCGCGCCCGAACGCGGCGGGGCTCGCCGAGAAGCTGGGGATCTCCTACGAGCAGTTCACCGCGGGCGAGTACAAGGACGCGGGCGTTCCGCTGCGGGAGATCGAGGAGGACGAACGCGAGTACTTACAGGGGATCATCGACGGTTACTACGAGCAGTTCGTCGAGACGGTGAGCGAGGGCCGCGACATGGACCCCGACGACGTCCGTGAGACGGAGGCGCGCGTGTACCTCGGGACGGACGCCGCCGACGTCGGGCTCGTCGACGACCTCGGCACGCGCGCGGACGTCGAGGACCGGCTCGCGACGCTCGTCGACGATGAGCCCGAGATCCGCGAGTTCATGCCCGCACAGAGCCTCGCCGAGCGGATCGGGATCGGCGCGGAACGCGTCGCCTTCGCGGCGGGCAGCGGGGTCGCGAGCGCCGTGACGGGCGACGGCGACCGCGGGGACGTCGACGTCGAACTCCGGTGAGGCGCGACGACCACGGCCGCTCCGACCGCTCCCGTCCCGGGGACCACCTCTCGACCTACTTGCAGGGTTCGCTTCCCCGGTAAGTGTCGACGAGGGCCGTCTCCGGGTCCGCCCGGATGACGGCCCCGTCGCCCGGTTCGGCCGATCGGTCGATCGAGACGTCGAAGCCGAACGCCCGGGCCACGTCCACGGCGCTTTCGACGTGGTCGGTCACGGCCGGGGTCCGCACGGCTCCGCCGGCCAGCGCGAGAAACGGGACGAGCTGGTCGGCGAGGCGTGCGTCGACGACGCCGGGGCCGTCGCACCACTCGCGGAACGCCTCGACGGCGTTTCCCGCCACGCGTTCGGCGGGGACGCCCCGCTCGCCGAGCGCGGAGAACCCGGCTATCGGGAGCGCGTCGGCGGTACCGGATCCGACGCCCGCGCCGTCCGCCTCACGCTCCTCACCGACGTGCTCGTCAACGCCGACGCGCCCGTCGACGCCGACGACCACGACCGCCCCGATCGATCGGGTCTCCGCGTAGCGAGCGCTGTGGGTTTCGACGATGCCCCCATCGTCCGCGTCGAGTCGCTCCGCCACGCCCCGCGAGAGCCGCTCGGCTACCTCGGCCCCCGCGAGGTCGGCGGCGGCGACCGCGTCGACCCGGACGCGTTCGATCGATCGCCGACCGGCGAGCGCTATCGGGGCGGGCGTCGACGGGCCGACGACGAGCCGAACGACCCCGCCGCCGGCCGGATAGAACCCCCGTTTCGGGACGTCGAGCGCGGCGACGACGCCGTGTGCTCGGAGGGCCGCAAGCGTGACCCCCGAAAAGTAGTCGGCGGGCGGGGACCACGCCACGTCGGTGCCGCCGCCGACGCGGAGCGTCACGGGCCGCTCGGCGACCGCGGCCGCCGGAAGCACGGTCGAACAGACGAGGGTCGCGCTCCCGGCGGTGCCGACGTCGACGGCGACCGAACCGCCGGCCACGCGTCCGGGCCTGAACGTGACCGTGTCGCTTCCCCGCGCCCCGCCCTCGACCTCGGCGTCAGCCACGTCCCGTGCCGCCGTCACGCAGGCGACGTGTTGGTCTTTAAGCCCCGACGTCGGCCGATCGCCGCGCACGTCGTCGATCTCGACGGGCATCCCGGTCGCGATGGATAGCCCGATGGCCGTCCGGAGGACGCCGCCGCCGCCGTCGCCCCCGTCGATCACGATCACGGGTGGTCCCCTCGTAACGACGGGTGGACCCCTCGTGACGCGCCGATCGCGCTCACGTCGCGGTCGCCTCGTTCATGCCGTCGTGTCGGGGCCGCCGACGCATGTGGCTGTCGACGGGGCGGTTCGACCGAGAGGGTTTTTACCCGGGCGCGGTGTGGGCCCACACGTGACGACGCTGGTCATCTGTGTCGACCGTTCGGGGACCATCGGACGGACCACGAACGTCCCGATGCCCGTCGCCGGGTGGGAGGCCGTCAGGTCGCTCGTGACGGACGTCGGGCTCGGCGACCCGGAGGACGCCAGCGTCAACTGTCTGCTCGAAGCCCTGCGGATCGCTCGCGACCTCCGCGACGAGCGCGAGGAGGCGGTCGTCGCCGTCGTCTCCGGCGAAAGCGACTCGCCGATCGGGGCCGACCGCTCGATCGCCGCCCAGATCGACGACCTCGTCGACCGCTACGACCCACGTTCGGCGATCGTCGTCGTCGATTCCGCGGAGGACGAACGCGTGATCCCCATCGTCGAGTCGCGCGTTCCGGTCGATTCCGTGGACCGGGTCGTCGTCCGGCAGGCACACGACATCGAGTCGACGTACTACCTGCTCAAACAGTTCCTCGCGGACGAACAGCTCCGGTCGACGGTGATGGTCCCGTTCGGCGTCGCGCTGTTGTTGTTGCCCGCGCTGTTCTACTGGTTCTCGCCCGCGGAGGCGCTCGCCGGCGTCGCCGGCCTGCTCGGTGCCGCGCTGCTTTATAAAGGACTGGCGATCGATCGGCTCCTCGCGGGCGTCCCCGAGCGCGTCCGCGAGGCGCTGTACGCCGGACAGGTGTCGGTGGTGACGTACGTCGTCGCTGCGGGACTGACGCTCGTCGGGTTCTTCTTCGGCGCGCTATCGGCCTCCGAGCTCGAGACCGGCGTCCCGGTCGTCGTCGAGTCGATGCAGTTCGTGTACGCTGCCGTCCCGTGGCTGGCCGTGGCGGGGCTCACGGCGGCCATCGGTCGGCTGCTCGACGAACTGATCCGCGACGAGGGGATCCGAACGCCGTACCTGAACCTGCCGTTCGTCATCCTCGCGGTGGGGCTCGTCGTCCGCGGGTTCGCCGGGTACTTCCTCGAGCAGGAGTCGGTGCTCGACCACCTCCACGTCGCGAACGTCGCGGTCTCCGCCGGTCAACGGCTGGCACTTTTCATCCTCGCCGGCCTCGTCGTCTCAGTCGTAGGGGTCAAGGTCGCCAGCGACGTGGGCTCGGAGACGCTCACCGAGATCGCCGACTCCGAAGGCGACGGGACGAGGAGTAAGGAGCGACGGGACGGGGAGTAAGGAGCGACGGAACCGAGACGGCCGATGCGACGGGGAACGACCACGAACGCGGCACACGACCACGAACGCTCGACCGATCGCCCGCGCGGATCAGCTCCGCGTGGCGCGGAACTCGCCGTGTTTCATCCCGATGAGGAACGCGATCGCACCGAAGAGCAGCATCGAGGGCGCGACCATCATCAGGGTCGTTTCGAGTATCATCATGCCGCTGGCGACGAGACCGGCGACGCCGACGGCGACGACCGCCAGCAGCAGGCCGACCGCGATCGGGAGTTCGAACTCCATACCGGCCATCAGTACGCTGGTGCCGTAAGGGTTCGCCCATCGGCGATCGGTCGCGTGATCGCGGTGACCGCGCAGCTGGGAAACGGTGCGACGACTGGGCGGCGAAGCGGCGGCGGGAGAAGCGCCGAGGGTGAGATTTGAACTCACGTGTCCGAATGGACAGCAGATTTCGAATCTGCCGCCTTGGCCAGGCTAGGCTACCTCGGCTCGTTTCCACGTTCGTGGCTTCCGACTTTAGTGGTTTCGATCGTAAACCGGCACACCCCCGGCTCCCCTCGTTGTCGCCTCCCCCGCCGCCACCCCTTCGTCGTCACCCCTGCGTCCTCCCCCCCGCTACCACCCCTTCGTCATCACCGCCTCTCCTCGTCGTCTTCCCCGCCGGTGGCTCGGCCCCCCGTTCCCCGATGGCTCTTTGGCCGGCGCGCCCGTCGGGCGCGTATGGACGTCTCCGACGCGGCGACAGCCTGCTCGCGGGTGCGGGACGAGGTCGGCGGCGCGGTCGTCGCCGACCGCGAGTTCCTCGAACGCGTTACCCTCGGGATCCTGGCGCGCGGGCACGTGCTCTTGGAGGACGTGCCCGGGACCGGCAAGACGCTCTCCGCGCGCTCGTTCGCGACCGCGCTCGGCCTGGAGTTCTCCCGGATCCAGTTCACGCCGGACCTCCTGCCGGCCGACGTCACCGGCACGAACGTCTTCGACGAGACGGACGGCTCCTTCGCGTTCGCGCCCGGGCCGATCTTCGCGAACGTCGTGCTCGCCGACGAGATCAACCGCGCGCCGCCGAAGACGCAGGCGGCCCTGCTGGAGGCGATGGAGGAGGGGCAGGTGACCGTCGACGGCGACACCCACCAGCTGCCCAGCCCCTTTTACGTGATCGCGACGCAGAACCCCGTCGAGAGCGAGGGGGCGTTCCCGCTCCCGGAGGCGCAGCTCGACCGGTTCACGATCAAGACCTCGATCGGCTACCCGGACGCCGACGGCGAGGTCGAACTCCTCCGGCGGCGCGCCGGTCGCGTCGAGCGCAGCCCGAGCGTCGGGCGCGTGCTCGACGCGGCGGCCGTCGACGAGCTCCGACGGGTGCCCGAGACGGTCCGCGTCGACGACGACCTCCTCACGTACATGGCGTCGATCGCGCGAGCGACCCGGGAGGACCGCCGCGTCGCGGTCGGCGTCTCCCCGCGCGGCACCCAGCGGCTCTTCGAGACCGCCCGCGCGGCCGCCGTGATCGCCGGCCGGGCGTTCGTCACGCCCGACGACGTGAAACGCGTCGCCGAGCCGACGCTCGCACACCGGCTCGTGTTGACCCCCGACGCGGCCGTCAACGACGTCGACACCCGGGACGTGATCGCGACCGTGCTCGATCGAGTGGCGGTGCCGACGGTGGACGAGCCGGAAGTGTGAGGCGGGGGAGTTGGTATTCCTCGAGTAGCACCCGTTCTGGAACGACAGTTGTGTTCCAGTTCGGCCGCTTCGACCATTGACATATCGCTACTGACCAAAGCCGTGGGGACGGGATCGAAATAAAGGATCGGCTCCGGAACGGATTGTGATTCTTCTATTTATATATACATCTATACGTCGACGATAGAATGAAACAGAGTATATAAAGCCCTTCGAGCAGCTAGTCTTCAGAGACCGACTTCGCGTTGATACGGATATCGCCCTGCATGATGTCCGTATCGGAAACGACGTCACCGCTTTGCCATGCAGTGGTGTCCACGATGATGTCGATCCCGACTGAATCTCCGGGTTCGAGGATCGTCTCCTCATAGTTCCATCCACCGTAGGTACCGAGGAATAGGACGTCGTTGTCCTGGTTCCCGTTCTCAACCATTCGGATCACGTCTCCTGCGGGACCGTTGTCCTGCCAGGCTGTCGTTCCGAACCACACGTCGATATCGAATTCAGACTGGTTCTCGACGTAGAACGCGTTTTCCAACACGGTCTTTCCGTTCTTGTTGAACCCGTCTGCATCGGAGTCCTCGAAATCGATCGCGAGGGTATCGTTGCTATCGTACCGGACAACCCCAGTGTCTCCGGGGACGAACCGAACCAGCGCGTCGTCGTCGCCGACTTCCATCAGTTGCGCCTGTCGTTCACCCTCGAACGTGATCGAGCTCGCTCCGGTACCGATCGCAGCCGCGCTACCCGTAGCCAATGCACCCATTCCGATGACGAATTTGCGTCGTTCCATGGTTTGTCTACCTCGTTAGTGCCCCGCGTTCCGTCGCGGCGCTTACTTCACCCATGGAACGTACCCGGTATCGTTATGAGTCGCCAGAAGACCTTCCGGGGATCACTGACGCGGTTCTGTCCCGTCCTGAACCCGCTTCTGGACGCCCCTTCAGCGGAAATTTACGCCGCCTTCCTCGAGTCTCGCGCTCGATCCTCGGGCGTCGGCCGTCGGATCGTTGATCGGTGCCGTCGAGTCTCTAGCCGAAGCCGGTCGACACCCACGGGACAACCCCAAGAGGGATTCTCTGAACTCTCGGAACCATCGGTCCCGATCCAAGCGAGCGCGCGCGTCGACGCCGCTTCGCGGTCGGGGTCACAACCGAAGTCACAGGCCGCCGGGACGCCGCCCGGACGCGTGTCGTCGCGTGAGGATCAGTCGGCTTCGCAGGTCGGGGGATCGTCCGACGGGATGCCGAACCCGCCCTCGTTGGACTGGACGAGGCCGCATTCGTCGTCGCTCCACTGCGGGTGGACGTATATCGTTCCGTCCAGCCCGACGGCGACGATCGTGTCGCCGTTCGAACCGTTGCCGTTGCCGTTGCCGCTCACACCGCTCAGCTGCCCGCGGAGCTTGTCCTCCGTCTCGATCTCGACGCCCTCGTCGACCGTGACGCCGCCGTCGCCGCTCTGCCCCGGGCTAGTGTAGTAGACGTCGATCGTTTCGGTCCGGTCCTCGCCGAGGACCTCCGCGTTCCCGGCCCCGAAGAACTCGACGGCCGGGTCCTCCACGCTCGCGGCCTCGCGAGTGATCGTGAAGCGTCGCGTCTCCGCGTCGCCGAACAGCCGGGCGGCGACGCCGGCGTCGACGCCTTCGACGGTCACCGTCACCTCGACGTCGACGGTGTCGCCGGGGTCGATCCCGTCGACCGTCGCGGTGATCGTCCGCTTCCCGCCGGTCTCGAACGCCTCCTCGGGGAAGTAGACGTCGGCGAGCACGTCGTCGCCGTCGCCGAGCTCGACCTCCGTGACCGTGATCTCGTTCCGGAACCGGTTCGTGACCGTCACGAGGTCGAGCGTCCCGTCGTCGTTCTCGTCCTCGGGGACGGTCCGGTCCGACGCCACGTAGCCGACGAACGCGCTGTCGTCGTCCGCGACGCCCACGCTCACCCCGCGTTTCGCCTCCGCGCTACTGAACGCCCCGGTGCCGACGCTCAACGCGCCGGAGCTCGCGCCGCCGAACAGGAGGATGAGGTGTCGTCGTTTCATGAGGTGTCGTGTCCCGCGATGGTGTCCGAGCCGGCTCGTCCGGCTCGACCCTCCGCTTGGTACCCCGTCCGTCGTCTACGGGGGTAGTTATGGGCCCGTTGAAGCGGCCGAAGGGATCGCTTGATGACCGGAAGGGGTCGATCGATGGGTCGACTCCGTCGGTCGATCCCGCCGGTCGTCTCGGTCCAGTGGGTCGTCAGCGTCGCGTCGATCGTCAGCGTCGCGTCGATCGTCAGCGTCGCGTCGATCGTCAGCGTCGTCTCGATCGTCAGCGTCGCGCCGGTCGTCGGCGTCGTCTCGGTTCCGTCGCCCCGTCCCGTGGTCGCCACTGCGGCTACCTGAGCTCCGGCGGCTCGCCGTCGGCGCCGACCTCCATCTCCGGCGTGTAGTACCGATGTGCGAGCGCCGAGAAGGCGAACGCGACGACGATCGCGAGCGTCCACGCCATGTCGGGCAGCAGGACGAACGGCCACGCGCCCATCCACACCGCGGCGGTGAGCGCGGCCGCGACGCCGGAGAGCCCGAGGTAGTACTCGCTCCAGGGGATCTCCTTTCCCTCGACGACGTCGAGGTACAGGTCGACGTCCTGGAGCGCGGGGGTGGGCGCGATCACCCCGCGGCTCTTGTTGAACTCGACGACGCCCGCCTGATCCATCTTCGGCAGGTGCGACTGCTGGAGCGCCGTGTACACCCGCTTGCGCTCGGTGCCCGTGATCTCCGCCATCGATACGTCGTTCTCCCAGGCGGCGATCTGCTCGGCCATCCGCCCGATCTCCATCGACTCCTCTTCCCGTTTCAGTAGGTGGACCGCGAACCGTCGACGCTGGTTCGCCAACACCTCGAACAGCTCGTCCTCCGAGACCTCGACTGTCGGCTCGGAGGGCCCCCCGCTTACCGCTTGTGCCGACGCCATGTTTCGTCAGACACATATGAGCCAGCCTACATAAATCCCGTGGACCGTTCGCGAGAAACGACAGGACGCGACGACCGGGGCCGTGGATCGGAAATGGCGGCTTAGGCCCTGATAGACCGTGTTTCAGCCTATTTTTCTCGGAACGGTTTGTTGTTTACTGTATTCTTATCAGTATATTTATGCCGGATGGATCGCGCTCAACGACGAATATATCTTCTTACTGACCATTTCAGGCGCGTCGTGAAGCGTCCGGTGCCGCGTTCAGGGGGTGCCTGACGGTCCCGCCGGCGTTCGGGGCGTTTGTCTCCGGTATCCAGGGCGTACGGCCCGGGTACGGCCGGGTTCGACGCGGTTCTGGCGTCTCATAACTATGCCCCGGTATCGCGTACGCGATAACCGACCTGCACACAGCGCCCGATCCATGACCTCACACACCCGCCGGACGATCCTTCTCGCGGTCGTCCTCGTTCTCGCCGGCTCCCTCGCTCTCGCCACGGCCGCCTCCGTCGTCGACGGGCCGGCGGACACCCTCGCCGACGACCGCGTGGTCGTCCAGCCGGCGGCGGGCACCGACTACGCGTACCTGAACGACGACGACGAGATCGTCGTCGACATCTCCGCGACGAACCCGAACCTGGACGGCGAGCGAGTCGGCGTCAACACGAACGCCGTCACGCGCTTCGACGGGCTGTTCACGGTCACGTATACCGGGACGACCGCCGACGAGGGGTTCGTGGAGGGCGACGCGATGGATCTCTGGATCGACCACGACGTCGACCACCTCACGTTCACCGTCGACGGCGAGCCGGTGGAGGGGCGCGACGACAGCGTGACTGTCCTGCCGGAACGGTCCGTGACCGTCGGGATCGCGGTCGACACGACGGACTCCGGATCCGTGTCGGGAACCGTCCACGAGGACGACTTCGGGATCCACCTCGCGACGCCACCGATCCCCGACGAGGACGAACCGGACACGTCGAGCGCGTCTTCGGCCGGGAGCGGCGGCGCGAGCACGACCGTGACTGCCCCCGCCGTCGACGAGCGGCGGTTCACGGCGCGGGACGTCACCTCCGGCGAGTCGGTCCCCTTCGACGCCGGCGGGATGCACCTCGAGGGAGCGAACCTCACGCTCGATCGGATGACGGTGACCGGCGCACCGGGCGGGGCGTTCGCGCTCGATGCGGCCGGCAGCCCGGACCCGTTCGACCGGGCCGGGTCGGTCGATGCTCCTCCCGGCGCGGTCGCCGCCGCCTACATGGCGCTCGCGTACGACTTCGACCCTGACGGCGTCGACGGGCTCACCGTCGGGTTCAGCGCCGACGCGCGGTACCTCGCCGATCGGGGCATCGACCCCGACGCCGTGACGCTCCTGCGGGCGACCGACGACGGCGGGTGGGAGGAACTGGACGCCAGCGTCGTCGCCCCCGCGGACGCGGCGGCGCGCGGGCTCCCGGACGACCGCGTCCACTTCGAGGCGACCACCGAGGACCTCTCCGTCTTCGCGGTCGCGGTCCACGGTCCCGCCTTCGACGTGACCGCGGCGTCGACCGCGGACGACGAAGTCGACGCGGGGGCGGAGGCGACCGTCCACGCCACCGTCGAGAACGTCGGCGGGGCGGCCGGGAACGGGACGGTGACCGCCACCGCCGACGGCGACGCGATCGGTACGGGCGAGGCGTCGCTCGCGCCCGGGGCGTCGACGGAGGCGTCGGTCCCGGTCACGTTCGACGCGCCCGGCGAGTACACGGTCGCCGTCGACGGGACGCCGGCCGGGACGGTGACGGTTCTGGACCCGGCCGCCGACTCCGCGGTCGACGGCGACGACGGTGCGGACGACGGCACGGACGACGCTGCCGCCTCGATCGGTGACGGCGGTGCCGACGGGGGCGACGGCGATGGAGGCGCGGTGGAGGACGGCGCGACCGACGAGGCGGCGCTCCCGGCCGATCCGGTGGCGGAGCCGGGCGGGTTCGGCCTCGCGGAGCTGGGCGGCCTCCTCGCGCTGCTGCTCGTGGTCGTGGCGTCGATCGCGCTCGCCCGACGCGCCCCGTGGCCGTGACCCGCTCAACGCTCCGCGAGGACCTCCTCGCCGGCGCGCGTCCGCTCGACGCGGTCGTGCTCGCGGCCCCGTCGATCGCCCTCGTCGCCGTGTTCCTCCTTCCTGAGCCGACCCGCCGGTCGCTCGCCTTCGAGTACTCGGCCCCGACCCTGACGACCGCGTTCACCGCGCACTACGTCCACCTGAGCGCCGAACACTTCCTGGCGAACCTCGCCGGCTACTCCCTGTTGGCCGGGGTCGGCTACGCGCTCGCGGTCGCGGGCCGGCACCGGCGGTTCTTCCTCGCCTCGCTGGCGACGTTCTGTCTCGGCTTCCCCCCCGTCCTGTCGGCGTTGAACCTTGCCGTGCCGCGGCACGCGGTCGGGTTCGGCTTCTCGGGGGTGAACATGGCGCTGGTCGGCCTGCTCCCGCTGCTGCTCGCGGTGTACGCCCGGGAACACTTCTCAGCGAGCGCGCCGACGCGAGCGCTCCCGGCCGTCTTCTTCGTGCTCGTCGGCTGGATCGGCTTCCTGGCGCTGCCGACGTCGCTGACCGGGTTCGGCGTGGCGGGGCTCTCCGTGGCGGTGGCGGGCGTGCTCCTCGGCGCGACGTACGCGCTCACCTCGGCCGGCGGCGGCCCCTCCATTCGCCAGTGGTTCCGCGAGATCCGCGATCGGGCGGGGCACGGGGACCTCTTCGCCGTCGGCGTGGTCCTGCTCGTCGCGTACCCCGTGATCGGGTTCCCCGCGGAGCCGACCGTGGACGGGAGCGTCGTCAACCTCTACGTCCACCTGCTCGGCTTCTGTCTCGCGTTCATCGGCCCGTACGTCGTCCTCGTCGCGGGGGTGTTCGACGAGTGACACGAACGCCGAACTTATTACGCCCCCGCTGTATCGTCGTCCCGACGGCCGGCCGGCCGCTCAGCTAACCATGTCCCCACGACGACTCCTCTCCGTGACGGTACAGGGGCTGCTGGTGGTGCTGGTCGTCTCGCTCGTCGTCGGCCACTACCTCGGCCAGCCGGTGCTTTTGAGCTTCGTCGAGACGGGGAGCATGCAGCCGACGCTCTCTCCCGGCGACGGGTTCGTCGCGATCCCCGCGCCGCTCGCGGGGGCGGTCGGGACCGGCGACGTCGTCACGTTCGACGCCCAGGAGATCGAGGGCGGCGGCCTCACTACCCACCGCATCGTCGAGGAGACCGAACGGGGGTACGTGACCCAGGGCGACAACAACCCGTTCACCGACCAGGACGGCGGCGAGCCGATCGTACAGGACGCGGACGTCGTCGCGGTGGCGGGCACCGTCGGCGGGAAAGTGATCGTGATCCCCCACCTCGGGACGGGCGCGATGGCGTTCCAGTCGGCGATCGACACCGCGCAGACGTGGTTGGCGACGACGTTCGGGATCCGCTCGCTACAGGGCTCTCAGGGGCTCGCGTACCTCCTCTTCGGGCTGTCGGTCGTCGCGTACGCTGCCGATTGGTTCCTCTCCTCGCCGGGCCGGACGGACACGGACCGCGACACCTCGCGTGACGACGGCACCTCGACGACGGTGATCCTCGTCGTCCTCGCGGTCCTGTTGATGGCGACCGCGACCGCGGCGATGGTCGTCCCCGCGGGGACCCACGAGTACGGCGTCGTGAGCGCTGACTTCCAGTCGGACAACCCCACGGTCATCGAGCGCGGGACGAGCGAGGAGGTCGAGTACGTCGTGCCGAACGCCGGGGTCGTCCCGGTCCGGGCGTACGTGACGCCCGCGAGCCGCGGGGTGTCGGTCGATCCCGATCGCGTCTCCGTCGGGGGTCGTGACGAGGCGACGGTGAGCGTGACGCTCGAAGCGCCCGACGAGACGGGGTACTACCGGCTGCTCGTCGACGAGCACCGATACCTCGCGGTGCTGCCCGCGTCGGTGATGGACGACCTGTACGCGGTCCACCCGTGGGCCCCCTTGGTCGCGATCAACGGCCTGCTCGGCGGCGGGCTGCTCGCGCTCGGACTCCTCCTGATCCGCGGCGAGCCGACGCGGATCCGAACCCGCCCGTCCCGCGACCGGTCCTCCGGTTCGTGGCGGCTCCTCCGGCGGCTCTACAGGTGACTCCAATGACTACCGAGACAGACCCGAACGACTCGCGGCTTCGCATCCGGGCGATGTTGAGCGCACAGTTCTCCCTACTCCTCGTCGTCTGCGTCGTCTGTGCCCTGCTGGGCGCCGGCGTCGTGTACGGGACGCACGTCGACCCGGGAACCGAGACGGAGACGCAGGTCGTCTCCTCGTGGTCGATCGACTCCGAGTACGTCCACTCGGCGACGGTGACGGAGCCGAACCCGGTGTTCGCCGTCGGGGACGAGCTCACGGACCGCGACACGTACTTCACGCGGGTCGCCCCGGAGCTCGACGTCGCCGTCGAGACGACCTACGACGCGGCGAGCGCCGAGGACGTCTCCGTCGACACCGAGGCGGTGTTGATCACTCGCGACGCGGACGACGAGACCGTCTACTGGGAGCGCGAGGAGCCGCTCGTTTCGGGGTCCGCCGCGGACCTCGCCGCGGACGACGCGGCCACGGTCTCGTTCGTCCTGAACAGCACGGCGATCGACGAGGAGGTGTCGGCGATCGAAGACGAGCTCGGGGCGTCGCCTGGCGGGACCGAGACGGTCGTTCGCACCCGGATCGAGGTCGACGGAAGCTTCAACGGCGAGGCGGTGACGCACACGGAGTCGTTCGACCTGGGGATCGACCACGCCGGCGACACCTACTCCGTCGACGACCCCGGCCCGGTCTCGGAGAGCGCCGACCAGACGGAGACGGTCGTCGTCGAGCGGACGTACGGGCCGCTTCGAACCGTCGGCGGCCCGCTGCTCCTCCTCGTCGGGCTCGCCGGGACCGGCGGGCTGGCGTACGCGCGCCGAGAGGGGCGAGTCGGGCTCACGGACGCCGAGCGGGCGTACCTCGACTACCGCGACGACCGCGCGGAGTTCGACGAGTGGATCACGCGGATCCGGCTCCCCGAGTCGGTCCACGAGCGTCCAGAGGCCGCCGCGGAGAGCCTCAAGGACCTCGTCGACTTCGCGATCGACCACGACGCCGGCGTCATCGAGGACCCGTCGACCGGCGCGTACCACGCCGTTTCCGGCGAGTTCGTCTACACCTACGTCCCGCCGGAGGTTCCGGGGACGTCGGCGGGGGCCGCCGACGGCGACGTCCTCGACCTCGACCGAAACGGTGTCGACGGCGGTGCCGACAACGAGGCCGACGTCGACAACGACGCCGCCGACCACGTCGCCGGCGGCGACGTGGAGCCCGCCGCTGACGCGGAGCCCGCCCACGACGGCACGACCGACGGCAACGAGTCGAGCCGGTCCGACGGTCCCGCCTGATCGACGGCCGCCGTTTCGACCCGTTTATAATCGCTCCCCCGCCCGTGTTCGATATGAGCGAGAGCGAGACCCCCACGGAGCTTATCGCCGCGCTGCGCGCGGCCGACGCGGTACGGTTCGGCGAGTTCGAGCTGTCTCACGGCGGGACGAGCGACTACTACGTCGACAAGTACCTCTTCGAGACGGACCCCGACTGCCTGGGACTGATCGCCGCGGCGTTCGCGGACCGGCTCGCGGACACGGACGCGACGCTCGCGGGCGTCGCCCTGGGTGCCGTCCCGCTGGTCGCGGTGACCGCGGAGAAGCTGGGTCGCCCCTACGTCATCGCGCGCAAGCAGGCGAAGGAGTACGGCACCGGGAACCGAATCGAGGGCCGGCTCGACGAGGGCGAGGAGGTAATCGTCCTCGAGGACATCGCGACGACGGGTCAGTCCGCCGTCGACGCGGTCGAGGCGCTGCGGGAGGCTGGCGCGGTCGTCGACCGCGTCCTCGTCGTCGTCGACCGTGAGGAGGGCGCACGCGAGCTCCTCGCGGAGCACGACATCGAGCTGGAGTCGCTGCTCACGGCGTCCGAGCTGCTCGCCGACCGCGAGGAGTAACGCGCCGCGCCCCGCACCCCGCGCCCCGCGCTCCGTGCCCGCCACGGACGCCCCCGTGACGCGTCCGACGGAGCACGCGTTCGCGGCCGCCGCGTTCAGGTGCGTTTTTGTATCCCGCGCCCCGACGCCGTCGTATGGCAGACCACTCGCACGAACCGGACCCCGACGCCCGCGTAACGTCCCCGATGCAGGAGTTCGGCGGCCGCGAGGTCGGCATCGGCGTCGCCGTCCTCCTCGTCGGGCTCGTCGTCGCGTACGTCGTCCCGACGCTGCTCACGCTGTAACGCACCTCACGATCTGACCCCTCACTTTCTTAAAGAAGGGGTGAGGCGCCGCGGCTCCCGTCCCTCGGACGCGACCTCGGACAGTCGTTGCCTTCGTGAGCCGTCCGCTCGCCGCCGGTCGAGTGCCTCCTCATTCCGTCACCGTCGTGTCGGCGCGTCGTCGTCGCGCTCGCGATCCGTGCCGTCTGCGTCCCCCTCGAGCCCGCGATCCGTGCCGTCGGCGGGCCGGAGCGTCACGGCGAGCTCCGCGACGTCGCTCCCGTAGTACCGCGCGAGCAACGTTTCTTCGTCCGGGAACGTCGTCTCCTCGACGGTCCGAGCCGGAACGTTGACTGTGACCGGGACGTCGCGGAACGGGTACGGATCGATCCGGTACGCTCCGGGACCGACCGGCGCCGCCGTGAGCGTCGCGTCGTCGTTTCCCGGCTCCGTCGGCACCCGATCCACTGTGATGGGCTCGGGGAGCGTGTCCTCCGTCCCCGCCGTCGCGCAGATCCGCAGGGAGAGCGCGTCGAGCGCGCTCAACAGTCGGTAGTTCCGCCAGAGCCGCGACTCGGCGGCGAGGTCCGCCGGCGCTCGTCCGTCGTCGTGGAGGGCGGTCAATACCGCCACGTCCGCCGGCGTGAGTCGGTCGTCGTCCGGGTCCGCGCGCAGCGCGGTCGCCAGGGACCGCTGCCGACGCTCCTCGCGCTCGACGAACCCGCGGAACGAGCGGGGCGTTTCCCCCCACGACGGCGAGAGCCCGTAGCGCCGCCGTCGGAGCCCCGACCCGTGGACCGACACGAGGAGTCCCGCGTAGCGGTCCGTCCGGGCGACCCCGTCGATCCCGCGCCGGTAGAGCCGGGTCCATCGGGACGGCGGCAGTTCGTGGAAGTCCTGTGGGGACCCGTCCGCCCGGAGACGTGGTCGCCGATCGTGTGTCCACCAGCCGTCGTCGTGGGCGTGGACCGCGAGCCGGACCGCGGCCGTCGGCTCCGGCGGCGCGAACCCCGCACCGCCCCACTGCTCCGCGAGCCGCCCCGCCAGCGCGGCGTGGTCCGACTGGGTGACGAACCGGATCCCGTCGTCCGTCCGGGCGAGTATCATACCACTTGTCGGGCGATGGGAAGCATAAAAGTGGGCGGCGAACACCGTCGGCGGACGTGGTTCGCGGGTCGATGGACGTGGCTCACGGGTCGATGGACGTGGTTCGCGGGTCGATGGACGTGGCTCACGGGTAGATGGACGTGGTTCGCGGGTCGGCGGACGTGGCTCGTCGGTCGGCTTTCGCAGGCCGGTCAGCGGGGGTACCACGCGAGCGGGTGGTCGGCGACGAGATCGACGCCGACCGACTGGTCGAGTTCGAACTCCTCGACGTGATTGTGGAGACAGTGAACCGCCTCCCCGGACTCCAGTTCCACCCGATAGATGAACGAGGGGCCGACGTACTGCCGGGAGACCACGGTCCCGTCCGCGACGTCCTCGCCCGCGGGCGTCGCCCGGAGGTCGTCCGGGCGCACCAACACGTCGACGGGGGTGCCGTCGTAGACGGTGTCGTACCCCTCCAACGCGGCGGCGTTGAACCGTCCCACGCCGGTTTCGACCTTCCCTTCCCGGAGGTGACCCTTGAGGAAGGAGGCCCGGCCGAGGAAGGAGGCGACGAACTTCGACTCCGGCTGCTCGAAGACGCCCTCCGGCCGGCCGATCTGTTCGAGCTTCCCGTCGTTCATCACGGCGACGCGGTCGGAGATCGACAGCGCCTCCTCCTGGTCGTGCGTGACCGACACCGCGGTGACGCCCGCCGCCTTCAGGATCCGCCGGACCTCCTCGCGCATCTCGACGCGGAGCCGCACGTCGAGGTTCGAGAACGGCTCGTCGAGGAGCAACACGTCGGGCTCCGGCGCGAGCGAGCGCGCGAGCGCGACGCGCTGTTTCTGCCCGCCCGACAGCTGGTCGGGTTTCTTCTCGCCGTGTTCGGGCATGTCGACGAGCTCGAGCAGCTCGTCGACCCGCGCGTCGGTCGCCTCGTCGTCGTCCGCCAGCCCGAACGCGATGTTCTCACGCACCGTGAGGTGTGGGAACAGCGCGAAGCTCTGGAAGACGATACCGACGTCGCGGCGTTCGGGGGGAACGAAGCCCGTCCCGTCGGCGACGCGCTCGCCCGCCAGCGTGATGGTCCCGTCGGTCGGCTCCTCCAGCCCCGCGATCATCCGGAGCGTCGTCGTCTTCCCGCAGCCGGACGGGCCGAGGAACGTCAACAGCTCGCCGCGCTCGACCGACAGGGAGACGCCGTCGACGGCGGTCTCCGGGCCGAACTCCTTGCTGACGCCGTCCAGCGAGAGGACGGCCTCGTCCGATCGCCGGTCCGGCGATCCGTCGGCTCGGTCCCCCGTTCGCGTCGTTCCGACGGTGTCTGTTTGAGCCATCGATGGGTTCGGGCACCGGTCGGGCCGGCGTCCCGTCGTTGACAGGACGTATTTTAGGAAGACCTAAAAACGTATCGTTCGTCACCCTTCCCTTCCTAACGACCCTCGACGGCGCTCGGAGGGCGTGTATTCGGGCGATCTTCCGTATCGACCTTTCCGCATCGACCTTTCCGTATCGACCTTTCCGCATCGACCTTTCCGCACCGATCCCCTTCCCGTGTCCCAGGGTTCCCGGCGCTCCCGGCTCGCTCAGGCCAGTTCGCGCTCGATGACGCCGCGCAGCTCCCGGATCCGGTCGGCGTCGACGGCGACCGACTCCTCGCCGACGGAAAACGACAGGGTCCCGTCGGTCGTCACGTCGCCGAGTCGGAACGTCGGGAGGTCCCCGGCGAGGTCGGCGACCGCCTCGGGGTCGGTCGTCTGCACGACGAGGCGGCCGGGCGTCTCCTCGAACGCGGCGACGTGGTCGGGCAGCTCGATGGCCGCGCCGGCCGTGTCGGTCACGAGCTCCGCGAGCGCGACCGCGAGCCCGCCGTCGCTCACGTCGTGGGTCGCGACCGTCGCGTCGTGGCGCGCGATCGACGCGAGCGTCGCGACGACGGCAGCCGGCTCCGCGGGGAGCGTCGGGAACCGGTCGGTCCCGCCGACCGCCGTGAGGTACTCGGAGCCGCCGAGCGCGTCGCCCGGCTCCCCGACGAGGAGGAGCTCGGACTCGTCGGCGACGCCGGCGTCGAGCGCGGCCGGCGGGGCGTCGTAGCCCCGCTTCGTCCCGATCAGCGCGAGCGTCGGCGTCGGCGGGATGGGGCCCGCGACGCTGTCGTTGTACAGCGAGACGTTGCCGCCGACGACGGGCGCGTCGAGCGCGGCACACGCGTCGGCGAGCCCGTCGACGATCCCCGTGAACCCGCCGTACACGTCCGGCTTCTCGGGGTTGCCGCCGTTCAGGCAGTCGACCGCCGCCAGCGGAACGGCCCCCTTCGCCGCGAGGTTCGTCGCGTTCTCGATCGCGATCGCCCGGGCCCCGTCGTAGGGCGCGACGCTCGTCCAGTTGGGGTTCGCCCCCGAGGAGAGCGCGAGGCCGACGCCGTCGTCGGCGTCGTCGTCACCCTCGTCGATCGGCTCCGGATCGTCCGCGGTCGCGCTCGCGGCCGCCTCCCGGACCGCGACGATCGCGGCGTCGTCGCCGGGCTTCACGGCAGTCCGGGTCCCGACTTCGTGGTCGTACTGGCGGTACACCCACCGCTTGCTCGCCGTCGTCGGGGCGGAGACGACCGCCTCGAAGGCGTCGCCCAGCTCCGGCTCGGGGACCTCGCGTGCGGGCGTCGGCGGCTCCTCGCTCGCCAGGTCGTTCATCGGTGCTCCCTCCGCGAGGAAGTCCGCGTCGACGTCGACGACGACCTCCCCGTCGAACTCACAGACGTAGTTGCCCGCCGTCACCTCGCCGATCGCCGAACACCCGAGGTCGAACCGCTCGGCGAGCTCGCGGACGCGGTCGACGTCCTCGGGGGCGACCTCGTAACACATCCGCTCCTGGCTCTCCGCGAGCAGGATCTCCAGAGCGTTCATCTCCGGCTCGCGCTGGTGAACGCGGTTCAAGTCGATCCGCGCGCCCAGCCCGCCCTTCGCGACCAGTTCGGAGGAGGCTCCGCCGAGTCCGGCCGCGCCGAGGTCGCGGGCCGAGCGGACGAGGTCCTCGTCGACGAGCGCCTCGTTGCACTCGATCAGCCGCTTTTCGGCGTACGGGTCGCCGACCTGTACCGCGGGTCGGTCCTCCGTCTCCGCGTCCTCGGCGAGGTCCTCGGAGGCGAACGACGCGCCGCCGAGCCCGTCGCGACCGGTCCCGTTGCCGACGAGCACGAGCGCGTTGCCGGGCTCCCGTGCGATCGCGGTCACGAGCCGTTCCTCGTTCGTGATCCCGACGCAGGCGACGTTGACGAGGGGGTTCCCCTCGTACCCCTCGTGGAAGGCGACGCTGCCGCCGACGGTCGGGACGCCGATGCAGTTGCCGTAGTGTGAGATCCCCTCGACGACGCCCTCGAACAGGTAGCGGGAGTGTTCGCGGTCGAAGCCGCCGAAGTACAGCGAGTCGAGCAGCGCGATCGGGTACGCGCCCATGCTCATGGTGTCGCGGACGATGCCGCCGACGCCGGTCGCCGCGCCGTCGAACGGGTCGACGTACGACGGGTGGTTGTGGCTCTCGATCCCGAAGGTGACGTAGACGTCGCCGTAGTCGTCGGCGTCGCGGTCGGCGGCCGGCGTGTCGGCCGCGTCGGGCTCGGGGAGCGCGAGCACGGCGGCGTCGTCGCCGGGGCCGACGACGACCGCGTCGCCTTCGCTCTCGAACGCCGACAACAGCGGGCGCGAGGAGCGGTACGCGCAGTGTTCGCTCCAGAGGTTCTCGAACAGCGCGGCCTCGGCCGGCGTCGGGTCCCGATCGAGCTCCGCGGTCACGAGCTCGTGGTCCGTCTCGGACAGGCTCATTCACTTACGTGGTTACCTCGCCGGCTCTAATGCTTTTCCATGTGCACGTTTATGGATCCTCTTCGTCGATATCGCCGACTCGTGTCGCCAGGTCATGCCGCCGAGTCGCGTCGGCGCGTGCCGCCGCATCAGCCGACGACGAGGAGCGCGATGCCGTACGCGGCGAGCGCGCCGACGGCACCGACCGCGAGCGCCTTCGTGTTCAGCCGTACCGCATGCTTCCGGTCGGCTTCGAGCGCCTGCGGGTCGGTGATCTCGTGGGTCCCGCCGCCGACGTCGAAGACGCCGATGCCGGCGAACCCGACGCAGAACCGCTCGCGGTACTGGAGGAACCCCATCGCCGCCCCGTACAGCGGGAAGAGAACGAAAAGCAGGGTCCACAGGGGCCAGCCGACCGCGAGGACCGCTGCCACCAGCACGACGGACCCCAACAACGAGGCGACCCCGAGCAGGAGCCGTTTCCGCCGCTCGGCCGGGCCGATGTTACAGACGCCGGGTTGATACTCCATACGGCACGTTGTGCGCTATCCCTGAAAAACGGATCCACCGAGCCGTTCGGGCGTCTCCCGCGGCTCCGGGGAGCAACCCTCAAAAGGCTGCCCGCCGTCGCTCGACCGTGAAACGGATCCAGCTCGGGAACACCGTCTTCGAGGGGAAAAACGACGTCTACCTGCTCGACGGGGAGACGACGGCGCTCGTCGACACCGGGGTCGCGACGCCGGACGTCCGCGCCGAGCTCGACGCGGGGCTCGCCGCCTACGGCATCGCCCCGGCGGACGTGGACGCGATCGTACTCACCCATTGGCACCCCGACCACGCCGGGCTCGCGGGCGAGCTCCAGGCGGAAAGCGGCGCGGACGTCCTCGTCCACGAGGCGGACGCCCCGCTCGTGGACGGGAGCGGAACGCAGTTCATGGACGACCCGGCGGCCCAGCGTGAGACGTTCGAGCGGTGGGGGTTCCCCGAGGACGCCCGCGAGCGGCTGACCGCGTTCTTCGACGGCGTGAGTGCCGGCCTTCGGGGTCGCGACGCCGACGTGACGACGTTCTCCGACGGCGACCGGGTCCTCGTCGGCGGCGTGGAGCTCGAGGCGGTCCACCTCCCCGGTCACACCGCCGGACTCACGGCGTTCGCGTTCGATCCGCGCGAGGTGCCCGACCACGAGCCGGTCGCGGGCCCCGACGCCGCCGCACCCGAGGAGGCGTTCACCGGCGACGCGGTGCTCCCGCGATACACCCCTAACGTCGGTGGGGCGGACGTCCGGGTGGCACACCCGCTCGCGGCGTACGCCGAGAGCCTCGCACGCGTCGTCGACCGCGACTGGGACGCGGCCCACCCCGGCCACCGCGACCGGATCGACGACCCGAGCCACCGCGCCGCGGAGATCCTCGACCACCACCGACACCGGACCGGACGGGTCGTCGACACCCTCGCGGCGGGCGGGCCGCTCACCGCGTGGGAGGTCTCGGCCGAGCTGTTCGGCGAGCTGTCGGGGATCCACGTCCTCCACGGCCCCGGCGAGGCGTTCGCCCATCTCGATCACCTCGCGAGCGCCGGCGTCGTCGAGCGCGAGGGGATCGCCTACCGCCTCGTCGAGCCGGTCGATCGATCGGCGAGCGACGCGGCTCCCGGGGCCGGGATCGACCTCGACGAGCTCTTCCCGACGACTCGGCTCGACGACGTCGTGGACGGCGCGGACGCGTAGGCGGCGCGGATGCATCGAGGGCGCGACCGCGTCGGCGGCACGAACCCGTAAACGCCGCGCGATCGAGAGGGGGAGGGAACCGCGCCGTCAGCCGGCTAGAATCGGTCCCGAAGCTCCGCGCGGAGGTCGTCGAGCGCTACGTCCTTCATCGAGAGCAACACCAGCAGGTGGTAGACGAGGTCGGCGCTCTCGTACAGCAGCTCCTCGTCGTCGTCGTCCTTCGCCGCGAGGATCGCCTCCGTCGTCTCCTCGCCGATCTTCTCCAACACCGCGTTCTCGCCCTTCTCGTGGGTGAACAGCGAGGTCGTGTACGACCCTTCCGGGAGCTCCGCCTTCCGCGATTCGATCGTCGCGAACAGCTCGTCGAGGACGGCTGCCGTCTCGGAGTCCGTCGCCTCCGTGCCCGTCCCCGGGTTCTCCCCTGCCCCGCGCTCGTCGCTCACGCGAGGACCTCCGTGTCGGGGAAGAAGGCGAGGTCGTGGATCCGCGAGTCGTCGGTCAGCTCCGGGTGGAAGGAGGTGGCGACGACCGGGCCGTCCCGGACCGTCACCGGCCGGCCGTCGACCGACGCGAGCACCTCGACGCCCGACCCGACGTCGTCGATGGCCGGCGCTCGAATGAAGACGGCGTGGAACGGCTCCTCGAGCCCCTCGACGGGCACCTTCGCCTCGAAGGAGTCCTTCTGTCGGCCGAAGGCGTTGCGGTCGACGGAGACGTCAAGGACGCCGAGCGCGTCAACCCGGTCGTCTTTCGCGTCGCGTGAGCAGACGATGAGTCCGGCGCAGGTGGCGAGCACCGGCTTTCCGGCCGCGACGTGGTCACGGATCTCCGCGGCGATCCCTTCGCGGTGGATCAGCCGCGAGATCGTCGTCGACTCCCCGCCCGGCATGAGGAGGACGTCACAGTCGGGGACGACCCCCGAGTCACGGATCTCGACGACCTCCACGGGCTCGTCGTGTGCGGCCGCGGCGCGGCGGATGGCCGCGGCGTGCTCGGCCACGTCGCCCTGGACGGCGATGACGCCTGCGTTCATACTGCGTGGTGTGACCGGGACGTGCAAAAAGGGCGCGCTACCGGCCGGGCGGTCGTCGAATGGCTCCCGGGCGGTCGTCGAATGGCTCCCGGGCGGTCGTCGAATGGCTCCCGGGCGGTCGTCGGATGGCTCTCGGGCGGTCGCTAACGGGACGCGGCGACGACGTCGACGGTCACGGCCTACCTGAATCAAGGAGAGAGTCCCGGCCTTTAGGCCGGGTGTGAATCCGACACTCTATTTCACAATCCACGTTCGACGCTTACTCTGGGGTATCCTCTCTGACTTTCTTTTCTCCTTCGAGGAGTAATCCCTTCCACGTCAACCCATGGTGCTTCTTCAGTTCCTTCAGTCGTTTGTACTGGTCGTCGTCGTCAAACTCGATGCGAATTGCGACCATAGTGTATCACATGAACAGGACATTTATGTGCATTATGGTACAATCAGTAGTTGATGAAGCGTGCCAATACGTTCGAGGTGGTTCCTCAGTCCGAGGAGGACGAGGAGTTGCTTCGACGGCTGTTGGACGCTTCTGCCGCTCTCTGGAACGAAATCAACTATGAGCGCCGCGAGAACTATGCTGACCCAGACGGAGACGTGTGGGACATCAGCGAGTATCGCGGTCGCTATGGCGGAACACTCGGCGCGTCCACGGTTCAGCAAATCGACCGCAAGAATCGAGAAGCGTGGAAGTCGTTCTTCGCGCTCAAGGAGAAGGGCGAAGCCAACGGCAAACCCGGATTCTGGGGCAACGCAGACAAAGGCCGAGAACTCCGTACGTACATCCGCAATACATCGTACTCCGTTGAGTGGGGCGAGTTTTCCCGCCTCGAACTTCTCGTTGGCAAAGACCTGAAAGACGAGTACGGGCTGGGGTACCGCGAACGTCTCCGGCTCGAAATCCGAGGCGATCCCAACTGGAAGGAGTACGAGAAGCAGGGTCGGTTGGTGTTGTTCTACGACGAGCAAGCACAGACGTTCAGGGCCTTTCAGCCGGTCACCATTGATGATTCTCGACTGGCACACCCACTGGCTTCCGAAGAAGCCGCTCTGGATATTGGTGCGAACAATCTCGTCGCCTGCACAACCACAACCGGCCAGCAACTCCTGTACGAAGGGCGCGACCTGTTCGAGCGATTCCGTGAGACAACACGAGAGATCGCCCGACTCAAATCGCTCTTGGAGGAAGATCGATACAGTAGTCATCGTATTCGACGCCTGTACGACCGACGTACCAAGCGACGTGACCACGCCCAAGATGCACTCGCCCGCGACCTCATCGAACGCCTGTACGACGAAGGCGTTTCGACGGTGTACGTCGGGGCGTTGACGGACGTGCTTGAGACGCATTGGTCGGTTGAGACGAACGCCAAGACGCACAACTTCTGGGCGTTCAGAGCGTTCGTGAAGCGACTGGCGTGTACCGCCGAAGAATACGGCATCTCGGTGGAGATACGGTCTGAAGCATGGACGAGTCAGGAGTGTCCGAACTGCGGTTCGACGGAGGACACGACGCGCCACCGCGACACGCTGACGTGTCCGTGTGGATTCGAGGGCCACGCCGATCTCACAGCGTCAGAGACGTTCCTTCGACGGCAGACGACGGTAACACGGCCGATGGCACGGCCTGTATGCCTCAAGTGGGACGACTATTCATGGTCAGAGTCACCACGCTCAGTTCCCAACGAGGAGCATACGAACCCGCAAGTTGCCTCCGTGGGTCGGTAAGCGATACCCCCAGCGCGAGGAAACCCCGGCGTTCACGCCGGGGAGGATGTCATGCGACGGTCAACGAGAGGATCTGCACGAACACGCCGAAGAGGAGACAGAAGGCGATGACCGTCTTCGGGTCCATCGCGATCGCGTTCCGGTCCTGGGCGTCGAAGTACCGAACGAGCCCCGCACTGGACATCAGCCCGCCGGAATTTCCTCCACTGCTCATACCACCTCCTGTGGCTCCCGGTTGGGTAAACGTTTCGTCTCCGCGCGTCCCCCCGTCCGACGGCGCTCGACACGTTCGCTCGGTTCCACGCAGGATGCATCGTACTGCCTCCCTTCGACGGTTTGGCCCGCACGCGATGAACCCGGTCGTGTGTCGGTTTCGGGCCGGTGGGAAACCCTTATGCGCGGCCCCCTGTTAGCCTTCGGCGGACAATGACCGTTCGATTGCTGGATTTCTACGCCGACTGGTGTGGCCCGTGTAAGACGCAAGACCCGATCCTCGAGGAGGTCAAAGAGGCGTTCGGTGACGCCTTCGAGCTGCAGAAGGTGAACGTTGACGAGGAGCAGGACGTCGCCAACCAGTACCAGGTCCGATCGCTGCCGACCCTGATCGTCGAGAACGACGACGGCGTCGTCGACCGGTTCGTCGGCGTCACCCAGAAGGGCGACATCGAGGCGGCGCTGACGGAAGCGGGCGCGTAGGCGACGCCCACCGAGCGGTTCTCCGAGCCCGACATCGTCCGCGAGCGGCGGCTCGCGGACGATCACGCGTCGTTACTCGGCATCGTTCCGCGAGCGACCACCAGCTACCCACGGAACCCCCTCCGTTAGAGCTACCAACCCCCGGCGTAAAAGCCCGGTCAACGAGATGCCGGGCCAACGACTGGACGCGGCCGCCGCTCGGGAGCGGCTGTACGCTGTCATGCACGACGACGGGACGTTCGAGGAGAAAGCCGAGCGAGCGATGGCGATCGCGGTCGACTACCTCGACGTCGAGAACGGCCACCTGGCCCGGACCGATCCCGACGGCGACTACTGGCGGACGGTCGCCAGCACCGATCCACCCGGCGGCCGGTTCCCGAACGGGTCCGTCTTTCCTCTCTCCCGGACGTACTGCAGGCGAGCGATCGACGGACACGGGTCGCTCGTCGTCAACCACGCGACGGACGAGGGGTGGACCGACGACCCCGCGTACGTCGAGCACGGGATCGAGTGTTACCACGGAACCCCGCTGCGGGTCGACGGTGACCTCTATGGAACCCTCTGTTTCGTCTCCGTCGAGCCGCGCTCGGAGCCGTTCTCCCCCGCCGAGACGACGTTCGCCGAGCTCGTCGCCCGCCTGCTCGAGTCCGAGCTCCAACACGAGCGGCTCGCGTCGAAGGTCGACCGGCTCGACGGGTTCGCGGCCGTCCTCTCACACGACCTCCGGAACCCCCTCAACGTCGCGCAGGGACGGGTCGATCTCGAACGCGAGCGGAACGACACCGAGAACCTCCGGATCGCTGTGACTGCGCTCGACCGCATCGAATCGCTGATCGCCGACGTCCTAACGGTCGCCCGCACGGGACGGGACGTCGAGGAGGACGACCTCGAAACGGTTCGGCTCTCCGAGCTGGCGGCCGACTGTTGGGGGGCGATGACGACCGCGGACGCGACGCTGACGGTCGTCGACGACGTGGCGTTCCGTGCCGCCCCGGGCCGCGTCGCGCGGGCGCTCGAGAACCTCCTCCGGAACGCCGTCGACCACGGCGGCGACGGCGTCGCGATCCGGGTCGGACGGCTGCCGGACGGCGACGGCTTCTACGTCGAAGACGACGGACCGGGGATCCCGGCCGACGACCGCGAGGCGGTGTTCGACTCCGGGTACACGACCGGTTCCGGCGGCGTCGGGTTGGGGTTGGCGATCGTCCAAGGGGTCGTCGCCGCCCACGGCTGGCACGTCGCGGCCACGGAGGCGGGCGACGGCGGTGCACGCTTCGAGGTCAGCGACGTGATCGTGGTGGCGTGAAGGTGATCGCGATGGAGTGAACGTGGCCGCGGTGGCGTGAGGGTGACCGCGATGGGGTGAACGTGACCGCGATGGGGTGAACGTGACCGCGAGGGAGTGATCGTCACACCGCGCGGGACCGCGCCGACGGGTACCTATTAGTCGACGCCGAGAGAGCGTCGGACATGAGCGTTTCCCTCGCCGAACCACAGGTGCTCGCGCGGGCGAAACGGCGGCTGTTCCCGGACGACGACGAACCGAACGCGTACGCGGTGACCGACACGCAGTTCGCGGCCGACACGTGGAACGAGTCGGAGCCGATCCCCGCGGCGGTCCACGAGGCGCTCGCCCCGTTCAACCACGTCGCCGTCGGCTCCGGCTACCCCGACCTCGTCGGCGTCCGGCGGCTGGAGCCGGCGCTGTTGGCGGTCGACCGGCTCGGCGACGACCCGCCGCTCGTCGCGGTGGAGGCGAAGGGGTACACCGCGGCCGGAACCGTCGACGTCGAGCGCGGGATCGTGCAGGCACACGACCGGCTCGGGGAGGCCAACGCCGCGTACGTCGCGGCGCCCGGCGCGGCGGTCTCGCCGACGAACCTGACGCTGGCGCGCGAGCTCAACGTCGGCGTGCTCGCGGTCGATCCGGACGGCGGGGTCTCGCCCGCGGTCGTCCCGCGGCTCGTCGGCCACGCCGGCGGCCGGGAGACGAACGCGGTCCGGTTCCAGGCGAGCGCACAGGGGGTGACCGACCGGTCGTTCCCGCTCAACCACCCGAAGAATTACCTCGGCTACGCGATCGCGCTGGCCGCCCCCGGCGACGTCGACGCGCTGGTCGACACGCACGTCGTCTCCGCGGTTCGCGGGGCCCGTCGCGGGGCCGTCTTCCTCGGGCTCGTCGACGATCGCCCCGACGGGCCGCGGCTCACGCCGCTGGGCGAGGAGGTCGTCCGGTTCGCGCTCCGCGAGCACGGCTCGCTCGAGGACGCGCTCGCGGCGTTCGACGGCTGGAAGCGGTCGCGGACCCGGTTCGTCGACCTCGCCCCGCGGTGGGGCGAGATCGCCCGGCGCGTCGTCTGGTCGTATCCCGCGACGCGGCCGCTCGTGACCGAGATCCAGCGAATCCACGACGCCGGCGAGCCCGCGCCCTCGCTCGTCGACCTCGTGACGTGGCTCCACCGGACGCGCCCGTCCTTCGCGGTCGAGCTGTTCGTCCGCGGGGACGAGACCGTCCGACGCCGGGTCCTGACGCCGGACGGCGACCTCCGCCGCGGCCCGCTCACGGAGGGCGGTAGCTACCACTCGCCGACGGTGTTCCAGCTGAAGGCGGTCCTGTATCACGCCGGGTTCCTCACGGAAACGGGCGCGGAGCCGACCCGCCTCGACCCGACGGCGGACGTGTGGGCGCTCCGCGAGCCGGTTTCCGTGCCGTATTCTTGAGGCGGTCCCCGTGCCGCGTCCGTGACCGACGGGCGCACCGTTTGACGGGCGCACCGTTTGACGGGCGCACCGTTTGACGGGCGCACCGTTTGACGGGCGCGTCGCTTGGCGGTTCGGCGCTCGGCTCGACGACCCAGCCGCGGATCCCGCGGCCCGCCCCGCGTTACGAGAGGATCTCGACCTCGTAGCCGTGGGCCTCCAGCTCGTCGACGATGTCCGCGGCGTGTTCGGCGTCGTCGGTCTCGAGCTCCAGCTCCAGCTCGGCGGCGTTGACGGCCACGTCGCGGGAGGTCCGGTCGTGGTGGACCGCGTACACGTTCGCGCCGGCGCGGGCGACGATGGTCGACACGCGCTCCAGCTCCCCCGGCCGGTCCTTCAACGCGATCGTCACCTTGAGGTACCGGCCCATCTGCATCAGCCCCCGCCGGATCACCGTCGTCAGGCGGTTCATGTCGATGTTGCCGCCACACAGCGCCGCGACGATGACCTCGTCGTCGTCGTAGTCGAACGCCTCCGAGAGGACGGCCGCGAGCGGCACCGCCCCGGCCCCCTCGACCAGCGTCTTCGAGCGCTCCAGGAGGAGCGTGAGCGCCAGGGCGATCTCGCGGTCGTCGACGGTGACGACCTCGTCGACGTGCTCGCGCATGACTTCGAGGGTGTTCTCGCCGACCGATCGGGTGGCGATGCCGTCGGCGATCGTGTCGACGCTGTCGAGCACGTGGCGGCGACCCGTCCGCAGCGACGCCGCCGCCGAGGACGCGCCTTCCGCCTGCACCCCGATCACGCGGACGTCGTCGAGCCGTGCTTTCATCGCGACCGCGATCCCGGCGATCAGCCCGCCGCCGCCGATCGGAACCACGACGGTGTCGACGTCGGGGCAGTCGTCGACGACCTCGAGGCCGATCGTCCCCTGTCCGGCCATGACGACGGGGTCGTCGAACGCGTGGACGTAGGTGCGCCCCTGTTCGCGTTCGATCTCGTGGGCGCGCGCCTGCGCCTCGTCGTAGTCGACCCCGTCGAGGACGACCGTCGCCCCGTAGCCGCGGGTGGCTTTCACCTTCGAGACGGGCGCGAACCGCGGCATGACGATCGTCGCGTCGACGCCGGCGCGCTCGGCCGCGAGCGCGACCCCCTGTGCGTGGTTGCCGGCGCTGGCGGTGACGACGCCGGCGTCACGCTCCGCCGGCGACAGCGTGGCGATCCGGTTCATCGCCCCGCGGATCTTGAACGCGCCGGTGCGCTGGAAGTTCTCGAGCTTGAGATGGACCGACGCGCCCGTCATCTCCGAGAAGGTGCGCGACCGCTCTAACGGCGTGTGGCGCGCGACGCCCGCGATCCGTTCGCGAGCGTCGACGACGTCCGACAAAGAGAGCATACGCCGTCTTGTCGCCGGCGACGGCTAATCGGTTGCGGTCCGCGTTCGCGCCCGAACCGTCGGGCCGACCGCATCGCTCGCGGTCGGCTTCGAAGGGGGAAAGGGGGAATGCACGCGTGTGACGTGCAGGTGAACGAAACACCCCCGAGCATAAAAAGGTAGGGCTCCCAGAGTGAAAGTGAAACCGCACGACTGCGCCGCCGTCATTCCTGCGTCAGACGGGTGTTGAACCGCCAACACGAGCGCGGACGTCGGCCCCCTCGAGGTGGGCGCGAACCCGATCGGCGAACGGCCCCTCGCCGGGCCACGTCGCGTCGGCGTCGAGCCGTTCGGGGTGGCCGACGTACACCGCCGCCTCGTCAGGGTAGCGATCATCCCCGTCGAGCGGCACCGACACGCGGACGTACAGCCCGTCGTCGACGCCCTCGTACCGGTCGAGCGCCGCGACCTCGTCGGTGCGGAGGAGCCGCCCCGCGGTCTCGCCGCCGGGCGCGAGCGTCGGGTACCGCCCCTCGACGAGGCGGAGTCCAGTGACGGTCGCCGACCCGACGAACGCGAACGAGTCGAGCAGCTCCCGGACGCGGGTCGGCTCCGTGAGCGTCCCGTACACGAAGACGTCCATGGCCGATCCGGGTCGTCGCGCGGCTTCAAGCTTCGGGCGGAACGGATGGCGGGTCGAATGGCGGAACGGATCGCGGACTGAACGGCCGAACGGACGGGGAAAACTGTCGGCCGCCCCCGCCGACTCCGGTGTGTAAAAACCGTCGGAGGCCCTTCGTGGACACGAATGGACCGTCGACGCCTCCGGGACGTCTGGAAGCGGGTGTTCACGCTCGCGTGGCCGGTGATGGCCGAACAGACGTTCCGAACCGCGATGCGGACCACCGACATCGTGGTCACCGCGCTCTTCTCGCCGGCCGCGGTCGTCGCCATCGGGCTCGCGGACCTGTACGCCCGGTTTCCCCTCCGGATCGGGCTGGGGCTCGGCGGCGGCGCGATCGCGCTCTCCTCGCAGGACACGGGCGCGGGCGCGACCGCGACCCGCGACGAGGCGGTGACGCAGGCGATCCTGCTCGGCGCGGTCGCCGGCGTCCCGTTCGTCCTCTTCGGGGTGTTCCTCGGGGAGGTCGCTATCGACGCGTTCGGCCGGATCGTCGGTCAGGAAACGCCTCGAGAGGTCGTCGTGCTCGGGTCCGTCTACCTCGCGATCGTGTTCGCGACCGCGCCGGCACGCCACGTCGCGCTCGTC
This sequence comes from Halorubrum sp. JWXQ-INN 858, assembly GCF_009806985.1. Lineage (GTDB taxonomy): Archaea > Halobacteriota > Halobacteria > Halobacteriales > Haloferacaceae > Halorubrum. The sequence continues at coordinate 188,594 of NZ_WUAX01000016.1, read as the reverse complement.
GGCGCGCGGGCGCTCCAGGGCACCGGCGACACCCGCACGCCGATGTACGTCAACGTCCTCGCCAACTCCGTCAACATCTCGGGCAGCGTCGTGCTCGGGCTCGGTCTCTTCGGGTTCCCACGGCTGGAGATCGTCGGCGTCGGCCTCTCGACCGCCGCCGCCAACGTGCTCACTGCCGGCCTGCTCTGTGCGGCCATCTGGGGGCCGTGGACCGAGGCGGAGTTCGCGCTCCCGAGCGATCTCACGATCACCCGCCAGCTGCTCCGGGTGAGCACGCCGCGGATGCTGGAAGGGTTCGGCTCGGAGATCGCGGAGTTCCCCTTCAACGCCCTCCTGCTCGGCTTCGGGGAGGCCGTCAACGCGGGGTTCCAGATCGGCCGCCGCGTCTATCAGCAGGTGACCGGGCCGCTCTCTCGCGGCTACAACGTCGCCGCCTCGATCCTCGTCGGACAGGCGCTCGGCGCGGGCGACCCCGAGGCGGCGCGGTTCAACGGGTGGGCGGTCGCGGGGCTCGGCGTCCTCACCGTCGGCGCGATCGGGCTCGGGCTCGTCGCGCTCGCGCCGTGGCTGGTGGCGCTTTTCACCTCGGACCCCGAGACGGTCGCCTACGCGGTCGACTTCGCCCGCGTGTACGGGATCGCGGGAGCGGGACTGGTCTGCTTCTCGGCGCTCTCGGGATCGCTTCAGGGTGCCAGCGAGACGCGGATCCCCCTCGTCGCCCGCGTGTCGGGCATGTTCGTCTTCTTCCTCGGCGCGTCGTGGCTGCTCGGTCGAACCCTCGGGCTCGGCCCTACCGGCGCGTACGCCGGCGTTCTGCTCGCGTACCCGTGGATGGCGCTCGTCGTCGCGTGGGGGTTCGCCTACACCGGCTGGGCGACCCGCGCCGCCGAGATGATGGCTTCGCGGGGGAGCGCCGCCGACGCCGACGCGGTCGTCGAGTTTCCGGCGGAGGAGGACCGCGACTGAACACCCCCCCCCCCGAGCGCCGTCCAACGGCATCACCGAGCGCCGCCCCACGGAATCCCTGAGGGCCGCCCCACGGCATCCCCGAGCGCCGTCCAACGCCGCCGGTTTTTAAGTGCCCGTCGACGAACGTGTCGACATGGACCTGTCCACCGCCCTCAACGCCGTCACCGCGACCCTCCGACGGCGTCCCTCCGACCTGTTACCGTTCTACCTCCTCGGGACCGCCGTCCCGATGATCGCCCGAACGGCCGGATTCGTCGCGTTGGCTGCGGTCTTCCTCCACCTGGAGCTCTCCGGCCGCCTCGCGACCGCCCGCGAGGCGCTGGCCGACCTCGACGTCACTGCCCCACCGATCGAGAGCGAGGACCCCACGGCGTTCGAGGAGTGGGCCGAGGCGAACCCCGACGCGTTCGGGGAGTGGATGGAGGGACTGCTCCCCGTGTTCGAGGCGCTGTTCTCGCCGACCGCCGTGGCGCTGATCGTGGGGGGGATCGTCGCGACCGTCCTCCTCGGAATCCTCGGGTACGCCGCCGTCTCGGCGGGACAGATGAGCGCCGTCTTCGCGCGGCTCCGCTCGGAACGCGGCCTCACCGCCGGCATCGCGGGCGTTCGGAAGCACTGGCTCACGTTCCTCGGGGTGTACCTCGCGGAGCTCCTGCTGTGGCTCGGCGTCATCGGGCTCGCCACCGTGACGGTCATCGCCGCCGTCATCGTCGACCCCCTCCTCGGGGCCGTGGTCGGCCTCGGAGCGTTCCTCGTCGGGTTCGTCGTCCTCGTCGCGGTCCGGATCCTCTTCGCGTTCGCGCCCGCGGCCGTCGTCGTCGACGACGCGGGCGTCGTCGGCGCGGTGTCCGGCGCTGGCGGCTTCGTCCGGTCGAACCCGGCCGACGCCGCGGCGTACCTCGTCGTCGCGATCGGCGTCGTCGTCGGTCTCTCCTCGGTCGCCTCCGCGCTCGCGTTCCTCGGCGGCGGCGCGATCGTCGCGCTCGTCAGCGCCGTCCTCGTCGCGCCGGCGCTCGACCTCCTGAAGACCGTCCTCTACGGCGACTACCGCGACGCGGTCGCCCCCGTCTCGCCCCCGGAGGCGCGGCTCCGCGACCAGTTCTCGGCGGGGCTCCGCCGGGGATGGGGCGACATGACGACGTTCGTCCGAGCCACGCCGGGGCTCCACCTGCTCACGCTCGCGGTGGGCGTCGGTGCCGGCGTGCTCGGCTGGGTCGCCGCCGAGCCGTTCGTGGGGACGTTCCCCACCTCGATCGAGGCGCGGCTCGACGGCCACGTCCCGCCGGTCGCGGCGCTCGAGTTCTTCGGCAACAACTGGACGGTCGCCATCTCGACGGCGTTCGCCGGCGTCGCACTCGCCGTGCCCGCGATCACGTCGGTCGCGTTCAACGGCCTGGTGCTCGGCGCGGTCGCCGCCCTTGAGGAGAACCTCGACGCCCTCGTGGCCTTCGTCGTCCCGCACGGGATCTTCGAGATCCCGGCGCTCGTCGTCGCGGGCGCGCTCGGGCTTCACCTCGGGGTCGTCGGGTGGCGCGCGTTCCGTGGACGGCTGTCGCGGGTGGGCTTCGCCGACGAGCTGGAGCGCGCGTTCTGGGTGACGATGGGCGTTGGCGTCCTGCTCGCGGTCGCCGCCCTCATCGAGGGCTTCTTCAGCCCGTACTACTGGCAGCTCTTCCTCTGACCGCGCGATCCCGGATCGAACGGGCTATTACGCGGCAGGGACGTACGACCCGGCGTGCAAAACGTCACGGACCGAACACGGAACCCGTTCGGGATGACCCCGGACTGTGAGCGGTACGTGCCCGGCTACGGGGACGCCAACGCGGACTTCCACGTGATCGGCGACCATCCCGGGATTCACGGCGGGATCGAGTCGGGGGTCCCCTTCACCGGGGAGCCGTGGTCGGACGCGTTCCACGACGCGCTCGTCGCGGCCGGGTTGTTCGAGGCCGTCGACGACGACTCCGGCGGCGAGACCGCGGACCCGATCGCCGTTGCGAAGACGTTCCTCTCGTACCTCCACATGTGCGTCCCCGACGGGGAGCCGACGGCGGAGTCGTACGACGACATGGAGCGGTTCTTCGACGCGGAGCTGCGGGCGATCGCCGCACACGTGTTGCTCCCGGTCGGCGCTCGCGCGACGGACCACGTCCTGCGGCAGTACACGGCGCGGGCATGGAAGACGGAGATCGACATGGACGCGCTCCACGGCGAGGAGATCCTCGGGTCCGGCTGGCTCGTCGTCCCGATCAAGGACCCCGCCGAGTGGACGCCGGGCGACGCCGACCGACTGGTCGACGCGCTGTGTACGCTCCGCGCCACCGACTTCCGCCGCGAAAGCGACCTCGGACGGTTCGTCGCCGGCAACGACCCGTACCTGGTCCGGTAGCGATCGACACCGACTGCCGGTCGTTTATAAGGGCCTACTGCAGTATCGGCGGTGATTTATAAGGGCTGTCGGAGGGGTCGACGGTAATTTATAAGGATCGGCCGGAGAGGTCGGCGCACATCGCCGACACGGACGACGACGCCAGGACGCGACGACGACACGGCAGGCCGCGACGACGACACGGCAGGCCGCGACGATGACGGGACACGTCGCCGCCCGGCGGGTCGTCGGCCGTCGACTTTCGTGCCGTGATCGAGGACGCTTGTTGTCAGTCGATCGGTATCGTCCGTATTCGATGATCGCTTCGGCAGTGGAAGCGGTGACACACAGTCATATTTGACGCCACTCCCCGGATTTTATACCTTGACCAACCATTCGACGGTCGACGTCCGTTCGAGCGGGCGTCGGCTGCAGGACTGGTACTCCACGCAGCGGCTTGGTCAGCACCGGCCCACGCGGGCCGGATTTATTGGTAGTTCAGTTCGCGAGCCGCCCGGCCGCCGATCGAATTCGCGGACGAGTCGCATCCTCCGGCCGCCGGCCGTCTCAGTCGTCGAGCAGCGAGTCGATGTACCGGCCGACGTGGTCGTCCATCCGCCGCTTGAACCCGGCCTGCCGGGCGAGACGGTCGATCTCGCGGGAGACGTACGTCCCGTACTGCACCGCCTTCTTGTCCGCGGTTCGCACCGACTCCGGGACGCGCCCGGCCGCCGCCCGGCGGAGCGCGACCTTCCGCTCGTCGGGCGTCGCGAGCAGCTCACCCGGAAGCCGAAGCGCCGCGTCGACGACGCGGTCGTCGAGCAGCGGCGCGACGGGCTCGACGCCGGCCGCACGCAGCGTCAGGACGTCGCGTTCGAGCTGGTCGGGAAGCGTCCTGACCGTCTCGGTCCGCGCCCCCCTGACCGTGTCGGCGTCGACGCGGTGGTCGTTCGCGGGGTCGACGACCTTGCTGTAGCCGCCGAACAGCTCGTCGGCCCCCTGTCCGACCGCCAGCCGGCCGGCCCCGTCCGCGGCGGCCGCCTCCGCGGTGAGGTACAGCGGGACCGCGATGTTCAGGTCCATCGCGTTCCGCCGCCCGGTCGCGGCGACGATCTCGGGGATCGCCCGAACGAGGTCCTCGTGTGTGAGCGCGACGACCCGGAGGTCGAGCTCCATCGCCGCGGCGGCAGCGCGCGCGGCGGCGACGTCGTGACAGCCCTCGAACCCGGCGACGTAACACGGCGCGTCCGGGACCGCGGCGGCGACGATGCCGGAATCGACGCCGCCGGAGAAGGCGACCGCCAGACCGTCCCCTCCCTCGCCCGCCCCGAGGTCGGCCAGCGCGGCGTCGAGCGCGTCCGCCACCGCGGCGATTCCCTGTTCCGGATCGATGGGGCTCGGCGTCGGGAGCGGCCATCGCTCCTCGATCCCCGCGGCGGAGACGACCGATCCGGCGGGCACCGGTTCGGGATCGGTCAGTGCCCTCGGGTCGGCGCTCCACGCGCCGGGGCGCGTCGGCTCCCTCGCGCCCTCGGTGTCGCTTCCGCTCTCCGTGTCGCTTCCGCTCTCTGGGCCGCTTCCGCTCTCTGGGCCGCTTCCGCTCTCCGAGTCGCTCGCACTTTTCGGGCTGACCGTCGCCTCCGGAGTGACCCCCGGGAGCGACCGTAACACCGCCCGCTCGACGAACAGCGGCTCTCGGCCGAGGACGTCCCGCACGAGGACGGAGTCCACCCGACCGGCGAACCCGCGGGTCCCCGGGAACGGGTCCCGGTCGCGGATCGCGTCGCGGACGAGGTCGGGGGTCGCGCCACGCAGGTCGCTCGGACCGGCCCCCTCGCGGTCGCTCATCGGAGCTCGTCGATCGCGCGGAGCGCGCGGCGTTTCGCGCCGCCGGCGAACTGCCGGACGGAGACGCGCCACGGGGTGCGCTTGCCGACGACGCTGGTTCGCCCGTCAGCGATCGCCGAGAGGATCGCGTCGGCGGAGCGCTCGTCCGCGCCGACCTCGGTGACCGCCTGTCCGACCATCTCCGAGATGTGCGCGTCGCTCCCGGCGGTCATCGGCAGCCCGTTCCGGACGGCGAACTTCTCGGCCTGTCGGTTCGAGCGCCCCGTGAACAGCCGGGAGTTGTACACCTCGATGGCGTCCGCGCTGGCGAGCTGCTCGTCGCTGACGTGAGCGGCGACGCCGTGGCGCGACTTCTGGAAGGGGTGCGGGACGACCGCGATGCCGCCCTGTTCGTGGATCCGCTCGAGCGTCTCGTCGAACGGGAGCCCGGAGTCGACGCGCTCGTCGACGCCGAACGCCAGCACGTGGCCGGCCGCACACGTCACCTCCATGCCGACGATCCCGACGAGCCCGTAGTCGGGGGCCTTCTCGGCCGCCTCGAGGCTCGCGTCGATCTCGTCGTGGTCCGTGACGGCGAGCGCGTCGAGGCCGACCGCGGCCGCCTGCGCTAAGAGGAGGTCAACGGGGTCGCGCCCGTCGTGGGACAGCTCGGAGTGGGTGTGCAGCTCGACCGATAGCACGGACCCACGTTCGGCGGTCGAGTAAAAAAGGGCCCCGGTACGCGGGGCGCGTGTTCCGCGGGACGGGGACGGTCGACACCGGCAGGGCGGGGATCGTCGCGTCGCCGACACGCTCGGGATCGCCGCGTCGCCGACACGACCGGACCGTCACGCCGCCGGCCCCCGAATATAAGTCGCCCGCGAACCAACACGTTTCCATGAGACTCAGGACCCTCGCGGGGGCCGCCCTCCTCGGAACCGCCGCGGTCACGGGTGCGAATCGCGGGCTCCGGTACCAGGGCGAGCTCGAATCCCCGCTCGACGGCGACGCGTGCACGTTCCGCTGGCGCGGGATGGACGTCCACTACACGGAGGCGGGCGATCCCGACGATCCGGACCTCGTCCTCCTCCACGGGATGAACGCGGCCGGCTCCGCGGGCGAGTGGCGGGCGGTGTTCGCCGGCCTCGCCGACGACTACCACGTCGTCGCCCCCGACTTCCCGGGGTTCGGGCTCTCGGACCGCCCGCCGCTCCGGTACTCGGCCGCGCTGTACGAGGACTTCGTCGCCGACTTCCTCGACGAGTTCGACGCGCCCGCCGTCGTCGCCTCGTCGCTGTCGGCCGCCTACGCCGCCGCGGCGGACGTCGAGCTCTCCGGCTTCGTCGGCGTCTGTCCGACGACGGTCGCCGGGCCGAGCCCGCCGAAGCCGTGGCTTCGCGAGCTCCTCCGGTCGCCGCTCGCCGGCACTGCGCTGTTCAACCTGATCGCGTCGAAGCCGTCGATACGGTACTTCAACGCGGACCACGGCTACTACGACACGGCCAACGCCACGGACGAGTGGATCGACTACGAGTGGCGCACGGCTCACGTCGAGAACGCCCGTTTCGCGCCCGCCTCGTTCGTCTCGGGGTACCTCAACAGCGACCTCGACTTGGCGGCCGCGCTCGCCGCCCTCGACGTCCCCCCGACGATCGTCTGGGGTCGCGAGGCCGAGGTCAGCCCGCTCGCCGACGGCCGGGAACTCGCCGACGCCTCCCGGGCGCGCCTCGTCGTCTTCGACCGCACGCGGCTGCTCCCGCACGTGGAGTACCCCGACCGGTTCGTCGACACGGTTCTCGAGAGCCTGATCGCCGGCGCGACGGCGTAGAACGGTCGCGCAGGTGCAGTGAGCGTCGAACGGTCGCGCAGGTGCAGTGAGCGTCGATCGGTCGATCAGGCGTCCCGCCGGACGTACAGCGTCTTCCGACAGACCGCGTGGACCGCCCCCTCGCGGTCGACGATCGCCACGCGGTACTCCCGATCGATCGACTCGCCGACGCCGATCGACCCGCGGATCGTCTCGAGCTCCCCGTCGTCGATCTCGAACTCCGCGTACAGCGTCCCGCGCCCCGGCTCGAGGAACTCGATCGCGGCGGCCTTGTCCCAGACGGTGAACGCGTCGCCGAGGTTCCGCCGGAGCAGGCTCATGTACACCGGGTCGACGGCCCCGTAGAGGCTGCCGCCGAAGATCGCGCCGGCGAGGTTCCGCGTCCGCCAGTTGAACGGGACGCGGACGCGGACGTACCGCCACCCACCGCCGATGTGGTCGATCCGCGCGCCGGTCCCGCGGTAGGCGGGAAAGAGGTTGTACGCGTGCCGCCACAGCCGGGTGCGACGGCTCTCCGGCGGCGGGTCCTCACACAGGGGCTCGGGGTCTGGGTCGCGGTCGATCCCGGTCGACGTGTCTGCCACACGCGAACGGACGCCCCCGCGGACAAACGCGTGTCGGAACCGGCGACAACTCGCGGGACGTTTCCGCGCCGTGACTCGAGCGTCCCTGCGCCGTGACCCGAGCGTTCCTGCGCCGTGACCCGAGCGTTCCTGCGCCGTGACCCAAGCGTTCCCGCGCCGTGGCCCCGGCGTGTTGGGGACACGTGTCGCGGGGGCGGCCCGAAACGGGTATCCCCGCGCGTCCGCAACCGTGTGTCGATGGAGTGTGACAAGTGCGGGGCCGACGCGATCCACCACGCCGCCTATTCGGGCGCGCACCTCTGTGGCGAGCACCTCTGTGCGTCGGTCGACAAACGCCTGAAGCGGCGCGTCCGCGAGGACGGGCTGCTCGATCCCGACGCGACCCCCGAGGACCCCGACCGGTGGGTGATCGGGCTCTCGGGCGGGAAGGACAGCGTCGTCCTGACGCACGTCCTCGACGACGTCTTCGGGCCCGACCCCCGCGTCGAGATGCTCGCGCTCACGATCCACGAGGGGATCGAGGGGTACCGCGACGAGAGCCTCGACGCCTGCGTCGAACTCGCCACGGACCTCTCGATCCGCCACGAGGTGGTTTCCTACGAGGAGGAGTTCGACGTGCGCATGGACCACGTCGCCGAGGTCGACCCCGAAGGTATGGCCCCCTGTGCGTACTGCGGGGTGTTCCGGCGCGACCTCCTCGAACGCTACGCCGAGGAGTTCGGTGCGGACAAGCTGCTCACCGGACACAACCTCGACGACGAGGCCCAGACGGCGATGATGAACTTCCTCGAGGGCGACGTCCGACAGGTGGCGAAACACTTCGACGCGTCGCTCGGGCCGTTCGACGAGCGCGGCGACACCGAGGCGTTCGTTCCGCGGGCGAAGCCGCTCCGCGACGTGCCCGAAAAGGAGATCGCGCTGTACTGCCACGTGAAGGACCTACCCGTCCACATGGCGGAGTGTCCCCACGCCGCGGAGGCGTACCGCGGCGAGATCCAGTCGACCCTCCACGACTTAGAGGAGAACCACCCCGGCGCGCGCCACTCGATCATGGCGGGCTACGAGGAGCTGTCGGCGCTCGCCGCCGAACGGTACCGCGCCGACGGCGACGGTACGGGCCCCGACCTCGTCGAATGCGAGCGCTGCGGCTCGAAGACGAGCCGGGACGTCTGCCGGAAGTGCCGGCTGCTCGATTCGATCGCGGCGGTGTGAGCCACGGGCCGAGCCGCTCCCGTTCGATCGAAGACATCGGTCGATAGCGCCGGTCGATAGCGCCGGTCGATAGCGCCGGTCGGAGCGGTCGCTCGGGGCGTCGAAACGGGTGAAAAGGCAGTGTCGCTCGGTGGCCGCCGTGACGGGTCCGGGGTTAGCGGATGACGTCGAGCCCGTTGTTCTTCTCGACCGGCTCGGTGCCGCCGTCCGACTCCCAGGCGGCGCGCTCGGCACCGCCCGAGCGGTCCGGCGCTCCGTTCGTCGCCGCGCGCGACTTCGAGTCGCCCACGTCGCCGTCGATGCTGGCGCGGGACTTGTCCGCCTGTTTCTGCGTCGACGGGCCGAGCACCTGTGCGCTCTGCACGCCGGTCATGATCGCCATGACACGGACCTTGCCCTTGTACTCCTCCTGGATGCGCGCGCCCCAGATGACGTTGGCGCTCGCTTCCAGGCGTTCGGTGATGTTGTTCGCGATGCCCTCGGCCTCCTTCAGCGTGAGGTCCGGGCCGCCCGTGATGTGGACGAGCCCGCCGGAAGCCCCGCGGTAGTCGACGTCGAGGAGCGGGTGGTTCATCGCGTCGTTGACCACTTCCTGCGTCTTGTTTTTGTCCTGCGTCTCGCCGACGAGCATCACCGCGACGCCGCCCTGGTTCATGATCGTGGACATGTCCGCGTAGTCCAGGTTGATGAGCGAGGGTTGGGTGATCGTCTCCGAGATCCCCTTGACGGTCTCGGCGATGATCTGGTCCATCACGGAGAACGCCTTTCCGATCGGGAGGTTCGGGACGTAATCGAGCAGCCGGTTGTTGTCGAGAACGATGATCGAGTCCGCCTCGTTGCGGAGGCTCTCGAGGCCCTCCTCGGCTTTCACCGTGCGAGCCCGCTCGACGTTAAAGGGCGTCGACACCATGCCGACGACGATCGCGCCCTGCTCTTTGGCGATCTTCGAGACCACCGGTGCCGCGCCCGTGCCGGTGCCGCCGCCCATGCCGGCCGTGACGAAGACGAGGTCCGCGTCGCCGAGCACCTCCTTGATGGTGCCCTGTGCCATCTCGGTGGCTCGTTCGCCCATCTTGGGGTCGCCGCCGGCACCGAGCCCCTGCGTGAGCGACTTGCCCACGAGGATCTTGGTGTCGGCTTCGATCATCTTGAGGTGTTGTTTGTCGGTGTTGATGGCGACGGTGTCCGCGCCGTCGACGCCGATGTTGTACAGTCGGTTGATGGTGTTGTTGCCCGCCCCGCCCGCGCCGACGATGACGATTCGGGGCTCCCCGAACTCGTCGTCGTCGTCCATGCTGGCGTCCATCTCCCGCTTTTCGGCCTCCGCGTTCTCGAGTGCGTCCTGAACGATGTCCTGCATCGATCTACACCTTGGCCCAGCTGCGGTTGCGGCCGCGCTCGTCGCGCTCGCCGTCCTGTTCGTTCAACATGTCGCGGACGGCCGACCGGATCGCCTCGCTCCGGTTCGGGAACTCGCCCGTTTCCACCATCTGTTCGACCTCATCTATCTGCTGTTTCGGGATCCGTAGTGTCACACGCTCCATTGTATATTCCCCCGGTAAGACGGTCAACACACGTCGTCTGTGTCTTACAGCGTCGAACCGCCCGACGGCGGGGACATCCCCGCGGCGGACGGCCTCTGTAAGACGACCGTCTTACGCAACTGTAGTCACCGAGGCAATATATATAAAAGTAACGCCGGGTGTAAGACGTTCTGCTATCCGGCGTGCATACGCGCCTGAAACGCCCGTTTTCGGCGTTTACCGGTCGCCAAGCACGTCGGCAGCCGGGGTTCGACGACCGCACCCGGGACAGAACGCCCAGTCGGTCCGCACCTCGTCGCCGCACTCACAGAACGCCCGGTGGGATCGCTTCTCGCCGCAATTCGGACAGTACACGTGGTCTACGGGCACGTCGCTGCCGCAGCCGCCGCAGGCGGTTTCGGCGGGCGTCGACGGCGCGTCCGCGCGTGTCTTACGTTTCTCGCTTCCCGCGTCGGCGGCCTCGCGCGTCTCGTCCGTCACGCGTCCGTTCGCCCCGTCAGGGGTCACGGTCGCCTCGCCGTCGCCGGCGTTCGGGACGTCGAGCGTGACGTTCACGTTGATCCCCTCGGTCCCGGCGGCCGAACCGACGTACCCGGGCGTCCGGCCGCCACGTCCCGGGGCCGCGACCGGCGTGCCGAACCGCTCAGCCAGCGCCGCGTCGAGCCGCTCGTCGATGAGGGCGTCGACGCGGTCCGCGATCGCGGCGTCGACACCGTCGTCGGACGGCGCGTCGTCGGCACCGCCCACGTCGGAACCGGAGGCCTCCTCGTCGGCGACGTCGTCGAGGTGCGCGCGAAGCGCCTCGCGCATCACCTCGCTCTTCGAGGCGTCACACGCTTCCAGCCGCTCGACGAGATCGTCGTCGGCCCGGAACGTGATCTTGCTCATTCGATAACCGATATCGATGCCGAGTATAAGTATCTTCCTGCCTGTCCGACGGGTGACGGACGTCCGTCTCCCGCCTCGCTCGTCACGCCGTCTGTCTCGTTCGTCACGCCGTCTGTCTCGTTCGTCACGCCGTCTGTGATCGAGTCACACGCGTGTCTGACGCAGGTTTATACGCCCTGCGCGGGCATACGTGTGACATGAGTAACCGCGTCGAGGACCTCGAACGGCAGGTCGCGGAGCTGCAGGCCGCAGTCAACGGACTCACCGAGGAACTGGTGGAGATGAAAGAGCGCGTCCGACAGCTCGAGGACGCCGAGGAGGCGTCGGCGGAGGCGGACACCCAGCCGGCGGCCGCGCCCGTTCAGGACGCCGCGGAGCCGAAGCCGACCGAGGAGACGACCCACTCCGACGACCACGTCGACGTCGTCGAGCGAGCGGACGACGGGGACGCCAACGGCGACGGGATCGTCGTCCCCGAGGAGGAGGCGACCACGCCCGACGCCGAAGCGGCTAAGGCCGAGCAGGAGGGAGAGGAAGGCGAAGACGGGGGGGCGGACGACAGCGACATCATCGTCGCCTAGGCTCGCGACCCCCATCCGCGAGCATCAATGCACATCACAGAAGTCGTTCTGGACGATTTCAAGAGCTTCGGGCGGACGACGAGGATCCCCTTTTACGAGGACTTCACGGTCGTCACGGGCCCGAACGGCTCGGGGAAGTCCAACATCATCGACGGGGTCCTGTTCGCGCTCGGGCTCGCCCGAACGCGGGGGATCCGGGCCGAGAAGCTCACGGACCTCATCTACAACCCCGGTCACGACGGCGACGCCGACGCCGGCGGGCCGAAGGAGGCGTCGGTCACCGTCGTGCTCTCCAACGAGGACGGGGCGCTCGACCGCTCGCAGGTCGTCTCCGCCGCGGGGTCGGAGAACGTCGGCGACGTCTCCGAGATCACGATCAAGCGCCGGGTGAAGGAGACCGAGGAGAACTACTACTCGTACTACTACCTCAACGGGCGGTCCGTGAACCTCTCGGACATCCAGGACCTGCTCGCGGCCGCGGGCGTCACGCCGGAGGGGTACAACGTCGTCATGCAGGGCGACGTCACCGAGATCATCAACATGACCCCGTACCAACGCCGGGGGATCATCGACGAGATCGCCGGCGTCGCGGAGTTCGACGCGAAAAAGGAGGCCGCCTTCGAGGAGCTCGACACCGTCGAGGACCGGATCGGCGAGGCTGACCTCCGGATCGACGAGAAGGCCGACCGGCTCGACCGGCTGTCCGACGAGCGGGAGACGGCACTGGAGTACCAGTCGTACCGCGACGAGCTGGAGGAGTACCGCGGCTTCCTCAAGGCCTCCGAGCTGGAGGAGAAACGCGACGCAGCCGCGCGCGTCGACGACGGGATCGCGGACGCGGAGTCGGACCTCGCGGAGCTCCGCGAGGAACTCGACGCCCGCCAGGGACGGCTCACCCGCCTCGAGGAGGACCTCGCGGACCTCAACCACGAGATCGAGACCAAAGGCGAGGAGGAGCAGATCGCCGTCCGCGCCGAGATCGAGGAGATCAAAGGCGAGATCTCGCGGCTCGAGGGGAAGATCGAGAACGCGGAGGAGCGCGCCGCTGAGGCGGAGACGGAGCGGCGCAACGCGTTCGTCCAGATCGACCGGAAGGGCGAGACGATCGACGACCTCGACGCCGAGATCAGGGAGGCGAAGATCGAGAAGGCGTCGATCAAATCGGAGATCGCGACGAAGCGCTCGGCGCTCGCCGACGTCGAAGCCGAGATCGAGGGAGTCGACACCGAGTTCGACGAGCTGAAGGCCGATCTGGCGGCACACAAGGATCGGGTCGAGTCGCTCCGGACGGATCGGAACGAGACGCAACGCGAGAAGGACCGGCTGCTCGACGAGGCGCGTCGCCGGTCGAACGCCGTCGGCGAGGCGCGGTCGGCGCTCGAGGAGGCCCGCGAGGAGGTCCCCGAGCGGAAGGCGCGGCTCTCGGAGCTCCACAGCGAGCTCGACAAGGCGCGAAAGAACGAGTCGACGATCGAGGAGGTCGTCGCCGACCTGTTCGCCGAGAAGGCCGAGCGGGCCGAACGGCTCGACGAGGTCGAGTCGGCGCTACGCGAGAAGCAGAACGAGTACGCGAAGCTGGAGGCGGCCGCCAGCCAGCGGGGCGACAGCTCCTGGCCGCGCGCGGTGACGGAGGTGAAAAACGGCGGGATAGACGGCGTCCACGGCGCGGTCGGCGAGCTCGGCTCGGTCGAGGCGACGTACGCGGAGGCCTGTGAGACCGCGGCCGGCGGCCGGCTCGCGAACGTCGTCGTCGACGACGACGGCGTCGGATCCACGTGTATCGACTACCTCAAGCGGCGCAACGCGGGACGCGCGACGTTCCTCCCGATAACGAAGATGGACGACCGGGGGCTCCCCCGCAAACCCTCGTTGCCGGGGGTCGTCGACTTCGCGCGCAACCTCGTCGACTACGACTCGCGGTACGAGACGATCTTCTCGTACGTGCTCGGCTCGACGCTCATCGTCGAGGACATGGCGACCGCCCGGGACCTGATGGGCGACTACCGCATGGTGACGCTCGACGGCGACCTCGTCGAGAAGTCGGGCGCGATGACGGGCGGCTCCGGCGGCGGCTCGCGCTACTCGTTCACGAAGTCGGGTGGCGGCAAGATCGAGCGGCTGGCCGGCGAGATCAGCGACCTCGAGGACGACCGGCAGTCGCTGTCGGCCGAGATCGAGGAGCTGGAGGCCGACATCGACGACGCCCGCGATCGAAAGGCCGACGCCGCCGATCGCGTGCGGTCGCTGGAGGCGGACGTCGAGCGCGCCGAGTCGGCCCTCGAATCGACCGAGAGCCGAACCGACGAGCTGGAGGCGGAGCTGGAGACGCTCCGGGAGGAGCGTGAGTCCGTCGACGAGGAGATGGCCGACCTGGACGCGGAGATCGACGACTTGGACGCGGAGATCGCCGAGCAGGAGGCCGATATCGAGACGATCGAAGCCGAGCTCGCCGACTCCCGGATCCCGGAGCTGTCGGAGCGCGCTGACGGGATCCGCGCCGAGATCGCGGAGCTCGAGGACCGGACGGGGTCGCTCGACGGCCGGCTCAACGAGCTGGAGCTCGAGAAGGAGTACGCCGAGAACGCGGTCGACGAGCTCCACGACACCGTCGAGGAGGCCCAGAACCGGAAGGCAGAGGCCGAGGAGGCGATCGCCGACCACGAGGAGGCGATCGCCGCCAAGGAGGGGACGCTGGAGACGAAACGCGAGGCGATCGCCGACCTCGAGGAGGAGCTCACGGAGCTGAAAGGCGAGCGGGAGACGCTCCGCGAGGACATCCGCGAGGCGACGCGCGAGCGCGACGAGCAGTCGTCGCTCGTCGACGACGCCGAGTCCCGTCTCGACGACCTCTCCGACCGTCGCGATCGGCTGGCGTGGGAGATCGACGAGCTGGAGTCGCAGGTCGGCGCGTACGACCCCGAGGAGATCCCGGACCTCGACGAGGTCGAGTCGCGGATCGAGGAGCTGGAGGCGTCGATGGAGGCGCTCGAACCCGTCAACATGCTCGCGATAGACGAGTACGACGAGGTCGAGGCGGAGCTCGACCAGCTCCGCGAGCGGCGCGACGTGCTCGTCGACGAGCGCGACGGGATCGCCGAGCGGATCGAGAGCTACGAGGCCGAGAAGAAGGCGACGTTCATGGACACGTTCGAGTCGATCAACGGCCACTTCCGGGAGATCTTCTCGCGTCTGTCGGCGGGCTCCGGGGAGCTGCTCCTGGAGAACCCCGAGGATCCCTTCGAGGAGGGGTTGACCATGAAGGCCCAGCCGGCGGACAAGCCGGTCCAACGGCTCGACGCGATGAGCGGCGGGGAGAAGTCGCTCACCGCGCTCTCGTTTATTTTCGCGATCCAGCGGCACAACCCCGCGCCGTTCTACGCGCTCGACGAGATCGACGCGTTCCTCGACGCGGTCAACGCCGAACGCGTCGGCGACATGATCGAGGAGCTGGCCACGGAGGCGCAGTTCGTCGTCGTCGGTCACCGGTCCGCGCTGCTCGAGCGGTCGGACCGGGCAATCGGCGTCACGATGCAGGGGGACAACGTCTCGGCCGTGACGGGGATGCGCTTCGGCGGCGGTGACGACGGCGGCGACGGCGGCGACGGCGACGAGGAGGTGGCCGCCGATGACTGACGACGGCGTCCCGAGCCTCGACCTGACGAGCGAACGCGACGGCGCGAACCCGTTCGCGGACGAGACGGCCGAAACGGTCGATACCGACGACGCCCGCGAGGCCGCGCGCTCGAACGGTGAGATCGACGGCGGGAGGAACGGCGATGCGGCCGACGAGGTCCCGGTCGACCTCGACGAGGTCGCCCCGTCCGACACGGACGACGACGAGGTCGAACCGGTGGAGCTGCTCGTCCAGCTCGCCGAGGAGGGCGAGATCGAGCCGTGGGACATCGACATCGTCACCGTCACCGACGCCTTCCTCGCGAAGCTCGACGAGACGGACCTCCGGACGACCGGCCGGGCGTTGTTTTACGCCAGCGTCCTCCTGCGGATGAAAAGCGACGGCATGCTCGCGGACGACGACCCCGACGACGAGCCGGACGTGGAGCCGTGGGAGGCGGCACTGGAGGGCGGCGCGGACGACCCCGCCGATCCCGGGTTCGACCCGATCGACCGGCTGGAGGCGGAGATGGACCGCCGGCTCGACCGGAAGAGCACCCGCGGCTCGCCGGAGACGCTCGACGAGCTCGTCCGGGACCTCCGGGAGGCCGAGCGCGACTCCTGGTGGAAGCGGTCGCGGGAGTACGACACGACCGCGTCGCCGTCGGGGTACGGACGCGGCACGCAGACCCTCGATTACCACACCGGCGACGAGTTCCGCCGCGACGGCGAGCCGACCGCGGGAGAGGCGACCGACCGGACACACGACGAGGACATCGAAGAGGTGATCGACGACATCGACGCGACGCTCCGGACCCACTTCGAGAAGGGGCGAGCCGAGGTGCTGTTCGCGGAAATCGAGACGGCCGGCGGGCGACCGTTCATGACGTTTCTCGCGCTGTTGTTCATGGCCCACCGGGGGTCGGTCCGGCTCCAACAGGACGAGCTGTTCGGCGACCTGTGGGTGCGTGACCCGACGTCGACGGCCGTCGACGCCGAGGCGGTGGCTGACTGACCGTTCGGCGTGGAGAAGGAGGGGAGCCCGTTCTCAGTCCTCGTCGCCCGTCGCCGACCCCTCCAGCGTCCCCCGTTCCGTCATCATCGACGTTCCCCGGTCGACCCATTTCCGGCGGTAGAAGACGACCCCGAGGAAGCCGAGTCGGAAGACGAAATCCAGTATCACCGCCAGGTACGCCGCGGTGACGCCGTACCCGAGCACGACGCCGAAGACGTAGGTCACGCCGAGCAGGAAGACGAACGTGCCGATCATCCGGGAGACGAACGGCGAGAGCGTCTCGCTTCCGCCCCGGAGCGACCCGGCGATCACGATGTAGCCGGCGATGAGCACGGCGGCGATCGCGTACGCCCGCGCGAAGCCGGTCGCGTAGCCGATCGTGACGGGGTCGCGCGTGAACGCGCGGACGAGCGTCTCCGCGAAGACGAACAGCGTCGCGCAGAGCCCGCCCACCGTCAGCATCGAGAGCCCGGTCGCGGCCCAGCCCGTGTAGTACGCCTCGCCCGGTTTCCCCTCGCCGAGCGCCTGCCCGACGAGGACGTTCGCGCCGACGCCGTACCCGCGGGCGAGCGGCGAGGCGACCTGTTGGTACATCCGACGCCCGATGTGGTAGGCGGCGTTCACCTCCGCGCCGAACGACAGCAGGATGGCGTTGAAGGGGAACTCCGCGATCATCTCGGAGAGCCCCTCGGCGATCCGCGGCCAGCTGATGAGCACGAGCTGTTTGCCGATGACGACCCCGCGGGGGCGGACGTACGTCAGCGCCGAGACGGGGCTCCGGATCGCCGCGAGGAAGGCGATCGCTCCGGCGGTGTCCGCGACCGCGGTCGCGGCCGCGATGCCGACGACGCCCAGCTCGGGCAGCGGCCCGACGCCGAACGCCAACCCGACGGTCGCACAGATGTTGAACGCGTTGACGATCCCGTTTATCACCATCGGCGTACGGGTGTCGCCGGTCCCCTGGATCGACCGCGCGGCGATGAAGTTCACGTGGATCGCGGGCGCGGAGAGCATGATCACGAACAGGTACGTGCTCCCGTAGTCGACGACCTCGGCGATCGCACCGGCCTCGGCGAAGCTCCCGAGGACCGCGATCGCCGCCTCGTTGAAGAGATAGCCGAAGACCATGAACGGGATCCCACCGAGGATCCCGATCAACAGCGCCTGCGTCACCGCCTGGTCCCGGTTGGCCGTCGCGCCCGCGCCCGTGTCCTGCGAGGAGAGCGCGATCGCCGCGTCGCCGATGCCGATCCCGAACCGGAGGGGGAAGCGGGCGTAGATGTCCGCGAGGCCGACGGCCGCGACCGCCGCAGGCGAGAAGAGCCCGGCGACGATCAGGTCCGTCGTCCGCATCAGCGTGCGGAGCACCTGCTCGGCCATCACGGGCCACGAGAGCCCGAACACCCGCTTCCAGACCCGCCAGAACCGACGCTCCGCGAGCGCCGGCGTCACACCGAACACGACCCTACTTCCGTGAGGTGGGTGATAACCGTTCACCTGTCGGAAGGGTGGACGCGGCCGCCGCCGACGCGAACGGACCGATTCGATCGTCGATACCGGCGACTGCACCGCGCGTGTCCGCCCGATCGCTCGCGATCAGAAGCGAATTATCCTCTCGCCCGCTCCCGTCGATCGATGACCGTCCGACACGCGGAGCGGACCGTCCGACACGCAGAGCGGACCGCCGCGGCGGGGCGCGATGCCCCGACGAACATTCGGCACGACCGTCCCGTCGCGACCGTGAGGGGGCGATGACGGACACCGAACGCGTCCTCCGGCCGGTGGCGGGCGCGCTCGCGCTCGTCGTCGCCGGGGCTCACGCTTCCTGGGCCCTGCCCGGGATGGTCCGCCAGCTGTCGGTCTGGCAGTTCCCCGACCCGCGGCCCGCGGCGTTCCTCCTCGCGACGATGGCGATCCTCATGGGCGTCGCCCTCGCCGTTCAGGGGTTCGACCCGCTCCCCATCTACGTCGCCGGGATCGCGCTTATGCTCGTCTTCCTCGGCGGCTACGTCGCTTGGCACACCGTCCTCGACCACGGCGCGTTCTGGCCGGGTCGCCACGCGCACGGACACGCCGACGCGTCGGCGGTTGCGGTCGTGGTCGACCACCTCGTCGCCGACGGCTTCGCGCTCGCGTCGAAGGCGACCGAGGCGGCGCTGCTCGCCGTGCTCGTCGCGCTGACGGCGAACGAAGTCCGGGACCGGTGAGCGTCGGCGGGTCCTGCCCGACGACGAAAGCCATTAGCGCGCTCGACCCTAACCCGCGGTAACGACTCACGGAAATGGATCCAGCAACGCTTCTCGGCACCGACGTCCTGCTGTTCCTCGCCATCGGGCTGCTCGGTGGGGCCCACTGTATCGGTATGTGTGGGCCGCTCGTCACGGTGTACGCCGGCCGGATGCGCGGGGACGCCGGTCGCACCGACGGGGGGTCCGGCGGTGGCGCGACCGCGACGTCGACGCCCGGGCGACTCGGGGGCCACCTGACGACGTACGAGGTGCGCCAACACGCCCTGTTCAACCTCGGCCGCGCGGCGAGCTACGCCGCCATCGGCGCGGCGCTCGGCGCGCTCGGCGGCGTCGTGCTCGTGACGACGGCGGCGCTCACGGGCGCGGCGGGGACGGTCCGCGGCGTCGTCGGCGTCGGCGTTGGCGCGGCCGTGATCCTCGTCGGGGTCAAGTACGTCCTCGGCGGCACGACCGGAGGGGTCCACCTCCCGGGGCTCGAACGCGTCACGGGGTGGCTGACGGGTCACGTCGACCGCCTGGCGAACGGCCCCGGGATCGTCGGCCTGGGCGCGGTCCACGGCCTGCTCCCCTGCCCGATCCTCTACCCGGCGTACCTGTACGCCTTCGCCAGCGGCTCGGTGGTCGCCGGCGGCGTCGCGCTCGCGGCGCTCGGGATCGGCACCCTGCCGGCGGTGTTCCTCTACGGAACCGTCATCGAGGGGATCGACGCGGTCCACCGCCGCCGCGTCCACCGCCTGTTGGGGGTCGCCTTCGTCGTCCTCGGCTACGTGCTGTTCGCCCACGGCCTGATGGAGGCGGGGATCCACCTCCCACACCCCGAGCTACCGTTCTGGAACCCGCTCGAGGCCGGGGCGACGGGTGGCGAACACGGCGGGCACGGCGGACACGACGGACATGACGGACACGACGGGCACTGACTCGCCGCCGTGTGGGGCGAGACGACCACGGCGTGAACCGACGAAACCGACCGACGACACGAACCGACGAAACCGACCGACGACACGAACCGACGAAACCGACCGACGACACGAACCGACGAAACCGACCATGACCGACACGAACCCGGCCGACGGCTGCACGCTCTGTGAACTCCCGGTCGAGGGGGTCGACGTCAGCGACGGCGAGGACAACCGCTTCTGCTGTGTCGGCTGTCGCGACGTGTACGACGCGCTCGGCGAGGTCGACGTCGGCGCCGAGACGGTTCGTGAGACACGGCAGGGGAAACGCGACGGCGGCGAGGACGCACCGTCGGTGCCCGCGACCCACGACGCGACGTTCCTGGAGGTCGACGGGATGCACTGTGCGACCTGCGAGGCGTTCATCGAGAGCGTCGCGACACGGACGGAGGGCGTGAGCGCCACGAGCGCGAGCTACGTCACGGACACGGTCCGGATCGACCACGACCCCGACGTCGTCTCGGCGGACGAGCTGTCCGAGGCCGTGAGCGGCCTTGGATACAGCGCATACCCGCGCGACGACGCCTTCTCGCGGCGACAGGCCGACAACATGGCGACGGCGCGGCTCGCCGCGGGCGTGATGGTCGGGATGGCCGTGATGTTACAGTACATCGTCATCATCTATCCGACGTACTTCGCGTTCCCCTTCTACGACGAGCGGACCCTGGAGTTCCTGAACGAGGCGATGTCGTCGGCTTCCGGGACCTACTTCTTCATCGTCATCGGGATACTGACGACCATCGTCCTGCTGTTCACGGGCAAGCCGATCCTCAGAGGGGCGTACGTCAGCGCTCGCACCCGATCGCCGAACATGGACCTGCTGGTCGCCATCGCCGCGGTGAGCGCGTACCTGTACAGCACGCTCGCGGTCATCTTGCTGGAGAACCCGTCCGTCTACTACGACGTGACGATCGCGATCATCGTCGTCGTCACCGTCGGCAACCACTACGAGTCGTCGATCAAGCGGCGGGCGACCGAGCTGCTGTCCGACCTGACGACCGTGCAGGTCGACAGCGCGCGGCGACTCGACGCGACCGGCGACGCCGAGACCGTCGCGCTCGACGCCCTCGAACCGGACGACCACGTCCTCGTCCGCACGGGCGAGCGCGTCCCGGTCGACGGCGAGGTGGTGGACGGCGACGCCGCGGTCGACGAGGCGGTCGTGACGGGCGAGTCGCTGCCGGTGCGCAAGTCCGTCGGGGACGCGGTCGTCGGCGGGTCGGTCGTCGCCGACGGCGCGCTGACGGTGGCGGTCGGCCCGGACGCGACCTCCAGTCTCGACCGGATCGCGGAGCTGGTCTGGGACCTCCAGAGCGGGAACCACGGCGTTCAGAAGCTCGCGGACCGGCTGGCGACGGTGTTCGTCCCCGTCGTCCTCGTCCTCGCGGCGGCGGCCGCGGCGGTCAACCTCGCGCTCGGAAACGGCGTGGGGACCGCGCTGCTCGTCGGGCTCACGGTGCTCATCGTGTCGTGTCCGTGCGCGCTCGGGCTCGCCACGCCGCTCGCGGTCGCGGCGGGGATCCGCGACGCGCTCCGCCGCTCGATCGTCGTCTTCGACGGCACCGTCTTCGAGCGGATCCGCGACGCCGACACCGTCGTCTTCGACAAGACGGGTACCCTCACGACCGGCGAGATGGAGGTGATCGAGCACGACGTCGACGACGACCTCCTCGGGCTCGCGGCCGTGCTCGAGTCCCGATCGACACACCCCGTCGGGCGGGCGATCGCCGCCGCGCGGCCGGCCACGGGCGGGACCTCCGCGGACGACGGCGTGACCGCGACCGAGGGCGTGACCGCCACCGACGGCGGCACGGTCACAGCCGAGGCGGGCGACGCGAGCGACGCGGGTGATGGGAACGACGCGGACGGGACGGGCGTGAACGGTTCGCCCGGCGTGGACGCCTTCGAGAGCCACGCTCGCGGCGTCTCCGGCGTCGTCGAGGGGGTCGAGGTCGTCGTCGGTCATCCGGACCTCTTCACCGAGCGGGGGTGGACCGTCCCGGCGTCGGTCCGCGAGCGGGTCGCGGCCGCCCGCGACGTCGGTCGGGTGCCAGTCGCCGTCGGGCGCGACGGGGCCGCCGAGGGCGTCGTGGTCGTGGGCGACGAGCTCCGCGAGGGGTGGGCCGGAACGCTCACCGACCTCGCCGACTCCGGCGTCGAGGTCATCGTGTTGACCGGCGACGACGCCCGGGCGGCGACCGTCTTCCGCGAGCACGACGCCGTCTCACAGGTGTTCGCCGGGGTCCCGCCCGAGGGGAAAGCCGAGACGGTCGAGCGGCTCAAGCGTCGCGGGCGGACGGTGATGGTCGGCGACGGGACGAACGACGCGCCCGCGCTGGCGGCGGCCGACCTCGGGATCGCGTTGGGCGGCGGGACGGCGATGGCCGCCGACGCCGCCGACGTCGCGGTCGTCGACGACGACCTCGGCTCGATCGCGACGGTGTTCGAGCTCTCCCGGGCGGCCGGTCGCCGCGTGAAAGGGAACATCGGCTGGGCGTTCTGTTACAACGCGATCGCGATCCCGCTCGCGCTGACCGGCCTCCTCAACCCGCTTTTCGCCGCGGTCGCGATGGGGCTTTCCAGCCTGCTCGTCGTGACGAATTCCTCGCGGTCGCTGCTGTGACCCGGACGGCGAACCCTGAACACGGCGCGGTCATCGATCCGAGCCCGTGCTCGCCCGGCGTGCGGCCGTACCGATCAGTCGGCCGCCTTCGGTAGCGCGATCGAGACCACGTTCCCGCGGGGGTCGTTCGCGTCGAACGTGAGTTCGCCGCCGAGCGAGTCGACACACCACTGTATCACCCACAGGCCGACCCCCGTCCCGTGGTACGTGCTGCTGGTCTCGACGTCCTCGTTCAACACGTCGATCTCGTGATCGGGGATCGTCGGGCCGTCGTCGGCGATGCGAACGATCCCTCGCTCGTGCTCCGGGTCGTCGACGACGGAGACGGTCACCGACGGC
Organism: Halorubrum sp. JWXQ-INN 858; assembly: GCF_009806985.1. Taxonomy (GTDB): domain Archaea; phylum Halobacteriota; class Halobacteria; order Halobacteriales; family Haloferacaceae; genus Halorubrum. The sequence continues at coordinate 165,999 of NZ_WUAX01000016.1, read as the reverse complement.
TCCGGCCGGTCGTTGTGATCGATCGCGTTCTCGAGCGCGTGTCTCACGGCGTACGCGACCCCTTTGTCGACGATGACGCGGATATCCGTCCCCCCATCGACGGTGAGGTCCGCGCTCGGAAACGCCGCCGCAGCGTCCGCGACGAGGTCGTCGACGAGCTCGCGGAGGTCCGTCGGACTGCGCTCCGTCGCGTCGGGCTCCGCGATCTCTTCGATCTCGCGGACGGAGTCGCTGAGGGTTCCGACCTCCATCGTGATGTCGAGTATCGTCTGGACCTCCGCCTCGAGCCTCTCGTCTTCGATCGCCGTCTTGACCCGTTCGGCGTAGCCGAGGAGCACGTTCGTCTTGTTCCGGAGGTTGTGTCTCACGACCCGACTGAGCAGTCGGAGCCGCCGCTCGCGCGCCCGATACGCCGTGATGTCCTGTACCTCCGCGAGGACGTAGTCGTCCCCGTCGAGGGTCGTCCGGTTGAGCTGGACCCTGACCCAGCGCAGCTCCTCGTTTGCGCGCTCGATCTGCCACTCGAACACCTGTGGGTCGCCGCCGGCGGCGGCCCGGATCCGCTCGACTGCCTCCCGCTGTGTGAACCGCGTCGACGGCGCCGTGTAGTCCTCGACGTTCATCGTTCGTAGCTCCTCGAGAGGATAGCCGTACAGCTCCGCCAGGCGCTCGTTCCCGTCGAGAACCGCGCCGGTCGCCGGATCGTGGAGCGTGATCCCGATCCGTAGATCGTCGAACGCGCGGGGCAACCGAACCCCGCCCTCGTCACTCATGATATTTACACAGTATTGAATTCTTAAAGAACTTCGATAACCGGTAACGGTTACCTATACGCCCAAGGTAGCTCACTGAGCGATGGCCGGAGCCACGATTCGCCGTCTCCTCGTTTCGTGACGGAGGCGAGAGGACGGAGTGGAACGCGGTCGGTTCGGTCGTCGCCATGCGGTCGGTTCGGTCGCCGTCGCGCGGTCGACGACCGTCCTCCGTCAGACCGAGTAGTAGTACTCGCCGTCGCGTTTCTGCTGGCGGTCCTTCTGTGAGTCGGGCTTGTTGATGCGCGGCCGGCCCGTCCGCTCGTCGCGACGGAAGGTGATGTCCAGATCCGCGAGGAACTCGTTCATCCCCTCACGCATCTCCTGTGGCGGCGACGCGCGCCCGCGTTCGGCTGGCTCCCCGTCGAACACCATCAGGCGATCGGCCAGCAGGTCGATCATGTAGATGTCGTGGTCGATCACCATCACCGTCGCGTCGTGGTTCTCCGCGTATCGCCGGATGGCGGTCGTCGCCCGGACCCGCTGTTCGACGTCGAGGTGCGCGGAGGGCTCGTCGAGCAGGTAGATGTCGGCGTCCTCGGAGAGACACGCCGCGATGGCGACGCGCTGGCGCTCGCCGCCGGAGAGGTCCGTCAGGTCCTGTTCCATGATCCGGTCGAGCTGGAGCGGTCCCGCGACCTCCGTGTTCCAGTAGGAAGAGCCGAACTGATCGGTGATCGAAGAGAGGAAGGCGTCGACGCGCATCGGCTGATCGATCTCGATGTACTGCGGTTTGTACGCGATGTCGAGCTCGAAATCGAGCGCGCCGGTGTCGGGCTGCAGCGAGCCGGCGAACAGCTTCGCCAGCGTCGACTTCCCGATCCCGTTCGGGCCGACGATGCCCAGCACTTCCGACTCGTGGATCGCCCCGCCTTCGACGTGGAGCTCGAACTCGCCCTCGCCGTACGACTTCGAGAGGTCCGGGTACTCCACGAGCGTCGTCCCCTTCGAGGAGACGCGCGGGGCGTGCTCCTCGAAGGTGATCGCGGTCGGCCGGATCCGCATGTTCTCGTTGTCGAGGTATCCCTTGAGGTACTCGTTGATCCCGTTGCGGACGGACTTCGGGTCGGTGATGACCCCGTACGCGCCGGGTTCACCGTACGCGACGTGAAGGGTGTCGGCGAGGAGGTCGAGGATCGCGAGGTCGTGTTCGACGACGAGCATCGACCGCTCCGTGGCGTCGTCGTTCGCCAGCTCCTGGATGAGCCGCGCCGCGACCATCCGCTGGCCGATGTCGAGGTACGGCGTGATCTCGTCGAGGAAGTAGAAGTCGGCGTCGCGCGCCAGACACGCCGCGATGGCGACGCGCTGGAGCTCCCCGCCGGAGATGGAATCGATGCGCTGATCCATCACCGGCCGGATGTTGAGCCGGTCGATGAGGTCGTCGAGCGCGCCCCGCTCGTCGGTCCGTTCGAGTAGATCGCGGGTGTTTCCGTCGAACTGCTTGGGGATCTGGTCGACGTACTGTGGCTTGCGTGCGACCGTGACGTCGCCGGCCTGCAGCGCCTTGAGGTAGTTCTGCAGCCCGGTGCCGCGGAAGCGGTCGAGCACCGCCTCCCAGTCGGACTCCGCCTCGTGGTCGCCGAGGTTCGGGACCCGTTCGCCCGCGAGCGCGTGGACGGCCGTCGACTTCCCGATCCCGTTCGGACCGAGAATGCCGGTGACGCTGCCCGGCTCCGGCGTCGGGAGCCCGTACAGCGCGAAGGCGTTCTCGCCGTACCGGTGGACGGGGTCCTCCTCGAGCTCCGACGGCAGGTTGATGATCTCGATAGCGTCGAACGGACACTTCTCGACGCAGATCCCGCAGGTCTCGCCCAGACAGATCTCCTCGGAGATCCGGATCTGGTCGGGATCGCCCTCCTCGGCGTCGGGCCCTCGCTCGGTGATACACTCCTTGCCCGTCCGGTTCGGCGGACAGTAGTTCGCACACTCGTAGTTACACCGGTCGGGCTGGCAGCGATCCAGGTCGACCACGGCGATGCTGTCGTCGGCCATCTACAGGGTCACCGCCGAGGTGAGAAGCACGGTGTAGCTGATGAACCACAGCGTGAACGTCATGAACGCCACGTAGAGGTTGTCCTTTACCCCGAAGTCGCCGACGCCTATCGCCTTGTACAGGGGGTATTGCACGAGGAGGAAAACGCCCATCACGATGACGGCCATCGTCTCGCCGGCGTCGACGGGATCCGTCCCGACGTATGCGGCCGACACCACGCCCGCGGCGATACCCGCGAGACAACAGATCGTGGTGACGACCACGCCTCGGGTGTGGCCCGTGATCCCCGAATCGTCGCTCATACGTACGTGTCCGCTATCGCCCGTGAAAAGGTGTTCGTTCCGTCGATAGCGACCGTCGCCGCGCCGGACCGGCCGTCGGCCACGACGGTATCACGGCCAGCGGCCCTCCATCGAGATGGTCGCCGACCCGACGAATCGGCGAGCCGTCGACGAACCGGGATATTGACCCTGTGTCACAGGAGCGCGCGCGAGCCACGGGGCTGACTGACTAGTCAGTTTGTCACGGCTTTACCGGCAAAAAAAGCTGCTTCCTCCCACAACTACCGGACGTATATGCCGCTATTAGGGCCGAATCGGGCCTCGCTGCATCAACATTTATCACCGTGTGCGGTTTGGATCCGATCCGATGGCTGGAACCCAAAAGGAGAGTCTCGACGACCTCCCGCCGAGCGCCAAACTCGTCTTCAAAGTGCTCGAATACAACGGCCCGCTGACACAGAAGGGGATCGTCCAGGAGTCGATGCTGTCCGCCCGAACCGTCCGCTACGCGCTCGAGCGACTGGAGGGAATCGACGTCGTCGACGAGGACGTCTACTTCGCCGACGCCCGTCAGAACCTCTATCAGCTCACCGAGCCCGCCCAGGAGTTCATCGGGGACGGGAGCAGCACGTCCTGTACGGCCGACTAACCGTCTCGCTCTGCGGATATCTCTTTTGCGCCTCGCGCCGCCTCGAGAACGGTGAGCGCCGCCGCGACGAGCAGCGCGAACGTCGCCGCCAGCACGAACGCCAACAGCAGGAACCAGGCCTCCGGGCCGAACAGGGGGTACTCGCGGGCCTCCACGAGCGGTCCGAGCAGCTCGAACGTCCGCACGAGGTACAGTACCGCCGCCAGGACGGCGCCCGCGACGAGACCGATCCGGACGTTTCGGTAGAACTCCAGCGACTCCAACAGCACGAGCATCGGTGGTTTGTTCGGGTCGTCGTCGCTCACGCGCGACCGTAGCGGCCGGGACCGCAAAGAGGCGTCGGACCTCGCCGTCCGTGTCCCCCTCGGCCCCGCTACCGATCGATGATCCCGTGGCGCCGGTCAGAGTCGGTCGTGAACGTCGAAGCCGCCGGCGTCGTCCTCGCTCGTGCCGTCCGTATCGTCCTCGCTCGCGCCGTCCGTATCCTCCTCGTCCGCGTCGTCGCTGCTCGTGTTCTTCCTGCCCGCCGTGTCCCCCCGTTCGTCGCCGTCAGCCGTCCGATCCCTGCGGCCTCCGTCCGGATCGAGGCCCGCCGCCAGCCCGGTGCCGAGGTCGTACGTGTCACGGATCGTTCGCGCGAGCACGCCGTCGCGGTCGAAGACGACGTGGACCGCGACGAAGTCGTGGTCGACCGGCCGCAACACGAAGACCTCCCGCGGGCGGTCGTCCCCCCGCCGGTCGTTGACGCGCTCGACGAGCGGTTCGATCGGGAGCCGTCCGGCCCGAAGCTCCCCGTACGTGTCGCTCCCGGGGCCGTCCGCGAACAGGTACAGCGCGCCGTTCGGCTCGCCGTCGTTCGCGCGCGTCGTTACCGATCCGAACGCTTCGCCGTCGGCGCGAACGCCCTGCCACGCCTCGACGGCCGCCTCGTAGATCCCCTCGACCCCGTCCGCGAACCGGAACCGGCTCTCCCGGACGACGGACACCGCCGTAAACCGCGCGGTGCCGTCGTCCCACGCGACCGTCGCGTCGACGACGGTTCCCGGGGTGAGCTGCTCGACGCGTGCCGCGAGATCGTCGTCGTACCCCTCGGCGATCGCGTACAGCGGGTCGTACACGTCCGCGGCGTCCGGATCGGAGGGATCGACCGGTCCGTCGGGGATTCCGACCAGCGCGAACTCCTCGGGGGCGTCCTCGTTCGGGTCGTCGTTCCCGTCGACGTCCGGCCGCGGTCGGCGATCGTGGACGCGGAACCGGCCGCTCGTCGTCGGTTGCATGCGCGTCCCTTACCGGCGGCGTCGCATAAGGCGGTCGGAAGCCGGGGAGGGGTTCCAATCGGCGTCAACGTCGCCGGCGTCCCCTCCCTTCCGCGACGGATCCGTGTCGTTATGGGGCGGGCGGTCCAACCGCCGATAAATGGGGATCCTCGAGGACAAGGCCAACGCCCGGCTGTTCTACAAGTACCTCTCGAAGGTGTACGATCGGGTGAACCGGTTCAACTGGACCGAAGAGATGCGCACGGAGGCGCTCTCCTGGCTGGAGTTCGGCGACGACGACCGCGTGCTCGACGTGGGCTGTGGCACCGGGTTCGGCACCGAGGGATTGTTGGAGCACGCCGTCGACGTCCACGGCCTCGACCAGAGCGTCCACCAGATGGAGAAGGCGTTCGAGAAGTTCGGCAAGCACGACCGGGTTCGCTTCTACCGCGGCGACGCCGAGCGGCTTCCCTTCGCGGACGACACCTTCGACGTCGTCTGGTCGTCGGGCTCCATCGAGTACTGGCCCGACCCCGTCGCGGGGCTCTCGGAGATCCGTCGCGTCGCGAAACCCGGCGGGCAGGTGCTCATCGTCGGCCCCGACTACCCACACAACCGGGTCCTGCAGCGCGTCGCCGACGCGATCATGCTGTTTTACGACGAGGCGGAGGCCGATCGGATGTTCGAGGCGGCCGGCTTCGAGGAGTTCGAACACCACATCCAGCGGGCGACCCCCCGGAGCCCGCGGGCGATCACCACCGTCGCGCGCGTCCCCGAGGAGTAACCCCGACGCCGCGGCACCCCGTTTCCTCCCTGCTTCGATCCGTCCCCCGGCCGTCTCTCCGTACCTGCTCGGTCCTTTCCCGGCCGACCCCGATCCGTACCTGCTCGGTCCTTCCCGGCCGGCCCCGATCCGTTCCTGCTCGGTCCTTCCCGGCCGGCCCCGATCCGTTCCTGCTCGGTTCAGGTCTCGTACCCCCGCGTCAGTCGATTCCTTACGGCTCGACGGTCGTCTCCAGCGTCGTCATCGTCCGCCCGTCGACGATCACCCTGACCGTGACGGTCCGTCCGGCCCGTAGCTGGGGGGCGTTCGTCCCGGCGACTCGCAGGGACGCGGACTGGCCGGCGGTCCACGTGTCCTCGCTCGCGGCGTTGAACGGGCCGGTCGGCCCCGGGCGGAACCCGCGCGCGGAGAAGAACGGGACCGGCGGCTGCCGGTTGAGCGGCGTCCCGTCGACGCTGACCCGAAGCTCGATCGTCCCGGCGTCGAGCCGGTCGCCGGCCCGATGCGTGAGCGTGAGTCGGTCTCCAGCCGCCGACAGCGACAGCGACGCGGTCGGGACCGTTCCCGTCGTCGTCCCGGGCGCGACCTGCATCGTCGCGCCCGCGATCCCGGCGGCGAGCACGACCGCGACGGCGACGAGGAGCGCGACACCGATCGGTGCCATTCCCCGATCGTCCGCCCCTCGGCGGTCCGCCCCTCGACGGTCCGTCACCCGGCGGTCCGTCCCTCGACGGTCGGTCACCCGGCGGTCCGTTCCCCGGCCGCGGGTCGTCGTCGCGCCTCGTCGAGCTTCGTCGATGACCACACGGTGGCTGGTGCGGTATCGATTAAAAAGGTGAGCCGCATCGTCGCGCCCACACCCTGTCGATCGCCCGGCGCGCTCACTCCTCGTCGGAGCCCTCGTCGACCCTGTCGTCGACGAGCCGCGGGAGTTCCGTGGGTTCGAGCCCGTCGATGACGGCGACGCGCGGCTCGTCCACGACGTTGATCCGATACGTCCCGGTCGGCGACAGCGTCACCACGGCCCCGTCGCCGTCGGTTGCCCCGATCGCCTCGCTGTCGCCGCCGGAGACGCTCTTCGTGACGGTCACGCCCGTAACCGGGTCGCCGTCCTCGTCGTCGAGGACCGTCACCACCACCGGCCCGCCGGGGTAGCTCCGATCGACCGTGACGTTGAACCCGTCCTCGGTGGTCGTGACCGTCTCGTAGTCGGGGAACGTCTCCAGGTCCGTCCGCTGGTACTCGACGAACACCTGATCCGTCCCGCCGCTGACGAACGTCCGGAGCTCGCCGAACTCGTGTGAGACGGTGATGCGCTGGACCGCGCCCGCGCCGAACGCGTCCGGCTCGCGCAGCGCGGTCGTCTCGGGGTAGCTCGCCACGGTCGCGTTGATCGCGTCCTCGCTCGAGATCGTGCCCCCGCCGCGGTCCCACCGGTCGTTCCGGAACGCCTCCCGGACGTACTGTCCCTCGCTCTCGTCGATCGTCGCCAGCACCAGCGCTCCCCCGCTCGACTCGACGTGGACCTCGCTGCCGCCGGTCTCGCCCCGCAGGGTCGCGAGCGCGCGGTCACGAACCGGCCCCTCGTACACCTGCAGCTGTACCTGGAGCTCGTCGAGCCGGCTCGGGGAGCTGAACCCCTCCGTCCCCTCCGCGAGCTCGTCGAGGACGTCCAGCCGCGCGTCGTACTCCCGGGCGACCGCGGCGACGGCCACGAGCTCCGCGAGGAGTTCCCGGTCGGAGAGCTCGCCGGCCGCGTGGGCGTCGACGGCGGAGATCTGTCGGCTGTGGAGGCTCACCTCGTCCTGCTCGACCTGGTTGACCGCGGCGAGGATACGCCGCTGCCGTTCGGCGGTCGTCTCGGCGTCCTCGATGCGCTGGACGACCGCCTCCGTTTCGAGCGCCGCGTCGACCTCCCCGACCTCCAGCCCGAGGGACGTGCCGAGGTTCGCGTCGTGGCCGTGGACGCCCGCGCGGGGGTCCGCGTCCGGCGGCGTGGACAGCACGCGGAACGTGACCTCGGGCTCGCCGTTCGCGTCCGATCCGTCGTCGGCGCTCTCGCCGTCCGTGTCGTTCTCGTCGTTCTCGGCCGGCTCGTCGCCGTTCGTATCGTCTCCGCTCGTGTCGCCGCCATCGCCGGTTTGGGCGACCGTGTCGGTCGGCTGGAGGTGCTGGACGTCGGCGTCGACGGCGTCGACGGCGTCGAAGGCGTTGACGGCGTCGGCAGCATCGACGGTCGGATCGCTCGCGGGGGGCGCCGCGGTGACCGCCCCGGCGATCGGGGCGAGCACCATGAACAGCGCGACGAGGACGGGGAGGGCTCTCATCACCTTCCGTTCCGGCCCCTGGTACAAAAAATCCACCTGAACGCGTCGTCGTCGGGTTCCCGGTCGGTCCCGTCACGGCCGAACCCTGCCCGTCGAGACCCCTCTGGGTGACCGGGAAACCGACTATGGAAAGGGTTTTGCCGGGCGCATGAGTGGTCGGGTCTGTATGCGGTCTCCCGCCCTTCAGGTGCTCCTCGCCGCGTTCGTCGTCGTCGCCCTGGCCGGGGGCGTCGGTCTCGTCGCGGGGAGCGTCGGTTCCGATCCGGCTCCCGCCGAGCCGACAACCCTCCCCGTCGGCACGTCGGCGGCCGCCGGGGACGTCCGATCGGTCGAACAGCCCTCCACGTCGCGGGTCGCGTCAGACGGGACGCTCTCCGTCGAGTTCTCTCCGCGCGCCGAGACGGACCTCCGGATCCACCTCGAGCCCGATCGTGACGCCGACTGGGAGGTCGTCGTCAGGTACGAACTCACCGACTCGAACGAGACGGTCGTCTTCGAGCGGGTCGGCGAGCGGTTCCTCGCCGATGAGATCGGCCCCAGCGAGACGCCGTTCGAGCGCTTCGCGGAGGGCGCGAGCCGGAACGTCGACCGGCAGATGCGCGTCGAAGACGTCGAGCGGGAGGTCGTGCTCCACGAGGAGGACCTCTCCGCGTTCGAGGTCGACGAGGACGTCGTCGCGGTCGGCGAGTACCGCCTGACGTTCACGTGGACCGAGTTCCTCGAAGAGGAGGGCGAGAACCTCGTGTTGGGCGACGCGCTCGCCACGCCGACGGACGGGACGTGGCTCCGGTCGTTGGAGGCCGATCAATCGATCGAGGTGAAGACGCCGGCGGGCTACACCGTCTCCGGCACGCCGGGGGCGACGCTCCCGCTCCGTGACAACGCCGTGGTCATCGACGGCCCGCGCGCCTTCGACGAGGACGAGCGCGTCGCGATCGTCTACTCGCCGACGGGCGGTGGGCCGTCGACCCCGCCGTGGACCCTCCTCGCGGCCGCGATCGTCGTCGCGGCGCTGCTCATCGCGGGCGGGCTGCTCGGCTACCGTCGGTTCGACTCGGACGACGGGGGGGCGGCTGGCGGCGCCGCATCGACGGGAACGAGCGGGGCTGCGGGCGGGGGGGCCGACGCGGCGGCTGGAGACGGTCCGACGTCCGCCGACGCCGCGGGCGCCGGTGGCTCCGGTGCAGCCGGGAGCGGGGCGGGCGGCGAGCCCGAGGAGGACCTGTCGCTGCTGTCCGACGAGGAGCGCGTCGAGCGGCTGTTGGAGCACAACGGCGGCCGGATGCGACAGGCCGACATCGTCGGCGAGACCGGCTGGTCGGACGCCAAGGTGTCACAGCTGCTCTCCGCGATGGCCGACGCCGGCCGCGTGGAGAAGCTCCGGCTCGGCCGGGAGAACCTCATTTCCCTCCCCGACGGAGAGGGCGGCGACGACGCGGGCGGCGGTGGATCCGGCGAAGCCGGGAGCGAGGCCGCGTGAGGCCCTGGAGAGGCGGCATGAAGGCCGAGAAAGGGCGCGTGAACTCCAGGAGAGCCCGCTGAGGTCCGGACGCGAGGCCGGATCGCCCGGGCCGACAACGGCTTTCCCGCGGCCGCCGGTTCCGAAAACCCTTACACCACGAACCGCCGACTATCGACCATGAAAGTTCTTGTGACCGTCAAGGAGGTCGCCGAGGTCGGCGACGACTTCTCGATCGAAGGAACGGAGGTCGCGGAATCGGACCTCGAGTACGACCTCAACGAGTGGGACGACTACGCCATCGAGGCGGCCGTCCAGCTCGCGGAGGCGGGGATCGCCGACGAAGTCGTCGGGGTCACCATCGGCCCCGAGCGCTCCGAGGAAACGATCCGGATGGCGCTCGCGAAGGGCGTCGACCGCGCGGTCCGCGTCTGGGACGACGCGTTCGAGGGGCAGTTCGCCGACGTCGAATCGAAGGTCGACGTCTTCGAGGCCGTCGTCGACGACGAGGACCCGGGCCTCGTCCTCTCGGGCGTCCAGGCGTCCGACGACGCGTTCGGCGCGACCGGCGTCGCGCTCGCCGAGCGGATCGGCTTCGAACACGCCGCCGTCGTCAACGACCTCGCGATCGACGAGGACGCGGCGGTCGCGAACGTCCACCGGGAGCTGGAGGGCGGGATCGAGGAGCTGACCGAGGTCGACCTCCCCGCGGTGCTCACGGTCCAGACCGGGCTCAACGAGCCGCGCTACGCGAGTCTCCGCGGGATCCGGCAGGCCCAGCGCAAGGAGATCGCGGTGGCCGACCTGGCGGACTTGGGACTCTCGGCGGACGACGTCGCCAGCGCGCTGACGCTCACGTCGATGTACGAGCCGGAGAGCGAGTCCGACGCGGAGATGATCGAGGGCGACGCCGGGGAAACCGCGACGCGCCTTGCGGAGGTCCTGCGGGCGAAGGGGGTGGACGCATGACCGACGTGCTCGCGGTCGCCGAACACCGCCGCGGCGAGCTGCGCGACGTCTCCTACGAGATCGTGACGGCCGGTCGGGAGCTCGCCGACGCGCTCGACGGCGACCTCCACCTCGCGGTGATCGCCGGCAACGTCGATCGGTTCGCGGACGACCTCGACCGCCCCGGCGTCGACACGATCTACACGCTCGAGAACGGCGAGGAGTTCGACCACAACGCCTACCAGTCGGCGGTCGAGACGCTGCTCGCCCGCACGGACGCGGGGGCGGTCCTCATGCCGAACTCCGTCAACGGGCTCGACTACGCGCCCGCGCTGGCGGAGAGCTACGACCTCCCGCTCGTGACCGACGCGACCGGCTTCGCGTACGACGACGGGCTCACCGTCACGCGGGAGATGTACGGCTCGAAGGTCGAGACGACCGTCGACGTCGCCGGCGACCGCTTCGCGCTCACGATCCGGGAGGGCGAGTGGGAGGCCACCGAGGGCGTCGGCGACGCGGTGATCGAGTCGGTTGACGCCGACCACCCGGACTCCGGCGCGCGCGTCCAGGGGTTCGAAGAGGTCGCCGGCGGCGACGTCGACATCTCCGAGGCTGACGTGCTCGTCTCCGTCGGCCGCGGCATCGGGGAGGAGGAGAACCTCGAGCTCGTCGAGGAGCTCGCGGACGCGCTCGGCGCGACCCTCTCGGCGTCCCGGCCGATCGTCGACAACGGCTGGCTCGAGAAGAACCGGCAGGTCGGCCAGTCCGGCAAGGTCGTCACGCCGACGGTGTACATCGCGGTCGGCATCTCCGGGGCCGTTCAACACGTTGCCGGGATGAAAGGGTCGGAGACGATCGTCGCGATCAACACGGACCCGAACGCGCCGATCTTCGACATCGCCGACTACGGGATCGTCGGCGACCTGTTCGACGTCGTCCCGGAGCTCATCGCGCAGTTCGAGTAGGGCACGGCGCCGAGGGCGTTCCGGATCGCACCCCGACCGCGTCCCAGTCGCACCCCGATTGCGTCCCGATCGCACCCCGATCGTGCCGGTGTCGCGTCCTCTCGGGGCGTTTATCACCCCACCGACCCCTCCGTACGTGTATGAGCGAGGCCGACGAGCAGGTCGCGGCGACCGCCACCGGGCGGGAGATATGGATCGAGAAGTACCGACCGCAGACGCTCGCCGACGTCCACGGGCAGGAGGCGATCGTCGAGCGGCTCGCGAGCTACATCGCCCAGGAGGACGTTCCCCACCTCCTCTTTTCAGGGCCGGCCGGCGTCGGGAAAACGACCGCCGCCACCGCCATCGCCCGCGAGGTGTACGGCGAGGACAACTGGCGCGGTAACTTCCTCGAGCTCAACGCCTCCGACCAGCGCGGCATCGACGTGGTCCGCGACCGGATCAAGGGGTTCGCGCGGTCGTCGTTCGGCGGCGATTTCCGGATCGTGTTCCTCGACGAGGCGGACTCGCTCACGGACGACGCCCAGTCAGCGCTGCGTCGGACGATGGAGCAGTTCTCGGACAACACCCGATTCATCCTCTCGTGTAACTACTCCTCGAAGATCATCGACCCGATCCAGTCGCGGTGTGCGGTGTTCCGGTTCTCGCCGCTGTCCGACGACGCGGTCGCGGCGCAGGTCCGCGAGATCGCCGCCGCCGAGGGGATCGAGGTGACCGACGCGGGCGTCGACGCGCTGGTGTACGCCGCCGACGGCGACATGCGTCGGGCGATAAACTCGCTGCAGGCCGCGGCGACGACCGGCGGGGTCGTCGACGAGGAGGCGGTTTACGCGATCACCGCCACGGCGCGGCCCGAGGAGATCGAGGCGATGGTGACCGACGCGCTCGCGGGCGACTTCGCGAGGGCGCGGGCGACGCTCGACGGGCTCCTCACGGAGACGGGGATGGCCGGCGGCGACGTCATCGACCAGCTCCACCGGTCGGTGTGGGAGTTCGACCTCTCCGAGCGGGAGGCGGTCAGGCTGATGGAGCGTATCGGCGAGGTCGACTACCGGATCGCCGAGGGCGCGAACGAGCAGGTCCAACTGGAGTCGCTGCTCGCGTCGCTCGCGCTCAGCGAGCGGTAGGTACCCCCGCACCCGTTCCGGGAGGGTCCGGCCGCTTAAGTCGGTCGCCGACCGAGCCAGCGGTATGTTGGTCGTCGTCTCGGACACACACAGCACCGACGGACACCGGCTGCGCGGGCGGACCCTCTCCGCGGTCCGCGACGCCGACGTCGTGGTCCACGCCGGCGACTTCTACCGCGAGCCGGTCCTCGACGCCTTCTACGAGGAAGCCGGGAGCCTCCGGGCGGTATACGGCAACAACGACGACCGCGCGATCCGCGACCGGGTCCCGGAGACGCGCGTCGTCGAGTACGGCGGGGTCCGGTTCGCGGTGACGCACCGTCGGCGGAGCGGTGACACGGGACTCGTCATGTTCGGCCGCGAGCGCGACGCCGACGCCGTGATCTGCGGTCACACCCACGCGCCGCGGTTCGACGACTCGACGGGGCTCCCGATCGTGAACCCGGGGAGCCACGCGGAGCCGCGCGGCAACCGGGCGGCCCACGCGGAGCTGGAGCGGGCGGCCGACGGGCTCGAGGGACGGCTGGTGACGCCGGACGGCGACGCTTTCCGGGAGTTCCGTATCGAAGGTTGAGCCCGCCGTCGGGCGGAGGGCCGAAGCGGGGGGCCGCGTTCGTCGGTTGTGGTGCGTGTCTCTTATACGTGCCCGAGGCACAAAGAGCGGTTTTACCAATCCCGACCCCGCGCCGTCGTCGCTCTTCGGGATCGCTATCGATCTGAGCCTCCCGGCCGCTGCCGAAACGCCTAACACCGTGCCGACGGAACCCGGGGTATGGTTTCGGTTGACCCGTTGTTCGTCTTCCTCCTCGTCGTCCTGCTGGGGCTCTTCTTCTTCGGGTTCCTCCTCGTCCGGCGCACCCTGCTCGGGCTGCGAGAGGGGTACGAGGACGGGAAACGGTAACATGGCCGCCGTTACGGTCCTCACGCTCCTGATCGCCGGGGTCGCGAGCCTCTTCATGGCGTGGTCCATCGGCGCGGGGTCGTCGGGGTCGACGCCGTTCGCGCCCGCGGTCGGGGCGAACGCCATCTCCGTGATGCGTGCCGGCCTCGTCGTCGGCGTCCTCGGCCTCCTCGGGGCGGTGCTTCAGGGCGCGAACGTCACCGAGGCGGTCGGTACCGAGCTCATCGGCGGCGTGACGCTCACCGCGGGGGCCGCCATCGTCGCGCTGCTTACGGCCGCCGGGCTCGTCGCGATCGGCGTCTTCGCGGGCTATCCGATAGCGACCGCGTTCACCGTCACCGGCGCGGTCGTCGGGGTCGGGCTCGCGATGGGCGGTGACCCCGCGTGGCCCAAGTACGTCGAGATCCTCACCCTGTGGGTGCTGACTCCGTTCGTCGGCGGCGGCATCGCCTACGCCGTCGCACGCGCGCTGATCGGCGACCGGCTCCCGGAACGGGCCCTGACCGCGGTCCTCGCCGGGCTGGTGGGGGTGATCCTCGCCAACGTCGGGTTCGCCCTGCTCGGACCGGGCGACGAGCAGGCGTCGATCGCCGGGGCGGTCGCGGCCGGCGTCGGCGGCCCCGGAACGGTCGGGACCGCGGCGGTCACGCTCGCGATCGCCGGGCTCGTCGCCGCCGCGGTGTACGCCGACGTCGGGCGCGACCGCGAAGGAGCACAGCGGCGGTTCCTCCTCGCGATGGGCGGGCTCGTGGCGTTCTCGGCGGGCGGCTCGCAGGTCGGGCTCGCGATCGGGCCGCTGGTTCCGATCTTCGGCGACGTCGGGGTCCCGCTGTGGGCGCTGCTCGTCGGGGGCGGCGTCGGCCTACTGGCCGGGTCGTGGACGGGCGCACCCCGGATGATAAAGGCGATCGCACAGGACTACGCCTCGATGGGGCCGCGGCGGTCGATCGCCGCGCTCATCCCGTCGTTCGCCATCGCCCAGACCGCGGTCGCCTTCGGCATCCCGGTCTCGTTCAACGAGATCATCGTCTCGGCCATCGTCGGCGCGGGGTACGCCGCCGGGGACGCGGGCGTGAGCCGCTCGAAGATGACGTACACCGTCCTCGCGTGGATCGGGTCGCTCGTCGGCTCGCTGGTGATCGGGTTCGGGGTCTACACGGCCATCTCGGCGGTGCTGTGAGCGGTCGCCGATGCTGTGAGCGGTCGCCGATGCTGTGAGCGGTCGCCGGTACTGTGAGCGGTCGCCGGGACCGTCCATCGTCGTTCGCGTCGCCACCGTCGTCGGGTCGGTCGTCGTCGTGGGTCACTCCTTATAAGTATCGGGCGGCCGGATCGCGGGTATGAGCACGATCGGTTTCATCGGCGGCAGCGGCATCTACGAGGCGCTCCCCCTGAACGACGTCCGCGAGGTCGAGTACGACACCCCCTACGGCGAGCCGAGCGACGCGGTCACGATCGGCGAGTTCGCCGACACCGGCCGCGAGGTCGCGTTCCTCCCGCGGCACGGCTCGAACCACGGCGTCTCGCCGACGGACCTGCCCTACCGCGCGAACATGTACGCCCTGAAAAAGGCGGGCGTCACCCACGTGTTCGCGTCGAACGCCGTCGGGAGCTTAAAAGAGGAGCTGGAGCCGGGCACGCTCGTCGTTCCCGACCAGATCTTCGACCGGACGAGCGGCCGTGACCTCTCGTTTTACGGCGACGGGGTCGTCGTCCACCAGCCGTTCGCGGACCCGTACAGCCCCGAACTGGTCGACCACCTGACCGCGGCGGCGGAGTCGGCGGTCGGCGACGACGTCCCGGTCGTGAAGGGCGGCACGTACGTCTGCATCGAGGGACCACAGTACTCGACGCGGGCGGAGTCGGAGTTTTATAAGGCACAGGGGTGGGACCTCGTCGGAATGACCGCGATCCCCGAGGCGAAGCTCGCTCGCGAGGCGGAGATCGCGTACGCGACGATCGCGGGCGTCACCGACTACGACGTCTGGAAGGCGGACAGCGAGGTGACGCTCGCGGAGGTGTTGGAGAACGCCGAGCGGAACCAGGCCGCGATCAAGGCCGCCGTCGAGGAAGCCGTCCGGGCGCTTCCCGCGGACCACGAGTGCGACGCTCACACCGCGCTGGCGGGCACGGTCAACACGCCGACCGAGGCGATCCCCGAGGCGACCCGCGAGCGCGTCGCGCCGCTGCTCGGCGAGTACTTATAAGCGAACCGGGTGGTTCAGGCGGTCGCGCCGTAGCCGGCCTCCTCGATCGCCGCGACCAGCGCGTCGACGTCGACGTCGCCGTCGGCGGTCGCGATCCCGCGTTCGTGGTCGGCGTCCGCGCTCTCGACGCCGGGGACCGCAGAGAGCGCGTCGATCACGTTCGCCTCGCAGCCGTCACACGCCATGCCGTCGACCTCGATCGTGTACATGTCGCCCGTTTGGAGCGGGCGAGATAACAGGGTTTCCCTCGGCGCGGGTCGGCGGGACGGTTTCCCGAACGCGGTCGCCATCGTCGCCGCGGTCCGCAGTCGACCGTCGTCTCCGTTCCACCGCCGTTCCCCTTCCATCGCCGTTCTCTCCCATCGCCGTTCCTCCACCCCACCGCCGTTCCCCTCCCACCGCCGTCCGCACGCTTATGAGTTCGCCGCGGCAACGTCGCCCATGCGCACGCTCGACGGCACCGACCGGGAGATCCTGCGGCTCCTCCTCGCGGACGCCAGACGCCCGTACCGCGACATCGCCGACCGCGTCGGACTCTCCGCGCCGGCCGTCTCCGACCGCGTCGACCGGCTCCGGGAGCTCGGCGTCATCGAGGGGTTCACCGTCCGGATCGACGACGCCGCGCTCTCGACCGGGACGGAGGCGCTGGTGACCCTGTCGGTCGCGCCCGCGGAGGCGACGGCGGCGTACGAGGCGGTCGCCGACCACGATCGCGTCGAGCACGCCGTGTTGACCGCCGAGGGCGACGTGACCTTCTCGACGACGCTCGACGACGCGGGGGCGCGCGGGCTCGTGGACGAGGCGGTCGGGTTGGAGTCGGTTCGGGAGCTCTCCGTGCGGCTCGTCGACCGCCGCGACTGGTCGCCCACGCTCGGCGACGTCGACCTCGCGGTCGACTGCGTCGAGTGCGACAACACGGTCACCGCCGAGGGGGAGTCGGCCCGCGTCGACGGGACGCTGTACCACTTCTGTTGTGGCACCTGCCGGGCGAGCTTCGAGGAGCGATACGATCGGCTCGCCGAGGGCGCGTGAGCCGATCGGACGAGACGGAACGTCGCCGCGTCGGACCGGAAAGTAACCTACTTGAGGGCGGGCGAGGTAGACGCATTCGCAGTCCCGTGGTGTAGTGGCCAATCATAATGGCCTTTGGAGCCATTGACGGCGGTTCGAATCCGCCCGGGACTACTAACAAATTGTTACGAATCCCTTGAGAAGCATCCCTCAAGCGGCTGAATGTCGTCTTCCAACGGTGAACGCAGTGGGGCCATCACATCACTTTGCTGAGGCGCGTGGAGTAATAGGAGCACCGGAGAACAAAGTCCGAGGATCTAGACGGTCGCCTATCTACTCGTCGCGCGCCGCCCGCAACTCCTCCTCACCAACGTCGTCGAGAGCCGCGTCGGCGACGGTGACGAACTCCTCCCACCACTCCTCTTCAACCTCGTTGACTGCGTCGAGTTCGCCTTCGTAAATGGAAACTATCTCGTCCTCCCACACCCCGATCGCTTCACGGAACGACATCACCTCAGGCCGCCCGTACTCCGGTGCCAGATCACCCGGCCCCCTGTCTGCGGCGAGCTTGACGCCGAGAGGCGTTTCGTACACCTTGGGCTGCGCACGGCCCTCCTCAACCCACCCCACGTACCGCTCCAACGCCTCCTCGTCTATTTCGTCGCTCACGGCTCACCACCCCGAACATCACGCAACTCCTTTTCGCCGACACCGACGCCATCAGTCTCCTCGACGAGCGCGACGAAGTGCGGCCACTCCTCGTCGCTCACCTCGTCCACGACTTCGAGTTCGCCTTCGTAGACCGAGACGAGGATATCTTCGTACTCGTCGAGGATGGCGCGGCCATCGGCCTCCGTCTGCGTCCACGCGTCCCTCGCACTCGACATCTCCAACCCGACTTTCACTCCAATCGGCGTCTCATCCACCGTCACGCCACGGCCTTCGTCGTCTCGCACCGCGTCGAAGAAATCGGCCAGCAACTCCGCCCGTTCCTCCGGCGTACGTTCGTCACCCATCCACCTACACCTCTTCTACCCCGTCGATGATCCACTCCAATTCTTCTCCCCCGTCCGCCTCACCAACCCAGTACGCGACGGGGCGGCTCCAACCTCCATCTTCCTTTTCAGACCGTATCTGCGCCTTCGATTCGTCACCCGGCACGTCACCTTCGACGACTTCGATCCGCGCAACCTTCGCATCGGACGTATCAGACCGCTCCACGACACGCACAGCTGCTTCCTCACCACCAGCCGACGTGATCCACACCGGCCCCATTACGCCCATTATTGTGTCCATTACCTCCTCTGAGTCCATCGAGTCTGACATTAATCGGGTGATGCGTCTGGACGATTGTTAAAAATCAGGGAAAAGGAAGAACGACTACTCGTCGGTTGATTCGGGGAAGTCGCGGTACACCATCCATTCAGCCGCGTCCAGCGGCTTCAAACCCCACTCCGAACGTGCATCGTTCACACGATCTACGCCCACGTCATCACGACTGCTCGCCAAAATCTCCTTCGAGATATCGGCGACATCCATCTCCACGATGAACGCAGTATGCGGATCGGAGAAGTCATCAGGTCTAACGGACTCGATGTACTCCAACGCTTTCTCAACAGTCCAGAACGCCCGTTGCTCTTCTTCGGGATTCGGACTCACCAGAAGTCTATCCATCACCTTCTCAACGTACTCACGTCGCTTGTGATCTGATTCGTTGATGTCGTCGAGGAACATCCGCGCCACGCGAACAACGTCCCCTCGACGAATCACGTTCGGGTGGACTCGCTCATCCTCGTTGGCGAAGCGGTCGTGTTCGTGGCGGAGTACGGCAAGGACGAGTTCGCGCTTCGCATCGGGATCGCGCGGCACCTCGTCGTCGGGCACGTCCGAGGGGTCAATCTTCACCTCGCGCGGATAACCGACAAGTCCCTCGATGGCTTCCCGAGTCAGTTCACGGGCGTCGTCAGGGTTGTACTCGCCGGTGGACACGACGGGGCCGTCGGGGTGTTCGCCGAGCAATTCGGCGGCAGTAGCGTCCTCGTTCTGGACGTACTTGAGCATCAGTTGTTGGAGGGCCTGTTCCGGGTCTTCACCACGAGTTTCAGCAGCCTCGACAAACTCCTCTTCGAGGAATTCAGGGGCAGACACCATCCGTTCACCCTATACTATCACATCAGATTTTAAACAGGTTTCCCACCTTCGGAGGGGTTTAAGTAGTATAGCGGGCATCATTCAACGTTCATTTTGCGTCGGGGTTAGACCTCGTCGCCTGACACGGTCACCGGCAGTCGCCAGTCGGAACACGTCGGTGAACGAGAGAATATTTCCAACAAGTCGTCGCCAGAGTCTCGTTCGACGACGAACGAAGCGTCGAAGTCGTCGGTGAGTGTCGTTGGAAGGAGTTCGTGGGTGATGTCGGTGACTGTACCGGTCTATCCTTCCACCCCCTCCGGATCTGGGCAAAGTGGTGGTTGTTACAACAACCCATTAGAGAGATAGTTTTATTTTATTGACACACTTAGTCTTCCTCAGGGGGCTGCTCGCATACCGAAGGGAAGCACGTGCTTCCCGAGGACGACGACGCTACGCCGTCGTCGCGTCCCATCACGTACCGACGCCTTCTCCGGATTCTCGTCACGACTCCGATGAATCATCTCGGCCGGTTCAACGATCATCGGGGGAGCTGTGGCCCCCGTCTAACCCCGACGCAAAATGAGAGTTGAATGAAGCTCGCTATAGTATATAAAGGGATGTGGAGTGAGATAGATTTATCAGCGTGGCGACACTACTTGTAGATGCGGGGCAGACACCATCCACCATCCGTTCACACCCCGCTTTCTTCAACGTCAACACCGACGAGCCGTGCGGCTGCTCGCTCTTGTCGTCGGCGGCGAGGATCCGCTCAGCCGCCGACAACCACCGTCCTTCCACGATCGTCGCACAGGAGGTTCTGGTGGTTTCGTGTAGGATTCGACGTCTACCCCCACCGACACACACGAGCGCGTCTCGACGGTGTTGGGTGTGCTTTGTGGATGTGTGTACGTACGTGATGACTATGCAGTATGACCGCTAATGATGATCGCTCAGGATGTCCATCGAAGTAGGGGTGGCTGCGAGCAGCCTCCAGCGCCGGCGTTTTTATACAAACCGCAAGTATGATGATATGCGTCGCGCTGGTGACGCGGCGTACCGTGGTTGTCATTGCGCCCGTTCCGCCGTAGTGGTTCCACCGCTCCGCTCGTCCCAATCTACCCCTCTCTCGGGGATTTGCACGTGGGAAGGCTCTCTGAAGGGGGAAGGAAGGGATGGAAGGGAAGTGATGGGAAGGGTTCGATGTCGTGGTGCTGGTTTCCACGCTACTCGTTTTCGATGTTTCTCTTCGACGAGTGGTTGTAGAAGCGAGAAGCAAGGGCGGCCTCCGTCGTCGCCTTCGATTCGCGGTGTAGAGGCGTCGCGGCGGATGCGTGGGGAGGTGCGGAGTGCCGCGAGGTGGCCTCTACAGCTGTGAGAGGCGAAGGGGGCCGCCGCGTTGGCGAAACACGAACTATTCGGGCACTCGGGGAGTGGTGACAGCTCTTTGGCGATCGATGCAGTAGAGGTGCCGCGCCTCCTACTCGAGGATACGCTTTTCGTCGGTAAAAAACCGTCTCGCGTCGGCGTTTCAGTCGTCGCTGAACGTCATCTCGTCGGCGTCGATGACGGGGGCGTCCGGGAGTGCTTGGCGAATGTTGCGGATGTCTTCGGCGAGATCGTCGAGTTCGTCGTCCACGTCATCGACTCCTTCGAGGGCGTCTTCGAGGGTTTCGAGTCGGTTGTCGAGATCGAAGCAGAACTGTTTTGTGGCGACGTAGTTCTCCTGCAGTTGCTTGTAGTTGGTCTCCATTCGTTCGACTCGTTCTTCGAGGGTGTCGGCGTCGTAGTCCTCCTCTTCGTACTCGTCGTACTGTTCTTCTCCGAGTTCGGTGGCTTCGACGACACGGGGTGCGTGTTGTGCTCCTTGGGCTTCTTCTTCTCGGTAGGTGCTTTCGACGAGGCCTTTCTCTTCGAGTTTGTTCCACCTGTAGCGGATTTTGCCGCGTCCGGCGTCGGTGTTGTCGGCCCAGCCGACGGCTTCGGCGACGTTGCTGGCGCGGACGGGGCCTTGTTTGACGGTGATTCGGAGGACTTCGATGTCTTTGTTTGCGAGTTCGTTCATCTCTGTTTGTTGATAGGTGTTGGTGGGGGTTAAGCTTCGCCCGAGAGTATGCCCGTGGATGGGGTTGCCGGTGATTCGTCTACCCGTGATTTCGCCCACGAATTTGCAGGTGGTTTTCCGGGCGAGGAGACCGCCGACAATACTAACCCCGGGTGTCTGCGCGGTAATGGGGGATGGTCTGAGCGTGTGGATCGTCGTCTGGATTCTCGAGTGGAAACAGAGGGGGTGTGTTCTGCTTTAGCGAGTGAGGTGTGAGGTGTGCGGTCTGCCGCTGGAGTTCCCGTGGGGCTTCAGTGGGCCGCAATGCTGGCCCCTAACAACCCTGCTACAGTTCCGTGGGGGTTCAGGGGTTACGCGTTCCGCGAGATCAACGACGACCGTCCGTGTAGCGAGGGACTGGGGTTCACTCCACCTCGAGGTGGTGTGGGGTTCAACGAGAGTAGTGAACGTCACCGATCTGGATACATCGTCCGGATGTCGAACAGCGTGTCGCTGAAAACGTGATTTAGGCGCGTCAAGAAGTGAGTCCACAGATCGTCTGCCGGCCACGAGTCGTCAAGGTGCGTCTCGAGGGTTACACCGTCTGAATCGACGAGCATCAATAATCCGCCGGCTTCGACGCCGAGAGTAGAGCAGAGCCACCGTCGGTGTGCTTCGACTTGCATCCGGTGTTGGTGGTTGATCTCCTCAGAGGTCTTCACGTCGACGGCGTACAGGCCGTGTTCCAGTGTTTCGTGGCCTTCTTTGACGAGGATGATGACGTCGACGCGGCCGCCGTACGCACGTTCTCGTTTGACCTCTTCGGGTTTGTGGACGTACTGGTGTTCGTGCGCGACGACGCGTGTGTGCGGATTACGTTTGATGGAGCGAATCCAGCACATCTCCATTTCTCGTGCTTCTTCGAGAGCTGCGTCCCGTATTTCGTATTCTGCTCCGAGGATGGGTTCGTCGTGGATTCGTGGTGAACCGGGCCAGTCTTCGAGGATTGTGTGGAGGTCTCGTGGTGATGTGTCGTCTGGTTGGTTTTTGATGATGGAGTCGAGTTGGTCTTCGATCTCGTCGTCAGCTTCGTCGAGTGTTTCGCCGCCGTCGAACGACTCGATGAGGGTGTGGAGGATTTTGCCGCGGTGGCGTTTGTAGGCGGTGATGTTGTCACGGACATCTACGTTGAGGTTTGCTCGTGGCCGTCCGGGGTAGAGATCGTGGTCTTCTACGAGTTCGTGCCACGGGAGGCTCGTCGACAGGTAGTACGTTGACGGTGAGTCGGGTATGACGGCGGATTTGGCGCGGTAGTAGATGATGTCTTGGCGGTCTTCGTCGTCGAGTTCGACGATGTGTGTGGTGAGGTTGTCGTGGGGATCGATTTTGGCTTGGATGTATTGTTTAGGGTTGGGGTAGGGTGATTCGTCGGGCAGGATGGTTTGGGGTGCTTGCATTTGTAGGCCGATCAAACTGGTTGGTAAAAATGGTAATCCACCCAAGGTGAAAGTGAAACTGTTGTGATGGTAGGTAATTCGGATACTGCGTGCTCACACGACTATCCGTGTCAATACTACTATACTAATACTTGTGGTTTATTGGCCTGTTACACGTTGAGGGTCAACTCGTCGTCGAGTGGGATGCGGGCGACTTCGCCGTCGCTGTCCTTGACTTCCACGCCGGGTGGGTGGGTGGTGATTTCGATTTCGGCTTCTTCGTCGGACTGTTCAATTGCTACTTCGAGGTGGCCGGCTGATTCTGTGCGGTTCACGTCTCGGATTACAAGGTTTCGTTCGGTGGACGGTTCGTCTTCGTTGTCGGTGTTTTTCGACGTCACGCGTTGAGCCGAAAGTCGATGTTCGATTAAAAGGGTGTGTCCGCCTAGGCTGCTCTACTCGTCCTCAAAGGGGGCGAGATCTGGATGTCTGAACTGTACGTGGAGCAGTTCGTTGGTTGATGCGTCTTTCAGTCGGTAGCTGTAGGCGTCAAGCGTTCGTCCGGTTTCCTCGCCGAGTGAGTCCTTGAAGCGATCTACTACGACCGCACGCGTGTCGTGGTGTTGGGAATCGGGATCGTCGTCGGCGATGTATATCCGAACCTCGTTACCGGGTTCATAAGGTTCCGGTGCGGGTTGTGGAATGTCTTCGGTCACAGGTAGTTTGTCAGGGGTTTTTCGAGGGAGAGCTTCCCGCCACTAAAGAACGACGAGTCGGTTGACTCCAGTTGACCGGAGCGTGACCAGTCGAACTCGCATTTCTCAATCCCGTCGTTGGTGCGTTTCACAACGGATGGTGATTCAGTAAATTCGCCGAGGAGATTGGCGTGTGGGAAATCCTCTACTTTGGCTTGCAGTCCCGGTTTCCAGATGACTGGGATGTCATCGTGGACGAATCCGGAGACTGGCACCGATCCGTTCCGAGCTTCGTCTGCGTATTCCTCGTACGCCGAGAACGGGATGATGTAAGCTTTATCGAAGAATAGCTGACAGACGAAAATGGGGACTTCGTTCTGGTCACGCCACGATTGAAGGCGGGGATAATCTTCGTCTTTGACGTACGCCGAGAGAGAACTGTTGTATTGACGGTTCTCAATGTGGAACTTGCTTGACTCCGCTTCGAGGGCCATTTCGGCTTTCGACTGGATCCCCTTCTGCTCTAGTTTTGGTAGAATCTCTGCTCTCTCATCGGGACTTCCTGCCACGAAGTCGTGTATCAGTTCTTGAGACTCGTCTTCTATCTGTTCGATTCGTTCCTCGCTGAATACGAGGACGTCAGGCCGCTTCATCTCCTCAACGCCCGGTTCCTTGACCTCATCGAGTTCGGCTTTGGTTTCGAGTGCGTCTCCTCGTGAGATACCGTATTGGAAGGCGAAGATGTCGTCCTGACGTTCGATGGTTTCGATGAGAACGGTCTCCGCCCATTCGCCTCTAGCAAATTTGTGGGCGAAGTCTTCGCCGCGAGGGATTTTCCCGATGTCCATACTTATTCATTCTGACAGTGCATTATGAGGTTTGTGGCGCGGCTTCGTTTACGAAAAGTGGGATTCGAGTGTGTCTAGGCGGTGTTCCCAGAATACGGTGATGTCGTCGTTGAGAAGGGTCTCTATTTGACTCTCCGGAATCCACCCCGATAGTGCGGCTGCAACGGTGGAGTCGGGGTGGGTTCGGCGCCAATCCGATTCCTTGTTCCGTATCTCTTTGATTCGTTTGTATGAGTCGATTTTGACACCTATTGCTTTCGCCTCGATGAAGACGAGTCCTCCGTCTCGTTCGCGTGCTACGAAGTCGGCCTTCTGATGGTCTCCACCGGTTACGGAAACCTTCGTTTCGGGGGTGAACGAGCCGGTTGGGATGTCGTCCTCCGATTCGAGAAGTGAAATGTTGACCTTCTCGAGACCGGCCTTCAACATCGTTTCGGCAACCTTCTCTTCCTGCACGTCTTTGCGCCAGTTACGGTATCGAGTCTTGGCTTCGGATTGGGCGATGATATCGCAGACCCACTCTCGGGACTGTTCGACTTCATATTCTTCGTCAACGTCCTCATTGAGCCACGGTACCTTCCGTTCGTCGAGGTTGCGTTCCACGAAATCGGCCATTTGCTCGGCCGTGTCGTGTTGCGGTGTTGTGGGGCTCTCCTTTTCGTAGCTGTCGGTGCTGGTGATGCCGGCGAACTGTCCGAACTTCATTTGGGAAATTGGTGGTTTGACAAGGTATCGCAGAAGTTTGACGACGTTCGGTTCTTCGCGGATAACTTCGCTGCTGAAGTCACGGAAATTGTTCGTGTGGTCAGCGACGTAGTCATACAGTCCTTTGTTTCTCTCGAATTCCTGTTCGTAGAAGTCTCGGATGGCGTCAAGGAAGATCTCCTCTTCGAAATCCTGACTCTCTTGGACGACGTCTTCGACTGATTCACTCCCGGAAAGCTGCATACAGGGGATGACACATGGGTGGATGTTAGCTTTTTATGTGAGGACTGACGATGTCGGCGCCGGATGACACAATCAGATAGATACATACCGGGGGAGTCAGAACATCGAAGCAACGTGAATATTGACGGTCTAACGCTCGGCAATGAGGGGTTCTATGAGTAGGTCTGGAACCGTCGAACAGATCATTTCGGATGTAGCAGAGTCCATCGAGGGCGATGTCGAATCTTTGAACGGGTTTGAAGAGTGGGTTGACAATCACGGGCTTGGCCGAACTGATTCGGCGGACGCAATTGTCGCTCGCCAAGCCGCCCTCCACGTCTCTCTCGTGGCTGCCCTCTACGAGTCATACAGATCCGAGGGTGTTGATCTTCCGCAGCTTGACTCAACTGCGTATCGTGAGCAGGTGACAGATGCGCGGCAGAAAACCGGGGATGATTCGTTCTCGTCCTACTTCTTGTCGGATGCTGCGGAGTTGTTCGACGAAGATGATCTTTCGCGTTTGATTGAGGCCCGGGAGCAGTTTGTTGAGGCCGACGATTTGGCGGAGACGATCGGGCGAGTCCACGAGTCTCTCGTGCCGAGGAAAGATCGTCATCGTCTCGGGCAGTTCCGTACTCCGCCGGTTATTTCGGATTTGATGGCCGAGTGGGCAGTGCGTGAGGGTGATGACGAGATTCTAGATCCGGGGATTGGCGCTGCGGCTCTCTCTACGAGCGCGTACAAGACGAAGAAGAGTCGTGTTGGAGACTCCGAGTTGGACGAAATGACGGGGGTAGATGTAAGCGAACTCTCCGTGCTGATGGGAAAAACTTCGCTTCGGTTGTCGAACGGTGGAGGCAGTCCTAACCTTCGGACGCGTGACTTCATCGATCTGAGCCCGGAAGAGACCGGAACTGTCGATGCCGTCATCTCGAATCCTCCCTACACGCGACATCACGAGTTCGACGAGGAAGTGAAGGCCGAGATCAATCGTCAGATGGAGGAAGAGGCGGGGCGTTCCATCTCGACTCTTTCTCCGCTCTACGCGTACTTCTACATTCACGCGACGGAGTTCCTCGCCGACGATGGACGAGCCACGTTCATCACTCCGTCCGAGTTCCTCGAGACGAAATACGGGGAGGATTTGAAGGCGTTCCTGCTGGAGAACTTCCACATTCGGGGGTTCGTACTCTACGACAGAGAGGCAGATTCCCAGTTCGACGAGGCCCTCACCACTTCGTTCATCAGCTTCCTCGAAAGGAAGACCGATGGAGAGGAGGACGACGAGGATCTGACCAAGTTCGTCCGGGTGGATGAGTGGCCGGGTCAGGATGTGGTTCTCGACGCCGTTGATGACGGGACGGAGGGGGACACGGAGTGGGGGTTCGTGAACACGATTCGTCAGTCCGATCTGGAGCCGGAAGACAAGTGGGACGATCTGCTTGATCCCCTTGACATCGGCGACGACGAACAGCTCGTACCCTTCTCCGAGATCGGAGAAGTAAATCGGGGCATCGCTACGGGAAAGAACGACTATTTCTGCCTGAGCGAAGAAGAGCTATCTGGCTCTGCTGGCGATTACGAGTGGGAGATTGAGGATCGATGGCTGTCTCCCCTCGTTCGAAACGCGCGATCCGTTCCCCATTTCGACTATAGGGAGTCAGACTGGGAGCGTCAGCGCGACGCTGGCGAGGAGGTCTGGGTTCTCTACCATTTGGACGAGTTGGAGTGGGTACCAGAGCTACACCCGGACTCAGATGATGGAGAGGAGGACGGTCAGAACGCACGGATCAGCGACTTCTCGGCGGACAACGATGGCGAGGACAGACCGGGAGTCGTAGACTACCTGAAGTACGGGATGGAGGATGTAGAGGTTCACGAAGGCTACCTCGCCAGCAACCGTGAGCCGTGGTACGTCTTCGACCGTCGCGATCCTGCACCGATCCTCTACACGTATATGAGTCGGTCACGTGGCCGGTTCATTCGCAACAGAACCAGTGCAAGGAACCTGACCAACCTGCACTGCGTCTACCTCGACGTAGAGATGGACGAGGACGAGATCAACGCCCTTCTGGCGTACCTGAACAGTCCGTTCGCCGACGAGATCGTGAAACGACACGGACGGACGTACAGCACCGGAATGGACAAAGTGGAGCCGAACGAGTTGGAGGGTGTCCCCGTTATTGATCCGCGGGAACTTGACCGGGATGTCGTCGAGAGGTTGGCCGAACTGTTCGATGACCTGTGCGAATCCAGTCGGAGTGGTGACGAGCAAGAGGTTCTTGAGGAGCTGAGTGAGGCTCTCGATGACGTTCTGAACGTGTAGTCAAGACGAGACGAACTCGGAGAGCCCGTCGAGTTGGTGATCCCAGAACACCCTGATTCCGGTTTCTTGGAGTGTCTCCACGTCATTCGTGTTTATCACTCCGCCGATGACAGCAACGATACGTGCATCCGACCGATCTTCAGTCCAGTCGTTGTAGTCGTTGACCATCTCCTTCCGCCGTTTGCGGAAGTTAATCTCCGTGCCGCTCATTTTCGCCTCTATCAGGGTCAATACTCCACTGTAATTCCTGATGGCGAAGTCCGCCTCCTCGTTTGACACGTTCAACTCGGTCTCGTATTCCCCGGGTTCTAAGTCCTCCACGCCGTCAACCTCCACCTTCTCAAATCCGGCCTCCACCAACTCGCCGGCTATCGCGTCGTGCTGCTTCGTTGCCCGCCAGTTTCGGTACTCTGTGTTCGCTTCGGAGGTGGCGATATTGTAGGCAATAGCGGTCTGAAGCTTCTTTATGAGTGCGTTTTCGTCGTACTCGTGGTACCCCAACCCACCGATCTCCAGCCACGGAAGCAGACTCTCGTTCCGATACTCTTCGAACGTGTCGATGATCTTCTCAGCAGTTTCCGTTCGTGGTGTTGTGTCATCCTCGTAATCCTCGTACTTCCCGAGGGTTTGATCGCCGACGTCGCAATACTCGGAGAATTTGTCACGGCTCAGAATCGGTTCGGTGAGATAACGAAGAATGCGCACCGTGAGGGGGTTCTCTCGGACGAACTCCACATCTACGTCCCTGAAGTTATCCGACGACTCGGCCAGTTCTCTGAACTTGACTTCGGTGGTTCGGAATATCTCGCGTTGGAACGTGGCACACTTCTCAACGAATCTCTTCTTCTCCTGTTCTCGACTCTCCTCGGCGAGTTCCTCCATCGATTTACTTTCCGTACTCATTCTTCCGTCTCGTTCCTAACTCGTTCATACCCCGGAATCTAAAGCGCACTGATGAACGGGGACGAGACGCAAGCATCAAGAGTCGACAGACTTATTTGGGAGGTATGAGCGCGGATCAGCCGGAGTTCAGCGGCACGATTGCCCGAGAAGAAATCAAGGGCGATGAGGAGGATCTTCTCGCGGTGGCACCATCGAGAAAGGAGGGTGTTGACTTCATCCGGGCGAACAACGCTTGGGGTTTCGTTCGAATGAATCGGGAACCGGAGTTCGTAGCCATCTACATCAGCGAGGACGTGCAGCAGGTGAAGTACGTCGGGAGGGTTCGGGAGATAGTTGAGGCCGACGAGGCGTCGCTCTCCCGACCGGCGGACGAATACGAGGGGTATGATTCGGGGAAGAAGGTGCTGGTCTTCGAGGACGACTCCGTGTACGAACTGGAAGACCCCATCCCTTACGAGAATCGAGTCATCTTCCCATCGTTCAACTACACGACGCTTGGCGATTTCAAGAACGCGGAGTCAACCGACGATCTGTTTTAGCCGCCCCGTTACCGCCTCAAATCCTTCGTTGGCTGTTTTCACGTCCGGTGAGCCGGTGATCACTACCTTACCGCTCCCGAAGATCAGGAACACAGATTCGATGTCCGGCGGCCGGTACACGACGCCCGGGAACTGTTCCGGTTCGTACTCAGTCTTTTCCAGTCCGAGGCCGATGACTAGTGCATTCAAGTTCACGCGTTCTCCAAGATCGGCGGTCATCACCACGTTCTTGATGGCGAACGTGGCCGTGGCTTCTATTCCGAGTTCTCGCAGCATCGCTACCATCCAGTCCTTCAATTCCTCGGCCTCCTCTGCGCTTTTTGCACCGGTGACGTGGTAACTGCCGGATCTAAACAGCGTGACCATCGGGCCGCCCTCCTCTCGTCGAAGGTAGACCACCCGGTTGGAGTATGTTTCATCCGAGAGCTTGACGACGCCTGCATTGATGTCTTCGGCGACTGTTTGAACGTCTAACTCGCGTCCCAGCTTGCCCGCCGCAACGACGTTCACGATTTCCGTCATTCTACGGGTAGTCGATTATAATCTGACCTTCGTTCTTTAATTGTCCTTCCAAGTAGATCCCGCTCACGTCGCTGAATTTCTGGGCGTATTGGGTGATTTCGGCCGGTGGTTCCGTTTTTTCGAGCCAGTTGTCCAAATCGAGCGAGTAAACCGTTTCCACCCAATCGATCTCCACCTGCCAGTCGATGCTCCCGAGGTGGCTCCAAGCATTGGGGTTGATGTTCTCTTGAGCGTCTGATACGGCGACGAAGGGCCCGAGGAGATATCCGTGTCTATCGCTGTCCTTCCTCATCATCCGATGAAGGAAGAGGGTATCGTTTTCCTCAATTGCGAGCTTTTCGCCTTCGTCGGTGGTGTCCTCGTGGTTCCCGAACAACCGCCGTATCATACACTCCCGTTCGGTGTCCCAAGTGCAGGTGAACTTCCAGTATCCCATGCGTCGACACAGAACTGAGAGGATATAGTGTCTAGTGTGGGATTTACCGGTTCAGACCACGCGAATGGATATCTCGCTGTTCTTTCCGGCGTTTTCGCCGTCTTCTTATTCGTTAGTGGACACTAGTTTCTCGTAGATGATCGTAGCCTCACTTGACGAGCGAGATGGCAGCGGCAACGAGGAGCGTGTTTTGACTCGGTGGCGGAACAACCGCGTCATCCGTCGCGACGAAACGGGATTGCGTGTCGCAGTCGTTGTGCAGGTTCGACGGCGGGAGATGTGGATCGACGAGGCTCGGTGGTTGGTGACTCCCGGAGGCATCCGGTATTCGTTGGGGAACGTCTGCTACCGTGACGAGTGGTTCTCCGACGACAAGATGCAGGAGAAGCGCGTCAAGGTCTACGCCGACGAGCACCTCAACGAGATTCGCATCGAACGGGATTGGCGCGGCCCGCCTGAAGCGGACTACCGACAACTCGGCGATCTCGAATGGCGAGTCGGCAGTCGGTGGCGAGTCGACGAGTCTGGAGCTGAACACGTACGGTGAATTTCTACGTCGTGAGGGTGGGTAGTTTGTTTTCAGCACCACGCGTTCACGCGATTTTAGAGGTTGTAGAAGGCTTATGCGAGACTGTCACACTCGCGTACGTTGGAGGGGTTTCCTTGATCGTATTCTGCCATCCTTCGTCGATCGCGCGCATCAACCGTAAAGTCTGACACGCGTCCTCGTGAAGTGTCGAGGTACTAATGGGCGACGACGAGGAACTGCCAGACGACTTGTTGGAGCTGGCCGGGTGGAGCGACGAGATTCCGACGGGGTACGAAATAGACTGGGTGGATGACGGCGTGATCGAGGTGCGTGGAGTTGAGGCGTTCCCGCAGCATATCACGAGGTTCCCGGCGAGCTATGGATTGGTTCTGTGGCGCGAGCAAGTCGAAGAGTACGTTGAGGAGTTCTCTATCGATGAGTGCGGGATACCGGAGACGTACACGGAGTGGGACGACGAGTATGACGAAAGTGATGCGTTCGTCGATGGGCCTGCTTTTGATAACCCTCCCACGGAGATAGAGATTGTCGGTGGTGGGGTGATGTCTCGTATGGTGCGTAGGGCGGTGCGGGAGTTGGCCGGGCCGTACGGGTATGACAGCGATGAGTTCGTCGTGTACAACTGCTTGCCGCGTCCTGTGGTGGTGTTGAGGGACGGTGTGGGGGCTATTTTGATCGCTCCGTATTGGCTCACAGAGGATGGATGGGATTCGAGCGAGTTGTTGACGCGGTACTATGACGAGTTTGAAGATCGTTACGAGGTGTGACTTCTTCGGGTCACAAAAATGAACCTCAGCCCGGTCAGATTTCTATCCGTCATCCCCCGAACGCGTCGATGTTGTTTTCGAGGGCGAGGTACAGCATCTTTGCGCCCACGTCGAGGCTGAGTGCTTTGGCCGAGTTGACGGCGTCGCGGAGTCTTCCCTCGTCGGGATCCTCGCTTTCCAACTCGTCGGAAAACTCGTCCAGCAGCTCCAGTAATCGCTCTCGTTCGTCGTCGGAGAACTCTCCGTCCTCAACCTCTCGTCGGATTTCTTCGACGGTGATGGTCTGCGTGGCGGACTGTTGTTGTGATTGGTTTTGATAGTTGTTGACGATGATGTTCGGCTGGCCTGCGGGTGTTTGCGCTGGTTGGGGTTGTTGCACCGGTTGTGGGAATCCGTGGATGTTGAAGCCGAGGGCGTCCGAGAGCGTTTCGAGCCGGAATTTGACCCGCTGCAAATCGTCGGCTCGTGGGCGTGGTGGTGCCCCGGCGACTATGCCGGCGCCGGTGGGTTCGGCCTTCTCAACATTTTGCACGGTCTGGTTATCGGGATGATCTCGCTGTACCTCGTCCAACACGTGGTTGAATCGGTTTATGATGGCTTCGCCGATCTCCCTCGAGCGTGACTCGTCGAGGGCCTTTTCGCACTCCCCGTACAGCCGTGTGATTTTGGTGTGGGTATTCGTGCTCATTCGTCGTTACTCTCCCTCCTCTTCGGGGACTCCGACGTCTTCGAGGACGTCAAGGCCGTGATCGGTGATTTTGTAACTGTACGAGCCGCCTTCGTCCGTTCTGTCGGTGATCTTCCGCTCCCAAAGGTTGGTCAGGGCTGGGTAGATGCTGCTCTCGCTCACGTCGAGTTCTGCGGCTTCGTCGCGGACACGTTTGCCGGGGACGTAGCGTTCGTCGCCGTTGAGTTCGTGGAGGATGTGTAACACCCAGTTGTGCGCAGTCCCCGGCTGGATGCTTCCCTCCTCTCGTTCGTCTTCCTCGTCGTCGGGTTCGTCAGGTTCGACTGTCCAACTGTTGGAGTCGTCTGAACCGGTTTCGGTTGAGCTTCTTTGACCTGTTCCGGAGAACTCGTCGTAGCTGGCTTGGCGCAGTTCGGCCGGTTCGAATTGGATCGTGAGGCCACCGATGTCGATGCCCTCGATGTTGTTGAGCATCTCGATGGTGGAGCGGATTGGGTGATGGTCTGCGATCTCCAATTCGATTTTGACTCCGCCGATTTCATCGTCGTCGTACGTCTGAAGCATTCTGACGGCGGCTTTGTCAGGGTGCTTGCCGCGCAGAGTCATTTCGTCTAGGTCAGCCATAGTCTGAGTTGGGCAAGTAGCACCATAAGTTTTGCCCAACCGTTAGGGGCTAAATGCCCATTTGGGGCACGTATCCCAAGTGGGATACAACTCGGTTCCAATTCGGTTCCAACCCGTGGGCAACGAGTGGTACACGCGTTGACAACTGATGTTCAATAAACCCCGTCGGGCGACGCCACTAAACCTCACGCGCACCGACGGACGGTTGCGTGCAAGAAGACGAACGAGAACCGGTTGAACTGTCCCTATTCGGCGAAACGGCTGAAGTCAGTCAAGATGCGGATCCCGTCGCGGCGGTCATCGCCGCGGAAGAAGAATGTCGGCGCAAGTCGGACTGCAACTCGTCAAGCGTCGAACGTAAAAGTGTGAATTCGGATGGGCGCGTTCCCGTCGACGAGCCGCAGAATAGCACTGGACGTGGTGGTGTGTTGGCGCGGATGCGTGCGGCGGCGAGGGCCGTCGTGGCGTTCTTCTCGTAACGAGTTTGAGTGGGTAGTGGTTTCTCGACTCCAAAGTAGGGGGTTGGCGTGCAGATTTTCGCTTCGACTTCGATTTTCGACGCGGTTCTTTAAGTGGGGTTGTGAGACTTGGCTTCGACGAAGACGACACGCTCCTCTCGTTCGATGGTGATGTCGGGTTCTCTATGGTGGTTCACGATGCTCGAGTCAGCCCTTCTCTCCTATCAATCCTCGTGATTTTCATTCAAGACGTGGGGTGTCCCGTCCTCGGGTTTATCTGGGATGACGCGGCCAACTCGCCTCGATGGTTGGAGAACACCCACAAGACGACTTGCTCGTCGTCGTAGGACTGTGCCTGTACGCCCGCGAATTCGAGACGGCTGAACCGAGGAACGCGGAGCGAGCGTGGATGCTCGCCGAACAGCTTGCTGAGCGTCACGGCCTCTCTCCGGCGGAGGCGGTGTTGCAGTTGGAGTAGTTTATCCGGACGCGTGGGGGTGTGCGGAACTCGTTGTCGAGACCTAGTGAGGGGGTTTACTCCCGTTGAAGTCGGAGCTCCATCTTCCGGTACACGTCGCTGCTGACTTGGAGCAAGATGAACTGAGAGTACGTGCGCATCGTGTCGTCCATCAAATCGTCGATGAACTCGTCGTCATCGATTGCCTCTTGGAACCTGTCGAACGGAATGTTGGTGGCGTCTTCAATGGATGCGATCTGGCCGGTTTCGAGTGATTCGTCGCTGATGTTGTCGGTGATCTCTTCGACTACCTTGTCATCCAGTTCGAAGTCCTCTTCCCCCCGTTCTGCCATTTGATCGGCGAGCCCGTCGAGTTCGATATCTTCTATGAAGTCGTTCACGTCATCGATGTCGTAGTCCCTGTCGTGGTTCTCCTTGACGTGTTCTTGTAGGTTGTCGAGGATCTCGAGTGGGCCGAGGTTGTCGTGTTGTTCGGTGATGTTGATGAGACCGGTGGCGAAGGCGGAGAGGACGGCGAGGTCTTTGCGGGCTTCGAACGGGATTTTGTCGGGTGCTTTTTCGGCGTGGGAGCGGAGATTGTCGGTGAGGGGATCGAGTTTCTCACGGAGCGTTTCCGTGTCGTGTTGTTGGATGCCGGTAGTTTGGTGACCGATGTTCTGGAGTTGACCGATCAGGGCGAGGGAGTCGCGGTACCACTCCTTGGCGTCGTCCGTTGATTCGCGGCTACGGCGGTATTCGTAGAGGCCGATTCCGCCGAGGATTGTGACGAAGATGCCGGTGGCTAGGCTAAGGAGGGGTTCGGCGGTGATTGCGTCTACGATGCTCACTGGTGCGTGAATTGTTGCCTTCTCAGATAATTTTTGTGTGATGTGTTGGCACAAGCTCGTGAAATCTTGGGTGTGTTCGCTTCGTCGAACTGGAAGAGCAACCGGTATCGGATCCGGTTGTTCGTCGAGCGGGTTCGTTTTGATGGTGGTGGCGCACGAGATAGAACAGCGGATGAGCTAACGAGTATCACACGAGTCTTCTCACCGTACCCCTTCGATCTCGCTGCCGAGACCTCTTCGAGCCGGCGTTTAAGTTTCGTGACAGAGTAGTTACTGTTGAGTGGTAGTCAGACGGATGTTCGTTTACAGGCCTGTAAACGAGAGCGATTCTTTAAGTGCTGGTTCTGTGGTAAACTGGCAACCCCTCAGAACCGAACAAGCCCTCCAAACTATGACACAGTCTGACGAACAATACGAGAAGTACATTCGAGCGAGCACCGACACCCAAGAGAAGTCTCACCAGAAGCACGATCTCGACGACTGGATTGACGAGAACACCGACATCGACTCCGACGAAGTAGTCGAACACGTAGACCTCGACAAGAGCGGAAGCACCCGGGAGCGAGAAGGCTACCTCGAATTGCTCAACCGAATCAAGAAGGGAGAAGTCGATCACGTCGTCGTCTGGGAAATCAGCCGCATCGGGCGACGCGGATCCATCATTCAGGAGTTCTTCGACGCGTGCGAGGACAACGGAGTCACCGTCCACATCACGAACGGGAAGGTGGACAAGATCAAGCCCGACGGAACGAACCGTTTCGTCGCCGACGTTGTGGGGATGGTCTACACGGAGGAACGACGCCAGATCATTCGGCGAACAAAGTCCGGCCTCCGACGCGCTCGACGCGAAGGCAAGTGGCTCGGCCAAGTCCCGACCGGCTTCGTCCGCAGCGACGAGGGGTACCTTCACCCCAACCTCTCACCCGACTACGATGGTGGCGAAACCGGGTTTCTCGATGTCACCGAGGCACTCGAAGCCATCGAGGACGGAGAGTCGTACAGGAAGGCCTCCCGGGAACTCCCGAACTGCTCCCGGCAGACGTTGATGAACATCCACAAGGACGAGGAGCGACGCCGGTGGTACCTCGAAGAGGAAGCCGGTGACGAGCGCGTCGATGAAGCTCTCGAAGAGATTGACCGCGGGGGAGCGAGTAGCTCCTCTCCGCGTTAAATGTCAACTTGCGTACCTCTTTTATTGTCAGAAGGCGTAGTAATACCTGTAATGCGAGGAGGTGACTCTCCAAGCGATTTGACGACTACGTCGATCAAGATCACGGAGGAACAGAAGCACTGGATCGAATCGAACCGCATCAACCTATCCGCGTACGTCCGCGACGTCATCGAAGCGTCGCGGGAGATGGACGACTTCGACAGCGGCGCAGCCCTCGAAGCCGCCCTCAGCGAGCGCGAACTGTTGCAGAGTCGTTGCGAGCGCCTCGAGCAACTGCTTCGAGAGGAGGAAGCCGTCGAGGACGCCGTCATCGATTCCGCCCGACACGGAGCGGGTGATGACGATGAGTGACGAACCGGAACCGTCGGACGATGAGGAAGAACTTCGAGAGGCGTTGGAGCGGGAGCGGTTCCGCCGGCAACGGGCCGAGAATCGTGTAGAACTCCATGAAAAGAGATTAGAGCAACTCGAAAAACGTCGCCGTGAAAAAATACGCGAGTTCTTCGATGATGTCGTCGAGGGACTCGACGTCGACGACGAGGCGGGTGATCCCCGTGAGTGACGACACCAAGTACGGCCACCTCGCCGACGACGATGATGAAGACCGCCGGGAACGCGACGAGGACGAGGAAGAGGAACCCGGTGTCGAGGTGAAGCGGCACACCGTCGTCATCGATGACGAATCCGAGGAGGCTGTAGACGATAGAGGCGTTCGCTACCACTTCTACGTCGAGCGTGGGGTTGTCGTCAGCTACACTGCTGGCCACTTCTTCGATCTCTCCGGTGGGGGTAAAAACAAGATGCAGACCGATCCGATGCGCGTCGGCTGGAACGAGATCGGCGACACGGTCAAGAGCAAACTCGAAGACGAACTCAACGTTGACGACATCGTGCGCCACCTCGACTTGCCCGAACACCTTCGACGCGTCGAGCGTGGAGGGTTGGAGAAGTCGGAGGAGGCGGAGCGCAGAGACGAGTTGGACGAGCGGTTGGAGGAGACGTTCGACTGAACTGCCTTTCTCGCCGACACGCGTTCGCCACA
The DNA here is from genome assembly GCF_009806985.1 of Halorubrum sp. JWXQ-INN 858. Classification (GTDB taxonomy): domain Archaea; phylum Halobacteriota; class Halobacteria; order Halobacteriales; family Haloferacaceae; genus Halorubrum. The sequence goes on along the minus strand of NZ_WUAX01000016.1, from coordinate 129,868 downwards.
ACCGTCGCTACTCGTCTTGTCTCACGTCCGCGTCAGAACCATCGTCCCTTTCGCCACGTCCGCTTTGCGTCCGTTCTCGTCCTTGTTTAGATGTCTACGTCAGTACGCCGGCACATATCCGTCGTAGTCAAGCGCATCGGCCATCTTCTCCCGACGTTCGTCGACGGTCTCGCAGCGTCTGTCGACGGTCTTCGAGTTGGGGTCACGCGTCAGGTGTTTCGCCACTTGCGCCCAATCGATGTCTCCGGCGATGGCTTCGTCAACCTCGTCTTCCCTGTCTTTGAACGTCTCGTAGATGTCGATGACCTGCTTCCAGAACGACGGCTTGTGGTGCGCGTGTTCGACGTGTCCCAGTTCGTGGATGATCAACATCAACCGACGATTTACGTCCCAGTCGATCCACTTCTGGCGGTTGATCTTGTAGACGATGGTTCCGTCACTTCGACTTCCGCACCGGCCCCAATTGCCGCTGAGATTGTCGTCGAAATCGACGTGTTCCGGTTTCAACTCGTCCGTGTCTCCGGGGGTGTCCCAGTCGGAGTAGTAGATGTTGAAGAGGTCTACGAAGACTCTGACACGGGGATCATCAGACACCATCGTCACCACCTCCGAGGGGCCAGACTTGGCGAGAGCCGTCCGTCGTAAACACGAACCGCGCATACTCGCCTTCGCAGTCTGTGTCAATGTGAGCGATCCCGATGTTTTTCTCCTCGTTGAGGATGATTTTGGTGTCCGTCTCCTCGACTCCGGTGGTGTTAGCAGCCGCGTAGCGGGCGGCGGCGAGGACTTCGTCGATCTCCTCGGGCAAGTCGTCGGTGTCGATGTCGTCCTGCATTACTCGTCACCCCCAATTTCGTCAGCCAAACTCGGTATTTCTTCTTCCACGTATGGGTAGTCTCGCGGATAGATTTCGATGGCGATGCCGAAAATGGTGAAGTCGACGAGTACCGCGGTGAAGTCATCTTCAGGGATGATGTCGATAAGGTAGTCGTCGAAGAAACCCCGCACGTCATCTGCGGACGTTCCCGGATCGAAGTCGACGGCGATGACGGGGGGTCTGACCTTCATCCACTTGATGTCCTCACCGTTCTGTTCAGCCTCTTCGAGGGCGGTTTCGACGTCATCTACCAGCTCCGCGAAGCCGTCGATCTCGTCGATGTCGGGGCGGTCTTCGGGGCCGTTGTACTCGGGTCTATACACCATCGTCATCACCTCCGCCGTCACCATCGGGCTCAAACACGATGGACGTGTCATAATTTTCGTCGGTGGTCTCGATGTGGATGATTGCGACGTCACCGATTATCTGGTGATCCATCCCGGTGATCTCAACACCTGAGGTTTCTCGAATCGGTTCGACAACGCCTCTGATGGTCTCTTCGATGTCGCTGCTCTCAGACCCCATAGACATCACTCTCGTTGTGGGAGACGTCGAGACAGTGGTTAGTTTGTCTGTCGTGCTCTTCTGCTACCGATCTGCTTGCCGCATTGGGTTTTTCGAACATTGCATCACTGACGATTGAACTACATAGTTAAAAACTTCGACGTGGCAGGCTTAATGATTAATCATTAAGGTCAAATAATGGGGTCTAAACTATATCAGACAGCAGAAAACACGGGATTCGATATGACGTGTTTACCGAACAGAATCGGAATATCAACCGGGTTTAAATACTACTTTGAACGGCGTTCATCGTCGCTAACCGGTGGCGCGGATTGCGAGGACAAGAAGGGTTCAGTTGTCGAACTCGTCGGAGAGTTCGTACAGGCCTGTGTTGACCTTGATGACGACGTCGGCGAGTCGGAGTTCCTTCAGGTGGTGTTGGACAGCGTGTTTGCTGGGGATGGTTGTGTTCTGTTCGATGTGTTGTGGCGTCGCTCGGCCTTCTCTGAGAACTTCGACTACTTCGCGTTGGGTGTCTGTGAGTTGTTCTTCGACACTCATCTCAGTATATTTATACGTTTTAGCGCCACTTAGTAGTCTCGGAAGAACGGCTTCCTTGAAGTCTCAAACACCAACTTAGTACCTTTGCTTAACCTCGTATCCCTCCGAGAGAAAGGTATATCTGTCAAACTCTCTAATCTTGTGTTGGTGACAGAAATCGAAGGTCATCACGACAGCACCGATACAGAATACGTGGAAGAACTCATCGGACACGGAGAAATCAGCGCAGCCCTCGACGAGACGGACTACAACACCGTCATCGACATCGCCATCGGAGGCCGTCCGCAGCGAAACCTCGTGGACAACCGCCACCACTTCACCGTCTACGACGTGGAAGTGGGGTACGTCGTCCGCTACGAGTCCGCCACCTACGAAGAAAAGGAATACCACGATGTGATGGACGTCCCGGCACACGTCGCCGTTGACTGGCTGCTTCCCGCACTCGAAGAGAAAGTCGAACGGGAACGTGATCCCGGGGAGGTCATCGAAGTGCAGACCGTTGAGGACGGCTTCGAGGAGTTCGTCGATGAAGTGGTGGAGGAGTTGCTGGACGAGTTCTGACGGCCTAGATCCGCTCGCCAGACAGTTTGCACGGAACGGTTCTCCCCACGGTGGGGAGTCGGGGTTCGACTCCCCGGGCGTGTCTCGAATCGTTCGCAAACAAACCGGACTGATGGAGGTGATGTCGAACAAAACCAACGAAAATGCAAGACAGCGAAACCGAACTTGAACGACTAGAAGCGATTTACAACCATCAAGACATCCACACCGTCTCAGTAATGCCGTTCGCTGACGGACTGGTACTCGACGAAGAGTGTAGCCGTGTGGATGGACGCCCAGCGATCGAGATACCACACCCTGACCCTCACTTCGAAGCCGTGACTGAGGAGTACGCAACCTTCGATCATATGCTGTGGGATCACGGTTGTGAAACAGTGGATTTTGGCGACTTCACCTACATCGTCTCCTCGTCGGAGGGTGAGAACCGATGACGAAGTTCGCCGAGTACCGAGATGAGTACGTAGACTACGACTGCACTAGCACGCCGATAGTCAGCGTGAAATTGGAGGATGGACGGGACATCGAGGTCTGTGATGACTGTCGGGGTATCTGCTGACCGCTCGCCAACCAGCAGCAAGGCTTACTCGCCGAAGTCATCGACGAAAGCCAAGTCCGCATCATCGGCTACATCACTCCCGAGACGCCGAAGAAACCGGAGAACGAATCAGCGAAGGAGAAATGTACAAACCACAAGACGAACACCGCCGCTTCCCAAGCCACGCAGACAACTTGGTAGTCGAACCCGATTCGCTCCGCGCCGTCCGGCGGCGCGACGAGTGACGACGACGAACTACTTCTCCTCGACGCGTAGCCGCTAATCGTCGTCCGTACGAACCGGATGCTCCTCCCGCTGTTCGTGATGTATATCCTCCAGATTATCCACCACCCACTCCTTCTCCTCGTCATCCAACTCTCCAACCTCGAAATCAAACTCATCCTCCCAATCAACCGGGAACGTCGCCGCCATAAACACCCGATGGACGCGATCGTAGTACGATGGCGACAACTCTGATACGTCAGCCGGCGGAATCTGACCCTCGTACTTCTGTCGAACCTCGTCGCCCTCGGAAGTGATTTTGAGATACATTTGCCACCAACGCGGACTCGACTCGATCCTGAGCATACACTGCGGACAGTAATTCTCGCCGCCGTGCAGCGGCACGCTGCACCGGGGACACCTGTCCAACTCCGGTTCGCCGATCTCGTCATCCTTAACGTCGAACCCGTACTTTTTCAGAACTTGTTTGTTGATCTCTTCTTCTTCGATGTGCTCGTACCGCTTGAGCATATTCGAGTCACGAGACCAGCCGGCACGGTGCTTGATCTCGCGGTCACTGAACCCCTGTTTAGCCCAGATCGTGACGGCGGTATGCTTGAACACGTGTGGATGGATATCCTCTGTATCAAGACTCACATCCGCCTTGTCAACGAGTCGCTTGAGACGCTGGCGCACGAGTGCGGGAGTCATCGATCCGTCGTCGTCCTCGTCAGTCCACCCCTCACTCTTGTGGAACAAGGGAGCACCATCGTCATCCGGACGAGGATGATCGTTTATCAAGTAGTTCTCCACGTGTACCGCACTCCACGTCAATGGCTTGCGTGCATCATCTCCCTTGAGACCCGTCGCTTCGGTATTGGGTTGAAACAGTCCACCACCATCACTACGGAATTCGACGTCGCGGACTCGGAGTGAGAGCAGGGCAGCGATCCGCATCCCGGTATCCGCGAGCATCGCTACAATAGCTTTGTCGCGCGGATTCTTGCAAGCATCTTGGATCAATTCTTCAATCTCACTCTTTGACAAGATGTCTTCCGGAGTGATCTTCGACGGTTCATCTTTGGTCAGACGAATCGAACCCTCACGAGGTAGCAACTCTGCGTAGTCTCTGCCGAACTCTTGCGGATCAGCTTCGCGCAACTCACGAAAGAGCGTACGAAGTGCCTTCTCGTAATTTCGCCGAGTTCCCTTCGATGACCACCCCTTTTCATCTTCGAGATTGTCTATCACACGAGTCATCTCCAACGGTTCCATCTCAACGATTGGCTTGTCGCTCTCTTCGCTGATCAGCCGAAGCTTCGACAAATATTGGATCACCGTGCTGTCAGCCATCTCCTTGCTGGATGCAGTAGCAAAGTTCCAGAGCAGCGTGGAATCTTCGCTGTCGATGTCGTCTAACTTCTCCTTCTGATTCTTGAGTTGTTCGGAGAGGTTGTGGGGATCATCAACCGACATACCCCACATATGGAATAGGATTATTTAACTTTTTGTTACGAATCCGCCCGGGACTACTTCTGTGTCGAGTTGTGACCGCGCTAAATCACGAGGCTTTCCTCTCGGGTTTCGGTGACACGGGGTGACCGAACGTGCTATCGACGCGTACGCACTGCCACCCCAGCCGTAACCAACAACGCGAGGACCGCGGCCAGTAGGCCGAATCCGGGGATCGAGTCGTCCGTCCCTGCATCCTCATCGGTCGACGAGCTGGGCGTCGATTCGGTGGGTGTCGTCCCAGGTGTGTCTGGAACCGGAGTCTCAGTCGGTGTGTCTGGAACCGGTGGCTCAGTCGGTGTGGCCGTCTCTTCGGTCTCGGTATCAACGGTGTCCGAGCGGTCCGATGAACCGGACCCACCCGCGGAGCCAGAATCGCTGGATGGTGCCGATGAATCCGATTCGCTGCCACTGTCGGATTCGACCTCGAAGCTCGTTTCCTCGGTCGCAACGTTGCCCGCATCGTCGGAGACGGTGAGGGTTGCAGTGTAGGACACCCCCGGCTCGACCGTGAGGACGTGTTCCGTTCTCGTCGAGGTGATCGTCGTCTCATCGTGGTCGGTGACGTCCTCGCCGTCGACGTCGAGCGTGACCGACCCAACGTCGATGCCGGATCGATCATCGTCGTAGCTGAACTCGATCGTGACCGCACCGTCCGTCGACTCGACAGTTGCGCCATCGACAGGCGACTCAACGTCGACGACCGGCGGTTCCGCGTCCGGAACGAACGCACCGTACGTCGAGAACCCGCTCACCGACGCCGTGAGGAACGGATCTCCGTTGGAATCGATCTCGACAGCCGACCCGGCGACGGGCTCCCATGCTCCATCCGCATCATCGTAGTAGTGTAGTTCCACTTCGTCGGGCGATGCGCTGCCGGGGAGTTCGCCGCCGTCGATCGCCATCGATATCTCTGCGCTCTCGACGGTGCCCTGCTCGAGGTAGTACTCGAGGAAGTTGTCCAGTTCGGCAGTAATGAAGCCGACACCGAGCTGGCCATCATCGAGGTTCGCGTTGGCAGTCGTCTCCGACAGCGACGCGAACAGATCCTGGCTAAGGACCGCCTCGTCGGCCTCGTCAGCGACCTCGAACTCAATGGTGGTCCCAGTGTCGTCGATCTCAATGACCCCGTCACCGAGCGTAAACCGAGTGTCGACAGTGACTGACGTGGTGTCGGTTCCCTCGTTGCCGGCTCGGTCGGTTCCAGTACTTGTAATCTCGTAGCTGCCGGTCTCGCCGGTGGCAAACGTGCCGGTGAAGTGGGTACTGCTTCCACCGACGGGGAGCACAGATACTGAATCGCTTTCGGTCGAGCCGTCTGGGTCAGTGAACACGCCCTCTACCTCGGGAGCATCCACGAGTGGTTTGTCGCTTTCGACAACGACCGTCGCACTTTCGCCGTCAACGTTTACGAGTGTCGACGAGAGGCGTGGAGCATCCCTGTCGATCACGAGAGTTCTGTCTTCGGTGTCCGTCCCCACGGTTCCAACTTGGTCGACCGCCACGACAGACACTTCATAGCGTCCATCGTCCGCGATGTCTTCAGGCGATACCGTCGCTGTCCATGTCTCACCACTCTCATGGCTCGCCTCGAACGAGCGAACGTAGCTCGTCTCAAGCGAACTTACTAATACGTCCACCGTCTCCAGATCGAGATCGGCGTCAATCTCGATGGTTACGGTGACGTCTTCACTCGCATACGTCTGTTCTGTCTCGGTGTCGGGATCGAAGTTGACTGAGTGGCCATCGACGTCAATGATTGACGCCTCGACGGTCGATTCATCAACGTCGACCCAGCCGGCGTTCCTGTCGCCGAGTTCGAGGTCGTAGTGGCCTGTCTCGTCGGGCTGGAAGGTGATGTTAATCGCCCCGAGGTGGTAGTAGCCGGGAGAGAGTGTCGCCTCCTGACTCCCGACGTCGTGTGTTTCGCCGGTCTCGTTGTGGGTGGCAGTGAGTTCGATCTCTTCGGTCCCTTCGACGTTGCCCGCCTGGTACAGGCTGCCGATGACGTACGTCTCCTCACCTTCGACGATCTCGACTTCCGAGACGGATGCCGCGATCACCTGAATGTCCGACTCGGCCGGCTCGACCTCGACGAATCCGGCGTTCCTGTCGCCGAGT
>NZ_WUAX01000016.1:95546-122965 GCF_009806985.1 Halorubrum sp. JWXQ-INN 858 | reverse complement strand
GAGGTCGTACGTGCCCGGTTCGTCGGGCTCGAACGTGATGTTGATCGCCCCGAGGAGGTAGTAGCCGGGTGAGAGTGTCACTTCCTGGGTCCCGATGACCTCTGTTTCGCCGGTCTCCTGGTGGGTGGCGGTGAGGTCGATCTCCTCGGTTCCCTCGACGTTGCCGCCCTGATAGACGCTGCCGATGACGTACGTCTCCTCGCCCTCGATCAGCTCGACCTCGGAGGTCGACGCTGCGATCACCTGAATGTCCGACTCGGCCGGCTCGACCTCAACGGTGCCCGCGTTTCGCTCGCCCAACTCGAGGTCGTACGTGCCCGGTTCGTCGGGCTCGAACGTGATGTTGATCGCCCCGAGGAGGTAGTAGCCGGGTGAGAGTGTCACTTCCTGGCTGCCGATGACCTCGGTTTCGCCGGTCTCCTGGTGGGTGGCGGTGAGTGAGATTTCTTCCGTCTCTTCGACGTTGCCGCCCTGATAGACGCTGCCGATGACGTACGTCTCCTCGCCCTCGATGAGCGCTGCGTCCGCCGTCGACGCCGCGACCACGGTGATGTCGGTGATCGCCTCTTCGACCGCGATCAAGCCGGCGTCTCGGTCGCCCAACTCGAGGTCGTAGTAGCCGGGTTCGTCCGGTTCGAAGGTGATGTTGATCGCCCCGAGGAGGTAGTAGCCCGGTGAGAGTGTCACCTCCTGGCTGCCGAGGACGTGGGTTTCGCCGGTCTCGTTGTCCGTCGCCGTGAGTTCGATCGTTTCGGTGCCCTCGACGTCGCCATCGTTGTAGAGGCTCCCGACGACCGAGACCTCCTCGCCTTCGATGACTTCGACCTCGGAGGCGGAGGCGGCGATCACCTGGATGTCCGACTCGGCGGGTTCGACCTCAACGAAGCCGGCGTTTCTGTCGCCTAACTCGAGGTCGTACGTGCCCGCCTCCTCGGGCTTGAACGTGATGTTGATCGCCCCCAGATGGTAGTAGCCCGGCGAAAGCTCTGCTTCGACGGTGTCGACGGTGTGTGTCTCGCCGGTTTCCTGGTGGGTGGCGTTGAGCGCAATCTCTTCGGTACCGTCGGTATTCCCAGCTTGATAGATGCTCCCGATGACGTACGTCTCCTCGGTCTGTAGAATCTCGACGTCTGCCACCGAGGCCGCAATCACCTGAATGTCCGACACCGCGGCTTCAACTTCGACGGTTCCGGCATTTCGCTCGCCCAACTCGAGGTCGTACGTGCCCGCCTCCTCGGGCTCGAACGTGATGTTGATCGCCCCGAGGTGGTAGTAGCCGGGTGAGACTGTCACTTCCTGGCTGCCGAAAATATGCGTCTCGCCAGTCTCTTGGTGGGTGGCGGTGAGGTCGATCTCCTCGGTTCCCTCGACGTTGCCGCCCTGATAGACGCTGCCGATGACGTGCGCCTCCTCGCCTTCGATCAGCTCGATTTCGGAGGTCGACGCCGCGATCACCTGAATGTCCGACTCGGCCGGCTCGACCTCGACGGTGCCCGCGTTTCGCTCGCCCAACTCGAGGTCGTACGTGCCCGCCTCCTCGGGTTCGAACGTGATGTTGATCGCCCCGAGGAGGTAGTAGCCGGGTGAGAGGGTCACTTCCTGGCTGCTGATGACCTCGGTTTCGCCGGTCTCCTGGTTGGTGGCGGTGAGGTCGATCTCCTCGGTTCCCTCGATGTTCCCGCCTTGGTAGACGCTGCCGATGACGTACGTCTCTTCGCCTTCGATCAGCTCGAGTTGCGAGACGGACGCCGCGATCACCTGAATGTCGGACTCGGCCGGCTCGACCTCGACGGTGCCCGCGTTTCGCTCGCCCAACTCGAGGTCGTACGTGCCCGCTTCGTCGGGTTCGAACGTGATGTTGATCGCCCCGAGGAGGTAGTAGCCCGGTGAGAGTGTCACCTCCTGGCTGCCAACGACGTGTGTCACACCAGTCTCGTTGTGCGTCGCGGTGAGTTCAATCTCTTCGGTTCCCTGGATGTTGCCGCCCTGATAGATGCTGCCGATGACGTACGTCTCCTCACCCTCGATGAGTTCCATCTCCGAAGTGGAAGCAGCGACCACCGAGATGTCGGAGTACTGGTTTTCGATATGAACCGTCTCAACGACGAACCCGTTGAGCGTGATCGTCGCGTTCATTTCATCTTCATCGGCGGGCAAATCCGCTTCCGTCGGCGTCCATTCGAATTCCACAGCGCCGGGTGTCGCACCTGACGCTACGTCGACGATCGTGGTATCGATACGCTCGCCGTCGACGTTCAAGCCGACGTCGTAGGTTCCGGGCCCACCGTTGTTGAGCAGATCTCCAGTGATGCGGATGGTTTCTCCGAGAGCGATCGAAGACTGGTTCACGTCGGCACCGTAGATGAGGATATCTGCGTCAGCGTCCTCAATGACGGTGACCGTTCCAGCGTCGACACCGCCGACACTTATGTGGAACTCGCCAGCACTTTCAAACGTTTGCGTAAACGTGACATCCGCGCTCTCACCTGCGTCGAGCGTGACTGTCTTTGTCTCAACCGCCCCGCCGTCGACCTCAAGCGGAACAGTCAGTTCGCCATCGGCCTCGCCACCGTTCTCGACCGTTGCGTCGATCGTTGCCTCCTCACCAGTCTCGAGTTGAGTCGGTGTCACGCTCGCCCCGAGGACCTCGAGTTCGGGCTCTGGACCGGGTTGTGGCTCTTCGTCGGCTTCAACGGTCACCTCGACGCTATCCGTCTCACCTCCGTATGTGGCTGTTACCGTCGCCGTTCCCGGTTCTTTTGGACTGACCGCCGGGTTTGGGAGAGAGAAGAGATCAACGATTTCGACGACAGCCGTGTTGTCGCTCTCGAGAGTTGCTTCGTTAGACACGTCCTCTGTCGTTCCGTTATCGAACGTGGCGGTCACAACTACGGGGACTAACGACCCATTTTCGGTCAGCGTCGTCTCACTAATCGAAAGTTCGATCGACTCGACTTCGGGTTCTGGCTCTGGCTCGGGTACGGTGAGGACGAGATCAGCTACCGTCGTTTCTCCATCGGTCACCTCGACGTTTTCAACGGTACCTGACTCAGGAAGGCCCGAACCGCTCTCTTCGGTCGCCTCAAGCGTGTACGTTCCCGGCTCGAGTTCGAGTTCGTAGCTTCCCTCAGTGTCGGCTGCGACGGTCGCGACAGTCGTCCCCGAATCAAGCGCTCTGACAATCGCACCCTGTACTGAGTCGCCGCTCGATTCACGGGTGACCGTTCCGGTGATGGTTCCGAGGTTGTCCTCTTGGGTGAGTTCAATCGTCCCGATATCGGTATTCTCACCGACGTTCACTGCAATATCCTGTTCGAACTCCTCGTCGAATCCAGAGGCGGTAACTGTGAGTTGGTAAACGCCGGAGGGTGCCTCCACATCGAATTGCCCGTTCGCATCGGTCTCTACCGTCGTAGTGAATCCATCGGGGACAACCGACAAGCCACTGACGCCTTCCTGTTCGACGATTTCGACGTCTGCCTCGGCTATCGGGTCGGCATCCCTATCGACGACGGTACCAGTTATGCTCCCCGACCCGACCGATGTCAGTTGAACATCACGGGTCGTCGTCTCGTCTGCGGTTATTTCGATGTCGGATTCGACCGTCTCGCTATACTCATCGGCGTTCGCAGCGACGTCATAGGTCCCAACGGCAAGGGTAACGTCGTAGTTGCCGTTGGCGTCCGTCTCGAGTGTGTCCACCGTGGTCGTTCCATCACGGATTTCGACGGTCGCACCAGCGATCGTGTCAGTCGTGTCCGCGTCGGTTACCTGTCCAGAGAGCGTGCCGGTATTGACGAGCGGAGCCTCGAGCCATGGGTCGAATTGGACGGAATCATCATCCAACCACCACACATCGCGGATAGCGATTGAGTCGCCGCTTCCGTCTGCCACTTCACGTGTTTCGTTGTCGATTAGGCCACCGCTTGGGCCGTCGGTCGCACCCCACCAGTTATTCGTCGCATTGAGAACATACACGTCTCCAGGACGATAGTAGAGTCCGTCAGTGTTACCGGCGATCGAATTTTGGTTGACAAGGAAATTCTCGAGGTTGTCGCCGTCAACGGTGAGTCCAATCCCTGCGTTCTCCTCAATGGTGTTTTCAGTGATGGTGATCTGTTCGACGGGAGACCAGCCCTGTCTAGTCACCACAAGTCCGTCCTCGTTGTTGCGGACGGTGTTCGATTCGACCGTTCCGTCGGTGACGTCAAATTCGAGAGCGAATCCGATATCCCCCTGGTTGTCCGCGATGATATTATTCGCAACTGTTAGGCTCACCCCATCGATATCGAGGTTAACTCCCACCTCGCCGTTGTTGCTCACGACGTTGTCAGTGAAGGTAACGTGGTCTCCGCGGAGTCTGAGTGACACCCCTTCTCCACCGTTGTTGGTGATAGTGTTCTCACCAACCGTCACGTCTCCGCTGATCGTGTTAGTGCCGCCGCCGGGTTGCATCACCGCGTTATTGTCGCCGTCGGTAACCGTGTTGTTGGTAACCACGAGGTCGCCGATCGAACCGGCGAGTCTCAGACCAGTGAACCGCGTGCCGTCGATGACGTTGTCCTTGATTACCGCGTCGTCGGCGCTTAAGAGGTCTATACCACGATTGGCGTCCGTCACGTCGTTCCCGACGACCGAGAGTGACTCCGCGCTCCCGACCGAAATGGCGGTCGTCTCTGATCCGGTGATCGTGTTGTCCGCGATGGTGAGTTCGCCGGTCGTATCCGCAGTAATGATGACGTTTCGGTCGCTCGCTGTGATGCTTCCGTTCGAAATCGTCACGTCGTCGCTATCAGCCACATACACTCCGCGCTCCGAGTCCGTAATAGTAAACGTATCGACAGTCACACTTGCGGAGTGCCATGTGCTGACTGCACCGAGATTGCGCGTCTGTGGAGTCGTGAACGCCTCGCTGATAGTGGTAAACTCGCTGTCAGTGATGGTGACATCTTCTGCGTGAGTCACCTGGATTCCTGCCGTGACATCCGAAAACGAGTATCCGTCGAGATCGACGTTTTCGACATCGACGAGGATTATCTGTCCGGCATCCGGATCGATCTCTGGGTCATCTTCGTTGACGACGTACACGAGCGGATCACCGCCGACGGTGTTCCCCGACATCTCGTGTGGTTCCTCATCAAGGTTCTCCGGGACGTTGGCGAGCCCGACGCCAGTTGCGAACTCGTTGTCGGTGACGATGGCGTCAGTCGCATCGTCAAGCAGAAGGTCGATCTCCGTCTCCGAAAATTCGTTTGCATGGATTTCGAGGCCGTCACGGTCGCTGGTTATCCCGATGGGTGTGTCACTTATTGTGTTGAACTCGATTACCGTATTGCCCTGTGCATCGATACCAACGAACTCCACGTCTTCGATGGTGTTGTCAGCGACGACTGATGCACCTTGCACCTCGATTCCGTCCCCGTCAGGCGCTGTCACATGGTTGTGACGGACCTCGGCCCTGGACCCGGCCGTAATACCGTTTTCGTTGCCCGTTACGGTGTTGTGCTCTACGACGTTGTCCGGCGCTTGGAACGTGCCGAGGTCGATTCCCGCACCCGCGTTGTCCGTCACGGTGTTGTTCGTGACAGAACCGTCACTGCCTCCCTGATCGTTTTGGTTGTATGTAATTCCACCCTGGTTTCTGCGTATCTCATTGGCGTCGACGGTGAACCGATCGTTTCGGTTACCCAGATAGAGGCCATCCCCACCGTTATCCGTGATGGTGTTTCGGAGAACCGACGCGTCAGTAACTCCACTCGAAAACGCGATCGCGTCACCACCATTGTCGTGGATGTGGTTATCAGCGATTACGATATCGTTCGAACTGGCCACCTCAATGGCGTCAACAGCGTTGGTGACGGTGTTATTGCGGAAGGTGAACCGGTCGCCCTCGGCCTCCACTGCTGCATCAAACCCATCCGCAGTGTACCCCTCAATTTGGAATCCCTCGACAGTCACGCCATCGTCAGTGACCGTAATCGCCCGCTCGAGTTCGTCACCACCCTCGAGAACCGCCCCACGCTCGGAAACCGTCCGGAGGGTGAGCGGCTTGTCGATGGTGAGCGACTCCTCATAGGTGCCGTCGCCGACGATGATCGTGTCGCCGGGTTGGGCGGCGTCGATCGCCGCCTGGATGCTGTCACCGTCTTGGACGCCGTCAACGAGGACTTCGACTTCGCCGACTGACTGGCCGTCAACCTCGAGTTCGTAGACGCCTGCTTCGGCGAGGGGAACGCTCAGTCGCTCGGTCGAACTCGATTCGCCGTCGACCACAATCGTTTCGGTGACGCTTGCGACTTCGGTCTCACCGTCGGAGGCGACGAGTTCACTCTCGACGCTGTCCTGGGTCTCGCCGAGGTTTTCATAGCGGACGTCGACGCTCGCTTCGCCCGCTGCGCTCGGATCGATCGGTGCTTCGATGCCGCTGATAATCGAGTCCTGCAGGCGGTTGACGTCGGACAGGTAGATGGGCTCGTTCGCTGAGAGAACGTCAATCGTCTCGATTTCTCTGTCGTTGATGTAGACCGTGTACTTGCCGGGTTCCTCGGCCGAGTCGCTGGTGAGGGTGTACGTCGCCGTCCCACCCAACTCAGGACCTTCTGCGTCGAAGGACTTCACCTCCTCGCGGCCGTCGAACGCCGGTCCTTCGAGCGAAAGCGTTGCGCTCTCACTAACGTATTCGTCCCCGAGGTTCGTCGCGTCGTAGGTGATCTGTATCAGGTCACCCTCCAATAGTCGCGTGTCGGAGAAGAGGAACGCCGACCGGAACACGGGGTCGTTCTCGTCGACGACGGTGAGCGTGCCGACCTCCTCGCCGTTGATTGCAAGGGTGTACTCGCCGCTCTCGTCGGGTGCAGTCAGCGACAGTTCGACCGTGTTCGTACCGTACGCGGGCACGTCAGTCGTCTCGCTACCCTGCGGGTCGTCGTCCAGTTCGAGCGTGTAGGTCGCCGACGTGGTCGGATCCCAGTCGTTTCTGACCGTCGCCGTGACCGTCAGTTCATCCTCGGCGAACACGCCCTCGTCGTACTCGACGCCGACAACTCGAGGCTCGACATCCGGAATTTCACCGGTCCATTGGTGATGCTGTCCGCCGAGCATCACGCGGGAGTCGCTGCTGGAGCCCGTCACGCCCGCATCGATCGCCATAAGACGCTCGTCACCGGTCGTGACGGCAACGTACGCTACGCCGTCGACGACGATGACTTCGCTTCGGTCACCCGTCTCGACGGACCACCGCTCGGTGCCGTCGTTCGGGTCGAGTGCCCTGAACGCCCCCGAGTCTGTCGTCTGTGGGACGAAGAGCGTCCCGTCTGCGACCGTCGGTGCGTCGAATACAGCGTCGTCGTCCGACCAGCGCTCGCTCCCGTCAGTCGGATCAAGCGCGTATAACCCGTCATAACCGACGTAAACCGTGGGTTCGTTGTTCTCGGCGGCGACCGTCGGTGTAGTCGGGACGGTCGCAAGGGCCGTCTGTGCGACGCCGAGATACGCTTGCCAGACCGTCTCGCCGTCAGCCGTATCGACTGCCGACACGAATCCCGGCTCATCGTCACCCGCGGTGTGGCTGACGTAGACGTGTCCGTCGGCGACCGTCGGTCCTTTGGCGATCTCGATGGACTCCTCGGCTTCCCACTGCCACTGCTCGGTGCCGGTATCGGCGTCGAACGCGATCATGCCGCTGGAAGCGCCACCGTTGACGACGTACACCGTCCCATCGACGGCTGTGGGCCCGCTGCGGATCGCATCGGTCTCCTTTGCCCACTCCTCGTCGCCGGTTTCGGCATCGAGTGCGGTGACCCGCGAAGTATCCGCGTTGACGTGTTTGACGGCGTGAACGGTGCCGTCGCCGACCGAGATACCGCCACGAGCATCGAAATCAGCGTGCCACTCGACGGTCCCCAGTTCGAGATCCAGAGCCCACACGCCGGGTGTCGTCGTCGGTGCCGTCGGATCCGAGGCGTACGCGTAAACGACCCCGTCGACCACGGTCAGCCCACTGGCCGCGACGTCAACCGCCCACCGTTCTTCACCAGTACCGACGTCGTAGGCCACGACGCGATCCGGGGAGTCGATTCCCCCGGTCGTCATCACGAGTATTCCATCAACGACGATCGGAGGTCTGTCTGAACTGATGTCTTCGTCAGCTTCCCAAAGCAGATCGCCCGCCTCAGTATCGAACTGACTCGGGCCGACGCGATCCGTTGTGTTCTCTACGTCCGCTGTCACGACTGCAACACCGCCCGCGCCCGCGACGAGGAGCGTGCCACACATCAGTAGGGTGACGAGCAAGACGAGTGATCGGGGCGTCTTTCTCACAACGGAGGGACGGGCGGTTCCTACTGAAGCCAGCGGGAACGCGTGTCGAGGCTGGACTCGGTTCCAGCTCATCGGACGGTGCTACCTGCATTTGAAGGGATAACGCGGGGCGCTTCACAGAAATCCGCAAGTGATCCGTTTCCGTCTGGGAACGACACGAGCGTCGGAACGCTCGCAGTATAAGAACACCTGTAATTCATATCTGACTTGGAACCCGGACCGAGATAACGTTCAGCTTAGGCTAACGGAAGCAGTGAACTTAGGCTACGCTAAGTCAAATCACAACCAAACGACACCAACAGATCCGTCGTACCAATCACGGATCGATCGGGAGCCGTACCGTTACTTCAGTGCCGTGACCAACCGTCGATTCGATCGTCACGGTTCCGCGGTGTTCTTCGACGATCTTCTTACAGATGGCGAGCCCGGCGCCGGTTCCTGACGGCCCACCGTCGTGACTTCCCGTGTAAAACAGCTCGAAAACGTGGGCTAAATTACGCTCTTCGATCCCTACGCCGGAGTCTGTGACCGTGATCTCATGAGCCGTCTCCGTCGAGACGGCCTCTATCTCGATCCTCGGCGGCGAATCCCCGGCATACCGGATGGCGTTCGAGATGAGGTTTTGAAACAACAGCGCAAGCAGATGGTCGACCCCCTGCACGGTCGGTAACTCATCGATCGAAACCGTCGCCTCAGTCTCCTCAATGGAGAATTGAAGCGAAGTGAGCGTGCGATCGATGACTGCCGATAGCGCGACGGGTTCGAACTGGTCGGGTTCAACACTGATGCGTGAATACTCGAGCAGTGCGGTGAGCATCGATTGCATCTGTTCTGCGTTCGTCTGTGCGACCTCCAGAATCGACTTGCCCTCGTCCGAGAGGTCCGGCTCAGATCGCCGAACACGATCGATATATCGTTCGGTTGTACGTGCGGGCGCTCGGAGGTCGTGTGAGATTGCAGTCGTGAACAGTTCTAGCTCACGGTTGACTCGAAGCACTTCGTCTAGTTGCGAACGAACCGCCGCCTGTAGCCTGCGCGTTTCGGTTACGTCGCGGATCGTGATCGTATAACCTATCGGGTTTTGATTGACGTCTGAGACGGCTGTGATAGTCACCGCAAGCGTTCGGCTCGTTCCGTCAGCTTCGTGAACGACTTCACGTCGAGTCGATACTTCTCGACCCGCAAGTTGCTCATCGCCCGTGAGCTCAGGGAACACCTGCTGGATGTCGCTCCCGATTACGGTCGCGTTATGCACGCCGAGTATCGTCGTTGCCGCAGCGTTGAGATCGACGACTCGATGCTTTCGGTCAACGACGATGATTCCTCCCGTGAGTGTATCGACAACCGTTTCGCGAGCGATAGGAACCAGATCCAACATCTGATATCTGTAGATCGCGACGAAAAACAACAGTGCGGTCGCAACGAAGCTAAATGACGTCAGATCGAAGTCGGAAGGGGAATACAGGTCGGCGTGAAATGCGATGTTCGTCGCCATCGGAACGATGGCTCCGAGTAGCAACAGTCCGACCTGTCGACGATAGACGCTCGGAGCCCAGACGAACAGCTGTGCGAACAGTAACGTCCCGGTCGCCATCAGCCCATACCCGTACACCGCATGGAGCCAGAATGCGGGTCCGAACGTCTGATCGAGAAGTAACAGCGAACTCCCGTCCACCGTTCGCATCCCGGACGTCTCTCGGATCAGTTGGTGAGTCGGATTCGTCCAAACGAGAAGGGTATATATCGCGGGAACGACGGAGAGCGCACCGACTGTACGCGGCGTGAACACGTGTTTTCGACCGGTGAACTGGAGTGCAAAACAGAGCCACGCGACTGGAACAGCCGCGACTGCCATATGGTTGACGTTGGCCCAGAATACTTTCGTTGCTTCATTCGCGCCAGCGATCTGAAACCCATACGCAACGGTCCAGAAGACCATCGAACCGAGGAGGAATAAAAACGCAGTTCTCCCTGTGACGTCTCGTTTTCCCCACACGGCGACAGCGACACTCAGCAGCGCGGCTGCTGCGACAAACAGGAACACCGTATGACCGGTCCAGTGCCATTCCCAGTCGACTAACACCACGAGTTGCTGGGGATCTATGTGTCTAATACTCGCGGTGAGGTCCAGACGGTACTAAAATCAGTATGGAACGGAGACACACGAAACCAACGTGTCGCTCACACTGAACCAACTCGATCCCCACCGAGGTGTAGTCGGATTTCGGACCCGGAGGGCTCGTTGTCCCGAACAGTCACGGAGTAACCAACCCTCGAGAGGATCATCGGCACGAGTTGTAACCCAACACGGCCACGGAGAGGCGGTTCATCGTTTTCGGGAGGTCCGCTAAGAAACGCTGCATGGTCCGGTGGTAGTGCTGAACCGGTGTTCGTGATGACGACACAGAGGCCACTCTCCGCCGGCTGGATGTCGATCGAGGCGGTTCCCGATGGCACCGACCGATCAACCGCATCGCGCAGGAGTTGTGTAAGTACGATCCGAAGTGTTGGCGGGCACCGGATCTCAGTTGTATCGGCGTCCCGTGTCATCTCGATCGAGGCGCCGGTCCGTTGTTCGACGCGGTCAACCGCGGTTGACACGAGGGTACGAATCGTCGGGGTCACATCCGAGAGCTCCTCACTGACCGTGGTTTCGGTGAACTCTGCGGTGATATCTACGACTTCTTCGATGTCGTATGCTGCATCAAGGATCGAGGCGATCGATCGATCGGTAGGACGCTCAGATGAACTGAGTTGGTCGGCCTGTCCGATGATAACGCTAATGTCGTTTTGTAGCTGTTGTCGGGCGATCCGATTGGTCAGACGAAGTCGTTCGGTCGCGTCACGCAGACAGTGCTGGATCGCGTGTCGTTCGACCGCATACCGGATCGTTCGGAACAAGAGCGCGTTTGTGAGGGATCCTTTGTATAGATAGTCTTGAGCACCGGCTTGTATCGCCGCAACACCGAGTTCCGACTCGTCACGACCGGTAAGAACCACGACTGGAACCGGGGGTGTCGTCTCGATGAACTCCGAGAGCGTATCGAGACCACGGCTATCTGGGAGATCGAGATCAAGGAGTACCACGTCCGTCGGCTCAGTGCTGACGTGGTCAACGGCGTCCGACAACCGGCCAGCAGTCGAAAGACCCTCGATGCTGAACATCGGATCGCTCCTGCTCGCATAGTAGTCCGTTGCGGATCGATCTCGTGGATCCGGTAGTTCTGACAGCGTCCATTCGACGAGTCGGACGTCATCAGGACTGTCCTCGACGAGGAGGATCTCAAACGGCGTCGAATCGATCAGTTGAGATAACAACTCCATTGTGGAACACCAACGACCGGGAGAATATATACTCAGTCAACATCTATCAGCATATGGATACTCGTGCAGTGCTCGTTCCACCGGACGATCGTGTCGCACTCGACGTCCTCGCGCTACTTTCAAAGAAATGGGAGCCAGCAGTTCTGCTCGTCCTGTTCCACCGCGGGCCGCTTCGGTTCAGTGAACTCGAATCCGCATTACCCGAGATATCCGCAAACATGCTCACGACGTCGCTTCGGTCGCTCTCGGACAATGACTTAATCACTCGTCAAACGATCAGCGAATCGCCACTACAAGTGGAATACAGATTGACGGACGCCGGGAAAGAGCTACAACCCACTTTTTCGGAGCTTAGCCAGTGGGGTGAATCGCATCTCGAAACACCAACGCGGACAGCCGTTATCGCAGATCGAGACGATCGGCTTACACGATTGTATGGCGAGTGGTTAGCAGACGACTTCGAGGTACTGACAGTGAGCACGGGCGACCAACTCCGCGAGAAACTCGTTGATACTCCAGACGTCGTGATCGTCGATACGCGATTCTGGGAGTATTCACTGGAGGAGTTCGAGGCGTACTGTCCATCGCCAACGAGGCGGGTATTACTGGTCGGGAGGCGACCGGAACTATCACTGGCCGCGTGGAGCTGCGATAGTGTGTTGCGGAAGCCGATCCGGAAGTCAGAGCTCCTGACTGCGGTTGAGACGCAGATCAAACGAATGGGACAGCCGAAACGAGAGCGTGAACAGCAGCGCATACACTCGAAACTCTCCGTGCTTGAGGCCATCTATCCGACATCCAAACTTACGTCCGATAACGCGACTGCCCAGCTCTATGAACGACGCGCAGCGCTATCTGCGGGAGACTCCTGATCCCGTCGTATACAACCGATATCGCGTTTAGCACGCTATTGCCTACGTCATCGAAACCGCCGAGCGTCCCTGAATCCGTCGTCACCGTTTGTCGATCCGCTCCAGCAGCTGCTCTGCGTCCTTGATCAGCTCACCAACCCGTTGGTTGCACGGTCGCGAGTCGGACGCTCCCTTCCCCGTGGTTCGGCTCCGCCCGGGAGGAGTCGACGGCCTCGCGCGGTGCGTGGTCGCCGTCGGTCAACGACGATCGGCGGTATACGCGGCGAGCCGGACCACGGAGACGAGGCTGAGTCGGTGGTCGGCCGGGGTGAACGGTCGGTCGTCCTCGGGCGCGTCGAACCCCGGCAGCCGACGCCCGAGTGCGTCGGCCACGTCCGGCGCGATCCACCCGACCTCGGCGTAGTACGCCAGCGCGTCCCGGGTCCGGAAGTGCCCGCCGACGTCGACGAGCGAGCCGAGCCACTCGCCGATCTCGTGTTCCGCGTTCGGCGCGGCGGGCACCGCCGGGAGGTACGGCCGGCCGTCGTCGCCTCCGCCGACGGACCCGCGGCTCCCTCGCTGGCGCTGGAGCAGTTCCGTGAACGCCGCCGATCGGGCGGCCCCCTCGAGCGATCGTCGGTCCCCGTCGTCTCGTCGTGTGTCCGGGCTCATGGTGGTCCTCGCCGCGTTCTCACTCCGTGGTCCCGGCGGCGACGTATCAGGCTTCCCCCGCAGTTCTCCCGTTTGATACTACTGCGCGTCGGGGGACCGGCGGCGCTCCGTGTACGCCACGATCCGCGCCGCCCCGGCGATGCTCCCCGCGGCGAGCAAGACGCCCGCGACGACGTCGGTGGCCCAATGGATCCCGAGGTACATCGTCGCGAGGACGATGCTCCCGGCGAGGAGCGCGGCGACTGGCGTCCAGCGCGGGAACTCCTCGTGAGTCGAAACGGCAAGCAGCAGCACCGTCACCGACAGCGACGTGTGCAGGGAGGGGAAGACGTTCGTCTCGACGTTGACCCGCGCGGTAAGCTGTGTGACCTCTCGGAAGGAGTCGAGCAGCGGCTCCTCGACACGTGTCGCGTCCGGATCGGCCCCCGGCAGGCGATGATAGTTTCGCGGGCCGTACGCGAGCACCGCCGCGTAACAGCCGACAGCGACCGCGTAGTTGATCGCGTACGCCGTGACGAGCGTCTTGATCGGGCGCAGCGACGACGCGAACAGGTACGCCACGAGCGGGAACACGAGCAGGACGACGTAGCCGAACACGTACATCGGGCCGAAGTAGTAGAGCCCCCAGTCGGGGAGCGTGTCCTGAACGGTCGCGACGAGGTCCCCCTCGACCGCGTAGAACCACATCGTGGCCTCGACGCCGTAGCGGTGTGAGAAGTGCTCGATCCGGTTCAACAGGCCCTTGTTGAGCAGGAGGACGACCGCCAACCCGCCGATGAACGGCGACACCGCGACGAGCCGATCGTGGAACCGGTTCGGGCGCTCGAGGGCTGCGCGAAGCCGGTCGACGCCGACACACGCCGGAAGGAGGATCGCGAAGCTGACGAGCGCCACCGCGACCACGACCGCGAGGAGGGCAACGAACGTCATCGATGGGCGTTCTCGGGGGGCGGTCGGCAAGACCGATCCGGTCGGCGATCACAGGCGTTCACGGTCCTCTCGGCGTTCACGGTCCTCTCGGCGTTCACGGTCCTCTCGGCGTTCACGGTCCTCTCGGCGTTCACGGTCCTCCAGGCCTCGTCGTCACCGATCCCCGTCGGCCCAGGGAAACGACTCGGTACACCAGTGACAGAAGTCGATCTCGGCGTCGGTCTCGCGCCCACAGTGGGGACACGAGACCGACGCCGGTTCCCCCTCGCCGTCGAGGGCGTCGAGGTGTGCGCGGTCACCGTCTCCGTGCTGACCCACGTCGCCGCCCCCGCGCTGACCCACGTCGTCGTCAGCCGTCTCCCGCGCCCGGCGCGTCGCGGCGGTCACCGCCTCGGCACGGCGTTCGGCCGCCGCGTCCTCCCGGCCGACGAGGAAGGCGTCGACCGCCGACAGCCCCACGAGGAACGCGATCGGTAGCGACACCTCGGTCGGGACGGCGGCCGCGAACGCGGCCGGGTCGTCGAGCGGGTCGATCGGTTCCACGTCGTACAGCGAGAAGAGGGCGATCGCCCCGCCGATGATCGTTCCGTGCCACACCAACGCCCGGCCCCAGCGCCGTAACAGGGCGTGACCGAGCCCCGGCAGGGCGACGGCCAACAGGGCGGCCAGCGGGGGCCGCAGGCGGTTTCGCATACCCCGCGTTTCGGCGGCGGCCACTTACGGCCTCCGGTGTCGAGTGGGCGGGCAGGACGCTCAGCGGTCGGCGCAGTACTCGACGAAGTTCCGGAGGATACGGAGGCCCGTCTCGCCGCTCTTCTCGGGGTGGAACTGCGTCCCGAACACGTTCCCCGCCTCGTTGGCGACGACCGCGGGGAAGTCGACGCCGTAGTCGGCCGTGGCGACGACCGCGTCGGGGTCGTCCGGCTCCGCGTAGTACGAGTGGACGAAGTAGGCGTACTCGCCGTCGACGCCCTCGACGATCGGGTGTTCGCGGACGACCTCGAGCTCGTTCCATCCCATGTGGGGGACCTTCCGGTCGACGTCGAACCGGACGTTCGTCCCCGGGACCAGGTCGAGGCCGGTCACCTCGCCTTCGCCCTCGTGGTCGGCCTCCTCGCTGGAGGTCAACAGCATCTGCATCCCGAGACAGATCCCGAACAGCGGACGGCCCGCCTCGGCGTGATCCGTCAGCGCCTCGCGCAGGGGACCGGCGTTCTCCATCCCCTCGCGGAACGCGCCGACGCCCGGTAAGACGACGCCGTCGGCGGCCGCGAACGCGTCGGGATCGTCGGTGATCTCCACGCTCGCCCCGGCCCGTTCCAGCCCGCGGGTCGCGGACCGCAGATTACCCAGCCCGTAATCGACGAGGACGACCTCCGCCAGCGTCTCCGCGGGCGGCTCGAAGGCGTACATACGTTCCCTCCGTGCGGGACGGAAAAGTCGGTTTCCCTTCGGGCAGTCGACCGGCGGAGCCGGTCGCTCCGTCGCGGACTCGGCTATCCGCCGCGGAAAGCCGCCGATCGGCTCCCAGCAACCCGTCTCCACCTCCTCGAAGCGCAGCCACGACCTGAGCCGCCGGCCGAACGGCTCGACGGGGACGGTCCGCTCCACTCGGACCTCAGAACTCGCCGAGCCGTGACTGCCCGCCCGCCCCGTCCGCCGCGCCCGACAGCTCCGCGGCCCGGGCGATGGTTTCGAAGAAGCCGTCGCGTTGGCTCCGGTCGTACAGCGTCGCCGCCGGGTGGACACAGAGCAGCACGCGTCGTGAGCGGTCGCCGATACGCGCGTCGACGACGGTCCCCGACTCCCCGGTGATCGCGACCGACCGCTCCAGCAGGTGCTCGCTCGGGACCTTCCCGAGCGTCACGACGATCTCGGGATCGAGCCGATCGATCTCGGCTTCGAGGTAACCGCGACAGTTCGCCAGCTCCTCGGCTCGGGGGTCCCGGTTGTCGGGCGGCCGACAGCGGACGCAGTTGGTGATGCGGACGTCGGTCCGCGCGAGCCCCGCGTCGCGGAGCGCCTCGTCGAGGACGTCGCCGGACCGGCCGACGAACGGCTCGCCCCGCTCGTCTTCCGTCGCGCCCGGCCCCTCGCCGACGAACACGAGGTCGGCGTCGGCCGGCCCGACGCCGTTCACGATCCGGCTCCGCGACGCCACGAGCGCCGGACACCGCTCACACGACCGCACGCACAGGTCGTCGTCGAGCGCCTCGGGAGGCCCTTCCATACGGCGATCCGCGCCCGCGACGCTTATAAGTCCGCGTGATCCCTCGAACGCACCTTCGCGGCGTTGTACGCTCACCCCTCGACCGCCGCGCGATGCGCGCGCGCCGCGATCGCCGCGATCCGAACCGGCTCCGGCCTCCGGAACCCGGGCTCCGTGTGGGCGGCGACGAGGGCGGCCGCGCGGTCGTCGTCGATCCCGACCGCGCGAACGAACAGCGGTCGCTCGGGGTCTCGCCGGGAGCCCCGCTCGTCGTCGACCCGTCTCCGCGGCGGAAGGCCGCCGTACACGTCGAGGCGGGTCGCGAGCGCGTCGCCGTCGAACTCGCGGGAGAGCGCGGGCTCGAGCCCGGGGCTCGCCTCGTAGCTCACCGCGAGAACGGGCCGGTCGAGCGCGTCGTGGAGCCGGCGGAGGTCGACGAGGTTGAACCACGCGGGCGCGACGCCCGCGACCAACACGCGGCGGACGTCGTCACGCCCGAGGTCGGCGGCGAGCGTCAGTATCGCGTCGGTCGCGTCGGTGCCGCCGACGGTACACGCGCCGAACACCAACCCGTCGACGGTTCCGTCGAGGCGGACGACCGCGCCCCCGAGCCGGCTCGTCCGGTCGCCGTCGGAGAACGCGACCCCGAGCGTCCGGCTCCCGGGTCGCACCTACGTCTCCTCGGATTTGATCTCCTGGAGGCGGTCGAGCAGCTCGTCGTTCGTCGCGCCGGGCTCGTACTCGACGGACCCGTGGTGGGTCTCCTCGGCCGCCTGAACGCCGTCGTCGGCGTCGAAGTCGGCGTCGAGGTCTTGGTTCTCCTGTTCGGACTCGTCGTAGCTCCCAAAGCCCATGTACGTCGATATCTTGCCGATCGAGAGACATAAATCCCGAGGGTCTTCGTGAACACACCACACGATAGCGATCCCGACCGAGTCATGCGGGGACGACGGGTCCCGTCCGGGCGCGTCGGTTCCGAGGCGTCCACCCTTTTATCACCGGAGGCCGTTGGATCGCACATGCAACCGATCAACGTGACTGCGGACGCGGCGGAGTTCACCTGCAACGCGTATCTCGTCCCGGGGGACGCGCCCACGCTCGTCGACGCCGGGACGATGCCCGGCGTCGCCGACGTGATCGCGGAGCACGTCGACGACCTGGATCGGGTCGTCATAACGCATCAACACGGCGACCACGTCGGGGAGCTCGACGCCGTGCTCGACCGGTTCGACGCCACCCTGTTCGCCTACGACGCCCATCCCCGACGCGACGTCGCCATCGACGACGGCGACGAGGTCCTGATCGGCGACGAGCCCTGTGAGGTCGTCTACACCCCCGGGCACGCGGCCGACCACGTCTCGTTCGTCGGCGAGGAGCGGCTCTACAGCGGCGACGTCGTCGTGTACAACGACGGCGCGTTCGACGACGGCTCCTTCGGTCGCACCGACATGGCCGGTCAGTCACGCGAACGGCTCATCGAGAGCCTCCACACGCTGCTCGACCGGCTCCCGGACTCCGTCACGGCCATGTACCCCGGCCACGGCGACGTCTACCGCCGGGCGGAGGGCGGGGAGACGGTCCGTGCCGTCATCGAGCGCGCGACCGAGCGGGCCGCACAGCGCGAGCTCAAATACCCCGACGAGTGAGGCGGAAACGGGCGCGGCGGTCGACGTCGAACGGGAACCGAGCGACGCGGACGAAAGTCGATCGACGCGGACGAACGCCGAGCGACGCCGCGAGCCAGTCACGGAGGCCACTCCGCCGGACGGCGTCACGACGCTTGGAGACAGTCGTGACTCGGCGGACGACGGTCGCGAGAACGAGAGCGGACCGATCAGGCCGCGCGGCGTTCCTTCGCCTTCGGCCGGAGGTTCCCGTAGCCGCACTTGCGGCAGCGCCTGGCGTCAGGGGAGTTGCGGGCGTTACAGCGCATGCAGATCAGTCGGTCGAGGTTGCGGCGTTCCGCGGCGTCGAAGCTAGCCATACCGACACAGAGCGGACGGGCGCTGTAAAAGGTTGCGAGACGCGCCGGTCGATACGGCTGGACGGGGTCACCGATCCGTTCGGGCCCACTCGCGGAGCGTGAACCGGTCGTACGGGGTCTCGGTGACGACCGTCCACTCGTCGTCGTCCCACGCCGGGTACCGCGTGTCGCCCTCGTAGCTCCCGTCCACGTGGCTGAGGACCATCCGGTCGAGGTGCGGCTGGAACAGCTCGTAGATCGCGCCGCCGCCGAGGACGTACGCGGGGCCGTCACCCGCGAACTCCCGCGCGAACGCGAGCGCCCCGTCGACGTCGCCGGCGACGACGGCGGTGGGGTCCGGGAGGGTGTCGAGGCTCCGGCTGACGACGATCTGCCGCGCTCCGGGGAGGTTCCCACGCATCGACTCGAACGTCCGTCGGCCGAGTATCACGGGAGCCTCGGCGACGCGGGCGCGATACTGGCGCACGTCCTCGGGGATCTCCGGCCACGGAACCGCACCGTCCTTACCGATGACTCGGTTCTCGGCGATCGCCGCGACGCTGACGAGTTGCACGTGTCCCGTTTCGGTCGCGTCGCTCAAAAGCGTAGCCCGTCCACCGTCCACGGGGCGGGGAGCGGTCCCGATCGGGAACGGATTTATGTCGTTTCACAACGGACATGACGTCATGGGAGAACCTTCCGTCGGTTCGGTTCGAGAAGCGGTGCGCGAACGAGCGACCCGCGTCCTCTGCCGGGCTCGCTATGCGGCGATCGGCGGCGCGATCGGCGGGGCGATCGGTGGATTGATCGGGCGAAACGCGGCCAGCACCGGCGCTGGTCTCGGGGCCTTCGCGGGCGCGATCGTCGGCGAGAAGCGGACGGACGTCGACTCGATCGTCGCCGAGCTGTTGGAGCGGCGCGGCGTGGACGACGAGTAGCGGACCGCCCGCCCCGGTTTAAGTAACTCCGTCCCCAAGCGGCGGCACCGATGTGTGGCCGCTACACCCTCTTTACCCCCGCCGCCGAGCTCGAGTCGCGGTTCGGGGCGACGTTCGGCCGCGAGCCGGGCGGCTTCGAGCCCAGCTACAACTGTGCGCCCGGCCAGGACCTCCCGGTGATCGCGAACGACCGGCCGGCCGAGGCGACCCGAATGGAGTGGGGGCTCACCCCCGCGTGGGCCGACGAGCCCTTCGGGCTGATAAACGCCCGCGCGGAAACCGTCCGCGAGAAGCGCAGCTTCGCCGACGCCTTCGAGCGGCGACGCTGTCTCGTCCCCGCCGACGGCTTCTACGAATGGGTCGAGGAGGGGGGCGAGAGACGGCCGTATCGGGTCGCCTTCGCGGACGACCGGCCGTTCGCGATGGCGGGCCTCTACGAGCGCTGGGAACCCCCCGAGCCGGAGACGACACAGACGGGGCTGGACGCGTTCGGCGTCGGGAGCGGCGGGAGCGGCGGAGACGGCGGGAGGGACGCACCCAACGACGGTCCCGACGACGGCGTCGTCGAGACGTTCACCGTGATCACGACCGAGCCGAACGACGTGGTCGCCGACTACCACCACCGGATGGCGGTCGTGTTGGACCCCGACGACGAGGCGACGTGGCTCGCGGACGACCCGGAGCCGGCGGCCGCCCTGTTGGAGCCCTATCCCGCCGACGACCTGACGGCGTACCCCGTCTCGTCCCGCGTGAATACCCCCGCGAACGACGACCCCGACCTGATCGAACCGGTCACGGCCTGACGGCGAACTCGGGCCGCTCCCGTCGGTCACTCCTCGGCGGCGTCCTTCCACTCGCCGAGTCCCGACGGGTCGAGGTGGACGTGGACGTCGCCGACGTCCTCCAGCGTGCGGAGCCGCGTGACGAGCTCCGTTTCGAGGTCGTGTGCCTCCCGCAGGGTCATCTCGCCGTCGACCTCGACGTGGACCTCGACCTCGAGGTCGGTCCCGTCGTAAAACACCGTGAGGTCGTGGACCCCCTCGACGGCCGGGTGCGTCAGGAGGGTCTCGACGACGAGATCGCGGTCCCCCTCCGGCGGGGCCGCGCCGACGAGATACGTCACGTTCTCGCGGGCGATCTTCACCCCTTGATGCACGACGAGGACGCTGACGAGCGCCCCGGCGAGCGGGTCGAGGAGGGGGACGTCGAGGAACACGCCGAGCACGCCGGCGACCGCCGCGATGGAGGTGTAGATGTCGTTCAGACAGTCCGTCGCGAGCGCGGCGAGGGAGGTCGATCCGAGGTCCGCGTTCACGCGCGTGGTGTACCAATAGAGGACGTACATGTCGACGATCGCGAACGCTAAGGCGGCAAGCAACAGGGGGCTGAATCGAACGTCGGTGCCGAACCGGAGCCCGTCGACGGAGCTCCACAACAAGTTGAGTCCGAGGAGCACGATCACCGCGCCGACGAACAGCGCGGTCAGCGGCTCGATCCGCTGGTGGCCGTGCGGGTGGTTCGAGTCGGGATCGTCGTACCGTGAGCCGCCCCACACGAACACGACGGCGCTGGCGACGAGGTCGGCGACGGAATGGGCTGCGTCGGCCAGCAGGGCGACGCTGCCGAACGCGAGTCCGGCGGCTCCTTCGACGGCGATCTTCGCCGCGTTGCCGACGACGTTCACCCCCGCGGCCCGCTGGAACCGCCCTTTCTCGCTGACGCCCGACGGCTCCTCCATGGGCTCACTCGCCCACGACGGTTCTTAAGTGATGCGTCGGCGGCCGCGGCGGGCGGCCGGGGGACGGCTCACTCGTACCGCTCGACGCCGTCGTCGAGGGCCTCCTGACACGCGTCGAGGACCTCTTGGGGCGTCATCTCGTCGCTGAACATCAGCTGGCCGGTGCTCGTCAGCTCCGAGGCGAACTCGGGCAGGAGCATGTCGTCCGTCCGGGTGGCCTGCACGTTCGACGTGAGGTCGTCGTGCATCGCGGCCTGCACTTCCGGACCGATGTCGACCGCCTGGTGGGAGGGGATCCGGTCGCCGTGGTCGGCGCGGAACTGCGCGATCTCCTCGCTCATGTAGTAGTTCAGCCACTCGACGGCGTCGTCGAGCAGGCCCTGCTCTTCCGCGCGCGAAGAGATCCCGTAGGCACCGACGTTGAACCCCAGCAGCTCCTCCTTGCCGTCCTCGTACACGTCGGGCCGGTACGGCCACCACATGTAGTCCCAGCCCTCGCCCATCGGGCCGAGCTCGTCGGGGTCGGAGACGGCGTCCCAGAGGTAGCTGATCCAGATTCCGTCGGTGATGAACGCGGCCTCGTTCTGGAAGAAGTACGTCTCGCCCTCGTCCTCGTCGAGCGACAGGTGGTCCTCGTTGATGAAGCCGCGGTCCCACCACTCCTCGACGAGTTCGAGCGCCTCGACGAACTCGGGGTCGTTGATCTGGCGGTCGGATTCGGGGTCGAGGACCTCGAACACCGCCTCGTGGCCGACCGTCTTGTTGACGGCGACGCTGAACTTGTACGGGATGTGGCCGCCGACGCGGTTCCCCATCGCCATCGGGATGTAGCCGGCGTCTTTCACCTGTTCACAGATGTCGTTGAACTCCTCCCACGTCACGTCGTTGGCGTGGCGGAGCCGCTCGTAGTCGACGCCCGCGTCCTCGAGGACGGGGATGTTGAACCACAGCGGGAGGCCGCTCATGTAGTGCGGGATCCCGTAGACGTCGTCGCCGACGCCGTAGTTGAGCATCCGTCCGTCCTCGAACGTCCATCCGTTGACGTCGCGCGCCTCGATGATCGCGGGGTCGACCTTGTCCTGAAGGGTCGTGAAGTGGCCGGCGTGAACGAGGTCGCCGACCTCGCCCGGGCCCGGCATCGATTCGGAGACGGCGGGCGCGCCGCTGCCGCCGAGGATCGAGTTCCCCTGCGTCCGCCACTCCTCGATGCTGAGCGACTGGTGGGCGATCTCGATCCCCGTCTCCGCCTCGAACTCCTCGATGAGGTAGCGGAGGAACACCTGGATCGGTGCCGGGTCGTCCATCTCCGTCGGGTCGCCGTCCTCGAGCGGCTCGTACGTGAGAAGCGTCAGCGCGTCGGTCTCCTCGTCGTCGCCGGAACCGCCGGCGACGTCGCCGTCGTCCCCCGCGTCGACGTCGTCGCCGGCCTCGTCCGCACAGCCGGCGATCATGAACGTGCCCCCCGCGGTCGCGGCCTGTAGGAACGTCCGTCTGTCGACGCCGTCCGGAACCGATATCCCCGTGTCTGGTCGATCCATGCCCGTTCGTTCGTAGACTCGTACTTATGGCTTCCGTTAGATATGCGGTTTGCTGTGGGTTTCCCGTTCGTTTCACGCCATACGATCCACAATCATGGCGATCGCGCGTGATTATCGGTAGCATGAGCGGGCTTCGAGGAACGATGGTCGAACCGCCGTGGGCGGCGCCGTGTCCGGGCGCGGCAGTAATTGTTTATAAGCGATCTCGACGGGCCTCGCCACCGTTTATGAGGCTTCTCGACAGGACCGTCGGCGCGTATCGTGGCCTCGGCGGGGGCCGCCCGGCAGGGGCTATTCGGCGGCGGCTGTCCAGTGGGGGCCATCCGGCGGAGGCTGTCCGGCGCGGATCGTCGATCTGGCGAGTATCGCCGATCCGGCGAGAGTGTCGACGACACGTCTCGGCCGGCCAGCGACCGCACCGGACCTCGCCCTCCCCAGCCTCGGTCGGCGGCGGCCGCGGGACCGCACCGCGCCGCGGCCGCCGCCGACCTCCCTCGCGCGCGTTTCTCGCGCGCGCCGTAGTTCATAAGTGACCGCCGTCCTGCCTTTATGAACGATCGCCGCCTGCTTTTATAACTGATCGCCGTCCTGCTTTTATAACTGACTGCCGTCCAGCCCTTATGAGCAACCGCCGTTCGGTTTTATAAGCGACGCCTTTAGCCGTCGGCCGCTGGTGGGTCCCTCAACGTCCCGTGGGGTCGGGTTCCGTTGTCTCGGTTGCGACCGAAACGGGAGTAAAGAGTTTTGCCGCCGGCGTCACGACCGGCAGGGTATGAGCAGTTACGAGTACGACGTCGTCGTGGCGGGCGCGGGGACCGCCGGGTGTTACGCCGCGGCGACGATCGCGAACGAGGGCCTCGACGTCGTCATCGTCGAACGGAAGGACGCCGACGAGGCCGGGCACATCGCCTGCGGGGACGCGCTGAAGGGGGCGGACTCGTTCCCCGAGGCGATCCCGAAATCCCAGCTGGAGCCGGCGTTCACCAACACGGGCGTCGACCACGGTCGGTTCGAGATCCCCCAGGAGGACACCGTTCTCGAGATCCCCGTGCCGGGGGAGCTCGCGGTGATCGACCGCTGGGAGTACGGCCGCCGGATCATCGACGGCGCGGAGCGGGCCGGCGTGACGTTCCACTACGACACCGTCATCAACGACGTCGTGCAGGACGACCGCGGGCGGGTGACCGGGCTGCGGGCCGTCCGTCGCGGGGAGCCGCGGACGTACGAGGCGGACGTCGTCATCGACGGCGCGGGGTCGCTGTCGCTGCTGCAGGACAAAGCTGACTTCGAGGGGACGACGTTCGACACGAACGTCCGGTACTCGCAGTTCTGCTCGGCGTACCGCGAGATCGTCGAGGTGCCAGAGCCCGTCGAGTGGGACGACGCCCTGGTGTTCAAGCCGACGGAGCGGGCCGCCGGCTACCTCTGGTACTTCCCGCGGACGAGCACGGAGATCAACGCCGGGCTCGGCTTCCAGATGAACGAGGAGCCGATGAAGCTCGTCGAGTCGCTCAAACGCGACCTCCGGGACCGCCCCGAGTTCGCCGGCGCGGAGGTGCGCGACAAGCTCGGCGCCGCCCTGCCGACCCGTCGCCCGTACGACTCCGCGGTCGCGCCCGGCTACATGGCGGTCGGCGACGCGGCCGGCCACGTCAACCCGACGACCGGCGGCGGCATCGCGGGCGCGGCGTACGCCGGCCAGTATGCGGGCGAACAGGCGGTGAAGGCGATAAGCGACGGCGACGTCAGCGAGGAGAACCTCTGGCGCTACAACGAGCGCGTGATGGACCACTACGGCGGCCGGTACGCGGGTCTCGACGTGTACAACGTGCTCTCGACGGCCGTCGACGTCGACGACCTGATGGGGCTGCTCGCGGCGCTCCCGGGCGAGAAGCTCGCCGAGGCGCTGTACGAGGGGTCGACGTCGATGTCGTTCGGCCTCAAGCTGAAGTGTGCGGTCAAGAGCTTCGGGTACTGGGGCACGATCCGCGACTTCTACCGGACGAAGACGCTCGCCGAGGAGCTCATCGACCACTACGGGTCCTACCCGACGAGCCCCGCCGCCATGGCCAACTGGACGGGCGAGCGGGACGCGATCATGGACCGGATCTACGAGACGACCGGCGCGGACCCCAAGTACTGACGCGCCGGCCACGCGTCACACACGTACCGGTCGAACGCGGGTCGCCGTCCCGTGGTCACGTCCTCCCGCGGTCCAGCCGTCCTGCGGTCACGCCCTCCCGCGCTCACACCGTCTCTCGGTCCCGCCGGCGCGATCACGTCCTCCCGCGGTCCCACCGTCCCGCCGGCGCGATCACTGCCGCGCGGTCACGTCGAACGGCGGCTCCGCCTCGGGCGGGAGCGGCGTCTCGTACGCCGCGCCGTCGGTCGCCGCCGCGAACTCCTCGCGGGCGCGCGACAGGGTCTCGGGGTCGGCCATGAGTTCGCAGGCGGTTCCCCCGAGCACCGTCGCGGCGAAGAGCATCCCTTTCCGGGCGAAGTCGCCGTTCGCGGCGACGACCTGCCAGGAGTGGCCGGGCGTCCCGACGGGCCACGTCGCCGCGGTGAACTGCCCGGTCGGAGCGATGTGGCTCACGTCGCCGACCTCCGTCGACCCGCCCGACGTCTCCTCCTCGCCGAACGGCGGGACCGGCTCCCCGTACAGCGCGTGGTCCGCGACCGCCTCGCGGACGTCCTCCGGAAGCCCGTCGAGCTCCGCCTGGCGGTTGCTCTCGGAGACGGTGTCGAGGAGGTCGCGGGCGAACGCCCGGTCGTCGTCGTCGTAGTCAACCGGCCCCGCCGCGCGCATGTGCTTCCAGATCACGTCGGTCACCGTCCGGTTCGCGAGGTAGGGGTAACACCCGGAGAGGAACCGTTCCTCGACGGTCGTCTGGGTCATCGTCGCCGCCCCGTCGGCGATGTCGCGGAGCCAGTCGGTGTTGCGCTCGACCTCCGCGCGGGTCGGCGCGCGGACGAAGTACCACACCGACGCCTCCGCGGGCACGACGTTGGGCGCGTCGCCCCCGTTCGTGATCGCGTAGTGCATCCGCGCGCCGTCGCTGACGTGTTCGCGCATGAACTCGACGCCGACGTTCATCAGCTCGACGCCGTCGAGGGCGCTCCGGCCGGAGTCGGGCGACCCGCCCGCGTGTGCGGACTCGCCGTGAAACGTGAACTCGATCGAATCGAGCGCGTTCGAGCTCCCGATCCGCGGGGTGTTCAGGTCGCCCGGGTGCCACGTCAGCGCCGCGTCCAGGTCGTCGAAGACGCCGGCGCGAGCCATGTACGTCTTCCCGACGAGCGTCTCCTCGGCGGGACAGCCGTAGTAGCGGACCGTCCCCTCGATCCCGCCCGCGTCGATCGCGTCCCGCACCGCGAGGGCGGCCCCGAACACCGCCACGCCGAAGAGGTTGTGCCCGCAGCCGTGTCCCGGCCCTCCCGCCTCGATCGGGTCGCGCTCGGCACTGACGGACTGTGACAGCCCGGGGAGCGCGTCGTACTCCCCGAGCAGACCGATCGTCGGGTCGCCCTCGCCGTACGTCGCGACGAACGCCGTCGGCATCCCGCCGACCCCCGTCTCGACCGCGAAGCCCGCCTCCCGGAGGGCCTCGATGAGCACCGCCGCGGAGTCGTGTTCGTGGAGCCCGAGCTCCGGGGTCTCCCAGATGCGTCGGGACAGGTCGTACAGTCGCTCCCGGTTCGATTCGACCGTCTCGGCCGCCGTCGATGTGTGGGTCATGATCGTGGGCTCCGGTGGCGAACCCGAGACGGGCGGACCCGATAGCCGTTCCGGCCGGGGCGGGATACGCCGGGGATCGGCCGGGGCGGGATACGCCGGGGATCGGCCGGGGTAGAACAGGTGCGGGCGAGAGAACGGAACGAACGGACGAAACGGGGAACGGGCAGGGCGGGGAACGGGCAGAGCGAGGAACGAACGGGGAGCGGAGGGTGACGCCGTGGGCGATCAGTCCCAGGTGACCCACAGCAGGAACGCGAGCGCGACCGTCTGGAACGCGTGGACGACGATGTTCGCGCGCCACGCCAACGGGGGCATGTCCGTCGCGAACCACGCCGCCAACACCGGGTGGTAGAGGTAGAAGTACAGCGAGAGCGCGTTCTGTGCGAGCAGCACGGTCCCGAACACCGCGAGGCCGAGCGCGTGTTTCGACCGGAACGACCGGTAGTTTCGCGCCCAGATCCACGTCAGCGCGAGCAACATCACGAGGTTCATCGCGACGCTGATGCGCGCGACGTCTATCCAGTCGATCATTCGCCTCTCGCCTCCGCGTGTGTCGTATCCGTCATAGTGGTAGCTCCTCCGCGATCTCCTCGATGAGGTCCCAGTTGTGTTGTGCGCCCTCCGTCGGGTAGTACACCGCGCCGTAGCCGTCGCCGGTCCGTTCGACGACCCCGTGATCCCGCAGCACGTCGAGGTGGTGCCGGATCGTCGTGTAGTCGAGGTCCAACGTCTCGGCCAACTGGTTCGCGTTCCGTGGACGGTCGTCGACCGCCCGCAGGATACGGACGCGGTTCGGCCCACCCCGGGTACCGGTCAAAACGTACCACAGGACGGCCTCCATGGAGGGACACACGGTCGCGGGGCGCCTAAAGATACCGTCATCGGAGAGCGGGACGACAGCGTGAGAGAGGACGACAGCGTGAGAGGGGACGACACCGTATCGCGAACCCGTTATCCGACGTGGACGGCGCCGAGCATGCCGACGCCGACGTGCGGGGTACAGGCGTACAGCTGGACGCCGGGGTCCTCGAAGGTGACCTCGAACGTCTCGCCGTCGGCGTCGACCGCCTCGCCGCTGCTGAACTCGGTCGCCGAGCCGTCGTCGGACTCCACGTTGTGTGCGCCGCCCGCACCCGTCCACTCCCAGACGACGGTCGTTCCGGCGTCGACCCGGACCGCCGGCGGGTCGAACGCCAGC
>NZ_WUAX01000016.1:0-95536 GCF_009806985.1 Halorubrum sp. JWXQ-INN 858 | reverse complement strand
ACCGACCGCCACCGTCACCTCGCCCGTTCCCGTGTGGTCCGCGACCGTCCCGTCGTACAGCCGCGCGTCCGCCAGGTAGTCGTCGATCGCGGCTTGGGCCTCCTCGCCTCCAACGTCGTCGCCGTCGTGGGTGGCGTCGACGACGAGCTCCAGGCCGAACGGCTCGTCGGCCGGGGCGGCGTCGGGGTCGAGGTAGCCGACCGCGAAGGCGGTGTAGACGGTGCCCGCCTCCGGGGAGACGTCGACGGTAGCGACCACGTCGCCGTCGACGTCGTCGGTCGCGGGTCGGATCTCGAGCTCGTAGTCGTCAGCGGGGACCTCGATCGCGCCGGCAGCGCCGAAGGGGACGTCCTCGAAGAGGGGTTCGCCCTCGACCGTCACGTCGACGTTCGGGGCGTCCGGGGCGGCGTGGACGAGCCTGACGCGGGCGTCCTCGCCCGGGTCGGAGACGTCGTCCTCGTACACCTCGACCGCGAACGGCTGGTTCTCCTCGGAGAGCTCGCCGAGCGCCGCGACGGTGAACTCGCCCGCTGGGACGTCGAGCGCCTCGTCGAAGACGACCGTCTCGGGGTCGCCCGCCGCCGTGACGGTCACGTCGTACGTGTCGGCGGGGACGTCGAGGTAGTCGCTCACGCCGCGGAACGGGACGTCCTCCAGGACGGGGTCGTCGTCCACGTATACGTCGACGTTCGGCGCGTCCGGCGAGAGGTGGGCGACGCGGAGGGCGGCGTCCGTCGTGGGGTCGTCCGTTTCGTCCTGCTCGTCGGGGCCGTCGGGTTCCGGCGTCGCTTCCGGCGGCTCCGTCTCCGGCTCTTCCGTCGGGTCCGAGGCGTTCCCGTTCCCGTCGTCCGCACACCCGGCGAGGGTTCCGACGAGGACGACTCCACCGACCGACTTCAGCACCGTCCGCCGCTTGTGGTTCGACATCTGTGTCCGGACGGAGGGGGAGGTCGGTGATGAACGATCTCCGAACTCGGGCCCGTATACGGCCGGTATCGGGCCCGTATCCGACCACACTCTCTCCATAATTCGGCCCGGATCCGCGGACGGGCGCGGGGCCTGACGGACGGCTCCCGCGTCAGGGACGCTCCTCGGCGACCCGCCGGATCGCCCTCGCGAGCACGTCGACGCCGAGCGCGATGTCGTCCTCGACGACGTCGAAGGTGCTCGTGTGGTGACCGCCGGGGTGGTCGGTGCCGACGCCGACGTAGCAGGCGAGCCCGCCGGCGTCCTGTACCGCCTGCATCAGGAACGTGGCGTCCTCCGACCCGCCGAGGTCGTCGCGGTCGACGATCGAGGTGACGCCGTCGACGTCGCCGGCGACGTCCCCCACGACCGCCGCGAGCGCCTCGTCGCTCGTCGCGCTCGGGGCCTCGCCGAGGAGGTCGACCTCGACCTCACAGTCGTGCATCTCGGCGGCCGAGCGCAGCACGCGGCGCGCCTTGCGGTCCATGTACGCCGCGAGGTCCGTCGTCGCGCCGCGCACCTCCCCCTCGATGTACGACTCCTCGGGGACGATGTTCGTCGCGGTGCCGCCGCCGACGAGGCCGGCGTTCACGCGGGTCGGGCCGTCGGCGTGCCGGGGGATCGCGTAGAGGTTCTGGATCGCCGCGGCCATCGCCTGCACCGTGTTCCGCCCCTGCTCGGGGCGTGCGCCCGCGTGGGACGACTCGCCGGAGAACTCAGCGAGGAAGTGGCGCACCGCGAGGAAGCCGTCGACGCCGCAGACGACCTCGCCGGACGGGTGATCGAGGCCGATGTGGACCGCGTACAGGTAGTCGACGTCGTCGAGATGCCCCGAGTCGGCCATCGGCTTCCCGCCGGAGACCTGCTCCTCGCTCGGCTGGAAGAACACCTTGAGCGTCCCCGAGAAGTCCGAACCCAGCACCGCGTCGATCACGCCGAGCCCGATGGTCGCGTGGACGTCGTGCCCGCAGGCGTGCATGTACCCCTCGTTCTCGGAGCGGAACCCCTCCGCGACGGGGACGTGATCGTCTCCGTCGGATTCGAGGATCGGGAGCGCGTCGATGTCGACTCGGAGGCCGACGACGGGGCCGTCTCCGCGCTCGGCGACCGCCACACAGCCGGTGTAGCCGCCCGCGAGGTCCGCGAGGAGGTCGGGGTCCGCGCCGGCGGCCGCGGCGCGGTCGTGCCACTCCTCGAGGGTCCCCGCGTCGGGGACGTTCAGGCGCTCGTCGGCCGCGAGCGCGTCGCGCCCGACGTGGATCGCGTCGAGGTCGCGCTCGCGGAGCGCCTCGACGATGCGGGCGGTCGTGTAGAACTCACACCAGGCGGGTTCGGGGTGGCGGTGCAGGTCGCGGCGGAACTCGCGGTACGCGTCGGCGTCTGGAACGCTCATACCGGGTGGTCGCCGTCGGCGCTCTTAAAAGGTGGACTGGCGGGGCAGTTCTCCGGGACCGGCTCCGAAAACGCACGACGTCAGGGCTCGTGACCCGCACCCGACGACGGCCCCTCGTCCGGTTGGGGCGGCCGCTCGTTCACGTGGCGTCGGGGTTCGCGGTGGCATCCTCGGCGCGGGAACCGGGCTCCGTGTCGGTCTCCGGCCCGTCTCCGGGGCCCGGCTCGTCCTCGCTCCGCGGTTCCGACCCGTGTCCGTCAAGCAACTCGACGGGTGCGATCGGGACGTAGCGTCGGATCCCCTCGACGGCGTCGCGCGCTCCGCGCCGCGTGGCGTATCCCTGGCCGGAATCCAGCAGGATGTTGCCGTTGCGGTGTCGAAGCCGGAACCGGTGTTTCCCCGCCCGGTCCGCGTACAACTCGAAGGCCGCGCGGCCGATGTCGAGGAGGTCGGCAACCGGGGCGTACTCCCGAGCCCGGGCGAGCGAGTCGCGGGCCGCTCGCTCCCTGGGGAACGACCGAACGCTCCGCGCGATGGGGCGACCGTTTTCGGCACGGAGCCGCCAGCGGTACCCCTCCTCGCCGTCCCGCGTCATCTCCGGTTCCGTATCGTCATCTGCGAGCCGTTCGCGCGCGAGTCTGGCCCCTTTCACTGCCCCCGGGCGGTCCGAGTACCCCGTCGGCGACTCGGCGAGCGCACGGCCGTTCGGTCCCACTAGCCGCCACTGCCACTCGTTCCCGGCGTCGCGGTACACCTCGATGCCGGCCGGGTTGCACCGGAGGTACGCCGCGGGGCCGACCAGCTCCCGGAGCGCGGTTATCGCCCGTCGAACGCCTCGACGGGAGGCGTATCCCTCCCCGCCGTCCGCCAGCACGTTGCCGTTCTCGTGCCGGAGCCGGAAGCGCGCCTCGCCCGCCCGGTCGGTGTACACCTCGAAACGGGCACGAACCCACGGCACCTCGTCGGGTTCACCCGCCCGCAGGGTGGTCGAACCTGCCGGCGGCCGACGTCGACGCTCCGCCGACTTCCTTTCCACCGTTTTCTGCCCCCGTTTGGGCGTCACGTGCCAGATGCCCGGCGCGCCGGCGAGCTGGAGATACAGCGCGTGTATCTGGATCACCCACCCGACGGGGATCCAGAGGTACGCGTGACCCAGCATCCGCACCCGTCGACCGATACCCCGCGGGAGTTCGATGTCGGGATCCCGCATCGTCGCGTAGGCGATGGAGACGCCCCGTGCGGGCAACAACAGCAACGCGAGGGCGACCGCCACCACTCCCGGCAGCGGACTCGCGAACCCCACGAGCGACAGCAGCAGCAACGCCGGAAACACCGTGTACAGCGGCGCGCTCACCGAGGCGAACAGCAGCCAGCAGACCCCGAGCGTGCGTTTGATCCCGAGCGAGCGCCACGACCGAACCACGCTGGGGCCGTGTTTCGCCGTCACCTGCGCCCACCCGCGCGCCCAGCGGACGCGCTGGCGGATCAGCGCGGGGACGGTGGTCGGATTGAGTTCGTACGCGACCATCTCCGGGTCGTAGGCCACCCGCCAGTCGGTGTCGACGAGCAGTCGAAGCGTCAGGTCGATGTCCTCGGTGAGTCGATACGGCGACCAGCCACCGACTGCCGGCGGCACCTCGCGTTTGAAGATCGCCGCCGATCCGGCGAAGTGGGCGGCACCGAACACCTCGCTCATGAACGGGTGTTCGATCCACGTGCTGTGTTGTCGATCCGCGCTGACGAACCGCGAGAGCGCGTTCTGTTCGGGGTACTTCGCCGCTTTCCGGCCCTGTACGACGCCGACCGCTGGGTTCGTCTCCAGTCGCGCGAGTCCTCGAGAGACGAACTCGGCGTCGACCGTCTCGTCGGCGTCGAGCAGCAGGACGAACGGCGTCTCGACGTACTCCCACGCGGCGTTGAGATCGCCCGCCTTCGAGCCCGCGGTCCCCTCCATCACCCGAACCCGATCCGGGTATTCCTCGCGAAACTCGTGGGCGACCGCTACGGTGTCGTCCGAGGACTTCGCCGCCGGTAACAGCAGAAACTGGACCCCCGGAAGCGCCTCCAGGTTGTGCGAGAGGCTCTCGGGCAACACCGACGCCTCGTTGGCCGCGGACACCACCACGGTCACCGGCGCGTTCGGGTCGAGCGGGTCCGGATCCGTCCGGGCACGCCCGAGCCGTTGCCGGGCCTTGAGCACCATCGCGTACTCGAAGACGACAGCGACGGTCAACAACACGAGGTACCCCCCGAGGAGCGGCAGGAACGTTCGGGTGTCCGCCAGAAGCAGCGCGAGGACCAGCGTGTTCAACGCCACCACGGTGGTGAACGCGTGTTGGGTCGCCGTCGCGGTTACGCCGATGAGCGCTGCCGGCAGTTCGGGGAGGCGCGGCGCGGGTGCCTGTATCGCGAGCGCGCTCACGAACCCGATGCCGGCGATGACCGCCGCCGGACGCGCCGCCCACGGTGCTGACGCTATCGGATCGGGTTCCGCGGTAAACGCGACGAAGACCGCCGCGAGCGCCCCGCTTCCGACCGCGACGAGCAGCGCGGCCTCCCAGTAGCGCGGGTAGCTGTGTGGTCGCGGCGGAGCCACGCCGAGCGCCCGCTGGCGCATCCAGAACACGTGTATCGATAGCGCCGCGAACCCGCTAGAATACGCGAGTAGAGCCGCTCTCGGCGCGGAAATAGTGGATTCCAGGACCAGCACCGACCCGAGCAACACCGCGAGGTGACCACTGAACGGGACGGCGACCCGTTCGCTACGGGACGCCCCCGAGATGCGAACGTCGATCGCGACGAAGAACGCCTGCGCGCCGGCCGTTAACGAGACGATACGTACCGTCGCCGGGAGGTCAACGATGACCTCGCCGGCCAGAAGAAGCGCGACGACGAGCGCGACGGTCCCAAACAGGATCGTCGCTGCGCCGCCGATCGGTCGGGCGGCACGGGCCCGCGTCAGCCGCCACGCGTCCGCGAGCGCGGCGATGGTTAATACGCTCATACCGATCGCAAGGAGCGTCCACCCGACCGGATGTTCCCACAAACCTACCGTAACGATCCCACCGATCGCGGCGAACACCGAGA
Organism: Halorubrum sp. JWXQ-INN 858; assembly: GCF_009806985.1. Classification (GTDB taxonomy): domain Archaea; phylum Halobacteriota; class Halobacteria; order Halobacteriales; family Haloferacaceae; genus Halorubrum. Next base: position 90,090 of record NZ_WUAX01000016.1, on the reverse strand, counting down.
CAAACCAGACGCCTTCGTAGATTCGAGAAGGGAACACTGACAAGAGTATCTCATATGTGCATATATATTTACCCCCGTCGTATGGAGCGACGCTCGGTCGCGAGCGGGCCGGTCGCCACCGACTCAGTCGCGGCGGTGACCGAGCGGCTTCTTCTGGTCGACCTCGACCTCGATGTGGATCGAGTCGGGGAAGTCGCGCGCGACGACGTCGCGCGCGGTGTCGTCGGAGCCGTGGATCTCCATCGACCGGCTGTAGACGGTGTAGCTCCACGGCGAGAACTCGTCACCCGCCCGGAGCTGTTTATAAAGCGGGACGCGGACGGTCTCGGCGGGAGCGGCGTGGGGGCCCTTACACTCCGCGCCCTTGCGTTCGAGCGTCGATTTGAGCTCCTCGACGGTCTCGGCGAGCACGTCTCGGTCGCCCGAGGTAAAGGAGAGTTTCGTGACGAAGGTCATGGCTGGGGGTCGTCCGTGAATGGTCGCCCGACGCCTAAAAGCGCATCTACCGGCTGGAAGGCTGTGGTGTGGCCACACGGGTCCCGCACGAGTCGCGCGCTCGCCACCGTCGCACGTATATATACCCCCGCATCCGAGAGCCGATTACGGCACCGAGACCGCCCGAGAGCGGCGGAGAGCCGACAGCAACCGTCGAGTCCGACACCCTCTTTAGGAGGGGTGGCTTACCTGACGCTAATGACGGTCGAAGCGACCAGCGCTGGAGCCATCCTCTTCCGCGACACCCGCGGCGAACGGGAGTACTTACTCCTGAAGAGCCGGCCGGGGGACTGGGAGTTCCCCAAAGGCGGGATCGAGGGGGACGAGGAGCTCCAGCAGACGGCGATCAGGGAGGTGTCGGAGGAGGCCGGGATCGAGGATTTCCGGCTGATCGACGGTTTCCGCGAGGAGTACGACTACGTGTTCGAGGCGAACGGCAAGACCATCCACAAGACGGTCCACCTGTTCATCGCCCGCTCGTTCGAGGCGAGCGCGGAGCTCTCGAAGGAACACCGCGACCTGCAGTGGCGCGACTACGAACAGGCGATCAACACGATCACCCAAAACGGCCCGCGGGAGATCTTCGAGGAGGCCCACGAGTACCTCGACGAGCTCCAGGACGAGGCGTCCGGCGACTACGTCTGAAGCCGGCACGCGCCGGATCAGTTTTCACCGATCGACCCGTTCCCGGAGCCGTGCGTCCAGACGCGGAGTTCGGCTACGAGCTCATGGTCTGTCGGTACGCCGAGCTGGCGTGGCACCCTGGTGAAGGGTCACGACCCGCGATCGTCTCCCGACAGCTCGGCACCCGCGAGCGGCGCTGGGACACGGTCGTCATCGAGGTCGATCCCGCGGGGTTTGCCGCGCGCCGGGCCCTCGACGACCGGACGATCGGCTCCGATCTCCTCCACGTGGTCCGGCACGCGCCCGCCGCGTGGGCGTGGTACCGCGACGCCCTCCCGGACCCCGGCTACCCCTGGCGGTACGTCCGCGAGGCGGTCCACCGCGCGGCGGGCCGTGGCCTGGTCGAGACGCGTCGCCGGGGCAATCGGATCGAGATCCGTCGCGTCCGCCCGTACCCCGACTGGATTCGGCGGATCGTCGCCGTCGAGAACAAGCCGGACCTGGACCGATCGGCAGCTGACGCGCTGGCCGACCAGCTCTCACACGACGTCGACGCGGCGCTCGCCGACGAGGTCTGGCTCGCCACGGAGACGACGGGCGAGCGCGTCGAGCCCGCCCTGCTGCGGTCGATGCCGGTCGAGGCCGGGGTCCTCACCACGGACTTCTCCGGGGGCGTCGACGCCGGAGCCGCGCGGGTCGCGTGGCACCCGAGCGACCTCGACGCGGCCCGTCGAGACGGCGCGAGCGACCCCGAGACGGTCACTCGCCGGCTCGAGATCGCCGAGCGCGCCTACGGGAAGGGGTGGCGGTCGTTCCACGACACGATGCGGCCGGACTGTCGCTCGTTCGAGCTCCGGCGGACGGGGCGCGCGCTCGTCCCGTACTGTGCCGCGAAAGAGACGATCCCGACGGCGCGGGAGTGTTCGGGGTCGTGCCCGTCGTTCGCGCCGGAGCCGCCCGGCTGGCGGACCGCCGGTTGGCCGATCGAGGGCGGTCCTGGGAAGGGGATCCAACGGTTGCTCCGTCGGCGTCGCGAGCGGGTCCACGACGAGGTCACGGGTCGGGACGGCGGGCGGACGACGGCTCGGAGCGGACTCGGGAGCGAAAACGGTGTCAGGAACGGACGCGACTAGAACGCGCCGCCGTGAACGCTGATGTCGGCGTGCAGGTCCTCGCGCAGCGCGGTGTGCACGTGGCAGATCCCCTCGGCCCGCTCGACGATCTCGTCGAACGTCTCGTCGTCGAGGTCGGCCTCGGCGTGGAGGTCGAACGCGATCGACGACAGGTCGTCGTCGTCGTCGAGCTCCGCGCTGGCGTCGATCTGGAGCTTTCCGAGGTCGTCCTCGCCGCGCTGGCTCGCGCCGACGCGGAACGCGGGGAGGAAACACGCGGCGTACGTCGCCACGAGGGTGGCGTTCGGGTTCGGGCCGGTCTCGTCGGTGGCGTCGATCTGAAGGTCGAAGTCGCCGATCTGACTCGTGGACGCGTAGCCCTCCTCACATACGGTGGTGGTTTCGATGTCCGACATACAGTCGAACAGATGTGTCGCCGGCCGCCTAAAGGTTGCTATCGATCCGACGTGTCTCGGGCGCGAGGTGTCGCGGCGGTCCGCGTCGATCCCGTTCCGTGTCCCGGGCGTAGGGGGCCGCAGCGAACGGCGACTCAGGAGTCCTCGTAGCCGCCGTGTTCGTCGAGGACGTACGTCTCGTCGCCCTCGAGAACGACGGTTTCGGCCGCCGCCCCGGCCGCTTTCACCTCCCGTTCGAACTCCTCGGGGTCGACCTCGATCGGGGGGAACGTGTCGTAGTGCATCGGGAAGACGACGTCCGCCCCGACCCAGTCGGCGGCGATGCCCGCGCCCGCGGGCCCCATGGTGAAGTGGTCGCCGATCGGGAGCGCGGCGGCGTCCGGCTCGAAGAACGGCGCGATCACGTCGACCATCTCCGACATCAGGCCGGTGTCGCCGGCGTGGTAGAACGTCGTGCAGTCGGCGTCCGACTCCTGGGTCGGTTTCTTGTCACCGATCACGAACCCGGCGGGCATCCCGGCGGAGGTGCCGTACCCGGTGTCGATCCCGTTGGAGTGGTCCGCCCGGACCATCGTCACCCAGGCGTCGCCGCACTCGACGGTGCCGCCGATGTTCATCCCCATGCCGCCGACGGCGTGCTCGTGGCCGAACGTCTCCTGGACGTATCCCGTCAGCTCCGGCGTCGCGACGACCGTCGCTCCCTCGTAGCGGTCGGCGTCGGCGATGTGGTCCGAGTGGCCGTGGGTCAAAAGCAGGTAGTCGGGGTCCAGCTCCTCGGGGTCGGTGTCGGTCTTCGGGTTGTCGAAGAACGGGTCGATGAGCAGCTCCGTGTCGTCGACGACGACGTGCCACGTGGAGTGACCGTGCCAGGTGAGTTCCATCATACACCCAATACGTCTGGACGGATCCTCTTGAATGCTACCCCGCGCACGGTGGCGCGGGGGGATCCTGCCCTCGCGAGGGCTGGCCTCCCGTTTCGATGACGCGACTTGCAGCTACCGACTCGAAGGGAGTCGTGTCCGGTGGACCGCCCGCCCTCCGCGGTCGGTCGGGTTCGCCGCGTCGCGAACCCTTTTGAGGGGTGCGGCCGACCGGGCGTGTATGCATTACGCTCGATTCCGTGACCCGGCAGGCTCCGTCCGCGAGGGCACGTACGACCCCGACGCCGGAACGGTCGCGTTCGGCGGCGAGGAGTACGCGCTCGACGACGACGCGATCGACGTGCTCCCGCCGGTCGAACCCAGCAAGATCGTCTGTATCGGCCGGAACTACGCGGACCACGCCGCCGAGCTCGACAACACCGTCCCCGACCGACCGCTGCTGTTCTTGAAGCCGCCGAGCGCCCTTTCGGGCCACGGCGACACGGTGACCGTCCCGGCGGGGAAAGAGCGGATCGACTGGGAGGCGGAGCTCGCGGTCGTCATCGGCGAGCAGTGTAAGGACGTCGACGCCGCCGACGCGATGGACGTCGTGGCGGGGTTCACCTGCATGAACGACGTCTCCAACCGCGACGACCAGAACGAGGAACAGAACTGGGTCCGCGGGAAGGCGTTCGACAACTCCGCCCCGCTCGGTCCCGTCGTCGCGACCCCCGACGAGGTGCCCGCCGACGCGAGCGTCGAGCTGCGGGTCAACGGCGAGACGAAGCAGGCGGGCCACCGCGGCCAGCTCGCCTTCGACGTGCCGGCGCTGATCGAGGAGATCACGACGTACCTCACGCTTGAGGCCGGCGACGTGATCGCGACCGGCACGCCGGAGGGCGTCGGCGCGCTCTCCGACGGCGACGTCGTCGAGATCGAGATCGAGGGCGTCGGCACGCTCGAACACGACGTTCACGTCCCCGAGTAGTCGCCGAGTGACCGTCGAGCGATCCACCGCTCGGCCGTTCGGGACGTTCGGCCACTCTTAAGGCCGCCCCCGGCAGACGGGGAGACATGGAACCACGGGACCTCTCCACTCACTCGCCGTACGTTCCCGGCCGGGGCGTCGAGGAGGTCGCTCGCGACCTCGGGATCGACCCGGCGGAGCTCATCAAGCTGTCCTCGAACGAGAACCCCCACGGGGCGAGCCCGAAGGCCGTCGCGGCGATCCGCGACCACGCCGCCGGGATCAGCGTCTACCCCAAGGCGTCACACGCCGACCTGACCGCCCGGCTCGCGGAGCGGTGGGACGTCGACGACGAACAGGTGTGGCTCTCGCCGGGCGCGGACGGCTCCATCGACTACCTCTCCCGGGCGACCCTCGAGCCCGACGACCGGATCCTCGTTCCGGAGCCGGGCTTCGCCTACTACGGGATGTCGGCGCGATACCACCACGGCGAGGTGAACACCTACGGGCTCTCGCCGACCGACGGGTTCGAACAGACCGCGGAGGCGGTGCTGTCCGCCTACGCCGGCGAGCGGATCGTCTACGTCACCTCCCCGCACAACCCGTCCGGCTCCGTCATGCCACTCGCGGAGGTCCGCGCGCTCGCCGACGCCACCGCCCCCGACACCCTCGTCGTCGTCGACGAGGCGTACGGCGAGTTCGCGCGAACCGACAGCGCCGTGACGCTGCTCGCCGACCGCGACGACGTCGCCGTCCTCCGGACGTTCTCGAAGGCGTACGGGCTGGCCGGGCTGCGCGTCGGCTACGCGGTCGTTCCCGAGGCGTGGGCCGACGCGTACGCCCGCGTGAACACCCCGTTCGCCGCCAGCGAGCTCGCCTGCCGGGCGGCGCTCGCCGCGCTCGACGACGACGACCACGTCGAGACGTCGGTCGAGACGGCCCGCTGGGCCCGCGAGTACATCGCGTCCGACCTGGACGCGGAGACGTACGACTCCGCCGGCAACTTCGTGCTCGCGGAGGTCGGCGACGCCGACCGGGTCGCCGAGGCGGCCCAGCGGGAGGGCGTCATCGTCCGCGACTGCACCTCGTTCGGGCTGCCGAGTTGCGTTCGGATCTCGACCGGAACGCGTGCGGGGACCCGCGAGGCGGTCGCCCGGCTGAACGAGACGCTGGCCGACCTCGGGCTCGGGGCACACGCGTGAGCGATCCCGGTCGCCAGGACGACTCGGTCGGTGCCGATGTGGCGGCCGGTTCCAACGGGCCCGCCCGCTCCGGCGGCGCTGACGGACAGGACCGCTCCGGCGAGAGGGCGGACCGCGTCGCGGTCACCGGCACGCCGGGGACCGGGAAGTCGACGGCGACGGCGCTGTTGGCGGACGAGTACGCGGTGACCCACCTCAACGAGCTGATCAAGGGCGACGACGACCTCTGGACCGAGCGCGACGAGGGGCGCGACACGCTCGTCGCCGACCTCGACGCGGTCGCCGAGCGGCTCGGCGACTGGTCCGGGATCGTCGACTCACACCTCGCACACCGGCTCGAGGCAGACCGCGTCGTCGTGTTGCGGTGTCGCCCGGAGCGGCTCGAGCGCCGACTCCGCGACCGCGGGGAGCCCGCCGCGAAGGCGCAGGAGAACGCCGAGTCCGAGGCGCTCGACGTGATCCTCTCGGAGGCGGTGACGGCACACGGCACGGAGCGCGTCTACGAGATCGACACGACCGACCTGGATCCGGCGGCGGTCGCCGACGCGATCCGCGCGGTCGTCGAGGGGACCCGCGATCCGAGCGCGGGGGTCGTCGACTTCCTCGACTACCTGTGACCGGCCCGCAGACGAACGGACTTATGGGGTCGCCCGGTGAGGATCCGGACGAACAATGCACGGCCAGGTGAGACGCGGATGACGCTGGACCGGCTCCGCCCGGCGGCGAACCGGCTGCTCGGCCCGTGGGTGACGGCCGCACAGCGGCTCGGGCTCTCGCCCGATCAGGTGAGCGTGGTCGCGTTCCTCGCCGCGGTCGCCGCGGGGCTCGCCTTCGCGGTCGCCGACCCCCTCCTGTACGCCCTCGGCGCGGCGTGTGTCCTGCTCAACGGCTGGCTCGACTTAGTCGACGGCGCGCTCGCCAGACGCGAGGGGACCGCCTCCGACGGGGGCGACTTCCTCGATCACGTGCTCGATCGGTACGCGGACATCGTCATCATCGCCGGCTTCACCGCCGGCGTCGACGCGTACGCGCTCGGCTTCCTCGCGGTCACCGGCGTATTGATGACGTCGTACCTCGGGACGCAGATCCAGGCGGTCGGGATCGGTCGCGAGTACGGCGGACTCCTGGGCCGTGCCGACCGGCTCGCGCTGATGGGCGTCGTCGGCCTCGTCGCCGCCGTCTCCGCCGGCCCCCTCGTCGCCGGGTTGAACGTCGTCGAGCTCCTGCTCGTGCTCCTCGCGGCCGTCGGTCACTTCACCGCCCTCCAGCGGTTCCGCGGCGCGTGGGCCGACTTGTAGCGGGACGCCGGCGTCGATCGACGTCCCCACGGTCGATCGACTCCCGCCCAGCGGGTTTAAAAGCCTCCGGACGAAACGGGGCGTATGCCCACGTTCGAGCTGAACCTGTCGGACGACGTGTACGCGGAGTTCCAACAGCTCGCCGACCAGGAGTTCGTCTCCGAGGAGCAGGCGGCCGAGGAGCTGATCTCCTCGGGGATCGACGCGTACAACGTCACGATCGTCGACGACGATCCCCACGACGAGATGTTGGACGGCGCGGAGAACAACATGTTCGACACGGCACAGGACCCCGGGAGCATCGAGGACGACCGACTGTAACGCGGCCCGGTATCGGCGCGATCGACGGTAGCGCGGCTCGGCACTGTTCCTTCGCGACCGTCGCGTCCGGCAGAGCCAAGAGCTAAATCCCCGCTGGACGACCCGCCGAACATGCGAGTGCACGTCATCGGCCTCGGGGGCGCCGGCGGGCGGATCGTGGACCGGCTCGTTGCCGACCACGGCGACGAGCCGTTCCTGCAGGGCGTCCACGCGTTCGACACCGACGCCGACGCGCTCGCCGCCCTCGACGACCTCGACGACGAGCGACGGTACCGGTTCGGGGACGCCGCAGGCGGCGACGGGCTCGACGGCGACCTCCACGCGGGCCGGCGGCTCGGAAAGGCGCACGCCGGCGAGCTGAGCCGGGCGATGGACGACCAGCGCCCGTCGATGGCGGAGGCGTTCCTGCTCGTCGTCGGGCTCGGTGGTGCGGTCGGTTCGGGCGTCGCCCCGGCGCTCGCCGACGAACTCGCCAGGCTCTACGACGCGCCGACGTACGTTTTGGGCGTGTGCCCGGCGCGTGAGGAAGTCGAGCCGCGGGTCGATGGCAACGGCCCGCGGGCCGCACCCACCCCTCGACGGCCGCTCGCGGAGCGGAACGCCGCCCGCACGCTCGACGCGCTCGCCGAGCGCGTCGACGCCGTCTTCCCGTTCGACAACGGGCTGTGGCTCCGCCGCGACGAGACGGTTCCGGGGGCTGCCCGGCGACTGAACGCGACCATCGCGTCCCGGGTCGCCGCCCTGTTCGGAGCCGGGGAGCGAGTCGACGGGGCGTCGACGCCACAACAGGTGCTCGACGCGAGCGACGTCGCCCGCGTGGTCGGCGCCGACGGGGAACTCGCCGCGATCGGCTACGGGACACAGGCGGTCGATCCCCCCGAACCCGCCTCACGGTTCGGGCTCGGCCTGTTCGGGTCGTCGGAGCCCGCGCCCGTCGACACCAGTGCGGCCGTGTCGGCGATCGAGACGGCCATCCGGAAGGCCGCGCGTGGGAAGGGGACGGTCGAGGTCCTGGAGGGGCGCGCGGACCGCACGCTCCTCGTCGTCGGCGGGCCTCCGGAGTGGCTCAACCGGGAGGCGATCGCGGAGGGACGGCGATGGATCGCCGAGGAGACGGGGTCGGACGCGATCCTGAGCGGCGACGCGCCGGTGCCGGGCGGGGACGAGGTGTTCGCCGTCGTGGTCCGGTCGGGGATCGACGAGCCCGACCGGATCGCCGCGATCCGCTCGTCGATCGAGTGACCCCTCGCGGGCGAACTGTTAAGGCTCCGATGGCCTAAGCGCAGGGTATGGATCCCCTTCCCCTCCAGTTCGAGTTCGGACTGGTGAGTATCGGCCTGCTGTTCGTCCTGCTGGTGGTCGTCACGCTCTGGCAGTCCTTCGAGATCGTCGACGCCTACGAGAAGAAAGCCCTCACGGTGTTCGGTGAGTACCGGAAGCTGCTCGAGCCGGGGATCAACCTCATCCCCCCGTTCGTCTCGCGGACGTACGCGTTCGACATGCGGACGCAGACGCTGGACGTGCCCCGGCAGGAGGCGATCACGCGGGACAACTCGCCGGTGACGGCGGACGCGGTCGTCTACATCAAGGTGATGGACGCGAAGAAGGCGTTCCTCGAGGTGGACAACTACAAGAAGGCGGTCTCGAACCTCGCACAGACCACGCTGCGAGCGGTCCTCGGCGACATGGAGCTCGACGACACGCTGAACAAACGCCAGGAGATCAACGCGAAGATCCGCCAGGAGCTCGACGAGCCGACCGACGAGTGGGGGATCCGCGTCGAGAGCGTCGAGGTCCGGGAGGTGAACCCCTCGAAGGACGTCCAGCAGGCGATGGAACAGCAGACGTCCGCGGAGCGTCGCCGCCGCGCGATGATCCTCGAGGCGCAGGGCGAGCGCCGCTCCGCCGTCGAACAGGCGGAGGGTGACAAGCAGTCGAACATCATCCGCGCACAGGGTGAGAAGCAGAGCCAGATCCTCGAGGCGCAGGGTGACGCGATCTCGACGGTGCTGCGGGCGCGATCGGCGGAGTCGATGGGCGAGCGAGCGATCATCGAACGCGGGATGGAGACGCTCGAGGCGATCGGACAGGGCGAATCGACGACGTTCGTGCTCCCCCAGGAGCTCACCAGCCTCGTCGGGCGCTACGGAAAGGCGCTCTCCGGCTCCGACGTCCAGGAAATGGAGGGGCTCGACGGACTGGAGTTCGACGACGAGACTCGGAAGCTGCTCGGGCTCGACAACATCGACGAGATCATCGGCCAGATCGACGAGGCCGCCGAGATGGACATCGAGGAGCTCGAAAAGGAGGCGCAGGCGGTCAAGTCGGGTGACGCCGGCGCGAACATCAAGTCCGCCGACGAGGTCATCCAGGAGATGGACGAGGAGGCCCCCGAAGGCGACGTCGAGCGAGAAACCCAGTAGGCCACGTCGGGGTCGTCCCACCGTTCCGTTCCTCCGCCCACGCCGTGCCGTCTCTCGTTTCCCCCTCCCACGCCCTGTTTCCGTACCGACGTCCTCGCCGAAGCGCTTTTGACGCTCCCACGGCTTTACAGCGGTAGTGACGGACGGTGTCGACGAGCGCAAGCGGCAGACCCTACGACGGTTCGCGGCCGTCGGAGCCGCCGCTCCGTTCGTCGGCGGTGCGAGCGGCTCCGGCGACGCGGACGACAACGAGACCCGCGAGGCGATCCGCGGCTACGTGCCGACGACGCCCGGCGTCCACTTCTCGAAGCTTCGTGACGACCTCAAGCTCGGGACCGGGGAGGCGCAGTACCACCTCGGGCGGCTGGAGGACGACGACGAGATCGAATCGACGAAGGACGCCGATTACCGCCGGTACTTCCCCGCGGGCCGGTTCGACGACCGAGACAAAGCGGCGCTCGGCTACCTCCGCCGGGACACCCCACGCGGGATCGTCGTCGCCCTGTTGTCTGATCCCGAGCGGACGGGGGCCGATCTCGCGGCCGGGCTCGGGATCTCGCGACCGGCGGTCAGTACCGCCGCGGGCGACCTCGCCGACGCCGGGTTCCTCGACCGCACCGACGGCTATCGCCTGACGGAGCCCGAGCGGTTCCTCACGCTGATCGTTCGCTACGCGGATTCGTTCGACGCTGACGCCGTCGTGCTGGCCGACGAGGCGGCCTCGTTGGTTCGGTACGAACCGTAACGGCACCACCCCGATCCTCGGTTCGCCGCCGGGACCGTCTGCTCGTCCGCCGCGGCCACAGGCTCACTCGACGCCCACTCGTCGGCCGGACTCACTCGGTGACCATCCACGTCGTTCCGGACGAGTAGCCCCACTTCTCGACGGTGAGTTCGGTCGTCGCCTCGGCGACGGTGCCCATGTTCGCGCCGACCTCCTTCGCGGAGAGGCCGAGGTCGTCGGCGATCAGCCGCGACTTGAAGTACGTCCGGTCGGCGGCGTGTTCACGGAGGTACTCGAGGATGCGGCTCTGTTTCTCCGAGAGCGCCGTCGGTTCGACCGGGACGGAGTTCGTCTGTGCCGTGCTCATACCCGTCCGGACGGTACGGGACCGGATAAGCGGGTTGGTAGGTTCGGTTAACGACGCACGGTCTTGCGATTTCGGGCTCGAACACCCGGTCGCGGTCCCGCCGATCCCTCGCCTTTCGGTACGGTATCTGAACCGCCTCGTCGACACCCGCCCGGTTCAGAAGGTACTTACCTCCGCCGTGGTCACAGAGGCTCAATGAGCGGTTCGTCCGGCGAGCCATCCGTCAGCGTCGTCCTCCCCGCGTACAACGAGGAGCGGACGATAGAGGGGACCGTCCGGACGACGTTGACGACGCTCGGGTCGTTCCTCCCAGAGGGATCCTTCGAGGTGATAGTCGCCGAGGACGGCTGTGACGACCGCACGCCTGAGATCGCGAGCCGGATGGCCGCGGAAGACGATCGGGTCAGACACGTCCACAGCGACGAGCGTCTCGGCCGCGGCGGCGCGTTGGAGCACGCGTTCGCCGCCGCCACGGGTCGGACCCTCGTCTACTTCGATACGGACCTCGCGACCGACATGCGACACCTCGAGGAGCTGGTAACGGCGGTCGAGAGCGGGGCGTACGACGTCGCCACGGGGTCGCGCTGGATGCCGGGCCGGACCGCCGACCGCCCGGCGAAGCGCGGGATCCCCTCGAAGGGGTTCAACCTCCTCGTCCGGCTGTTCCTCCGCTCGGACCTCCGGGACCACCAGTGCGGGTTCAAAGCGCTGTCGCGGGAGGCGTTCGAGACGCTGCGGGACGACGTCGAGGATACCCACTGGTTCTGGGACACCGAGCTGCTCGTCCGCGCCCAGCGGCGGGGGCTGGCGGTCACTGAGTTCCCCGTCGACTGGGAGCCGATGGGGGACACCAAAGTCGACCTCGTCCGCGACGTCCTGGGGATGGGGTCGGCGATCGTCCGGCTCTGGTGGGAGCTCTCCGTCCAGCCGCGGATCACGCGCCGGGTCACGTTCGCCGCCGGGCTCCTGCTCGTTCTCGCGGCGGTCGCGCTGATGCAGGTGTACCTCGACCCGGCCGCCGTGATCGCCGAGATGCGGAACGCGGACCTCGGTCTCGTGGCCGTCGCGACCGGGCTGTACGTCGTTTCGTGGCCGATACGCGGCTACCGCTATCGGGACATCCTCCGCGAGCTGGGGTTCGAGGAGCGCGTCGGCTTTCTCACCGGGGCGATATTCGTCTCACAGACCGGGAACCTCGTGTTCCCTGCACGGGCGGGCGACGCCGTGCGCGCGTACATCGTGAAGATGCGTCGCGGGATCCCGTATCCGTCAGGGTTCGCGTCGCTGGCGGCCGAGCGCGTGTTCGACCTGCTGACGTTGGCGGGGTTGGCCGGCGTCGTGCTCGTCGGCTACGCGGCCTCCGGCGAGCTCGCGGCGGTCGTCGACGCGGCCCTCGGAACCGGCGTCGAAGCCGACCGTGCCGGTCGAACGGCCGTCGCCGTCGCCGTCGCGGTCGGGTTCGCCGCGGTCGCCGCGGTCCTCGCCATCGTCCTCTCGGCGCGCTCGGACGCCAACCGGGTTCGAGCGCTCGTGACGTGGATGAGCAGCGACTCGTACGGTGACTACGTCGCCAGCGTGGTAGAGCGGTTCGTCGGCGACGTCCAGCGCGTCGGGGCGGATCCGAGCGCGTTCGCCCGGGTCGGAGCGACGAGCGTCCTCATTTGGGTCATCGACGTCCTCGTCGCCGCGGTCGTGTTGGCGGCGTTCGGCGTCGGGCTCGCACCAGTGACGCTGCTCGCGGCCTGTTTCTTCGCGGTCAGCGTCGGGAACCTCGCGAAGGTGCTCCCGCTGTCGCCGGGCGGGATCGGTCTCTACGAGGGGGCGTTCACGGTGTTGATCGTCGGGCTGACGCCGGTGGGGGCGGCGACGGCGCTCGGCGCGGCGATCGTCGACCACGCGGTGAAGAACGTCGTCACGGTCCTCGGCGGCGTGGCGTCGATGCTGGCGCTCAACGTCTCGTTGACGACCGCGGTCGAGGAGACCGAAGGCGTCTCCGAGGGGACGGACGCCGTCGACCCCGAGGCCGTCCACGAGTGACGGGTACGAGGGGCGCGTCACGACGACGAGGACGGCGGGAGACGTCGCCGCGGACCGCGAGGGGAACAGGAAAGCGTCGTCACGGACCGGAAGGTGACGGTGGACCTCGACGGACGCGACGTCGGTGGGGGCGGGCAGGTGGAACGGGCTCGATCGGTCGCTTCGCTCCGTGGTTCGGAGCCACGGCTCACGGCTCGGGACGTCCGTTCCACACACCCGCGTGCCGTCCCGAGCGACGGGGTCGGACACGGGGCGTCTGGCCGCGGCATCGCTTATAAACCGTCGTACCGTTCGGAGACGAGCGACGGTCGGGGCGGATTTCTCAATCGACGTCGCGGTGGATCAGCTCCGCGAGTCGCTCGACGCCGTCGATCAGCGCCGGACTCGGCTGGTTGAGCAGCGAGTCGTCGACGACGTGAACCCGGGCGTCGATCGCCCAGTTCCGGTCCTCGACGGTCGCGGGATCGACGCGGTCGCCGTGGCCACAGACGTGTAACACGACGTGGTCCGGTGCGGCGGCTTCGACCTCGTCTCGCGCGACTGCCCGCGATCGGTCCCCGGCATCGACGAAGGGATATCGGCCGCCGGCGGCGCGGACCGCGTCGGGGACCCAGTTGCCGGCGGCCATCGGGGGGTCCGACCACTCCTCGCAGTAGACGACCGGTCGCCGTCGGTCCGCGGCGGCGTCGGCGACGGCGTCGGCGACGCGATCGAGCCGGTCGCGGGCATGTTCGGCGAGGCGAGCGCCGGCGTCCGGTCGGTCGATCGCCTCGCCGAGATCGACGAACGTGTCGAGGACGTCCGCGAGGGTCGCCGGCTCGCGGTGCTGCACCGGGAGCCCCCGGTCGCGGCAGGCGGCCGCGAGGTCGGCCTGTAGGGGGTCGCTCGTACAGACGAGGTCCGGATCGAGCGCCACCACGCGGTCGAGGGCGGGATCCAGCCACCCGCCGACGACGTCGGGGGACGGGTCGTCGCTCCCGTCCGTCCCGACGTGGGGCCGACAGTGGTGGGTGACGCCGACGAGCGTCCCGCCCGCCCCCATCGCCGACAGCGTCGCGGTCGCGCTCGGGGCGAGCGAGACGACACGGGGACCCTTCGATCCGGTGGTGGCGTCCGTCATCGGGGGATCGTTCCATCCGGTCCGTCCCAAACCTTTCGCTCGGCGCTCCGTCGGACACGGGGGTGGTGAGTCGCCGTGTGGCCGTGAGGGATCGTGTGGATCCGTCGACTGCGCGGGGACACGTTCCGAGCCATTTAAGTGTTGTTCCAACATCGAGCCTGTAAGACCGTCCTCGGGCGTCGTTCAGTTACCGAGGGATCGATCGCTATGAGTGAACGAATGCATCTACGGGGGAGTCGCTCCCGAAACGAGACGGAAGAGGAATCGGAACGATCGAGTGAGAGCCTGAGCTGTCCCGAGTGTGACGGCCACGTCGTCAACGACGAGGAACACGGCGAGAGCGTCTGTTCCGCCTGCGGGCTCGTCGTCGAGGCCGACTCCGTCGACCGCGGGCCGGAGTGGCGCGCGTTCGACTCGCGAGAGAAGGACGAGAAGTCGCGCGTCGGCGCGCCGACGACGAACACGATGCACGACAAGGGGCTGTCGACCAACATCGACTGGCGGGACAAGGACGCGTACGGCCGATCGCTCGGCGCGCGCCAGCGCCAGAAGATGCAGCGGCTCCGCAAGTGGAACGAGCGGTTCCGCACGCGCGACTCGAAGGAGCGCAACCTCAAGCAGGCGCTCGGCGAGATCGACCGGATGTCCTCCGCGCTCGGCCTGCCGGACAACGTCCGCGAAACCGCCTCGGTCATCTACCGCCGCGCGCTCGACGAGGATCTCCTCCCCGGTCGTTCGATCGAGGGCGTTTCCACGTCGTGTGTGTACGCCGCCGCGCGGATGGCCGGCGTCCCGCGCAGCCTCGACGAGATCGCCGACGTCTCGCGCGTCGAGAAGGCCGAGATCGCCCGGACGTACCGCTACGTCGTCCGCGAACTCAAACTCGAGGTGAAACCGGCCGACCCCGAACAGTACGTCCCCCGGTTCGCCTCCGATCTCGACCTCTCGGAGGAGTCGGAAATGCGCGCGAAGAGCCTGCTGAAAAACGCCAAGGAGAAGGGCGTCCACAGCGGGAAGTCGCCGGTCGGGCTCGCGGCCGCCGCCGTCTACGCCGCCGCGCTGCTCACCAACGAGAAGACGACGCAGGCCGCGGTCTCGGAGGTCGCGGACATCTCCGAAGTCACCATCCGCAACCGCTACCACGAGCTCCTCGAGGCCGAGGACGGGCTCGTCGCGTAAGCGTCGACCGGCCCTGGACCGCTTCCAGTGATGCAGTCGCGTGACCTCTTTTTCGGGCTCCTGCTCGTTTCCGGTGCGGGGTGGATAGTGGCGTCGACGGGACCGGGAGCGGCCGGTGTCTGGTTCCTCGTCGCGGCCGTCGGTTGCGGGCTCGCGGGCGTCACCTACCTACTCGCGGGTGCCGACGCCGGAGCGGGTCGACGGATCGCCGGCCGATCGCTCACGCGGACTCGGCTTCGCGCGGTCGCGCAGGCGCTGATCGGTCTCTCCGTGGGCGTCATCGGCGTCGTCGGGGCCGCCACCGGCGACGCGGCCTCGGGAGCGCTCGCCGCCGTCGCCCTCGTCGTCCTCGCGCTGGCCGGGCTTCGATGGCGGCGCGGCGGGGTCGACGCGGCCGGCGGCGACGGTGCCGGCGAGGCGTAACGGGGTTCGCCGCCGGACGTCGGCTGCGATCGGAACGCCCGACGCGACGGTCGACGTTATAAGTCCCCGCCGGCCCAACCGCGTCGTATGTTCGAGGAGTTCGTTCTGGCGGCGGCGACGGCCGACCTCTCGGCGGAGCCGGCGGCGCGCGCCGACGCCGACGCGGTGGAGTTCCGGATGGACCTGGCGAGCGACCCGCTCACACAGCTGGAGAGCTACGACGGCGAGCTTCCGCTGATCGTGACGAACCGCGCGGAGTGGGAGGGCGGCGAGGCGGGGGACCTCGGCCGGTTCGGCGACCTCTCGGACGCGATCGCTCACGAGGACGTAGCCGCGGTCGACATCGAACTGGCCGCGCTTCGGGGCAACGCGCCGGAGGGTGAACGGTCACACGCGGTCGCCCTCCGCGAGACGGCCCGCGAGGAAGGGGTGGCGGTGATCGCGTCGGTCCACGACTTCCAGTCGACGCCCGAAACCGGGGTGCTCGTCGACCTGCTCGCCGACGCCGACGCCGAGGGCGACGTGGGGAAGTTGGCGACGACGGCGACCTCCCGCGACGACGCGCTCGCGCTCCTCGAGGCGACGAACGAGGCCACCACGGCGGGGCGGTCGGTCGCGACCATGTGTATGGGCGAGCCGGGGCGTCACACGCGGGCGGTCGCGCCCGTGTACGGGTCCCGGATCGGCTACGCGCCGGTCGACCCCGCGGACGCGACCGCGCCGGGACAGTACCCGCTCGCCACGCTTCGCCGGCTCGTCGACGACCTCCGAGGAGCGTAACGGGTTCGCTCGGGTCGGTGAATCGCTCGGGTCGGTGAGTCGTTCGGTTCGCGCGGCCCCGTCGGTTCGCGGGAATCGTTTCGTCGGTCGGCGGCCCCAGAGCCAAACCGCTTTACGAGCGCCCCCGTAAGGGCCGGTAATGGCGACGTGCGACGTGTGTGGGGAGTACGAGAACCTCCCGTACCAGTGTCGGCGGTGTGGTCGGACGTTCTGCGGCGAGCACCGTCTCCCGGAGAACCACGACTGTCCCGGCTTACGCGGGTCGAACGACCCCGGCGCGGTGTTCGAGAGCACGGTCGGCGGCGTCGACCGCGGCGGGGTGGCGACCGGGACGGGGCGCTCGTCCGATGCCGGGATCGTCGACCGGGTCAAACGCCGCGTCGACCGCGAAACGGGAAGGGGGAATGTGATGAGCCGCTTCCGTGGGAAGGCGACGTACGTCCTGCTCGCGGCGATGTGGTTCACCCTGCTCGGTCAGTGGGCCGCCCTCGCCGTCGGCGGCAGCGCGCTCCACAACCGGCTGTTCGTCCTCGAGTCGTACGCGCTGTGGCAGGTCTGGACGTGGGGGACCGCCGTGTTCGCACACGACCCCGGCCTGTTGTTCCACATCATCGGCAACAGCATCGTGCTGTTCTTCTTCGGCCCGCTCGTCGAGCGCGCGGTCGGCTCGAAGCGGTTCGTGGGATTCTTCCTCGTCGCGGGGGTCCTCGCCGGCCTCGGCCACGTGCTCTTCGTGCTCGCCACCGGCGGGGTCGTCGGCGTGCTCGGGGCCAGCGGCGCGACGTTCGCGATCCTGGGCGTGCTCACCGTCTGGCGGCCGAACATGCAGATCCTCCTGTTCTTCGTCGTCCCGATGAAGCTCAAATACCTCACGTGGGGGATCGCCGCCGTCTCCGCGTTCCTGGTCGTCTCGACCGGCGCGGCCGGGGTCGGCGGGATCGCCCACCTCGCCCACCTCATCGGCTTCGCGATCGGCCTCGCGTTCGGGAAACGGAACGTGAACCTCGCGCGGCGGACCGGCGGCGTCGGCGGCGTTCGGGCGAGCGGCGTCGGCGGTCCAGGGGGTCCCCGTGGTCCGGGCGGTCCGGGCGGTCGGTTCTGAATGTCCCCCGTCGACGACGGCGACGGTCCCGGCGGTCCCGGCGGTCGCAGCGATCGTGGCGTTCGCGTCGAGCGCCCCGAGTTCGTCCCCGATCCTCTTTCCTCGCGCGCGGAGATGGAAGCGCTCCAGCGCGACCTGGCCGCGGACGCGACGTTCGCCGACGACCACGGCCTCACGCCCGAGGACGTCGCGATCGGGACCGCGTTCGACCTCTCCGACGGGCTCCCCGCGGCGACGGCCGCCGCCGACCAGGACGGGCCCGTCGTCGTCGGGGTCGACCAGGCGTTTCGGCCGGACGACGGCGAGGCGATCTCGGCGGCGGTCGCGATCCGCGACGGCGAAGTCGTCGAATACGCGTCCGCGATCACCCCCTTGTCGATCCCGTACGTGCCGGGGTTGCTCGCGTTCCGCGAGGGCGGTCCGATACTCGCCGCGCTCGAGGCCCTCTCCGTCCCGCCCGACCTGCTCGTGTTCGACGGGTCGGGCCGGATCCACTTCCGCGAGGCCGGGATCGCGACTCACGTCGGTGTGACCTGCGACCTGCCGAGCGTCGGGGTCGCCAAGGGGCTGCTCTGTGGCGACCCGGGCGACTCCGTCGACGAGCGGCCCGCCGGCTGGCGGACCCCGATCCGCGCCGACGGGTCGATCGAGACGGGCGACGGTGGGGCACACGTGCTCGGCTACGCGCTTCAGTCCCGGCAGTACCCGAACAGCCGCCGGGTGAACCCGTTGTACGTGAGCCCGGGCCATCGCGTGTCGGCAGCGACGGCGACGGACCTCGTCGAGGCGTTGTGTGCCGGCTACAAGCTCCCCGAGCCGACCCGCCTCGCCGACGCCTACGCGGACGCCGTCAAGCGAGACATCGTCGGGTCGGGTCGGTAGCGGTCGTCGGAGCTAGCGATCGTCCGAGCGGGTTCGCGTCCGGGCCGGGTGTGGTCGCGCCACGGTTCGCCGTCGCTCGAGAGGGATCGATCGGACACGCTTTCTCCGCCCTTCTTTTTGAGGTCCCGTATTCTCCGTCGCCGATCGCGCTCCCGAACGCTCGATTCAGTTCTTATTTATATACTGTGTTGGAATAATTCATAACGAATAGTACTATTGCGTGCTTTGGATAAAAACTGCCTTCAAAGGTCTTTAGATCGGATCTTAGATCAAAATGTATGATTATTTTTCTTATATGTAATACTATATTTATATGAATTCCTGCTTCTCATACACGTCTTCTGCGTTCGATCGGTTCCCGAAACGCTCGCTTGTGGGTCGGGCCAGTCCTCGTGTCGGCCCGTGATTGAAACGAACGTTTATGTCATGGAAGGGCATATCAGGATCCATGTCGACAGATCCGACCGGGGACCACAGTGGCTCCCAGTCAGTAGCCCAACGGTTATCGGAGACGAGCGATCAGATCTGGGCTTACGTCGAGCGCGTCAGGCCCGACAACGTGGATCGACTGAAGCTCGCGGTCAAGGTCGCGTTCAGCGCCGTCATGACGGCGCTTCTCCTGTACTGGGTGTTGGCGTATCAGTTCGGCGTCGTCTGGGTCGAGTTCTGACACGGACGGCGTCCCGTCATTCGACGTCGACGACGCGCCGGACGGCTGCGTCTCCCCTTCACCGACTCGCGACCCACCGGACACGTCCCGTATCGTGTGGACGCTCGATCGCCGACCCCCCGTAGAGCCTTCGCGCGATAGCTGCATACCTCGTGAACCACGTCGCCTTCCACGCGCGACTCGGTGTCCGAACCCGTTGCTGACCCCACAAGTTTATTGCCCCCGAATAACCATTAACAATGGGATGTCAAACAAATTTCCATCCAGACGACGGTTCCTGCAGGGCACGGCCGGCGTAGGCGCGATCGGGTTGGCCGGGTGTACCGGGGACGATGGCGACGATGACGGGGGCAACGGCGGCGGCGGTGGGGGCGGCGACGACGATGGTGGGTCCGGTGACGACGGTGGGGACGGCGATGACGTCGTCAACATGCGAGTCGGGTCCTCGACGCAGGGGTCGACCGTTTTCCAGACCTCGCAAGCGGTCCAACGCGTGCTCCGAGAACAGTCGGATACCGTTCGGTGGGACACCCA
Organism: Halorubrum sp. JWXQ-INN 858; assembly: GCF_009806985.1. Taxonomy (GTDB): domain Archaea; phylum Halobacteriota; class Halobacteria; order Halobacteriales; family Haloferacaceae; genus Halorubrum. The sequence continues at coordinate 70,554 of NZ_WUAX01000016.1, read as the reverse complement.
GACGACGGGCGGTGACCCTGCCAGTATCCGGATCTACAACGAGGGTGACCTCGAAGCGTACGGTCTCACCAACTTCACACAGCGGCAGGCGCTGAACTCGGAGGGACCGTTCGACGGCGAGGAGCTCGATACCCCGTACCAGGGATTCACCTACTTCGTCCGTGACGACTTCTTCTGGGCCGTCGACGGCTCCGGCATCGAGACGACGGACGACATGCTCGGCGAGAGCTTCCACATGCTTCAGCCGGGCTGGGGTACCCGAGAGATGTTCGAGGAGATCATGATCACGGGCGGCGGCGAGGACCTGCTCGAGCAGCTCCGGGAGAACGTCGTCAACGTCGACGTGGGTGACGTCGCCGGCGCGGTCGAGGAAGGAAACATCACGTGTGGTATCGGATACGGTGCGAACGAGGTGAACCTCCCGTCGTGGTTCGCGGAGGTCGACGCTCGGTCCGACATCCACCTCGTCGAGGTTACCGACCAGTTCCGCGAGGTGTTCGAGGAGTCGCCGCTCGCGCCGTACTTCGAGAAGGAGCCGTACGGGTTCACACAGGACGTCGGCGACACCCTCCAAGGGTGGCAGCTGCTCTTCCAGTACTTCTTCAGCCCGGACGTCTCGGCCGACGCGGTCTACGAAGTGCTTCAGATCGCCCACGATCACTACGAGAGCGTCCAGGAGGGACAGCCGGCGTTCCTCCCGTACGGCGAGAACCCCGAACACTTCGTCACCGCCATGGAGCCCGACTTCATCCCCGTCCACCCCGGCGCGGCGGACTTCTACGAGGACAACGACCTCTGGGACGACAGCTGGGACCGCGGCGAGTAACGCGGTCGAACGTGACTTTTTGATGCGTATCCACGGTCGCCGAGCGACGGCGATGTACCGACGACCTCGAGCATGACCCGTCCGGTGATCCGTTCGCTGACGTGATCATCCTCACGACGTGATCACCTCCATAACGTGATCACCCCAATGACGTGATCTGCCTCGTAACGTGATCACCCCAATGACGTGAGCAGCCTCGTAACGCGACTCGTCACGACGGTGGATCGGTCGACGTCGGACGGCGAAACGGAACGCGAGGACGGAAAAAGGGGATCGGACGTCGATCAGAGCCGTCGGGTGACGGCGGTCTGCAGGGCTGCGAGGTCCATCTCCCTGACCGTCATGATCTGCCAGGTGAAGAGCAGGGTGGCCAGGACCGTGGCACCGAACCGGACGAGCTCGCTGGGGACCGCCATGATCGCGACCCCGAGCACGACGAACGCGAGCCGTACCGCGTAGTTCCCGAGCCGGTTCGGGATCGCCCGCTTGTAGTAGTTCAGCCCGTGCACCATCGCGGCCGCCCCGAACAGGAGCAGCACCGACGAGACGACCTTCGTGAGCGTCAGGCCGCCGACGATGATCTCAGGGTTGTAGATGAACGCGAACGGGAGCACGAACAGCGGTGCAGATATCTTGACTGCCTCGATGGCGGTCGCCCAGAAGTTGGACTGGGCGATCCCCGTCGTCACGACCACCGCGATCGCGATCGGCGGGGTGATCCCGGAGAGGATGGCCGCGTAGAACACGAAGAAGTGGACCGGCAGCCGGGCCAGCCCGAACCCCTCGATCAGCGCGGGAGCGACCAACAGCGCGACGATCGTGTACGCGGCGACGGTGGGCATCCCCATTCCCAGGATGATACAGATCAGCATCGCGAGCAGCAGGGCGATGATCAGCACGCCGCCGGAGAGCTCCATCAACGCCAGCGCGAGCTTCCCGGGGACGCCGGTCGTCACGAGGATGTCGACGATACCGTTGATCGCCGCGACGATGACCGCGATCGGCGCGAGGATGAGCGCGCCGTACTTCATCCCGGACACCGTCTGTGAGAGCCCGATGGTGTACGGGTCGTCGGTGTAGCCGAGGAGCCGGTCGAGCACCGGGAACGTGATCCCCGTGAGGAACATCGCGACCGCCGTGTACAACGCCGCGGACATGACCGTCCACTGGGCGACGCCGAGCAGGTACACCAACACGGCGAACGGGATCGCGAGCTTCACCGTCTCCAGCAGGAACTCGGCGCGGGACTTCGTATCGCCGATGTCCGCCTCCTCCTGTGCGTTGACCCCGCTTTTGATGTCCTGGTTGATCGCCGCGTAGTGGACCGCGATGGCCACGGCGATGTAGAACACGAGCGCGGGGACGATCCCGGCGACCACGACCTCGATGTACGTGATCCCGAGGATCGACGCCATGATGAACGCCGCCGCGCCCATCACCGGCGGCATGATCTGTCCGCCCGAGGAGGCGACCGCCTCGATCCCGCCCGCGGTGGACGACTTCATCCCCGCTTCCTTCATCAGCGGAATGGTGACCGATCCGGTCATCGCCGCGTTCGCGACCTGCGCGCCGTTGATGGACCCGATCGCGAGGCTCGCGACGACCGCCGACTGCGCGATACCGGACTCCACGTATTCGGAGATACGGAACGCGATCCGCATGATGTAGTCGAACGCGCCGTAGCCGTTCAACAGCCCGGCATAGAGGAGGAACAGCGCCACCCACGCCGCGACGATACCGCTTATCGACCCGAAGAACCCGTCGAAGTCCATGACGAACACGTTGAGGATGCGCGTCAGCGACAGCCCGCCGTGGCCGATCAGCCCCGGGAGGCTCGCGCCGAGCCACGCGTAGAGGGCACCGCCGGCGATGACGGCCAGGAACGCCATCCCGAACGCCCGGTAGATCAGGTAGAACATCGCGAGGGTGAACAACAGCGCGAGCACGTACTCGTCGTGGAACGCCGTTCCCGTCCGCATGAACAGGAGGTCCTCGAAGTTGACGATCAGGTATACGGAGGTGATCGAGGTCGTCAGGAGGACCACGCCGAGGAGGTACAGGTCCAGGTAGTCGTTCTCCTCGAACGACTCGATCGACTCGTTGATCGCGTACATCCCGAACGCGAGCCCGAACAGCCCGACCGTGTACAGTGCTCGGGGCATGCGCTGTGTGTACGCGTAGTAGATCGCGAGCGCCCACAGAACGACCGCGAGTAGCGTCAACAGCTTATCAACTGCGACGGCCGGTGTTAGAACGGAGCGGGACCTTGTTTCGGTCATACGAGCCATATTCATTATTGTCTGTGATAAAGTTTCTGTCGCACACTCACCCGGCGAGTACGCCGGCGTCGGATCACATCCGATCCGGGGACGGTGTGGCCAAGCGTCCGTGACGGCTTCCCGATCACCGGCAGCCGAGCAGGGACAACCGTTATTGACTGCGTCGGTCAACACACCTCGTATGTCCGAAACAGCGTCCGAGGACTCGTCGGTCGGGGAGGAGACGATCGCGGTCGTCGGTGCGGGAACGATGGGCCACGGGATCGCGGTCGCCTACGCGGTCGGGGGCTGTACCGTCCGCCTGTACGACGCCGACGCCGACGCGCTCGACGCTGCGCGGGCGGCGGTTCGGGGCGCGGTGTCGACGCTCGTCGCCCACGACGAGTACGACCTGAACGACGGCGGCGACGCGATGGACGCGATCACGTACGCGACGTCCCTGCCCGCGGCGGTCGACGGCGCGGACCTCGTGATCGAAGCGGTCACGGAGGACCGGGAGGTCAAGTCGTCCGTCCTCGCCGACGTCGAGGCGGCGGTGGACGACGGGACGGTCATCGCCACCAACACCTCGTCGCTTTCGATCACCGAACTCGGGTCCGCGTTGGACCGCCCGGAGCGCTTCCTCGGGACCCACTGGTTCCATCCGCCGCACATCGTCCCAGTCGTCGAGGTGGTCAAGGGCGAGGAAACGGCCGACTGGCCGGTCGACGCCGTCACGGGGACGCTCGACCGAATCGGAAAGCGGCCGGTGGTGGTCGAAAAGGACATCCCGGGCTTCATCGGCAACCGGATCCAGTCGGCGATGGCACACGAGGCGTGGGCGCTCCTCAACGACGGCGTCGCGAGCGCGGAGGACATCGACACGGCGATCAAGGGGACGTTCGGGTTCCGGCTCCCGGCGCTCGGGGTCTTCGAGAAAGGGGACCACTCCGGGCTCGATATCCACGCGAAGGTGCTCGACGAGCTGCTCGACGAGATCGACCGGGGAACGACCCCGTCGGACGCGCTCACGCGGCTCGCCGACGAGGGCCGGCACGGCGTGAAAAGCGGCAGGGGAGTCTACGACTGGCGCGACGTCGACGTCGACGCGGCCACCGAAGCCCGGGACCGACAGCTCCTCTCGCTGTTGGCCGTCTACCACCAGCGCGAGCGTCCGGCGTCGACGGACGATCGATAGGCGATCGGACGGTGGGTCGGTCGAGGGATCGATCGACGATTGGACGAGAGGTCGGTCGAGGGATCGATCGACGGTTGGACGGTTGGTCGGTCGCGTCCGGCCCCGTCAGTAGGTGATCTTCCCGGCGGTGACGTTCATGCTCTGTCCGGTGATCCGGTCGGCGGCGTCCGAACAGAGGAAGGCGACGGTTTCGGCGACGTCCTCCGGCTGCACGAACTCGTGGCGCGGGCTCTTGGCGCGCTTCTCCTCGGTCACCTCCTCGACCGAGCGCCCGTCCGCGGCCGCCTCCGCCTCGATCACGCGATCGATCCGCGGGCCGGCCACCGACCCCGGACACACGGCGTTCGCGTTGACGTCGTGCGGTCCCCCCTCGGCTGCCAACGTCCGCGTGAGGCCGAGCAACCCGCTCTTCGAGGCGGTGTACGGGCTCCGCTGTGGCACCGGCCGCTTCCCGGACGCCGAGGAGACGTTCACGATCCGGCCGTACCCCCGCCCCTTCATGTCGCCGATCACCGCCCGGCTCAGCAGGAACGGTCCGCGGAGGTTGACGGCGAGCGTCGAGTCCCACTCCTCCGCCGTGACGTCCTCGACGTTCTTGGTCGGCCCGGCGATGCCGGCGTTGTTGACGAGGACGTCGATCGGTCCGAGCGACTCGACCGCGGTCGAAACGCACTCGTCGACGCTCTCTTCGTCGGTGACGTCCGTGTAGACCGAGAGCGCTCGCTGTCCGTGCTCCTCGACGTCCGCGACCGTTTCGGCCATCCCGTCCGCGTCGATGTCGGCGACGACGACGTCGAGGCCGCGACGCGCGAGTTCGTTACAGATCGTCCGGCCGATCCCTCGACCGCCGCCGGTTACCAACGCGACGTCTCCGTTGATGTTCATGCGACCGACCGTACCGCCGCCACCGATATAGCTCTGGGGACTGAGGCGGTCGTGGCGGAGCGCACAACGAAGTTGAAGCAGTCGTGGCGGAGCGCGCGGTGGTCACGACCGACGGTGGGGTCGGTCGGCGACGCTGTAACCCTCGTCGGGCGACCTCCGATCCCGATTCGCGCTCCGAACCGATGATCCGGCGGCATCTCTTTAACCGATCCTGCCGAGAACGAACTGTATGCCGACCGTAATCGTCAGACACGACACGCCGATCGCCTCGACGCTCGACGGGACGCGCGACGATCTCACCGTCACGCCGGCCGACACGAACGACCGGGTCCGGGAGCTGCTCCCGGAGGCCGACGCGTTGGTGATCAACCCGGCGAACTGGGAGGACGACCTCCTGGAGGGACTCGACCGGGGGGACTGGGTACAAGCGACGAGTACGGGATATTCGGCGTTTCCCATCGACGAGTTCGCGGATCGGGGGATCACCTTCACCAACGCCACCGGGAACTACGGGTCGCCGGTCGCGGACCACGCCTTCGCATTGGCGTTAGGTCTCGCCCGCGGCATCCCCTCGTTCCTCGAGAGCCAACACGAGCGGACGTGGGACCGGTCGCACGGGAGCGAGCTCATCGACCTCGACGGACGGACGCTCACCGTGGCCGGGCTCGGGGACGTCGGCGAATCCGTCGCCCGACGGGGGCGGGCGTTCGGAATGGAGGTGTACGGGACGAAGCGGGACCCGGACGACTATCACGGGGTGCTCCCGTCCGACCGCGTCCTCGCGCCCGACGAGCTCGCGTCGATGCTCCCGGAGACCGAACTGCTCGTCCTCACCGTGCCGTTGACGCCGGAGACACACCACCTCATCGACCGGTCGTCGTTCGAGGCGCTCCCCGACAGCGCGCTCCTCGTCAACGTCGCTCGCGGCCCCGTGGTCGACCAGGCGGCCCTGATCGATGCGCTCGAGTCGGGCGCGATCGCCGGCGCGGGACTCGACGTCTTCGACGAGGAGCCCCTCCCGGAGTCGTCCCCGCTGTGGGGGTTCGAGAACGCGATCGTCACGCCGCACGTCGGTGGCCGGTCCAAGGACTTCGTCGACCGGTTCGTGGAGCTGTTCCTCCACAACTACGACCGTCGAACGGAGGGGCTCGAACCGAAGAACCGGATCGCGTGAGACGGGCGCGCGGCCGATCAGTGCGTGCCGGGATCGGTCGGCGACGGGGCGACGAGGTCGCCGTCCCGGAACTCGACCGGCTCGGCCGGCGACACGACCCGCAAGTCGTCGCGGTCGCGGGCCTCGGCGAGGAGCGCCTCGGAGGCGTACAGCCGTTTCAGGTTCATCGTGTCCGTCGCCCGAAGCAGCCGGAGCTCGCCCGGCTCGCGGACGCCGACGGTCGAGAGGCTCGCGACGATCCCGGCCCAGTCGGTCTCGACCGTGGCGGGTATCCGGGCGTTCTCGACGCTGCCGGCCGTCACCGTGTTGATCACGGTGTCCTCGACCGCGAGGTCCGCCAGGAGGTCCGCGTGGATGAAGTCGGCCTGCCCGACCCCCGTGGCGTTCCCGTGTGAGGCCTCCGTGAGCGACCGCGTGTAGATCCGGCGGATGAACGGCTTCTCCGGGGACGGCTCGTTGAACGGCAGCAACCGTCCGGTCACGTTCGTGTCCATTCCCGCTCCGCTGATCTCCTTGCCCATCCGGTCGAAGACGACGACGTCGATGTCGTCGAACGGGAGCTGGGGCATCAGCTCGTAGGCCGTCTCCAGCAGTTCGGCCTCCCGGCCGAGGAACCCCGACGCCGGGACGCCCTCGATGACCGCGGTGTCGTCGAGCTGGTCCTCGACGATGGCGACGCCGCCGACGACGGGGAGGTCCTCGATGATCCGCTTCGTTATCTCGGGGATCATGTTCCGGAAGCTCCAGTCGAGCGCCCACTCGTGGGCCATCTTCGCGCCCGGCTGTTTGCCCATCCCGATCACGAGCATCTTCGAGAGCCCGCTCTCGACGTCGCCGGCGAACATCGTGTGCGGTTTGACCCGGTTGATCGGCAGGATCGCGTCCGCCGTGACCGCGTTGGCGTCGACGTAGACCGGGACGCCCCGATCGGGCGTCTCCCCGATCCGTTCGACGTCCATGGTCGCTCGGATCGCACAGCCGACGGACGAGGCGGTGATCCCGTACGATTCGAGGACCTCTCGTTGCCCTTCCGCGGTCGCGCCGCCGTGGCTCCCCATCGCCGGGAAGATGAACGGGTCGTACCCCGCCTCGAGGACGCCGTCGACGGTGCCGCGAACGATCGCCTCGAGGTTCGCGATCCCGCGGCTCCCGACGCCGATCGCGACCTCGCCGCCGTCGGGCACGCCATCCCACGTGAGATCGGTTACGGCTTCCGCCGCGCGGGACTCGATCTCGTCCGGGGGGATCGGGTCCGGATCCCACACCTGCTCGATGGTTCCCAACTCCGGAACGTCGCGGTCCCCACAGATGTCCCTGATCGTCTCCTCCGGGACGATGCGGCTCGCGTCTCGATCTGATTCCATACCTTGATGCTGTCGAACCGGCGTATTAAAAGCTCGTCTCGGCGTCCTCGAACCGCCCGCGGCCCGTCGACGCCGTTCTCGCCCCCCTGCTTTAAGTGTCTCCGATCGGTCGGTCCGGCTATGCGCGTCACAGACGTCAGCGGCTACGCGTTGTCATCGCCCATCGACCCGCCCCAAGACCGCCGGTTTCACGGCGGCGTCCGGCGGCTCCTGAAACGGGACGTCGTCCTCGTGGTCGTGGAGACGGCCGACGGCGCACGGGGGTTCGCCCCCGCGGGCGCGAGCAGCTCCGCCATGCGGGAGTACTTCGAAGGCGACTCGCAGGCGACGTTCGCCGACGTCGTCGAGGGGCCGATCGCCGACGCGCTCGAGGGAGAGACGATCGACGAGATCACCGATGCACACGACCTGATCGACGCGCTCGACGTCCCCGAGCGGGTCCGTCACGAGGCGGTCTCGGCGATCGACGTCGCGCTGTACGACCTCCGCGGCAAGGAGGTCGGCGCGCCGATCTACGAGCTGCTGTGTGAGACGTACGGGACCGACCCGGACACGTCGCTGCCGATGTACGCCAGCGCGGGCATGTACATGGAGCCGGAGGGGTACGCCGAGCAGGCCGCGGTCATCGACGACCTCGGGTTCTTCGGGTACAAGTACCGGCCGGGGATCGGCCCGGCGGGCGACCGGCGGACCGTCGAACTGCTCGCGGACGCCCTCGATACCGCCGAGCTCATGCTCGACGGCCACACCTGGTGGAAACTCGAGGCGGGGACGTACACGCCGTCGGTCGTCGCCGACCTCGTCGAACACGCCGGCGAACACGGCGCGTACTGGGTCGAGGAGCCGGTCGCCCCGGACGACTACGACGGCTACGTCGACCTCGCCGAGCGCGGCGTGCCGTTGGCGGGCGGCGAGAGCGAGGAGTCCCCAGGGGGGCTCATCGCCCTCGGGGAGACGGGAGCGGTCGATTTCCTCCAGGGGGACGTCCGCCACCACCGCGGCTACACGGGCTGTGGCGAGGCTATCGAGTGGTGTCTCGGCCGGGACGTCGAGTTCGTTCCGCACAACTTCGGCACGTGGCTCGGGCTCGTCGCCAACGCCCACCTCGTCGCCGCCGCCCCCGAGGTGCGGCTGCTCGAGTACCCGGTGTTCGAGAACGACCCGGCCCTGGACCCCGCGGGGGCGGACCCGGGGATGTACCCGTTCGACCTGGCGTTCGACGTCATCGAGGAAACGGTGGACGTCACGGACGGGGAATTGGCCGTTCCGGACGGCCCGGGACTCGGCGTCACCGTCGACTTGGACGTCGTCGAGGAGTACCCCCCGACGGACGGCCCGTGGACCGAGTTCCACTACGACGAGTGACTGGCCCGACCGGCGACGGCCGATCGGTGTCACTCCCACCCCTCGGGCGCGACCCCGAGGGCGGTGACGGCGCGGGGATAGAGAACCCCGACGCCGATCGCGATCAGGACTCCCAACCAGAGGGGGACGGCGGTCCCCGTCCGCTCGACGAGGTCGACGGTCAACAGGATGAGCCCGATGAGCAGTAGGTAGTGTAACAGCAGGTACGGGGTCGTGCTCCGGTCCATACCCGCCGTTCCGACGCGCGCGGCAAAACTGTGTCGACCGTGTTACCGGGCGGCGGTCGTCGCCCGTAGGAGCCCGCGAAGGTAGCCCGCCGTGTACCCCCTCGCTCGGTGTCCCCAGTCGGTGTCGCCGTCCATCCGAGGGACGTGATCGGGGATGACGACGCCGTCGAACCCGACGTCGACGAGCGCCCGCATGACCGCCGCTTCGTCGTAGTTTCCGCAGTCGACGAACGTCTCGTTGAACGACTCGGCCGTCCCCTCGACGTCCCTGAAGTGGACGAACGTGATGTCCCCGCGCTCACCGAACTCCCGCACCACGTCGACGACGTCGACGCCCATCTCGGAGAAGCAGCCGAGACACAGCTTCAGGCCGTGGTTCCCGCTCGGGACGAGGTCCATCGCCCGGCGGAAGCTCTCGACGCTCCGGAACAGCCGAGGGATCCCGCCCAGCTCCTCGATCGACGGCGGGTCGATCGGGTGGAGCGCGAGAGTCACGCCGGCCCGTTCGGCGACCGGGAGGACCTCCCGGAGAAACCCCTCGTAGTTCTCCCAGAGTTCGGCTTCGCTGTATTCGCGGTCCATAACGGGGCCGTCGCCGAGCTCGAGCTCCGACAGGTCGAAACCGGTCCCGCGAGCGTCCCCGCGGAGCGCGACGGTCCCCGTCCGCATCGGGACGACGCCGCGCGGGTTCCACTGGTAGCCGAGGACGGGGAGGTCGGCCTCGCCCATGTTCTCGATCAGCTCGACGATCGCCGCGAGCTGCTCGTCGCGTCCCTCCCGCCCGAACTTGACGTCGCCGTAGCTGTTGTACCCGAGGGTGTGTATCCCTTCGAGGGTCACCCCGTGGTCCGCACACGCGTCCGAAAGCGACCGGAGGTCGTCGACCGACGGGACGTGGTCGGGACCGAGCGGGAGTCGACGGTCGGTGTCGGTGCGGTCGCTCTCGTCGTCGAAGACGTCCCCGCCGGTTCCCCCGCCGGGTTCGACGGGGTTGATGAAGACGTCTCGGACGCCGAGCTGTCGGACGTATCGGAGCCGTTCGTCGGAGAGCGTGTTCGTTCGGAACCCGATCCGCGGACCGCTCGCTACGTGATCCATGTCAACGCGTGTGTCGAGGGCGTACAAAGAGCTACCGCCGCGTTCGGAACCGGCGCAGACGGGTGTCGCAACAACAGATTTATGGGTTCCGTTGGTGCTGGTTCACACGAACCACGACCATGTACGAAGACTTCGCCACGAAGCTGTCGACGACGATGTGGGGCGACTACGACCGCACCCCGGAACGCACCACAGACACGCCGGAGATCACCGACCTCGACACCGTCGTCGTCGACGGCAACTTCCCCTGGACGATCGTCACGATCGAGACCGACGCCGGCGTCACCGGGATCGGCGAGGCGTACCCCTCCCCCGGCGTTCACGAGGTGATCACGGATTACCTCCGACCGGTGCTCGTGGGCGAGAACCCCCTCGACGTCGAGCGGCTGTACCATCTGATGCGCGAGAGCCTCTCCGGGCGGGGGTCCCAACAGGGGATCGGGACGATCGCGATAAGCGGGGTCGAACTCGCGCTGTGGGACGCGACGGGCAAGGTCCTCGACCAGCCGGTGTACCAGCTGCTCGGCGGGAAGATGCGCGACGAGGTCCGCGTATACGCCGACTGCCACGCGGGCGAGTCGATGATCGACGCCGCCATCGAGGGACAGGCGACCGAGACGTATCGGCCGGAGGCGTACGCCGAGGAGGCCCGCGAGACCGTCGACGAGGGGTACGATCTCATCAAGTTCGACCTCGACGTCCCCTCCGGGAAGGAGATCCAGACGAAGTCGCGACACCTCACCGGCCCCGAGGTCGAACACAAGCGGCGGCTCGTCGAGGCGGTGGCCGAGGAGGTCGGCGACGAGGCCGAGTTCGCGTTCGACCTCCACTGGAACTTCAGCGTCGAGTCCGCAAAGCGCGTGTGTGACGCCATCGCCGAGTTCGAGCCGATCTGGATCGAGGACCCGCTCCCGCCCGAGAACACCGACGCGATGGCGCGGTTCGCGCGCGAGGTGGACGTCCCGCTGCTCACCGGGGAGAACCGATACGGCCGACACGGGTTCCGCGACCTCCTCGAGGAGGGTGCGGTCGACTTCGTCGCCCCCGACACCCCGAAGACGGGGGGGATCGCCGAGACGAAGAAGATCGGAGACCTGGCCGACACGTACTACGCCGCGCTCACTCCCCACAACATCGGGAGCCCCGTCGCGACGATGGCGGGCGTCCACGTCGGGGCGACGGTCCCGAACTTCCTCGCGCTCGAGTTCCACGCGCGGGACGTGCCGTGGTGGGACGACTTGGTCGTCCGGTCGGAGCCGCTGATCCAGGACGGGCGGATCACGGTTCCGGACGCGCCGGGGCTCGGCATCGAGCTCGACTGGGACGTCGTCGAGGCCCACCGGAAGCACTGACGGGGCGGCGTCACTCCTCGAACGACTCGAAACACCGCCGCAACGCCGCGAGCCGCCTGTCGCGTCGGGCGACGATCTCCGCCTCCGGCTCGTCGTATTCCAAGAACCCCCGTCCCGCGTCGATGCCCGTCGCGCCCTCCGCGAGGCGGTCGTCGAACGTCCCGTGGACCTCCGTCGCCGAGCAGAGGTGCGGGTACAGGTGCTCGGCGACCGTACGGAACTGCTCGACGCCGGCGATGTCCATCGTTTCGAACGGGCCGATCACGGACGTTCGACGGGCGTACCCGTCCCGGACGGCGGCGTTGATGTCCTCGATCGAGGCGACGTCCTCCTCGAGCAAGTGGAGACACTCCCGGATGACCGCGTTCTGGATCCGGTTCCACACGAAGCCGGGAACGTCCTTCTCGACGGTTATCGGCCGCCTCTCGACGTCCTCGACGAACGCGCGGATCCGGTCCATCGTTCGGTCCGACGTCCGCTCCCCGCGGACGATCTCGACGGGTTCGAGCAGGTACGGCGGGAACCACCAGTGACAGCCCACGACCCGGTCGGCACAGTCGGGGACCGCGGACTGGATCTCGGTGATCGGGATCCCCGAGGTGTTCGACGCGAGGACGGCGTCGTCCGGGGCGTGCTCGCCGAGGGCCGTGAACACCTCCCGTTTGATCCCGAGGTCCTCTGGGACCGTCTCGAGGACCACGTCCGCGTCGGCGACGCCGGCCGCCTGGTCGGTGGTGAACGTCACCCGGTCGAGGACCGTCTCCGGGGTCACGTCGGCGATCCCGCCGTCCCGTAGCTCGGCGGCCGCGTCCGCCATTCGGTCGGCCGCACGCTCCAGGTTCGAGTCGCGGTGGTCGACGAGCGTCACGTCGTGTCCGTGGACCGCGAAGTGGACGCCGAACCCTTGCCCCATGTTCCCCGCTCCGATGACCGACACGTTCTGTTCCATGGTATGGTAGACCACGTTCCCGTCGTCGCATAAGCGTTGTGCGCCCCGCTCGTCGCGATCGCGTGACGCGGCGACGGTCGCCCATCGCTGGATGGCGCGCCATCGCCACCGAAATGCTTTATTGTACCTCGGGTGATCCTCCAATCGTTCATGAAAAACAACGACGCGATCATCGACTGTCTCACGTCGAACGGGATCGACACCGTGTTCGGCATCCCGGGCAAACAGACGCTCCCGCTGAACGAGAGCATCAGCGAGCGCGAGGACATCCGGTTCGTCATGGCCCGTCACGAGACGAACGTCTCCCACCAGGCGTGGGGCTTCGCCGAGACGAGCGGCGGGATGGCCGCGACGGTCGTGATCCCCGGCCCCGGCGACTTGAACGCCATGAACGGGCTGAAGAACGCGTTGAACGACTGCACGCCGATCCTCCACATCGCCGTCGAGACCGAACCGGAAGTGCGGGGCGGCGACGGGATCCACGAGACCCCGCCGGACACCTACGACAACGTCGTCAAGGAGAACATCACGGTCGAAACGCCCGAGAGCACGGTCGCCGAGCTGGAGCGGGCGATCGACATCGCACGGACCGCACCGAAGGGGCCCGTTCGGGTCGGGATCCCGAAGAACTTCGTCCCGATGGACATCGAGCTCGCGGAGCCCGCCGCAATCGAACACGACGACACGGTCGAGGTCCCCCGCGAGAAGGTCGTCCGCGCGAGCGACGCGCTCGCCGACGCAACGTCGCCGGTCGTCATCGCCGGCGGCGGGGTCCGGGCGGCGGACGCCAGCGCCGAGCTGCGGGCGGTCGCCGAGGCGGTCCAGGCACCGGTTGCGACGACGTATAAGGGGAAGGGCACGTTCCCCGAGGACCACCCGCTCTTCGCGGGCGTCCTCTGTGGCGCGACGAGCACGGAGCTGAAACGGTGTCTCGAGGACGCCGACGCGGTCCTCGGCGTCGGGACCGACTTCGACGCCGTCTGGACCAAACGCTGGTCGTACGACCTCCCCGAGGAGCTGATCCACGTGACCCTCGGCACGTCGGACATCGGCCGCGGCTACGAGCCGAGCGTCGCGATCGCGGCGGACGCCCGGGAGACGCTCTCGGCGATCGACGCCGAGCTGGCGGACCGATCGGTCGACGGGTCGGACGGCGAGTCCCGGGCGGCGGCGGTCCGGGAGGCGGAGGCCGAGCGGATGCGACCGCTCAGGGACGTCTCGGAGGCCCCGTTGACGACGGTGAGCGCGGTGTCGGCGATCAGGGAGGGGCTCCCCCGGGACGCGATCGTGGCCGCGGACGCCGGCGGCTCGCGGATCTGGACGCTGATGACGTTCCCGGTGTACGACTCCCGCGACTACGTGAACCCCGGGTCGTGGGCGTCGATGGGGCTGGGCGTCCCGGCCGGGATCGGCGCGAAGGTCGCCAACCCTGACCAGCCGGTCGCCGTCGTCATCGGCGAGGGCGGCCTGCTGATGTGTCTCGAGGAGCTCCACACGATCGTCGCGGAGGGACTCGACGTCACCGTCTTCGTCTTCAACAACGACGACTACGCGATCATCAGCGAGGAGGCGTCCCGCTCGTACGACCTCGGGGACGGGGCGTACGGCTGGTCGGACGCCCCGCTGAACTGTTCGACGATCGCCGAGGGGATGGGGATGCGGGCGGTGCGGGCGGAGACGCCCGAGGAGATCGCCGCCGCGGCCGCCGACGCCGTCGACAACGGACCGACGCTCGTCGAGATCCCGACCGACCCGGACGAGCCGCAGGGCGGCGAGTTCATGTCCCGCTGAACGGATTCTCGGTTCTCGGCTCTCGGTGGCCCTTCCGAACCGTCCGGACCCGTTCGACTCGAACGACCGACACGCTTTATCTTCATCGTCGCGAGTCGCGTCCATGGGGCTTGACATCGACGGCAACACGGCACTGGTCACGGCATCGAGCAGCGGCCTCGGCAAGGCGTCCGCGGCGGCGCTGGCGCGGGAAGGGGTGAACGTCGTGATAAACGGGCGCGACGAGGAGCGGCTCGCGGCCGCCGCCGCGGAGGTGCGTGCGGAGGCGACCGGGGCGGTCGAGACGGTCGCCGCGGACATCACCGACCCGGACGCGGTCACCGGCCTCGTCGAGGCGACGGTCGAGCGGTTCGGCGGGCTCGACCACCTCGTGACGTCGGCGGGCGGACCGCCGGGGCGGCGGTTCTTCGAGACGACCGATCGGGAGTGGTACGACGCGTTCGACCTGCTCGTGATGAGCGTGGTCCGGCTGGTCCGCGAGGCCGGCCCACACCTCAGGGCGGACGGCGGCGGCACGGTCGTCACCGTCACGTCGTGTGTCGCCAAGGAGGCGAATCCGTCGAACGTGCTCTCCAGTGCGGTCCGGATGAGCGTCCTCGGCCTCGAGAAGTCGCTGTCGACAGAGCTCGCGCCCGACGTCCGCGTCAACGCGCTGCTCCCGCACCTGCACGACACGCCGCGGATCGACCAGCTGGTGTCACAGGGGCTCGACCTCGAGGCGCGGCGGGCCGGTCTCCCGATGGGGCGGATCGGCCGCCCCGAGGAGTTCGGTGAAGTGGTCGCGTTCCTCTGTTCGCCCCGGTCGAGCTTCGTGAACGGCGTCGCGCTCCCGCACGACGGCGGCGCGATGAGTTCGACGCTGTGACGATGAGTTCGACGCTGTGACGATGAGTTCGACGCTGTGACGGTGAGTTCGACGCTGTGAGGTCGCGCAGCCCCCCGTCTCGCGGCGTCCTGTGAGCGGTTACCGTGATCACAACGTACTTTACTCGGGTGTGGGTGGGTACGGACATGTCACCAGAGATAACGAGGATCGAGTCCACCGAGTTCGCCTACGACATCGAGGACGTGGGGTACAGCCCGAACGGGTTCAGCGTCGTCTACGAACCCGGCGCAACGAACTCCCGGAAACTGTTCGGGTTCAAGATCCACACGGACACCGGGATCACCGGCGAGTACGTCGGCGGGAACTCGCCGGGGGCCGCCCAGATCAACATGTTCGCCGACTACCTGATCGGCAAGAACCCGCTGGCGCGCGAGAAACACTGGAGCAACATCAACCGTGCACTGCGGAAGTACGACCGCATGGGGATCGGCCCGATCGACATCGCGCTGTGGGACTTCGCCGGGAAGTACTACGACGCGCCGATCCACGAGCTGCTGGGGACCTACCGCGAGCGGTTCCCGGCGTACGCGTCGACGTACCAGGGCGACGAGAACGGCGGGCTCGACTCACCGGACGCGTTCGCCGACTTCGCCGAGCAGTGCCTCGATATGGGGTATCAGGCGTACAAGATCCACGACTGGGGCGGCGACTGGACGGACGTCGACAAGACGGTCGAGACGATCCTCGAGGTCGGTCGCCGAGTCGGCGACGACATGGACCTCATGATCGACCCAGCCTGTGAGCCGCCGACGTTCGCGGACGCGGTGAAGATGGGTCGCGCCTGCGACGAGGCGGAGTTCTTCTGGTACGAGGACCCGTACCGCGACGGCGGCACCTCCCAGCACAGCCACCGCAAGCTCCGGCAGATCATCGACACCCCGCTGTTGCAGACCGAGCACGTCCGGGGGTTCGAGGCGCACACCGACTTCGTCGCCAACGAGGCGACGGACTTCGTTCGGGCGGACCCCGAGTACGACGGCGGGATCACCGGCGCGCTCAAGATAGCCAAGATGGCGGAAGGGTTCGGGCTCGACGTCGAGTTCCACGCGCCGGGGCCGGCACACAGACACTGTATCGCGGCGGTCCGCAACACGAACTACTACGAGATCGCGTTGGTCCACCCCGACTGCCGGAACACCCAACCGCCCGTCTACGACTGTGACTACTCCGACTTCCTCGACACGGTCGACGACGAGGGGATGGTCACCGTTCCGAACGGCCCGGGGCTCGGCGTCGACTACGACTGGGACTTCATCGAGGCGAACAAGACGGGGAGCGTCCACGTCTACGAGTAGAGGTCGCCCGGGATCGCGATCGCGACCGCGACTCCGCCGCCTCCGACGATTCGAACCGGCAATATTCACCGTGCGTTTGGCTATGGGGAACGGTTATTAGCCAGAGGCCCATACGCTCGAACATGACTACCCAACCGCCCGCGTTCGATGCCCAACCGCCCGAGTTCGATGCCCCCATCAAGGCGACGACGCGGTCGATGGCGATCGTCGAGGAGATCCGGAAGCGGGACGGAGCGGGGGTCACCGAGCTGGCGGATCACTTCGGGTTCTCCAAGAGCACCGTTCACGACCACCTCACGACGCTCGTCGAAACGAAGTACCTCACTCGGAACGGCGACGAGTACGAGGTCGGGCTCCGGTTCCTGAGCCTGGGCGGGTACGCACGGAAACAGCAGGAGCTCTACGAGATCGCGAAACCCGAGATCGACGATCTCGCGGCGGAGACCGGGGAGTCCGCGAAGGTCGCGGTCGAGGAGTACGGACGTGGGGTCTACCTCTACCAGTCGCTCGGCGACAACGCGATCCGCACCGACTCCCACCTCGGGACCCGAGTGTACCTCCACTCCTGCGGCGTCGGGAAGGCGATCCTCGCGCACCTCCCCGAGGAGCGGATCGAGGCGATAGTCGAGGAGTACGGCCTCCCCGAGTGGACGAAGTACACGATCACGGACGAGGACGCCCTCTACGAGGAGCTGGAACGGGTCCGCGAGCGGGGCACCGCGATCGACCACGAGGAGCGCATTCGCGGGTTGCGCTGCGTCGCCGCCCCGGTGATCCGGAACGGGGACCTCCTCGGGGCGATCAGCGTCTCCGGTCCGACGAAACGCTTCGGCGACGACGCGTACGTCCAGGACATCGCCGAGCTGGTCCAGGACACCGCGCGAGTCGTCGAGATCAACGCGAAGTACTGGTAACCCGTTCCGCAGTGCGGAACGGACTTGCCGTATCTTCGTGAACGATCGTAAGTAACTGTTCGCCCATCCGCCCGTTTCGTCGCGGCCGCACCGGTATCATCGGAGCTACGTTACATTCATACGAACGTAAGTATATTCGTGGGCGGCCGTTCGGCAGAGCGGAACGCGTCGTCGCTCATCGACCGTTAGTCCCTCCGCCGTCCACCTATTGTGTCCCGTATCCCGCGGACCCGTGCTCGACCGATCCATCGCTCACCACCCATCACCCGCCTGCTCCCTGTGCTACCCGCCGCAGGTGGTCACGCGTCGTCGACCAATCGCCCGATCTCCTCGTCGAGGCGTTCGTAGCGTCGCCGCGCTTCCTGTCGGATCTCCGCCGGTAGCGGTCGGATCGGCTCGCGGACGGAGCCGCCGTTGAGCCCGGCGAACTCCAACCCCGCCTTCACGACCGGCACGCTGACCGCGCCCGGCAGCTCGTTCCCGTGGCCGGTCCCCCCGCGGAGGGTCTGGAACGGCATGCAGGCCTCTCGAAGCGCTCGCGCGCGCTCCCACTCCCCCTCGGACAGCGCGTCGAACAGCGCGAGCCCGACCTCCGGGCGGAAGTTGCTGACCCCCGCGGAGAACCCTTCCGCGCCCTCGGCCCAGTAGGCGGGCGCGTACGGTTCGGCGAGGCCGTTGACCCAGACGACGTCGTCGGCCCCGGCCGCGACTCCCTGCCCGAGTTTGACGGTGTCCGTCAGGGCGTACTTGACGCCGACGACGTCGTCGAGCTCCGTGAGCGCCTCGAGGTACGACACCGAGGGATCGAAGCCACGGACGTACGGGACGAGCGGCCGGTCGCTGGCGTCGCCGAGCTTTCGGTAGTACTCCAGCAGGCCTCGTTCGTGGAGGTACGTGTGGTCCGGCGGCATCACCATCATCGCGTCGACGCCGATCGCGGCGTACTCCCGCACGAGGTCCCGAGCGTCGGCCGTGCTCCCGCCGACTCCGGCGAGGACGCACGCGTCCGCGGGGAGCGCTTCGACCGCCGTCCGGGCGACGTCGACGCGCTCCTGCTGGGACAGCGAGTGGTACTCGCTGATGTTGGCGGTGGCGAGGTACGTTCGAGCCCCTCGTTCGTACAGCGCGGTCGCGTTCTCCGCGAGGTCGTCGTGGACGATCCCGAGGTCGTCGTCGAACGGCGTCAGCAGGCCGACGGCCACGCCACGGAGCCGGTCCCTGATGGCCTCGTCAGTTAGCGTCATTACGGAAGCAAGGCCCGGCAGCGACCATAAATCCCGCGGGTCCGATCGGTCGGAAGGCTCCCGAAACCCGGGACGGGCGGTGAGTGGGACGGGCGGTGAGTGGCACGAGCGGTGAACGGCACGGGCGCTGACGAGTCAAAACGGCGACGTGGAACGGGCGGCAGGGGAAACCTCGGCCCCTCGGTCGTCGATCAGTAGTTCGTGTACACGGTCTTCGTGGACGTGAAGAAATCGATCCCGGCGTCGCCCTGTTCGCGATACGTGTTCGTCGAGGAGTTCTTGTACCCGCCGAAGGGGGCGTGTAACTCGACGCCGGTGGTCTTCTCGTTGACCTTCACGACGCCCGCCTCGATGCCGTCGATGAACCGGTTCGCCTCGCCCAGGTCTCGGGTGACGATGCTCGCGGAGAGGCCGAACTCGACGTCGTTCGCCACGGCCATCGCCTCGTCGAACGAGTCGACCCGAATTACGGAGAGGAGCGGTCCGAACACCTCTTCCTGGGCGATCCGCATGTCGCTCTCGATGCCCGAAAGAACGGTCGGTTCCACGAAGAAGCCATCCTCGTACGACTCCCCGGTCAGCCGGTTCCCACCGGTCTCTAAGGTGCCGCCGTCCTCGTGTGCGACGTCGACGTACTCCAGCGTCGAGTCGAGCTCGCTCCGACTGACCTGCGGTCCCATATCGGGGTCCTCGAGGCCGGGACCGACGTCGAGCGATTCGGCGTAGTCGACCATCGCGTCGACGAACTCGTCGTGAACGTCCTCGTGGACGATCGCGCGGGAACAGGCGGTACAGGATTGACCGGTGGTGCCGAACGCGCCGACGCCCACGATCTCGACGGCCTCGTCGACGTCGGCGCTCTCGGTTACGACCGTGGGGTTCTTGCCGCCCATCTCACACTGGACGCGTTTGAGGTCCTCGGAGGCGGCCTGGGCGACCGACGTTCCCACGGCGGTGCTTCCCGTGAAGGAGACGGCGTCGATGTCGGGATGCTCGCCGACGACCGACCCGATGGTACTCCCCGAGCCGGTCACGTAGTTCGCCACGCCGGCCGGAAGCCCTGCCTCGTCGAAGCACTCGAAGAGGACCCGCGTCATCCCGGGCGCGGCCGAGGCCGGCTTGATCACGGCGGTATTGCCGGCCGCGATCGCGGGAGCCAGCTTCCACGCCGGGATCGCGATCGGGTAGTTCCAAGGGGTGATGAGCCCGACCGTCCCGAGCGGCTCCCGCCGCGTTCCCAGGGTCCGGTCCGGGGCGCTCGACGCCTTCGCCGTCCCGCCAAGGTCGCGCGCCTTTTCGGCGTAGTAGTGGAAGACGTCGATCGCCCGGCCCACCTCGCCGCCGGCCTCGCTCAGGGTCTTTCCCTCCTCGCGGACGAGCAGTTCGGTTACCTCCTCCTTCCGCTCATCCAGCCGTTCGGCGGTGGCCCTGAGGAACCCCCCACGCTCCGGAGCGGGGGTCCCCGCCCACGCGTCCTGCGTCCCGACCGCCGCCTCGACTGCGCGCTCGGCGTCGGAGCGCGTCGACGCCTGGTAGGTCCCGACCACTTCCGTTTCGTCCGCCGGGTTTCGAACCTCGAACGTCTCGCCGCTCTCCGACTGCGTCCAGTCGCCGTCGACGTAGTTGCTGTGTGCATCCATCGGCTTGGTAGACATACACGGACGGAGTATACGAAGGTTCTGATGGTCACGGCTTCAGGTGGTGGTCGTCACGGGGGAGGCGACGGTCGACGCGACCGACGCACGGGGCGTCACCCCGATCACCCGTGAACCGAGCCGACGACGACGCGGGAGGGGGATCGACGATTGGACAACGTATTTATCGGTCGCCGCTCACCGACGGGTATGGACGTGTTACACTCCGCGATGTGGGTCGACGACGTCGAAGCGATGGACGAGTTCTACACCGAGGGGCTGGGGCTCGAACGCACGCGGGAGTTCGTCGGCGGCGACGGCGCGACGAACCGCTTTTTCGCCGGGGAGAGCGACGCCGAGATCCAGCTCAAGTTCGTCGAAGGCGAGGAGGACGACGACCCGACGGGCTTCGACCACGTCGCGATCGCGGTGGCGGACATCGAGGCGACGATCGACACCCTCGGCGCGGAGTTCGGCAGCGAGCTGGTCCGGGGCCCGAAGCTGCTCGAGGAGAAGGGCGTTCGCATCGCGTTCGTCACCGACCCCGAGGGGTACGTGGTCGAGCTCATCGAGGAGGTGAGCGAGTAGCGCGTCGTCGTCACGCAAAGACCTTTATACGTCATCCCCGACGGTTCCGACGAATGACCGTGACACACACGAACGGGGACGGACGCTCCGGCGGACGCCCGGGCGACGTGAGGGAGCGATGAGCGAGGACCTGAAGGCGGCGTTCGAGCGGAAACGACACCTCTCCGCGACGTGGGTGTCGGTGGGGAACCCGACCGTCGCGGAGGTGAGCGCGACGCGGCCGTTCGACTTCGTTCTCATCGACACCGAACACACGACGACGTCGCTCGAGACGGTCGAGAACATGCACCGCGCGGTCGAGGCGACGCCCGGCGACACGGGGACCGTCATCCGGGTCCCGTGGAACGACCCGGTGTACCTCAAGCGCGTGCTCGACGTCGGGGTCTCCGGCGTGATGGTGCCGATGATCGACACGGTCGCGGAGGCCGAGTCGCTCGTCGACTCGCTCCGCTACCCGCCCGAGGGATCGCGGGGGATCGCGTCGGGACGGGCCGCCGGATACGGCTCGGAGTTCCGGTCGTACGTGGCGAACGCCGACGAGACGTTCGTCACGATCGCCCAGATCGAGACGCTGGAGGGGCTCTCGAACGTCGAGGCCATCGCCGACGTCGACGGGATCGACGCGCTGTTCGCCGGCCCCGCCGACCTCTCCGGCGCGCTCGGGGTGTTCGGCGAGTGGGATCACCCCGAGTTCGTCGCCGCGATGGACCGCGTGATCGACGCCGCCCACGACGCGGGGATCCCGGTCGGCACGTTGACCGTCCAGCCGGCGGACGCACCCCCGCGCGTCGAACAGGGGTTCGACTGGCAGATCATCGGCAAGGACACCTCCTACCTGATGGAGCGGCACGATCACGCGCTCGACGAGTATCACGAGGCGATCGACCGGTTCGACGGCTAGCCAGCCCGAACGGGCCGTCCTTGCCGAACGGGCCGTCCTCGCCGGACGGCCGCGTCTCCACAGCGACCGAACTGCCGCGTGCCAAAACAGCTAAGCGGGTCCGCGGCGGACGGAACGAGAACGCATGGTCTCATGGCTCGGCGTCGCGTTCGCGGTCGGGGCGGCGGTGTTCCTCGCAGGACAGGCACTGACGATCCGCGTCGCCACGCGCCGCGGGAGCTCGGCCGACGTCCTGCTGGTCGTGATGGGGGTCAACCTCGCCGTTCTCGCCCCGCTCGCGCTCGTGTTCGATCCGGACCCGACGATCACGCCCCGGGCGGTCGCGGCGTTCGCGGCGGCCGGGATCGTCGGGACCATGCTTGGTCGGATCCTGTTTTATAGCGGCATCAAACGCATCGGGGCGAGCCGCGCGGAGCCGATCAAGGCCTCGATGCCGCTTCACGCGACGGTCCTCGCGGTCGTCTTCCTCGGCGAAGTCGTCACCGCCGAGCAGTTCGCGGGGGTCTTCCTCATCGTCGCGGGGATCGCGCTGATCACGTGGGACGGGAGCCGCTCGGGGGTCGGTGGCGAGGACACGCCGTGGATCGGTCTCGCGCTGCCGCTCGTCGCGGCGGTGCTGTTCGCGCTCGAACCGATATTCGCGACGATCGGCCTGCGGGAGGGGACGAGCGTGTTCCTCGGGCTCGCGATCAAGACCGGGGCCGCGATGGCGGTCTTCACCGGCTACCTCGCGGTCACGCGGTCGCTCCCGGAACCGGGCTCGATCCCGTCGTCGGAGCTCCGGTGGTACGTCCTCGCCGGCGTCATGAGCACGGGGTTCCTGCTCACGTACTACGCCGGGCTCTCGGTGTCCCGCGTCGGTATCGTCGTGCCGATCATGCAGACGAGCCCCCTGATCGTGCTCGCCGTCTCGGCGGTGTTCCTCCGCGAGTCGGAACGGGTCACGGGTCGGCTCCTCTTCGCGGTCCTCGTCGTCGTTCTCGGCGCGGTCACGGTCACGCTCGGCGGCTGATCCCGATCGATCGAGCGGCTCCGTGGCGGGTCTCCATGGTTCGGGTACGGCCTCAGCGGTCCCGGATCGCCCCCTCGATATCGTCGTACGGCGGCGTCTCCGGCCACTCGTCGGCGACCCACGCGTACTCGACCGTCAGGTCCGCGTCGACGAGGAACACCGCGGGCCGCGGCTCCGCGACCCCCGCCATTCCGTCCAGGTCGTGGACGACGTCGTAGGCGGCCGCGACCCCGTTCGACGGGTCGGAGAACAGCGGATACGGCAGGTCGCGGGCCTCGATGAACCGCTGGTGATCGAACGGCTGTGACACCCCGATCCCGACGACGTCGACGTCGGCGTCGTCGCCCCACCCGCGCCCGGCGATCTCCTTCCACCAGTACATCGACTTCCCGCCCCAGTTCAGCGGGTAGAACACGAGCAGCGCCCCGCCGGCCGCGGACGCGATCGACGAGAGCGAGGCGTCCCCCCACGACTCGGCGGTCACGAGCGGACGCGTGAAGTCGGGGGCGGGCTCCCCGACGGTCGGGTGTGTCGACGCGGGAAACTCGACGACCTCGAGCGTCGTGAGGTCGGGTACCGAATCGCCGTCGCCGTACGTCTTCGCGAGGTATTCGAGGATCGCGGCGCTTTCAGGCATCGTCACGCCGGTGTTCGGGTCGATCAACACCGGGACCGACCGCGTCCCCGCCAGCCGGGCGACCTCGTTCCGTCTGCTGTGTTCGCCCGCGACGAACCGGGAGCGGTACGACACGTCGTGGTCGTCGAGCCAGCCGACGACCCGCTCACAGAACGGACAGCCGTGGAGCCTGTACAGCGTCAGCGGTTCCGACCCGTCGCCCTCGGCTGCTGGTTGGTCCGTCATCGCGTGTCCGTTGAACTCCCGTCACCAAAAGCCTCCCCGTGGCGGCGACCGGCGGTTCGGCCTTGCGGAGGTGTTGATCTCCCGTGTCCGGTCGTCGGGCTTCCGTTGAACGGTCGCCGAAGGGGCGCTCGTTGGGCGGTCGCCGAAGGGGCGCTCGTTGGGCGGTCGCCGAAGGGGCGCTCGTTGGGCGGTCGCCGAAGGGGCGCTCGTCGGACGGTCGCCGAAGGGCCGCCCATCGGACACACAGATTAAAGTAGGCATGCGGAGGATCACCGGGTATGTATCACGTGTTAGTCGCCGCCGACACGGAGATGGAGGAGCCGGAGAAGCTCGCCGCGACGGTCACCGAGATCCACGACGCCGGAGCGGACGTCGAAGCGACGGTCATCAACGTCTTCGAGTCGTTCGAGGTCACCGGGGCCGAGAGCGGAACGGTCGACTCCGACGACGTCTTCGACCCCGAGGCGTTCCCGGACACGGTCGTCGCCGTGCGCGACGCGCTTCACGCCGCCGGGATCGACACGTCGGCCGTTCGACGGCACGGCGACGTCGCGGAGGAGATCCTCGCGGCGGCCGACGAGTTCGACGCCGACCTCGTGGTGCTCGGCGGTCGGAAGCGGAGCCCCGTCGGGAAGGCGTTGTTCGGCAGCGTCGCCCAGACGGTGCTCCTCGAGGCCGATCGTCCCGTGATGGTCGCGCGGACCGAGTGAGACGTCGCCCGGACCGAATGCACTGGCGTTACAGACACACCGTCCTCGCGCTCTGTACGTTCGCGTTCTTCGCCACGATGGTCGGTCGATTGGCCGTGAGCCCGGTCGTCCCGCAGATCCGGGCGGACTTCGCCATCTCCAACACGGTGATCGGGGTCGCGTTGACCGGAATGTGGCTGTCGTACGCGCTCGCACAGTTCCCCAGCGGTGTCCTCGGCGACCGGTACGGGGAACGCGCGATCGTCCTCCTCGCGGTGGGCGGGACCGGCGTGATGAGCTTCCTCGTCGCGATCTCGCCCGGATACGCCGTCTTCGTCGTCTGCGTGGTCCTCCTCGGCGCGTTCGCCGGCTTCCACTACAGTACGGCCACCGCGCTGCTGTCGCGCACGTACGACAACATCGGGACCGCGATCGGCGTCCACACGATCGGCGCACCGGCGGGCGGGCTGCTCGCGCCGATCGCCGCGGCGTGGATCGGCGTCCGGTACGGCTGGCGGCCGGCGGTCGCGATCGGTACCGCGGTCGCCGTCCCGGCGTTCGTTCTGTTCGCCCTCGCCGTCCGCTCCACGGAGCCCCAACGCCCCGATCAGCCGATGCGGGAGCGGTTCCAGGCCGGCCCCGTCGTCGAGCTGCTCTCGCGCCCGCCGATCCTGTTCACG
The DNA here is from genome assembly GCF_009806985.1 of Halorubrum sp. JWXQ-INN 858. GTDB lineage: Archaea > Halobacteriota > Halobacteria > Halobacteriales > Haloferacaceae > Halorubrum. Next base: position 45,362 of record NZ_WUAX01000016.1, on the reverse strand, counting down.
GCCGTGATCGCGTCGGTCGGCGCGTTCGTCTGGCAGGGGACCGCGTCGTTCCTCCCGACGTTCCTCATCGAACACCACGGGCTGTCGTCGACGACGGCCGGGGTCCTCTTCTCGTCGTACTTCGTGGTGCAGGCGGTCGTCAAGCCCGCCCTCGGCTGGCTCTCCGACGGGTACGGTCGGGACCTCGCGATCGCGGTCAGCCTCGGAACGAGCGCCCTCGGGATGGCGCTTTTCGTCGTCGCCCCGGGGATCGTCGGCATCGGCGTGGCGGTCGTCTCGATCGGGATCGGGCTCGGCATGGCGGTGACCGTCGAGCCGCGGTTCATGGACGAGCTCTCCGAGCGGGAACAGGGGGTCGGCTTCGGCGTCGTCAGGACGGTGTACCTCGTGATCAGCTCGCTCGGGTCGGTCGTCGTCGGGCTCCTCGCCGACGCCGCCGGCTGGGCCGCGGCGTTCTGGGTCCTCGTCGCGCTGTTGGTCGCCGTCCTCTGTGCGCTGGTCGTCAACGCCGCCTTCGATCTCGGGTACTAAACCGGCGATCGGCGGCCATCTGAGATCTCTCTCGGTTGATCCGCACGTCGATCAGTCCGCGCCGCCCGCCACGTCGGCGCGGATCGCCTCGGCGGCCGCGCGGAGCCCCTCCCGCTCCGTGTCCGGGAGGTCCCACTCCACGACGCGGTCGATCCCGTCGCGTCCGATCTCGACCGGGACGCTGAGACAGACGTCCTCGAGGCCGTACTCGCCCTCGAGCGGGGTCGACACGCAGAGGGTTCCGTCGCCCTCGATCCCGCCGTCGAGGACCGCGCGGACGAGCCGGGCGACGCCCTGTCCGGTGACCCATCGCGAGGTCTCCTCGGCCCCGCGTAACGCGATCACGTCGTAGGGGACGTCCCTGATGTAGTCCACGACGGTTTCGCGTTCGCTCGCCGTCAGCGTCGCCGGCTCGTCGTCGATCGTCAGCCGCGAGAACAGCGGGAGAACGTGTTCCCCGTGTTCGCCCGCGACCGGGCAGTACACCGAACTCGGTGGGACGTCCCGGAGGCGGGCGATCCGGTCGGCCGTCCGCGCGGTCTCGGACAGCGAGTAGCCGATCACGTACGACCGGTCCCACCCCGTCTCGCGCCAGATACGGTACGCGATCCGATCGACCGGGTTGCTGACCACGACGACCGGGATCGGGTCGTGCTCGCGCAGCAGCGCCGCGACCTCGCCGGCGAGTTCGAGGTTCCGGTCCAGGAACGCGGCCCGACCGCCGCGCTTCGCGGAGTCGTCCGGCCGGGGGACGCTCGCGGCCACGACCGCGAGGTCCGCGTCCGCGATCGCGTCGGCCGCGGACGGTCCGGACCCGACGGACCCCGTCGGCCCGTCCCGACCGAACTGCGGGAGCTGGGTGAGCGCCCGGCCGTGCCGGACGTCGATGGCGTGGCCCGTCGCCGCGTCCTCGTCGACGTCGACGAGCGTGAGATCGAGGTCCGGTCGTTCGACCGCGAGGGTGTACGCCGTCGTACTGCCGACGGTTCCGGCACCGCCGATGATGGCGACTTCCATGTGTCACCCACGATGTGAGGGGTTCGCTTAAGGATACGGATGGAAGAAACGGTTGCATCCGCCGCCCGTCCATCTGTCGCCCGTCGAGCGCCAACCGCCCGCCCCGCTCAGAACCCGGTGAACTTGTCGCGCCGGTACAGGTTCAGCTCGCTCACCGTGTCAACGCGGTCCTGCTGGACCGCGAACCGGATCGCCTCGGCGATCGCCGTCGGATCGGTCACCTCGCCCTCCTCGAAGCGTTCGGTGGCCGGCGCGCCGCGCTGTGACCCGAACTCCGTCCGGACCTCGGAAGGGTTGATAACGGACACCGCAACGCCGTCCTCGCCGACCTGTCCCTGGAGGCTGTGTGCGAACCCCCGCGTCCACCACTTCGTCGCCGCGTACACTGGGTTCGCCGCCCGGGGATACTGGCCCGCGAAGCTTCCGACGAACACGACCACGCCCCGCGTCTCTCGGAGGTGCGGGAGCGCGGCCCGCGTCGCGTAGAACATCCCGTCGGTGTTCACCGCCATCATCCGTCGGTACTCCTCGTCGGCCATCGACTCGACGTCGCCGGCGTGAGCCATCCCGGCGTTGTTGACCAACACGTCCAGCGATCCGTGCTCCGCGACCGCCGTTTCCACGAGCCGATCGACGTCCTCACGCTCGGTGACGTCGGTTCGAACCGGCGTCACCGCGACGCCGTGGTCGTCCCGGAGCGTCGCGGCGATCGACTCGAGCCGTTCCTCGCGTCGCGCGCCGAGGACGAGGTCGACCCCCGCCGACGCCAGCGTGTGTGCCGTCGCCTCGCCGATCCCCGCGCTTGCGCCGGTAACGACCGCCGTGAAACCCTCGATAGTGCGCATGGCTCCCATGTCGCGGAGTGAAGACAAATCGTTTCGGGTGGTTCCTCTCGACGCGAACTATCTGATCGGTGTCGATAAGGAAATAAATCAGAAAAATTATCAGTATTGAACAATTATGATACGTAGCGTTGACGCCGATCTATGCATTTAGATCCGCTTAATGAGTCTAAAAGACTGATTTCAGCCCGATCAACTAGAATCGCATAGGACTATTTGAAAGACAGTTTTTGATATAGTATATATCTTTGATATAGGGCGGACCAATCCCGACGAACGTGTCCGACGGTTTTTATACACCGGCGGATAATGGGCTGCTATGGCAGACGATGGCACGGACGGGCCGATGTCGGCCGATGAGTTCGGCTCGTTGACCGACGGGTTGGTGCGACAGAGTTCCGGCGGGGGAACGACCGTTTATAAGAACGCGGCCGGCGTCGGCTGTCCGAACCCGGACTGTGACGACGGCACCTTCCAGACCCTGTTCGTCAGCGACCACGGCTGGCAGCGGATCGGGGCGACGCGCGACGGGATCAACCTCTGTCTGTGTAACACGGACTCGAAGCGGCTCGTGTTCATCCACGACGAATAGCCCCGACGCTCGTACCCTCACCGCCTCGTACCCTCACCGCCTCACACCCCCGCCGCCTCCGCGTAGGCGACCGGAGACCTCCCGATTCAAGGGCCCTCACACCAAGGAACACGCATGAGCGACGGGACACACGACGAGCGACGAGAGCGGGCCCGCGATCGCGACACGCCCGGCGGCGGGGTCACGCCGGCGGACGACGCCATCGAGGCGAGCGCTCCCGCCGAGTTCGGCCTCGTGCAGGTCTGGTGGGGCGACGGCAAGGGGAAGACGACGGCCGCGCTCGGGATGGGCGCGCGGGCGGTCGGCCACGGCCACCGCGTCCACATGCTGCAGTTCATGAAGGGTGGCGCGGACTCCGTCGAGTCGGTCCGCGGCGAGTACAACGCGATCGCGGCGCTTCCCGGCTTCTCCTACGAGAACACGGGCCACTACGGGTGGCACGGGATGGCGGACGGCTCCGCGGACGACGACCACGAACGGAACGCACGGGCCGGGCTCGAGCGCGCCCAGGAACTGATCGACGCCGCGGGGGACGCCGATCTCGACGCGGCGCTGCCGCTCGAGGGCGACCCCGACGACGGGATCCACATGCTGATCCTCGACGAGGCCCTCTACGCGGCCGACCGCGGGCTCATCGACCCGGCCGACGTCCTCGACCTGATCGACCGCAAGCCGCCGGGCCTCGAACTCGTCCTGACGGGGAGCCACGAGGAGCCCGCCTACCTCGCCGACGCGGCCGACCTGATCACCGAGGTCGGCAAGGTGAAACACCCGATCGACGCGGGACAGCGCGCCCGCAAGGGGACGGAGTACTGATGTCGGGTCGGGACGCGGACGACTTCGACGCCGCGGCCGAGCTCTACCGGCACCTCCGAGCGACCGAGGAGCGACCGGTCGAGCGGGAGGCGGGCTGGCACCTCGGGGAGGCACAGGCGCTCGCGGCCGAGATCGCGACCGACGACGGTCTGGACCCCGAAACGGTCCGCGAACGGGCCGGGAGCGTTCGCGAGCTGCTCGACGGCTTCGAGACGACCGGGGACGGAACGGCCGACGACCACGTCGACGCGGCCCGCGAGCTGGCGTCGCGGCTCGCGCGGTGACCGCTCCGACCCTCGCCCCCGGCGACGCTCGCACGCTCCTCGTCGCCGGCACCGCCTCGCACGTCGGCAAGTCGACGGTCGTCGCCGGGCTCTGTCGGCTCCTCTCGGACGCGGGCGTCGCCGTCGCCCCGTTCAAGGCACAGAACATGTCGAACAACGCGCGGGCCGTGCCGACGTCGGGCGTCGTCCCGGAGGACGGCTCGCGGGACGCCGCGGAAGACGGTTCGGGTGACGGCTTCGGCGAGATCGGCGTCTCCCAGTACGTACAGGCCCGTGCCGCGCGCGTGCCGGCGGAGACGGACCACAACCCCGTCCTCCTGAAGCCCCGCGGCGAGGGGGAGAGCCAACTGGTGGTCGACGGGAGGGCGGTCGCCCACTACGCCGCGGGCGGCTACTACGACGCCCACTGGCACGACGCGCGCGACGCCGCCGTGGCCGCACACCGTCGGCTCGCCGCGGACGCCGACGTCGTCGTCGCGGAGGGCGCGGGGTCGATCGCGGAGATCAACCTCCACGACCGCGACCTCGCCAACGTCGAGACCGCCCGGTTCGCGGACGCGGACGTGCTGCTCGTCGCCGACATCGAGCGTGGGGGCGTCTTCGCCTCGCTCGTCGGGACGCTCGAGCTCCTCCCCGAGGACCTCCGCGACCGCGTCGTCGGCGCGGTCATCACCAAGTTCCGCGGCGACGTCGCCCTGTTGGAGCCCGGGCTCGATGCGTTCGAGGCGCGGACGGGGGTGCCGGTCCTCGGCGTGATCCCGTACGACGACCCCGGGCTCCCCGAGGAGGACAGCGTGGCGCTCCCGGCCGCGGGCGAGCGGGCGGTCCACGGCGCGGACGACGGCGTCCCGGACGGGCGAGCGGTCACCGTGGCGGTCCCGCGGCTGCCCCGGATCTCGAACGCGACGGACCTCGAACCGCTCGCGGCCGAGCCCGGCGTCCGGGTCGCGTACGTCCCGCTCGAGGACGATCTTCGGGGGGCGGACGCGGTCGTCCTGCCGGGGACGAAGAACACCGTCGACGACCTGCTCGCCTGCCGCGAGGCCGGGTTCGACGACGCGCTCCGCGGGTTCGACGGCCCGATCGTCGGGCTCTGTGGCGGCTATCAGCTGCTCGGCGAGCGGATCCGGAACGCCGGCGTCGAGAGCGCGGTCGCCGACGGCGACGCCCCCGACCCCGTCGTCGAGGGGATCGGCCTGCTGCCGGTCGAGACGACGTTCGACGCCGACAAGCGGGTCGTCGCGACCGAGCTGCTGTTCGACTCGGACGCCGGCGGCCCGTTGAGCGGACTCGACGGGGAACGCTCCGGGGACGTCCCGGTCTCCGGCTACGAGATCCACATGGGGGAGACGCGACCCGCCGGAGACGCCGGCTCGTCGAGTGGGGCGGAAGCCGACCGCTCGGGCGACGCGCTCTCGATGCCTTTTAAGGCCAGGGACGGGGCTGGGCGCGGGACCGAGGGGCGCTCGGGCGTCGCGCTCGGCGCGGCGACAGACCGGGTGATGGGAACCTACCTCCACGGCCTGTTCGAGAACGATCCCGTTCGCTCGGCCTTTATCAGCCACCTGCGGGAGCGAACGGGGATCGAGCGGCCGCCCGAGCGGACCGGCGGCGACGGCACCACGCCGTACGACCGCGCCGCGGACCTCCTCCGCGACCACGTCGACCTCGCGGCGTTAGAGCTCCCGATCGGCGACGATGCGGAGGGCCTCTCCGATCGGGACGGGGCTAGTTCTTAAAAGGTGGAACGGGGCCAGTTCTTAAAAGGCGGAACGGCGTCGACCGGCCGACGGGTCAGTCGGTGGCGGACCGGTCGGTCGTCCGGCCGTCCGACCGTTGGGGGTGACGCTACTCCTCGTCGGCCATCCCGCCGAAGACGGCGGTCGCGTCGGCGGGGACGTCGAAGTCGTGGTAGCGGTCGCCCTTCTCTTTCGACAGCACGTTCAGCGCGGCGGCCGCGCCGTCGCCGGCCGCGATGACCGCCTGCCACTCCTCGACGCGGACCATCGCGCCCGTGGCGTACGCGTTCGGAACGCTCGTCTCCATCGTGACGCCGACGTCGACGACGTCGTCGTCGAACGCACAGCCGAGCGACTCCGCGAGGTCGCGCTTCGCGCCGGTCGCGAGCACGACGTACGACCCGGTGTACTCGTCCTCGGCCGTCTCGACGACGAAGCCGTCGTCGGCCGTCGAGACGTCCTCGACCGCCTCGCCCTGTCGGCGTTCGACGCCGAAGCTGTCGACCTGCGCTCGCGCCGTCTCCATGAACGCCGAGCCGTCGACGGAGCCGATGCCCAGGTAGTTGAACAGGTGGGCCTTGTGCATCCACGTCGAATCCGTATCGAAGAGGAGGGTGTCGAGGCCGTTCTTTCGTGCGAAGAGGGCAGCGCTCAGGCCGGCGGGGCCACCGCCGACGACGATCACGTCCGCGTGAGTGTCACTCATCGTTCGATCGATCGGTCGCCAGCGATAAGTATCCCCGAGTAACGGGCACGTCACCCCGTGACGATCGTGGTTTGACACGGGGCCGCACGCGCCGATCGGTGCCGGGCCGACGGCGGCCGCCGCCGTGCGACGGCGGGCGCGCGAGAACCGTCACGGACGGAGTCGGAGCCGCATACGGCACCACAGCCTCGGACCTCCCCAGCCTCGACCGGGGAGCCGCCGGAAACGGCTCGGCGGCTCCCCGGTCTCCCTCGCGCGCGTTCCTCGCGCGCGCCGGACGACCGAACGCCGTTTAAAACCCGTTTTTGGTTTAAAGGTACCCGACCGTCCGTATGAGTCCCCCCGCGTCAGTCGTCGGCGTTCGATTCCGGCGGGGCCTCGGCGGCACAGCGGTTCGGGCCGAGCTCGAGTTCGATCGCGGCCGTCTCGTCCTCGGGGGCGTCGACGCCGCGGTTCGCGGCGATGATCGCGGCGTAGTTCGGCGGCTTCTCCGGCAGCGTCGCGGTGATCCGGTCGACGAACGCCTCGCGGTCGAGCCCGAGCACGTCGATCCCGACCCGCGCGTCGCCGACGGTCGTCACCACCGGCTCCCCGGGGACGGCCCCGCCGGTCGTCCCGTCGCTTTCGACGGTGAAGTGGCCGGGCAGCACGACGACGTCGTCGGGCTCCGCCAGCAGCGTGGCGTGCAGCGAGTCGTACAGCTTCCCGGCTCCGGCGGCCGCTGCCGCCGCCTCCGCGTCGGCGTCGGCCGCCTCCGTGTCGGCGTCGTCCGCCGCGAACTGGAGTTCGGTCCGGCCGACCCCCTCGGTGAAGAGGGTGTCGCCGGTGAGGACCGCGGAGCGGCCGACGAGGTAGCTCGCCATGTCGTCGGTGTGGCCGGGGGTCGCGAGCGCCTTCACGTCGACGCCGCCGACGTCCAGCGCCTCGTTGCGCGCGATCGGCTCGAACCCGTCGGCGACGTCGCGCGCCGCCGCGGCCGCCGGGAGGTAGTACGGGACGCCGAGGTCGTCGGCGAGCGCCCGCCCGCCGGAGAGGTGGTCCGCGTGGACGTGCGTGTCCAGGACGCCGACGATCGCCGCGTCGAGGTCCTCGGCGGCCCGCCGCCACTCCGCGCCGTGTCTGGAGACGTCGACGGCGACGGCGGCGCGGCGGTCCGCGTTCCCGTCCTCGCCCGCCCGCTCGGACACGCCGCCGACGATCAGGTAGCCGAGACAGCCCTTCGCGCGGCGCTGGACCTGGATGACGTCGAGCGGCCCCTCCTCGACGTCCGGGAGCGGCACCGCGACGCGGTCGTACACCCCGGACCAGCCGTGCATCCCGTCCTCGACGACCGTCACGTCGTCGTAGCCCGCGGTCGCGAGCGCGTCGGCGAGGTCGGTTGAGGCCTTCCCGACCGCACACATCGTGACGACGGCGTCGTCTGGGCCGAGCCCGGTCTCGCGCTCGAACGCCTCGACGTCGAACTCGTGGAACGGTTTGTAGAAGTAGTGGAGGGCATCGGCGACCCGCCAGCCCTCGTAGCTCTCCGCCTCCCGCGTGTCGACGACGGTGAACGACCGCTCGCCGCGGCGGCGCTCGTCGACCATGTCGCGGAACGTCTCTGCGCTGACGACGGTGACCATACGGATCGATCGGCGGCACCGAACAAAACGGTGCCCCCGCCGGGACGACGACACCGCACCACGCCTCGATCGCTCCGGTCACCACGACCACAAGGTCGTCGTCGTCGACCGCGACCCCAACCACGGCGATCGGATGGACAGTTTTTAAGTCGCCGACGCGGCGACTCCCGGGCATGGTTGAGGCGTTCGCCGTCGCCAGCGGCAAGGGCGGCACGGGCAAGACGACGAGCACGCTAGCGCTCGGGATGGCGCTGTCCGCCGAGCACGACGTCACCGTCGTCGACGCCGACACGGGGATGGCGAACCTGCTGTTCCACGCCGGGCTCGACGACGCGGCGGTCACGCTCCACGACCTCCTCGTCGAGGGCACCGCGACCGACGTGGCGGAGGCGACGTACGAGCGGTTCGGGATGTCGGTCGTTCCCTGTGGCACGTCGCTGGCGGCGTTCGAGGCGGCGGACCCGGCGCGGCTCCGCGGCGTCGTCGCCGACCTCGCGGGCGACACGGACGTGCTCCTGTTGGACTCGCCGGCCGCGCTCGGCTCGAAGTCGGCGGTGCTCCCGGTGGTGTTGGCCGACCGGACGGTGATCGTCGTCGAGCCGACGATCCCCGCGCTCTCGGACGGGCTGAAGGTCCAGGAGTACGCCCGCTCGTACGGCACCGAGACGGCGGGCGTCCTCTTCAACAAGGTCCGCGGCGACGTCGCCGACGTCGCCGACCGGGCCGGGCGACACTTCGGCGGACCGACGCTCGCGCAGGTCCCCGACAGCGACGCGGCCCGCGCGGCACGGCGCGCCGGCGAGCCCCTGCTCGCACACGCCCCGGAGAGCCCCGCCGCCGTGGCGTACCGACGCGCCGCGGACCGGCTGGACGTCCGCGACGGGGACGGCGACCGGGTCGCGGATCGGTTCTCCAGCGCCGTCGTCCCCGACACGCCATGAGGCGGGGGCCGGGCAGTGACGTCGGACCGAGCGAGGACGGCGGGAGAGCCAGTGGCGACGGGAGAAGGGGCGGCGACGGGCGGGGCGGTGGTGACGGGACGAGGAGCGGCGACGGGTGGGGCGGTGGCGACGACACGAACGATGGCGACGAGGCGGCCCTCCACATCCCCCGGGGTGACCTCCTCAGGTCGCGGGTCGTCTCCGACGCGTCGACGCCGCTGTCGACGGCGCTCGACAGGGAGCTCACCGGCTACGCGACGATCGTGCCGCAGGCGACGCTGCTGCTCTCGGCGGAGGCCCGCGGCGTCATCACGTTCGCGGACGGCGTCCCCGTGTTGGCGTACAACACCGTCACCGACAACGGGGGCGCGGACGCCCTCGCCGAGCTGGCGGTGCCGGGCCCCCACCGCGTCGAGCTGTACGCCGTCGACGCGGCGGCGCTCGACGCCGCCCACGAGGCCGACGCCCTGCGGGTCACCCCGGGCAGCGTCGCCACCGAGCTCGCGGACGACCCGGCGCTCGCCGACCGGACCCGCGAGGCCGCGCCCGACGACCGGGCGACGGCGGACGACGGCGACGACGCCGACGCGGTGGCGGCGTTCCTCGAGGACGACGACCGTATCGCGGCGATCCGCGAGCAGGCCCGCGAGGAGGCACGCACCCGCGCGGCCGAGTGGGGCTTCGACGACGCGCTCGCCGACGATGCAGTCGTCGACGACAGCGGGGGCGACGGCGTGCTCGCTAACGACAGCGGGGGCGACGGCGTGCTCGAGGACGGCAGCGAGCGCGACCAACCAGCGGATCGGTTTTGACGACGGAGCCCGTAACGGACCCATCACGGTCCTTCGTCTCCTCCGGCTGACGGCCCCCGCGGACTTCGCCGAGTGGTACGCCGCGAGCCGGGGGTATACCCGGCAGGTCGCGGACGGAATGGGGTTCCGCGGGGCGGACGCCCTCGACGGCGAGGCGATCGCGGCGCGGCTCCGCGCGGACCCGACGTCGCTGTCGCGTCCGGCCGCACGGTCCGTCGGGGCGACGCTGCTCGCCGACGGGGCGTTCTCGGAGCCGTACTGCGAGTGGATGCCCCTCTGGTACGAGCTCGCGCTGCTCGCACCGGTCCGGTACGGCGAGTGGCGGCTGCGACGCGTGGCCCGCACGGTCGCCGGGGCCGCCGGCGTCACGGTGTCCGCGCCGCGGTTCTCGCGCCCCCGCGACGTGGTCGTCGACGGGCGACCCGCGCTCGAACGGCTGTCCGGATTCGTGGACCGGTTCCTGGCCGCGGCGGCGCTGCTTCACCTGGAGTGGTTCGTTCACGCCGCGGTCGCCGACGGGATCGAGGTCCCGTCCGCCCTCGTCGACCGGACGCGACGGGAGTCGCTCGCGTACTACGCCGGCGACGCCGACCGGCTCTCCCCGACGGTCGCGCGGTTCCAGCGGCTGCTGTTCGCCGACGACGCGTGGGCCCGGGACGTCGACGAGGCGTACGGCCTCGACAGCCGGCTGTTCGGCCTCTGGGAGCGGCTGCTCCGGGACGAACGTCGACGGCTCGAAGGGCTGTAACGGTCGGTGAGCGCCGGCAGCGCCGGCGGTTCGGTCGTCGGTGCTCACCGACGATAGCCGGATCTGTTACGGCTTCTGTAACACGTTACGACACCCGAACCTCGAACGGCGAATAAGTATAGGTGCCACCGACGCCTCCGAACGGCTGCGAACCTTTCCGTTCGGTTCGTCGCCCTGCGACGACATCGGCCCTCTCTTTCGACACGCAACCGAGGAACGGTCGGCCGTTTCAGCGGTGTTCGGATCGACCACTCGAAGCCGAGTTATCTTTTATTCGCCACCGTTCCGGTCGGAAGCTTCATACGTTGGCTCGCGGATTTTCCGGATACACGATGGCAGTACTCTGGCTGGACGAAGTCGACGCCGACGACATCGACACCGTCGGCGGCAAAGCGGCCTCGCTGGGCGAGCTCATCGGCGCGGGCCTCCCGGTGCCCCCCGGGTTCGTCGTCACCGCAGGCACGTATCGAGCGTTCATCGAGGAGGCGGGGATCGACGACGAGCTGTTCGAGGTCGTCGACGTCGACCCCGAGGACTCCGCGGCGCTCCGCGCGGGAGCGGAGGCCGCCTCGGAGCTGATCATGGGGACCGACTTCCCGGAGTCGGTCCGCGAGGAGGTCCTCGAGAGCTACCGGTCGATGGGCGAGGACGGCACGGAGGCGTTCGTGGCGGTCCGTTCGTCCGCGACCGCCGAGGACCTCCCCGACGCCTCCTTCGCCGGCCAACAGGACACGTACCTCAACGTCCGCGAGGCGGACCTGCTCCGCCGGGTCAAGGAGTGTTGGGCCTCGCTTTTCACCCAGCGCGCCATCTACTACCGCCAGCGCAAGGGGTTCCCCCACGACGAGGTCGACATCGCCGTCGTCGTCCAGCGCATGGTCGACGCCGACACCTCCGGTGTCATGTTCACCAGCCACCCGTCGACGGGCGAGCCGCGACTCATCATCGAGGCCGCGTGGGGGCTCGGCGAGGCGGTCGTCTCCGGCACCGTCTCCCCGGACAACTACGTGTACGACCGGAGCCGCGGCGCCGTCGACGACGTCACCGTCGCCGACAAGAAGGTGATGATGATCAAGGACCCGGAGACCGGCGAGACCGTGGAGGTCGACGTCGACGACGACCGCCGGACCGAGCGCGTCCTCTCCGACGAGCAGATCGAGGCGTTGGTCGCGCTCGGCGAGCGGGTCGAGGAGCACTACGGGGTCCCGCAGGACGTCGAGTGGGCGATGTACGAGGGCGACATCTACATGCTCCAGTCGCGGCCGATCACCACCATTCAGGAGTCGTCCGGGGGGGTCGCCGCCGGGGCCGCCGGGGCCGCCGGGAACGGCGACGCCAACGCCGCAGATACCGCCGACGCCACGGCGGACGTCCTCGTCCACGGGCTCGGCGCGAGCCCCGGGATCGTCTCCGGAGCGGTCCGGATCGTGACGAAGCTCGACCACCTCGACCAGGTGCAGGAGGGCGACATCCTCGTCACCGAGATGACGATGCCCGACATGGTCCCCGCGATGAAACGCGCCGCCGGCATCGTCACCGACGAGGGCGGGATGACGAGCCACGCGGCGATCGTCTCCCGCGAGCTCGGCGTCCCCGCGGTCGTCGGGACGGGCACGGGGACGCGGGACCTCCAGAACGGGCAGCCGATCACCATCGACGGCGACAAGGGCACGATCCGCGCCGGGGCCGACGAGGACGCCCAACCGGCCGAGGAGTTCGAGCCGGTCGAGGCGGCGCGCCCGCAGACCCCCGTCAAGCCGATGACGGCGACGGAGGTGAAGGTGAACGTCTCGATCCCGGAGGCGGCCGAGCGCGCGGCGGCGACGGGCGCGGACGGCGTCGGCCTGTTACGGATCGAACACATGGTGTTGACGCTCGGGAAGACCCCGGAGCAGTACATCCGCGACCACGGTGCGCGCGCGTACCAGGACGAGCTCGTCGAGGGCGTTCGCGGGGTCGCCGACGAGTTCTACCCCCGACCGGTCAGGGTCCGGACCATCGACGCGCCGACCGACGAGTTCCGCGAGCTCGAGGGCGGCGACGACGAGCCCGTCGAGCACAACCCGATGCTCGGCTGGCGCGGGATCCGTCGGAGCCTCGACAAACCGGACGCGTTCCAACAGGAGCTCGCGGCGTTCGCGCGGCTGTTCGACATGGGCTACGACAACATCGAGCTGATGTTCCCGCTGGTCAACGACGCCGCCGACGTCGAGGGGGCGAAACGGCACATGAACGAGGCCGGCATCGACCCGGAGCAACACACGTGGGGCGTCATGATCGAGACGCCGGCGAGCGCGCTGCAGATCGAGGAGCTCGCGGCCGCCGGCATCGACTTCGCCTCCTTCGGCACCAACGACCTCACCCAGTACACGCTGGCGGTCGACCGGAACAACGAGCACGTCGCCGACCGGTTCGACGAGCTCCACCCCGCCGTGTTGACGCTCATCGGCGACACGATCGCGACCTGTCGCGAGCTCGGCGTCGACACCAGCATCTGCGGGCAGGCGGGCTCGAAGCCGGAGATGGCCGAGTTCCTCGTCGAGGAGGGGGTGTCGTCGATCTCCGCGAACATCGACGCCGTCCGGGACGTCCAACACGAGGTCAAACGCGTCGAACAGCGGCTGCTGCTCGACTCAGTTCGGTAACGCCCCACTCGAATCGACGCGGGGTCGGCAAACGGTAAGCGATGAACGCACGGCGGTCCGATTTTCCCGCGAACCGGCCGGCCGGACGCCGGCCGATCCGCGGGCGGAACCAACATATTCACTACAGGCGGTCACCAACCCGCGTGTATGAGCACGGACGACGTCTCTCGGCGCACGTTCATGCGGACCGCCGGCGGCGCTGCGGCGGCCGCGGGCGCGGCGACGGCCGCATCGGGAACGGTGGCGGGTCAGGACGACGAGGACGACGAGAACGGGGAGGACGACGGAAACGGCGGCGGGGACGTCGCCCCGGACTGGCCGAGCGCGGCCGAAGGGAACCTCGGGACGTACGAGGACGCACGTGGACAGGACGAGGTGACGGTCATGGTCGGCGCGGACGACGACGGCCTCGCGTACGATCCGACCCTGCTGTGGGTCGACCCCGGCACGACGATCACGTGGGAGTGGACCGGGAACGGCGGCGGCCACAACGTCGAGACGGTCGACGGGCCGGCCGACCTCGACAGCGAAGTCGTCGACGAGGAGGGGTTCACCTACGTCTACGAGACGAGCGAGGACGACGAGGGGATCACCCACTACCACTGTGCGCCCCACGACGGCGTCGGGATGCACGCCGGGCTCGCGGTCGGCGACGACGTCCCCACGGTCGACGTCGGCGGCGGCGGCGGCGCAGGTGCGGTGTTCGTCCCGCAGGGCGCTCGCGCGCTCGGGATCGCGACGTTCATCGCGATGGTGAGCACGCTCGGGCTCGCGTTCCTCTTCATGAAGTACGGCGGCACGATCACCCAAGAGTGACGTCCGCCCCGGCCTGAAGGTCGGCACGCGCCACTGGCGCGTTCGTTTTCTCGTCGCACGACGGCGACTCGTCGGGGTCGCTGCCCCGAGCGCTACTCGTCGCCGCGGACCACGCGATAACAGTCGAGCTGCCGGTCCAGCACGGCCGCGTGGTCGTACGCGTCGAAGTCGTGGTCGACCGTTCGGCGCTCGAGGTCGCCGACGGCGACGATCGCGTCCGCGAGCTCCGCCGGGCTGGTGACGAGCCGTCCGCGCTCGCGCCCCTCGAGCAGCTCGTGGGCGCTGGAGTCGGCCTGGTACTCCACGAGCCCGACGCAGCCGCACGCGAGCGCCCACGCCAGCTCCGTCGCGAACGTCTCCCACGTCGCGGTCGCGGCGACGACGTGGGTCCCCTTGAATATCCGGACGCGCTCCTCGAGCGGCAGGTCGCCGAGGAACGAGACGCGGTCGTCGATCCGGAGGTCGCTCGCGGTCGCCTCGATCCGGTCGCGCTCGGGGCCGTCGCCGATGACGGCCGCGGTCCAGTCGCGGCCGCGGAGCTCCGCCAACGCCAGGAGGAACGTCTCGACGTTGGCGTGACGGTCGAGGCGCCGGGAGTAGACGGCGTCGAACCGGTCGTCGACGCCGGCGGACGCGACGAGGTCGGCGTCGATGCTTCCCGGGACGACCCGGACGGCGTCGCCGTCGGCACCGTGTTCGCGGACCCGCGTCTTCGTCGTCCGCGACGGCGTCGTGACGGCGTCCGCGGCCCGCGCGAGCGGTCCGTACCGCCGCGGGTCGTCGTCCGGGTGGTCGCGCCACCAGTCGACGACGACGGGCGCACGCGCGATCCGCCCGCCGACTATCGCGGCGATCCCGGCGGTCGGCGGGCTGTTCACGGCGTGGACGACGTCCGGGCCACACCGACGGACCGCGGTCGGGAGCTTCGCGGCGAACGCCGCGGGGACCGGGTCGACGACGACCGACCGGTAGCGGATCCCGTCCTCCTCGAACGTCGCGTGGTCGCCGCCCCACCAGCGCGCACAGAGCCACGTCACGTCGTGTCCGCGGTCGGCGAGGTCGGCGGCGAGACGCCGCGTTCGGTCCCGGGCGGGCGTGGAGCCGTGGCCGGGCGTGAAAAGCGAGGCGAACGCGACACGCATACGCGGAACCGATGGGTGGGGTCGGTAAAAAGACACGGCATCGGGTCGGCGGGCGCGTTTCGCCCGTTCCGGTTCCATCACGCCCGTTCACCCACCCATTCCACCAGAAACGGTTTCCGGTCGCGCGTGGGATCTATGCGTATGCACCAGTACGACATCGAGCGCTACCTCAACGTTCGCAGCGCCGGCGGGGCGGACCTCGGCCCCGACGGGCGGCTCTCGTTCCTGTTGGACACGACCGGTACCCCGCAGGTGTGGTCGCTCGAGGGGCCGGTCGAGTGGCCCGAACAGCACACCTTCTCCGAGGAGCGGGTCACCTTCGTCGACTCCTCGCCCGAGCGCGCGGAGGCGGTCTTCGGGATGGACCGCGGCGGGAACGAGCGCGCCCAGCTGTACCGGCTCGACTTCGGGAGCGGACGGGTCACGGACCTCACGCGCCGCCCCGACGCCAAACACCGGTGGGGGGGCTGGGACGGCGACGGCGAGCGCTTCGCGTTCACCTCGAACCGCCGCGAGAACGCCGTCTTCGACGTGTACGTACAGGACCGCGACGGAACCGACGGCGACGCCGAGCGGCTGTACGAGGGGGACGGGTGGCTCTCCGTCGCCGGGTGGTCACCGAGCGACGACCGCCTGATCGTCCACGAGGCGGGCTCCTCGTTCGACCACGACCTCTACACGCTCTCGGTGGCGACCGGCGAGCTGACACACCACACGCCCCACGACGGCGACGTCCGGTACGGGAGCCCCGAGTGGGGCCCCGACGGCGAGTCGATCTACCTCGTCACCGACCGCGACAGCGACGCCCTCCGGCTCGAACGGCTCGACCTCTCGACGGGCGGGTTCTCCGTCGTCGAGACGGTTCACGGTGATGAGGGCGAACGCGACGTGGCTCCCGGGGGCGGCGGGAGCGACGAGGACGACGAAGGGGCCCGAGACGACCGGGACGCGGCGTCCGACGGGGAGGGGCCGTGGAACGTCGACGGGGTCGCCGTTCACGAGGACTCCCGGCGCGTGGTCTACTCGCGCAACGTCGACGGCTACACGGAGATCACCGTCGGGGAGCTGGTCGGGCCCGACCGGATCGACGCGCTGCCCGCGCCCGACCTCCCGGACGGGATCGCGGGCGGGGTGAGCTTCGGTCCCGACGGCGACCGGTTCGCGATCACGGCGACGGGCAGCACGGCGACCGCCGACGTCCACGTCGTCGAGACGACGACCGGCGCGACGGAGCGCTGGACCGCGGCGTCCACGGCCGGGATCCCGCCGGACACGTTCATCGAGCCCGAGCTCGTCCACTACCCGACGTTCGACGGCCTGGAGATCCCGGCGTACTTCTCCGTGCCGGAGACGGAGCCGCCGGCGGCCGGCTACCCCGTGATCGTGGACATTCACGGCGGGCCCGAGTCACAGCGCCGGCCGTCGTTCTCCCCCGTGAAACAGTACCTGTTGAACCACGGCTACGCCGTCTTCGAGCCCAACGTCCGCGGCTCCGCGGGGTACGGGAAGGCGTACGCCGCGCTCGACGACGTCGAGAAGCGGATGGACTCCGTCGCCGACGTCCGCGCCGGCGCGGAGTGGCTCCACGACCACCCGGAGGTCGACCCGGACCGACTCGTCGCGATGGGCGGCTCGTACGGCGGCTTCATGGTGTTGGCGTCGCTGACGGAGTATCCGGAGCTGTTCGCCGCCGGGATCGACATCGTCGGGATCGCGAACTTCGTCACGTTCCTCGAGAACACCGGCGACTGGCGGCGGTCGCTCCGCGAGGCCGAGTACGGTTCCCTGGCGGACGACCGGGAGTTCCTCGAGTCGATCTCGCCGATCAACCGGATCGACCGGATCGCCGCGCCGCTGTTCGTGCTCCACGGCGCGAACGACCCGCGCGTGCCCGTCAGCGAGGCCGAGCAGATCGTCGAGCGGGCCCGCGAGCAGGACGTGCCAGTCCGCAAGCTCGTCTTCGACGACGAGGGCCACGGCTTCTCGAAGCTCGAGAACCGCATCGAGGCGTACCGGTCGGTCGTCGACTTCCTCGCCGAGCACGTCTGAGGACGGGGACCGGCGGTCGACCCCACCGCGCGGATCACGTCGCACGGATCACGCCGCACGGCCCACGTCACACGGATCACGCCGTGCGGACCACGCCCCGCGCGTCCGACCGAGTTTATAAGTCGCTCTCTCCCGCCACAACCGAGGTTGTAATCCGTCCGTGGATCGGACGGTCCGTTTATAAGGGCCGATGCTTGCGACCGAGCGTCGCAGTCGTCCATCCGCCGCTCGTCGCAGTCCTCGCTCATCCGACACTCCTCCCCCGACACGGCCGTCCCACGTCGGCGCGCGCGAGCAACGCGCGCGAGGGAGGCAGGCGGGCCGCCGCCGGGCGGGAGCCGGCGGCGGCCCGCCTGCCGAGGCTGGGGAGGAGTGAGGTCCACGCTCGGCCGACCGCCACGCCGACGCCGCTCCATTCCCGCCCTGACGTGTCCGACCTGACGTGTCCGACCCCCCGTCCGGATTTATAAGGCACTCCGGCTCACTGTCCCGTCGTTTATAAGCGCACCTGGGCCCGTCCCGCTGTTTATAAGGATAGCTCGAAACGGCTCCCGCGACGGCGACGCTAACCGCGCCACCGACGCCACCGACGCCAACCACGCCACCGACGCCACCCACACCGATCACACCAATCGCGCCGATTCCGCCCTTCCCACCGCTCGCCGCACCGTCCCGCCCCGCGGGCCGCCGGTAGAATGAAACGTCGCGCCGACCCACGTCCCCGTATGAGCGCCGAACAGGAGGGGCGGACCATCCGCTGTCTGGTCGCGAAGGTCGGGCTGGACGGCCACGATCGGGGTGCACACGTGATCGCCCGGGCGTTCCGTGACGCGGGCTTCGAGGTCGTCTACTCGGGGCTCCACCGCGCGCCCGACGAGATCGTCCAGGCGGCGGTCCAGGAGGACGTCGACGTGCTCGGGATCTCGATCCTCTCGGGCGCGCACAACACGCTCGTTCCGAAGGTGATCGAGGGGCTCAAAGAGTACGGCGCGTTCGAGGACACGCTGATCCTCGTGGGCGGTATCGTCCCCGACGACGACACGGCCGCGCTCAAGGAGCTCGGCGTCGCCGAGGTTTTCGGCCCCGGCACGCCGATGTCGGAGACGATCGAGTTCGTCCGGGCGAACGTCCCGGACCGGGCGTAGATGGCCGGGGAGCGGCGCGAGTCCAGCGCCGACGCCGACCTCGTGGCGGGGATCCTCGACGGCGACCAGCGCTCGCTCGCGCGGACGATCACCCGGATCGAGAACCGGTCGCCGGGCTACCGGGACCTCGTCTCCGCGCTGCACGAACACACCGGCCACGCCGACGTGATCGGGGTGACGGGCGCGCCCGGCGCGGGCAAGTCGACGCTCGTCGACAAGCTCGCGGCCGCCTACCGCGACCGCGGCGACACGGTCGGGGTCGTCGCCGTCGACCCCTCCTCGCCGTACACCGGCGGCTCGGTGCTCGGCGACCGCATCCGGATGGCGTCGAACGTCGGCGACATGGAGGTCTTCTTCCGGTCGATGAGCGCGCGCGGCCGGCTCGGCGGGCTGTCGACGGCGACCGCGGACGCCGTGAAGGCGCTCGACGCGTTCGGCAAGGACGTGGTGCTGATCGAGACCGTCGGGGCCGGACAGAACGAGGTCGACGTCGTTCGCGCGGCGGACACGGTCGCCGTCCTCGTCCAGCCGGGCTCGGGCGACGACGTCCAGACGCTGAAGGCCGGGATCCTCGAGATCGGCGACGTGTTCGTCGTCAACAAGGCCGACATGGACGGCGCGGAGCGGACCCTCGCCGAACTGGAGGAGATGGTCCACCTCCGCGACCGCCCGACGCGGGGGCTCGACACGGCCCATCACGGCGCCGGAGCCGTCGGCCACGCGGACGTCGACGGGAACGGGGACGACGCCGACGGCAACGTGGCCCACGGTGACGAGGGCAACGTGGCCCACGGTGGCGATGGTGGGGACGACGCGGACACCGCCGAATGGACCCCGCCCGTCCTCCGCACCGTCGGCACGACCGGCGAGGGCGTCGACGAGCTGATCGCAGTGTTCGACGCACACGCCGCCCACCTCCGGGATTCCGGCGAGCTGGCGCAGGCCGAGCGACGGCGCTACGCCGAGGAGATACGGACGCTCGTCCGGTCGGACATCGGCGCGCTCGCGGCCGCGGAGATCGAGCGCCGGGGCGGGATCGAGGCGCTCGCCGATCGCGTCCGACGGCGGGAGACCGATCCGTACACCGTCGCCGACGAGGTCGTCGCGCCGATCGCGGCGTGTGTCGACGCCGCGGAGGAGTGATCGGCGGGGCCGAGGAGTGATCGGCGGGGCCGTCAGCTACACAAGAACACCCTTAAGAGGGGCGACGGTGACCGATCGAACGGGAACAGCACAGCTGCAAATCCGACCCGCCGGGGACGTTTCGCCCACGGCTTGGGATTGTAGCAGTGCGCCGACGTCTCCCGCTACGCGCTCGCGATGCCGGCGTTCACCGGCGTCTCGACAGCCGCGCGGCGCGGAGGCCCGGTCACGTCTTGTGGTTGTGCCGTTCCAATTTCAACCAATGGCACGAATGCACACGCGCCGTCGCGGTTCGTCCGGCTCGGACAAGCCGGCGACGGACGAGAACCCGGAGTGGAGCGACGTCGACGCCGAGGACATCGAGTCCCGCGTCGTCGAACTGGCGGAGCAGGGCCACGACCCCAGCGTCATCGGCCTCAAGCTGCGCGACGAGGGCGTCAAGGGCGTCCCGGTCCCGGACGTGAAGTTAGCCACCGGCAAGAAGCTCACCGAGATCCTCGAGGAGCACGACGCCGGTACCGACCTGCCCGAGGACCTCCGTAACCTGATGGCTCGCGCGGTCCGCCTGCGCGAGCACATGGAGGAGAACGGCCAGGACTACCAGAACAAGCGGGCGCTCCAGAACACGGAGTCGAAGATCCGCCGCGTCGTCAACTACTACCGCGGCGATCAGCTCGACGAGGAGTTCACGTACACCTACGAGGACGCGGCCGAGCTCCTCGAGGAGTAACGAGTAACGCGACACGCGCCGACGCCACATCGCCACGGCGAACCGTTACGCAACGAGACCGACCGCCGCGACCGACCGCCCACCGACACCCCACGACAACCCACGACAACCCGTGACCGAGACCACCGCCGCCGCGCCAGCACCCGACGCGCTCGCCAGCGTCCTCGCCGACGCGCCGTTCGTTCGGCTCGTCGCGACGGACGACGGCGACGCGCTCGCGGCCGCCGGCACGCTCGCCCGCGCGCTCCGACAGCGTGCGATACCGTTTCAGGTCCGCGTCTCGCGAGACCCCGTCCCCGACGCGACGGACGACGACGTCGTCGTCACCGTCGGGTCGGCGGCCGGCCCGCACGCGATCCCTGCGACGGGCCGGCCGGCGAGCACGACCGCGTTCGCGGTCGCCGCGGCGCTCGGCGTCGCTCCCGACCCGGTGCTCCCGTTGGCGGGCGTCGTCGCGGCCGGATCCGTGCCCGGCACGGACGGCTCCGGCGACGCGCTCGAGGCGGCCGAACGCGCGGGACTCGTCGATCGGCGGCCCGGCGTCGCGGTGCCGACCGCGGACCTCGCGGACGGCCTCGCCGCGTCGACGCTGATCCGAGCGCCGTACTCCGGCGACCCGGAGTCGACACGCGCCGCGCTGGCGGACCTCGGGCTGCCGGCGACGCTCGACGACGACGCTCACCGACGCCTCGCGTCGCTCGTGGCCGTCGACGTCGTCGCCGCGGAGTCCGCCAGCGAGCGGGCCGCCTCGGCGGTCGAACGCGCGCTCCGGCCGTACGCGACGGACGGCGACGCCGCCCCGTTCGCGACGGTCGGCGGCTACGCCGACGTCCTCGACGCGCTCGCGCTCGAATCGCCCGGCACCGGCGTCGCCCTAGCGCTCGCGGCCGACCCGGACCCGCCGGCACGGACCGCGGCGCTCGACGTCTGGCGGACCCACGGACACGAGACACACCGCGCGCTCGACGCGGCGACGATCGGCCGATACGACGGCTGCGTCGTCGCCCGCGTCGAGGCGTCTGCGACGACGCTCCCGACGGCCGCCCGGCTGATCCGGGACTTCCGGTCGCCGGAGCCCGTCGCGATCGCGCTCGAGGAGGCCTCGGGGGCGATCGCGGCGGCGGCGATCGACGGCGTCGGCGGGACCGGCCTCGGTGACGCCTGCCGCGCGGCCGCGACCGCGGTCGGCGGGGACGGCTGGGGGAACGCGACCCGCGGCGGGCTCGTTACCGACGGCGACCCGACGGAGGCGCTCGCGGCGCTCCGGGAGGAACTCCCGCGATGACCGAGACCGAGGCCGACCGTGTCGCGACGCTCCGGACGACACACGCGGACGCGCCGCTCGTGGCCGCCGCGCTCGCGCCGGACGACACCGACTCCATCGCGGCGCGCGTCGACGGGGACACGATCACGTGTACCGTCACGCGGCCGACGACGGGCGGGCTCCGGTCGACGGTCGACGACTACGTGGTGAACCTGCGGGTGGCGGACCGCGTCATCGCTCGTGCGCGGGCGCACCGCGACACGGACGCATCGAACACCGACGAAGACACAGACACCGACACGACACCGACACGACACACGACACATGAGTGAACGATCAGTATCCAAGACGAGAGGACAGAAGCGCTGGTACTCCGTGCTAGCGCCCGAACAGTTCGACCGCGCCGAACTCGGCGAGACGCTCGCCGAGGAGCCCGACCAGGTGGTCGGTCGCACGATCACGACGACGCTCGGCGATATCACCGGCGACTCCGGCGCGAACAACACGAAGCTCACCTTCAAGATCACGAACGTCGGCAGCGACACGGCGTACACCGAGTTCATCAAGTACGAGCTGACGCGCGATTACCTGCGCTCGCTCGTCCGCCGCGGCGCGTCGAAGGTCGAGGCGTCGATCACCGTGCTGACGACGGACGACCACCGCATCCGCGTCCAGCCGGTGGCGCTGACGACGAAGAAGGCGGACCGCTCACAGGAGAAGGCGATCCGCCGCGTCATGATCGACAAGGTCCACGCGGCCGCCGAGGACCGCACCTTCGAGGCGTTCGTCGACGCGATCGTCGACGGGAACCTCTCGTCGGCCATCTACGCCGACGCGAAGACGATCTACCCGCTGCGCCGCGTCGAGATCCAGAAGCTGACCCTCGAGGCACGGCCCGAGGAGGTCGCCGCCGAGGAAGAGGCGGCCGTCGACGTCGACACCGACGACGTCGCGGTCGACGAGTAGCCGCGACGCCGCCACCGATCCTTCGTTTATCGACCGCCGAGCGACAGGTCCGCGACAGGTAAGTAACAGCCCCGCGACAGGCACGCGACACGTCCGCGACAGGCACGCGGCACGTCCGCGACAGGCCCGCGACACGTCCGCGACGCCCGACCGCGGCCCGTTCCGGTCGAACACCCTTATACGGTTCCCGCCCGCAGGATCCGGTATGAACGTAGTACCGGACACCAGTGCGGTCGTCGACGGCCGCGTGTCCGAACGGGTCGACGGCGGCTCCTATCGGGGGGCGACCGTGCTCGTCCCCGAAGCGGTGGTCGGCGAGCTGGAGTCGCAGGCCAACGAGGGGCTCGAGTCGGGATGGGACGGTCTCTCCGAGCTCCAGCGGCTCGCCGAGTACGCCGACGACGGAACGATCGAGCTGGAGTACGTCGGGGTCCGCCCGGACACGGGCGCGAAGGACCGCGCGGACGAGGGCGACGTCGACGCGCTGATCCGCGACGTCGCCGACGAGCACGGCGCGACGCTGCTGACGAGCGACATCGTGCAGGCGGAGGTCGGACGGGCGAAGGGGTTGGACGTCGAGTACGTCGAACCCGTCGCCCGCGGCGTCGTCGACGAGCTCCCGATCGTGGACCTGTTCACCGAGGAGACGATGTCGGTCCACCTCAAGTCGAACACCCTGCCGAAGGCGAAGCGCGGCTCGCTCGGCGAGATGCGGTACGAGACCATCGACGACGAGCCGACGAGCGAGGAGCGGATGAACGAGTGGGCGACCGCCATCGTCAACCTCGCGAGACAGTCGAACGAGGGGTTCATCGAGCTCTCCGACGACGGGATGGACATCGTCCAGTACCGCAACTACCGGATCGCGATCGCACGTCCGCCGTTCGCGGACGGGATCGAGATCACGGCAGTTCGACCCATCGCGAAGACGACCCTCGACGACTACGAGTTCGCCGACGAGCTCCGCGAGCGCTTCCTCGAGCGCCAGCGCGGCGTCCTCATCTCGGGGTCGCCCGGGGCCGGGAAGTCGACGTTTGCACAGGCGGTCGCGGAGTTCCTCAACGACAACGACTACGCGGTCAAGACGATGGAGAAGCCGCGCGACCTGCAGGTCGGCCCGGAGATCACCCAGTACGGCGCGCTCGGCGGGCGGATGGAGAACACCGCCGACGCGCTGCTTCTGGTCCGGCCGGACTACACCATCTACGACGAGGTCCGCAAGACGAACGACTTCGAGGTGTTCTCGGACATGCGGATGGCGGGCGTCGGGATGGTCGGCGTCGTCCACGCGTCCCGCGCGATCGACGCGCTCCAGCGGCTCGTCGGGCGGGTCGAGTTGGGGATGATCCCCCAGATCGTCGACACCGTCGTCTACATCGAGGCCGGGGAGGTCCACACCGTCTACGACGTGAAGACCGAGGTGAAGGTCCCGGCCGGGCTCACGGCCGAGGACCTCGCGCGCCCGGTCATTCAGGTGACGAACTTTGCGACGGGCGAGCCCGAGTTCGAGATCTACACGTTCAACCGGCAGGTCGTCACCGTCCCGTTGAGCGAGGGGGACGACGAGGACGCCGAGACCGGCGTCGGCCGGATCGCCAAACAGGAGATCGAACGCGAGATCCGTTCGGTCGCGCGCGGACACGTCGAGGTCGACCTCCAGGGCGGGAACGACGCGACCGTCTACGTGGAGGAGCGCGACATCGCCTCCGTCATCGGGAAGGGGGGCGGACGGATCACCGACATCGAGAACCGGCTCGGGATCGACATCGACGTCCGGACCCACGACGAGAAGCCCGGGTCGGGAGGCGGCTCGGGCGGGCGCGGCTCGGGCGGACGCGGCTCGAACGGCTCCGGAAGCGGGAGCCAGGTCGGCGAGGACCGCGGCTCCGTGGTGACGCCGGAGATCACCTCGCGACACGTCGTCATCGGCGTCGACGACGGCGTCGGCGAGACGGTCGAAGTACGCGCCAACGGCGAGTACCTCTTCACCGCGACGGTCGGGCGCGGCGGCGAGGTCCAGGTGTCACGCGGCTCCGCGATCGCCGAGGAGCTCGAGGACGCGATCGACCGCAAGCAGTCGATCACGGTCGTCCCGGCGCGCTGAGACGGTCGGCAGTCCGGAAATTGTCGGCATCACGGTACGTTCTCCATCGAGGCGCGGGCGCGCGGGCGATCATTCGTCCGAACCGCTCGTCCGGGTTCACACCGCGTTCCGGGCCCGTGTCGTGGCGATCGACAGACACGAGCGGGCGCTCGTGGCCGTATCTGACGCCGTTCGACTCCTTCGTCTTCGTCGATCGACGTAACGAGTCCCTCCTGAAAGATAACGCTTTTTGGACGGTGGTGGGAACCATTCACCCATGTCAGACGAGCTAAAGCGGGGGTTGGAAGGCGTCGTGGTCGCGGAGTCCGGGTTGAGCCACGTCGACGGGCAGGTCGGGAAGCTCGTATACCGCGGCTACGACATCGAGGACCTCGCGTTGAAGGCGGAGTACGAGGAGGTCCTCTACCTGTTGTGGCACGGCGAGCTCCCGACGCGTGCGGAACTCGACGCGTTCACCGACGAGCTCGTCGCCGAGCGCGAGGTCGACGACGACCTCCTCGAGACGGTGGCGACGCTCGCGGAGGCCGACGAGCGCCCGATGGCGGCGCTCCGAACGGCGACGTCGATGCTGTCGGCGTACGAGCCGGAGGCGGACGCCGACGCCGAGGACCGCGACGCCGCGCTCCGTAAGGGTCGCCGGATCACCGCCAAGATCCCGACGATCCTCGCCGCGTTCGAGCGGGCGCGACAGGGCGAAGACCCCGTCGACCCGGACCCGAGCCTCTCACACGCCGGGAACTTCCTGTACATGCTCACGGGCACGGAGCCCGACGCGGTCAGCGAGGAGACGTTCGACATGGCGTTGACGATCCACGCCGACCACGGGCTCAACGCCTCGACGTTCACGGGGATGGTGATCGGGTCGACGATGGCCGACATCTACTCCGGAGTGATCGGCGGTATCGGCGCGCTCTCCGGTCCGCTCCACGGCGGTGCGAACCAGGACGTGATGGAGGTGCTCTACGAGATCGACGAGTCCGAGAAGGACCCCGTCGAATGGGTGATTGACGTCCGCGAGTCGGGCCGTCGGATCCCCGGCTTCGGCCACCGAGTCTACAAGGTGAAGGACCCGCGTGCGAAGCTCCTGCAGGCGAAGCTGCGTGACCTCTCGGAGTCGTCCGGCGACACGAAGTGGCTCGATTACACCACCGCGATCGAGGAGTACCTCACCGAAGAGGGGCTCGTCGAGAAGGGGATCGCCCCGAACGTCGACTTCTACTCCGGCTCCGTCTACGACCACTTGGGGATCCCGCTCGACATGTTCACCCCCATCTTCGCGATGAGCCGCGCCGGCGGCTGGATCGCCCACGTCTTCGAGTACCAGGAGGACAACCGCCTCATCCGCCCGCGCGCCCGCTACACCGGCGCGACCGACGCCGAGTTCGTCCCGATCGACGAGCGATAACGGCCATCGTCGGCCACCGCGGGTTCGCCTCGCCCCTTCCTTTCCCTCCTTTCTCTCCCTTCTCCTCGTTTCTCTCCCTTCTCCTCGTTTCTCTCCCTTCTCCTCGTTTCTCTCCCTTCTCCTCCCTTTTCAGCGTCGACCCTACTCGAGGGCGTTGTCGGCACTACTCGGAGGGTCGCTGTCGACGTTACTCGGAGGGTCGCTGTCGGCGCTTCGAGAACAAAACCGCCGGCGATCCGAAAGCCGAGTCGGCGTGTGCCGCCCCGGTGCGATTGCTTACTGGTAGGCCGCGATTCCCGTCAGGTCCTCGCCGAGGATCAGGGTGTGGATGTCGTGAGTGCCCTCGTAGGTGTAGACGGTCTCGAGGTTCGACATGTGTCGCATCGGCGAGTAGTCCGTCGTGATCCCGTTGCCGCCGAGCATCTCGCGGGCGATCCGCGACTGGTCGCGAGCCATCCGGACGTTGTTGCGTTTCGCCATCGAGACGTGCTGGGGACGGAGGTCGCCGCGCTCTTTCAGCTCCGCGAGCCGGTAGGCGAGCAGCTGGCTCGTCGTGATCTGCGTCGCCATCTCGGCGAGCTTCTCCTGTTGGAGCTGGAACCGCGCGATCGGGCCGCCGAACTGGTCGCGGTCGCCCGCGTACGCCCGCGCCTCCTCGAAGCAGTCGCGTGCCGCGCCGATCGCCCCCCACGCGATCCCGTAGCGGGCCTGCGTGAGACACGACAGCGGCCCCTTCATGCCGCTCACGCCGGGGAGGACGTTCTCCTCGGGGATCCGGACGTCCTGGAGACTGATCTCGCCGGTGATCGACGCGCGAAGCGACAGCTTCTCTTTGATCTCGTTGGTCGTCACGCCGTCGCGGTCGGTCTCGACGAGGAAGCCGCGGACCGGGCTCCCCTCGGCGGACGTCTCCCGGGCCCAGACGAGCGCGACGTCAGCGATTGGGGAGTTCGTGATCCACGTCTTCGAGCCGTTGAGGACGTACTCGTCGCCGTCCTGCTCCGCGCGCGTCTCCATCGCGGTCGGGTTCGAGCCGTGCTCCGGCTCGGTGAGGCCGAAACAGCCCAGCTTCTCGCCCATCCCCATCTCGGGAAGCCAGCGCTCCTTCTGTTCGTCGCTCCCGTACGCGTGGATGGGGTACATCACCAGCGCGCCCTGCACGCTGGCCATCGAGCGGAGCCCGGAGTCGCACGCCTCCAACTCCTGCATCAACAGGCCGTACGCGGTCTCGGAGACGTTGGGAAGGCCGTATCCCTCGAGGTTGGGCGCGTAGAACCCGAGCTCGCCCATCTCGGAAATGAGCTCCGTCGGGAACGTGCCGGCCTCGAAGTGGTCGCCGATGTCGGGTCGGACCTTCTCGTCGACGAACCGGCGGGCGGTGTCGCGAATGAGTCGCTCCTCTTCGTCGAGGTCTCCTTCGAGCCCCACGTAGTCGAGCATGATCGTGTGTGAGGGTCGTCGTCACAAAAACGATTCGGGATGTCTCCGACCGGAGACACGCGTCGAGTCGTCCCGGCGATCGTTACGACGCGTCGCTCGTCCCGTCGTTTCCGTCCCGATCCCCGACGTACGAGTCGTACGCTTCGCGTGCCTTCGGCACGATCCCCCGTCGGAACGAGAGGAAGAGCACGATGAGCAGGACGCCGAGCGCGGCCGTTCGCCACTGTCCGACCTCGCCCAACAGCTCGTCGAGCAGCACGATCGCTCCCGCACCGACGACGGGACCCAGCAGGGTCCGTGACCCACCCAACACCAGCATGACGAGCACGAGCACGTCGATCGCTTGGAACGCGAACGCCGACGGCAACACGTACCCGTCCGCCTGGACGTACAGCGCGCCGGTCGTCCCGACGAGCGCCGCCGCGAGGAACCCGGCCAGCACCTTCGTTCGGACCACGTCGATACCGGCCGCCTCCGCCGCGACGGGGTCCTGTCGCACCACCTCGAACGCGGTGCCCCAGCGCGAGGCTCGCAGCCGGCTGTACCCGACGAGCGACGCGACCAGCAGGCCGAGCAGGACGTACGCGAAGGCGACGCGCTGGTCGACGCCGACGGCGTCGGCAACGAAGTCGACCGAGAGCCCCGAGAACGGGAACCCCGTGCTCCCGCCGGTGACGTCGCGCATCCCGACGAACGCCTCCATGGCCGCGAGCTGGACGGAGAGGGTGAGTATCGCGAGGACGATCACCGTCATCCCGCGCCTGGCCGCCACGTAGCTGACGACGGCCCCGAGCGCGCCGGCCGCGACCGCCCCGAGCGGGAGCGTCGCCCACGCCGTGATCCCGACCGCCTCGGCCGTCAGCGCGGTCGTGTACGCGCCGACCCCGGCGAGCGCCCCGAGGAAGAGGAACAGCTGGTCGGTGTGGGCGAACGCGACGTTGAGCGCGACGGTGAACGTCGCGAACACGAGGAACAGGACGAAGATCCGCAGCTGGTAGGTCGCGCCGCCGGCGGTCACCAACAGCGGGACCGGCGCGAGCGCCGCGGTGACCGCGGCGATCCGCCTCGCGTCGGCGGCGGGGATCACGAGATCTCCTCCGGGCGCGCGACGAGCACCGCCACGGCGACCCCGAACAGCAGGACGTTCGCGAGGTACGCGCCGACGAGGAAGTTGGCGAACGTGATCACGACGCCGAGCCCGAGCCCGGCGACGACAGTGCCCCGCAGGTCGCGGACGCCGCCGACGATGGCGACGATGATCGCGAAGACGGTGAGCTCGAAGCCGGCGGCGACGGTGACGTCGGAGCTGGCGGCCCGCAACAGCCCCGCGACCCCCGCGAGCACGACGCTCAGGACGAAGACGAGCGTCCGGATGCGGCGGGGGTTCACCCCGCACAACAGCGCGCCCGTCTCGTCGTGGACGACGGTTCGCGTCGCCGTTCCGAGGCGGGTCCGGTCGAGGAACCCGAACAGCCCGGCGAGGACGGGCGCCGCGACGGCGACGGTGAGCAGCGTCGACCCGCGGACGGCGACCCCGGCCAGCTCCAGCGCGGGCACGCCGTGTGCGATCGAGTACGTGAGCGGGACGTACACGAACAGGACGCCGTCGATCGCGATCGCGAGCCCGAGCGTGACGAAGATCCCGAGGACGATCCGCTCTTCGCCCTCCGAGCGGTACACGCTCGACAGCAGCGTTCGGTCGACGGCCAGCCCGAGGAGGGCGACGGCCGCGATGCCGGCCGCCGCGCCGCCGACGACGCTGCCGACCGCGCCGGCGACCGCGACCGCGACCACTACCGCGATCACCGCGAAGCTGCCGAGCGCGAGGTTCAACACGTTTCCGAGGCCGAACACGAGCGTGATCGCGGCACCGAGGAGCGCGAACGAGAGCCCCCGGGCGACCCCGTCGATCGCGACCTCCAGGCCGGTTGCTACCACCATCGGTTCTCGTTGAGACCTTCCGGTCGAAGGGTATGGCTCCTTCGATACGACCGCATCGATGCCCACGTTCGATCGTTGGCGGGCGAAGGTGTACAGCAACGAAAGGGATTTGTCATCGGACGCGCCAGTACGCGTATGCTCGAAGTCGACGGGATCACGCGGACGTACGGCGGCCTGACCGCCGTCGACGACGTCGGGTTCTCCGTCGACGCCGGGGAGATCGTCGGCGTCATCGGCCCGAACGGGGCCGGGAAGACGACGCTTTTCAACGCGGTCACCGGCGTCGAAGCGCCCGACTCGGGGACGGTTCGCCTCCGCGGTGTGGACCTCACCGGCGCCCGTCCCAACGCGGCGTGCCGGGCCGGGGTCGCCCGCACGTTCCAGTCGGTCCGGACGTTCGACGAGTCGACGGTTCACGAGAACGTCCTCGCGGGCGCGCTGTTCGGGGGCGGTCGGCGCGATCGCGAGACGGCCGTGGCGGCGACCCGAGACGCGCTCGACCTCGTCGGGCTCGCGGGCGACGCGGACCGGCACGCCAGCGACCTCCCCATCGCGGCCCGGAAGCGGGTCGAACTGGCGCGCGCGCTCGCCACGGACCCCGACGTGTTGCTGCTCGATGAGATCGGCAGCGGGCTCACCCCCGTCGAGATCGACGACCTCACGGACACGATACGCCGGATCCGTGCGGATCGCGGCGTCGCCGTCCTCTGGATCGAACACGTCACCGACGCGCTGTTCCGCGGTGCCGACCGCGTGCTCGTTCTCGAGAACGGCTCGCTGATCGCCGAGGGGACGCCGGCGGAGATTCGGGAGAACGACCGCGTCGCCGAGGCCTATCTGGGCGAGGAGACCGTCGCCGCGTCGGACGCCGACGATGGGACCGACGCGCCGCTCCCCGAGAACGCCGACCCTGCGGCCACGACGCCGGAAGGGACGCCCGCTGGCGAGATCCGGGCGGAAGGCGGAGGCGGGCGGTGATACGGGTCACTGACGTCGACGTCGCCTACGGCGACCTACAGGTGCTGTGGGACGTCTCGCTCGAGGTGCGCGCAGACGACGGCGTCGTCGCCCTCGTCGGGCCGAACGGGGCGGGAAAGTCGACGCTCCTCAGGGCGATCTCCGGGCTCGTCCCCGTCGCGGACGGCCGGATCGAGCTGTTCGGCGAGGACGCTGCCGCCCTTCGACCGGACGAGATCGTCCGCCGCGGCTTCGTGCAGGTGCCGGAGGAGCGGCACCTGTTCGACGGGATGACCGTTCGGGAGAACCTCCGGATGGGTGCGTACACGCGTACCGACGATCCGACGGCGACGCTTCGCGACGTGTACGACGTGTTCCCAGTGCTCGAGGAGCGGGCCACACAGGCCGCGGGGACGCTCTCGGGCGGGGAACAGCAGATGCTCGCGATCGGGCGGGCGCTGATGGCCGACCCGACCGTGCTGGCGCTCGACGAGCTCTCCGTCGGGCTCGCCCCGCAGCTCGCGCGCCGCACGTTCGACACGATCGCGGACCTGAGCGAGGAGCTGACCGTCGTGCTCGTCGAACAACACGTCGACGAGGCGCTGTCGATGGCGGACCGGGGCTACGTGCTGGAGAACGGCCGGATCGCGGCGAGCGGAACCGGCGAGGAGCTGCTCGCGAGCGATCGCGTCAGGTCCGCGTACCTCGGGTAACGGCGTCCGAGAGCGCTCAGTCGTCGACGAAGTCGTACTCGTCGGGGTCGAAGCCGTCGAGCGGCGACGACCGGAACGTCTCGGTCAGCCGCCAGTCGCCGTCCGGGTAGTAGTCGGGCGCGCCCGCCTCGAAGCCGCTGAGCATGTGGCTCAGCCCGTCGATCTCCCCCCACTCCGTGTACGTGAGCGGGTTCGCGAACACCGTGTCGAACTCGATCTCACGGATCTCGTCGGCGACGGCGACGGGGTCGGCCTCGCCGGCCGCCTCGGCGGCGGCCGCGATCAGCTTCCCGGTGACGTAGCCGTACGCCTCGTGGGTGTCGAACCGCTCGTCGCGGGCGTCGGCGAACCGTTCGGCGACGTCCGTGAACGCCTCGCCGTACGGGTCGCTGACGTGGAGATGGAGGAAGCCCGCCGCCGCGTTCTCGCCGAGCCCGCTGTTGAGGACGCCCGGCGGGAGCCCCGCGCCGGTCGTCAGGTCGGGGTCGAGGCCGATCTCTATCGCCTGGTTGTGGATGGCGATGGAGCCGGGCGGATGACCCGTCGCGACCAACAGGTCGAGGTCGTCCGGCAGGTCGCGGAGGAACGGCGTGAAGTCGTCCTCCCCGACCGGCGCGGTCGTGGTCGTCAGCTCCACGTCGTCCGGAACGAGCGCCTCGAGGCTCGCCTCCAGCGTGTTCCCCCACTCGTAGTCGCCGATGACCGCGCCGACCGTGTCGTAGCCACGCGCTTCGATCAGCTCGATCTGGGGGAGCACGTCGGTGACCGCGGGTTGGGAGCCCATTCGGAACGTGTATCGGCCGTCCTTCGGCAGGATGGTGTGTGAGCCCGCCATGTGGAGGACGAGCGGGACTTCGAGCTCCTCCGCGGTCTGTCGGGTCCGCAACCCGACGTCGCTGGACACCGGCCCCGTGATCGCGAGCGCTCCGTCGCGCTCGACGAAGCGTCGGAAGACCGTGTCGGCCTCGCCGGCGTCGCTGCCCGTGTCCGTCGTCTCGACCTCGACCGTTCGACCGAGCACGCCACCGTCGTCGTTCAGCTCCTCGACGGCGAACTCGAGGCCGGCCTCGTGTGCCTGTCCCCACGCCGCGAATCCGCCGGAAAGCGGCTGTAGCGCGCCGATGGTCAGCGTGTCGTCGTCGCCGTCGTCACCGATACAGCCGGCCAGCGCGGTGCCGAGCGCGGCCGCGCCGCCCGCACGAAGGACCGACCGTCGGTCGACCGCCCGTCCGGTCCCGGAGTCGTGAGCCATGGACTCCGATGCGTGTCCCCCGGGTTAGTACCTGTCGAAGAGGTACACTGGTGTACAGATGTGGTCACTCGTCGGGGCCGGCGGCGTCGGCGCACACGTCGTGCACGTCGCACTTATCGACGACCACCGTCGGCCGACGCCACCCGTTTCCGCTCGCTGCCGCCGCCGACGCTGGCCACCGCCGGCCGCACGGCGTTCGGTCGAATCAGTCGTCAGCGGCGGCGGAGCCGGCCTCGTCGTCCGCGGCGGTGGGGTCGGCTGGTCGGTCCGCGGCGGCGGAGCCGGCGGGCTCGTCCACGGCGGTGGGTTCGGCCGGTCGGTCCGCGCGCACGTCACTGGCGTACGCGACGAAGTTGTCGAAGATCGATTTCGCCTCGCAGGCGGCGTCGTACTTCTCGGGGGTGATCCCGGCGAGCACGTCGTCGACGCGAGCGTCGTCGAGCCGCTCGCGTTTCCCGTCGGCGACCCGCTTTGCGGTGTCGATGTCGTACTCGGGATGGAACTGGACGCCCCAGCAGTGGCCCTTCCGGAACGCGTGCACGCCGTACTCGTTCTCGGCGATGAGCTCCGCGCCCGGCGGGAGGTCGACGACCGCGTCGCCGTGGGTGGTAAACACCGTGAACTCCTCGTCGACGTCGGCGAACAGCTCGTCGCCTCGATGTCGAACCGTGTTGTACCCGATCTCGAAGTCGTCCATCCCGGCGACGTGGCCGCCGAGCGCCTCGGCGAGCACCTGGTGACCGTAACAGACGCCGAGCACCGGGACGTCCGCCTCGGCCGCCTCGGCGACGTAGTCGACGAGCGGGGGGATCCACGCTTCGTCCCAGTAGACCGACGACCGCGAGCCGGTGATCACGACTCCGTCGAAATCGGTGTGGTCGGGGAGCTGTCCGTCCGTGGCGTCGAACTCCGCCAAGTCGGCGTCGAGCTCCCGGCGGAAGTTCCGTCGAGTGCCCGCGCCCTCGTGGGCGGCGTTCAAGAGTGCGAACCGAAGCCGTGTCATTACCGCGTCCAACGCGCGGCGTGTTCAAAACCGTTGTGCCCCCGCGGATCCTGTCCGCTGTCTGGGAGCGTCTCGATGCGGCGGCGTACGTCGGTGGCGGCTCACGCGAACGGGTCGTCGCCGTGTTCGGCCAGCCACCCCGCGAGCGCGTCGTTGATCGCGGCCGACGCCTCGACGCCGACGAGGTGGCTGGCCCCCTCGACGGCGTGGAACTCCCCGCGCGGGAGCCCCGCCGCGAGCGACTCGCCCGCGGTAACGGGACAGACGGCGTCCGCCCGGCCGTGAACGACCAGCGTCGGCGTGGTCAGCTCGTAGAGGCGGTCGGCGCGATCGAACCCGTAGACGGCGTCCCGCTGGGCCGCGAACGTCGCCGGCGTCGCGTCCTCCGCGACCCGCCAGTCGACGATCCGGTCGACGACGTCGGGGCGCTCGCGTACGAACTCCGGGGAGAGGAGCCCGGCGGTCGACGCCCGGACCGCGTCCGCGTCGTTCGGGTCCGCCCACACCCGTTCGGCGGCGTAGTCGTCGCCGCTCGCCGGGGTCCCGACGACCGCGAGGCTGTCCGGGCGTCCGGACCGCTCCCCGTACGCGAGCGCGACCATCCCGCCCAGGCCGTACCCGACGACGTGGGCCGACCGGACGCCTTCCGCCCGGAGGACGGCGTCCAGGTCGTCCGCGAGTTCCTCGACGGTGTACGGTCCCGGCGGCGCGTCGGACCGCCCGATCCCTCGGAGCTCGGGAGTGATGACCGGTCGTGGGCCGGCCAGCGCGCCGTGTTGCCAGCCGAACTGCCACGCGCCCAGCCCGACGTCGCCACAGAGGACGATCGCTTCCCCGGCGGCCCCGCCGCTGCCGCCCTCGACCTCGTATCGGATAGCA
This sequence comes from Halorubrum sp. JWXQ-INN 858, assembly GCF_009806985.1. GTDB lineage: Archaea > Halobacteriota > Halobacteria > Halobacteriales > Haloferacaceae > Halorubrum. The sequence goes on along the minus strand of NZ_WUAX01000016.1, from coordinate 11,118 downwards.
ACGTCGCCGTTGGTCGCGTATGCCACGTCGACGGGTTCGGCCGGCGACGTGATACGCGTTCGGGTCGTCCCGTCCCGATCGCCGCAAGCGTCCCCGGCGTCAGGCCTCCTGCAGGGTCCGGAGCACGTCGGGGGCGGCCGCCAACGCGTCGTCGAGCGCGTCGACGTCCGGGCCGCCGCCCTGTGCGAAGTCCGGCGGGCCGCCGCCGCCGCCGCCGACGCGACCGGCCAGGTCGCCGACGACCGCCCCCGCGTTGATCTCGACGCCGTCCGGGACGCCGACGACGAAGCTGGCCGAGCCGCCCGCGCCGCTCCCGATCACCGCGACCTTGCCGTCCTCGACGTGCGCGTTGGCGGTCGCCCGCAGCTCGTCGGCGTCGCCGTCGAGCCGCTGGATCACCGCCGTCGTCCCGTCGAGGTCGACCTCCTCGGCGTCGGCCCCGCCGGAGGCGCGCGCCTCGGCGAGCGCCTCCTTCAGCGACTCGATCTCCTTGCCGCGCCCCTTCCACTCCTCGAAGAACCGCTCGGCGGTCTCGGGAACGTCGAGCGGGTCGACGTCGAGCGTGGCGGCCGCGTCGTAGAGGGCGTCCTCCGTCCGTTGCGTCGCCTCGATCGCCGCGCCCGCGGCGGCGAAGACGACGCGCTCGACGCCGTCCTGGACCGGTTCCGTCTTCAACACCTTGATCGCGCCGATCTCGCCGGTCCGCTCGACGTGAGTGCCCGCACACGCCTGGACGTCGGCGTCGCCGACGTGGATCAGCCGGACGTTCATTCCCGGCGGGACGCCCCCTTGATACAGGTCGAACCCGTGTTCGGCCTCCGCCTCGTGGCGGTGGGGCCACTCCTGTCTGACCGGGACGTCGTCGCGGACGAGCTCGTTCGCGACGCGTTCGATCTCCCGGACCTGTTCGCGGGTGATCCGCTCGAAGTGGCGGAGGTCGAGCCGCGAGGAGTCGAGCCCCTTCTGCGCGCCGGCCTGCCGGACGTGATCGCCGAGCACCTCGCGGGCGGCGTGGCCGATCAGGTGCGTCGCCGTGTGGTGTGCTCGGAGCCGGTCGCGGCGCTCGCCGTCGACCTGTCCCCGCACGAACTCGCCCTTCCCGGGGTCGTCGTCGGCGTGGTGGAGGACGACGCCGTCGACCTCCTGGACGTCGAGCACGTCGACGGTGGTTTCGCCCGCGGTGATCTGTCCGCGGTCGGCGGGCTGGCCGCCGCCCTCCGGGTAGAACATCGTCTGGTCCAACACGACGTCGTACCCCTCCTCGCGGTCGAACACGTCGAGCACGATCGCCTCGAACTCCGTGCGCCCCTGGTCGTCGTAGTACAGCTTCTCCGTCTCGGGGAGGTCGCGCAGTCGCTCGTCGCGTTCCTCCTCCTCGGCCGACGCCCCGATCTCCTCGTGTCTGTCGGCGACGAGCGCGTAGAAGTCGTCCGGGACGTCGACGTCCGCGCCGCGCTCGGCGGCGATCTCGACGACCATGTCCGGCTGGATGCCGTGGGAGTCGTACAGCTCCAGCAGCTCCGCGGTGGGGATCGGCTCGTCCGTCCCGGCGTACTCGTCCGCGAGCGCCTCCACCTTCCGGGAGCCGCGTTCGAGCGTCTTCCGGTACTTCCGCTCCTCGGTGCGGACGATCTCGCGGATCGTGTCGCGGTTCTCGTAGCCGAGCCGCTCGGCCTGCATGTCGACGAGCTCGTCGAGCGGGGCGTCGACGCCGACGGTGTCGACGAGCCGCTTCGTGCGCCGGAGCACCATCCGTGCGAGGTAGCCGGTCCCCACGTTCGAGGGGACGATGCCGTCGCCGAACATGTACGCGAGCGTCCGCGAGTGGTCGGCGATGGCGTAGATGTCCTCCAGCGGCTCGACGAGCGCCCGGAGCCGGTCGACGTCCACGCCGAGCTTGTCGGCGATGTCGTCGCGGGCGTCCTCGACGTCGTCGACGTCGTCGATGTCGAGCCGGCCGGAGAGCTTCGCGGCGCGGTGGATCAACGACCGCTCCTCGTCGGTGTGTTCGATCCCCGCGTTCTCCTTGAGGAAGTCGATCGCGTCGGGGTAGATCGCCTCGTACACCGTCGCGGTCCCCTGGCTCATCCAGGTCCACCGCTCCAGCCCGTAGCCGGTGTCGACGATGTACGTGTCCATGAACGAGTACGTGTGCCCGTCCTTCATCTCGTACTCGCCGTCGGGGTCCCGCTCCATGCACATGAAGACGAGCGTGGCGAGCTCCGCGCCCTTGTAGATGACCTCGATGGCGGGGCCGGCGTTGCCGCCGCCCACCCACGGGTCCTCGATGTAGGTGATCTCCTCGAGGTCCGCGCCGAGGCTCTCGAACAGCTCGTCGCAGTACGCGACCGTCTGGTCCTTCCAGTACACCTCGCCCTCGTAGGCGTACTCCGCCTCGGCGTCCTCGCGCGTGTTGAACGCGTGGTGTGCCATCATCTCGAACGCCATCGTGTGCCGGCCGGTCTTCCCGACGTTGTCGATGTCCTGCATCCGGATGCAGGGCTGGGAGATGGTCAGCGGGTTCGCCGGCGGCGGCGTCTCCCCGGAGGTGACGAGCGGCTGGAAGTCGTAGATCGACGCCTGCGTCAGGAGGACGTCGTCGCGCCACCGGTTCGCGGCCACCGGGTACGGGTCGATCCGCTCGTGGCCGTGGTCCTCGAAGAAGGAGAGGAACGCCTCCCGCATCTCCGCGAGCGTGTACGGCTCCGGGAACCCCGGGTCGTCGATGAAGCTGTAGTCCGCACACGGCGGCTCGCCGCACAGTTCGCGGTCGACGTCGCGCGTCCAGAACGCCGCCCCGCAGGAGGAACACTCGCGTCGGACGAACCCCTCCTCCTCGAAGTAATCGAGGCGGTACTCCGCTTCGAGATCGCTCATTACCATGTCCTGGCCCGTGTTCGTCTAAAAGGGTTCCGGGGGCGGCTCGGCACGGGGAGCGGGCCGAAGCCGGTCTATTACGCCGGATGCGGCCCGCAACTGACGACACGGGTCCTCCGCGACCGACATCGCTCGTCACGTCCGACATCGGTCCCCCCGCGACCGACATCGCTCGTCACGTCCGACATCGGTCCCCCCGCGACCGACATCGCTCGTCACGTCCGACATCGGTCCCCCGCGACCGTCGTCGTCCCCTATCGACGGGACCCGCCGCCGGAGCTCCGGATCGTATCGACCATCCGATCAGTTATCGAGATTGATTAGTCAGCCGGTAACGTTATGATGGCTGTCACCAATCGTCGACCAATTCGTGGTAGATTCGTTCGTCGACGAGCGGGCGGTGGTCGTGCTGTCGAGCCGTCCCGTTCCGTTTACGGACCCGCTCCCGGTCGGTTCCGTCAGTCACACGTCGCCGTCGGCCGTCGACGACGAGGTGCTCGCCGCGGCCGACGCGTTCGTGATCGTCGGACGCTCGGGTCTCGACCGTGTAAAGGGGTCACATGCCGACGCGCCGTTGGTGGCGCTCGTCGACGACCCGACCGATCCCGTCGCGGTCGATCCGATCGTCGACGCGGCCGCGGTCGATCCCGAGGAGGTCGGCACGCGGCTTCAGTGGCTCTTCGCGCGTCGGGCCCGGCGGACGCTTCACGACGCCGACGCCGACGGCCCGTCGCGCATCGAGCGGCTCCACGCGGGGACGACCCGGCTCGCGACGGCGGAGTCGTCGGCCGAGGCGTTCCGGACCGCCGTCGCCATCGCCGAGGAGGTGTTCTCGGTGGACCACTGTATCGTCGGAGTGCTCGAGGGCGACTGGATCGAGCCGGTCGCCGTCTCGACCGACGAGCTCCCGGGGGATCGCGAGCGCGTTCGCGTCGGGTCGGGCGTGGCGGGGACGGTGCTCGACACCGGCGACCCGGTCATCGAGACGGTCCCCGACCACGACGTCTACGGATCGGCCCTCACCGTCGCCGTCGGCGACGACGCGGTCCTCCAGACGGTGTCGACGGGGACCGACGCGTTCGACGAGGGCGACCTGGAGCTGGCGGAGCTGCTGGCGTCACACCTCGAGGAAACGCGCAGCCGGCTTCGGGTCAACGCGGCGCTCCGGGACGAACGCGACCGGCTGCTGGCGCTGTTCGAGAACGTTCCGGACCCCGCCGTCGCGTGCGACCTCGTCGACGGCGACTCGATCGTCCGGCGCGTGAACTCCGCGTTCGAGGGGACGTTCGGCTACGACGCGGACGCCGTGATCGGCGAGTCGGTCGACGACTACATCGTCCCGGCCGACGCGGTCGCGTCGGCCGGGGCCATCGAACTGAACGCGAAGCTCCGTGACGGGGAGAACGTCCGTCGCGAGGTGACCCGGCGGACCGTCGACGGCGACCGGCACTTCATCCTGCACGTCATCCCCATCCACCTCGACGCGGAGAACGCGTCCGGCTACGCGATCTACACCGACGTGACCGATCGACGGGAGCGGCTGGCGCGGCTCCGGCGGCAGAACGAACAGCTCGACGAGTTCACCGCGATCGTCTCCCACGACCTCCGGAACCCGCTCTCCGTCGCGAAGGGATACCTCCAGCTCGTCCGTGAGGCTGCCGATACCCCCACCGACGCCGACCCCGCTGCCGACACCCCCACTGACACCGACACGGTCCACGACGCCGACACCGCCGTCGACCACCTCGATCGGGTGGACGACGCGCTCGATCGGATGGACGAGCTCGTGAGCGACCTGCTCTCGTTAGCTCGCGAGGGACGGGTCGTCGGCAACACCGAGCAGCGGTCGCTGGCGCTGCTCGCCGAGGAGGCGTGGAACGGCGTCGACACCGGGGACGCGGAGCTCGTCGTCGAGGGGGATCGGACGTGCGAGATCGACCCGAACCGCGTCCGCGAGCTGCTCGAGAACCTCTTCCGGAACAGCGTGGAGCACGGGGGCACTGGCGACGCTCCATCGCCGGGCGGCTCCGCGGGCGACCCTTCGACCGACAGCACCGACGACCGGCTCACCGTCCGGGTCGGAGCCATGGAGCTCCGTTCGGGCGGGGCAGGGGGGTTTTACGTCGAGGATGACGGTCGAGGATTCCCCGACGACGACGCCGAGCGACTCTTCGAGAGCGGCTATACCACCGACCCCGACGGCACCGGGCTGGGACTCGCCATCTGTAAACACGTCGCGGAGGCCCACGGCTGGGACGTGCGGGCGATGACGGGCGCGGCCGGCGGCGCGCGGTTCGAGTTCAAACTGGAGGGGTGACCCCGGCAGACCCCACGTCGTCGGCGCCGAGGTGACGAATTTATAAGTGATTCCGGGGCAGTAATTCATATACAGTGCCGAAGTGATGATTCATGAACAGCGCCGCGAGAGTGCTTATAAGGTACTCTCGCGAGAGGCGTTTATATGTGCTGCTGTGAAAGTAGCTTATAAGCGATGCTGCGAAGACGATTTATAAGGAGGGCCGCGACGATCGACGATCGTCGGGCGTTCGGGTACCCGGCTACAGCTCCTCGACGGCTCCGGCGATCCGGTCGAGCGCGGCGTCGACGTCGTCGGCGTCGACGTCGAGGTGGGTGGTAAAGCGGGTCGTGTACGTGTCGAACTCGACCGCGCCGACGCCGGCATCCGCGCAGGCGTCCACGAGGTCGGCCGCCGGGATCGACGCCCCCTCGGTGTGGACGACGACGATGTTCGTGTCCGGCTCGGGGGCCTCGAAGCCGGAGAGAGCGTCGAGGCCGTCGGCGAGCCGCTCGGCGTTGGCGTGGTCGTCGGCGAGCCGGTCGACGTTCTCCAGCGCGAGCAGCCCCGGCGCGGCGATCATCCCGGCCTGCCGCATCCCGCCGCCGAACAGCTTGCGCACGCGACGGGCCGCCTCGATGAACGCCTCGTCGCCGGCAAGCATCGACCCCACGGGCGCGCCGAGTCCCTTCGAGAGACAGAACATCACGCTGTCGACCGAGGCGACGAGTTCGGGCGCGGGGACGTCGAGCGCGACGCTCGCGTTGAACACGCGCGCGCCGTCGAGGTGGACCAGGACGCCGGCGTCGCGGGCGGCGGCCGCGGCCGCGTCGAGCCGGTCGGTCGGGATCGCCGTGCCGCCACGGTAGTTGTGGGTGTTCTCCAGCGCGAGCAGCCCGGTTCCGGGTCGGTGCAGGTCCTCGGTCACGAGCCCCTCGCGGACGGCCTCGGGCGTGGGGACACAGCGGTCGCCCGCGTCGACCGTCCGGGTCTGGACCCCGGCGAGCCGGGCCGCGCCGGCCAGCTCCCAGCGGTAGATGTGGGACTCGCGTTCGAGCAGGAGCTCGTCGCCGGGCTCGGTGTGGACCGTGACGGCGATCTGGTTCCCCATCGTCCCCGAGGGGACGTAGAGGGCCGCCTCCTTGCCGACCGCCTCGGCGGCGCGGCGCTCCAGCTCGTTGACGGTCGGGTCGTCGCGGTACACGTCGTCCCCGACCTCGGCGTCGCGGGCGGCGTCGCGCATGGCCGCCGAGGGCGTGGTCACGGTGTCGGATCGCAGGTCGATGAAGTCGCTGGCGTCGGCCATCGGTTACGGCCCCGTACCGCGTCCGACCGGAAATAGCTCGCGCTCCGTACGGGATCCTCCGGACGAGACCCTCGGGCGGGATCCTCCGGACGAGACCCTCGGGCGGGATCCTCCGGACGAGATCCTCGCACGGGACCCGTTCGTTCCGCGCCCGGGTCCGGACCGTTCTTAAGTCGGGCGATGGATGTCCTCGTATGGCAACGGAAGCCACGGAAGACGACGCGTCGGACGCTCCCGAAGCGTACGCGGCCCTCCTCGACCGCGCGCGCCGCTGGAACACGGTCGGCAGCGCCGCGGGCGTGCTCGGGTGGGACCAACAGGTGATGATGCCGGAGGGCGGGACCCCCGCCCGGTCGAAACAGCTCTCGACGCTCTCGTCGATCCGCCACGACCTGCTCACCGCCGACGAAACCGGTGACCTGCTCGACGAGCTCGCCGACGCCGATCTCGCTGACGAGCGGGCGGCCGTCGTTCGGGAGATCCGCCGCGACTACGAGCGCGCCGACGCCGTCCCCGTCGACCTCGTCGAGGAGATCTCCGAGGCGAGCTCCGAGGCGCTCCCCGCGTGGGAGGCGGCGAGGGCCGACGACGACTTCGAGTCGTTCGCCCCGCACCTCGAACGGCACGTCGAGCTCAAACGGGAGTACGCCGCGCGGATCGACCCCGACCGCGACCCGTACGAGGTGCTGTTCGAGGACTACGAGCCCTGCCTCTCGATCGAACGCGCCGAGGCGATACTCGAGGAGCTCCGCGAGACGCTCGTCCCCATGATCGACGCGATCCGCGAGTCCGACGTCGACCTCGCGGTCGACACCTTCGAGGGAACGTTCCCGGAGGCCGACCAGGAGGCCCTCGCGCGCGACGCGCTCGAGCTGGTCGGGTACGACTTCTCCCGCGGTCGCCTCGACGTCTCCTCGCACCCGTTCACCTCCGGCAACCAGTTCGACTGCCGGGTGACTACGCGCTTCGACGAGTCCGACCCGCTCGGCGCGATCGGCTCGACGATCCACGAGTTCGGCCACGCCCAGTACAACCTCGGGCTCCCACGGGAGCACTGGGCCACCCCGCTCGGGGAGTCGCGTGACCTGTCCGTCCACGAGTCGCAGTCGCGGCTCTGGGAGAACCACGTCGGCCGGAGCCGCGCGTTCTGGGAGCGGTTCCTCCCGACGTTCCAGGAGCGCTTCCCCGACACGGCGGACGCGACCGTCGAGGACGCCTACGAGGCGGCCAGCCAGGTGTACGAGGACAACCTCATCCGCGTCGAGGCCGACGAACTCACCTACCACCTCCACATCGTCGTCCGGTTCGAGATCGAACGGGACCTCGTCCGCGGCGACCTCGCGGTCGAGGACGTCCCCGAGGCGTGGAACGACAAGTACGAGGAGTACCTGGGGATCCGCCCCGAGACCGACGCCGAGGGCTGTCTCCAGGACATCCACTGGAGCCACGGCAACTTCGGGTACTTCCCGACCTACTCGCTCGGGTCCGTGATGGCCGCCCAGCTGTACGCCGCCGCCGAAGACGACATCGATGACCTCGAGTCCTCGATCGCCGAGGGCGACTTCGAGCCCCTTCACGACTGGCTCGCCGAGCACGTCCACCGGCACGGCTCCCGCTACGAGACGAACGAACTCGTGCGGCAGGCCACCGGCGACGACTTCTCGGCCGACGCGTTCGTCGACTACGTCGAGGCGAAGTACGGCGAGCTGTACGACCTCTGAGCCGGTACGGTTGCCGACAGCTGGTGCCGCGGTCACCCCTTTTCTTCGACGGTCTCCAGGTCGTGTCACCTCGATCCGCCGCCGGCCGTGTTACCCGGTCGACCCAAACGGTTTTGATGGGCGAACGTGGTAGGTAGTTACATGAATCGCCCGATCCGGGTGCTGTGCGTCGACGGCGACCCGGCGACCGCGGATCGGGTAGCGAGCGGGATCGGAGGTCACACGGTGCGTCGCTCCTCTTCGGGGAGGATGGGAGTCGACCGAGGCCCCGACGGTGGCTCCGATCCTGACGTCGACGGCGGCTCCGATCCTGACGTCGACTCAGACCCTGGCGTCGACGTCGTCGCGGCCGGATCGACGGAGGAGGCGATATCGATCGTCGACGCCCGGCCGATCGATTGCGTCGTGTCCGATCACGACCCGCCAGAGATCGACGCGTTGAGGCTGCTCGAGTTGGTCCGAGCTCGGGACCCCGAGGTCCCGCTCTTCGTGTTCCCTCGCACCGGGTCCGAACGGCTCGCCGGGGAGGCGACGCGACACGCCGCCCAATACGTCCCGCGGACCGGCGAGGACGATGCGTGCCTCGAAAACGAATCCCTCGGGGACGGCCGTCTCGGAGACGAATACTTCGACCTCGGCGCGCGCGTGCGCACGGCGATCGAGGACGTCCGGGAGACGCTCTTCGATCGGCTCCCGATCGGGGCCGTCGAGTGGGACGGCTCGCTCGGCGTCGCCCGAGCGAACCGGGAGGCCGAGGCGATCCTCGGCTACGAGGAGTCGGCGCTTCGGGGCGAGCCGTGGGCCACGATCGCCGCTGACGGCGATCGTGACGGTCTCGGAACGACGTGTGGCGTCGAGCGCAACGTGACCGCGGGCGGGGAGACGATAGCTTGCGAGTGGCACCACCGGACCGTCACCGACGACGGCGGCTCCATCGAGTCGGTGGTATCGACGTTCAGGGACGTCACCGACCGCATCGAGCGCGAACGACGGGTCAGCGAGCTCCGAAACCGCCTTCGCGATCTGTCGTTCACGACGAACGTGGCCGAGACGGTCCGGATCGCGGTCGACGCCGCCGAGGACGTCATGCGCGCCCCACTGAGCGGGGTCCACCTCCTCGACGATGACGGGGAGACGATCGCCCCTGTGCTGCTGGTCGATCAGGCGCACGAGGCGTTCGGCACCCCGCCGGCGTACGAGCGATCGGCCCCGCCCGGGTCGCGGGCGGGGTTCGTCTGGGACGTCTTCGAGCGCGGCGAGCCGGGGAGGCTGGCCGACGTCGCCGCCGACGATCGGATCCGCGAGACGACGCCCGCCGGGAGCGTGATCGTCTACCCGCTCGGCGATCACGGCGTGTTCATCGTTTCCGCGCGGGAGCCGAACGCGTTCACCGACACCGACGACGCGCTGGCGGAGATCCTGGCCCGGACCCTCACGACCGCGCTGAACCGGGTGGAACGCGAGAAACGTCGCCAGGAGCGCGAACGCCGTCTCGGCCGACTTCACGAGGCGACGCGGGAGCTGATCGCGTCGGACACCCAAGCCGAGGTCGCAGACTGTGCGGTCGCGGCCGCGGAGGACATCCTCGGCTTCTCGATCACGCTGGTGCGCCTGTACGACGCCGACGTCGGGGGGCTCGTCCCGGTCGCCGACAGCGACGCGGTCTCGGATCGGCTCCCCGACCGCGAAGCGTTCGGCCCCGACGGCGGGAGCCTCAACTGGCGGGCGTACGACGCGGGCGAGGTGATGGTGTTCGATGACATCGAATGCGTCGACGCGATCGACGCGGGCACCGGCCTCCGAAGCCTGATGATCCTCCCGCTCGGCGAGTACGGGACCCTCTCGGTCGGGGAGCTGGAGCCGAACGCCTTCGACGAGACGGACGTCTCGCTGGCACGGATCCTGGCGACCACCGTCGAGACGGTCCTCGAGGCGAACGACCGGAAGGCGGCGATCAGACGCCAGCGCGACGAGCTCGAGGCACAGAACGCCCGGCTGGAACGGTTCGCAGACGTGTTGAGCCACGACCTCCGGAGCCCGCTCACCGTGGCACAGGGACGGCTCGAGCTCGCACGCGAGACGTCCCCCGCGGCCGCAGAGCATCACGACGCGATAGCGCGGGCACACGGGCGGATGGGCGCGCTGATCGACGATCTGCTGACGCTCGCGCGCGACGGCGAGGAGGTCACCGAGACGGAGTCGGTCGCGCTCGGAGCCCTGCTCGAACGCTGTTGGGACACCGTCGAGACGGGGGCCGCCGAGCTCCGGATCCGGACCGAGAGGACGGTCGTCGCGGACCCGAACCGGCTCCGACAGCTGTTCGAGAACCTCATCCGCAACGCCGTCGAACACGGCGGTGAGGGCATCACGCTCACGGTCGGAGACCTCTCGGACGGCGACGGGTTCTACGTCGCCGACGACGGACCCGGGATCCCCTCGGCCGAGCGGTCGAAGGTGTTCGAGTTCGGTTATACGACCACCCGCGGCGGAACCGGCTTCGGGCTGTCGATCGTGATGCGGATCGCCGAGGCACACGGCTGGAGCGTCACCGCGACCGAGAGCGTTGACGGGGGTACACGGTTCGAGTTTCGTACCGACGGATCGTGAACACCGCACCGCCCGCCCGACCGGTTTGATCGGCCCGCGCCGCCCGCCCGACTCGCCAGATCCTTTCCCGATCGACTCGTCAGATCTTCCCGATCCGCCCGACTCGCCGCTCCGGCTTGCCGGACGTCCGATGCTCGTAGACCCGCTCTCACGCCGTCCTACTGATAAAGGGCTGAATGATGCAGGTGGGGATGTGGTCGATTCTCCGGGTCGTGGAACGTGGGGGGTTTATACGTGGTGTCGGGTCGTCTCTCGAAATAGAGGGAGAAGACCGATGTCCACGACTACACCAAACGAGTTCGGCGGGGAGT
>NZ_WUAX01000015.1 GCF_009806985.1 Halorubrum sp. JWXQ-INN 858 | reverse complement strand
ATAACGGTGATTGCGACCATGAGTATGACCCCTATGACCGGCGACACCGCCTTGTCGTCGTTGAATAGCTTGCTGAGTTGCATTGTTGATTCTCCAGCGGGGCGGGGAAAGGGTGTGCTTTCGACCCGGTGCCGTCCCCCCGTCTGACGCCCGATCCCCGTCTGGTTGGTTGATGGCTCCCGTCCCTCCGTAATAAAGGGTCTCTTCCAGATATCCACGCTGATAGCGAGAAGCGACGCTTTAAATACTGATTCGATGATCTACACTTGTCCCCTAATGGAGCCCACGGCCCCCACACTCGCACGGACCTACACTGACCGGGTGTATCCGGACCCGTGGCAGAAGGTCCTCGACTACGAACGGGTGCAGGCGTACGCCGCCGAACACCCTACCCAGGGGCGCACGCGCGTCGGGAAGGCGCTCGACCTGCCGCCGGGACGGGTCCGCGGCTGGCTCGACGGCGGCATACCCGACCCCGTCCGCGGGATCCACGTCGCGACGGACCACGGCTGGCTCGATCCCGACCCCGCGGGCGACACCGCTTCGGCCCTTATCGAGCTCCTCGCCCACGTGCTCGCGGGCGGCTCGATCCTCGACACCACGTACATGGTCCGGCTTACGCCAGGCTCGCGCGTCGGTGTCGACGATCTCCGAGCCGCGCTCGACCGCGTCGGCGTCGAGTCGCGGATCGACCACGACCGTGCGGCGGGACGGGCGACCGAAGTCGTCGCCACCCGTGACGGATCGGTTCTCGGTCGGTGTCTCGTCGCGATGGGTGCCGCCGCCGGCTCGAAGATCGACCTCCAGCACGTCCCCGAGGTCGTCCGACACGCGACGCCGGCACAACGGACCTCGTTCTGCCGGATCTACGCGGCACACCGCGCCGTCGAGTTCGACGGCAAAGCCACTCGCCGAATCGTCGAGGAACGCCCGTGCTCGTACATGAGCGAACTCCGCGACCTCTTCGAGGACGTGACCGGCGAGACCGTGGGCATGGGCGAGGACGGACTCACGATCACGGCGGACGCCGCGCGACGGCTCCCGCCGGCGTAGCTACTCCAGGTCGGCAGCGTCCAGCTCGCCGGCGAGGTAGGCGCGGCCGCGACCGGTCAGCTCGTAGTAGCCGTCGTCGTCTTTCTGAAGGAGATCCTGCTCTTCCAGCGCCCGGACCCGTCCACGTACGGTGGAGTAGCCGATATCGTGGCCGTGTCGGACGAGGTTCCGATACAGCGGCTTCGGGGAGAGTTCGAGATCGTGGTCGTGGAGGAAGTCGAGAATGATGACGTCAGTCATCGTCATCCACCCCGGTGTCGGCCGCATTTCCGGATCCTCTCGGGCACGATCGGTTAGTAATACGGGTTGCGTCCGTTGAATATCTCATTTGGGCTCTCAATTAGCTTGTATGAGCTAACTATTAAGTATCCGGGATGCTTGTGTCGCGAGTATCGGAAGCATTCGCGGACCCGTCGCTCGCCGATGGGTCCTGTTAGAAGCGGACCCCGCTGGTGGTGCAGCGGGTCCGCGTGGGCTTCCGTGAGGCAGCACGAAAGCCATGTATTCACACGATGGTGGGGCTCTAAAAGCCCCCGACGACGGTCCGGCACAGCCAGCGACGACTACGACCGCCGCGGTCGATCGTTTTCACTTTCGCCGATGCGTACACTTTCACTCCGCGTATACGGATCCCACCTTTTATTTCCCAACTCTTTCGGGAGAAGTGATGAGTTCGAAAGAAGTCGTGCGGATCGAAGACCGGCAGGACAGATGGCGGTACGTATGCCCGTGTGGACACCGCTCGTGGGAGCCGACGAACCACCACTTCTGGTGTCGGCACTGTGCGGCACGGGAGGGCGTCGACGGCGTCTTTCACGAGCTGCGCGATAAGAAGACGGGCGCTCATCTCGCCCGCGAACGGGTTCGACTCATGACGTCGATCGGACCGTACGACGATATCGACGAGGAAGGCGGATGAGCCGGCGACGGACCCGGCGACGCGATCCGGGAGCTCTCGCACCGCGTGAGGCCGTGAGCCGGTACCTGCAGCGTCGCCGTGCGGATGCGACGGACGCAAGCGTCCAGTCGTGGAAGTACCGCCTGAAGCTCTTCGTGGAGTGGTGTGAGAGCGTCGGGATCCAGCGAGTGGATGACATCCGCGGTTACGACCTCGACGACTATTACGAGATACGGAGCGGTGGGATCGCCCCGGCGACGCTCGAGGGGGAGATGTGGACGCTACAGCGGTTCGTCGAGTACCTGGAGCAGATCGAGGCGGTCGATCCGAACCTCTCCGATTCGGTTCGGATCCCCGATCTCGACGACTCGGATCGAGCGAACTCCGAGACGCTACCGGCCGAGAAGGCGATCCCGCTCATCGAGTTCTACCGACGGTCCGACGAGTACCGGGCAACTCGTGGGCATGCGTTCCTCGAACTTGCATGGTTCACGGGAGCCCGGCAGGGCGGGATCCGGGCGCTCGACGTGCGCGACCTCTACGACGACGACGATTACGTCGAGTTTCACCACCGACCGAAGACCGGAACGCCCCTGAAGAACAAGCTCCACGGCGAGCGACCGGTCGCGGTTCCCCCGAAGACGATGGACGTTCTCCGTGAGTACGTGGGCAACCGGTACGACGTCCGTGACGACCACGGTCGACAGCCCCTCATCACGAGCCAGAAGGGACGCCCCGGCGTGAACACGGTGCGGATGTGGAGCTATCTCGCGACCCAGCCGTGTCTCCATGGACCGTGTCCGCACGGGGAAACCCCCGAAACGTGTGAGATGCGGGAGTTCGCTCACGCCAGCAAGTGCCCGTCGTCCCGGTCACCCCACCGGATCCGGACGGGGTCGATCACGTGGCAGTTGAACTGTGGGGTCCCGCCCGAGACCGTCGCCGAGCGGGTGAACGCGACGGTGAAGACGATCAAGAAACACTACGACTGGGCAACTGAGCGCGAGCGATGGCGACGCCATCACGAGCAGCTGGAAGGTCGCCGCGATCACCTACAGAAATTCGAGTTTGACCATGAATGACGAGATTCAGACAGTAGATCGGAGAACCGGAGAGAAGAGGCTTGAGAGTACGCCGTACGGGGGTAGATGGCCGCTGCGCCGGCCCAT
>NZ_WUAX01000002.1 GCF_009806985.1 Halorubrum sp. JWXQ-INN 858 | reverse complement strand
TCACCGTTATTCTCGCGGCCGTCATCGGGACGTTCGTGCTCGGCCTCGGCGACTCCATCGGCGAGAACGCACCGAGTGCCAGCTACGACTGGGATCAGTTCGATGGGAGTGACGAAACTCCTGTTGCGGAGGTAACTCATGTAAGTGGACAAAACCTCGATCCCGATCGCTTGTCCGCACGCGTTACCTACGCTGACGGAAGTGACGCAGACACTGTAAATGATCTCAGTGCATGGGATGCAGATTCAATCAGTTCTGGTGCATCAATTTCCTTTGGTGGTGCTACCTCTGGGGCTGACGAAGCTTCATTAAACGATCTCAATGAAGATGATGAAATCCGTATCATCTGGACCGCGAGTGGTGGTGGGTCTTCGTCGACGCTAACTTCCTACACGATCGCGTAAGTTCTCTCACTTTCTCCACCTACTTTCTATTCGCGTCCGATAGCGTAGCCCGATCACGTCCGTGTTGAACCGCTGGATCGTCGTGGGGTCCAGCTCGTCGCGGGCGTCCCGCATGTTCTCTTCACTCTCCACCAGGTGCGCGAGCGCGGCGTCGATGACGACGCTCATCGGCGGGTCGTCGTCAGGACCGCTAGCGACGATCTCGCTCGCCCGTTCGAGCTGGCGCTCGCGTTCGTCGGTGATCTTGAGGCTGGTCCGGCGAGTCATGTGTCACCCCGAGAGTACAGCGCGGCAAGACTGAGGATCAGGATCGGCGCGACGATCCCCGTGGTAGCATAGACGGCGGTGGCGATCCACAACACCGCCCACAGTACCGACGGGAGCGACGCCGCCGCGATCTCGACGGCTCGCGTCTCGATCGGCCGGGGACCGTCGTCGACGCGAGCGGGTGTCGTGTCGTGGCTCATACTTGTACCACCGTATGCACGGGGGTCGCGATCCCGTCGATCTGCGGTGACTCGCGCCGGACGGGTTGATAAGTGGATGTCGATCCGCCGGCGATCGCCGCGGGGTCGTCGACGACGGCCGGGGTCGACGGCCGCGTTTTGATGCACCCGTCGTGGCCCACGCCCACGGCAGGGTGCATAGATCGCGGTTCGTGAATACATCCATGCCGCACCCCACGGGGATGCGTCGAGAACCCTCTTCCAAAGGGTTTCTCGGGAATAAGAAGCTGCACGGGTCGCGTGTCTCTGACGGGACAACTGGGGAGGGACCCCAGTAGCCCAGATAGGGGTATTACGCCCCTAAATCCGGTGCCTAACATTGTAGGTATCATCGAATCGCCCCCGGAAGCTCGGGGATCCCGCCGTCGGTCACCGCCCGAACCACGTACACACCGCGGTCGAGTCGCTGGACGTGCATCCGCTGGTCGTTCGGGATCTCGCCGTCGTCGAGCACCCCGTCCATTCCCAGCTCGCCCTTGTCGAGCGTCACCCGGGGCGTTCCGTCACAGTCTACGAGCTTTCTGAGCGAAGACATCGACCCGTGCGGGCACGGTGGGGTACAAAAGGATACCGCCGTACCCACAGCGTACCCATAATCCGGTGTTTAACGTCCGGAGCCGTGGCGTCCGAACGCGTATGGCTACTTCATACAGCGGTGGAATGGCGAATCTCACGGGGAAACAAAACATGCTGATCGACTCGTTCGCGCTCATGTTCATCGGGTGGTTCTCGGCGATCCTGTTCGGGGTGCTCGAAACGTCGATC
Source organism: Halorubrum sp. JWXQ-INN 858 (assembly GCF_009806985.1). Classification (GTDB taxonomy): domain Archaea; phylum Halobacteriota; class Halobacteria; order Halobacteriales; family Haloferacaceae; genus Halorubrum. The sequence continues at coordinate 8,323 of NZ_WUAX01000002.1, read as the reverse complement.
ACTATCTTCGGCGGCTACGATTTCGCGGATCCGCTCTGGACCGTCGCGGGAGCCGAGATCTCCGTCGCGCTGCTCGTCGTCGTCTTCTCGGTGATCTGGGTGCTCGTCACCAACGAGGTCGACGGCTCCGACTACGCTCCCGAAGAGTTCGCGGTGATCGGCTTCGCGCTCCTGGCTCCAGTGCTGTTCATCTTCGTCCCCGCCTTCGAGGCGCTGGTCATGTGGCACGGCGCGAGCCAGCTGCTCTTTGCGCTGCTCACGACCTTCGCGACGACGTGGATCGCCTACACCGCCTAACCGCCCATAGCCCACGATTTTCATGCGTACACAAAACACGGAAGACGACGGTATCGGGCGGAGAACGTTCCTGAAAGGGGTCGGCGCGACCGGCGCGGCCGGTGTCGGACTCGCCTCGAGGCGCGGTCCGGTCGGCGAGGCCGACGCGATCGCTCCCGCGATCGTCGTCGGCGTGACTGCCGCGTCCGCTGGGGCGGTCGCCTACGACTGGCTGCTCCGCGATCACATCGTCGGCGACGCGGACTCGCCACCGGAGGGGCTGACTGCTGACGCGCTGGAGAATCAAATCCGTCAGGGCGTCCGTGCTCGGAAAAGCCAGAACGCGAGTACAATCCTCGATAACAAAAATCTACTCGATGGTGCCGAACACGTCGCATACACGGAGGGGAAAATCGATTCTATCCATGCGTTGAATGAACAGCAGTCGCAGAATGACGTGCAAGCGGCCGCGGTTGACGCGGTTGATAGCTACGAAACCACGATTTTGAACAACCTGTTCAAAACGTGGAACGAATCGGTCGCTGAGTTGGATAACTTCATCTCCGCCATCTCTCAACACCCTGAGCTATCCTTAGAGGACGTTTTAGGGGGTGTAGTACTCGACAGCGACCTTTACGACGCCGTAGATGGGTCTCTTAGGGTCTTGCTGTCTGAGAGGACTCACACCCTTCCCGACGGGACGGACTTTGTCCTTCATCAACCTGAGATCGACATAACTGGATCCTCGTCAACTAGCGCTGAGTGGGATCCTGCTGATGGATCGTCGGTCGGCCCTGCTGCTCAAACCGTGGGGACTGATGGGGTCACATACCTCAACCCGCTTGTCTGGAATGACCTATATGAAACCATCACGGACACGATGCAAGATGTCCGTGACGGCCTCATTCTGTGGGTTGATAACGTCTACTCCGACGTGCAGAGCGGCGAGATCGACGTTGATGAGCTAATCACGCCCCGCGAACGCGCGGCGATGATGGCCGAGGATGAGGGCATGGCGCAAGCGATCGCTGACCTCCAGGCGCTCAACATCCCGATCGACGTGGAGCGCGAGGCGACGATCCACCTCGAGCACGTCGACGCCACGATCCGCGGGACGCTCGGCATCACGCAGGACCAGCCGATCGAGTCCGGCGAGACGTACGACCCGGAAACCGATATCGACGGCTCGGTGTACCTGACCTACGACGTGTCGCTCGGCGAAGGCACGTGGGGTGCCTACGAAACCGGCGTCGACGGTGGCGAGGTCACGTTCACGGACGAGCCGTGGCCCGGGACGATCTACCGGCTCGACACCGCGGCCGGCGAGACGGTCGAGCTCACCGCCGACGACTTCACTCCCGTCGACGCCGACGGTGACGAGGTCGACGACTGGGAGGACCCGGACCGCTGGCTCGTCGATATCACCGATGACGTCGAGGACGCCATCACCGAGGTCGACGAAGTCCAGTACTTCGCTGCCGAGGACGAGACTCAGTACGAGACGATCCAGCTGCAAAACGAGTTCATCGTCGGACGGATCGAGGACTCCGACGGCAACGAGGTCGAGTCGATGGACTTCCAGTCGTCGGAACCGCAGTCCGACGACAACTACATCACGCAGGAAGAGTGGGACGAGATGGAGGCTCGCAACCAGGAGCTGATCCAGAAGTACGAGGACTCACAGGACTCCGGCGGTGGCGGGATAAGCCTGCCCGGCTTCGGCGGCGACTTCGAGTCGGCCGGGCTCGGCGCGATCGCCGGCGGCGTCGCCGTCGTCGGGCTCGCCGGCGGAGTCCTCTACCAGATCGCGAAGCTGTACCTCCCCGGCAACTGACCATGCGACGCCTCATTCTTTTCGTGACCGTGGCCGTAGCCGTCGCGCTCGCGATGGGCATGGGCGGGGTCACGGCACAGGAGAACGACACCGAGACGAACGTCACCGACGCCGTCGAGCTCGTCGAGAGCGACGCCGCCGGCGACACGCTCGAAAACCAGCAGTCGATCCGGATGGGCGAGCACACCGAGATCGTCGGCTGGGAGTTCACCGACGGCCGAGTCCACGTCGCGATCGACACCGACCGGACCCAACGCGTCACCATCAGCGACGGTGCCGCGGGCGTGGGTGACGCCGGCGCCACGCGGATCCCCCAGGTGAGCGAGCGGATCTACGGCGGTGACACCACCGTCGTCACCATGCCCGTCGAGACGGTGATGGGCGGGCAGGTCGTCGCCGTCACGCTCGGCGGCGAGTCCGTCCGCCTCTCGACGGAGATGGACGACTCCGGTGACGACCCGTTCCAGTACTTCGGCGGCGAGTCCGGGCTGTTCTCCGGGATGCTACTCGCGGTCATCACGTCGATCGGCGCGGCCGGTTACGTCCTGTGGCGCGAGGACTCCGGGGTGATCAAGGCATGAGCGACACCAGCGACACCTTCGGTGGATGGGCCGACCGCCTCACCTACATCGCCGCCGAGGGTCAGCTCGTCGTGCTCGGGCTCCTGTTCTCGGTCGGCGCCGCCCTGGTGATCTTCCGGCCGACCCTCCCGAGCGTCCCGCCCATCGTCATCGGGTGGATCGCCGCGCTCATGCTGTTCGGTCCGCCCCTGTTCGGGTTCTGGGTCGCGTTCGTCCGCCGGCTCCGCGAGCACCACATGATCGCGGTCCACCACGTCAACGCCATGGATGACACCCTCGAGAAGTACTACGTCGAGCCGTCGATGTGGTCCGAGAAGAACGTCGACGGCGCGCACCCGTACCCCGTCAACGGCGGGTCCGGCTGGGCCGTCCAGTCGTTCGAGCACCTCGAGGACATCGGCGAGATCAACGTCGACGGCGTCTGGCTCGAAGAGTGCGAGGACACGAAGCTACTCACGAAAAAGAGCCACATGGAAGCCATCTACGGGAAGCTCACCGAGTCGCACATCGCGTTCAACATCATGCGCGAGTCGATCAGCGAGCTGGGCGCGGACATCCAGCGGCGCGTCATCAACACGGGCGCGGAAGCCCGCGAGCGCGGGACGATGATCGACGAGAACGCGGTGAAGGACGTGTTCGAGTCGTTCGAGAAGGACGTGAGCGGCACCGGGCCGGGCGACCTGCCGACGATCGAACTCGACGACTTCGCGGCCAACGCCGTCGACGAGCCCGAGACGAACGGGTCCGCTCCGAGCGATGGGCTTGGGCCGCAGGAGGCACCCGCCGATGACTGACGACAACGACGTCTACACGCCGGCGCAGTACCGCGAGCACCAGGACGGCCACGGGGTCCGCGACCCGGACGCACACGGTCACACGGGCGTCGTGCGTGACCCGCGAGTGTCGCGCTACCTCTCAGTCGTCGCGGAGAACTACGACCCGATGGCGGCCAACGAGCCAGGGCGGATGCCCGGGACGTACGACGGGCTCGACGAAGTCGACGAGATCCGCGCCATCGCCGCCACAGAGACGGCCCGGACCGCGCTCGACGCCGGCGACATGCCGACCCTGAAACACCTCACCGGCGACCAGAACGAGCGCGCCGATATCTCCGGGATGAAGGCCATCCAGAAGATCGACCAGATCATCACGTCGCCGGCACCCGTGATCGTGATCCTCGGCGAGATGGGCACGGGCAAGACGGACCTCGCGGGGCTCGTCGGGCAGCGGGCGCGGCACCTACTCGGCGTCGACCAGGTGGCGTCGAACATCCCGACGCTGAAGGAGACCGACGAGTGGATCGACGCCGACGGCGACGCCCGGAGCGGGTTCGTCCCTGACTTTCAGACGATGGACGCGTGGGTCAAACAGGACGGCGACCCGCTCCACAACGACCAGTCGCGCAAGCTGTTCATCGGCGACGAGTTCAGTTCCGTGGGCTCCGGCGGCGGGAAGTCGGGCTACCTGATGCGGCAGAAGATGGGGCCGCTGGTGTTCAAGATCCGCAAGTATGACGGCTTGCTCATCTACGTCGCACACGACGAGTCGTCGATCCACCCGCTCCTGTGGCGGCTCGGCGTGATCATCAAGAAGACGAGCAAGAAGCAGGCGATCGTCGCGGACAAGATCAAGTCCGGGGAAGTCCGCGACGAACGGTTCCGCATCGACGGGATCCCGCAGACTGACTGGCGGTACAACACGAAGGACCCCGCCGTATGGTCGTGGACGGGCGCGAAGGACGAGGACGACCCCGAGCCCGGGGAAGTCGCCTACGACGTGGCGCTGTGGACCGTCAAGGCCTGCAAGGAGGACGACCTCACACACCGCGAGACGGCCAAATACGTCCCGTTCGGCAAGTCGTGGGTCGGTGACCGATGGCCCGAGATCCGCGAGGGCGACCACGCGGGAGCCATGGACAGGGTCGAGGCCCTAACCGCATGACTGCGGTACCGTGTCCGTCTGTCCGTGTCCACCCACCCCGTCCATACGTAGGGGTCGTCCGCGGCCCACCGCCCGCTCGCGAGGCGAGCGGGGCGAGCCGTGGGCCGTCTCCGAGATATGGCACGAAGTTGATATATAAGACGCGCGCGACGCGCGGGGGCGACTGATCGATGCCGAGTCACCGAGCGAACGCCCACGGTACCGCGTGTGAGTACCACCTCGCGGAGAAGTACAACGTCCGGCTCGTCGACGAGGAGGGGAAGCGACTCGACACCAGCTGGTACGATGGGCTGAAGGACGGCACCCCGTGGGAGTTCAAGGCGACGGCGAGACGTCACGCCGACGGGCAACCGGGCAACTTCAAAATCTACCGGAAGTACCACGATCGCCTTCAGCAACAGGGTGGGCGCTACGGGTTCGCCGTGTATCGGGTTCGTGGGCGGGGGACGCAGATCCTTAAGACGACGACGGTCCGGGCGTCGAAGTTACCGACGGTCCGGTGGCATGGAGGTGGGAGCCATCGGGGGAGTCAGCAGGCGAAGATAGACATCAACTCGGCATTATCGTTGCCACGATGAGAAGAATTTGTTATAAAACACAAAGATCGCAAAGATCGAGGCTATTCCTAATATTGCAAATACAACCGGTGCTATTGACTCAATCATCCCCAGAATCGGATCACCGAAGCCGTATATGCCAAGTGTAGATCTCCAATCAAATATAGCATATAGAATACCAACGATCAATACGACCGCAACTATACTCCCACCTACTTCCCGCACTTTTTTGATCATGTTCTATTTTACATTTCCTTACTGAAAAATTTTCGCGAGCGCGCCGAAGGTGCGCGGACGACACGGCGCGAATGAGCGGGGTCCCTTAGAAAATGTGGCCTTAGCCACACACGTAACGGTCAACCGACCCCCCGGCGTCGGTTTGGAGCGGTCGGTCGGGTCGACGAGCTCGCCATGGGCATGGGCTCGCGGCGAGATCGGCGTCGATCGGGCCGGCTCACCCGTCGAAAACCGGTGAGAAGTGTCGCGAAAAGGAGGTCAGAATAGTGTCGCCACTCAAAAGGGGCCGCGCTACTGGAGGGTCTGGCCCCTCCCCCACGCGCTCCGTGCGGGCCGGATCTTCGGACCGGCGTTGTCGCGATAGTGCGTCATCGCGTCCTTCAGTCGCTCCGGATCCCGACCGGCCTCGACCCAGTACCGCTTCAGCCGGGTGATGAGGTCGGCCCAGGCGTCGCCCGCGAGGTCGTTCATCCGGACGCGGATGCGCGCCTCGCGCTCGTCGATGTGGATCCCGTTCGCTTGGCAGAACGCGATCAGCTCGTCGGTGCGGTCGTCGAGCGCGTCCCGCTCGGCGTTCTGCAGGGCGTTCGCCGCGGTCCCGACCGCGTTCCGTACGCCTTCACAGGCGTCGTCGATCGCCTCAACGACCTGTTCGGCGACGTAGTGCGACCGGAGCGCGACCGAGCCGTGTTCGCGGATGACCATGTCCTCGATCCGCCGCAACCCACGCCGGACGCTGTCGGGGTGCCAGTCGTGCTGGTCGGCGATGTCGGCGGGCGACACCTCCCCACCGTCGGCGACGAGCGTCTGCAACGAGTCCAGCTCGACGGGTGAGAGTCCGTTCATCAGCTGCCGGATGACGACGTTCCGCTGGTCGCTTTCGACCCGTTCGAGGTTCAGCGGGAGGACTCGCGAGCGGTCGATCGTCGACGCTTCGAAGTAGGCATCCGGGACGTAGGTCCGCCCCCCGCCGTCGCCGTCATCGTTCAGCGGTTGGGTGGGGAGCCCCGCCTCGTTGATCGTCGCGAGGATCGTCTCCTCCAGCTCGCTGACGAGATCGTCGTGGTCGGTCGGCCGGAGCGTTCGGTCCCACCGACTCGACTGGTACGACGCTTCCACCTTCGGATGTGCGAGCGGGTGGTCGTCCGGGAACGACTCGGACTCACGCGCGTAGTAGTGCTTCAGCTCCCGCGGGATCTCGTGGTCGGGGAAACACTCGCGGACCCGTGTCGACCCGAGCGTCACGGTGTGGTAGTAACCGGATCGCTTCGTGTCGTCCTGTACCACCTTCCGGTAGCCCGATCGGTCCGACTCCAACAGGTGACCCATCCGGGCGATCGGTCCCTCGCGGCCGTGGATCGGACCCGACACGTCGTCGTCGAGCCGGACGTACCGCGCCGCGTCGATGACGACGCTGTAGGCATCGGTCCGGTTCTCGAAGTGCATCGGGTCGAGCGTGACCGCGCCCGCGGCCCGCTGGATGACCGTCTCGACGGTGTCGAACTCGACGTTCGACGCGTTCACGCGGACGTTCACGGCGTCGCCGAGGTCCCACAGCGGGCGGGCGGCGTCCTTGCCGCTCTTCGACTGCAGCCCACGCCATCGGGGCTGGATGAGCGCCTTCACCTTCTTTTCGCCCACGTCGTCGTCGACGACGGCGTTCAGTCGGAACTCCCGAAGCGTGTCGAACTCGACGCGCGTCCCGTCGGGGGTCGTTCCCCCGTCCGGAGGGGCGAGCCCGGACTCCTGGTAGGAGAGGGTGACCCGCCACGTCTCGCCGTCGAGTCGGAAGCTCCCGCGGCGGCTCCCCGTGGCGTCACACAGGCGGGCGGCACCGAACCACGGCCCAAGCCCATCGGGATAGACGTAGTTCGCCGCGTACTCGTGTGGTACCGTCTCGACCGCCTTCATCGGCCTCCCTCTCGCTCGAGGTAGCACCCGGCGCATTCGAGCCCGTCACCGCCGCGGTTCCGGACCGACGGGCGGGCCTTCCCGCAGCGGTCACAGTCGAGAAGGCTCACGCGAGCACCACCACGATGTTGACGGCGGCGACGAGCGACCCGACGAGTGCGACGGCGAAGCCGAGCCACTCGGGTGCGTCGAGGGCGTCCGCGGCGGTCGGCCACACGATACAACAGGCAGCGACGGCGACGAGCATCGCGAGGACGGCCGGCCCTTCGCCGACAGTCAGGAGCTCGCGGACGATCGGGTTCGCTTCCGCGTCGACGCCGGCGGCGCGGGCGGCCGCGACGGTCGTCATCGCGTCGAGCACGCCGTGGGTCGTGAAGATCGCGGCCGTCTCTCCGGCGCGATCACTCATCGCGATCCTCCAGGAGGTAGGCCTGTTCACACCATGGAACGGACCGGTCGACGATCGCCGCGATCTCGGCGAACGTGAGATCGGTCCGGTTGCGAAGCCGAACGACGACGGTCCGCCGTTCGATCGTCACGGGTGAACGGCCGGTCACGCCGACCGCCTCCGTTCGGCGTCACGCGTCCACCGAAGACGGGCCGCGTCGTAGACGTGAGCTCGTGGGCCGTGGGCCGGGTCGTAGAACCGGCTCGCGCGGACGAACGGCGTCATCCGGAGAGCCCTCCGTTCCACGGCTCGCCACCGTTGCGCGCCGGGTGCGTCCGCGGGTCCGGCGTGGGAACGTCCTTGCCCGCCGCGCTCCCCTCACAGATCCGAACCCACGAGTCGCACTCGGGGCATCGATGGGCGCGACCGTCCTCGTCGCCGTGGACCCGGCGGAAGTCCGATCGAACTCGTGACCCACAAAGTTGACATGAACTCCGCTCCGGCGGGTCGAGCGGGGTCACGTCGACCACCTCGTAGCGCCGCCGCTAAGTGTAAGAAAAAGGTGGAAAAGGGTTATGTATCCTATGGGCCGGCGCAG
>NZ_WUAX01000014.1 GCF_009806985.1 Halorubrum sp. JWXQ-INN 858 | reverse complement strand
ACTCGTCGTCATCGTCCTTCCGGGTTGTAATGTGGAAGTAGAACTCGTCGGTCGCCTTGTCGTATTGCAGTGTACTCGCCCGGAACTCGTACGCCTCCGAAAGAACGTACTGTTCGTAGGGCGTCGGGCTGTCCGCCGGGAGTTCAAACTCACACTCAACACGCCCGTTGACGGTTGAGAGCGAGACTTCGTTCCGGTAGAACGTCGCGCTTCGCTTGTCATAGAGCATACTCCACGACGTGAACTCCGGCTGGCTCACCCGCTTTCCCTGTTTCCACCGCTCAACGCACCCTTTCGTCGCTTGGACGGCACGACGGATAGCCTCTTGAACGAGGTTCGCAGTAAGATCAGTTTCCTCTCGCAGTTGTTCGTAGAGTGCGTCCCGTGCGGTCGAGTTTGCCGTAACGCAGTTGGCGTAGGAGTCGTCGTCCCAACAGAATTCAGCGGCACGATTCGCACAGTGAAGGAACTGTCGCGCGGATTCGTGGAGGTCGTCGTACCGCTCATCGGGAACAACAAGTTTGACCGGCGCAGTTCGACGCACCTCCATGTTTCAGATTACTATCCAACGGTACTTATATGCTGGGGGAGTCAGGTAGCTACCATCGTGCGGTTGCGTCGTGCGTTGTCGGTTTCCTCTCCGATCTACTCGCTCGCTGCTCTCGCTCCTTGAGGTCGGAGGCTCCACCTCGTATTACGCTGAAACGTCTCGCACACTCGCTGCCGTCGGCGTCGTGCAACAACGCGAGGGTGATCTCGTGGCTTTCGGCGTCGCTCTCGGCCGCCTGATACTGGTCGTACAGTCGGCGGACTTCTTCGTCGACCGCCACCGAGAGATTGGTACTGGTCGTCGCTTGCGTGTCGCGTCCGGTGACCGTGGTATGATGGTTTTGCCGCTAGGCGTTTTCGAGTAATGAGCGTGCCCGGTGGACGTAACTGTTCGCGTCCCAACTTCGAGCGGTGCTGATGTCATCGAGGAGGGCAAGTGCCTCAACGGACGTCAATTGGCCTGTTCGGACGAATACCGACAGCAGTGTCGGCGTCGTCACGAGTCTCGCATCGATCAGTGAAGCGTGAATGAGACCAAGGTGATTGAATTCATCACAGAGGAAGAGGGCGGCGTCGATTTCGTTTGCGAGTGTCACGGCGGCATTCTCGCCGTCATCGAGTGGGAACTTGGCATACAAACGTACTGACCGAACCGTTAGATCGGTAGTGTGATCGAGGACTCCGGTTGCGGCTTGCCCATGCTCATCATCGTACGAGGCGATCTCTTGGAGTTCTTTGATGACCTCCTCCGGGACGAACACATCATAGCCGTTGAGACAGCGTACGAGGGGATCCGGGTCGGAGTCCGAAACGATACCTTGACTCACGAGTGCGGATGTGTCTGCGACCAACGCGACCATCTATGCGTCGGCGACCTCGTCAATGAAGCCTTCGTCCAACTGCTGTTTCAGGACCTGAAGGTTGGCGGCTTCTTCGGCTCCGACGAGTGCTTTGAGCTGCTCGTAGGAGATCTCGTCGTCGTAATAGGCGGCAGCGATCTCTTGGATGAGTACGTCGTCGTGAGCAGCGTCTTGGAGGTACTCTCGAAGCGCAGTCACGAGGACGTCTGTTCGGTCTTCTCCGAAAACCGCAGCGAGTGCATCAGCCCGATCGATGAGACGGTTTGGCGCTCGAAACTGGACGCGTTTTTTATTGGTGCTCATCATGTGTACATTGTGAGCCAGCACACTTAGGCGTTTTCGTGTGTCTGATGTGAGCTTCCATCGACTCGAGGAGAGCCAGCGTCAACGATTCGCCCTACTTCACCTACCCTGACTGGTTCGCTCGTTGTGGGCGTCGACAGCACTCTTTGCGTTCTGGCTGCTAACGAGGAGTCAGTGACTTCTGGTGATGAGACTTGTCGATGGACTCTGCCTCGAACCCGCCCGAGTGGGCGTTGAGTGTGACCCTCCCAGGCTGTTGACCCGGCGTGAGGCCCCCAGCAGACTGCGGACCGAACCGCTGGTTATCGGGGACAGTCCATCCATAGGCTCTTGTCTCACGCGGGACAGATATTAACAATGGGCACAGGCGGCGAACGGCTCACCGATCGTCCGGAAACCTCCGGCTCGTGGTCGGAGAATCCGATCTGGCGGCTGTACACCGAATACGGCACGGGTCATCGGTACGCTGTCGTCGGCGCCGTCGCCACGATCGTCGGCCGGGGGTTTGGGCTGATCCCTGCGTTCGTCATCGGACTGGCCGTCGACGCCATCTTTTTCGCCGAGCGGCCGTACGCGCTTCCGCTCGTGCCGGAAGGGTTCGTTCCGGCCACCAACGTCGGGCAGCTCTACTTCTCGATCGCGATCCTCTTGGGGGCGGCCGTCGTCGGCGCGGTCGCCTCGTGGGTCGAAGACTGGGGATGGAGCGTCTTCGCCCAACGCGTCCAGCGCAACCTTCGAGTCGACGCCTACGAACACCTCCAAGACCAGGAACTCGCGTACTTCACCAGTCGCCGTACGGGCGACCTGATGAGTGTCCTGAACAACGACGTCAACGCCCTTGAGACGTTTCTCGAGGACGGGCTGAGCGCAACGCTGTGGATCCTCGCGACAGTCGCCGGCATCGGGCTGATTCTCGTCAGCTTGAACGTCCCGCTGACCGTGATCACCCTGTTGCCGATCCCGCTGCTCGCGGCGTTCACCCTCCTGTTTACCCGGCTGATCGAGCCGCGGTATCTCTCGATCCGCGAGGAGATCGGGGATCTGAACTCCCGACTGGAGAACAACGTCAGCGGTATCGAGGTCATCAAGAGCGAGGGAGCTGAACGGTTCGAGACGGAGCGAGTGGCCGAGGCCTCCAACGAGTACCTCGCCGCCAACCTCTCGGCGATCAAGGTCCGTATCACCTACTTTCCGGGGCTGAGCGTCATCTCCGGGGTCGGTTTCGCGATCACCTTCCTCGTCGGCGGACTGTGGGTACTCGGCCGCCCGGCGTTCGGCCTCACGGGCACGCTTACCCCGGGGGCGTTCGTCACCTTCGTCATCTATGCCCAGCAGTTCCTCTGGCCGATCATCAGGTTCGGCGACGTCGTCGACGATTACGAGCGGGCCAAGGCCGCCGGGAGTCGGGTCCAAGACGTGCTCTCTCGGGATCCCACGGTTCGAGACCGGCCCGACGCCAGCCCGCTCGAGGTCGGGGAGGGCGCCGTCACCTATGACGGGGTTCAGTTCGCCTATTCGGGGGAGACCGTGCTCAGCGACGTCGACTTCGACGTCGAGGGCGGGACGACCGTCGGAGTGGTCGGGCCGACCGGGGCGGGGAAGTCGACGCTGTTGAAGTTACTGCCCCGCCTGTACGACGTCGACGGCGGTGCCGTTCGGATCGACGGGCAGGACGTCCGGGACGTGACGCTACGGAGTCTCCGACGGTCGATCGGCTACGTCAGTCAGGAGCCGTTTCTCTTCTTCGGGACGGTTCGGGAGAACGTTCGCTACGGCACCTTCGACGCGACCGATGACGACGTCGAACGTGCCGCCCGACGGGCCCAGGCCCACGAGTTCATCGAGAACCTGCCCAACGGGTACGAGACGTTGGTCGGCGAACGGGGAGTGAAGCTATCGGGCGGTCAGCGCCAGCGGCTGGCGCTCGCACGGACGATGCTCAAAGACCCCGCTATCCTCGTGTTGGACGAGGCGACCTCGGCGGTCGACACCGAGACGGAGGCACTCATCCAAGACCGACTCACCGAGTTCGCCGCCGACCGGACCACCTTCGTCATCGCGCACCGCCTGTCGACGGTCAGGACGGCCGACCGGATCCTCGTCCTCGAGGACGGGGAGGTGGTAGAGGACGGGACGCATGAAGGGCTGCTCGAGACGGACGGACTGTACGCGAACTTCTGGCGTGTCCAGACTGGTGACATCGCATCGCTTCCTCGGGAGTTCCTCGAACGCGCGCTCCGACGACAGGCGATCGTCGACCTCGACGACACGGAAGCCGAAGATCGGTCGGACTAACGAGTCCGGCCCTGTTGAAACCGCAGAGGAGATTTTCCGTTGGATCGTTTCTACTGATGAACACCGCGGTCTCAGTACTGAACGAGTGAGGCGTGGAAGCATATCAAACGCTGAAGGATTCGACGGAGCCGACTGCAGAACCCTCACGGCGGCTGCGGCGGCTCGGGACGCGTCGCACTCCGCAGAGACGTGCGAAGAACGGAGCGCTCGATCATCGGAGTTCGTGGGGTTCGCCAGCGAACGCGACCGTGACGAGGCACTCGAACAACTCGTCGAATCGCTCACCGTCGCTGACGGCGGACGCCTCCGGCTCGTCGTCCAGAAGTGCTCGTCGCCCACACCTCCGCTACCGAGAGTAACGGGCTGGTAACTAAGTGAGTTTGAAACGTGCTGTGAGTGGCTGTAACAGACGCTGACGGATACTGGACGGGGGTGGGTCCGTGTGAAGGGTTAGGAGCGGTCAACGACACAGGACTGACACATTGATGGAAAGAAGCGATCCTGCGACCGGAGAGGCGACTGAAACGTACGACGAACACGACGACGAACAGGTCGAAGACCGGCTTTCGAGGGCCGAATCGACGTTCGAAACGTTCCGAGACTGGTCCGTGGCGGAGCGCGAAACGAAACTCGCGGAGGTGGCGACGTTGCTTCGTGATCGGACGGCCGAGTACGCGGAACTGATCACCCGTGAGATGGGGAAACCGATCGCCCAGTCCGAGGCCGAGGTCGAAAAGTGTGCGTCGGTCTGTGATCACTACGCCGAGCACGCGGGACGCTACCTCCAGGACGAGCAGCATCTGAGCCCGCCGGGATCGACCGTAAAGACGGTCCACGAACCGCTCGGGCCCGTCCTCGCGATCATGCCGTGGAACTTCCCGTTCTGGCAGGTGTTTCGGTTCGCGGCCCCCTACGTGGCCGCGGGGAACGTCGGGCTCCTCAAACACGCTTCGAACGTGCCGGGGTGTGCACTCGCTATCGAGGACGTCTTCCGCGACGGCGGGTTTCCCGGCGGTGCGTTCCAGACGCTGCTGATTCCGTCGGATCGCATCGACGCGGTCCTCTCGGATCCGCGCGTCAAAGCGGCGACGCTGACCGGAAGCAGCTCGGCGGGACAGGCGGTCGCCTCGACGGCCGGCGAGAACCTCAAGAAGACCGTCCTCGAACTCGGAGGGAGCGACCCGTACGTCGTGCTCGACGACGCCGACGTCGAGGCCGCCGCGACGACCGGTGCCTGGGCGCGTAACCTGAACGGCGGCCAATCGTGTATCGCTGCCAAGCGGTTCATCGTCCACGACGCCGTCTACGACGCGTTTATCGAGCGGTTCGTCGCGGAGGTCGAGTCGTTCACCGTCGGCGACCCCATGGACCGCGACACGGATATCGGACCGCAGGCACGACAGGACCTCATGGAGGGGGTTCACGAACAGGTGACCGAGAGCGTCGACGCCGGCGCGACGACGCTCACGGGCGGTGAGCCACTCGACCGTGACGGGGCGTACTACCCGCCGACGGTGCTCGCAGACGTTCCACGGGGATGTCCCGTCGATGCCGAGGAGGTGTTCGGTCCCGTGGCAGCCGTCTACCGGGTCTCCGATGAGGAGGCCGCCATCGAGAAAGCGAACGACACGGAGTTCGGCCTCGGAGCCAGCATCTGGACGAACGACCTCGAGCGCGGCGAGCGGATAGCCGGCCGCATCGACGCTGGCTGCACGTATATCAACGAACTGGTGAAGTCCGATCCGCGGGTTCCATTCGGCGGGGTAAAAGGATCCGGCTACGGCCGTGAACTCTCCGAAGCCGGGATCAAGGAGTTCGTCAATCGCAAGACCGTCTGGCGACAGCAGCCAGAGAAGAGCGACGGAGACGAGGTGCCGACCGAATGAACGCGTCGGATCTGCTCGTGGCCTGTCTCGAGGGGGAGGGCGTCGAGTACGTGTTCGGTGTTCCCGGCGAAGAGACCGAGGACCTGCTGTTCTCGATTCGGGACTCGAGTATCGAGTTCATTCCCGTTCGACACGAGCAGGGAGCCGCGTTCATGGCTAACGTTCACGGCCGGCTCACGGGCGAGGCAGGCGTCTGTCTCGGGACGCTCGGTTCCGGTGCGACGAACCTCATGACCGGTGTCGCGGACGCGAACCTGGACAAAGCCCCCCTCGTCGCGATTACTGGCCAGGGCGGATTGGAACGACTCCACAAGGAGAGCCACCAGGCGCTGGATATCGTCCAGCTGTTCGAGCCGATCACGAAGTGGAACACCCAGCTCAACGATCCCGACATCGTCGCCGAGTCCGTCCGGAAGGCGTTCAAACTCGCCGAATACGAGAAACCCGGCGCGACCCACCTCGAATTCCCCGAGGACGTCGCCGGGTCGGAGGCTGACGCGACCCCGATGGACCCCCGTGAGCGTGTCCGGCTCGCGTCGCCGGACCCGGAACTGCTCCAACGAGCCCAGGCGTTCCTCGAAGACGCCGACCGACCGCTGATCATCGCGGGGAACGGAGCGGTACGGACGGACGCCACGACGCGGCTCCGCGAGTTCGTCCAGACGACGGGTATCCCCGTTGCGTCGACGTACATGGGAAAGGGGGCGATCTCGGATCGTTCGCCACAGTCGTTGCTGACTCTGGATTCAGGTGATCACCAGGAGGCATCGGATGCGATCGAGACGGCCGACCTGATCCTCACCGTTGGCTACGACATCGCCGAGCACGACCCGGCTGGCTGGAACAAGGGCGCAGACACAGTCATCGTACACATCGACAGCGAGCCGGCAGAGGTGTACGAGGCGTACAACCCGAACCTCGAACTCGTCTGCGATCTCTCGACGGCACTCGCGCGGTTCACCGAGCGGATGGACGAAAGCGAGACGCGGTTCGACGAGACGTGGTACCGCGATCTCAGGGACCACATCGTCGACGACGTCGCCACCGACGCATCGGAAGAGAGTGCGTTCACCGTCCGGGCGGTACTGCCGGTATTACGGGACGTCATGCGTGATAACGACGTACTGATCTCCGATGTCGGAAGCCACAAAGTAGAGATCGCACAGAGCTTCCTCACCTACGAACCCAACACGTGTATCATCTCGAACGGGCTGGCGTCGATGGGGATCTCGGTACCGGGGGGGATCGCGGCGGATCTCGCGACCGACGCGGCGGTCGTTGCGGCGACCGGCGATGGCGGGTTTCTGATGAACGGTGCCGAGATCGAGACCGCGACACGGATGGGCTGTGGCTACACTATCCTTCTCTTTACCGACGACGACTACGGGCTCATTTCCGAGAAGCAGCAGACGCATCGCGGCGAGTCGTTCGGAACCGAACTCACGAACCCCGACTTCATGAAGCTCGCCGAGAGCTTCAGTATCGAAGGACATCGCCCCGAAGAGCGGGACGAACTCGAGGAGGTGTTACGAGATGCACTCACAACGGACGAGATGTCGCTCGTCGAGATTCCACTCGAGTAGTTCACTCCCTCGCGTCCTGGAGTCGCTGCAGCCACGCGAGACCGCATCCGGCACCGATCACCGCCAGCGTCCACCCGTTCGTCCCGGTGTCTCGAAGGCCTAATCGAGGGTTCCGAGGAGCGAGGTGCCGAACGCGGAACCGACGACGAGCGCGACCGTCCACGCAGCGATCCCCAGGGTCATCCAGCCGCCGACGCTCCGGGTACGGCTTCCAGCGGCGAGTGCGAGGAGCGCGGCGAGATGGACGCCCGTGAGCACGGGTGCTGCGAGCGAGAGTCCGGGAAGTCCGTAACGATCCCAGACGCCGTGTGCCCATTCATGGCGGCGACCCGTCGGTTCGTCACCGTCCTCCGGTTTCGATCGTCGGCGTCTGCGCCATCGAGCGATCCGCCGATGAAAGAGTAGTAGTACGTAGACGGACCCGGCGTTGCCGGCGAACGCCACGATCCCGGTGAGGACGGGGTTGAGCCCGACGCCGATCGCGATCGGGATGACGACGAGGATCTCAACCCACGGGAGCGCGGCGAACAGGAAAACGAGACCGTACTGGATCACGCCGCCAGCCTCCCCGATGGCGGTACCGACGTCAACGAGGAGGGGAGTCGGGTGAGGGGAGACCATCGCTTGTCGCGAGGTCTCGGTCGGCCAAATACGTTCCGTCATCGAGAGTGGCGACGACGTCCACGGAGATCGCCGCGAACACGACGACGAGGCCGTCGGCGGAGGCCACCGGACGCCGACTGGCAACCACATGTCGTTGCCTATCTCGGCATCCCAGGTGTCAGTGTTATCGTCGGGTACGTTCTTTCGGGGACGTTTACCGACTCGATCGACCCCGCTGGCGACGCGGTGTACGTGCTCCTCGCTGCGTTATGGATGTCGTCCTTCGTATGCGTGATTTGGTGGCGGAGGACGTCGAAGTGATTTTGTAAGCGGTCGATGAATTCGGCCCGATGCCCTCCGCTCCGACTCGTCGATCGATCTTGGGAATCGCTGCAGCCTGTCTCACCGGGGGAGCCGCCGGCTGTCTCTCCGACGAGAGCCGAATCGCTCGTTGCTCGGGCTACGGGACCATGGGTGAGGACGACGGACCGCTGATTCGGGCCGGGACGCTCGACGGCGACGAACTGGTGTCGCTCGGAGTCGTCGTGAGTCGGGACGCTCCGCGTGACGATCGGTTCGCCGCCGTCGTCGTCCGCGACCGTGACGGCGGGCTCGTCGCCGACGTCCCGCTTCGGGACAACCGGGACATGAGCGACCTCGATACCGACGTCGATCCGAAGTTCTCCGGCTCCGACGGGGAGCTGTACGCCGTCCCGCTGGGTCCGCCACCGCAACACGGGGACGTCACCGTCTCGGTCGTCGACGAGAACGGGACGGCACTGTCGACCGCGGAGTACCGGTTCAACTGCTACGACGCTGACGGTAACCTGCCGTGAGATCAAGGAGACGAGTGCGTAGTGAAGAGGACTCTCGTTCAGCGGTGTACAGGTCAGTCGTCCGGCCAAGCGAGGACTTCGTACGTGACGGCCCCATTGGAGCCCTTAAGAACCGGCGGGAGACCGCTTGCAGAACACGGCGGATGTGTTTGGCGTCTCGAAACGGCCACAGACCGACGCGCAAAAACGAGACGTGATCACTTGGTGACGAGGTGGGTTTCGAGGGGGACCTCGTTCGTGATCACGTCCATGAGCGGCGAAGTCTTCTCGACGCGCTCGCGCAGTTCGGTCAGTTCGGCCTCGGAAGCGTCGGCGTCGACGTGGACCGTACAGTCGATCGACCCGTAGCCGGGGCGAACGTCCTCGGAGATGCCGAGGAAGCCACGGAGGTCGACATCGCCCTCCATTTCGAAGCGGAGGTCGTCGAGCTCGATCCCCATGTGAGCTGCGTTCGCCGCGTAGCCGACGCTCAGGCACGACCCGAGCGCGCCGAGCAGGAGCTCGACGGCGTTCGGTCCCGTGCGCTCGCCGAGGATCTGTTCGGGCTCGTCACCTTGAAGCGTGAACTCACGGGTGTGGATGGTCTCTCCCGCCTGGTCGAACTCGTCGATCCTCGTCACGGACTTGAGTGCGTCCTCCCAATCGGTCTCGGCCCGGAACCTGAACATCCCGGCGTCGGAATTCTCGCTGATCGTTTCGACCGCGCCTTCAAGAGCAGCGACGTCGACACCGTTTACTGCCTGTCGTTCGGTGGTTGCCATTTCGGATCACCGGTATCCGTTGGGCAGCTGAGAGAATAAACCATGTCACTGGATGTTTTATACATACGTGACTTTTGTGAGGAATATATGGCGTATTCGGACGGTATCGGTGGTTTGGAACGCGTTCCGGGACGCTGACAGAGATTCCACGATCCGGTTCCGAGATGGGAGTGGGGATCGCTCATCCGAGGCGGTAACCGCGAACGCGATCCCGCGCGACGTACATCGACCCGACGCCGACGAAACACGCGATCACGGCCGAAACGACGGTCCCGACCAGCCCGATCACGAATCGGTCGACGCCGACGATCGACGCGAGGGCGTGGCTGGCAACGCCGGAGTGCGCGACAACGGTCGGGAGCGCGACGACGAGCACCGCGGCCGAATAGATGACGAACGCGAAGACGCTCGGAACGATCGCCTTCGTGCTTCGAGAGACGCTGACCGCCTCGAGGCGCGGGAACCCGACACCGATCCCGGTCCCGATCGCACCCGACCCGACCGATAAGACGAGCGCCGACACGCCGAGGCTCGCGACGGCCGGTGCCGAATGCGGACTCAGAAGGCCCGCGACAACGGTCGCCGCGACGGTCACCGGCGCGATGAGGAGCGCACCGGAAACGACGTGTCCGACGACCAGCGAGCGCTCGGGAGCCTCCGAGAGCAGCGTGACGGGGAGCGCCGCGCCCTCCTGGCCGAGCACGTTGAGCGCGAACAACGACCCGGCGACCCACGTCCCACAGACCAGGATCCACAGCGGAAGCCCCGTTCCGACCTCGCCGGTCTGGACGGCCGTGACGATCGGTCCGGCGAGAACGATCAGCGGATACAGCGCGAACGACAGGGAGATCGGCGACCGGCGGGCGCGTTTCCAATCGACAGCGACGACGCCGAAGACCGGCCGGGAGAGGACTCGTGAGAGGCCGCCGAACCGCGAAGCGCCGTCGGCCGACCGCTCGACCTCGTGGGTGACGTGCACGCCGTCGGCGTACCAGAGCCACTCCGCGAGTCGGTACAGCGACGCGACCGCTGCGACGACGAACGCGATCGAGAATCCCACCGCGCCGATCGCGCGGAACGGTGACGCCCCGATACCGAGCCCGACTGCTGCGAGATCGCCGAACCAGTCGATCGGCGTCGGCGCGAGCACCCGGTAGATCGGTTCTAAGACCGACGCGAACGCGTTCGTGGAGATCAGCGCGAAGTAGCCGACACCGAGAAACACGAGAAACAGCGTTCGGAGGCGGCTGAGCAGCCGTGATCGGACGCCGGCGTTTCGCACGCCCAGCGCGAGGAGGAAGCCGGCCGGGAGCCCGGTCACGAGCACGAGACACAGCGCGAGCAACAGGGCAGGTATCGTAAGCACCGAGCCGGCACCGGCCGCGAACGCGACCGCGGCGGCGCTTCCGATCGTGAGGAAGAACGCGGACCAGAGCGCGAGCTCGGTGAGGATCAGGCCCCCGATCACGTCCCTGTGTGAGACCGTCGTCAGCAGGCCGTCGAGGTTGTCGGGGCGGAGCGCGACGGCGTACGCGCGATAGCCGCCGAACCCGACCACGAAGATCCAGCCGTAAACGAACGCCATTCGCGCCCAGTCGATCAGCGGCTCGGTCTCGCTTCCGGCGACGAACCCGCCGGCGAGGTACGCCCCGAGCACGCCGGCGAGCGAGAACGGAAGCAGCATGACGGCCACGAACGCGATCGCCAACAGCTGCGTCGTGTTCCCCTTTATCGTTCGCCAGCGACGCCGGAGCTCGATTCGAGCGACCAGCCGCGGACGTGTCCCCCGCGTCATCGGTCGTCGGCCCGCTCGTCCTGACGGTCGGTGGTATCTCCAGCGTGCCGAGGATCCGATCCGGAACCCGACTCGGGGTCCGATCCGAGATTCGGTCCGGGGACCGACCCGGAGGCGACCGGCCCGCGCTCGGCAGTGACGGAGAGGAACACGTCCTCGAGGGTCGTTCCCTCCTCGGCCTCCACCCGCGCCGTCAGCGCCGCGGGTGAGCCCTCGGTGACGAGATCGCCCTCGTAGAGGACGCCGACGACGTCCGCGAGCTCCTCGACGACCGAGAGGATATGCGTCGAGAGGAACACCGTGTGGTCGTCATCGGTCAGCTCCGCGATGACGTCGAGGACGGTCCGTGCCGCCCGCGGGTCCAGCCCGCTGGTCGGCTCGTCGAGGAACACGACGTCCGGTTCGTGGAGGAGCGCCTGGATCAATCCGACCTTCTGGCGCATCCCCTTCGAGTAGTCCTCGATCCGCTTGTCCGCGTCTCCTTCGAGATCGAACCGATCCAGCCAGCCTTCGATCCGGGTCGTCATCTCGGCGGCGGGGAGGTCACGGAGCCGGCCGAAGTACTCGAGCTGTTCGCGGCCGGTGAGCTCGTCGAAGACCGGCGGTTCCTCGGGGAGGTAGCCGATCGACGCCCTGATCGCGTCGCGGTCCGAGACGGGGTTCCCGTCGATCCACGCCTCGCCGTCGGTCGGCCGCGTCAGCGACGTCAACATCCGCATCGCCGTCGTCTTTCCGGCGCCGTTCGGGCCGAGAAAGCCGTACACCGTCCCGCGTTCGACGTGTAGGTCGAGGCCGTCGACGGCGGTCTCGGTCCCGAATCGCTTCGTCAGGTCGCGTGCCTCGATCGCGTGCGTGTTTCGTGTCATGGGAGAGCGTTCGTTCTCAGTCGCGGACCGCAGTCGGTCAGAGGACGATACCGCCGACCCCAGCGACGATGGATATCGCCGCGATCAGCGTCGGGAACGCCGCCATGCGGAGACGGGCGATGGCGAACCGTCTCGGGGAGCGGTCGGTGATGACGAGGTCGCCCGCGAGAACGGTCTCGTTCTGCCGCCGTTCGGTGCGTCCCGCCACGAGGTACTCCTCGCCGGGATCGATCCTGCGTTCGACGTAGCGCCGCAATCCGAGTCCGGGAACTGCCTTCACCCACCCCGCGACCGGACCGAGTCCGTCGCGAACGTCGACGAACCGCTGGATACGCTCGGGAGGGGCCTCGGTCGCTCCGACCGTGACGACCGTCGACTCCGTGTCGAGCGCGAATCGCTTGGCGGCCGGGACGACGTGGAGCGTGCCGGTCGGGCCGTCGAGCGTGAACGGGCGCGTCGCGACGCCGTCGTCGAGATGCGCCTGGAACCACGGGACGCCGATCCCGAGCGGCTGGCGTTCGGTGACCTCGAACTCGAAGCCGAGACAGCGTGTGCCCGTGAACGGAGCCGTCACCGTTTCGCTCGAAACGGTTCCGACGCCACCGCAGACGACGAATGCTCCGGTGTCCGTCACCTCGCTTGGGTCTCGAATATTGGCACGGAGTACGCTCGGAACCACCGCGAGCGGCCGAAGTCCGTACCAGCCGATCGCGACCCCGAGCGCGACGAAGCCGAGTCCGGCGAGCGTGAGCAGCATCACTCGGTGGGGTTCGGACTGTCGAACGAATCAGATCCGTGATCGACCGTCTCCGCACCCGCTTGGGACGGCTCCCCGTCGACGCCAACGAGCGCTCGATAGAAGACGACGGAGAAGACGACGAAGAACGTTGCAAACAGAGCCGTTCCGACGATGGATGCCCCGGATCCGAGCAACGCTGGAAGGGGATCCGGCATCGGGGCGGGTTCACCGGGAGCCGACGCGGACGGGAACGCGAACGCGCTGACGAGTACGAACACGCCGCCGAACACGGCCCCGAACACGAGCGACAGGAGCCCGTAGCCGACGACCGATTTGAGGTTGTGCCGAACGACGTGCACGCTTCGAGAGAGTCCGTCGACGGCTCCCTTCCCCTCGATGACGATCGCGTGCGCGTAGAAATGCACGGCGAACAGCGCGATCAGGAACGCGAGGACGATCAGCGCGATGACGCCACCGACGCCGAGCATCAGCGGGAGTCCACCGCCTCCCACCCCGACGGTGACGAACGCGACGAGTATTCCGATCGAGACGGCGAACCCGAACCCGAACGTCACGGCCGTGATGAACAGATACGCGATCAACACGGAGACGTAGAACTCCTTGGCGTGGCTCCAGAACCGTCCGAGCGAGGTCGGAGTTCCGGCGGCCGCGTCGTTCGCCATGCCGATCGCGCCGGCGTAGAAGACGGGCGTTACGAAGACGAATAGCCCCGTCAGGAGCAACGAGCCCACGATCGAGACCATCGGGTCGAGCGTCTCCAAGAACAGCTGTGGGGTCTGGAGGACGGCGAAGATCGCCATCGGAACGAACAGTATCGGTTGCTCACGGAGGAGCCGCGGGGCTTCGCGGAGGGCTTTCAGGAGGGCCATACCGGATGTAATCTCGAGAAGTATTTATAAAACATTGGTATGTTCCCAGCCGAAAAGATGGAGGCTCGAGGCGCCGTTGAAGTCCTCAGCAGGGGGACGCGTGCTGCCGTGGCTGCGTACGGATCAGTTCTCGGCCGCGGATAGAAGCGATCCACCGCTCCCTGCGGACGACTCCGTTTGATTCCGGCGGGTATCGATCGACGCTTCACAGTTCGGACACTCGTAGGTAAGCGAATCGGCGAGTACGTGGACGATCCAGTCACCAGTAATGTGGCTGTCGTGGCCGCACTCGGGACAGTAGAGCGTCGCCTTGTCGGCCGGCCGTCGCTCAGTAGTGGAAGTAGAGGGCGTCATTCCCTTATCTTCTCTCCGGACAGTCATAACCGTGTCGTACTGTACCCGAGCGTCGACTCGCCCTGACGGCGGCTGTGAGAGCCTCTGAGACGGATCTGAGCGGCTCGGACTTTTCAATGACCGACCGTTTCGGACGAGAACGTGCCTGAAGAAGGGGAGGTCAACGGAGCCGGAGTTTGGCTTAGCCCGCGTCGCTCTGTGCGTGAACGCGATCTGCTCCGAGACCGAGCCACCTCAGTACGGTTCGGCAGAGAAGGAGCACGCCGAGCACGCTGCCGGCGACGAGCGCGACCAGCGGGGCGAGCAGCACGCCGCCGGCGTCAGCGACGGTGAGGACGTACACGCTCGCGATCACCCACCAGAGCGTGTAGCCGGCGAGCACGCCGAGAACGAGAGACGCTCCGATCCGTCGGCGGCTCGTATCGCTGCGTTGCGTTCGGTCATCGGATCCGACGTACGCCGAGGCGAGTCGCACGCCGTGTCGCACCACGCGATCCAGTACCGACATCGCGAGGAGCCCCGGAGCGAGAAGCGTTGCAGGGACGAACACGGGGGCGACGATCGTCGCGACGATCCCGCCGTCGAACACGGATCCGGGCTCCGTCACCCAGACGACGGCGAGTGTCACGGTGAGCGCGGCGAGCGACGGCTCCACCGCTCGTCGGCGAACCGACGGCGAGAGCGACGTTCGGGTCATCCGGGTCCCTCACTGAAACCGCCGAACCGTCCCGAAAGGCGCGATCGGATGACGTTCTCGAGGAGCCCGACGATCGCGAATCCGACCGCGATCGGCCCGAGAAAGAGGAGGAATACCGGTCCGCCTTCGCTGCCGGCGAACGTCTGGCCCAGGAGGACCGGCACGACGAGCGCGAGGAAACACGCGGTCGGTGCGACCAGCCCGCGGGCGACGGCGGCACCGACGGGGACCGCCGCAGCGAGCCCGGTCGTCACGGCGAGGAGGGGAAGGATCCCGGCCGGATTCACGCCGATTCCCGCCATCCACGCCACGACGGCCACGCCGAACGTGCCTCCGGCTGCACCGGCCACGAGGGCGACCTCCCGTCGACTTGACGGCAACGGTGGGAGGTTGCGGAGCCGCTCGTCACCCACTCCGTAGTGGTGGCGAAGCCCGTACTCGACGGCGGCGAGGACGACGAACGTCGCGAGCCACACCTCCCACGTCCACACGTACCTCGCGAGGGAGACGGGACCGTCGACGACGAGGTGTCCGCCGAGTTCCGACCACACCGGCGTCGGCGAGGCGACGTCCCGATACGTCGCCCACGCGAGCAGCGCGGGGAGCCCGACGACCGGCGAGAGCAATCGGGTGTGCACAGTGAGGAGGACGACGAGGAACCCGAACGCGAAGACGAATGCCGCGTTCTCAACCGAGGCAAGCGGCCACAGGGAGTCGGGAACGTGGCCGAGCAAGCGGAACAGGAACTCGACGACACCGAGGTGGGCGAACCCGCCGATCGTCGCGACGAGAAGCGTTCGAAGCGAGGGCGTACTCATCGTGATCGTCTCATACGGACTCCTCGACGACGGCGGTGTACACTATCCTTCTCACGGCCCCCACCGGGAACGTCACCCACCGTGTGATCATGAATCCGAGGGCGACGACGCCGACCACGAGCAGTATCTCCGCCATCAGCAACGAGTTGCGCTCGAATACTCTTGGTTCTTGCTCCCAAGGTGAGGGCTTCGACTATCAAAACACACGAGGTTGGCGGCTGTTCAGCGGCGATATCGCTAAAGTCCCCGGCTGGACCGGGGAGGATAAACGATCAGTGACTCAAATGGTCGTCTCTCAGCCGTGTTAAGCCGCGAACCAGACGAATTGATAGGGCGCTGAAGACCGTCCGACGGGGTCGACCCCTGTCCGGTATTATCAACCGGCTGGACACAAAGAGAATGATATAATGAAGCAGAGTGCCGTCGAAAGGAGGCGCCGGGGGCCGGACGTCGACGTCTCCACGCTCCTCGGAGACGACCACGAGGCGTTCACGGCGGTCCTCTCGGGCGAGGGGACCGGGCCGGTTGCCGTCGTCGGCGATCCGTTCTCCGGACGCGGATCCGTTCTAGACCGTGCTGTGCGGGATCTGGACGCAACCCGGGTTAGCCTTGGCCCGGGCGACGGGGTCGACCAAATCCGGGCGAGGATCAACGGGGGGCCAATCGTGATAGAGAACTGCCAGCACCTGTACGAGCGTCGCATCGGCGGCTTCGAGGAGCTGTCCGCGTTTCTCGACGACCTGGCGAGCATCGATGCGACGGTGGTGACGGGCTGGAACCGGTACGCGTGGACGTACCTCGCGGCGGTGCAGGCCCTCGGTCAGGAGTTTCCCATCACCGTTGAGGTCCAGCCCCTTCCCGCAGAACGGATCGCGGAACTCGTGCGAGATCGGTACGACGAGATGCCGGCGTTCGTCGCAGACGACCCCGAGCGGGACGGCTTGGTCGTCACGACGCGCCACGAGGTCGGCTGGCGGGACTGGTCCGTATCGGTGCCGGTCCCTATGCTGAGCCCAGTCGCAGTCAGAGACCTGCTTTCGGATAGAAATCTGGGTCCAAAGGACGTGACGTTCGGCCGGCTCGCTGCTGTTTCGAACGGGAACCTCGGCGTCGCCACGGCTATCTGGGAGGCCCGACAGGGGCCGGAGGTACGCCCGAGCGACATGGCCGTCCCCGCATCCGACCGGGACCTAGACCGCGAGGAAGCGTTCTGTCTGCGGATCGTGCTCGCAAAAGAGCGGGTCAACCGGGCACAGCTCACGGGAATCGTTGACAGACTCGATCGGGTTCTCGGGCGTCTCGCGCGCGACGGCCTCGTCACGGTCGAGGACGATACCGTGGAACTGGTATCGGCGGCAGTGCCGGCCGCCGTGACGGCGACCGAACGGGGGCGGATACTGTGACCATCCTCCAGGCGCTAGTAGACCTGGGGATAGGCCAGGAGACGCTCACGAGAATGGTGGGCGTGCTCGTGGCCGCGTACCTAGCCGCCTGGTTCGTCGGATACGTGCTCACGGCGGTCGTCGAGCGGATTCCTCACCGACGGATCAGCATCAAGATTTTCATTCCGATCGCGCGAGTTCTCATCTACGGAACCGCGGCGTATCTGGTTCTAGGGCCGTTGCTCCAACTATCGGCCGTACAGTTGCTCGCAGTGTCGGGGCTGTTCGGGGCGGCTCTGGGGTTCGGCCTGAAGGACCTCTTCGCGGGGATAATCGGTGGACTGGTGCTCGTTACCGAGCAACCTTACCAGGTCGGCGACAAGGTCACCATCGACGGCGACTACGGCGAGGTAACCGACATCGACCTCCGTGCGACGACGCTGAGGACGCCCGACGACAGCGCCGTAAGTATCCCGAACGCAACGATGTTCACTGCGAACGTCTCGAACGCCAACGACGGCCAGCCGGAGATGATGGTCGTCGTCGAACTCGCAGTCACCGCCTCTGTCGACGTCGAGCGAGCGAGCGCGATCGTCGAGGAAGCCATGGTGACCTCGAAGTACGTCTACGCCGACGACGACCATCGGTTCGCGGTCCTGGTCGAGGACGAGTCCTACTATCGGACGATTCGCGGCAAGGCGTATGTGGCCGACCTGCGCGACGAGTTCGCGTTCGCCTCGGACGTGACAGAGCGCTCGATGGCCGCCTTCGCCAGCGAAGGGATCGAAATACCCGAGGCGCCCGTCCACGTCTCCGAGCACTGCTGACGCTGCGTGTCGCCAGTTGGTTTCGCCCGACCGAAGCGAGTATCTCGAAGTCTATTCTGGAGCTGATCGCTGCTCAGGCCCGGCTAGATGCCGCTCGTCGGAACGAATTACCTTACGCGTTATCATCTGAAACGACTACAGGGAACGTATCTCGTACAGGACCATCTGCAAATGCGACCAAGTTCGATCGGTCAGACGTGATCGTCGAGCGCAGCGTCACCTCACGACCCCACCATCGTCGGTGCCCGGTCGCGGACTGACACACCCGCGAGCGCACCGAGGGTGGTCGCGACGCGGCTGCCAGAGGAGTCTGCAACGGGGAAGCGGGGGCTGTGCTCTAGGCGGCGCAGTTGTTCGGCCCCAGTTCGAGCTCCGTCGCCTCGCTCTCGTCGTCGACGGTGTCTCTGCCGGTGTTGATAGCGATAACCGCCTCGTAGTTCGGGGGCTTCTCCGGGGCATCCTCGGTCAATCGCTCGACGAACGCTTCACGATCGAGCCCGAGGAAGTCGAGGTCATCACGGAGGTCCCCGAGCCGAGCCTCGAGGGGCTCACCCGGCGAGCCGTTCTCGTACCGGCCGTCGCTCGTGACGGTGAGATGACCCGGCAGGACCGTCGTGTCGTCGGGAAGGTCGAGGATCGTCTCGTGGAGCGAGTCGTACAGCAGTTCCGCTCCCCGCGAGGCGTCGTCTTCGCCGAACTGGAGTTCCGTCCGTCCGACGGAGTCGACGAACAGCGTATCGCCCGTCAACAGGAGTTCGCCGTCGACGAGGTAGTTCATCATCTCCGAGGTGTGCCCGGGCGTGTGCAATGCTTCGATCTCGACGCCGCCAACGTCGATGACGTCCCCATCCGACAGCGGGTCGTATTCGTACTCGACGCCGCGCTCGCGGGCTGTGTCGCCGAGGTGATAAGGCACGCCGATCTCGTCGGCGAGCGCCGAACCGCCCGAGATGTGGTCGGCGTGGACGTGCGTATCGAGCACGCGCGAAATGGAGAGCCCGGCGTCCTGGGCGGCGATTTTGAACTGGTCGGTTTGTCGGGTCGCATCGACCACGACGGCCTCTTCTGCCTCCGTGGAGCCGACGACGTAGCCGAGACAGCCCTTCGCTCGGCGCTGGACCTGCCGGACGACGAGGTCGTCGTTGGCTGTCTCGATGGGGACGACCTCGTAGAGTTTGCTCCAGTCTTCCATGCCGCCAGTAACGACCGAGACGTCCTCGTAGCCGTGCTCGTCGAGTGCGAACGCAAACGGCGTCGACGTCAGGCCCTTGCCACAGATGACGACGACCGGCCGGTCGTCGACCAGCGCGTTCACTTCGTTCAGTTGGTCCTCGCTCAGTCCCTCGTCCGGGTCATAGGGGACGTTCTCCGCGTCGCGCACGTGCCAAGCGTCGTAGCTGTCTTCGGGGCGCGTGTCGATGAGCGTGAACTGTTCGTCGGCGTCGATCCCGTCCGCGAGTTGTTCCGGAGTGGTGTTCTTGACCATCTATCTCATCTGTGTCGTGTCGAGTTTGCCGTTCGTCGGATCCGTCGCGTTCGCTGCCGCCGCCTAACGCGTTCGAGTACGTCCTTCTTCAATGAAAGTGTTGCCGCGTGAAATCATGGACGTCGCGCAGTACGCCTCGACGGACGTGTCGTCGATGTCGGGCTGGCTGAACGGATAGTGTCGGTCTACGGACGTTTTCTGCGTCCGTCCGCCGTCGTCTGCGGTTTCGACCAGTCCCATCACCCCGTAGTCGTCGGGTGAGTGTCCCTCGGGATATTCGACGATGAAATCAACCATGCGCTTCTTCGAGATCCGTGAGGACGTCGTCGATCTGTTCACGGTTCTCGGGTTCTATCTTGTTATCGAGTGAGAACGAAACCGTCGTAACGTGCTTGCATGCCCTGTATCGTCGTACGGACAGCCATAGCAGACATCTGTAATAGATATCTGTAATAGAGATCTGTATCAGTAGTCGGTTCGTCCGGCGAGCGGCGATGTCGAACGGCGACGACGGACACCGAGGCACAACGGTCGCGAGAGGCCCATCGGCTACTCGTCGGCGACGCAGTACCCGATCGCGGTTCGACGGCAACGGGACGGCTCGGTCAGTCGTACTTACGAAACCCGATCTCGCGAGCCAGCTCCCGAAACGATTGCCGGCAGAGCCAGATGTCGTACGTGCCGACCAGGCCCTGTTCGCGACCGGTGTCCCGACAGACGTGTCGGTTGTCGATGCGCTCCCCGTTCGTCTCGGCCTGCCCGTCGGATGCGTCGGTCCCGTCGTTCGATCCGTTCGACGACGAGGCCGGCGTTTCGCGAGTCACGCCAGCCTCTCCGCGGTCCGCCTCAGCGACGGATCGATCGTCTTGTCGTCGGCGAGTTCCTCGAGCGCCGCCGTGGCGTGACAGTCGGCCAAGCCGTCGAGTGCGCGCCGACGGAACTCGCCTCCGAGACCGTCCATGCGGACGAGAAGCGCGAGGTTCGTCGTCTCGTTCGTGCGGACGAGCGTCTCGATCGCCTCGAAGCGTCGTGTTGATGATACGTCCTTCTTGACTGCGGTTTGGAATGTCGTAGACATCGTTCGTTGGTTCCGTTGATTTCGTTGGTCTTCGCGGTGTTATCGCGCATCCTCAAGCGAGCAGTACGAATCCTCCCGAGCGGAGATCCAGGTGGTCACCGGGTCGTCCACGGGCACGATCGAGTAGATCGTACACAGGTCCGATCCCGATTCCATCGGTTCGATGACCGAACGACACGCTAGCGTCGGGGGCTCCGTGGCCGATGGCGGTCCTGGTTCAGGCACGTCGTCGTTCGGATGCTGGTGTGTCAATCCGCGATCCCGATCTCCTCTCGTCCGTCGTGCTCGACGTCTTCCGACCCGCCGCCCGCTTCTTCGGACGGCTCGAACGTCGGGAACCGATCGTCGAACGCCCCCCAATCGGCCCCCATCTCCTCGTTGGTGAGGAGGGATGCCTCGAGGTGGTTCCGGATCGGTCCGTGGTCGATGTCGGTTCCGATAACGACCAGCCGCGTGCCGCGATCGCCCCACTCGTCGTCCCACGTCTCTTCGAGTTCAGGGTACGCCTCGAACTGCTCCATGCGTTCTTCGGGCGGGAGGCTCGCGACCCAGGCCCCGGCGGGAGCAACCCGGATCGACTTCCCGGCGACGTTCAGCATGAGCGCCCGTTCCTCGCGGCCGGCGAGCCAGAAGTGACCCTTCGATCTGACGACGGACTCCGGGAACGCGTCGAGCAGGTCGGCGAAGCGTTCGGGGTGGAACGGCCGCCGTGCCTCGAAGACGAACGAGGTCACGCCGTGTTCCTCCTCGGCCGATTCGTGCGGTTCCTGGAGCTCCCGTATCCAGCCCGCCGAGCGGCTCGCCGCCTCGAAGTCGAACCGACCGGTGTCGATCACTTCGTCGATATCGATCCGGCCATGCGTCGTCCGAACGATCTCGGCGCGTGGCTGGAGGACCTCCAGCGTCCCTTCGATCCCGTCGAGCGTCGCCTCGTCGACGAGGTCACACTTGTTCAAAAGCAAGACGTCACAGAACTCCACCTGTTCGACGAGTAGATCGCCGAGATGCTTTTTCGTCCCGTCGTCGTCGAGGATTTCGTCGGACTGCATCGCCTCGTTGAACTGGTGGGCGTCGACGACCGTCACCGCCGTATCGAGGTGACAGTTCTCGAGCGGCTCGATGCCCGTCTCCTCGTAGAACTCCGTCGGATCGAGGTTCGACTGGTCGAAACCGAGCGTCAGCGTCTGTGCGACGGGAAGAGGTTCGGCGACGCCCGTCGATTCGACCACGATCGCGTCGAAATCCCGGTCGCGCGTGAGTCCGCCGATCGCATCCAACAGGTCGCCGCGCAGTTCACAGCAGATACATCCGTTCGAGAGCTCGATCAACTCCTCTTCGTCAGCCGAAATGTCGGAGGACTCGGCGACGAGGTCCGCGTCGACGTTTACTTCGCCCATGTCGTTGACGAGCACGGCGAGATCCAAGTCGCCGCTCTCGTGCAGCAGGTGATTGAGCGTCGTCGTCTTCCCAGCACCGAGCATTCCGGAAAGGACCGTCACAGGGATCGTCTGCTCGTCCATGTGTTATCAACAGAGTGGCGTTTACTAATATATCTTATTATCTTATCCAAAATTCTTATTAACAAGTGGCGGCTGTCTACGAGTACGACGCGACGTCTCTCGCATGAAGACACACGACTCAACCCGGAAGTTCGGCTGCACCGTCGTGGGCGGAGGGATCCAGGGAACGTATCTCGCACAGCGTCTCCTCGAAGACACCCCTTTCGACGAGTCGGACGTCCGCATCGTCGACCCACACGACCGATTGCTGGCGTCGTTCCGCGAGAAGGCGAAGGCCTGTGGGATGGAGACGCTCCGATCGACGTTCGTTCATCACGTCGGGACCGAGCCGTTCGCCCTCGAGAGCTTCGCGGAGGCGAACGATCGGGAGGACGAGCTCGTTCCGACCGTCGACTACCCACAACGTCCCTCCCTCGATCTCTTCTTGGATTTCGCGGAGTACGTGATCGAACGGAAAGGGCTCGAGTCGCTACATCACCAGGCCTCAGTCGAGGGGATCCACGACCTCCCCAATGCGACGGGCTTTCGCTTGGAAACGGCCGACGGCCCCGTCGAGACCGACTACTGCGTGTTGGCGATCGGTCACGGGGGGCGGTATCGATGGCCCGACTGGGCCACCGACACCGAACGGGTCGAGCACGTGTGGGAGGGGTTCGATCCCGAGGCGTCCGTCGATCGGACGATCGTCGTCGGCGGAGGCATCACCGCCGCACAGCTCGCGTGTGAGTTGAGCGCGACCCAGTCGGTGGTCCTCCTCTCGCGTCACCCGCTCGAGTGGGAGGTGTCGGAGGCGGACCCGCCGTGGATCAACTGGTCGCACATCAAACGCAACCTCCACCGACACCCGCCGGGATCGAAGGACCGGTTCGACGAGGTCACAGCGGCTCGAAACACCGCGACCGTCCCGCCGTACTTGTATCCGGAGTTCGAAGCCCGGATCGACGAGGGGACCGTCACGCTGACACAAGGGAACGTCGATTCGGCGATCGTCGAGAACGGAGCCATTCGGCTCTCGTTGGACCACGGCTTGCACCTCCGTGCGGACCGTGTCGTCCTCACGACCGGCTTCGAGCCGGTGTTCGATCACCCGTTCGTCGAGCGTATCGTCGGCGAACTCGACCTCGCTCGAGGCTATCGGGGGATGCCCATCCTCGACGACGATACGCTCGCCTGGCAGGACGAGGACGGCCGATCCGTGCCGCTGTACGCCTCCGGAGCGCTGGCGCTCGGATCCGTCGGTCCGTACGCGCCCAACGTACCGGGGGTCAGGCGCTCAGGTGATCGCATCGCGGCGGCCATTCGAGACGACCTCGATCGGGCGAAGGGGGACGCTCACGGGGAGCAGGTGCAGAGAGTGGCGACAGGGAACGGTGCAAACGATACGTACAGACATTGAATATAGATAATATATACAGACAATCGTAACGGACAGACATTACAGATAACTATTACAGACATATACCACAGATAGATATAATAGATGAAAGGAACAGAAGTCGCGGACGTGAACCACAGACAGAGGGCGAGGACGGGTGACAGACGTCCAGTAGCGACGCCGTACCGAGGGTGCAAACGGGATGACGGAACACCGTTCCCGACGGAAAGCGATACTCACCATACGCATAAAACATCTGTAACAGACATCTGTAATAGAAATCTGTACAGAGTGTCTGACACAGATTTATGCTACAGTGACTGGAACGACGGTGTATGATAACGGCCGTAGTCTACTCCGAATCGGGCGGGACGTACAAGACGACGATGACGGCGAACCTCGCCGTCGCATTGGAGCGGATGGGGCTGAACACCCTCGTCCTGGACCTCGATCCACAGGAGGGGAACCTCACGAGCCTCTTCGACGTCGGGGAACGCCGGAGCGATCCCGACGCGGACAACCTGGTCAAACACGTCCTCGACATGCCGGACGGGCCGTTCGACGAGCTCGTGGAAACGAGCGACGAGGGCGTCGACGTCGTCCCGAGCCACGACATGCTCGGCGACTTCACCTCGAACCTCGAACAGAAGATCTCCTACGAGACCGGGATGAAGAACATGAGCCGCGAGGAGTACCCGCGCTTCGAGCTCCTGTACGACCTCCTCTGGGACCGACAGGAGCTGCACCGAGAGTACGACGCGGTCCTCATCGATCCGAACGCGCGCGCGGAAGACCTCCTCTACAACGCTATCTTCGCCCTCCGGACGCTCGTCGCCCCCGTGAAGCCGGCCGGAAAAGGGAACTTGAGCCTGGAGGGCCTCGAGGAGCTCGTCGGCAACATGGAGCGACAGCTCGACATCGAGATCGGCCTCTCCTGTGTCGTCCCGTCTGGGGTGGGCCAGACGAACGCACACCGACAGTACCAGCGTCGGTTCGAGGAGACGGCGTCGTTCGCGACGCCCGTCACCATCGGGAACCGGGAGAGCCTGATGGACGCCATGTGGGAAGCGCGAGGGTCGGCGTTCAAGGTCGTCGAGGAGCGCTGGAAAACCTTCGAGCGCGACGGCAAGATGGTGAGCGAGCCCGGCCAACGCCGGGTACGCGACCGCGAGATCGAGACGCTGGTCGACCTTTACGAGCTCGCCCGGTTCGTCGCTACCGACACCTTCGACGCTGAGGTCGACCCGGTGTTGCGGCTCGATATCCAGGGCCAAAACGTGCGAACCATCGATCCGCGTGACGCCGACACGACGGGGGTAACCTCGGCATGAGCAACTTCAAGTCAGGGTCGGGGAACCTCGATTTCGGCGCGGAGAAGGAACGATCGAACGACGAGGCGGACGGGGCGGACGACGCGGACGACGCGGACGGGGTAAACGAGGACGCGAGAGAGGGCTCGGCGGATTCGACCACGGAGCCGACCGCGGAGCGGACGGCGTCGGACACCGCGACCGACGACGCGACCGGCTCCGAAACGGAGAGACACGAGTATCCGTACTTCGTTCGGCGGAGCAACGTCGGCGACGAGCGCGACACACGCCTCGAGATCCACGTCCGGGACGAGGTCGCGGAGGGGGAGGCGGCGTTCCGCAACGAGCTGGCCGAGCGATTGGAAACGAACGAGGTCTCGAAAACGGACGCCCGTGAGTTCGCGCTATTGGCCGCGTTCCGCCATCCGGAGCGAGTCGCCGAGCTGATGCGGGACGAAGGGTTCGGCGCGCTCTGAGGAGGAAACGCACGGAACACGCGAACGGCTTCGGTCGACACCGTTACGCCCCGAGGGAGCCGGATTCGCTTGTCGGGTGAAAACAATTATCACGACAGGGCGCGACAGTACCACCGATGGGACAAACGATCGAACTCAGTGACGACGTCGCGGAACGCATCGACGGCCACCTCGAGGACGGGGAGACGCCCGAAGAGTTCATCGAGGAACTGTTGTCGATATACGAACAGGAGGGGCGATTCCTCCAAGAGGGGATCTGATCCGATCGGCGGGAGCCCGTGGAAGCCATCGAAGTTCGACGGCCGGAATCCATCGGGATCGGTCGGTGTCAAGCAAACGGGGTGATCGCTCTCCGGGACGTACGGAACGTTACACGCATAGATACGTAATTCAGACACTGGCCAGTAATCGATCCATAACCGATCCGGTAGGAGCCTCATAACCGTGCGTAGAGCGCACCTCTCACGGACGATACGACACGACAGCTCCGAGTAAAAGCCCCCTACGGCCCGCTATCGAGTCGGCAACCCACCGAAGCCGCCCGAGAATTATCGATCCGTGGGAACCGGCGACGTGTTAACGTCGGGGAGCGACGACGGATCCGGCATGTACGACGTCATCCTGGTGGCCACCGATGGAAGCGATCCCGCCAACCGGGCGATCACGGCCGCGCTCGAGCACGCCGAGCGGTTCGGGGCGACGCTCCACGCCGTGTACGTGGTAGACATCGATCGGTACGTCGAACCCCTACTGAGCGACGCGGACGTGGCGAAGCGGGAGGTAGAGGCGTGGGGAAGCGAGCGCCTCGAGGAGGTGACAGAGCAGGGACGATCGCTCGGGGTGGAAGTCGTGACCCGGTGTTGCCACGGAAAGCCGTCCAAAGAGATCATTAACTACGCGGACGCCATCGATGCCGATCTCGTCGTGATCGGCTACCAGGGGTACGCGCACGCGGACACCGACCACATCGGCAGCGTCGCCGATCGCGTCGTCCGGAACGCGGGGCGGTCGGTGCTGATCGCATGATCGTCGACCACGGGAGGAGCGACCGCTCGTTCAGTCCCTCAGGTCGTTGGGATCTCCGATGTCGTCGGAGCGATCGCCGTCGGAACGGCTCCGGTCCCTTTGAGGTCCCGAATCGGGGATGCCCGCCGCGACCGAGCACGTCACTTCGATCCCCGTCGGGCCCTCGATCGTGTACGTCACGTCCGTCTCGCTGAGAAGGTACTCGCTGATGTTCTGTCCCCCGTTCGAGAGCCGAACGCGCTCCTCGAGTAGGCCCGCGTCGACGAGCCGTCCGACCTTCCGGTACGCCGTCGCCGACGGGATCTCACAGCCGTCGGTGATCTCCGCGACGGAACGTGGCTCCGTCCCGACGACGGTGAGGATCCGGCGGGCGTCCGCGTCGGCGAGAGCGCTCAACACTTCTTCAGGCGAATCGGACGGGGAGTGACGGTCAACCATCGGTGAGTCGGTGGGGCGGAGGAGGACGTCGATCGGAACGCCGGCTCGATGCGACGACGGCGTGCGACGGTGCCTCGCTTCCGGTCGGGAGGGAGTACACGCGTCTCACATATAAATATCCACACCGATCCGTGTGGTGGACGCAGCACCGGTCGCCTGTGCCGCGTCGATCCCGGGTCACACCGGCCGGCATTGAAGTTCAGTATCGGTGACACCATGCACGTTTATGAGGTTCTCAACCGATGGATGACGTATGAATTTCGACGAGTTCACGGGGCAGGTACAACACCGGCTACGACTGTCCGACACGGGGAGGGCGGTCCGGTCGATCCGCGCCACGCTCATGACGCTCGGGGAGCGGATACCCGAGGGGGCCGCCGAGGACTTCGCGGCGTCGCTTCCGATGGAGATCGACTGGTACATGACCGGAGCGGTTCACGAACACGGACAACGGTTCGATTGGCGGGAGTTCGTCGCTCGGGTCAGCGATATCTCGGGCGTCGATCCGGCGGAGGCCGCCTACCACGCCCGCGTCATCGTCGATTTGGCGAGCACGCTCGTCCCGCCGTCGGACCTCCGGGACCTCCGCAACCAGCTCCCGGAGAGCGAGGACGACGAGGCGTGGGTGAACCTGTTCGAGGTCGTCGACGCCGGCGGGTGGGCCGACCCCGAGGGCGACGCGTCGACCGACGGATCGACGTAGCGGTCACCCCGTCCGTTCCCGAGGTCGGCGAACCGTGAGGACGGGGGCGTCGGACAGCCGAACGACCCGTTCAGCGACGCTTCCGAGGGCGGCTCGCCGGACTCCGGTCCGACCGTGGGTGCTCATCACGACGAGGTCGATCCCGTGCTCCCGAGCGTACGCGAGGATCTCTCGGTGGGGTGTCCCCTCCCGGACCGTCGTGACCACGCGGATCCCGCGTGGTTCGGCCCGGGCGGCGATGTCCGCGAGAGCCCGGCGGGCCTCCGACCGCATCGCTTCGACGACCTCATCGGTGCCCGGATCGAGGGCGTAGACCGGTTCGACCACGAACAGCCCGTGGACCGTCGACCCGTACGTCGCCGCGATATCGAGCGCGTGATCGACCGCGCGCTCGGCTACCTCGCTCCCGTCGACCGGAACCAGGACGTCGTCGTACATCTCCGTTCGAGGTTCGGGGGCGATCCCCTTGAGTCCGGTCGGTCGTTCCCCGGCGACGGGACCCACCACTATCGGCCCCGACGCCGCCGGAACAGCTTGTGGAGTTCGACGAGGACGATCACCGACGGCGCGACGAGGACGATCCGGACCCACGTGTCGGCGGCGATCGGTTCCAACCCGAGCAGGAACTGCGTGGGCCCGAAATGCATCGCCCCGACGTGGATCGAGATCGCGACTGCCGTACCGACGAGCAGCAGGGGGTTCGACAGCGGGTTCTTCGCGAGGACCGAGCGCGTCTCGGACCGACACGTCCCGACGAACATCGCCATCGAGACCACCATCATCGTGAGCGCGGCCGTCTGTGCGTACGGCAGCGTCGCGTCCGTGGTGATCTCCCACCAGAACGTCCCGACGGCGAGGACGGCGAGCAACACGCCGACGAGAACCGTCCGTTCGAGGAGGACTGCGGAGAGCAGCCCCGCATCCGGGTCGTAGGGGGGGCGCTCGAACTGCTCGGATTCTCCGGGCTCGAACGCGAGCGCGACGTCCTGAATGCCGTTATTCACCACGTTGAGCCACAGCGCCTGTGCGGGCAACACGAGAAGCGGGAACGTCCCGACGGCGTCCCGGGGAAGGACGCCGAGGATCGCGAGCCCGAACGCGGCCAGGATCGCGAGCACGAGCCCGACGCCGGTCGCGAGGAGGAACGCCGTCGCCTTCCGGATGTTCGAAAACACCGTCCGCCCCTCCTCGACGGCGGCGTAGATCGTCGAGAAGTCGTCGTCGGTGAGGACCATCTCGCTGGCTTCCTTGGCGACGTCGGTGCCGGTGATCCCCATCGCCGCGCCGATGTGAGCCGCCTTGAGAGCGGGCGCGTCGTTCACCCCGTCGCCGGTGACCGCGACGGTCTCGCCGTCCGCTTGGAGGCGAGTGACGATCCGAAGCTTCTGTGTCGGGCTGATCCGGGCGAGCACCGACGTCGAGGCGAGCCGCTCGGAGAGCTGGTCGTCGGAGAGCGTCCCGACCTCCGTCCCGGTGAGCACCGAGTCGGCGTCGATCCCGACGTCGGCGGCGATGGCGCGTGCGGTATCGGCGTGGTCGCCGGTGACCATCAGGACGCGGATCCCCGCCCGCTTACAGGACGCGACCGCCTCACGAACGCCCTCACGAGGGGGGTCGATCATCCCGACGAACCCGAGGAACGTGAGCCCCGACGGCTCCTCACGGTCGGTGACGTCGCCGTCGGTCCGCGCCGTCCCGAGGACGCGAAGCCCCTCGTTGGCCAGCTCCCGTGCCCGCTCGAGCACGGCCGCCTCGTCGATAGGGGCGCGACCGTCGCCGGTCTCGACGGCGTCGCACAGCTCGACGATGCGCTCGGGAGCCCCCTTGAAGTACGTCGTGACGGCCCCGTCGAACCGGTGGGCCGACGCGGCGTACCGGCGGTCCGACTCGAACGGGACGCTCCCGACCTGCGGATGGAGTTCGAGGAGGGCCTCACGGTCGATCCCTGCTTTTCGTCCCGCGATCAGGAGCGCCGTCTCCGTCGGGTCGCCGACGCTCTCGACGTCGCCGTCGGGACCGGTGCCGAGCGACGCCTCGTTGGCGAGGGTGCCCGCGAGGACGGCCTCGTACAGCGGGGTGCCGGCCTCGACCGACACTGACTCGCCGTCACGCCGGAACTCGCCGGCCGACGACGGGGCGGTTCCGGTCACCTCCGTGAGGCCGTCTACGGTCCACACACGCGTGACCGCCATGCGGTTCTCGGTGATCGTCCCGGTCTTGTCCGACACGATGACGCTACACGACCCGAGGGTCTCGACCGCCGGCAGCCGCCGGATGATCGCGTTCCGCCCGGCCATCCGTCGCACGCTGACCGCCAGCGCGACCGTCATCACGACCGGGAGCCCCTCGGGAATGGCTGAGACGGCGAGCGCCACGGCCAACAGGAAGACGTCGCCGACGGCAAGCCCCTGTGAGAGCCCGATCAGGAAAACGAGGAGGCCGGCACCGAGGATCCCGACGCTGATCGCGTTCCCGAACCGGTGCATACGGGTTTGCAGCGGGGTCGCCGCCCGTTCCGTACGTCGCATCTCGCCGGCGATCGCCCCGATCTGGGTGTCCCCGCCGGTCGCAACGACGACGCCGACCGCGCGCCCGGAGACGACGGAGGTCCCCATGTAGGCCGTGTTCCGCCGGTCGCCGACCGGGGCGTCGGTCCCGATCGGAGCGGCGTCGAGCGAGACGGGAACCGACTCCCCCGTCAGGATCGCGTTGTCGATCCGGAGCGCGTTCGTCTCGACGAGCCGGACGTCCGCTGGGACGAGGTCCCCGGACTCGAGGAGGACGACGTCGCCGGGGACCAGCGACGACCCGTCGACCTCCCGAACCGTCCCGTCGCGACGGACCCGCGCTTTCGGCGCGACGAGGCTCGCCAGCGCCGCCATCGCGTTCTCGGCGCGGTACTCCTGAACGAAGCCGATCGTGGCGTTGATCACGAGGACCGCGGCGATCACGATCGCGTCCGTGAGGTGGTCGATCGCGACCGTGACGACGAGGGCGACGAGCAGAACGTAGATGAGCGGGCTGGTGAACTGGTGGATCAGGATCCGGAGGGGGCTCGTCGTCTCGCCTTTCGCGATCGCGTTCGGGCCATGTATCGCGAGCCGTTCGTCGACCGCCGCGGACGCGAGCCCGTCGCGGTCCGTGTCGAGTCCGTCGAACACGTCCTCGATCGGGACGTCGTGCCACGTCCGTTCCGCCATTGGCCGTTCGATCCATCGGCACGTGTCACCAAAAAACGAGGGGACGAGGCGGAGCAACCGTCGTACACGACAACGAATGTCGGTGGAACAACATATTTGGCATCGGGGCGAGTAGTGTCCGAGGTGAGTGCATCGACCGTGCCCGCGACGATCACGCGCGAACGGAGTGGGTTGGTCCTCGGACCAGCGGTGTTCGCCGTCCAGTACCTGTTCACGCCGATCGCGATGCCGCCCGAGGCCGCGGCCGTCTTGGCGGGGACGCTGTGGATCGCTATCTGGTGGATGACCGAGGCCGTCCCGATACCCGTCACCGCGCTGTTGCCGATCGTCTTGTTCCCGCTCGCTGGCGTGTTGACCGTCGCCGGGGCGACCACCCCGTACGCCGACCCGATCGTGTTCCTACTGCTCGGCGGGTTCCTGCTCGCGCTGTCGGTCGAGCGATGGAACCTCCACGAGCGGCTCGCGCTCGTGGTCATCGACGTCGTCGGGTTCGGTTCGAGGCGGCTGGTGCTCGGGTTCATGGTCGCGACCGGCTTCCTCTCGATGTGGATCTCGAACACCGCGACCGCGATGATGATGGTCCCGATCGGCACCGCCGTGATCGCCCAGCTCTCGGCGCTGACGGGAGAGAAAGCGGACAGCGACGGCGAGGTATGGAGCGATGACGGCGAGGGACGGAGCGATGACGGCGAGGGACGGAGCGGTGACGGCAGGGCACGAAGCGACGGCGGCGAGGCGGTCCCGGATTCGAACGCGGACCTCGTCCGTGCCGTCGACGTCGACCCCTCGACGTTGCCGTCGACGAACTTCGGGATCGCGGTGATGCTCGGGATCGCGTACGGCGCGTCCATCGGCGGCGCGGCGACGCTGATCGGGAGCCCGCCGAACGCGATCCTCGCCGGCGTCGCGGCCTCGGCGCTCGACGTCCGGATCGGGTTCCTCGACTGGATGCTGTTCGCGCTGCCCGTCTCGACGGTGTTCCTCCTCGTGGCGTGGGCGTTGTTGGTGACCACCGTCCCCCCGGAAGCGAAGACGATCGAGGGCGGTCGGGACCTGATCCGTGCACGGCTCGACGCGCTGGGGGCGATGAGCAGGGGGGAACGCCGGACGTTGGCCGTGTTCGGGCTCGTCGTCGTCGGCTGGGTCACCCGGCCGTTCCTGCTGGAGCCGGTCGTCCCGGCCGTGACCGACACCGTCATCGCGATCGTCGGCGCGGTCCTGCTTTTCGTCGTCCCCGTCGACCGCGAGGAGGGGACGGTCCTCCTCGACTGGGAGACGACGTCGCGGCTCCCGTGGGGCGTGTTGATCCTGCTCGGTGCGGGGTTCTCGATCGCCGCCGCCTTCCAGGCAAGTGGGTTAGACCGGTGGATCGCCGAACGCGTCCTCGCGGTGGGCGGGGTCGGGCTCCTCGGCGTGCTCCTGTTGGTGGGGACCGTGGTCGTCTTCCTAACCGAGGTGAACTCGAACACAGCCACGGCCT
This sequence comes from Halorubrum sp. JWXQ-INN 858, assembly GCF_009806985.1. GTDB lineage: Archaea > Halobacteriota > Halobacteria > Halobacteriales > Haloferacaceae > Halorubrum. The sequence continues at coordinate 165,563 of NZ_WUAX01000014.1, read as the reverse complement.
CGGTGTTCCTGCCGATCATGGTCGGGGTCGGATACGCGCTCGGGGTGTCGCCGCTGTCGTTGATGGCGGTCACGGCCCTCACGGCGTCGTACGCGTTCATGCTTCCCGTCGCGACGCCCCCGAACGCGATCGTCTTCGGGAGCGGCTACATGACCGTGCCACAGATGGCGCGGGTCGGCGTCCGGCTCAACGTCCTCGGGGTCCTGCTGGCCACCGCGGCGACCTACCTCTGGCTCCCGATCGTGTTCTGGTGACCGAACGCCGCGGCCTGCGTGGCGACGCTCGGATCGGCGACAGTCAGGTCGGCGACAGTCAGGTCGGCGACAGTCAGGTCGGCGACATTCAGGTCGGCGACACTCGGATCGGCGACGAGGTCGCCGACGGATCGACGGCAGAGGGTGTACAAAGCGTTCTGAGGGCGCGATATCCTCATCTTACTCGCACCCTTCGGTCGCTCGTTGAGGAGGGTGGCTTATCGCCTCGGTTCGGGTGACCAGCCACCAGGTTTCGATCGCTCGACTGAACGCCGGTGTGTTGTGGCGGTACGGTCGGCGTACAGCTCCGACCGGATGCGATCCGTTCGCCTACGGAGACTTGGTTCGGCGCGTTCCCGTTCCCCCTCGATCGGGAGCAGAGCCCCAACCGGGCGTGTATGAGGAATGATGAAGCCTACTCGGCGGGCGAGTTGGCAACGTAAAGATTACTTTAGTGGCTCGGGCGCCAGACGCTGTGTAATGGATGTCCTGGTAACCGACGGTATTATGAAAAAATCGCTCGCAGTCGTACGGTCTATCGCCCCGCTTACGACGAGTACGGGCGTCATATCATCGTACCGTACGTCGATGGCCGGCGTCTCGCGCTACGTGGACCAGGAACACCACATCGACAGGAGCGACCCTGCAGCGTACGTCGCGGACCTCACTACGGTGATCGACGGACACGACTACGACTACCTGCTCCCAGTCGGTGGCTGGACGACGAACACGCTCGCGAACCATCGGTCCGAGCTCACGCCGGCTGTGGACGTCGTCTTACCGGGACGGGAGGCGATGCGGACGGCACAGGAGAAGTGGGAGACGTACTCCCTGGCCAAACGCCTCGACGTGCCTGTACCGGAGACGATCCGCGCGACGGCGGACGCGGACCTTGACAGGCTTCCGGGCTCCGAGTTCCCCGTCGTGGTGAAGGCGCCGACCGAATCGGCACCTCGGTTCGTCGAGTATCCGGACTCGACCGGCGAGCTTCGGCGCACTGTCCGCCGATATCGGGACCGTTACGGGGACGATCCCCTCGTACAGGAATATCTCCGTGGCGAGGGGTGTGGGTTCTTCGCGCTGTATCTGGACGGGCGATGTGCGGGAGGATACTCACATACACGGATCAGGGAGTACCCCGCCTCCGGAGGGATCAGTGCGTGTGCGGTGTCGGATCGGGACAGCCGACTCGCGGCGATCGGAACGACGGTTCTCGACTCGCTCGAATGGAACGGGCCGGCGATGGTCGAGTTCAAGCGCGACGACCGCGGGACGCCACACCTCATCGAACTCAACCCCAAGCTATGGGGCTCGCTCGACCTCGGCATCGAATCCGGACTGAACTTCCCGGAAGGGCTCCTTCAGTACATGCACACGGGGAAGCTCCCGAGATACACCTTCACTCCGAGTCGGTACCACTGGCCGCTGTCCGGTGACCTCCAGCACGCGATAGGGCGTCCCGCGGCAACCCCCGCAGTTCTGTCGGATCTGATCTCCCCGAACACGCGATCGAACCTGGAGCCCACCGATCCGATTCCGCACGCCCTCGAGCTCGCGAAGGCCATCCTTTCACCCTTCGTCGACGAGTGAACGGGGGCATCTCGGAGGACGTCGGTTGGAGAGACATCCGTGAGGACGGCGGCGTCATTCGCCTCCGGAAACGGACTACTCGTCGATAGCCGACCGGTACACGCGCTCGAGTTTGTCTATCTGCGTGTCGATGGCGAGACTGTCGATCGCCGAGCGTCCGTTCGAGCGCTCGCCCGACAGCAGGACTTCCTGAACTGCATCCGCGAGCGCGTCGTCCGTCTCGGCGGTGGTCGAGTGGGACACGTCGGCGAGCAACGCCGGGAGATCGGAGACCGCCGTCGCGACGACGGGGAGATTACACGCCAGCGCCTCCTTCACCGAGTTCGGCATCCCTTCGCGCTTGGATGTCAACAGCAGGACGTCCGCCGCGTTCATGTACAGCGGCATTCGTCGGTGAGCGATGCCCGACACGCTGTGTAGATCGACCGGATCGTCTAGCTCCGTTCCGAGCCGATCGACGATCCGTGAGGCCCGGGGGAAGTCCTTCACCTCGCGTGACTGGTCGTACGGAAAGAGCACGTGGTGTCGCTCGTCGTCCCACTCGAGCTCCCGCCTCGCCGTCTCCCGTGGAAGCGGGCGGAACAGGTCGACGTCGATGCCGTGCGGGATGACGTGACAGTCCCGGTCACACTGAACGGCCATCTCCGCGGACATCACGACCACCTCGTCGACGAAGCGCGAACAGAGTCGGCTCACCGACCCGTACTTCCCCATCAGGTCCGATCCCCACAACGTGAGGACGACGGGGTGGCGTGGTTGGATCACGGCCGGCGGCGCGGTGAGCCCGTAGTTCGCGTGGACGAGGTCGTACGGCCCGAGGGCAGCACCGATCGACCGAAGGCAGTATCGGGCGTGCGTCAGTACCGTCCGGTCGACCTCCTTCGAGTAGCCGGGGACGGCGAGCACGTCGACCGTGTGTCCACGCGCTCGAATGCCCGTGACCTGTTGGCGGAAGAATCCGGCGTGGTCGTTCGTTACGAGCGTCAGAATTCGCACTCCGCTACCCCACTAGCTCGGACAGGCGTTCGGCGGCGTTCGTTCGATACCCGCCCGTGTCGATCGGGGAACCGATCGGGCACCGGAACGGCGCCCACCGGGCGATCTCGCCGTTCGATCGGGGAGCGTCCGGCGCGACTCAGTAACGTTCGTGGGAGATGGGTGACCATGGATGTGCGATCGGCCGGCGCGTGGCGGCACGTCGCGTACGGAGAGGGTGTCCGTCGAGACGGCATTGTTATGGGCCGGTTGCGATGGGCAGGGGAGCGTTGGCCCCGGGCACCGACCACGAACCGGTCCGTCACAGCAGGGGGAAACGCTCTGGGCGACGGGCCACCGAGCCGCCATGAGCTTATAAACGGAACGGAGGCCTCGGCGAGACGGACGGCGTCGCTTATAAATGTTGAGCGGACGGGCGTGTCGCATCGCGACGTCACTCCTCGTCGACGGAGAGGTACGCGGCCGCCCGCTCGTCGGGGATCTGTTCGAAGGAGCGGTAGAACTGTCCCACCGCCCGGAAGTGTGGCGGCGTCTCCGCGGAGATCACGTCGTCGGCCTCGGGCCGGAGCCGTTCGATCGTGTCCGGCGGCGCGACCGGCACGGCGGCGACGACACGCGCTGCACCACCGGATCGGACCTGTCTGAGACACGCGATCATCGTCGCACCGGTCGCGACGCCGTCGTCGACGACGATCACCGTCTTCCCGCGGAGGTCAAGCGGCGGCCGTCCCGCACGATATCGGTCGACCTTCTCGCGGGCGGCCTCGCGCTCCCGCGCGATCCCCGCCTCGACGTCGGCGTCCGAGACGCCGAACGAGTCGATCAGCGAGTCGTTGAGCCAGACGGCGCCGTCGCTGGCGACGGCGCCGACGGCGAGCTCGGGGTTCCACGGTGCCCCGATCTTCCGTGCCGCGACGACGTCGAGCGGGATCCGTAACCGATCCGCGACGGCGCGGCCGACCGGCAGCCCGCCGCGGGGGATCGCGAGGACGATATCGGCGTCGATGTCGTGGCCGTCGAGCACGTCGGCGAGCCGGTGACCGGCGTCGGTTCGATCGGTAAACATGACGTCTGAGCTCCGTTCGGGCCGGGTCAGTTGACACCGTCGACCCACCCGTTCGGCGGCCAGTCCATTGAATCGTTCGGCAGCCAACCCATTGAATCGTTCGGCGGCCGCTCCATTGAATCGTTCGGCGGGCGTGGCCGCCCGGTAGGGGCTGTCACCGTTCCAGCTCCTCGGCGAGGAACTCGGCGAGGTCCTCGACGGTCGGATCGGACCGGTACCGAACGACACCGGCGTCGCGGTCGAAGTCGATGACTCCCTCCGAGCAGAGCTTCGGCAGGTGTCGGTGATACAGCTCCGTGCAGAACCGGTCCCGATCGTCGACGGAGATCCTCGGGTCAGCGGACAGGTCGTCGATCAGGTCGTCGATCAGGTCGTCGACGTGGATCCGCGGGTCGTCGGCGTCCATCAGCGAGCCGATCAGTGCCCGGCGTCGCGACGCCGCGAGCAACGCGAGTGCGTCGTCGACGGCGAGCGGTTCGTTGCGATCGGTCACTGGACCACCGTCGGTGCGAACACGCTCTCCGGCGATCGGCCGGTCGATCCGTACATGTAGCGACACATCGACAGGAGGGGCAAAAGTATGGAGCCGGTACCGCAGGGTATCGAGTTCCTAAGACGGCGGTTCGAATCGACGACGGCGGCGCGTCACATGTAGCCGAGATCCCGGAGCCGCCCCATCAGGTCCTCCTTGTCCTGCGCGCGACCCGCCCGCTCGGTCGTTCCCTCGAGGTCCTGGAGCCACGCCGGCGTGTCCCCCGAGCTCTCGGTCGAGACCTCGCTCCCGAGCGACCGGAACCCCTCGAAGTACTTCGGCGAGATCGGCAGCTCGTCCGCGGCGATCCCCTCCGGAAGGTCCGCCGTCGACCGCGGGACGTGATCGACCGGATACCCGGGAACCGTGTCCGGGAGCACGTAACGGAAGAACGCGTTCCACACGTCGCGTTCCGTGAACTGGAGGATCGGATGGACCCGATCGTGTGGCGGGTACAGGTCGGGGTCGTGGCGCGGCGAGAAGAACGTCTCGTCGGCTCGGGCGGCCTGTTCGTCCCACCGCACGCCGGAGATCACGGCGTCGAAGCCGCCGGCCTCCAGCGCGTCGTTGAGCGCGACGGTTTTGAGGAGGTGGTTCCCGACGTACGTGTCGAGCAGGAACGGGAACGTCTCCTCCTCGTACTCCAAGACGTCGCGAACGTGCCTGCGGTTCCGCTCGTTCAACGCGTCGACCGGGATCGCGTCGCCGGGCTCGGCCCCGCGCGCCTCGACGACGGACGCGAAGTCCTCGTTACTGACCACGCGGAGGTCGAGGTCCCAGCGGTCGGTCCAACGCTCGACGAACTGACGGACCTCGGGGAAGTGCTGGAGGTGGTCGATGAACAGGACCGGAGGGACCTCGAGCCCGCGCTCCTCCGCCACCTGCATGGCGACGTACAGCGCGAGCGTGGAGTCCTTCCCGCCGGTCCACATCAGCGCCGGGGCGCGGTACTGTTCGAGGGCGTCTCCGACGCAGTCGGTCGCACGCATCGTCTTCTCTTCGAGCGTCCCGTAGTCGTCGGGCGCCGCACCGGAACCGTCCTCGTAATCTACGTCGACGTAATCGGGGAAAGGGTCTGACACGGGTCGTCGTTCCCGCTTCGGGATCTTTAGTAGCAGCCGCTTACTCCGTGTGCGAAGCGACCGGGAGGACCGGAGTCGGTCCGTAACTAAGTAAAACGGATCGAAACGGTACGGTCTATGTTCCGACACGAACCGGTCCGTCTCCATGACCCACTCGCCGTCGACCGGGGAGCCGCCGCGGACAGCGACGCGACCCACCCGACCACGAGCGGCTCGGTGTGGCGATGACGGGGATCGTCGAGATCCGGAACGGACGCGTCGTCACCCCCGACGGCGTCATCGAGGACGGGCGGGTCGTGATCACCGGCGAGCGGATCGCGGAGATCGGCCGAACCCCGGACCGGACGCTCTCCCGTTCGGCGACGGTCGACGCCGACGGGCGGGTCGTGATGCCCGGGTTGATCGACCTCCACGGGGACGACATCGAGCGCCACCGGTACCCGCGGTCGGGCGCACGGGTCGACGCGGACCTGGCGGTGACGACGGCGGATCGGGTCAACGCCTTCAACGGCGTGACGACCAAGTTCCACGCCGTGGCGTTCGAGGAGACGCCGGCGGAGAACCGAACCCTGTCGGAGGCGATCGAACTGAGCCGGGCGATCGAACGGGCGGAATCGACGCTGATCGACAACCGCCTCCACGCCCGGTGTGAGCTCTCCCCGGAGAGCGTCGACGCCGTCGAGGCGATCGACGCGGAGCTGTCGATCGACCTCCTGTCGATGATGCACCACCAACCGGGCGACGGCCAGTTCGACGACGAGTCGTTCCGTGACCACTACATGGGCGAGCGCGATCTCTCGAGGGAAGACGTCGACGAGCTTGCGAACGACCGATGCGACACGGCCGGGGAGACGTTGGACACGACCGCCGAACGGGTCGCCCGGCTCGTGTCGGCGTCGGGGATCCCGCTGGCGTCGCACGACGACGAGGACCCGCGAACGGTCGATCGGATGGCCGAGTTGGGGACGACGATCAGCGAGTTCCCCCTCTCGCTGGCGGCGGCCGAGCGGGCGACAGAGCGCGGGCTCACGACGGTGATGGGGGCCCCGAACCTCGTTCGTGGCGGGAGCCTCTGGGACAACCTGAGCGCGCGGGAGGCCATCGACGCCGAAGTCGTCGGCGTCCTCAGCGCCGACTACCACCCCCCGTCGCTGCTCGCGGCCCCGTTCGTGAACACGGGCGAGCCGCTGGCTGACCGCGTGGCGCGGGTGACCGCCAATCCGGCGGCCGCCGTCAACCTCCCCGACCGTGGCCGGCTCGAACGGGGTGCGAGGGCGGACGTGCTCGTCGTCGACCCCGATCCGGTGCCGACGGTGGATCGGGTGTACGTCGGCGGACGGGAGGTCGTCCGTACCGATGGTGGGAAGTCGGCCGTCGAACGACCTCGTCGGCGGACCGCCGCGTGAGCGTGGGGACGAACGGAAACGGGCGCAGGTAGAGAATGACAGATGCTGACAGAGGACGACGGACGCCGACAGAGGACGGACGGTGGTGAACGGGAAGAGGACCGGGTCGGCGGTAACGGACGATGAGGGGCGACGAGGAGGCTCACAGCGGGGCCTACTCCATCGATGTCGACGCGTTTCGTGACTGTATCTCGACGTATATATACGGATGGAGCCGTTCGATCTGACTATAATGAATCCCGCAACCGCGTACCGACACTCGCCGACGCGACGGCCGGGCCGAACGGGCAGTCGAACTGACATGACGACGACCCGAGCGGTGGCTCGGACGGCGGTCGGGCGGCTGAGGGGCTCCGGGGCGGCGGTGGAATGACGGGGTCCCCGGACGCCTCGGAACGATACGACTGGGACGAGGTGTCCCCGAGCGTCGCGGTCATCGAAACGGTCGCATCGATCGACGAGCGCTCCGTTACGGCGCTCCCGCCGCTTTCCCGATCCGTCGACCCCGACGCGCTCGACGAGCTGGTCCGGAGCGGTGCGACGACGACCGCACCGACGACGGCGATCGACCGGATCGTCGTCTCCTTCCGATACGCCCGCTACGAGGTCGTGGTCACGGGATCGGGAACGGTCACCGTCGACGAAGCTCGGGCGTAGCGCCGTATCGGCGAGGCTCGGCGGATGATAAACGCCCCATCGATCGACCGTCGCGTCGGGTAAGGGGGGGGATGGTAAACCGACGACGTGTCGGATCGATGGGTATCCGTTTCGATGACCGGTTCGGACTTCGTTATACGTCCGTTACCCGCCGCTGCAGTGCGTGAGAGTGGGAATACAGGGATCGACTACGGGAGCAACGAAGCGTTCGGATCGGGCCGTCGGTCCGACGTACTGGAGACCGGGGTACTGGGAAACGGAGCCCGGATCGCCGGGAAATGGAGGTCGGATTACCGGGAAACGGAACTCGAAACGACGGGAAGAACGGAGCTCGAAACGACGAGAAGAACGGAGCCGGGACTACGGGGACGATCCGGTCGCCTCGGGACGCTATTCGACGGTGACGCTCTTCGCCAGGTTCCGAGGCTTGTCGATCGCCCGGTCGCGGAGCTCCGCGGCGTGGTACGCGAGCAGTTGGAGGTGTGCGTTCGCGAGGACGCCGGCGAGCTCCGGCACGACGTCCGGAACGGAGAGGTACTCGTCGACCGCCTCGCGGGCGGCCGTGGACGACTCCGGGCCGATCCCGATAACCGGCGCACCGCGGCTCTTCGCCTCCTGGACGTTGTGGATCGTCTGCTCGTCGTTCCGGCCCGTGAACGTCGCGATGACGACCGTGTTACTCGTCACGAGCGCGAGCGGGCCGTGTTTGAGCTGCCCGGCGGCGAACCCTTCGGCGTGGTCGTACGTGATCTCCTTGAACTTCAGCGCGCCCTCCAACGCCACGGGATAGCCGACGCCGCGACCGATGAAGAAGTACGAGTCGGCGTCGCGGTACCGCTCGGCCAGCCGCAGCGCATCGTCCGAGGCGACGACCGACTCGATCGCGTCGGGAAGCCGACGGAGGTCCGCGAGGAGCTGAGACCGATCGAGACCGCCGTCGGCGACGGGCAACGGCACGGCTTCCTGCTCGTCGGCGATCCGCTCCGCGAGCAGCGCGAGCGCCGCCACCTGCGAGGAGAACGTCTTGGTCGCGGCCACCCCGATCTCCGGCCCCGCCCGGATGAACAGCGTCTCGTCGGCCTCGCGGGCGGCGGTCGATCCGACGACGTTCGTCACCGCGAGCGTCCGCGCGTCGGTGCCGACGGCCGCCCGGAGCGACGCGAGGGTGTCGGCCGTCTCCCCGCTCTGGGTGACGGCGACGATGAGCGTCCCCTCGTCGACCGGCAGGGGGTCGTAAGCGAACTCGTTGGCCCGCGCCACCGTCGAGCGGATCCCCCGACGCCGGAGCAGTCGGCTCCCGTACATCGCGGCGTGATAAGAGGTGCCGCACGCGACGAACACCACGTCGTCGATCTCGGCGAGCTCCCCGTTCGGGAACACAGAGAGGTCGACGCGGTCGTCGTCGTCGATGCGGCCCTCGATCGCCTGCCTGAGCGCCACGGGCTGTTCGTCGATCTCCTTCCGCATGAAGTGGTTGTACGCACCCTTCTGTGCGTCGCCGGCGGCCCAGTCGACCACCTCGCTGGATCGGTCGAGCGCGGCCCCGTCGAGGTCGGTCACGCGGTAGCCGTCGTCGGTGATGACCACGACGTCGTCGTCCTCGAGGTAGACGACCTGTTCCGTGAACTCCAGGAACGCCGGCACGTCGCTCGCGAGGTACGTGGCGTCGTCGTCGAGGCCGATCACCAATGGGGACCCGCTTCGCGCCGCGTAGACGGCGTCGTAACCCTCGGCGATCATCGCGATCGCGTAGCTCCCCTCCAGCCGCTCGATCGCGGCACGGAACGCGTCCTCGGGGTCCAACCCCTCGTCGAGGGAGGCGGCGACGAGGTGGGGGACGACCTCGGTGTCGGTCTCGCTCTCGAACTCGTGGCCGCGCGCGACCAGCTCGTTCCGCAGGCGGTCGTGGTTCCGGATGATACCGTTGTGCACGACTGCGACCCGGCCGTCGTCGTCGGTGTGGGGATGGGCGTTCGCGTCCGACGGCCGTCCGTGGGTGCTCCATCGCGTGTGACCGATCCCGATCGGGCCGTCGATCGGGCTCTCGGACAGGAGCGCGTGGAGCGCGTCGGTCTCCCCCTCACGCTTGCGGACCTCGATCCCGTGTTCGTTCGCGACGGCGATGCCGGCGGAGTCGTAGCCGCGATACTCCAGGTTCCTGAGGCCGGTCATCAGCTCGTCGACTGCGCCGTTCTCGCCGATACGTGCAATGATCCCGCACATCTCAGCGGGCCTCCGTCGGAGTGATCCGCGAGCACCGGTATGGGCTCACGGGGGTTCGATCCATGTACATACGTGTTCACCGTCGCCCCGGGGAAACGCCGGGGGTAGACTACTCCGATCACATCCCGGTTGGCGGCTTTGTTATGCGGCTGACTACCGTGTGACACGTATAGTAAGGACTCGCTGACGTGCCGTGAGCCGACGGCTACGGCTGACAGCGTGCGTGGTGGACCGCGAGCCCACCGATCGCGATCATCGACCCGACGAAGACGACGGCCGGCGACGGGACGCCGGAGACGAGAGCGGCCGCGAGCGCGAGACAGCTCGCCCCCGCGATCGCACCGTAGTACCGGTACCAGCAGCGCTCCGGTTCGATGTCGCGTTCGAGGTAGGTGTGGAAGACGTCGGCCTTCGGGCCGCGCTCGACGGTGCCGCGGTTCTGGTCGAAGACGATCGCCTCCGCGTCGTCCATCTTGGGGAGGTGACACTGGTAGAGACCGACATACACCCGTTTGCGTTCCTGGGCGTTCAGCGAGTGTGGCGGCTTGTCGTTCTCGATCCCGGCGATGTGCTCCGCGAGGTCGCTCAGCGTCGTCGATCCGTCACCCTCCTCGAGAACCGACATGACGTGTCGCCGACGCTGGTTCTTCAGAACGTCGAAGACGACGTCGAGCGAGAGGCTCGGCTGGGTGAGTTCCGTCGACGGCGCCGACGGCACGCTCGGTCCTTGCTCGGGCCCGTCGTCCTCGACGTCCGTCCGCGCTCGGGACTCCGTCTCGGCGCTACTCATCGCTCGGGGAAGTGTCGTGAGCCGCCGTCGGCCGTCGGGACGAGACAGCCCCCACCCCGGGACAAACGGAGGTCTTGGTTGCGGTATCAGCGTCGGTCCCGTGTGTCGTCGTCCGTCCCCATGTGTTTCGAATCATTTCGTCTCCCTAACTAGTCTCTTTCTACCGTGACGGTAGATAAAGGTACAGGTTAGTTAACGTGCTATTATCGGTAGGGTATTTCTACCGCCGTGTAGAACGCGTCGACTACCGACGACGTCGGCTCGAACCGGGACGTAGCGTGTGGAACTGTACCGGTTTCGGGGTTTCGACCGACGATCGGGACCGCCGTAGCGGTCGGGTTACAAAGTGTCCTGCAGGGGTCGGATCATCCTATGACGTGTCCACGTCTCGAGTACCGGTCCAGCGACGAAGAACACACTTTCGATCACGAACGCCCGTACTGCACGGTGATGAACGAGTTCGTCTCACCGATGCGTGCGGACGTCTGTAACGACCGGTTCGAGTTCAGTCACGACGCCGACTGTGAGGTGTACCGGTCGATGGTCGAGAGCTCGACGGCCATCGAGGCGGACGATGACTGACCGCGGTATGAGCCGGATACACGGAGTAGTCGGAGTAATACAAAGCAATCATGCCCGTTCGTATCCGGAGACTCCGGGTAGAACCGGGGACCGAACATGAGCTATCAGGAGTACGTCGACGGCAAAAAGGTCATACTGACGGTTGCGACGACCGGGGGGGTCCACGGGAAGGACGCGAACCCGAACCTCCCGGAACAGCCGGACGAGATCGCCGAACAGGTGCGTGAATGTGAGGAACTCGGTGCCGCGATCGTCCACGTCCACGGACGGGACGAACACGGCGAGAACAACGCCCGCCGGCTACAGGAGGTCAACGACGCGATCCGCGACCGCTGTGACGACATCATCATCCAGAACACGACCGGCGGGCAAAGCACCATGGAGGAACGGATCGAGGGGATCAGAACCGACCCGACGCCGGAGATGGCCTCGCTCGACATGGGACCGTTCAACCGCGGGCAACACATTATTACCGAACACAACCGGCACAATATCGAACTGCTCGCCCGGGAGATGAAAGAGCAAGGGATCAAACCCGAGCTCGAGGTGTTCAATAACGGACACTTAAACGAGGTGTATCGACTCATCGAGACCGGCCTGTTGGAGGAGCCGTACTACATCAACATCATCTTCGGGAGCGGGACCTTCTCGATCCCGTCGCCGGAGAACGTGATGAACATGGTTCGGAACCTGCCTGAGAACAGCGAGTTCAACCTGCTCGCGACGGGACGCCACCAGCTCCCCCTGACGACGCTGTCGCCGATCCTCGGCGGCCACGTTCGCGTCGGCATGGAGGACAACCTCTACTACCGCCGCGGGGAGCCGGTTCGAAGCAACGCACAGCTCGTCGAGCGGTCGGCCGCCATCATCGATCGGCTCGACGCGGATCTCGCGACGCCCGACGACGCACGCGAGATGTTGGGTATGCGGTAGCCGATGTCCCGGTCGAGCGGGGAGCATCGACCCCACGAGTCGACGGACGGTCCGGTGGTGCTTCCGCGGGGAGCCCCACGCGACGCCGACGAACCCGAACGCGCATCCGGAGTCGGCGACCGGATCGATTCGATCGTCCGCGGCGCGGGTCGTGCCCTCCTGAACGCGATCCCCGTCCTCGAACGGCCGCTACAAGCCTGTCGGGGGATGTACGCGGAGCGGTACGTGCGGGCGGTCCGATGGCGACACAACCGCGCTCACCGTGCCCCGATCGACCCTTTCGAGGTGTATCGCGTCGACCCGGACGCGATCACGCACGTCTCGAAGCCGACCGGCCTGCCGCGCTTCCGGCGGGCGGGAAGCGTGATGGACGGCGACTGGGACCGTAGCCGGATCGCCTTCGTGGACGCCGACGTCTACCGAGCGTTCGAGGCGCGGTTCCAGGAGGGTCGACCGTGGGAGGACACGGCGTTCTTCGACCGCGTGGTCTCCGAGATCGAGGACGGCGAGGAGCCGTGGGGCTGTCGCTCCCGCGCGGCGTTCGAGCGTCGATGCTCCCGGCTGGACCGTCTCGCGATGTCGGTTCGGGACAACGGGTTCCTCACACAGCGCGAGCTGGCCGCGTCGAACGTCGACGACCCGCTCGAGCGCGCCCGCGGGACGCTTCCCGCCCGGATACTCAACGACGAAGTCGCCGTAGACGTCGGTCGCGACGGCGAGCTCCTCTACGCGGACGGACGGAACCGGCTCGCGTTGGCGAAGGTCCTCGACGTCGACACCCTCCCGGTCGTGATCCTCCGGAGACACGTCCAGTGGGTCGACGCCCGGGAGGCGATCGCCGCCTACGTCGAGGGCGGTGCGAGCGTTCCCGAGCCGTACGCCGGACATCCGGACCTGGCGTTCGTCGACGACTCGTCTGCGGAGTAAACGTTCCGGGCGGAGCGACGGTCCGGAACCGCGCGCATGGCCCGGACGTGGCGACGCTCCGGACGTGTAAACGACGATCAGCCGTGTGGATGACGGTCACCGAGAATCGCGGAGGCACGCCGCCATCCGTCCGACGTCGCCCGGGTCGAGCTGTTGATGCGTCGGCAGAACGAACAGCCGCGAGCGGAGGGTTTCGGCCCCCTTATCGGCCATCGCGGCCTCGTGCCGGTACACCGGCGGCCACGTGAGCACTTCACAGGGGAGTCCACACTGATACAGTCGGTGGAGATACGCCCGGCGGGCCTCGTCCGACTCGGCCAACGCGGCCACGCCGAACGGGACCGACACGTCACTCGCCGGCGGCGAGACGACGTCGACGGCCTCGTTGTCCGAAAGCAGGTTTCGAAGCACCCGATACCGACTCTGCCTGGCGGTGCGGATCTCCCGTGGGTCACACCGCGAGAGCGCGCGGCGCGAGACCGATCCGATCCCGGGGCGTGACCCCTCGGGCGACACCGCGTTCGGCTGCCGGTCGTTCGGCCGCTTCACCACCGGCGACGACGACATCCGGAGCCCGAGCCCGTGTGCGGTCGCCTTGGCGGCCGCGCGCGGGACCGTGTCCCACTCCGCTAAGTCGTAGTGTGGGGCCGGCGGAGTACCGGCACGTGAGACCGTCAACCCACCGTTCGGGGTCGGCAGCGTCTTGTGCAGACAGAAGAGCGCGACGTCCCCCGTCGACCCGAGCAGCCCGTGGTCCGGGTCCCGCGCGAAGAGCCCCCGGGCGCAGTCCTCGATCACGAGCGCGTCGTGGTCCCGCGCCGCGCCGACGAGGTCGGTGAACGCGTCGTCGACGAAGCCGAAGTAGTGGACGAACACGACGGCGACCGCGTCCGTCTCGGCGATGCGGTCGGCGACCGCGTCCGCCGGGAGTGACAGGTCCTCACGAACCGGATAGTACCGGACGTCGTGGCCGGCCGCGAGCGCCGCCCAGGTGACCCCGCCGGGGACGTACGCCGGAAGCAGCACCGTCCCGGTCCGCTCCATCGACTCGAGGACGGTGTACAGCCCGTGTTTTACCCGGCTGTACAGCCGCCGTTCCCCGCGCGGGATCCACTCGTCGTCGTCGAGCCAGGCGGGGCGCGACGGCGACGGGTCGAGAAGCCATCGGAGACGGACCTGTGGCGTTCCCGCGACCGGTGTCGTGTCCATGTCGGACGTGATTCACCCCTGAAGGGACACGTGGCGTCGATGTGCCGCGAGCTGTTCGAGGCCCGCCTCGAGCCCGACGCGGGGACGGACGTCGAGCAGGCCCAACAGCCGGGCCGTCGCCGCCCGGCTGTGTCTGACGTCGCCCGTTCGCGGCTCCTCGTATCGGAGGTCGACGGGGGCGTCGAGGACCGATCGGATCACGTCGGCCAGCTCGCGTATCGTGACGCTCTCGCCGGTGCCGACGTTGAACGCGCGGCCGGTGTGGTCCGTGGTCGCGGCCGCGAGGTTGGCGCGGACGACGTCGTACACGTGAACGAAATCCCGCGTCTGTTCGCCGTCCCCATGGATCACGAGCGGCTCGCCGGCGGCCGCGCGCCCGAGGAAGGCGTCGACGACGCCGCTGTACGGCCCTCGCTGTCCCGGTCCGTACACGTTGAAGTAGCGCAACGCGACGGTCGGCACGTCGTAAGTGGAGCTGTACACGCGGGCGTACGAATCGGCCGCGAGCTTGTCGACGCCGTACGTCGATCGGGGCATGAGCCGGTCGTCCTCGGCGACGGGGACCGTGTCCGGCGAGCCGTAGACGGCCGCGCTCGACGCGACGACCGCGCGTGCGTCCTCGTCGCGAGCGGCCTCGAGCACCGTCAGCGTACCGTCGACGTTGACTCGATGGGCGTGGTGGGGCTGCTCGGCCGCGCGTTGCACGCTGACGACGGCGGCCTGGTGGAACACCACGTCGACGCCGTCCATCGCGCGGCGAACGGCCTCGGCGTCGGTGACGTCCCCGCGAACGAGCGTCGCCTCCGGCGGGACCGTGTCCGGGTCCCCGGTCGAGCAGTTATCGAGGACCCGAACGTCGTTGTCCGGCACGAGCGCGGAGACGAGGTGGTGACCGATGAACCCGGCCCCGCCCGTTACCAGGACACGACGATCGGAGAACGGCGCGGCCGGCGGTGTAACCTCGTCCATACCGTCCGGAGAGACTAGGCGGGTTTTGTAATGGACGGATTACGGAAGCAGCGGGCGTCGTTGGGCGAAAAAGAAGCGTTCCGAGACGGTGGGAACGCTTCACGCCTCGATCGATGGCCCGTACCATCAGGCATCGATCGCCGACCGAATCCTCAGGCATCGATCGTCGACCGGGATCCTCAGGCGTCGAGCGCCGACCGATAGATCCGCTCGATCCGCGTGAGTTGGTGTTCGAGGCCGAGGTGAGCGATCGATTCGCGCCCGTCGGACCGCTCGCCGGCGTGCAGGATCCGAGTCAACGCCGCGACCAGCTCGGCGTCGTCGTCGCTGACGGCCGAGGGCGTCACGCCGCGGAGCCGCGACCGGACGTCGCCGACGTCGGTCGACACCACCGGGAGGTCACAGGCCAACGCCTCCTTCACCGAGTTCGGCGATCCCTCCCGCTTCGAGGTCAACAACAGCGCGTCGGCCGCGTTCATGTACCAGGGCATCCGGTCGTGGGGAACGCCCGACACCGTGTGGATCTCCACCGGCCGGTCGAGTTCGTCGGCCGCGGCGACGTCGTCGACGATCCCCCGAGCGCGTGGGAAGTCCTTCACGCCACGGGATGACGGATACGGGAACAGGACGTGGGCGGCGTCGTCGCGCCAGCCGAGCTCGCGGCGGGCCGCGTCCGCGGGGAGCGGACGGAACCGACGGAGGTCGATCCCGTGGGGAACGACGTGACAGTCGCCGTCGAGGTAGCCGGCCATCTCCTCGGACATGACGACCACCTCCTCGGCGGCTCGGGAACACGCCCGCGAGAGCCAGCCGTACTCGCCCATGAGGTCGCTGCCCCACAGCGAGAGCACGACCGGACACGAGGGTTGGACGACGGCCGGCGGGGCGGTGAGCCCGTAGTTGGCGTGGACGAGGTCGTACCCGCGGAACGCCTCCCGGACCGCCCGCGGGTAGTACTTGAGGTACGCCGACATCGGACGGTGGTCGACCGAGTCGCCCGACTCGTCCCGGGACCCCGGGACGGCGAGGGTGTCGACGACGTGGCCACGGTCCCGGAGGCCGGCGGTCTGTTGCCGATAGAACCGGGCCCGGTCGTTGGTGACGAGGCTGAGTACCCGCACGCGTCATCCCCTCATCGCGTTGTAGGCCCGTTCGGCGAGGCGCATTCGGAGCCCGCCCGTATCGATCACGTGATAGGGGACGAGTTCCGCGCCGAACTTGCTCTTGTAGCGACAGAGCCGCTCGGTGTTGGCACCGTACAGGTCGTAGGCCGTGACGGTTTCCGTCGGCGGGTCCGTGACGACGTCCCGGAGGATCTCCCAGTGAAGGTTGCTGTTGACCGCGACCCCCTCGTGGACGGTGCGCGCGCCCCCCTGCCAGAAGTACGCGGCGTCCGGCGAGTACAGCGCGGTCACCCCGGTGAGGAACTCCCCCTCCGGCGAGCGGACGGCGTACGTTCGGGCGTCGTCGCCGAGCGCAGTGAAGAGGTCCCTGACGTACGCCCACGTCATCGGGAACGACTCGCCCTGTTGTTCGTATCGGGCCCGCGCCTCCTCGAAGACGAGCTTCGCGGCCGGAAGCCCCCCGCGGGTCACGTCGACGTCGAGCTCCTCGGCGTCGCCGATCTCTCGGCGGAGGCTCTTGCTCGCGGCCGACAGCTGTTCGTCCGGGGTGGTCGTCGACAGGTCGATCCGATAGGTGAACCGGGTCCCGAGGTCGAACCCGTCCCAGACGAACGGGCGCGGGTCGGTGAACCCGGGCTGGCACGTCATCTTGAACAGGGTACGCGCCCCGTCCAGGTCGAGCTCGTCGACGACCTTCTCGGTGAACGTTCGGTTGACCTGTTCCTGTTTGCGTCGTTTCGGGCTCGCGGGCATCAACACCGGACCGAGCCCCGGAACGCCGAAGCCGGGCGGCGGGGACGTGACTACCCGGCCGAGCGCCATGTCACGGACGAAAAGCGGGAGCAACGCGGTCGCGCGGTCACCTTTGAACCCACCGAGGAGGACGAGGTCCCCCGACGCGTGGTCGTCGAGGACGGACAGCGCGTCCGGATCGTGAAACACCTCGATCCCCGTCTCCGGAAGGGCGTTCTCCCACTCCGCGAGCGACAGCCGTTCCAATCTCATCGGTCGGACGTATGCACACACCGGCTTTGTAAACCCGAGCTTACCGTCCGGGGTCGCCGGGTGTCGTCCCGCCGTCGGCGGCGACCTCGTTCGGCGAGCCGGGGTGATCGAGCGAGGCGTACAGCTCGCCCGGCGGGCCGACCCACGCACCGAGCGCTTGGGCCCGCTCGATCAGCCGTCGATAGATCGGTTCGTGGTTGGGGGTGTCGGCACAGAAGAACCGCGGGTGCCAGAGCACGGTCATCACCGCCGCCTCCTCGCGGGCCTCCCTGAGCAGCCGATCGCAGACCTCCCACGCCCGGTCCGGGTCGGACTCGATCGGGAGCGCGAGCTCCATCGCCGTCAGCGGGAAGACGGCGAACGCGTCGTCGAACGGGCGGCGAACGCCGTAGCCGTGATCGAACCCGACGCGGCTGGACGAGCCCGGGCTCGCGTCGTACGAGAGCCCCAACGCGGCGTGGTGTCGCCACGTCTCCGGGACCGAGAGGTTGAGGTGGTGCTGCCGAACCCCGGCGACGTCGTGCCCGAGCACCGACTCGAGCGTCCGCTTCTCCTCGCGGAGCCGGTCACGGCTCCGGTACGACCGGTACGAGCCGTGCAGGCCGACCTCCCACCCGCCGGCGTCCAACTCGCGGATCACCCGGATGATACGCGGGTCGGTGACGTCGTACCGCCCCGTGTACAGCGACCACGCCCTCGGGCTCGCGATCTCGCGGCGCGGGCGGTCCGTGAACAGGTGCTGTTCGTCGAGGAAGTAGAACGCCGACCGGACCCCGAGATCCGCCTCCAGCCGCATGATCCGGTCGAACGACCAGTACGGGTTGTGGCCGGGGGCGAGCGACTTGAGGTGTGACGGGTCCCGCTCCGTCACGGCGTAGTACAGGGACTGATACGTCTTGTACGGCCGATCGACGTCGTGCGTGAGACAGAGCGCGAACGAGCCGTCGCCCGGGATCTGCTCGCGACGGCGGGTCTCCGCGTCCGCGACCTCCGGCCCGAACGGGTCGCTCATCGGGGATCACCCCGCTCGGCGTCGGTGAGAGGGCGGGTCATCTGACGGCCTGGATCCCGTGCTTGGCGACGTTCACCGCCAGGTCCTTCGTCCGCTGAGAGAGGTACTCGGGGTACGACCCCGTCCAGCGTTCCGGGTGGACGAGGAGGCACGCTCGATCGACCTCGCCGCCGCGGAGCAGCCCGATCAGGTCCCACGTCGACGTCGCCGAGACCCGCTTTTCCCCCTCACCCATCGTGTGGTCTTTCACCTTCAGGACGCCGTCCTCCCACGTACGCCCGGTGTCCGAGAAGTACGTCACGTCGGTGAAGTCCATCGAGAGGTACGCCTCGCCGAGCAGCCCGAACGCGTCGAGGTCGGCGGTGTTCCACAGGTCGCGGTTGTCGTGTGACGTCAGGGGATTCCCGTGCATACAGACGGTGTCGACGTCGACGAGCCGCCGGACGCGAGCGAGGTTCGAAGCGAACGACTCGCGCGCGCCGCGCGGGTCCCCGTCCGCGCGATCGAGGTCCTCGTAGTGGTAGCCGACCTCGTGGCCCAGCTCGGCGAGCCGGCGGACGATCGCCGGGTCCCACGCGCTGTCGACCGTCCGAACGTAGTAGGTCGTCTCGACGCCCCGGAGCGTCTCGATCCGGGCCAGCGAGAGCGCGTTCCCCGGCTTCCGGTCGACGTCGTGCCGGACGATGAGGAACCGATCGGGGAGGTCGGTCCGCCGGAGGTAGTCCCTGACGGTGAGGAACTCGTACCCCTCGTCGAGCGCCGCGTCGAGCAGGGCCGCGTACGCGCCCTGAGTGAAGTCACGCGGCATCGATCCGTCTCCTTCCGGCTGGGCCACCGATCGGGCTCCCGATCGTGTACTCGACGTGATGGGTGTCCGCGAGGTCCAACGCGTCGTGACAGTCGACGACGATCGTCGGCGGGATCGCCGACCAGTCCAGCTCGACGAACGGCTCGTGTGGCGTGGCGACGACGATGGCGTCCGGATCCGCGTCGGCGACGTCGGCGAGCGGCAGGCGCTCGCCCGGGATCGCGTCGGGGTCGTCGATCAGCGGATCGGACCAGTACACCGACGCCCCGTACCGCGAGAACAGCTCGGCGATCCGGTCGGACGGGCTGTTCCGCAGCTCCTTGACCCCCGGCCGGTACGTCGCCCCGAGAACGAGTACCGTCGCTTCTTCGACCGGAACGCCGGCGTCGTACAGCGCGTCGCGGACCCGTTCGACGGTGAACGACGGCATCCCGTCGTTGACCGCGCGCGCGATCCGTATCAGCGGGCTGGAGGTCTCGAAGTGGTCGATCAGGAAGTGCGGGTACACCGGGATACAGTGGCCGCCCACCCCCGGGCCGGGCGAGAGGACGTTCGCGAGCGGTTGGCTGTTGGCGGCGTCGATCGCCTCGCGAACGTCGATCCCGAGGTCGTCGGCGTATCGCGCGAACTCGTTCGCCAGGGCGATGTTGACGTCGCGGTAGACGCCGCTGAACACCTTCATCGCCTCCGCGGTCGTCGCGTCCGACACCTCGATCACCTCGTTTCGCGTCACCTCGTCGTACAGCGCGGCGGCGGCCCGGGTGCTGTCGGCGTCCACCCCGCCCACGACCTTCGGGTACGCCTCACGGATGTCCCTGAGCGCGCGCCCGCTCGCGGTCCGCTCCGGACAGAACGCGACGCCGAAGGAGCCCTCGTCGACCGCGCTTCGCTCGGCGAGCCGCGGAACGACCTCGTCGACGCACGTCCGGGGCGGCACCGTCGACTCGATACAGACCAGGTCGCCCGGGTCGAGCCCGGTCGCCACGTCGTCGATCACGGCCTCGACCGCGCTCAGGTCCGGCCGCCGGCCGGCCGTCAGAAGGGTCGGGACGATGACGACGTGGACGGCGGCCCGGTCGGCGGCGACCGTCGGGTCGGCGACCGTCTCCAGCGACCCGTCCGCGACCGTCTGGGCGACGAGCTCCGGGAGGCCGGGCTCGCCGCCGACGTGACACTCCCCGCGGCCGATCGACTCGACGACGGACTCGTCGATGTCCGCGCCGATCACGTTGCCGGTCACGTCCGCGAACACGGCCGCCAGCGGGAGCCCCATCTTCCCGAGCCCGTAGACGGCCACGGGGACCTCGCCGTTCCGGATCGCGGCCCGAAGCGACTCGCGGTCCGTTTCGGCACCGTAGGGTCCGGTCATGGCAGGTCGTTCCCCCCGGTGAGCCTGTCGGGAAGCGGTCGGTGTCTGGCGGGCGCGCCGAGCGCGAGCGTCCGCGCGGGGACGTCCTCGGTGACGACCGCGCCGGCGGCGACGAACGCCCCCTCGCCGACGGTGACGCCCGGGAGCACCGTGGCGTTCGCGCCGATCGAGGCGTCGGCCTCGATCGTCGGCCCCTCCAGCTCGACGGCGGTCCTGACCGGGTAGGGGTCGTTCGTCAACACGACGTTCGGGCCGAGGAACGCCCCGTCGCCGATCGTCGTCTCGCTCGGGACGTAGACGCCGGTCTGGAGGCTGACGCGGTTCCCGATCGTGGTGTGTCCGTCGATGACGCTTTTCGTCCCGACGAGCGTCTCGTCGCCGATCCGGGTCCCCTCGCGGAGGACCGCGTCGTGACCGGTGGTCAGGCCGTCGCCGACGACGACGTCGGAATACAGGATCGAGCCGGAGCGGATCCGCGCGTCGGACCCGATCCGTATGCCTTCGTCCCCGGGTTCGAACGTCACGTCGTCGTCGATCCGGGAGTTCTCCCCGATCCGGACGGATCGGTCGAGCGTCGTCGTCTCGCTCATGGACGCCTCGTCGGGCGCGTCGGTTCGGTCCGGTTCGCCGGAGCGTGATCTGCGGTCGCGGAGGTCGTCGGTAACATGGTGTAGGTCCCGTCCCGTGCGGGCGGGTTCGATCGGAGAAGCACCGTCCGGACCGCTTTGTTATGCGACCCATTCTCGGGTGAACCGGACGGGCGGTGCGACTGGCGGGTAAAGCGGGTCGAGGACTCGACGGCGAGCGTGGATGCACCACGGAGGTGACGCGGAAGCGACGTGGACAGGACGCCGAAGCGACGTGGACAGGACGCCGAAGCGACGTGGACAGGACGCCGAAGCGACGTGGACAGCCGAGTCGGCGGCACGGCTCGGGAGGCCGTCGGGCGCGGTCAGCCCGCAGTTACAGCCGGGTACGGTCGGCTACGTCGACGGTTACGACCGTATAACTAAGGGCGAAACACGGCTGTCGACCGGTATGACACTGTCGACGCACGAACGACACCACCGGGGGCGGTGAGCGGTGGGATCGGTCGTACTCTCCATCGACGCCGAGCTCGGATGGGGGCACCACGACCTCGACGACCCGCCCCCCGATCGGGTCGAGGCGGGGCGTGACGGCTGGCGGCTGCTCGTCGACGCGCTCGACGAGTACGAGATCCCCGCCACGTGGGCCGTCGTCGGACACCTGTTCCTCGCCGACTGCGACGGCCACCACGCGGACCACCCGCTCGCCGGCGATTGGTTCGAACACGAGCGGAACCGCTGGCGTGGGCGGCCGGATCTCCGATTCGGACCGTCGTTGATCGAGGCGGTCGCGAACGCCGACGTCGACCACGAGATCGGCTGCCACACGTTCTCACACGTCGAGTTCGGACACGCGAGCGATCAGGTCGCCCGCGCGGAGCTCGTGGCGTCGCTCCGGGCGGCGGCGGCGCTCGACGTCGACACGCCGATGCGGTCCGTGGTGTTCCCGCGCAACAGCGTGGGACACCGAGACGTGCTCGCGGAGTGGGGTTTCGACTGCTACCGCGGGACCGCCCCGACGGTCGACGGCGCACTCGGCGGCCGTCTGCACAAGATCACCCGTGCGACCGTTGACACGCCCCCGATCGTGACGCCGTCAGTCGACGAGTACGGCTTGGTCGACGTCCCGGCGTCGCTGTACCTGTACGGCTTCGAGGGCCCCGCCCGTCGCCTCGCCGAGCGCGTCTGGGACGACCCGATCGTCCGTGCGGTCGAGCGGGGCCTCGACGCCCTCGCGGACGTGGACGGCGTGTTCCACCTCTGGTTACATCCGAACAACCTCGTCGGGGACGCCGAGATCGTCCGGCTCCGGCGCGTGCTCGAGGCGGTCGCCCGGCGACGGGACGACGGCGACGTCCGGATCGAGACCATGCAGGACGTCGCAAAGCGACTCACGACGCCGACCGTACCGGCGTCGGACCCGCAGTGACGCCGGACACGTGGACCGGGCGGACGGACAACGAGAACGACCGGCTTCAGAACGTGTTCTGTTCGGCGAGCGCCAGCCGCCAGTCCTCGAGCGACCGGAGGTCGCGTCCGGCGATCGTCCACGGCGGGTCGTCCGTCCCGTCGAAGACGCGGGAGATGAGAACCGTCGGGGTCGCCGTCGCGGACAGCGGCGGCGCGTCGTCGGCGAAGAACCCGTGTTCGGAGAGCAGTTCGGCGGGGATCACGGAGCGGCTCGCCACGATCGCGTCCGCGTCGGCGTGATCCTCGACGACGCGGGCGAGGATCCCCCGGAGTCCCCGGTCCCGCGCGTCGTCGGCGACCATCGGAACGACGTCGGCGATCGCGACGGTGTCCGCCCCGCCCCGCTGCTGGCGTCCGACGACGGCCCCCGCGACCGGCTCCTCCCCCTGGTGGGCGACGTACGTCCGATACTCCCAGTCGGGTCGGTCGAACCGCCACCCGTAGAACCGCTCGTCGCGAAGCGCGTGGATCTCCCGCGGGATCGTGCGCTCGTAGAGGTCGACGAGCGCCCGTTCGGGCACCGAGTCGTGGCGAGTCACGTCGACGTCCGCGGGCGTCGGTGCCCGGGCGCTCCGGCGGTCCAGCAGGCGTCGGACGACTGGGGCGGCCGCGCGGCCGACCAAACCGATCTTGCCGCCGGCGAGCGCCCCGGGGTTCGCCGGGCGGTAGTGCGCCGGGAGCGGGCCGACCTCGTGGCAGCCGAGCTTTCGGTACCCTGGGCGCGACAGCGCGTTCGGGACGCTGAACGTGAGCACGCGGTCGTCGAGGTCGCCGTAGTAGTCGAACGACCGTTGAGTCATCCGCGTGAACAGGCCCCGGCGCTGATGGTCGGGGTGGACCATCGTGTCCCCGGTCTGGAGCCCGAGGGGCGTCTCCCCGCCGATCCGGAGCCGGAACGCCATGTAGGGGCGCGCGCCGACGAGCTCCCCGTCGTGCTCCGCGACGAACATCGGGACGTGTGAGACGTACGGGTTCCCGGGGTACTTCCACCGGAACCACTCCTCGCTGCCGCCGCCGAACACGGTCTCGAACAGGTCCAAGAACTCCTCACGGTCCCCCGGCTCGTACATCCGGATCGTGTACTCCGTCTCGTCGTCGCTCATACCGTTTCGCGCCGAGCGGGCCGGCTTTGTTATGGGTCGGGTACCGCCGGACGACGCCGTTGGTTCCGATGACGGCGGGAGCGTCGTCGACGCCCGGATCGGGGCGAGGGGGGAGCTATCCGGAGCATAACTAAGGTCGGATCGTCGGTGGCTTCGCTGTATGACCGAATCCAACCGTCCCGACGGTCGGACCCTCGTGTTCGGCGTCGACGCGCTGTGTGAGGGGGTACTCTCGCGGCTCCCGCCCGGGACCGCGCCGACCATGCGGTCGCTGATCGCGGAGGGAACGAGCGGGCCGCTGGAGTCACAGCTCCCGCCGTGGACACCGAGCGCGTGGCCGTCGATATACACCGGCGTGAACCCCGGAAAGCACGGCGTGTACGGGTTCCTCCGGTTCACGGGGTACGACTGGGACGTCGTCAACGCCACCGACGTCAGGGAACACGCCCTCTGGGAGCTGCTCTCCGAGCAGGGGCTCCGCAGCGTCGTGGTGAACGTGCCGGTGACACACCCGCCAGCGACGTTCGACGGGGCGTTGATACCCGGATACACGGCCCCGTCCGATCCCGACTGTCACCCGGAGGGACTTCTCGATACGGTTCGAGAGGAGATCGGCGAGTACCGCCTGTACAACCGACAGCTGAGCGAGGGGGCCACGCGGGACGAGCGCGTGAACGGCTACGAGACCGTGACCGCCCAGCGTGGCGACGCGTTCCGCTTCCTGATCGAGCGTGAGGACCCCGACTTCGGGTTCATTCAGTTCCAACAGTCCGACACCGTCTTTCACGAGTTCCCGGAGGACGCGGACGCGACCGAGCGGGTGTACGCCGCCATCGACGCCGAGATCGAGGAGACGATCGAGGCGGTCGACCCCGAGACGGTCGTGCTCGTCAGCGACCACGGGATCGGTCCGTACGACGGGTACGAGGTCCGGCCGAACAGCCTCCTGCGGGACCGCGGCTACGTCGAGACGTCGACCGAGACGGAGCTCCCCTCGTGGTCGGAGCTCTCGAAACGGGAGATCCGAGCGGACCCCTCGGACGGTGACGCCGACGCTAGCGGGGGTGGCGGTCCGTCGGCGGCGGAACGGGTCCTCTCGTCGATGGCGGCCGTGGGGCTCACGAGCCAGCGGATCGGGACGGCGCTTCGGCGGCTCCGCCTGGACGGCGTCGTCCTCAAGGTCGTGCCGAGCGGGATGGTGAAGGCGGCGAGCGAACACGTCGACTTCGCGGGGTCGACCGCGTACATGCGCGATCGGATCGAATTGGGGGTGCGTATCAACCTCGCCGGTCGCGAGCCGGACGGGATCGTCGATCCGGACGAGTACGAGGCCGTCCGGTCGGAGCTGATCGACCTCTTGACGTCGCTTCGAACCCCCGATGGGACGCCCGCGTTCGAGAACGTCGTTCGACGCGAGGAGGTCTTCGAGGGACCGTACGTCGACGAAGCGCCGGACATCGTGGTCGTGCCGACGACGTTCGACCAGTACCTCACGGCGTCGGTGCGGGAGGAGACGTTCGGATCGCCGCGGGAGCCGTGGAACCACAAGCTCCACGGGACGCTCGCGATCGCCGGCGACGGGATCGACGCGGGCGAGTTCGACGACGCGCACTTGCTCGACGTCGCGCCGACGGTCCTCGCCTCGTTCGGCCTCCCCCCGTCGGACCGGATGGACGGGGAGGTACTCGCTCCCTTCGACGCCGGACCACCGGACGCGTATCCGGAGTATCAAGGGGCGACGACGTCGACGGACGACGCCGCGATAGAGGACCGGCTGGCGGACCTGGGGTACCTCGAATGAGCATCGATATCGCCGTCGAGACCGACCCGTCGTCGTGGGACGGACTCGTCGACCGAGCGACCGACGCGACACCGTTCCACCGGCACGGCGCGTTGTCGGTGTTCGCCGACCACACCGGGACGGAGCTCCACCCGTTGGTCGGGTATAAAGGGCAGGAGCCGGTCGGACTGCTCCCGGTGTTCTCGATGACGAAGGGGCCCGTGACGCTCGCCTTCTCGCCGCCGCCGAACCGGAAGATCACCTACCTGGGGCCCGTGCTGCTCTCCGATCCGAACATGAAACGCCGCACGCGGGAGCGGAGACACCGTCGGTTCGTTGGCGAGGCGGTGTCGCACGTCGACGAGGAGATCGGCGCACGCTACGTCAACGTCCGCACGGCTCCGGGGTACGGCGACCCGCGTCCGTTCCTCTGGAACGGGTTCACGGCCACGCCGCGGTACACGTACCACGTCGACCTCGACCGGGATCCGGACACGATCCTCGCCGCCGCGAGCAGCGATCTCCGGTCGAACGTCCGCAACACGGACGAGGAGGCGTTCGAGATACGATCGGAGGGCCGTCCGGGGATGGAGCGAGTCGTGCGAAGGGCGAAGCGTCGACACGAGGAACAGGGCGTCCCGTACGACGTCACGCCGGGGTTCGTCCGCGACCTCTCGCGAGCGATCCCGGACCGGATGGAGTCGTACGTCTGTACCGCGAACGGGGAGTTCGCGGGCGGCGGCGTCGTCCTGTTCGACGAGGACACGGTCTACCGCTGGCAGAGCGTCGCGGACTTCGACGCGCCGGTCCCCGCACAGGACCTCGTCGACTGGCACGTCATCACGGAAGGGATCGATCGAGGGCTCTCCCAGTACGACCTCGTCGGGGCCAACAACCGTCGCCTGTGTAAGTACAAGTCCAAGTTCGCGCCCGAGGTGGAGACGTACTACGGGCTCGAACGGAGCGGGCCGGCGATGGGGGCGTTGACGAGCGTCTACTCACGGGTTCGGGACGTCGTCTCGGGCTGAAGTCGGGCGGTGAGATCGATCCGATCGTCGAGAGGTCCATCGGCCCCGGATGGGCCGTCGACGGATACGGGCAGCTTTCGGGGCGATAACGGGGCCGTATCATCGACACGCCCGATCGGTGCCACGGCCCGTAGTGGATCGCGGAGCGGCGGCGTCGATCGACAACGGGACGGACTGTAGGAGGACCTTACGGACGGTGCCGTCGTTTTTTCCGACCATAACAAAGCGTGAACGGACGGAGAGACGAGACGTTAGCGATCGGCACGGACCCGCCCGACATCGCGGCCACAGACATGACAGACGCCAACACACAACGCTTGCGTACCCCACGGACGGACAGCGGTTCGAGCACGGAACGCCTCCCGCATCGGCGGGGCAGGACGCACCGACGGACCGGCGTCGTAGCTCCGGAAACCGTCGAGAGCCCCGAGAGGTGGGGTGGCAGATGAACCGTCGGTGGATCCAGGTGGGGGTCGGGGCGTTCCTCGGGGCGCTCGTCGTCGCGGCGCTGCTGTCCGGTGGCGTCGTCGGCGACGACCACGACGAGTACGTCGTCGAGCAGGACGGCGAGTGCTACGTGATCGAGGCGGTGGTCAGCGAGGACAGAACCGGGGCGGAGTTCTACGACTACCGTGCGCCCGAAACCGAGCCGCACGCGTACACGTACAGTTCACACGGGACCGTGGAGTACCAGCAGGACGACGCGAGCGTCCTGATCCTGCACGAAGGGCCCGACGGGACGAGCCTCGTCATCGTCCACGACGAGCTGTACGAGGACGCTCGGATGGACGGGACGCCCGGCGGGTTCGCCTCGTTCGACGTGAGCGGGCTGCCCGAGGACGGCGAGTGGGTCGTCGAGGACGACGACTACGACGGCCAGACGGACGAGTTCATCCACGACGGATCGGAGAGCGAGATGCACTGGGTGTGGTCGACCGGGCGGACCGACGGCGCGGTGTTCAGCGGGATCACGGACGACGCCGAGATCACGATCGATCCGCGGTTCAACGACGACGCCCGGTTCGAGAGCGACGACCCGCGCGAGGACGGCGTCGTGACGGACTGGCAGGTGATCGACGCCAACGAGGACGGGAGCTTCGACCGTGTCTCGCTGCCCAACCTGAGCGATCCGCTGACGATCCGGCGCGGCGACTGCGCGCCAGACGACGCCGAGGAGCCCGATGACTCCGACGGCTCAGACGACGAGGAGCCCGACGACGCTGACGATGCTGATGAGTCCGAGGACTCCGAGGACGCCGAAGACACAGACGAGTCCGACGACGCTGACGACTCCGATGACGCAGACGACTCCGATGACGCAGACGAGTCCGACGACGCTGACGATGCAGACGACGCCGATGATTCCGATGACGCAGACGAGTCCGACGACGCTGACGATGCCGACGATGCAGACGACGCCGATGATTCCGATGACTCCGATGATTCCGAGGACGCCGATGACACGGGTGGGTCCGACGATGCTGACGACGACGGCGGTGATGCCGACGATTCCGACGATTCGGAGGGATCCGATGACGCCGACGACGCTGATGACGCAGACGATGCCGACGATACAGACGACACTGACGACGCAGACGATGCGGATGAATCCGAGGACGCCGATGATACGGATGGATCCGACGACGCCGATGAGTCCGACGACTCCGACAGCTCAGACGACGCCGATGAGTCTGATGGCGCTGACGATGCCGACGATACAGACGACGCTGATGATGCCGACGATACAGACGACGCTGACGACGCAGACGACGCAGATGAATCCGAGGACGCAAGCGACGATGACGCAGACGATTCGGGTGATTCTGATGAGTCCGAGGACTCCGATGACGCCGAAGACACAGACGAGTCCGACGACGCTGACGACTCCGATGACGCAGGCGATGCTGATGACGCAGACGACGCAGACGATGCTGATGATGCTGATGACGCGGACGGTTCCGACGACGCTGATGACTCCGATGAGTCCGAGAACGCCGATGATACGGACGGGTCCGACGACGCGGACGACACCGACAACGGTGATGCCGACGACTCCGACGACTCGGAGGGCTCCGAGGAGTCTGATGACACTGATGACGCCGATGACGCCGACGATGCTGACGATGCTGATGATGCAGACGATGCAGACGAAGAGGGATCCGAAGGCCCCGATGACGCCGACGACGCTGACGACACCGACGAATCCGAAAGCGACCAGGAGTCGAGCAGCGGGTCCGGCGGGTCGAGCTCAGGGTCGAGCGGGAGCGCCGGGGGATCCAGTGGTGGCTCCGGCGGGTCGAGCAGTAGCTCCGGCGGCGGGTCCAGCGGCGGATCGAGCGGGGTCTCGACGACATCGACGGTTGACGCGACGGTCGAGTCCGCCGACGACGGGATCGCGCGGATCACGGCGACCGGCGTCGGTTCCGGGGACGTCGTCGAGGCGGAGATCGACGCCGACGAGGACGTTCGGCTGTCGACGGTCGCCGTCGAAGTCGACGACGACGCGGACGAGTTCACCGCCACGGTCCGATACCCGGACATCGACACGCCGATCGGGGCGCTTCCCGCAAACGGGTCCGCGGTCGAACTGCGGACCGACACCGACGTCGAGTCGGTTACGTACGGATTCGACGTCGACCGGGAGTACGCGGAGCGCATGGGCATCGGCGAGTTCACGCTGTACCGCTACGGCGACGACTGGGAGCTGCTCGACACGTCCGCCGACGGCTGGGAAGCGATCGAGACGACCGTCGACGACGACGACGCTCACCGGGTGACCGCGGAGACCGACGACCTCTCGCCGGTCGTCGTCGGTACGCGTGAGGCGGCGCTGTCGGTCGTGGGGATCGACGTCGGCTCCGCGGCCGTCGACCACCCCGTCACCGTGGACGTGACCGTGCGGAACCACGGGGCGGACGAGGGAACCGCGACGGTCCCCGTGCTCGTCGACGGCGACGAACAGGGATCGGTCGACGTGACCGCCCCCGCGGGGGAGACGGTCACCGAGTCGATCGAGGTGGTCCCGACCGAGCGTGGCGACCTGACGATCGGTATCGACGGGACCGATATCGGGGACGCAGTCGGCGAACGGACGATGCACGTCGAGGAGCCGTCCGCGAACGTCGAGGTCGTCGACCTCGGCGTCGCGAACGGCGACCTCGCCACCGGCGACACCGCCGTGATCGAGGCGACCGTCGCGAACGACGGGACCGCCACCGGCGACCGAGAGATCGCGTTCGCCGTCGAGGGTGACGTGGTGGCCACCGAAACGGTGACCGTGGAGCCCGGCGAGCAGGTCGACCTCGCGTTCGAACAGCGGTTCGACACCGACGGCACGTTCCAGGTGGCGGCGAACGACTACACGCTCGACGTGACCGTCGCGAGCGACGCGGGAGCGGACGCGGAGACGGATACCGGGACTCCGGCCACGGAGACCGGGAGCGACGAGGTACACGGGCTGGGCGTGGTCGCCGCGCTCGTCGCGCTCGTCTGCGTCGTCGCGATGGCCGTCGTCGCGAGGAGGCGCCGGTAGAACGACCGGGCCGTTCTCCTCCTTCCCCGCCTTCTCCGCCTTCTCCTCCTTCCCCTCCTCGAACCGGCCGGTCAGAAAGCGTGCAGCGGAGATCACGGGTCGGCGTTCTACCGATTGTTTAAAAGAGAACGGGCGGTTCGAACGGCAGTCCACGACCGACGCCCGGGAGTGAAGTCGTGTCCACGCTATTTCGGCCGGATCGAGTCGCTAACCCGCGTCGCCAGCGAGAGCGCCTCGTAGCCGTCCGTCCCGTCGACGATCGGGTCCGTCCCCTCCGCGATCGCGTCGAGGAACGCCTCGAGTTCCTTCTTAAGTGGTTCCCCGTTCTCGACGATCGGGCGCTCGACGACGCGTTCGCTCCGATAGCGGACGTCGCCGTCGTCGACGAGATACGACGGCCGGTTCCGCCGATGGATGGTCACGGAGCTGTCCAAGTAGTCGACGGTCACGAAGCAATCTCGCGCCGTCAGAGTGAGCTCTCTGACCTTCCGCTGGGTCGCTCGGCTGGCGGTGAGCCCCCCGACGACGTCGTTGTCGAACGAGAGCGACGCGGTGACGTAATCCCGTTCGGGGCTCGCGCTGGCCCCGACCGACGTCACGTCGGCGTCGACGAGCGCACGAACGATATCGAGGTCGTGGATCATGAGATCGAGGACGACGCCGTCGCCGACCGCTCGGGTATCGTCCAGCGGCGGACCGAGCCGCCGCGCCTCGACCGCGACGAGATCGAGGTCGTCAACGAAGTCCGCGACGGTCCGCACGGCCGGGTTGAACCGTTCGACGTGACCGACCTGCAAGGTGACCCCCGCCTCTTCGGCTGCGCGAACGATGGCCGCCGCCTCATCGAGCGTCGTCGCGATCGGCTTCTCGATCAACGTATGGACGCCCGCCTCGATGGCCGCGACCCCCACCGACTCGTGGAACCGACTCGGCACCACGACGGAAACCGCCTCCGCCGCCTCCAGGAGCTCCTCGCGCGGAAGCACGACCGTGTCGTAGTCGTTCGCGACCGATTCGGCGGCCTCCGCGTTCACGTCCGCGACGCCGACGAGACGGGCGTCGGGCAGCTCCCGATACACGCGCGCGTGATGGCGCCCCATGCTCCCGACACCGATCACGCCGACCGGGACCGTCATGGACTGAACCCCTCCAAGGCGTCCGCGACACGCCCCACCTCGGCGCGGTCGAGCGCGGGGTGAACGGGCACGGAGAGCACCTCCTCGGCCGCCGTCTCGGCGGCGGGAGCGTCCGCGTCGACGTCGGCGTACGCCGGCTGTTTGTGGATCGGTCGCGGGTAGTAGATCCCCGCCCCGATCCCTTCCGCCTCCAAGTGCTCGCGGAGCGCCGCTCGGCGGTCACAACGAACGGTGTACTGGTGGTACGAGTGGGTCAGGTGGTCGGGGTCGCCGGGCGCGTCGATCGCCGGCTGGTCGGCCAAGGCGTCGTCGTAGCGGGCGGCGTTTCGTCGGCGGACCGCCACGAAGTCGTGGAGCCTGTCGAGCTGTGCGAGCCCGATCGCCGCGCCGAGGCTCGTGAGCCGGAAGTTGTGCCCGACGGTGTCGTGGAGGTACGTGTCGGTTCGGCCGTGGTTGACGAAGCGCTCGGCCCGTTCGGCGACTCGCTCGTCGTCGGTGAGCACGATCCCGCCCTCGCCGGTCGTCATGTTCTTCGTCGGGTAAAACGAGAAGCAGGCGACGTCACCCAGCGACCCGACCGAATCGCCGCGGAACCGTGCCCCGTGTGCCTGTGCGGCGTCCTCGATCACGGGGACGTCGTGTTCCGCCGCGATCCGACACAACCGGTCCATCGGGGCCGGCCGGCCGTACAGGTGCACGGCGAGGATCGCGTCCACCTCGCGGTCCCGAAGCGTCGTCCGAACGGCGTCGGGGTCGAGGTTCATCGTCGCCGGGTCGATGTCGGCGAACGTCGGGGTGGCACCGCAGAGACGGATCGCGTTCGCGGTCGCGACGAACGAGAACGGCGTCGTCAGGACCGTGTCCCCCGGACCGATCTCGAGCGCTCGCAGCGCCGCGTGGAGCGCGGTCGTCCCGTTCGACGTTGCGACGCCGTGAGCAGCGCCGCACGCCGACGCGAACTCGCGTTCGAAGGTCCGGACCGGCGGCCCGTCAGCGAGCTGTCCTCGCTCCGCGACGTCGAGAAGGGCGCTCAACTCCGGCACGCCGATCTGGGGGTCCGCGATCGGGATCATGGTCGTGCCCTCCCGGCGGATCGCGATCGTCCGCCGACAACCGCCCGTTTGGGTACGTGTAGTGGATGCATCGTGATATCCGAGGCTCGTCTCCGGCGTAGCGCGATCCGGGCTTTGTTATGGATCGGTTGTCGAGTGTAACCACGTACCTACCGTCGGACGGGGACGCAGAGGTCGCAGGGAACGC
Organism: Halorubrum sp. JWXQ-INN 858; assembly: GCF_009806985.1. Classification (GTDB taxonomy): domain Archaea; phylum Halobacteriota; class Halobacteria; order Halobacteriales; family Haloferacaceae; genus Halorubrum. Next base: position 133,133 of record NZ_WUAX01000014.1, on the reverse strand, counting down.
AGAGGTCGCAGGAAACGCGGAGGACGCAGAGGACGACCGTTGGGGAGGAAGCGTCGTTACCGACCGTCGGAGGACGGCCGTCGAACGACGGCGTACAGGTACGCCGCGGGCTCCCGAAGCCCCGGAAGCCCGTCGTACACCCATAGCGCGGCACACCCCGCGATGAGCACCCACGTCAGGACGACGAATCCGCTCGGATCGCTCGACGTGAGCTCGGCGACGTAGCCGGCGAAGTACTCCGCGAAGGTTCCCGAGAAGCCACCGGGATAATCCGTCTCACCCGACTGCAGCGGCCACAGGACGCGCTCGAACGGGACGTGGCCCCGGCTGACGTACGCCGGAGCGAGGTCCGCCGGGAGGTGGAGCAGGTAGCCCACGGCGAACGCCGCGGCCTCACCGAAGCGTTCCCGAGCGGTTCCGATGGCCACGGCCAGGGCGGCGAGGGGGACGGCGAAGAACACCGAGTGGGCGACCCCGTAGCCCGAGGCGAAGACGCCGAACTCCCACGCGAGCGGCTTGTCGATGAGGTCCGGCAGGACCGACGCGAACACGACGACGATGGCCTCGGGACCCGTCGGCGAGCGACGGGCGAGGAGGTGAACCCCAACGGAGAACGCGAGATACCCGATAACCGCATGTTCCCATGGCCACATGTTTAAGCAAACGGAGGGGCCGGAGCGAAAGCGTATCGATCGGGCTGTGCGGCGGGGTGCATCGGCAGTCGATCACCGATACGGGGCGTTTGTAATGGTGCTACTACCGAAACCGCGGGCATAAACCCTATCGTTCTCGGGGCGAAACACATCGCTAACAAAGCCGATAGTTGCAGAATGCCCTACACGTTGTCGTGATGACACAGGATTTCGAATGTCAGACCAGGACACCCACCCACTACCACAGGACACGGCGTTCGATCTGCTAAGCAACACTCGACGCCGGTTCGTCCTGCGGCGGCTTCAGGGGGTGCCTGAAGGCATCGAGCTCAAGGAGCTGGCGAACGAACTCGCCGCCCGGGAAAACGGCGTCGAGCCGGACGCGTTGAGCTCCCAGCAACGCAAACGGACGTACGTCTCGCTATATCAGACCCACATCCCGAAGCTCGCGGAGGCGGGAGTCGTCGACTATGACGCCGACACCGGGGTCGTAAGCTCAACCGACCGGGTCGATCACCTCGCGCGATACTTCGAATCCGAAGAACCCTCCAGTCGATGGACGATCGTTTACTTCTCTCTCTCGGTTGCCGGGCTCCTGTTGTACGCGATCACGGTATTCCTCAGCGTCCCGATCGTGGACCCGATCTACGTCGCGATCGGTGGGCTCCTCCTGGTGGCGGTGACGAGCGTCGTACACTACCTCTACACGGACGGCGGCTTGGGCGCAAAGCGAACGAACATCCCGGCACACGACGAATGAGGGGTTGACGTGTCCGAAAACTGGGACGACATCGGCTTCGTTATCAGCTCACAGTACCGCGTAACGGTGCTCAGCCGGCTCGCGATGGGGCCGTCGACGCCCTCACAGATCGCCGACGACGAGGGGATCGACATCGCTGCGGTCTCACACGCCCTGACGAGCCTCCGTGACCGGGGGTTCGTCGAGCTGCTCGTTCCCGAGGACCGCCGGAAAGGCCGCGTATACGGGATCACCGACGACGGCGAGGCGATCTGGCTGACGATCGAGAACGAGGGCCTGCTCGAGGATTAGCAAGGGGCGGCGGACCCGAACACCGAATCGATCGAGGGGATACGCCACGATCGGTCGACGAACCGCTTGGCTGGCGCACCCTATGGCTCTCGCATCGACGAGCGACGTTCGCAGCGTATTTAAATAGTGTTCGTACGGATAAACCGGCCTTCGTAGCGGAGTTAACTGACCTTTGTAGCGGAGTTAACTGGAGTTCGTCCGGGGTTAACTGACGTTCGTGCGGGACTAACTGACGTTCGTACTAGGATTTATCAGTAAAGCGACCGCTATCCGCGACGATGCTGGGTCATTGAACGACAGCCGATCGACCGGACGTCACGCCGCGTCGTCGTCCTCCGTCTCCTCCGGCAGCAACATCGCCGGGTCCCTGGAGTAGCCGGGAGACTGCGCGAAGCGAGCGATACGGTCCAGTTCCTCCTCGGAGAACCACTCTGACATCAGCTATCTATGCAAAGAACAGCATGTTAAACCTGTCGATCACCACAGTAGTGAGATGCTTATCGGATGAGATCGTGTTACACAGTGTATACGTCGATGAGGCCGTCACCGGTGACGGACACCACGTACTCGTCGAGGCGGAACGTCACTTGGGTGCCGTAGCCGCCCGATTGAACGACTGCCGCCAGTGCGTCCGGGTCGACGACTTCCGCGAGGGGCGGCGAGAGCTCGGTCGGTTCGACGCCCGCGACCGTCGAAACCGCCGTGACCACGTCGACGAGGAAGTCCCCGTTCGTTGGGTCGAACGTGAACTGAGAACTCGTTTCGTCGGGAGACGGTTCGGTCGATATATAGTGATCCGGCTGTGTCGCGTTCATCACGTCTGTCGGGATACAGGGCGACGTATTATATAAACATTCACAAGTCGTTGTGAAGGAGACAACCCGCTGAAAAGTTACATCTCGACGAGGACCGCGACGGATCGAGCGTCACCGTCACGTCAACGGGTCGGCCCGGAATCGGGTCACTCGCTGGAGACGTTCCCGACGCTGGGACTCGGCGACGCCGGCGACGCCTCCTGGAGGCGTCGTTCGGCCTCCTCGCGGTCCTCGGGGTAGCCGACGTCGATCCGCCAGCCGTCGAGTTCGACCGCGTCGATGGTGCGTCCCGATTGGATGAGGAGGTCGATGGCGTCGGAGAGCTCGTACTCCCCGCGGTCGGAGGGCTGGACGAGGTTCGTCGCGTGGAAGATCGCCGGCGAGAACGTGTAAAAGCCCGTCATCACGAGGTTCGACGGCGGGTCGTCCGGCTTCTCGATCACCTCGGTGATCTCGCCGTACGCGTTCGTGGCGCAGACGCCGTATCGCGACGCCTCCTCCCACGGCACCTCCTCGACGAGGAACGCCGCGTCGACGCGGCTCTCGCGCTGCCGTTGGGCTACGTCCTCGACGTTCGCCCTGAAGACGTTGTCCCCGAGCATCAACATGAAGTCGTCGTCGACGTGTTCCTCGACCGTGTTGAGCGCGTGGGCCAGCCCGAGCTGCTCCTCCTGGGTGGCGTACGTGATCGGCACGCCGCGGAACTCCTCGCCGTACCGATCGACGACGTCCTCCCCGCGGTAGCCGATGACGACGAGCAGCTCGGACGCCTCGAGGTCGACGAGCTGCTCGAAACAGTGCGTGAGGATCGGCTTCCCGTCCACCTCGACGAGGCCTTTCGGTTTCTCCTCGGTCAGCGGACGGAGCCGCGTTCCCTTGCCGGCGGCGAGTACGACTGCCTGCATGGCTGTAACGGGCCGCCTCGCGACGCTTTGTTATGCCCCGGCTTCGCCGCCCGTGGGCGGGCGTCACGGGATCGTTCGGGGGTAGCAAACGGCTATCGTCGGGAACGTACGCGACGAAGACACGACGCGGGCATGACCCACGACCCGAACACGACCCACGACCCGAACACGACCCCGATCATGGGGACGATCCGACGGCCCGGGAAGCCGATCGTGAGTCGCCGAACGAGCCGATAGCGGTCGGTTCGGGACGGTAACAGCCGGCTACCCCGACTCGGAGACCGCTTCGCGGCGCTCGGGGGCCGGTACCCGACGCATTACAAACAGTTCGAGGCGGGAGGCTCGAACGATGCCAGATACCGTCGATTTTACCGACATCCGCGTCAGCGAGGACGCGATCGAAGCCGTTGAGGACGTGCTCCGGGGCGGCCGATACGTGAAGGGGCCGGTCGTCGAACGGTTCGAGTCGGCCTTCGCGGAGGAGTGTGGCGTCGATCACGCCGTCGGCGTGTCGAGCGGGACCGCGGCGCTCCGACTCGCGTTACAGGCGGCCGACGTCGGCCCGGGCGACGACGTGTTCGTGCCGGGCCATACCTTCTTCGCGACGGTGAGCCCCGTCCTGTCGCTCGGCGCGAACCCCGTGTTCGTCGACGTCGACTCCGAAACGTACACGATGGACCCCGATTCCCTCGCGGACGCCGCCGCGGACGCGGAGAACCCGGCGGCCGTGATCCCGGTCCACATCTACGGCTGCCTCGCGGAGATGGGGGCGATCCGGTCGATCGCGGACGAGCACGACCTGTTCGTCCTCGAGGACGCCTGCCAGGCGCACTTCGGGGATCGGGGCGAGGACGTGGCGGGGGCCGCCGGCGACGCCGGAGCGTTCAGCTTCTACCCTTCGAAGAACATGACCGTCGCCGGCGACGGCGGGATGGTGACGACCGACGACCCGGACCTCGCCCGCGAGATGCGCGAGCTCCGTAACCACGGTCGCGACGACGCCGGGACCCACCTGCACCTCGGGCTGAACTACCGGCTGGACGAGACGAACGCCGCCGTCGGGATCGACCAGCTCGAACGGGTCCGAGACTGGAACGAGCGGCGAAACGCCGCGGCACAGCGCTACACGGAGCGTCTCGCCGACGTCGACGGCGTGGAAACGCCGACGGAGCCGGACGACGCGTTCCACGTGTACCACCTCTACGTGGTCCAAACGGACGACCGCGACGGCCTCCGGGAACACCTGGACGACCGGGGCATCGGAACCGGGATCCACTACGAGACGCCCGCACACCGACACCCGGCCGTCGAGGACCGCACGGACCCCGACACGCTGCCGGTGACCGAGCGGCTCGTCGACCGCATCGTGTCGCTGCCGATGCACCCACGGATCGAGGACGACGAGGTGGACACGGTGTGTGAGGCGATCGCGGGGTATCTCGAATGAACTACGCCGTGATCGGCACCGGCTACTGGGGGAGCAACCACGCCCGCGTCGCCGCGGAGCTGGCCGAGGACGGGGTCATCGACGAGCTCACGCTGTGTGACGTCGACGAGGCGCGGCTCACCGAGCTCGCCGACCGGTACGGAGCCCAGGGGACGACGAGCTACGAGCAGCTCCCCGACTTGGGCGTCGACGCCGCGACCATCTCGACGCCGTCGCCGACGCATCACGAGATCGCGACGTACCTCCTGCGCTCGGGGGTCGACGTGTTGGTGGAGAAGCCGCTGGCGCTCGAGAGCGACGCCGCGTGGGACATCGTCTCGGTCGCCGACGAACACGACGGGACGCTCGCGGTCGGCCACATCTTCCGGCACCATCCGGCGCTGCGCGAGCTGAAACGGCGGATCGACAGGGGCGAACTCGGCCGGATAAAGTACCTGACGACGAGCCGGTTCTCGTTCCGCGTCCCCCGGTCGACGACCGGCGCGCTGTACTCGCTCGCGGTCCACGACGTCGACGTCTCCTCGTATCTCATGGGCGAGGAACCGAACCGCGTCTACTGCTCGCTGGACGCCGTCGTCCGCGAGGACGTCGACGAGACCGCGACGATCGTGTTGGAGTACGACGGGGCGACGAGCGTCATCAGGGAGTCCTGGCAGGTCCCGGTGTTCGGGAAGCGTCGTGACCTCGTGGTCGTGGGATCCGAGAAGTCGGCGTACATCGACTACCTGCAGGACAACGTGCTCGAGGTGTACGACAGTCGGGTCGTCGAGCGCGAGGGGACGCTCCGATCGCTCGAGGAGGGGAAGCAGGTCCACGAGGCTCCGTCGCGGGAGCCGCTCAGGGCCGAGGTCGAGGAGTTCCTCGCCGCCTCCCGCGGGGAGGCGACGCTGCACGCGCCCGGTTCCGTCGGCGCGCGGGCCGTCGAAGTGCTCGAGTCCGCACAGCGGTCGGACGCCACCGGTAACACCGTCGACCTCGATCCGCCCGTCGTCGACGACGCGATTCAGTCGCGGTAGCCGACGATCTCCGCCGGATTGCCCGCGACGATGGCGTCCGGCGGGACGTCGTCGGTAACGACCGCGCCGGCACCGACGAGGGCGTTTTCACCGATCTCGACCGGGAGGAGCGTCGCGTTCGTCCCGATCGCCGCCCCGTCGTGTACGACCGTGGGCTCCCAGCGGTCGGGGTCGCCGCTCGGCGGGTAGACGTCGTTGACGAACTTCGCGCCGTGACTGACGAAGACGTCGTCGCCGATCTCCGAGAGGGACGGGACGAACGCGTGCGACTGGATCCGGGTCCGGTCGCCGACGACGACGTCCGACTGGATCTCGACGAACGACCCGATCATCACCTCGTCGCCGACGGTCGCGCCGTAACAGTTGACGAACCGCCACACCTGACAGTCGCGGCCGAACTCGCAGTCGTCGATCACGCTGAACGGGGCGATCGTCGTCCCCTCGCCGACATCAGTCTCCCGGATCGCTCGCGGTAACTCGGAGCCGTTCGTGCTCATGGAGGCGACACCATCGGTCGACACTAAGGTATACCCCTCCTACCGGGTCGGAGGAGAGGCCGTGACGGGTCCTTACGGCTGCGTCGACGACGCCCCGATCGCATCGGGCCTTACGACTGCGACGACGACGCCCCACCTGCGTCGGGCTCGCCGAGCGTGGCGACGATCTCATCGTGGCGGTCCCACAGCAGCCGAACGTCCGCCGCACGGCGTACGCCGCGGCCGCTGTAGCTCGCCGTCGCGCCGCGCTCTAAACACCGACGGAGCCGGCGGATCCACACGCTCGGCAGGTAGAGGAGGAACGTCGATCGGTCGATCCCCATCGCGGCACAGTATCGCGATATCGAGTCGCTGACGGCGTCCGCGTGCGGGCCGGGCGACGTGAACGCGGCCTCGAGGCCGGCTTCGAGCCCGCCGAACGCGAGCCGGGCGGTCTGGAGACAGAAGAACGCCGGGTCCGCGATCGGGTCGTCGTCGAGCCCGCCCAGCTCCCAGTCGATGACCGCGGTGACCGGGCCGTCGGCCCCGCCGGCGGGATCGACGAACACGTTCTTCGGGTGGAAGTCGCCGTGGCACGGGGCGCGAAACAGCCGTATCGGGCTCTCGACCGGCGGCGGGCCGAGACCGATCTCGGGGAGCGACAGCTCGTCTCGCACCGCGTCTGGCGAGCGCGGCGCGACGGAGGTGGCGCGGGGGCGTTGGAGACGGATCAGCCAATCGATCCCGAGCTCGAGGACGGAGCGGAACCGGTCCGGATCGGCGCTGACGAACGACGAGAGCGGCGTCCCCGGCGCGGGGCGTTCGGCGTACGTGGGCCCGAACCACGTCATGCTCAGCGTCCCGGACGGGATCGTACCCGAAACGCCCGTGGATCCGGGGTCATCCCCGCTAAGCGCCTGAGTCGTTCGAAACTCGTCGAACGCGAACTCCGCGTGCGCGCGCCGGTGGGGGACCTTCACGACCGAGTCGAGCCCGCCCGCGCCGTCGTCGACGAGGACGGTCGATCGACCGCCACCGCGGGTGAGCAACCCCTCGCTGACGGGGTGTCGGTCCTGGTCCGGATTCTGGCGAGCACGGCCCGTGGCCTCCGAACCTCCTGGCGTCCCGTCGCGTGAACAGGCCAGGAGGAACCCCGGCCAGAGCCGGTCCAACACCCCGAGTCGTCCGGCGAGCGACGCTGTCCGCGTCGCGAGCCGATCGCCGAGCGAGCCGCCCTCACCGGCCGCGATCAGTCGGTCGGTTGCCGCCGTGTCGCCGACCCGGAGGACGAACGAGGGGTCGACGGCGTCCGGAACCATCGCGTATCGATCGACCGACGGGAACCGGTCCCGGTCGATGGGGTCGATGACCCCGGACAGCAGTTGCCGCGTCGCATCGACCGGCGAGGGCGAGTCGTCCAAGGGCGTCCCCAGTCCCGCGGCGGTCGTGACGCCGGCGGACCGTGTCGGGCCGTCGATCAGGAGCAGCAACGAGCCGTCGGCCGCCAGCGGTTCGGCGAGGGCGTCGACGGCGTCTCCGAGCGAGTCCGGTCGGTGTCGTCCACGGAGGTCGGCGACGACGACGTCGTACGGTTCCGTCGGCTCCGGCAGGGTCCGGAGGTCGGCGTGGATGGGCGTGACGCGGTCGTGACACGCGTAGTCGTCACGGGCCGCGAGGAACCGAAGCGCCTCGGGGCTCGTCCCGGCGGCGTCGACGGAGTCGACCACCTCGGCGAGCAGCAGCGCCCGCGTGCCGACGCCCGTGTTGACGTCGAGACACCGCCCGCGGAGGTGCGAGCTGACGGGGATCCGCCACGCGCCGGCCGGGTCGACGAACAGCGCGTTCCGTTCGTCCCGTCCGCCGTCCGGGAACGCGTCGGCGAGCACCGCACGCATCGGTCGCGTCGCCAGCTCGTCCGCGAGCGCGTCGAGGGTTTCGGCATCGATTCCGCGGGGCTCGCGCTCAACGGACGTCCAGCTCGGGACCCCGTCGCGGACCGCGGAGGGCTCGTCGACGAAGCGGCGCGTATCGGGTCCGCTCACGGGATCGGCATCGACAGGCCGGCTCATTGTCGGGTTCCCGGCTGCCGGCGCGTTAGTTAGCCGTCCCCTACCGAGCCTGACGGGCCCGCGCCGACGCGCCGGCGCACATCGGCGCGTCAGTTGTCCATCGACACGTCGTCGCACACCGGTACATCAATTTTCCATCGGCACACCGGCACACACCGGCACATCACGGCGCCCACCCTCACACCATGTCGGTCGGGAACGACAGATCGACGTTCCGTCGCACGACGTCGCTTTCCGTGAGCACGAGCGGGCGGCCGCCGACCTCGACGCGGGCGTCCGTGAGGGACCCGTCGACACACCGGCGGAACTCAACGCCGTCGCGGCCCCGAGCAGGCTGGCGAACGTCGATCCGGTCGAGGTGGCTGCCGTCGCGTTCGACGACGCGGATCGCTTCGAGCCCGGTCGCGTCGCCACGGACGACGAGATCCGAGACCTGCAGCGACGTGTCGACGCCCGCCTTGAGGAAAGCGCTCGACGGCGACTTCGCACGGACCGCGATCACGTCGTCCGCGTCGACCCGGACCGTCGTCGATCGAACGATCCCCCTCGCGAGCTGGGAGGAAAGCTCGATGGCACCGTCACTGTACGTGGCGTCGAGCATGTCGACGTAGCAGTTCCGGACGACCGCGGGCTCCGAGTCGGGTTGGGGTTCGTAATCCGTCAAGCGGATCCCACGCATGTTGTCGAACTCCCGATGTCGGTCGTCACAGCGAACGTAGACGTTCTGGACGAGCGACCCACCGCGTACCCGTACGTTCGCGATCCCGGAGTTCTGGAACGAGCCGCCGTCGACGACGATCCGTCCCATGGGCGGGTCTGCGTACAGCCCGTTGTCAGGAAACCCAGATATTTGACAGTTCTTGAACGTGATCGAACCGCGGCTGTTGTTGCCGACGTAACAGCCGGTTATCCCGGTACCCGCTTCCGCGCCGTCCGGGAGTCGAAGCTCGTCGACGAGGCCGGATCCGTCGGCGGTCGTCACGTCGACGCGAGCGAGGCTCGGCCCACGGTCGACGGTTCCCTCCGCGGAGACGTCACGAACGAGGAGGCCATCCCTGGCCTGTGCGTTGAACATCCGACCGCTCGCTCCGTCCTTCGAGTAATCGAACGAGATCCCCTCGAGGTGGAGCTCCTCTCCGCGGTCGCGGCCGTCGAGCTGGAACAGCTGGGCGTCGGTTCCCGGATCCGGGACGATCGTCGCCTCCGGGCCGTAGATCCCGAAGCGCTCGAACCCCTCGACGGACCACGAGTCGTCTATTCGGTACCGTCCCTCGGGGAGGTAAACGAGCGTCCCGTCCGGATCGATGTCGACGAGCGTGGACAACAGCGAGTCCTCGCCCGACGGGTCCGCCCCACGGTCGGTGACGTCGATGACGCGCTCGAACCGGTCGAACACCTCCGGCTCTGTCGGGGGGTTCGGGGTCGACCGGGCCGGCGTCGACGGCGACGAGTTCTCGGCGTCGTCGCCACAGCCCGCGAAGGCGGTCGCGGTGAGCCCGGCTCCGGTACGATACAACACCTCCCGTCGGTTCATTGCCCGTCGGTCGGATCGGCGCGGATCGCCTCCGTCTCGACGAGCCCCGTCCGAAGGATGTCCCCCCACACGCCCGATCCGCGCTCGGTGAGGTCGTATATCCGTTGTTTTCGCTGGTCGTCCGGGACCAGGAGCTCGACGAGCGAGCGCTCCTCGAGGTTCCGAAGCGCCCGGGAGACGTGCGTGATCGACATGCCCTTTCGATCGGCGATCTCTGTCGGCGTAGAGGGACCCCCTTCGAGTCGCTCACAGACGGCGATCCGGTACTTCGAGCTAATGACGTAGCCGATCGCGTCCCAGTCGGGATCCATTACCGGAAGGATCCGAGGGGACGACTTTACTATACAGTCGATACCGGCGTTATCCCCGTGTTACCGGCGGGTGAGAAAGGGATTACACCCATACGTGCGTAAAGACAATTAATCGAACGTAGGCGGTCACTACCGTTGGCGGTGGCTACCGGTCACTCGACGTCCGAGAACACGGCCTCGCCGGGAGCTGTCCTGGACCCGGCGGCGAGCGTCACGCCCGCGTTCAAGCTGGTATCGATCCCTGTTTTCGAGTCCGGCCCGGCGACGACTCCGAACTTGCGCCGCCCCGTCGAGACGCGTCGCTCCCCGACCGAGACGCTCACCGGGGCACCGTCGTGCCTGAGGTTCGCGACGTTCGTTCCGGCACCGAAGTTGACCCCCCGGCCGAGCACGCTGTCGCCGACGTACGAGAGGTGGCCGACGCTCGCATCGGCCATGAGAACGCTCCGTTTGACCTCGACGGCGTGGCCCACGTGCGCCCCGGGACCGATCGCCACCGGGCCGCGGAGGTACGCGTTCGGGCCGATGGAGCTGTCCGCACCGAGGAGCGCCGGTCCCTCGATCACCACCCCGGAGCCGACGGTGGCGCCCTCCTCGACGACGACCGGCCCCTCGATCGTCGCGTTCGGGTGAACGGATCCCTCCTGACGGGACTCGATCGCCTGCAGCCGTCGCTCGTTCGCCTCGAGCAGCTCCCACGGGTGGCCGACGTCCATCCACTCGGTGAAGGGGACGGTGCGGACCGATCGCTGGTCGATCAGGCGGTCGAGGACGTCGGTCAGTTCTCGCTCCCCCCGCTCGGTCACGGGGACGTCGAGTAGGTCGACCGCGTCCGCGGGAAAGGTGTACGCCCCCGCGTTGATCGTCCGCGACGGGGGATCCTCCGGCTTCTCCACGATCCCCGTGACGATCCCGTTGTCGGTGAGGACGACGCCGTACGACGTCGGGTCGTCGACCCGATACGTCCCGATACGCGGGACGCCCGAGAAGAGCTCCGCCAAGTCGGCCGCGTCGTATAAGGTGTCCCCGTTCAGTACGGCGAAGGGGCCGTCGATGCGCTCGGCCGCGGCCGCGACGGCGTCGGCCGTCCCGACCTGTTCAGACTGCTCCGCGTACGCGACGGGGACCCCGCGGCGTTCGGAACCGAGGTACTCCTCGATCGACGAGCCCTGGTAGCCGACGGTCACGACGAGTTCGGTGGCACCGGCGTCGATCGCCGCGTCGGCCACGCCAGCCACCAACGGCTGGCCGGCAACCGGGAGCATCGGCTTCGGGTGCGCCGCGGTGAGCGGCCCCATTCGTGTGCCCTGTCCCGCCGCGAGGATGACGACCTGCATGCCCCACCGTTCCCGAACCCAGTTGTTTAGTATACACCGGCTACATCGCCCGATTGTGTACCCGATCCCGCACCGACCGCCTCACGACGGTAGTCTCGCGACGACGACGTACGACGGTGGCCTCACGACGATAGTCCCACGGTCGGCGGTTTCGGTCGGGCGTTAGGAAACGTATTACAAACAGGGGAATGGGCGTCACCCTTGATAAGCCATGAACCCGACCGGGGAACCCAGGGAACACGAGTCGTCGATCGAGGCGACGATCGTGAAGTACGACGACGGCCCGGACGAGTGTACGCTTCACCCGACCGACCCGACCGAGTCCCAACGACTTACCGAGTGGCTTACGGCGAAGCAGGGGACGTACGTCTCGCTCGCCTCCTGGCGGTGAGTCGCGGAGGCTGCCCCCGTCGGGCTGGCATCAGATGACCTCGGTAGCCACGAGCTCGCGGAGCCCGCGTCGGATCCGCTGGGACGTCGCGGTGTCCGAAACGCCGAGTTCGCTCGACAGCTCCTGGAGGGTGGTCCGGCGAGGGACCTCGAAGTAGCCGGCGTCGAGGGCGGCACGGAGCGTCTCGCGTTGACAGCTCGTGAGCGCCGCGGCCGCCCCGTGGTCCGTCGTTCGAACCCCTTCGTGGAGACGCTCTATCGTGACGTCCAAGCCGCGTTCGGCCCAGTATCGATGACACGATCCGAGCCGGTCGCGGCTCTCGAACCGAACGACGAGGCTCCAACCGTCGGCGCGTCCGACCCCGCGGAGACACGTCGCCCCCGGTCCGGTGATCGAGCAAGCCACCGGGACGGCCTCCCGGTTCCAGCCGACGGCGATCAGGGAGCCGCCGTCGACCGGATCGAGCCGCGAGATGCCCGCCGCCGTCGGATCGGCATCGACGGTCTCCCGAAGCCACCCCGCGTCGGTCGACGACACCCAGAGGAACGGGCTGATCCCTTCGCCGAACGGGACCATCCGTTCGAGTTCGACCCTGACTTCGGGCCGTGTCGTGAGGACCCGTGGGAGCAGGAAGTCGTCGACCGCGACGGTGAGCTTGGTACAGACCGTCATGTAGGGATGTTCCGCCCCACACCAGCGACCTATCTTGTTATATCCGAGATACCGTCGGTAGCCGTACCGTGACTGGCCGATACGGCATTTATGGACCGGATCAGTGCACTGACGGCGGCGCACACGAGCCCCCGACGACGTGGCACGCGGAGATCCCGGAACCAGCCCCGTCGGCGCCTCGGATCGACTCGGAACCAGCCCCGTCGACACCTCGATCGACTCCCGTCAAAGCCCCGGTATCAGCCTCATCGACACCCTGGGAGCAGCCTCGTCGGCGTGAGCGCTTAAACGGGTTCGAGCGCGAGGTACAACACGTAACCCCTCTCCCGGAGTGGACACATATCCATGCCAGACTGTAACAGATGTGGGTCGTTCGTCACGTCGAACTTTACGCGAGTGTTCGGGAACAACGAGAGCGAGGTGTACGGCTGCCACCACTGCATGGCGCACGCGAACCTGATCGACGGGGAAGCCGCAGAGCCAACGGGGTAGTTCCGTCTCCGGAGGGATCCGTCGGTCGAGCGTTTCACTGACTGCATCGGTCAGTCGGTCGCAAATCGACCGTCCACCGCGTCGACACACCTCGACATCGAGACGGTCACGTCGTCAGAACCTCGGTCGGTTGGCGACGTATAACAATGTACGCAGTCCGCCGAGCGGGAACCGATGGTACGTCATCGGTTGCGTCCTCGCGGGAGGAAACGGTCCCCGTCACGTCCCCGGCTCCGGACGAAACGTCCGGGGAGGAATGGATGACGGTCGCGGTCGTCGGGAGCGGCTACGTGGGAACCACGCTCGCGGCGTGTCTCGCCGATCTCGGACACCGAGTCACCGCCGTCGACATCGACGAGTCTGTCGTCGAGACGATCAACGCCGGATCGGTTCCCGCTCACGAGCCGGGGCTCGACGAGTTGGTCGAGACGCACGCGGGCGACCGTCTCCGGGCCACCACACGTTCGGACGCGGTCGCCGACGCCGACGTCGTCTTCCTCGCCGTCGGGACCCCCTCCGCCCCCGACGGAAGCGTCGACGTGGCCCCGATCGCCGACGCCACGCGAGCCGCCGCCGACGCGCTCGCCGACGTCGATGACCGCCGGCTCGTCGTCGTCAAGAGCACGGTCCCGCCGCCCGAGATCGATCGCCTCCGGTCGATCCTCGACGACCGCGCCGGGGACGCGGTCGAGCTGGCAACCAATCCCGAGTTCCTCCGCGAGGGGACCGCCGTCGACGACTTCCTCTCGCCGGACAAGCTGGTTTTCGGGACGGAGTCGGCCTGGGCGACCGAGACCCTCGCGTCGGTGTACGACCGACTGCGGGACGGCGAGCGCGTTCCGATCGTCGACGTCGACCCCGAAACGGCGATGATGGTGAAGTACGCGAACAACGCGGTCCTCGCCGCGAAGGTGTCGCTGGCGAACGAGATCGGGAACGTCTGTAAGGAGTTCGGGCTCGACGCGTACGCCGTCCTCGCGGCGGTGGGGCTCGACGACCGGGTGAGCGAGCGCTTCCTCCGGTCCGGGGTGGGTTGGGGCGGGTCCTGTTTCCCGAAGGACCTCTCGGCGCTGATCGCGGCCGCCGACGCGGAGGGATACGACGCGCCGCTGCTACGGGCGGCGGTCGAGGTGAACGACCGGCAGCCGGAGCGGCTCCTGTCGCTTCTGGAGGCGCACGGCGACGTCGCCGACGATCGGATCGCGGTGCTCGGGCTCGCGTTCAAGCCGGGGACGGACGACGTCCGGAACTCCCGTGCGATCCCCGTGATACGCGGACTCCGCGCACGGGGAGCCGACGTCGTCGCCTACGACCCGGTCGCGACCGAGCCGATGCGGGAGCTGCTGCCCGAGGTGACGTACGCCGACTCGGCCGCCGCGGCGCTCGACCGTGCGGACGGAGCCGTCGTGGTGACCGGGTGGGACGAGTTCGCCGCCCTCGACGACGCGTTCGACCGCATGGACCGGCCGGTCGTCGTCGACGGTCGACGGGTGATCGAACGGCGCGACGGGATCGTTTACGAGGGGTTGACATGGCCGGCGTGACGCCGGTTCGGCGCGTCCGTCGAACGGTTCGCAGCGTCCGTCGGACGGTTCGCCGCGTCCGTCGAACGGTTCGCCGCGTAGGCAGGGTCCCAGAGCCGGGCGATCCTCGTGGGGGGCGGTCGTGAGCCTGTTCGACCGGCTCCGCGGCGGTACGGGCCAGGATGGCGGCGATGGCGACGACGGCGACAGCGACGACGACCCACGCGTCGTCTTCCTCGGTCTCGACGGAGTCCCGTACGACCTCGTCGTCGACCATCCCGACGTGTTCGAGAACCTCCACCGGATCGCCGAGGGCGGAACGCTCTCGCGGCTGTCGAGCGTCGTGCCGCCGGAGTCGAGCGCGTGTTGGCCGTGTCTCACGACGGGAGTCAACCCGGGGAAGACCGGCGTGTACGGCTTCCAGGACCGGGCGGTCGGGAGCGACGAGACGTACATCCCGACCGGGAAGGACGTCCGCGCCGACCGCGTCTGGGATCACGTAACGCGCGCGGGAAAGGCCGCGACGGTGCTGAACGTTCCGGTAACGTTCCCGCCACAGCGTGACGTCCAGCGGATGGTGTCGGGGTTCCTCTCGCCGTCGATCCGGGACGCCTCCAGCGACCCCGCCGTCGCCGACGTCCTCGACCGATACGGCTACGCGATCGACGTCGACACGAGCCTCGGACACGGCGACGACACCGACGCCTTCCTCGAGAACGCGCGGGAGACGCTCGAAGCCCGGTATCGGACGTTCGACCACTACCTCGCCGAGGACGACTGGGACCTGTTCTTCGGGGTGTTCATGACGACCGATCGGGTCAATCACTTCCTGTTCGGGGACTACGCGAACGACCGACCCGAGACCGAAGGGTTCCTCGAGTTCTATCGGACCCTCGACCGGTACGTGGGGCGACTGTACGACCGACTGGACGACGACACGACGCTCGTAATCGCCTCCGATCACGGGTTCACCGACCTCGTGTACGAGGTGAGCTGCAACGAATGGCTCGCCCGGCAGGGGTACCTGACCTACGGGACCGACGATCCGGACGGGATCGGCGACCTCGGCGACGAGACCGAGGTGTACTCGCTCATTCCCGGTCGGTTCTTCGTCGACGTCGACGGGGCGGCCGCGTACGAGGCGGTTCGGAGCCGACTCATCGCGGACCTCGAGGCGTTGACGGGTCCGGACGGCTCCCCCGTCTGTGCGACGGTTTATAAGGGCGAGGAGGTGTTCGACGGGCCGACCACGGACATCGCGCCCGACGTCGTCGTCGTCCCCGAGGACGGGTTCGACCTCAAGTCGGGGTTCGGGCGGAAGGACGCGGTGTTCACCAGCGGGCCACGAAACGGGATGCACAAGTTCTCGAACGCGTGTCTGATCACCGATGACGACCGGATCGTCGCAGACGGCGCGGATCTATACGACATCGCCCCCACGCTGCTCGACCTGCTCGACGTCCCTAGGGGGACCGTTACCTTCGACGGAGCGAGCCTGCTGGAGCGACGAGGAACGGACCGGCGGTAAGGTCCGCATAATGAAACCAGCGGGTATGGTTATGATAGACATGCCTCCAACCGTTGTCGTCGGACTCGACGGTGCGACGTTCGATCTGATCGGTCCCTGGATGGAACGCGGTGACCTCCCGGCGCTTCGCCGGATCGTCGACGGAGGGATCCACGGCGAGTTGCAGTCCGTGTTACCGCCCGTGACCTCGCCGAACTGGAAGGCGTACGCGACCGGGAAGAACCCCGGCAAGTTGGGGATCTACTGGTGGCAGAACGTCGACGTGCGGAACCGCCGAGTGTACCTCCCGCGGGAGCGGTATCACGAGCAGACGGAGTACTGGGAGATCCTCGCCGAACAGGACCGTGTCGGCGTCATAAACGTTCCGACGACGTACCCGCCGAAGGACGTCGGTGAGTTCCTGATCGCCGGCCCCCCGGACGGACACAACGAGGGCTACGCGACTCCCCCGTCGCTCGAGCGCCGACTGAACGAGGAGTTCGACTACCGGGTGCGGAAGCGTGGAATGCTTCACGACGGCAACCCCGAGGCGTACGAGGAGGTCCTCGACCTGATCGACCTCCGGTTTCGCGTGGCTCGGCAACTGTTCGAGGAGTACGACCTCTCCTTTCTGCAAGTGACGACGTTCTACCTCAACTCCCTCCACCACCACCTCTGGGACGGCGCGGACACCAAGCGTGGGTGGGAGATCGTCGACGACCACCTGTCGGCGCTGCTCGACGCCGATGTCGATCTCGTGTTGATGAGCGACCACGGTCACGCGCCGATAGAAACCGTGTTCAACGTCAACGCGTGGTTAGAGCGCCAGGGCTATCTACAGTACGACAGCGCGGTCGCCGACACGCTCTACTCCGCCGGGATCAACGCCGATCGATTGAAACGGGTTCTCATCCGTGCCGACGACGTCGTCCCGATAACCGATCTCCGCGGCGTCGCGGAGCGGTTCGCGCCTCAGTGGTTCCTGAACCGGCTGCCGAACGAAAGCGGCGAGCTCGGGGGAAGCAAACACGAAGCGATCGACTGGGACGCATCTGTGGCCGTCGGCAGCGCCCAGGGGCCGGTGTACCTGATCGTCGACCCCGAAAGCCCCCGGTACGAACGGGTTCGTGAGGAGCTCATGGAAGCGTTCGGGTCGCTCCGCGATCCCCTCGGTCGACCGGTCGCGAGCGCCGTGCATCGTGGCGAAGAGGTGTACCACGGGCCGTACGTCGAGAGCGGACCGGACATCGTGATCGAGAAGTCCGACCACGTGAACGTCCGGGAAGGGCTCGGAAGCGACGAGGTGTTCCCCACCGTCGACCCGAACTGGAGCGGCGTCAACACGAGGCGGGGGATCTTCGCCGCCATCGGACCGTCGTTTCGTACGGGGACCGTCGACGACCTGTCGATACTCGACCTCGCCCCGACGTTGTTGTCGTTACGCGGCGCACCGGTCCCGGACGACATGGACGGTCGCGTACGAACGTCGTTGTTCGCTGACAGCGTCGAAGCGCCGTAGGGGGGACGAAGCGCCTACGGCTCGGCGTCGACGGCGATCGTCAGGTCGAACGGTTCGTCGGCCGCCGCCGAGTCCGGGTCGAGGTACCCCATCGCGAAAGCCGTGTACGCGGTCCCACTGTCGAGGTCGACGTCGAAGGAGGCAACGACGTCGGACTCGCCGGCTGGTAACACGTCGAGCGTGTACGATCCGGCCGGCACGGTCGTGTCCTCGCTCGCGGTTCCGAACACGAGGTCGGTAAAGAGGAGGTCTCCGCTCTCGTCGTCGTCCTCACCCTCGTCCCCGTTCTCGTCATCGTCCTCACCGTCGTCCCCGTTCCCCTCGTCATCGTTCTCATCGCCGTTCCCGTCCTCACCGTCGTTCCCGTTTTCGTCGTTGTCGTCGTTCTCACCGTCGTCCTCATCGCCGCCCCCGTTCGCTTCCGTCCGAACCGCGATGTCCACGTCGGGGGCGTCCGGCGACGCGTGAACCG
Organism: Halorubrum sp. JWXQ-INN 858; assembly: GCF_009806985.1. Lineage (GTDB taxonomy): Archaea > Halobacteriota > Halobacteria > Halobacteriales > Haloferacaceae > Halorubrum. The sequence continues at coordinate 114,943 of NZ_WUAX01000014.1, read as the reverse complement.
CCTTGATCCGAGCGTCGTCCGCACCGACGTCCGAGGCGTCGTCGCTGATCGTCACCACCTCGAACGTGTCGGCCTCGAGTTCACCCAGCGCGACGAGCGACGTCGCCGTGCCGTCGTCGACGGTGACCTCCTCCTCGAACACGACGGTGTCCGGATCGTCCGCGGCGGTGATCATCACGTCGTAGCTCCCGCCCGGGACGGTGAGGTAGTCGCTGACCGTTCGGAACGGGACGTCCTCTAGGACGGGGTCGTCGTCCACGTACACGTCGACGTTCGGCGCGTCCGGCGACGCGTGAACCGCCCGAACGAGGGTCTCACCCTCGTCCTCGTCGTCCGGCGTCTCTTCTTCGTCCGGCGTCTCTTCGTCGTCCGGAGTTTCCTCTTCGTCGGGCGTTTCCTCCTCGTCCGGCGTCTCCTCGTCGAGGCCGTCGTCCTCGGGGAGTTCCTCGTCCGGGTCGTCAGCACAGCCCGCCGCCGCGATCACGGTTACTCCCGCGAGGGTACCAACGAACCGCCGTCTCGAGGTCGGCATCCGAACCATACGTGGCAGTTATCCAACCAATACAAAGCAGTTCTTTCCATATGTTTGGGTTTGCGTTGATTTACTTGTCCCCTAGTGACCGATCCTCGGTACTGAATCGAAGGGAGGCGCGGTCCGTTTCGACGACGTGGGTCGTTCAACCCGGCTTACGGAACACACGATGATTCATGAGTAACGTTACCATTGATGTTGACCGGGCTACCGTTGCGGGCGGAGCCATTAACGAAGTCAGACGAACGCGAACGGGAGGTCGAAATGACGAGACGACCGCGACAGTCGGGACAGCAGCCGGAACGGGCGGGTAACGAGCGATCCGAACGATCGAGTCAGCGACCGAAAGGGATACCGGGGTCGTCGCTTCCGTTTACCCGGCGGCGCGTTCTCGAGGCGGGGATGGTCCTCTCCGGCGGTGCGTTGCTGACCGGGGCCGGGGCCGCCCAGGAGGACGAACCTGACGAGGAGAACGACGGGGAGACTGACGACGAATCCGCCGACGTCGACACGATAACGTGCGGTGAAACGGTTCTCGGAGCGCTCACCGAGGACGACGCGACGGGGTTCCGGAGCGACGCACACTTCCACGACGAGTACGAGTTCGAGGCGGAGGAGGGCGGTCTCGTCGCCATATCCATGACTGCGCTCCCGCCCGAAGGCGACGTCGAAGACGTCGATCCGGACGATCCACCGGGCGATCCCTATCTCTACCTGCTCGGCCCGGACGGCGCGGTCCTCGGCGAGGACGACGACAGCGGTTTCGGTGTGAACGCTCACCTCGTCGTGACGAGCCTCCCCGAATCTGGGACGTACACGATACTGGCGACGAGTTGGGGCGAGGACGACCGCTTCGAGTACGAGCTCGCCGTCGAATGTGACGTCGAGTTCGACCAGCTCCCCATCGAATGCGGCCAAACGGTCGTCGGCGAACTCACGCCCGACGATCCGACCGGATACATCAGTGAGTGGCACGCCTACGACACGTACGGGTTCGAGGGGAACGCCGGCACCTACGTGGAAATATCGATGGACGCTGTCGAAGTCGCCGTCGATGATGACGATCCGAACGAGGAGAACGGTAACGAGGGGAACGGGGGCGACGAAGCCGACGATGAGGACGGGAACGGAACCGGCGAGGACGGGAACGGAACCGGCGAGGACGGGAACGGAAACGGCGATGACGGGAATGAAGAGGACGAAAACGGCGAGGACTGGGACGACGAGTACGACATCCCGGCCGCGGATCCCCTGCTGATCCTGTTCGGTCCGGACGGTGAACCCATCGCGTGGGACGACGACAGTGGAGACGGTCTGAACGCCCGTATCACGACCGCCCTTCTCGAAGACGGGACGTACACGGTGATGGCCACCAGTTACGGTCCCGAAGCGTACTTCGCGTACGACCTGCGCCTCGACTGTTGGGATCCGGTCGAGCCGGTTCCGATCGGGTGTGGGGAAACGATCGCGGGCGAGCTGACGGAAGAGGACGAAACCGGGATCCGAAACGACTTCGGCGATCACTACCACGACACGTACTCCTTCGAAGGGATCGCCGGCGAGTACGTCACGGTCACGATGATCGCCGAACTCGAAGCCGGTAACGGGGGCGGATATCCCCTCGGCGACCCGTACCTCTACCTGTTCGACCCGGACGGGAGGATGGTCGCGTTCGACGACGACAGCGCTGGCGGGCTCGACGCGATGATCCAACACTTCCTCCCTTCGGACGGCGAGTACGTGATCGTCGCGACGAGCTACTGGGACGAAGAGCGCTTCCCGTACGAGGTGACCCTCCGCTGTGAGGATGTGGAACCGCCAAGCACCGACCCGGTCCGGATCGGGTGCGGCGACGTGATCACCGAGGCGTTGGATCCGACGGACGCGACCGGGTTCTTGAGCCCACAGCACTTCCACGACGAGTACGTGTTCGAGGGCGAACAGGGGCAGCGAGTCACCATTTCGATGTCGTCATCGGTGGGTGATACCGTCCTCTTCGTGCTCGATCCGGACGGCGACCTGGCTGTGTTCGATGCCTATAGCGGCGGGAACCTCGACGCGTTGATCACGGACTTCGACCTCGGAGCCGACGGGACCTATACGGTCATCGCGACGAGTTTCTGGCCGGGAGAGACCTTCGATTACAACCTCACCCTACAGTGTTGGTGAGCGGTCCGGCTCTCCCGGAGCGAGTCCTCAGGGAACCGGAACGACACGACCGGGACACGACCGGAACGACACGACGGTCCCGATCGTGGTCACATAGCGCTCGGGTTCGTGATCGACATCGGCGTGAACGCCGCGATGAGCGTCGCGGTGAACGTCGATGTCAGCCGAAAGATGTCGAGGAATACACTCGTGATCGAGGGTGCGGGACGATCGGATCGAGGACCTCCGTCGATCGGACGGCACAGAGATACCGGCGAGGAAGGTCGCTGGCGGCGGTGAAGGTCGCTACGCGAGGTCCTTGAGTCGACTGTCGCGGAGCACGGACTTCAACACGATCCCGGTGTCTTGGACCAGTCGGTGTTCGAGGTAGCTCCCCTCGCCACGGCCGCCGCCGGTCCGCGTCGACTCGACCACACCGAGGAACGCCTGTTCTTTCAACAGCTCGTAGACGCGGTGCTCGCTGAGGACCTTGGCCTCGACTTTCTGCGTGGTTTCCTGGTACCGCTCGTAGATCTTGCTGGTCGAGAAGCCGTCGTCGCTCGAGCTCTCGTCCGTCAGTAGCGCGAGCGAGTACAGGATGAACTTGACCTGCGTGGTCGAGCCACGGAGGAGTTCCTCGAAGCGGTCGATCTCGGCCCATTCCTGTGCGTCGCGGACGTGTTCTTCGGTGACGACGTCGGTGTTCGATCGCTCGGCGAGCTCCCCCGCATGGCGGAGGATCTCGATCGCCTTCCTCGCGTCGCCGTGTTCCTGAGCGGCCAGCGCCGCGGTGAGCGGAATGACGTCGTCGGAGACGACGCCGTCGTAGAAGGCGTCGCGACGATGTTTCATGATGTCGCGGAGTTGGTTCGCGTCGTAGGGTTGGAAGACGAACTCCTCCTCCCGAAGGCTCGATTTGACCCGCTCGTTCAGCTGGTCGCGGTACTCGATCTTGTTGCTCACCGCGATGACCCCGAGGTGGCAGTCCGCCTTTCCGGACTCGCGGGCGCGCGAGAGCTGCATGAGGATGTCGTCGTCGTTGAGGCGGTCGACCTCGTCGAGGATGATGACGACGGACTCGTACGCCGTGTTGAGGATCTCCCAGAGGTAATCGTAGTACTCGCCGCTGCCGATCCCGGCGCGGGGGATGTTCAAGTCGGTTCGCCCCGACTCGTTGAGCGAGCGCGTCACCGTTCGGGCGACGCGCGTCTGCGTGTTGTACTGTGCACAGTCCACGTAAACCGTCCCGACGGACACGCCGTTCGACTCCGCGGCTCGGCGCGCTCGCTCGGTGACGTGGCGAGCGACGAGCGACTTTCCGGTGCCCGTTTTTCCGTAGATCATCACGTTGTTCGGCGGGTCACCACGAACGAGCGGCCTGAGTTCGGCGGCGATCGCTTCGATCTCGTCGTCGCGCCCGACGATCCGGGCGCTTTCCGGGACGTGACCGACCTTGAGGAGCTCCTTGCGCGCGAAGACGTCCGCGCGGTTCGGGTCGTCCTCGTCGAAGACGAACAGCGGGTCCTCCGCGGGGTCCTCGAACCGTTCGTTGAAATCGGAGAGCTGTGACGGTTCGTCGGACATCGATACATGACATCCAACCGCCCATTACTTAAGCGTTTCCCACCCTAGTCAAGAGTGTAAATGAGCAAAAAATCGCCGCTTAAACGTGCTCTTTCGCGGCTTTAGGCGGAGAGGGCCTGAGGCCGGTCACGAGTGATACGTGGCCGCGACGTCGAAGGATGCCACGAAGACACACCCCTCGTCCAGAGTGTAACTGCTGCGGACGGCCGTCGAAGGGAAACACGAGTGTCAGGGGACGCCGCAGCGTCAGATGTCAGGCTACGTGATAGTGTCAGACACGTATATGATATGCGTATGCATATATGATATGGGACACGGACACATGATAGACGGACCCGCCCGATCAAGAGTGTATAAACACACGTCGACGGGAGGGCGAACGGGACCCACACACCCCTCGTCAAGAGTGTAACTGCTGCGGAGGGTACCGGGGGGCGGATCGTCACGGGAGGGGGTCACGTCAATGATGACACGTATCGATAAACCAGATATCATTAACAAAAAAGAGACACAACAGAGGCGAAACAGACAATCAACTGGCACTACAGGCAACCGAACCGCCATATTGGCTGCTCTAGAACGATGATACGGATAATGCGACGGGGCTCGGCGTTACGATAGAAGTGTGGAAACGGCGACAAAGCACGGACGATCGTAACACGAGTGGAGCACTACAGTGATACTAACGACGACAACGACGACGACAACGACAGCGACAACGACGATAGCTGAAACAACACCACAGCAAGCGTTACTAAACACAGACGAGCCCAAACAAGAAAAGTTTATATCAATAGTTGCGTTACAGTCCACTAAGTGAATTCGACTTTTTTGAGAATGAATCACTGATTCATTCGTGTCGATCTAAGAGATACCTTATTTCTGTAGCCCCCTAATACGGGAAAAGCGTTTTAAAACGGCTCTATTGCCCAAATACAACCGATAATCCGCTAGTCCAACCCCTGTTTCGTCTGCAACCCCACCCCCTCTTCGTTCCGTTTACACTCTGGACGAGGGGTGTGTGTGCCATACGTCTAGCCCGACATCGGATCATCTCCGCTGCAAACCGACACCCCTCGTCCAGAGTGTATCTCTCCGACGCTACTCGACAGTGCGCCTCTCGTAATCGATCCGCAATCGACTCGTTCCAACAACAATCGGCTAGCTATCGACCTTCCCGGTTTCACCCATCCGTGCGAGTCGTCTTCGAGGACGTACTCTGGCACGGGCCGCCTCAATGGGACTCGCCTCGTCGCCGATTTCAATGGTCGGGTCTCTAATCGGGATTCGACCCTGTATCGAGAATCAACGGACCGATCGCCAGGGTTCGCTTCGCCACCGTCGCGATCCGTAGCACGTATGCGGTGAAGACGACGAAGGGGGAGATCCCGACGACGAACGCCGCGCTCGTAACCCACACGAGGTTGTCGACGCCGAGAACCGTTCCGGGGAACGTGTTCCCGTCGACGTACATGTTCATCGCTGCCGTCACCGCCAACGCGGGTATCGAGACGTACAACAGCGCTCGAGAGAGGTCGATCAGCTCCCACTGGAAATACAGCGTTTTGATGTGCTCGCGTGTCGGTCCGAAGAGCTCCAGTAAGGTTATGACGTCCTCGAGCGCGTCCAAGGCGTCGCTCGAGAGGCGGTCGGCGTGCTCGTGACGGAGACGGCGCGCGGTGTGGAGCCGTCGCGAGTAGTCGAACTCGAGTGCACCCCAGATGACATCGAACGTGCCGAACTCGGCCCCTGTGAGTTCCTTTTTCAACGCCTGGACGTCGGTTCTCACCACAGTACCGTACGCAAGTATCTCGTCAACGTCGTCGACGTCGTCCATATCGTCAACGTCGTCGATGTCGTCCACGCTGTCCACGTTGTCCACGTCGTCTGAGCCATCCGGTCCATCGCTCATCGTGTCGGGGCCTGCCCCCGGTGTGGACCTCGCGTCCCCCTCAGTAACGGTGTGATGTAGCACGGTCACGCGTTCCCCGATGGCGTCGGCGAGGTACGAGAGGAACGTCGCCGGATCGGTCGGCGAGACGCCGTCCCCGATCTCCGCTTCGACCTCTCGCTGGAACGCCATCGACCCTTGCATGCGCTCGTGTTGATCCCCGACTGCGCCGAGTTCTTGTGCGAGCACGAGCTGGTTGATCGTGACGACGATCGCCGTTCCGGTGACGATCGTGCCGATGAACGCCGAGAAGAAGAAGCCGATGCCGTTCTGGTTCTCGACGATGGTTCGTAACGGCGTGAGTCCGACCTGACTGAGCGAGACGAGGGCGATAAATACGACCGCCAGTACGACCAGGATCAGCGCCCAGCGATTCGTTCGAAGCAGCACCCGTTCGGCGACGTCGGAACCGAACTCTCTTGCTTCGGCACTCAACCGTGTCATCTCCGACCCGGATGGCCGTCGATCGCTGGCTTCATCGCTTCATGGCTCTCGTTTTTCATCCGGCCGATCCGTTTCTCTCATCCGTTTCATACCGTCTCGTGTCGTTGATTTCACTCCGTCTTGCTTCGTTAGTCTGTGCGTACGTCCTGATACGTGACCTACCTTTGCGTTTTCTCAACAAAACGCAGTCTCTCGGCACTGCCGAACCCCTCGTTTCAGACACAGTGTAGTATGAAACGGCCGGCTGCAGAGGGATGCGTCTCGGATGACTCGTCGCTCGCCGTGTTTATCAGGAGTCGTGACGGAGCGTCGTGACGGTTTGCTCGGAGTGCCGTGACGGTTTGCTCGGAGTGCCGTGACGGTTTGCTCGGAGTGCCGTGACGGTTTATCAATGGGGCGTCGGGGCGGATCTGTAGTGCTCGGTGCGTCCACGAATCGAGGAGCCAACTCGCACGAACGCACCCGTAGGCACTCGAACGTACCGAACGAACCCGTACGCACCGAACGCACCCGCACCGCAGCCTCGCCCTCCCCAACCTCGGTAGGTGGGCGGCGAGCGGAACCACTCGCTCGCCGCCCACCGTGCCTCCACCGGAAATCGGAGATTTCCGAGCAGTCGGACGGAGTCCGACGATCTCGCGTGCGTCGGAGTCGCGCGCGCCGACCGCGATCGGTCGTTTACAAGGACGTTTGTTTATAAATCCGTTCCCCAGTCCGGATCCCCTTATAAGCGAACGACCGACTCCCGGATCACGAGGAATAAGGAGACGAGGGACTCACTCCCGCCGCAGAACGTACGCGGCGTACCCGACCACGAGGAGGAGCCCCGTAAACAGGACCGTCCCCAGCACGGTCGGCGTCGCCGTCACGAACGCGCCGAAGGGGTCAGTGACGATCATAACGGCGACCGTGAGTACGACCGCGATCGCGATCGCGATCGCGCCGAACGTCTTAAACGCGGTGTCGAGGTCGAGACGACCGGGTGTTCGCCGGTGATGGCTCATACTACTCCGTACGCGTTCGGGTTTCAAAGGTAGTTAACACCGTTCTCAATTCCGTGGAATCGCTCCCCCGACGCGAACGGTGAACCCGACGCTTCGGCAGCGACTTCGACGTCTTCGAGAACGTCCCCTTCGAGAACGTCTCGACCGATCACCCACGCGCGATCAATTCATAAGGCGTCGACCGTGGCGCGGTCGACCGCGTTGGCGTTCATCGGGTCGCCGCCGTACTCGCCGACGAACGCCTCCACGTCGCCGTCGTCGCCGAACGGGATCAACTCCGGACCCATCGCCCCGACGACGTCGCTGCCGATCACGACCGTGAGAGCCTCGATCGGGGAGAACGCGCCGCTCTCGACGTGTGAGGAGAACATCACGTCGGAGCCCTCCTCGAACGCTTCCTGATCGACGACGGAGTAGTCCGTTAGAAGAACGGCACGCGGGTCTCGATCGGCGTCCTCGGCGTCGAACAGGTAGGTGTACGTGCAGGTGCTGCTACAGAATCCCGCCGGTCGGCCGCCTTCGGGCCCGTCGTCGGCGAAGTGGATCTGCCCGACCGGTCCCGGGTGGTCCTCGACGATCATCCCACACTGGTCACAGGGACGCTCGCCGTCGAGAGCGACGGGCGTGACGTCGCTCGCATCGTCCCCCCCAGCACCCAGACAGCCGGCGGCGGCGAGGGCGATCCCCCCGGCGAGCCCGCCCAGCAGTTCGCGTCTCCGGACCGGCCGTCGAACCGACGCTCGATCGGTGTCTCTCATCGATCCGACTTCGGTGTGCACGGCCCTTAGACCCTCGGAACGCGTTCGTTTCGGCGTTCGAGGAACGAACCAGATCGGCTATACGATCGGCGGCCGGAGGGATCACGTGAGGCGTTTCGACCCCTACGGCGACCGCTCGCGGATCGGACTCGTCGTCGTCGCCGGAGTCGTCGCGCTCGCGGGGATCTTCACCGCCGGCGCGTTCCTTGCCGACCCGACGATGGCGACGCCGGACCCCGTCGCCTACGACGACACGGTCGAACTCGGGGTCTCCTCGGAGACCGACGAGGTCATGGCCGGGACGGCGGCGGTCCCTCGGGTCCAAGTGTTCTACTCGCAGCTCCAGTACGTCGTCGGCTACAACGGCGTCGAATCGTTCGCCGACACGATCGACGACGATCGGACGGAACGGCAGTTCGGGTATCCGCTCGTCGCGTACGTCGAGACGTTCGACGACGCCGACCCCGGCACGACCGATCCCGAAGCCGGCACGACCGATCCCGAAGCCAACACGGCCGGGTCCGACCCCGGAACGGTCGGCTCCGAAGCAGACACGATCGGCTCCGGCGCGGCCCTTTTCAGCGCACCGGGACCGACGTCGTGGACGCCCGCCGACGAGGCACGGTACGTCGTCGACAGCGAGGCGAGAACGTCGGCCGGAGCGGTCGCCGTCCCGTTCGCCGACCGGAACGCCGCCACGGCGTTCGCCGACGAGCACGGCGGGGAGGTCGTCGACTGGGCGACGGTACGGGCGCGCTCGTTCGACGTCGACACCGCGGCGACGGTGCGGTCGATGGCTCCGGACCGATGGACCGTCGCCGATGATCGGCTCGCCGCGGCCGAATCCGACGCGGACCGACCCGTCTCGGTCGTCGTCGGAGACGACGAGCCGACGCTTTCGGCCGCCGTCGACGCGGCTCCCCCGGAGACGACCGTCGTCGTGCCGCCGGGGACGTACGACGGTCCGATCGAGGTGACCGACCCGATTACGATCGTCGGGACGGACGCGCACGTCCGCGGCGACGGGAACGGGTCGGTGATCACGGTTCGTGCGCCCGACGTCGCGATCGCCGGGCTGTCGCTGTCGGGGACCGGCAACCTGACGCGGGACGCCGACGCGGTCTCGGATCCGCCGGACGCCGACGCCGATGGCGGGGAGGATGCCGACGCCGATGGCGGGGAGGATGCCGACACCGATGGCGGAGAGGATCCCGCCGCATGGGACACCAACGTCCAGCTCGGCTACGGCCACGGCGACGCGGGGGTCCGCGCGATCGACGCGCCGGGGCTGTTCGTCGACGACGTCGCGATCGAGACGGACGCGAGCGGCGTTCTGCTGCGTGAGGGATCCGACGCGGTGATCCGGAACGTACGGGTGGACGGTCCCGAAAACTGGCAAGACGGCTTCATGGGCGTGATCGGAATGGAGTCGACCGTGACGGTCACGGACAGCGCGTTCGAGGGGGGTCGCGACGGGGTGTACCTCCACCGTGCGGACGGCTCCGTCGTCCGGAACTCGACGTTCACCGGGAACCGGTACGGGGCGCACCTGATGTACACCGGAGACGCGCTTATCGCTGACAACACCGTTCGAGACGCCGTTTACGGCGGGATAACGGTCATGACTCGACCGGCCAACAACGCGATCGTCGGCAACGACGTGCGCGACTCGCCCGCGGGGATCCAAGCGTCCGGGACTCGCACGTACGTCGGGTACAACACCCTCGCCGACAACGGGCTCGGCTTCTCGACGAGCTCGCGGGGGTCGCTGTACGAACACAACGTCCTCGCGGGCAACGAGGAGGGGGCTCGCGCCACGACGGTCGTCCCGTCGAGCCGCGTCGTCGGCAACGACTTCGTCGGCAACGACCGCCATGCCGGGGCCGGGGCGGGCGCGCTCAGGGTCTGGACCGACGGCGACCGCGGGAACTACTGGGAGGGCGCGGACGCCGGCCCACACGCGCCGGGCGATCGGGCGTATCGCCCGACGTCGCCGGTCGACGCGGCGCTCCACCACGAGACCGCGGCGGTCACGATGGCGGAGTCCCCCGCGGCTGCCCTGCTCGACCGGCTGCTCGGAACGGTCCCGGGCGCGCGCTCCGGAAGCATCATCGACACGGCACCCTCACCGGAGCCGCACGTCCCCGAGCGCGTCGCGTCGGCCACGGATCCGAACGGGCCGCCCGTCCAGGGCGACTGGCGGACGGCGCTCGCCGATCAGGAACGCTCGACCGATGACGGAGGCAACTCGACGACCCAATGACGACACACGACGACCCACTAACGACACGCGAAACGGCCGGTCGCGGCCACGACGGGGACCGAACCGACGCCGAACGGGACCCTCGCGACGCTCCCGGCTCCGGCGACGCGCTCGCCGAGCTCTCGAACGTCACCCGCACGTACGGCGGGGTTCCGGTCCTCGACGACGTGTCGCTCGCGGTCCGACCGGGGCTGACCGCGGTGATCGGGCCGAACGGGTCGGGGAAGTCGACCCTGCTCTCGACGCTCGTCGGTGCGGTCGAGCCGACGGCGGGCCGCGTCACACACGCCCGCGGGGACGCGGTTCGACCGGTCGGCTACCTCCCGCAGCGGGTCCCGTTCCGTGACGGCTTCACCGCCCGCGAGACGCTGGCGTTCTACGCCCGGCTCGTCGGCGACGACCCCGACGCGGCCCTCGAACGGGTCGGGCTCGCCGACGCCGCGGAACGGCGGATCGAGTCGCTTTCCGGAGGCATGCGACGCCTGTTGGGGATCGCACAGGCGACGATCGGCGACCCGTCGCTCGTCGTGCTCGACGAGCCCGCCAGCGGACTCGACCCCGGAATGCGGGAGCGAGCGTTTGCGGTCGCGTCCGCGAGAGCGACCGGCGGTGCCGGCGTCGTCCTGAGCTCGCACGATCTCGACCTGGTGGACGCCCACGCCGACCGGCTCGTCTGTCTGTCCCGCGGCCGCGTCGTCGCCGCCGGCGACCGAGTCACGCTGCTCGCCGAGCACGACGCCGACGACGTCGGGGCCCTCTATCGAGCGCTCGTCGGCGGTTCCGCCGCTTCCGACCGCGATCCGGACGTCGGCTCCGGAGGCGGTCCGGTCCTCGGCTCCGACTCCGACTCAGGCGTCGGGCCGGACCACGACGCCGATCACCGCCACGGTCACGAGGCGGTCCACGTCACGGGGGTCTCATCGGACTCCGACTCCGTCGGCGACACCGACGATCGGGAGGTGCGCGGCCGATGACTGACGCACTTACTGCGGTTTCGACGGTGCTCCGCCGGGAGCTCGCGACGGTCGCGCGGACGCCCGGATACGCCCTGCTCTCGGCCGGACTCCTGGTCGCTCTCGCCGGCCTCGTCGCCGTCGGCGGCGGCGGCGCGACCGGCTTCGTGCCGGCGATCGTCGACCTCCTGTTGCCGGCGGAGGTGCTCGTGCCGCTGCTCGCGGTCGTGCTGGGCTACCGGGCCCTGCTCGTCGACGGAGCGAGCGGTGAGCTCGCAGTCATCAGGACGTATCCGGTCGGTGTCGTGGAGTACGTCGTCGGCGTGTTGCTCGCGCGGCTACTCGCGTTCCTCGCGGTCGTCGTGGTCCCGTTCGTCGCCGTCGGGGTGTTCGTGTGGGCGACCGCGAGTCCGGACACGGGCGTGTTCGCCACCCACGCCGGCGTCGACTCACCGCTGCTTTTCGTCAGGTTCCTCGCGCTCGTCGTCCTGCTCGGCGCGGCGTATCTGACGCTCTCTGCGGCGCTGTCGACGGTCGCATCGAGCCGCCGGGGCGCGATGGCACTCGGCGTGCTCGTGCTGGTCGGGGGCGTACTCGGCGGCGACCTCGCGGTCCTCCGTGCCTTGCGCGACGGCACGCCCGCGGCGGCGATCCCCGACCTCGTCGCGCTCACGCCGAACGGGGCGTTCCGCGGGCTCGTCTTCGAGCACGTCGTCGGCGTGGCGTTCGCGTCCGAGGGCGGGTTCGTGAACACCGGTCGCGCGCTCGGCTCCCTCGTCGGCTGGACCGTTGTCGGCGTCGTGGCCGCCACGGCCGTGTTGGCGTACGGGCGGCGTCTGGGGACGTTCGTCGAGCGCGTCCGGGTCCGTCTCGTCGACTGATCACGCCCGGCGCGGTTGACTCGATCGGTGCGGTCGTGGCTTGGGGCGCTGCTCGTTTGCTCCGTTGAATCCCGGCTTCGAACCGACGTCCGATGTCTAACTCTATTTGCTGTTTTACACCTCTAAGGACGTTATTCAAATCAGACATACTTGGCTCAGATACGGTCATCAATTTTATAAAGACGAGGCCATGTCTCGACAGAGATCTGTCGTTCAAGGGGCTAAATACCGGTATTAGGAGTGCATTGGTGCGGCCTCAGAAGGGGTCGTTTCAAATACATCCTTTTTATTACTATATACAGTATATGTCTATTTTCGTACTATTTGGAACGTCGATATACTCCGTCGTGTTCGACTGCTATTCACCTGAAAAATCTGTCTCGGGTTGGTCTGATAGACTACCACCGGACGATCCTAATTACATTTGTATGGGTGTAATGCCATTGTAACGATCGTCGGTCCTCGGTCCTAGACTGAGCCTCGATCATGCTCGTCGCGTTCCGAGACGTAGCCGCGGCTCGTTTTCAATGTTGCACGACTGAAGCGGAGTTCGACGGGCGAGCGATATCGCGATGGTACTTAAGTTAGGAACACCATCGCAGGGGAACGGTCGTCTTAAAACTGACCTCGTGGTGCCGACTGATCGAAAGGAGACCGTACTCCGTTAATCAGCGGTCCATCATTCGACCGTGATCCAAGGACCTCGGCTTCGTGATCCGATCCGACTACGGGTTTCGAGTCGGGGTGGCACCGACTGTCGTTTCCCGGATGATAGCACCGACCGCGGCCACGGAAGGATCGTCGTACTTCGCGAACACGCGAACACGCGAACCCTCCCAACGATTGATGGCCAGAGTACGGGCAGAATTGCTAGGGACGTACTCGAGTGGATCGACCACGGGGGCGAAGCGACCGGGCTCACAGAGGGGATCGTCGAGGCACACGTCCGCGACGCCCGCGACGACGACCTCATGCGAGCCGCTTACGAGTACGTCCACCCGTAGCTGTGATCCCGTGGCCGCGTCGAGGTTCGTCTTCCAGCTCCCGCCGGGACCCGGATGGCTGCGGTCTCCTCGAAGACTCACTCGTATACGTCGCCGCTCCGTTCCCTGGAGGTCATCCACGTTCCAAGGGTGAGTCCGTAGATGGCGTGTCCGACGTGAAACACCAGCGCTTCGGCTGGCTCCAGCTCCTCATCGAGGAGGTGTTGAAAGACCACCCGCGTTCCGAAGACGGAGAGGGCGAGACCGTACGCGAGGGAGAGCCCGATCGCGCCGAGATCGCGTTGGCGTTCGCTCCGAAAGTCCACCAGGCTGATTCCAACGCCGAACAGGCCACCGGCGGCGCCACCGTACACGACGTGCAGGATCAGTCCGATTCCGGGATACGCTTCCGGATCGCCCCCTCCGACGTATTTCGCCCAGAAATCCGCCGTCGGCGGCAGCGCGCGGAAAACCGGGAACCGATACAGCGTCATCATCGCCGTCGCGATCAGGCCGCCGACGACTCCTCGATACAGCCCACGGAGGGCGCGTCGTCCGAGTCCGATGGTCTGACCGCGTCGGGCGCCGAACTGGCGGAGACTCGCGTCTGGGTCTCGAGCAGTCATGTCAAGACATGTGTCCTCCGTCGAAATAACGGTATCCCTCGATGCTGGGAACCCGTGATCCAAAGCAACCCGCCGTGGCCGACACACGACCGCTCAGGGAGCCGACAGGCCCCACGGTTTCCGATCGGGGAGGCCCCCTCCGCTATGTGTCCCCGATGATCCGCCCCACTGCAGGGACGTTCTCGGCGAGCCACGGTCTGAGATAGACGAGGCCACCGATGACGACGACGGTGACGACCAAGCCGCCGACCGGCCCGACCCGCTTCGTCGCCACCTTCCAGACCATCCATGCGGTCGTGAGGAGTTGGATCCGCGCCCGCAGCGCTTTCACCGTCATGTTCCCGGAACCCCGAAGGCGCCGATCCCGAGTCCAAGGACTTGGTTCAGGAGGAAGAGGATGACGAGCGCGGAAAGCCAGGCTACAAGGCCGATGAGTACGGCTTTGACCCAGCTACCCGGATACCGCCAGTTGATAACGGCGATCCACACGATCAGGGCGATGACCGGCCCGATGAGGGGGATCCAGGACGTCAATGCCCATGCGATGGCACCGATCAACGCGGTAATGACGGCGTGACTATAGTCTTCAACGCCCACGATCACGCGAGCGCTGATATAGATTGCGAGCCCCCCAACCAGAAGGGCAACGATGAACGCGATCAACGAGCCTACGACTGCTGTTACCATACGTGTCGTTCGGCAACAGTCATCAAGAAGATTTCGGCCGCGTGCTTCCGTTGAAATCCTCAAAAGTCACATTTTTCGATCGTTCTAACGGGCAGATACAGATGGGGCCGGCAACGATCCTGGATCCGATTCGGCAACTCACTCTGTGGGACGAGAGATACCTGACACCGGCATTTGGCGAGAGAGCAGACGTCCGGAAACGAGAGCAGACGTCCGGAAACGGTAGTACACGGGAACAGTAGTCGTTCAGCTGAAGGCCTTTACAGTTAGAGGCCTACGGGACGTACAATGGCTACTGAAGCGGCGTTCACGGTTCCATCCGATCAGTTCCCTCTTGGAACCGTCTTCAACCAATTACCGGACGTGACGGTCAAGCTGGAGCGACTGATCCCCGCACAGGGCACGATGATTCCCTACTTCTGGGTGCGAGGTACCAAAGTCGACGACATCGAGAGCGCGTTCACGGAGCACCCGGGCGTGAAGGACCTCCGGCTCGTTGACTCCGTTGAGGACGAGTACTTGTTACGCCTCGAGTGGGCGATGGCCCACGACGACGTACTGACCATACTGGCGGAGACAAGGGTTCCACTGATCGAGGCCATCGGGACGAACAAACAGTGGACGTTCGAGATCCGCGGTGATGATCGAAGCGATATCTCAGCCTTTCACGAACGGTGTCAAGAGGTGGGCATCCCGATCACGTTGACGAAGTTGCATGCACTGCTGCCGGTTGAGACGGCGACCGAAGCCGCCCTCACTGAAACCCAACAAGAGGCGCTGGTGCTTGCCTACGAGCGCGGATACTTCGAGTCCCCTCGCGAGGTCACGCTGGAAGCCCTCGGTGAGGAACTCGGCATCTCACAGCAGGCTGTCGGCTCCCGCCTCCGCGGAGGGATCAGGAACGTCCTCGGAAGCACGCTTTCGGCCCTCACAGTCCGACCCTGATCGGGTATATAAAAACGGTTTGTGTATGAAAAAGGCAGTTTGATTCCCGTCGATCGGCTACCGTAGTACGGTCGTCGAGGGAATCGCTGGTACGCTCCGGCAAGTCCACATCATGTGTGAAATCAAAACCGGCGTCGAACTGGAGTTATGGGTCATTGATCGCTCGGGACGACTGTGCGACGGACGGGAAATCGCGGAAGCCCACGAGCGGATAAAACCCGAGTTTATCGGGCCGCTCGTGGAGATACAGACCGAGCCACACGAAAACGAACTCGAACTGAGGCGCGATCTTCGGAGGACGCTTCAAACGGCGATGCGGGCGGCAAGCGCCGAAGGAAAGCAGCTCGTTCCGTTAGGGACGCCGCTGACGGCTTCGGACGCGTCGGCGCACTCCGAGCGAGGGCGGCTTCTCGAAACCATCTACGGGGACGGCCTGAAGAGTGCGAAAAACTGTGCTGGAACGCACGTCCACTTCGAGAAAGGCGACGTCATCGACCAACTCAACCTCTTGACTGCGCTCGATCCCGCGCTCGCGCTGTTGAGTACGTCGCCGTACTACTCCGGCAAGAACGGAAACGATTCCTCCCGGGCGCAAGCCTACAGGAAGCTGTGCGGCCCCGAGTTCCGCGGATTCTGCGACCTGTGGAGCTACGCGGATAGCCTCGAAGAGTGGACGGAGCGCGTCGATCACATGTACGAGGTCTTCAAGCGACTTTCCAGCGAGCGTGGCGTCTCCCCTGAGACCGTCGAGGAATTCTTCGATCCGGAGGACACTGTGTTGAATCCCGTTCGCCTCCGCGAGTGCCAACCGACCGTCGAGTGGCGCGCCCCCGATGCCGCGCTACCGAGTCAGATCGTCCAGATCGCGGTCGACGTCGGTCAGCTCGTCTCCCAGACGGGGGACAAGCCGATCGAATTCGGCAGCCCAGGCGTTCGATCCGATCGGATCCGACTGCCGGAGTTCTCCGAGCTCCAGGAACTCAGCCACCAGGCGATCCGTTCGGGACTCGGAACCGTCGAGGTCAGAGAGTACCTGCGGACGATGGGGTTCGACCTCTCGAAGTATCAGCCACTCTCACCGCAACTGAACGGTCCGCCGACCCTCGACGAATCGGAGGCGCGGATGCTACGGCTCGAACAAGCTCAGCGGCTCCGTACCGACGTCGAGGGGCTGACGGGGGATTCGACCATCTCGGCTCCCACGACCCTCTCGATTTGACATCCTCCCTGCGCTTTAGCACGGGAAGGATGTCAACGATCGACGAGAACCGCTCCAGCCGCCGGAGGATTCGACAGCCGTACTTGCCGTCATCAACGGCTTCTTGACGCCGGAAAAGACGCTATCTCTCCACACCGGGAGCTGGTAGACACCGCCGAGAAAGCGCACGATCCCGTTACCGAGGATCTCGCCGTTTCGATACTCCCGGGAAGCACGCGTTCCGCCCTTACGGTCTACCCTTATTAGGTACACAAAAACGGTTTGTGTATGAAAAGGGCAGTATGATTGTCGTCGGTCGTCTGTAATAGTACCATGGGCGTGGGTGCACTCGCCTTCGACTCGACACTCGATTTATGTCAAGACCAGAAACTCACGACGACGAAATCGTTCACCGGGAATTGGATACCGACGGAGAGGAAACGGCTGCTACGATAGCGGAAGTAGTTGCTGACCTCGAGGGAACGCCGATAACAGAACTGCCAACGGTCTACGACTGCATCGACGGGATGCTATCGAACTTGTATTCGAATCCGCCGGCACCAGAGGCACAGATGACGGTCGAATTCACGTACAGCGGCTATCGAATCACGGTCGAACAGAGCGGCACCGCGAAGTTCGTCCATGTCACGTAACCGCTGTCTGCGGAGTCCCGGATACCGGTAGTGTATCCACGCTCGACTGGACGAGGCCGTCAATCGACCTGTACGATCGATGCCTCGGCTATCGTAACGAGAACGGTGTCTGAGTGATCGGATTTCAACGGATCCGACACCGTGTATCCCGCTGCTATCGGTCACGGTTCCATCCACGGACGGTTCCGCCGGAGGCTACTTCAGCGAGAAGATCCCGCCCGACGCAGTCAACCGTGCGACGGTCGAAAGTCGGAGCATATACGCGGTTAACACCAGGTAGGGCGCGATCGATATCGTGAACGTGAACGCCAGAAACGTCTGCAGCGACGGGAGACCCAGGATCGTCCCGGCGGGGAGGACCCCCCCGTTGATCGTGATGATCGCGGAGGCGTTGAACAGGATGGCCGGGAGCGCGACGACTAGCAGCGTCTGGGAGAGCTGTGACACCTCCCTCGTGTAATAGAGGGTCTTGAAGTATTCCTTCCCGACGGCGAACAGTTCGAACGCTTCGATGAGGTCGTCGAATCGTTCGGACGGGGTGGCACCGGACGTAGTGAGCGTCCGGGATCGCTCGATGTACGACCCGTAGTCGAACCCGATCCCCTTCCAGAGGACGGCGAACTCCGCACCGGAGGTCTCCTCGACCGCCCCCAGCTGTTCGGCGGCCGCGGAGACTGACTCCACGTACTCGTCGATCTCCTCGGCGACGTCCTGTTCGAGACCGTCCAACTCGTCCGTGAGCGCCTGTGCACGAGCACTGATCAGTCGGGACATCGCCCTGAGAAACGACGAGGGATCGGACGGGTTCTCCCCGATGTCGGTCAGGTCGCCGAGGTCCCGACGGAAGTTTATCGCACCCTGGATCCGGTTCTCCTGGGTTTCGACGGAGGTGATGTCGTGTGAGAGGACGATCGAGTTGATCGAGACGACGATGGAGACCAGGAGGATCATTCCGCTCAGAAACGTGTTGAGTATCGTCTGGACGGTCGCGGTGTCCGTCAGTAGCGCTTGCATCTCGACGGTCCAGACCGAGGAAATAACCATGAAAGCAGTGAACACCAGCGTCAGCAACGCTCCCGTCACCGCCAGCCGGTCCGCTTCGAGCAGAACCCACCGTTTCAGGCCGAACCCGGTGGACAAGCTCGGAATCGGGAACCAGTCTCGCCACTGACTGAACTTCCGGTCGAGGCTCATGATGCGACCCCCTGAGCGGCCTCCTGAGCGACACCTTGAACGGCACCACTGGGGAGACCTACCCGCGATCGATCACCCATGCGTCCGAAAACAACCCACAGTGAGAAAACCCTGTGGGTGGGCCGTCTCGTCCCCCCTCGATAGCGTGTCCGGATCATACTTTACAACGGCCGCTCATCCCCGCCGCCGACCGTCTACGGCCGGTCACGAACGGGCACGAGCCGTCGGAGCGTCGTCCGGTTCACCACCTGCACATCCTCCACCACCAGGCGGGCTCAGAGGTACGCATCGTCCCACTCGTCGGCCAGGTGGGTGTTGCCACAGTTCCCGCATTCGAGCCTGTCTTGTCCGTCGGCGGAGACGTTCGTACTGCCGCACTGCGAACAGAAGTACCCGTACGCGTCCTCCTCGTCCTCCGCACGGTACACGGTAAAGAACGGGGCCTCCGTGCCGGGAACGCTCTCGTCGCGGTCGAGGAACCGGGCAACTCCGTCGACGGTGACGGACTCGGGGACCGGGACGGAGGGTTCGTTCGACGTCTCCGTCTCTTCGCCCTCGGTGAAAACGGTGACCGCGAACTCCTCGCCGCCGACCAGCATGTGATCGTGGTCGCTCTGTTTGAGGCCGAACTCTTCGAGGAACTGACCGCCCTCCACGGCGTCGTCGAGGATGTTCGCCGCGATCGGCTTCTCGGCGAAGGCTTCGCGAACGTGATCGAGCAGCGCCGAAGCGATGCCGCGTCCCCGAGCTTCCGGGTCAACGTGGAGCCACCGGATCGTCGCTCCCGTTCCGACTTCGACGGTGATGAACCCGTAAACCCCCTCCGTGCCGTCGTTCGTCTCGTCGACGACGAGTACCGTCATCTCGGGGTCGTTGAGCAGCTGATCGAGTGACGCGTCGTCGAACTCCTGCTCGAGTATCGTCTCGATCTGCTGTGGACTGAGCGAGTACGACGACTGCAGCGAGTCGCGCGCGATCGCTCTGATCCGTTCCCGGTCGTCCGACTCCGCAGGGCGAACTTCCATGTGGGGCGTTGTCGTCGAACCGATATAAGTTGTCGGTTGATCTTCATCTCTGGCGCAGCTGTGACGTCGCACCGCCGCACCGCCGTACCGCCGCACCGCCGTACCGCCGCACCGCCGTACCGCCGCACCGCCGTACCGCCGCACCGCCGTACCGCCGCACCGCCGTACTGCCGTACCGCCACGGTCTAGAACGATTCCTCCTCGGCCGATTCGTCATCGTCGATGGCGTTCCCGCCGCGATCGCTGTACCCTTCTCGGCCGACCGCCTCGTTACCGACCATGTTGAACACGGCTTGTCGGACGCTCTCTACGTCCTCGTACTCCTGTTCTTGCTCCGCGGAGAGCACTTCACGCAGCGGGACTTGGTCGTCGAAGAGACCGAGTTCGTGGTCACCGTATCGGCTGAGGAGCGTCTCGTGAGACAGCGGGTAGGACTCGTCCTCGAGGTCTTCGATCAGTTCGCCGAACTCGATACCCTGCTCTCGGGTGTCGTCGGAATCGTTCGCCATAGTGGCCTTTCGACAGGACGGGGCTAATAGCTTTTGCAGGCGTCTACGAGATAGCGTGATCCATCCGGCTCTACCACCGCTTACTGGGAGCTCCCGACTTTTAAGCGAACGAACACGCGGTGCCGAACCGAGACGTGGCACCTGTCCGCGGCCGACGACTCGTTCCGTATTCCGCATAGATCCGACACGGGTCTTCCCCACAAATTGAATAACCGTGCGAACCGACCCTCACGGTATGGGCGACCAGAACCATACCCACAGTGAGCCGATCGAACCGGGAGAAGTAGTGTACGACAGCAACAGGAGACCGGTGGGACGCGTGAGCGGATTCACCGACGATGGGTTCGAGGTGGAATCGATGGACTCCAACGAGAGCGAGGTCGAGGAGCTGCCGGGAAAGGAGTTCGGAGAGGGGTACTTGATGTGGCGATGTGGCGAATGCGGAGAGATGGGCGAACTGGACGAGGGGATGCCGGACGCGTGCCCGAACTGTAATGCTCCACGGGAAGAGATCTCCGCCGTCGAAGAGGACTGAACGTGGCCGGGCGACCGGCGAGGGACCGGCAATGAACTCGCCGCGACGGACCGCCGGAGAGCACGACGCGCTCAGCCGACGCACTGAAACGTGTCCCATGACAGCCGGTTGATCAGGTGCTATCGCTCTCAGGCTAGGACATCGGGCCGATCGACGACACGGTAGTAGTTCCATATTCACAGCGATCACACCTGAGGTTCAGTAACAGATTTATAATTAAGAGAACGGGTCGCGTGGGTGAAGACGAACCACATGACCGCAGTCAAGATAATCAAAGTGCTGGGTACCTCGTCCGAATCGTGGGAGGATGCGGCTCACAACGCGGTTAGCGAGGCGAACAAAAGCATCGACGACATCTCGGGGATCGAAATCCACGACCACACGGCGAAAGTCGAAGACGGCTCGATCACCGAGTACAAGACCACTGTGGAAGTGGCCTTCCCCGTCCGAGAGGGAACCCAATAGGCCGGACGGACGCTCCCGTCCGTTCCCGTTCGCTCCTGTCCGCTCCCGTCCGTCCGTTCCAATATACGGATAACGGTAGCACCACGGGTGTTTATCGGGCTTCTAGCCGAGTATACTGTATGGCCCAAGATCTTCAAACGGCGAGTTCCGTGCGTATCGACGACTCCATCTGGGAGCGCGTGGCGAATTGGGTGGTCCTCGGTGGGGATCGGAGGGCCGTCGCGGGTTGTTTCGTCGTCGCGATCGTGGGTGTCGTGTGGGCGCTCATCTCCGCCGGTGTCTTGGCGGTTGGCCCGAACAGCTCCGTGGCAATGATCTTCGGGAGTGGACTCACCTCCGGGGTCGTGACGCTTCTCACTATCGCCCTCTCGATCAACCAGCTCGTCCTCTCGCGCGTGTTCGGGTCCGTTAGCATGTTGACGGACAGGCTCAAGGGCTCGCGGGAACTGCGGCAGACCGTCGAATCGATCGCGGAGGTGCCTTCGAGCCCCAACGACCCGGCGGACTTCCTCTCGCTGGTCGCACGGACGCTGAGCGACCGTGCCGCCGGACTGGTCGAGAGCGGTGACGGTGCCGGTTGGGACCCGCCGGCGAGGCTCACGAACGCGTTGCGCGACGTCGCCGCGTACGGGGACAGCATTGACGACCACCTCGAGACGAACGCGAAAATGAATGACGTACTCCGTGTCATGATAGGGACCGAGTACGCGCGGAACATGACCGCCGTCAGCCACCTCCGGAACGAGTACGCGGCGTCGATCCCCGCGGAAGTACTGGCAGATTTCCAGGCCATCGAGGACCTCCTCGAATCCATGGCGGTCATTCGGCAGTTCTACAAAACGATCGCCATCCAGCAGGACCTCGCAACGCTCTCGAGACTGCTGGTCTACTCGGGAGTGACCGCCCTGGTAGCCGCGATCGTCGTGACGCTCGTCTATCAAACGAACTCCACCACGCTCCCGGCCGCGATGCTTCCCGCCGTCGTGAGCGTCGGGATCGGAGCCGTCGTCGCCCCGCTTTCCCTGTTCGTCGCGTACATCCTTCGGGCGGCGACCGTCGCTCGACAGACCATCTCCGTCGGCCCGTTTATCCCGTCCCGGGGGCGCTGACGCCGCACCGACACGCTTCGTGAACTCGCCGGACCGAGTCCCCAGCGGGTGGCGAGATGCATGGTCGACGACGCACGCGAGCAACGTCTCTATTACGGAATCCCTCGCTGTGGTGGTGTTCTGATCAGGATCGAGAAGCAACTCCGCGACTGTTGATGAAGCATAGCGCTCGACTCTATTTCCCAGATTTTCCTCTTTTAAACACTGTTTAAATAATTTATATGTATGATGATAGAATTCGATCGGCCGATCCTAATAACTTCTCAAACCGTTTCAAAACGCTCATATAGAAATTACTGACGGATAGATCTATGCACTCATCGTCCACACGTAATAAAATATCTGACACTACGCCAAACTTCTTTCAAAGCGACTTGTCTTGATTCGGCGACGATCGATTTAGACGCAGCGGCGATCGATGGCGGGAGTGACCGTTGCAGTTCGTTTGCGCAAGACGGTCGTTAAGGAAGCGTAAGCACTGCGACGGTCGCTTATAAACAACCGACTAAGCGTCTCGATCAACGCCCTCTCGCCATCGACCCGGAAGCATCCTTCAGCGACCGGCCCTTTCTCGTCGTGTTGCGTTCGAAAACAGGGTTTCCACGGACCCGCTCGTTCCGCTCCGTCCCGTCACTCTCGTGGACAGGCAGTCGTCGGTCCTCCACGGACGACGACCGCCGTGAGAACGCCGAGCGTCAGGGCGAACGCGGCCGTCGAGACGGCGTAGGAGAGCCCGCCACTGATCACCGGGACGCTCCCGGCGGCGGCGACCGCGGCGATCACGGGAAGCACGCAGCCGGCACAGGTGAACAGCCCGAGAACCCCCGCGAGGAGGGACCCGCCCGTCACCGACAGCGCCCGAGCGAGGAGGGCCCCGAGGACGACGTAGCCGAGCGACTGGAACGGAACGACGACCGCCGTCGCCACGCCGAGATCGGCGATCACGACCGGAGCCCATCCCGGAAGCCCGGCGCTGGCCTCGACCCCGAACCCGGTCGGGGCAAACGTCAACTGGCCGCTGATCCACGCCAGCAGGAGGACGTAGCCGCCCCCGATCGCCGCCGGCCACGGTCGAACCGTCGCACGGCCCGCGCCGGCGGTAGCTCCCGCGATCGCGGCGGCCGAAAGCGAGAGCCAGACGAGCGGGTAGGCGGCTCGCAACGGATCGATCACGTCCGTTTCCCCCGCCGTGAGGTAGCCGCCGAGGACGACGAGGTACGCGAGGGCGACGAGCGACCCGGCGAGGAAGCCGCGATACGCCGCGCCGGACGCCCCCCGGAGCCGTGGCGGCAGCCCCTCCGCCGGTTCGGTCACCGGTCCCATCGCGACCGCCTCCCTTCCATCACGGTCGCCTCCCTTCCATCACGGTCATCGCCCTCCCATCGCGATCACCGCCCTCCGCTCGTCGACGCGTCGTTCCGCCAGCCGCCCTTCAGGAAGACGACCCAGACGGCGGCTCCGGCGAGGAGGAACACGCCCGCCATGTACGGGACGATCGGGAGGCTGACACCGAGCGCGTCCAGCACCGTGCGGAGCTCGTAGGCGATGACGCCGAAGACGGCGAGCCCCACGAGTAGCCCGCCGCGGGTGACGTCGACGGTCATCGCGTCACCTCAGCGAGCCGACCGGCCGCATCGGCGACGGTCGTCCCGATCCCGGCGAGGGAGTCGGCGGCCACGGCGTCCGAAAGCAGCGGTCCTATCGCGTCGATCCAGACGGGGAACGCGCGCCCGCCGGGTCCGAACAGCCCGCCGTCCGTCACGATGCCGGCCAGCGGCAGCGCGTACGCCAGGACGACGAGCACCACCGCGACGGCGACCCACAGTCGCAGGTTGTCGAGCACCTGCGGCGCGTCCTCCGGCCCCGACAGCGCGGGCGGGAGCGGCTCCGCGAGCCCCTTCACGGTCGGGTTACCCATCGTCAAGACGACGTTGGCGAGGAACAGCACCGTCGAGACGAACAGAAGCGTTCCACCGATGGCGAGCTGGAGGTTTAGCTCCTCGAACCCGCCGAACGCGAGCGGGTAGTCGAACCCGACGTACTCGGGTTCGGCGGTGCGTCGCGGCACGCCGAGCAGCCCCTGTGCGTGCATCGCGTTCGACATGAGCGCCATCCCGATGAACCAGAGGACCACCTGGAACAGGCCGATCTGTGGGCTGTAAAGCGGTTTATTCGAGATCTGTGGCCAGATCCAGTACGTCGCGGCCATGAACGTGAGCGCGACCGCGGTCCCGACGGTGAGGTGGAAGTGGCCCGGGACCCAGATCGTGTTGTGGATCATGTAGTTGATGTTGAGCCCGGCGTTGACCATCCCCGAGAAGCCGCCGGCGGCGAACATCAGGCCGGCCAGCATCATCCCGGTGAACGCGGGGTTACGCCACGGGAGCGACCGAAGCCAGCCGAAGAGGCCGGTTCCGCCCCGCTTGCGCGCTCCGTACTCGACGCTCGCCACGACGGTGAACGCCGTCAGCAGGCTCGGCAACAGCAGGAACATCGTGTTCGTCATCGAGATGAACTTGAACCCCTCCGCGATGCCCGGATCGAGGTACTGGTGGTGGATCCCGACGGGCGTCGACAACAGGAGGAACAGCACGAAGACGACGCGCGCGAGCGGGTCGCTGAACAGGCGGCCGCCGGCGATCTTCGGCAACACCGTGTACCACAGCAGGTACGCCGGCATCAGCCAGAAGTAGACGACCGGGTGGCCGAAGAACCAGAACAGCGTCCGCGTGAGCGTCGGGTTCACCTGGTCTATCAGCCCCAGCGACCACGGGAGCAGGAAGACGAGCACGGAGACGGCGATCGCCGTGGTGGCGATGTACCACATGATCATCGTCGTCAGCACCATGAACGTCTGCAGCGGGATCCGCTCGCCGGGGTTCTCCTCGCGCCAGGCGAGCCACGCGCGGAACCAGTCGGCTCCGGCGAGCCACGTCCCGACGATGAAGACGACGAGCCCCGTATAAAACAGCGGGTGCGCCTGCAGCGGCGCGTAGAAGGTAAAGAGGACGTCGGCGCTCATGTCGATCCGGCTCGTGAACCCCGCGAGGATCGAGACGCCGGTCATCGTGATCCCGACGGACATCAGCGCGTACCACGTCCACGTGATCCTGATGTTCACGAGCGGCCGGTCGAGGCTCCGCGTCACTGCCCACGTGAACAGCCCGACGAGGAAGAAGATCGTGAAGCTGATCACGAGGAACACTCCGTGTGCGGTGAGGAACGTGTAGTAGTCGACGGAGCTGAACGGCCGAGCGATCCCGGTCCGGTGAAGCGTTTGGATGATCCCGAACAGCGCGCCGAGCCCGAGCGCGATGAACGAGCCGAGGAACGCGGCCCGCACGACGCGTGCCTCCTCGGGGAACCGGTCGACGAACGTCGGTTCCGTCTCCAGTTCGGCGCTCATTCGCCGTCACCTCCCTGATCGGTGCCGTCGTCGCCGTCGTCGGTATCGTCCGTCTCACCGTCGTCGGTATCGTCCGTCTCACCGTCGTCGGTCCCGTCGTCGTTCATTCGTTCGTACTCGTCCTCCGGGACGACCTCGAGTTTCCCTTCCATCGCGTGGTGTGCCGCGCCGCAGTACTCGTTACAGACGATGCCGTACTCGCGCGGCTCGTTGGCTTCGACGGCGATCTCGGCGACCTCGCCGGGGATCACCATCGTGTTCGCGTTCGTCCCGACGACCTCGAAGCCGTGGATGACGTCGGGCGAGGTGATGTAGAACGTCACCCGGCTGTTCTCGGGGACGACGATGGGGTCCGGTCGGAACTGGAACTGCTCGGCGACGACGTACGCCGCGTACTCGTTCTCGCCGACTCGTTCGACCCGCGGCTCCGCGAACCGATCGTCCTCGTCGAGCGCTTCGGGGTCGATTGGGTCCTGTCCGTCCGACACCATGGCGACGCCGGGGCCGACGGCCCCGTAGGTGACGGTCCCGATCAACAGGAGGATCAGTACCAGCGCGAGCGTGAGCCAGAGCTTCTCGTAGGCGTGGATGTGCACGTCAGGTCACCCGATGACGACGAGGTCGCGGCTCAGGAACTCGACGAAGTAGATGTACACCCACGCGACCACGAGGATCGCGAAGTACAACAGGATGAGTGCGAGGGTGCCGACGGGGTCGAACTCCTCCACGTCGTCGTCCCCCTCGGTCACCCCCGTTCGGGCGGTTTCGGTGCGAGTCATACGCAGTCTTGTGAATGGTGGTGTATATACTCCACAGTCGTTCTCAAAACGTGAAAACTCTCCGAGCGGTTCTTATCATTCACGTCCCAACCGAACCTATGAACGTCCCGCTTCAACGGGTGCTGCTCCTCGTGCTGGCGGCGTTGGTTCCCGTCGTGGCGTACGTCTCGGCCCGCGCCGACGTCGTCGCCGCCGTCGCGGCCGTCAACGTACTGCTGATCTGGGTCTCGATCAGGGTCGCGACCGGCGGGAGTCCACAGCCCGCCGTCGACGCCGCTGACACGGCCCCCGCGGACGACGGCTAGTCGGTGACGCTCGTCCCTGGCCGCACGACGCTCGATCCGACCCCGAACGCCACCGTCTGACCCAAGCCCACCATCCCTCGTATGTCGACCTGCACGCTCTGTGACCTGCCGACGGAGCCGGACCCGCACACCGCTCCGGACGTCGAGGGGGCGTTCTGCTGCCGCGGCTGTCTGGCGGTCTCGCGTTCGCTCGACGACGTCGCGGACGTCGACGACCTCGAGGACCGTACGCCGGCGTCGACGCCCGCGGACTCGTTCGACGGCGAGACCGCCTTCCTCCACGTCGACGGCATGCACTGTTCGACGTGCGAGCGGTTCCTCGAGATGACCGCCGGAGAGGAGACAGGCGTCGCGGCGGTCGAGGCGAGCTACGCCACCGACACGATCCGCGTCGACTACGACCCCGAACGGGTGTCGGCCGCGGAGCTCCCCGACCGTCTCTCCGTCGCCGGCTACACCGCCAGCGACAGGGCGCAACCGGCACCCGACGGCGACGACATCGACGTCGTACGGTTCCTGATCGGCGGCGGCTTCTTCGGGATGATGGCAATGTTGTGGTACGTCGTCTTCCTCTATCCGACGTACTTCGGGTACGATCCGCTGCTCGACCTCGGGGGGCTCGACGGGCTCTACCTGTTCGCGCACATCTGGGTGTTCACCTCGATCGTCCTCTTTTATACCGGGTATCCGATACTCCGCGGCGCGTACGTGAGCCTGCGAGCGCGACGGCCCAACATGGACCTGCTTGTGTCGCTCGCGGCGGGTAGCTCGTACGCGTACAGCACGCTCGCGATGGTTCTCGGACGGACGGACCTCTACTTCGACGTCACGATCGCCGTCGTCCTCGTCGTCGTCGCCGGCAACCACTACGAGGCGATCGTCAAGCGGCGCGCGACCGGCCTGCTCTCTGACCTGACCGGGGCGACCGAGACGACCGTCCGGCGGGAGTCGGGCGAGACGGTCACGGTCGACGACGTCGCCCCCCACGACCGGCTGGTGGTTCGCCCGGGCGAACGCGTCCCGTTCGACGCGACGGTCGTCGAGGGGCGGGCGGCCGTCGACGAGGCGCTCGTCACCGGGGAGTCGCTGCCCACGACGAAGCGCGAGGGCGACGCCGTTCGCGGCGGGACCGTGGTCACCGACGCCCCGATCGTCGTCGAGGTCGGCGAGGAGGTCACCAGCACGCTCGACACGATCGTCCGGTTGCTGTGGGAGATACAGAGCTCGCGGACCGGGATCCAGCGGCTCGTCGACCGGCTCGCGACGGTGTTCGTCCCGCTCGTGATCGTCGTCGCCGTCGCGATCGGCGCGTGGCTCCTCGCGACGGGCGCGCCGCCGACGACTGCCGCGCTCGTGAGCCTCACCGTGTTGATCGTGTCGTGCCCGTGTGCGCTCGGACTCGCCACGCCGCTCGCGGTCGCGGCGGGGATCCGTGACGCTGCACGCCGAGGCATCGTCATCGTCTCCGACGCGGTGTTCGAGGACGCGGCCGACGTCGAGACGGTCGTCCTCGACAAGACGGGTACCCTCACCGACGGCGAGATGCGCGTCCTCGAGGTCGTCGCCGTGGAGGGTACGGAGCGCGCGATCCTCGACGGCGCGGCCGCCCTCGAGCGGGCGTCGGTGCACCCAGTCGCGGAGGCGATCGTGGAGGCCGCGGGGGTCTCGACGGCCGCGGGAGTCTCGTCCGTCGCCGAACCCACACCACCCCTCGCGGACGGAGGATCCACGGTGGACGGGGGATCCGCGGCGGACGGAGGATCCACGGTGGACGGGAGATCCGCGACGGACGGGGACTTCGGCGCGTCGTCCCTCGGCGCGGTCGCCGACGTGACGGTGTCGGACAAGGGTGTCCGCGGCCGGATCGGCGGGGACGACGTGCTGGTCGGGCATCGGTCCCTGTTCGCAGGGACCGAGTGGACCGTCCCGGGCCGCGCTCGCGAGGCGGGCGATCGGGCCGAACGCGCCGGTCACGTCCCGGTGTACGTCGGCCGCGACGGGGTCGTCTCCGGCGTGATCGTCGTCGGGGACGACGTTCGAGAGGGCTGGTCGGAGACGGTCTCCGAGCTCTCGTCGTCGGGCAAACGGGTCGTCGTGTTGACGGGGGACTCGGTCGCGGCCGCTCGTCGGTTCGAGGACCACCCCGCCGTCGACGAGGTGTTCGCGGAGGTGCCCCCGGAGGCGAAAGCCGAGACGGTGCGGCGGATCGCCGCGACCGAGCGCGTCGCGATGGTCGGTGACGGGAGCAACGACGCGCCCGCGCTGGCGGCGGCCGACCTCGGGATCTCCGTCGCTGGCGGCACGGACCTCGCGGCCGACGCCGCCGACGCGGTCCTGCTGGAGGACCGGCTCGACGCGATCCCCGAACTGTTCGCGATCACCCGCGGCACGAACCGTCGGATCCG
Organism: Halorubrum sp. JWXQ-INN 858; assembly: GCF_009806985.1. Taxonomy (GTDB): domain Archaea; phylum Halobacteriota; class Halobacteria; order Halobacteriales; family Haloferacaceae; genus Halorubrum. The sequence continues at coordinate 85,601 of NZ_WUAX01000014.1, read as the reverse complement.
CGGGAATCTCACGTGGGCGTTCGCGTACAACGCGATCGCGATCCCGCTCGCGGTCTCCGGGCTGCTCAACCCGTTGCTCGCCGCGCTCGCGATGGCGACGAGCAGCTTCCTCGTCGTGACGAACTCGGCGCGCCCCGTCTGGACGGAGGACTGATAACCGTCCCCGTCGAGAACCGTACCACACGCGCTATATCTCTCGGGGCGCTATCGCGAACCGACACGGTCACCGCCCGGTCAGCCGGCGGTGACGGCCCGCTCGCGCACACCCAGCAACCGATCGAAGCGCACGACACCGGGTAGACGGGGCGAGACGCACGAGGCGAAACGCATGGACGCAACACGAGGGGCGAGACACATGAGGCGAACCATATGAGACGAACCGCATGAACCGTCGAACGTTGCTCGCGACCGTCGCCGGCGCCGGAACCCTCGGCGCGGGTGCGTATGCCGCGAGCCGCCGCGACGTGTTGACCGCCGACGGCGACCGCGCCGGCGGTGATCGGGGCCACGCGCTCGAGCCGGCGCGGATCGAGACCCTCGACGCCCCCGGGAGCGAAGCCGGTCACCGGGACCTCCCCGTTGCCGGGTCGACCACGGTCATCGAGTTCTTCGCGACGTGGTGTTCGACCTGTGGCTCCTACATGGAGACGCTCCGCGAGGTCAACCGGACCGTCGACGCCGAGTTCGTCTCGCTCACGAGCGAGCCGGTCGGCGTCTCCGTCGAGCGCGCCGACGTCGTCGACTGGTGGCGCGAACACGACGGGGAGTGGACGGTCGGGCTCGACGAGGAGCTGGCGCTCACCGTGGCGCTCGACGCGTCGTCGGTCCCGTTCACCGCGGTCGTCGACGAGTCCGGGACGGTCGTCTACGCGGACTCGGGAACGCAGCCCGCGTCCCGGCTCGTCGAGGTCATCGACGGGGCGTGAGCCGTCACCAGAACGCGACGTAGAGCTGGCCGACCCCGGCCGCGGCGATGACGACGCCGGAGAGCTTGACGAACCGGTCGACGCCGCCGGCGAGGGCGCCGGCCGTGAGCCGGTGGCCGACCGCCGCGGCCGTCGTCACGCCGAGCATCAGCGCCCCGAACGACGCCGCGTACGCGCCGAGCACCACCGCCGTCTGCGTCGGCGGCATCGACAGCGATCGCACGACGAGCGCGAAGAACACCGGGAAGACGCAGGCGGTCGCGGCCGCCGCGTACGCCCCGCCGAACACCGCGAACCCCAGGATACCGGCCCGTCGCCGCGGCAACGGGACGTGGAGCGCGACCGAGCCGCGAGCGACCACGAACGCCCCGACGGCGACGAGCGCGACGCCGACCACCGCCTCGAGCACCGGCACGACCGGCTCCAGCGAGCGACCGGCGGCGATCACGACGCCGATCACCAGTCCGAACGCGACGAAGACGCCGGCGGTCGCGGCCGCCGCCCGTACGAGCACCCCCGACAGCGGGGGCCGGTCGCTCCCCGTCGCCGCGACGTAGTAGCCGACGTAGCCGGGCAACAGCGCGTACGCGCACGGCGAGAAGAACGTCGCGACGCCGAGCCCGGCCGCGAACGCGACGAAGGATCCACCGTCGATCACCGCTTTACCGCCCCCGTTTCGGCGAGCGCGTCCTCCAGGTCGTCGACGCCGTGGAGCCCCGACTCCCCCCAGACGAGGCGGTTTCGCTCGTCGAGCACGAACGAGTGGGGGACGTACGTCGCGCCGATCGGTTCCGCCAGCGACAGCGACGGGTCGATCGCGAGCGTCCAGCCGCCAAGGTTCCGGTTCCACCAGTACCGGACGTCGTCCCGCGTCGTCGCGCTCCCCACCTGCTCGGTGGTCACGGAGACGAACTGGACGTCCTCGGGGACGCGGTCGTGGAACTCGGTCAACGTCCCCATGTGCTGCCGGCAGTCCGTACACCACGTGGCGAAGAAGTCGACGAACGTGACCGACCCGCGTTCGGGGACGACGGCCTCGCCGGCCTCGCTTCCGCTCGCGGGGAGCGTCTCCAGGGTCGTCTCCGGCACGGCGTCTTCCCGAAAGCGCTCGCCGAGTCCTCCCGAAGCGATGATCGCGCCCGTCCCAAGCACGCCGAGTGACCCGAGGCCGGCGAGCGCGTCGCGTCGGTTCACGACACCACCGCCGTCACGTGGCCCTCCTTCGATCCGGGCGATCGTTTCGGATGCCAGCTCGAGGCGTTCCCACGCGCGATCCGCCCGTCGTGGCCGCCGCCCCCCGTCATGCCCGCCTCGTTCGGGTCCATTCGTCTTGTACGATCGTAGAATTACTGTCGACATAAGCCTTGCCGGCGTACGTCTCTATCGCCCTCCCGTGGGCTATCGAGCGGTACCGTGGTACGTTCCTCGAACGGGACGGCTCCGAACTCCGCTTTCGTCGCTCCCGGTCACTCCCGTTCCTTCGGGCCCGTCCGTCGAACGAGCGGCGAATCCGTGTTCACGCACTCGGGGCGGCCGCAGACGCCGGCGTCAGCGCCGGCGCGCTTCACGCCGGCGGCGACTTCGTCGATCCGCCAGTCGACGGCGTGACCGGTGTCGCGTTCGTGCTCGGCGAGCGCGACACGCGCATCGCGGAGGCTCCCGTACGCCCCCTGAAACTCGCATTCTCCACACCGGACCACGACGCGCGTTCGATCCATGCGTCGTCGTTGGACGGCCACCGAAAAACCCGTTTCGTGTCGTCGCCGCGCTCGGCGACCGACGGTCCCCGGACGGCCCCGACCCGTCGCCGTCCCGCGTGGTTCGGTGCTGAAGTATTGTGCGCTCGTTCGGTGATCGTACCAGATCGATTAGGTGGCTCCCACACCGACCTCGGTCATGCCCATTTCGGCGGTCGCAGCGGCACCGCCCCCGTCCCTGCCCCACGCGCTCGCGTCGGTATCGTGTGACCCGTCCGACACGATCTACTCCGCGGAGCCGTTGAGTCTCGTCGTCTTCCTGCTCGTCGGGCTCCTCGGCGGCGCGCACTGTCTCGGGATGTGTGGTCCGCTCGTGACCGTGTACGCCGATCGGATGCGAGACGACGCGAACGGGGAGGCCGCCACGGCCGGCCGTTCGGACCGACGGAACCACCTCACCGTCCGTCAGGTTCGGCAGCACGCCCTCTTCAACCTCGGCCGGACCGTGAGCTACGCCACGCTCGGCGCGGTGTTCGGTTTCGCGGGGAGCCTCGTCTTCGTCACCGGCCGCACCGTGACGACGATCGCTCGGGACGTCCACGCGGTCACGGGGCTGCTCGTCGGAGCCGCGATCGTCGCCGTCGGGGTCCGGTACGCCGTTCGGCTCGAGTTCCGCTCGGTTCCGGTTCCGGGGCTCGCGGCCGCGTCGGCTTTCGTGACCGGCCGGATCGTCCCTCGCGTCGACACGTGGGTCGGTGACGGCCGGATCGCCGGGTTGGGTGCCGCCCACGGGCTCCTCCCGTGTCCGCTGTTGTACCCGGCGTTCCTGTACGCGTTCGTGCAGGGGAGCGCGGCCGGCGGCGCGGTCGCGCTCGGGGTGCTCGGGCTCGGCACGATCCCGGCGATGTTCCTCGTCGGCACGGTGTTTCAGTCCGTGAGCCGGGAGACGCGGCTCCGGTTCCACCGGGTCCTCGGTGTCGCGTTCATCGCGCTCGGCTACGTCCCGCTCCAACACGGGCTCGCGACCCTCGGCGTCCCGCTTCCGCACCCACCGATCCCGTACTACTCGCCGCTGTGATCCCTCTCGCCGAGGACAGTCGTTCGACAACCGCACCAGACCGGTTATGCGTCTCGATCCCGTTCGACCGTACATGAAACGCCGGGCGCTGCTTGGAGGGGTGGGAACGGTTGCGGCCGGGTCGATCGCCGGTTGCGTGACGCGGCTGTTCGACGACGAGCCCGACGGGGTCGTCCTCGACCCGCAGGAGGACCAAATCGCCGACAGCGAGGACCTCTCGTACCCCGCTTACGGACAGCGACTGCCCGAGTTCGAGCTTCATGACCCGGTTTCCGACGTGACGATCGACAGCGCGTCGCTGGACCGAACGGCGATCGTCACCGCGATCTTCACCTTCTGTCCGGCGGAGTGCGGGATCCTCCTCAACCAGCTCGTCGGCGTTCAGGGGATCCTCGCGGAGGCGGGGATGACCGACGAGGTCGCCTTCCTCCCGATCACGTTCGACCCGGAACGCGACGACGCGGACGCGTTCCGCGAGAACGCCGACACGGTCGGCGCGGACCTCGACGCCGGCAACTGGCACTACCTCCGGCCCGAATCGGCGGCGGACGCACGAGCGGTCGTCGACGACGGGTTGGGGATCGGGTTCGAACGCACGACGGACAGCGATCGAGTCGAGGGGTACGACTTCATCCACGCCGTCGTGACGCTGCTCGCCAATCCGGACGGGGTGGTCGAGCGGGCGTATCGCGGGGAGAACCTCGATCGGAACCGCGTCGCCGCCGACGCCGAGGCCGTCGTCGAAGCGTTCCGCGATCGGTGACTCCGGACCGCCGATCTCCCACCGAACTGATATCGACGGGACACGAAGGGCCGACACATGAGTTCTCACGACGCTGACGGAACGGTGCTCGTCGCAGTCGCGAACGCCGAGACGGCCGACCGACTGTTGCCGACGGCGATCGACGTCGCCAGCGATCGGTCCTCCCGGATCGTGATCACGTACGTGGTCGAGGTACCGGCGCAGATGCCGCTGTCCGGCGGCGAGGAGTTCCTCGACGACGAGGATCGAGCGATGCTCGATCGCGCGCGAGCGACCGTCGACGACGCCGGGATCCCCGTCGAGAGCCGGATACGGTACGTCCGGAATCTCGCGACGGGGATCGTCAGTGGGGCCGCGGAGTACGGCGCGGACCTCGTGCTCGTCGGCTGGCGCGGCCGCCCGGCCCGTCGGAACGTCGTCCTCGGGAGCTACGTCGACGTGGTGCTTCGGAACGCCCCGTGTGACGTGTTGGTCAAACGGATCCGGTCGCCCGACCCCGACCGAATCGACTCCATACTCGTTCCCGTCTCGAGCGGCCCGCACGCCGGCTTCGCCACGGACATCGCCGGACGGCTCGCGCGACAGCACGACGCGTCGATCACCCTCGTTCACGTCGTTCCGGAGGACGTCGCGGACGTCGATCGGGAGGCGGCGACGGCGCTGCTCGACCGTGTGACGGGTCGGATCGACGACGTCGCCGTCGAGCGCGTCGTCCGAGAGAGCGACCACGTCTCGGGGGCGCTTACCGACGAGACGACGCGCCACGACGTCACCGTTATCGGGGCCTCGGAGGCGGGCGTCATCCGTCGGCGGCTGCTCGGCACCGTCTCGGAGGCCGTCGGCAGACACGCCGCCGGCTCCGTGCTGATCGCCCAGCGCCACCCGTCGCGGGCGGATCGGGTCGAGCGTCGTCACGACTGACCGGTCGAGACGTCCGCCCATCGGTGGGGTCGTTCTCTCGGCGTTTCAAAAGGGGTTCGTGTGCCTCGCCGTCGTTGCTCGGCGATCAGACGAGCAGCTGAATGTCCGCCTCGACCATCTCCTGGAAGGCGGAAGCCGCGCCGACGCCGGTCGTGACGCCGTCGTAGAAGTCGGCCTCGTCGTAGCCGAGGAGATCGATCGTCATCTGACACGCCTGTAGGTCGACGCCGCTCTCGAGGGAGATCTCGATGAGTTCGTCGATCGAGGCGACGTCGTTGTCGGCGATCTTGTTCCGCATCATGCGCGTCGTCATCCGATCCATGCCGGGCAGCGCCGCGATGGCGTTCGGAACCGGCATGTTCGGGTTGCCCACGGCACTGAGCTTGAGGTCCTTCGAGTTCTCCTCGTGGAGGATCTCGAGCCCCCAGAACGTGTGGAAGACGGTGACGTCGTAGCCGAACGCGGCCGCGGTGCTCGCGAGGATCAGCGGCGGGTACGCCATGTCGAGCGTCCCCTTCGTCGCGACGATCACCATCTTCTTGGGCCCGTCGGCGGTCTCCGCCCGGAGGTCTGCGAGGTCCCGCTCGAGCTCGTCGACGCGCGACTGCAGCTCGGCGATCTCCTCGGGGGTGAACGCGTCGCCCGAGCCCGCTGGCGTATCCGTGCTCATTTACTCGGCCTTCCGGACGTAGTGTTTGTAGACGTCCTCGCCGCCCTCGGTCGCCTCCTCCTGTGCGATCAGCTCGGCGCCGTCGGTCGACTCGGCCCAGCCGCCGATGTCGCTCATGCTCCCGGAGTCGGTCGAGACGACTTCGAGCGTCTCGCCCGCCGGCAGGTCTTCGAAGGCTCCCTTCGTCTTGATGACCGGCATCGGGCAGTTCTGTCCTTTCACGTCGAGGGTTTCGCTTGCTTCCGTGCTCATTGTTTTCTCCCCCTGTGTTGGGGCTATCCCACAATACTGGCTGTCCCCCAATAAGTGTGTCGATTAGTGGGGTTGATTTGAACTACTGGATTATTCGGCTCTCTATTTACGCGTCTACTCTCGTGTACGGGTCTCTTACGCTTCAAAAACGGTTTCTATCCGAATCTATATTGTACACTAATTGAAAAACTATGCAAACTCTTAAGTCGAAGTGGCGAGTACGGTGGAACGTAATGGACTTGGACGCGATGGATTTCCCGACACCGGACGCCACGGTCGAATCGATCAGCCCCGAAGCGCTCAAAGCGCGAATAGACGATGGGGAGGACGTGACGCTGCTCGACGCCCGGATGGCCAGCGACTACGAGGAGTGGCGCATCGACGGCGAGAACGTCGAGAGCATCAACGTCCCCTACTTCGAGTTCCTCGACGAGGAGATCGACGGCGACGTCCTCGCGTCGATCCCCGACGACGAACACGTCACGGTCCTCTGCGCGAAGGGTGGCGCGAGCGAGTTCGTCGCCGGCGCGCTGGCGGACCGTGGCTACGACGTCGACCACCTCGCGGAGGGGATGAACGGTTGGGCGTCGATCTACGAGGCCCACGAGGTGGCGGCGTACGACGGTTTCGGGACGCTGTTGCAGTACCAGCGACCCTCCAGCGGCTGTCTCGGCTATCTCGTCTACGACGGCGACGAGGCCGCCGTGATCGACCCCTTGCGCGCGTTCACCGATCGCTACCTGGCGGACGCCGCCGAACTGGGGGTCGAGCTCACGTACGCGTTCGACACGCACGTGCACGCGGATCACGTCTCGGGGCTCCGCGAGCTCGCCGCCGAGGGCGTCGAGGCGGTCCTTCCCGCCGCAGCGGCCGACCGCGGCGTCACCTACACCGACGAGGTGACGCTGGCGTCGGACGGCGACCGCTTCGCGGTCGGCGACGCCGCCATCGAGACGGTGTTCACTCCCGGTCACACGACCGGAATGACGTCGTACCTGATCGACGACGGGCTCCTTGCGACCGGCGACGGCCTGTTCATCGAGAGCGTCGCCCGTCCCGACCTCGAAGAGGGTGACGACGGCGCGCCCGACGCTGCACGCACCCTCTACGCCTCGCTCCAGGAGCGAGTGCTCTCGCTCCCCGACGCAACGCTCGTCGGTGGCGCACACTACAGCGACGCCGCCGAACCAGCCGCGGACGGGACCTACACGGCCACGATCGGCGACCTGAAGACGCGGATGGACGCGCTCTCGATGGACGAGCCGGACTTCGTCCAGCTCGTCCTCGCCGACATGCCTCCCCGGCCGCCCAACTACGAGGAGGTCATCGAGACGAACCTCGGGCGGAACGAGATCGACGACGAGGAGGCGTTCACCCTCGAACTCGGCCCGAACAACTGCGCCGCGAGCCAGGATGCCCTCACGAGTGACTAACGACGACGTTCAACGCGTGTTCCACGACGGCGTTCAACGCGTGTTCCACGACGGCGTTCCACGAGCGATGGACGTCAACGGCGGGGTTCACCACCGATGATCGCGGACCTCCTCGCGCCCGGCACGATCGAGGCGCTGTTCCCGAACGGGATCTCCCGGTACGCCATCGGGGGGCTTCTCGTCGGTCTCGGAACCGTTGTCATCTACCTCGGGACCGGGATCACCGCCGGCGCGAGCACGTTCCTCGAGTCGACGCTGTCGTACGTCTCGGCGCAGTCGCGGTTCGAACAGTACCGGCCCTCGCGCGACTGGCGCGTCGTGTTCACGGTCGGGATCGTCGGTGGCGCGGCGGTCTACGCGCTGATCTATCAGGGCGAAGCGTGGGCGCTCGCGGGGAGCGGCTGGACCACGGAGGTCCAGCCGTGGCGGCTGCTCCTCGGCGGGATCCTCGTCGGGATCGGTACTCGGATCGGAAAGGGATGTACGTCCGGACACGGGATCTGCGGCGTCGGATCGGTGTCGCGGACTTCGCTCGTCGGCGTCGTGACGTTCCTGATCGTCGCGATCGTGACCGCCAACCTCGTCGCCGCGATGGGGGTGAGTCCGTGATGGCCGACCGACACCCGCTGTTCATGCCGCTGGTGCTGGTCGGGGGGCTCGTCTTCGGGTTCGGACTCGGGTTCAGCCACATGGCCCGTCCGGAGGTCGTCATCGACTTCCTGACGTTCCGTGACCTCGGGCTGCTGTTCGTGATGTTCGGCGGGTCGATCGTCGCCGGGCTCGCGTTCTGGGTCGTCCCGCGGCTCCGATCGAACGCGCCGCTCACGGGACGGCCGTACGGCCGACGCCTGAAGTCGTTCGACCGCAACGTGCTGATCGGCGGGTCGGTCTTCGGGGTCGGCTGGGGGCTCTCCGGGATCTGTCCCGGCGCGGCGTACGCCAGCCTCGGCGTCGGCAACTGGCCGATCCTCTACGCCATCGGCGGGATGTTCATCGGCGCCTACGTCCAGGGCGTGTGGCGGAGCCGGGAGCCGTCGGCCGACGCTGACGGCGTTCCGAGCGACGACTGACTGGCAACTCTTCGGTGTCGACCGGGAGCTGATCGGCGACCGCCACTCCAGCGCAACCACTCCGAGCGAAGCTTTATGTACCGTCTCCGCGTAGTATTGCTTCTAATGAACACTACTGAATCCGAACCAACCGACGCCTCCGAGAAGGGCGCGGCGCGCCCACGGTCCCTCGCGGACGAGGCCGCGCTCGACGAGTTCCGAACCGACGTGGACGTCGCTCTCGTGGAGTTTTATACGGACGGCTGCGGGATCTGCCGGAGCATGGAGCCCGTGTTGGGGAACGTCGCCCGGGAACTCGGCATCGCCGTCGGGCTCGTGAATCCCCGGGACGACCCGACGCTCATCGAGCGGTTCGACGTGCGAAGCGTCCCGCTGTTCGTGCTCTTCGTCGACGGCGAGCCCGTCGCACGCCTCGCCGACGGCTTCGTTCCGGGCGACGAGCTCGCGGCGTGGGTCCAAGCGCACGCGACGTAACCCCGTCCGACGTGTCGCGGTTACTCCTCCCGTTCGAGGCGTTTACGGCGGGATTCGAACTCCTCTTCGGAGATGTCGCCTCGGGCGTACGCCAAACGGAGCTCCTCGACGGCGGGGTCGCGTGACTGTCGACCACGGCTGAGGCCACGAACGATCAGGTAGCCACCGCCGAGTACGACCAGTACCACGAGGACCGGCACGAGGAGGCCGACGAGCGGCCACCATCCGTTTCCGCCCCAGGTACCCATCATCCCGCCGTATCCGACCATTCCACCGATACCGACCCCCATCATCAGGAGCGGTACGAGGAGCAGTGCCCCGAGGAGGAGGAGGACGAGCGTCGCCGCATCGACGCCGTCACCTCCCGACATCACCGCTCACCCCGAAGACGTCGCTCTGTTCTTTCATACGGGACGTTTCGGCAGCGATCGCGTTAAGTATATGGGCGATCGGAGTGCGTGACCCCCGCTCATCGCGCGGTGACGGTGAGCGGCTCACTCCGGGAGCGAACCGTTTTCTATCGTGGGCATAAATGGGTCGTATGTCCACGATAACTCCGTCCGGACTGGACGAGCGGCGCACGTCCGGCGAGGACCCGTTCGTCCTCGACATTCGCCCGGTCGACGACTTCGCTCGCGGGCACATCGACGACAGCCACAACGTGCCGGTGTACGGAGACCTCCAGCGTGGAACCGACGCGTCGTTGCGTGCTCACCTGGACGAGCTCCCGGCGGATCGATCGGTCATCGTCGTCTGTAAGGCCGGGATCGTCGCCCGCCGTGCGACCGCGGTGTTGAGCGAGGAGGGATACGACGCGTCGACCCTGCTCGGGGGAATGAGCGGCTGGAACGGCTACCGTAACGACACGCTCGGCTACAAGCTCCGGTCGCTCCTGTGGTCGCTCTCCGGCTGAGCGACCGGGCGCGATCGGTCCGGCGCGGGCCGTCCGCGGACTGTTTGTGGGCCGTCCATCCATCCATCCATTCCGGCCGAGGTCATCGGAAGCAGCCGTGACAAGCCGATCGTACCTAAGAGTAATCCCCGCCGCGTCGGCCGGTTCCCCGGGTAACAGATCAATAACAATCCGCCCCGTCGACGTGTGTCGGCTCGGATGGATATCAGTATCGAGGAAGCGTCGGAGGGGGAGCTATGGAACGACCTTCTCGCGGAGAGCTCCCGTGGCTCGCCGTTTCATCGGTACGAGTTCCTCACTACGTGCGCGGAGTACGCCGGCGCGGTGTGTCGTCCCTACATCGGCTACAAGGGGAACGAGCCGGTCGGGCTGTTTCCCGTCTTCGAGGTGCAAAAGGGGCCGTTTTCGGTCGCGTTTTCGCCGCCGCCAGAACTGAAGGTTCACTACTTGGGCCCCGTCCTGTTGAACCTCGGGGAGCTGAAGTCGCGCAAGCGCGAACAGCGCAACCGGCGGTTCATCGAGGCCGTCCTCGACGAGGTCGAACGCGAGTTCGACCCGCGATACGTCCACGTCCGGACGACGCCGGCCCACCACGACGAGCGGCCGTTCCTGTGGGCCGGCTACGATGGAACGTCCCGTCACACCTACGTGATCGACCTGACGGCGGATCGGGAGGATCTGCTGGCGGGGTTCAGTAGCGACCTCCGGAAGCACGTCCGGGACCACGCCGGTGCGCTCGACGTCTCGCGGGCGACGGGCCCGGAGGTCGAACGGATCATCGAGGAGGTAGCTGCGCTCCACGAGCGAAAGGACGTCGACTACACCGTCCCCCCGCCGTTCGTCAGGGACGTCCACCAACGGCTCCCCGACGGCATGGTCCACGCCCATCTCTGTCGGTACGAGGGCGAGTTCTGCGGCGGCGAGGTCGCGTTGGAACACGACGGCGTCGTGTACGGCTGGCAGTCGGTCGCCGACACCGATCTCCCGGTCCCGGTGTACGACCTCCTGTACTGGAACGCGATCGAGTCGGCTCGGGACCGCGGTTGCACCGGATACGACCTGTTGGGCGCGAACAACCCGGACCTCTGTCGGTACAAGTCGAAGTTCGCCCCGGACCTCCGGCGTTACCACTCGCTGAGCCGGGGCGGCTGGGAGATGAAGCTCGCGGCGAAGGTGTACAAGACGTTCCGGTAGTTGGCCCCCTCCCCGTCCTGAAACGCGAGGCTTTCGCCTCGAACCTTCCGTAACTCGCTCCTCGACGCCGATCACGCCCCGTTTTCGGCCGCGGCACGCTCGCCGCGGCGGACCGCCAGGGCCCCGTGGTATAGGATCGCTGTGCAGACGACCAACGCCGACCCGATCAGGAGCACGAAGCTGACACGATCGAGGGCCGGTACTCCCAGCCAGTCGGCGAGTTCGCCGAGCCCGACCGCGATGCTGGCGACCAGCAACATCCCGCCGAAGTAGATCGTGACGTCGTCCTCCGCGACGTACGCCGTCGCGGCCGAGCCGATACGGGCCCCGAGCGCGCTGCCGATCAACAGCGCGGTGACGACTCCGAGATCGATGACGCCGGCGCGTCCGTACGTGAACGCGCCGATCGCGCCGGACATCAGCCCGCCGAGCAGGCTCGTCCCGACCGCGATGGCGAGCGGCGTCCCGATCACGTAGTAGATCGCTGGCATCCGAACGAAGCCGCCGCCGACACCGAGGAAACCGGAGACGACCCCGACGCCCCCGCCGACGCCGGAGATCGTCCACAGCGAGGCCCTGCTTCCGTCCGCGAGCGTCGTCATCGGCGGGAGGTCGTATGACTGTATCCGTCGGGCGATCTCGGGGACGTCATCCGACGACGCGTCGTCGACCCCGTCCGCCGACGGATCGGAGTCCGCCGCCTCTCCGGGGCCGTCGCCGGTGAGCGCGTTCCTCGTGAACAGGGCCCCGATCGCCGCCAGCAGCAGGACGTAGGCGACGCCGATGACGAGGTTCGCCAGTCCTAAGACCTCGAGCCCGAACACGAGCCGGCTACCGACCTCGATCCCGACGGTTATCCCGACGAACATCAGCGCGCCGAGCTTGTAGTCGACCTGCCCGGCGTCGTGGTGTTTGAGCGTCGCGATGACGGCCGTCCCGAAGACGAACGCCATCGAACTACCGATCGCAACCGGTGCGGGATACCCGAGGATCAACAGGGCGGGGGTGACGAGGAAGGAGCCGCCCATGCCGAAGAACCCGAAGAACACGCCGACCATGAACCCGAAGCCGACGAACAGCACGAGGAGTTCGGGAGACAGACCGAGGACCGTCATCACGCTACGACCGCTGGAGCCGTTCGAAGACGCTCGGCGCGAGCGCGTCCTCGAGTAGGCCGTATCCGAGGTGTAACGCCGCGGCTTCGAGGAGGACGATGATGAGCAGCGCTATCGCTTGCGTCGTCGGCGATGCCGCGCCGAGGGCTTCGGTTACCGTCACGATGCCTCGCGAAGAGTTGTGTGTAGCTGTGTCATCAGCGATCTCTATCCGTAACTACTGCCCGACGCTACATAATGGTTTTGAACTAAAAACACAATACTATATTCGAGTGACGGACCGATAGCTTTGTATAACGTATGTCAACGTAACGGCTCGACGGTCCCTCCCTCGATACGTCGCCGGATCGTTCCGAATTCCGCCGTGGTTCTCGATCCGTCGGCCGATTTAGCGGACCCGAACGCTTAATATCCGTTCGTTAGTATTGTTTTATATGAGCAATATGAGTGTGCGAAGACTGCGGTTCGAAGCGGCGGCGTCGTGGGTGATCGGTTGATGACCGGAAAGTCGGCGGTCATCGCCACGGACCTCTCCACCGCCAGCGAGACGATGATCGAGTCGAACACCGGGCTCGGGTGTCTCGGTCGGATCGGCGTCGGCCGGATCCACCTCGTGACGGTCGTCCCCTCGAACGTGCATACGGGGATGCCGGGGATGCGGTTTCGGGCACGACGGGAGCGTGCGCTCGCCGGATACCGGGCGACGGTCGAGGAGGCCGGCTTCGAAGTCGAGACCCACGTCGTTCGCGGGACGCCACACCGTCGGATCAACGGGATCGCCGGCACCGTCGGCGCGGACCTGATCCTCGTCGGGTCCCGCGGGAAAAGCCCCCTGGAGAACCGTGTCATCGGCTCGACCGCGCGAAACCTCGCACGGACGACGGCCGTCCCCCTCCTCGTCGACCGGATCGAGCGTCGCGTCGACGACCCCGAACCGGTCCGCCGCCACCTGTTCCGTCGGACGCTGTACGCGACGGACTTCTCCGAGAACGCCGAGCGCGCGGCGGACGCGTTCGAGTACCTCCGACACGCGACCGAGGAGGTCACCCTCGTCCACGTCGACAGCCCGAAGGAGCGACTCGACGGGTCCGGCGTCGACCCCGAAGCGGAACTCGAATCGACCGCCGACCGGCTCCGCGAGTGGGGGCTCACGACCCGTATCGACGTCCGCCAGGGTGACCCCGCCGAGGAGATCCTCGCGGCGGAGCGCGACCACGACCCGAGCACGCTGTTGGTCGGATCGCGGGGACGCAGCCGGCTCCGACGGCTCCTGCTCGGGAGCGTCTCCGACACGGTCGTCGCCCGCGCGGCCGGGAACGTGTTGCTCGTGCCGCCGCCACGGTCTACCTGACCGGGCCTGCTCGCTCGGAACCGACGGCGTCCGCTCGGTTCCCGTCGACAGTCCTCTCCAACCCAGTTCTCCCGGGCTTCGTTGAACCCACGTTTTAAGACGTACTTTGGCCCGAAACGGCCGGTCGTCGAAGCGTGCGATCGGGTGGTGCCGTCGCTCGTCGTGTTTATAAGGGGTGGCGGAAGTGTGCCCCGGGTGTTTATTAGGGGCTTTCCGATCCGGACTCCGTTATAAGCGGCCGGCCGATACGCGGCCGCTTCAGCGAAGCCGCGCGACGACGACGAACGTCTCGGGACGGGTGGCCTCGGAGACGACCTCGAACCCGCCACGTTCGAGGGCGTCGACCGCGTCGACGGCGGCGTACCGCTCGTCGGTCGGTGGCCCGCTCTCGCCGCTCCCGTCGGCGGACCAGTCGGCGATCACCGCCCGAGCGCCGGGGCGGAGGACACGCGCCACCTCGTCGATGGCGGCGTCGCTGGCGAACTCGTGATACGTCATCGTCGAGAACACGCCGTCCAGCGCGTCCGTGGCGAACGGGAGGTCGGCCACGTCGCTCGTGACACACTCGACGTTCGCCGGGACGCCCTTCTCGCGGTAGGCGTCGTGCATGGCCTCCTGTACGTCGACGGCGTAGACGGTCCCCGCCCGCGGGGCGACGTCGTCCGTGTAGAAGCCGGTTCCGCTCCCGAGATCGGCTATCACGTCACCGTCGACCGGGTCGAGCGCGTACAGCAGCTCCTCTCGCGAGAGCCACCGGTACCGGTTGGCCGCGTCCTCCAGTCGATCCGCCTTTCCTGCGTCGAACGTGTGAAATCCCATCGTGTGGTGTCTCGCTCGTAGCTACCTCTGTCCGTCGGCCGCTCGTTCGCGTCTTCGACCGAGTTTCCGTCCCGTCGGTCGCCCGTTTACGTCGTGGTTCCGCTCTCAGGCGGTATGCCGCTCGATCGCGGCCGTCAGGCTCTCGGCGGTCTGTGCGCCGACCATCCGGTCCGCGAGCTCGCCGTCGACGAACAGCAGGAGCGTCGGGATCCCCTGGACGCCGTACTCTCCGGCCAGGCCCTGGAACCTGTCGACGTCGACCTTGAGCACGGCCGCGTCGGTGTCGGCGGCCAGCGCCTCGATCGTCGGCTCCATCATCTGGCAGGGCCCACACCAGTCCGCGTAGAAATCGACGAGAACGACGTCGTACGCCGACACGGCGTCCTCGAGGTCCCCTTCAGCACCCAGCGCGATCGGTTCCGTCGGAACGGGCTCGCTTTTCGAACTCATCGCTTCCGGCTACGACGTGTACACTTATAATAGCTTTGGATAGTTTTTACAATATTGAATGGCAACCGAACGCCCCTATACCATGCGAGTGTGGGCGGCTTAACCGACGATACTCTGGCTATTCCGTCTGAACCGGTGTGGTCATGAGCGCTCGGCTTGGTCCGTCCGCCACACGGGCAGGGGGTCCGTCTCACCACCAATACTGTGCCCTATCGCACTCAGGCGGCGTCTGCTTCGATTGGAGGTATAACCGCCCCGTAAGTTATCCATGGTCGCGGAGGGGTTACCGAGATATAGTATTGTGCTGTTTAGACACAACTGTTATAACGGCCTGACGGGTACGATACGTTGAACAGAAATGTATCTGATTCGAACTACTACCTGCGTCGGCCGGAGGGCGAATCGATGGCTGGATTAGCGGTTCCCACGTGGGACCCACAGACGGCGCTGTTGATCGGCGTGATACTGCTGGAGGCCGTCGTGTTGTACGTCGGCTACGGCGGCCTCGAGCGGCTCGTCGGACCTCGCGTCATGGACGTCCTGGTCGGGGGTGACCAACGTGCTGGACAGTAGCTTCGCTCTCTTGGGCGGCTCGCCGGAGCTGCTGGCGCTGTTCGTCGGCTTCGGGCTCGTCGTCGGCGTCCTCTTCGGGTTCTTCGGGATGGGCGGTTCCTTCCTCGTCACCCCCGCCCTGTTGATGATGGGCTACGCGCCGCGGGTCGCGGTCGGTAGCGGGATGGCGTTCGTCTTCGGGACGGCCGTCATCGCGACGCTCAAACACCACGACCTCGGGCAGGTCGACTACAAGCTCGGCGTGATCATGATCGCGGGGACGACGCTCGGTATCGAGGTCGGGCGCGCGAGCGTCTTCTATCTGGAGGCTCTCGGGCTGGCCGGCGGCGTCATCAGCGTCGCGTACGTGCTCCTGCTCGGCGGTATCGGGCTGTTGGTCACTCGCGAAGCCCTCGCCGGCGACGGTGCCGGGATCGATCACGACGCCGCGGACAAAGACCTCAGCGACTACGAGATCCCCCCGGTGGCCAAACGGATCCAGGAGACGGTTCGGATCCCGCCGATGGTCTCCCTGCGCGGCGACGTACAGGTCTCGGCGTGGGTGATCACGTTCGTGGCGTTCCTCACCGGCCTGTTGTCGGGGTTTCTCGGGGTCGGCGGCGGGTTCATCCGCATGCCGGCGATGATCTACGCCATCGGGGTCCCGGTCCCGGTGGCCGTGGGGACCGACCTCTTCGAGATCGTCTTCTCCGGCGCGATCGGGAGCTACCTCTACGGACAGGGCGGCGGCGTCGATCTCGGTATCGTCGTGCCGCTCCTGTTCGGTAGCGCGCTCGGGGCCCGCGTCGGCTCGGCCGCGACCGCCGTCGTCGACGCCGACGGGATCAAGGTGTACTTCGGCGGGATGCTCCTCGTCGGCGCGCTGGCGGTCGGCATCGGCGAAGTCGGGTCCTACGTGGGCAGCGAGCTTCTCGAGACGCTCGGGCTGCTGCTCGTGATCGGCGCCGCCGTCGTCGTCGCGGCCGCGATCCTCTACACGGCCCTGCGGTCCCTGCGCGCGACGCGCCGCCGAGGGGCGGCGTCACCGGAGTAAGCTCCCCTTTCCCGCCGACTGCACCGGTTTCTCCGTTGATCGCCCCGGCTTTCATCGGGCCGTTCCGGTTCGCCCGACTACGCTTCTCGGTCGAGCCGTCTCGGTCGTGGCCGGCCTCCGAGAGCGGTGTCGAGCGTTCTCCGGGTGTGGTCAGGCGCTCCATTACAAAGGCCGTCATCTCCCGTTCCAACGGTACACGTCGGCCCCGCTCGGGGACTCGACTACAACCATCGTCGTCTATGACCCCTATGACCCGACAGAACCGTTTCCCGTCGTTCTCGTCCGTTCTCGCCCGTATCGTTCCCACGCGGCATCCCGTCATCCCCGCTCCTCCCGTCACGGATGTCGATCGCTGACCGGATTTCGCGCGGGGTGAGCGCGTCGTTCGGGGCGAACCTGATCGACACGCTCGCGAACTCGCTGCTGATCGTCATCCTCGCGCGGTACCTGATGACCCCGGAGGAGTACGGGCTCTTCTTCTACGCGCTGTCGATCATCGGCGTCGTCGCGATCTTCGGAACGCTCGGGCTCCCGTCGTCCGCCGGCCGCTACGTCACGGAGTACGGCGAGGTCGACCGCGATCAGGTCCGCTACGTCATTCGCTCCTCGCTTTGGACGCTGCTGCTCCTCTCTCTCGGCGTCGGCCTCGCCGTCTCCGCGGGGAGCCCGCTCATCGCCGACTACCTCGACGAGCCGGGGCTCGCCCCGGTGCTCGTGTTCGGGATCGGCTACATCGTCTTTCAGTCGCTCCGGAAGCTGCTCGTCAGCGTGTTTCAAGGGCTCAACCGGGTGGACTTGAGCGCCCTCGTCAGCGCGCTGTCGGCGATCGTCCGGTTCGTCTTCGTGATCGCACTCGTCGGGCTCGGGCTCGGCGTGGTCGGCGCGTTCCTCGGCTACATCATCGGGTTCGCGGTGGCCACGGCGGTCGGTGGGGTCGTCCTCTACCGCCGGTTCTATCGGACGTACGACCCGTCGGTCGCTCGCGACAGCGACCTCGTTCGGCGGCTCCTCGAGTACAGCGTCCCCCTGACCGCCACCCGCGGGGCGACCGTCCTCGACAAGCGGGTCGACACGATCCTCGTCGGCGCGTTGGTGAACCCGGTCGCCGTCGCCTACTACACCGTCGGCAAACAGGTCGCACAGGTGGCGGTCACCCCGGCGACCTCGCTCGGGACGACGATCTCCCCGACGGTCGGCGAGCAGAAGGCCGGAGACAACCGGGAGCGGGCCGCACGGATATACGAACGCTCGCTCGAGGCGGTGCTCATCCTCTACATCCCGGCGGTCGCCGGGCTGTTCCTCGTCGCCGACCCGCTCGTCCGCCACGTGTTCGGCCCCGACTACGTCGGTGGGGTCATCGTCGTCCAGATATTCTCCGTGTACGTCCTCGTGAACTCGATCTCGCGGATCACGAGCGACGGCCTCGACTTCCTCGGTCGGGCGCGACACCGGGCGATAATCAAAACGACCATGGCGGTCGCCAACTTCGGGCTCAACCTCCTGTTGATCCCGGAGTTCGGCGCGGCCGGCGCGGCCGTTGCGACCGTGATCACCCACAGCGGCTACGTGTTCACGAACGTCTTCATCATCACCCTCGAGCTCCCGGTCTCGTTCGGCCGCGTCGCCCGTTCGTCCGTACAGGTCGCCGTCGTCTCCGTGGTCATGGCAGCTAGCGTCGCCATGCTCGTCCCGTACGTCTCGGGCGTCCCGACGCTCCTGGGAGTCGTCGGCGTCGGCGTCGCTATCTGGGCTGGGCTGTCCGTTTCGACCGGGATCGTCGACGTCGCGGAGATACGTGACTACTTCGCCTGATGGCTCCGCCCGACCGGAGGGGCGAGGGCCGAGACCTACCGCCGGTCGACGAGGTCCTCGACCGCGGCCCCGGTCGCGATGATGAACGACTCGCGGTCCCGCTCGGCCTCGTCGTCACAGGCGAAGACGACGTGGCGGCGGCCGCCGCGGTTCGTTTCGCGGACGGTCCATTTTCCGGGCGAGTATCCCAGGTCCGCTACCGGGTCGGGATCGGGTGGGAGCCGCTCCCATTCGCCGAACGACATTGACACCATCGTCAGATGTCGCTGCTCTCGATCGTGACTTCGAGAACGCCGTCCACACTCATCGAGGTGAGCTCTCCGGAGTAGCGGAAGCCGTCGATGCCTTTTGCAACGACGCCCACGACGGAACCCTCATCGACGACGTCGTCCATGTCGTCCCACACGGTGTTGCCTTCGGAGCTGATGGTCTCGTCGGGCTCGATGTCGCCGGAGACGTGGAACTCGTAGCTCGCGATCGAATCGACCCGCGTCCCGTCGACGATGATCCGGTTCGAGAGCTCGCCGTCCGCTCCAGT
This sequence comes from Halorubrum sp. JWXQ-INN 858, assembly GCF_009806985.1. Lineage (GTDB taxonomy): Archaea > Halobacteriota > Halobacteria > Halobacteriales > Haloferacaceae > Halorubrum. The sequence goes on along the minus strand of NZ_WUAX01000014.1, from coordinate 66,519 downwards.
GGGGAGTTCGTCCTCGTTCTCGTCTTCCTCCTCGTTCTCGTCTTCCTCCTCTTCGGGATCGGAGGGTTCCTCCTCTTCCTCTTCTTCTTCCTCTTCCTCTTCCTCTTCTTCTTCCTCTTCTTCCTCCAGGGTCGTGCCGTACTCCTCCATCAGCTCCTCAATGGTGAGCTCCTCGTCGTCGGCGTACAGCGTCAGGCCGTCGACGTCGCCCGTGACGTCGATGTCGAGGAGGCCGCCCAGGAACCGGAAGGAGTCACCGCTCTCGCCGCTGCCTCCGCCGGTCGAGCCGGTCGCGGTCCACGTACCGTCGTCGTTCTCGGACGCGCTGTCGGTCGGTGCCGAGCGGTTCGCACGGAACTCGTCGCGGTCGTACAGCGGCGTGATCTCGTCCGTGGCCGTGAACGAGTAGTTGATCCCGCCCGAATCCGTCGTCACGAGGACGAGCTCGGTCGAGTCGTCGACCGCGTAGTCGTCGTCGTCATCCGTTCCGTCGGTGTCGGTGAAGGACCCGTCGGTGCTCGGCTCGTCCGCGTCGGGTACCGTACAGTCGCTGCCCTGGCAGACGTTCGTGAACCAGTCCGGGACGTCGAGGTCGCCCGTTCCGGTGACGCTGATGTTGTTCCCGGTCCAGCCCTCAGCGCGGGAGCGCTTGGGAGCGATCGCGGCGATGTCCCTGTCGTTTCGGATCCGAACGTTCTCCATGTGACCCGTGCTCAGCGGCGAGTCCTTCGAGAAGCGGATCGGGCCGCCACCGCCGAGGTCGTCGCCGGTGTGAATGATGTCGACGTTCTCGATCACCATGTCCTGGGAGTGTTCGTAGTTCCCGATGCGGATCCCGCGCTGGTTCCGGCCACCGCCGCCCGCCACCGGCGCGGAGTCGTCGTTGAGCACCACACAGTTCCGCACCGTGCTGCCCCGCCCGCCGATGCGGATGCCGGCGATGTTGTTGTTGTGAACGAAACAGCTGTCGACGACGACCTTCCCGCCCTCGCCCTTGCCGGGCGACGTGGCGTAGATGCCGTTGTCGGTAAACCCTCTCACGTAACAGTTCCGGAACTCGACCTCGCCGGCGTGGTCGCCGGGGACGTAGAACGCCCGCCCGCTCGTTCCCTCGGCGGACCCGTCGGGGAAGTTCCAGTTGTCGACGACGACACGTGCGCCCGACTCGGCCTCGAATCGGTTCCGCGACTCCTCGACGGTGCCCCGAACCGTGAAGTTCTGGATCGCGATCGTTCCCTCCTCGGCGACGATCGTGTTTCGGTACCAGTCGTCGACCGCGTTCAGGATGACCTCGCCCTGACCGATGACCGCCGCGTTCCGGGTCGCCGCGCGGTGGAACCCGCGGCCCTCCCAGTCGTACTCGCCCTCCGGGACGCGTACTTCAGTCCCGTCGACGAAGTACTCGTCGAGGTACGGGTCGATCACGTCGCCCTCGGAGAGCCCTTCCTCGCCGAGATCGACGACCCGATCCGTCTCGAGTCCGTCGAACGCGGAGGCGGCACCGACGCCGCCCGTCGCCGCGATCGCCGCACCTGCGCCCGCGATCTTCATGAACGACCGCCGGCCGACCCCTGACTCGGTAGGGACCTCATACTTCGGACCGGAGTCGGTATGTCGATCGTTACTGTCTCCGTCGTTGGAATGGCCTTTCGCCATGTCCGGGTAGGATATGCTTACAGAAGAATAGCTATCGACCGGTTCCTTTGACACGCTCCGTACTTACCCGTCCATGGCTCACGGGTGTTTGCGCGCACACTTCGTTTCGTTATGGATACCTTGATTCGAAATCACGGGACGCTGCTCCGTTTATAATATTTGCTTACCCGCAGTACGGCTGTCGTACCTCGGGGGTCCGAGGGCGCACCGTCGGGGCTTCGGCGGTAAGCTCCCGTTTTCGGGGTCGTATGATGGGATTACCGACCGTATGGTGACGTTATCGACTGTATGGAGCGGTTACCGGCCGGCCGTCACTCGCCTGCCCCGCTCTCACTCGCTGGCGACCTCCAGGATCGTGTCGACCATGAACTCCGTGACGTCGTCGGCCCCCTCGAGGTAGGCGTCGCGCTTCCGCTCCCATCGGTCGGGCGCGTCCGGGTCGCCGGCCAACTCCACGGCCCGGTCGACCGCCCGTCCCTCGTCGCCGTACGACTCGACGATCCCCGCTTCCCCGAGCACCTCGAAGTTGCTGAACTCGGTGCTCGTGTACGAGCCGGACCTGACGGTCGGCGTCCCGAGCAGTCCGGCCTCGGTCGCCATCGTGTTCGAGTCCGTCACGACGGTCCCGGCCTCCGCGAGGAGGTCGTGTATCGCCGCGGGCGGAACCGGGACCGGCTCCGCCGACAGGTCCGTGGGGATGCCGTCCTCGGCGGAGACGTACACCGGTCCGAACGCGGACAGCTCGTCGACGAGCCGCCGCTTGGCGTCCGATGAAAGCCCTTCGAGCCCGACGTCGTGGTGTGCGCCCATCGAGACGAACCGCAACACGGCGTACGGCTCGTCCGGGTCGACCCCGTGTTCGCGGAGCCGGTCCCGGTCCGCCTCGAACCGGTTCGGGTGGAGGTACGCCAGCTCCTGGACGCCGTCATGGCGGCGGTGGGGCGTCCCGTAGTCCGTTCCGAACGTCGTCGACGTACACAGCCGGTCGATGAACGGCAACAGCGCCTTGGTCATGCGGGTCGTTCCCTCGTGGTCGTGGAACACGACGCTCTTCGCGCCGGTCGCGGCGGCCGCGGCGACCGCGGTCGGGCTCACGCGACTGACGATCACGTCCGGCTTGTACCGCCAGTCGTACCGGACCATCCGCGCGCCCCGGAGCCCCCATTCCGAGAGCAGCCCGGTCTTCCGTTCGCCCATCGTCGACAGGACCGTGTGCGGGATCCCGTAGGCGTCGAGGAGGTCGGTCGTGATCTCCTTCCGGCGAGAGGTGACTACCACGCCGTGGCCCGCGTCGGCGAGGTCCCGGATCGCGTGCCGGAACAGGTGGACGTGTGCCGGGTGAGTGACGTCGAAGTGGATCCGGCTCATCCGTCCACCCGCGACGTCCGCGAGGCGACGGTTCCCGGTCGGTGACGCGGTGTTCGTCGGGAACGATCCATCGGCGACGTGTCGGTGGCGGAACGGGCGTCTCTTGCTACCATGTGTGGCTCGCTCGCGACGTGGCGAGCGGTGGACGGGCCTACCTCGAACGACGGCTTAGTTATGCGACGCTTTCGCCTCTCAGTCAAGCGGTCGCTTCCAGGTTGGGCGAACGCTTTCCGATCGCGAAGGGGGTTCCGGTCGTCGTCGAGACCGTCGGTTTCGGTCGACGCTCCGGGGACCTTCACGCCCCGGACTCGACGTCGACCCAGATGTGGAGGTGTCGATACGCGTCCTCCTCCGTCGGCGTCTCCGGCGCGTCACCCCGGTAGAGATAGTAGCCGATCCGAAGGTTCTCCCCGACGAGGACCGGCGTGACCTCGTGGGCGTACTGTTCCCCGTCGCCCGGCGCGACGGTCGTCGAGGTTCGATCCAGCTGTGTGACCTCGATACGGACGGTCTCGCCGTCCTGTTCGGTGACCCGTTCCTGCATCACGACGACGGTGTAGTCGGTCTCCGTGGCCTCATGGCTCTCGATTCCCCACGTGAGATCGGTCGGATCGCCGCGGGTGAGGGTCTCCGGATACCCCGCGGAGACGAGCTCGTCGCCGTCCTCCGTCACCAGGTGGAAGTCGGTGTACGTCTCGCCGTTCATCGGGGTCGCGACGGCGAACGCGAGCACGCCGGCGGCGAGGACGACACTACACACGAGCGCGACCGTCAGCACCCGGTTCGCCGTCGACCCGGTCGTGACTCCCTCCTGCAGCTCCGTCACCCATCCGCTGAACGGAACGTACAGCCGTTGGTTCTCGGGCAGCTGAAGGCGTCGGAAGGCCGCGGCGGCCCCGACGACCACCACGTAGCCGGCGACGACACCGAACACGGCGGTCTCCGTGAACTCGGTGAAGACCTGTCCGGCCGCGAGCCCGAGGATCGGCAACACCGCCACGCTGAGTCCGACCGCGATCACGGCACGTTCCCGCAGGTCGATCCGGGTTCGGTCGCCGTGTCCGCGGCGCGGTCGCGTCTCCTCCCCGTGCCACGGGAACAGGGCCGCCGCGGTGACGTATCCCGGAAGGAAACACGCGGTTACCGCCCCGAGGATGACCCGAAACACCCCGCCGATGTCGAGCAGTAGCGCCCCGTACGTCCCCCCGACGACGGCCGCGACGAGCACGAGGTCGATCGGGAACCGTTGGCCGAACGTCGGCTTGTGAACGGTGTGTGTCTCCGGACTCATCTGCGACCCGGTTCCGGGACCGTCGGTCGGTGCTCGGTACGGCGTCGTGAACACATGTGTCGGGTACCGGCGGTACGCGGACATTGTAATGAAGCGATTACCCCGACCGATGTCGAGAACCTCAAACCTACCGAGCGCCATTTCGATCACGATGCATCCGTTCCGGCCCCACCGCGTCGACGGGGCGTTGTATCGATCCGACCGGATCCGACGCCGCCTGCACGGTCCCGCGGCCTGCACCGGCCCCCGATCTGGAACCGATCACGGCGGGATCGACCGCCGCGACAGCGGGACCGAGGGGATCCGCAGTGACTGACACGTGGGACCGGATCGGCTACGTCATCAGCTCCGGCTCCCGGACGACGGTGCTCGCACGGCTCGCGGACCGTCCGGCGACTCCGTCGCAGATCGCCGACGAGGCGGGCGTCGCGATCGGGACGGTCTCGACGGCCCTCTCGGGGCTGTCGGACCACGGGCTCGTCGAGCTGCTCGTCCCCGAGGACCGTCGAAAAGGCCGAGTGTACGGCATCACGTCGTTCGGGGAGACGGTCTGGACCGAGATCCACCGACAGGACCTTTCGAGCGGGACGGGCCGTGAGCGCGCGTGATGGGCCGACGGCTCCGGGGATGAGCGCACGTGATGGCCCGGCGGGTTGAGGGATTTATAACACGTCGTAGCCGGTGATCCGCCACTCGCCCTCGGAGAGGATCGGATGCCACCGCTCCCGGTCGCCCAGGTAGTCCCACATGACGAGGTCGGTTCGGAGCGACGCCCACTCGGGGCCGGGGCGCTCGTCGCGAAGCACCGTCACGACGTCCGCGCCCCGATCGCTGGCGTTCGCGCACGCGCGATCGAGCAACCGCTCGCCGACCGCGGCCGTCGGCCCGACGAGGTCGAACACCCGAGCCTCGGTCAGCCCGTCCTGGTAGATCAGGCCGGTACAGACGAACCCGACGACGGTGCCCTCCCGCGTCGCGACGAGCGCGGTCGCGTGGTCGTAGTTCACCATGTGTTCGACGTGCTCGCGATCGCGCTCGAACGCCACCTCGGCCCGATCGACCTCCGCCGCGAGGCGATCACGCACGTCCTCGACGTCCGAGGGTCGATACGGGCGGATCGTGACGTCCTCATCGCTGCGGCTGCCCTCTCTCTCCCCCTCCTCTCCGTTCGCACGCGCGGCGCGGGAGGCGGACGCGATCGGCCGGCTCACCGTTCCGGAGGTGACGAGCTCGGTTCCCCGTCCGAACAGCCAGTCGGGGAGGACCGCGCCGGCGACCGCTCCGCCCACCGCCGCGAGCGCGTCGACGCCCGGGTACGACGGAAGGACGTCGCTCCCGTGGTCCATCACGAGCCGCTTCGGCGAGAGCGGGCGGATGTGTAACGGGAGCGTTCGGTACTCCCATCCCCGGCGGAGGTGTGCGTCCGTCGAGACCTTCCCGTGACGGTTGTACGTCATGACCACCGGGGAGCCGGACGCACGGCTGTACGCTTTGGACTCCTCGACGAGCCGGGTGAACAGCCCCTGTTCGCGGTGGTCCGGGTGGACGACGGCCCCGCCTTGGACGTGAACCGGGTGGGACTCGCCGCCCGGGGTCCGCAGGCGTTTCGCGAAGACGCGCCTGGCGGCGACGACGCGGTCGTCGGCCTCGACGACGAAGTCGTGTTCGTCCGGGTCGTATCCCGGGAACTCCTCGTACTTGAACCGGAAGTACGCCTCGTCGCCCCAACCCTCGAACGCAGTGTTCAAGAGGTCATACAGGGAGCCGCCCCCGTCCGTTCGCCCGCTCCCTCGTTTCGCCCCGGTCATGCGTCGCTCGCGGTGCCGCTGATCCGATACAACCGGAGGTTCCCGTTGTCCTGGACCCTGTTGACCCGGTGGTCCCGATCCAGCCGCTCGAAGCCGTCGGCGGTGTACCGGAGCTCGTCGTACAGCGTGATCTCACGGTCCTCGTCCCTATCCGCGATCACGAGGTAGCGATCGTCCTCGTAATGGGTCGTGAGGTTCGTGCTGAACACCTCCCCGGTGACGCCCTCCCCGTATCCGGGGAAGTCCATCTCACGCGTCGTCTCCCGGCCGAAGTGCGCGTCGAGGTACCGCCGCTGTCCGCTCCGAAGCCCGAGCAACTCCGTCTCGTCGTCGTGATATTCGATCGCGACCTCGTGACCGGTGAAGTCCGACGCGGTGACCTGCTTGTTCGGCTGGTACATGTACGGCGCTTGGTGGACGACCACGAGCTGGGCGGCGAGCATCAGCATGATCACGACCACGACCGCGCCCACCACCTGCGACCGCGAGACCGACACGTCGGTCCAGAGCTCGGGCGTGTCCAGGCGGTCCAGCAGGACGGTGAGCGACACCGCTCCGACGACCGTGACGAGCACCATGATCGTCCCCAGGAACCGGAAGTAGTGGTCGCCCTGGTTCGCGAGGAAGATGACGACGAACAGCATCGAGACGGGGACGAGTCCCGCGGTCAGGTAGGTGATGGCCGCGTTCCGCCGGGACTTCCGCGCGTCGAGCTTGCCCGAGAAGTTCAACAGCATGAGCCCCCCGGCGAGGAGACAGAACACGAGCGAGACGGCGAACAGCTTCACGAACAGCTCCTCGAAGCTGCCACCCAGTGCGACGAGCGACGTCCCCCGCTCCGCGGTCTCCGTCCCGGTCGTCGCCCCGCTCGTGGTGAAGCCCTCGATCACGCCCTCGAACCGGCTGACGGCGCGGTCCTGACCGAGGGTCCAGGCGAAGAACGCGGCCCCAACGACGAGCGTGTGGACGCCGACCCCTCGGTGTCTCGCGATCGGTCCGTCCCCCTCGGACCGTCGGATGACGAACTGAAGGACGACGAGCGCGACGAGGAACGTCAGGAACGTCATCGTCTCCTGTGGATGGATGAACACGAGCGCGACCGCCGCCAGGGTGAACGCGGCTCCCATCGGGGTCGTGAGCCCGAACCCGTCGCCGTCCGAGTAGAGGTACCGGAAGAGGAGGAACAGCACGAACGGGACGAAGAGGATCGCTTGGCTCGACGGATGGATGACGACGTGCAAGCTGATCTTGTTGATCGGGATCAGGAGGAGGGCGGTACAGAACCCGACCGTCGCACCCCATCGCGAGTTCGTGATGTACCCGACACAGAGCGGCATCGCGAGGAGGTACACGAGCGGGAACAACAGCGTCGCGACGATCTGCAACGTTCCCGCCAGGTCGAGGCCGGTGAGGCTCGACAGGGTGATAGCTATCAGGTGATCGCCCGGATACAGGACCTCCTGGGGCTGGATGACCCCGCCGCGGATCTCGCGTGCCCACCCGAGGTGGCTGAGCGAGTCGCCGGCCCCGTAGTACGCGTACGAGCGGAGGACGGGGATGGCCACCACCGCGAGCACGCAGAACGCTGCGAGCACCATCGCGGCGTCGATCAGTCGTCCCGATCCGGACACGAACAGGGCGGTCACGGCCGCCAGCAGGCCGATCCCGATCCCGATCCAGAACACGACCGGCGTCGCGCGGTAGATCGAGAGCTCGTACCCGGCCGCGGGCGTCGTGTACGCGGCGACGACGGCGACGGTGAACGCGAGGAACCCGACGGTCAGTACCCCTAATTCGGTAGGCGTCGTAGAGTCACCAGTCATATGTCGGTTTGCCACGAGGGGATGGAATAGGTGGGAGAGGTACCGAATCCCACTTTGTTATGGCGTGGCTTCGGGTCGCGCGCGTGGGCCCGCCCTCCACCGCCCCGCCGCCGGGTTCCACCGTCCCGCCGCCGAGTTCCCCGCCGAGCGGATCACGTCCTGACGCCGTGAACCCCGCTGTCTTCACACGTGGCCCGGCGTCCGACGGGCGCGTTCGTGACTCCGGCGGCGAACAGCCGGCCTATAACAATGGTCGTCGCCGGGGAGGTCCGTGACAACCGTCGGGTCCGGACCGGTCTCGACACTGCACACATGTATGAGGAGACAACGGTTGGCGTGGTCGTACCGGCATATAACGAGGAAGGGTTCGTCGGCGAGGTGATCGAGACGCTCCCGTCGTACGTCGATCGGGTGTACGTCATCGACGACTGCTCGACCGACGGGACGTGGGCGGAGATCCGCCGGACCGCCGAGCGCGTCAACGACCGTGATGACGGTTCCGGTGACGACGCCGGCGGGTTCGACCGTCGCGTCGTCCCGATCCAGCACGACGAGAACCGCGGCGTCGGCGGCGGGATCAAGACGGGGTACCTGCGGGCGCGGCGCGACGACGTCGGCGTCACGGCCGTCATGGGTGGGGACGGACAGATGGACCCGAACCAGCTCGAGGCGGTGATAGCGCCGATCGTCGCCGGCGAGGCCGACTACGTCAAGGGGAACCGGCTGCTCAGCGCCGACGACCGCGAGGAGATGCCCGGATTCCGCTACGTCGGCAACGTGATCCTCTCGTACCTGACGAAGATCGCCAGCGGCTACTGGCGGATCGGGGACCCACAGAACGGGTACACGGCGATCTCCCTGGCGGCGCTCGAGGGCGTGGGGATCGAGGAGATGTTCGAGTTCTACGGCTACTGTAACGACCTCCTGGTCCGGTTGAGCGCGAACGATTACCGCGTCGTCGACGTGCCGGTCTCCGCGCGGTACCGCGACGAGGAGAGCCACATCGACTACCGGACCTACGTCCCGCTCGTCTCGCTGATGCTCCTTCGGACGTTCCTGTGGCGGCTGTTCGTCCGCCGGACCACGAAGGCGGAGGCGGCGCGGTCGGGGCTGTACGTCGGCGGCGCGATCGGCGTCGGTATGGGGACGTTAACGGCGCTCCGGTCGCGGAAGCGACAGGGGGAAACAACCGACGCTCCCGGCGGCGACGCCACCCCGGCGCTGGCCGACGGCGGACGCCTGCCGTCCCGCGTGCGGCGGGTCCCGATCCTCGCCGTCGGTATCGTGCTGCTGCTGTGCGCGATGGTCGCTGACGCGGCCATCAATCGGGCCCTGAACGGGACGGTCGAGTAGCCACCGACGCCGAGCCGACGGTGACCGTCACCGCGAACGACACCGCCGTCGAAGCACGGTGTTTCGACACGTCGCCGAGCCGACCGGGACGTCAGCGTCAGTGGGTCAGTTCTCGACGTCAGATCGCGAGCCCGTTCGCGTCGATCGTCTCCCACACCGACTCGCCGCGCCGCGTCAGCGCGTACTCCCGGCGGGTCAGTCGTCCGTCGGCGGTCGCGGCCGTGACGAGGTTCCGTTCGTGGAGCTGTCCGAGCGCTCGGGAGACGTGCGTGGTCGAAACGCCCATCGTCGACGCGAGTTCCGTCGGCGTCGACGCCGTCGCAGCGAGCCGACGAACGACCGACACGCGGTAGCCGGAACTGATGACGTATCCAACGGTGTCCCACAGCGATCCCATACGTCCCCGCACTGCCGATGAACGGATAAAGCCGTTCGTTCGGGCGGTCCTCGCCGCGCCCCCGTCGCGTCGGCCGGGGTTGGTTGACCCGTCACGGGACGCCAGGTCGACGCACCGACCGACGATCGCACGGTCGTCGTTCCGGCGTCGACGGACCGTTGGGACGACGTTTCCTTCCGAAACCAGTGGGTAACAAAGGGTCAATGGACGGGTATCGTCGTCCATGCAAGCGACGTATCTGTCCTCGGCGGCGGTGCTGATCGAAGACGATCGAACGTCGATCCTCTGTGACCCGTGGCTCCTCGACGGCGCGTACTACGGGTCGTGGGCGCACTACCCTCCGCTGGAGCCGGACCCGGAGGACTTCAACGACGTGGACTACATCTACATCTCCCACATCCACCCCGACCACTTCCATCCCGACACGCTTCGCCGGATGGACACGGACATCCCCGTGTTGATCCACGACTACCGCTGGGACTACCTCCGCGACGCCGTCGAGGAGCTGGGGTTCGAAGCGATCGAACTCCCGCACAACGAGCGCACTCACCTCGGCGGGGGACTGCACATCAACGTCCTCGCGGCGGACGGCTGTGACCCCGAGCTGTGCGGGAACTTCTTCGGCTGCAGCTGGTACGACACGAAGGCGGACGAGACGGGTTCGACGCAGGTGGACTCGATGGCCGTCATCGACAACGGCGAGCACACCGTCGTCAACACCAACGACTGCCCGTACCCGATCGCGGAGGCGAGCTGTCGACAGATCGTCGACCAGTACGGTGACGTCGACCTGCTGTGTCACCAGTACAGCGCCGCCCAGTTCTATCCGCAGGCGATGACGAACTACACTCACGAGGAGTTGATCTCCGAACGCGACCGCGTGATCCGCGAGAAACACGAGCTGGCGCTCAACTTCCTGGAGACGTTCGAGCCGTCGTACTACATGCCGTTCGCGGGCGAGTACGTCCTCGCTGGCGACCTCGCGGACCGAAACGAGTACACGGCGAACCCGCCGCGCGAGCAGGCCCGCGAGTTCTTCGTCGAGCACGTGGATCCCGACGAGCACGAGTGCGTCTTCCTCAACTCCGGCGAACACATCGACCTCGCCGACGGGGAGCGATCGTCGCCGTTCGAGCCGATCGACCAGGCGGCCAAGCAGGAGTACATCGACACCGTGCTCGCCGAACGCTCCTTCGACTACGAGGCCGACCCGACCCCCTCGCTTCACGAGCTGCAGGCGTACGTGCCCCACGCCTACGAGAAGCTGGAGGCGAAACGGGAACGGATCGGCTACGCGACCGACACCACGGTGTACGTCTCGCTCGTCGACGACGTCTATCTCGCTCTCTCCATGAACGGGGAGGGGTTCGAGTATACCCGTGACCCGGACCTGTCGGTTGACTACGTCAAGCTGGAGGCCGATCCTCGCCTGCTGCGGCGGCTGTTCGAGGGGCCACACGAGGCCTACTGGGCCGACGCGAAGATCGGCTCTCACCTCGGCGTGAGCAAGGAGCCGGACATCTACGAACGCGGACTGTACAACAGTCTCAGCGCGTTCCACACGCACGGGGTCGACGTCGACCCGGACCCGGTCGGAGCGGTGTCCGACGACTAGTCACTCCCCCGTTCTCCGCTCCTTCAGTCGCCCCTCGACGAACGCCGCGAAGTCCGCCGTGAACGCTTCGACCTCCGCCCAGTCCGTGTACTCGTGGTCCCGAGACGTGTCGACGTCCCCGGTCGCGCCCGCGGCGATCCGTTTCATCACGATCCGCTTGAGGAACCCGTATTTCGAGTACCGGAGCGCGCCCCCGAACAGCCCGATCCGGTCCGGGTCCCAGCCGGTCGCCTCGAGTAAGTCGTCGACGTACTTCGCGGCCTCCGCTCGCCGACGTTCGTCGTCGACCGCCGACGACAGCGACAGCTGGAACAGCGCGGTCGGTCGCGTCGCCAGCGCGGTCCGTTCCCGCTCGATCAGGGCTCGGATCCCGGCGTGGTGTCTTCCGCCGTGGATCGACGACCCGATCAACGCCGCGTCGAACCCGTCCACGAGAGCGTCTGCGGCTGCCTCCTCGACGTCGACGGTCGTGACTTCGTGGCCGCGCTCCGCCAGCGTCTCGCCGATCCGGGCCGCCACGCTCGCCGTCTGTCCCTCTCCCGTCCCGTACACGACGAGGAACGATGCCATGGTGTGTTACTCGTCCTCGCGGCTTGTAAAACGGGAGGTCCGTATCCGACGCCATCCGACGCCCACCGGGCTGCTACACCGCCCAGATCAGCACCGCGGAGACGGCGACGAGCGCGACGTGGAACGCGGCGTGTGCGACCATCGCCGTCTCGAGCGACCGCCGCCAGAACAGCCAGCCGAGCGCGATCCCGACGATCGCGTTCAGGAGCACGGTTCGGACCGCCACCGCGGCGGTGACCTCGACGACCGCCGCCAACGCGGGCAGGTGGCCGATCCCGAAGACGACCGCACTGACCACGATAGCGGCCCACATCACCGGTGCGGACGGCGTCTCGCCGATTGCTCCCCTCTCCCCGACGCCGTCTCCGCCCCCACCGAGCTTCCGGCGACCCCACCAGAGGACGAACGCGACGGGGGCCATGACTCCCCAGCGTAACAGGACCTCCTCCGTGATCCCGCCGTAGAGGAGCCGCATCGGGATCGATGCGACCAGCTCACGCATCGCCTCGGCTCCGGTGGCGGCGTCGCCGGCGGGCAGCCCCGTCACCGGGGCGAACACGGCGTCGAGGACGGCCACGACGCCGAACAAGAGGGCTCCCGTGGCGGCCGCGAGCGGGATCGACGCCCGGAACGCCCTCCAGTCGACCTCCTTTTCCGATCCCCACGCGAAGACGTGCGACTGAAGGCCGATCCGGGGCGCGGTGACCGCGCCGATGACCACCGCGGGAACGAGGAACAAGGCCGGATTCACGGCCGCGATCAGCACGAGCGCGGGGTACGACAGCAGCGCCAGTTCCGGGACCTCGCGGAGGGCCGGAACCGAGTACACGGCGACGGCGACGACGCCGGCCACGCCGAGCGCGAACAGCGCGGCCGCACCGCGGAACGTGGACCGCCAGCCTCGCGTCGGATTACGCGCCCGCATCGGTATCCTCCGGGGGACGCCTGTCCGGGATCAGATCGAACGACCCGTCGACGTCGCCCAACACGAGCAGCGCGTAGTAGCGGAGGTACGTCACGACCGGGACCTGTACGATCGCCCAGACGACGACCATCGCCGCCCCGAACAGGAGCGCGAGGCCGACGACGGCGACGATCACGGCCGTCGACGGGACCGACAGGGCCACGAGCGCGAGCACGACCACGACCGCAACGGGAACGAGTAGGACGACCGCGACGAACCCGACCACGATGGAGGCGACGAGCCCGATGGCGACCGTCAGCAGGAACCCGATCACGAGGTACGCCAGGTACTGTTTCCACTCCGATCTGATCGACCTCCACAGCAGCTTCCACCCCGCGAGCACCCCCGAGTCGCGCTGGATCATCAGGGGTACGACGAAGACGGTCGTAAAGCCCGAGACCACCGCGTAGAGGGCCCCCACGAGGAACAACAACGGGACCCCCACGAGGAACGCCGTCACGGGCAGTAGCGGGTCCGTTCCGATGAGAAGCGGCACGAACAACACCGCGAGCCAGCCGAGGAACAGCGCCAGCATCGGGAGGCCGATCGCGACTCGGAAGCCGAACAGGCGGATGCCCTGTCGCCACCGCCCGCGCCAGTAGCGACGGACGGTCACCTCGCCGCTGCGGAGCGACTCGACCAGGACGAACTCCATGATCGCGGCGACGAGCGCGAACAGCGCTCCGAGGACAACTCCGGCGATCGCGACCGCCGCGACGATGGTCACGAGATCGACGGGGAGCGCGAACGGGAGGTCGCTCACGGGGACCCCGTTCGACGGCCCGTCGGGACCGGACGCCCCCGAGCCGCCGGAGGTGTTGAACTGCGCCGACGGGAAGCTCAACCCGCCCCCGACGAAGAAGACGACGAAGGCGAGCTTCAGCCACCGACGGACGCCGATCGGCGTCAGGAACTCCCTGGTGACGACGAACGCGGTCTCGATGTTGCGAACGGCATGGAGGGGCATACGTGTCGTTTCGCTTACGTTCGTGTTAGGTGTTCTGGCGGGCCGGACACGGAGGGATCGACCCGATGCACGCTCGGTATCGTCGACGCGCCGAACGCTCCCGTGACCGCTCGGTCGCTGAGAACGGATCCCGGTGGCAGCGACGGCATTTATCAGTGATCGGTGCGGTTTTCGCATGTGAGAACCTGCGTCGGCGCGCGAGAAGCGCGCGCGAGGGAGCAGTCGGGGCCGCCAGAGGTTCTCGGCGGCCCCGACTGCGAGGCTGGGGAGGGTGAGGCCGCGTTGCGGGACGGTACGGCGCGCCCCCGAGGTTCCTTCGTCGTTCGTCTCGGGACCGACTCTCCGCAACCCGTCTGACTGCTTATAAACACCCACGTCGTCGCCACGACCACTTATAAACGCCAACGCTATCTCTGTGGCCATTTATCAACGCGGGCCGCGACGGATCGCTCGATCCACACCCTTCAGTGTCCGGCCCTTCCGGGCGAGCAACCCGTCTGAAAACCGGTGTATCGGGATCATAGCGGAGCCTGTGTCCCCACGGAGCGTCCCGTTGAACCCCGCGTTCGAGGACGTCGCCCCGCGTTCGAGGATGTCGCCCCGCGTCAGTCGTCCCCGGTGGACTCCAGCGGATCGTCGTCGATCGGAGCAGTGCGATCGATCCGTCCCGTCTCGTATCCGGTCCAGTCGAACCGGTCCTGGAAGTAGATCGCGACGTGCACCAACGCGAGCAGGACGGGTACCTCGATCAGCGGACCGATGACCGTCGCGAACGCGACGCCTGAGCCGACGCCAAAGACGGCGATCGCGACGGCGATCGCGAGCTCGAAGTTGTTGCTCGCGGCGGTGAAGCCGATCGCGGTCGTCGTCGAGTAGTCCGCACCGATGCCGCGTCCCATCCCGAAGCTCACGAGGAACATCACCACGAAGTAGATCGTGAGCGGGGCCGCGAGCCACACCACGTCGAGCGGCTGGGAGAGGATGTTGTCGCCCTGCGTGGCGAACATCACGATAACGGTGAAAAGCAGCGCGAGCAGGGTGAGGGGACTGATCTTCGGCACGAACTGCTCTTCGTACCACTCCTCACCCTTCGAGCGGACCCCACCGAGCCGGGTCACGATCCCGCCCGCAAACGGAATGCCGAGGAAGATCGCGATCGCCCAGAACACCTGCTGAACGGTGATGTCGAACGCGCCGATCCCGGCGACCATCGCGTCGAGCCCCAGGATCGGCGGGAGAACGAGCGCGAAAAACCAGATGTACACGCCGTAGGTGACGATCTGGAAGACGCTGTTGAACGCGACCAACCCCGCGGCGTACTCGCTGGATCCGTCCGCGAGGTCGTTCCAGACCAGCACCATGGCGATACAACGGGCCATCCCGATGAAGATGAGCCCGAGGAAGTACTCGGGCCGCGCGGGGAACCACGGAATGATCCCGCTGAAGAAGACCACCGCGAGCGCGAACATCAGCGTCGGTCCGATGAGCCAGTTCTGTATCAGGCTCAACGAAAGGATACGCCACTTGGAGAACACTCGCGGGAGCTGGCGGTAGTTCACCTTCGCGAGCGGTGGGTACATCATCGCGATGAGCCCGATCTCGACGAGGTAGTAGTCCTGGATCGGTCCGACAACGGACGGTGCGACGTAGCCCAGCCCGACACCGACGGCCATCGCGCCGAAGATCCAGACGGTCAGGTACTTGTCGAGGAAGTCCATCGAGCGCGGATCGCCACAGGCGTCGCAACCGCAGTCGGGCCCGTGCTCGTGTGGCGTCTCGCTCACGACGGCGTCACCTCCGCGGCATCGAAGGGATCGGACGGCGATCGATACTGGTGCGTCGGAAGCGTGTTAGTGTACATTACGTGGATGGCGATGTCGCTGGAAGTGGCTACTCCTCGGCCGCGATCACGTCGAGTTGTACGTCCGCACCGCCGGGTAGCGAGCAGACGCCGACGACGGTTCGCGGCGGAAGTTCGACGTCGTCGAAGCGCGACTCGTAGACGTGATCGACCGCTTCCGCGGCGCTCGGATCCGTGACCTGGATCTCGAGTTTCATCACGTCGTTGAGCGTCAGGTTCCGGTTGTCGGCAAGGGCCGATTCGAGGTTATCGAGCGCGGTCGAAAACTGCTCTTCGACTGAATGATCGTTCAACACCTCTCCGCCGATTTCGGGCAGAACACCCTCGAAGAATCGCAGGTCGGACGATCCGGTTCGCTTCCCGAACGCACCGATATTTCCGGTTCCTTCGCGCTGGCGCTTGCTTTCTTCGCTCAATTCGAGGTCGACGTTCATCCCAGTATTGCGGCCCTCATCCGATCCGGCTTCGGTCGTTTCCTGATCCATAATAGATGAACAGTTATTCATATATTAAAACTCTTCGAAGGGGGTCAGGAAGTACGATCCGGTCGCGGCCGCTCCTTCGAGCGAGAGGAGCCGCTCCGCGTCGCGGACGAACGCTCGAACCCGTCGATCTCGGTGGTATTCATATCCGCCTATATGCTCGAATAACGCTTCCCGCCCGAGAGATTGCGCCGTCCCGTCTCACAGCAGGTGATACAGTCCAGCCGCGAGGAGCGCTCCCAGGATCGGACCCACGATAGGCACCCAGGAATACGCCCAGTCGGACGGTCCCTTGTGCGGAAACGGGAGCACCGCGTGTGCGATCCGCGGGCCCAAGTCGCGTGCGGGATTGATCGCGTAGCCGGTGGGGCCACCCAAGGAGAGCCCGATACCGAGCACGACGAGGGCGATGGGGAGCGCCGACAGCGCCCCGAGCCCGAACCCGACCTCTTGCCCGTCGATGGTGATCGCCTGGAGTACCTCACCTGACGCAGCGTCAGAGAATCCCGCGGAGTTCATGTATAAAACCCCGAAAACCAGTACGAACGTTCCGATGATTTCGGTCAGCAGGTTGGACGAATAGTTTCGGATCTCCGGAGCGGTCGAAAAGATCGCCAGCTTCGCGTCTTCGTCTTCCGTCGCGGCGAAGTGATCTTTGTACGCCAGCCATACCACTACGCCTCCCAAGAATCCACCGACCGTCTGTGCGACGATGTACGCCGGGACCTGCGCCCAATCGAACAATCCGGCAGCAGCGAGCCCGATCGTCACGGCGGGATTGATGTGACCGCCGCTGACTTGGCTGATGGTGAACACGCCCATGAATACCCCGATGGCCCACCCCCACGTGATGACGATCCAGCCGCCACCGTTTCCCTTCGTCTCGTTGAGCACGACGTTGGCGACGACCCCTCCACCGAATACGATGAGAATCGCCGTTCCGATGACCTCTGCAAGGTATGGGTGCATTTTCTACCCAATAGATTTATGATTGTTCATCTATTAAAATAGGCTGGATCCCTCGTCTTCGGCATATTTTCTGTGCTCATCGCTATAGACGACGATCGACGTCGGTGAACTACCCGCAGCCGTGCGGGATCGACTCGTGAACGTCAACACCCACGGATTCGCGTCAGATCGGTCGGAGAACGCGCGACCGCTGATTCATCGCGTTCGGTCGAGGGCCTCAACGAGCGCCTCCGCTCGCTCCGTCCTCGAGTAGCTTCGAGATCGTCCGTCCTTCCGCTTTTCTACGAGTCCGGCGTCGCAGAGAAGCGTCAACGCATGACTGACGGCGCTGTCGCTTATCGGCACGTACGGCGTGATCTCGTCGAACGGAACTGGATCGTTCGCCTCGACGAGTAGGCGGACGAGTCGGTACCGCGTCTCGTATCCGAACGCCGACAGCGCTTTGACGTCGACGGCCGTCGTCGCGTCGTCGATCAGCGTGTCGAGATCCGCCTCGGCAGACGGGTCGGACGAGGAGTCGGCCATTGTCGACGTGTTTTGCCGCGACCGGATTAACTGTTCTGTCGATCCGCCGCGCGCCCGATGACGAGGCGACACGAGGTATGCGACGGAACCGAACCGGCGACCGCAGTGCAGTCACTCTTCGGCCGCGATCACGTCGAGCTGGACGCCGGCACCGCCGGGCAACGAGCAGACGCCGACGACGGTCCGCGGCGGGAACGCGACGTCGTCGAACCGCGACTCGTACGCTCGATCGACGGCTGCCCCCGCGCCCGCGTCCGCGAGCTGGATCTCGACTTTCAGTACATCCGCGAGGGACGCGTTACGGTTTTCGAGCATCAGTTCGAGCCGATCCAAACACATCCGTATCTGCTCGTCGATCGGCTCCGATCCCTTCACGTCTCCGTTGATCTCCGGGAGGATCCCTTGGAAGAAGACCAGGTCCGACTCGCCGGTCCGCATCCCGAACCCGCCGACGTTGTTGATACCCTCACGCTGACGCTTGCTCTCCTCGCTTAGCGACCCGTCGACGGAGATCTCATCTTCACGGTTCGTCTGATCGTTTCGAGTAGCCGTTCGTTGCGACATACGATTCAGTATCCATTCAAACGTTTAAGACGTCTTCGATCCTCCGGAAGTGTGATAACGGCGACCCCTTCACTACCGGTCTACGACGGAACGATGCCCGAGGACAGTAGTACGCCTAATATCGCCAAAACCCGTCGAAAATCGCCACAAAGACGTCCGCGAAACGAGCGGGACAGATACTCAGACCGTGCATTTCGGAGATCGCGACATCCCGTGTCGCCTGATCGCATACTGCATCCGCTATGTCCGAATACAACTGAATATGTGGCTAAACGTGTCTCCTCGCCCGATGACCCTCTCGGGAGTCGAGGCGGCGCTGTTCGACTCGTGAGACTACGTGATGATGGCCGTGCCGATCGGGATCGCGGTCGTCGTGCTGTTCACGAGCGATTTCACTGAGCTGCTCCGGGCCGACGCGTCTTCCTTCTTACAGCGGTCGCGAGCCGTCGAGCGCGACGAGCACGGCGTTCGCACGCGGCGTCGCGCGGTACATCCGCCACTTGCCGTCCTTCCGGCGGGCGACGAGCCCGGCGTCGGTGAGCTTCGAAAGGGCGTGGCTGATCGCGCTGTCGCTCACGTCTAACAGCGGTGAGAGCTCACACACACACAGCTCGTCGTCGGCCGTGTGAAGCATTCGGACGATCTTGTATCGCGTCTCGTTGCCCAGCGCCGACAGCAGTTCGACGTCGGCGTCGAGGTCTGAGGCGCCCGTGGCCTCGGTCAATGCCTCCAGCTCCGCCAGCCGCTCGGACAGGTCCTCGTCGGTACAGGAGCCGCATTCGTCGGCGACGTATCGTCGCAGGCGATCGGTCGATGACATACGAAACGATTGAACCGATATGAGAGTAAGCGTTGTGGATCGTCGGATACGTGATCTCCCGTACCCATATTAAATCTCCATTATAGCCGTATCTGTCTCTATCGAAGTGCTTATAATTTATTGATAGATCGTTCATTTAAATAGTTGGAAAGAGGGAAACGCACCGATGTCGCGTCCCGTTGGGGCTGACGGTTCAGACGACGACAGCCAATCCAACTCCACACGACGACTGATCCACTCTCTCCGAAGAAACGACGTGTTGTTTCACTGGCGTCTGCGGCCCCGCTCCCGGTGACGAGGTCGTCGCGGCCGCCGAGACGTTCGGCGAGGAACTCACAGCGGCGAAGGGATCGTCTTCGGAGTTCGCGTTCACGACGAAGCGATCGATGAAGAGGGGGGATCGACGTTAGCGTGTGTGTGGTGCCGACGACTGCTGTTGACTGCTCCCGACAATGTAGCAGTTGGCGAATCGCCGGCTCACTCCTCTTACAACTGCGTCACTCCGCGGACGACGGATCCGTCATGATTTCGTCGAACAGCGTGACGACGCGCTCTTCGATCTCGGCGCGGATCTTCCGCACGTCTCCGATCGGACGCCCGTGCGGGTCGTCGAGATCCCAGTCACGGTTTTCACCGTTCCACGTCACCGGGCAGACGTCCGACGCCGAACAGCCCATCGTGACGACGAGATCGACTCCCTGTAACTCGTCGCGCGTTACCTCCCGTGGCGTTCGATCGCTGAGGTCGATGTCCACCTCTGCCATTGCTTCGATGACGACGTCGTGGACGTGGTCGGCGGGCTGTGTCCCGCCGGTGATTATCCCGATCTGATCGTCTACACCACGACGATCGCGCTCGCGCTTAGCGAACGCGGCTGCCATCTGGCTCCGTCCCGCGTTTTGGACACAGATAAACGCGATCCGGTGGTCCGTCTGCCCGCTGTGTCGAGTCACGGCTCGTTGTACGGGAGGTACCGCCATAGTCGTTGCTTCGACCCGATATCGAGTGTCATCGTGTGGTACAGCCACCGCACCGCATTACTTGGAAGGAACGCTTCCAACAGGACCGACGGCTCCGATATGAACCGGCGAACAGTCCTCGCTGTATCGGCGTGACATCGTGTGGTATGCTGTCGAATAATATTCTCTCGGTTAGGAAACCCGTGATCGGGGTGACACGCGGCGTTCGATTTACGGCCGGACCGCCCACCGGGTCCGATTAACACCCTTCAGGGTCGATCCTTCCGGTTGATCGGCGGTGAGGGTTTTTATATGTCGTCTCTGAACGACTCGCCATGACCGAACCTGTCGTTCAAACCGAATTCGAGTTCACGCTCCCGAAAGGGTACGTTGACGACGAAGGAAGCCTCCACCGAGACGGTGTGATGCGGCTTGCGACGGCGATCGACGAGATCAAGCCGCTCCAGGATCCTCGGGTCAAGTCGGACCCCGCGTATCTGACCGTCCTCTTGTTGTCGCGAGTGGTCACCGACCTCGGCTCGTTGAACGCCGTGACACCACACGTGATAGAGAACCTCTTCGTTGCGGACGTGGATCATCTCCAGGACCTGTATCGGCGGGTCAATCAGGACGAGCGGCGGACGACGGACGCGACGTGTCCCGAGTGTGGTGAGCGGTTCGAGGCTCCGCTCGACTCGTCCCGGAGGTCGGACACGTCGTGACCCGAATGGACGACATCCGGACCGCCGGTCGATCGATGACCAGTACGCGGGGACCCATGACCGTCCTGCGCGACATCCGCGTGGTTGATCCCGATCCGGGAGTCCTCGAACTCGCTTCCGTCCGGACGGCAGACGCGGCGAGGGTCACCGTCGGTGAGCCACGTTTCGACCGCCCCGGCTCGAACAGCGATCGGTCCGGCATCGTGACTGTACGGTCGATGCTTTCCCCTACTGCGCGGCGGGTGGTGAACTCTGCGGCGGCGGATCTCGAACGAGTTCACGGGGTCGGCGAGGTGATCGCTACCCGACTGCGAAACGACGGGTTCCGGTCCGTCGGCGACGTCGTCGCGGCCGATCGCGAGGACCTGACCGACGTCACGGGGATCGGTGCGGTGCGCGCCGAGGGGATCCAGCGCTCCGCCGCTCGAGTTCTCGAGGAGACGGGAACGCGATGAGGTGTGGAGGGACGCGATGAGGTGTGGAGGGACGCGACGAGGTGTGGAGGGATGCGACGAACGAGCGGGACACGCCCGACACGGGTCCGATCGTCCGCGTGAGCCCGTGTCTCGATGCTCCCGTACTCGTCGTTTCAACAACAACGGTGGAACGGTCGCGAGCGGATCGGTATCGCGACGTGGTGGGAACGCCGTTCCGTTATCCGTGACGGGATCGACTCGGGTCCGCCGAGCGATCGTCGCCAGGCGCTCGATCGCCTCCGGGGCCCGTAGCGAACCGGTCCCAAAGGAACAGCGCCGGGGGGAGCGCGACGACCGCCGCGACGAACGAGTAGACGACGCTCATCGCCATCAGGAAGCCGAAGTCGCCCAACACCGGCGTGATGGCGAGCGCGAGCGAACCGGTCCCGAGCGCCGTCGTGAGCATGCTCCCGGTGAGCGCGCCGCCGGTCCCGGTGAGCGTCGTCTGCAGCGACGTGAACGTGTCGCCCCCCGCGTTGTACTCGTCGATGAACCGGGCGGTGATGTGAACCGAATAGGCGATCCCGATCCCGATCGCGATCGAGAGGATCGTCCCCGTGAGGGCGTTGAGCGGCATGCCCAAGTACCGCATCGTCCCGATCAACGACGCGACGGCGATCCCGATCGGGAAGACGTTCACGACGCCGAGCCACGGTCTCCCCTCCAAAACGCCGTAGGAGACGATGAGGAAGACGGTCGTCAGGCCGAGCGCGAGGATCATCCCCTGGATCGCGGACTCGAAGATGATCCGAGTGATCGCGTCGAAGATAACGATCTCCCCCGTCGCGGTGGCGGCGTAGCGGAAGCTCTCAGCGTGTTCGGTGCCGTCGGCGGACACCTCACGCTGGGTCGCCCCCGACTCGACGCTGTATTCGACTTGGGCACCCCGGCGGTCGTCGGTCAGGTACTGTTCGGCCTGCGGGCCGGCGGGCGAGGCGAGCAGCTCGTCGTAGATCCGGTCGAGGTTCCGGTCGGGGATCCCGTTCCCGCTGCGGTCGTTCCGCGCGACGAGCGCCCCGAACTCCGGGTCGGCGTCGGCGTGTGACTGGATCACCGTGACGATACTCGTCGCCTCGGCGCGCCCGCCGGGACCGACGGCGAGGCTGCCCGGCGGGTCGTCGTTCGGGCTCTCCAACGCTTCGAGCGCGTGGTCCTCCTCGAAGGGCCCCTCGACGAACAGCGTTATCGATTGGTCCTGATCGGTCTCGAACCGATCGTCGAGGAGGGTGATCGTCCCCGTGATCGTGTACTCGCCCGGTGCGAACGGCTCCGGGATGTACTCGACGTACCATCCCGGCTCCTCGGGCGGCAGGAAGTCCTCCTGCTCGAACGTCGTGTCGACGCCCATCCCGTACGCGCCCATCCCACCGCCGACGAGCAACAGCAGGACGACGAAGAGCGCGGGCGCGCGCCGCCCGACGGACACCGACACCGAGAGCAGACGGCCGAGCGCGGAGTCGTCGGACGCGATCGGCGACGAGTTGAACTCCGGCACGCCGTACGCCTCACGGAGCCGGTCGGTTTCGAGCTTCGCCGCGGGCAGGAAGAGCCCGAAGATCAGGAAGGTGAAGACGATGCCGACCGCGGAGACGATCCCGAGGTTCCGGATCGGGTCGAGGTCCGAGATCGCGTTCGCGCCGAACCCGAACACCGCCGTCACGGTCACGATGACGAACGCGATCGCGAGCTGGTTCGCGGCGATCCGCATCGCGGGGATCGGCTTTTTTCCCTCCACGGTCTCCTCCCGATACCGGTTGACGATGTGGATCCCGAAGTCGACGCCGACGGCCAACAGGAGGACGGGAACGGCGATCTGCTGTTGGTCGAACGGGATCCCCGAGAACCCGAGGAAACCGAACGTCCAGACGAGCGTCATCAACAGCGCGAACAGTCCGAGCGCGAGGTCGATCGGGTCACGATAGGCGATCGTGAGGAAGCCGAGCAGCATCACGACGACCACGGGCATGACGATCAGCAACGAGTCCCCGATGATGTCCTCGAACTCGGCGTTGAAGATCCCCTCCCCGAGCGGTCGGATGTCGGCGGGTGCGTCCGCCGCCAACGAACCGATCTCCGTCTGCATCGACTGGACGTCACCGGTGGAGAAACCCCGCGGGACGTCGTGTGAGACGACGGTTATCGAGGTCGACGCCGACGCCTGGTTGGCGTTGAAGTCGGTCGAGAGGGTCGCCGTGAATCGGGGATCGTCGGCGAGCTCCCGGACGACCTGTCTGATCTCGGTGTTCGTCGCCCCCTCGACGGCCCGTCGCTGTTCGGTCGGCGTTTCCGCGGCCGGGTCGATCCCCTGTGCGACGAGCGTCGCCGGGCCGTTCGCGGACTCCATCCGGAGGTCGTCACGGGCCTCGATCCGCTCCAGCAACCGAAGCATCTCGACGAGCGCCTCGCGGGTGAGGACGTCGGTACCGTCGTGGATCAGCTGTGTCGTCTCGCTATCCGCCGCGAACGGGTCGTCGAACTCCCGATCGATCGTGTCGAGCGCTTCCTGCTCGGGGAGATCTTCGGTGAACCCTTCCGTCGGGTCCACCGCCGTATCGATGGCCGTCATGCCGCCGGCGAAGACGACCGTGAGGACGAGGAACGCGGCGACGACCGTCCTCGGGCGCGAGACGATCCGCTCGTTGACGCCGGCGGTTACCTCGTGGATCCGGTCGCCGGGTCCGCTCATCTATGCGTCCCGCCTGTACAGGTAGTAGCCGCCGCCGGCCGCGAGGACGACGACGAGCCCGATGACCACGGCCAGCCAGGGGAACCCGCCTTCACCTTCGACGACCGTGATCGGAACGCGGGTCGTGTCCGACAGCTGGCTGTTCCCGCGCTCGTCGTCGTATCGGAAGTCGAACGAGATCGGGTACGTCTTTCCGGTCCCGGACGACTCCGCCTCCAGCTCGAAGGTGAGCGTCGTCGTCTCGCCGGGGGCGAGCGACTCGGAGTAGGCCTCGTCGTCGTCGCTGTCGAGGGGGCTGTCGGCGAACAGCCGCGCCTCGACGTCGGTGACGGTCTGATCGAGGTTGTTCGTGACGTCGACGTCGAACGCGACGGTGTCGCCGGCGCGGATCTCGCGGGTCTCTACGTCGAGGAGGAACTGGTCGCGTTTCGGCTCCACGTCGAACAGCAGCTCGACGTCCTCGTACAGTCGCGTCTCGAGGTCGGCGTTCCGGTACTGGATCGCGACGTCGGCGGTCCGGCTGATCGCCTCCGCCTCGCCGCCGATCTCGAGCGGGAGACGGAAGGAGGCGTCCTCGCCGGGTTCGAGGGTTCCGACCGCGACGGAGCGCTCGATCGGGATCACGTTCGGTGACTCCTCGGTGTACCTGACGACGACGTTTCGGGCCTCGACAGGGCCGTCGTTCCTCACGGTTCCGTACACGTCGCCGTTCTCGCCGACCCGGAGATCGGACTCGACGTCGTCGATGCTGAATCCTTGTGCGTCCATCGGGAGAACGCCGACGGACGGGCGTTCGTCCACACGACGCAGGCCGTCGCTCGTTTTGAACGAGACGGTTCCGTCGAGGGTGTACTCCCGAACCGGGGCGTCGCTGTCGAAGGCGATATCGTAGCTCACCGTCGCCGTGTCCCCGGGATCCAACTCCGCGATCCGCGCCGAGTCCCGCGGCTGGTCGCCGAATCCGAGCCCCGTACTCGACGACTCCAGGGCGACGTCGACGTCGCGGGCGGTGTCGGCACCGACGTTCTCGACGTCCGCTTCGAGGGTGCCGCGGTCGCCGACGAGCGCGTCGGTGGTCGCGTTGGTGATCTCGAACCGGGCGTCGTCGTCGACCTCCACCTCGACGGTGTCGGTGATCGTGCGCGTGCGGTCCTGGGTGACGCCGCCGTCCTGCTGGCGCGTGTACGAGTACCGGACCTCGACGTCGAGGTCGTACGTCCCCGGTTCGACGCCGTCGGGAACGCTGATCGCGACGTCGGTCTCACCGGGCTGGTTCTCGGTGACGGAGCCGATGGCGGTCTGTCCGGTCTCGACCGTCAGCGGGGAGTCCGCCTCGGCCTCGACGCGGACGTTCCTCGCCGTCGTCACGACCTCCCTGACCTCGGCGGTTCCGTAACTCAGGTCGCCGTCGTTCGAGACCTGGACGGTCACGGTGTTCGTCTCGCCGGGGTTGACCTTCGGATCCGGGAGGTGGACGTTCAGGTCGGGCTCCCCACGGACGCCAGGCGGCGCCTGCTGTGCGACGACCGTGTCGTCCGTCAGGAAGGCGTTCGATCCGGCAGCCCCGCCCGATCCGGGGGCGGCGGACGCTCCGGAGGTCGAGCCGGCACCGGCTGCGACGACCGCGACGCCGGTTAGGAGAAGGATAGCGGCGAGGAGCGTGACGGCGAGCGCTCTCCCGTTCATGTGGGGTCGCGGAGACCGAGTCGATGGAGCTGCGGTGCGTTACGTTTCACGCCCGTATCTTCGTCCACGAACCAATAATAACTTCGTTTTTGGATTCGAAGGGGCCGTATGCGAACAGTCAAACGGGGCGATCGTCTCGTGACACGGAGAGAACAATGAGCCGGTTTTCCGAGGAGGACCAGGAACGCATCCGCTCCGGGCTCGTCGAGGAGGGGCGCGAGCTGTTCGCTCGTTTCGGATTCGAACGGACGCGGATCTCGGACGTGACCGACGCGGTCGGGATCGGGACGAGCACGTTTTATCAGTTCTTCGACTCCAAGGAGACGCTGTACGTCGCAGTGTTGCGCGTCGAGCGGGACCGGTTGGAGGCGCTCATCGACGACGCGGTCGCCGAGGCGGACACCCCCGAGGACGAGGTCCGCGCGCTGCTTCGGACCCTGTTCCGTGAGGTGCGGGCCAGCCCGCTCATCTCGCGGCTGATCGTCGAGGGAGAGCTCCGGGAGCTCGAGGACCGGCTGTCGGACGCCGAGCGCGAATCGATCGCGAACGAACGGCCCGAAAGCGAGCTCACGCACGCGTCACGGTGGGTACAGGTGGACGGGTTCCGGTTCGACGACCCGGAGCTGGTCCGGAGCATGTTCCGGTCGCTGGTGTTCGTCACTCGGTCCCGCGACTCCATGATCGGGGCCACCGATCTCATCGCGTACGAGGAGGTGGAGGAGCAGCTGATCGAAACGATCGTTGACGGGTTGTTCAGCGACGGCGGGTCTTGACCCGCCGTCCGTAACCCTCACCCCTCGCTGAATTCCTCCCCGCTGAACTCTCTCCCCCGCGGATCCTGGTGTCGAGCCCCCGTACCCTCGGGCATACTTTTGTTCAGGGCCCGGAAAGGGACCGCCATGGACGACCCCTCGCCGAGGATCGGGCGGGCCCTCCCGCTCTTGATCGCCTTCGCCTTCGTCCTCGCCGTCGCCGGCACGACGGCTCTCTCGGTGAGCGGCGGACCGGCGATCGGTGGATCGGCGATCGGGGCAGCGAGCGACGACGGCTCGTGGCCGATGGAGGGACACGACCCCGGACAGACCGCGTTCGATCCGGACGCCGCCGGTCCCGACGGCGACGTCGGCCCCGGATGGATCTCGGTGACGGGGTACGGTCCCGGGGTGACGGTCGCGAACGGGCGCGCGTTCGTTGCCGGCGGGGAGCGTCGCGGGGTCGTGACCGCGTACGACGCCGCCGACGGGACGCGGGAGTGGCGGGCTCAGGTCGGTGACGCCGTCTCCTCGAAACCGATCGTCGACGGGGACACGGTGTACGTCCACGTCTCCGAGCAGCGGGGGCGTGACGTGGTCGAAGACCACCACGAGGTGGTGGCACTGGACGCGGGAACGGGTGACGTCGAGTGGCGGTTCGCCGCCGCCGCCGACCGCTACGGGTACACGGTCTTCAGCTGGAAGACGCTCACCGCCGCGGACGGCCGCCTCTACATCGCCGGCGAGAACTACGACGATCGGTGGGGAGCCGACGAGGCGGGGTTCGTGATGTCGATCGACGAGGACGGCACGGAGCGCTGGCGGACCGACATCGGCTCTCACGGGATCGCACGGCCGGCGGTCACGGACGGGACCGTCGTCACCACCGTGGAACGATTCGGCGGGAGAGACCGTGTGAGGGCGCTCGACGCCGGCAACGGGAGCGACCGGTGGCACACGTCACACCCCGGCGGTCACGACCTCTCCGCGCCGGCCGTCCACGACGGGACGGCGTACGTGAACGCTCGGTCCCCGCTCGCGATCGACGCCGAAACGGGGGCCGTGACGACGATGTTCGACGCGCCGGGGACCTCGAGGCAGCCGCTCGCGGTGACGGACGACCGACTGCTCGTTCCCGGTGGGCCGAGCCGCGATCGCGGGCCGACGCAGTTACACGCCGTCGACAGGGAGGTCGGCGACGTCGAGTGGTCCGCCGGCTCGTCGACGGGGTTCTCCTCCCGGCCGATCGCCTCCGAGACCACGGTGTTCGTCGGTGCGTGGGACGGCGTGATGTACGCCTTCGACCGCGAAACGGGCGAGGAGCGCTGGACGTACGAGGTGAACGCCGACTACGCGATCACCAACGAGCCTGCCGTCGTCGGCGAGACGCTCTACGTCGGTCCGGTCGACGACCGGGTGTACGCGCTCGTCGACGGGGGGACGGCACGGGACCCGGCCGCCCTCGTGACCCTCAGCCGTTACCTGTCGGCGATCGGCGACCTCGCCGGGGTTTACGCCGTCATCTCGCTCGTCTACCTCGGCGTCGGCGTCCCGTTCGGCGTCCTCGGCGGGATCGCACTGTTCGGAGTCGTTACGGGGTTCCGTCTGTCGCGGACTCCGTTGCGGCTGCTCGCGGCCCGTCTCTTCGGGACGCCGCCATCGGAGGTAACCCGTCGACGGGAGTTCGCGGCCGCTCTGACCGCGAGCGTCGCGTGCGTGCTGATGATCGGTCTCGTCTGCACGGTCACGTTCGGCACGTTTCCGTTCAACGGGCTGATCGCGGCGCTGGCCGTCGCTGCCGGCTCGTGGGCGGTTCTCACGCGCCGATGGCTCCCGGATCACGCGCTCGACCTCGACGCCGATGCGGACGTCATTGCGCGACAGTGGGGGGTTCTGTTGGCCCTCTACGGGCTGGTTGTCGGTCTGGCGTACCCGCTCGTGGTGTTCGTGATCGTGTTGGGGATCTACTTCACCTGACGCGTCGCCTCGCACGTGGCCCGGTGACGACGAGAGGGATACCGGAGAGTGGCGGGGGATGGGGTGGAATGACGGAGAATGGCGGGGGATGACGGGGACGATGACGAAAGGGGTGGTGAGGGGATGGTGAAAGGATAACGGGGACGATGGAGAGGGGAACCCATTTGCGCCACGGTGTCGTACCGGCGGTATGGCACAGGCACGATTGCTCGTCGATCTCCCCGAGGGGCCGTGGGTCGGCGAGGTTTCCCGTGAGTTTCCGGACGCGCGGATCGAAGTACTGACCGCGCTCCCCGGGGACGGTGCCGGGTTCGCGCTCGTCCAACTCACCGCGGACGACATCGACTCGCTGCTCGATGCGATCGCGGCCCACGAAACGATCGCGGAGGTGTCGGTGATGGCGGTCGACGACGGGGTCGCAACGGTCCAGATAGAGGCACACGCGCCGCTGTTGATGATCGCCGCACAGCGCGCCGGCGTCCCGATCGAGATGCCGGTCGAGATCGAAAACGGGGTCGCACGGATCGATGTCACCGGCTCCCACGAGCGCGTCGCGGAGTTCGGGCGAATGCTCCGGGCCGTCGGCGCGGAGTTCGACGTCGTCTACGTCCAACAGCGGCTGAACCCCGGCGGGTCCCTCACCGACCGACAGCGTGAGGTGCTGTTCGAGGCCGTCGAACGGGGCTACTACGACGTGCCGCGAACGTGTACGCTGACGGAAGTCGCCGAACACGTCGGGATCGCGAAATCGACGTGCAGCGAGGTGCTCCAACGCGTCGAGCGAACCATCGTCCGGGAGTTCGTCGACGACCTCCCGCGGCACCCGATCGAGTTCGACGAGGCCGACGCCGCGGAGTGACCGGGCGTCGTCACAGCCGGCGTCGATCGACGAGACGCACCGCGAGCACGACGGGAGCGACACACCAGGCGAGCAGCGCCGCGGCGAGGATCGCGGCCGAAAGTCCCGTGTCCGCGAGCACGGCGGTGAAACCGCCTCCGGCCGCGGTGCCGAGCCCGCTTAATACGAGCACGCGGAAGACGCTCGCCGGGTTCGCCACCACCAGCACCGAAAGGACGGTGTCGGGGAGCGTGAACGCCGCGATGACTCCCAACGCGAGCAGGTCGTGTACGAGGACGAACCAGACCCACACGAGCAGGGAGAGGCCGAGCGCGTGCGTCTTCTCGCGGGCGACCGTGGACAGTAGCACGGCGATCGCGAGGAACGCGGCGCCGACGGCGACCGCCGCGACGAGAAACGTCACGAACGCTCCCCAGCGGGCCACGCCGAACTCGCGGACGAGCAGGAAGCCGGTGAACCCGAACCCGAGCACCGTCGCCCCGGCGAGCACGACGAGGCGACCGAGATAGGTCCCGGCGACGAACTCGCCCCGTCGAATCGGGAGCGAGAACACGACGGCGAGCCAACCCTCCGCCTCCCGACCGACGATCGCGTCGTACCCGAGCGCGAGCGCAGCCAGCGGCACGAGATAGGTGGCGAGGCTCGTCAGCGAGGCGACGATCCGCTCGGTGCCGTCAGGCCCGACCGTCGAGCCGCTGAACGTCACGATCATCGCCCCGAACAGCGTGAACAGTCCGGTCAACGCGAGCGCCCACCGTCCTCGGACGGCGAGACGGTACTCCGTTGCCGCCACGGCACGCACGTGACGGACGACCCTCCGACGATCGGCGCCCCTGGAACGGCCGTCGTGTGCGGCGTGCTGTGCGGCGTGCTGTGCGAGCGGATCGTCCTCGACGGTCGATTCGGCGGCCGAGGTGTCGGTCATCGCGACACCTCCACCGGTGGGGCCCCGGCAGCGGTAACGACGTCGTGAAACGCGGCCCGCAGCCCCGTCCGGGACCCGTGTTCGCTGGGAGTCGGGTCGGCGTCGGCTGCGGCGACGATGTCGTCGACCGTCCCGACGGCGTGGACGGCTCCGTCGTGAAGCACGGCGACGCGATCGCAGAGCCGTTCGACCTCGGCAAGGGCGTGCGAGCAGAAGACGACGGTGGCGTCCGTCTCGTCGTTGATCCGGCCGACGATCCGGTGAAACTCGTCGACGCCGCGGGGATCCAAACCAGCGGTCGGCTCGTCGAGGATCAACACGGCGGGGTCCGGAAGGAGCACCGTCGCGAGACCGAGGCGTCGTTGCATTCCGTTCGAGTAGCCGCCGACGGCCCTGTCGACTGCGGCCGGTTCGAGTCCGACCCGGTCGACCGCCCGGTCGATCCGACCGTCGGCGGGGAGCCCGCGAACGGTCGCGTGGAACGCGAGGACCTCCCGACCGGTAAGCGCCGGCGGGAACCCGACACGCTCCGGGAGGTACCCGACGTGCTCGCGGATCCGATGTCCCTCGGCGGTCACGTCGGCTCCACCCACCGCGAGCGTCCCGTCATCCGGCCGGTCGTGACCGACGAGCAGCCTGAACAGCGTCGACTTCCCCGCTCCGTTCGTCCCGAGGATCCCGAACGTCGACCCGCTCGGGATCGACAGCGAGAGCCCGTCAAGGGCGGTTACGTCGTCGTACGTCTTCCTGACCTCGGTGGCGTTGACGTTCATGGTTCGTGGTCCTCCGATTCAGCCGATTCAGCCAGTTCAGCCGGTTCAGACGGTTCAGCCGATCCCGCCAGTGTCGGCTCCGTCGATGTGTCCGCCCGGCCCTCGCGTTCAATTCCCCG
Organism: Halorubrum sp. JWXQ-INN 858; assembly: GCF_009806985.1. Lineage (GTDB taxonomy): Archaea > Halobacteriota > Halobacteria > Halobacteriales > Haloferacaceae > Halorubrum. Next base: position 35,552 of record NZ_WUAX01000014.1, on the reverse strand, counting down.
TGTCACTCCCGTCCCGTTCCGCCAGTCGTGCGGCGGATCGACGAGCGGTCGTCGGTCCACGACGCCCGGCGACTCGATGACGGGGAACGAGTCCTCCGCGAGCCGGACCGCCTCGAACGACGGGCTGTTCGCGAAGACGGCCGCCTGCGGATGCTCCGCGACGAGGTGTTCGACGAGCCCCGACGGTCGGTGTCGGATCTCGCTCACGCCGTCGCCGGTCCGGTCGACGGTTCGGGCGCCCGACCAGTAGTTGCCCCGATCGGTGTCGTTCCACGAGACCAGCGAGTTTCGGGGCGTCGAGACGGCGTGGGCGTTCGCGACGAAGGTGTTGCCGGCCACGAGCTGCCCCTCGCTCCCGGCGGAGCTGTGGATCCCGACGTCGTTTCCGAACACGAGGTTGTCGGTGAGGTCGTTGTCCTGTGCGTTGTACACGTACAGCCCGTTCGCGTTGTCGACGACGGCGTTGCCGGTGATCTTCGAGCGCTCGATGTCCTTCGCCAGGATCCCGTGTCCGCTGGTGTCGTCGTTGCGAACCGCGGTGTTGTTCGCGACGGTTAGCCCCTCGCTCACCATGAGCGCGTAACCGACGCCGTTGTCGGCGGCGACGTTGTCGACGAGTCGGTTGTGGTCGGAGTACATGTAATGCACTCCGTACCGGGAGTCTCGAATCGTGTTGTTCGCGGCCAGCACGCCCGTGCTCCACGAGAAGTAGATCCCGTCGCGAACGGCGACGATCTCGCTGTCGCGGATGACCGTCCCGCCGCTCTCGTACAGGTGAACGCCGTTTCCACGCTCGGTAACCGGGAAGACGTGCTCTCGCCCGTCGATCCTGACGTCTTCGATCACGGTCCCGTCGACGCTGTCGAGCCAGATCCCGTACGCCGAGTCGGTGACGCGGACGGTCTCGATCCGTGCCTCGTTCCCCGCGACGAACACGCCGGCGTCCTCGGCACCGAGGTCCGATCCGGACCCACGGACCCAGAGGCCGGTGACGGTGACGTTGTCGCCGTCGACCGTCAGAACGCGCCCCTCCCCGCCGCCATCGAGAACCGCACCGCCGTCGGCGGCGACGAGCGACACGTCGTCAGCCGAGACGGTTATCCGCTCGTCGAACCGGCCGTCGAGAACGACGGTCTGTCCCGGTTCCGCGGCGGCGACCGCCGACCTTGCGGTGTCGTAGGTCTCGCCGTCGACGGTCGCGGATCCGGCCGATTCCGGTGCTGTGACACCGGTCGCGGCGACGTCCGTCTCGACGGCGATCGTCGCGGTCGGTTCGGCGGGCGATGACCCCCCGACGACCAACGGGACCGCAAGCGCGACGACCGCGACCACACAGACGGCGATCAGGAACCCGGCTTCGACCCACGATCGGTTATCTGACATGGCGACCTCCATCGTCCCTCACGTCGGTCAGGTCCGTCGTGTTCGTCACGTCGGTCAAGTCCGTCATGTCCGTCACTGAGCCCTCCTGATCGTCGTGGGCTCGCTCCCGTCGCCTCCGATTCTGCCGTTCCCGATCGCGGACGATCGTTCCGTGGACGGTCCCCAACGCGACCCGAGCCAGCGCCGGAAGATCGACTATCGAAGCGTCGGTATCGCGGGTGAAGTAGGCGACACCGAGCAGGGCGATCGCGAGGATCGTCATGTATCCGCCCGGGCCGAACCACGCGAACCCGCTGATGTTCGCGACCTCGTAGCTGCCGAGCAGCGGCGGCGTGAACGGGTCGACGCCGCGGAGCGGCGCACCGGGGTCGAGCGCCTGTCCCGCCTGATGCAATCGGTACTGGATGAACGCGAACATCCCGACGAAGACCGCGATCGTGCCGGCGAACTGTGCGGTCAGACCGACCTCGAGTTTCCGGTCCGTCGGTGCGAGCGCGACGAACACGCCCGTCAGCGCGAGCGCCACGTACACGACGGGGCCGAGCAGCCACTCGGGGGCCGCGATCGCGTTCTCGTGGACGGCGTAGTTCGGGTCCGTGTACACCGGGTCGGGGAAGTAGAACCCGACGTACTGGTTGAGCCCTTGTACTTCGACGTGATCGCCGCCCAAGCGCGGATACGCGTACAGGTCGACCAGGAGCGTCTGACCGGGGTACTGCGGCGCAGTGAGCGTGATCCGCCACACCGGGACGAGGAGCGCGCCGATGAGCAGCGCCGCTGCCAGCACCGGTAACGCCCGTCGTATCTCGGTGAAACGCGCGAGCGACGATCGCATGGCCTTAGTCCTCCGGTTCGACGATGAGCCGCGAGCGCATTTCGAGATGCAGCGCGCTACAGAAGAACGCACAGTAGACCCAGTAGACGCCCGGCTTATCCGCCGTGAACGTCACCTTGCGGGTCTCCTGTGGCGCGAGCTTGACGTTGATGTCGTACTCGGGGATCGCGACCGAGTGAAGCAGGTCGCTCGTCGTCTCGACGTTCGTCACCTTCATCTCGACGGTGTCGCCTTCCTGTACCGTCATCTCCTCGAAGCCGTAGTGGTTCCGCGTCGAGTACATGTCTATCTCGACACGGTCGTCGGCGACCCGCTCCATCGTCTCCTCGCCGGAAGCAGTGTACTCCAGATCGAGGTCATCGGGGTCGTAGACGTCGGCCGGATCGAGCTTCGAGCGATGGCAGATCGAGGCGTCGTGCGGCTCGGCGTACGCCGGCGAGTCCTTCACGTGCTGCATCCCGGCCTCGTCGTCGCCGATGTAGATCAGCTGGTCGTTCTCCGGGTGGTGCGGACCGACCGGGAGGAACCGGTCCTTCGAGAGCTTGTTCAGCGAGATGAGCCAGTCGCCGGCGGGGTCTTCGGTGTACGACTCCGCGGCGATCAGGTGGCCGGGGTTGTAGTGGACGTCTATCTTCTCGATGACGGGGCTCTCCGACTCCGGCTCGGCCTCGACGGCCGCCTCGATGTCCCACTTCACGACCTGTGAGTCGATGAACAGCGTCGTGTACGCGTGTCCGCGACCGTCATACGCAGTGTGTAGCGGGCCGAGTCCGAGCTGCGGCCGCCCCACGACCGCGTCGGTCGGGTCGTCGACCTCGTCGATCAGATCGATGTCGATGACCGACGCGGTCGGGTCGAGCTTCCCGCTGGCGATGGCGTACTCGTTGTCGGGCGTCACGCTGACGCCGTGCGGGCTCTTCGGGATCGGGATGTAGTGAACGATCGGGTCGTCGCCCTGGTTGAGCGGGCTGTCCTTCCGGCCGTCCACGACCAGGACGTTGTTGATCTCCTCGTAGTCACCGGCCTCGACCGCTGCCTCGATCCGATCGAGCTCGAACGCCTTCACGTCGTCGCGGTCCGCGCGGGTCATCTCCTGTTCGTTGACGCCACCCTCGCTGTTGTAGCCGGTCGCGAAGAAGTAACGGCCCTGCTTGCTTCCGTCGCCGTTGTCCATGTTGCCGTCGACGCGCACCTGCCACTCGACGTTCATCGAGTCGGGGTCGATCGCGGCGAGCACGGACTCGTAGGCGTCCGGGTCGTGGAGGTCGCGGCCGTCGTTCGGCATCGGAACGCGGAACTCGCCGACGCCGAAGATGAGGTCGGTGTCGGGGAGCCGCGCACACGCGCCGTGGGTTCCCTGTTGGTTCGGGATGTTACAGATCGCGTCCGTCTCGAAGTACTTCAGGTCGATCCGCGCCATCCGGCCGTTCGCCTTGTCGTTGACGTACGCGAACCGGCCGTCGTAGTCGCCGTCGGTCTGGCTGAGCCGGGGGTGGTGGGTGTCGCCCCACGTGTAGCCGCCCGCCTCTTCCAGCATCTCGCGGCTCTCGTCGTCGTACCCGTATCCGCGGGCGCTCTCGCGGTTGAACACCGGGATCCGCATGATCTCCCGCATCGAAGGGAGGCCGTACACGCGGATGTCGCCCGCGTGGCCGCCACTGAGAAACGCGTAGTACTCGTCGTGGTCACCGGGCGGGACCGAGTGGTCTGGAGCGGCCGAGACGGTCCCGTCGTCGTCGTCGCCGCCGAGCAGACTGCTACAGCCGGCGAGCCCGGCCAGTCCGCCGACTGCCGCACCGGTCTTCATGAACTCCCGGCGACGAATCCCGGGTAACAGCGAGTCGAAGCCCTCGTCGGACGCCGAGTCGGTCGGTTCGTCGGTTCCGGTCTCCGCATCGATCGATGGGTTGGTGGGTTGCGACATTGTTGGGCCTCCGTCGTCTCCGATTCCCGTGCGACAGTCGGACGTAGCTCAGTGCCGGATATAGGTTGTCGAGGCGGTTGCTGTCCGATAGGAAACGCGCGAACACGTTCGGGGCTCGGTTCGAAGACCTCGTTCCTCGGCGGCGTATTCGCTGTCCGGTTCGAAGACCTCGTTCACCCGATCAGGGCGAAGCTCACACGAAGGTCGACGGTAACCACGAAAGCGGACCGTGACATCCGATATCGTGGAGAAACGGAAGCAGGCGACGGGAAGCGCCGATCGGATCGCGAACCACACGATCCGTGTCGTGCATCGGTTTGAGCTCGACCGCCGGAACCGAACCGGTGGTCGGTCACCGCGGATCGATACCTGGCGGCCTCACTGAACGACGACCGCGCCCTTCATTCCGACGGCCTCGTGCGGCGTGCAGACGTACTCGTGGACCCCCTCCGCCTCGAAGGTGTGTTCGAAGGTGAACCCCTCGTCGTCCACCGACTCGCTCTCGAAGCCCCCGTCCACCGCCGAAACGTCGTGTGCACCGCCGTCACCGGTCCACTCCCAGACGACCGTGGTTCCAGGGCTCACAGCCACCGCGGCCGGCGAGTAGGACAGTCCACCGTCAGACCCCACGGTGACGGAGACGCGATCGTTTCCGGTCGCGTCGACGGTTCCGTCGTAGCCGTCGACGTCGTCGAACCAGCCCCCGTAGTCCGGTTCGTCGGCGAGGTGCTCGTCACCTGTGTCGGCTCCATCGTCTCCTCCGGAACTCCCTCCGCGGTCGTCGGCGTCGCCGCCGGAACACCCCGCGAGCACCGTCGTGACGGCTGCGGTTGCCGTAAGCTGTACGAAGCGCCGCCGTTCGATCCGAGCGTCGTCAGTCATGCGTTCGGTCGACCGTACCTCCCGGCCGAGATTAACTGTCGACGGATGGATCCGTCTCGCGAGAACGCGGCGAACACGTTCGGTGTCGTTGAAGTCGCCGGGCGCTAGTGTGGCTCGCCGCTGCCTTCGAGTTCGGCGAGCGGACCGAAGCAACCGTCGACGAGTGGTCGAGACCCTTCACCCCCGCATGAAGTCCGCGTCTCCGAACACGACCCGTCACGCCACCCGAACCTACTTGTGGGCGGGCTTCGGGGTAGCGGGATGGAGTACACGACGCTCGGCGACACGGGCACGACGGTGAGTCGGATCTGCATCGGGACGAACACGTTCGGCGGCGACGCCCCGTGGCACCTCTCGGCCGACGAGGCACAGGCGGTCGTCGACACGGCGATCGACAACGGGATCAACTTCTTCGACACGGCGAACAACTACAACACGGGAGCGAGCGAGCGCGTGTTGGGCGACGCGCTGGACGGCTACGACGTCGATCGACAGGTGGTCGCGACGAAGGTGTACTTCCAGATGGACGAGTCCGATCCGAACTCGGGCGGGCTCTCCCGGAAGGCGATCGAGACGCAGCTGGAAGCGAGCCTCGACCGGCTCGGGATGGAGACGATCGACCTCTACCAGATCCACCGCTGGGACGACGCCACCCCGATCGCGGAGACGCTGTCCGCGCTGACCGACGCGGTCCGACGCGGACGGGTGCGGTACCTCGGCGCGTCCTCGATGTGGGCCCACCAGTTCGCCGAAGCGGTCCACGCCGCGGAGCTGGGCGATTACGAGCCGTTCGTCACGATGCAGAACCACTACAACCTCGCGTACCGCGAGGAGGAGCGCGAGATGGTCCCGTTCTGTGAGGCGCGAGGGATCGGGGTCATCCCGTGGAGCCCGCTCGCACGCGGGTTCCTGACGCGACCGTACGACGAGGTCGAAGCGACGGTCCGGGGCGAGACGGACGACAACCTCAAGCGGCGGTTGGCCACCTACGCGACCGAGGGCGGCCGGGAGATCAACGCACGCGTCGCGGAACTCGCCGACGAGAGGGGGATGAAGATGGCCCAGGTCGCGCTCGCGTGGCTGCTCCATCAGGACGCCGTCGACGCCCCCATCGTCGGCGCACGGAAACCGGAGTACGTCGAGGACGCCGTGGAGGCGCTCGACGTCGACCTCTCCGACTCGGAGTTAGCGTGGTTGGCAGAGCCGTACGAGCCCGTCCCGGTCTCCGGCCACTCGTAGTCGACTGACTGAGGCGTTCGAGGCGTGACCGATGCGGGGTGAGTGACCGTCCGCCGACGTTCTTCCCACCATGGGTTCTCCCCGACCTTCGGGTCAGGGTTCGAGGTCGCCGATGAGCTTCCCATAGACGATCAGTTCGTACACGAGCGTCGCGGGGATCAGGAGGAGACCGACGATGGTCAGCCCGATCAGCACCTGCAGGACGGCGAACGCGGTGGGGAGGACGACCCACACGAGGACGACGACGAGCAGGTACCGGAGGCTCAGGGCCGTCCCGGCGACCGCGCGGAGGTCGAAGGCGTCGCCGATCCGACGACGACGCGCGAAGTGGTACAACACCGACGTGGAGACGTAGAGGAGGCCGAAGTACGCCGGAACGAGGAGGAGAAAGCCCACGGTTCCGGCCGTTTCGCTGAGTGAGCCGAGGAGCGCGACGCCGAACATCGCCAGGAGGAGGCCGAGGAAGTACGCGATCCCGATCCCCGTGAGCTTGAGACCGTCGACGATGAGTTCGCCGTAGGCCTCGAAGCGGGGCACCGGACGACCGTCGATCGCGTGGTTGACCGTCCGGACGAAATACCCGAACAGGACGAACAGCGGTACCACGAGGACCGATCCGACGACGAGCAGGGACCCGATGAGGTGCGTTTTCAGTCGGTCGTCGTCCGCCAGCGGGTAGCCGAACGCGTTGGAGAGCACGGACTGATCCCCTCACGGGCATGGAAAGGACGTTTCGGTTCATCCCCGGCCGTGCCGGCGGAACTGAGCGAGACGCTAGCACGATAGGCTCCCCCGGCGGTCCTCGATCCATCGTTCAGTGGCCACGAACACGGTTGCGCACGCTTCGGCGTATCGAGTCGAGTTCGAGGTCACCGGTCGTCTCACCATTCGGCGGCTGATGAAAGGGTCGGGCGAGGAACGACCGCCGACAACGCCTTACGACCGCCCGTCAACGTAGGGCTATGCCATCGGGAACCGAGCCGATCACCAGCGTCGGGGTCGACGTCGGAACGACGACCACGCAGGTCGTCGTGAGTCGGCTTCGGGTGACGCCGCCGACCCACGACGGTGCCGGGACGCCCGAGATCCGCGACCGAACGGTCGTCCATCGCGGTGCGGTCCACGCGACGCCGCTCGTCGACGCGGAGACCGTCGACATCGACGCGGTCGCCGCCATCGTGACAGACGCCTTCGAAGCGGCGGGGATCGAGCCGGCTACGGTCGATACCGGCGCGGTGATCGTGACCGGGGAGACGGCGAAACGACGGAACGCGGAGCCGCTCGTCCGCCGGATCGCGGGGGACGCCGGCGATTTCGTCGCCGCCGCCGCCGGGGGGTCGTTGGAAGCCGTCCTCGCGGGCCGCGGCTCCGGGGCGGCCGCCCACGCCGCCGAGACCGGGCGCGTCGTCGCGAACGTCGATGTCGGCGGAGGAACCACCAACGTGGCCGTGTTCGCGGGCGAAACGCTCCTCGACACCCGGGTCCTCGACGTCGGCGCACGGATCGCCCGCGTGAGCGGGCGGGACGACGGGTACGTCACCGAGCTCTCCCCCGCCGCCGAACGGCTGATCGAAGCGGACGACCTCGACGTGGCGGTCGGCGACCCCGCGACCGAAACGACCCTTCGGCCGTTGGCCGACGCGGCCGCGAGCGCGATCGTCGACTGCGTCGACGGGCCCCCGTTCGATCACCGTATCGAGTCGCTCGCGATGGGAGCGTTACCGGACGAGCCGGTCGAGATCGGCGACCTCGTCGTCACTGGTGGGGTCGGTCATCTCGTGAACGACCTGGCGGACGACGGCGACGCTGATCGCAGCGAGGATCGTGGCGAGGGGCGGGACGGTTCGATCGGAGCAGACGGTACCGCGGAGCCGGTGGGAGCGGCCGTGGACCCGTTCCGGTTCGGCGACCTCGGACCGCTCCTTGCGACGTCGCTCCGGGAGTCGATCCGCGACCGGTCGGGGCTGCCCGATCGGCCGACGGAACTCGCCGAGGACCTGCGTGCGACCGTCGTCGGCGTCGGCACCGAGTCCACGACGTTCTCCGGCCGGACGATCTGGCTGCCGGTCGATCGGCTGCCGCTCCGGGACGTCCCCGTCGTTGCGGTCGATCCGCCAAACGAGAGGTCGGGCACGGCACCGGATCGCTTCGAGCGTGCGGTCCGTACCGCCCGCGACCTGTACGACTTCGACGACGTCGACGGGCTCGCCCTGTACGTCGCGGAGATCGGTTCGCTCGCGTACGACGACCTCGCGACGACCGCGGCGGCGATCGCGTCCGCGGTGCAGTCGATCGCCGACGACCTCGCCGTCGTCATCGTCACTCGCGAGAACTGTGCGAACGTGCTCGGTCAGCTCCTCGCTGGAGAGTTGGCCGATCCCGTCCCCGTCCTCGACGAACTCCGGTTGGAGGCGGGGGTGCGGCTCGATATCGGCGAACCGTTCGGAGATCGGGACGCCGTTCCGGTCGTCGTCAAGACCCTCGTGTTCGGGGGATGACTGCGATGAGAAGCGATCGCGGCTGGGGGTGACCGCGACGGCCCGTTCACTTCTGGAAGTCGCGGTCGCCCTCGCGGAGGTCGAGCCCGCTCGCTTCCCGTTCGCACATCTCCGCGATCAGGTCGGCGATCGCGGCTCCCGCCTCGGAGGCGGGGAGTCCGCCGTCGTGGATGTTCGAGATCACCGATTTGCGCGCGGTCGGCGTCCCGCGCTCGGGCCCGTACACCAGGTAGGCGCTGAGGCTCTCCGCGGTACGAAGGCCCGGGCGCTCACCGATGAGTATCACACAGCAGTCGGCGTCCAGCTCCTCGCCGATCGCGTCCATCACGTCGACGCGGCCGTGCTCGACGAACACCGGGGTGCCGACGTCGAGATCGCGTGCCGCCAGCCCGTCGAGCAGCGCCGGCAGGAGGTCCGGGAGGTTCGCTTCGACCGCGGTCGAGCTGAGCCCGTCGCTGACCAGTACTTGTACCTGCGGTTCCATCCGACAGTGCTCGCGCAGGTAGTCGGCGGTCTCCGCGGATATCTCGCGACCGAGGTCCGGGCGTGCGAGGAACTGTTCGTGACTCTCGACGAGCGTCGCGATCGTGAGGAGATCAAGCGACGCGAGGACCGCCTCGTCGACGCGGCTCGTGACGGCGTCGCGGGCGATCCCGTGGTCCTCGCGGAACCGCAACAGCGTCTCCGTCGTCGGCCGCGGGCCGGCACGCCCCACGCCGAGCCGCGAGGGACTCCGGGAGACGATCCGATCGAGGAGGTTCGGGTCCGTGGGGTCGTCGACGCCGACGTCCGGTCGCGTCCCGCGTGCGGGCTCGTCCGACGGCGATCTCGCCGTCGACGTGTCGTCGTTCAGGGGCATTATCGGACGAACCTCGTCGGGTCACCCGCGCGGTCGGTAAGACGGCCGTCCTCCCAGATCCCCACGTCGGCGAGCCAGTCGCGAAACTCCGGCGCGGGGCCGAGGTCGAACACCTCCCACAGCGCGGCGGCGTCGTGGTAGCTGTTCGACTGGTAGTTCAACATGACGTCGTCGCCCATCGGAACCGTGATGAAGAAGTTCGCGCCGGCGGCCGCCAACAGCACCGCCAGGTTCTCGATGTCGTTCTGGTCGGCCTGGATGTGGTTCGTGTAGCAGGCGTCGATCCCCATCGGGATCCCGTGGAGTTGGCCCATGAACACGTCCTCGAGTCCGGCACGGATCACTTGGCGGCCGTCGTAGAGGTACTCCGGACCGATGAAGCCGACGACCGTGTTGACCAGGAACGGGTCGTACCGCTTCGCGAGCCCGTAACACCGGGATTCGAGGGTGAGCTGGTCGACGCCCTCGTGGGCGTCGCCGGAGAGCTCGGAGCCCTGGCCGGTCTCGAAGTAGGTCACGTTCGGCCCGGACGCGGTGGAGCGCCGCCGTGCGAGGTCGTGCGCCTCGTCGAGCACGTCGACGTCGACGCCGAACTCGTCGTTGCCCGCCTCCGTCCCGGCGAGGCTCTGGAACAACAGGTCGGCCGGCGCACCCTCCCGTATCGCCTCCATCTGCGTGGTGACGTGCGCGAGACAACAGTTCTGTGTCGGGATCGACCACTCCTCGATGAACTCGTGGGTCGCCTCGAGGACGTCAGTGACCGTCCCGACGCCGTCTTCGACCGGGTTGATGCCGATCACCGCGTCGCCGACGCCGTACGAAAGTCCCTCGCGAGTGGCGTCGAGGATCCGATCGACGTCGTCGGACGGGTGGTTGGGCTGGAGCCGAAAGGAGAGCGACCCGTCGGTGCCGACGGTGTTGTTACAGCGCGCGGTCACCGTCATCTTCGAGGTGGCCAAGACGAGGTCCATGTTCGTCATGAGCTTCGTGACCGCCGCGATCATCTCGCTGGTGAGCCCCGGGCGGATCGCGCCGATCTCTCGGTCCGTGGTCGCGCTATCGACGAGGAACTCTCGGAGATCGGAGACGGTCCAGTCACGGATCCGGTCGTACACCGGCTCCCGGACCGCGTCTTGAATGACGCGGGTCACCTCGTCGTCGTCGTACGGAACGACGGGGTTCCGGCGAAGCGTCTCCAGGCGAGTGGCAGCGAGGGCCCGCTTCGCCGCGACCCGTTCGGCCTCGGAGTCGGCGGCGACCCCCGCGAGCTGGTCGCCGGTCTTCTCCTCGTTCGCCTTGGCTAACACCTCCGCTATCGAATCGAACCCGTTGCCGGGCGCGTGGTCCGCGGTATCAAGCGACATCGTTCCAGTCTGATCGATCGCTCGGGGGCGAGGGAATTGAACCTTTGCCAACAATTACCAAACCCTGATTGAGATACTGAAAAACCAGTTGTGTGGGCAAGGGTTGGGGGGTTTGATAGAGCCAGGGATGGCGCCCGCCTGTGATATCGTGTGGAAGGCTCTGCACCAATCGTCTGTATTAAATATCCATAACAATCGCCTGTATTATTTATCTGTATTATCTGTCTGTAATAACTATCTGTAACAACTGTATGTATAAACTACCCGTATAATCTGTCTGTATTAATAGTCTGTAACAACCATCTGCGAGAGATCTGTGTGTGAATTGTCTGTAACGGGTCGGCGAAGCCGTCATCTGTGGCGAATACCGTCGGCCGGATACGCGCGGCCCGTCAGTCGCCACACGCGTCGGCCTGCGCGACGATCCGCCGTACGCGGTGATCCGGCGGCTCCACCGCTGCGAGACGACGGCGCTCGAACCGACGGAACGATACAGACATGTCACGGATTTATCCCGTTTCGGATCGTCCGTTCAGCTATGTCCCGAGAGGCCCTCGACTCAGTGGGGTGGTCGCTCGTATGACCGACGGGGCGACCGACCGTATCCGCGTGTGGCTCGTCGAGCGGACGTACTCCGACGACGAACAGAACGTGATCATCCTCACGTACGCCACCACTGACGGGAAGCGATACTTCCGCAAGGAGCGAGCCCTCACATCGTTCGAGGACGTCCGCGACACCACGGCCGCCATAGACAGCGCACCCGAGGACCTCGGCGACGTTTCAGAGCCCGAACGGCGAGTACAGTACGCGACGGAAGCCCGGCGGATGGCGTCGGAGCACGACCCCGACGACGCCATCTGAGTCACGGGAGAACCAGCGACGCGATCGAACGAGAACGGACGAGAGCCCCGACGTGAACAAGGGCTATCACCTCGGGAGCGCCTACGAAAGGTATGCGAGAGCTGGCTTTCACGCTCCGGTACGAACCCGGCACCAACGCGGTGGCGGACGCCCTCGCCGACCACCCCGAGGTCCGGATCCGGTCGCTGTCGTTACACGCCACCCCCGAGAGCCTGTGGAGAGTCGACCACGCGGCGGGTCCCGCCGACGCCCTCGACGACGTCGAGCGGGCCTTTCGCGTCGGCGATTACTACGCCGATTGCCTCGCCACGGCGGAGTGCGGGGCGGCACGGACCACACAGGTGCTCGAACACGCCGCCGACACGCTCGTGCTCTACTCCTACTGGGAGCGTACCCCCGTCTGTACGTCGGTCCCGCATATCGCGCTTGACCATCTCGGCGACGGCGCGCTCTTCGAGACGCGACACGCCGAGCGCGAGTACGACTGGCGGGTCATCCACTCGGGCGGCGGCGACGTCCGAGCGTTCCTCGACGCGGTCGAGGAGGCGGTCGGGGACCGTGCCACGCTGGCGGTCACGCGCCTGACGGACGTTGGGCCGGCCGCTCGAGGCGGGACCGACGGCCTTCCCGCCGAGCAGGACGCGGCGCTCCGGGCCGCCGTCGAACACGGCTACTACGAGACGCCGCGCCGAAACGACGTGAGCGACCTCGCCGATCGGCTCGGCGTCCCGAGATCCACCCTCACGTACCGGCTGCGGCGCGCCGAGGCGCATTTGGCGGAACGGTACGTCGCGGGCGATCGCATCCCCGGGGACGTGTCGACCGTCCCCTGATCTGCCCGAACCCCGGTCGTCGTCGTTCGGTTGGAATACTCCAAGAAAGGCGTATCCGGGTCGGTCTCGTACATCGAATCGATGAGAGAGGACGCGGCGGGCACCGATCCGGGCCGGACGGACGAGCGGGGGCGTCGGCGCGAGCGGACGGCCGCGCTGTCGGTCCCGGAGATGGACTGTCCCTCCTGCGCGGGGAAGATCGAGAAGGGTCTCGGGCGGGTTGGTGGTGTCGTCGAGGCCGATCTCCGTCCGACGACGGGAACCGCCACGGTGACGTACGACCCCGGGAGAACCACCGAGGCGGACGTCATCGACGCCGTCGAAGGGACCGGATACGAGGTGACGAACCGGGGCATCGCCCCGACGACGACGGTGTGGGCGAGCGAGCGCGCGATCCGAACGGGGATCGGTGCCGTCTTCCTGATCGCGGGGCTGCTCCTCGAGTTCGTCGTCACGGGGTGGAACCCGACGGTCTTCGCCACCCCACTGTTCGGTCTCACCGGGGCCGACGCGGCGTTCGTCGCCGCCGCCCTGCTGAGCGGGGCCCCGATCGTTCGGAGCGGCTACTACTCGGCTCGCAACCGCAGTCTCGACATCGACCTGCTGATGAGCACCGCGATCGTCGCCGCGACGGCGATCGGTCTCTACGTCGAGGCCGCGACCCTCGCCGTCCTGTTCAGCACCGCCGAACTGCTCGAGCGATACGCGATGGACCGGACGCGCGACTCGTTGCGCGAGCTGATGGAGCTGGCACCGAACGAGGCGACCGTCATCAGGGCACCCACGAACGCGGGCGAAAAGCGAGACGCCAGCGGCGACGGAAGCGACCGGGACGACGACCGCGTGGAGGTGACGGTCCCCGTCGACGAGGTCGTGGTCGGCGACCTCGTCGCGGTTCGTCCGGGGGAGAAGATCCCGGTCGACGGAACGGTTCGTGAGGGTCACAGCGCCGTCGACCAGTCGCCGATCACCGGCGAGAGCGTCCCCGTCGACAAGTCGAGCGGCGACGCGGTGTACGCCGGGACGCTCAACGAGGCGGGGTATCTCGAACTCGAGGCGACGAGCGACGCGGCCGACTCGACGCTGTCGCGGATCATCGATCTCGTCCGCGAGGCACAGACGAAACGCACCGACAAGGAGCAGTTCGTCGACCGGTTCGCCGGAGTCTACACGCCGGCCGTCGTCCTGCTGGCGGTGCTGACCGCCGCGCTCCCGCCGTTGCTGATCGACGGGACCGCCACGATCGAGGTCGCGGGGTACGCACACGCGTTCACGGGCGAATGGCGGACGTGGTTCGTCCGCGGGCTGACCCTGCTCGTCATCGCCTGCCCGTGCGCGTTCGTCATCTCGACGCCCGTAAGCGTCACCTCCGGGATCACCTCCGCCGCGCGCAACGGCGTCCTCGTCAAGGGGGGAACCCACCTCGAAACGATGGGACGGGTGAACGCCGTCGCGTTCGACAAGACGGGGACGCTCACCAAGGGGGCCCTGACGGTGACCGACGTCGTGCCGTTCGACGACGCGTCGGCCGCGGACGTCCTCCGATACGGCGGCGCGCTCGAGCGTCGGAGCGAACACCCGATCGCGGACGCCCTCCTCCGTCGAGTCGGCGAGGTCGGCCTCGAGGCTCCCGATCCGGACGCTTTCGAGAGCATCACCGGGAAGGGCGTTCGCGCGGAGATCGACGGTGAAACGTACTACGCGGGCAAGCCGGGGCTGTTCGAGGAGCTCGGGATCGACCTCGGAGATCCGGTCGCGTTTCCCGACGGCGGCATCCCCGCGTCGATGCCGGCCGACGAACGCGCCACGGGGACACGATCCGAACACCACGAGACGCGAACCGGACACCACAGCTACGGGGACGCGATCGCCGCGCTGCAGGGCGAGGGGAAGACCGTGATCCTCGTCGGCACTGCTGATCGGTTGCTTGGGCTCGTCGCGATCGCCGACGAGGTCCGGCCGGCCGCGAAGCGGACCGTGGCGAACCTGCGTGACTTCGGGGTCGAGCCGGTGATGCTCACCGGCGACAACGAGGGAACCGCGCGGGCGGTGGCGGCCCAGCTCGGAATCGAGGAGTTCCGTGCGGAGCTCCTGCCCGACGGAAAGGTCGACGCGATCGAGGCGCTGAAAGCCGAGTACGGCGACGTCGCGATGATCGGCGACGGCGTCAACGACGCGCCCGCGCTCGCGACCGCCTCCGTCGGCGTGGCGATGGGGGCCGCGGGCACCGACACGGCGATCGAGACGGCGGACATCGCCCTGATGGGCGACGACATCGGGAAGGTGCCGTACCTCTACGCGCTGTCGAACAGGGCCAACCGCGTGATCCGACAGAACGTCTGGAGCAGCCTCGGCGTGAAGCTCCTGCTCGCGGTCGGCGTCCCCTTCGGCTACGTGAGCGTCGCGATGGCCGTCCTCGTCGGCGATATGGGGATGAGCCTCGGGGTCACCGGCAACGCCATGCGGCTATCACGGGTGACGCCCGAGCAGTTCCTCGAGCGGTGACGTGGCGGGCGGTAACTGGACGCACCTGCACTCGGTGGCCGGTCTCTCGAGCACGCTGAGGTACCGCGAGAAGTCGGCCCCCTCACGGTTTGGAACAGTCTAGTGCGAGATGCTGTCGATCTCCTCGAGAGCCTCGGTAGCGACATCACCCAATTCCCCTGCCTCAATATGCGAATACCGTTCACGAACCATCTCTTCAGAGTTATCGAGATATCGGGCTGCAACCGTGTATCCAAACGCTCGGACGAGAACCTCGCCCATTCCACGCCGACCGCCGTGGGGGGCGAGATAATCGTGTTTCGGATGGTCGATGCCGACCTCCGCTGCACCCGAGAGCCGCTGGAGAACCGATCGTGCGCCATCCGTCGTGATCGACGGCGGTCGGATGTCCTCATCAAGCGCCAGCAGCAGGTCACGAGCGTACTCCGAGCGGCGTTCAGCGATTGCTTCTGGGCGTTTCCCTCGATCAGCCAGCTCGTCCCGTACAAGCTCCGCCAGAGTCCGCTGGTCGAACGTGGGGAACACTGGCCACCGCTCCGTTGGCGGGTCCATCAGTCGACGGTAGTTCCGCAGCGGAAGGATCACGGGATCGGGGAGACTCGCGGCGTCCCACTGCTGTTTCTTCCGGTAGACGTCCATACTCCCGTCGTCGAGCGAGATCTCCTCCCACCGGACGCCGCGTCGACGCGGGTCGTTCGGGTCCCGAAGGAGCTCACCGACTCGGACTGCGGTGTACGCAAGGACGAACACCAGGGCACGGTCGCGAGCCGCCTTCAGTGCCGTGTAGCGCGCTCGTTGCTTCTCAAGCGGGGCAGTGTCCTCCGGGAGCGTCGTGTACGCTTCGACGGCGTCACCGGTCTGCTCGTCGACGTACCGGGTGAGGTCGTGTCGCTGCTCGGACGTCCAGGCCTGCTGATCGCCCGGTTTGCGGCCGTCGTCCTCGGGGAGCGGCGCCATTGCACTCGCCCGCTGTGCGTAGTGTGCCTCGAGGTACCCCTCGTTGACGCACCACCCGCACCACGCAGAGATATAGCGGTAATAGGTTTGTACAGTGTTCTGTTTGAGCCCGCGATCCCCGGCGAGATGTCGGGCGTATGCGCGGAACACGCGTTCGTCGAGGTCCTCGAAGGCGGGGTCGCGGTCGACGTCGTCGGGAACGATCCCAGTCCAGTCGTCATCGCCACGGTCGCCGGCGGCCCACTCGGCGAACCGCTCGAGTTCGCGTGCAGCGTTTCGTCGATAGTTCCCGCCGTCGCCACCGCGGCCTTTCCCCTTGTCCTGGAGGTAGCGGTCGAACGACTCGAAAAGTGAGGTCCCCGGGTCCCATTCCGTCGGTGTATTCCGGTCCATGCTCTCTTGAAATGTTGAAACGTAGTCAGTCACACAAACAGACGCCGCCTTCCCGAATTTGGCTTACTGCAAACTGATGGACCGCGCTGGCGAGATCAGTCATTGCTTCCGCCTGTTCTTGGGTTGGACGTCCGCCGCCGTAATAACTCTCTGTCCGGTTCTCGCTGTAGAGGTCCTTCATCGCCTCTGCAGTCTCCCGCTCAAACAGCCCGATTTGGTGGGCACGCTCGTAGCTGAACTGGTGGTCCTGAAAATCCTGAAGCGTATCGTTCGTCATCGCAAGCGCGTACGCCTCGATCGACCGTTCAATTGCGCCGAAACAGACCTCGATGACGGCCGTGTAGTACCCATCCTGTGACTGAAGCGTGTCAACGACTTCGAGGAGTCGGCACGCTTTCGTCAGCTGTGTCTTCCAGTCTTCGTCAGCACTAATTCCGTCCTCGAACGCTGTCCGACCGCGTCCGACCATCTCGAAGGCATCCTGTGCGCGGTCGAGTGCTGTGAGCACAGCAGCCGGGTCCGAGCCGTTACTCATCGGCGACCCCCTCCTCCAAGAGGAGGTTCTCGACGGTTTCGAAGTCATTCGTCTTGTAGACCGGAATTCCCGAAACGACGATCTCTCGGATATCTTCGGTGTATGCCGAGAGCGCCTGGACAGCCTCGACATCGATATCGTAGGCATATCGGTCACCATCGAACTCCGTGTCTTCGAGGTCACGGGCAACAGCGTTCGCTTCTCGTTGGCTTTCCGCCCGCCCAGACCGGGTTAGCACCCAGAGATCGATATCGCTTCGTCGGTCAGCCTCGCCCCGGGCCACACTCCCATAGAGGATGATGCCCACGACGTCGTTGATGTTTTCACGGAGCTCTGTAACCGCGGCTTTGACGGGTTGGTGATACTCTGATTGGGGAATCCGGAGGATCGGATCGTCTGGAATCGACAGGCGCTGTCTATTGATCTGGACGAGTCGCTGGTTGCTCTCGGGCGATTCGATGACCAAGTCGTTCGCGCTGAGAACGTTCACTGCCCGCCGGACGGACTGGTGTGAGTGACCGATCTGTGTCGCGAGTCCTCGCAGTGAGAAGTCACTGAATCGGTGATTTGTTAAAAAGAGAAGGACATCGCTCGTCGCCTTATGTTTGAATAAAGTCGGATCTGAAGGGGGTATCGAAAGCGAAATAGCTGCCCCAGCCGAGTTCGTACTATCCGTCTCACGGTTCATATGCCGTATCACGGACCACTACTATAAAAACATTATACGTGAGTCGAAATCAGCCTAAATATTCATCTGCTAGCAACGGACGTGCGGAGAACGAGGTCCGTCACCTCCGGGCCTCACCACGTTCGGTCGCTGTGGCTAGAAAGTCCCACTCTCGGATGGCAAAACCCACAATTTCGATTCGCCGTTGAAGCTGTTCCCACTCACGCGAGATCTCTCGGCGACGATCCTCTTCGGTGACGTCGAGTACCTGGTCAACGATCGTCCCGCGAAGTTGGTTCGGTGACTCGACATCGAACTCGTTCTTCCATCCTCGGATCTGAGCGTTCATCTCGGTGAGCCATTGGGGGAGGTCTTCGACGGTGTGGTCGCTGTCCCGAAGGCGTATGGCCTCCGTGAGTGCTTGACGACGATAATCGGGGAAGTATGTCGTGTGGGTCCCGGTGTCGTCACGGTGGAGGATGCCGTCGTCGACGAGCCGTTCGAGGGCGCGCTTAGTCGGCCCGTGTGACCAGTCCGCTTCGGAGGCGATCCAGTTTGCTGTCCGCGGCTCTGAAACCTGTCGGGCGACCATCCGCACCCGGTCTTCACCCGTGGGTTGGCGTTTCATCGGGCCCTCGGAAATTGATTCACCTCCAGTCATAGAACACCGTTCGTGCTGTGTCATATAATAGGTCACAGGCATCTGGTCTATCACGAACACGGCCCTCGCCATCTCACAGACTCGGCTGAGGCGACCCAGAGAAATTTCGAACCCCGTTCTTGGCGGCTCTACCCCGGGGGAAGCGTCTTTCTGAGCCGATTGCAGCAGTCGTGCTTCACCGACGGCGTCGGGGTACTTCAAAGTGGTCGTGATTACGAGAATAATCATGACCACGTGTCGTATCCGGTTCATCGAAAGAATTCGGGGATTTTGAGCCTCCTAGAAGCGAAATTCTGTATTAAGAATATTTGTACACTATATATTGCTATACAGAATTTTGGATCTCGTTCTGCCACAGTTTCGGAGGATAGACCAGTTTTGGATCGAATCGCCATCAAGTTGAGGTGATTCTCACCGATCAGGCATCGGTTTTGAATCTTTACTCTCGAACTACCAGAAGAGCGTACGAAATTGCGTGGATTTTGGCGCTGCTGAATACGGTTGTCACTCTTGAGGAGCGGACCCAGCGAGATCTCAGTGGGTTAGTCGTACGGAATCAACGACGAGGCAACGAGCTCAACACACTCACCCGCAGTCAACACTGGTGCGTAGTCCATCTCTCCGTCGACGCCTGCTTTCAACAGAAAATCGGTCAGCCGCCAGATGTTGTATAAAAGAACCGCGAACACGAAGTAGAATAGGCGAACACGGTAATCTTTCGAGGAGGTCTTCGCGAGAAAGTCTCCCTTGATGCTCTTGTACTCGCTCTCGATCTGCCACCGGCGGCTGTAGCGTCGACAGAACGTCTCGGCCTAGTCAGGTCCAACCCGGAGATTCGTCGCGAAGACGGTCATTCCCTCACCACTCGTCGACGGCACGTACAGGAACCGCATTGAGTGCGAACCCGTTTCGACGTGAACAGAAGACGATTCCACAGCTACGTCCTGACCGTCTTCGTCCATCTGGTCAAACACCTCCCGCTCGGTGTTGGAGATCCGTTTTGGGATGAGATAATTCACACCGAGGTTCGAAAGAGTCTGGAACACCCGCATTGAGTCGAACTCTCGGTCACACAGCACTGTCTCGATCGGGACGTGTTCTTTCGCTCGCCGAACCAGTTGCCGTACTGTTCGATGAATCTGATTCGGCGGGTTCTCATCCCATTCAGAACTCTCTCGGACTGGCTCAACGGCGAGAACGAGCGGAATATTCTGTCCAATGATCGAGAGCGTCGCGAATTTGAACGCTCGATCGTCTCTGCCCTTCGTTCCACTGACCATCGGCATCCCTTCGACATCCCCGTAATAGGGGATAGTCGTGATATCGATCGCAGCGGTAACTGGTCTCCGAAGGGACACTTCAGAGGCGATCACGGAAAGCAAGCGATCCGTCGTCTCGTTGAAGCCGTCCACGAGCTCGTCAGGATCGAACTGCTTGACTGCGCGGAGATGAGTATCACCGTGGGGACCGTACTCTTCCCCACGACGGTATTGGAAGCGAGTCGCTCCCTGCCCAGTTCCGCACCGAACCATCCCCATGAACGTCTGTAACTCGAAAAATTGCATGTCCTCGTACGAGGCGTTCGGCGCCCGATCAGAGTCGAAGTGTCCAAAGGCGTGATCACGCGCGAGGCGCGTCGTCTGGATGATCTTCTCCTGTGAGAAGGATTCGTCTTCTATTGAGTCTGCGGCTTCCTCAGTATCCTCGACGATCTCTGCCTTTGGCCGAACCTCGGGCGCTGAGATGTTGCGATCGTGGACCTCTTTGACAACAAAGTGTGCGGCAGCGTGGACGTATTCGTGGGTCGCGTCATCGAATCGGTTCCGCCATGCCCGCGAGAACGCCGATTCGTCGGGCACTCGGCTGAAACCGAGGATAGTCGCCACTTCCGGTTGCCGGGTGAGTCGTCGAGTGAAGTCAGCGTACGAGTCACCCGTTATCTCCATGAACACGAACGAGAGAACCATTGCGCGAAAAGAGAGCGGCGCAGGATGCCACGCTGGATACCCGTCTTCGATAGCATCTATCGAATGATCGAGCTTCTCGAACGCGGTGACGAGATCGGTTTCTTTGAGCTTGTTCCGAATAGTAATCCCTAGTTGGTACGCTTCACACAGAGAGCGCATTCACAGACGCTCGTCGCGAGTTGAGTCGTCAGAACAGTGCATGTGATTTCTGAGGCGGTTAACAGTAAAGTGGTCTACTTACTCCATATCTGTCATTTGGATTTTATCGACGAGTGGTCGATCGCTACTCTTGTACGTGATAGTCGATCCGACGTGATTATTAGCGAATGCTTTGGCTTCATCTGTTTCAGAAAATCCCATTAGATCCGGCCCTATATCCCCAATCACGTCTATTTTGTTGGCGTAAGTGAGCTCAGTCGCATCGGATAAAGTATCCAGTTCGGTTGGTATTGGCCTCTTTTTGCCAGTTCCTCCCGGAATCTCCCAGTCGACACGAGAGTGGTCTGAAATTACGGTCTCCCCCTGTCCTGTTGTTCGATATATCGAAGTGATATGGAAAGAGTCCGTACGTGAGGTACAGGTCCAGACGAGGTGTGTAATGTCTTTAAAATCCTCAACAGACCCCCGTCTGGGTTCCGGGTGTATATCAACTTAGGAGACCTGTCTGTTGGGTCTGCCGCGGTCTCCGGTCACGGTTCCGCCTCGATATTCCGTGTTCTGCCTAGAGAAATCTACTGAATTAGGTACTAATTCGACACATCCATCGAATGCGTCAGTGTCCCATCCCACCGAGAGGCTGATAATGTGGGAACATTGGGTGTGGGAGGTGTATACCGAGTGCCATCAGTCCGTGCGCGAACAACACGTACCCCAGCACAACGAACACAACGCCAAGCAACCGATGGACGCGACGCCGGTGGGCAACGTCGATCGACTGGATAATCGTTCCATAGAGGAAGACGGCCGGGATCGTCCCGATACCGAGGGCACCGAGAGCGATTGCCCCAGCGGTCGGGGATCCGCTCGCGAAAGCGAACAGATACGCGGGATACAGCATCGGACAGGGAAGAAACGCATGGACGGCGCCAAGACCGACAATACTTGGGCTGTTGACGTGTCGGTGAACTCGCGTCGCAAGCCACGATGTGACGCGCTGTACGCCGGGTATTCGAATATCGCCTCCACTCCCTCCGATGACGTACCGAACCCCTGTCAGCACAATGAACCCTCCTACCGCAAGACCGACAATGCCTCGCAGGAGGCCAGCCATCGGTGTCAGTTGATCAGCGGTGACAAAGACGACGCTTCCGAGCGCGCCGAAGACAGTTCCAAGAATTGCGTACGTCGTCGCTCGCCCGACGTTGAACAGGAAGTGCTGGCGAACCTCGTAGGTCGTGAGATGACCGGCACGTCCGTCGTTGGCTGTCGTCGTTCCGCTGTCAGGCTGCGGCGTCATCTGCTTCGAGTACATCGTCACAAGTGGACCGCACATCCCGATACAGTGTGCGCCGCCCAGCACGCCGATGAGGACGAAGAGCACGACGTCAATCCGGAGGAGCGACTCGATCACAGTCGTTCTCGGCTACGTATTGGTTTGTGTCGTCTGGTGTGTCTATCGAACGAGACCGGACAGATACCGAGGACGCGTTACCACTGGCTAACAAGGGGTCGTGCTAGGCTGGGGACGCCTCAATCATCTGGAGTGTAGCTTGGGACAACAATTCTTCACAGTGGGTGCCAATACGTCAACGATGACGGACGAAATAGATATCCCAACCGAGCCGCGGGCTGCGGTCGACGCACTGGCGACTCATCTAACTGCGACCGCAGATCGCCCAGTAGCGCCAGCAACGAACCGATGGCTCGGAGAGGCTGAAGCAGTCGCCCGTGATGCTACCAGTGACGATCTTGACCCGCAAACCAGACAGAAACGGGTTCGTCAGGTTGTCACACTGCTTGAGTCGGCTGACGAAACAGACGATGTGGTCGCCGACCGCCACATCGAAGCGGCGATTGAATGCTGTCGAGTCGTTCTCGCTAACGAGTGACTGTGTTCCTTTTTGCACGGAATCGCCCTCTCGGCGCTTATTAAATTCATTAATTAGAATAACCAAATTAAACCTCATAAAGTTATTCTCTTTCGTTAAAGAAACCTATATACGTTACAAAAGTATATTCTAGCGCGCCACACTTATATTCGTAGTCTCTGAAGAATACTTTGATGAGTTCAAAACAAGACGATCTTAAAGAGACAAACACCGAGGCTCGCTTCGAGTTCAAAAAAGAGGAGAAGTCCGCCTTCAAAAGCGAGAAGGGGCTCACCGAGGAGACGGTCCGCGTCATCTCTGAGGACAAAGACGAACCCGAGTGGATGCTGGAGCGCCGGTTGCGCGCGCTCAGACAGTTCCAAGAGATGCCGATGCCGACCGACTGGCCCGGCCAGCCGGACCTGAGCGAGGTCGACGTCGACGAGATCATCCCGTACATCCGCCCCGACGTGGACGTCCGGGCGGGCGTCGACGACTGGACGGAGCTGCCCGACGAGATCAAGGACACGTTCGACAAGCTGGGCATTCCCGAGGCGGAAAAGAACGCGCTCTCGGGCGTCGGCGCGCAGTACGAATCGGAGGTCGTCTACCAGAACATGCAGGAGCGGTGGGAGGAGAAGGGCGTCATCTTCTGTAACATGGACGAGGCCGTCCAAGAGCACGAGGAGCTCGTCAAGGAGTACTTCATGACGGAGTGCGTCCCACCGAGCGACAACAAGTTCGCGGCGCTTCACGGTGCGATCTGGTCCGGCGGCTCATTCGTCTACGTCCCCGAAAACACCACCGTCGACATGCCGGTTCAGGCGTATTTCCGGATGAATTCCGAGGGAATGGGCCAGTTCGAGCACACGCTCATCATCGCTGAGGAGGGCTCCGAAGTCCACTACATCGAGGGATGCTCGGCACCGAAGTATTCGAAATTTAATCTTCACTGTGGGGGCGTCGAAGTGTTCGTCGACGAGGACGCCCACGTCCAGTACTCGACGGTGCAGAACTGGTCGAAGAACACGTACAACCTGAACACGAAGCGCGCCATCGCCGAGAAGGGCGGGCGCATGGAGTGGATATCGGGGTCGATGGGGTCGAAGGCGACGATGCTGTACCCCTCGACGATCCTGAAGGGTCGCGGCGCCTCCGACAACCACATCACCATCGCCTTCGCGGGCGAGGGGCAGGACATCGACACGGGCGCGAAGGTGTACCACAACGCGCCGGAGACGAAGTCGACCGTCGAGTCGAAATCGATCGCGAAGGACGGCGGCCGCACGAACTACCGCGGACTCGTCCACATAGCTGACGGCGCGGAGAACTCCTCGACGGCCGTCGAGTGCGACGCGCTGATGTTCGACAACGAGTCGACCTCCGATACGATGCCGTACATGGAGATCAACGAGTCGAAGGTCGATGTCGCCCACGAGGCGACCGTCGGGAAGATCGGCGACGAGGACATCTTCTACCTCCAGTCGCGTGGGCTGGACGACGACGACGCGAAACAGATGATCGTTTCGGGCTTCATCGAGCCCATCACCGAAGAGCTGCCCATCGAGTACGCCGTCGAGCTGAACCGGCTCGTCGAACTCGAGATGGAGGGCTCGCTGGGGTAATTCGATGCCGGAGTGTACACATTGCGGAGGACACGTCTCACAGCGATTCGTGACGGTGTTCGGGTTAGACGGTGGTGACGTAGTCGCCTGTCCGGCATGTTCCGGTCGGTCACACATTGCAGAGACGATCGTGGATCGGTACTAGTCAGGGACCATGGAACACTGCTTTGCGTGTGAGACCGACTACGGGTACCTCGGAACGGCCCCACACGAAGGGTGCTGTCCAGCCTGTGGCTCGACTGCTGTCACTCCCGCAGGCGATCTCAGCGTCGTCGACACGACAACATGGGAGAGCGCGAACGGGCTCTCAACGGTCCACGTGACAGCGACTGACAACCTATCACGCCAGTTTGAATTTGTCATTGCGGCGCGGCGGGGACAAGGAAAACTCGTCTGCCTCGCGATCGATGAGGTAACCGTGCCCACTAAGACTGTGTGGTCAGTTCCATCTGCCGTTGCTACGAGAGTTACCGCGCATGGTATCAGGATCAGCGACTCAACGCCAGCTCAGAGCTCACAATGAACAGTACTGGCCAGACACACAGTAGAACGCGTCTGTCCTGTCCCAGTCACGAGAGGTGATGCCACATGATGAAAGAGCGCACTAACGAAGAGTGGCTGAACACAGTTTCCCGCAGAAACGGTACTGATGAGCCTTCATCGAGCGAAACCGGCGACGGACAGTCTGTTACCCACTCCGTTTCGGAGGAGGGTAGGGACGGACAGCACAGTCGGACCACATGTCCGGAGTGTCACGGACGACTTCGTCGAGCCGATGATAACGTTGATGCGGTCTGTGACGACTGTGGACTCGTCGTTTCAGACGCGACGCTTGATACGAACATCAAACTGTACACGCCAAACGGCACCGGCGATCAGGACTCCCGCGTCGGACCAGCAAGCACGAACCTCTTACACGATAAAGGGTTGTCAACGATGATTGGGTGGCAAAACACCGATGCGAAGGGGAACGCGCTGTCAGGAGAACAGCGACAACAGATGCGTCGCCTCCGACGGTGGGATGAGCGCTTCCGACGACGCTCATCTGCGGATAGGAATCTCATGCATGCACTCGGTGAGATCAATCGCATGGCTTCCGCGCTTGGCGTACCCGACAGCACCCGAGAGACAGCAGGCGTCATCTATCGTCGCGCACTTGCGGACGGACTCGTTACGGGTCGAGCCGTTGAAAGCGTCGCCACTGCGGCGCTATACGCGGCGAGTCGCATGGATGATGTCCCGCGCTCTATTGACGAGGTCTCAACAGTGAGTCGCGTCGAACAAATTCGCGTCGAGCGGGCGTATCGACACGTCTCACGTGAACTCGGGTTGGAAATCGCTCCGACAGACCCCCGTTCGTTCATCGGACGGATCGCGTCGGACGTGGAGTGTACGGACGCGACAGAGCGAGAGGCACGACGTCTCGCCGGAATAGCGGTTGAAAACGGCGTTCACAGCGGGAAACATCCGGTAGGCATCGCCGCTGGGGCATTGTACGCGGCCGCTAAGCGATGCGATGAGTCGCTCCGACAGACAGATATCGCTGATGCTACGGACGTGAGCGAGATGACGATACGGAACCGGTATCCTGAGATTTTGGCCGCAACAGATACGGAGGATGAGTAGACACAGTGAATGACAACGCTGCCCCCGAACTCAGAGGCGTATCTGGCTAACCCACATACAAGCTTGCTGCTGTATGGCGATTCAGCACAGCCTCTTCCCCCCAAATATTCGATTCTTTTGTTCGATGCCGGACTGTTCCGCCAAAGAAAATAACTTTTCTTCGACTGACTGAAACCTGTCGACCTCTAGACTAGGTTGACGCTATCGACGAAGTGGGGAATCTGTCAGAGGCAAAACGCGTGGCTCGAAGGGACCATCGAGTCACGCGGGTTTCCGCTCTAAGCCAGGCGATCTGTGACT
Source organism: Halorubrum sp. JWXQ-INN 858 (assembly GCF_009806985.1). Taxonomy (GTDB): domain Archaea; phylum Halobacteriota; class Halobacteria; order Halobacteriales; family Haloferacaceae; genus Halorubrum. The sequence goes on along the minus strand of NZ_WUAX01000014.1, from coordinate 9,608 downwards.
GATTCGATAATCGCGGTTGTCTTATGAAGTTTACCAGCGGATGTCTGTCGAGAGTCGCGCACACGTACATATACGGTATAGGCCATGAGAGGCGGAGTGGTCCGCGAGACGAAATATATTGATCCACTATTTATGTATATTGACAGACCTATGAACTCGGACTCGTCAGTTACTCGGTTTGATCCGACGACTACTCGGTCAGCACTCGACGCTGTATTCACTGCTGTCTCCGAGTTTAAAAATACAGATGCGAAAAATCTCCGGCGTCTCGACAGATATATCGACGCCGACACAATCAACCTCCTGTTTGGTGGTCCGGATAGTTCAACAACGCGTATTGAAGAGGGGACCCTTTCGTTTCGATACGACGATGTATTCGTGACTGTGACACATGACGGATGGATCGAGGTCGTCGACGCAGACGCGTTCCGCACACGGCCAGCACACCATAGACCGTCAGCCGACGCACGCGCACAGCAATCGACCGAAGCGGCTCTCGAAGCGGCGGCAGCGGCGTTCGCCGAGGCCGAAGAATACGTCTGGACCGCCGCTAGCAACACTTCGGATACTGAACTCGGCGATCCGCTCTGGGCAGTGGTGGAGCAACTCTGGGCCATTCAGACATCGATTGACGACCTCACCGCGCAGTCGTCTTCGACTGAACCGCTGGCAACACAGACAGATGACCAGTTGTGACGAGATGACCGATGACGCACTGTTCAACCTCGGCATCGATCTCAACCGGGAAGAGACAGTAGGTGGCGCTATTGATCGGACACTGACTGCGGTCCGTACCACACTGGGGGACACAGCGATTACCGTGTGGCGAAGCCGCAACGAGCATGGTAGCAACCTTGAGAATGGCCAATCGTCGGAACAGTCGTCCCCACCGGTGTTCAGTTCCGAACGCCAGACGGGTCGGTCGGCTCGAATCCCTCCACCAGAAGCAGCTCTAATCAAGCGATGTTTCACGGCTGATGCGCCGGTTCGAACTGACGGGGTGGCCGGACCAATCGCACCGGATGATAACCGCTGGCTTCCGCGTCAGGAACTTTTCGTTCCGATCGATTCCGAGCGTGTGCTATCGGTTGGCTGGGATCACCACGATCTCGCGACCGCGTTGGACGAGGCCGCTGTCCGTGATGTTCTCGAGCGAGCAGCAGGGTTACTCGCCGCGGCACTCGACCGTATTAGCTCCCAGACCCGTGACCCGACAGGCGAGATCGCCTCGGATATTCGCCTCGGTGCGTTTCAACAGGCGATCGAGGACGCCGCCGATGGCGTCGCCATCCTTGACGACGAGGCGTACGTCTATATCGACCAGACGCACGTCGATATGTACGGATTCGACAGCAAACAGGAGCTGCTCGGTCGAAGTTGGCAGGAGCTATACGCTGCGGATGAAGCGGCACGGATCGAGAAGGAAGCTTTCGACGCGCTCGAACGCGATGGTCACTGGCAGGGGCGAGTAAGGGGAAGTCGGCCAGATGGAACGACGTTCCCGGCAGAGCTGTCCCTGACAATAGTCACCCCGTCCCGAATGGTCTGTACAGTGCGTGACGTGAGCGATCGTGAAGCACGGGAACACGAACTCGCATTAAAAGAGCGGGCGCTGGACGAAGCAGGGACCAGCATCCAGATTACGGACCCAACCCAACCGGGGAACCCGTTGGTGTACGTCAACGAGGAATTTGTACAGCTAACCGGATACGAGCGGTCAGAGGCTCTCGGCCGAAACCCGAGATTCCTCCAGAGCCCCGGATCAGATTCGGAGACGACAAAGCGAATCCGTACGGCGATCGAAACCGAGCGACCGATAACAACTAAGCTGAGAAACTACACCGCGGAGGGTGAACCGTACTGGGCGAAGCTCTCCGTGACGCCGGTTCGAGACGCAAACGGAATCGTGACAAACTACATCGGAGTTCAACACGATATTACCGAGCAACGACGGCGGATCAGAGAGCTCAGAAACCAGACTGAGCGGCTGGAACTCGTCCTCAGCGGGACGGAGACGGGCATCGGTGAGTGGGACTTCAGTACCAACACAGTCACGTTGGACGCCACTTTACGAGAGGCGGTCGGAGCGAGCCCGACGACGATAGACGAATGGCAAACAGTAGTTTACCCCGAAGACCGCGAGCGTGCCGCTGACGCCTTACGGCGGCCGATCGAGACCGGCGATCCGGCTGCTGAGACGATACGAATCGAGACGGATGACAGCGAAGTCACGTGGATAGATCTACACACCGTTGCGAGCGATGCCGGTAATGGCTCCGCCAGTGTGCTGGCGATGGGGCGAGACGCGACGAAGCGCTCCGAGCGTGTGAGATGGGCGTCGAAACTGTTTGATCAGGGCCCGCTGCTGTTCGTTCAAACTCGGGCCGTTGGCGGCGAAGCGGTCATTGAGGCCTGTGACCGGTCGTTTTTCGATGCGCTGGGGTACGAGCGCGAGGCGGTGGTTGGACAGCCGCTCAGCGAGTTTTACGACGATACCTCGGCCGATTCGCTCCAAACAGACGGCTACGAACGCGCGCTTAGCGGCGATCTCACCGTTGCGGAACGCACGCTCGTGACGACGGACGGCGACACGGTCCCGTGTCTGTTACGGGCGATCCCGCGGACCGTCGACGACGAAGTCGTAGGTACCGATGTGCTGTTCATCGATATCTCTGAACGCGAGAAGTACACTCGGCGACTGAAGGCAGTGTTTAACAGCCTGCACCAGTTTACCGCGTTAGTCCGCCCCAACAAAATCGTGACCGACGTGAACGATACGCTGGTTACACGCATCGGCGTTGATCGGTCGACAATAGTTGGTGAACCGATCGACAAATTCCCGTGGCTGAACCTTGACCCGGGCCACGGGCTCACGGTTTGTGAGGCGGTCAACCGCGCGGGTGACGGTGAACTCGTCCAGACCGAAGGAGAGCTACAGGGTCCAGACGGTCTCGCACGCATCGACGTGTCGTTCAAGCCGATTCGTAAAGCCGCTGGTGAAATCACGCTGATCGCGGTTGAAGGGAAGGATATCACCGTGAAGACGCGACAGCGACAGCATTTACAGGTGTTCCAGCGGGTCGTCCGACACAACGTCCGAAACGATTTAAATAAACTCGTGGGATGGACAACGATACTCGCCGAGGAACCGGACGCTGACTGTCGTCAGGATCATCTCCGCCGACTGACGCGTATATTCGACGGGTGGGAACGACTTACGAACAAAATGCAGGTGATCGATCGCGCGATACGGGAGATACCACACGACGAGTCGAGCGTTAACATCGCTGAGGTCACTGAAACGGCCGCAACGGCGGTACGAGATGACCACTCGGACGCAACGATCGCGGTCTCTGTCGACGCGACCAACGAGAGTGTCTCACGATGGCTTACACACCCACTTACCGAGGTGATAAAGAACGCGGTGGCCGCAGGAGACCGAGAAGATCCGTACGTCAACGTATCGGTGAGACAGGTCGACAACGGCTGGCTCCAGATCGTCGTGGCCGACGACGGGCCTGGCATGCCAGATATCGAGCGGGAGGTACTCGTCACCGGCGAAGAGACGCCGTTACAGCACGGTTCTGGGCTCGGGATCTGGCTGATTCGGATGTTAGTCTCGGTACTCGGCGGGGAGATCGACGTCGACGTGACCGACACAGGTACCGAAGTTGTGCTTCGCGTTCCGACGTCGTCAGCAAACCGTAATCTGGGTTTAGCCGCACCCGGGCAGATGTCCTAGGGGGCATACCGTACAAACTGCGAGGCGTGTGGAAGGGTCGGCAAAGCCCCGTCTCACAACGAGGGGCAGCGATCCGAAACCCAGCAACCGAGGCCGGGTTGTGACACGGACTCGTCGGGTAACAGTACCGTATTCACTCCGGGGTAGACTCGCCGCCGTCTTCATCGACTATTCCGGAAGGCTGTCGGTCCACTGCTTGGGCCGACGCTTCACTATCCGAGCACGGCGACGAGCCAACCACCTGCCATGTGGGGGCAACATCTCGCTTTCCACACACTCGCGCCTCAATCTGGCCGTCGTCGGTTCGCATCTCAATAACGTAATCGAAGTGTGCCGACCCAAACCAGCTGGAACCGTCGATGTCGCTCGCTGGTGGCAGGTGGATGAGCCCGCCGACGCCCTGATTTCGCCACTGGCCGACCAGTTCGTGGAGGAACCTATCGAGTGCAGTCGAGTCATGATGCGCCAGCAGTTGGGTCAACGTCGCGATCGCGAATGTTCCCGTTCGATCACCCGTCGCGAGTCGTGTCGTCGCCCGTTCGGCGGCGACACCGAGCGAGGTGAGGTCACCACACCGGACCGGTCGGGACTCCGGCGTCGCGACGTCAACGCCGCCATCCGTCTCCGCCCCGGGCGTCGCGTCGATGACGGTCGGATCCACCGTCGAGAGTTGCGAGCGTACCTCATGGCGCGGGTACTTCGTCGTCAGTACGGCGCCGTTCTCGGTCATCGCCGCGTATACGGCATAAAACAAGTCATCGAACAGCTGAGAGTTCGGCGCGGCAAAGCCAACGACATCGTCAGGTTGGACGCCAGTGTCAGCGATGAACGCCGGAGCGATCGCTTCTGGCGACGGCTGTAAGACGGCTTCGAACGCGTCACCGGGATGGCTCTCGGCGTCAAGAAGCCGCTTGATTAGACTGTCCGCGTAATCGTCGGCATAGACGGATGAATCGACCCACGACGAGCGTTCATCGCTCGTTGCGCTCACGGTGAGATCATCTGACCGGTTCAGGTACTCGTACACTATCGTGGCCCGGTCGAACGAGCGGGTACTCACGCGGAATCTCCTCCTCGTGTTGGGGGGTGGCGGTAACGGCGGGGTGTCGAATTTCGCGCCGCACGATCGCGGGGAGGATTCATACTGACAGATGCTCCGTGAGCGATCCTAATTCTGCGCCCGGATATGTATGCCAGACGGAGAGAATGCCTGATATGTCCGTGTTTAACTTCGCAACAGTCGGTGGCAGCTCGTCACTCGAAGAATCCACGCATGATCTTCGACTCCGCGGCCCGTAGATGCTGGTGGAGCGTCGACGAGGACACGTCGAACCGATCGGCGAGGTCGGCGCCGCTGATACCACGCGGGTCATCGTAGTACCCCTCCTGAAGCGCTGTTTCGGCTATCTCCTGCTGTCGGTGCGTCAGCCCCGGGCTCCCACTCGGCCCGTCGCCGACCTCGATCGACCGGGACAAATGCCGCTTCGAGACGAGCCGACGCGACTCGGAAACGGCGGACAGCTTCTCACGGACGTGACCGACCACCGTCGGATCTGTCGTCCAGAACTCCAAGACGTCGGCGTTTGGGCGGGACCGAACGCCACGCAGCTGCGTGTCCGTCTCGATAAGCACGTCGCGAACCGGAGCCAGCGACCGGCTCGGCGTATCCGTCATCCGCACCGCGACCTCGTGTGCGTCGCCCTCGACCGAGTCGATCTTCTCGAGTTCGAGACCGGGTGTCACTGCGACGTAGTCGCGAAACGCCGTGTCAGTGTACCCCTCGATTCGGCCGGTCATGTGGAAGTGCTCCCTGCCGGTCAGCGCGACGTGTTCGACGACGACCGTGCCGTCAGCTGGAAGGTCCGGAAACAGTGGCGACGGGTTTTGACACTCGAGATCGAAGACGAGCGGTGCGTTCGCCCCGTGTGTCGAGTCCAGCGACGACAAACGCATTCCGGCGGCGTCGGTCACGGCCTCGATCGCCCGGCGCTCCGGCTCGTTGAACCGACCGACGTCCGTGCTGGTGAACTCGGCGACAGCGTGGACGGTCCCGTGATAGCTTAGTGGAGCCGCGAGCGATTCTCGGTAGCCGAACTGGAGCAACCGGCTGACATACTCGCCGTGGCCGTTCGGGGGCGCCCGCCTGTCCACGACACGCTGCTGCTCGTTTTGTGAGGCGGCGGCGACTGCGGGAAACGGCTCCTCGCTCGTTTCGTACAGCTTTGCCGGCCCGCCCGGCTCAGACACCGAAAGCGGATCGACCCGCTCGGTCACGGGGTCGTACGTGCCGACGAGCGCGTACTCCGCTACTCGGTCACCGAAGTCGATGACTGCATCGCGCACCGCCGCCGCTGTGTCGGCCGCCACGAGGGTTTCGACGGCCTCGGCTACCGCCGCCCACAGGTTTCGATACCGATCTGCCTGCTGTTCCGTACGCGCAACGTCACCCGAGAGGCCCTCTATTGATGTCTGCTGATGTATCTGTGTGAGCGCCGCCGAAACCTGTTGGCTCACCGCCCGAATGAACGACTCCAGCGTCTCGTCGGGTTCCTCGACGATCACGCTCAGGAGGCTTGCGTCATCGAGCTGTGTGACGAGCGCGTGCTTTTCGCCCGCCACGGTCGAGTCGAGAACGGCATCGCCGTCGAGCCAGTATGTGCCGGGTTCGTTGAACGCTCCCCAGAGGTCCGTTTCGCCCGGCGGGATCCGCTGTCGACTCGCTGTTTCGGACTCGTCGCCCGCCGTCGCGATCCGCACGAGCGCTCCGTCTGGCGTGTCGCGGTTGTATACGCCAATCTCGTCGGCTGTCACGACGTCGGCGATCGCCTCGACACACGCGTCGAACGCGTCCGCTGGATCCGTTACTTGGAACACACGATTGCTCACGGCGTACAGGTTCGTCAACCGGCGCTGTCGGTCGATCTCGTCGCGTGCGTCGGTGAGCTCGGTGATGTCGTTGGCGACACCGAGTATCGCATCGTCGTCACTGTCGAGCGGGGTAAACGGTATCTTCCACGTTTCCAATACGCGTTCCGTACCCGTGGCGTCGGTAAGTGTCTCTTCGGCACGATACAGCGGGTCGCCAGTCTCGATCACCCGTTGATCGTCTTCAGTGAACGCGTCCACCTCGTCCGGGTCGGCCGTGAAGTCGGCGTCGGTCGACCCGATCAAATCCGTCACCGTAGTGCCGTACGCTTCCGCGACCGCCTCGTTTGCAAGCAGAAACTCTCCGTCGGTGTTCTTCGCAAAGATGAGCTGCGGGACCGCGTTGATGATTCGTTCGAGCTGATCGCGTTCGGCCTCGATTCGATCACGCGCCTCGCGCAGTTGCCGTCTCTGTGCGGCGAGCTGTATCGCTGTACTGAGATATTGGGTAATGATCAAGACGAGTTCGCGCTCGCTCTCGTCGAAACCAGCCGTGTCTGGCGCTCCCACAATAAACACGCCGTCATCTCCAACGGGAACGATGAATTCGGCACCGATTGGCGTCTTACGGTTGTGGGCGTGAGCCTCCGCGGCAACATCCGGATAGTATGCGGGCGTGCCGGCATCAAACGCTTTCCACGCGAGCGACTCGCCCGGCCGGAATTCCGGTACCTCATCGACGATCGACTGCCCCGCGCTGGAGACAGCAACTGGAACGAGCGCGTCAGTCACCGTCTGCTCGGAAGCGGTAGCAGCAGTCGTCTCCGTCTCAACGGTTTTACACGCCCAATAGCCGGAGAACGGTCGGTCGATAATTTCCGTCACCCCCTCGATCGCGGTCTCGATCACCGCTTCGTACTCGTTCGCCATCATCATCTCTTCAGCGAGCGAACGCGTCTCCTCGAGTCGACGAAGCCGGCGTTCCCGCTCGGTGAGATCGATATTCACACAGGCTATTCCGCCGTCGGGAAGCCGCGCAAGCGACACTTGCTGCGTGATAGAACTCCCGTCGCGTTTGACGCCGACCAGTTCACCGTCCCACGACCCCGTCTTTTCGACGATCGGAAGTATTTCCGCTTCGATCCGCTCGATGACGTCGTTGGTGTACACTTGTCGCCACGTGTCGCCGCGTAGCTCATCGGGGTCCTCGTACCCGAACATCGTGACGTGCGCGTCGTTGAGATACGTGTACTCACCGTCATCGTTCAGGAGAGCGATACCGGACGTCGTCAGATCCATCGCGGTCGCCTGGCGTTCGAGCCGGTCGAGATACGCCATGCGCTCGCTTGCGTCCTGAAAGACGCCGAGTACGTACTCGGTGCCACCGTGTGTAATCGTCGTCGATGTTGCGTCAACGGGGACTGTCGATCCGTCTGCACGAAGGATCGTTACTGGATCGTCGACTTCTGCAATTGCGTGTTGCTGCTGGCCTTTCTGAACTGCCTCGAATCCTTCGCGATGACGGGTCTCGGTCTCCGGGGGGTGCAGTTCCGTCTGGTGCATCCCGATAAGCGACGACCGGTCGCGGCCGAACAGATCGGTCGCAGCCTCGTTGACTGCCACGACGGTCCCCGTGTCGGCCTCTGCGACGAGGATCGGTGATGGCGCCTCGATCGCTAACCGCGCAAGGAACGTATCAGCGTCGCGGTCAGGCGAGGTGGGTTCCGGACTCATCTTGATATGTAAATTACTACTCTGAATCGATTTGAGGGTGTCGCCGCGATGGCATACGATCAGGTTTCACGGCGGAAAAGCGAAAAATTCCTGCGTCAATAGACGCCATGATATTCAGGATTAGCGAGTAGATGCCTATTGCAACCACTGAACAGATACTTTATTGAGAATTCGTGGAGACTCTCCCCACGACTTTTCGCACATGGTATGAGAATTGGATAGAAGGCACGCATCAAATCTATCCTCCGAGATTATGGTTCTGCACGGCGTCACTCCTCACCGAGTCCCGAAAGCCGAGCCTGGAGTTCTTGACCTCCTCCCGCGCCTAAAGACGCGGGTATGCGCTCGCACTATGTATCATCCGATCACGGGTTGGATCTCTGGCTGATACAACCGAACCGCTGTAAACTACCCCACCCTACTTCGCTCACCGCATACGCGGTTCGCTCGTTGAGGGTGGGGCTTTGATGTGGACTCCCGGCAATTAGTCGCCAGCAATAGGCTGGTAACTCTCGCCGCTCAACATCCCACCATTCACACGCACGTCTACTGGTGCGTCTCCGCTCCCCGACTTGGGCGAGGAACGGAGGCTGTGTTCCTGTTTCCGGGCGTATCGCACCCCGATATTCTTCGCTGCATTGTAGTCCGCATTGACCTCGTAACCGCATTTCTGACACTCAAAGTGTTCACCATCACGGTTTGATTCGTGCGTGAACCCACAGTCCGTCCGAGAACAACGTTGGGACGTGTGGTTCGGCGCAACCTGCTTCACCGCAACGCCTCGTTCAGCGGCCTTGTACCCGACGTACTCATAGAGGCGACGGAATGCCCAGACGTGGTGCCACTTCGCCTGTGGAAGCCGCTCACGGATGTCTGTTAAGTCCTCGAACACGATCACGTCGCATCCGTTCTCGACAGCTTCCGTGACGATCTCGTTGGCGACGACATGGATGTACTGTTTCCGCCACGCTTCTTCGCGCTTTCCGAGGCGAACGAGTGCGTTGTGCGCGGCTTGCGTGCCGCGCTGTTGCATCTCACCACGCCGCTTCTCGAACTCGCGGCACCAATGATCGTAGTCGTCACCTTGCCAGAACGTGCCGGTCGAAGATACTGCAAGGCTGTTGACGCCGAGGTCGATACCGAGGACTGTTTGGTGCCCGGTATCTTCCGAAACCTCGAACTCGTCGTCATCGTCCTTCCGGGTTGTAATGTGGAAGTAGAACTCGTCGGTCGCCTTGTCGTATTGCAGTGTACTCGCCCGGAACTC
>NZ_WUAX01000013.1 GCF_009806985.1 Halorubrum sp. JWXQ-INN 858 | reverse complement strand
GCATGATGGCACTGGAATATTAACCAGTTTCCCGTTGATGTATTCGAATTACGGTACATCTTAGGACCGGCTGACCCTCGGCTGATTGGCAGTGCCGAGGAACCCTTGCTCATCAGGCCGTCGAGGTTCTCACCCGACTATCGCTGCTACTGTGACCAGGATTGTCGTTACCGAACGGTCCACGCGAGCTCTCGCCCGAGCTTCCATCCGAACGGTACGCCGACCTACTCGATTGCCCCTCTCAAGGGCACGGCCAGGTCTCGGTGGTAGATTTGAGCCCCGATCATTTTGGGCGCCTCAAACCTCGGCCGGTAAGCTGTTACGCTTTTCTTAGAGGGTAGCTGCTTCTAAGCTCACCTCCCGGCTGTTTAGGGCTTGAGACCACCTTCGAATCGCACTTAATCTACACTTTGGGACCTTAACCCGGCTCTGGGTTGTTCCCCTCATGGTACACAGGCTTACCCCGCGCACCGGACTCCCTTCGTCTACAGCGCCTGCGGGTTTGGAGTTTGACAGGATGGCCGACTCCTCTCGGAGGCGGGTCATCCAATCGGTAGCTCTACCCCGCGGGCTACCTCTGAAGAGGTCATGCTTCGACATGTTTCGGTCGGAACCAGCTGTTGCCAGGCTCGATGGGCCTTTCACCCCTATTCACAGATCACGAGAGGATATTGTAGGATACCACCTCTAACGGGCCTCCACGTGGCTTTCGCCACGCTTCACCCTGCCTGTGAATAGATCGCCTGGTTTCGGGTCGTACCCAATTGACTCCCCGCGCTTGAACACGGTGGCCCTCACACGTAGTGCTGCGGCCGTATCGGTTTCCCTGCGCCTTCCTCGGTTCACGAGTTAGACTCGCCAATTAAGTACACTCCCTGGGTCGTTTTTCAAAACGCACGACACGACGCCGGCTCGTCTTGCTTCCTATGAGAGGATCGCTCCTCGCTCGTTTTGCAAGACGCCTTTTACGCCCTGTCGCTCGATCGCCAACTGATTTCAGGCCCTATTGCACCGCCCTTCTCGGGGTGCTTTTCAGCGTTCGCTCACGCTACTTGTTCGCTATCGGTCTCAAGGAGTATTTAGCCTTCCCAGGGGATGCCTGGGGTGTTCACAGAGGATATCCGACCCCTGCTACTCTGGATTTGACGCCCCACGTACTTCGATATCTTACGGGGTTGTCACCCTGTTTCACGCTCCGTTCCAGGAGACTTCAGATATCGTTTCGGTGGTTGATTGTCAACCCGAACACCACATTGCTCCGAAGAGCTTCGGTTTGGGCTGTGTCGGTTTCACTCGCGGTTACTCACGACATCGCGGTTGCGTTTTCTTCCTCCCCTTACTGAGATGTTTCAATTCAGGGGGTTCCCTATTGCGCGTAGCAATTGTTATACGGATTCCGATTAGGAGATCCTGAGTTCTTTCCCTCCATGCGGGTCCCTCAGGCTTTTCGCAGCTTGGCACGTCCGTCATCGGCTCTTGAGCCGAGCCATTCACCAGCTGGCACAGTAGCCAGTAGTGTGTCAGTCCGTTCGAAGAACGGACTGACGGTGTCAGAGTGACTAGAAAGTCACCCGACTGTATATGGTTCACTGACGTTCCACAAAAACTCGTATGAGTTCAGTGGACGTCTGGATCGCACGTATACACGGTCGTCATCGAATCACGTCCAGGCATGGAGCGTGTTCGTCGAACCCTTCCCACCCGCGGTTTCCCGGGGTGGTGCATCGGTCGTCGTCTGTTCCAACCGAACCGCGCCTCCCACTTAAGGGGACGGATTCGAGTTGGGGTCGACATGGACTCACTGGGATTCGAACCCAGGGCATCCTCCTTGCAAGGGAGGCACTCTACCGCTGAGCTATGAGCCCACCTTCCCGTCTGGGAAGGTCGTTGTTTCGATTGGTGAGCCTCGGTAGTTCGTTGGTGCCCAGGGCGG
>NZ_WUAX01000001.1 GCF_009806985.1 Halorubrum sp. JWXQ-INN 858 | reverse complement strand
AGCGGGGTCACGTCGACCACCTCGTAGCGCCGCCGCTAAGTGTAAGAAAAAGGTGGAAAAGGGTTATGTATCCTATGGGCCGGCGCAGATTCGAACTGCGGTTACGGCCACCCGAAGGCCGAAGGATACCAAGCTACCCCACCGGCCCGCATTCGGACAAAGGCCGGTGTGTCTTTTAACGCTTCCGAAACCACGGACGACGGAGCGGGACGCCCCCGCGGCGAGCCGTGGTGATGCGTGACGGCGACGACCCGACCGGGGCGTCGCAGTCGGTGGGTTTGGCGGTCAGTACGAGGCGTAGCCGTCGGTGTCGAGCCAGTTGTGCGCGACCGATATCGTGTGGTCGGCGTGGAGCAGCTCCGGGCCGACGCGGACCCGTCGCTCGGCGTGCTCGGCGAGTAAGTCCGCCTCCGCGTCCGTGAAGTCGTGGTGGTCCGAGAGCACGAACACCGGGTCCACGGGCGGCGCGGCGTCGACGAGCGGCTCCCCGTCCTCGTGGAGCTCCACGAGGGTCCCGGCGGCGGCGACGCGATCGAGCGTCGCCGCGAGCCCCATCCGGCGGAGTTCGACCCCCGGCGAGACGTCCGCGGGCATGTGACCGATCGCGTCCTCGCGGGCGGCGAGGGCGTCACGGATCCGGGCGGCGACGTTCCGCTCGTCGGGGTGGAGGTGTCGCAGCCGGTCGGCGTCGAACGTCACGGTGAGCGCGTCGTCGTGCACGAGGTGGACGCGGACCGACTCGCGGATCCCGTGTGAGAGGAAGACGCCGGTCGCGACGCAGCGACACAGCAGGTCGAGCCGCCCCGCGCCGGGCAGGTCCGAAAGCGAGACGTCGTCTGGCGTCGTCGGCGCGTCGTGGCCGACGACGACGAACTGGCGCATATCCGCCGGTCGCCCCCGACACTGATAAGCACCGCGACCCATGGATCAACCATGAGTGTCGCCGGACTGTGTCACGTCTGTGAGGCCGCGCCGGGGAAACACACCTGCGGGCACTGCGGGCGGGTGGTCTGTTCGGACCACTGGGAGTCGCCCGCCCGCGCGTGTGTCGACTGTGCGACCGACGCGTCCGATCCGGACCGCCCGGACGGCGTCGGGCTCGACGGCTGAGCTGTCGGTGCTACCGGTAGCGATTCAGCCGCTTTTTGAGGCGCTTGGCCGCGTCGCCGGCCGCGCCGAAGTACGTCGCCTCGTCGTCCGGCTGCGACGACCCCTCGCCCGCAAAGATGATCCCGCGCGAGGAGTTGACGAGCCCGACGTCGACGTCGACGCCGGGGTGATCCGCGAGCCCGTGTTCGACGGCGGCCTCGGCGTCGCCGCCCTGTGCGCCCACCCCGGGAACGAGAAACGGGATCTCGGGCACGATCTCGCGGACCTCGGCCAACTCCTCGGGGGCGGTCGCGCCGACGACGAGCCCGGCGTTGTCGTTCGCGTTCCAGACGTCCGCGAGCGCCGCGACCCGCTCGTACAACGGCTCGCCGGACGCTAACTCGAGGTCCTGCAGGTCCGCCCCGCCGGGGTTCGACGTGCGACAGAGGACGAAGACGCCCTTGTCCTCGCGGTCGAAGAACGGCTGAAGCGAGTCGCGACCCATGTAGGGGTTGACCGTGATCGCGTCGGCCCGGTCGAGCGCCTCGGCGTACCGGCGGGTCGTGTTGCCGATGTCCGCACGCTTCGCGTCGAGCAGCACGGGGACGCCCTTCCCCTCCGCGTACGCGATCGTCTCCCGGAGCGCGCGCCAGCCGTCCGGGTCCTCGTAGAACGCCGCGTTCGGCTTGTAGCAGGCGGCGTGTTCGTGTGTCGCGTCGATCACCCGGCGGTTGAACGCCCACCGCGGGAGGTCCTTCCCGCGAAGGAACTCGGGGATCCGGCTCGGGTCGGGGTCGAGCCCGACCGAGACGACGCTGTCGGTCGCCGCGATCCGGTCCGCGAGGGTCTCGAAGAAGCGCATACCCGATCTGTGCCCGCCCGTGCGCTAAACGTTGCGTTCCGGGACGGCGCGGACGCGAGTGGCGGCGCGGACGCAAGTGGCGGCGCGAATGCGAGGGACGGCGCGGACGCGATGGGGGCGACGAACCCATCCGTACTCCGACCGTCGGGCGAGCGCTCAGTCCCGGAAGAACTCCTCGTGCTCGAACGGCTCCGCCTCGCCCTCCACGGCCAGCACGTCGAGCGCGGAGACCGTCGCGCCGACGCCGAGCAGGCCGGCGAGGCTCGGCTCCGTGCGCCCCTCGTCGCCCGAGATCAGCTCCTTGATGTAGAGGCCGCCCGCACCGTGGACCTCGACGACGGCGTGCCGGTCGTCGACGTGCTCGCCCGTCATGTCGTACACGTCTCGCTCGCGCGTGAGGTTCGCCCGACGGTGGTCCACTCGGTTGGGCGTGTACTGTTCGATCGTCGCGCCCGCCAGCTCGTCGACCGCGTCCGCGAGCGCGTCGGCGGTGACGTCGTCGTCGAAGGCGACCTCCGCGCGGTAGCGCTTGGACGCGTCGTGCTCTTTCACGCGCGCGACCATGTCGTACGTCGCCAGCCGGAGCCCCTCGACCTCGATCGCACCCGCCGCGAAGGCGTTGATGTCCGCCTCCAGCCGCTCGACGTCGACGCGACGGCGACGCGGCTCCTCGACCTCGATCACGAACGGACGACCCGTCCCGACCATCAGCGCGTCGACGTCCTCGCGGCCCGCGCCGTGGAACGTCGCCTCGGTCCCGTCCATCACGTCCTCGACGATCGGGGCGGTGTACTCCTCGACGCTGTCGTCGTAGAGGTAGCCGGAGCCGCCACAGTGGTCACACGGCTCGGCGCCCTGCCGCCCGGAGCCCTTACACTCCCGGCACGGCCACTCCGTCTGCGGGATGTCCCGCTCCAACTTCCGATAGCGGCCGTACACGAACGTGGAGTTGACCTTCGCGTCGAGGTCGTCCTCCGCGAGGTCGATCGTGAACTGCACGTCCGGCCGGTCGAACGACACCTCCGCACCCGTGAGCCGACCGAACCGCTTGCCGACCTCGCGGTTGAACTCGGATTTAAACGGTTCGCCGGCGTCCGCGTCGAGGCCGGCCTCCTCGCGTAGCAGGGCCTCGTTCTCCTCGATCAGCGGCGGCGGTCGCGTCCCGACGTTGTAGGTGGCGAACTCGATCCCCTCGACCGCCGCGGCCGCGCGATCGGCCCACTCCTCGAAGTCGGCACAGTGGCCCTCACACACCCAGCAGTCGGCGACGTCGACCGGATCGTAGTCGTCGTCGCGGGCGACCGCCCCGGCGACCCGCAGGGCCTTCCCGCGCTCGGCGTTCGACAGCCCGAAGCTCCGGTCGGCGACGAGGCGGCCGAGACAGGCGTCACAGACCGGCCCCGACGCGGCCGCACGCGCCGCGACCTCCAGTACGTCCATACCGACACCAGCGGCCCGCCCCGTAACTGTCTTGCTAAAGGGACGCGGCTGTCGTCCCGGTCGTTTCCGTATCCGGTCGTCCCGGCCCTGGGATCGCTTTCACACCCGGCCGCCTCGCTCCTGGCTGCCTCGCTCCCGGCCGCCTCGCTCCCGGCCGCCTCGCTCCTGGCTGCCTCGCTCCCGGCTGCCTCGGTCCCGGCCGCCTCGCCCCGGATCGTCTTCGCGCCTTTTAACCCGGACAGCCGCCAAGTGCGGGCATGGCGCAGCCACGCGTCCCCGGCGGCGACGACGACGGCCTCGAGCTCGCCTGCGGGCGGACCGTCGCCCTCGGGGAGCTGGACCTCGGAATGCGCGAGTTCGACTGTGACTGCGGCGGGACCCACGCGGTCGTGATGGACGTCCATCCGCCCGAACGGTTCCTCCCGGAGTTCCTCGTCGAGGTCCTGCGCGAGGCGATAGAGACGACCAGCGAGGAGATGCCGGAGTTCGACACGCCGCACTTACTCGGCGTGGTGTTAGAGGAGTTCCCCGAGGCCGTCGTCGCCCACGACGCGAGCGAGGACGCGAGCGTCGGCTACGCGATGGTGTGGGTCGCCGACTTCGACGCCTACCGGCTTCACGAGGTGATCGTGGAGCTGGTCGTGGAGCTGATGGAGCACGCCGTGAGCCACGCCGAGGACGGCGAGGCCCTCTCCCGGTTCGAGGAGGAGATGATGGCGTTCGACGTGACGGCGTTCGTGGACCAGTACCGCGCGGAGCGCGACCTCGACGCCGAGGACCCGTACGCCTGACCCCGGCGGGGCGGCGGGAGCGACGGAACGCGTGGGAGCGGCCGGCGGAACGCGTGGAAGCGACCGACGGACGTGAACCGAAACGAGTGCGGTGTGTTGTCTCGAAGCGCACGGCACGTCCCGACATACCTTGCGAAAATCGCAAATCTACTGCGAGAATCGTACTTTATCGTCGGCCTTATTACGATGAGCGTACTCCGTCGGGATAATGAGCGAGGACCGGACCATTCTGCTCATCGGCAGCGGGCCGATCCAGATCGGACAGGCGGCGGAGTTCGACTACTCCGGAGCGCAGGCGTGCCGCGCGCTCCAGGAAGAAGGTGCACGCGTCGTCCTGGTGAACTCGAACCCGGCGACGATCATGACCGACCCGGACACCGCGGACCGGGTGTACATCGAGCCGATCACGCCGGAGGCGATCGCCGAAGTGATCCGCATCGAGGAACCCGACGGCGTCATCGCCGGGCTCGGGGGCCAGACGGGGCTCAACGTCACCGCGGAGCTCGCCGAACAGGGCATCCTCGAGGAGCACGACGTCGAGGTCATGGGGACCCCGTTGGACACGATCTACGCGACGGAGGACCGGGACCTCTTCCGCCAGCGCATGGAGAAGATCGGCCAGCCCGTCCCCCAGTCGACGACCATCTCCCTCGACGAGGGCGAGTCAGTCACCGACTTCGACGAGGGTGCGCTCCGCGAGCGCGTCCAGGACGCGGTCGACGAGGTCGGTGGACTCCCGGTCATCGCCCGGACGACTTACACGCTCGGCGGCTCCGGCTCCGGCGTCGTCGACGACTTCGAGGAGCTCGTCGAGCGCGTCCGCAAGGGGCTGCGGCTCTCCCGGAACAGCGAGGTGCTGATCACGGAGTCCATCGCGGGCTGGGTCGAGTTGGAGTACGAGGTGATGCGGGACGCCGACGACTCCTGTATCATCATCTGCAACATGGAGAACATCGACCCGATGGGGATCCACACCGGCGAGTCGACGGTCGTGACCCCATCACAGGTCATCCCGGACGACGGTCACCAGGAGATGCGCGACGCGGCGCTCGGCGTGATCCGCGAGCTGGGCATCCAGGGCGGCTGTAACATTCAGTTCGCCTGGCGCGACGACGGGACTCCCGGCGGGGAGTACCGCGTCGTCGAGGTCAACCCCCGCGTCTCGCGGTCGTCGGCGCTGGCTTCGAAGGCGACCGGCTACCCGATCGCCCGCGTCACCGCGAAGGTCGCGCTCGGCAAGCGGCTCCACGAGATCGACAACGAGATCACCGGCGAGACGACCGCCGCCTTCGAGCCCGCCATCGACTACGTGGTGACGAAGGTACCGCGCTGGCCCATCGACAAGTTCGAGGACGTCGACTTCGAGCTCGGCACGGCGATGAAGTCGACCGGCGAGGCGATGGCCATCGGTCGGACGTTCGAGGAGAGCCTCACGAAGGCGCTCCGTTCCTCGGAGTACGACCCCGCCGTCGACTTCGCGGACGTGAGCGACGACGAGCTCGAAGCCGAGTACCTCGTCAGGCCGAGCCCGGACCGCCCGTACGCGATGTTCGAGGCGTTCGACCGCGGCTACTCCGTCGACGACGTGGTCGACCTCACGGACATCCACCGCTGGTACGTCGAGCGCTTCGCGAACGTGTCGGAGGCGACCGCGGCGGCCGCGACGGGCGAGTTCACGCCCGCCGCCTCGGCCGGTCGGACGAACGCGGAGATCGCCGCGACGGCCGTGGCCGGCGGCGTCGAGGCCGACGTGAGCGACGTGGAGGCCGACGTCCCCGCCCGGACGTTCAAACAGGTCGACACCTGTGCCGGCGAGTTCGAGGCGTCGACCCCGTACTACTACTCGGCCCGGCTGCCCGAGTTCCTGCGGGGCGCGGACACGGCGGGGACCCGGAACGAGGTCCGCGTCGACGCCGACGTGGAGAGCGTCGTGGTCGTCGGGGGCGGTCCGATCCGGATCGGCCAGGGCGTCGAGTTCGACTACTGTGCGGTGCACGCGGTCCGCGCGCTCCGCGAGCTCGGCATCGACGCACACGTCGTCAACAACAACCCCGAGACGGTGTCGACCGACTACGACACCTCCGACGGGCTCTTCTTCGAGCCCATCTCCGCGGAGGAGATCGCGGACGTGATCGAGACGACCGGCGCTGACGGCGTGATGGTCCAGTTCGGCGGCCAGACCTCCGTGAACGTCGGCGAACCGCTCAAAGCGGAGATCGAGCGCCGCGGGCTCGACTGTGAGGTCATGGGAACGAGCGTCGAGGCGATGGACCTCGCGGAGGACCGCGACCGCTTCAACGTTCTGATGGACGAGATCGGCGTCGCCCAACCGGAGGGCGACACCGCGACCAGCCGGGACGAGGCGCTCGATCTGGCCCACCGGATCGGCTACCCCGTGCTGGTTCGTCCCTCCTACGTGCTCGGCGGACGCGCGATGCGCGTCGTCGAGGACGACGAGGAGCTGGAACGCTACATCGAGGAGGCGGTGCGCGTCGCCCCCGACAAGCCGATCCTCGTCGACCAGTTCCTCTCGGACGCGGTCGAGCTGGACGTCGACGCCGTCGCCGACGGCGACGACGTGCTGATCGGCGGCGTGATGGAGCACGTCGAGAGCGCCGGCGTTCACTCCGGCGACTCGGCGTGTATGATCCCGCCCCGCTCGCTCGACGACGCGACCCTCGCTCGGGTCCGCGAGGTGACCGAGGACATCGCCCGCGCGCTCGACACGGTCGGTCTGCTGAACGTGCAGCTGGCGGTGACCGGCGTCCACGACCCGGAGGCCGAGCCGTCTGTGTACGTGTTGGAGGCGAACCCGCGCTCCTCGCGGACGGTACCGTTCGTCTCGAAGGCGACGGGCGTCCCCATCGCGAAGCTGGCCGCGAAGGTGATGACGGACCTGTCGCTCGCGGACCTCGAAGCCGAGGAACGGATCCCCGAACACCGGAGCGTGAAGGAGGTCGTCCTCCCGTTCGACCGCCTGCCGGGCTCCGACCCGCGTCTGGGCCCCGAGATGAAGTCGACCGGCGAAGTGATGGGGACGGCCCGCTCGTTCGGCAAGGCGTACGACAAGGCGCAGGACTCGACCGGCAAGCCGATCCCGGAGTCGGGCACGGCCGTCGTCGACCTCTCCGCCGAGGAGTTCCCCGATCCCGACACCGCCGCCGGGGAGGCGCTCGTCGAGGAGTTCTCGGCTCACTTCGAGCTGTCGACGGCGACGGACCTCGTCGAGGCGGCCCGTCGCGGCGAGATCGACCTCATCGTCTCCAGACAGCGCGAGCTGCTCGAGGTCGCCGTCGAGGAGGAGATCACGTACTTCTCGACGCACGCCAGCGCGCTGGCGGCGCTCGAAGCGATCGAACACGCGGACGACGACCTCGACGTGATGGCGGTCTCCGACCGTCCGCAGCGCGTCGAAAACTGGGGCGAGTAGCGCCGCTCGCGGACGAGTAGCTGACAGACGGCTCCGTTCCGCGCCCACGACGGCTCGCCGTACACCCGCCCCGACCGACGTGGGTCGTCGTTCAGCTCACGGGGCACGCTGGTTCGGCATCCGGTTTCAACGGTCGGCCGGGGCGACGCGCCCCAGCGTTCGCGTTCCACCCTTCAGCCTTTCGAGCCGCCAGTCCTGATCTCCCCGTTCCGAACGCCTCGCTTCGAACCCCTCGTTCCGACGGTGAACCGCACGCGAGAACAACTTTTAATGTATGGTGTACACGTTATCTGTGTATGAATAGGGACACCGCGGAGCCGGACGCCGGCGGGCTTCCGGGGCCGAACGCCGAGAAGTGGGTGGCGTACCACGGCGAACACGCCGCCCCCAGCGAGTACTCCCACGAGTTCGTCTGGGACGTGACGCGCGAGGCGGACGGCCCGTTCGTCACCGACGTCGACGGCAACGTCCTCATGGACTTCACGTGTCACATCGGGGCCGCGCCGCTCGGCTACAACAACGGGAAGGTGCTCGGAAAGCTCCGGGAGTTCGACCTCGTCGAGCCGATGAAGATCGCCGGGCAGGACATGTACTTCGGGGCGGGACCGGATCCCGAGTCGTCGGTGGTCCCCGGCTCCAGCCACCTGATGGAGAAGCTGACGGACGTCTCCTCGCGGTACGGGATGGACACCGTGTTCCTCTCGAACTCGGGGGCGGAGGCCGTCGAGAACGCGATGAAGGTGGCACACGATCACAAGCCCGCGGCGAAGTACGGCTACGCGTTCGGCGGGAGCTTCCACGGCCGGACGCTCGGAACCCTCTCGCTCACCAAATCGAAGGAGGTGTACACCCGCCACTACCCGGAGATCGCCGGGATCGAGACGGTCCCGTTCTGTGCGGACCGTGAGTGTACCGCGGCGACGTGCGACTGCGGGTTCTTCACCGGCGACGGGTCGCGGCTCCGGAACGCGCTCGCGCCGGAAGGTGGTCACGTGAACCCCGAGGAGGTCGCGTTCGTCGTGCTCGAACCGATACAGGGCGTCGGCGGCTATCGGTTCCCGAGCGAGGCGTTCATGGCGGAGGTCGGGGCGGTGACCGACGAGTACGACATCCCGCTCGTCGTCGACGAGATCCAGTCGGGCGTCGGTCGGACCGGGGAGTTCTGGGCCTCCGACCACTACGACATCGAGCCGGACGTCATCTCGGCGGCGAAGGCGCTGCGGGTCGGCGCGACCGTGTCGCGATCGGAGCTGTTCCCCGAGGAGAAGAACCGCCTCGGCTCCACGTTCGGCGGCGGCGACCTCCTCGGCTCGATGATGGGGGCGTTCACGATCGAGGCGATCGAGGAACACGACCTCCTCGCGAACGCGACCGACCGCGGTCGGCAGGCGCGCGAGCTGCTCGCGGACGACGCCCCAGGGTCGGTCGTCGACGTGCGCGGGAAGGGGCTGATGCTCGCGGTCGAGTTCGACGCGCCCGACCGTCGCGACGCCGTGGTCGCCGAGGCGCTCGACCGCGGCCTGCTCACGCTCGGCTGCGGGAAGAAGACGATCCGGCTACTGCCGCCGCTCGACTCGACGGAACGGGAGATCGAGCTCGGGATCTCGATCTTCCTCGACGCCGCGGCCGCGGCGGATTCAGCGTCGATCGCGGCGTAGCCGACGACTGGCCGATCCCCGCTCCCCTCCCTCTCCCCCTCCCTTCGAGCACCCTCCTCACGTTTCGCTCCGATCGAGCACCCTACCTCCCGTTTCGCTCCGAACGACAGTCGCTTCCCTCGGCGGCTTCGGTTCCCGTGGGGCCGTCGTCGGTCCCCTCGACGCGTAGGATCGACTCGGTCAGGACGTCGACGCCGATCCGGAGGCTCCGTTCGTCGACGTCGAACGCGGGCGTGTGGTGGGAGTCCGGGTGGTCGGTACCGACGATGAGGTACGTCGCGAGCCCGCCGTCCGCCTGAACGCGCTCCATCAGGAACGTCGCGTCCTCGCTCGCGCCGAAGTCCGCGGTGGGGACGACCTCCGTCACCCCGTCGACCCCGCGGGCGACGCTCGCGACGTGATCGACGAGCGCGGGGTCGCTGTCCGCGCGCGGCGACTCGCTGACGACGTCGAACTCGAGCGAACAGCCGTGTGACTCGGCGGCCCCTCGGAACGCCCGTTCGAGCCGGGACTTCGCGTACTCCATCAGCGCGGTCGTCTCGCCGCGGGCTTCCGCCTCGACGCGGGCGTGATCGGCGATCACGTTGCTCGCGCTGCCAGCCTCCGCGTAGCCGACGTTCACCCGGGTCATTCCTCCGCTATGCCGTGGGATCCCGTAGGCGTTCGAGATGGCGGTGCCGAGCGCCTGCATCGCGTTCTCGCCCTCCTCGGGTGCCTTCCCCGCGTGCGCGGACACGCCTTTGAACGCCGCGTCGACGTGACACATCGCGAGTGGACGCTCGATCCCGGCGACGACCCGTCCGGTCGGGTGATCGAGCCCGACGTGGACCGCGAACAGCCGGTCGAGCCCGTCGGCGAAGCGGCTCTCCGCCATCGGGTGGCCGCCGCCGCTCAGCTCCTCGGCGGGCTGGAAGAAGACGACGAACCGGCCGGCGAAGTCGCTTGCGGCGACCGCCTCGAGGACGGCGAGCCCCCACGTCATGTGGGCGTCGTGGCCGCAGGCGTGCATCGCCCCCTCGATCCCCGATCGGAACCCTTCGCGGGCGGGGAGGTGGTCCTCGTCGGTCGACTCCTCGATGAACAGCCCGTCGATGTCCACGCGGAGCCCGACGGCGGGCCCCTCGCCGCGGTCGAGGACGGCCACGCAGCCGGTGACGCCGCCCGCGGTTCGCTCCAGGACGTCCTCGCGGGCTCCGCGCTCGCGCGCGCGCTCGACCCACGGCTCGTACGCGTCGTCGTCGAGGACCGCCATCCGGTCGTCGGGATCGTAGGCTTCGCGGCCGACCGCGAGCTCGTCGACGTCGAGGCGCTCGATCTCCTCGACGAGCCGGTGGGTCGTGTAGAACTCGCGCCAGCCGGGCTCCGGATGGCGGTGGAACCCTCGGCGCAGCTCGACGAGTCGATCGGAAACGCGCTCCGTCATGTGCTCCCGTGGCACGCGGACGGACTTAAACGTACACGATCATCGTGTACTTCGACTACAAAAAAGGTAAGTAGCCGACCGTCGAACACCGGACATCACCGCCGTACGGCGGCGTGTTCACCAATGAGCGATCAGCCAGACGTCGTCGTCCTCCGCGAGGGGACCGAGGGACTGTCGATGGAATCGTACGCCGACCGGCTTCGGGAGCGGCTCCCCGACCACGAAGTCGCGCTGGCGCGGACGCCACGTGACGAGCGCGAGCTCGTCCCTCGGGCCCGCGTCGTCACGGGGATCTCCGTCGAGGAGGACCTCGTCGCGGACGCCGACCGGCTGGAGCTGTTCGCCTGCACCTTCGCCGGCACCGACCACGTACCGGTCGACGCGCTCGCCGAGCACGGCGTGGCCGTCACGAACGCGGGGGGGATCCACGCGCCGGGGATCGCCGAACAGTCGATCGGCAACATGCTCGTCTTCGCCCGACGGCTCCACGAGGGGTGGCGGCGCAAGTCGAACGCCGAGTGGCGCCACTTCCAGTCGTTCGAGTTGGCCGGAAGCACGGTGGCCGTGATCGGGCTGGGCTCGATCGGTCAGGAGGTCGTCGATCGCCTGCAGGGGTTCGACGTGGAGACGCTCGGCGTCCGGTACACCCCCTCGAAGGGCGGTCCGACGGACGAAGTCGTCGGGTTCGAGACGGACGCGATCCACGACGTGCTCGCCCGGAGCGACTACGTCGTCCTCGCCTGCCCGCTCAACGACCTCACCCGCGGGCTGATCGGGGAGTCGGAGCTCGCGACGCTGTCGCCCCACGCCGTCCTCGTCAACGCCGCCCGCGGGGGGATCGTCGACACCGACGCGCTGGTGTCGGCGCTCCGGTCGAACGGGATCCGGGGGGCCGCACTCGACGTGACCGACCCCGAACCGCTCCCCGCGGACCATCCGCTCTGGGGGTTGGAGAACTGCCTCATCACCCCCCACACCGGCGGACACACACCGAAACACTGGGACCGGCTCGCGGACATCGTCGCCGACAACGTCGCCGCGCTCGAGTCGGGCGACGACCTGCGGAACCTGATCGCCGCAGCCGACGACTGAGCGAGCGGACGGCGGTTCGACGGGGACCAGCGGGGCGTTTCGACGCTCGGAGTCGGCCTGCGCCCCGATACGGAGTGTATCTTTAATACATCAGTGAGCGTACCAGTACCGGAACGAGACATATGGTAACAGACACATCGTCTTCGGTCGAGGACGCCACGGCGGAGTCGGAAACCGACGAGCACGCGAACGGGGAGTCGAGTGCGGAAGAACGCGTGGACGAGGGGGTCGGCGAGGGGGCAAGCCCGTCGGCGGATATCGGGTCCGAAGAAGCGGTGGCCGGGGACGACGCCGCCGACACCGGAACCGGCCTGGACGCCAA
Source organism: Halorubrum sp. JWXQ-INN 858 (assembly GCF_009806985.1). Taxonomy (GTDB): domain Archaea; phylum Halobacteriota; class Halobacteria; order Halobacteriales; family Haloferacaceae; genus Halorubrum. Next base: position 69,245 of record NZ_WUAX01000001.1, on the reverse strand, counting down.
CGTCGCCGGCGCGCTGAGCTATCTGCTCGGACCGTTCACCGGGATCCTCTTTTACGTGTTGGAGCCCGAGGACGCGTTCGTTCGGTTTCACGCGGTACAGAGCACTGCCGTGTTCGGCGGGCTGTTCGTCGCGTCGATCGTGCTCACGGTCGTCTCGACCGTGCTGGCGCTGATCCCCGTCGTCGGCTGGATCGCCGCGGCCCTGCTCGGGCTCGGCAGCTTGCTGCTCGCGCCCGTGGCCCTCATCGCGTGGGTGTTCCTGATGTACAAGGCGTACAACGGCGAGGAGTACGAGGTCCCGCTGATCGCGTCGACCGTGCGGAAGTACGCGACTCCCGAGTGATCGGCGGACCCGACACGGCGACTGTTCCGATAATAAACAGCCACTCGGTTTCTCGTTTCAAAGATGGAAACGTTGAACCGCGGGCGTTCCGATCGCTCGGGCATGGACATGGAGCTCGAAGACGTCCAGCGTATCGCGGTGCTCGGGGCCGGGAACATGGGCCACGGCATCGCGGAGGTCGCCGCGCTCGCCGGCTACGACGTGGCGATGCGGGACATCAACGAGGAGTTCGTTCGGAACGGCTACGAGCAGATCGAGTGGTCGCTCGGGAAGCTCGTCGAGCGGGACCGGATCGAGGAGTCGGCCGCCGACGCCGCGCTCGACCGCATCGACCCCGTCGTCGATCTCGAGGCGGCGGTGGGGGACGCCGACGTGGTGATCGAGGTCGTCCCCGAGAAGATGTCGATCAAGAAGGACGTGTACGAGGAGGTCATCGAGTACGTCCCCGCCGAGGCCGTCCTCGTCACGAACACCTCCAGCCTCTCGATCACGGAGCTGTCGGAGGTCACCGACCGCCCCGAGCGGTTCTGCGGGATGCACTTTTTCAACCCGCCGGTCCGGATGGACCTCGTCGAGGTCATCGCCGGCGCACACACCGACGAGGCGACCCTTGAACTCGTCGAGGGGCTCGCGGAGTCGATGGGGAAGACGCCGGTCCGCGTCCGCAAGGACAGCCCCGGGTTCATCGTCAACCGGGTGCTCGTGCCGTTGATGAACGAGGCGGCGTGGATCGTCGAGTCCGGCGACGCGACGATCGAGACGGTCGACTCGACGACGAAGTTCGACATGGGGCTCCCGATGGGCTCGTTCGAACTCGCCGATCAGGTCGGCATCGACGTGGGGTTCCACGTCCTCGAGTACATGCACGAGGTGTCAGGCGACGCGTACCGTCCGTGCCCGCTGCTCGCCGAGAAGGTCGAGGCGGACGAGCTCGGCAAGAAGTCCGGCAAGGGCTTTTACGACTACGAGAACGGCGGTGCCGAGATCCCGTCGGACGCGACCGACGCGGACGTTCGTCGCCGACTGCTCGCGCTCATGGCCAACGAGGTCGCCGGCCTCATCGGCGACGACGTCGCGGACGCCGACGCGATCGACCGGGCGGTCACGCTCGGGGCCGGCTTCCCCGACGGACCGGCGAAGCTCGCGGACGCGGAAGGCCTCGACGAGCTGGTCGCCGTGCTCGACGCCTTGGCGGAGGAGACCGGCGAGGCCCGCTACGAGGCGGTCGACTACCTCCGCGAGGCCGCCGACGCGGGCGGGTTCTACGCCGCCGGGGACGGAGCCGGCGGTTCCGACGGCGACGGCTCGGCCGACCGGTACGCCTACGAGACGCTGTCGGTCACGGTCGACGAGCGGGTCGGCCACGTCGAGATCGACCGGCCCCACCGGATGAACACGATCAGCGACGAACTCCTCGACGAGCTCGCCGACGCGATAGACGCGCTCGACGCGGACGACGACGTGCGGGCGATCCTGCTCACCGGCGCGGGCGACCGCGCCTTCTCGGCCGGGGCCGACGTCCAGAGCATGGCGGCCGGCGGGGCCGACCCGATCGCCGCCGTCGAGCTCTCGCGGAAGGGGCAAGCGACCTTCGGGAAGCTCGAATCGTCGGACAAGCCGGTCGTCGCCGGCATCGACGGCTACTGTCTCGGCGGCGGCATGGAGCTCGCGACCTGCGCGGACCTCCGGGTCGCCTCGGAGCGTTCGGAGCTCGGACAGCCCGAACACGACCTGGGCCTGCTCCCGGGCTGGGGCGGCACCCAGCGGCTCGCCCGGATCGTGGGCGAGGGGCGGGCCAAGGAGATCGTCTTCACCGCCGACCGCTACGAGGCGGCGACGCTCGAGTCGTACGGGTTCATCAACGAACTCGTCGACAACGACGAGATCGACGACCGGGCCCGGGAGCTCGCGGCGGACCTGGCGGCCGGGCCGCCGATCGCCCAGCGATACACGAAACGCGCGATGCACGCCGGGCGGACCGACGCGGAGGCCGGGCTCGAGGTCGAGGCGATGGGCTTCGGCCACGTGATGAACACCGACGACCTCATGGAGGGGCTCACGGCGTTCATGGGCGATGGCGAGCCGGAGTTCGAGGGGAAGTAGGCCGAGCCGGTCGGCGTCTGCGAGAGAACGCGGTCGGCGCGCGCGAGAAACGCGCGCGAGGGAGCCCGCGGCTGCTTATAAAGCAGCCGCGGCGAGGTTGGGGAGGGTGAGGCCGCGGTTCGGGACGACGGGTACGGTAGGAGTAGAGCACGGGTACGACACGGTACGGGATTCGCTCCTCGTTCATCGCCACACCGCCCCCGCTGCCCCCGCCACCTCCGCCGCCTCCGCCGTTCTGTCATAACCGCTTATAAGTATCAACGGTATCTCCCGCCATCACTTATAAACACGGCTCGTGGCGGATCGGTCGGTCCGCATCCTTCAGCGATCGGCCCTTGCGGACGAGGACGTGTCGTCAGGAGAGGCGTTCAACAGCGCCGTCGGCGTGAGTATCAAGTCGTCCGGCCGCGACGGCGGCCCCATGAGCGACCTGACGATCCGCGTCGGCGATCACACGCTGCGGGCGACCTGGACCGACGACGCGCCGACGACGCGGGACGCGATCGCGGACGCCCTCCCGATCGCCGGCGAAGCGAGCCGCTGGGGCGATGAACTGTACGTCCGTACCCCGGTCGACGTCCCGGCGGAGAACGCCCGCGAAACGGTCCCCGTCGGCGCGGTCGCGTACTGGCCGCAGGGGAACGCGCTGTGTCTCTTCTGGGGACCGACGCCCGCGAGCGACGGTGCGGAACCGCGCGCGGCGAGCCCGGTGAACGTGGTCGCCGAGATCGACGAGGTCGCACCCCTCCGGTCGCTGTCGGGCGGTGCGACGGTGAGCCTCGAGTCGGCGAAGTGACGCTGGAGACGAGCCACGAGCGCCGGGCCGACGGAGTGCGGAACCGCGCGGTTAGACGTACCCTTCCTCGACGAGCAGTTCGCCGTTCAGCAGCGACGCGCCCGCCGCGCCGCGGACCGTGTTGTGCGCGAGGCAGTTGTACTTGATCCCCGCGGCGGTGTGTTGTACGCCGCCGGCGACGATCCCCATCCCGCCCGCGTACGTGCGGTCGAGGCGAGGCTGTGGCCGGTCGGGCTCGTCGTCGCCGAACACCTTGATCAGCTGGTCGGGCGAGCTGTACAGGTCGGCGCTCTCGAAGCCCTCCATCGCCGCGCGGATCTCCTCGCGGGAGGGATCGGCGTCGAGCTCCGCGAACACGTTCTCGAGGTGGCCGTCAAGCGTCGGGATCCGGTTACAGGAGGCCGTGACCTCGGCGTCGTGGAGCCGCACCTCGCCGCCGTCGAACGCGCCGAGGAGCTTGCGGGACTCCGTCTCCATCTTCTCCTCCTCGCCGCCGATGTGCGGGATCGCGTTGTCGATGATCTCCATCGACGTGACGCCGGAGTAGCCGGCCCCGGAGACGGCCTGCAGCGTCGAGACGTGGACCGTCTCCAGGCCGAACTCGTCGAGCGCGGCCAGGGTCGGGACCATCGTGATCGTCGAGCAGTTCGGGTTCTTCACGAGCGCGCCGTCCCAGCCCCGCTCGTCGCGCTGCACGTCGATGAGCCCGAGGTGTTCGGGGTTGATCTCGGGGATCGTCAGCGGGACGTCCTCGGCCATCCGGTCGTTCGAGGAGTTCGAGGAGACGACGTACCCCTCCTCGAGGAAGGCGGGCTCGACCTCCGCGGCGACGCCGGACGGGAGCGACGAGAACAGCAGGTCGACGTCCGCGTCGGCGACCGCGCCGGGGTCGGTCGCGACGACTTCCATCCCGGCGACGTCGTCCGGGATCGGCGTGTCGACGCGCCACTTGGCCGCCTCGCGGTACGTCTTCCCCGCGCTCTCGGCGCTCGCGGTGACGGCCGCGAGGTCGAAGGTCGGGTGGTCGTCGAGCAGTTGGATGAACCGTTGGCCTACGGCCCCGGTCGCACCGAGGATACCGACTCGTACTGACATTGTGCGTCACTGGGTCACAGACACGTAAGTGCGTTCGGATACGCGCCGATCCCGCCGGCACGCGGCGGCGCGACGGCGGTCCACCGGGCGGCTCGTCGATAGCCCGGAGTGGCGACGAAGGAGCCGCTTATCCGACGGAAATACGGGGGAAAGGGCCGCCGATCCGACGAGCATCCGGAGCGAAACCGCCGACTCGACGGCGGGGGACCGTCTCTGATCGCCGTACGAGGTCGATACTTAAGTGTCTCCCCGACACAGGACTCTGCCATGTCCGAGTTCGGAGCGCTGTCGATCGTCCCGCCGCTGCTCGCTATCGTCCTGGCGATCATCACCCGGAAAGCGGTGTTGTCGCTGTTCCTCGGCATCTGGTCGGGGGCGGTCATCTACACCGGCGGGCTCGGGATCGTCCAGACGTTCGAGTGGATCGTCGCCGCGATCGCCGACGACTTCCACGCGACGATCATCGTGTTCACCCTGCTCCTCGGCTCCGGGGTCGCGATGGTGTGGAACCTCGGCGGCACGTACGCCGTGCGCGACTGGGCCGTCAAGCGGCTCGACACCCAGCGCAAGGCGGGACTGGCGGCGTGGGGGCTCGGGGTCGTCCTCTTCTTCGACGACTACGCCAACACCGCCATCGTCGGCTCCACGATGAAGGACGTCTCCGACCAGCTGCGGATCTCCAGGGAGAAGCTCTCGTACATCGTCGACTCCACCGCGGCCCCGGTGGCGACGCTCGGCATCTCCTCGTGGGTCGCGTTCCAGCTGTCGCTCATCGACGAGGGGTACGCGGAGGCCGGCGTCGCCGCCGCGGACCGCCCCAGCACGTTCGAGGTGTTTCTGAACTCGATTCCCTTCAACATGTACTCCATTCTCGCGATCGCCATGGTCGTCATCATCGTCCTCTGGCGGCGCGACTACGGGGAGATGCTCACCGCCGAACACCGGTCGTGGACGGAGGGGAAGGTGACCCGTGACGAGGCCGTCCCGATGCAGGACGTGGCCGCGGACCTCGGCGAGCCCCCCGCGTCGACCCCGCGGCTGATCAACTTCTTCCTCCCGGTCGCCGTGCTCATCGCGGTCACGGTGGGCACGGCGTTCTGGACGGGCGGGCTCTCCGCGGTCACGCTCGTGACCGACCCGAGTACCGCGGGCGACCAACTGTGGACCGCCGTCATCGACGCCGACTACGCGACCGCGCTCATGATCGGCGCGTTCGCGATGGTCGTCTCCGGCTTCGTGCTCGGGAAGGCGTACGGGATCTTCGGGGTCGCCGACGCGACCGAGTACACCATCGACGGGTTCGGGATCATGCTCACGGCGGTGTCCATCCTGGCGCTCGCGTGGGGGATCGGCGAGGTCATCTCAGCGCTGGAGACGGGCAGCTACGTCGCGGACGCGACCGTCGGCACGGTGCCGCAGTCGGTGTTGCCCGCGCTCGTGTTGGTCGTTGCCGCGTTCATCGCCTTCTCGACCGGAACTTCGTGGGGGACGATGGGGATCATGACCCCGATCGCCGTCCCGGTCGCCTGGGAGATCAGCGGCGGCGGCGCGGAGGGCCACACGCTGGTGGCGGTGATGGTCGGCGTCATCTTCTCGGGCGCGATCTTCGGCGACCACAGCTCGCCGATCTCCGACACCTCCGTGCTGTCGGCGACGTTCACCGGCGCGGACCTCATCGACCACGTCCGCACGCAGCTGTACTACGCGGTCACGGTCGGGAGCGTCGCCGTCGGGCTCCTGCTCGTCTGGGGGCTCACGGGGATCACGCCGCTGGTCCTGCTCCCGATCGGCGTGGTCCTCCTCGTCGCTCTGGTGTACGTCCTCTCGGAGTTCGACGCCCGCCGCCGCGGGATCGACCCCGTCTCCGTGAACGAACCGCGAGACGCTGACGACGGACCCGTCCGCGTCGCCGGCAGCGAGAAAGGCGAGTGAGGAGGACGGGCGTTCGGGACGGACTCGGCGTATCGGCGTTCGGGACGGATCCGGCGTATCAACGTTTAGGACCGACATCGACGCGTCGGACCCTTTAACCGTCCCCGACGGCTACCACCGGTCGCGTGCCACAAGTCCCCGCGCGAGTACTCCCGGACGGGAGCGATGACGACGCGGAGAACCCAGGCACGGTACATATCGGTCGCCGGTCCGCCGGCGACACGTCCGCCGCCACGTAGGCGGTCGCCCGCCACGAGGGTTTCCCGGTCGACACGGCACGCCGCCGGAGATGAGACCGGTCGTTAGTGTCGCGGGCGACAGTGCGGTTCCGACACCGCCGAGCCGGCGGCTTTCCGAACGCGACGCGGGCGAGCTCACCCGTGACCCGGACCCTTTTCGTGTCCGCCCGGAAAACCTCACGTCATGACGGAGTTCGACATCGTCGACGCCGACGCGATCCGCGAGGGACGGGCGACCGACGCCTACTTCGAGCGGACGGAGGCGACCCTGGAGGCGGCCGGCCGAAACCCCCGCGTCGTCGTCGAGGTGACGGCGGACCAGTTCCCGGACGGGGAGTTCGAGCTGTTCGCCGGGCTCGAGAACGCGGTCGCGCTGCTCGAGGGCCGTGACGTCGACGTCGACGCGATCCCCGAGGGACGGCTGTTCGACGGCGGGCCGGTGATGCGCATCGAAGGGGAGTACCTCGAGTTCGCGCGGCTGGAGACGTCGCTTCTGGGGTTCCTCTCGCACGCGTCGGGGATCGCCACCGCCGCGCTCGACTGTCGCGTGGCCGCGCCGGACGCGAGCGTCCTGTCGTTCGGGGCGCGACACGTCCATCCGGCGATGGCCGCGACGGTGGAGCGATCGGCGCTGGTTGGCGGGTTCGACGGGTTCTCACACGTCGCCGCCGGCGACCTGATCGGACGGGAGGCGTCCGGGACGATGCCGCACGCACTGATGATCTGTTTCGGGCCGGGCGAGCAGGAGGCGGCGTGGCGCGCGTTCGACGACGCCGTCGACGAGTCGGTCCCCCGGATCGCGCTGTGTGACACCTACACCGACGAACGCGACGAGGTCCTCCGCGCGGTCGAGGCGCTCGGCGACCGGCTCGCAGGCGTGCGCCTCGACACGACGGGGTCGCGGCGCGGCGACTTCAGACACATCATCCGCGAGGTCCAGTGGGAGCTCGGCGCCCGCGACCACGACGACGTCGACGTGTACGTCTCCGGCGGGCTCGGTCCCGCCGACCTCCGCGAGCTGGCCGACGTGGTCGACGGCTTCGGCGTCGGCGGGTACGTCTCGAACGCCGATCCGGTCGACTTCGCGCTCGACATCGTCTCCGTCGACGACCGCCCGGGCGCGAAACGCGGGAAGCTCTCGGGGACGAAGGAGGTGTACCGCACCGCTGACGGCGGTCACGCGGTCGTCCTCGCCGACCGACCGGGCCCCGAGGGCGGCGAGCCGCTGCTGCGCCCGCTCCTCCGGGACGGGGAGCTCGTCGACGGGGGCGCGGAGGCGTTCGACCTCGACGCCGCGACGCAGCGGGCGCTCGCGGACGCGGAGCGGGTCGGATACGCCGGAGAAACGGGAGCCGGCGGGGACTGAGTCGGGCCGACCGAACGGTCGTGACGGCGGGTGCGGCCTACAGCTCCTCGACGGCGCCGCCGTCGGGGCGCTCGCGGAACACCTGCCCCTCGATAAGCGTCACCATCGTGTCCTCGTCCTGCCAGGCGTTCGGGGAGAGCTTCGCCTTCCGGCACGCGCGTGAGAGGAACTCAGCGCCGGACCAGCCGTTCTCCACCGGAAGGGTCGGATAGAGCCAGCCGTGGGAGTTGCCGCCGTCGACCGCGACGCCGTGGGTTCCGAGCTCGAGGTCCGCGAGCGGGTCGTTGGTGAGGACGGTGTTCGAGACGATACAGACGGAGACGGTGATGTTGTCGAGCTCCTTGGGTTCGACCTCGGACCCGCAGGAGTCGCCGGACGCCGCCTGGATCGCCGCCTCGACGATAGAGTGGCCCAACTGATCGGAGGAGTCCCACGCGCCCGCACAGCCCCGAAGCCGACCGCGACCACGGGTCGACTGGAGGCGGACGAACGCACCCGTTCGGGCGTAGAACGCCTCCCGCATGCTGCCGGGTTGTTCCCGCTGTCCCTGTCGAACGAACGACTCGACTGCCTCTCGCGCGAGTTCGACCGCTCGTGCCCCGTCGTCGTAGGAAAGCTGAACGGTCTGGGCCTCGGACATACCTCCGCTTGTGCTGCTGACGACTTGAACGCTTCCCTTGTCGATGAACGTTCGTGAGGGACGCTACGGCCGGGAACACGGACCAGGGACGGTATGGTTCGATCTACGGGCGTCCGAGGGACGCTTGACAGTTCGGTAACCTTTCCGCGCCGGGTCGGGGTCCGACCGACCGAACCCCTTATTGGTCGTCGTTGGGTACCGATCGGTGGACAGAGGGAGCCCGACTCCCGTGCACACGCATGAGGAAAGTCCCCCCACCGGCCGGACGGGCGACCGGGCACACGCCCGGAGTCGGAGACGGCTGGCTCTGGAACAGCAACGACACCCCCCGCCCCGACCGATGAGGTGCGCGCGGCCGCCGTCGGCGGCCGCCGGCGTTCACGGGTTCGCCCGCGAACGCGCGAACCGACCCGCAAGGGAAGGGAGTTAACCCACCGAGGGCGCGTGGCGACCGACGCCACGCCCGGGCCGCGCGGCACCGCCGCGCGGGCGACGGGCGGGAACGGATGGAACGGCGAATCCTCGCCGGTGCAAGTCCGTGCCATCAGGTAGTCCGGCCACGGCACGGACGCTTAGCCGAATGTCGGGATGAACCGAAGGGGGCTTACTCCCCTCAGTCCGCCAACGACCCCGAGCCGTGCGGCCGTCGCGCGTCGTCATCCGTCCGTCGTAACGGCCGTCGTGCGGGCGGCTCGCCGGGCGCTTCCCTCGTCGTCACCGCGTGGCCCCGAGCCGTCACACCGGCAGGAGCGTCGCTCCCGCCTCCGCCATCTCCTCCAGTTCGTCGAAGTACACCACGCTGACGTACAACAGCGTGAAGATCACGGCGTTGTGGAGGCCGTGTAACAGCGACGGGACGACGATGTTCCCCGTGTACTCGTACACCACGCCGAAGATCAGGCTGGGGAAAAAGAGGATCGCGACGGTCGTGAGCCGCCCCGTGATCCCGCCGGTCAGCGCCATCACGTGGATGAGCGCGAAGATCGCGGAGGCGATGACGATAGAAGGGGCGGCCGGCAGCGACTCGCGGAGCCGCCCTTGGACGACGCCCCGGTAGAGGAGCTCCTCGCACGGTCCGATCACGAGGAACGACGCCAGGATGAACAGCGGGACGATCGCCGGGTTCTGGAGGGCGACCTCAGCGCTCTGGTTCGCCGCGGTCTCGACCCCGATGAGCTGGATGATCACCGAGATCCCGATCACGGAGATCAGGATGGCGACCCACCCGACGACGACGATCCCCAGCTCCAACAGGGAGGGACGGCGGACGCCGAGATACTCGACGATCCCCGACCGGTCGAGCCCGCGCCAGGCCAGGTACGCGACGGCCAGCCCGGCGAACGCGACGTACTGGCCGACGAACAGGGTGAGCACGAGCTGGGCCACGAGCGAGAGCTCGAAGACGACGTCGAGCGCGAAGACGCCGATCCCGCCGACCAACGCGATGAGCGGGCCGAGCACGCCGAGCCCGAGCGCCGCGGCGATCGCGACGGCCGGAGAGTCGCCCGAGGCATCCCCGGTGCTCTGATCGGTATCGAGGGGGTCGGCGGCGTCGCCGCCGTCCGTGTCGGGCGGTGTCGTTCCGGAGGGATCGACGGCGTCGTCGCCGTCACCGCCGTCGCCGGCCGACGGGGCGACGGGATCGTCGTCGCGGGAGGTGTCCGTCATCGGTCGTCGTTGGGAACGAACGGTCAAAGGGTTGTCCGTCCCGTGAGCAGTCCTTTCCTCCCGTCCGTTTCCTTCCGTCCGTTTCCCTCCGTTCGTTTCCCTCCGTTCGTTTCCCTCCGTTCGTCGCCATCCAGCGGGCCCGCACCCGGCGCGTCAGCGACGCGTGAGCTCGTACTGTAACACCGCGGTCGCGGTCCGACCGTCGCGGAGGTGGCCGTCGACGACCCCGGCGAGCAGGTCGTCGTAGTCGACGACGTCGACGCTGATCGACTCGTTGTGATCGAGGTCGCGCTCGGCCGTCGGCTCACACCCGGTGGCGAGGAAGTGGTGGTGAACGGAGTCGGACACCCCGTTCGTCGGCTCGACGGTGATCAGGTGCTCGAAGGCGGCCGCCTCGTACCCGGTCTCCTCGGCGAGCTCCCGGGCGGCCGCGCGCTCGAGGTCGTCGGCGTCGGACGGTTCGACGGTGCCGGCGGGGAGCCCGTGATTCACCCGACCGACGGCCTGCCGCCACTCGTCGATGACGACGACGTCGCCCGCCGGCGTGAACGGGAGGACGACGACCGCGGGCGGCTCGTCGACGTAGTGGAACGCCGCGTCCGTCCCGTCCGGGAACCGAACGTCGTCGCGGCGGACGTCGAAGCCGGGACAGCGGTACTCGATCTCGGTGTCGGTCGTTTCCCACGCGAGGTCGTCCATACGGACGACTCCGCCGTCGGCTACTTAAACGCGCCGTCGAGCCGACCCATCGACGGCCGACTCACCGACGGCCGATCCATCGACGGCCGACCGTGATCGGGAACCGATACGACGGGACTACCGGTCGGTACGGCGAGCCAAACCGGGATAACTCGACTGAATCGGGGCGAACGGGCGTCCCGTACTAACCGTCGGGCGGTCGTCGGCTCGGACATGACCGAGTGGGAAGCCAGAAACGTGCGAGCTCTCGTCGACGACTTGGACCGTGCGGGTCGTGTCTCGTCGGCCGTCGCGGAGCGTGCACGGCTCGCGATCGACGACGGGCGCTATCAAGACGCGCTCGACATCGCGCTCGGGGAGCGGCGCTGACCGCAGAGAACGTTTTCGACGGGGTGGAGACGGTCTCTCTGAGGTGTCGAAACGGTTTCGGCGGCTCTGTTGAGATCCTTCGTAGCCGGATATAACCTGACTCGGTTTCGGTCAGTATAGGAGATCTGCAGCATAAATCCCGAGACATCTGACTCTTGCGTAGCGGTGTGCAAGATACGGAGGGTGTAGTCAGCAGGCAATTCCTATCACACTCATCGGAATAAGGCGGCTACCTAACGTTCTCATTCTGGTGTTGGTTCCGTTTCAATGTCAAACGGTTTCGTCTCTACTGTCTCATGAGTGTCGCCTTCGACAGTCATTTGGTATAATAGCCCTTCTGCTGTGTTGCGTATTTCTACACCATTGAGACGGACCTGAACCGAGGCGAAATCGCTGTCCGAATCCGGCAGCAATCTCATCGAAACCGTCGAACCATTGATCGTTGCTGTCTTTAAGACTCCACCACGCACTTTCTCTTCAATTACTGGCCCTCGGATCGTTCCGTATTCATCCATCGTAGACGTATCGATTTCCATCACTACTTCCTCAGTTTCCGGCACGAGCCAATCAATAGTGAGTACCTGTGTATCACTGTTTTCCATCATGCCTCTTGGGTATAACGTGGGTGGAAGTTGCTGCGGATCGAAAACTTGGAATTCATGCTGAGAGGGATTCACATGGTCATCGGACGATTGAACGTCGTAACTGGCCGTAGTCATTGCTTCGACATCGATACAGTCGAACCCTGTCAAATTCAACCCGATTGGATCTGCTTGCGTTATATTTTCCGGCGTGGTAAGAACGAGATCGATCATCCCATCAGCCATCTCTACTGTGTCGATGTCCGTGTTGGGTTCTTCGGGGAGCCTCCCCGTCCATCGGGTCACTTCTGGGGAGTAGTCGGGAGGTCGTTCACGCTCTTGGGTCGGTTCTACTGATAGGTTCTCTAAATCCACGCCGTACTGTGCTAATACAGTGACATCTACGCTGATGTGATGTTCTTGATTTTCAGGAGGTAAGTTCCGTCCCTCTACGTTTGCCTGCGACGGGTGTATCTCGAGATACTGCTCGCTATGGAATTTTCGTATAATATCAGATGAAAACAAACTCAAGGTGACCCACGGTTTATCACGTCTACCTGGCCCCAGTGATCCCAAACAGCCAGAAACAGCAGCACTCACAGAGGCACCTCCTAAGATGATATATTCTCGACGCTTCACTTTGTAAATTGTAGACACAGGCACATATATCTCTTCTGTACAGGAAGTCCACGTATTGGTCAGGTTTTGAGCGTAGTTTCAGAACTACATACGCCGAACCAGTAGGTCCAGATGAGGTTTTATTATGAACTAACATGATATACCACGCATGGTGTCATCAGATTCCATTTTGATGTACGAGGCGGATAAGCGGAAGCCACTCGATAGTAGCCGCGAACGTACCTTTCATCAGGGGTGGGAAGACGCATTGGAGGGGGGTCCATATTCAGAAGGGACATTCAATAAGCTAAGCTGGCAAAACCTTGGAAACCGTCTTGGCTGTCTCTTTGGAGATGTACCTGAAGAAATGCGAGACGAACTTATGTTCTGGGCGGAGCGGCAACGCCGCCTTGATTAATTAGCACCGTTCAGTGACCCGCTGTTTCAGACGCAAACATGGTTGAATAACAGGATTTCAACAGAGCCGTTTCGGCGGATCGTGCGGTGAGGAAGCGGAGCGGGCCGCGGCGAGGGGGACGGTCAGTCGTCCTCGACGGCGTCGAAGCAGGCGACGACCGGACAGTCGGCCTCGAAGAGGACGTCCTGCGTGATGCTGCCGAAGATCGCCTTCCCGACCGGCGACCGTCGCCGACCGCCGACCACGAGCAGGCTCGCGTCCGCGTGTGTCGCGTGTTCGACCAGCTCGGTCGCGGGGTCGCCGACGAGCCCGACCGCTTCGACCGGCGGCTCAAACACGCCGCCGTCTTCGCTCGCATCGCCCAGCGCGGCCCGGAGGGCGGCCTCCGCGACGGCCTCGGCGTCCGCCCTGACCTCCCCGAAGGCACGGGCCCCACCGTCCTCGCCCGTCGTCGCGGTCTCGAACTCCGCTTCCGAGTAGACGTGAACGACGTGCAGCGGTTCACCGAGCCCCGCGGCGAGACGGCGGGCTTCCCGGATCGGACCGGCCTGTTCGTCCGCCGCGGACGTCCCGACGATGACGGTCATATCGGCCGTACACGACGCCTCGGAATAAACCCGGGCGGTCGCCGGTAACGACGGGCTTCGCGGGCGCGTCGGGATCGGGATGGCACCGGAGTCACTCGTCCGCCGGGAGCGAAACGGTCTCGCCCACCCGGTCGCTCGCGACCGCGCGCGAGGTCGCCAACGGCGAGACGCTCACCTCGCCCTCGACGACGGCCAGCCGGTCGGAGCCGGGGTCGTCCGCGACGTCGCCGCGCAGGAACTCCCGCCAGAAGCGGTCGCGAAGCTCCATCCCCATCTCGCCGCGCCGCCCGGCGGACCCGCCCTCGGAGGGGGCGTCGTCGCCCGGGTGGTATTCGATAACGTCGAACCCGCGGGCGGGCTCGGTCACGCGGTAGGTCGGGTCGGCCGCCGCCTCGTCGTCGGCGGCGGGGACGTTGACGTTCACCACGTCGGCCCCGAGCGGTAACCCCTCGTCCTCGAACCGCGTGACGAGGTCCGCGGCGACCTCGCCGGCGAGCGCGAAGTCGCCGTGGCCGGCCGTCGGGGAGATCGGGAGGTTCCCCCGGTCGTACAGCGACAGCGCGATCCCCGGGATCCCGAGGAACGACGCCTCCATCGCGGCCCCGACGGTCCCCGACTGTCCGAGGATGTGTGCGCCGATGTTCGGCCCGTGGTTACAGCCAGACACGACCAGGTCCGGGTCGAGGCCCAGCGCGACGTCCGCGACCGCCACGCAGTCGGCGGGCGTTCCCTCGACGGCGTACCCGAGGTCGGTCTCGGAGTATTGGACGGTCGTGTCCCACCACGACCGGGCCCCGCCGACCCCGGACTGGTTCGTCGCCGGCGCGACCACGGTCACGTCGTGATCGGCCGCGAGCGCGTCGTACAGCGCCCGCAGCCCGACCGCGTCGATTCCGTCGTCGTTCGTGAGGAGGATATCGCGTGTCACGTCGATCCCTCCGGGCCGACGCGACAAAACGCCGCCGGAACGTGCCGTCGTCGGGGTCGAACGGCGGCCGGACCGGGGACGTGGGTGTCGAGGAGTCCGGATGCGAGAAGCGTCGATTCGCCGGGCGAGAAGCGGTGGATTGGGTGAGAAAGGCGCCGAGTCGCGGAGCGAGATGCGGCGGGGTGGGCGGGAGAAGCGGTGGGTCGGGGAGGGGAACTGGTACTCCGTGCGGTCGGACGGGGGAGAGCGGTCGGGCGGATCGGGTGACCGTTCGGGCGGCGACCGTGGTCAGTCGGCCGCGACGCGCGTCCGGGTGTCCGTCAGCGCCAGCACGTCGTCGAAGAAGCCGAGCGAGTCGTGCGGGCCGGGGTTCGCTTCGGGGTGGTACTGGCGGGTGATGACGTCGAGCTCCTCGCTGTCGAGCCCCTCGACGGTGTCGTCGTTGACGTTCACTTGGGTCACCTCCAGCGGACCGGTGTCGGCGACGGTGTAGCCGTGGTTCTGCGTCGTCATGACGACCTTCCCCGTCCGGAGGTCCTTGACGGGCTGGTTGACGCCGCGGTGGCCGAACGCCATCTTCTCCGTCGTGCCGCCGAGCGCGCTCGCGACGATCTGCTGGCCGAGACAGATGCCGGCCATCGGGAGGTCGCCCGCGAAGGCGTCGACGACCGCCTGTGCGTCGACGAAGTTCTCCGGGTCGCCGGGGCCGTTCGAGACGAACAGGACGTCGGGGTCGACCGCGGCGACCTCCGTCGCGGCAGCGTCGTACGGGAAGACGTGGACGTCCGCGCCGCGTTCCGTCAGCGACGAGATGATGGACCCCTTCGCGCCGCAGTCGATGAGCGCCACGTCGACCTCGCCGCCGCCCTCGTGGACGACCGGCTCCGACACGGACACTCCCGCGCCGATGTCGACGTGGTCGCTCATCGGGACGCACGCCTCCATCTCGGCGATCGCGTCCTCGGGCGTGACGTCCTCGCCGGCGACGATCCCGCAGGCCATCGCGCCCTCCTCGCGGACGGAGGTCACGATCTCGCGGGTGTCGACGTGGTCGACCGCCGGGACGCCCTCGGCGGCGAGCCACTCCGCGACGTCGGCGGTGAGCTCGCGGGCGATCGCCGCGCGCGGCTGGACGGAGTCGGACTCGAATCGCTCCGATCGGACGCCGTAGTTCCCGATCAACGGGTACGAGAAGGTAAGGACCTGTTCGGCGTAGGAGGGATCGGTGAGCGACTCCTCGTACCCAGTGTACGCGGTCGTGAACACCAGTTCACCACGTGTACGCCCCGGCGCACGGCCGCGTGCTTCGAACACGCGTCCGTCGGCCAGCGCGATGTAGGCGTCCGACATTACGAGATACGTATGTACCGAGCGTAATAAGTGCGTCGTTCGAAGATACGCTACGATATTCGTAATCATGGGTCGAGCGCCGGATCCTCGGTACGTCCGAAGTACGTCACGGACGGGCTACAGGGGGTGAACCTTCCGCTTCCCCGGATCGAAGGGTGGGGGATCGCGAAGGCAGGAACCGCCCCGAACGCCGTGCGGCGCGCCTCAGAAGGACCGAAGCGCCTCGACGACGGTGTCGACGCCGATCCGCATCGACTCCTCGTCGATGTCGAACTCGGCGGTGTGGTGGCCAGCGACGTTGCTCGCGCCGATCCCGACGTACGTGGCGATCCCGCCGGACTCCTGGACTCGCCGGATCAGGTAGGAGGCGTCCTCGCTCCCCCCGAACTCCTTTCGCGGCCGGACCTCCGTGACCGCGTCGAGGCCCGCGGCCGCCTCGGCGACGAGCGTCGCGGCCTCGTCGTCCGCCTCGAACGTCGTCGTCTTGCCGTACAGCGAGGTCCCGACGTCGACGTCGTGCATCGACGCCGCGCCGTCGACGATCCGTCTCGCGTGTGAGAGCATGTACTCGTTGAGGTCGGCCGTCCCGCCCCGCACCTCGACGCGGAGCGTCGCCCGCTCGGAGATGACGTTCTGCGCGTTGCTCGATTCGACCATTCCGACGTTGACCCGGGTCACCCCGTCGCCGTGCCGGGGGATCCCGTAGAGGTTCGTGATCGCCGTCGAAGCCGCCTGTAGCGCGTTCCGGCCCTCGTTGGGCGCGCCGCCGGCGTGGGCGGGTGCACCGGAGAACTCGACGTCGAGCTTCGCGTTCGAGAGGGGGTGTTCGTAGGCGGTGACGACCGTGCCCGTCTCCTCGTCGAGCCCGACGTGGAGCGCGACGAGCAGGTCGACGTCGTCGAGGTGGTCGGTCTCGCTCATCGGGAGGCCGCCGCGACCGCCCTCCTCCGACGGCTGGAAGAACAGCTTGAGCGTCCCGTCGAACCCCTCGTCCGTGCCGTCGGCGTCGGCGAACTCGCGGGCGATCCCGATCCCGATCGCCGTGTGGGCGTCGTGGCCGCACGCGTGCATCTCCCCGGGGTTGACGCTCGCGAACCCCTCCGCGGCCGGTCGGTGGTCGTCCGCCCGCGACTCGTCGCGCTCGAGCGCGTCCATGTCGACCCGGACCCCGACGACCGGGCCGTCCCCGAACGATCGAGTGGCGACGGCCCCGGTGATCCCGTCCATCCGCTCGAGGTACGCTTCCGGCGCGCCAGCCTCGCGTGCGCGATCCTCGGCCGCCGCAAGCACGTCGTCGCTCGGGAGCCCGAGACGCTTCTCGGGAACGACCGCGTCGGGACCGAGCGCGACGTCGTAGCCGAGTCGTTCGAGTTCCTCGGCGACGAGCGCGGTGGTTCTGAACTCCTTCCAGCCGGCCTCGGCGTGGCGGTGGAGGTCCCGTCGGATCCCGACGAGCCCCTCGTCAGCGTACCATGACATACATCACCAGTGCCGCATGCGGGAGTTAACTGTACCGGAGCCGGAACCGAGATCGCGGAAGCGGCGCGTGGCTGTCACGGAGGCGGCGCGTGGCTGTCACGGAAGCGACACGCGACTAGCCACGGAACGACACGTGACTATCCACGGAAGTTGCCTGTGATCGTCCAATACATGCCTTCTCATGGCATGACTATATAAAGGCGATCGCGTATTTCGATCGGTCGTTGATCGGGTGTTCGGGACGGTTCCAGAGGTGCCGGTACGGGTATTATTCGTCGGGAAACGTGATCGAAACCATACTCTTCGGGGAGTATGGGTTTGTTTCGACCATCGTTGACATTTACATTATTTAAAAGTATATCAATCATACGAATAATTGCGAAACGCTTATACCTCGCCATGAGTCCACTTAGTTGATGCGCGATATCACAGATCAGTACAACCGACGTTCCTTCCTTCGCCGCGCCGGCTCCATCGGAGCTGTCGGTGCGACGGCTGCGATCGCAGGCTGTGCGGAGGACGACCCGGACGACGACAGCGGTTCCAGCGCTGCAGACCCGGACGACCTCGGGGAGCAGCTTCCCGCCGTCACCTACCTGAACAACCCCGAGAACTACAACCCGGCCCGGCACGACGCCATCAACCTCGTCGCCGACCAGCTCGAGGAAGTCGGCCTCGAGGTCGACGTCGAAGTGCTCGAATGGGGGACGCTGCTCGGACAGGTAACCGAGGACTACGACTACGGGATCTCGACGTGGTCCCGTGGGCTCGGCGTGGACCCGGCCACCCGTATCGTCGAGATGTTCCACTCCCGGAACACCGGCCCCGGCGAGGGCAACTTCTACGGCTACGAGGACGACACGGTCGACGAGCTCCTCGACGCCCAGCAGATGGAAACCGACCCCGCCGCCCGCCGCGACCAGTGGCAGGACATCCAGCAGGAGATCTCCGAGGACGTTCCGATGACCCCGATCATCGAGGTCGCGGAGCTGATGGCGTACAACAACGAGACCTGGGAGAACTTCGAGGGCCACATCCGCGGGTTCAACTACCTGTGGACGATGATGCACATCGAACCGATCGGGGACGACGACGAGCTGTGGGGCACCTGGGCGGAGGTCCTCGAGAACCTCAGTCCCGTCAGTAACGTTCGGACGCAGACGAAGGTTCGCGTGCAGAACCGCATGATCTACGACTACCTGGTCAGGTTCGACGACGCCGTCGAGGCGGACCCGGACCTCAGCCTCGCGGAGGACTGGGAGCTCGAGGACGAAACGACCGTTATCTTCCACCTGCGCGATCACCAGTGGCACGACGGCGAGGAGCTGACCGCCGAGGACGTCGCGTTCACGTACAACTACATCCAGGAGCACGAGATGCCGGCGTTCGCCGTGCAGCGCTCCCTCTACGAGGACGCGGAGGTCATCGACGACCGCACGGTCCAGCTCAACCTCACGCAGCCGGTCGGCCCGCTCCACCAGATCCTCTCGGCGGAGATCGCCATCCTGCCCCAGCACATCTGGGAGGACATCGACAACCCGCTTCAGGAGGTCGTCGAGGAGCCGGTCGGCTCCGGCGTCATGCAGTTCGACTACTGGGACCGCGGCGAGGAGTTCTCGCTCGTTCGCAACGACGACCACTGGATCGAGATGCCGTTCAGCCGCCGCCTCTGGCAGATCATCCCCGAGGAGTCCACCAACTGGCAGCTGCTCCGTGACGGCGAGATCGACTACCTCCCGTTCTCGCGGGTCGGCCGTCAGCTCTTCGAGAACCAGGAGGAGCCGAACATCAGCATCGCGGAGACCCCCAGCGACTCCTGGTGGCACTTCAGCATGAACCTGCGCGAGGAGCCACTCGGGGAGCTCCCCGTGCGACAGGCGCTGGCCCACGCGATCCCGAAGACCGCGGTCCGCGACCAGCTCCAGTACGGCTTCGGCGAGATCGGCACCTCCATCGTCACCTCCGCGTTCGAGGACCTCTACACCGACGACATCACCATCTACGAGGAGGGCGTCGACAACGGTCTGGCGGTCATGGAGGACGCCGGCTTCCTCTTCGACGAGGACGGCTACGCGCACTACCCGAACTGATCGACTGACACAGGTGTACCGCCTTTCAACCGTTGACTTTCGAAACACATGGGTAAACTAGAATTCGCGATCCGTCGGGTGTTCCAGCTCGTCCTCACGCTTTGGGCAGTCGGGACCATGCTTTTCGTTATCTTCCGACTGATGCCGGGCGACCCGACGTCCTATATCCTCTCGCCGGGGATGGACGCCGAGGCTCGCCGTCAGATCGTCGAGGATTTCGGACTCAACGCACCGATGCACGAACAGTACATTTCGTTCCTGACTAACGCCGTCTTCCTCGATTTCGGTCGGTCGTTCCACACGAGTGAGCCGGTTCAGGACGTGATCTTCCGCCTGCTGCCGAACACGCTCATCCTGATGCTCGCCGCGTTCACGATGGCGTACACGGCGGGCGTGATCCTCGGGGTCTTCGTCGGCGCGAGCCGGGGAACGAAGTTCGAGAAGGGCGGTATCGTCCTCGCGCTCGTCCAGCGGAGCATGCCGACCTTCTGGGTCGGGATCCTCGTGCTGTGGGTGTTCGGCGCGTACCTCGGGGTCATCCCCATGGCGGGGATGCGTTCGCCCGGGGCCAGCCCGGACAGCTTCCTCGCGATGGTGTTCTCGCTCGACTTCTTCTGGCATCTCATCGCCCCAGCGGCGTGTCTCGCCTTCTACGCGATGGGCTATCCGCTGTTGTTGATGCGGAACAGCATGCTGGAGATCCTCGGCGAGGAGTTCATCGACGTCTGTGAGGCGAAGGGACTCAAGCGACGCACAGTGCTTTTCAAACACGCCGCACGCAACGCGTTCTTGCCGATCGTCACGGCGGCGGCGGTGTCGCTCGGCTTCGCCGTCGGCGGCTCCGTCCTCATCGAGACGGTGTTCGGGTGGCCCGGCCTCGGCCGCGAGATGGTCCGGTCGGTCATCCGACGCGACTTCCCGGTCGCGCAGGGCGCGTTCATCATGCTCGCCGGGTTCGTGATCACGATGAACTTCATCGCGGACCTGGCGTACGGCTATCTCGACCCACGGGTGACGTATGACTGAATCGGAGGCACACAGATGGGAGTGAAAGACGAACCCGGAGAATCGATCTTCAGCGACCTGGAGGAGTACGCGGACATCGGCGACGACCGCACCAAGCTACAGCGCACGTACGAACTGTGGCGCGAGACGCTCGCCGAGCAGTGGGGGCTGCTCAAGCAGGACGCGCTCGTCGTGTTCGGGATCGTCAC
The DNA here is from genome assembly GCF_009806985.1 of Halorubrum sp. JWXQ-INN 858. Lineage (GTDB taxonomy): Archaea > Halobacteriota > Halobacteria > Halobacteriales > Haloferacaceae > Halorubrum. The sequence continues at coordinate 48,730 of NZ_WUAX01000001.1, read as the reverse complement.
GATCGCCTTCTTCGCGGTGATCGCGGTGATCGCGCCGCTGATCGCGCCCCACGACCCGCTGGAGCGACAGTACGGCGCCGACGGGATCCTCATCTCGCAGTGGTTCGAGCCCTTTTGGCTCGGCGGCGAGGGTGGTCACCTCCTCGGGACGACTGCGGAGGGGTACGACATCTTCAGCCAGCTGATCTTCGGGACGCGCCCCGCGCTCATCGTCGGCTTCGCGGCCGCGGTGATCACGGCGACCGTCGGGACGATGGTCGCGCTCACGGCCGGCTACTACGGCGGCCGGACCGACGACGTGTTGATGCGGATCGTCGACATCGCGTACGGTCTCCCGCTGTTGCCGACCGTGATCCTCATGGTCGCGTACCTCGGACCGAACTTCTTCAACGTCATCATCGCGGTCTGTCTGCTGCAGTGGCGCTCGTCGGCCCGGGTCATCCGGTCGCAGGTGCTCTCGCTCCGCGAGCGCCCCTTCGTCCAGTCGGCCCGCGTGGCCGGCGCGAGCGACTGGCGGATCATCTCCAGACACATCGCCCCGAACGTGCTTCCCCTGACGTTCCTGTACGCGGCGTTCGCGATCGGCTGGGGGATCCTGACCGAGGCGGGCGTCTCGTTCCTCGGGCTCGGCGACCCCAGCCAGGTGTCGTGGGGCACGATGCTACAGAGCGCCCACACGTACAACGCCATGAGCTTCGGCACGTGGTGGTGGTTCGTACCGCCGGGGATCTGTATCGCACTCGTCGTCATCAGCGGCTTCCTTATCGGCCGCGGCTACGAGGAGATCACCAACCCGAAACTCCGCAAGAGGCACTGAATGACCCTACTGGAAGTAAACGATCTACGGATTCACTACGAAACAAGCGCGGGACCCGTTCAGGCGGTCGACGGCGTCTCCTTCTCGATCGACGAGGGGGAGAACCTCGGCATCGTCGGCGAGTCCGGCTGCGGGAAGACGACGCTCGCCGACGCGATCCTCGGGATCCTCGAGGAGAACGGCTACGTCGCCGGCGGCGAGATCCGGTTCAAGGGAGAGGACCTCACCGAGCTGACCGGGGCCGAACGGCGGCGGATCATGTGGGACGAGATCTCCATGATCCCCCAGTCCGCGATGAACGCGCTCGACCCCGTCTACACGGTGCGTGAACAGATCCTGGAGTCGATCTTCACCCACCGGAAGATGTCGAAGAAGGAGGCGAACGAACGGGTCGACGAGCTGTTCGAGCTCGTCGGGCTCGACCCAGACCGCGCCGACGATTACCCCCACCAGTTCTCGGGAGGGATGCGCCAGCGTGCGATGATCGCGATGGCGCTGTCGCTCGACCCGGCGCTCATCCTCGCGGACGAGCCGACGACGGCGCTCGACGTCATCATGCAGGACCAGATCCTCAAGCGGATCTCGGCGCTGCAAGACGAGATCAACTCGTCGATGATGATCATCACCCACGACGTGAGCGTCGTCGCCGAGACGTGTGACCGCGTCGTCGTGATGTACGCGGGCAAGGTCGCCGAGGAGGGGCCGGCGTCGACCATCTTCGACAAGCCGTATCACCCGTACTCGGTCGGTCTGAAGGGCGCGTTCCCCAACATCCGGAAGCCGAACCAGGACCTCGTGAGCATCCCCGGCCACCCGCCGGAGCTCGTCGATCCGCCGACGGGCTGTCGCTTCGCGGACCGGTGTCCGCTCGCGACGGACGTCTGCTACAGCGAGGACCCGCCGGAAGTGACGGACCACGCCGACGACCTCCGGACGTTCTGTCACCACGTCGACCAGATCGACGGCGGGTTCCGCGACCGAGCGGACGAGCGCGCGACGTGGGAGGAGACGAAGGCGGCCCGTGAGGTGTCCCAATGAGTGACCGCGTCACCCTCGGCGACGACGACAGCGACGAGCCGCTGTTGCGCGTCGAGGAGATGGAGAAGTTCTTCCCGGTCGACACGGGGCTCGTCAGCGCGATCACGAACAAGCTACGCGGCGACGACCCGGACTACGTCCACGCGGTCGACGGCGTGAGCTTCGAGCTGGAGGAGGGCGAAACCCTCGGACTCGCCGGCGAGTCCGGCTGTGGGAAGACGACGACGGGGATGACCCTCGCGAAGCTGTACGAACCGACGGGCGGGACCGTCCACTACAAGGGGGAGAACGTCACCAACCTGGAGGGCCCTGAGCTGAAGGCGTTCCGACGAAGCGCCCAGATGATCTTCCAGGACCCGTTCGAGTCGCTCAACCCAAAGCGGACGGTGTACGACACGCTCGTCGAGCCGCTACAGATCCACGAGATCGGGAACAAGACCGCGCGCGTGGCGCGGTCGCTCGAGTTCGCGGGGCTGACGCCCGCCGAGAAGTTCTTCGACAGCTATCCCCACGAGCTCTCGGGCGGACAGCGACAGCGGGTCGCCATCGCGCGGGCGCTGGTGCTCGACCCCGACTTCATCGTCGCCGACGAGCCGGTGTCGATGCTCGACGTCAGCCTCCGGGCCGGCGTCCTGCAGCTGCTCGAACGGATGAACGAGGAGTACGGGCTCTCGGTCGTCTACATCAGCCACGACCTCTCGCTGCTGCGGCACATGTGCGACAAGCTCGCGATCATGTACCTCGGCCGCATCGTCGAGTACGGCCCGACCGACGAGATCATCGAGAACCCGAAACACCCGTACACGAAGGCGCTCGTCAACGCCGTCCCGGTTCCCGACCCGAACCTCGGACGCGAGCGCGTCGAGCTCCAGGGCGAGGTCGGCGACGCCGTCGACGTCCCCACCGGCTGCCGGTTCAAGGACCGGTGTCAGGAGTACATCGGCGACGTCTGTGACACGGTCTCACCGCCGTTGGAGACCAAATCTGACGTCGAAGGGGACCGCGGCATCGGCTGTCACCTCTACGAGAGCGCGGAGGGGTACGACCCCTACGCGGAGGTCCCCGGCGCGAGCGACACCGCCGACGACCCCGCAACCGCCGACGACTGAGTGCGGCTCGGGGACGCGCCCCATCGATCGCTTTCCGACCGTTTTTTAAATGACCCTGAGAGGCGTCGCCGGTGCGGCGTCGGACGACGGACGACCGTTCGCCGGTCGATCCGTTTCGTGATCTCGGTTCAGTTCGACCCGTTCGGTTCGCCGCCGCCCAGTTCGACGCCGTCCAGCCGCGTCTCCGGGGCCGTGGCCGTCAGCGGGAGGCGCGACCCGTGTTTCTCCGTGGTGCCGGTGAGCGTGTCGGTCCGGGAACCGAGAAGCGCGTCGGCGAGCGCGGTCGGGTCGACGAGGAGGTCACGTCCCTCGAAACGCGCGACACGGTCGCCGCCCGCGAGGACGACGCCGTCCTCGACCGGGAAGCGAAGGAGCTGATCGGTCGGCTCGTCGGCGAACGCGTCCGGCGTCTGTTCGGCAGCGCGCCGTGCGTACGTCCCGTACGGCGGCCGCCGACTCTCGCGTTTCGTCCGGGTGGCCTCGTTCTCGAACGTCGGCTCACCGAGGCGTGTCAGTTCGACGTCGGCCTCGTCCCGGAGCGCCGCCGTCCCGTGGGAGCCGGGCTCGACGCGGAGGTGGCGCGCGGCGATCCGCGGCGCGTCCTCCGTCGAGACGGCGCGGACGAGGTTCCCCGAGGGGGTCGCATCGAACGCGGCGGCGGTCGTCGCGTCGTGGAGCCGCCCACGGACGCGGCCGTCGGCGACCAGCCGAACGGGGCTCGTCGGGCGCGCGGCGGCGTCGTAGGCCACTGAGCCCCACGAGCCCGCGCCAACCTCGTCGACGATCGTCAGGTCGTCCGGGCCGAGGCGGTCGCCGGGCGCGAACGGGGCCGAGCCCGCGAGCGCCGTGTCCGCCTCCAGGTACCGACTGACCGCGTGGAAGACTCGCGCCGCCGCGAGCGGCCCGAGGTACGCGTCCACGGAGCCGTCCGGGGGGTCGGCGGGAGCGGCAGCGTCGCCGGCGACCGGGAGGGCCCACTGCCGCTCGGCCCGGCGACGGAGCCGTTCGATCCGACTCTGGAGCCCCTCGAGGAGCTCGTGGCCGGTACAGCTGCCGACGTGGTCGGTGACCGTCGTCTCGCCGACGAGCGTGGCGGAGACGCTCGCGCGGTCGCGGGTCGTCCGGACGGTCGATCCCGTCGTCGTCGTCGTGACGTCGACGAGGCGACCGCCTTCGTAGGTGACGCGCGCCCGTTCGAAGGTCGCGCCGTCGAGCGCGCCGGTGACCGCCGGACCGATCTCGTCGGCGACGGCGTCGGGGGTAAGCGCGTCGAGGCCGCCGTCGGAAGCGGCCCACCCGTCGTGGACGTCTCGGTGGACCGCGACCGGATCGTAGACGGCCGTGTCGTCGTTCGCGGTGTGTTTACACGTCCGGAGCGCGCGGTCGAGCACGTCGTCCATCGCGTCGGCCGTCGCGCTCGTGATCGCCCGATAGTCGGCGTGTCCGTGGGCGAACACCCGGCAGCCGAGGACGAGCCCCGACAGCGGCGTGGCCGACCTGACCGAGCCGTCGCCGGTCACCACGACACGGGCGCCCGTCCGCGTTCGGCCGCCGATCTCCGCGTACGCGACCTCCTCGCGGCGGTCGACTCGATCGGCGAAGCGATCGACCGCGTCGACGAGGGAATCGAAGTCGAAGTCGTCTGTCATGCGTGCGTGTCGCGGCCGACGGGTGTTAGCGGTGTCGTTCGCGTTGGGCGACGACCGCGGTCCGTCGTCGCCGGCCGCGACCGGGGGGACGAGTTAATACGTCTTCGACCGTTGATCACACATGACACGGAGCGTGCCGCAGCTGGCGGTGTTCGGCGGGTCCACGTTGATCCCGCTGGGCGTCCTCATGTACGCGGTCGGGGTCGAGGGGTATCTGCCGGGGAACGTGATCATCCTCGGGGGACTCGCGGTGACCGTCGGTATCGGGAGCTTCGTCCTCCTCGAGCGCCGTTCGGCCGCCGCTCACCGCCGATAGCGGCTTCGACGGTCGTTTGCGTCGGTCTCGTACCTGTCGGCGGCGATCGCGTCCTGTCGGCGACGGCGGTACTCCCAGAGGCCGCCGAGCACGAAGACGACGGCAATGCCGACCCCGGTCACGTAGTCCGCTTGGAGGTAGAAGTAGAGGAATCCCGCGACGGCCAGCAGCAGGGAGATCCCGAGCGACACCTTCGCCATCCCCTCGCCGGGTAGCGTTCGCTTCCGTCCGCGGCTCCGGTTCCGCCCGCGCGAGCGATCGTCGCCGTCGGCTCCGTCCCCCGTCTCCGACGGCGGCGGCATGTCGTTCATATCCCCCCATTATTCTCCGTCCGGGTAGCCGCTTCGGTAGGGTTTATACGTCTATACTGGAAGGTGGTACCAATGTCCGAAGACGTCGAGTGGATCGGACGGACGTTTACGTCCGACGTCGGCTGGGAACTGTTGTACGACTTAGCGGAGATCGGGAACCGGCTCGGAGCGAGCGACGGCGAACGCCGGGGTCACGAGCGCGTCGCGGAGACGTTCGAGTCGGTGGGCGTCCGCGACGTCCACGAGGAGCCGTTCGACATCCCGAAGTGGGAACGCGGCGACGCCGGCCTGTCGCTGTCGGCACCGACGGACCGGTCGTTCGACGCCATCGCGCTGCCGGGAAGCCCGGCGGGCGAGGCCTCCGGCGAGATCGTTCACCTCGGCTACGGGTTGGTCGACGACTTCGAGGGGGCCGACCTGGAGGGGAAGATCGTCGTCGCGCGCTCGGACGTGCCGAAACACCACGACCGCTGGATGCACCGGCGTGAGAAGTACTACCGCGCGTACGAGGGCGGTGCGGAGGCGTTCGTCTTCCAGAACCACGTCCCCGGCTGTCTCCCCCCGACCGGGTCGCTCGGCGGCTCCGACGAGGTGATGGGGCCGCTCCCCGCGATCGGCGTGAGCAAGGAGGCCGGCGAGCGGATCGCCATGTACGCCGGCGAGGGAACCGTGACGGGCGACGTCTCGATCGACGTCACGGTGAGCGACGGCGAGTCGCGCAACACCGTCGGGACGCTCGGCCCCGACACCGACGAGGAGGTCATCGTCTGTGCCCACGTCGACGGCCACGACATCTCCGAGGGGGCGCTCGACAACGCCTCCGGCACGGCGGTGTTGAGCGAGGTCGCCCGCGCGCTGGCCGAGCGGGAGGACGAGCTCGATCGGCGGGTCACGCTGATCGGGTTCGGCTCCGAGGAGCTCGGCCTCATCGGCTCCGAGCGCTACGCGGCGGCACACGACCTCGATGACGTCGTCGCGGTCGTCAACTGCGACGGCGCGGGGCGCGCACGCGACCTGATAGCGAAGACCTGCGGGTTCCCCGGCATGCGCGACGCCGCCGAATCCGTCGTTGGGTCGCTCAGACACCCGGTCCAGATCGTCCCCGGCGTCAACACCCACAGCGACCACTGGCCCTTCGTCCAGCGGGGCGTCCCCGGCGTCCAGATCCAATCCGACACCGGCGACGGGCGGGGCTTCGGCCACACGTTCGCCGACACGCTCGACAAGACGGACCCGCGCGCGATCCGCGAACACGGGATCCACGTGACCCGCCTGGTCGAACACCTCGCCAACGGCGACCGGATCGCGTCGCGCGACCCCGACGGGATCGCCGAGGAGCTCCGCGCGAACGACCTCGAAACCCCGATGCGCGTCGCCGGCGACTGGCCGTTCTGACCGGGACGGAGCGGTCGGTAGGCGCGATCGCCGCGCACCGTCTCCGATCCGCGTCGCGAACGGGTTGCGGATCTCGGACCGAGACACGTCGATCACGACGCGGATCGTAGCGACGCTACGATATTCGCAACCGGTAAGTCGTCGGAGCGGCATCCGTCGGTATGGACGACCTCGATCGCCGCATCCTTTCGATCCTCCGGCGGGACGCCCGGACCCCCTACACCGAGATCGCCGACCGCGTCGGCACCTCGGAGGGGACGGTCCGCAATCGCGTCGACCGGATGACCGATGAGGGTGTCATCGAGCGATTCACGGTGACGACGCGCACGGGGAACGTGAAGGCGATGATCGAGATCTCCGTGGAGATGAACGTCAACACCGCGGCGGTCGGCGATCGGATGGTCGAGTGGGAGGAGGTGGACTTCGTCTGGCAGGTGTCCGGCGAGGACGACGTGGTCCTCGTCGTCGACGCCGTCGACACCCGCGCGGTCAACGAACTGATCACGCAGGCGCGGGAGATGGACGAGGTGAAGTCGACGAAGACGCGGCTCATCCTCGACGAGCGGCTCGGCTGACCGAGCGTTCGGCACGCCGGACGGGGAGCGTCGAAGCTTCGGACCCGGAACCGCCGGACCGGCCGTCGGAACCGGACCGTCGACGGTCGCGTATCGAACGCTTATTACCCCCCGTCGACGACGTATCCCGCATGAGCACAGAGGACGCCGACGCCTCCGACGCGGACCCGTCAGGAAGCGCCGACGCAGCCGACGACGCGGTCGACCACGAGAACGCCCTCCAGGACGTCATCGCGGTCGACCCCGACGACACCGAACAGGGCACCGTCAACCGTCTCGACGCCCACACCGGCGACGGCATCCGTCACCGCGCGTTCACCTGCCTCGTCTTCGACGCCGAGGGACGGATCCTCCTCGCCCAGCGCGCCCCGACCAAGCGGCTGTGGGACGGCCACTGGGACGGCACCGTCGCCTCCCACCCGGTCGAGGGACAGTCCCAGAAGGACGCCACGAAACAGCGGCTTCAGGAGGAGCTCGGGATCGCCCCCGACCAGTACGACGGCGTCCGCGTGACGGACAAGTTCGAGTACAAACGCTACTACCCCAACGAGGGCGTCGAGTGGGAGGTCTGTGCGGTGTTGAAGGTCACCCTCGAGGACACGACGCTCGACCCCGACGACGAGGAGATCGGCGGGATGCTGTGGGTCGACTACGATCACCTCCACGAGAACCCCGCGCTGTACCGACAGCTCCGCCTCTGCCCCTGGTTCGAGATCGCGATGCGGCGCGACTTCGCGGAGTAGCCACCGACCGGTAGCCCGATCGGCGGGCCGCCGATCGACCGGCCACTGATCGAAGAGCTGCCGACCGGCCGATCGGCCACTGATCGAAGAGCTGCCGACCGGCCGATCGGCCACTGATCGAAGAGCTGCCGACCGGCCGCCGATCCGACAGCCGCGGGGCCTCGACGCGAAGCGGCGACTTCAAGGGAACCCCGACGCCACGTACCGGTATGACCATCGTCGTGCTGCTTGCGGACCCGCCCCGTGAGGGGCTCGTCGGGACGGAACTCGCCGAGTCGACTCCGCTGTCGCCCGCGGAGGCCGCCGACCTGTACGAAGCCCTCCTCCGCGACGTCGTCCTCGCGGTCGACCGCTCGGGCGGGGACCTGCTCGTCAACTACCCGGACGAGGGGGCCATCCCTGCGGCACACCGGACGGAGACGAGCCCCGAGGCGGCGCTGCGTGCGGTCGTCGCCGACACCCTCGGCGGCACCGAGGACGTTCGGTTCGAGCCGCAGGTCGGCTCGTCGTTCGACGCCCGCGCGGGCAACACCGTCACGCACCTCCTCCGCGAGGAGGGGGCCGACTCGGTCGCCGTCGTCACTCCCGCCGCCTCGCTGCTCTCGCGGCGGGTGATCGACGCCGCGGCGATGAAGCTCCGGACGAACGGCGTCGTCCTCGGGCCGTCGTCGCGGGGCCGGACCTACTACGCCGGCTTCACCGAGCCGATCGACTTCGCGGGGGCGTTCGACGCGCCGAGCGTGGCGACGCTGGCGACCCGGGGACGCGACGCCGGCCTCGACGTCGAGTTCGTCGAGTCGCTCCCGTCGGTCGAGTCCGGCGACGACCTGCTCGACGTGATCCCCCTGTTACGCGCCCGGGTCGCCGCCGAGCGGATCGTCCCCGACCACCTCGCGGCGTTCGTTTACGACCACGGGATCGACGTCGTCTTCGAGGACGGCGCGGAACGGATCGTTCGGGACTGACGGACGGTCGGAAACGACGGTCGAGCGAGCGGGTCCGCTCCGCGCGACGTGAGTGCCGGATCGCTACAGGCCTTCGGCTCCGGGGCGTGAAAATGGAAAAACAACGCGATCACCGTCGCGACGAGCGACGGGTGAACGTCGCGATTAGTTGCGGACGAGGTTCGTCGCGCGGGGTCCCTTGGGGGACGATTCGATGTCGAACTCGACTTCCTGCCCCTCCTCGAGGTCCGGGCCGCCGACGTCTTCCATGTGGAAGAACACGTCCTCGTCGTCGTCAACCGCGTCGTCGTCAGTCGTAATGAAACCGTAGCCGCCAGTGTCGTTGAAGAAATCAACCTTTCCGTTTGCCATTGCAACCGAACGTAGTGCCCTCCACGGAATAACCCTTCCGAGGGTCGAGATACCACGCCCCGTCGGAGGAACTGGAAGCTCTCGCGTCACGGAGCGAACGGTGTCAGCCGTGAGCGAGTAGGGCCGAGTGGGGTAGTCCACAACGATACTTTGAACCCGATCGCGGTTAGACATGGTTGTATCCCCTACGAGATCGGATCTGGGCCGTGACGAATCGGTTCGACCGAGCCGGAATGGAACCACGTCGTTTCGGCTTCGGTTCGGGTCGAAGGCTCGAAACCGCAAAGGGGGACGAGGATCGGAAGTCACCGTCCGGGTGGGATGGCAGAGCGGCCCATTGCGCCTGCCTTGAAAGCAGGTAGCCTCACGGCTTCCTGGGTTCGAATCCCAGTCCCACCGCGTTCCACGACGTAACCGCGGAGTAGCTACGAAGAGTTGCGCGCGCGCGGCTCATCGACGGGGGCGGAGTCGGTCGTTTTTCGGGCCGAACCGCAACACCACCGTTCGTGACTCGCCGATCCCGGTAACGGTCACGTCCAGTGTCGTGTGATATCACGACACGCATTATCTTTAACACGAATCCGACCGATCAAACGAACAGGTGATTCGTTTATGAGCCACGAACTCGATCCGCTTCCGTACGAGTACGACGCGCTGGAACCCCACATCTCCGAGCAGGTGCTCACCTGGCACCACGACACCCACCATCAGGGCTACGTCAACGGCTGGAACGCCGCCGAGGAGACCCTCGAGGCCAACCGCGAGGAGGGTGACTTCTCCTCGTCGGGCGGCGCGCTGCGGAACGTGACCCACAACGGTTCGGGCCACGTGCTCCACGACCTGTTCTGGCAGAACATGTCCGCCGAGGGCGGCGACGAGCCCGAGGGGGCGCTCGCCGACCGGATCGAGGAGGACTTCGGCTCGTACGACGCCTGGAAGGGCGAGTTCGAGGCGGCGGCCTCCGCGGCCGGCGGCTGGGCGCTCTTGGTGTACGACAGCTTCTCGAACCAGCTCCGCAACGTCGTGGTCGACAAGCACGACCAGGGCGCGCTCTGGGGCAGCCACGCGATCCTCGCGCTGGACGTCTGGGAGCACTCCTACTACCACGACTACGGCCCGGCCCGCGGCGAGTTCGTGGACAACTTCTTCGAGGTCGTCGACTGGGAGGAGCCGTCCGCGCGCTACGAGCAGGCCGTCGAGCTCTTCGAGTAAGCGAGCGTCCACTCGGACGCGTCGAACCCCGTTTTTTTGACGACGACCGCGACCACCAGCGACTGCGAGCGCCAGCGACCGCACCGACGATTGCGCAAACGATCACACCAGCGACCGCGTCAGCAACCGCACCGGCGCCGTCGCGCCCCCGATCGGTCGCGTCCAGGGGGACCGCCGTCGACCGATAGCGTTTACGGGGGTCGCCGACGTAGCGCCGGCCATGCCCGAGCCGAGATCGCGGTTCGACGAGGTCTTCCCGTGCGACTTCTACACGCCGGCGGAGCTGTTCGAGCCCGACCAGCTGTACACGGTCCCCGAGATCGCCCGCCTGCTCCAGGGACTCGACCCGGACGCTCCCGTCGACGACGGAACGGAGGCGGTGCTCATCGACTGGGCGGTGCCGTGGGTGTTGGTCAACGGCGACGACCTCGTGATCGCCGAGCCGCTCGAGGAGAACGGACCGGGGTACTACGGGGTCGCGGAGCACGCGCTCGACGCTGCGGGGGAAGAAGACGGCGACGAGGAGTGAGCGGGGACGGTCGGCGCGCGGGGGTGGGTAGCGCAGCGAGCGGCCGATGTGCTGGTACGTGAGGCCGATCAGTGTGTGAACGGCCGGGATGCTGGTGTGTCGAACGACCTGTCTCAGGCGTTTCGCTCGGAGTAGCGCGCGAGCGCGGATTCGATCGACCCGACCTGCGTGGTGACACGCGAGTCGGCGACCCGCATGAGCCCCGGCGTGTACGTGTCGGCGTAGTCGAAGATACGGTTGACGCCGCGCTTGGGGACCGAGACGGGGGTGAACGACTCGACGGTGTAGATCCGCGTCGCGGGGAACGCGGTCCAGAACGTCCCGCTGACCCAGCGGTCGGCGTCCTCGAACGTCGTCCCGACGCGTCCCGTCCCCACGTACTCGTCGTCGTGGTAGAACAGGAGCAGGTCGTCGGCCGACATCTGGTCGAAGGTCGAGCCGGTGCCGCTGTCGTCGGCGACGGCCCACAGGCGCGCCTCGTCGTCGTCGGCCAGCGGCTCCGGGCGGTCCGCGTAGTCGGTCAGGTCGACCGGGGAGCGGACGGTTCGATCGAAGTTCTCGGGGTCGACGGGGATCAGGAAGACGTTCTCGCTCATGTCACGTTTCTTTCGTCGGCAACCCTTTAAAGGCGTCCGTTGCCAGTTCCGTCGGTCATCGCGGACTCGCGTCGCTTCGGGAGTGGGCGTCGAAGAACAGTGCACCGGCCGAGATTTGAACTCGGGTTGCAACCATGGCAAGGTTGCGTGATACCACTACACTACCGGTGCGCTTCCTGCATTCGTTCCTCTTTCGGAGAGACACTTAAACCTGTCACATTCGGCCGACCACGACGCCGTCGCCTCGCCGTCACCCTGCCGTTCTCTCGCCACCACCCTGCCGTCGATCCGCCGTCGTCCTTCCGTTCTCTCGTCATCACCCCGCCGCCGATCCGCTGTCGTCCTGCCGTTCCCTCGTCATCACCCTGCCGTCGCTCCGCTGTCGTCCTGCCGTCGCTCCGCCGTCGACCGTCCTTCTCGACGCTCAAGCGTCGTCGTCATCGCGTTCCTGACGGGCCCGAACCAGGTCGGCGAACGCGTCGGCTTCGGCGGCCTCCTGGCTCCGCACAGCGCCACGGTCGCGGACCCGTCGCTTGATCGTTCGGAGGGCGGCGGCGTCCCCCGCGGCGATCGCGTCGGCGACCCCACGCGGGTCGTCGACCACCCGCGAGACGAGCCCGGTCCGAAGCGCGGCGTCGGCGTCCAACACGCGACCGGAGAGCGCGAAATCCAGCGCGTCCCCCTCGCGCATCACTCGTGGGAGCCGAACCGTCCCGCCCCACGCGCCGAACAGCCCGAGCGCGACCCCGGGCTCGCCGAACGTCGCTTCGGGGGTCGCCACCCGGACGTCCGCGGCGAGCGCCAGTTCGACGCCCCCGCCGCGGGCCGCGCCGTCGACGCCGCAGACGACGACGGCGTCCGCCGACTCGATCGCCGACGCCACGCGTTGGCCGTGGCGCGCGAAGCCGGCGGGGTCCGACAGCGAGGCGACGACGTCGAGGTCGGCCCCCGCACAGAAGGCGTCGCCGGCTCCGCGGAGGTAGATCACGGGTTCGCGCGCGGCGTCGATCGCCGACTCGAGCGCGGTCAGCTCGCGGGGCCGGAGGGCGTTCCGTCGGTCGGGACGGTCGATGGTGACGACACGGACGTCGCCGTCGCCGCGGGTGCGGATCATGCGCTCCGATGGGCGTCGTTTCCAAAGGTCTTTGCCCCTGCCGCCGCTACCGAACGATAATGGACGATGCCGCGCGGGCGCGTGAGGCCGCACGCGGGGCGCTCGTGGACATCGACCCCGAGCGGCTCCGCGTCACCATCGACGACCGCCTCGTCGACGCGGCGGTGACGCCCGGTGTCCTCTCGCTCGTCACCGCCCGCGCTCTCGACCCGGACGTGGACCTCGACGACGTCGTCGATCGGGCCGCCGGGGTACAGCTCATTTATGAGGGGCTTCGGCTCACCCGCCGACTCGCCCACGAGGAGCCGTGGGCGACCGCCGCGACCCACGAGGCCGACATCGACGCCGACATGGAGGTCCTCGCCGCGGACGTACTCGTCTCGCGGGGGTTCTCGCTGCTCGCACACACGGACGCCGCCGCCGCCGCGGTCGAGGTCGTCCGCGCGTTCGGCCGCGACCAGACGCTCCGCGACCGCGACGGGACCACCTCCGACGACGCCGCCGCGCTCGACCGGAACCTCGAGATCGACGCGCTCGAGCTCGCCGTCGTCGCCGGCACGACCGCCGTCGGCGGCGATCCGCCCGCCGAGCTGTTGACGTACGCCCGCGAGCTCGCCGCCGACTACGACGGGGAGTTTCCGCCGCCGGGACGGGCCCTGCCCGAGACGGCCGGCGACCGTATCGCCGACATCTCCGAGCGCGCCGTGAGCGCGACGGACCGATGAGCGGGCGGTGCTCCCGGCGGCGGCCTCCCGGACATCCCCGTCCCGTCGCCGCCGTGCGGATCGCTAGCGGTGTCGCCCCGGATCGAAACCCCTAAAGTCGACTCCGGTCAACGAACGACTGCGCGCCTGGGTAGCTTAGCGGTAAAGCGCGTCCTTGGTAAGGACGAGACCCCGGGTTCAAATCCCGGCCTAGGCTTGCCACGTTTTCAGGCCTGTTATCCCCGTTCTGCGTCTTCCTCGAGACGGAGGGATCGAACCCAAGAACGGCCTGTTCCACCACAGGAACACCTCTCCGCGACACCGCCTCCACCGGCGCCACCGACGCCGACACCGCCTCCGCCGCCATTACCTACGCCGACACCGCCTCCGCCGCCATTACCTACGCCGACACCCCTTCCGGGTCCCGCTCCCAGTGCCGATGCGCAGCGATGGCGTCGACGAACGCCGCCGCGAACTCGTCGAGGTCACCCCCGCGGCCGGTGACGACGCCCAGGTCGCTGACGGTTCCCTCGTTTTCGGCGGTCTCCACGTCGGGCAACCCGATCGATTCCAGGAGATCGACGCCCTCGCCGAGCGCCGCGATCGGCTTCTTGTGTGTGAACGCCTCGGCGACGAAGTGCTTGGCCGCCCCCTGCTCCAGAAGGGACTCCGCGTGTCGACCGCCGCCGGGGACGAACACGGCGTCGTACAGCACCGATTCGGTGGTGGCGTACGTCTCGTCGGTCGCCGCCGCGTCGCCGCCCGCGCTCTCCCTGTCGCCGAGGGCGGTCGAGACGGCGTCCACGCGGGCACCCTGATCCGACAGCTCCGACCGGACGGCCTCGAACCCCTCGTGGTCGTAGCCGTCCTCGAGCAGGACCGCGACTGTCCGCGTCTCGATGGTGTCGGCCGTCCGGTTGGCCATGCTCAGCGAGGGGTCGGTCCGGTCGTGTGTCGGCATCAGGTCGCCGGGCTCGGCCGGCGGCTCGACGCCGATGCCCTCCGCGACCCGTTTGGCGAACTCGTGATCGACGTTGTTGAAGAGGTCGTACACCGTGCGCTCGCGGATCTCCATCCGCTTGACCTTCCCGAGCTCGAAGCGTGCGGCGTCGACGATGTTCTGCCGCTCGTGGTCGGCCATGGAGTTCCAGAACAGCCGGGCCTGCGTGAAGTGGTCGTCGAAGCTATCGCTGCGCTCGCGGGTCTTCTCGCCGGAGACCGTCTCCGCGAAGTGGGCGTAGCCGCCCTCCTCCTCGGACGCCTCACGGGGGTGGTCGTCGGCGATGGAGTTGGGCTTGTAGGCCACCGGCCCCTCGTTGATCTCGTGGCGCATGAAGCCGTCACGCTGGTTGTTGTGTCGCTCGGCGAGGGGGCGATTGATGGGGAGCTCGTCCCAGTTGGCGCTGTTGAACCGGTTGATCTGGGTGTCCTGATACGAGAAGAGCCGTCCCTGTAACAGCGGGTCGTTCGTGACGTCGATGCCCGACACCACGTTTCCGGGGTGGAACGCCACCTGTTCGACCTCCGCGAAGAAGTTGTCGGGCGTCCCGTTGAGCACCATTCGGCCGATGGGTCTGACGGGCACCTCGGTCTCGGGGACGAGCTTCGTCGGATCGAGCACGTCGAAATCGAACGCGTCGGCGTCGGCTTCGTCGAAGACCTGGACGCCGAGTTCGTACTCCGGCTCGTACCCCGCCTCGATCACGTCGTAGAGGTCGGCCCGATTGAAGTCCGGGTTCTTCCCCGCGATCTCCTGAGCCTCGTCCCAGACGAGCTGGTGCGTCCCGAGCGTCGGGGTCCAGTGGAACTTGACGAACGTCGCCTCCCCGGCGTCGTTCACGAGCCGGAAGGTGTGGACGCCGAACCCCTGCATCATCCGGTACGCGCGGGGGAGCGCCCGACCGGACAGCACCCACATGAGCGTGTGCGTGGTCTCGGGTTTGAGGGAGGCGAAGTCCCAGAACGTGTCGTGGGCGGCCGCCGCCTGCGGCGTCCCCGTGTCCGGCTCGGGTTTGATGGCGTGGACGAGGTCCGGGAACTCGATGGCGTCCTGAATGAAGAACACCGGCATGTTGTTGCCCACGAGGTCCCAGTTCCCCTCCTCGGTGTAGAACTTCGTCGCGAAGCCACGCACGTCGCGGACGGTGTCCGCCGATCCCCGGAAGCCGACGACCGTCGAGAACCGAACGAACACCGGCGTCCGTGTGTTCGGGTCCTGGAAGAGGCCGGCCTTCGTCAGCTCGGAGACGTCGTCGTACCCGCCGAGGTCGGGGTCCTCGTACGGCTCGAAGTACCCGTGAGCGCCCGTTCCGCGCGCGTGGACGACCCGTTCCGGGATGCGCTCGTGGTCGAACTGCGTCATCTTCTCCCGGAAGTGGAAGTCCTCCATCACCGTCGGCCCGCGCTGGCCGGCTTTCAGGGAGTCCTCCGTGTCGGTGAGCGGGATGCCGTGGTCGGTGGTCAGCTTCTCACCGGCGGAGTCCTCCCGAGCCCCGTCGAGTTGGCGCTGCTTGCGCTCCTCGTCGACGTCCCCCTCCGCTCCGCTGGTCCCCTCACGTCCGGCTTCGCTCTCGGACGCATTCTCGTCGGCCGCATCCTTATCTGCGGTATTCTCATCGGCTGCATCCTCATCGGCCGTATTCTCATCGGCCGCACCCTCACCGGCCGTCTCCTCCTCCCCACGCTCGGCTCCCTCGGGTCGGTCGTCGTGCTGTTCCCCGCCGTCGCTGCTGGATTCGTCTCCCATCTGTCGAACGCCCTGAAGCGATGTGGTTCCCGTCTCGGTACGCCCCGGACGTGCTACCGTTTGCCCTGAACGGAATAAGCGTATATACGGGATTGTACGCGTTTTGTTGCGGCTTACCGTCCACGCGCCGGGATCTCCTCGCCGAGCGCCCGCTCAGATCGCGTGGATCCGGGCCGTCCAGAAGTCGCGGAACGCGTCGTCGAGGGCCTCGGTCGGCGCGCCCGTCGCGTCGGAGACGGCGGTGTGGTCGGCGTGTTCGCGGACGTCGCCGAGGACGCTCCGCTCCCCGACGACGATCGTTCGATCGACGTCGTCGGCGACCGCCGCGAGGGCCGCCTGCACCTCGCCGAGGTGGTCGTCGATCTGCCCCTCGCGGCGGCGCTCGAAGCGCCCCTGCGAGAAGCCGCCCTTGGAGTGGGCCCCCATCACGTCGGCGGTGAACCCCTCGAAGGCGACGCGCTCGTCGTCCGCGTACGTCCCGAGCGCGAACGTGTCCGAGCGGACGAGCGCGAACGCGAAGCGGCCGGTCGGCAGGAACCACTCGTTCGGCAGCCGGAACCGGTCGTCCCATCGGTCGAACGGTGCGGGGGGGAGTGCGGGCGTGATCGCGGCGCTCACGGCCTCCGTGTCGTCGACGACGACGACCGCGGGCGCGGCCCGCCTGACGAGCCGGCTCCGGTCGCCGAGCCGGTCGGCGATCGACGCGGGGACCGCGTCCGCGCCCGGGACGAACGCGGTGAGCAACCCCTCGGGGTCGTCGCTCGCCACCCCGCGGAGGCGACCGAGCACGTCCCGGAGCCGGTCGCCGCGGGCGTCGCTCACGCGGCGGAACTCGACGGTCTCCTCGTGGCCGGTCGCGCGTTCGAGGCGGTCCTCCAGCGACTCCAGGCGGTCCTCCAGCCGGTTCACCCGCTCCTCGGCGTCCTGGCGGTCGGCGACGGCGTCCGAGCGCCGCTCGGCCTCCGCGTCGGCCCGCCGTTCGAGGTGGTGGTTCGCCTCCTCGAGCTCCTCGATCCGCTCTTTGAGCTCGGCGCGGCCGAGCAGCCGGTCGATCATACGGGTAGACGGCGTTCCGTCTTTTTAAATGGTGGCGTCGGGCGGACGGCGGGTGAACGACGGACGGATGGCGGGCGGACGACAGACGGACGGCGGGCGGACGGCAGGCAGGCGGATGGTGGGCGGACGACAGACTGACCGGAGGCGGATGGCGAGCAGACGGCGGGCGTCGCTCGGCGAGGGGAAACCGGTTTCCCCCCGCCCGGTCACGTGGGTGTATGAACCACTCGCGCACCGTCGAGCTCGAGGGCCACATCATCGACAGCGGAACGATGCAGCGCGCGTTCGGCGCGGTGATGGACCTCGGCGGCTCCTTCGAGGTCGCGCAGTTCGACGTCGGCGTCCACGAGGACGAGGTGTCGTACTGCCGGATGACCGTGTTCGCCGACGACCCGGGGACGCTACAGGCGATCCTCCACGAGCTCCACCAGAACGGGGCGGTCCTGGAGAACCCGTCCGACGTCGACCTCGTCCCCGCGCCCGCCGACAACGTCGTCCCGCACGGCTTCTACTCGACGACCAACCACCCGACCGAGGTGTTGTACGAGGGGACGTGGATCGACGTCGAGCGGATCGAGATGGACTGCGCGCTGGTCGTCGACCCGACCGGCGGATCCGACGGCGGCCCCCGGGCGTACACGAAGGTGCTCAACGCGGTCGAGGCGGGCGACCTCGTCGCGACCGACGAGTCGGGGATCCGTGTGAAACCGCCCGAGCGCCCGCGGAGCGGCGGCGGCGCGTTCGGGTTCATGCAGGGCGGCGTCTCCTCGGAGCGCCCGTCGGAGTCGACGATCCGCGAGGTCGCCGCGGCGATCCGCGAGGTGAAGGCGGACGGCGGCAACGTGATGGTCGTCGCCGGGCCGGCGGTGATCCACTCGGGGGCGGGCGACGCGCTCGCGGACCTCGTCGCGGCCGGCTACGTCGACGCGCTCTCCGCGGGCAACGGCTTCGCGACCCACGACCTCGAGCGCGCCGTGTACGGGACGTCGCTCGGGATGGACGTCGAGACGCTCGAACACTCGCGGAAGGGACACAAACACCACATCTGGACGATCTCCGAGATCATCCGGGCCGGCGGGATCGAGGCGGCGGTCGCGGACGGCATGATCTCCGAGGGCGTGATGTACCAGTGCGTCGAGAACGACGTCCCGTACGTCCTCGCGGGGTCGATCCGCGACGACGGGCCGCTGCCCGACACGATCACGGACGCCGTCGAGGCGCAGGACGCCATCCGGGAGCAGGCACACGAGGCGGACGTCGTGCTCATGCTCGCGACGCTGCTTCACTCCGTCGCGGTCGGGAACTGCCTCCCGTCGACGACGAAGACCGTCTGCGTCGACATCAACCCGGCGACGGTCACCCAGCTGCTCGATCGGGGCTCCGCACAGGCGGTCGGGATGGTCACCGACATCGGCACGTTCGTCCCGACGCTCGCCGAGTTCGTCCTCGACGACGGGGAAGCGTAACCGCTACTTCGCGGGCCGTCGGACGTGGCGTATGGAGACACGACCGTACGACCCGGCGACGGACGCCGACGGACTGTACGACTGTAAGCTCGCGTTCGAGCGCGGGCTCGGAGCGGGAACCGGCGGCGACGCCAAGGCCGAGACGTACGAGGGGAAGCTCACCGACGCCTACCGCGAGCGATGGCTCGCGTGGGTGGACCGGTGTGTCGACGGCGACGAGCGCTGCGTGACGGTGGCGATCGATGGCGGGGCGGTCGTCGGCTACGTCTTCTGTCTCCCGGAGCGGCTCGCGATGATCTGGGACGCGGCGGTGATAAACGAGGTGTACGTCGCTCCCGACCACCGCGGGACGGGCGTGGCCGACGACCTGATGGACGCCGCCCTCGCGCTGGCGGTCGACCAGGACCTCCCGCTCGACCGGATCCTCCTCGACGTCGACCCGGACAACGGCCGCGCGCGAGCCTTTTATAACCGACACGGCTTCGAGCCGTGGGGCGAGCTGATCGCGCGCGACCTCGGCGACGACTGACGCGGGCGGATCACCCCCCGTCCCTCTCCTCCCACCTTATCCTCCCGTCCCCCTCCTCCCACCTTATCCTCCCGTCTCTCTCACCTGTCCGTTTTTCAGTCCCCGCCCTCGTTTCCGTCCCGGAGCCGCGGGGCGAGGAAGCCGACCGCCTCGGCGGCGACGTCGCCCGCGCGCCCGACGAAGAAGTGGTCCGCCTCGATCCCGACCGTTTCGACGCCCCGCTCGCGGGCTCGTTCGACGACCGGCCGCCAGTCCGCGGTCGTATCGCGGGTGCCGTAGACGACGCGGGCGGGGACGCGGAGCCGGTCGAGCGCGTCGACCGCGTCGGCGTCGGGATTCAGCCGGGCGGCCGGGGCCAGCGAGCAGACGGCCGCCAACTCCGGGCGGATCGCCGCCGTCACCAGCGCCACGCAGCCGCCGAAGGAGAAGCCGAACAGCCCGACCCGGTCGTACCGTTCGAGCGCCCAGCCGACCGCGTTGTCGGCGTCCGTACACTCCCCGTAGCCGTCGTCCCACGGACCGTAGTCGAACCGGAGACAGTCGATGCCGCGGTCGACGAGCGCGTCGCTCACCGCGACGAGCCGCTCGTCGCCGCGGTGGCCGCGCTGCTGTGGGTGTGGCGGGCAGGCGACGACGACCGCGTCGGCGTCGACGCCTCCCGTTTCGGTTCGCGCGCGGTCGAGCGTCGCCCGCACGTCGCGCCCGCCGGGGACGAGAACGGTCTCGTTCACGGGAGGACCAACGCTATCGACCGGCAAAAGGGGTCGGGTGTGGCCGCCGTCGCGGCCTGGAAAGGTTCAAGCCGTCGGCCCGCCTTGCCCGCGACATGACGACCCCGCAGGGTCGCCGGGAACGATGACCGACGGCGACGACGACTGGTTCGAGCGAGCGCTCCGCGAGCTCGACGAGGAGGACGGGAAGAACGAGGACGCGGCCGGGAGCGACCGCGATGGCGGCTCCGAAGACCGGGGCCCGGACGCCCCCGTTCCCGCGGAGAGCGACACGGCCGTCGAGGACGACACCCGCGATCCGGATCCGGAACCGGATCCGTTCGGCGGGGTCCGACACGGCGGCGACCCGGACGCCGACGATCGGACCGGAAACGATCGGACCGGAAACGATCGGACCGGAAACGATCGGGCCGACGACGAGACGGCCGACGACGACTCGGACCGGTCCGATCGAGGGCCGACCGACGCGGATCCCTCCGGGACGACGAGGAACGCCGCCGATACGGACGATCCGTTCGGTGGTGGACGCGCCGGTGAAGGCGAGGACCCGTTCGGTGGTGGACGCGCCGGTGAAGGCGAGGACCCGTTCGGTGGTGGGGGCGCTACCGAGGGGGAGGACCCGTTCGGGGGAGACGGCGACGGCTTCGGGTTCGCCGACTTCGACGGCCCCGTTGACGACCCGCCCGTGGGGTTCGACGAGGAGGCGGAGTTCGAATCGGACATCGAGCGGATCGACGTCGGGATCGCGGGGCTCGACGAGATGATCCTCGGCGGCGTTCCGACCAGTTCGTTGCTGTCGGTCATCGGCTCGGCGGGGACGGGGAAGACGACGTTCGGGCTGCAGTTCCTCAACGAGGGGGCGCAGTCGGGCGAGAAGGCGGTGTACATCTCCTTGGAACAGAGTCGGGAATCGATGATCGAAACCGCCGAGGAGAAGGGGTGGCCCTTCCGGGAGTACGTGTCGGACGGCCGGATCGCGGTCCTCGAGCTGGACCCGATCGAGATGGCGAACTCGCTGTCGTCGATCCGTAACGACCTCGTCCGGCTCATCACGGACTTCGGCGCGGAGCGGCTCGTGCTCGACTCCGTCTCGCTGCTGGAGATGATGTACGACCATCCCTCGAAGCGCCGCTCGGAAGTGTTCGACTTCACCCGATCGCTCAAGCAGTCCGGGGTGACGACGCTGTTGACCTCGGAGGCCAGCGAGGAGAACGCGTACGCCTCCAGACACGGGATCGTCGAGTACCTCACCGACGCTGTGTTCGTGTTACAGTACGTCCGGCCGTCGGACTTCCGCGAGACGCGACTCGCCATCGAGATCCAGAAGATCCGCGACGCGAACCACTCCCGCGAGACCAAGCCGTACGAGATCACCGACACCGGGATCTCGGTGTACCGACAGGCGAACATCTTTTAAGGGATCGAGGAGCGTCCCTTCTCGCTTTTAAACACCGGACCGGTGCGCGATCCAACGGACGGATCGACGCCTGGACGGGTCGACGCCTCGACCGCCGTTCGTCGCTTGCGTCGGGGCGTGTTATCGCCTTTGTCGTGGCCCTCCCTTCCGATCCACCTATTTAAGCACCCCGTCGGCCCCTCCGAGCCACCTATAAGCGAGTCCGGCCAACGACCGGCGTGGACCTTCACGTCCGGTACGAGGGCGACGACGACCCCGCCAAGTGTACGGCCCGCAAGCTCGCCCGGTTCGACCTCGCGACGCTGCACCGTTCGGACCGGGCGACGCCGTACGGCGTCGTGTTGAACCCGCACGCCGAGCGAGCGCTGTCGCCCGCGGACGCCGACGTCGCGCGCGAGGGGGCGCTCGTCGCGTTGGACTGCTCGTGGGAGTCGGCGGGCGAGAAGCGGTTCTCGCTGCCGGGCGAGCACCGCGCGCTTCCGTACCTCGTCGCCGGCAACCCCGTGAACTTCGGCCGGCCGATGCGGCTGACGACCGTCGAGGCGTTCGCGGCCGCGCTCGTGATCCTCGGCGAGCCCGAACACGCCGAGCGGGTCATGGCGAAGTTCACCTGGGGGGAGACGTTCCTCGAACTCAACGAGGAGCCGCTCCGGCGGTACGCCGCCTGCGAGGACTCCGCCGAGGTGGTCGCGGTGCAGGGCGAGTACCTCGACCGCTGACGGGGCGGGTCGGCTTCCGCACCCGGAACCGGCGAGTGTCCGCCGTCCCGAACCGGTGGACATCCATCGTCCCGAACCGAACTGACGAGTGTCCACCGCCGCTAACCGGTGGGCGTCCGCGGGCTCAGTTCTCGATACGCTCGCGAGCCGCAGCGACGAGCAGCGGGAGCATCACGGTCGCGTCGCCGTAGACGGAGGCGTTGCGCGCGTCCGTCTCCAGTTTCCCCCACGAGCGCGCCTCCTCCAGCGTCGCCCCGGAGAGCCCGCCGGTCGCCTCCGGGTCCATCGTGATCTGGACGGCGTAGTCGTACGCGCGCGGCGTGACGAGCATCGTCTGGAGCGTGAAGTTCTTCGGGACGCCGCCGCCGACGAGCAGACAGCCTGCCTCGTCGGCGTCGAACGCGAGGTCCGTCAGCGGCGTCATGTCCGCGAGCGCGTCGAGCGTGAAGTCGGCGGTCTGTCCGTACATCCACGCCTGGAGCCCGAGGACGGAGTCCTGCACGGCCGGACAGTAGACGGGCACGTCCGACTCGTAGGCGGCCGCGGCGACGCCGGCGTCCTCGGGGACGCCCTCGCGGTCGTTGACCGCGGCGTTCGCACGCCCGAGTTCCGCACACAGCTCCGCGATCGAGACGGAGCCGCCGTCGGCCGCCGCCTCGAGCGCCGGGAACACCTCCTCGCGGAGGTGGCCCTCGAACTCGGCGAAGTGCTCCTGGGGAAGGTAGACGTTGTAGATCCGGTCGACGCCCTCCTCGCGGAGGGTCTCGTCGTGCTCGCGGAGCGTGCGCTCGGGGTCGTGCGTCCGGCCGTGGTGGTGTTTCCCGCCGATCGCCTCGATCGCGTCGTGCGTGAGGTTCGCGCCGGTCGTCACGAGCGCGTCGACGTAGCCGTCGCGGATCAGATCGGAGACGACTCGGCGCATCCCCGCGGGCACCATCGCGCCCGCCAGCGAGAGGAACACCGTGCAGTCGTCGGAGTCGAGCATCTCGGCGAGGACGTCGCCCGCCTCGTGGACCGACGCCGCACCGATCCCCGCGTCGCCGTACTCCTCGAGCAGCTCCGCGACGGTCATCCCCGCCGCGACCCGCGTGTGTCCGACCGGATCCGTCGAGAACTCCTCGCGACAGGGGGCGTGGCCGTCGTGTTCCTCGCCGTCGTGTTCCTCGCCGTCGTGTTCCTCGCCGTCGTGGCCCTCGCTGTCGTGCTCCTCGCCACCGTTGCGGTCGTGGTCGTCGCTCATTGACGGACGTGTGACCCGCCCGCGTTTGAAACGACCGATCGCACTCCCGGTCGCTCGTCGGCCGGGACCACGATCGAGGTCAAGGCTGGCACCAGGGACGAAGCCGGGACTGGAGCCGAGGCTGAGGTCGAGACTGGAGCCCAAACCGGGATCGGGCTGTGGCCGGGATCGGGCTGTGGCCCGGGCCGAGTCCACGGCCGCGGCCCGCGACCGGTTACCCGCCGCTCACGGGCGGGAACAGCGCCAGCTCGTCGCCGGCCTCGAGGGGTTCAGCCAGCCCCTCACCGTGGTACACGTTCCGGCCGTTCCGGAGAACGTTGATGTGATCGGCGATCCCCCCGTCGTCGAGCACGCGCTCGCGCAGATCGGGGTGTGCCTCCAACAGGGCGTCGACGGCGTCGCCGACGGTGTCGCCGGCCTCGACGTCGACCTCGACGACCCTGTCGCCGGCGATCTCGGCGAGGTCAGCGAACAGCTTCCACTCCATACGTCAACCCCGGCGGGCCGCCCTAAGAGGATTACGCCCCGGCCCCGACTGGGGTCATTCGTTCTCTCCGTCCCCCATCCCGCCCCCTCTCGCGTCGGGATCGTCCTCGTCCGTCGGCGACCCGTCGCTTCCTCCCGTCTCGGACTCCGCTGGCCGCGCCGCGGCGTCCGCCTCGAACCGGCGGATCGCGTCGGGACGTCCGACCAAATACACCGTATCACCGGCCGCGAAGGTGTACGCCCGTGCCGGGATCGCCTGCACCTCGCCGCCGATCGACCGGACCGCCGCGACGACGGCGGCCACGTCGCCGACCGCGGTGCCGACGAGCCCGCTGTCGCGCGCGACGCTCACGGCCGCCATGGTCTCGTCGGCGGTGCGGAGCAGCGAGGCGAACTGGCGGTCCGCCTGCGGCTCCGCCGGGAGCGTCAGCAGTCGGTACCCGCCCTCCACGGAGAGCTTCGCGGCGTCCGCCTCGTCGAGGACGACGGTGGCGACGTCGTCCGCCACGCCCCGGAGCTCGCCGGTGGCGACGCGGACGGGGTCGGGGTCGGTTCGCCACACCTGGACCATGTCGCCGGCGGTCGCGTTGTTCGGGGGGTCGGCGGCGATCGCGACCGCGGCCCGACCGGGCGCGAGGGTCGGCCCGATCCCGGTCGCCCGCGATCCGACGGCGAAGTACTCGAGGGTCCCGTCGTCCGCGAGGTCGACGTCGACGTGGCCGACGCCGTAGTCCGTCTTCACCCGGTCGACGAGTCGCTCGCGAAGCGCCTCCGTGGTCAGCCGGCGGGAGAAGAACAGCGTCTTCCCCGCGATCTCGGCCTTCTTCTCCGTGGAGACGGGTTCGTACGTGTCCATGTCCGCGATCTCGTCGGCGTCGGGGAGCGTCACCGCCGTGAAGCGGCCGACCGACTTGACGACCGCGCTCAGGTCGCCGTCGAGGCCGGCGACGCCGGTGAGCGCGAACACGTCGACCGCGACCCGATCGCCCGCGTAGCGTCCGGCCGGGGAAACCGCCGCCGCGAGACCGAGCGCGACCACGTTGAAGAAGACGCCCTCGGGCGTGAGGAGCACCGACTCCCCGCCGCCCACGAGGTCGCCGAGCGAGGCCGTGTTGAGGTACAAGGCGACGATGGCGACGCCGAGTAGGACCGCGACGCCCTCCGGGATCTCCGTCCGGAAGTACCAGCGGTACACGAGCGCGGCCGTCCCGGAGACCACGACCGCGAGGACGGCGAACGTCGCCAGCGTGATCGCGGCCGCGTACGGGTCCCCGAACGTGACCTGAGCGATCCCCACGGGGTCGACGGCGGACGGGTTCATTTCGCCACCTCCGCGAACCGATCGAGCGCCTCACGGTTCCCGACGACGAACAGCTCGTCGCCCGCCGTGAGCGCCTGTGAGCCGCGCGGAGCGACCGTCCACGAGTCGTGACGGGACGCGAGGATGGCGACGTCGTACGCCTCACGGACCCCGATATCGCCGATCGTGTGTCCGTCGAGCGGGCCGTCGGCAACGACCGAGACCCGTCGGAACCGTTTCCCCGCGCGACGGAGCAGCGTCGTGAGTTCGTACTCCGTGCGGGTCCCGCGCGAGAGCACGATCACGCGTCCCCGATCGGCGCGCAGCAGCGCGGCCGCGTCCGATCGATCGACCGCGACGGTCACCCGCCCCTCGCCGCCGGTCGTCGTCGGCGAGACCGGGGTCGGGGCCGGCGCCGTCTCGCCGCCGTCGGTCCGCGCCGTCCCGCTTCCGTCCGTTCTGGCCGCCCCGTCGCCGTCCGTCGGGGTCGGCTTCGCGGAGCTCTCGTCCTTTTTCGGCCCCGCCTTCCCGTCAGACTTGGCGGCCAGTAGCGCCCCCTCGACGACGAGGTCGGGCGTGACGACCCGAACCACGTCGCCGCGGGCGAGCCCGGTGGGGACGAGCGCCGGCAGCGACACCGCGCGCTTGCCGGACGGCACGCGCTTCGAGAGCCCGCCCGAGGGCGGCGCGGCCGACACCGTCGCGCGGGCCTTCTCGTCTATCGACACGGAGACGTCGGTGAGTTCGAGCTCGGTTCGGAGCCGCTCCGCGAACCGCTCCTCTAAGTCCGCGAGCTGGGCTTCCGCCGGGAACGTCCACTCCCCGTCCGCGATCGCCTGTCTGGTCGCGGCGGGCAGCGGCGGGTACCCCTCCATGTCGCCGACCTCGCCGACGACGGTGACGCGGACCCGCCCGTGCCCCCCGACGAGCTCGATGACGTCCGTCGAGAGCGTCCGGTCGCGGAGCTTCCGGAGCGAGAGGCGTTTCGGCGCGTTCGCGCCGAGTTTGTCCCCCTGTGCGTGTGCGTACAGCGCCAGCATCAACACGACGAGGATCGCGGTCAGGAGCGCGGGAGCACGCTCGGCCGACCGGATCGTCTCGTCGTTGAGCGCGAGCAGTCCGCCGTTGATCCCCGCGATCGCCAGCGCGAGGACGACGACCCCGAGCCCCGGGACCGTCACTCCGGTGAAGTACTTGAAAACGAACCCCAATATCCCGGCGACCAGCGCGGGGATGATCCCCGTGATGACGCCGAGATAGATGCCGAAGAGGATCTCGACGGGAAGCGACATACCCCCATCTCCGTCGGAGAGGTTAAACCAGTACCGTCATGCAGACGGCCCTGGCTCCCGCCGATACACGGGATCACGATCGGCGGATCGGAGACCGAGGTCGCCGACGAACGGAGTCGATATCGACGGGTCGAGGTATCGGGTCGCCGTCCTTGGGGGGTTTTAAGTCCGACCTCGGCCACCGGGCGAGTATGAAGTGGAGCCGGGAGTGGGTGTCGGTCAGGGCGTCGATCGGCCTGACGTTCGCGGTCGCCCTGCTGTCCATCGTCGTCGGGCTGTTGCACATCAGCGGGTTCAGCGTGCAGGGGCCGCTCTCGCCGTACATCCCCGACATCGTCAGGCGGACGGTCGGCTTCACCGGGACCATCACCGGCTTCTCGATGCTGGGGAGCGGGTTCGCCCTCAAGCGGGGCTATCGGGTCGGCTGGTACACCACCGCCGTGTTGCTCCCGCTCACCGCGATCCAAGGGCTGATGCAGGTGTCCGTCTTCTCGCTCCCGCTCGTCGTGCTGTCGGTCGTCTCGGTGCCGGCGCTCGTGTTCAACCGCGGCCGGTTCGATCGATCGTACTCGCCGTCGCCGACCCAGCTCGCGGCGGGGGCGGCGCTCGCGAGCGCCATCGCCTACGGCACCGTCGGGTCGTACGCGCTCCGCGACGAGTTCGACGGGATCGAGACGATCGTCGACGCGTTCTACTTCACGGTCGTCACCGCCTCGACGGTCGGGTACGGCGACATCACGCCCGAAACCGGCACGTCGTCGGACATCGCCCAGCTGTTCGTGCTCTCCTCGCTGGTGATGAACGTCGCCGCGTTCGCCGTCGCGCTCGGGGTCCTCCTGACGCCCGCCATCGAGGCGCAGCTGTCGAAGGCGCTCGGCAAGATGACGGAGAAACAGTTCGACCTCCTCAGCGACCACGTCCTCGTGCTGGGCTACGGGGAGCTGACCGAGCCGATACTCGAACAGCTCGCCGATCGGGACGTCGTCCACGCCGTGGTGACCGCGGACGAGTCGGCGGCCCGCGCGCTCGGCGAGCGAGACGTCCCCGTCCTGACCGCGGATCCGAGCGACGTGGAGCCGCTCGAGCGCTCCCACGTCGAGGACGCCCGGGCCGTCATCGTCGCGACGACCGACGACGCCCGCGACGCGTTGGCGATCCTCACCGCGCGACAGCTCGCGCCCGACGTCCGTATCGTGGCGGCCGCCACCCAGCGGGAGAACGTCGATAAGCTCCGCCGGGCCGGCGCGGACCACGTCATCTCGCCGGCGACGCTCGGCGGACACCTCCTCGTCGGCACCGCGTTCGAGACGAACGGTCGACGGACTCCGGGCCCGGCCCAGGACGACTGACGCCGCGCGATCGGCCGGTCAGTCCTCGAGCTCGAAGGCGATCTCCACTTCCGCCTGGTACTCCCGCTCGGGAGCGTTCTTCACCTCGACGCCGAACTCGACCACCTCCGCCCAGTAGACGTTCTGGAGGGTGTCCTCCGCGCGGTCGATCGCGTCGTCCGCGGCGGCGTCGAAACTCTCGTCGCTCGTACCGATCAGCGTGATCTTCTTGAAGACCATGTCGGTTGCTACTTGCACGCACGGACTTATAAAAGCAGGCGCCGCCGAACCCGTCGACCGTCGAGGCGGAGACGGTTCGGTGCCGCCGGCCGCGCCCGAGACGGTGACTGGTGGTCGCGGATCGTTGGTCGTGTTCGGGACGGTCTCAGGGACTGCCGGCCGCGCCTTCCATCACGGTGAAGTCGTCGCCGTCGACGCCGATCACCGCCCAGTCGTACGGCGGCTTCATCGACGTCAGTCCGTCCCGGAGCGCCGCGGCGTTCTCGCGCCACGTGACGAAACAGCGGAGCCGCGGCGTCTCCCCACCGTCCGCGAGATACGGTCCGAGGTCGTCGACACCGTCCGAACACAGCGTCGTGACGTGTACACGACGCCACTTCCGCTCCGCGACGAACTCCCGTCCGCCGTCGGTGACGGTGTATCCTAGTTCGCGAAAGACGTCTCTGGCCTCCGTCGTCGGTGGGATGCTCGCAGGGGCCATCTACCCTCACGTTCGCCCGCATGCGTGATAAACTTTCTCACGATCTGGTTGTCACGGTCACGACGCGCTCATTCGTGGGCGGCGTCCCACTCGTCGGCCTTGCGGAGGTTCCCGCAGTCGTTACACTCGATCCGGCCCATGGTGTCCACCGCGGTGTCGAGCGAGCCGCAGTTGTCACAGTAAAACCCCCAGCGATCCTGCCTGCTATCGTCCGAAAACACGACGTAGAACCGTCCTTCGGCCCCGCGCTCGGCATGCCCCCGGTCGATGTACACTCGCTCGTTCTCGCCCGTCGTCGCGGCTTCGAGTTCCATACCGTACGATAGCCGCCTGATCGACTTAAAAAGGTGGCCCGATCAGGTTCGGAACGACTCGCCACAGCCGCATTCGGAGACGACGTTCGGGTTCTCCACGTGGAAGCCGGCCGCCTGCAGCCCGTGTTCGTAGTCCAGTTTGCTCCCGCCGATGTAGTTCCGGCTGGCGGGGTCGACGAACACGCGGAGCTCGTGATGCTCGACGACGAGGTCGTCCTCCTCGGGCTCCGTGTCGAAGCGCATCCCGTAGGAGAGCCCCGCACAGCCGCCCTGCTGTACGAACAGTCGTAGTCCTGCCACGTCGGTGTCGAGCCCCTCGCCCTCCAGCAGCGAGAGCGCCTCCGTGGCGGCGTCGGGCGTCACCTCGATGGCCGCGTCGTCGATCGGCCGGGCCGGTTCGGTACTCATGGACCAACGTACCCGTTGGAGGGGCAAAACGTTGGCGGCGGATCCACGGTGGGACGCCGTCAGTCGAACCGCGTCCGCACGCTCTCGGCGTGGGCTTCGAGCCCCTCCGCTTCGGCGAGCGTCGTCACCGTGTCGGCGATCCCCGCGAGCGCGTCGCGGTCGAGCCGCTGGACCGTCGACGACCGGAGGAACGTGTCCGTCGAGAGCCCGCCGTACCGCTTCGCGCCGCCGTTGGTCGGCAACACGTGGTTCGGGCCGGAGGCGTAATCGCCCGCGGCGACCGGGGAGTACGGCCCGAGGAAGACGGAGCCGGCGCTGGGGATCCGGTCGAGCAGCGCCTCGTCGTCGTCGGCGAGGATCGTGAGGTGCTCGGCCGCGTACTCCTCGGCGAACAGAACGGCCTCCGACATCGACCGCGCCGTCAGCACGCCCGACGCCTCGTTTGCGAGCGCCGCGCGGATCGTCTCCGTCCGGTCCCGCTTCGGAGCCCCGTCCTCGACGGCCGTCGCGACCGTCTCGGCCAGCGCCGCGTCGTCGGTGACGGCGACGACCGACGCGTTCGGGTCGTGTTCCGCCTGTGCGAGCAGCTCGGCCGCGACGAACTCGGGGTCGGCCGTCCCGTCGGCGAGCACGAGCACCTCGCTCGGGCCGGCGAGGAAGTCGATCTCCACGTCGCCCTGCACCGCCGCCTTCGCGGCGGTCACCCACTTGTTGCCCGGGCCGACCACCTTCGTCGACCGGGTGACGGTCTCGGTGCCGTACGCGAGCGCCGCGATCCCCTGTGCGCCGCCGGCCTGGTAGACGGCGTCCGCGCCCGCCTCGTGGATCGCGGCGAGGGTGACCGGGTTGATCTCGTCGGCGGGCGGGGTCGCGACCGCGACGTGGTCGACGCCCGCGACCGTCGCCGGGATGACGCCCATGAGCGCGCTGGAGGGGTACGCGGCCGCGCCGCCGGGGACGTACACCCCGGCCCGGTCGATCGGGCGGAACCGGCGACCCAGCTCGCGGCCGTCGAACTCCTCGCGCCAGTCCTCGGGCCGCTGGCGCTCGTGGAACGCCCGGACGTTGGCGGCGGCCTCGCGGACGGCGTCGAGCACGGGGTCGCCGGCGTCGTCCAGCTCGGCGTGGGCGCGTGCGGCCTCGTCCGTGACGTCGATGTTGCCGACGCTCACCCCGTCGAACTCCTCGGAGAACTCGCGCAGCGCCACGTCGCCCTCCTCGCGCACCCGGTCGACGATCGCTTCGACGTCCTCGCGGACCGCCTCCACGCCGGCGTCGCGCTCGAAGAAGGCGCGCCGCTCCGCGGGGGAGAGGTCGGCGACGGCTCGTACGTTCATACCCGTCGTCGGGGCCGACGGGAAAAGGGCGTTCCGGCTTGGGGCCGGCGGGTCCCCTCGTCCCGTTCGGTCGGCTGTCCCGCACGGCTCCGCGCAGTCGGCCGTCCCACACGGCTCCGCGCAGTCGGCCGTCCCGCTCACTCCATCGGCCGGATCCCGACGGCGTCCAACGTCGCCAACACGAACAGGCCGGCCAACAGCGCGGCGGCCGCGAACAGCAGCGGCGCGGACAGCAGGACGGCGACGTCGTACGGCGCGACGAGCCGGGTCGTTCCTCGAACGACGAAGGAGGCGGCAACGAGCGCGAACGCGAGCAAAGCGAGCCGGACGAACCTGGCGCGGTGCATCGGTCGTCTCGTCCCCCTCAGTCGGTCCGAACGACGGTCGGGTCCGGCGGTCCGTGCCGCCGCGTGCCCGTCTCGCCGTCGAACCCGTGGCTCACCGTGTAGAAGACGGTCTCCGGGTCGCGGTTCCACTGCCAGGCCCACCGGGTCCGCGCCAGCAGCCACAGCTTGCGCAACAGCGACAGCTGGGGGGTCGTCGAGACGGTGTCGTAATCGAGATCACGGATGAGACGGTGGTGGTCGGCGTAGAGGACCGCCGCGAGCAGCACCGCGAGCTGGCAGTCGTCGGGCAGGTGCTTGATCCCCGCGATGCCCTCCTCGTAGAGCCGCTCGGTCCGGGCGAGGAGCTCGCGCATCGCGGCCGCGAGCCCCTCGTCGAACTCCCGGTCCAGCACCTGTTCCTCCGTGACGCCGTGTCGGCGAAGCGTCGCTATGGGGAGGTACACCCGGTTCCGGTCGACGACGTCCTCCCCGACGTCCCGCAGGAAGTTCGTCATCTGGAACGCCTCGCCGAGCTTCGTGGCGTGCGGTAACGCCGCCGCCTCGTCCTCGACGTCCATGATCGCGGTCATCATCCGCCCGACCGCGGCCGCGGAGCCGTCCATGTACTCCTCCAGGTCGGCGTACGTCTCGTACCGGTCGACGTCGATGTCGGACGCCATGGCGTCGATGAACGCGTCGACGTCCGCGTCGGGGATCGCGTACCGGGAGCGGACCGTCGCGAACGCGTCCAGTACGGGGTCGTCGGTCGGTTCCTCGCCGAGGGCGGCCCGTCGCAGCCGCTCGAGCTCCGCACGCTGCTCGTCCGGCGGGGCCGTCTCCGCCGCGTCGACGACCTCGTCGGCGACGCGGAAGAAGCCGTACAACACGTACGTCGGGTGGCGGATCCGCTCCGGGAGCAGCCGGGTGGCGACGTGGAACGTCTTGCCCGTTCGGCGCTGGATCCGTTTCCCTTCGGCGACCTGGTTCCGGTCTACCATGCTGGCTCCGAAAGATCCGCAGGGAGGGTCGCAAGCGGGTCGCCCAACATAACATCGGGTTCGGACTGCACGGACATAACAGTTCGCACATCGTCGATTTTGCGGTGCCGTGGCGGGGGAGACCGATCGGATCGGCCGTCCCTCCGTCGGACGTACCGCCGCAGGATCGCCTCAATAGAACGTGTCGCTGCAGTCGTACACCACGCCGTGTCTCGGACAGACGTACTTGCAGTGTCGGTGGTCCATCGACGAGCCACAGAGCGGACAGGGGCGCCCCTGTCGGCGGACGGGCGCGTCGGCTTGGTCATCCACGGGTCCCGAATCAGCGTTCCCCTCCGTCATGCCGGCCCGGTCGAACCGCCGAGGGTTAATTCCCCCGTTCGACCGCAGCGGTGGTGTCGTCTCCGGCCGCGACCCCCCTTTCACTCCACTCCAAGTCTCTCCCGACTCCCGGTCTCACTCCACTCCAAGTCTTTCTCGATTCCCGGTCTCACTCCACTCCCGGTCTCACTCCACGTCTCTCGACTCCGGTCTCACTCTCCGGCGAGCGAGTCGTACAGAGTCTCGGCTACGTCCGCGTCGTCGAACGACAGCGTCACGACGCCGTCGAAGTCGTCCCCGGCGAGCGCGTCGACGGTCGCCTCGTCCAGGTCGATCTCGCGGACGGGATCGCCGTCCAGCGTCATCTCGATCGCGAACGGTTCCGGGTCGTCGGTCGCCCCCTCGTCCTCGAGGGTCGACCGGAGCGCGTCCCGGCCGTCGTCGGTGAGCTCGAGCGCGACGACGTGGTCGTCGCCGCTGGGGTACACGCCCTCGACGTGCGACAGGTCGGCCGCGTCGAACAGCGTCGTTCCCGTCGACCCGTCGTCGAGCCGGGCCACGAACGGCGCGTCCGGGTCGACCGCGACGTATCGCGACTCCTCCTCTTCCGTGTCGTCCGCGTCGTCGGCGAGCGGGTCGTCGACCGTCGACGCGCCCACGAGCCCGACGACGCCCACGGCACACGCCGCCCCGAGCCCGCCGATCACTCCGCGTCGGGAGAGTTCCATACGCACGGCTCGCCGTCCCGCCTCAAAAGGGTTTCACGCCGATTCGCAGGAGTGATAACCCGGACGGCGCGCCTCCGATCGGTCGGCCGAACGCCGGCTCAGGCGGACGCGTCGAACGCGACCGCGTCGAGCGTCGTCGTCTCGCCGAACAGCCAGCCGGCGTGCTCGACGGCGTACGCCTTGTGGTCGTCGGTGAGGTACCCCAACGCGTCCTCGACGATCACCGGTCGGTAGTCGCGCAGCCCGGCGCTGCCGGCGGTGTGTAACACGCAGACGTTCGCGAGCGTCCCGCAGATCAGGAGGTCGTCGATGCCGTGCGCCTCCAGATACCCCTCGAGACCGGTCCGGTAGAACGCGTCGTACGTGTGTTTCTCGACGACGTGATCGCTCCCGCGGACGTCCAGGTCCGCGACGAGCTCGGCGTCCCACGACCCCTCCACGACGTGTTCGCCCCACCGCTCGAACTCGTCGTAGTAGTGGTTCCCGTCGAACTGTCCGGGCGGATGGACGTCCCGCGTGTACACGACCGCAGCGCCGGCGTCGCGAGCGCGACCGACGAGGTCGGTCACCGGCCCGATCGCGGCCTCACTGGGCTCCGAATACAGGCTCCCGTCCGGGTGACAGAAGCCGTTCTGCATGTCGACGACGACGACCGCCGCGTCGTTCGGATCGTACGGCATAGACAGGAGTTCGGCCCGTAGCGACAAAAACCCGGTCCGTGAGTCGTCGACGGCTCGGTGGCGGACGTGAGCGACGGCCGAGAGATAAATATACTACTATTGCTCTTAAATACCAAAAATATATACTATTCTGTTATTGGATGGCTTGGCACTCACTGCATTCCGATGTACTTCGAATATCGGTGCTTTGACTGCTATTGCGGTTCTTATGCCTTGTAAGGCCTCAATCACGTTATGTTCTATGCTCGTTCTTCATTGATTATTAGATGGTGGTATATTCAACAATCAAAAAGAAATACATTCATCAAAATTTATATTTCTTGCCATACCGGCTATGTCCTTCTCTCCGTTTCAAACCTCGCCAAGAGTCGTTCCGACTCGGTTCGTCTCGTTCGAGGAAGCTCCTTCGTCCCCGGCCGGCTTTCGTCTTCGTTACAGGCGTATTATTGTAATTTACATCGGGTGTAATACGTCCTGTTCACGGGGACACGATCGGGGGTGGGACGTCGCCGTTCCGTCTCGGGTGGCGGATCGTCGACGTGGCGGCTCAGGACTCGAACTCGATCTTCAACTCGAGCTCGTTCGCCTTCCCGAGGAGCATGTTCGGGATCTCTTCGTTGAAGCGCTCCCCTCGCATGCGGTAGGACGGGCCCGACACGCTCAGCGCGCCGAACACGTCGCCGTCGGGGTCGAACACCGGCACTCCGACGGTTCGAAGCCCGTGCATCCCTTCCTCCTTGTTGAACGCGTACCCGCGCTCCCTGACCGCCGCCAGCTCGTCGTACAGCTCGTCGGGGTCGGTGATCGTCTGGTCCGTTCGGGCGGGGAGCCCGATCCCGTCGACGATCGCCTCGATCCGGTCCGGAGGGAGGTGCGCGAGGATCGCCTTTCCCGCGCCGGTCGCGTGGAGGTAGATCCGCTTCCCGATGTTCGTGTTCGTACGCACCGCGTACTCGCCGGTTCGTCTGTGGACGAAGACGCCCTTCCCGTGCTCCTCCACGATGAACTGGCACCGTTCGTTCGTCTCCTCGGCCAGCTGGGCGACGATCGGTTTCGCCATCCGGTAGGCGTCGTGGTTGGTCCGGGTGTACTCGCCCAACCTGAGGAACTTGAACCCGATCGTGTAGGTGCCGTCGTCGTTCGTGACGTACCCCGTCTCCTCGAGCGTCGCGAGGTGGCTGTGAACCGAGCTCTTGGCCATGTCGAGATGGGCGGCGAGTTCGGTCACTCCCGCGCCGTCGAGTTCCCGGAGCGATTCGAGGATCTCCAGTAGCGTCCGCGAGGCGTTCACCGTCCGTGGTTTCGGGGCGGTCATGGCACCCGTTACGGGGAGGTGCTACATATACGTTCGCCTATTGTGAACAGGTACCAAGGAACCGGATCGCCCGTCTCGGCGACGGGACGATACGTACCCCCGAAGAGTGTCGCGATATTCGAACCGACTTATCGAGTCCCGTGACAATGAGTACCAAATCTCGTTCGCTACGAGCGAACGGATGGATCCGATCGGCGATCCGCAGGATCGTCGCACCGTAGCAATATTTGCCGGCGGTGTTGTTAATACACGATCCGAACGGTTCGTATAAATCGCCCCTTCGTTCGCAACACGCGAACGCACATTCGCGACGTGCCGACGGTGTGGATCATCTCCGATCGCGCGGGAGAGAGCTCCCTTACCGGCGTCGGCGGAGTTAAGCGGTCACACGGTGACGGGATCCGTATGAAGTTCGGCTACGGACTGTTGACGGGGCAACGGCCGCCGGGGTCCGACGCGTCCTACGAGACGGTGTACGAGGAGACGCTCGCGCTGGCGGCGATGGCCGAGGAGTACGGCTTCGACACGGTCCACACGTCGGAGCACCACTTCTTCGACGACGGGTACTCCCCGTCGGTGCTCCCGCTGTCAGCGGCGATCGCGCGGGAGACCGACAGCGTCGGGATCGGAACCAGCATCGCGCTCGCCCCGCTGTACGACCCGGTTCGGCTGGCGGAGGACGCCGCGACCGTGGACATCCTGTCCGGGGGACGGTTCACCCTCGGGCTGGCGAACGGCTACATGCAGCGGGAGTTCGACGTGTTCGACTCCCCGCGCCGACAGCGAGCCAAGCGCGTCGAGGAGACGGTCGAGATCTGTCGACGCGCGTGGGAACCGGGCTCGTTCGACTTCGACGGCGACCTCTTCGCGTACGAGGACCTCCGCGTGGAGCCGAAGCCGGTACAGGAGGGCGGCCCGCCGATCCATCTGGGCGGGACCTCGGAGCCGGCGATCCGTCGGTCCGCCGACCTGTGTGACGGCCACATCGGTATCGTCTACTACGACGGCGCGATGCAGTACAAGTCCTCCTTCGAGCAGTTCGCCGACAACGTCGAGCTCCTCGAGTCGATGCGGGACGTCGCCGCCGACGCGTTCACTCTCTCGGTGATGCAGTACACGCACGTCGAGAACGACCCGGAGGGGGCGTGGGAGACGCTCGAACCCCCGCTCGTCTACTCGCGGCGGAAGTACGCCGAACACGCCGACAACCGGGACGCCTCGCGGTGGGACCGGGAGACGATGACCGACGAGCGGCTCGCCGGGCTCCGGGCCGGCGCGATGGTCGGCGACCCCGAATCCGTGATCGAACGGCTCCGCGCGTACGAGGACGCGGTCCCGGGCGAGCTCCACTTCCTCGCCCGAATGTGGCATCCGGGGCTCTCGTTCGAGGAGCACGCGGACGCGCTCCGGCTGTTCGGCGAGGAGGTCATCCCGGCGTTGTCCTGATCGACGTCCTCGCCCCGTCCTCCGGCGAACGGCTCGGCGAATAGCTTTATATTGAGGTGTGTCCACACGGATCAGTAATGGAGATCACTCACACGGACGTGGCCGGCGTCGAGGTCCCGTTCGCGGACGACTTCCCCGTCAGCTACGGGATCGAACACAGCACGCACCACGTCTTCGTTCGGATCGCGACGGACGAGGGACTGACCGGGTACGGTGAGGGCACGGCGCTTCCGTGGTTCACGGGCGACGTGACGGCGGGCTTGGAGTCCGTCGCGGACGACTGGATCCGACCCCTGATCGAGGGCCGGACGCTCGAGGGGGCATTCACCGAGCTGACCGCGTTTCAGGACGACTTCCCCGGGGCGTACGGCGCGACGGCCGCCGTCGAGATGGCGCTGCTCGACCTGCAGGCGAAACGGCTCGACGCGCCGCTCCACCGGCTCCTCGGCGCGGCGGTCCGCGACGAGATCCCCGTCGTTTCGGTCCTCCCGGCGCTCGGGCCCGAGGAGACGGCGGACCGGGCGGCCGCGACGGTGGCGGATGGCTACACCCGACTGAAGGTGAAGGCGGACGGCGACGTCGACGGGGACGTCGCCCGGATCAACGCGGTGCTCGCGGAGCTCCCCCCCGACGGCACGCTCCGTGTCGACGCCAACACGTCGTGGGGGACGTACCCGACCGCCGCGCGGGCCATCGACGGGATCGACGACTTGGAGCGGATCGAATACCTCGAACAGCCGGTCGGGGTCGACCGGGTCGACCACATGGAGCGGCTGTGGGCCGACTTCCGCGTGCCGGTGTTCGCCGACGAGTCCGTCGGCGAGGTACGCGACGTCGAACGGTACGCCCGCGACGCGTCCATCCCCGGCTTCCATCTCAAACTCGCCAAATCGGGGTCGCTGCGCGAGCTCGCGCGGATGGCGACGAGCGCCCGCCAGCACGGGATGACCGCGTCCGTCGTGAGCGCGTTCGGGACGTCGCTCGAGGCGTCGGCGAACCTCCACCTGGCCGCGGTCGTGACGAACCTCTCCGCGGGCGTCGAGATCTGTACGGACCTGCTCGCCGACGTCGAGGGCGTCCCGCCCATGGACCAGGCACCGACGATCCCGGTCCCCGACGGACCGGGGGTCGGGGTCGAACTCGGCGACTCGCTGTTCTGACCGTCTCGCGGGGATCGCCCGCTCAGCGAGGGCGGCTTCGACGGGGATGCGACGCCGCGAGGCGGCCCCGCAGCGTATCAGTCGGCCGGCAGGACGAACACGAGCACCAACGCACACAGGCAGACGCCGGCCAGCGGCACGAACACGTACTCGAACGACCCGCGGTCGGCCAAGGCGCCGACGACCAGCGGGCCCGCCCCGCTGACGGTCATGAACACGGTTCGGAGGAGTCCGAGCCCGCGTCCCTTCATATCGGCCGGGAGCCGGTTCGTGAGGTACGTGTGTGTCACGGGGGTGAACCCGAGGAGCGCGCTCGAGAGGACGGTCAACGAGACGATCCCGACGATCCCGTCGACGAAGGGGGTCGCCGCGAGCGCGAGCACCGTCACCGTTCCGAGGACGTACAGACAGGGTTTGATCCCGAACCGGTCCATGCCGGCCCCGGCGAGCGGCTGGACGACGACCCCCACGGCGAAGAACAGGCCGAAGACGAGCGACGCGACCGCCGGCGCGAGCGACTTGACCTCGACGAGGTACGTCGGGTAGAACCCGGCGAAGCCCTGCCACGTGAAGAACGCACAGATCTGGACCACCGCGACGATGAGGACCTGCTTCGACCCGACGTTCCGAACGACGTATCGGAGCGAGCCGAGCGACACGCGGGCGGCGGAGGCGGGCGGGCCCGTCCGGGCGGGGACGAACCTCCACAGGCCGACGGCCGCGAGCAGGAACAGCGGGACCAACAGGCCGAACCCGACGCGCCAGGAGTAGTACGCCGCGAGGGCGCCGGCGGCGACCGGGAGCACGGAGTTTCCGACGTTCCCGGCGGCGAGGGTCACCCCGATGGCGGTGCCGTCGCGTCTCGTGTACACGTCGGTGAGTATCGAGTACCGTAGCGGCCCGTACGGGGCGGTCGCCAATCCGAACAGCACGGTCGCCGCCACGAGCGCGGCGACGGTCGTCGAGAGCGCGAGCGCCGCGAGGACGGCGGCCGCCCCGACGGTGCTCGCCACGAGCACGCGGCCGCCCCCGAACCGGTCGCCGGCGAAGCCGCTCGGGAGCTGACAGAGCGCGTACGTCGTCCACATCGCCGTCAGCAACAGCCCGGCCGTCGTGAGGTCCAGCCCGAACTCGGCGCGAAGCTGTGGCAGGATCGCCGGGAAGATCAGCTGCGTCCCGAGCGCGAGGAACCAGCCGCCCGCGACGGTGAGCAGGATCGGCCCGCGGCCCCCTTCGCGGAGGTCACGCACGGTCGAGCGGATCGGTCCGACTACGGCAAACGATGACACGGTGGGTACGGTCCCCCGGTTTCGGGTCAGCGGTCAAAGCCGTGTCGAAGCCGGTAACCTCGGCGGTTCCGGCGGGCGACGTAGATTTAAATGACCCGTTCGCGTAGCGGGGACATGGAATTCGCCGTGAACGTTCCAACCAGTTGCGGCTCGGGCGAGTACACGAACCTGGCGTTCTGTGACGCCATCAGTTGGGAGAAACAGCGCGACTTCGGGACCGGGATCGAGGCGCTCGGCTTCGACGGCCTCGCCGTTCCGGACCACCTGATCACGGGCAACGGGTCCACGATGGAGTGTCTCACGTCGATCACCGCTCTCGCCGCCGTGACGGAGGACGTGTACCTCTACCCGAAAACGATCAACAACCCGCTCCGACACGCGCCGTTGCTCGCCAAGGCGATGGCAACGCTCGACGTCGTCAGCGACGGCCGCCTCAAGCTCGGAATGGGCGCGGGGTGGAAGGCGGACGAGGCGGAGGCGTACGGCTACGAATGGCCGGACGCGCCGACCCGCCTCCGGGAGCTCGAGGAAGCGATCGAGCTCACGAAGGAGCTCTGGACCGGCGAGCCGGTCACGTACCGGGGCGACTACTACGAGCTCGACGACGCGATCTGCAAGCCGACACCGGTCCAGGAGCCGGCCCCGCCCATCATGGTCGGCGGCGGCGGGGAGGAGTTCACGCTCCGCATCACCGCCAAACACGCCGACGTGTGGAACTACTGGGGGCCCCTCGACGTCATGACTCGGAAGCTGTCGGTGCTCGCGGACCACTGTGAGACGTATGAGACGGAGTACGACGAGATACAGAAGTCGTGGTTCGCACGCTGTGTGATCCGCGAAACCGAGGCGGAAGTCGAGGAGCTGCTCGACGTCGTTCCCCGGTTCCGCCCGGAGAACGCCGCGGAGGGCGAACACTTCCTGGTCGGAACGCCGGAGACGGTGGCGGACGACATCCAGCGATACGTCGACGTCGGCATCGACGAGGTCGTCGTCGAGTTCGTCGACTTCCCCCGCCTCGACGGTGCGGAGGTGTTCGCGGAGCACGTGATCCCGCGGTTCGACTGACCCTGATCCCGCCGTCGCGGCCCCGTCGGCCGTGTTATTCCGCGTGGCTCGTCTCGATGAGGAGGTTCCCGAACGAGTCGGTCCGGCAGCGCTGTCCGGGGTAGACGACGGTCGTCGTGTCGCTCTGCTCGACGATCGCCGGCCCCTCGAACGCCTCGGCGGCGGGCAGGGCCGATCGGGCGTACACCGGCGTCTCGTAGGAGCCGTCGTCGACGAAATGCGCCTCCCGTGCGGTGACCTTCGCGTCGTCGAGGGACCCGTCCGCGGCCGGGGTCGGCATCGAAAGCCTCTCGGGCGTGTACGAGTGGACCGCCCGGAGGTTCACGAACTCGACCGGGTCGTCGACGTTCTCGTGGCCGTACACCTCCTTGTGGCGGTCGTGGAACCGGTCGCGGATCCGGTCGACGACCGCCGCGTCGTACGCCTCCGCGTCGGGGATCGAGAGCTCGATCTCGAACGACTGTCCCTCGTACCGCATGTCGGCCTGAAACGCGACGTCGACCGCGTCGAGCGGCACCCCTTCTCGAGTCATGGCCCGTTCCCCGCGGTCGACGAGGCGCGCGTATCGGTCCTCGAGATCGCCGGGGGTGAGGTCCGCGAGCGACCGGAGGAACGTCGTCTCGTGGTCGTGTTCGACGGCCGCCGACAGGAGCCCGCTCGCCGAGAGGACGCCGGGCGACCGCGGGATGACGACCTCGGGGATCGAGAGCTCCTCCGCGAGCCGCCCGGCGTGGATCGGGCCCGCCCCGCCCATCGCGAACAGGCTGAACGAGCGGGGATCGAAGCCGCGCTGGACGGTCGTCAGCCGGAGCTGCTGGGCCGTCTTCGTGTTCAGTATCTTGTGGATCCCTTTCGCCGCGTCCACGAGGTCGTAGCCGAGGGGGTCCGCGACCTCGGACTCGATCGCGGCTCGCGCGGCGTCGACGTCCAGGTCCAACGAGCCGTCCGCGAAGTTCTCCGGGTTCAGGTAGCCGAGGACGACCGACGCGTCCGTGACGGTGGGACGTTCGCCGCCGCGGCCGTAGCAGGCGGGGCCGGGGTCCGCGCCGGCGCTCTCCGGGCCGACGTGGAGGCTGTCCGCCTCGTCGAGGCTGGCGATCGATCCGCCGCCGGAGCCGATCGTGTTGATGTCGACCATCTGCATCCGGAGGGGGTAGCCCTGGATCTCCCCCTCGCTCGTGATCTGTGCGGCCCCGCCCTCGACCAGCGAGACGTCGCTCGACGTCCCGCCGATGTCGATCGTTATCAGGTCCGGCCGGTCGATCCGACCCCCGATGTCGCTCGCGCCCGAGACGGCGGCCGCCGGCCCCGAGAGCACGGACCCGACCGGCTTCTCCTGCATCAGCTCCGCCCCGGCGATCCCCCCGCGCGACTGCATGATCTGGAGCTCACAGCCGATCCCCTCCTCGTGCAGCATGTCGTTCATCCGCGCGATGTACGACTCGATCACCGGCCGGAGGTACGCGTCGAACGCCGTCACGACGAGCCGCTCGTACTCGCGGAAGCGCGGGTTGATCGACGACGACAGCGAGACGTCCACCTCCGGGAAGGCGTCCGCGATCAGCTCGGCGGTGCGCTCCTCGTGGTCGGTGTTCGCGAACGAGAAGAGGTAACAGACGGCGATCGAGTCGACGTCGTGTTCGTCGACGAGTCGCGTCACACCGTCGAGGACGTCCGCCTCGTCGAGCGGGGTGAGGACCTCCCCGTCCGGGCCGACCCGCTCCGTGACCTCCGCGCGGCGTTCACGCGGGGCGAGGAACGTCGGCGTCTGTTCGTCCAAGAACAGGTCGTACATGTCCTGCCGCTTCTGTCGACCGATCGCCAGCGTGTCCCTGAAGCCCTCGGTCATGAGGACGCCGACCCGGCCGCCCTCCCGTTCGATGACCGCGTTGGTCCCGGCGGTCGTTCCGTGAACGAGCCGCTCGACGTCCGCGCGCTCGCCCGACGTCTCGGCGACGATCTCGTCGATCCCGCGTCTCACGCCCGTGATGAGGTCCTCGGGCGTGGTCGGGACCTTCGTCGAATACACTGCATCGTCCTCCCGGGCGACGACGTCCGTGAACGTCCCGCCGATATCGATCGCTATCTGGACCGTCATACACTGTCACGTGGATTGGTATCATACATAACGGTTTGCGTCGCCGACTATCAAGGGAACTCGTATCGCCGACTATCAAGAGATCTCGTATCGCCGAACATCGGGAATCTCGTATCGTCGGACACCGAAAGTCCCGTCGACCCCCCGGCCGCCTCAGTCGTCCGTTACGGGGCAGGACGCGCCGTCGAGTGCCGCCCCCACCTCGGCGACGGGACGGTCGGTCGGCATGGACAGGACGCGCGTCTCGAGTTCCGCGGCCCCCGTCCCTCCCAACAACGGCTCCGCCAGGTCGCGGTACTTCGACCGCACCGACGTGTACGGCAGCGGTCGCTCCGGATCGCCGCGGGGGTCGTCCGTCTCGGCGTGCAGCTCCGTCCCGTCACGACGCCTGACCGTCACGGCCGCGCCCATCCCGCCGGTCGATTCGTACCGCGCGGACATCGCCTCGTCGGCGCGGACGTGGACGCGCTCCATCAACGCGTGGACGGCCGGGTCCCGAAGCCGCTCCGCCGAGAGCCACTCGAACCCCGGCGGGTACCCCAGGAGCGAGACCGCGACGACGTACGGGAGGCTGAACTGGGCGTCGAAGACGGTCTCCGGGACCGAATCGAGGCTCGCCCCCTCGTGGAACGTCGCCACGTCGACGCGGTCGATCGCCTCCACGTCGACGCTCCGCGACCGGACCTCGTCGACGCAGTCGAGCGCGGCGTGTGTCCATCGGCAGGAGGAGTACGGTTTCACGGAGACGTCCGAGACGGCGAACCACTCCGCGACGTCGCGATGGAGGACGTCCGCGTCGAACGAGTCGGACGCCGCCATCCGCCAGAACCCCGTCGGGCCATCGAAGACGTCGCGGCTACCGCGGAACCCTCTGGATGCGAGCTCGCCGGCGACGACGCCGCCGAGACACGCCCAGCCGTAGTTGTTCTTCAGCCACTGGAACCGGTCGGCCTCGATGCCGACCTTTCGGACGAGCGGAACTGGCGCGTTCATCGCGGCCATCCCGAGCGCGTCGGCGACGGCCGCCGGCGAGCAGTCGAGCAGCTTCGCGGTCGCGGCGGCCGGCCCGAACACCTGCCACGTCCCGGTCCCGACGACCGCCTTCGACCGCTCCGGCGACGGCATGATTGCGTCGCCGACGCGGATCGAGACCTCGTAGCCGACGATCACCGCCTCGAGGAACGACCGGTCGTCCGTGCCGATCGCCTCGGCGACGGCCAGCGTCGGGGGGATCACGGTCGCGCCCGGGTGGCCGATGGCGCGGCCGCTGTAGGTGTCGTCGTAATCCATGAGGTTCGCGAGGTAGCCGTTGAGGTAGGCGGCGGTCGTCAGCGGGAGCCGTCCGTCGGCGCCTGGGACCGTCGACTCCGGCGTGCCTCCCCGTTCGGCCCAGAACCCCGTGACGGCCTCCGCCTGTGGGAGGC
The DNA here is from genome assembly GCF_009806985.1 of Halorubrum sp. JWXQ-INN 858. Classification (GTDB taxonomy): domain Archaea; phylum Halobacteriota; class Halobacteria; order Halobacteriales; family Haloferacaceae; genus Halorubrum. The sequence goes on along the minus strand of NZ_WUAX01000001.1, from coordinate 5,366 downwards.
GCGACCCGCCGAGGGTCACCCCGAGGGAGTCCAACACCAGGTGCCGGACGTGTTCGAGCACGTCGTCGGGGACGTCGTCCAGCGAGAACCCGTCGACGAACCGGCCGAGACGCATCGCATGCGTGTCCGTGCCTGCCATGGGTTCGTGTACGGCTCGGGTCGCTTAAACCTATACGACGGGATCGCGGGCGGACGGCGGACGCTTCCACGCGGTCGCGGTGCAGTTGACGGGGACGGAAGCGGCCGTGTCGGCGTCGAAGCGGCATGTCGGGAGCGGCCGTGTCGGCGTCGAAGCGGCATGTCGGGAGTGGCCGTGCCGGCGTGCGGAGCGGCCGTGTCGGGGGCGGCTCCACGACGCGGCGGCTGTCGCGCGTAAATATAAGTACTCAGTCATGGTATGAACCCACACGACACGATTCCTCATGACTATCGACGAGATCACACAGTCGGTCCTTCGACACAAGTTCGACGCGATCGCCGACGAGATGGAGACGACGCTGATCCGCAGCGCGTACTCGAGCATCGTGAAGGAGGCGCAGGACGCGTCGGCGGCGGTCTTCGACCCGGACGGGCGGACGATCGCGCAGGCGATGGCGATCCCCGCACACCTCGGGATGATGGTGCCCGCGGTCGAGAGCATCCTGGATGCGTTCCCGGTCGAGGAGATGGAGCCGGAGGACGTCTACCTGATGAACGACCCGTACGACGGCGGCACCCATATCCCCGACATCACGGTGGTCAAACCCGTCTTCAACGACGGCGAGGTGATCGCCCTCGGGGCGACGATGGCCCACCACCAGGAGATGGGCGGGCTCACCCCGGGAAGCCTCCCGCCGAACGCGACCGAGATCTATCAGGAGGGGCTTCGGCTCCCGCCGTTGCAGTACCACGACCGCGGCGAGATCAACGAGACGCTCGTCTCGCTCATCGAGAAGAACGTTCGGACGCCGTACACGACGCTCGGCGACCTGCGGGCGCAGGTGTCGTCGGTCTCGATCGCGAACCGGCGGATCGGGGCGGTCGCCGGCGAGTACGGGAACGAGGCGTTCGGGGAGGTCGTCGACCGGATAATCGACCACGCGGAGCGGCTGACGCGGTCGAAGATAGCGGAGATCCCGGACGGGTCGTACGCGTTCCACGACTTCATCGACGACGACGGGGTCGAGATGCACCAGCCGATCCGGATCGAGGCGACGGTGACCGTCGACGGGAGCGACATGCACGTCGACTTCACCGGCACCGGTGCCCAAGCGAAGGGCCCCGTCAACTCCGTCCCGTCGGCGACGCTCTCCGGCGTGTACTACGTCGTCCGGGCGATAACCGATCCGACGATCCCGAACAACGCCGGCTGTTTCCTCCCGGTGGAGGTGACGATGCCGGAGGGCTCGCTCGTCAATCCGCTCCCGCCCGCCCCCGTGAACGCTCGGAGCTTGACGGTCAAGCGGATCGTCGACGTCCTCTTCGGGGCGCTCGCGGAGGCGGCCCCGGAGAGCGTCACCGCCGCCGGGAACGGACAGCTGCTGTCACACCGGTTCAGCGGCTTCGACGACGACGAACGATGGATCTACGGTGAGGTCGGCGCGGGGGGGAGCGGTGCCCGCCCGACGAAGGACGGGCTCGACTGCATCGACACCGACATCACCAACTGCATGAACACGCCGGTCGAGGCGACGGAGTTGTCGGCTCCGATCCGGGTGCGTCGCTACGACCTCTGGCGTGACTCCGGCGGGCCCGGGAAGCACCGCGGCGGGCTCGGCTACCGGAAGCAGTTCGAGCCGTTGGTCGACGGCGTGACGTTCACCCACCGCCGCGACCGGCACGATTTCCCGCCGTGGGGGATCCACGGCGGCCGCCCGGCACCGACGTGTCGAACCGACGTTCACCGCACGTCCGGCGAGACGGAGTCGCTCCCCTCTCAGGCGATCGTCCGACTCGACGCCGGCGACGTCGTGGACGTGCACACGACCGGCGGCGGCGGCTACGGTCGGCCGATCGATCGCCCCGTTGAGGCGGTGGTGCGCGACCTCCGAGAGGACCGGGTGTCGGAGGCCGTCGCCGAGACCGAGTACGGAGTCGTGCTCGCGGACGGCGGGGTCGACCGGGAGGCGACGCGCGCCCGTCGCGACCGGCTCCGGGCGGAACGCCCCGCCGGGACGTTCGATCGAGGGGACGGCCGGGTGGCCGACTGAGCGGGGTCGAACTGGACTGACGGGAGCTGAAGGGAGTCGAAAGGGGTCGAATTGGGGTGAACGGAGCCGACGGGAATCGGGTCCGGTCCCGAACGAGGGACCCGGCGAACGCCCCGTGTATTGAATACGATCCCCTACGGGCAAGTGGTATGGACACGGACGACACGTTCACGCTCACCGCGGCCGGCGACGCGATACTCAACCGACGACTGCGGGTGTTCGACGGGGAGGAACCGTTCCGGGCGATCGTCGATCGGGTCAGAGAGGCCGACCTCTCGGTCGTGAACCTCGAGACTCTCCTCCACGACTACGAGGGATACCCCGCGGCGAACGCGCCCGGGACGTACATGCAGTCGCCGCCGTGGGTCGCCGACGAGCTGACGTGGGCGGGCTTCGACGCGTTCGCGGTGGCGACCAACCACGCGCTCGACTACTCACACGGCGGGATGGAGGCGACGATGCGCGAGCTGGAGGCGCGGGCGATCCCGTACTCGGGGATGGGGACCACCCTCACCCGGGCCCGCGCGCCGGCGTACGTCGACACGCCCGCCGGGCGGTGTGCGCTCGTTTCGGTCTGTTCGACGATAACCCCCGGAAGCGTCGCGGGCGAGCGCGGGCCGGACGTCGGCGGCCGTCCGGGGATCGCGCCCCTTCGGCTGGACACCCGATACCGACTGCCGCCCGACGCGATGGAGCGCCTGCGGGAGACGAGCGAGGCACTCGGCCTGGAGGACTTGAAACGCCGCCGCGCGGAGCTCGGGTTCCCCATCCCCGGCCACGACGACGACGCCCTCCGGCTCCTCAACCTCGACGGTGGCGCACACCCCGCGTTCGAGGTCGGGGACGAGTTCGCCGTCGAACAGCGGGCCCGGGAAGCGGACGTCGCCGCAGTCATCGACCGGATCGAGGACGCGAGCCGGCAGGCCGACTGGGTCGTCGTGTCGTTACACGCCCACGAGGGCGCGCAGGGTCGAAGCAACGACCACACGGTCCCGCCGTTCCTCGAGTCGTTCGCGCGGTCGTGTATCGACCACGGCGCGGACGCCTTCCTCGGGCACGGCCCCCACGTCCTCCGCGGCGTCGAGGTGTATCGCGGGTCGCCGATCTGGTACAGCCTCGGGAACTTCCTGTTCCAGAACGAGACCGTGGAGTTCGTCCCGCCCGAGATGTACGAGCGGTACGGCCTCGGCGACGACGACCTCCCGTCGGCCGCGTTCGACGCGCGCGTGTTCGACGACGGGGAGCGGACCGGGTTCCTCGGCGACCGCGCGTTCTGGGAGAGCGTCCTCCCGGTGTGTACGTTCGACTCGGAGACGAAGGAGCTCGAGTCGGTGCGGCTGTACCCGCTGGACCTCGGCCCCGAGAAGCCCCGCCCACGCCGCGGACGGCCGCTGCTGGCGAGCGGCGAGCGCGCACAGGAGATCCTCGGATCGATCGCCGAACTCTCGGAACCGTACGACACGGAGTTGGTCGTCGACGGCGACCACGCGCGGGTAGCGCTGTAGGCGGCCGAACGTGACGACGGGAGAGACGGTGGCCGGTCGTGTCGACGGGAGGCGGTCGGTGAGCGCGTCGACGGGAACCGTCCGTCATGCGTTTAGCTAACATGACCCAGAGATTTATGCCCGCTCGGCAAGTCTGATCGCCGGATGAGTGCCCGAACCCCACCCGCCGAGGGAGACGTCGACGCCGTCACGCGGTCGGTCCTGCGACACAAGTTCGACGCGATCGCCGACGAGATGGAGTCGACGCTGCTCCGCAGCGCGTACTCGAGCATCGTGAAGGAAGCACAGGACGCGTCGGCGGCGATCTTCGACCCCGACGGGCGGACGATCGCCCAAGCCGTCGCGATCCCCGCTCACCTCGGGATGATGGTGCCCGCGGTCGAGAGCGTCCTGGAGGCGTTCCCGACCGGGGAGATGGAGCCGGAGGACGTCTACCTGATGAACGACCCGTACGACGGGGGCACCCACCTTCCCGACATCACGGTGGTCAAACCCGTCTTCAACGACGGCGAGGTGATCGCCCTCGGGGTGACGATGGCGCATCACCAGGAGATGGGCGGGAAGACGCCCGGGAGCATCCCGACGGACGCGACCGAGATCTATCAGGAAGGGATCCGGTTCCCGCCGCTACGGTACCACCACCGTGGGGCCGTCAACGAGACCGCACGGGCCGTTCTCGCGAAGAACGTCCGTATCCCGGACATCGTTCTCGGCGATCTCAACGCCCAGATATCCGCGGTGACGACGGGCGAGCGGCGGCTGGCGGCGGTCGCCGACGAACACGGAAACGGCGCGTTCGCCGCGGCGGTCCAACAGATAATCGACCACGCGGAGCGGTTGACGCGGTCGAAGATAGCGGAGATCCCGGACGGGTCGTACGCGTTCCACGACTTCATCGACGACGACGGGGTCGAGATGCACCAGCCGATCCGGATCGAGGCGACGGTGACCGTCGACGGGAGCGACATGCACGTCGACTTCACCGGCACGGACGAGCAGGCGACGGGTCCCGTGAACGCGGTGCCCGCGGCGACGCTCTCCGGCGTGTACTACGTCGTCCGGGCGATAACCGACCCCGACATCCCGAACAACGCCGGCTGTTTCCTCCCGGTGGAGGTGACGATGCCGGAGGGATCGCTCGTCAACCCGCTCCCGCCCGCCCCCGTGAACGCGCGGACGGTGACGTTCAAGCGGATCGCCGACGTGCTGCTCGGCGCGCTCGCGCAGGCGGTTCCGGACCGGGTGTCGGCCCCGGGAAGCGGCCAGCTGGCGGCGTTGACCTTCGCCGGGATCGACGACGAACAGTGGATCTACGGCGAGGTCGGTGCGGGGGGGAGCGGTGCCCGCCCGACGAAGGACGGGCTCGACTGCATCGAGACCGACGTGACGAACTGCATGAACACGACGGCCGAGGCCACGGAGATCGAGTACCCGATCCGCGTCCATCGCTACGACCTCTGGCGTGACTCCGGCGGGCCCGGGAAACACCGCGGCGGGCTCGGCTTCCGGAAGCGGTTCGAGACCCTCTCGGACGACGTCACGCTCACACATCGGCGCGACCGACACGACTTCCAGCCGTGGGGGTTACGGAGGTGGCAAGGAGAAAGCCCCGTGCTTTAGCGCGGGGATGAATCCGACAACGCCCTGCGCCAACTACGCCAACGATCTGACC
>NZ_WUAX01000012.1 GCF_009806985.1 Halorubrum sp. JWXQ-INN 858 | reverse complement strand
CGTGTCCGTTTCGAAAGCAAACGAGCCCACGGACGCGGTGTCCGTGGGCTCGTGTCGCCCGATGTGGGCGAAATGAATGGGAGGCGGCGAAGCGAGTCTCCCAGAGGCTCGCGCACTCCAGTACTGCTCGCAACGCAGGTGAGCTTAACTTCCGTGTTCGGAACGGGTACGGGTGTTGCCTCACCGCTATGGCCGCCTTAACGTCGACTCCCGGAATCGAACCGAGATCATACCAATGTCGATGGTTCTTTCCGACCGTGTATATGTGCGATCCAGTTACCGCCTGAACTCATACGGGCTGTGGTGTCAGTGCCGTATGACTGTGGCTTGGTCTGTTAGTGCTCGTGGACTCAACACCTCGTTGCCTCGGTGCGTACATCCCGAGTCTATCGAACTCGTCTTCTACGAGTGACCTCCGCGGTACCTCTTTTCCATGTGGGTTTCGAGCTTAGATGCGTTCAGCTCTTACCCCGTGTCGCGTGGCTACCCGGCATCTGCGCTCTCGCACAACCGGTACACCAGTGGCGACCAAACGTAGTTCCTCTCGTACTATACGTTCGTTCACGTCAGGTACCTTAACACCCCCAATAGATAGCAGCCGACCTGTCTCACGACGGTCTAAACCCAGCTCACGACCTCCTTTAATAGGCGAACAACCTCACCCTTGCCCGCTTCTGCACGGGCAGGATGGAGGGAACCGACATCGAGGTAGCAAGCCACCCGGTCGATATGTGCTCTTGCGGGTGACGACTCTGTTATCCCTAAGGTAGCTTTTCTGTCATCTACGGGCCCCATCACGGAGCCTCGTAGGTTCGCTAGACCACGCTTTCGCGTCAGCGTCACTCGTTGGGAATGACACTGTCAGACCATCTTGTGCTCTTGCGCTCTTCGCCGGGTTCCCGACCCGGCTGAGATGATCTTCGGGCGCGCTCGATATCTTTTCGAGCGCGTACCGCCCCAGTCAAACTGCCCGGCTACCGGTGTACTCCTCCCGGAGTGAGAGTCGCAGTCACCGACGGGTAGTATTTCAATGCTGTCTCGGTGGCCCGCTGGCGCGGGTACCTGTGTAACGACTCCTACCTATGCTGCACATCGGCGACCACGTCTCAGCGACAGCCTGCAGTAAAGCTCTATAGGGTCTTCGCTTCCCCTTGGGGGTCTCCAGACTCCGCACTGGAACGTACAGTTCACCGGGTCCAACGTTGGGACAGTGGCGCTCTCGTTTATCCATTCATGCAAGCCGCTACTGAAGCGGCAAGGTACTACGCTACCTTAAGAGGGTCATAGTTACCCCCGCCGTTGACGGGTCCTTCGTCCTCTTGTACGAGGTGTTCAGATACCCGCACTGGGCAGGATTCAGTGACCGTACGAGTCCTTGCGGATTTGCGGTCACCTGTGTTGTTATTAGACAGTCGGAGCGCCCGAGTCACTGCGACCTGCTCCGTAGAGAGCAGGCATCCCTTCTTCCGAAGGTACGGGACTAACTTGCCGAATTCCCTAACGTCGGTTCTCCCGACAGGCCGTGGCTTTCGCTGCCAGAGCACCTGTGTCGGATCTCGGTACGGACATCATGCTCGTCTTTTCACGGGCCCTATGTACGGCTGACTTGCGCTATCTCAAGCTTCGGTCGCTTCCTGCCATGACGGCTTCCACGACGTTCCT
>NZ_WUAX01000011.1 GCF_009806985.1 Halorubrum sp. JWXQ-INN 858 | reverse complement strand
ACTCCCCGCCGAACTCGTTTGGTGTAGTCGTGGACATCGGTCTTCTCCCTCTATTTCGAGAGACGACCCGACACCACGTATAAACCCCTCCACGTTCCACGACCCGGAGAATCGACCACATCCCCACCTGCATCATTCAGCCCTTTATGAGTGGGTGACGAGCCGAACCGTTCCTCGACCCGTCCCGGCGGCCGACGGAACGAACCGCTCACCGGTACGCCATCTCCCGTTCGATCTCGTGCCGGAGGCGGGTCAACCGCTCGCCGACCACGCCGATGGTCGCCAGAACGGGATACGTCACGGCGAGGTCCTGATACAGGTACGTGGCGACGTCGGGAACGCCGTCGCCGAGCCGCAGCGTCCGCTCGATCTCCGCGAGGTCGCGCTGGCGGCGCTCCGCGACCGCGTCACACTCCCCCGTAAGCACGGTCGTCCGCGCACGATACGCGTCGAGGGCCCCGAACCCCAGCGCCGACCGGTCGGTGCGCGACAGCGTCGCGACTTCCTCGAGGACCGCGAGGAGGCGGTTCGCGGCCCGATCGATCGATCCGGCCTCCGCGTCGAGGGCGTCGGCGAACGCGTCCCGCTCCTCGATCGCCGCCGTCGTTTTCGAGAGGAGGGACCGCTTGTATCGGTCGTGAAGCGACGCCTCCTGCGTCAGCGCGAGCGCGAGGTCCGGGCCGAACTCCGCGGCGAGGCTCGTCTCGTACGTGTCGTTGTACTCCTCGTCGTAGTGCGGAACGGACATCACGGTCGCCGTGTACGCGTCCCGTACCGCGACGAGCCCGTTTCCGGACACGCCGCCGCCGCTTCCGATCCCTCGAGCGCGGGCGGCTCCGCCGGCTGCGATGCCCCCGTACCCGGACTCGAGACCGTCCGTCGGCGACGACTCCGTTCGGACCCGCCGGACGCGCGATCGGAACGCCTCGAACGCTTCGTGCTCGTCGACGACGCGTCGCCGTTCCACGCGGACGGTCTCGCGTGCGGCGTGAACCGCGGTCGCGACGTCCTCGGTGGGGCGACCGGCGTCCGAAGGCGTTCGGGGATCCGTGCCGTCGTCGGAGTCGTCAGTAGGGGCGTTCGTCGTGGCCATACGTCGAACCCGGAGGCCGGGGACTTAACCCGATATATGAGGGGTACGATCGCGTCCCTAGCCATCCGTACGTCCGGGTAGTGTCACCATCTCATGTAGTCTCTACCGGATACGTCCACGCCCTCCGATCACTCACGGATCGATGGCGCGAGCCTTCCCCGGACCCACTCGATAGCCGACCGAATTGCGCCATAGTTGTCATGTATTATATAGCCCTATATTGTCGTACATGGCACTATTACTGCTTCTTAGCACTATCTCACGCTACACTCTGCATTATATATCACATAGCACACTACTTATGCGAGACGCCTCCACCTCCAGTCGATGGCACCAAGCCAGAACGTCACAACGCGCGGCATTACCCGTCGAAGATCCCTCGCGGCGATCGCCGGCCTCGGCGCAGCTGCGACCGCGGGCTGTCTGGGCGGTGGCGACGGCGACGGGGGGGACGGCCTCTCCGGGACGATCGACGCGTCCGGGTCGAACACGGTCGCGCCGATCACCTCGTGGGCGGGCGAGAACTTCGAAGAGGAGTTCCCTGACGTGCTCGTCGACGTCGCGCCGGAGGGAACGGGCGCGGGCTTCCAGGAGTTCTGCCGGGCGAACTCCGACTACCAGAGCGCGAGCCGGATGATCACCGACGAGGAGGTCGAGCTGTGTAGCGAGAACGACGTCGACTACGGCTACCTCGAGGTCGGCCTCGACGGACTCGCCGTCGTGAAGAACTCCGAAAACGACTGGGTGGAGAACATCACGCTGGAGGAGCTGGCTCGAATCTGGCGGTTCGAGTCCGACGTCGAGACGTGGAGCGACGTCCGCGACGAGTGGCCCGACGAGGAGATCGCGCTCCACGCGCGGGACTCCGCGTCCGGTACGTTCGACTACTTCACCGAGAACGTCGTCGGCGAGCGCGGCGACATCCGCGACGATTACTCCGCGACGAGCCAGACCAACGAGATCATGGGCGCGGTTGCGGACAACGTTCACGGGTTCGGGTGGGGCGGCCTCGGCTACCTGCGCGACATCGAGGACGACCAGCCCATCGAGGCCGTTCCCGTCGAGAGCGACGCGGACGGCGACTTCTACCTGCCGACGGAGCAGAACATCGAGGACGGACTGTACTCCCCGCTGGCGCGCCCGCTGTTCGCGTTCGTCAACCTCGCGAGCCTCGCGGAGCGGACCGACCTCATCGGCTCGTTCGCCCGCTTTTACACCAACGGCGCACAGGAGTTCGCCCGCGACGAGGGGTTCTACGCCGCGCCCGACGCGGTGACCGAGGAGAACCACGAGAAGATCGACTCCTGGCTCGACGAGGTGGGCGCATCGCCCGAGGACCTCACCGTTCAGCGGGAGTAACGAGGGATCGACACGATGAGCACTGACACGAACCCGGGGCCGGGGATAACCGGCGACGCGGCCGCCAGTGACGCCAAGGAGAACAACCGGCGGATGCGCCGCGTGCTCTTCGGCTGTGCGGCGGTCACGGTCCTCACGACGCTCGCGATCTTTTTCGTCCTGATCGACAACGCCGTGAGCTACTTCTTCGGCGCGCGCGCGACCGAGATCGCGCTCGGCGCGAGCGCGGACCGAACGGTCACGTTCACCCAGTTCCTGAACGTGAGCGAGCTGCTCGCAGGCGAGGCCCGATGGGCCCCCGATCACGCGACGCCCGGCCACAACGCGTGGCCGATAATCTTCGGTACGCTATCGATCACGGTCGGGGCGGCGTTCGTCTCGATCCCCATCGGCACCGCGACCGCGCTGTACATCTCGGAGTACTCCTCGCGGAGCGTCCGCGCGAAGCTCAAGCCGACGCTGGAGGTGCTCGCGGGCATCCCCACCATCGTGTACGGGTACTTCGCGATCGCCTTCATCAACCCCGTCGTGCTCGGCCCCATCGCGGGGCTGTTCGGGATCAACATCGGCCGGTACAGCATGCTGTCGGGCATGCTCGTCGTCGGCTTCATGACGATCCCGATGGTGTCGTCGATCAGCGAGGACGCGATGCAGGCCGTCCCCGACGACCTTCGCAACGGGGCGTACGCGCTCGGCGCGACGAAGTACGACGTGTCGCTGAACGTCGTGATCCCGGCGGCGATCTCGGGGATCTTCGCGTCGTACATCCTCGCGGTGTCGCGCGCCATCGGCGAGACGATGGCGGTGACGCTTGCGGCCGGGTTCAACGCCAACGTGACCGCGAACCCGTTCTCGGAGATCATGACGATGACATCGTACATGGTGTCGATGGCCCGTGGCACCTCCGCGATCGGCACCGTCGAGTACCAGAGCCTGTTCGCGGTCGGGCTGGTGTTGTTCTGTATGACGCTCACGATGAACCTGCTGAACGACTGGTTCAAACGCCGGTTCCAGGAGGAGTACCGATGAGCCGCCGAAACGACGACCCGTCGACGGACGCCCCGACCGACAACGTATCGACGGATGACCCGTCGATGGACGCCTCGTCGACGGACAGCCCGGTGGGGAACGACGCCGCTCGTCGGCCCCGTACCGACGGCGGCGTCGATACCGGCACCGACACCGGACGCGGCGAGGCGCTGTTCGCCGACGTCGACCTCGGCCGCGAACACCTGAAGAACCGCGCCTTCCTCGCGGTCATCTTCGCGGCGTCGATGTTCGGCGTCCTCGTGCTCGCGCTCCTGTTGCTCGACGTGATCACCGACTTCTACGTCGGTATCACGGAGTTCGAGATCGGTCTGGTCCAGTTCTTCACGGCGGACGGTTCCCGCCGGCCCGAGCGAGCCGGGTTCATGGGCGCGATCATCGCCTCCGTCATGCTGATGGCGCTGACGGCAGTGTTGTCCTTCTTCATCGGAGTCGGATCGGCGATCTACTTGGAGGAGTACGCGCCGAACACCCGGGTCACTCGACTGATCGAGGCGAACCTGGCGAACCTCGCGGGCGTCCCGTCGATCGTGTACGGGCTGCTCGCGCTGGCGGCGCTCGTCAACGGCATCGGGCTGGGGCCGATCCTGCTCGCGGGCTCCGTCGCGCTCGCGCTGCTCGTGATGCCGATCATCATCGTCTCCGCACAGGAGGCGCTCCGTGCGGTCCCCGACGGCGTCCGGAACGGGTCGTACGCCACGGGAGCGACGAAGTGGCAGACGATCCGACGGGTCGTGTTGCCGTCGGCGATGCCCGGGATCCTCACGGGGACGATCCTCGCGCTCGCCCGCGCGATCGGCGAGACCGCTCCCCTCCTGATGATCGGAGCGATCTTCGTCAACCGCACCCCGAGCGGGCCGTTCGACCGGTTCAGCGGCATGCCGACGCAGATCTACGCGTGGGCCGCCGAGCCGAGCCAACACTTCATCCACCTCGCGGCGGTCGGGATCGTCGTTCTGTTGGCGATCCTGCTGTCGATGAACGCGGTGGCGGTGCTCATGCGGAACAAGTACGAAACGGAGGTCTGAGATGTCGACACAGGACGAGACACTGATAACGACCGAGGTATCGAGCGGGAGGACCGGCCGGGGCGACCGACCGGACGAGACGGTACTGGCGTCCAGGGGCCTCGACGTCCACTACGGGGACGAACGGGCGCTCGACGGCATCGACGTCGACATCCCCGAACACAAGGTGACGGCGATCATCGGGCCGTCGGGCTGCGGGAAGTCGACGTTCCTCCGGTGTATCAACCGGATGAACGACCAGATAGACGCCTGCCGTATCGACGGCGACCTCGCGTTCCACGGCAAGAACGTGTACGACGAGGACGTGGACCCGGTGGCGTTGCGCCGGAAGATCGGGATGGTGTTCCAGAAGCCGAACCCGTTCCCGAAGTCGATCCACGACAACGTCGCGTACGGCCTGGAGATCCAGGGCTACGACGGCGACATGGACGCGCGCGTCGAGGAGGCGCTCCGCGGGGCCGCCCTCTGGGACGAGGTGAAGGACCAACTGGACGGGTCGGGGCTCGACCTCTCGGGCGGGCAGCAACAGCGGCTCTGTATCGCCCGCGCCATCGCGCCCGACCCCGAAGTCATCCTGATGGACGAGCCGACGAGCGCGCTCGACCCCGTCGCCGCCTCGAAGATCGAGGACCTGATCGACGACCTCGTCGAGGAGTACACGGTCGTCATCGTCACGCACAACATGCAGCAGGCCGCCCGCATCTCCGATAAGACCGCGGTCTTCCTCACCGGTGGCCAGCTCGTCGAGTTCGACGACACGGCGTCGGTGTTCGAGAACCCCGACGACGACCGCGTCGAGGACTACATCACGGGGAAGTTCGGATAATGCCCCGCGAGAGCTACCAACGGCGGCTCGACGAGCTCCGCGACGACGTCGTCGACATGGGCGACCTCGTCTTGACCCGGTACGACGCCGCGCTCGAGGCGGCCCAGACGGCCGACGCCGACCTCGCGCGCGACGTGATCGAGGGCGACCACGAGGTGAACGAGCGCTACCTCGCGCTGGAGGGTGCGTGTACGGAGCTGCTCGCGCTCCAACAGCCCGTCGCGGGCGATCTCCGGCTGATCACGGCGTCGTTCAAGGTGATCACGGACCTCGAACGCGTCGCCGACCTGGCGACGAACCTCGCGGGCTACGGCCACCCCGAGACCGGGGGCGTCCACCCCGCGGTCGACCTGTCCGGGCTCGGCGGGGCGGCCGGCGACATGGTCGCGGACGCGGTCGACGCGTACGCGGCCGCCGACGCCGAGGCGTGTCGCGAGGTCGCGGCCCGCGACGACGACCTCGACGAGCGCTGCGGGGACGCCAGCGAGGCGGTCGTCCGCGAGCTCCTCGAGGCCGAACGGGCCCGCGCCGCCGCGAACGGATCGGTCGGGGGCGAAGAGCTGGAGGACGCGCTCGATGAGGTCTCGCGCGCGCTGTTGACGGTCCGTGACCTCGAGCGCGTGGGGGACCACGCGGTCAACATCGCCGCGCGATCGCTGTACATGGTCGAGAACGACGACGAGTTGATCTACTGAGATGGACGACCCCCACGGCCCCTACGAGCGGAAGGTACAGCTCACCGGCGGAACGACGTACACCGTGTCGCTGCCGAAGGCGTGGGCGAACGAGCAGGGGCTGGACACGGGGAGCCTCGTCCACCTCTACACGCGCGGCGACCGGCTGCTCGTCACCCAGCCGGACGCCGACGCCTCGCGCCGGACGGTGTCGCTCTCCGCGAGCCGGTACGACCCGTCCCGGATCGGGCGGGCGGTCGCGGCCGCGTACGTCGCCGGCGCGGACACCGTGCACGTGACTGACGCGCCGGGGCGAGAGGCGTGCGCGGCCGTTCGCGACGCGGTCGCGGGACTCGTCGGCATCGAGGTGGCCACCGAGAGCGACGGCGAGGTCGTCGCCCGGACGATGCTCGACGTCGCGGACCTCTCGCCGAAACAGACGCTCGCGCAGATGCAGGGGATGGCGCTCTCCATGCACGAGGAGGCGATCGAGGCGGCGCTCTCCGGGGACGAGGAAGAGGGTCGCCGGATCGCCGGGCAGGACGACACCGTCGACCGGCTGTTCGGGCTCGTCGCCCGCGAGTTCCAGCAGTCGCTCGTCGACGTCCGGATCGACGGCGCGGGGGACGGGCTCACCACGTTCGATTACTACACGGTCGCCCGCCAGATCGAACGCGTCGGCGACCACGCCGAAAAGATCGCGGGGACGGCCGCGTTGATCGACGCCGAGCCCCCCGCGGACCTGGCGGCCGACATCGCCCGCGTCGCCGGCGACGCCCGCGCGGTCGTCGCCGACGCGGTCGCGGCGGCGCTCGGCGACCGGGACCCCGACGCCCTCGGCAGGGCGGTCGCGGACGGGGAACGGGTCGTGGAGGCGACCGCCGCGTTGGACCGGCGGCTCTACGAGCAGGACCTCGCGAACGGTTACCCGCTCGCGACGGTGCTCGACAGCGTCGGCCGCACCGCAGAGTACGGTATCAACGTCGCCGAGGCGGGGCTGCAGGCGTCGCTCCGCCGTGCCGACGCCGACCCGATGACGCCGGCCAACGCCGAGTAGCGGCACCTCGTATCCGTCCGGTCGCCGACCGCCGATCACCGACCACTGACCACCGGCCACCGACCGCCGGCCACCGGCCAACCACCGGCCGGCGACGCCGAACGACCGACGACGCCATACCGACCACGTCCGAACCCACCGACCACGTCCGAACCCACCGACCACGTCCGAACCCACCGACCACGTCGAACCCACCGACGATGACCGAACCAACCCCCACCGACGATGACCGAACCAATCCCCACCGACGATGACCGAACCAATCCCCACCGACACCGCCGAGACCGACGAGCAGCCGACGACCACCCTGACGTTCATGTGCGTGCGCAACGCGGGTCGCAGCCAGATGGCGACCGCGTTCGCCGAGCGCGAGCGCGCCGCCCGCGGGCTCGAGGACGACGTGGAGATCGTGACCGGCGGCACCGCCCCCGCGGCGTCGGTCCACGACGTCGTCGTCGAGGCGCTCGCGGAGGTCGACCTCGACGTGAGCGGGCGCGAGCCGAGACACGTCTCGGAGACGACGCTCGCCGGGTCCGACTTCGTCGCCACGATGGGCTGTTCGACGCTCGAACTCGACGGCGTCGACACCGACGACTGGGCGCTCGACGACCCCGGCGAGCGACCGATCGAGGAGGTCAGACCGATCCGCGACGAGATCGAGTCGCGCGTCGTCGCGCTGTTCGACGACCGCTTCGGGACGCACGAGGACGCCGAGAAGGCGGCGGACGGGCTCGAGGATAGGTAGGCGGACGGGCTCGGATCGATTCACATAACTTATGGAAACGAGCGGCGTCCTGAGCGCCTGTGATACGCGTGTGGACGCCGGATGCCCAATATCCTTCATGATCGTCAATTCGGGACTAAAAAACGCAAGACGTGGAGCCCTTCGTCCGTAGCGCCACCACGGAAAGCTTATATATGCCCTTGGGCACTGGACGATCGAAGAACCATGTTCGACCGCATCCGTACGTCGGCCCTCTTCGGGCTTCACCAGGCGACCGTCGCCGTCGGGATCTCGCTGTTCCCGGTCGCGGTGTTCGCGCGCCAGCGCCTCGGTATCAACCTCCCCGTCCGCCGGCTCGTCGAGACCACCGGCGAAGCCTACGAGAACGTCGACGAATAACGCCCCCGCCCCCTTTTCACCGACGGAGATCGCGGAACCGACACCGACGAGGACCGCCGTCGTGACACCGGCGCACCGGTGACACACCGGCGACGGGTACCAGAAGGGTTGCCTTTATCAGCGCGCCGGGCAAACGAGGTAGTAATGCGAACACCGACAGGCGATCTCTCGGGCGAGCTGTCCGGCGAACTGGGCCGCGATCAGCCCGTCTTCGGTCCGGAGCTCGGCGAGTTCGACGGCTCGGAGGGCCGCGCCGCGGCCGCGAACGACGACGACGGCGTCAAGACGGGGACGACGACGGTCGGCATCAAGACCGCCGAGGGCGTCGTGCTCGCGACGGACATGCGCGCCTCGCTCGGACGAATGGTCTCCTCGAAGGACGTCCAGAAGGTCGAACAGGTCCACCCGACCGCCGCGCTCACCATCGCCGGCGGCGTCTCGGCCGCCCAGAACCTCATCTCCACGCTCCGCGCCGAGACGAACCTCTACGAGGCGCGCCGCGGCAAGGACATGTCGATGCAGGCGCTGTCGACGCTCACCGGGAACCTCCTCCGCACGGGCGCGTTCTACATCGTCCAGCCGATCCTCGGCGGCGTCGACGACACCGGCCCCCACGTCTACTCCATCGACCCCCTCGGCTCCATCATCGAGGAGGAGTACACGGTCACGGGCTCCGGCTCGCAGTACGCGCTCGGCGTCTTAGAGCAGGAGTACGACGACGACCTCACCGTCGACGAGGCGAAGACCGTCGCGGCGAGGGCGATCAAGTCCGCCGTCGAGCGCGACCTCGCGTCCGGTAACGGGATCAACATCGCCGTCGTCACCGCCGACGGCGTCGAGATCACCCGCCACAAGGAGTTCGACGACCTGTTATAAGCGGGTCCGGTCCCGCCGCCGACGGTTTCCGATCCACGCCGTCCGCTTTCTCGCTCCGATGAACGACCCTTTTTAGGTCCCCGACCGCTGCTATCGAACGACCGATGGCGACGCCGATCCTCAAGTGGGCGGGCGGGAAACGACAGCTGCTCGACGAGCTGTACGCGCGGTTCCCCGCGAGCTACGACCCCGGCACGAACGCCTACCACGAGCCGTTCCTCGGCAGCGGCGCGCTCTTTTTCGATCACGAGCCCCGGCGCGGTACGGTGAACGACCGCAACGCCCGGCTCCACAACTTCTACGTCCAGGTCCGCGACCGCCCCGACGAGCTGATCGAGCGGTGTCGCGCCCTCGCACCCCCCGAGCGCGACCCGGACCCCGACGGCGAGTTCGCCCGGACCGACCGAAAGGGGCGGTCGGTCGACGCCTACTACTACCAGCAGCGAGCGCTGTTCAACCGCCGGCCGAACGGCGAGCCGTTCGACGACCTCGCGGAGGCCGCTCGGCTGCTCTACTTGAATCGGACGGGGTTCAACGGCCTCTACCGCGAGAACGCCGACGGGGAGTTCAACGTCCCGATCGGCCGATACGCCGACCCCGACTGGGTCCGCGCGGAGCAGGTCCGCGAGGCGAGCCGCGTCCTCCGGCGGCTCCCCGACGACGCGCTCCGACAGGGGGAGTACGACTACGTCGCCGACGCCGTCGAGCCGGGCGATCTGGTCTACTTCGACCCGCCGTACGAGCCGATGAGCCCCACCGCCGACTTCGCGGAGTACAGCGCCGGCGGCTTCGACCGCGAGGACCAGCTCGCGCTCGTCGACCTCGCCGTCGACCTCGCGGCGCGTGGGGTCCACGTCGTCTGCTCGAACTCCGGAGTCACCTACGACACCTACGCGGACGCGGGGCTGTTCGTCGACCACGTGGCCGCGACCCGCGCGATCAACAGCGACGCCGACGCCCGCGGCGAGGTGAACGAAGTGATCGCGACGTCGGTCCCGCCGGACGAGCGGCGGGGGACGGACCAGCGGTCGCTGTCGGCGTTCGAGTGAGCCAGCGGTCGTCGGCGGCGTTCGGATGAATCGGCGGTCGTCGGCGTTCAAGCGAGCCTGCGGTCGTCGTCGGCGTTCGGGCGAATCGGCCGTTGGGACCGGCAGTCGCCGCCGGCGACGGTTAGAGGCCGTCGCCCCAGTAGAACCACGGGCCGAGGAGGAGGTAGCCGCAGGCGAGAAACAGGAGCGCGAACGCGAAGCCCTCACCGATCCAGGCCGGGAGCGCGGGGAGGGCGGCGTTCGCGAGCGGTGCAAGGATCACCGCCGCCTGCACGACGCCCATCACGAGCGCGTCCTGCGCGTGGAGGTCCGGATACGTGACCGTCGACCCCATCAGCACCGCGAAGACGGCCGCGGCCGCGACCAGCAGCGCCGGGTCGGTGTAGCCCGCCAGGACGGCGGCCGCGAGGACGGTCGCCGCGAGCGTCGTCGGGACGCCGACCGTCTCCCGGCTCTCGCTGTCGTAGGCGGTGTACAGCCCGAGCCGGGCGACCGCCATCGAGACGAAGAGGGCGGCGACGCCGACACCGACGCCGACGAGGAGGGGGTTCACTCCGAACGCGTGCGCGTCGAGGACGACGACCGCGACGAGCGTCGCGGGCGCGACGCCGAAGGACGCGACGTCCGCCAGCGAGTCGAGATAGGGGCCGGCGGGCGTCGACCCGCGCCGACGGGCGACGACCCCGTCGAGCCCGTCGGCGACCGCGGCGAAGAGGATCAGTCGGGCCGCGAGCGCGACGTCGACGGTCGCGGCGATCACCGCGAGGAAGCCGACCGCGGCGTTCGCCACCGTCACCGCGTCGGCGAGCCCGAGCCGACCGATCACCCGCAGGTGCATACCGGATCGGTCGACGACCCCGCTTTTAGGGTTTGTTATCGATCGGGCCCGCCGAGCGATGGGGAGGAGGCGTTCGCACCGAGCGAGGCGGAGGCGTTCCCACCGAGCGAGGCGGAGGCGTTCCCACCGAGCGAGGCGGAGCCGTTCCCATCCGACGGGGTGAATCGCGCCCTTCAAACGACCGAAGCCCCGAACGTCGGTATGGATCGGAGACGGTTCCTCGGCCGGGTCGGCGTCGCCGGCGTCGCGGTCGGGGCCCCCCTCGCGCTCGCGGGCTGTCTGGACGAGGACCACGACGTCGCGATGACCGCCGACGGCTTCGTGCCCGACGAGATTACGGTCCCGGTCGGCGGGACCGTCGTCTGGGAGAACACGAGCACCCGGACCCACACGGTCACCGCCTACGAGGGCGGCATCCCGGACGACGCGGCGTACTTCGCGTCCGGCGGCTACGCGGACGAGGAAACCGCCCGCGAGGAGTGGCTCGACGACTTCGGCGGGAAACTCGAGAACGGCGACCGCTTCGCACACACCTTCGAGGTGCCCGGCCGCTACGACTACGTCTGTATCCCCCACGAGGACGGCGGCATGTACGCGACCGTCCACGTGGAGGAGTGAGGACGGGAACCCCTTACGCCGCCGCGTTACGCTCCTCGATCCTCGCTTCCCGCGTCCTCGACGCCCGCCGCACACTCGCGGATGAGCCCGTCGAGGTTCTCCGGGAGCGTCGGGTGGTACGCCCGGTCCGGGATCTCACGCACGTCGAGGCCCATTTCGACGGCGATCTGGAACGTCTTCGCCATCGTGTCCGCGTGGTAGTGGAGCCCCTGCCAGCCGAGGACGGTGCCGTCGTCGGCGTCGACGACGAGCCGCCCGAGCCCGTGTGGAACGTTTTTCGACTTGAAGACGCCGTCGTCGCTCGCCTGTCGGGTCGCGACGACCGTCGCGTGGCCCGCCTCCGTGGCCGACCGCGGCGTGTGGCCGACGCGCGCGAACGGGTAGACGCCCGCCCCCGAGAAGACGACGTGGTGGTGGACGTTCGTGTACGGCTTCGCCGGCTTCCCCTGCGCGTGGCGAAGGACGTTCTCGGCCGCCTGAAAGCCCTGCTCTTTCGCGACGTGGAGGATCGGCTCGCGACCGTTCACGTCGCCGACGACGAACGTGCGGTCGTCGTTCGGCGGGCGCATCGTCGCGTCGATCCACCCGGCCTCGGGCGCCAGGGAGGTGTGTTCCAGCCCGAGCCGACCGAGGTTCGGCGTCCGCCCCGTGAACTGGAACACCGCGCCGGCGTCGACGTGGCTCTCGTCGTCGAGGTGGAGCCGGACCCCGTCCCCGTGCGCCTCGATCGACTCCTCGTACACCTCGGTGCGGATCTCGACGTCGAACTCCTCGCGGTAGATCTCGAGGAGGGCGTCGCCGAACTCCGGGTCCGCCTCGTCGAGCGGGCGCTCGTCGTGTTCGATCACGGTGACGTCGACGCCCGCCTCCGCGAGGTACGGGACCATCTCCATGCCGACGTAGCCGAACCCCATCACGACGCCGGAGTCGGGGAAGTCGGTCGCGTGGAGGGTGTCCTCGCTCGTGTACACCGACGACGACGGGAGCGCGTCGTAGCCGGAGATCGTCGGGACGTTCGGGACCGACCCGGTCGCGATCACGACGTAGTCCGCCTCGACGACCTCGACCGGATCGGCGTCAGCGCCCGGCGGGCCGCCGCCGATGGCGACGACGTGGTCGTCGACGAACCGGGCCGGCTCGTGGTAGAACTCGATCCCGTCCCGCTCGGCGAGGTCGTGGACGGCGTCGCGCCGGTGGCCGGCCCAGCCGCGCGTGCGGTCGTTCTTCTCGGCGACGATCCGTTCGAGGTCCAGCCCGTGGGGCGCGCCCGTCAGTCGACCGTCGTCCCGCCCTTCGAACCGGTGGGCGGCCGCGGAGAGCAGCTCCTTCGAGGGCATACAGCCCTCGAGGATACAGAGCCCGCCGCCGGGGTCGCCGTTGTCGACCAGGGTGAGTCGTTCGACGCGTTTCCCGACGTGTGGCGCGAGCTCGTCCGCGACGGCCGCGCCCGCGCTGCCGTAGGCTCCGATGACGACGACGTGCATACTCCCCCGGAAGTCCCGGGCGTACTAAGGGTTGCCCTCGGCGGCAGGCGCGTCGTCGATCCGCGGGAGGACGCGCGGGCCGGCGTCGCGTCGGCGGTCCGAGCGAGCGGGCGTTATCGGTCGATCCCGGCCCCGCCGTCGACGACCGCTTCGACCTCCTCGGGCGTCACGACGGCGAGGTCGCCGTCGACGGTGCGCTTGAGCGCGGCGGTCGCCGCGGCCCACTCCAGTGCGTCGCCGACGCCCCCGCCCGCGATCCGCTTCGCGAGGTAGCCGGCGACGAAGGCGTCGCCGGTGCCGATGGCGTCGCACGTCTCCGCCTCGAAGACGCCCTGCTCGTGGACGGAGCCCTCACGGAGCGCGATCGCGCCCTCGGTCCCCCGGGTGACGACGACGGAGGTGAAACCGAACTCCGAGGCGAGCCCGTGGGCGATCTCGACGGCGTCGCCCTCGCGGTCGAGGACCTCAATCGCGTCCCGGCGCGGGACGAACAGCGTGTCGATCTCGGGGAAGAGGCCCTCGTATGCGGCCCTGGCCGCTTCGGGCGTCCATAGCTTCGAGCGGTAGTTCAGGTCGAACGAGCGGGTCACGCCGGCCTCGCCAGCCGCGCGCAACAGCGCGGCCGTCGTCTCGGCGGCCGACTCCGAGAGGGCCGGCGTGATCCCCGTCGTGTGGAACCGCCCGGCCGACTCGAACACGCTCGTCGAGAGCTCCTCGGGCGTCACGGTCGTGATCGCGGCGTTCGCGCGGTCGTAGATCACGTTCGTCCCGCGCGGGTCGCCGCCGTGTTCGAGGTAGTACGTTCCGAGCCGGGTGGTTTCGGGGTCCGCCCACGAGACGCCCGTCCGGACGCCGTGGCTCCGGAGCTCGCCGACGACCCGCCGCCCGAGCGGGGAGTCCGGGAGCTTCGAGAGCCACGCCGCGTCGACGCCGAGGCGGGCCGCGCCGACCGCGACGTTGCTCTCCGCGCCCCCGGCTTGGACGTCGAGGTCGCGGGTCGTTTCCAAGCGCTCGCCGCGCGGGGGGGAGAGCCGGAGCATCGTCTCGCCGAAGGTGACGAGGTCGGTCACGCCACCCACCTCATGGAGGAAGCCGCGAGGGGATCCGTCGAGGGGTTCGTGGGGGGATCCGTCGAGGGGTTCGCGGAGGGACCTGCGACGGTTCTCCGTGCTTGCGGCCGGGCGGCCGCCGTCGTCGATGCCGTGTCCATACGCCCCGTCTCGTCGGGAGGCTACAAAAGGGCCGGCGATCGGCGTCGGTGTCGTGCGACCTGGAAACCGCCGCCGCCCTCACTCGGCACGTCGCCCGACGTGGCCGGGATAGTCGCGCTCGAACCGGTCGCCGATCTCCTCCCGGTCGAGCCGGATGACCACGGGGCGACCGTGCGGGCAGGCGTACGGGTTCACACAGTCGTCGAGGCGGTCGAGGAGGTCGACGACGCTCCCCTCGGTGAGCGAGGTGTTTCCCGTCACGGAGGGATAACACGCGAGGTCCGCGAGCAGTTCGTCGACGACGTCCGCGACCGGCTCGCCCCCGTCGGCGGCGTCGCCGACGAACGCCGAGAGGACGTCCCGAAGGAGCTCGGGGTCGAGCGCCGCGTCGAACACGGCCGGCACCGCGTCGACGCGGACCTCGCGGTCGCCGGCCCGCTCCGCACGGAACCCGATCGACGCGAGGTCGTCGACGAACTCCGCGAACAGGGCCGCCTCTCGCGCGGTCAGTTCGACGGTCACCGGCGTCGCCAGCGCCTGTGCGTCGACGCCGTCGGCGAACGCTCGTCGGAGCCGCTCGTAGTTCACCCGCTCGTCGGCGGCGTGCTGGTCGATCAGCACCAGCCCGTCGGCCGCCTCCGCGACGACGTACGTGTCGTGGAGCTGTCCGAGCACCCGCAGCGACGGCAACGAGTCGTACGTCCGTTCGTCGCTCGTAGCCCCGCCTCCGAGCGTCCGTTGCCCGGTCGGGGACGGCCCGGCGGGGCTCGCCGACGACGAGCGAGCCGTGTCCCGGTTCGTCGGCGGCCCGTCGGCGCCCGGCGTGTCGGGATCGTCACCTACCGCGGTGGAGCCGTCATCCGTCACGTTGGACCCACCGCCGGCCGGGTCGGGGTCGTCCGAACCCGGTATTCCCCCGTCGTCGTCGGACGACGATGTCGACGAGACGTCCGTCTGCCACTCGCGCGGGGAGGGTCGATCGTCCCGGGTCCGACCCGTCGCGTGTCCCGGGGGGCCGCCCTCGGCTTCCGACGCAGTACCGTCCGGTTGGGCGTCGTCCGCGGGATCGCCGCCCCCGAGGCCGTCCTTCTCGAGGCCGCTTCCCCCCTCGAGACCGCCGCCTCCCTCGAGACCGCCGCCCCCGAGGTCGTCGACCGCCCACGCGTCCGCGTCGTCGGGGTCGACCTCGGTCGCCGCACCCGGATCCGCTCGAACGGGGCGCTCGCGTTCTTCGTCGGGCGTCGGGTCGGTATCGGGGTCTGCATCGAGGCCGGCGTCCTCGCCGCGGGCGATGTCGCCGGCATCGGTCCCTCGACCCGCCTCGATCCCGGCCGCCCGCTCGTGGGCGGTTCCCGCGCCGCCGACCGCCTCGACGTCCGGGGCCTCCGGCGTCACGGCCGTCTCGTCGGGCGCGGACCGGCCACGCGGAGCGGTCGAGCGGACGAGTCCGTGGTCCAACAGCGCGTCCTCGACGGCGGTCTCGACCGCGTCCGTCACCGCACGCTCGCGGTCGAAGCGGACCTCGAGCTTGCGCGGGTGGACGTTCACGTCGACGTCGCCGGCAGGCACCTCGACGAACAGCACCGCGAAGGGGTAGCGGTCGGGCGCGAGCTGCCCCCCGTACGCGTCGATCACGGCCTCGCGGAGCGCGCTCGCGGTCACGTACCGACCGTTGACGTACGTCGCGAGGTAGTCGCGGCTCGACCGGGTCGTCTCCGGGTGTGAAACGAGGCCCGACACCCGCTTGACGGGCGGCTCGGGGTCCGCTTCGGCGTCGGGTTCGCGGCTCGACTCTAACTTCGACCCGTCAGCCGCCTCCGGTCCCGTGCCGTCCGCCCGCCAGTCGACGTCGATCATCGCCTCCGCGACCTCGCGGCCGTACACCGCGAGCACCGCCGATCGGCGGTCGCCGTTCCCCTCGGTCGCGAACGTCTCCCGGCCGCCGTGTTCCAGGGAGACGGCCACGTCCGGGTTCGCCAGCGCGTAGCCGGTCACGACGGTGTTCACGTGGTCGAACTCCGTCGCGTCCCGTTTGAGGAACTTCCTCCGTGCGGGGGTGTTGTAGAAGAGGTCGTCGACCTCGACGGTCGTTCCCTCCGGACAGCCGGCGGGTCGCACCTCCCCGACGTCGCCGCCCTCGACGGTGATCTCCGCCCCCGCCGACGCGCCCGGAGGCCGCGATCGGACGGTGAGCCGCGACACCGCGCCGACGGTGTAGAGCGCCTCGCCGCGGAAGCCGAGCGTCGCCACGCCGCGGTCGAGGTCCTCGATCGAGCCAATCTTCGAGGTGGCGTGCTCCGCGACCGCCGCCTCCAGCTGCTCGGCGGGGATCCCGACCCCGTCGTCGCGGACGCGGATCCCCTCCGTGCCGCCCGCCTCGACCGCGACGGCGACGCGGCTCGCCCCGGCGTCGAGGCTGTTCTCCACCAGCTCCTTGACGACGCTGGCGGGGCGCTCGACGACCTCGCCGGCGGCGATCCGCTGGACGGTTTGCTCGTCCAACCGTTCGATCTCGGGGGGCTCCATCAGTACGAGGGGTGGACGACCGTCTACTTGAAACCGTTGTCGAGCGCGTGCCGAGCGCGACGGAGGCGATGCGGGGGGCTGCGGCGGATGTGACGGAGGCGATGCGGATGGCGGCGGCGGGTGTGGTGGAGGATGCGGGTGGTTGTGGTCGGTGTGGTGGAGGCGATGCGGATGGCGGCGGCGGGTGTGACCGAGGTGATCGGCACGGGCTCTGCCCTACCGGGTCGCTTCCGGGTCGACCCGACCGACCGTCACGTCGAACGGGACGCGCTCGACGCGCTCGTACTCGCCCGCCCGCATCCCGTCGACGACCTCGCGACCCATCTCTCGCCAGCGTTCCCGGAGATCGTCGTACGCCGCCGCGGAGACAGCCGCTCGGAGCTCCTCGCGGTGGTCCGCGAGCCCAGCGCCCGACGCCTTCCGCGCCGCCGCCTCCAGCGCCGCCTCGGCGTACGGCGGGGCCGTCCGCTTCTCGTGGACGTACCGGCGGACGCGGACGTCCGCGAGCCCCGCGCCGTCGAAGAAGCCCTGCACCCGGTCGCCGAGCGCGACGTCCGTGCCGACGCCGTCGAGGTACGCCCGGCGCGCCTCGCGCTCCAAACGCTCCTCGGCGGGGACGGTCGAGGCGACCGTGACGTCCGCGTTGTTCGGCTCGACGGCGGCGACGAGGTCGCTGGACACGCGGGCGAACTCCCGGACGGCCGCGGCCGGGTCGGGGAGGTTGATGAGGAGTGCCTGGCAGGCGACGAGGTCGAAGCTGTCGTCGGGAAACGGGAGCCGGGTCGCGTCGCCGGCGACGACCGACAGCGACGTCGCCTCGCGGGCGACCGACAGGAGCGCCGGGTCGGCGTCGACGCCGATCACGGTCGCGTCCGGCGGGGCTTCGGCGGCGAACACGCGCGTCAACTCGCCAGTCCCGCAGCCGACGTCCAGGACGCGGCGGCGGCCGGGGAGGTCGAGGTCGGCGAGCGCCTCGCGCCCGTCGGTCCACATCCCCTCGCGGGTGCGTTCGAGGTAGTCGGCGGAGAACCGTCGCACGCCGCGGCGTTCGCGGCGGGGCGGATTAAGCGCCCGGATCGCCGTCGAGGGGCGGATCCCGATCAGTCGCGGTCGGGTCGACTGCGTTCCGATCAGTCCCGGGCGGAACCGACCCCGATCACGTCGGCGACGAGCGCGGCGGTGACCCCGGCGCAGAACCCGACGAACGCGCTGGTTACGCCGACGAGCGCGAACCGAACGATGAGACCGCCGACCGCCGCGCCGGACCCGATCCCGGGGACTCCGGCGACGGTCGTGACGACGAGGAGTGCGGCGAGGACGGTCGCGGGGACGACGCCGACGGCGAGACACGCCGGACCGCCACAGCGGGCGTACGCCCCGGCAGCCGCGATCGGCGCGGGTGCGTAGAACAGCAACAGCGGGAAGCCGCGGTCGACCAGCGCGCCGACGGTCGGAAGGTCGGCGGCCTCCGCCGCCAGCGCGGCGAGCATCGCGGCCCCGACGGCGACGGCGAACCCGCCGACAAGCTTGACCGCGAGGTCCCGCCGCCGACCGATGAGTAGCGCTTCGGTGGTGGCCATACCGGCCGGCCACGGCCGCCAACGGGATAAAGACGCGTCGGACGCCGCACGGGTTCGTGACCGATCGCGGCTTATTTCCGTCGAGTCCGACTACCTCGGGTCGACCATGGACCCGCTCCACGCCAAGTACCCGTTCTTCGAGGCCGCCCGCGACGCCGTCGCGGAGGCCTCGGTGTCGCTACCGGAGCTGGTCGCGGCCGACGCGCCGGCGGTGGAACGGGCGCGCGAGCGCGTCGAGCGCGCGCTGTTGGAGGGAACCGTCGAGCCGGAGGACGGCCCGTTCGAGCCGTCCGGCGGCACCGACGCCCGGATGGAGCTGCTCTCGTACCCCATCGCTCGGATCCTCGTCTCGCTGCTCGACTCCGCGCCGGCGGTCCGCAAGTACGCGGCCGCGGAGGCGGCCACCGCCGCGGAGCGGTTCCGCGCCGACTTCGAGGCGGACGACGACGACCTCCAGTCGGTGTCGACGCCGACCATCGACCTCGACGACGTGCTCGGGGAGTTCGAGCTGGACGGCGCGGTCCGATCCGAACCGATCCGCGGGTCGCGGGACCCGACCCACTACCGGATGGGCGTCGGGGCGTACCTCCGGCTGACCTCCCCGTCGTGGGGGGTCTCGTGGCGGCTCGTCAACCGCGAGCTGGCCGACGGGGAGGTGCGGGTGACCCGCGAGGAGCTGCTCGACGCGGTCGAGGTCGCCGTTGAGGAGCGCGTGCTCGAGGGGCTCCCCTTCGAGCTGGAGTCCGGTGAGGGGATCGCGGCGGAGCTGGAGTCGGGGGTCGCGGACCTCAAGCGGCTCCTCTCCGAGCGCACGTACGCCGGCCCCGTCGACGTCGTCGTTCCCGACCTGTTCGCCCCGTGTATGACGAACCTGATCGAGAAGGCGGAACGCGGCGTCGAGCTGTCGCCGCCGGAGAGCTTCGCGCTGATGGCGTTCCTGACGGGGATCGGGATGTCACCGGACGAGATCGTCGCGTTCTGTGCGGACACGAGCCTCGAGGCCGAGGGCATCCGGTACCAGACGGAGTACCTCCGCGACGACCGCGGGACGCAGTACCCGCCGCCGACCTGCGAGACGCTGTCGAACTACGGGATCTGTCACAACGAGGAGGACCACATGCGGATCGCCGCGGACCCGCTCTCCTACTACGAGAAACGGGTGGAAGCAGCCGACGACCCGACCGACTGGCGGGAGACGCAGGCCGCCGACGGGACGGAGGGGGCGATCGACGGCGAGGCGGACTGACCGCGGTCGCTGGTGCGGGGGGCGGACTCGCTGGCAGGAGAGGCGGACTGACAACGGCTAGCGGCGGCTGTCGGCGATGACGGACACGAGTGACGGGAGACACGGCGTGTGACGGGAGACACGGCGCGAGCCGGACACGATGCGGACGAGCGTGCGCGCGGCTCCTACTCCTCGTCCCCGCGGTTCGCGCGGATGAGGTACGCACCGACGACCGCCATCAGCAGCACGAACCCCGTGAGTAGCCCGAGCAGCGCGATCGCACCGTCTTCGGGCAGTCCTCCGGCCCCCCCGAACGTCACCCCGATGGCGATCAGCCCGGCCACGAAGACTGCGGCCGCCAGCAGGGAGACGACGATCTGCCGACGGAGCTCCGCGTCGATTTCCATGGAAGCGGGTTCCCGTCGCCGCTAAAAAAGGACTTCGAAGGGGCCGCCGGCCGATCGGCGACGGTCGTCCTCGCGGAACCCCCGCCGTCTGCGGCCTCGTGCCCGCCACGGAACCGCACCGAGCTCCGCATCCAGACGGGTCCGAAACCCCCGATACCGGCCGGGAGGACCCTTAAGCCCCTGGAGAGCCTACTATCGAACGAGACGGGAGACCCTCCCGAAACCCGATCATGACGCCACGACGAGACGGTCCCACGCCACCGACCGCACGACGGTCGCCGTCGGCGGTCGCCCCGCCGATCGACGGGCTCCGGTTCCCCTCGACTTCGGGCGGCGACCGAAGACACACCGCTGACGGAGTCCGTGCCGGCACCGCCGACAGCGACGCCACCGCCGACAGCGACGCCACCGCCGACAGCGACGCCACCGCCGACAGCGACGCCACCGCCGACAGCGACGCCCCCGGTGGCGACGACGGACGGTCGGCGCGGGCCCGTACGGATCGGATGACGGTCCGGCCGCTCCGCGACCGTCGGTACGTCGTCGAGACGGACGGCGGCACGTACGTCGTCGCGCTCGACGCGGGCACCTGCACCTGCCCGGACCACGCGATCCGCGGGTCGCGGTGTAAACACCTGCGGCGGGTCGCCATGGAGGTGACCGAGGGGACGATCCCGGGCCCGGACGAGCGCGTCGGCGTCTGTGCCGTCTGCGGCGCGGAGACGTTCGTCCCGTTCGACGCCGCGGGGCCCCAGCTCTGTGCTCGCCACGGGTTCGAGTCGGGCGACCTCGTCCGGGACCGCGAGACGGACACCCCGCTCGTCGTCGTCGCGGTCACGGCCGAACGCGCCGACGCGTACCGGACCGAGACGGGGCGGCCGATCGCGGCGTACGCGACCAACGCGGCCTACGGCGACCACGAGCCGGTCGTCGAGGCGGTGTACGTCGACTCGCTCCGGCCGGGCAGCGACGTGGTCGACGCGAAGCGGTACGGCTTCCCCGCCTCCCGGCTGGTTCGGGCCGACGACGCGGAGCGGGGCCGATCCGACGACGCGGGACGGGAGACGAACGACGCCGCCGAGGGGAACCGCTGACGACGAGGACCGGGGACGACGAAGATGACCGACGAGCACCGCCGACGGCGTCCCCGGCGATCGTTCTCGAACGATTGATATCCGCCGGGATGGTAGGGAGGCTCATGAGTGAGAGTCACTCGCAGATCCATCTGTACTGGGCGACCGGCTGCACCAGCTGTCTCCGGGCGAAGGAGTTCCTGGAGCGCAACGAAACGCCGTTCGTCTCACACAACGTCATCGAGGACCGGAGCTTGCTCGACGAGATGGCCGAGCGAGGGATGCCACAGCACGTCCCGATCGTCAGACGCGGGGCGGACTGGGCGAACGCCCAGGAGCTGAGCGCCGTCGCCGAGATCGCGGGGATCGAACACGAGGCGGACCCCCTCCCCGTGGACGAGCTGCGCACCCGTCTGAACGTCGTTTTCGACGCGCTCGAACGCGCGCTCGAGGCGCTCTCCGACGACGACCTCGTCACCGACATCCCGAACCGACCGCGGAGCGTCGGCGAGATCGTGTACCACGCGTTCAGCATCCCGGAGTCGTTCCTCGAACACGAGGACGGGTCGCCGCTCAAGAGCTACAAGCCGGAGCCCGCCTGGGCGAACCGGTCGACGGCGGCGCTGGCGACGTACGGGCGACACGTCCGGGCCCGGACGGACGACTGGTTCGACGCTCACGGGGCGGACCGCGACTGGTCGGCGACGGCGGACGTCTACTACGGGACCCCGTCGGTCCACGAGTTCTTCGAGCGGACGGTGTGGCACGCCGGCCAACACACCCGCCAGCTGGAGTGGATGCTCGTGGAGGAGTTCGGAGCGGAGATCGACCCCGTCGATCCGTCCGTCTGGGAGGGGTTACCGATGCCCGAGAAGGTCTGGGACGCGCTGTGAGCGGTGATCCGCTAAGCGTCACATGACGTCGACGGCGTCGTCGACGGACATGTGGCCGTCCCGGACGGCCTCGAGGATCCCGCGTCGTTCGGCGTCCGGGTCGCCCGCGCCGTCCGCCGCGTCCGCCGCCTCACGGCCCACCTCGTCTAAGGTCACCTTTCGGGTGTCGCCGACGAACTCGGCGAAGTCGACGCCGTCGGCCAGCGCGGTCTCCTTTTTCACGCGGTAGGAGCCGGCGTCGGTCGTGTAGAGGTCGCCCGGGTGAAAGAAGTACCAGTCCTCGCGGTCGAACCGGACCGCGATCCGGGCTTTCGCGCCGAAGTTCCGTGCGAAGAACAGCAGCGCCTCGACCTCCTCGCCGGTGAGGTAGATCGGGTTGCCCGCGCTCGATTTCGCCTCGATCGCGTAGAAGACCTCGCCGTCGCCCGCGAGCACGTCCGGGAGCTCGCGCTCGGTGGCGGAGCCGCTCGCCGGCGCGCGCATCACGGCGAAGCCCGCGTCGTCGAGCGCGTTGACGAGCTCGCGTTCCCGCCGGTCGCCCTTCCGGTTAGCGGACATCTGTCTCACCCGGATCGGTCATTGTCGACCGGTACTCCCGTGGGAGACAAAAGGGGCGCGACTCGTGACCGCGCCGTCCCCACGGCCGCACCGTCCCTGCGACCGTGCCGTCCCCACGACCGCACCGTCTCCGCGATCGTGCCGTCCCCACGACCGCACCGTCCCCGCGATCGTGCCGTCCCCACGACCGCACCAGATCCGCGATCGTGCCGTCCCAGCGATCGCACTGCTTTTGTATTACTGGGTAAAATCACTCGGTAATGAACCGACGAGCGTTCCTCGCGACCGGTGCCGGGACGGTGAGTGCCGGATTGGCCGGCTGTGCGGCCGAACGAACCGACGACGGGGCTGGAGTCGGCTCCGACGACGGGGGCGGAAGCGGCTCCGACGACGGGTCGGCGGGCGGCGACGGAACCTCGACCGAAGGGGAGACGGTGGGGGAGACCGACGACACGCCGACGCTGACGGTCGCGACGTACGACACCCTCGTCGACGCCCCGACGACGAGCCCCGGCGAGTGGATCAAGGAGCGGTTCGAGGCGACCCACGACGCCGAGCTGGAGTGGGCGGTTCCCGACGGCGAGGTGAATCACTACATCCAACGTCGGCAGGCCGGGCTGGACGTCGAGCCGGAGGTGTACCTCGGCGTGAAGCCGTCGGACCTGTACCGGGTCGACGCGGAGACCGACGGCGACCTCTTCCGCGCGACGGACCGGTCGGCGCTCGCGAACGTCGACGACGTGCGCGAGGCGTTCGAGTTCGACCCCGACGGACGGGTGATCCCGACGTACCAGAACTACTGTGCGGTCGTGTACGACGGCCGGACCGTCCCGGAGCCGACCTCGTTCGCGGACCTGCTCGACCCGGTGTACGAGGGCGAGATCGGGATCCCGAACCCGTTGGAGGGCGACACCGGCGAGATGTTCCTGCTGTGGACGATCGCCGAACACGGCCCGGACGGCTACCTCGACTACTGGAACGACCTCCTCGAGAACGCGGTCGTCCTCTCCTCGTGGTCGGAGATGTACCCGCAGTTCGAGGCGAACGAGCTGAACGTCGTCGTCTCCTACTCGAACGACCGCGTGTACGCCGAGCGGTTCGGCAACGACTTGGAGAAACACCGGGTCGCGTTCCTCGACGGCGGCGGCTACGCCAACCTCAACGGGATGGCGCGGTTCGCCGACGGCGACGACGACGAGCTGGCCCACGCGTTCATGGACTTCGTCCTCGCGGACGACACCCAGCGCGCCATCGCCGAGCTGAACGTCACGGGGCCGGTGACGGGCGTCGAGCCGCCCGCGGTGTACCGCGAGTTCGCGGAGGAGCCCGCGGACATCGTCCACTTCGACTACCCGACGCTCCGCGAGAACCGCGCCGACTGGCTCGACGCGTGGGAGCGCGAGGTCGCCGGCGGTCGGTGACGAGAGAGTGAGGGAGAAACGGGAGTGTGGCGGCGTCCCGGGTCGGAGGCCCCGTCAGACCTCGATGATGTCGTCATCGTCCGCGGCGTCGGGGAGCGCGAGCTCACCCCGCAACGAGACGACGGCGTCGCCGCCGACGCGCACCTCGTCGCCGTCGACCCGCACGTGGACTAGCCCCGGTCGGTCGAGGAAGTGCCCCTGCTCGAAGCGCATTTCCGCGGGCGCGTCGCCGTCGAACGCGTCGACCGCGTGGAGGTACGCGCCGCACGCGCCGCTGGCGGTCCCGGTCACCGGGTCCTCGGGGACGCCCGCCGCGGGGGCGAACGCCCGGCCGTGGAGCGTCGATCCCGCCTCGACCGCGTCGAAGGTGAACGCGTAGACGCCGGCGACGTCGTGTTCGGCCGAGAGCGCCTCCACGGCGCTCAGGTCCGGGTCGGCCTCGCCGAGCCGTTCGAGGAAGTTGACGGGGACGACGAGGAACGGAAGCCCGGTCGAGGCGACCGCCACCGGGAGGTCCGCGCCGACGTCGCGGAGCGCGGCGGGGTCGACCCCGAGCGCGTCACCGAGCCGGTCGTAGTCGACGTCGACCGGCCGCACCGTCGGGGCGTCCTGTGTCATCCAGACGCGGCCCGACTCCTCGACGTCGATCGGGAGGTCGCCGACGTTCGTCCGGAGGACGTCCGCGCCGGCGTCGACGACTCCGTCCGCGAACAGCGCGACGTAGCTCGCGATCGTCGCGTGGCCACAGAGGTCGACCTCGGTGGTCGGCGTGAAGTAGCGCACCCGGCGGTCGGCGTCCGCGCCGTCGTCGAGCGGCGTGAGGAACGCCGTCTCGGACGCCCCGAGCTCGGCGGCGATCCGCCCCATTCGGTCCTCGCTCAACCCCTCCGCGTCGGGCACCACGCCGGCGACGTTGCCGGCGAGCGGCTCGTCGGTGAACGCGTCGACGAGCAGCGTGCGTCGCGTCTCCATGCGCGGTCGTCGCGGGCCGGGTTCAAAAGGACCGGGGACGGCTGCCGCCACCGTCGGCTCTCCCCATCGGCTCCGTGACCGTGTCGACACACGCCACAGGAGTTCCGTTGCCTTCGCGGGGCGTTTATAAGTGAGTTCGGTCGGATTCGCGAGGCGTTTATAAGTAGTTCCTGCCGGATCCGCGGGGGCGTTTATATACTATTCCCGTCCGCTCCGATCGCTTATAAACCGAGCCGTTGTCGCGGACAGAGCCGTCATCACGGACCGAGCCGGCCGGCGGCGGTCGGCTCACTGCCGGGTCGGGACCGCGGCGAGGTGTGGGACGCCGTGGAACGCGATCCGCGCCCCGCCGTCGTCGCTCTCGGCCGCCTCGACGCGCCACCCGTGCGCCGCCGCGATCTGCGAGACGATCCCGAGCCCGAAGCCGGTCCCGTGCTCGCTCGTGGTGTACCCCAGCTCGAAGACGTGCTCGCGGCCGTCCGCCGGGATCCCGGGGCCGTCGTCGTCGACGCGGAAACCGGTCGTCGTCCGCGTGACGGTGATCGTCACGTCGTCGCCGCCGTGTTCGACCGCGTTCCGGAACAGGTTCTCGAACAGCGTCCGGATCCGGGAGCGGTCGCCGGCGACCGTGCCCGGATCCGCGACGACGAGCGTCGCCGCCCGGACGTCGACGGTCGCCCACGCCTCCCGGGCGACGTCGTCGAGGTCGACCCGTTCGACGTCGACCACCTTGGTCCCGAGCCGGGCGAACGAGAGCGCGTCGTCGATCAGCTCGGCCATCCGATCGAGCGCGTCCGCGGCGCGTGCGAGCCCCGGCGAGTCGCCGTCCTCGCGGGCCAGGTCGACGTGGCCGGCCGCGACGTTGAGCGGGTTCCGCAGGTCGTGTGAGACCGTGCCCGCGAACGTCTCCAACCGGTCGCGCTCGCGGGCCGTCTCCGCCTCCGCCGCCCGCCGCTCCAGCTCGTAGCTCACCCACCGCGCCATCAGGTCCACGAGGGTCACTTCCCACTCGGAGAACGGCTCCACTCGTTCCTCGCGGTCGTAAAAGCAGAACGTGCCATACACGTCGTCGTCGACGACGACGGGGGCCCCGAGGTAACAGGAGATCCCGAGCTCCGTGAAGCCGGCTCGCCGGGACAGCTCCGTGTCCGTGCCGACGTCGCCGATCTGTAGCGACTCTTCGCTGACGATCACCCGCTCGCAGTTGGTCGCGTCGAGCGGGGTCGTCGCTCCGCGCTCGAACGTCCCCGTGTCGTCGTCGACGACTTCGGCGGTGTACTCGCCACCCTCGACGCGGGAGAGGACCCCCGACTCGACGCCCAGCGTCTCCTTGCCGAGCGCCAGGAGCGCTCCGACCTTCGTCTCGAACGTCCCGTCCTTCCCCGCGATCGCCTCGTACAGCCGGCGCATGGTTCGCTCGCGACGCTCCAGCTCCCGACGCTCTCGGACCGACTCGGTGACGTCACGGAAGTACATCGACACGCCCGACTCGGAGGGGTACACCCGCGACTCGAACCAGCGGTCGAGCGGCTCGACGTATCCCGTCGCCGCGGTCGCTTCCCCGGTCGCCTTCGCCTCCGCGAACGCCGTGGCGAACGCGTCGTTGTCCACGCCCGGGAACGCCTCCTCGAGGGGTTTCCCGACGAGGTCCGCCGGCTTCCGGTCGACGATCCCCGCCACCCGGTCGTTGGCGTAGGTGACGTGGCCGTCGCCGTCGACCGCGACGAACCCGTCGGTCATCCGGTCCAACAGCTCGACGCGCTCCTCCGCGAGACGGGTCTCCTCGGTGATGTCCGTCGCGATCCCGTACATCGCGTACGGCTCGCCGTCCTCGTCGAACAGCGGGATCCGGACGGTGACGAACCGCCTGACGCCGTCGGGACGCGGGTAGTGCTCCTCGAAGCGCCGGAGCTCCCCGACCCGTAGCGTCTCGGCGTCGTGTTCGTCGATCCACGGCACGGCCGACGCGTCGTGGAGCTCGGCGGCGGTCCGGCCGATCACCTCGTCGCGGCCGCGACCGACGAACTCCACGAACGCGTCGTTGACGAGCACGTACCGCCCCTCGAGGTCCTTCATGAACACGATGTTCGTCGTGTGCTGGAGGATCGCGTCCAGCCGCCCGGCGAACCCTTCGAGCCGCTCGGCGGTTTCCGCGCGGTCGACGTGGACGGCGACGAGGTCCGCGACGGACCGGAGGAGGTCCGCTTCCTCGGGTAAGAACACGCCCGGGGCGTCGTCGGGGTCGGCGCCGGACCGGCCGTCCGCGAAGCCGAGATCCGCAGGGTCACCGACGTCCGCCACCGTGAGCCGGACGGTCGTCTCTCCCGCGGTCGCCTCGACGGACTGGGTCGCGACCGAGTCGTCGACGAAGTTCGGGGTCCGGTACTCGACGCCGTCGAACGCGAGACGCGCCGCGGTCCGGTCCGGTCGCTGCCAGCCCGCGGGCAGCGCCGTGACCACCTCCTCTAACCGCTCCGCAAGCGGGGCGTCCGCGGCGAGCGCGGCGCTCACGGCGTGGAGCGTCGCGAGCTCCCGGGTCCGCTCGTGCCGGGCCCGTTCCGCCCGGTAACTCGCGACCGCGCGGCGGATCCGCTCGCCGATCAGGGCGACGGCCTCCGGGTCCCGCTTCCTGACGTAGTCGGTCACGCCCGCGCCGATCGCGGCGGCCGCGACGCGCTCGTCGCCGTCGGCGACGAACACGAACGGGAAGGCGTGGTCACGTGACCGGACGCGTTCGAGGAGGTCGAGGCCCGTCCCCGACCCCAGGTCGCGGTCCGCCACGACGCAGTCGATGTCGTCGGTACCCCCCGTTCCCGGCTCGCCGATGCTCGCCGCGTCGACCGCCGCGACCGCCTCCGCGTACGTCCGAGCGCGGGTCAGCTCGAATCCGATCTCCCCGTCGTCGAGGTCCCGCTCGACCGCGGAGACGAACGCGTCGTCTCCGTCCGCATAGAGGACGTGCAACGGGGGGCCGCTCATGGGGACCGTACTCCCCATCGGTACTTGGATGTGGCGGGACTACCGCGGTCGTTCGCGTCGGCAGGGGGTGCGTTCACGTCGGCGGGGAGCGCGTTCTGGCCGTCGATCGTGACGTCACGCGGGATGAACGGATGTGAACCCTTTTGGGGGCTACCATGGAATGGGTGTGTATGGGTCTATTCGATCGGTTGCGGGGCGGTGACACCCCGCGCGTCGCGTTCGTCGGGATCGACGGCGTCCCGTACGACCTCGTCGCCGACAACCCCGAGACGTTCCCCACGCTGACGGCGCTGGCGAAGGAGGGGTCCAGCGGACCGATCGACAGCATCGTTCCGCCGGAATCGAGCGCGTGTTGGCCCGTGCTCACCAGCGGGGTCAACCCCGGAGAAACCGGCGTGTACGGCTTTCAAGACCGAGAGATCGGATCGTACGACACGTACGTGCCGATGGGGCGGGACGTACAGGCCGACCGGATCTGGGACCGCGCCACGGAGGCGGGCCTCGACGCCACGGTGATGAACGTCCCCGTTACGTTCCCGCCACAGCGGAGCGTTCAGCGGATGGTGTCCGGCTTCCTCTCGCCCGACGTCGACAAGGCGGCACATCCCGAGGAGCTACGGAACTACCTCGTGGAGTCGGGGTACCTCCTCAGCGTCAACGCGAAGCTCGGCCACAAGGCCGACAAATCGGCGTTCTTCGACCACGCACACAAGACGATCGAGCGCCGTGCCGCCGCGTTCAAACGGTACGTCGAGCGCGACGACTGGGACCTGTTCCTCGGCGTCTTCATGACTCCCGATCGAGTCAACCACTTCCTGTGGCGCGACTACGTCGAGAAGGGGACGTACCACGAGGAGTTCATGGAGTTCTACCGGTCCCTCGACGGCTACCTCGGCGAGCTCCGCCGGGCGCTCCCCGACGACGTCACGCTCGTCGTCGCCTCTCCACACGGGTTCACCACGCTCTCGTACGACGTCAACTGTAACGAGTGGCTCGAACGCGAGGGGTGGCTCTCCTATGCGGACGACGATCACGGGTCGCTCTCCGACATCGACGACGACACCCGCGCCTACTCGCTCATCCCCGGGCGGTACTACCTCAACCTGGAGGGGCGCGAACCGCGCGGAAGCGTCCCGCAGGACGAGTACGACGACGCTCGCGCGGAGCTGAAAGCGGAGCTGCAGGCCATGGAGGGGCCGACGGGGCGGCGGGTCGCGCGCCGCGTCGTCGAGCGCGAGACCGCGTTCCGCGGCGACCACGACGAGATCGCCCCCGACCTCGTCGTGATCCCGAACCACGGTTTCGACCTCAAGGCCGGCTTCAAACCCCACGAACGGGTGTTCGACTCGGACGGCCCACGGACCGGGATGCACACGTTCGACGACGCCGCGCTGTTCGTCGACCACCCGGACGCGACGATCGACGACGCGGACCTGCTCGACGTCGCCCCGACGCTGATGACGCTGCTCGACCTCGAGTACGCGCGCACCGACTTCGACGGCGCGAGCCTGATCTGACCGGGCGGCTCTGGTCCTCGCTGCGCCGGAATCGACCTGGAGCGCGCTGGAATCGACCTGCAGCGCGCCGGGAACGCCGATAATTCCGTCCCCCTACTCGATCACGGCCACGCTGTCGACGCGGACCCGTTCCCCGTCGACCCGTTCGCCCGAGAACAGGTCGCGATCGAACCCCGCCGGCACCGTGACCGTCGCCGGCTCGGGGTCGAAGTTGACGACGACGAGGAGCCGGTCGGCGGCCGTGTCATCCTCCCCATCGGTCGTGTCCTCCCCCCCATCGGCCGTGTCATCCTCCCCATCGGTCGTGTCCTCCTCCCCATCGGTCGTACCGCCCTCTCGACGACGCAGGTACGCCGTCACGCGCTCGGCGTCGCCGTCGTCGACGGCGACCGCCGCGGCCGCGCCGTCGAACGCGACCTCGCCCTCCCGCAGCGCCGGCTGGGCGGCGCGGAGCGCCGAGAGGTCGCGGTGGTAGTCGGTGAGCGCGTTGTCGCCGTCGTGCCATCGCATCGGGCCGCGGGTGGACACGTTGCCGCGTTCCTGGCCCGCGTACACCATCGGCGCGCCGGGGAGCGTGAACGTCACCGCGGCGGCCGCCCGGAGCGCGGCCTCGCCGTGCGCCGCGAGGTAGCGGTCCTCGTCGTGGTTCTCGACGTACCGCATCTGGACGCCGGGGTCGTCGAAGCCGAGCCACGTGGCCCGGTCGAGCGCGTCGGCGACGGCGTCGGCGGGCTCGTCACCCGCTCCGATCCCCCGGAGCGTTCCGTACAGCGAGGTGTCGTAGTGGAGGTCGAACTCCCCCTCGCCGTAGAAGGGGTCGTGCGGGAGCGTCTCGTCGAGCAGGAGCACGTCGTCGGGGACGCGGTCCGCGACCTCCTTCCAGAAGCCGTGGGGGACGCCCCACGCGACGTCGGCGCGGAACCCGTCGACGACGGCCGCCCAGTCGTCGACGACGTCGAGCAGCCACGCCCTGACGGTCGGGCTGTCGAAGTTCAGGTTGGGGATCCGCCGCCAATTGAAGTAGTACTCCGGCATGTCGCCGGGATCGAGCGACGCCCAGTCCGTGTCGGTGACGTCGAACGCGCCGTCCGTCCGTCGGTAGTGGTCCCGATAGGCGTCGACGCCGGCCGCGTGCAGCTGGAACGCGGGGTGGTCGCGGGAGGTGTGGTTGATCACCAGGTCGAAGACGACACGGATCCCCGCCTCGTGACACCTGTCGACGAGCGACTCGAACGCCTCGCGGGGGCCGAGGTCGGCGGCGGTCTCGGCGAAGTCCGTCACGTGATAGCCGTGGTCCGTCGGCGACGCGAGCACGGGGGTCAACCAGAGGACGTCGACGCCGAGGCTCTCGACGTACGGGACGCGGCGCTCGATCTCCCGGAACGTCGTCGGAAGGGTGTCGCCCGCGAACGACCGGACGAACACCTCGTAGATCGTCGGCGACGCCGCCCACGCGGGCCGCTCGTGCGGGTCGGTGACCGATATCGGCTCGCGATCGCCGTCCTCGCCGAGGTCGATCCGGACCGTGTCGATCGCGCCGTACCGCTCGGCGTGCGGGACCGCGTGGACGCGAACGCTCCCGGACAGCTCCGCGAGCGGCACGGACAGCACGTGGCCGTCCGCGCGGGCCTCGATCCGGGCGGCGGCCTCGGGGTCGACGTCGCGGTCGTCGAGCAGGAACGCGACGTCGACGTCGGCGGGGTCGGTCCCGGAGCCCGGCGGGACCGCGACGTCGGCGGTGATCCGGAGGGTCGCGGCGTCGGTATCGGCGGCCGCCGTCCCGGCGTCGATATCGGTGGCCGCCGTCCCGGCGTCGGCTCCCGCTCCGGCGACGACCTCCTCCCCGTCGGCGTCGAGGGGGACGCCGTCGAGCGTGAGACGTGGGCGACCCGGGCCGGGGACCTCGACGCCGTCGCGATGCTGGTCGGTCAGGTCGTCGTCGACGACGAAGCCGAAGCCGTGGCGGCCTGGCGGCGCGCGCGTCTCGATGACCCAGTCGTCGCCGTCGCGTTCCGGCCGGTCCCGCGCGAGGAGACGGTCGTTCCGCGCCCACATGAGCGAGACGCGGTCGACCGACGCCGGGTCGTCGACCGGGAGGTCGGCGGCGGGGACGCGGAGGTCGACCGGGCGTCGCTCGTCCGGGAAGGCGAGAACCCGTTGGCGATGGGTCCCGTCGGGGGCGTCGAGTTCGAGGACGTAGGTCCCCGGCGCGTCCGGATGGAGGTGGACGACCGGGTCGTCCCGGCGGGTCGTTTCGCCGGCACGCAGGACGCCGTCCCGCGCGTCGCCGGGCGTGGTGTCGACGGCCGCGGCGCTTCCGGCGGGAACCGAACGGAGCGTCCACCCGTACTCGCCCGACGGGTCCGGGTTCCGCGGGGCCAACTCGACCGACTCCCCGACGCTCGTCGCGCGCGGCGGACCGGGTTCGTGCATACCGATACCCCGGGCCGCCTCGGCTTGAGGGTTCCCCCTTTCGAAAAAAGTGTGAACGATAATTACACCAAAGATTAATGCCTTCGGCACCCGCAGCGCCGGGTATGCAGCTCCGCGAGGCGATCGACGACTACAAGCGCCATCTCGGCCACGAAACGCGGTTCCCGGGCGAACGGCGGACGACCGAGGGCCGGTTCACCGGGGCCGACGGGCGGCTCGTCCACGTCGACCCCGGCGGTCGGCTCCGCGACTTCGGCGAGCCGTTGACCGGGCTGACCGGGGCGACCGTCGTCCGGTTCGGGCTCGCCGTCGACGACGACCTGTGCTGGCTCGACGGCTCGCCGACCGAGCAGCGCTACGTCGGCGACACGACGCTGGTGGAGACGGTTCACGACGCCGCCGTCGCGACGGTCACGCGACACGACCTGGCGGTCGGCGACGCCCACCTCACCCGCGCGACGGTGGAGCCGGCGGCGGACGCCGACGTCGCGGCCGACGACCCGTCGCTCGTCGTGTACGCGTCGTTCGCGCCGGACGGCCGGGACACGCGGGTCGGACAGCTCCGCTACGACGACGCCGTCGAGGTGTACCACGCGGACGAACACGACTTCCTCGCGAGCGCGACCGGCTTCGACGACCTCCGCGGACAGCTCCCGGCGACGTTCCCGGAGATCCTCGACGACCGACCGCTGGACCTCCCGCGCGACCGCGACAGCGGCCGATACGAGGAGGAGCGGCTCTCCGGCGAGGTCGTCGTCGAGGTCCCCTTCGTCGACGGCGTGGCGACGGTCGGATCGCTGCTCACGGACCGCGCCGAGACCGACCGCGAGGCGGCGCGCGAGCGGCTCGACGCGCTGTTCGCGGACCTCGACTCCACCGAAAGCCTTCACGAGGCGGCGGCGGGGTCGCTCCCGTCGGTACCGGCGTCGACCCCCGAACGGGACGCCGCGGTCGCGGACCTCCGCGTGCTCTCGCTGCTGTCGGCCGACTCCGGACTCCGGATCGCGGGGCCCGATTTCGACCCGCACTACCGGCACTCCGGCGGCTACGGCTACACCTGGTTCCGCGACGACGCCGAGATCTCGACGTTCCTGTTGACCGCCGACGAGCGCCTCGGGCTCGGGCTCGACGAGTGGCACGTCCGGTCGGCGCGCATGTACGTCCGGACACAGCGGGCGGACGGCTCGTGGCCCCACCGCGTCTGGCCGCGGAACGGCGCGATCGCGCCCGGCTGGGCGAACGCGCGGATCG
Organism: Halorubrum sp. JWXQ-INN 858; assembly: GCF_009806985.1. Lineage (GTDB taxonomy): Archaea > Halobacteriota > Halobacteria > Halobacteriales > Haloferacaceae > Halorubrum. The sequence continues at coordinate 431,715 of NZ_WUAX01000011.1, read as the reverse complement.
AGGACGGCCCCGACGTCGACTACCAGGCGGACCAGACCGGGAGCGTCATCGCGTACCTCGCGCGGGCCCGGGCGGCCGGCGTCGACGTCGACGGGCTCGACGCGACGCTCGTCGACGCGCTCGCGGGGCTCGACGAGACGCTCGCGGACGACGGCCGACCGGTGGTCTGTCAGAACGCCTGGGAGGACATGATCGGCCGGTTCACGCACACGACGGCGACGTTCCTCGAGGCCTACAGCGACCTCGCTCGGTACGGCGAGGGGCTGGCGGCGAGCGAGGGAACGTCGTCGGTGGGTTCGAGCGCGGGAACGTCGGTGGATTCGAGCGCGGGGACGGCCGGGTCGGACGGCGAGGACGTCCCGGCCCACGCCGCCGCGCGCGCCCGGGAGGTGTACGATGCGCTCGACGACCTCTGGGTCCCCGAGCGCGGGTGTTACGCGCTCCGCGAGACCGCCGACGGCCGGATCGACGACCGGCTCGATTCCGCGACCCTGGCGCTCCCGAGCGCCCATCGGTCGTTCGACGCGATGACGGACGGCGGGGTCGACGCCGACCGGCTCGACCGGCTCGTCGCCCACGTCGAGACCGTCGTCGACGGGCTCGCGACGGGGACCGATGCGATCGACGGGCTGATCCGCTACGAGGGCGACGGCTGGCGGCGGTCCACCCAGGGCTCCGAGAAGGTGTGGACGGTGTCGACGGCGTGGGGGGCGAACGCCTGCGCCGAGCTCGCCGTCCTGCTCGCGGACCGCGACGACCCGCGTGCGACCCGGCTGGCCGCGCGGGCCCGTGAGCTGCTCGGCCACGTCTCGCCCGACGGCCCGCTCTGTGCGTCGACGACGTACCTGCCCGAGCAGTTCTTCGACGACGGCACCCCCGACAGCGCGACGCCGCTCGGCTGGCCGCACGCGATCCGGCTGTCGACGGTCGCGCTGCTCGACGCACACGACCACCGCTCGACCGACGCGCTCGCGGCCGACGACGACTGACGCCCCGGCGGCGGTGGTTTATAAACAGATCGGCTCCGTTGAAATCCGCCGACCTGACGAGAATCGAGTGTCGAATACAACACGGGCATCTCACACGGAGAGTTCAAGCGAGACCGATCGTTCCGATCGGTCTATACAGGTGAACAACACACTGCGTTCAGACTCTTCCGTCAATATAAATAACCTATTTATGTATTTATAAACAAGTCCCATACAGTACTCATGCAATCCGATTCTCCACCATCGAAAAACGTGCTTATGTTTGGTTCTGGGACACTATTGTTAGTGCTTGGGTATGTTTTAAGCGGGGCATTTGGATCGGCGATCGGGTTTGTAGCGGGATTAACGATGGGCGAACGCTACTTTCTATATCAGAAATCGCGATTTGAAATGTTGAACAGAATTGAGGAGTTGGAAAACAGAATGGAAGAGGTCCACGACACTGATTAAAATCAACACGCAACTGAACCTCAACTATTTGATGCCTTTCGTTTCATTACTACGAGATACGTGGCCCGTGTCCTGCCGCTATCGGCGGACCCGTCATTCAGGATCGTGTCTGAATGGTCGCGTTCAACGGAGTCGGTGAGCGACGCTCCGCCGACGATCGTTTCCGAGTGAGCGGCGCGCCGGCGACGCTTTCTTATAAGTGTCCGCGTGTCGGCGGCGGCGTCGACCGGCGATCCGGTTCGGCGTCGTCTCACGCCGTCTTCCCCACACCGTCTCGCCTCACACCATGTCGCCGCGCACGGACGACCCCTCCTGCTCGTCGCGCCGGGCGGCGAGGACGGACGCGATCTCGGCGGCGACGTCGTCGTCCGCGCCCAACATCCCGAGCGCGGCCTCCAGCGTCGGCATCGCGAACTCGGCGCGGCGGAGCCGGTCGAACGCGTCGTCGTCGCGCTCGCCGTCGACCCACAGGCAGACGCCGCGCGGGTCGAGCACCTCCGCGTACGCCTCGCGCGCGAGCGCCCCCTTCAGCCGCTGGGTGACGTTGTCCCCGAAGCTCGCGTTACACACCTCCAGGTGGATCGGCTCGTCCGGTTCGAGCAGCTCCGCGGCCAGACACGCCTCGGGCGCGGCGTAGCCGTTGTCGCTCGCGCGGACGCGGTCCGGGTTCGCCTCGGCCCAGTCCGCGCGAACGGACGTGCCAACGCCCTTGACGCCGTACTCCGCCTCGAACGCCCGCGCGGCGTCGGCGTCGCCGCGCAGCAGCACGTCCTTCGTGACGTAGACGTCGAGTCGCGACACCGGGTCGAGCCCGAGCGCGACGTCGCCGAACGCCCACACCTCGCGGACCGGGACGGGCATGGTCTCCGACTCGACGCGGTCGACGATCGCTTCAAGCCGGTCGACGGCCGCGTTGCGGTCCATCGGCGGCTACCCGTCCAGCCGGTCGCGGAGGAGCCCGTTCACCTGACCGGGGTCGGCGCTGCCGCCCGTCGCGGCCATCACCTGTCCGACGAGGAAGTTGATCGCGCCCGCGTCGCCGTCGTGGTAGTCCGCGACGGCGTCGGGGTTCTCCTCGATGGCGGCCGCGACCGCGGCCTCGACCTCGCCGGTATCGGCCGTCCCGAGCCCCTCGCGGTCGATGACCGTCTCCGGGTCCGCGCCGTCGTCGAGCATCGCGCGCAACACGACCTCCTCGGCGTTCTTCGTCGTGACCTCGTCGCCGTCGACGAGCGCGATCAGGCGCGTGAACTCGTCGAGGCGGTCCTCGACGTCCGTGATCTCCATCTCGCGGTAGTTGAGCTCGCCCAACAGGTTGTCCGCGACCCACGTCGCCGCGAGGTCGGGGTCGAACTCGCTGGCGACGTCCTCGAAGAAGTCGGCGACCGACTTCGTGGACGTGAGCTTGGAGGCGGCCTCGCGGTCGAGCCCGTACTCCTCGCGAAAGCGCTCGCGGCGGGCGTCGGGCAGCTCCGGGATGGGGATCCGTGCCTTCCAGTCGGACACCTCCAGCGCGGGGAGGTCGGCCTCGCGGAAGTAGCGGTAGTCCTTCTCCGCCTCCTTCGAGCGCATCGAGACGGTGACGCCGCGGCCCTCGTCCCAGTGGCGGGTCTCCTGTTCGATCTCGCGCCCGCGGCGCAGGCGGTTCCGCTGGCGGGTCACCTCGTACGCGAGCGCGCGTTCCGCGCCCCTGTGACTGGAGATGTTCTTCACTTCGGCGCGGTTGACCCCGGCGAGCACCGCGTCGGGGATCGAGCCGTCCGCCGCCACCTCGTCGGCGGGGACGAGCGAGACGTTGGCGTCGACGCGGAGGCTCCCGTCGCGGGTCGCGTCGAACACGCCGAGGTACTCGAGGACCTCCGACAGCTTCGCGAGGAACGCGCGGGTCTCCGCGGGCGACCGGAAGTCCGGCTCCGTGACGATCTCCATGAGGGGCGTACCCGCGCGGTTGTAGTTCACGAGCGTGTGCGTCGCCGACTCGATGGAGCCGCCGGCGTGCTGGAGGCTGCCGGGGTCCTCCTCGAGGTGTGCGCGGGTGATCCCCACCGTCCGCCGGTCGCTCTCGACCTCGACGTCGAGCGAGCCGCCGGCACAGATCGGCGCGTCGTACTGGGTGATCTGGAAGTTCTTCGGCAGGTCGGGGTAGTAGTAGTTCTTCCGGTGGAACGTCGTCGTCTCCGGGATGTCGGCGTCGATCGCCTTCCCGATCTTCACGGCGGCCTCGACCGCGCCCTCGTTGAGGACCGGCAGCGCGCCCGGCAGCCCGAGACAGGTCGGGCACGTGCGCGTGTTCGGTCCCTCGTCGTCGTCGGGCTCCGTCGAACAGCCGCAGAAGATCTTCGTGTCGGTCTCGAGCTGGACGTGGACCTCCAACCCGATCACGACCGCCGTCTCCTCCGCCGCGGCCTGTGTGCTCATTGTCGAGTCGTTGCGTGTGAGCCCCCTAAACCGTGTCGGGATGGGTCGTTTGACCCCCTCCCCGTCGGAGAACACGAGACGCGACCCCGATCTTCCATCGCGGGCCGTGGGCAGGGATCGACCATGTCCGATCGAGGCGTGTACACACGGCGATTGAAAGATATATACAAAAGAATCCTCGGTCGTTGCTAAATCACGTTATTTTCGAGATATAGATGAAGATTACTGCCTCTAGAATGACATACACAGACTTATTACCTCGGGAAACTTGCTATCGTTCAGCATGCAACGACGAAACTTCATTCGGACGACCGGTGCCGTCGGCACCGCAGGTATCGTTGGACTCGCCGGCTGTGCGGACGACGAGCCCGGCGACGAAGGCCCGGCCGACGACGGTGCAGCCGACGACGGCGCGACCGATGACGGCGCGACCGACGACGGCAACGGAGGCGACGACTTCCCCACCGACGACCTCACGTGGATGGTGCCGTGGTCCGAGGGCGGCGGGACCGACACGTACGCACGGCAGGTCGCCGTGCCGATGGAGGAGCCGCTCGGCCAGTCGATCACCATCGACAACCGTCCCGGGGCCGGCAGCCTCGCGGGCTCCGAATGGCTCTCGACGCGCGACCCCGACGGCTACACCTTCGGGACGATCAACAGCGCGGGCGCACACTTCACCTGGCGCGCCAACGAGGTCGAAGGCTGGCACATCGAGGAGGACTTCGACCCGTTCGCGTACTCCGGCGTGTTCGGCTACACGCTCATCGTCAACAACGACGTCGCCGACGAGTACGGGATCGACGACTACGGCTCGCTCCGTGACGCCTACCAGGACGGCGACATCGAGAACTTCGGCTACCAGGGCGCGGGGAGCGACTCGCACCTGACGACGCTGCTTCTGCGCGACAACTACGGCCTCGAGTACGGCAACGAGGTCCCCTACGACGGCGGCGGCCCGACGATGGAGGCCGTCATCAGCGGCGAGGTCGCGGCCGGCTTCGCGACGAACACCTCCGCGGTCAACGCCGAGGAGTCCGGCGAGGCGAGCGCCATCGTCAACCTGATGGACATCGACCTCACGGGCACCTGGCCGGAGATCGACCGCATCGACAACTACGGCGACAGCCTGGGTTGGATCACCGAGTTCACGCTCACGCAGCTCGCGCCCGCCGGCACCCCCGACCACATCAAGGAGACGCTCTCCGACGCGGTCGAACACGCCGTCGAGTCCGACTCCGTCCAGCAGTGGTCGGAGGACACCGGCAACATCGTCCAGTACGGCGACGTCCAGGAGTCCGAGGACCTCTGGTACGGGATCGTCGAGCAGATGGAGGCCGAGGTCGACGCCGCCATCGGCGGCTTCGACGAGTTCCTCGCGCTCGCGCAGGAGTAGTCCGCTCCCACCCGGCACCCTGACATATTTTAGACGCCGACGATGGAACGTGTCGAGACCACGAACGGATCGCTTGATGAAGACGACCGACCCGGAAGCGACGGCTCGGTCGGTCGCAACCGACCGGCCCGTCCGGACCGACCCGACCGACCGACCCATTCGGGTCGACCGCATCGACGGATCCGGTCGAACCGCAGCGCCGTGAACTGATACACGATGGTACAAGACGAATCGACGACCGACGAACTGTTGGCCCGCCTCCGGGACGCACAGCGGGTGCTCGCCGACGCGATCGAACCGGTGCTTCGCGAGCGCCCGACGATGGAGCACGTCCTCCTGTCGTTGTTCCTGGTGGCCGGCACGTACATGTACTGGGGCGCGCTCGAGTTCTCGCCCGCCGCCGCGGAGTTCCCGCGGATCATGGCCGGCGCGACCGCGCTCCTCTCGTTTCTGATCCTCGTTCGGAACTACCTCCACGCCGTCGTCCCGGTGTTGGCGGCCGTTCTCGGCGGATACGCCGTCTATACCGGCGCGCTCGCCTTCCTCGCCGACGACGGGGGGCTCGCCCGCATCCTCGTGGGCGTCGGGCTGCTCGTCGCGACCGGCGCGTTCAGGACGCAGCTGGTCGACGGCGCGGAGTCGTTCATCGCCGAGCCGATGCAGGTGCTCGGCGAGGACGACCTCATCGGGGACGATGACGACGAAACGGCGGCGGACGACGAATCCGTCGACTCGGACGCGGAGGGCGACTCGGGCGCGATGTACGTCTACGAGATCGACGACCCCAAGGGGCCGGTCGTGACCGGGCTGTTGTGTACCGGCTACATGGTGCTGACGTTCGCGATCGGGATGCTGTACGCGACGCCGGTGTTCGTCGCCGCGTGGGCGCTGTGGGTCGGCATGGACGCCGCCAAGGGGGCGGCGCTGACCGGACTCGGCCTGGTCTGTTCGTACCTGTTTTACGACGTCATCCAGTCGGACATCTCGGAGGGGTGGCTGACCGGGTGGGAGCCGACGCCGCCGGACGACCTGTACGCGTGGTACGTGGATCCGCTGTTACAGCCCCTCTTCAGGGTTATCGACCGGTACGTCATCTATCCGTTACTTCGACTCCTTACTGATGCGACGCCCCTCGGGGTGTCGCTGTTATGACCGTCGAGACGTTCCTCGGCGCGATCGACGCCCTGCTGACGTTCGACACGATGGTGTGGCTCCTCGCCGGGGTGATCGTCGGGATCATCGTCGGCGGGCTGCCGGGGCTCGGCCCGCCGCTGGGGATGGCGATCATCCTCCCGCTGACGATCCCGTTGGCCCCGGCCGACGCGATCATCCTGCTCGTCGGCGTCTACAGCGGGTCGATGTACGGCGGGTCGATCGCCGCGATCCTCATAAACACGCCCGGGGTGTCGTCGTCCGCGGCGACCATGTTCGACGGCTATCCCATGTCGAAACAGGGGCGCGCGGCGACGGCGCTGTCGGTCTCCGCGACCGCCTCCGCGTTCGCGGGGCTGTTCACGATCACGGCGCTGATCCTGTTCTCGCCGGTCCTGATCGAGTTAGTCCTCGCGGTCGGCACCCCCGAGCGGTTCCTCGTCGCGCTGCTCGGGCTGTCGATGATCACCGTGATCACCCGCGGCTCGTTCGCGAAGGGATTGTTGGCGGGGGCCGCCGGTCTGCTGATAACGACGGTCGGGTCCGCCCAACCGATCGCGCTCGAACGGCGCTACGCCGACTCGTTGCTGCTGTTCGACGGGATCGACTTCGTCGCCGTCCTGATCGGGCTGTTCGCCATCGCGGAGATGATGAAACTCGCCGGGCAGGAGGGCGGCATCGCCGAGGGCGAGGTGACGATCGACCGCGCCGGGATCAAAGAGGGGATCATCGAGACGGTGAAGCGACCGGTGACGGTGTTCAAATCCGGGATGATCGGGATGGTCGTCGGCGCGATCCCCGGGGCCGGCGCGACGGTCTCGAACTTCGTCGCCTACTCCGAGGCGGTCCGCGCGTCCGACGACCCCGACTCGTTCGGGTCCGGGAACGTCGAGGGGGTCGTCGCCAGCGAGGCGTCCAACAACGGGACCGTCGCGGGGTCGCTCGTCCCCGCGATCTCCTTCGGTATCCCGGGGAGCTCCTCGACTGCCGTGCTCATCGGCGGGCTGCTCATGCACGGCCTGCAGCCCGGCCCGAGCATGTTCCAGGTCGGTGGCGAGCTCTCGTTGACGTACACGATGCTGCTCGCGCTGCTCGTCGGGAACGTCGTCATCCTCGTCTTCGGGCTGACGGCGGTGACGCGGCTCGGTTACCTCACGAAGATCGACACCGACTACATCATTCCGATGGTGATCGTGTTGTCGTTCCTCGGGACGTACGCGCTCCGCGTGAACCCGATGGACATCATCACGATCATCGTCTTCGGTATCATCGGCTTCTACATGGTGCGGTACAACTACTCGGTGATCGCCTTCGTGCTCGGCGTCGTGCTCGGCGACATCGCCGAGGACAACCTCTACACCGCGCTCCAGCTGTCGGGGGGAACCTACGACATCTTCTACAACCCGTTCGCGCACGGGCGGCCGCTCTCGTTCCTGCTGTCCGTCGCGATCTTCCTGCTGCTGTTCGGGCCGTTCATCAAGGCCCGAGTCGAGAGGTTTAGGGGCGAGTGAGGGCCGTCCGCGGGGCGTCCGTCCCGCGGATCAGACCCCTTATTGGGCCGGCCGATACATGACCGGATATGAGCGACCTCCCGGACGACTTCGACTGTACCATCACCAACTGGGAGTACATCTACGGCCTCTGTCGAACCGTCTCCGACCAAGTGAAACGCGCGGACTTCGAGCCGGACGTCGTCGTCGCGCTCGCGCGTGGCGGCTGGTTCGCGGGACGGTGTATCTGTGACTTCCTCGGGCTCGACGACCTCACGAGCCTCAAGATGGAACACTACGTGGGCACCGGCGTCAAGTCCGACGAGCCGCAGATCCGCTACCCGATGCCGGAGGGAAGCGTCGAGGGGAAGAACGTGCTGATCATCGACGACATCGCCGACACCGGCGGCTCGATCCGTCGCGCGGAGGAGTACGTCTCCGAGCGCGACGCCGCCGAGATCCGGACCGGCACGCTCCAGCTGCTCGGCAGCTCCGAGTTCGACCCGGACTTCGTCGGCGAACGGTTAGAGGAGTGGACGTGGGTCGTCTACCCGTGGAACTTCATCGAGGACATGATCGACCTCGTCTCGGGCGCGATGGAGCGGGCCGACGTCGAGACGTTCGACGCGGAGGACGTCCGCCACGCGCTCGATGAGTTCCACGGGATCGACCGGATCGGGATGGAGATCGCCCAGCCCGCCCGGCTTGAGGAGGTGCTCTCGGAGATGGATCGACGGGAAGTCATCGAGGCGGCCGCCCCCGGCGAGTGGCGGCTGACCGCGTAGCCGGGCATGAACGCTCGCGACGGAGGGCGCGACGACGCCGCCGAGAAGAGCGAGGACACCGCCGAGGAGTGCGAGCACCCGGGAGGCGAGGACGCGACCGACGATCCCGCCGTCATCGACGCGGTCCTCGACGCGTACGCGCTGAAGGACGAGTGCCGGACCGGCTGGCAGCTCCGCGGCGTCCGTGACCCAGAGTCGGTCGCCGCCCACACGTGGGGGGTGGCGTACCTCGTGTTGGCGCTCGGCGACCGCTTCCGCGAGGACCTCCCCGGCGTCGACCTCGATCGGGCGCTCCGGCTCGCGGTCGTCCACGACGTCGCCGAGGCGGAGACGGGCGACGTGCCGCGGCGTGCCGACCCCGACGCGGAGTCGGTCGACCCCGACGCCAAGGCGGCCACGGAGCGCGCCGCGATGGTCGACCTCGCCGGGCCGCTCCCCGAGCGGGTCCGGGAAGCGTGGGAGGCGTACGAGGCGCGGGAGTCGCCGGAGGCGGTGCTCGTCAAGGAGTGTGACCTGCTCGACGGCTGCCTCCAGGCGACGGTCTACGAGCGGGACGACCGGTACGACCCCGCCGCCGGCGACCCGGACGCGTTCGTCGCGTACGACGACCTCGACGAGTTCTTCGCCACCGCCGAGCCGCGGCTCCGGACGGATGCCGGCCGCGGCCTGTTCGAGCGGATCCGGGAGCGGTATCGAGCGTATCGGGAACGAACGGGCGGATGAGGGCGCTCCGCACCGCACGATGGACGAGAGGGCGTCACACCGGAGCACCGCACGACTGACGAGGGGGCATCACACCGGAGCACGGCCCGCCGGTCGGTGCGGGCGGTCGCCGCCGAGCACCCGTTTTTCCGGAACTCATCGCCGCTACCGTGTGCGCGGATAGGAAACCAATTAACCCTCCGGTCGGGAACTGTGGGTGAGAACCGCGTGCTCGCGGCACGACCCTGGTACGATATTCATGGATACGGACCTCATCATCATCGGTGGCGGAATCAGCGGCGCATCGCTTCTGTACACGGTCTCGAAGTTCACCGACGTCGACGACGTGACCCTCATCGAGAAGGAGCGCAAGATCGCGGCGGTGAACTCCCACCACACGAACAACTCCCAGACGCTCCACTTCGGCGACATCGAGACGAACTACACCCTCGAGAAGGCCGAGGAAGTAAAGGAGGGTGCCGAGCTGCTGGCCGGCTACCTCGAGGCCGTCGACCCCGACCGCGAGATGCACAGCAAGCGGAACAAGATGGTGCTCGCGGTCGGCGAGGAGGAGGTCGCCGAGCTCGAGGCGCGCTACCACGACGAGGGGTTCGGCGAGCTGTTCCCGAAGCTCGAACCGATCGGGCGCGAGGAGATCGCCGAGCTCGAGCCGAAGGTCGTCGAGGGCCGTGACCCCGACACCGAGCTGCTCGCGCTCCGGACCCCCGACGGCTACGTCGTCGACTACGGGATGGTCGCCGGATCGTTCGTCGACGACGCCCGCGAGGAGGACGGCGTCTCCGTTCACCTCGGGACGACCGTGACGAACGTCGACGAGACCGACGACGGGTTCCGCGTCGAGACGGACGACGGCGACTTCGCGGCCGAGGCGGTCGCGGTCGCGGCGGGCTCACACAGCCTCCAGTTCGCCCAGGAGATGGGGTACGGCGAGGACAAGTCGCTCCTGCCGGTGGCGGGGAGCTTCTTCCTCGCCGACGACCTGCTGAACGGCAAGGTGTACACCCTCCAGATGAAGAAGCTCCCGTTCGCGGCGGTCCACGGGGACGCGGACGTCCACGACGGCAGCGTCACCCGGTTCGGGCCGACCGCGAAGGTCGTTCCGACGCTCGAGCGCGGCCGCGTCTCGACGGTGACCGACTTCGCCGACGTGTTCGGCTTCACGCCGGCGTCGTTCGCGAGCTACGCGAACGTCCTCTCGGACCGGATCCTGTTCCCATACGTCGTCCGGAACCTGGTGTACGACGTCCCGGAGGTCGGCAAGCGGGCCTTCCTGCCGAACGTCCAAAAGGTCGTGCCGACGGTCGAGGCGTCCGACATCGACCGCGCCAGCGGCTACGGCGGCGTCCGGCCGCAGATCGTCGACACCGACGCGAAGGCGCTCGACATGGGCGAGGCGAAGATCACCGGCGACGGGATCCTGTTCAACATCACGCCCTCGCCGGGCGCGTCGACCTGCCTGAAGAACGCCATCGCCGACACCCACACCCTGCTCGGCTTCCTCGACGGGGACCACTCGTTCGACGAGGCGGCGTTCCGTGACGCGACCATCGGCACGTTCCCCCGGCTGAGCGACGACACTGCGGCGGGCGCGGCCGATGCCGACGGCGAGACCGCCGCGGAAGACGGGACCGCCGCGGACGACACGGACGACGACGCGGTCGTCCCCGGAGCGAGGGACTGACGGCAATATGCCCGCCAACGAGCCCGCGAGCGACGGGGACGACGCCACCGAGACCGACGGGGTCGCCATCGAGACCGACGGGGACGTCGACGCGACGGCGGCAGGCATCGGCGATCACCTCGTGGCGACCTGGACGGGACTCGATCGGGGCTGGCAGGCCCTGCTGCTCGGGGTGGCGATAGTCGCCGTACACCTGCTGGGGCAGCTCCTCTGATGGGGGCGACCGCCGCGGTCCGATCGCTCCTTCCCGGGCTGGCGCTGCTGTGTGCCGGGGCGCTGTTCGCACACCTGGTGGCGGGGGCCGTCGACGGCCTCCAGCCGCTCGTCGTCGCGGTCGCCGTCGGCGTCGTCGTCGGGAACCTCGTCGGCACGCCCGCGCCGGCCGAGGCGGGCGTCGGCACCCACAAGCTCTTCTTGGAGACGGGGATCGTCCTGCTCGGCGCGGCGGTCGTCGTCGAGGAGTTCATCGCCGCGGGGCCGACGGTGCTCGCGCTCGTCGTCGCCGCGGTCGCGGGCGGCGTCCTGCTGGCGGAGGGGATCGCCCGGCTCCTCTTCCGGCTCGACGGAGAGACGCCGTCGCTTCTGGCCGCCGGCGCGAGCATCTGTGGCGTCTCCGCGGTCGTCGCGGTCGGGCGCGTGCTCGACGCGCGGGGGACCGCGCTCACGTTCGCCGCGGCGACGATCCTGCTGTTCGACGCCGTCACGCTCGTCGCGTTCCCGCTCGCTGGCGAATGGCTCGACCTGTCGGCCCGCCAGTTCGGGGTGTGGGCCGGCGTCAGCATGTTCTCGACCGGGCCGGTCGCCGCCGCCGGGTTCGCGCACTCGGCGGAGGCCGGCCAGTGGGCGACCGTGACGAAGCTCGCCCGGAACTCGCTGCTCGGCGGGGTCGCGATCGCCTACTCGCTCGCGTACACCGCCCGGTCCGCCACGGACCCCGGCGTCCGGAAGCTGTGGACCGAGTTCCCGAAGTTCCTGCTCGGCTTCCTGCTCGTCGCCGTGATCGCCAACAGCGGGGTCCTCTCGGCGGCCGCGATCGACTCGATCGGGGCCGTCTCGAACGCCCTGTTCACGCTCGCGTTCGTCGGGCTCGGGCTCTCGATCCGGGTCCGCGAGATGCGCAAGGTCGGCGCGGCCCCGGTCGGGGTCGTCCTGATCCACCTGCTGGTCGTGAGCGCGCTCGCGCTCGTCGCGGTCCGGCTCCTGTTGTGAGGCGGGCGGGACGACGCTCCCGTCACGGCTCTACGCTACGCTGTTCTCACGTCACGCCGCCGTCGTCGCCGTCGTACGCCTCGTACGCCCCCGAGTCGAGGACCGCCGCCAGCTCGTCGACGACCGCGATGACGTCCGCGAACGCGGTGTACAGGGGGGCGGGACAGACCCGAACGACGTTCGGCGGGCGGAAGTCGACGACGACCCCGCGCGCCTTCAACGCCCGGCTCAGCCGCTCGGCGTCGGGGTGTTCGAGCGCGACGTGGCCGCCGCGGGCGTCGTGGTCCCGCGGGGTCCCGATCGACACCTCGGGGAGCCGAGCGTCGACGAGCGCGATCAGCAGGTCGGTGAGCGCGAGCGACTTCCGGCGGAGCCGGTCGACGCCCGCCTCGCGGATCTCCGCGACCGACCCCTCGAGAGGGGCAGCCGCCAGCAACGGCGGCGTCCCGATCTGCCACGCGCCCGCCGAGTCGGCGGGGGTGTACGTCGGCCGCATCTCGAACTGGGTCGCCTTCTCGTGGCCCCACCAGCCGGGGAGCGAAGGGGTGAGCCCGTGGTGGCGCTCGGCGACGAACAGCGCGCCGACCGATCCCGGCCCGCCGTTGAGGTACTTATACGTACACCAGACGGCGAAGTCGACGCCCGCGTCGGCGAACGCGTGGGGGACGACCCCGACCGAGTGGGCGGCGTCGAACCCGACGTACGCGCCGGCGTCGTGAGCGGCCGCGGCGATCCGCTCGACGTCGAACAGCTGGCCCGAGCGGTAGAGCGCGGTCGGCATGAAGACGATCCCGACGTCGTCGTGCTCCTCGAGCGCGGCCTCGACGTCCGCGGGGTCGATCGTCCGCCCGTCGCGGCTGGGAACGGTCCTGAGCTTCGCGGCCGGGTCGATCCCCCGCGCGCGGAGCTGGCCGCGGATCGCGTAGTGATCGGAGGGGAAGTCCAGCTCGTTGGCCAACACGGCCGGCGTCACGTCGGCGTCCCACTCGCTGGCGGCGGCGTGGCCGTCACGGTCGGGGCCGTCGCGGTCGGGACCGCGACCCGCGAGCAGCTCGTCGAGGAACGTGCCGACGAGCGCGTGGACGTTCACCGTGATCGAGTTGCCGACGACGACCTCCGCGGGGGCCGCCCCGACGAGCGGCGCGAGGGCGGCCCCGAGCCGCTCGCCGACGTCGAACCACGGCGGGTCCGCGTCGGTCCACCCCTGGATGAGGAGGTCGCGCCACTCGTCGACGACGCGGTCGAGCCCGGCGAGCGCGGCGTCGCTCGCGGGACCCAGCGAGTTCCCGTCCATGTACAGCCGGCCGTCGGGGACGTGATACCGGTCGCGGAAGCCGGCGAGCGGGTCCGCGGCGTCGAGCCGAGCGGCGGCGGTGGCCGGGTCCGCACCCTCGTCCGTCACACGGTCGACCGCTGCGTACGGATCGACGGGGGCCTCGTTCGAGTCCATGCCCGTGGGGGCGTGGCCGACGACTAAGCCCTTCCGGGACGCGGGACGGGCGAGGTCGTCCCCGGCTCGCCCGGCTGGGTCGTCCTCACCGCCGCCCTCGCCGACCCGGCTCCGAAGAGCAACCCTTAGGCGGCGAGCCCTCCGATGCGGGATATGAACGAGACGACGGTCGGCGGGGCCGACGGGGCCGGGCGAGCGTCGATCGACGGAGCGACGCGCGGGGACGGGGAGCCGCCGACGATCGTGGCGGAGGGCGTCCGGAAGGCGTACGGCGACGTGGTCGCGCTCGACGGGGTCGACCTCGCGGTCGACGCCGGCGAGGTGTTCGGGCTCATCGGGCCGAACGGGGCCGGGAAGACGACGCTCGTGCGCGCGCTTACCGGGACCACCGCCTTCGACGGGCGGGTCCGGGTGTTCGGTGTGGGGCCGGACGCGGTCGACCCACAGCGGATCGGCCTCCTCCCGCAGTCGTTCGACCCGCCCGAGCGGCTCACGGCGCGCGAGCTGGTCGCGTACTACGGCGGGCTGTACGACGAGTCGCGCGACGTCGAGGCGGTCCTCCGCGACGTCGGGCTCGCGAACGACGCGGACGCGTGGTACGAGACGCTCTCGGGCGGCCAGCGGCGGCGGACCTGCGTCGCGACTGCCCTCGTCAACGACCCTGACCTGCTCTTTCTGGACGAGCCGACGACGGGGATCGACCCGGCGGGCCGCCGCTCGATCCACGGGCTGATCGAGGGCCTGGCCGACGCGGGGACCACGGTGTTCCTCACGAGCCACGCGATGGACGAGGTCGAGCGGCTGGCCGACCGGGTCGCGCTGTTGCGCGACGGGGCGATCGTCGCCGTCGGCGCGCCCGAACGGCTGATCGCCGACCACGGCGGCGAGCCCCGGTTGGAGGTCGTGATCGCCGGGGACGAAGCCGCGGGGAGCGGCGGCGGGGAACCCGGTGGCGAGACCATGGGAACCGGCGGCGAGGAGTCCGACGGCGAGGAGGCCACCCAGAGGGCCACACAGGAGGTCGTCGACGAGGTCGCTGACGGGATCGCTGACGGCTCCGCGGTCGAGGTGTCGGCGACCCCGGCCGGGCTCCGGTTCGTCGGGGTCCGCCCCGAAGGGATCGGCGAGGCGGTCGCGGCGCTGGAGGCCGCGGGCGTCGGCTTCGAGTCGCTGTCGTGGTCGGAGCCGACGTTGGAGGACGTCTACCTCCGACTCACCGGCGAGGCGTATTCGCCCCGCGCCGTCGCCGACGCCTCGGTCCCCGCGTCGGCGGAGGTGGTCGATCGATGAGCCGGGCGGGACGGGTCCGGGCGGAGGCGACCGCCGCGGCGCGATCGTTCCTCCGGCGGCGGACCGCGGTGTTCTTCACGTTCTTCTTCCCCGTGATCCTCGTCGTCATCTTCGGCGCGCTGGTCCGGACGCAGCCGACCGGCGGCGGCCTGTTCGCGGAGCCCGCCGGCTACTACCTCCCCGGCTATCTCGCGGTCGTCGTGCTGTTCACGCCGCTGTCGCGGGTCGGATCGGAGATCGCCCGCCACCGGGACGGCGGGCGTTTCGAGAAGCTGGCGACGACGCCGCTGACGCGCGTCGAGTGGCTGCTCGCGCACACGCTCGTCAACGTCGGGATCATCGGCGCGGCGAGCCTGCTGATCTTCGGGCTCGTGGTGGCGGTGACGGACGCGACGGTCGTCGTCTCACCGGCGCTCGCGGTCCTGCCCGCCTTCGTCGCCGTCGGCGTCGCACTCTTTTGCGGGTTCGGGGCCGTCCTCGGCGCGCTCGCGGACTCACAGGACGGGGTCATCGCCGCCAGCAACACGGTCGCGCTCCCCCTGCTGTTCCTCTCGGAGACGTTCGTCCCGCCGTCGCTGCTGCCCGAGTGGTTCCTCCCGGCGGTCGCCGCGTCGCCGCTGACGTACTTCGCACGCGGCGTCCGGGCGATCACCTACGAGGGAACCGCGTGGGCGACCGATCTCGCCATCCTCAGCGTTCTTGCGGTCGTTTTCCTCGCAGTCGGCGCGTACGCGATCCCGCGAACCGACTGAGTTCCGTCAAAGGACGCGTTCGCGGACGCAACCCCATCGATCAGGCCGATCGGCGCTCACTCGATCTCCCGAATGACGACGTCGTGGGCGCCGTCGCGCAGCGTCGCCTCCTCCACGGCCTTCAGCTCCTCGGCGGTCGCGTCGACGGTCGCGAAGTGGTTGCCGGCCAGCTCGCCCGCGGGACTTTTAAAGCAGGTGGGCCCGCAGGGGAACAGGATCTCCTGTTCGTTCCGGTAGCCCGGATACAGGAGGAGGTCGCCCCGGGAGGGATAGACGGTGTGGTTCTCCCGTGGGATCTCCGGGAGGTCGATCTCGTCGATCTCGATCCACGTCGCGATGCCGCTCCAGCGGACGTGCATCAGCTCCGATTCGAGCGGCAGGAAGTCGCGAACGGCGGCGACGGACTCCGGCGCGCGGTCCGGGTGCAACTCGGCCTCGAACGTCGTATCCTCGATCTCGATCTCCAGCATGGGTGGCGTCGTGACCCACGTGCACGACGGGGTTAAAAGTCGACTCCGAGCGGCGAAGCCGCCACGGTCGTCGGCCGATCCGAAGCGGTCCACGCCGGACTCGCGGCCACCCCACCCACATTTAAGTGTTCACTCGGCCGTGAGTGAGTCATGAACGAGACGCTCGACCGGATCGTCGACAGCGGCGTCGTCGCGGTGTTACGCGGCGTCGAGGCGGACCAGCTCATCGACATCGCGGACGCGCTCCGCGAGGGCGGCGTCACCGCCATCGAGGTGACGGCCGACACCCCGGACGTCGCCGACCTCATCTCGGACGTCGCCGGCTCCTTCTCCGAGGGCGAAACCGTGGTCGGGACGGGGACCGTCCTCGACGCCGAGACCGCCCGGACGACGCTCATGGCCGGCGCGGAGTTCGTCGTCTCGCCGAGCCTCCACGAGGACGTCATCGAGACGTGCAACCGGTACGGGGCCGTCAGCGCGCCCGGCGTGATGACGCCGACGGAGGCGATCCGCGGCTACGAAGCCGGCGCGGACTTCGTGAAGGTGTTCCCCGCCTCGACGGTCGGTCCGAGTCACCTCGCGGCGATGAAGGGGCCGCTCGGACAGGTCCCGATGATGCCGACCGGGGGCGTCGGGCTCGACAACGCGGCCGACTTCCTCGCGGCGGGCGCGTTCGCCGTCGGTGCGGGCGGCGCGCTCGTCGACTACGAGGCGGCCGAGCGCGGCGACTACGAGGCGATCACGGAGACGGCCCGGGAGTTCTCCCGGATCGTCGAGGACGCTCGCACGGACGACTGAGATCGGCGCGGTCGGTCCAGGGGCGCGGTCAGTTCAGGAGCGCGGTCGGTTCAGGAGCGCGGTCGGTTCAGGAGCGCGGTCGGTTCAAGAGCGCGGTCGGTTCAGGGGCGCGGGTCGTGCGACCGCTCGTCGCCGCGCGTGCCGTCGGCGTCCGCGGGGCGCTCCTCCTCGACCGGGATCTGATGGGCGGAGTCGGCGAACCCCGCCGAGAGGATCCGGGTCATCCCCTCCTCGACGCTCTCGCCGGTTTCCTCGATCCGCTCGGGTTCGACCTCGATCACGAACCCGGAGGTGATGTTCGGCGCGGTCGGCATGAACAGGACGATCTTACCGTCGCGGGTCTTCTTCCCCGTTTTAAACGCGGTCATTCGGATCCCGGCCCACGTCTCGAGGTAGACGGGGCTCTGCAGCTCGTCGGTGCCGGAGAGGGCGGTCTCGACGGCGAGCTTCGAGGCGTTGTACACCACGCGGAGCGCGGGGATCCGGTTTATGCTGTCGTCGATCTTCGACTCCGCCAGCCGGCCGAGCGTCGTCCGCATGAAGTACCCCACCGCGAGCACGAGCGTCGTGAACACGGCGATGGCGATGATCACGCGCGAGAAGGGCAGCAGCGGGCCGGGGATGATCTCCGGCTGGAGCGCGTCGATGAGCGGGATCGACGCGATGTGCCGGTAGATCCACCGAATAACCAACAGGAGGACGAGGAGTGGGGCCAACACGATGAGGCCGCTCGCGAAGTCGCGCTTCCACGTGGACATCTATCGACCCACTATGTGTCGGGGGCCCTTAAGAGGGCTTCTACGTGTCGACGACGACCGTCCCGGGCCGCCGTCGACGACCGTTCCCGGGCTGCCGTCGTCGACCGTTCCCGGCCGCCGTCGTCGACGACGGGACATCACCCGACGATCGCGCGCACGGCGAAGAGCGCGTTCTCCTTGCGCTCGCGGATCCGCCGGTAGAAGTACGAGAGCCACTTGTCGCCGTACGGGGCGTACTGGTGGACGTCGACGCCCTGCGCCGCGAGGTCGCGCTGGGCGTCCTCGCGGACGCCCATCAGCATCTGTACCTCGTAGTCGGTGCCGAACTCGTCGGCGAGACGGGTCGCGAGCGACACCATCGCGGGGTCGTGGCTCCCGACGGCGACGCCTCGATCGCGGTGTTCGAACAGGTACTCGATGTCCGCGCGGTACGCCTCGTTCACCCGCGCCTTGTCGGTGTAGGCGACGGCCGCCGGCTCGTCGTACGCGCCCTTCACGATCCGTATCTTCCCCGGGACGTCGACGAGCCGCTCGAGGTCCTCGCGGGTGCGTTTGAGGTTCGATTGGAGACACTGGCCGACGCTCCACGGGTACGTCTCGGCGATCGACTCGAACGCATCGAGGGTGGCGTCGGTCGTGTCCGCGTCCTCCATGTCACACCAGACGAACGCGTCGTGCTCGTGGGCGTGCGCGACGATCTCCCGATAATGCTCCTCGAACAGGTCCACCGAGACGTCGAGGCCGATCTGCGATGGCTTCACCGAGACGCAGGCGTCGAGGTCGGCGTCCGCGATGTCGTCGATCAGCGCGAGGTAGGCGTCGACGTCCTCGCGCGCCGCCGCGGGGTCGTCGTAGTGCTCGCCGAGGAGGTTCAAGATTACCTTCACGCCGTCCTCGTTGCAGGTCCGCGCGTGTTCGAGCGCCTCCGGAACGCTCTCGCCGGCGACGAACCGTCGCGCGATGGGAAGGATCATGCTCGCGTCTTGCGGCGGCACGGTCTTTACCGTTGTCACTTTTCGGTGCCTCCTCCCGTTGGCCTCTCGTTATCCCCTTCTGCCCAGTCCCGGGCGAACCAGGGTGAATCGACGACTCGCGGCCGTCGGGCGCGGCGCTTCGCGGACGTAGTTTATAAGCGAGACGTGGTCTCCGGGAGGTGGAGTTTATAAGCGAAGCGTGGCCTCTGCGGATAGGACTTATAAACGGAACGTCACCGGCTGCGGACGGGGTTTATTAGTAGTCGGCCGGCACGTCACTCCCCGTCGCCGGCGTCGTCGCCGTCGGGATCGGTCGGGACGCCACAGAGGTTCCCGTCCCCGTCGAACCGCTTCGCTCGGAGGAACCGCGTCCGGTAGCGGTTCGCTCCCTTATAAACGTCCGCCTCGCGGATCTCGTCGATCCGGCCGTCGGCGACGGCGTCGATAAGCGCCTCCAGCTGCTCCTTCTCGCTCGGGGTCAACTCGAACTCGTAGGTTCGCTCCGGTTCGCTCTCCAGACGGGTCCACTTGCGCGCGGCCGAAACCACGAGCGAACACGGCTCGCGGCAGGGGAAGACGCCGTCGCCGCCGTCGACGTCGAGGTCGGTGTCGGCGTCGTACTCCCACTCGCGCCGCTTCAGGCACTGTGAGTCCGCACAGCACGTCTCGGCCACCCAGTTCACGTGCTCGTGCCCCTCGCCGCGGTCCCACGTCTCGACGACGCCGTAGATCCCGGACTGCCGCGCCATCGTCTCGCGCCAGTGGTCGACGTCGAGTTCCCCCTCCCGCTCGCGGTACCAGTTGGCGACCGTCGCGGGGTAGACGGTCTCGACCGTCTCGTACGCCTCCCGCGGGCCGAGCTCCGGGAAGACCCAACCGGTCCGCAGCGTCGGCGCGGTCTTCAGGGGCCGGTAGCGCCCGTCCGCGTCGAGCGTCACGATCTCGCGCGCCTCGCGGGGGTCGTCGTGGGCGGTCAGGTCCTCATGGGCGACGCCCGCGTCGTCGACGTGACGTACCTCGTACCGGCGCTCGCCCCGGTCCGTCACCGTCGCGGTGACGCGCAGCTGGCCCCACTCGCGGACGACCCCGTCGGCGAGGGCGGCGTATCGCCGCGCGACGGGCAGCCCGTCGGCGTCCTCCAGCCAGCGGAGGAACGCCCGCCGCGGGCCGAACTCGCCGACGACGCGCTCGAAGAGGTACCAATCCGTGACGGCGGCGGCGTGGTCGGCGAGCGCCTCGTGGAGCTCGCGGTCGCCCAGCCCGGGCCGCCGGTCGCCGCCGGTTTCGAGCACGTAGCCGTCGTCGTCAGCCGCGAGGGTTCCCCCCTCGAACCGGACGACTGCGTCCGGCTCGAGCGTGTCCGCCGCCGCGAGCAACGCGTCGAACGCGTCTCCCGGGAGATCGACGTCGACCACGTCGCCGGCGGCCGTCGTGTCGTTTCGGGTGGCGTCGGTCACGGGTCAGTCCCCCGTGGCGACGCGGGTGGTTTCGCGAACGTCCTCGAGCGCCCCGCCGAGGTCCGCCCCGGCCTCCCCGGCGCGTTCGAGGATCACGTCCGCCATGAGCGGCTCGGTGCCGACCGCCCCCGCGTACCAGACGCGGGTCCCGTCGACGACCGCCGGCACGTCGTATCCCTCCGTGTGGTCCGCACAGAGCCCGACGTCCTCGGGGATGTCCTCCTGGGTGTGGTAGCCGTCGGCGATGAACAGCGGGACGAGCACGACGTCGTCGCTCTCGAAATAATCCGGGAGGTCGTCGACCTCCGGGTCCTCGTCCATGTACAGCGCGCGCACCTCGTCGAACCGGCCGCGGTCGCGGATCCGGTCGGCGTGGTACTCGATCGCCTTCGCGGAGTTCTCGTTGCGCTCGGTGCCGTGCCCCACGACCGCCAGCCCGAACCCCTCGCCGACGTCCGGGTCGTCGGTCACCGACTCGGCGCGGCGGACGATCACGTCGGTCATCGCGGCGTGGGTGCCGACGGGGCCACAGTAGTGGACCGCCCGGCCGATGTCCTCGGCGACGAGCGTCGCCTGATCGGCGGAGAGCCCGTCGGAGTCCCACTCGGCGACGTCCCAGCCGGCCAGCCGGAGCTCCCGGGGGATCACCTCCTCGGTGAAGTAGCCCTCCGAGACGAACAGGGGGACGACGTAGATCTCGTCGCCCTCGACCGTCCGGAGCACCTCCCTGAGGTGTGGTTCCTCCTTCCAGAAGCCGGTTCGGACCTCGTCGAAGGCCCCGACCGCACGGATCGTGTCGGCGTGGTCGTACGTCGGCGCGCTCGAGTCCGGGTTGAGGTGGGAGCCGTGCGCGACGATGACGAGCGACTGCATACGTCCGATCGGGGCGCGCCGCTCTTAGGGACTTCGGAGGCGGCGTGGCTCGTGGGCGGAACGGGGGCGAAGGGGAACGAAACGATCTTGAGGGATCCGCGCGCACGACCGCCCATGTCGCTCGCAGCCGCGGTGAGGGAGGCGGTCCGTGAACGCCCGTTCGTCCGCGACGCGCTCCGCGCCGGCCTGGTGAACCACGCGGCGGCCGCCGAGTGGCTCGCCGCCGATGCGGGCCTCGACGGCGACGCGGACGCGATCGCGACGGCCCTCCGCCGCTTCCGGGCGGACCTCCCGGAGTACGCGACGGCGGGGCGGACCGCCACCGTCTCGATGCGGAGCGGGGTCGGGGTCGTGACCGCCCCCGCGTCCGCGGACGAGCCGCTCCTCACGGTCGGCGGGACCGCGGTCGTTCCGGAGGGCTCCCGGACCGCGATCGTCGCGACGGGCGCGGTCGATCCGGCGGCGCTGGGGGCGGCGCTCGGTCGGCTCGCGGCGGTCGAGGTCGCGGTCGCGGCCGCCGGCGTCGCCGGCGACACGCTGCTCGTCGTCGTCGAGCGGCGCGACGGCGCGACCGCGGTCCGGACCGTCGAGGCCGCGCTCGGGAGCGTCCCGACGGACGCCTCCGAGGCCTGAGCGGCGGGGGAAGCCACTGATCGGTCGCTGACCGACGCCGACCGCCGCTGATCGACCGCCGCGAGCCGACCGATCGGCCGGGAACGGCGTTCCGGATCCGGATACCTTTTTGACGCCCCCGGATATCCGGGCGGTATGTCTCCCGTCACCATCGACGCGATCGAGCGCGCCGCGAACCGGGCTGCCGCCGCCGACATCGTCCAACGCACCCCGGTCGAGCGGAGCCGGTCGCTGAGCGAGCGGTGCGGGGCCGAGGTGCTGCTCAAGATGGAGCACCTCCAGCGGACGGGGTCGTTCAAGACCCGCGGCGCGCACAACGCCCTCGCGCGGATCGCCGCCGACGAGCCGGAGATCCGCCGGGTGGTCGCCGCGAGCGCGGGCAACCACGCACAGGGAGTCGCGCTCGCGGCGACCGAGGCCGGCCTCGACTCGACGATCGTGATGCCCGAGTCGGCCCCGCAGGCGAAGATCGAGGCGACCCGGAGCTACGGCGCGGACGTCGTCCTCCACGGGGCCGCCTTCCCCGACGCCATGGCGCACGCCCGAACGCTGATCGACGACCCCGAGGTCCGGTTCATCCACGCGTTCGACGACCCCGACATCGTCGCCGGACAGGCGACGCTCGGGCTGGAGGTGCTCGATCAGGTCCCCGACGTCGACACCGTGATCGCGCCGATCGGTGGCGGCGGGCTGATCGGCGGGGTCGCGGCCGCGCTCGCGGCCCGCGCGCCGGACGTGCGGGTGGTCGGCGTCCAGACCGAGGGCTCCGCCACGGTCGCCGCGAGCCTCGCGGCGGGCGAGCCGGTGTCGATCGACGACCCGGACACGATCGCCGACGGGATCGCCACCGGCGGCGTGAGCGACCTCACGTTCGGGCTGATCCGCGAGCACGTCGACGACGTGGTCGTCGTCAGCGACGACGACGTCGCCGCCGCGATCCTGCTGCTGCTCGAGCGCGCGAAACAGATGGTCGAGGGCGCGGGCGCGACCGCGACGGCCGCGCTGATGAACGACGCCGTCGTCGACGAGCTCGACCTGGCTGGCGAGACGGTCGTTCCCCTGCTGTGTGGCGGCAACATCGACATCACCACGCTTCAAGAGGTATTGACCCACGCGCTGGTCGACCGCCACCAGCTGATCGAGCTGGCCGTCCGGATCGACGACCGCCCCGGGAAGATGGGGGAGATCTCGACGCTGATCGGCGCGGAAGGGGCGAACATCCGGACGGTGCGTCACGAGCGCAGCCGGCCCGACCTCCCCGTCGGCGACGCCGACCTCGTCTTCGAGGTGGAGACGAACGGCCCCGCCCACATGGAGCGCGTGTTGACGGCCGTCCGCGGCGCGGGCTACGTCGTCGAGCGTACGACCGGTGCCGGATCGTCCGCCTGACCGATCTCCGGCCGTCCGTCTGACTGATCTCCGGCCGTCCGCCTGACCGATCCGACGCTTTAAAACGCCGTCCACGGCTATCGACGCGGCATGAGCCTCCTCGTCACCGACACCCTGTCGGACGAACGCGTCGAGTTCACGGCCGACGGCGACGTGACGCTGTACGTCTGCGGGCTGACGGTGTCGGACGACCCCCACCTCGGGCACGCCCGACTCTGGTTCCACGCCGACGTCGTCCACCGCTGGCTGGCCCACCTCGGCTACGGGGTCCGACACGTCGAGAACGTCACCGACGTCAACGAGAAGGTCACGGCCCGCGTCGGCGAGCGCGCCGAGTGGACCGCCGAGCGCGACGTCGCCGAGGCGTTCACCGCCACGACGTTCGGAGCGATGCGCGGGCTCAACCTGCTCCGCGCGGAGGTGTATCCCCGCGTCACCGAGCACGTCCCCGAGATCGTCGCGCTGATCGAGACGCTGGTCGAGAAGGGATACGCCTACGAGTCGAACGGCTCGGTGTACTTCGACGTCACCCGCTTCGAGGGGTACGGGAAGCTCTCGAACCAGGACGTCGACGAGCTGGAGGCGCAGGGCGAGCCGGACGAGCGCGCCGAGAAGCGCCACCCCGCTGACTTCGCGCTGTGGAAGGCCGACGGCGTGAGCGAGGCCGCCGCGCGCGAGCACGCGAAACACGACCACGGCGAGTCGACGCCGACCGGCGAGACGTGGTCGTCGCCGTGGGGCGACGGGCGGCCCGGCTGGCACGTCGAGTGTTCCGCGATGTCGACGACGCACCTCGGCGACACCCTCGACATCCACATGGGCGGGCGCGACCTCGTCTTCCCGCATCACGAAAACGAGATCGCCCAGTCGACGGCCGCGACCGGCCAGGAGTTCGCCCGCCACTGGCTCCACGTCGGGCTGCTCTCGATGGAGGGCGAGAAGATGTCCTCGTCGATCGGCAACTTCTGGACCGTTCCCGACGCGCTCGAGGAGCTCGGCGTCAACGTCGTCCGGACGTTCTACGCCGGCGCGGCCTACCGCTCCGATCAGGCGCTCACCGAGGAGACGATCGCCGAGGCCGAGACGCGATGGGACCGGCTCTCGCGGGCGTACGACCGCGCGGTCGACGCCCTCGACTCCGTCGACGCCCGGACGAAGGCCGTCGACGACGACCTCCGCGAGACGACCGCCGGCGTCCGCGAGGCGTTCACGGCGGCGATGAACGACGACTTCAACCTGCGGGAGGCGACGACCGCGCTCCTCGACCTGACCGACGCCGTGAACCGACACGTCGACGGCGTCGAGGAGGTCGAGGGAGCCGAGGGGATCGCCGCCTACGACTATCGCGGGCTCCGCGAGGCGGTCGAGACGTTCGAGGCGCTCGGCGGCGACGTCCTGGGGCTCCAGTTCGCGGAGCCGAGCGACGGCGACGTCGAGCTCGCGGGCGAGCTGGTCGAGCTGGTCCTCGACGTCCGCGAGGCCGAGCGCGAGGCCGGCAACTACGAGCGTGCCGACGACCTCCGCGACGCGCTCGACGCGGTCGGCGTCGCGATCGAGGACGGCCCCGACGGCGCGACGTATCGGTTCGAGTGAGAACGGTGAAAACGGGCGTGAAAACGGGTATGAGTCGGGCGTGAGAACGGGCGTGGGTCGGGCGGCGTGAACCGCCGCTGCTGTGGCTTATAAGTAGGTGAACCACTCGTCGTGGTCGTCGCTGCGGCGCTCGACGAGGTCGAAGAACGCGCCCTGTAGCTCCTCGGTCACCGGGCCGCGCGTGCCCGAGCCGATCTCGGTGTCATCGACCGAGCGGATCGGCGTCACTTCGGCGGCCGAGCCGGTGAAGAACAGCTCGTCGGCGGTGTACAGCTGCCCGCGGGAGATCACGGCCTCGTCGTGGACGGTGTAGCCGCGGTCCTCCGCGAGCGTGATGACGGTGTCCCGGGTGATCCCCTCGAGGATCGACTGGGCGGGCCCGGTCGTGTAGATCTCGCCGTCGTTCACCATGAAGACGTTCTCGCCGGGGCCCTCGGCGACGTTGCCCTCCTTGTTCAACACGATCGCCTCGACGTAGCCGTTGCGGCGGGCCTCCTCGCCCGCGAGCATGGAGTTGACGTACAGCCCGGTGGTCTTCACGTTCGTGGGCACCTGCGAGGAGGCGTGTTTCCGCCAGGAGGAGACCATCACGTCGACGCCCTCGTTGAGCGCTTCCTCGCCGAGGTACGCGCCCCACGGCCACGCCGCGAGCACGAGGTCGGTCGGACAGTCGGCCGGCGAGACGCCGAGCGTGTCGTAGCCGTAGTAGGCGATCGGCCGGATGTAACAGGACTCGAGGTCCTGGCGGTCGAGCAGCTCGACCGTCGCCGCGGTGATCTCCTCGCGGTCGTGTTCGATCTCCATGTCGTACATCTTCGCGGAGTCGAACAGCCGCTCGAGGTGCTCCTCCCAGCGGAAGATCGCGGGGCCCTTCTCCGTGTCGTAACAGCGGACGCCCTCGAACACCCCGCTCCCGTAGTGGAGCGCGTGCGTCAGAACGTGGGTCGTCGCGTCCTCCCAGTCGAGGAACTCCCCGTTCTTCCAGATCGTGTCGACGTCCATCTCGTCGAATCCCATGATCCTCCCGTCGGAGTCCCCCGGCTTAAAATTATGACATACGGCGGACGGCGCGGCGAGCCGCCGTGATCGACGGACCCGGCTCCGGGCCTCGTCGCCTCGAGCCTCACTGCCCCGGGCCTCGCCGCCCCGAGCCTCACTGCCCCGAGCCCCACCCCCCACGCTATTGCAGCGCCGCGACCAGCGCCGATCCCTCGACGTAGGGGATGTCGCGCCGTGCGGCGTACGCCGCGGCGTCTGCGGGCGTGAGCGCCGCGCCCGTCTCGTCGTCGAGCATCTCACAGACGACCGCGGCGGGCGCGGCGTCGACCGCCTCGGCCATCGCGAGGCCGAGCTCGGTGTGTCCGACCCGGTCGTCGATGCCGGCGCGGGCCCCGCGGAGCACGTGGACGTGGCCGGGAGCGCGGAACGACGCCGCGAAGTCGTCGGCGTCGTACGCCTCCGGGTCGCCGTCGACCGCCGCGGCCGCGGCCGCCAGCTCGGCGATGGTCAGCGCGCGGTCCGCGTCGGTGATCCCGGTGAACGTCTCGCGGTGGTTCACCGGCAGCGAGAACGACGAGCGGTCGTCGTAGTCGGGCGAGTCGTCGACCGCGGGGTGATCGAGCGCCTCCGCGAGGAACGGGAGCCCGAACGCGTCCGCGATGTGGTCGGCGACCGCCACGCAGACGAGCCCGCCGGCGTCGTTGCGCATGTGGGCGACCGCCGCGGCGTCGACCGCCGCCGCCGGATAGACGATGTCGGTCTCGCCCTCGCGATCGGCGAAGTCGTGGACACAGACCGGGTCGCCGGCGCGGAAGGCGGCGAGCGCCCGGTCGACCGCGTCGGTCGTGTCCCCGACGTCGGCGTCGTGCTCACCGTCGGGACCGACTGCTCCGTCGACGTCGGCGTCGGCCCGCATCACGCCACCTCCACGCCGGCGGGGTCGTCACCCTCGTCGGCCCGCGAGGCGGCCTCGACGCGGACCTCGATCGCGTCGCCGTCGGCCAACCCGAGCGCGTCGCGGAGCCGGTCGGGCGCGATCAGCTCCAGCTGGTCGTCGTCGTGGTGGGTCCGGTCGGGGACGATGGCGTGTGCCTCCCCGTACCGCTCGCCGTCGGCGACGACGACGACGCCGTAGCAGGTCGCCGCGCCGTAGGTGCGCTCGTCGTCCTCCCACGCGTCGATCGGTACGGCGTCGACGCCCGCGATCTCGCCGCGTCTGCGGACGCTCTCGGCGTCGAGCGCGACGTTGAGCGTGCCGGGGAACGGCTCGTAGCCGAGCCGCGACTCGAACTGCGCCGCGTAGCCGGGGAGGGTGATGTAGTGTCGCCCCTCGCCCATCCCGCCGGTGACGGTGCCGCTCAACACGAGCTCGACGTCGGCCTCGAACAGCCGGCGGTAGTCGGCGTACTCGGCGCGGAGCGCGGCCTCGCCCGCGTCGGTGAGCGTGACCCACTGGCCGTCGCCGACGACCTCGCGGCCGATCAGCCCCGCGGAGTCGAGCGACTGCAGCCGCCGCGAGGCGGTCTGTGTGGACGCGCCGAGCCGGTCGCCGAGCGCCGCACACGACACCTTCGTCTCGGTCAACCCGCCCGCGAGCGCGACGTGTTTCAACGCCGCCAGTGCCGCCGGGTCGGGTTCCGCCGTCATCGCCGGTTCTGCCATACCCGACCTTGACTATCGGGGGTGAAAAGGATAACG
Source organism: Halorubrum sp. JWXQ-INN 858 (assembly GCF_009806985.1). Lineage (GTDB taxonomy): Archaea > Halobacteriota > Halobacteria > Halobacteriales > Haloferacaceae > Halorubrum. Next base: position 404,288 of record NZ_WUAX01000011.1, on the reverse strand, counting down.
AATGTGGTATGCTTCTCAAAAGCGTTATGGACTGTCACGGCTCCGTGACGCGTCACGGAGGTGGGCGGCTCCGACCGAAACGCGGGACGCGACCTATCTAAGCGCGTCGGTCGGGGCGCGAACCGCCGGGAGCGGTGACGACGCCCCGACGGTGCCGGGGAGTCCGCGTTCGGTTCGGAAGGGCCTTTTAACCCCACCGACGAACGGACGTGTATGTTCAGACGGTTCCGCTCGGAGGTGGAGTCGGCGCTCGCCGACGCGCTCGCGGGCCTCGACCTGCCGACCGACGACCTCGGTATCGAACGACCGCCCGACGACATGGACGCGACGCTCGCCTCGAGCGTCGCCTTCCGGCTGGCGGGCGTGGTCGGTGACGCCCCGCCGAACGTCGCACGAGACGTCGCCGCCGCGGTCGACGTCGACGGCTACGACTACCTCGTCGCCGTCGACACCGCCGGCCCGTACGTCAACTTCCACGCCGGCGACCGCTACCTCGCCGACACCCTGACGACCGCCGCCACCGATGCGGGATACGGGGCGCTGCCCGACCGCGACACCTCCGTCGTCGTCGAGCACACCAGCGCGAACCCGACCGGCCCCGTTCACGTCGGCCGCGCGCGCAACCCGATCGTCGGCGACGCGGTCGCGAACGTCCTCGACTACGCCGGCTACGACGTCGAGCGACACTACTACGTCAACGACGCCGGCCGACAGATGGCGGTGTTCACCTGGGCGTACGAGACGTTCGACGAGGAGGACCTCGAGGACGATCCCGCCCGCGACCGGATCGAGTACGACCTCGTCCGCTACTACCGCAAGGGGAACGCCTACCTCGAGGACGCCGACCCCGAGGACGCCGCGGCCGCCGAGGACGAGATCGCCGCCATCCTGCAGGGGCTCGAGGCGGGCGAGGAGGCGACTTTCGAGCGCGTCGGCGAAGTCGTCGACGCGGTGCTGGGCGGGATGACCGAGTGCCTCTCGCGGCTGCCCGCCGAGTTCGACGAGTTCGTCAAGGAGACGCGATTCATGCGCGACGGCTCGACCGACGACGTCGCGGAGCGGCTCAAGGCGTCCGAACACGCCGTCTACGAGGAGGAAGCGTGGCAGCTCGAGCTCGACGAGTGGGGGATCGACAAGAACCTCGTCTTCCTCCGGTCGGACGGCACGTCGCTGTACACGACCCGCGACCTGGCCCATCACGAGTGGAAGTTCGCCACCTACGACCGCGCCGTGACGGTGCTCGGCGAGGACCACAAGCTCCAGGCGGACCAGCTCGACGCGGTGCTGCGGATCCTCGGCAACGACACCGACCGGCTCGACTCGATCCACTACTCGTGGGTGAACCTGCCGGAGGGCGGGATGTCGACGCGCGAGGGTACCGGCGTCATGCTCGACGACCTGCTGGACGAGGCGATCGCCCGCGCCCGCGAGGAAGTGGAGACGCGCCTCGACGACCGGATCCGCGACGACGACCTCGACGAGACGGACGTCGAGCGCATCGCCCACCAGGTCGGCATCGGCGCGGTCCGGTACGACATCGTCTCCAAACAGCCCGCGAAGGCGATCACCTTCGAGTGGGAGGACGCGCTGGACTTCGAGGCGCAGTCGGCCCCGTACGTCCAGTACGTCCACGCGCGTTGTTGCGGGATCGTCGACGAGGCCGCGGCCGCCGGCCACGACGTCCCCGGGGTCGAGGGGGCCGTCGACGTGGACGCGGGCGCGTTCGTGACCGACGAGGCGCGTGACCTCCTCCGGGAAGTCGCCCGGTTCCCGGCCGTGATCGAGGCGGCAGCGGACGACCTGGAGCCGCACTCCGTCGCCACGTTCACCCGCGAGTTCGCCGAGGCGTACAACGCCTTCTACCGCGAGTGCCCCGTCTTGAGCGCCGACGGCGACGACCTCCGGGACGCCCGGCTCGCGCTCGTCGTCGCCGCCCGCAACACGATGGCGAACGCGCTCGCCGTCCTCGGCGTCGCCGCCCCCGAGTCGATGTAGGCGTCGCCGCCCCCGAGTCGATGAGGGCGGCGAGCGGCGTCCGGCGGCGTCGAACCGTGGCGGACCGAAGGTCAAAGCTTACTTACACGCACGGGCGCGATTGGTAGGTAATGAGCAGCGACGCCGAAGGAGCGAGCGAGGACCGGCGGAAGTACGAGTTCCGCAAGGTCATCGAGGAGCTCAAGGACTACGAGGGCTCCGGCACCCAGCTCGTCACCATCTACATCCCGGAGGACAGACAGGTCTCCGACGTGGTCGCCCACGTCACCCAGGAGCACAGCGAGGCGGCCAACATCAAGTCGAAACAGACGCGCACCAACGTGCAGGACGCGTTGACGTCGATCAAGGACCGCCTGCGGTACTACGACACCTTCCCGCCGGACAAGGGGATGGTGATCTTCTCGGGAGCCGTCGACGCCGGCGGCGGCCAGACCGACATGGTCACCCGGACGCTCGAGTCGCCGCCGAACCCCGTCGAGTCGTTCCGGTACCACTGTGACTCGGCGTTCCTCACCGAGCCGCTCGAGCACATGCTGGAGGACGCGGGGCTGTTCGGGCTGATCGTGTTGGACCGACGCGAGGCGAACGTCGGCTGGCTGAAGGGGAAACGCGTCGAGGCCGTCAAGTCCGCCTCGTCGCTCGTCCCCGGCAAACAGCGGAAGGGTGGTCAGTCCGCCCAGCGGTTCGCCCGGCTCCGGCTGGAGGCGATCGACAACTTCTACCAGGAGGTCGCGGGGATGGCCGACGACCTGTTCGTCGCGAAACGACACGAGCTCGACGGGATCCTCGTCGGCGGGCCGTCGCCGACGAAAGACGAGTTCCTCGACGGCGGCTACCTCCACCACGAGCTGCAGGACAAGGTGCTCGGCAAGTTCGACGTCGCGTACACCGACGAATCGGGGCTGAAGGACCTCGTCGACGCCGCCAGCGAGGCGCTCGCCGATCAGGAGATCGTCGACGACAAGAACCAGATGGAGGAGTTCTTCGAGAACCTCAACACCGGCGAGGAGGCGACGTACGGCTTCGAGCAGACCCGTCGCAACCTGATCATGGGCTCCGTCGACCGCCTACTCATCTCCGAGGACCTCCGCTCGGACGTCGCCGTCTACGAGTGCCCGAACGGCCACGAGGAGTACGAAGTGATCGACGCCCGCCACTCGACGCCGGACCACGAGTGCGTCGAGTGCGGGGAGGAGGCGATCGTACAGGAGCGAGAGGACGTCATCGAACACCTGATGGCGATCGCCGAGCAGCGCGGGACGGAGACGAAGTTCATCTCGACCGACTTCGAGAAGGGCGAACAGCTGCTCGACGCGTTCGGCGGCGTCGCCGGCATCCTCCGGTACTCCACCGGCGTCTAATCCGTTTTACTGACATCTGATACGTTCTGCTGACATCTGACCTGTTCTACTGGCGTCCGAACGCGTCGCGCTCGAGCCCTTGCGGACGATCGATCGCGTCGAACCGACCGACCGTCCCCGTGACCGCGCCACGGGACATGACAATACCTAACCCGGTCCCGACCGACGGTCCGGCCAACGTTCGATGGTACTCCAGGAGGCGTTCGTCACGGACTTCGCGCTCATCATCGTCACCGCGACGGTCATCGGCTACCTCGCCAAGCAGACGGGGCAGCCGACGATCATCGCGTACATCCTCACGGGGCTGATCCTCGGCCCGGTGTTCCTCGACGTCGTCACCGAGGAGGGCCTCGTGGAGCTAATGGCCGAGCTCGGGTTGGGGTTCCTGTTGTTCCTGCTCGGGATCAAGATGCGCTTTTCGGACATCAAGGACATCCTCCGTCCCATCGTCAACATCGCCGTCCTCCAGACGGTGCTCCAGACGGCGCTCGCGTTCGGCGTCGCGTGGGTCCTCGGCTTCGACCTCACCGAGACGATCGTCATCGCGCTCGCGACCGTCTTCGGCGCGACCCCGATCATCGTCAAGATCCTCACCGACAAAGACGAGATCACGAGCCTCCCGGGGAAGATCGACGTCGGGGTGCTCATCGTCCAGGACATCTACCTCGTGATCGTCCTCGCGCTGTTCTCGGCCGACGAGCTCACCAACGCGACGGAGGTTGGCGTCACCCTGGCGACGATCCTCGTGATGATGTCGTTCATCGGCCTCTTCTCGCTGCTCTCCTCGCGGTACTTCCTCCCGACGCTGTTCCGGCGGATCGCCGACAACAAGGACGTCTTCTTCGTCATCGGCATCGCGTGGGCGTTCCTCTTTATCGCCGTCACGGAGCACCTCGAACTCTCCGTGGAGGTCGGGGCGTTCCTCGCGGGGATCAGCCTCGCACAGCTCCCGTACAGCAAGGAGTTGGAGGAGCGCATCTCGCCGATCACCGACTTCTTCATCCTCGTCTTCTTCGCCTCCATCGGCCTGCAGATCGCCGCCGACGACCTCACCGCCTACTGGGTCGAGGCGATCGTCGCCTCCGCCGTCCTCATGGTCGGGAACTTCTGGATCATGTTCTACCTCATCGACCGGGAAGGGTTCACCGTCGAGACCAGCTTCCTCGGCTCGATCAACATGATCCAGGTGAGCGAGTTCTCGCTGGTCGTCGGCGCGCTCGCCGTCACGCAGGGGTACATCGGCACCGAGGTCCTCGGCTACCTCAGCCTGATGGCGCTGTTGACGATGAGCCTCTCGACGTACGTCATCAACTACAACCACGCGATCTACGCGCGCGTCGAGCCGTTCTTCCGCCGCTGGCAGTCCGACGAGCAGACGGACGTGGAGCTCCGCGAGTTCGACGGGCACGCGGTCGTCGTCGGCTTCGACGGGGTGACCGAGGGGCTGTTGCCCCTGCTCGCGGACCGGTTCGACGACGTCGTCGTCATCGACCGCAACGTCGAGCACGTCGAGGAGCTCGAGGGCTTGGAGCGCTACGAGACCGTCTACGGCGACTTCCGTCACGGGGAGATCCGGAAGGCGGCGAACCTCTCGGACGCCGCGTTCGTCTTGAGTTCGACGGTGCAAGCGGAGATCAACGAGCGGCTCTTGACGGAGGTCGACGACGACGCGACGGTCGTCGTCGAGGCCGAGACGGCCGCGGTCGCCCGCCGGCTGTACGACGCCGGCGCCGACTACGTCGTGATGAGCACGCAGCTCACGGCCGACCACGTCGCCGAACGGCTCCGCACGGTCCTCCGGGACGGCGGGACGTTCGGCGACATCGACACGTCGCGCGGGCCCGTCCGTGACGGCGACGCCGCGGCCGACGGGGGTGAGCGCGATGTCTGAGATGATCGCCGCCCTGTCGGTGATCTTCATCAGCGCCGGAGTGCTGCTGCTCGTCGCCAACCACCTGTCGCTCCCGACGATCCCGTTCTACATCATCGCCGGGTTCGTCGCGGGCGCGTTCGTCCCGCAGGAGGGTGTCCTCGATCTCGCACAGTGGGGGATCGCGTTCCTCGTGTTCGTCTTCGGCGTCGGGGTCGACCTGCCGAAGCTCTCCACCGTGTTCCGCGACAGCGAGTTCACGGCGTCCGCACAGCTGATCGTGCTCGCGCCCCTCGGGTACGGCGTCGGGGTCCTGTTCGGGTTCGACCCGCTGAACGCGCTCTACTTCGCGATCGCGGCGACGCTGAGCTCGACGCTCGTCGGGACGGGCCTGCTCGAGGTCGAGATCCGAAACAACCTGGTTCACGGGCGGCTGGCGAAGTCGATCCACCTGTTGGACGACTTCGTCGCCATCGCGCTCGTGTTGGTCCTGAGCGCGTCGGCGTTCACCGCCGACGCCGTCGCCGCGAAGATCGGATACGGCGTCCTCGTCGTGCTGCTCGCGCTGATCATCCAGCGGCACTTCTTCGAGTACCTCACCCGCTACGCCGAGGGGTCACAGGAGCTCCTGATGATCGGCGCGATCTCGCTGCTCATCGGGTTCCTCACGCTCTCGGAGCTCGTGGGGATCTCGCCGGTGATCGGGGCGTTCGCCGCCGGCCTCGCGATCCGCCGCGACTACACCCGGAACCTGGGGATGCTCAACGGGATCGGGTCGATCAAGGACTTCTTCGTGGTGATCTTCTTCGTCACCCTCGGCGCGCTCGTCTCGGTGCCGTCGCCGCGCGTGTTCGCGGTGGCGGCCGCGCTCGTCGTCCTCACCGCCGTCTGCAAGCCGCTGATAACGATCGCGGCGTTGCTCTACGAGGGGTACGACGTGCGGACCGCAACGTTGACGAGCGTGAGCCTCGACCAGATAAGCGAGTTCGCGCTGATCATCGCCATCCAGGCGCTACTCATCGGACGGATCGCCCCGGACCTGTTCGACGCGCTCATCCTCGCGGCAGCGTTCACGATGGTGACGTCCTCGCTCACCCGTCGATACGACGAAGCGGTGTTCGAGCGGGTCACCGGGCCGCTGTTGGGCGATCGACAGACGCGGAAGATCGACGAGCAGAGCAGCGTCGGAGGGGCGCCCACTGACCACGTCGTGATCGTCGGCTACGGGCGGGTAGGGCGGCGGCTCGCGGCGACCTGTGAGTCCGCGGGCGTCGACTACGTGGTCATCGAGAACGACCCGGCGATGATCGCCCAGCTTCGGGAGGGTGCGGACCGGTTCGTCGTCGGCGACGCGATGTACGAATACGTCTGGACGAAGGCGAACGTCGGCGAGGCCCGGATCGTGGTCTCCACCGTCGACCAGCGCCGCGTCACCGACCGCGTGCTCGACCTCGACGTCGCTGCCGAGATCGTCGTCCGATCGGCCGACTCGGACGAGGCGGCCGAGCTCCGCGCGGCGGGCGCGTCGTTCGTCATCGTCCCGGACGTGCTCGCGTCCGAACGACTGGAGGCGATCGTCGCGGACCTCCTCGACGGCTCCGTTGAGGCGGACGCACTCAAGACGCGACACCTCACGGAGCTCGACCGACTCGAAGAACACGGGTTGGACTCACAGACTCCCGACGAAAGGCCGATTTGAGGGGTTCCGGGCGACGTGCCGGCGGCTTGGGGCTGCCCAACCGCGACGGTGCTGCGCGACGCGCGTCGTCCGCCGCCTTCTCGCGGCAGGTCACGTTCCTGTGGTTCACGCCCCGCTAGTCCCGGTTCTCCTCGTTCTTCCCGTCCTTCTCGTTCGAACCGCTCGTCCCTCCTCGGCCGCGTCGAGACCGGTTGCCGGCCGTGCTCAGCGCGGAGTCGACGAGGATCCCGCCGCCGATGCTCGCCGGGCTGATCACCGCGTCCGCGCCGGCCCGTTCGAGCTTCCGGACGTTCTCGCGGTTGGTCGCGGCGGCGACGATCCGTGCGGAGGGGTTACCGCTCCGAGCGGTGAGGATCGTCAGCGCGTCGGTTCGGTCGTCGTCGGTCGCGACGAGCACGACGTCACACGACTCGATGCCGGCCCGTTCGAGCGTCGCGTCGTCGCTGGGGTCGCCCGTGATGACGACGACGCCCTCGCGTTCGAACGCGAGGGCCTCGGACGCGGTCGAGACGATGACGGCCGTCCGGTCCCCGCCGAGCGCCTCGAGGATCGGGGCGGTGAGGCTCCCGCTGCCGAGGACGATGACGTCCGGATCGATCGGCCCGTCGCTCCTGTCCATACCTGCGGGACGCGTCCCCGCCACCATAACGGCACCTATCGTTGGCTGATCCACTCCCGATCGTCGCGCTGCCGCCGGTATCGTCGGCTTCTTGGTGCCGTCGCGTGCGAGTGCGTCCATGGCGTCCCGCCGCGTCTGGATGGGAGCCGCGTGCCTGTTCATCGCCGGCGACGGGATGGCGATGCAGGCGCGCGGGCCGTTGCTCGCGAGCTTCGAGGCGGAGTTCGGGGCCTCCCAGTCGCTGCTCGGGCTCGTCGCGCCCGCCGGGACCGTCGGGTTCGTCGTCTCCATCCTCGCCGTCGGCCTGTTCGCGAGCCGCCTCGACGTCAAGCGGACCCTGCTCGTCGGCGCGGTCGCGACCGCGGCGTCGCTCGCCCTGCTGGCGGCGGCCCCCGTTTACTGGGTGTTCCTCGGCGCGCTGCTCGTACAGGGCGCGTCCGCCGGCGTCTTCCGGGCCATCGACCGGCCGCTGTTGAGCCACCTCTACCCCGACACGCTCGGCCGGGTGTTCGTCCTGTACGCGCTCGCGTGGGCGGTGGGGGCCGTCACCGGCCCGATCGTCGTGAGCGCGGTCCTGGAGCTGACCGGCTGGCGGTGGACGTTCCTCCTGCTCGCGCTGTGGTTCGTCCCGGTCGCCGTCGTCGTGGCGGCCAGCAGCCTCCCGACGACCGCGTGGGACGAACGCACGATCGACCGGCGCGAGCTCCGGGCGCTGTGTCGCCGGCCGTCGATCGCCGGGACGCTGGTCGCGATGGCGCTCGTCGGCGGGATCGAGGGCGCGATCTTCACGTGGCTGCCGTACTACGTGGGGACGTTCACCGACCCGACCCTCGCGAACCTCACGCTCTCCGCGTACCTCCTCGCGTACGTCCCCGGCCGCCTGCTCTACTCGCGCGTCGTCGGGCGCGTCGCGTACGTCCCGCTCGCGATCGCGACGACCGTGTTCGCCACGCCCGTCCTCGCGCTGGTGTTTTACGCCCCCGGCGGCGTCCCGATGCTCGCGTCGATCCTCCTCGCCGGGGCGTTGCTCTCCGCGCTGTTCCCGGTGCTCTCGGCGTTCGGCGTCGAGGCCGCCCCGGAGTACAGCGGCCCGGTGAGCGCGCTCGCAACGGGGGCGACCTACCTGGGGATCGCGGTCGCGCCCGTCGCGATCGGCGTCCTCGCGGAACGGATCGGCATCGCGGCCGCCATGTCCGGCGTCGTGTTGACGCTGTGTGGGCTCCTCGTGGCGACGCTGGTGTCCGTACGCCGACTGACGACCGCGTGAATCGGGGGCTTCAGGAGGCGTGAACCGGTCGCGAGCGGCCCACGACCGCCCCGCCGGGTTCGCTCGGGACGACGGAGATCGGCCCTCGTTGACACCGCCCGTGCGAGCACGACGCCGAGAACCTGTCGTCGCCGTTCTCGCTCATCCGGTCACCATACTGGTGGTAAGCAGAGTACTACAATAGCGTTCTCCGCCGACCGGAACTCCATGACTGTCCGAAACCGACTGGGCATCGCCATCGCCGTTCTGTTCGTCGTTATGGCGCTCGCTGGTGCGGTCACGCTCTCGACGGCCGGGGTGGGTGCACAGGCGACCGATGACCCCGGGCCGAACGTGGCAAATGACACCGGGCCGAACGTGGCAAATGACACCGGGCCGAACGTGACGAATGACACCGGGCCGAACGTGAGGATCACCGTCGGCGCCACGGGAACGGCCAGCGCCGCGCCCGACCTCGCCGTCATCGACGTCGCCGTGGAGGCATCCGCCGACTCCGCCGACGCTGCTCGCGCCGGGGTCGCAAATAACGTTTCCGGGATGCGTGAGGCGCTTACCGAAGCTAACGTCTCGGACGATCAGATCAGGACGACGTACTTCTTCGTTCAGACGGAGCGAGACGGCGACGGAAACACCAGTTACTACGCGGTCCACGGATTCGAGCTTCGCGTCCCCGTTGACGACGCTGGCTCCGTGGTCGACGCGGCCGTAGCCGGTGGCGCGACTCGTGTCGACGGTGTCCGGTTCACTCTCTCCGAGGAGACGAACCGCGAACTTCGCGGCGACGCCCTTGCATCCGCACTCGACGACGCGCGTGCTGACGCGGATGCCATCGCCAGCGCAACCGGCGTCGACGTCCGAACCGTACGGTCAGTACAGACAGGCGACGGGGGCATCGGCCCGGTGTTCGCCGAGGATGCCCCCGAGGACGGAACGGCGTTCGATCCCGGTCCGGTGACCGTTACCGCCCACGTCACCGTCACCTACGAGGCGGGCTGATCGACGAGCCGGTCGGGAACCAGTATCGTTCGTGAAGGCACGCACCGACCGACAGGTTTCCCTTACCGATCACGGCCGCTATTCCGTACGGCGCACCGGTGTCGTCCCCCATTCCTCCGGGTTCGGATCGTAACTCGGGCCGACGAAGAACTCCATCGCTCCCGGCTGGCTGTCGACCGTGAGTTCCGTCCCGTCGATCATCTCGCCGTCGAGACTGAACTGGACCGGCGCTCCCTCGTGTACTACGTGCAGGTGAGACGTCTTCACTCGCGTGAGGTGCGTGGCGTTCCGACGGAGCAGTTTGTCGGCGGCACCCGTCGAGAAGTAGTCGAGCCTCGGCACGTCCTCGATGATGACGACGTTCACCAGTCCGTCCTCCATGTTCGCCTGACGCATCCGTTCGCCGGGGAACCGTCTGCCGTTCCCGATCAGCAACATCAGCGCGTCTCCGGTCCAGACGGGGTCCCGGTCGGGGCCCACCGAGACCCGTAGTTTCAGTCCCTCGAACCCCCGAGACAGCGACATCGTCGTAAGCACGTACGCCAACACGCCGAGCCGTCGCTTGCGGGCGGGCGTCGTCTTCGCGCTCGCGTCCGCCGTCAGACCACCGACACAGGAGTTCAGGAAGGGGCGACCGTTCGCCATCCCGATGTCGAGCGCACGCGTGTCACCGGATCCGATGACCTCGAAGGCGTGCTCGACGCCACGGATTCCGACGTTGTCCGCGAAGTCGTTCCCGGTCCCGGCCGGGATAACGCCCAGCGAAACCTCGTCTAACTTCCCCGCCTCGAGGACGCCCGTGAGCGTCCCGTTCAAGGTCCCGTCGCCTCCGCAGGCAACGACCGCGTCCGCGCGTTCCGCCGCCTCGGCCGCGAGTTCGACCGTGTCGTCCCCGCTCTCGCTGTCCAGGACCTCCCAGCCGCGTGCAACGGCCATTTCGCGTGCCAGCCGGGTCCGCTTCCCGTCGCCGCTACGTGGGTTTCTGACGACGACCGTACGTGGTCCACTCATACCACGTCGTGACGCCACGTCCTGAAATGGATGGCGACTACACCCGGGGCGTGCGGAGGGCGTGCGGAGGGCATGCGGGGGCGTGCGGGCACCGCCCACTCCCTGCGAGCGAGCTCCGTCGGTCGATACTGGTGTTTTATGGGGAGCGCGCGACCAGAACGACCGTGTTCGACTGCGACCTCCATACGCACAGCCGGTTCTTCCATCGCGCTCCCGGGTTCGCGGCCGGCTACGACCCCCACGGCGTACGGGCGACCCTCACGGTAGCACGCCGGCGGGGACTCGACGGGGTCGCAGTCACGAATCACGACTTCTTTCGGCGTGACACCCTGGTGAGCGACGCCTGTATCCCGGGTATCGAGATCTCGACGACGGCGGGTCACCTTCTCGTCATCGGCCCGAACCCGCCCGAACGCACGCAGGCCGGGACCCTCTCTCCCGAAGCCGCCGTCGAACTCGCACACCGGCACGACTGCGTCGCGATCGTCGCCCACCCGTTCCGGAACAGTCGCCTTCGGGAGAGCGACGCGGACTTCGACGCGATAGAGATCAACGGCAAACACCCCGAGCATCGCAAGCGCATCCGCCGTCTCGCGAGCGATCGCGGCCTCCCGGTCGTCGGCGGCAGCGACGCCCACTTCCCGTTCGAGGTCGGACGGCTCTCGACGCGACTGGACATCGACCGGCTCACGCCGGAGGCCGTCGTCGAGGCGATCCGCGACGGCCGGGTCGAACCGGTCGTTCGCGACGGTCGCTTGGTGCGGGCCCTCGGCTCGGTGTACGCGAACGTCCACAGACTGCGTGGGCATCTGTGACACCCGCCTCGCCGTGAACGGAGAGGGAGGACGTCACGTACGTCCGGCCGCCAGCATGCCGACTCGCTCCGTCAGAGGGATCCTCCCATTGGTGGGTCCGTGTCGTCGCCGAATCCGCTTCCGTACGATTCGAGGACTTCCGTGACGGTGACCTCGTAGGCGTCGTACCACTCCGTCCACCGTCGTTTCGCCCGTCCGTGGTCCGGATGTGCGCCGAACGACTCGAGCGCGTCCAACGATTCCCAGTAGTACACGACGAGCACCTCCTCGCTCTCCGGGTCGTGCCACGTCCGCTCGTCCAGATATCCCTCCGTGTTCTCGGCAGCCGCCTGTATCGCGTCATTCAACTCGTGAAACTCCGTATCGTACTCACCCGGATCGAGACGGAACGTTACCACATACATCTGCGCTACTCACTCGTCCGCGTCAACAAGACGCTTCCCCACTACTCTAACGAGACAGCTTTTTGCTAATACCGAGGAGATCTATATTGAATGGTGGAGCCGATCTTAAAATGGGCGGGTGGGAAGCGCCAGCTTCTCTCAGAGATCACGGCGCTGTTTCCGACCACATATGAGGCGTATCACGAACCGTTCGTAGGAGGTGGCGCTGTCTTTTTTCATCAGGCTCCTGACGATGGGACAATAAACGATCTGAACACGCGGTTAACGACGTTTTATGAGATTGCTCGAGACCAACCGAACGCCCTTATTACCGAGAACAAAACACACGAACACACCGAAGAATACTACTACAACGCTCGCTCGGAGTTCAATTCGCTCCTTACACAGTCGGATCTAACACGGGACGAGCGGGTTCGAGAGGCGAGCTTACTTTTATATTTAAATCGGACGTGTTTCAACGGATTGTATCGGGAGAACGGTGATGGCGAATTCAACGTCTCTTTCGGACGATATTCAAATCCGGATTGGGTACAAGAGCAGCGGATTCGGAAGGCATCACGTGTTCTCCAAGGCACGGCGGTGTTCAATACGGATTTTAGCTACGTCATGGATGAGGCTTCTAGCGGTGATCTTGTATATTTTGATCCGCCGTACGAACCGGTGTCGAAAACCGCGGATTTCAATTCATATCAGGCGGATGGATTTGACCGAGAGGACCAACGCCGACTTCGTGATGTCGTGATAGAACTCACGGAAATGGATGTTTCCGTGATTCTCTCTAATTCGCCGCCGGTCACGGAATTATACGAAGGCCACGACGTGTTCTCGATCAGCTACGTAGACGCCACTCGTGCCATAAATAGCGATCCCAGTAGTCGTGGGGAGGTCTCGGAAGTACTCATTACGAACGTTCCACGGGATGACCGACGGCGAAAGACTCTCTCCGACTTTACTGGGTGAGTCGTCGAAGACCACTCAACGTGGCGTTGAGGCCAGAACGTATTGTTGCTCGGATCCCCTCCCATTCGTAGTGATCTCTGGAAGGCGGACGAGCCACTGCCCAACTGTTCGGGCGCGTCGACGAGTGGTTGAGTTCGAGAGATCCGTTTCGGCAGCGAGGATCTCCGTAATATCACGTCGGGAGAGAGTACCCTCTGCTTCTAGTTGAGCGTATACACGAGAGATGATCTCGACATCGCGGATCTGCTGTGTGAGAAGGGAATTTGCAGATTCTCGATTGCCACGATCGAGATATGTGAGGTATTCCTCACCGAGCCTGGTGAGTCCCCAACGACGGATGGTGCGGTTGTCGATTTCGATCTCCTGTTCTTTGTGGAGAAACTGGAGAAGCCACGCGGCAATACCATAATAATCGGCTTGCCGTGGATCGAACGTGTCCGTATCCGTCTGTCTTCGAACGTAGTCTGCGATCTCGGGCTTAATATCCGAACCCGATCCAACCGCCCGAGTGACCGTACGTATCACGCTGAAATTGTCCGCCTGTGGTACTTCTAGTGACGGAATCGTATCGGTGCGCTCCGGCTTCTCGAACGCACTCCAAAACGTGGGATCGAGTTCGTATGATTCATCGTCTGTAACGACGCCGATGCTGCTCTCGATCATGATGTCCGTGAGCCGGTCTCCGTCGATCAATCGGATGAAATCTTGGTCTGCGCTTGTCTCTGCTCCGGACGTGAACGAGGACGTCGTGATCACCGTTCCGATGTGATACTGTTGCTCCGAGAGTGCACCTTTAAATCCGCGGAGGGTGCGAGCGCCGACGGTGTTTCCGGCAGCATATTGTTTCGCTTGTACGCCGAGCCGTGCGTGGAACAGTTCTCGATCGATGACTGCGTGAATATCGATCCCACCATCGCCACGGAACGGTGTTAGTTCGAGTTCGCGCGTTGGCTCCGCACGCTCGATCACCATCTTACAGAGCTGTTCAAACTGCTCGTGGTCGATCTGTAGGCCTTTATCGAGCAGTTCCTCTTTCGCCGTCGATGCTTTCATTCACGATCGAGGTTCTCATGGCCGAACAAAAACCCACTCGCTAGAGGTGTAGTATTTAAACAAGTCCTCAGATCCAGGTCTAAGCAGTCTGATTCAAACGGACTTATTAGTAGTTGAAACGAAAACCCTCGCTGGAGGTTCGCCTTATATACACCCGGCTCACCCATAGCAACATCTACACTGATGTAGCATCGAGATTGGAGCGAATGGCTGACTCGTTGTGGTACCCGTCCGTCGAAGACGTCGTCGCCATCCACGACGACATCGTCGCGGAGTACCCCGACACTCCCGCCGGTGTTCGGAACCGCGGTGACATCGAGTTCGTATTGAACTACATCGAAGCGGGCAGCTTTGGTTCCTCGCCGGACACATCCACGAGAAGGGTTATCACCTCCTCCGGCTCCTCGTCGCCAATCATCCCTTCGTCGATGCGAACAAACGAACTGCGCTCAACGTGACGGTCGTCTTTTACTTCCTCAACGGATATCGGTTCGAATACGACGACGAAATCAGGACGATTCTGAAGGAATTCGGCACCGACGAAGCGGCTGTTGACGAGGAGAATACTACCGAGTATCTGCGATCCCACACCGCGGAACTGGATCTGGCCGGCGAGATCGAGGAGTGGCGAGACGAACTCGTCCGACACGGGCTAGACCAGTTGACCGGCGATTCGTCGGACCCGAACGATTAACGGCGTTCGACGCGTCCGTTCAGGCATGGCCACCGAAGAAAGCGCAGAAACGGCCTCCCCGCTTGATGACGTGATGGAGGACATCCGGCGGGAACTGGTTCGACGGGTCGCGGAGGACGACCGAGATGCGAACCGGGACATCTACGACGCTCTCGAAGACGAATAACCAGACAGTACCGAGCAATCGTTAGTCGGAGCCGGCCAGACCAAATCACTCTGCGAGTGATTTTCTCTATCGAATCCAGCTTTGCCTGTACGCGACCCCCACCGATGCACCAGTAGGCGGCCACCTGTCGAACGAAAGCACATCCTTGGAGTATTCCGACGTCTACTCCGACGCCGTCATGCGATTAGAAGACTACGGGCGCGACGGGATTTGAACCCGCGGCATCTTGGTCCGGAACCAAGTGCTCTGTCCGCTGAGCTACGCGCCCACACGAACGCGTATTTCGGGCGAGCGTTTAACGCTTCTGTCTCGGTGTCGCGTCCGCGCCGCCGTCGGGCGATACGGACGGGCCACGGCGACGCCGAGCCGTGGATCCTCCCGCGGATCGTCCGGTAAACGGGCGGACGACGTGAAGGCGGTTCAGACGGCGTACGCCCGGGTGGTCGCCACGAGCGCCTTCCGGTAGTCGCTCTCGGTCGGGTCCGGTCCGAGCGCGAGGAACCGCCGTTTAAACGCGTTCACGTCGACCGCGGGCGCGTCGCTTCCCGCGGCGCGGGCGAGGTCGTAGATCCGGTGGGTCGGCGGCGCGATGTCGTGCCGCTCGATCAGCGCGAGCGCGAACGCGGCGTTCACCGCGGTGATCTCCGGGTCCGCTCCCGCGGTCGACGGGTGCGATCCGGGGCGGGGCGGATCAGGGCGGTCCGCGACGGCGGCCGCCAACGTCGACTCCAGGAACCCGAGCAGTTTGTCCGCGGGGGCGACCGAGAGCGTGATGTCGTCGGCGTAGATGTCTTTCATGTGGTTGGCGATCTGGTAGCAGTGCGCGAACTTCTGTCGCTCGACGCGCTCGCCGGCGAGCCCGAGGTAGAGCGCCTCCTCGGTCGATTGGACGTGTGAGGCGTGACCCTCCTCGTAGCGGGCCATGTGCGAGAGCTCGTGGACGGCCAGCTCGCGCGCCATCGCGCTCGTCGCCGCCCGTCGAGAGACGTTCAACACGTGGTGGTCCCGGTAGTGGCCGGCCCACGTCCGTTCGTCGGGGTCCTCGCGAACGCGCACGCGGACTGGGTTCTCCAGCGAGAACTCGGTTTCGAACAGGTCGGCCGCACTCAGAAAGGGGTCCGGGGGGACGTCCCCCTGTACGCGGAGATCCATGCGTGTATTTGACATACCGTCTGTGGATAAGTCTCTTGCGGCGCTTCGGGCCTCCTCGACCGATCCGTCCGCTTCCGTTCCATACGTCCAAACCGATCCGGCCGCTTCCGCTCCGTCCCACACCGCCCCGTTCGCCTCGTCGCGCGACCGTTTATGTCGTCGCGCGCTCGATCGGGACGCATGACCGTGTACGTGGCTTACCGGGGCGGCCTTCACGTCGTCGACGTCGACGAGAGCGGAGCCCCGCACGATGGCTCCCCTGACGGGGTCCTCCTCGCGGATCGCGACGTCGAGTGTCTGGCTGTCCACCCGGATGCGCCGGACCGGGTGTTCGCCGGGACGTTCGGCGGGGGACTGTACCGCACGGCGGACGGTGGCGACTCCGTCGAGCGCGTCGGTGTCGACGGGATCGACCACGACGCGGTGACCGCGGTGGCGACGTCGCCGGTCGATCCGGACGAGGTCTGGGTCGGCACCGAGCCGTCCCGGCTGTACCGCTCGACCGACGGCGGCGACTCCTTCGAGGAGGTGTCGGGGGTGGCGACGGTTCCGTCCGCGCCCGAGTGGTCGTTCCCGCCCCGCCCGGACACCCACCACGTGCGCTGGATCGAGGCGTGTCCCGCGGACCCCGAGCGGTGGTACGTCGGCGTCGAGGCGGGCGCGCTGGTGGTCACCCCCGACGGCGGCGGGACGTGGATCGACCGCCCGCCCGGCTCCCGCCGCGACAACCACACGCTCGCGACCCATCCGGACGCGCCAGACCGCGTCTACGCTGCCGCCGGCGACGGATACGCCGAAAGCGACGACCGGGGAGCGACGTGGACGACCCCGCAGGACGGGCTCGACCACCGGTACGTCTGGGGGCTCGCGGTCGACCCCGGCGACCCCGACACCGTCCTCGCGAGCGCCGCCGCCGGGGCGGGCGACGCTCACCGACGGGGGAACGCGTACCTGTATCGGAAGCGCGGGTCGTCCTCGCCGGTGACCGACGGCAGGGCGGACGGACCCGACGCCGGATCGGCAACGACGTGGGAACGGCTCGACGACCGCGGGATCCCGACCGGCGAGGGGACGTACCGCGCCGTCCTCGCGGCGGGCGTCGCCCCGGGCGAACTGTGGGCGGTCCACGACCGTGGGCTGTATCGGACACGCGACGCCGGCGACTCCTTCGATCGAGTGCCGGTTCGCCTCCCGGAGGCGACTCCGCGTGCGCTCGTCGTCGCTCCGTAGCGGGGCGATCGGCGGCTCAGTCGTCCGCGAGACGTTTGTGCATGACCGTGGCGCTCGCCGGACAGTAGTCCGCGAACTGCGCGGTCTCCCGGATCGCGTCCGGGACCGCCGCCCGCGCCACGCGTCCGTAGCCGCGTCCCTCGAAGAACGCCGTCGCCGTCGTCGTGAGGAGGAAACAGTCGACGACGCCCGCGTCCCGAGCCGCGGTCTCGAGCGCGTCACACACCGCCGTGCCGTAACCACGTCCTCGAACGCCGTCGGCGACGACGACGGACCGAAGGAGCCCGACCGATCCAAACGTCTCGACTCCGCCCACACCGATGGTCTCCCCGTCGTGAACGGCGAGGGAGAACGCCTCGGGTTTCGATCGGACGTCGTCGGTCGGGAGCCCGTTGTCCCGCAGGAGGCGCTCGACGGTCCCGATCCTCCCGGCCGTTTCGGCGGGTCGGAGCGTCACTGTGGGGTCGACCATACGTCCCGTTGGGGCACGGCCCGCAAAACCGTCACGGCCGCGTCGGGACGTCCCGTCACAGGGGGAGCGCGGAGGCCGTTCCGCGGGTTACCGGTCGTTCCGCTCCGGCTCCTGTCCGTCCTCGGCCACGATCGGGAGGCGTATGCTGACGACCGCGCCGCGGGGGTCGTTGTCGGCGTACGAGACGGAGCCGCCCGCGTCGTCGACGACCCACCTCACGAGCCAGAGGCCGAGCCCGGAGGCGTGCTCGATCGGTGTCTCCTGGCCGCCGGTGAGCGACGGCCGCTCCTGCGGGGGGATCCCCGGTCCGTTGTCGGCGACCGACAGCACGGCGTCATCGCCCTCGCGCTCGACGGTCACGGTCACCTCGGGGTCACGGTCGCAGTGGTCGATCGCGTTCGTGACGAGCTCCTCGACGGCGACCGTCACCCCGGCACCGGACCGAACCGTCGCCGGCATCAGCGTGGCGTCGACGATAGCGCCCGGGTGTGCGCTCCGGAGCGTCGCGAGCGCGTCGGCGACCGCGTGATCGAGCCGGAGCGGGTCGTCGGTCCCGTCGCGCCCGTGGAGGATGGACCGGAACCGACGGGCCGCGTCCGACAGCGACAGGAGGCTCTCGGCGGCCGACCGTATCCGCGCCGTGTGGAAGGCGGGATCATCGGCCTCGTCCTCCAACTCGGCGACGTGGCCGAGGACGACGTTGAGTCGGTTTCGGAGGTTGTGTCGCAACACTCGATCGAGCACGGCGAGACGGATCTCGCGTTCGCGCCGATCCGTGACGTCGCGCTGGAACCCGAGGAAGTACTCCACCGCCCCGTCGGGGCCGTGTATCGGGGCCACGTCGAGCGCGTTGTACCACCGCGTTCCGTCGGCCCGTTCGTTGAGTAGCTCGACGGAGACGGGTTCGCCCTCGTCGATCGCCCGTCGAACCCGCGCGATCGTTTCCGGATCGGTGTCCGCACACTGGAACAGTCGCGGGTTCCGACCGAGCACCTCCTCGTGGGACCATCCGGTCAGCCGCACGAACTCGTCGTTGACGTAGACGAGGGGGTTGTCCGGCAGCGAGGGGTTGGTGATCGTCATCCCCACCGTCGCGGTGTCCATCGCACGGCGGTACAGCCGAAGCTGATCCTCGCGGGCCCGCCGCCGGGAGACGTCGTGAACGACCACCTGCACGTCCGCGTCGGGGATCCCTTGGCGAGCGGCGACGTCCGGACCACGGGTCGGACCGTCGGCCGGGCCATCGGTCGGCTCCGCGGGCCCGTCGTCGACCGCGGTCGCCGCGATCTCCGTCGGGATCGACCGGCTCCCACCGACGATCGACGCCTCCACGGGACCCGTCTCGCCGTCCGACGACAGCCCGTCCAGCAGCGACGCGACCCGGTCGCGGTCCGACTCGGCGATCAGCGAGATAAACCGGGTCCCGTCGACGGCTTCCGCGGCGGGCGCGAGCAGCCGGGTCGCCTCCGCGTTGCGGTACACGACCACGCCGTCCGAGAGCAGGAACACCGCGGCCGGCGTCCGCTCGATGAGACGGCGGTACCGCTCCCGGCTCCCGGCGAGCGCCGCCGACAGCCGTCGCACCGACAGCGCGCCCTCCAGCCGCCGGCACAACACGACCGATCGAAGCGGCGTCCCCAGCACGTCCGTAACGACGTCGGCCGCGGAGTCCGGGAGCGCGGCGAGCGCCGCCGACGCGTCGCCGGGCGCGACGAGCAGGCACGGCCGGATCCCATCGCCGTCGATGCGGGCGGCCCGGAGCGCCCCTTCGGCCGCCCGAAGCGAGGCGACGTCGACCAGACAGCAGTCGAAGGCGACCGTCGACAGCTCGTCGGGGGCCGCCACGACCGGATCGTAGCCGTGGCGATCGAGCCACTCCACGAGCAGCCGACGGTCCTCGCCGGGGCGGAGACAACAACAGATCCGCGCGTATGAGCCCTCACGTCGCTCCTCACCGGAGCCGCGTTCGTCTCCACTCCCGCCGGAGCCGCGTCCATCGCCATCCGCATCGGAGCCGTGTCCATCGCCGCGCCCGTTCCGTCGTCGATCGTCGCCGCCGGATCGGTCGGTCATTCGGTCACTCGTCGCCCGTGAACTCGGGGGTGCCGGTGAGTATCCCGCGGAGGTTTCGGAGCGGTTCGCCGAGGGCGATCCCCTCCGCCGTGATCTCGAATTCACGGAGGGTCCGCTCGAAGTCGCTCGCGCGCTTTTTCAACACGCCGGTCGCCTTCCGGAGCTCGCCGTCCATCTCCAGGTACCGGATGAAGAGGATGGTGTCCGCGAGGTAGCTGATCCGGTCGCTCGTCGGCTCGAAGTCCCCGGTGACCGTGCCGACGTCGTCGATGAGCAGCGTCGTCACGTCCATGTTCCGGAGGTACCGGCACAGCGCGTGGATCTCGCGGACGAGGTCGTCGTCCTCGCCGCGTATCGACAGCCGGTAGCCGGCGAGACCGTCGATCATCACCGTCTGAGCTCCTCGGTTCTCGACCTCCTCGCGGACCCACGCGGCGAACTCGTCGGCCGAGACCTCGAGCGGCTCCACCTCGACGAGCGACAGCGTGCCGTCCGCGCGCATCTCGTCGATGGGGATCCCGATCGCTTTCGACCGGTGCGTGAAGGAGGCGACGTCCTCCTCGAACAGGTAGATCACCGACCGCTCGCCGCGGGCCGCCGCCTCCTTCGCGAACTGGCTCCCGGTCGTCGTCTTGCCGGCCCCGCTGGGGCCGGAGACGACCGTCACGCTGCCGCGCTCGATCCCGCCGTGCAGGAGGGCATCGAGGTCGTCGACGCCCGAGGAGACCGTGTCCCCCGAGAGCTGTCGGCGATGGTCGGTCGGAACGAGCTTCGGGTACGTCCAGATCCCGTCGTCGTCGATCCGAACGGTGTGAGAGCCCGAACGGAACCCGGAGCCCCGAAACTTGTTCACCGTCACCGTCCGCCCCTTCCGCTCGTGGCGGAGTTCGAGGCTCCCGTCACAGAGGAACTCGAGGTCGCCGACGGCGTCGTTGCCGATGGGCTGGGCGGTAAAGAGCGTCGTCACGTCGTTGTCGGTGAGGTACCGCATGAACGACGCCGCCTCCCGGCGGAACTGGTAGTCGTCGCGCACGAGGTTCCGGAGCTGCGTCAACGGGTCGACGAACGCCCGGTCCGGTTCGACGCGATCGAGGGCCTCGATGATCCGGCCGCTCACCTCGCCCGATTCGACCTCGTCGGCGGCGAAGACGCCGTACGTCCGGTCCTCGGTGAACACGTCCGCGCCCGGGGTGAGGTCCAGGAACTCGACGCCGTCGAGGTCGAACCCCAGCGTGGCCGCGTTCTCGCGGATCCGCTCCGTCGGCTCCTCGAAGTTGACGAACAGCGTCGACTCGCCGGCGTCCGCGCCGGCGGTGAGGTAGTGGAACCCGAGGACGGTCTTCCCCGTGCCGGGCCCGCCCCGAAGCAGATACGACCGGTTCGGGAGCAGCCCCCCGTCGAGAACCGTATCGAGCCCGTCAATGCCGGTGCTCGCTCGGGCGTCGTTTCTCATTATCTACGTCTCCCGTTCGACGGGCATGAAGGTAACTGAATCAGGAGTCGTCGCGATCGCGCCCCCTCAGAGGTCCGCGGTCCGGATCCACATCCCCTTCGAGGCGGGCGCGGAGCGCTCGAACCCCCACCGCTCGTAGAAGCCGTCGACGTCCGCCAACAGGTTGACGTAGCCGCCGTCGGGCGCGTTCTCTCGCAGCCAGTTCGCCAGCGCGTCCATCATCGCGGTGCCGAGCCCGCGCCCCTGGTGTGGCGGCGTGACGGCCATGTCGGCGACGTGGAAGACGGAGCCGCCGTCGCCGACGATCCGCGCCATCGCGACCGTCTCCGGCTCGCGGCCGTCCCCGACCGCGACGACGTGGACCCCGTACGTCGTGTTCGGCAGGCCGCGCGCGACCGCCTCGCGGCTCCGCTCGGCCATCCCGGCGGCCCGGCGCAGCCGCAGGAAGTCCGCGACCGACGGCGTCGTCTCCCGGAGCTCGTATCCCTCCGGAACCGCCGGATCGGCCCGGCGAGGGCCCCGTTGCGGGACCCGTTCGGCGTCGCTCATACGCGTTCTGGGTGCGGGGCGAGAATGACCGTTTCGGAAGGACGTGAGAGCGACCGTCCCGGAAGGACGTGAGAGCGACCGTCTCGGAAGGGTGCGGGCCGCGGGGAGTCGAGGAACGGGAGGCCGTCGGGGCGGGACCCCCACCGAGGGATCGCGCTCCGGGCGGGATCGCGGTCAACGACCGCTCGGAAGCGGGGCGTCTACTCCTCGGTCGCGTCGTCGGCGTCCGTCGCGTCGCCGTCCTCCGCGTCCTCCTCGTCGTCCGGCTCCGCGAGGAGGTCACGCTCCGCGAGGATCGCCTCCAGCTCCTCGTTCGAGGGCTGGGTGAACGTCTCGTCCTCGACGGTGATCGTGGCGACGCCGACGCCGTCGGGGGTGAGCCCGTCCTCGTTGGTCTGCCCGAGCGCGTCGAGCGCGAGCCCGAGCGCCTCGTCCGTCGTGAGCCCCTCGTCGTACTCCGCCTCGAGGAACTCGCGGAGGTCGCTCCGGTCCGAGCCGATCGAGAGCGCCTTCCACTCGTATGGCGTGCCCGACGGGTCCGTCTCGAACAGCCGGGGCTCGCCGTTCTCGATGCCGCCGACGACGAGGGCGACGCCGAACGGGCGCGCGCCGCCGACCTGCGTGTACTGCTGGATGTGGTCAGTGATCGTCTTCGTCAGCGTCTCGATCCCCATCGCTTCGCCGTAGCGCAGGCGGTTGATCTGCGCCTGTCGGCGCGCGAAGTCGATGAGCTGGCGCGCGTCGGCGACGTGGCCCGCGCTGGCGATGCCGACGTGGTCGTCGGCCTTGTGGAGCTTCTCGACGCTCTCGGGCTCCATCAGCGGGGAGCGCGCGCGCTTGTCCGCCGCGAGGACGACGCCGTCGGCCGCACGGATGCCGACGCTCGCCGTCCCTCGTTTCACTGCCTCCCGCGCGTACTCGACCTGGTAGAGCCGACCGTCGGGGGAGAAGATGGTGATGCCGCGGTCGTACGCCTGTTGTTGGGATTGGCCCTGCATGATATCACTCGGTGTCGAACGCCGTCGCGCCGACGTCCCCCGACCCGGTCCGCACGTCGTACGCGTCCCCACGCACGACGGCGGTCGCGTCGGCGTCCGCGAACGCGACGTCTCGCTGTGTTAGATCGCCGCCCGCACGACCCATATATCTTTCCTCACAGGCACGCACCGTGCCGGAGATCCCGCGGACGTGGATCCCAACCGGGTCGCCGCCCACCTCGCTCACGCAGGCGATCGCCGCGCGTGCGTCGTCGACGTGGCCGCGCCGCACCCGGAGTATCGCCTCGCCCTCCCCGTCGGCGTGCGAGAACGCGAGCAGTTTCAGCCCCGCGTCCGCGCTGCCGGGGTCTCCGAGAAGGTTGCCCGCGGCGTACCACACCGCACGCTGGAAGCCCCGACGCGACACGTCGGCGTCGGGCCACGTCTCGATCCCGACCGCGACGTACCGCCAGTGCGGCCGGAGGTGTTTCGGGAGGTGTTTCATCGGCGTTCGTTCCCCGTCATTCCGCGCCGGGCACCTCGTCGCCGGACCCGATCCGCTCGGCGACGAGCACGCCGACCTGGTCGTGGACGCGCTCGGCGACGACGACCGCGAAGCCGACGTCGGTGAACGCCTCGACGAGCGTCCCGACCGTCGAGGGGTCGTCGACGTCGGGGTTGTAGAACGGCTCGTCGGGGTCCGGCCCCTCGAAGAACATGACGTCGCCGAGGACGATCCGGCGCGCGCCCGTCCCGGCCATCACGCGGATCGCCGCGCGCTTCTCGTCGTCGTCGAGGTGATGGAGCGCGAAGTTGGAGGTGACGACGTCGACCGCGCGGCCCGTCGGGACGTCGGGGTCACGGAACTCGCCGTAGCCGAACTCGACGTTTTCGATCCCCGCGTCCGCGGCCTTGCGGCGCGCCCGATCGAGCATCCCTTCGCTAATGTCGCGGCCGATCACCCGCTCGGCGTCGGGCGCGAGCGCGAGGGCGATCGCGCCCGTCCCGGTGCCGAGGTCCAAGACGACGTCGTCGCGGTCGGGGTCGGCGTACTCGATCACCAGCGCGGCACACGCGCGGTACTCCGCGCCCTTTTCCTCGTCGTAGTCGGCCGCCTGCTCCGTGAACCGGGCGGCCATCTCCTCAACGCTGCGTTTCATACCGTCCACGTCGGACCCCCGGCTCAATGAAGCCCTCGGAGAGCCGCTCCCGGTTCCGCTCCGCGATACCCCCCCACGCCCGGAGCCCCTCGCGGACCCACTCCGGGTCGAAGCCGGCGGCCTCGCCGACGGCGACGACCTCCCGCGGGGCGCGGAGCTCGAGGTGTGACCCCGCGTTCGCGCTGACGACGTGAGGCGCGTCGTAGTAGGTCACGATCTCGCGGAGCTTGCGGAGCGCGGCGAGGCTCCGCACGCGCTGGCCGCCGGTCGCGCGCAGGACGGGCCCGAAGTCGAACTCCACGTGGACGCCGTTGTCGCGGGCGGCCTTCGCGAGGACGTGGTTGAACCCGCCCCCGCCGCGCGTCGGGCGGACGAGGACGTCGACGCGCGGCTCCTCGACCGCGAAGCGGTTCAGCCGGTCGTCGCCGCCGACGACACAGACGACGGTCCGATCGGGGCGGTAGTTGCCGACCGCGCCGCCGGCGCTGCCCGGGTCGTCGGCGTCGATCTCGACCGCGTCGACGACGTCGACCCCGTAGCGCTCACGGATCGCGACGGCGTCGCCGCCCCGCGGCTCGTCGGCGTCCGCGCCTCCAGAGTCGCCCTCTCGTCGACCGTCGTCGCCCGAGTCAGCCTCCCGTCGTCCGTCATCACCCGCATCGTACCGATCGCCCTCGCCCGCCTCGCCGATCCCGGGGAGCGCGTCGCGCGTCCGCACGACGATCCCGTCGTACCCGTGGCGGGCCGCCGTCCGGGCGTGGCGGGAGACCGTGGCGTCGCCGTCGGGATACGCGTGGACCGCCTCGTACATGTCCCTCGCTTCTCGACGGGGGGGTTTCGTCGTTGCGTTTTCGGCGGGGAGTTGGACGAGGCTTTCGGCGGGGGCTTTCGGCAGGAGCTTTCGGCGGGGGCTTTCGGCAGGAGCTTTCGGCGGGGGACTTTCGGCAAGGGTTCTCGGTGGAGGTTCTCGGCGACGGTCGACTACCCGTCCGCCCGGAGCTCGCGCCAGGACCACACGAACCGCTGGAGCGCCGTCACGTGGGTGAAGACGGCGAAGAAGACGACCGACCACTCGACCAGCGTGAACCCGTAGACGGCGGGGTTCGTGACCGTCGCGACCGCGGCGACGACGCCGACGATGACGAGGATGTCCGCGCGGCCGAGCAGCCCGCCGTAGATCCGGCCGAGCCCTAACGCGTCGCCCTGCGTGCCGAGGTACGCGGTGAGCAGCACGCCGGAAACCGCCAGAATGCCGAGCCCGTGCTGTCCGACGCCGACCGCGAGCCCGCCCAGCACCATGACGTCGCCGTACCGGTCGAGCACGTGGTCGAGGAAGTCGCCGAAGTCGGAGGCCGTGTCGGTCGCGCGCGCCACCGCGCCGTCGAGCACGTCGAGGAACCCCGTGAGCAACACGAGGACGGCGGCGACGCCGTACCACGCGGGCTCCGACCCGCCGAGGACGAGCGCGTACCCGCCCCCGGCCGCGGTGCCCACGGAGACGATCGTGATCGCGTTCGCGGAGACGCCGACGCGCTCGGCGGCCGCGACGAACGGGGCGATCGCCCGGTTCGCGACCGGCCGCAGCCTGTCCAGCGTCATCGCTTCCCCCACCCGCCACGTTCGGTGGCCATGCTACGCGCCGCTACTCGGGGGCGGGCCATAAGTCGACGTGGTCGCGGCGAACGAACAGCGCGGCCGCGGCGACTGGAAAGCACGGGCGCGGCGACCGCAACGCGTTGCGCGACGAACGAAAAGAGTTGTATCGCCCCGCCCGGAGTACCCGCGTATGTCGTCGTCCCCGCGCCGCTGGAGCCCCGGTTCGGTCGGTTCGCGGAGCCTGCTCGCGGTCGTCGCGATCGCGGTCGCCGGGCTCGCGCTCCGCCTGTTCGATCTCGGCGGGCGAGTGTTTCACTGGGACGAGGGGCGCGTCGGCTACTGGACCCTCCGGTACGCCGAGACGGGGGAGTTCGCGTACGCGCCGATCATCCACGGGCCGTTCCTCCGTATCGTCAACGCGACCGTCTTCGGCGTCCTCCCGCCGACCGACGGGACCGCCCGGCTCGTCGTCGCGGTCGTCGGCGGGCTGCTCCCGCTGTCGGCGTGGCTGTTCCGGGCGCACCTCGACCGCGCG
Source organism: Halorubrum sp. JWXQ-INN 858 (assembly GCF_009806985.1). Classification (GTDB taxonomy): domain Archaea; phylum Halobacteriota; class Halobacteria; order Halobacteriales; family Haloferacaceae; genus Halorubrum. The sequence goes on along the minus strand of NZ_WUAX01000011.1, from coordinate 378,181 downwards.
GAGGTCGTCGCGCTCGCCGCGTTCCTCGCGTTCAACCCGTTGCTCGTCTACTACTCGCGGTTCATGCGCAACGACGTGTTGGTCGGTGGCTTCGCGCTCGTCGCCCTGGGGTTCGCCGTCCGCGCGCTCGACACGCGCCGCCTCCGCTACCTCTACCCCTCGGCGGCCTTTCTCGCGCTGTCGCTGTCGACGAAGGCGAACACGATCCTCTACGTCCTCTGTTTCGCGGGCGCGGCCGCGCTCGTGGTCGACCACCGGCTGGTCCGGCGCGTGCACGCCGGCGAGTCGGTTCGCGGCGTGTGGCGAGCGTGGCGGGCGGCGGCCGGCGAGGCGCTCCGGGACGCCTCCGGCGACCGGCCGGCGCGGCTCGTCGTGCCGGCCCACCTCCTCGGCGCGGCCCTGACGTTCCTCGCGATCATCGTCGCCCTGTACGCGCCGCGGCCGCTGCTGTACGCGTCGCTCGAGGACCCATCGCTCTGGCTGACGGTGATCCACGAGGCGACGGTCGGGTCCGCCCGCGAGCTCGTCGACCTGTGGATCGCCGGCGACATGCAGTCGAACCCGTACCTGGAGTTCCTCGGCCACGAGCTGGAGACGCTGGCGTACGGGGCCGCCGTCGTCTGCGCGTTCGCGATCGTCGGCGTCGTCGTCGACGGCTACGTCTCGGACACGTCGGCGACCGTGGCGGAGGATACGGGACGGGACCCGGGAGGCGATGCGGCGCGGACCGCGGGAGACGATGCGGCGCGGACCGCGGGGGACGATGCGGGGCCGACGCGGGCGGACGGCGGAGCATTGGCTCGGTCCGGCGAGGGAGCGTCGCCCCCGGGGGCCGCGACGGTCCCGGGGATCCCTGCGGGACGGAGTCGGGCGTTCGTGGCGTTCGCGACCTACTGGGCGCTGGCGAGCCTCCTGGGGTATCCCGCGGCCACCGACATCAACGCGCCGTGGTCGGCGGTCCACGTCGTGATCCCGCTGACGGTCCCCGCCGCGGTCGGCGTCGTCTACGTCGCGCGCCGCGGCCTTCGGGCCGCCCGCCTCGCGGACCGCGAAACCGCCGCGCTGGCCGCGGTGGTGCTGCTCGTCGCCGGCGCGGGGATGGTCGCGCCGACGGCGACCTACTGGAACTCGACGGACGCCGGCCAGACCGAGATGGTGCAGTGGGCCCAGCCGCACAACGACCTCCGAGTGTCGCTCGACGACGCCGAGGCCGCCATCGCCGCGAACGGGGGCGACGTCGACGTGCTGTTCGTCGGGGGGGATATCGACGACCGCGACGCGGCCTTCTACGTCGCCGACGAGTCCGCCGCCGACGACAAGGGCGCGCCGGGCGGCTGGTACGACCGGCTCCCCCTGCCGTGGTACTTCGAGCGCGCGGGAGCGACGGTCGACAGCGTGCCGCCCGACGCCGACCACGCCGCGGTACTCGCGGACGCGCCGCCCGTGGTGGTCGTCCCTGCGGCGGACCGCTCGGCGGTCGACCCGCACCTCGACGGCCACGTCGCCCGCGAGCACGAGCTCCGGCTCTGGTCGTTCCCGGTAGTCGTCTACGTCGACGAGGGCGCGGTGGCGGCCGCCGACCGCGACCGCCGGGGATGACTCCGCGGATCGGACCGGGGATCCGGTACCGGGTATCCGGCATCCGGTACCGGGCACCGGCCGGCGGTCGGTGACCCGCGTGTAGTGGCGGTGGCGGTTTATCAGTCGGCGTAGCGGCGACGTCGAACACTGATGCGGAGGCGTCGACGGTTCGGTTCGACGGTCGCGGTTCGACGGTTTCGATTCGACGGTCGCGGTTCGAAGCGATCCTCGAATCACGACCACGCCGCGACCGTCCCGCACCTCACGCCTCCCCAGCCTCGTCGGCCGCCGGTGGCGGCCGACTCCCTCGCGCTCGGTTCGCGCCCAGCGGGCGCTCACCGGAGCGCGCCGGCCGCGTCGTGACTGATAAGGGCTGTCGCGGGTCGCGGGTCACCGGTCGCCAGTCACCGGTTTCCCAGATCGATCCCTTATAAGCGCCGTTGTTGAATGCCCGACCTAACCGGTTATAAGAGTCGTCGCCGCTCACCCGGTCCGGTCCCTCATCAGTCTCGCATCGCTCACCCGGTCCGATCAGCTATCCGCTGTTGGCAGGGGGTCGGTCCGACGGCGGTTCGTCGACGATCGGTCCCCGAACCCTTTTAAGCGCTCCCGAACGCGCTCGGGCGGGCGATATTCGGGGCATAACAATCCCGGGAACGGACGAGGGGCCGGCATGGAACCGGAGACCGTTCGGTCGCGGTGTGACGAGATCCTCGATCAGGTCGCGCGGGCGGTCGTGACCGAGCGGTCGACGCTGGAGACGGTCCTCACCGGCGTCGTCGCCGACGGGCACGTCCTGCTGGAGGACGTCCCGGGGACGGGAAAGACGCTGACCGCGCGGTCGTTCGCGGACGCGATCGGCGTGTCGTTCAACCGCGTGCAGTTCACGCCGGACCTCCTGCCGGCCGACGTCATCGGCTCGAACGTCTTCGACGAGGCGACCCGCGAGTTCGAGTTCCAGCCGGGGGCGGTGTTCGCCAACGTCGTGCTCGCCGACGAGATCAACCGCGCGCCGCCGAAGACGCAGGCGGCCCTGCTGGAGGCGATGGAGGAGGGACAGGTGACCGTCGACGGCGAGACGTACCCGCTGCCCGACCCGTTCGTCGTCATCGCCACCCAGAACCCGGTCGAGTCGGACGGGACGTTCGAGCTCCCGGCCGCACAGACGGACCGCTTCATGGTGAAAACCAGCCTCGGGTACCCCGACCGCGTCGGGGAGCTCGAGCTGCTCGACCGTCGGGCGTCGCGCGCGTCGAAGGCCCCCTCGGTCGAGCGCGTCTGTACCGCCGAGCGGCTCGACGGGATCCGGGCGTTTCCGGAGTCGGTCCGCGTCGCGGGCGCGGTCCGCGAGTACCTCGTCGACGTCTCGCGGGCGACGCGGACCGACGACCGCGTGCGGACCGGGGTGTCCCCCCGCGGGATCCAGCGGTTCTTCGAGGCGGTCCGCGCGCGGGCGGCGCTCGCGGGGCGGTCCTACGTCACCCCCGACGACGTCAAGGCGATGGCGCGACCGGTGTTGGCCCACCGGATCGTCGTCACCCCGGACGCCCGCGTCGACGGGGTCCCGGCGACGGCGATCGTCGCCGACGTCCTCTCCGCGACGCCCGTGCCACAGCGCCCCGAGTGATCGCCGTGACGTCGTCGGGAGCCGAGTCGACCGGGCCACTGCCCAGTCGTTCACCGATGGGAGCCGAGCGAGAACGCGACCGCGGCCAACAGGAGCGCGACCAGCGCCCCGAACGGGAGCCCGTCGATCCCGAGGCGGGCGACCCCGAGGACGACGACGACGGCGACGGCGGCGACCCCGACGCCGGCCCCCGCGTGGACGAGCTCCGCCCGGGCGGTGGCGGCCCCGTTGTCGGCACCGACCTGTCCGCCGAGCGAGACCGCGTTCTCCGCGGCGTCCCACGAGAGGACCGTCGCCGCCGTGGCGACAACCAGCGCCGTCGTCGAGGCCCCGCGGACGAACCCGGCGGCGAGCACCCCGAGGAACACCAGCCCGACGCCGGCGTCGACGACCCCCCGCGCCCATCGGAATCGCGCCGGGACGAGCGCGACGGCGAGCACCCAGAGCCCGAGGAGCCCGGGTAGCAACACGACCCGATGGGTCACCTGTGCCGGTCGTAGGACGGCGTCCACGAGCGCGACGGCGACGACGAGGGACCCACAGAGCGCGAGCCCCGCGCCGCCGAGGGCGACGACGGACCGCCCACGCAGCCACGCCCGACCGCCGAGCGCGACCATCCCGACCCCGACGGCCGTCGTGGCGACGATCCGCCGCTGGATCGCGGTTTCGGTGACGAGACCCGTCGCGAGGAGCCCGAACCCGAGCGCGAGGACGACGCCCGCGGACGTCGGCCGCCGAACGAACCGCTCCGGACCGCCCCCGTCCGGCGTCATTGGCCCCACCGCTCCACCGCGGCCACCCCGGCCAGCGCCGCGCCCAACGGCTCGGCCGGGTCCCAGTCGACGGCGGGGATCCCCGCGTTCCGGAGGGTCGTCAGCCGGTTCGAACGCTCGATCCGCACCAGCCGGCTTCCGGGGGTCCGATCGGTCGTGACGTCCGGGCTGACGACGGTGACCGGGACGCCGTCGCTCTCGAACCGCTGGGCGATCCGTGACCCCACGTCGTCACAGAGCGGGGTCAACAGGAACACCTGCGTGTCCGGCCCGATCGCCTGCCGCACCCGGGCGAGCCGCCGGTCGAGCGTCGCCGTCTCGCCGCCGGTCGCCCCGCTTCCGTGGCTCGTTTTGCCCCCGTCGCTCGCCGCACCACTCCCGTCGCTCGCCGCACCACTCCCGTCGCTCGCCACACCACTCCCGTCGCTCGCCACACCACTCCCGTCGCTCGCCGCACCACTCCCGTCGCTCGCCGCACCACCCCCATCAGCCGGCGGCGACCCCGCGAGGGTGGTCCCGCTCGCCAGCCGCCGGTGGAACCGGTCGGCGTGGTCGCGGCCGCTTCCCGGGGGGAGGAAGCCGTCTCCACGCCCCCTTCCTTCGCCCCCTTCGCCGCCGGCTGCCGAGCGCCCGAACGTGGCCACCCCGACGCGGTGGCTCGCCGCGAACAGCGCGTCGCCGATCCGTCCGGCGGCGTCGGCGGTGAGCGCGACCGCGTGCGGCTCGGTGGCGTCGCTCGCGAGGACGGCCTCGGGCCGTGCGTCCACGCAGATCAGGGCGTCCGCGTGTCGCTCCGTCCGGAACGACACGGCGGTGAGCTCGCCCGTCCGCGCGAACCGCCGCCAATCGATCCGGCTCGCGGGGTCCCCCCGCTCGTATCGGTCGACGGAGTGGAACTCGATCCCGCTCCCGCCGTCGTCGGTGGCGAGCGGGCCGACCCGGTGGCGGCTCCGGGCGCGCAGGGGGACCGTCGGGAGCCGCGAGGCGCACTCGACCGCGTCCGGCTCGGCGACCGTCGTCTGGACCTCGATCGCCCCGCTTGCGTCCCGACAGAGCACCGTCGCCGGTCCGAACCGGTGGCGGCCGGGCCGCGCCCGGAGCTCGTACCGGCACGTCGCCTCCCCGCCGGGACGCAGCGTCGTCGCCAGTCTTGGCGAGCCGTCCCGAACCGGGAGCATCGGCGGGACGCCGTCGACGACGCGGAGGTCGAACAGTGTCCTGTCGCCCTCGTTCCGGACCGTCGTCGAGACCGTCACGGGGTCGTCGGCCGACGGCGACCCCGGGTCGATCCTCCGCGTGACCGAGACCGTCGGGTCGGGTGCCGCGGTGGCGTGCGGGTAGGCGGCGAAGGCGACGCCGATCCCCGCGGCCAGAAGCAGCGCGGGGCGCTTCGCCAGCACGCCGACGGCCATCGCGAGGAGAGCGACGGCCACGACGCCCCGCCAGCGCCCCGTGAACCGGGTCGTGGTCGCGGAGCTGCTGGCGGACGTATCCGCCATCACGCGTCACCCCCGTCCGCCCGGCTCCGCTTCGGCGGGTCGCTTCGGCCCGCTCTCGGCGCGTTGCGTTGGCCCGCCCCGTTCGATTCCCGGCCCGTCCGCTCGATGGCGTCGACGGTCCGGCGGAACGCGTCGTCCCCACGGACCGCGTTCCGGAGGGTCAGCGCCGCCCGCCCCGTCCACCCGCCGGCGTGGTCCCGGTCGACGAGGTATCGGGCGGCGACGGGGTCGTCCGTCCACGTCCCTTCGGCGACCCGCTGCTCGGCCACGGCGCGCGAGCACCCCTCCGCGCGGGCCGTCGCGCGGACCGCCGCCCGTTCGAGACGGTCGCGACGGTCGTGACGGTCGTGACGGGCCGCAGTCTGTCGATCGCTGCGGAAACGAGCCGAAAACCTCGCCCCCCGGCGGTCCAGGTCCGCGCCCGGATACGGCCCCGATTCGACGCCCTCGACGACCGTCGGGGTCGCCTCGTCGATCCCCCGGACGCGACGCGACGCGGCGACGAGCCCGGAGAGCGCGACCGCGGCGACCCCGAGGACGGCCACGACCACGTAATCGCTCCCGAGCGTCTCGATCGCCGCACCGACGGCCGCCTCGACCGGGAGCCGCTCGGCCGTCCCCGGCACGAACGCGACGACGAGTCCGACGCCGAACACCGCGACCCCGACCGCGACGAGCGCCACACGGACGACTCGCGCGGCGGTCGCGAGCGCGCCCGTCACGGGTTACCTCCGCCGAGCCGACGGAGGCCCTCGCGGGCCCGATCGGCCTCCTCGGCGGCGGCGACGCCGCCGTAGTGGACGCGCTCGAACGCCGTGGCGATGGCCTCGACGGCCGCCTCGTCAAGCCCGCGGTCGCGGGCGAGCGCCCGACACTCGCCCGTGGTCGTCGTCTCGGGGTTCTCGAGTGCGAGCCGCCGGACCAGCGCGACCCACGCCCGATCGACGTCGGTCGACGGCTCGGTTCCGGGCCAGGCGTCGACCCGCGAGGAGGACCCGCCCGATCCGCTCGACCCATCCGACCCGTCCCGCGTTCCCGCCAGGAGCCGGGCGAGGAGCGCGCGCAGGCGGTCGCGGTACCGGTAGCCGAGCGCCACCGCCGCCACGAGGACGGCGAGCGGGAGGATCGCCCGAAGCACCGCGGCCAGGAGGGCGAGCAGGCGGTCGAACAACGTCGATTCCTCGGGGTCGGCGAGGCCACCGTCACCCCCCACGCCGCCCGGCCCCTCTTCGTCGCCGCCGTCGCCCGAACCGTCCTCGGGAGCGTCGCCACCGCCCGGTCGCTCTTCGGGCTCGTCGCCGCCATCCGGACCGCCGATCGGAGGACCGAGACCCGGGCCCGCGTCGCCGTCCTCTGGCGTCTCCGACCCCTCTCCGTCCCCCGTTTCCTCCTCTTCTTCGTCGACGTCGCCCATCTCCTCGAGGATGCCGGCGGCGTCGCCCTGGCCGATCGGAAGCCGGTCCCAGTCGGGGTTGATCGCGTCGTCCGGGTCGGTCGTCAGCGACGTGTCGAGGGTCGTCGAGGCGACGCCCAGCGCCGACACCGACAGCAGGGCGATCACCACGGGCATCGCTCGTCTCGGGTTCATCTCCCTCGGGACGATGCTCGGCGATCGGTCCGACCCGGGGATCGACCGTCGCTCGGACCCGGCGATCGACCGTCACTCGGACCGGGGGATCGACCGTCGCTCGGACCCGGCGATCGACGATCGGTCTGAGCCGGTCGGCGGTCGGGGGCGCGTTTCGGCCGTGGCTCGGCGGCGGCCCGCTGCATTCGGCGGAGCGAAGCGTGTCGCGGCCATAGTTATACGCGGCCTATCCGCCACACCCCGCTCGACTTCGCTCGCTCGCCCTTCGTCGCCCCGGCGGGTTCTACCGGTCGGTCGAGCGGCGTCCCGGACCGTCCTCGCCCGGGACCGGCCCGGTGCGGGCCGATACCGTCCGGTACGCTCCGGATACCGATCGGGTTGGCAACCCTTATCCTGCGGCCTCCGATACTCACGCCCATGTCAGTCACGTTGCCAGGGCCGACGCTCGGGGTCGTCGGCGGCGGACAGCTCGGCCGGATGCTCGCGGAGGCGGCCGCGCCGCTCGGCGTCGACGTCGTCGTCATGGACCCGACGCCGGACTGCCCGGCCGCGTCGGTCGCGCGCGACCAGATCGTCGCGGCGTTCGACGACCCGGCGGGGCTCGACGAGCTCGCCGCCCGCGTCGACGTCCTCACCTTCGAGATCGAGCTCGCGGACCCCGAGCTGCTGGCGGAGGCGAGCGCCGCCCACGACGTCCCGGTCCACCCGGATCCCGGGACGCTCGAGACGATCCAGGACAAGCTCGTGCAGAACGAGGCGCTCGCGGACGCGGGGGTGCCCGTCCCGGAGTTCGTTCCGGTCGCGACGGCCGACGGGCTCGAACGCGTCGTCGAGGAGTTCGGCGGGGCCATGCTGAAGGCGCGCCGCGGCGGCTACGACGGGCGCGGCAACGTCCCCGTCGCGGAGCCGGCGGACGCGGCGGCCGCGTTCGACGCGATCGGCGGCGACGCGATGGCCGAGCGGTTCGTCGACTTCGAGCGCGAGATCGCGGTGATGGGGCTGAAGGGGGCCGACGGGGAGACGCGGACGTACCCCGCCACGGAGACGCTCCACCGCGAGGAGATCCTCCGTGAGAGCGTGACGCCGGCCCGCGCGGACGACGCGGTCGTCGCGGCGGCGGAGGCGGTCGCGCGGGACGTCCTCGACCTGCTCGACGGGCGGGGCGTGTACGGGATCGAGCTGTTCGAGACGACCGACGGCGACGTGCTGGTCAACGAGATCGCCCCGCGGCCGCACAACTCGGGCCACTGGACGATCGAGGGCGCGCGGACCTCGCAGTTCGAGAACCACGTGCGCGCGGTGCTCGGCTGGCCGCTCGGCCCGACGGACCCCGTCGCGCCCGCGGTGACCGCCAACCTCCTCGGCGACGTCGAGGAGGCGGGACCGGCGACGCTCCGCGGCGTCGAGTCGGTGTTGGCCGCGCCCGATGCCGACCTGCACTGGTACGGGAAAGCCGACGTGCGCCCGCTCCGGAAGATGGGCCACCTCACGGTCACCGGACGCGGCGAGGACGACGCGGACGCCGACCGCGACGCGCTGCTGTCGCTCGCGCGGGAGCTGCGCGACGGCGTGACGTTCCGGGCGGCCTGACGGCAGGACGGTCCGGGCGGACTGACGAAGGCCCGACTGCGGGCCCCTCCGGTAGCTACTTACTCGTCGCTCCGGACCGGTAGCGTATGTCGGAGCGTTACGACGTCATCGTCGTCGGCGTGGGCGGAATGGGGAGCGCGGCGGCGTACCACCTCGCCGACCGCGGGCTCGACGTCCTCGGGTTGGAGCAGTACGACGTCCCCCACGACAAGGGCTCCTCGCACGGCGTGACGCGGATCATCCGCAAACCGCAGTACGAGGACCCGGCGTACGTCCCCCTCGTCGAGCGGGCCTACGAGCGGTGGCGCGACCTCGAGGCGTTCACCGGGCGGGACCTGCTGTACACCACGGGAGGGATCGACGCCGGCCCGCCGGACAGCGACGTGGTCCGCGGATCGATCGCGTCGTGTCGGGAGCACGACCTCGACCACGAGGTCCTCGACGCCGCCGCGGTGAACGAGCGCTTCCCGGGGTACGACCTGCCGGCGGACCACCGGGCGGTGTACCAGCCCGACGGCGGCTTCCTCGTCCCCGAGCAGTGTATCATCGCCCACGTCGAGGCCGCGCGGGCCGCGGGCGCGACGATCCGCGCCCGGGAGGCCGTCCGGGACCTCACGCCGCGGGGGTCCTCCGCCCTCGACGACTCCGAGGGCGCGGACGGGAGCGTCCGGGTGACGACGACGAAGGACACCTACGAGGCGGACCGCGTCGTCGTCACGGCGGGGGCGTGGGCCCCGAAGCTCCTCCCCGAGTTGGAGGGGATCGCGGTGCCGGAACGGCAGGTGCTCGCGTGGCTGCAGCCGCGGACCCCCGCCCGGTTCGAGCGCGACAGGTTCCCCGTCTTCGTCCACGAGACGGACGAGGGCCACTACTACGGGTTCCCGCGACACGACGTGCCCGGCTTCAAGTTCGGGAAGTTCAACCACCTCGGCGAGACGGTCGACCCGGACGCGATGGGCCGGGAGCCGCGCCCGCGCGACGAGCGGGTGCTCCGCGAGTACGCCGAGCGCTACTTCCCGGACGGCGCGGGCCCGACGACGAAGCTCGCGACCTGCACGTTCACGAACACCCCGGACGGGCACTTCGTGCTCGATCGGCTTCCGGACGAGCCGCGGATCACCGTCGGGGCCGGCTTCTCCGGACACGGCTTCAAGTTCGCGAGCGTCGTCGGCGAGGTGCTCGCGGACCTCGCCGTCGACGGCGACACCGACCACGACGTCGACCTGTTCCGGGCCGACCGGTTCGCGTAACGAACCCGTCGTCCCGGCTCTGTTGAAAGCCTCTGGAAGAGATATCTCGTGACTCGATTGCGGTCAATACAGGGGAGCCACGTATCGATGCCGAACGTTGACCTCGCCACAATACGTCAGCAACGGCGTCGACGAGCTGATCCGCGGTGAGAACGAATTCGAGGCAACGCACGACAGTTCGACCGAACACTAGCGAAGTGCCGTTTCTCACGGAGAACAGCGGTTCCGTCGTGTCCGGCCGCCTTTCCTCGCTCGCGCCGTACTCTGCCGACCGTCCCTCGGCCGCATCACATCCCGCAACTCCTTATAAGCCGCCGCCGAATCTCGGCGTATGCCCACGGTGCAGGACCTCATCGACCGACTCGAGGCGGAGGCCGAAGCGGACGCCGACCCGACGACGACACCCGACGTCGGGATCGTCATGGGGTCGGACTCGGACCTCCCGACCATGGCCGGCGCGTACGACGCGCTCGAGACGCTCGGCTTCGCGGAGCAGACCGACTTCGACGACGCTCCCGACGCGCGGTTCACCTACGAGAGCTACGTCGTCTCCGCACACCGCACGCCGGAACTCATGTACGCGTACGCGGAAACGGCGGCCGCCCGCGGCCTCGACGTCGTCATCGCGGGCGCGGGCGGGAAGTCGGCGGACCTCCCGAACATGACCGCGTCGATCGCGTACCCGATCCCGGTGATCGGCGTCCCGGTACAGGAGAAGTCCGTCGACTCGGTGATCGGCATGCCGACCGGCGCGCCGATCGTCGCCGTCGACGCCGGCAAGTCGTTCAACGCGGGGCTGTCGGCGGCCCAGGTGCTCGCGCGCGAACACGACTCGATCGAGGAGCGGCTCGTCGACTACCACGAGGGGTTAAAAGGCAGTGTCGCGGACGTCTCGGCGGACCTCCACGACCTCGGGATCGACGGGTTCCGCGAGAAACACGGCGGGTAGCCGGCCGGCCCCGTCGACGGCCCGCCCTGGTGTCCCGTCCGCCCGCCGGCGGATCCGGCCGGGTTCCCCGGTACCCCACGGGGTTTATCACCGAGTCACCAAGGGCGCACACCGACCGTGAAGGCGACGTTACGGGGGATCGACGACGGCGTGAACGAGCTCCGGCGCGACCCGCGGACCCCGGTCCTCGTCATGGTCGCCGTCGGCTGGTTCCTCTCGCTCGGCGTCCGACTCGTCTACCCCGCCGTCATCCCGCACCTCCGGACGGCGTACGGGATCACTCTCTCGACCGCCGGACTGCTCCTCACCGCGCTGTGGCTCGCGTACGCGCTCGGGCAGCTCCCCGGCGGGATCCTCGCCGACCGGTTCGGCGAACGGGCGGTGCTCGTGACGAGCACGTTCGTCTCCGGGGTCACCCTCGGGCTGGTCGTCGTCGCCGGGGTCGTCGAGCTCCTGTTCGCGGCGACCGTCCTGTTCGGGCTGAGCACCGCGCTGTACGGCGTCTCTCGCTTCACGATCCTCTCGAACGTCTACCCGGAGAACGACGGCACCGCGATCTCCATCACGATGGCGGCCGGCGACCTCGGAAACTCTCTGCTGCCGCCGTTCGCCGGCTTCCTCGCGGTCACGTTCGCCTGGCAGTTCGGCTTCGCGTTCGCGGTCCCGCTGTTCCTGCTCGCGGCCGTCGGGCTGTACCTCACCGTTCCGGCGGGTGCGGACGGCGAACGCGGGCAGCGCGACGACGACGCCGACGACGCCGACGGCCGTGTCGAGGGAGACGACCGCGGGCGGCTACCCCGCGCGCTCGACACGGCCCGTGAGGTCGGCCGCGGCCTCCGGAGCCGTCCCGTGATCGTTGTGACGGGGATCCAGACGCTCGCGTACTGCGCGTGGCAGGCGTTCACCGGGTTCTACCCGACGTACCTCATCGACGTGAAGGGGCTCGCGCCGACGACGGCGACGCTGCTGTTCGGCGGCTTCTTCGCGATGGGCGTCCTCGTGAAGCCGATCACCGGGCGGGGATACGACGTGTACGGGGTCCGGCGAACCCTCCCGACGGTGCTCGTCGTCGCCGGCGGCTCCCTCGCGGTGCTCCCGTTCGTGGGGTCGTTGCCGGGGCTCGTCGTCCTCACGCTGTTTCTCAGCAGCCTCCTCGGGTACGCGTCGGTGACGCTCCCGTACCTCACGAGCGCGCTGCCGACGGCGGTTCAGGGATCGGGGCTCGGCGTGCTCCGGACCGGCTACATGGTGATCGGCGCGGCGAGCCCGGTCGTCGCCGGAACGCTCGCGGACGCCGGCCGCTTCGACGAGGTGTTCCTGCTTCTGGCCGGGCTCGTCCTCGTCGCCGGCGTGTGCTGTGTGCTCCTCCCCCGAGCGTCGTCGACGTAGCTCCGGTCTCACGGTCGATCCGCCGGTCCGGCGGGCGCTTGCCCATTCGGCCGGCGCGTCGGCGCGCGCACACGAGAATCAACGCTTATGAGGGGGCGGTTCAAACCCCCGCACGTTACGGAGACCTATATGAGCGATTGGATAGCGATCGGCGCACTGGCGGCCGTCGGCCTGTTCATCCCGTTGGGGATGATGGTAGTGTCGGCGTTGATCCGCCCAAGCGTGCCGGAACAAGGCAAAAGTACCATCTACGAGTCCGGCGAGACCCCGACGGGCACGACGCGGATCCGGTTCAACATTCAGTACTACATGGTCGCGTTGCTGTTCGTCGTCTTCGACATCGAGACCGTGTTGCTGTTCCCGTGGGCCGTCATCTACCGGCCGGCACTGGAGCAGGGCGTCCCGATGTGGGACCTCCTGTGGCCGATGCTGGCGTTCGTCGGGATCCTCGCGGTCGGACTCGTCTGGGCGTGGCGGACGGGCGCGGTCAAGTGGACCAAAAGCCCCCGCGCGACCCGCAGAAAGACGGAGCGTGACGTGAACCAATGAGCAGCGAACAGCAACCCTTCATCACCGACGAATCGCGCGTGGTCACGAAGACCCGAGACAGCCGCATGGAAGGCCAGGGGGACCGGTTTAACTCCCGCCTGCGCGAGGCGTTCGGCTCCTCGCCGTTCATCCTCACCAAGTTCGACAAGTTCCTCAACTGGTGTCGCGGCTCCTCGATGTTCATGCTGCAGTTCGGGATCGCCTGCTGCAGCATCGAGATGATGCACACCTACGCGGTGAAACACGACCTCGACCGCTTCGGCTCCGGGGTCCCGCGCGCGTCGCCGCGGCAGGCCGACGTGATGATCGTCCCGGGGACGATCGTCTCGAAGTTCGCCCCGCGGATGAAGCGCGTCTACGACCAGATGCCCGAGCCGAAGTTCGTCGTCGGGATGGGGTCGTGTACCATCTCCGGCGGTCCCTTCCAGGAGGGGTACAACGTGATCAAGGGCGCGGAGGAGGTCATCCCGATGGACATCCACGTCCCGGGCTGTCCGCCCCGCCCCGAGGCGCTCGTGTACGGCGTCGTCAAGCTCCAGGAGCGCGTCGCCAACGGCGAGGCCGCCCCGGTGACGGTGAAGCCGTACGAGCTGGAACAGTTCTCGGACCTCGAACAGGACGAGCTCGTCGACACGCTCGTGGACCAGATCGACGAGGACGAACTCGTCATGCGATACAACTTCGCTGATTCGCCATGAGCCTCGAACCACTAGACTCCCCCGACGCCGACGTCGTCCCCGACCGGACGCCCGAGGAGCTGGAGGCGTTGCTCGGTGACCTGGTCGTCGGACGGGACGACCACCTGAACGCCCCCGGCTTCGTCATCCGACCGGACACGGTCCAGGAGACGCTCTCGACGCTGAAGTCCGAGGCGGGCTACGACCACCTCTCGGTCGTCACCGCCCAGGAGTACGAGAACCGGTACGAGTCGATCTACCACCTGAAGAAGTTCGACGACCCGACCCAGGAGGTCAGCGTCGTCGTCCCCGCCGACAAGGACCACCCGGTCTCGGAGTCGGCCGAACCCGTCTTCCGCACGGCCGACTGGCACGAGCGGGAGGCGTACGACCTCATCGGGATCGAGTACGACGGTCACCCGGACCTGCGTCGGATCCTGCTGCCGGAGACGTGGCAGGGGCACCCGCTGTCGCTGGATTACGACCAGAACCAGCCGCAGATCGCGTCGCTGCCCGCCCACGTCAACCCGATCCAGGAGCACCACAAGGACGCCGAGTCGGACACGATGTACCTCAACATCGGCCCGCACCACCCGGCGACACACGGCGTGCTCCACCTGAAGACGGTGCTCGACGGCGAGCAGGTCGTCGACGTCGAGTCCGACATCGGCTACCTCCACCGCTGTGAGGAGCAGATGGCCCAGAACGGAACCTACCGCCACCAGATCATGCCGTACCCCGACCGCTGGGACTACATCTCGGCGGGCCTGCTCAACGAGTGGGCGTACGCGCGTGCGGCGGAGGACCTCGCGGACATCGAGGTGCCCGAGTACGCACAGGTGATCCGCACGATGGGCGCGGAGATGTGCCGGATCGCCGCACACATGCTCGCGCTGGCGACGTTCGCGCTCGACGTGAACGGGGACTTCACGGCGACGTTCATGTACGCGATCAACGACCGCGAGCGCGTCCAGAAGCTGCTCGAGGACCTCACGGGCCAGCGGCTGATGTTCAACTACTTCCGGCTCGGCGGCGTCGTCTGGGACCTGCCGGAGCCGCGCGAGGAGTTCTTCTCGAACACCCGCGACTTCCTCGACCAGCTGCCCGGCTCCGTCGAGGAGTACCACGACCTCATCACCTCGAACGAGATCTTCCAGATGCGGACGATCGACACGGGGATCCTCCCGCCGGAGGTCGCGAAGAACTACGGGGCGACCGGTCCCGTCGCCCGCGGCTCCGGCGTCGACTACGACCTGCGCCGCGACGACCCCTACGGCTACTACGACGAGCTGGAGTGGGACGTCATCACCGAGGACGGCTGTGACAACTACAGCCGCCTGCTCGTCCGGATGCAGGAGGTCGAGGAGTCCGCGAAGATCATCGGCCAGTGTATCGATCTCCTCGAGGACTGGCCCGAGGAGGAGCGGAACATCCAGGCGAACGTGCCGCGCACGCTCCGCCCCGACGACGACGCGGAGATCTACCGCGCCGTCGAGGCGGCGAAAGGCGAGCTCGGGATCTACATCCGCTCGGACGGGACGGACAAGCCCGGCCGGTTCAAGATCCGGTCGCCCTGCTTCTCGAACCTCCAGACGCTACCCGAGATGGCGAACGGCGAGTACATCCCCGACGTGATCGCCGCGTTAGGGAGCCTCGACATCGTGCTCGGGGAGGTGGACCGCTGATGTCGGCGGCCCCGGCACAGCTGTTCCCCGAGTTCATCGCCGAGACGCTCGGGCTCCCCGGCGTGGCCGGCGAGGTCGTCGCCGCGCTGATCGCGGCGTTCGTCGTCGGCAACATCGTGCTGGCGTTCACGGGCGTCGCGGGCCCGTGGGCGAAGCGGAAGATCACCGCGGCGTTCACGGACCGGGTCGCGGTCGACCGCGTCGGGCCGTTCGGGCTGCTCATCATCCCGGCGTCCGCGGTGCAGCTGCTCGCGAAGGAGCTCATCGTCCCCGAGGGCGTCGACCGCCCGACGTGGGACCTCGCGCCGATCGTGTTGCCCGCGTCCGCGCTGCTCGGCTTCGCGGTCATCCCGATGGGCCACCTCGGCCCGGTGAACCTCCAGCTCGCCGACCCCGAGGTCGGGTTGGCGCTGGTGTTCGCGTTCGCCTCCATCGCCTCGGTGTCGCTGGTGATGGCGGGCTACGCGTCGAACAACAAGTACTCGATGCTCGGCGGGCTGCGCGCGGTCGCACAGAACCTCGCCTACGAGATCCCGCTCATCGTGACGGCGATGTCCGTCGTCATCTTCGCGGGGACGCTCCAGATGAGCGGCATCGTCTCCGCCCAGCAGGAGGTGCTGTTCACCGTCGGCGGCTTCGACGTTCCCGCGTGGTACGCGCTCGTGAACCCGTTCGCGTTCGTGCTGTTCCTCACGGCGAACATGGCGGAGATCGGGCGGAACCCGTTCGACATCCCCGAGGCGCCGACTGAGATCGTCGCGGGGTACCAGACGGAGTACTCCTCGTCGTACTTCGTGCTGTTTTACCTCGGCGAGTTCGTCCACATCTTCCTCGGCGGGGCGATCCTCGCCGTGACGTTCCTCGGCGGCGCGGCCGGCCCCGGACCGGAGAGCATCGGGTTCGTCTGGTTCGTGGTGAAGATATGGGCGTTCTTCCTGTTCACGCAGTGGTGCCGCTCGGCGCTGCCCCGCGTCCGTATCGACCAGCTCATCGAGATCGGCTGGAAGGGAATGCTGGTGCTGTCGTTCGCGAACCTGGTCCTCACGGCGGTGCTCGTGGGGGTGATTGTGTAATGATCGGACTCATGAAATCGATGGCGACGACGATGAAGCACGCGCTCGACGGGAAGACCTTCACGGTGAAGTACCCTGAGGAGGCCCCCGACGTGAGCCCGCGCTTCCGCGGCGTCCACAAGTTCAGTCAGGAGCGGTGTATCTGGTGTCGACAGTGCGAGAACGTCTGTCCGAACGACACGATCCAGATCGTTCAGGACGACCAGCGAAACGGCGAGCAGTACAACCTCCACATCGGACAGTGTATCTACTGTCGGCTGTGTGAGGAGGTCTGCCCCGTCGACGCGATCCTGTTGACCCAGAACTTCGAGTTCACCGCGGACACGAAGGACGACTTCGTGTACAACAAAGAACAGCTCAAGAACGTCCCGTGGTACAAGGGTATCGACCCGTTGGAGTCCCGTAATCCCGACCGCAGCGCGTGGATCGGCGAGGGCGACGGCGAGGTCGACTACCAGTAGCGGGCCGTCTCGAAATCTTCAAAGGGCTTCTCAAAGGAGACAGATACAATGGTTTATGAAACCATCGCGTTCGCGCTGTTCGCCGCGGTGACGTTGGCGTTCAGTGTGGGCGTCGTCTTAGCGCGCGACGTGTTCCACGCCGCGCTGCTTTTAGGCGGTGCCCTGACGAGCGTCGCGGTGCACTACGTGATGTTGCAGGCGGAGTTCTTGGCCGCCATGCAGATCCTCGTCTACGTGGGCGGGGTTCTCATTCTCGTCACGTTCGCCGTGATGCTCACGCGATCGGAACGGAACACGGAGGTGAGTAGTCTATGAGTGACACGGGCGGTTCAAGCCGGATCGTTCCGGCGCTCGCGGTCGGGGCGCTGTTCGCCCTGATGGCGGTGACCGCGATAACGGCGGAGTTCGGGGAGGCGGCGGGCTTCCCCGAGGGCGAGTCGGTCGTCCACAACATCGGGTACGCCCTGTTCAACCTCGGCGACCACGGCGTCGCGACGATCCCCTCCGAAGGGTTCCTCGCGGCGTTCCTGATCGTCGCGGTCGCGCTCGACGTCGCCGTCGACGGCGCCATTTACCTCGCGAAGCGCGAGGAGGAGGGCTCCATCGTCTCGGCGGTCGGTTCGGCGTTTACCGACGGCGGGCGTAGAGGGGGTGAGCGGTAATGGTGCCGCCGGAGTGGTACCTGCTGTTGTCTGCCGCCATCTTCTGTATCGGGCTGTTCGGCGTCCTCACGCGGCGGGACGCGCTGTACTTCCTCATGAGCGTCGAGCTCATGATGAACGCCGCGAACATCAACCTCGTCGCGTTCGCGCTGTACTACGGCGACCTGACGGGACAGGTGTTCGCGCTGTTCGTCATCGCGCTGGCGGCCGCGGAGGTCGCGATCGGGATCGGTATCATCCTCGTGTTGTATCGTAACTTCGGTGAAACGGACGTGACTGTTCCAAGGGAGATGAGGTGGTAAGATGACGTTACTCGATATCACGGAGGCGGGACGATGGTAGACGCGTTCGCGTACGTGCCGGCCATCGTGCTGTTGCCGTTCTTCTCGTTCCTGGTGGCGCTCGGTGCCGGAAAGTACCTGCCGAAGGGCGGCGCGTTCGGCGGCATCGCCGCGACGGCGGGGTCGTTCCTGCTGTCGCTGTGGGTCGCCGCCACGGTGCTCGGCGGCCGCACGTACAACGAGACGATCTACACGTGGGCGGGCGGCGACCAGTTCGAACTGACGTTCGGGCTGCTCATCGACCCGCTGTCGGCGCTCATGCTCGTCATCGTGACGCTCATCGCGCTGCTCGTGCACGTCTTCTCGCTGGGGTACATGAACGACGAGGGCGAGACGGGGCTCCCGCGCTACTACGCCGGGCTCGGCCTCTTTACCGCCTCCATGCTCGGGTTCGTCGTCGCCGACAACCTGCTCATGGCGTTCATGTTCTTCGAGCTGGTCGGGCTCTGCTCGTACCTGCTCATCGGCTTCCACTTCCGGCAGCCGGGGCCGCCGTCGGCGGCGAAGAAGGCGTTCCTCGTCACCCGCTTCGGTGACTACTTCTTCCTCGTCGGCCTCGTCGCGGTGTTCGCGACGTTCGGCACGGCGCAGTTCGCCGGGCCGGAGTCGTTCCCCGCGCTCGCCGAACAGGCGCTGAACGGGAGCTTCGACGCGTGGACGCCGCTCGGCCTCGGCGTCGAGCAGTGGTTCACGATCGTCGGGCTGCTCGTGCTCGGCGGCGCGGTCGGCAAGTCCGCGCAGTTCCCGCTGCACACGTGGCTCCCGGACGCGATGGAGGGCCCGACGCCGGTCTCCGCGCTCATCCACGCGGCGACGATGGTCGCGGCCGGCGTCTACCTCGTCGCCCGGATGTTCGGCTTCTACGCGCTGACCCCGACGACGCTCGCGATCATCGCGTTCGTCGGCGGGTTCACGGCGCTGTTCGCCGCGACGATGGGCGTCGTGAAAGAGGAGCTGAAGCAGGTGCTCGCCTACTCCACCATCTCGCAGTACGGCTACATGATGCTCGCGCTCGGCGCGGGCTCGTACGTGGCCGCGACGTTCCACCTGCTGACGCACGCCTTCTTCAAGGCGCTGCTGTTCCTCGGTGCCGGCGCGGTCATCATCGCGATGCACCACAACGAAAACATGTGGGACATGGGCGGGCTGAAATCGAAGATGCCCGTGACCTACTGGACGTTCCTCGCGGGGTCGCTCGCGCTCGCGGGCATCTTCCCGTTCTCGGGCTTCTGGTCGAAAGACGAGATCCTCTATGAAGCGTTCATCCACGGCCTGAGCGATCCGCTCCTGCTCGGCGGCTGGATCATGGGGCTGCTCGCGGTGCCCGTGACCGCCTTCTACACGTTCCGCATGGTCTTTTTGACCTTCCACGGCGAGCCGCGCTCGGAGACGGCGCGTGACCCGCACGCGGTGCGGTGGAACGTGAAGGGGCCGCTGACCGTGCTCGGCTCGCTGGCGGTCGTCGCCGGCTTCGTCAACATGGTGCCGGTCCAGAAGCTGCTCGGGATCGAGGGGATCGACTTCCTCACCCAGTGGCTCGACAACGACTTCGGCGGGATCGACGGCGTGAGCTACTCGCACTACAACGACCTGCTCGCGACGTACGCCGGCTACGAGGCCGGCGAGATCGCCGGCAGCGCGGAGACGACGCTGATCGTCGCGGCCGGGCTCTCGCTCGGGCTCGCCGTCCTCGGCGTGCTCGTCGCGTGGAAGCTCTACGACGTCCCGGAGCCGACCGAACACACGGCGAAGCTCGGCGGCGCGAAGGACGTGCTGTACAACAACTACTACCAGGACGAGGTGCAGGTGTGGCTCGCCTACCGGACGGAGGACGTCGCGGGCGGCGCGGACACCTTCGATCAAGGGATCATCGACGGCGTCGTCAACGGGATCTCCTCGGTGAGCCTCGCCGTCGGTGACCGGGTCCGCCGGATCCAGACCGGCGTCGTCTCACAGTACGCAGCCATGCTCACCCTCGGGCTGGTGGTGCTGATACTCGTCCTCGGCGTTACCGGGGGGTGGTTCCTATGATACTCGAAGCACTGATCGCGTTCACGTTCGCGAGCGCGCTGGTCGTCCTGCTCGCTCCGAACGAGTGGGCCGGACGGCTCGCGTTCGCGCTCAGTCTGGTTCCCTTCGTCGGGAGCCTCTACCTGTGGTCACAGTTCGAGGCGGGTGGTAACGCCCTCACGGGCGGCACCATCGCCTTCGAGACGCGCATCGAATGGCTGGAGGTCGGCGGCCGGTCGGTGTCCTGGTTCGTCGGGCTGGACGGCATCAGCCTCCCGCTCGTCGTGCTCACGACGTTCCTCGTGCCGCTGGCGATCGTCAGCGCGTGGACGCCGATCGACACGCGACAGAGCCAGTTCTACGGGCTCATGCTGTTCATGCAGGCGAACCTGATCGGCGTCTTCACGGCGCTCGACTTCTTCCTCTGGTTCGTCTTCTGGGAGGCCGTCCTCGTGCCGATGTACTTCCTCATCGGTATCTGGGGCGGCCCCCGCCGGAAGTACGCCGCGATCAAGTTCTTCGTCTACACGAACGCGGCGTCGCTCGTCATGTTCATCGGGTTCATGGCGCTCGTCTTCGGGCTCGGTGACTCGGTGAGCTCCTTCGCGCTGCCGGAGATCACCCAGGCGATCGCGGCCGGCGAGCTCGGCAGCTGGTTCGGGATCGCGCCCGGGACGCTCGCGATGATCGCGTTCCTCGCGATGTTCTTCGGGTTCGCCGTGAAGGTGCCCGTCGTCCCGGTTCACACGTGGCTGCCCGACGCTCACGTCGAGGCACCGACGCCGGTGTCGGTCATGCTGGCTGGCGTCCTCCTGAAGATGGGGACGTACGCGCTGCTCCGATTCAACTTCACGATGCTGCCCGAGCAGGCGTCCGCGCTCGCGGTCCCGATCGCCGTCATCGCGGTGATCAGCGTGATCTACGGCGCGATGCTGGCGCTGGCACAGCAGGACCTCAAGCGCATCGTCGCGTACTCCTCCGTCTCCTCGATGGGCTACGTCATCCTCGGGCTGGTCGTGTTCACCGAGTACGGCGTGGGCGGCGCGACGTTCCAGATGGTCGCACACGGCCTCATCTCGGGGCTGATGTTCATGGCCGTCGGCGTCGTCTACAACGCGACGCACACGCGGATGGTCGGCGACATGGCCGGCATGGCCGACCGGATGCCCGTCGCGGTGGGGATCCTCGTCGCCGGCGCGTTCGCGTACATGGGCCTGCCGCTGATGGCCGGCTTCGCGGGCGAGTTCTTCATCTTCGTCGGCGCGTTCGGTGCCGACGCGGCGCTCCCGTACGCGCCCGTCTTCACCGCGCTGGCGATGTTCGGTATCGTGATCGTCGCCGGCTACCTGCTGTCGGCGATGCAGAAGACGCTGTTCGGGCCGTTCCGGCTCGAAACCGACTACGAGGTCGGCCGTGCGCCCGTTCACGACGTCGCGCCGCTCGCGGTGCTGCTCGCGGCGATCATCGTGCTCGGCGTCGCGCCCGACCTGTTCTTCGAGATGATCCGTGATGCTGTCGGCCCCGTGGTAGAGGGGGTGACCGTCGATGGTTGAACAGCTCCCCGAGTGGGCCGCGCTGGCCCCGGCACTGACGCTGGCGTTCACCGGGCTGGCGCTGCTGTTGGTTGACACGATTCGGCCCGAAGCGCGGTCGAACACGTCGATGGCCGTCACGAGCGCGCTCGGCGCGCTCGCGTCGCTCGGCTTCACCGTCTGGTTCGTCGTCGCGGGCACCGGCCACGCCGACACCGGCGGCGCGATCTACCTGTTCGCGGACGCGATCAAGGTCGACACGATGGCGCTGTTCTTCACCGCCATCTTCGCCTCGGTGACGGCGCTCGTCGTCGTCGCGGCACACGACTACTTCCACGACCACGAGAGCCCGGCGGAGTTCTACTCGCTGGTCATGTTCGCGGCGACCGGGATGTCGCTGCTCGCGGTCGCCAACTCGCTGGCGATCGTGTTCGTCGCCTTGGAGATGGCGTCGCTGCCCTCGTACGCGCTGGTCGCGTTCCTGAAACGCGACCGCGGCAGCGTCGAGGCCGGCCTGAAGTACTTCCTCGTCGGGGCGGTCTCCTCGGCGATCTTCGTCTTCGGCATCTCGCTCGTGTACGCCGCGACCGGCTCGCTGATCCTCGGCGACGTCGCCGAGGGCATCGCGAACCTCGACGGCCTCACGGGCGTCGCCGGCCTCGGGATCGTGATGATGATCGGCGGGGTCGCGTTCAAGACCGCCTCCGTCCCGTTCCACTTCTGGGCCCCGGAGGCGTACGAGGGCGCGCCCGCTCCCGTGAGCGCGTTCCTCTCGTCGGCGTCGAAGGCCGCCGGCTTCGTGGTCGCGTTCCGCGTGTTCACCGAGGCGTTCCCCGTCGGGGCGTCGCTGTCGGCGGGCATCGACTGGGTGCTCGCGTTCGGGATCCTCGCGGTCGTGACGATGACGCTCGGTAACTTCGCGGCCGTCGTGCAGCCGAACGTCAAGCGGATGTTGGCGTACTCGTCGGTCGGCCACGCCGGCTACGCGCTGATCGGGCTCGCCGCCCTGTCGGCGGGCAGTGCCGGCAACAGCTCCGTGATGGGTGCCGCGATGGCGCACCTGCTCGTCTACGGGTTCATGAACACCGGCGCGTTCCTCTTCGTCGCGATGGCGGAGCGATGGGGCGTCGGACGGACGTTCGAGGACTACGCGGGGTTAGCGAAGCGCGCGCCGATCGCCTGTACGGCGATGGCCGTGTTCATGTTCTCGCTGGCCGGGCTGCCGCCCTTCGCCGGGTTCTTCTCGAAGTACTTCCTGTTCATGGGCGCGATCGACAACGGCTTCGTCTGGCTGGCGGCGATCGGCGCGATCAACAGCGTCATCTCGCTGTACTACTACAGCCGGGTCGTCAAGGCGATGTTCCTCGATGACCCGTCGACGCCGACCGCGCTCGACACGCTCGACGTCAAGCCGACGGCGCTGTACGCGGCGGTCGTCTTCGCCGCGGTCGGCACCGTCCTGCTGCTGCCCGGCTTCGGTCCCGTCATCGAGACGGCCGAGGCGGCCGCGTCCGCGCTGTTCTAACGCGGCCCCGGGCGGTTTCACCGCGGATCCGTGCGGTGCTAACGCGGGCCCGTGCGCTTCGGGTCCGACGGCTTTCGGTTCGGGCTTCCGTACTTCGTTTTTCGAGATATCTCGTCCGTCGCTCCCCGTCCGTTCGCGTCGGAGTCGCCCGACCGAGAGGATTTAACACGTCCGCGGAGAGGGTAGCGGTATGGCATCCACGCCCACCGTCGATCACCGCCTCAGCGACCGCGACGAGAACGTCCACCTCGGGATCTGGGACAACTCGCTCGATCCCGCCCTCACGGTGGAGTCGGGCGACGTCGTCCGCTTCGAGTGTCGTGGCGCGCCGAACGGCTCGCTCGACGCCGAATCGACGGTCGCGGACCTGGCGAACCGGTCGTCGGCCGGACACCCACTGACGGGCCCCGTCGCCGTCGCGGGCGCGGAGCCGGGCGACGTCCTGCAGGTCGACCTCCTCGCGTTCCAACACAAGGGCTTCGGCGTGAGCTACTTCCCGCCGGGCGAGTCGGGGCAGGGTCTGCTCCCCGAGGAGTTCCCGGAGCCGGGGATCCACGTGTGGGACCTCGAGGGTGACGTAGGCCGGTTCGTGAACGGGATCGAGGTGCCGCTCGACCCGTTTCCGGGCGTCGTCGGCGTCGCGCCCGCGGCGGACGGCGAACACAGCACGACCCCGCCGCGGCGCGTCGGGGGCAACATGGACGTCAAACACTTCACGGCCGGGTCGACGGTGTACCTCCCCGTCGAGGTCGCGGGCGCGCTGTTCAGCGTCGGCGACTGTCACGGCGCACAGGGCGACGGCGAGGTGTGTCTGACGGGTATCGAAGCGCCGATGTTCGTCACCGCGCGCCTCTCCGTGCAGACGGACATGGCGATCGACCAGCCGCGGTTCGAGACGAACGGGCCGTTCACGCCGACCGGTCACGACGAACGGATGTACGGGACGACCGGGATCGCCGACGACCTGATGGAGGCGACGAGGCTGGCGATCCGCCACATGATCGACTACCTCCACGAGGAGCGAGGGCTCACGCGGGCGGAGGCGTACATCCTCTGTTCGGCGGCGGTCGACCTGAAGGTGAGCCAGGTCGTCGACGCGCCCAATTGGACCGTCTCGGCGTACCTCGCGGAGAGCCTCTTCCCGCCGACGGACCGCACGGATCGGGAGGAGTAGCGAAGGGGCCGAGAGGGACGGGTCGGTGCGGCGGGAGGAGCGGGTCGGCGAATCGCGAAAAACGAGTCGGTCGACGGCCGTTACAGGTCCTCCGCGACCGCCTCGATCACGCGGGCGCTCGTCCGGACGCCGTTCTCGAAGCAGTCGACGTCGAGGTGTTCGTTCGGCGAGTGGTTCCCCTGGTCGTGGTTGGCGTAGGGGACGACGAGCACGGGGACGTCGGCGAGCGCGTCGACCTCGCGGAAGTACGCCGCCGGGAGGCTGCCGCCGAGGACGGGGAGTTCGATCGGCGACTCGCCCCACACCGTCTCGAGCGCGCGATCGACCGGGTCGGCCGCTGGCGTGTCCACCGGGGTCTTCATCGGCGGGAACGTGCTGTGTTTCGTCGCCTCGACGTCGGGGTTCACCGCGTCGAGGTGCGTCTCGATCGCCTCGAAGACCGCGTCCGGGTCCTGTCCGGGGACGAGCCGACAGTCGAACTTCGCCGACGCGACCGCGGGCAGCACCGTCTTCGTTCCCTCGCCCTGGTAGCCGCCGGAGAGCCCGTTGATCGTCAGCGTCGGCCGCGTGAGCAGCCGCTCGTAGTAGGGGCGCTCGCTCGCGAAGTGGGTCAACTCGAGCTCCGCCGCGATCGACTCGGCGTCGTCGGGGATGGCCGCGACGAGCTCGCGGTCCGCCTCCGTCACCTCGATCCCGTCGTGGAAGCCGTCGACGACGACCTCGTCGCCGTCGGCCGCCCGCATCGACGACAGCGCCTCGACGAGCTCGTTGGTCGCCGCGGGCACCGGCCCGCCGAAGTTGCCCGAGTGGAGGTCGGTGTTCGCGGTGCGGTGGTCGAGCTCGACCGAGAGCACCCCTCGGTTGCCGTAGATCAGCGTCGGCTTCCCCTCGCGGACGCCGTCGGCGTTCGCGACCGCGTGTCGCGGGCCGTCGGCGACGTAGACGAGGTCGACGTCGGCGAGTTCGGCCGGCTGGGACCGGAGGTACTCGCGGAGCCCGTCGCTACCGCTCTCCTCGCCGCCCTCGACCACCAGCTTCACCTCGACGTCCGGGAAGGCGTCGGCGGCGAGCAGGGCGTCGACCGCGAACGCGTGCGCCGCGAACTGCCCCTTGTTGTCGCCGGCCCCGCGCGCGTAGATCGAGCCGTCGCGGATCGTCGGCTCGAAGGCGGGCGACTCCCACTCGTCGTCGTCGCCCGGCGGCTGGACGTCGTAGTGGCCGTAAAACAGCACCGTCGGGACGTCGTCCTGGGTGTCCCCGTCCGCCGCCCCGGAGCCGTCGGTCGGGCCGCGTTCCGCGTACACGACCGGGTAGCGGCTCGTCTCGATGGCGCGGGCGTCGAGCCCGGCGTCGGCGAGCGTCTCGACGACGAGGTCGGCGGCGTCGTCCATCCCCTCCCCGGTCGTCGAGACGCTCGGCTGGGCGAGCAGCTCGAACAGTCGGTCGCGGTAGTCGTCGAGGCGGTCGTCTATCGTCGTCGCGAGCGCGTCGGTCGGCATGCCTGCACCGACGCCGGGGTGGGCCCTCGGGTTTGTGGTGCCGGCACGGTCGGCCGGTGTTCGTGTCGACCGGTATGCGTATCGCACGGTGTTCGCATCGGGATCGGAGACCGCGTCGGGAGGACGTTCGCGTCGCCCGACCGCCGCCGGGTCGGGAGTCGACCGAAACGACAAGGGCGTTCCGGGCCGAACGCCCGGACATGGCTACCCTCCTCGTCGTCGGCGGCAGCGGGTTCATCGGGCGGTCGGTGTGCCGGATGGCGGTCCGTGACGGCCACGACGTCCGGAGCGTCTCGCGTCGGGGTCGCCCCGACGTCGACGCGCCGTGGACGGATCGAGTGTCGTGGACGAGCGCCGACCTCTTCCGCCCGAACGTCTGGCGTGACCGGCTCGACGGCGTCGACGCGGTCGTCCACTCGGTCGGGACCCTGACGGAGGCCCCGACCGAGGGCGTCACGTTCGAGCGGACGAACGGCGACGCGGCGGTGATCACGGCGCTGGAGGCCGAGCGCGCGGGCGTCGGGACGTTCGTCTTCCTCTCGTCGGCGGTGAAGCCGCCGGGCGTCCGGGGCGCGTACTTGATCGCGAAACGGCGCGCGGAGGCGTCGATCGCGGGGCTCGATTTCGACGCCGTAACGCTCCGCCCGGGGCCGGTGTACGGGCCCGGACAGACGCACTTCCCGAGGCCCGTCAACGCCCTTTTCCGGCTCGTCGCGTCGGTCCCGCCGCTGGCCGAGCGGCTCGGGGAGTCGCGGCCGCTCGCCGTGGAGACGGTCGCGCGGGCGGCGTACCGGACCGCACTGGACCCGGACGAGACCCTGCTCGACGTCGCGGACGTGCGGCGCTTGGGGCGGTGACGGGACGGTGACGGGACGGGCGACCGTCGCTCCCGCGGCACTGGGGCGACGGCTGGGAGGGAGCGAAGGCGATGGCTGGGAGGGAGCGAAGGCGACGGTGCGAGGGCGACGACTCGACGACTCAACGATGCGACGACGCGACGCCGGACACGGGGGGCGGGTGACCCGTGGGTAACGACGACGCCCGGATCGACATGACGACGGGAGCGATCCCGCCGCGGCTGTTCCACCTCGCGTGGCCGCTGGTGCTCGGGAACCTCCTCCAGACGCTGTACAACCTCGCGGACATGTTCTGGGTGGGACGGGTGAGCACCGAGGCGGTCGCGGCCGTCTCGTTGATGTTCCCGCTGTCGTGGCTGTTCGTCTCCACGGCGATGGGGCTGACGGCGGCGACGATCGCGCTCGTCAGCCAGCACGTCGGCGCGGGCAACGACCGGCGGGCGGACGCGATCGTCGCCCAGACGTGTCTGCTCGCGACGGTCGTCTCCGTCGCGCTCGCCATCCTCGGGTTCGCGACGCGTCACTGGCTGTTGTTCTGGATCGGCGCGCGAGACGCCGTCTTCGTCGAGGCGCTCGCGTACATCGAAGTGATCTTCCTCACGCTGCCGCTCACGTTCCTCTTTTTCGCCTTCCGGTCGTCGTTACAGGGCGCGGGCGACACGAAGACGGCGATGTGGCTCGTCGCGGTGTCGGCGGGGCTCAACATCGTCATCGACCCGTTCTTCATCCTCGGGTGGGGGCCGTTCCCGGCGCTCGGCACGCAGGGGGCCGCGGTCGCGACGCTCATCGCCCGCCTGTTCGCGACCGCGATCGGGATCTGGATCCTGGTGAAGGGCGACTGGGGGGTCCAGCTACACCTGCGTGACCTCCGACCGGATCCCGAGATCCTCCGGAAGCTGATCGACGTCGGCTACCCCGCGACGATCGACGGCTGGGCGCGGTCGTTCGCGGCGGTCGCGATGGCGGCGCTGGTCGCGCGCTTCGGCCCGGCGGCGACCGCGGCGTACGGGATCGGCGTCCGGCTGATGTCCGTCTCGTGGACGGTCGCGGGCGCGGTCGGGCAGGCGACGGCGACCGGGGTCGGCCAGAACCTCGGGGCGGGCGCGCCGGAGCGGGCGGTCGCCGTCGCCCGGGTCGCGACGCTCGCGACGATGGGGCTGTTGGGCGTCGCCGGCGGGCTGGTGTGGCTGTTCCCCGCGCCCGCGATCGGCGTCTTCATCGACGACCCGGCGACGATCGCGGAGGGAGTCGTCTTCCTGCGGATCGTCGCGCTGTCGTGGGCGTTCTTCGGCGGCCTGATGGTGATTCAGGGGGCGTTCCGCGGGGCGGGCCACACGAAGGCCGCGATGGCGCTGTCGATGCTGTCGCGGTGGGTGTTCCGGATCCCGCTCGCGGCGGTGCTCGCGTTCGGGGCCGTGGCCGTGACCGTCGGCGGGTTCGCGGTCGGCCCCGTCTCGGTGCCGGCCGTCGACGTCGGCTACACCGGGCTCGATTGGGGCGTTGCGGGGCTCTGGTGGGCGTACGCGGCCGCGGCGGTCGCCTCCTTCGTCGTCGGCGTGGGGTGGTTCCTGCGGGGGACGTGGACCGAGGCGGTCATCGAGGACTCCGGGGACGGCGACGCGGACGCACGCGAGGGGTCCGTCCCGGAGACGACCGACGACTGAGGCGGCGGGGGAGCGCGGACGGGGTCAGTCGTGTAACGGGCGTCGGTGTTTGCGTTCGGGCCGACTGCGACACCTTTTCGGTACCGACGCGCGACCGCCGCGGTATGCGTCGGCTCCGTCTCCCGCTCGTACCGAAGCCGCTCCGTTGGGGGGTCGTGCTCGCGGTCGCCGGCACGATCCTCTACTACTCGATCCTGACGCCGCCGGGGTCGGGCACGTTCCGAACCGGCCCGCTCGGGTTGATCCCCTTCTCCGACTGGCTCCACTTCCTGGCGTACGGCGGGTTGGCGGCCACGCTCGCGTACGCGCTCCACGACTCGCCGCGCACGGACCGGCAGGTGCTCGTTCTCGTCTTCGTCGTCGCGTTCGGCTACGGCGCGGCGATCGAACTCCTGCAGGCGACGATCCCCTCGCGGACGTTCGACGTCGCGGACATGGCGGTCAACGCCCTCGGCGCGGCGATCGCGGTGGGCTGCTGGCGCGTGCTCTC
This sequence comes from Halorubrum sp. JWXQ-INN 858, assembly GCF_009806985.1. GTDB lineage: Archaea > Halobacteriota > Halobacteria > Halobacteriales > Haloferacaceae > Halorubrum. Next base: position 349,736 of record NZ_WUAX01000011.1, on the reverse strand, counting down.
CCGATACGCGCGCTTCTACCGGGCGGCCCGGCCGACCGACCTGGAGGCCCCGATCGAGTCGCCGTAGAACGACGCGACGGTGGTCACTCCACGTCCCGCAATACCGTCTCCCCGGGACGCGTCCGCGCGCCGGTCGCCAGCGACACGCCGGCGTTGAGGCTCGTGTCGATCCCGGTCCGGGCGTCGTCGCCGCAGACGACGCCGAACTTCCGGCGCCCCGTCGACGTCGACTCGCCTTTCACCCGGAACCGGACGGGTTCGCCGTCGTGTCTGAGGTTCGCGACGTTCGTTCCCGCCCCGAAGTTGACGTCCCGCCCGAGCACGCTGTCGCCGACGTAGCTCTGGTGGCCGACGGTCGCGCCCGCACAGAGCACGCTGTTTTTCACCTCGACGGCGTGGCCCACCGAGGCACCCTCGCCGAGGTAGGTGACGCCGCGCACGTACGCGTTCGGGCCGACGGTCGCGCCCGCGTCGAGGTAGGCGGGGCCCTCGATCGTGACGCCCTCGCGGACGGTCGCGCCCTCGGCGACGAAGACGGGGCCTCGGAGCGTCGCGCCCTCGCGGACGGTTCCGTCGATACGAACCTCGTCCGCGTCCGCGTCGGCGACGGCCTCCGCGACCGCCTCGGGGACCTTCCACTCGTTGGCGGCCAGCAGCTCCCACGGCCGGCCGACGTCGAGCCAGCGCTCGAACGGGACGGCCCGGACGGTCCGCTCGCGGCAGGCCCGCTCGAGCACGTCGGTCAGCTCGAACTCGCCGCGCTCGGTCGCCGGGACGTCGGTCCAGTCGGCGGCCGCGGCGGGGAAGACGTAGACGCCGGCGTTGATGAGGTCCGACGGCGGGTCGTCGGGCTTCTCGACGACGCCGACGACGCGGTCGCCCTCGGTTTCGAGCACGCCGTACGCGCGCGGGTCGTCCACGCGGTAGCTCCCGACGGCGGGGCCGCCCGCGAACAGCTCGCGCAGCGAGGGGGCGTCGTACAGCCCGTCGCCGTTGAGGACGGCGAACGGGGCGTCCGCGAGCGCGGGGACTGCCCGCCGAACCGCGTCGGCCGTGCCGCGCTGTCGCTCCTGGACCACGTACTCGACGTCGACGCCACGGTGAGCGTCGCCGAAGCGGTCGCGGACGGCGTCGGCCTCGTAGCCGACGACGACGACGAAGGAGGTGGCCCCCGCGTCGACCGCGGCGTCCATCGCGTGTTCGACGAGCGGCCGCCCGGCGACCGGGAGGGTCGGCTTCGGCCGGCGGTCCGTCAGCGGTCGCATACGGGTCCCCTGCCCCGCGGCGAGCACGACTGTTTGCATGGGTCGGCAACCGGGCGGTCGCCACTAATCGCTTCCGGGATCGGCGCTGGCGTTCCGGGATCACGGACGGCGGTTCGCGACCGACGAACCAGGACTCGCGAACCGCGGCTCACGGACCGCGCCCGATCCCCGGTCGGGGGAGAAGGTTAACGGTCACGGCGCGACACCGATCCGTCATGTTCGGAACGAGCGGCATCCGCGGTCCGGTCGGGGAGGAGGTGACGGCCGCGTTGGGGCTTCGGCTCGGCCGCGCGGTCGGGTCCGACGCCGACGTCTCGCGTGCAGTCGTCGGCCGCGACCCGCGAGCGAGCGGTATCCCGCTCGGGGACGCCCTCTCGGCCGGGTTCCGCGAGGTCGGCGTCGACGTGGTCCGGCTCGGGATCGCCGCGACGCCGACGATCGCGCGCGCGGTCGGGTCGCGGGGGGCCGACGTCGGCGTCGCCGTGACCGCCTCGCACAACCCGCCCCCGGACAACGGCTTCAAGCTGTGGAACCCGAACGGGCAGGCGTACCGCGAGCGCCAGCGCGAGGCGGTTACGGAGCGGCTGGAGGCGGGCACACCCGACCTCGTCGGTGCGGCCGACATGGGGTCGGAGTCCCGCTGGGACGGCGCGGCGGACGCTCACCGCGCGGCGCTGCTCGAGGCGGTCGATGGCGGTGCTGACGCCGACGCCAAGGCGGACGTCGGGGGTGGCGCCGAAACTGATCTCGACCTCGACGTGATCGTCGACGTGGGGAACGGCGCGGGCGGGCTCACGGCCGACGCGCTCGTCGCGCTCGGCTGCCGCGTCGAGACGCTGAACGCACAGCCGGACGGGCGCTTCCCCGGCCGGCCGAGCGAGCCCACCGCCGAGACGTGTTCGAGCCTCACCGCCCTGGTCGGGGCGACGGGCGCGGACCTCGGGATCGCCCACGACGGCGACGCCGACCGGACGATGGCGGTCGACGACCGCGGCCGGTTCGTGTCGGGCGACGACCTGCTGGCGGTGTTCGCGCGGCACGCGGTCGAGGCTGCGAGTCCGGCGCATGGGGGGCAACCCGACGACGGTCCGGGCCCGACGGTGGCGGTGCCGATCGACACGAGTCGGGCGGTCAGGGAGCACCTGCGGGCGGTCGGCGGCGACGTCGTGCGGACGCGGGTCGGCGACACCTACGTCGCCGAGGCGGTGACGGAGCCGGGCGTCGTCTTCGGCGGCGAGCCGAGCGGCGCGTGGATCTGGCCCGCGGGGACGCTGTGTCCGGACGGGCCGCTCGCGGCGGTCCGGCTGGCCGCGCTCGCCGCCGAGCGCCCGCTGTCGGAGCGCGTCGACGCGGTCCCGACGTACCCCATCGTTCGCGAGAGCGTCGCGGTCGACGACGGGGACAAACGCGCCGTGATGGCCCGCGTCGCCGAGCGGGCGGCGGAGGCGTACGACGACCCGTCGACGCTCGACGGCGTCCGGGTCGACACCGACGCCGGCTGGTTCCTCGTCCGCGCCAGCGGCACCCAGCCGCTGATCCGGGTGACGGCCGAGGGGGAAACCGAGGCGGACGCGACCGCTCTCCTCGCCGACGCCCGGGCGCTGCTGGACGGGTCCTGAACCGTCCTGAAACTCGGCCAACGTTTCGAGAAAGCTTTTACCCGCTTACCGAAAACGGTGGGCCATGCAAGCCGTCGTACTCGCCGCCGGGCAGGGGACCCGCCTCCGACCCCTGACCGACGACAAGCCGAAAGGAATGGTCGAGGTCGCGGGGAGCCCGCTCCTCACGCACTGTTTCGACAGCGTGATCGATCTGGGGGCCGACGAGCTGCTCGTCGTCGTCGGCTACAAGAAGGAAGTGATCATCGACCACTACGGCGACGAGTACGACGGCGTGCCGATCACGTACGCCCACCAGCGGGAGGCGAACGGGCTCGCGCACGCGCTGCTCACCGTCGAGGAGCACGTCGACGACGACTTCATGCTCATCCTCGGCGACAACGTCTTCCAGGCGAACCTGCGCGACGTCGTGCGCCGCCAGCGCGAGGACCGCGCGGACGCGGCGTTCCTCGTCGAGGAGGTGCCGTGGGAGGAGGCGTCGCGGTACGGCGTCTGTGACACCAACCAGTACGGCGAGATCACCGACGTCGTCGAGAAGCCCGACGACCCGCCGTCGAACCTCGTGATGACGGGCTTTTACACGTTCACGCCCGCCATCTTCCACGCGTGTCACCTCACGCAGCCCTCCGACCGCGGGGAGTACGAGCTCTCCGACGCCATCGACCTCCTCATCCAGTCGGGCCGCACGATCGACGCGATCGGGCTCGACGGCTGGCGGATCGACGTGGGGTATCCCGAGGACCGCGACGAGGCCGAGCGCCGCCTCACCGGCGACGTCGCGGGGGCGGACGCCGAGGACGCCGAAGACGCCGAGGGCGCGGAGTCGTAGTCGGGCCGCCCGGATCGCAACGACCGCCGACCGCCGATCGGTGATCCGCGCCGCCGATCCATCCATCGAACAGCATCGTCGATCGACCACCGACACCACACTTCATGACACAATGACGCTCACGACGGCCGTCGTGCTCGCCGGCGGCGAGGGACGCCGCCTGCAGCCGCTGACCGCGAACCGCCCGAAACCGCTGTTGCCCGCCGGGGGACGCCCGATCCTCGAACACGTGTTCGACGGGCTCGTCGCCGACGGGATCGACGAGATACACGTCGTCATCGGCTACCGCGGCGACCGCGTGCGGGACCGGTTCGGTCCGACGTACCGCGGCGTCGACCTGGTCTACCACCGGCAGGCCAAGCGGCTCGGGAGCGGCCACGCGCTGTTGCAGGCGCGGGCGGCGATCGACGAGCCGTTCCTCGTCGTCAACGGGGACCAGCTCGTCGAGCCCGGGCTCGTCGCCGACGTGACCGACAGCCACGAGGGGACGGACGCGCTCGCGACCCTCGGGGTCGTCCGCACCGCGGCCGCGACCCGGTACGGCGCGGTCGAACTGGGCGCGGACGGCGAGGTCGTCGACCTGATCGAGCGCCCCGACGAGGGCGACCACGAGCTGTTGAACGCGGGCGTGTACGCCTTCGACCGCGGTTTCTTCGACGTGCTCGCGGAGTCGCCGCGGGTGGACGGCTCGATCCCGCTGCCGACGGTCGTGGCGCGGGTCGCCGACGCCGACGGCATGGCGGTCCGGGGCGTGCGGACGGAGGGGTTCTGGACGGACGCGACGTACCCGTGGGACCTCCTCGAAGCGTCCCAACACCTGATGGCGCGCGGCTGGATCCGCGTCGCCGGCGGCGGCGGCGACGCCGGTGATCGCGACGACGCCGGTGATCGCGACGACGTCGGTGATCGCGACGAGACCGCGACCGACCGCTGGGTCGCGGATTCGGCACGGGTGCACCCGAGCGCGACGCTTCGGGGGCCGGTCGTGGTCGACGACGACGCGGTGATCGGCCCGGGGGCGGTGGTCGGCCCGAACGCCGTCGTCGGGCGGAACGCGACCGTCGAATCGAACGCGGTCCTTCGCGGCACCGTCCTCGACGAGGACACGCGCGTCGGCGCGAACGCGACGCTCGTCGACTGCGTCACGGGCCAGCAGGCGCGGATCGGCGCGGGCGTGACCGCCGCGGGCGGGCCCGCCGACGTCCGGATCCGTACCGACGTCCATCCGGACCGCCGGCTGGGCGCGGTGATCGCCGACCGCGCGACGGTGGGCGGCGGGGCCACCCTCGCGGGGGGCGTCCTCGTCGGGCCGAGCGCGACGGTCGGCGACGGGACCCGCGTGCGGAGCAACGTCGCCGCCGACGAGGTGGTGCGGTGATGTCTCGATGGTTCGACGGACACGAGGTGACGCGATAATGTGCGGGATCGTCGGCTACGTCGGCGACGGCGACGCCACCCGGGTGTTGCTGTCGGGGCTCAACCAGCTGGAGTACCGCGGCTACGACTCCGCCGGGATCGCCGTGAGCGACGGCGGGGGCGAGATCTGCGGCGACGGCGGAGTCGACGCGAACGGCGGCGTGAGCTCCGACGGTGCCGGAATCGACGTTCGCAAGCGCGCGGGCGAGTTGGAGAACCTGGAGGCGGCGATCGAGTCGGGCGCTCCGACGGGCTCGGTCGGGATCGGCCACACGCGCTGGAGCACGCACGGGCCGCCGACCGACCGCAACGCGCACCCGCACACCGGCGAGACGGGCGCGGTCGCGGTCGTCCACAACGGGATCATCGAGAACTACCGGGCCCTGAAGGAGGCGCTCGTCGACGCCGGCCGGACGTTCGAGAGCGACACGGACACGGAGGTCGTCCCGCACCTCATCGAGCAGGCGCTCGCTGACGGCGCGGACCCGGAGACGGCGTTCCGGCGGGCGGTGTCGCAACTGGAGGGGAGCTACGCCATCGTCGCCGTCTTCGAGGGGGTCGACGCGCTGTTCGCGGCGCGGAACGACTCGCCGCTCGTGCTCGGCGTCGGCGACGACGGCTACCACGTCGCCAGCGACGTGCCGGCGTTCCTCGAGTTCACGGAGCGGGTCGTCTACCTCGAGGACGGCGAGACGGTGGTGGTCCGCGGCGACGGGGCCACCGTCCGCGACGGCGACGGCGACGTCGTCGAGAAGGCGGTGACGACCGTCGACTGGGACGTCGAGGACACCGGCAAGAGCGGCTACGACCACTACATGCTCAAGGAGATCCACGAGCAGCCGACCGCGCTCCGGCAGTGTCTCTCGGGGCGCGTGAACGAGCTCGACGGGACGGTCGAGCTGCCGGAGGTCGACGGGGTCCCCGCGCCGTCGACGGTCCACCTCGTCGCCTGCGGGACGTCGTATCACGCGGCGCTCGTCGGCGCGGCGCGGTTCCGCGAGGCGGGGACGCCCGCGCAGGCGTTCCTCGCGAGCGAGTACGCGGTGCGGACGCCGCCCGTCGGCGACGCGCTCGTGATCGGCGTCACCCAGAGCGGCGAGACGGCGGACACCCTCGCCGCGCTCCGGGCCGCGCGCAGTCGCGGGGCGCGGACGCTCGCGGTGACGAACGTCGTCGGCTCGTCGGCGGCCCGCGAGTGCGACGACGCGGTGTACATCCGGGCGGGCCCGGAGATCGGCGTCGCGGCCACGAAGACGTTCACCAGCCAGGTCGTGTCGCTATCGCTGCTCGTCGAGCGGCTCGCCGGGTCGGCGACCGGGTCGGAGGCGTCGCGGGAGCGGCTCGCGGCGCTTCGCGACCTGCCGGGGCTCGTCCAACAGGTGCTCGACGAGTCCGCGGCGGCCGCCGTCGCCGAGGCGTACGTCGGCCGGGACGGCTACTTCTTCATCGGCCGGGGGCCGAACCACCCGGTCGCGCTGGAGGGCGCGTTGAAGTTCAAGGAGATCACCTACGAGCACGCCGAGGGGTTCGCGGCCGGCGAGTTGAAACACGGGACGCTGGCGCTCGTGACCGAGCGGACGCCCGTGATCGCGGTCGTCACCGGCGACGACGCGGCCGCGCGCAAGACCGTGAGCAACGTCAAGGAGGTCGAGGCGCGCGGTGCGCCCGTGATCGCGGTGACCGACGGCCGCGCCGGCGTCGCCGAGTACGCGGACCACACGCTCGCGCTGCCCGACGCGCATCCGAGCGTCCTCCCCCTGCTCGCGAACACGCAGCTCCAGCTGGTGGCGTACCACGTCGCGAACCGGCTCGGCCGGTCGATCGACAAGCCGCGGAACCTCGCGAAGAGCGTCACCGTCGAGTAGCGCCGGCGACCGTCGGTGCCCGTTTCGACAGCGGGGTCTCGATCGTACGCCCGCATTACGGTCCGGAACCGCCGTTCCACCGTCCCGGTCGCGTCACGACTATGCAGGGCTTACTTCCGCTTGATCCGTCATTACAATGACTCGATAGGCCTCTTACGTGCCTATGTCGAGTCGACGGGCCGTCGTCTGGTGGGCGTGCGTAGCGGTGTTTCTGTCGGGGGTCGTTCTCGGCGGCGTGGCCCTCGTCGGATCGTCCAGTGCCGATACCCACGCCGGGATCAACGTGGTCGAGGCCGACCTGGTCGACGGTTCGATCGTCGAGGGGGGGCGCGCCGAGGCGACGGCGCGCGTCGAGAACGACGGCGACCGAAGACAGGTCCTCGTCGTGGCACTCACCGCGAACGACGCGACCGTCGCCAGTCAGCTGGTTTCCGTGCGCGGCGGCGAGTCGAGGGAAGTGCGTCTCACCTCGCGGTTCGACGAGGCGGGCGAGTACGTGATCGCGGCGAACGGCGTCGAGGCCGGAACGCTGACCGTCGAGCCGGTACCGGGGGTGGACGTGACGGACGTGGAGCTCGATTCCGGATCGGTCCCCGAAGGAGCGGCGGTCGGGATCACGGCGACCCTCGAGAACGGCGGCGACCAACGCGACGTCCTCGTCGTGGCACTCGAAGTCGACGACGCGACCGTCGCCAGCCGACTGGTTTCCGTGCGCGGCGGCGAGTCGAGGTCGGTCCGTTTCGTCGAGTCGTTCGACGAGGCGGGCGAGTACACGATCGCCGTGAACGGCGTTGAGGCCGGAACGCTGGTCGTCGAACCGACGCCTGAACCAACACCGGAGCCAACGCCGACGCCGACGCCTGAACCCACGCCGACACCCGAACCAACACCGGAGCCAACGCCGACACCCGAACCAACGCCTGAGCCAACACCGGAGCCAACGCCAACGCCTGAACCAACGCCTGAGCCAACACCGGAGCCAACGCCAACGCCTGAACCAACACCGGAACCAACGCCGACACCTACGCCGACGCCTACGCCAACGCCTGAACCAACACCGGAACCAACGCCGACGCCGGAACCGACCCCAACACCGACGCCCGAACCCACGCCGACACCGGAACCGACCCCAACACCGACGCCCGAACCCACGCCGACGCCCGAAGTCGCTCCCGCCGAGATCGCCGCCATGCTCGCCGATCCGGTCGTCACCGTGGGCGAGCCGGCGGTCGTGAACGCGACCGTCGAGAACGCCGCCGAGCTCGACGGTGAGCGCTCGGTCGAGCTCGAAGTCGACGGCGTCGTCGTCGCCAACGAAACCGTCTCCGTCGATGGCGACGAGGCGGCGAGCGTCTCCTTCACCGAATCGTTCGACGAGGCGGGCGAGTACGCGATCGCCGTAAACGGCGTCGCCGCCGGACCGCTGGCCGTCGAACCGGCTGCCGAACCCGAGCTCTCAGTGACGAACGCGACCGTGGACCCGAACGCGATCCTCGCAGGTGGATCCGTCGAGGTCGCGGCGACGGTCGAAAACCGCGGCGAGCAGGCCGGCGAATCCGATATCGGACTCGAGATCGGCGGAGAGATCGCCGATCGTCGGACGGTCTCCGTGTCGGGCGGCGGCTCGGAGCGCGTCTCCTTTACCGAATCCGTCGACGAAACCGGGACGTATGAGATCGCCGTGAACGGGACCGTGGCGGGAGCACTGACCGTCGAAGCCGACGACGGCGACGAGGCGGACACGGTGGACGGTTCGGACTCGTCAACGACGTCGAGTTCGTCGGGTTCCTCCGGGTCGTCGAGTTCGTCGGGTTCCTCCGGGTCGTCGAGTTCGTCGGGTTCCTCGTCCACGTCGGGAACCGGAACCGGTGCGAGCAGTTCCGGCGGGAGTAGCTCCGGCGGCGATTCCGCCGAGCCGACGACGACCCGATCGATGGCCGACGGCACCGTCGTGGTCGAGGTGACCGGCGCGAGCGGCGATCCGATAGCCGTGCCGCTGGAGGCGTCCGGCCCGTCCGAGGCGGATCCCGCGGTGTCGCTGTCCGCGCTCGTGATCGACCCGCGTGACGACCGCGCCGAGTTCGAGGCCACGATCACGGCTCCGTCGGCGGGGCCTGGAGGGCTCCCCGCCATCCTGCACGGTGAGGCGCTCGCGTACGTCGACCTCCGGACGGACCTCGACGCGAACGAGACGACCGACGTGACCCTGCGTTTCGACCTCGACCGGGCCGCGATCCCCGACGAACTCGACTCCGAGGCCATCGAGGTGCTGCGGCACGCCGACGACGAGTGGACCACGACGGACGTGGACCACGACGTCGACGGGGACACACACACCGTGACGCTTCCCGAGGCCTCGCCCGTCGCCGTCGCCGCCCTCGAACCCGGCACCGTCGAAGTCGTGGACGCCGAGGTCCCCGCCGGCTGGGTCCGTACCGGTCACGAGACCACGGTGCAGGCGACCGTCCGCAACCCCGGCGACCGGCCGGAAACGCACACCGTGACCGTCCGCATGGACGGCGAAGCGGTCGGGGAACGGACGGTGTCGCTCGAGCCCGGGGAGACCGAGACCCTCGATATCGGGTTCGAACCAACCGGTGACGGGGCGGTGACGCTCGACGGCACCGAGGCGGGCGTGATCGCCGTCGGAGACGGCCCCGAGGATCGATCGGGGGACGAGTCAGGCGACGGTTCTGGAGACGGCTCCGGGGACGACCCCGAGGACGGCGGAGCCGTCCCGGAAGGCGAGGCCGACACGTCGGACGGCGTTCCGGGGTTCGGCCCGGTCGCGGCCACGGTCGCGCTCCTGGTGGCGACGCTGTTGGGTCGGGTGCTGGTGGGTCGGCGTTGGCGAGTCGAACGCTGACGAGTCGGGCGCTGGGTGGCCGATCGCCGGTGGATCGGGAGCGACGCTTCTGAACGAGCGGGGGGTCCGGTAGGTCCGGACGCGACCGTCGAAGCCGGGTCGTCCGAGGGATCGCGGCGGAGGGGAGCGAAACCGCGGTCGTTTTGTGTGCCCCTCGTAACCGTCGGATATGCACGTTCTCGTCACCGGCGGGGCCGGCTTCATCGGGGGCCACCTCGCCGAGGCGTTCCTCCGCGACGGCCACGACGTCACCGTCCTCGACAACCTCGAACCGTTCTACGCGGAGGGGATCAAACGCCACACGCTCGAGGTCCACCGGTCGGTCGCCGACGCGGGCGACGCGACGTACCGATTCGTCGAGGGCGACGTCCGCGACGCCGACACGGTCGCGGCGGTCGTCTCGGACGCCGACGTCGTCGTCCATCAGGCCGCACAGGCGGGCGTCCGCGAGAGCGTCGACAACCCGCGCAAGGTGGCCGACATCAACGTCGACGGGACGGTGAACCTGCTGCAGGCGTCGACCGAGGCGGACGTCGACCGGGTCGTCGTCGCCAGCTCCTCGTCGGTGTACGGAAAGCCCGTCTCGCTGCCGTACGAGGAGTCGCACCCGACCGAGCCCGTCAGCCCCTACGGCGTCTCGAAGCTCGCACAGGAGCACTACGCGCGCGTCTACACGGAGCTGCACGGGCTGCCGACGGTCTGTCTGCGCTACTTCACCGTGTACGGCCCGCGGATGCGCCCGAACATGGCGATCTCGAACTTCGTCTCCCGGTGTCTCAACGGCGAGCCGCCGGTCGTGTACGGCGACGGCACGCAGACGCGCGATTTCACCTACGTCGCGGACGTCGTCGACGCGAACCGGACGCTGTTGACGTGCGACGCCGCCGACGGCGAGGTGATGAACGTCGGCAGCGCCGACACCATCTCGATCCAGGCGCTCGCGGAGACCGTGCGCGACCAGCTCGCGCCCGAGCTCGCGATCGAGTACGAGCCGGCCCGGGAGGCGGACGCCGAACACACCCACGCGTCCGTCGCGAAGGCCCGCGAGCGGATCGGCTACGAGCCGTCGCGGTCGATCGCCGAGGGCGTCGGCGAGTTCATCGACTGGTACCGCGCGAACCGCGAGTGGTACGAGCCGCTCGTGCGGTCGTCGTAGCCGGACGCGATCGGCGCGGAGAGGAAGGGGCGGTTGGTGGGGAGGAGGAGGTGGAGGAGGAACCGATCGGCGAGGTGGAGGAGAGAGGTCGGTGGGAGGAGCGACTCGACGAGGAGACGGGCGGTCGGCGGGTCAGACGACGACGGAGACGACGCCGCCGCCGACGATCGCGAGCCCGCCGAGGCCGAAACAGACGGCCCAGAAGGGGACGCGCTCGACGACCCGCATCAGCGCGTCGATGGTGAGGTAGCCGACGAGCGCGCTGACGACGAGCGCCACGAGCGCCGCCGTCGGGCTGATCCCCGGCAGTCCCCCCGCCCCGAGCACGGTGAGCGCCGCGCCGCCGAGGCTCGCGGGGATCGAGAGGAGAAACGAGAGCCGGAACGCCGCGGGCGGGTCGTAGCTCCGGAAGAGGAACGCGCTCGTCGTCACGCCCGACCGGGAGATGCCCGGCAGGATCGCGACGCCCTGGACCGCGCCGACGAGCACGGAGTCAGCGAACGTGGGCTCGGTCGTCCCGCCCATCGACACCGACTCGGAGGCGATCTGCAGGACGCCCGTGGCGATCAGGAGGACGCCGATCGCGGCGATGAAGACGCCGCCGGTGAGCTGCCCGGCCAGGTCGACGGCGAACACGTACAGCGGGATGCCGACGAGCCCGGTCATCGCGCAGGCGACGACGACGTAGCTCGCGATCGCGTTGTCGTCCTCGTAGGCCGCGTCGGGCCGCCAGCCGGGGACGGCTCGGGCCGCGGTCCGGATCTCCTCGCGGTAGTACGTCGCCGCCGACAGCGTCGTCCCGACCTGCAAGAAGAGCGCGAGCTGGAGGGCGGTGTCCGGTTCGGTCCCCGCGAGCGTGAGGAACAGCGCGAGGTTCCCCTGGCTGGAGACGGGGAGCCACTCGACGACGCCCTGTACGATCCCCGCGAGCACCGCGACGAGGAGTTCCGTGGTGGTCACTACGCGTACTGCGGCCAGCCGGACACTTAAGAAGGGGCGATCCGGGGCGGGCGGCTACCGCGGGCCGTCGCTCGCGTCGGAGTCGTCGTCCGCATCGGGGTTGTCGCCCGTGTCGGCGTCGCTCTCGCCGTCCTCGCCGCCCGCGTCGCTCTCGCCGTCCTCGCCGTCACGCCCCGGGGGGTCGGGCGGTTCGAACGCGGCGATCGCGAGCTCGACGGGGCGGGTCTCCCGGAGCGTCGCCCAGTCGCGCGTGTCGCGCGCGGCGACGAGCCCGGCGACGGCGAGCGCGAGCCCGACCGCGAGGGTCGTCGTCGAGGGGCCGCCGCGGAGGGCACCGATGGCGACGACGAGCCCGAGCGCCGACAGCGCCAGGCCGGCGACGCGCAGCGGGGTCGCCCGGGCCGTCTCGGCAGCGTCGCGGGCGAGCCCGACCGCACGCGAGCCCGCCGCCGCGCCCGCGAGGGCGTCGACGACGCGGTCGAGGACGCGGAGGACCGGGCCGACCGTCCGCGTCTCGCGGAGGTCGATCACGATCACGTCCGGGTCGGGCTCGGCGGTGAGCCAGCGGTAGAGCGCGGAGCCGCGGGTCCACCGGGCGGCGCGCCCGCCCACACCGCGTGCGACCGAGAGGAACCACGAGCCGGCGAGCGCGGGGGCGTCCGGGGTGCGGTCTCGGGTGTGGTCCGGGGTGCAGTCGGCGGTGCGGTCCGGAGTTCGATCCGGGGTGGAGTCGGCGGTGCGGTCCGGAGCGCGGTCCGCGGGGCTCATCGGTCGACGCGCACCACCTCGGCCTCGACGGTGACGGTGCCGAGGTCGAGGACGACCGTCGAGCCGGTGCGTAGCGAGTCGCCCTTGAACCGGACGCCGGTCGGGGTCTCACGCACCTGGAGGTCGGCGGTGATCGTCACGTCGCGCTCCCTCGGGTGGTCGACGACGTTGACGGTGCCGTCGTCGCCGGTCGCGATGATGATCGACGGCTCCGTCTCGACGGCGGTGACCTCCGCGACGGGGTCGTCGACGGGGCCCTCGGTCATGCCCGGCTCGACCGCGTCGGCGGTGTCCTGACGGACCTCGTCCATCCGAAGGGTGACCGTGCGGGTCGCGGTCTCGCCGAGCCGGAAGTCGCCGCCGACGCGCTCGATCTCGGCGTCGAGCGTGTAGTCGGCCGCGGGCAGGCTGACCGACTGGCCGCGTCGGAGCGGGACGCCGCCGAAGCGCGTCCGGTCGTCCTCGCGGTGAGCGTCGAGGACGGCCTCGACGTAGAGGCGGCTCCGGTCGGCGTCGCGGGTGGCGAAGGTCGCGACGTCGTCGATCGTCGCGACGGTGCGGCCAGCCAGCCGGACCTCGTCGCCGGGGGTCACGCTCTCGGCGGTCTCGGCGTCGAGCGTGTCACGGAGGACGACCGTCCGCTCGTCGCGGTCGAGCGCGGCGTCGTCGCCGACGGCCCGGATCCGTCCGTCGACGACGTAGCGGTCCGTCTCGAGGTCCAGCGTGCGGCCGAGCCGCGGCGGCGCGTTCGCGTACCGCACGGCGTCGTCGTCGAGCTCGCCCGCCAGTTCGACGCGGAGGGTGACGCCGACGTCGCCGCCGTGGGGCGTCACGTGGACGTCCGTCACCGTGAGCGTCGAGTCGGCGTCCGGCTCGTACGTGTCGCCCTCCCGGACCGCGTCGGCGACGTAGGCGGGCTGGGGGCCCAGATCGAGGGTGGCGTAGGTGGTCTCGATGTCCGGCGCGTCGGGTTCGGGGTCGGGGTCGCCCGCGAACACGAGCGCGACGCCCGCGACGCCCACCGCGAGGACCACGAGCACCACGAGCACGTCGACGACGTTGACCACGCCGAACAGGTCGCCGTCGTCGTCGATCAACTCCATCGGTGATCCCCCGAGTATGACATTACACAGACGATATTAGCCGTAAAGTAAAACGCTGCCGTTCGTCGCTGCGCTCGGCCGCCGCGTTCAGGGCCGAGGAGTGCCCCTCCGGAACGCGTTCGAGGAGTCGCTGCCACGCTCCGGGCGTCACGGCCCGCAGCGCTCGCCGTGGCTATCTGAACGCTTTTGAACTCACCGGATAAGGGGTCCGACGTGGAAGGTGAGCGCATACTCGTGACGGGGGGTGCGGGATTCATCGGCTCGAACCTCGCGAACCGCCTCGTTCCGAACAACGACGTGATCGTCGTCGACGACTGTTCGCTCGGCACCGCGGACAACCTCTCGCCCGACGTCGAGTTCCACGACCGATCCGTGCTGGACGACGCGCTCCCGACGGACGTGGACGTCGTCTTTCACCTGGCCGCGCTCTCCTCGTACGCGATGCACGAAACGGACCCACGGCGCGGCGTGCGGGTGAACGTCGAGGGCTTCGTCAACGTCGTCGAACAGGCTCGACGGGACGGCTGTGACGCGGTCGTCTACGCGTCGAGCTCCTCGGTGTACGGGACGCGGACCGACCCCGCAGCCGAAGCGACGACCGTGTCGGCGAACACCGGGTATGAGGCCTCGAAACTGGCTCGCGAGCGGTACGGCGAGTATTTCTCGGCCCACTACGACATGTCGATCGCCGGGCTCCGGCTTTTCTCCGTGTACCAGGGCTACGGCGGCGCGGAAACTCACAAAGGGAGGTACGCGAACGTGATCGCCCAGTTCGCGGCCGACATCGCCGACGACCGGCCGCCGGTGGTGTACGGCGACGGGACACAGACACGGGACTTCACGCACGTCTCCGACGCCGTGAGGGCGATCGAACTGGCCGGTGCCCACCGGCTGGACGGCGTCTACAACGTCGGGACCGGCGACCACCACTCGTTCAACGAGATCGTCGACCTGTTGAACGAGACGTTGGGCACGGACGTCGCCCCCGAGTACGTCGCCAACCCGATCCCCGGGTCGATATACGTCCACGACACCCGTGCGGACGCCTCGAAGATCGGTGCGGCGACCGGCTGGGAAGCGGAGATCGACATCGAAGCGGGCATCGAAGCCGTGTGTGAACCGTACTGACCGGGCCGTGAGCCACGGTCGGCCAGCGACGTATCGCCGGCAACGACGGGGGCGTGCCAGCGCGGCGGCGCGGGCGGATTACTGCGGCGCAGGCGGGTCACTGCGGCGCGGGTTCAGGTCCACGGGCGGGTTGCCGCCCCTCCGTCGGGAGTCGACGCGGCCTGCACGATCCGAAAAGGGCGACGGGTCGTGACCGGAAGGGATCGGAGCGTCCGGCCGGAATCCGATGAATTATCCATAGGGCCCGTATCCAGAGCGCATGAGCGGGGTCGAAGCGTCCAACGCCGTACTCGGTTCCACCGCCCTGATCCCGGTTCTCGAGGTGGTGCTAGTCGTCGCGATCGCTCTCGTCGGCTGGCATTACGTCGGCTATCCGCTGACGATCGGTGTGCTCGCTCGGACAGCGGCACGGGGTGGAAACACGGGGAACACGGGGAACGCGAGGAACGCGGGGAACGCGACGCACGCCTCGGCGAGGAACGGGCCTCGGCCATCGGTAGCGATCGTCCTCACCGTGTACAACGAGGGCGACCGGATCGTCGATCGGATCGAGAACTGCTACGCGTCGACGTATCCGAGCGAGGAGCTTCGGATCGTCGTCGCCTCCGACGGCTCGACGGACGACACGGTCGACCGCGTCGCGGCCGCGTTTCCGGACGTGACGGTCGTCGACTGCGCCGTCCGGAACAAAGCGCGGACGCGGCACCGGGGCGTCGAGACGACCGACGCCGAGGTCGTCGTCTTCACCGACGCCGAAACCAGGTTCCACCCCGACTGTCTCGAACGGCTGATCGATCGGTTCGCCGATCCGACCGTCGGCGTCGTCTCCGGCTCGCTCGTCTCGAACGACTTCGAGGAGGGATCGATCGGGACGACGATGGGGTGGTACTGGCGATGGGAGTACTTCCTCAGGGCGAGCCAGAGCGACTTCGGGCTCCTTCCGAAGCTCTCGGGCGCGCTCATGGCAGTCCGCCGGTCGTGTTACGCCCCTGCGGCGGAGGGGATCGACCTCGACCAGACGGCGGGACTCGACGCGGTCCGTGAGGGGTACCGCGTCGTGTACGAACCGGCCGCCGTCGCGACGGAGCGCTTCGCGACGACGCCGAGCGGCGAGTTGGTCACCCGACGCCGCCTCACGATCCAATCGTGTACGACGCTGTGGCGGTATCGCGACGTGTGTAGCCCGCGTCGGCGTCCGCTGTTCACGGCGTCGACGGTCTCGTATTGGCACCTCCGATACGCGATCCCGTGGCTGTTGCTCGCCATCGCCGTTTCGAGCGTGAGCCTCGCGCCGACGCACGCGGCGGCGTTCGGGATCGCCCTGCTGGTCGGCGCTGCGAGCGGCTGTGCCCTGGTGGGTGCCGTCCTCGATCGGCTCGGAATCACTCTGGTGCCGTTCTCGATCGCGTTCGCGTTCGCCTGGGCGAACGCCGGGCTGTTCCTCGGAACGCTCGAGTTCCTCGCCGGGCGGCGAGTGAACTCCTACAAACCGATCTGAGGCCGGGGAACTCGTCGACGTGCTCGGCGGCTTCGTCAGCCCCGTCAGCCCCGTCAGCCCCGCGTGTCGTCGTCTCGTCCGTCGAGCGCGGTGCGAACCGCGGCCCGCATTCGGTCCCGAAACCGCTCGTCGTCGAACCGCTCCGCCGACTCGCGGAGCGCGTCACGCAGCCGTCGCTGCAGCGCGTCACGCGTCAGGACGCGCTCGATCGTTTCGACCGCGTCCCCGTCGTCGTACATGGCGTCCGGCGCTCCCCGAAGGATCTCCCGTTGGCCGCCGCTCGCGTGGACGAACGGGACCGCTCCCGCCACGACCATCTCCGCGATGGCGATGCCGAAGTGTTCGTTCCGCATTCCGTGCAGCCCGTATCGATGCGTCGTCAACAGCTCGAACAGCCGGTCCCTGGACACCGCGCCGTCGACGTGGACGAAGGGCAAGGCCTCGGCCTTGGCTCTGACCGCCCTCGCGTAGCCGGCGTTATCGTCCGGACCGACGAGGTGGTAGTGGACGTCGTGTCCGCGGTCGACGAGCGCCGCGACCACGTCGATGGACTCGAGCAGCCGTTTCTCGGGCGACAGGCGGCCAACCGAGACGAACCCGTTCTCGCGGCGGTCCCAGTCGACGCCCTCGGCTCGGCCGACGGAGACCGGCGGGTAGCAGACCTCCGGGGTGAGTCCGTAGGTGTCCTCGACGACGCCCGCGGTCCAGTGCGAGTTCGCGAACGCGACGGCGTCGGACAGCGGGTTCTCTGGGATCCGGTAGACGAGGTCACAGCCGCGGAGGTAGGTCCGGTAGACGAGGCCGCCCCGGTCGGACGCGTCCGGTTCGGCCCGGTCGAACGTCGGGTAGTGGACGTACTGGACCGACGGCCCCGTCAGGTCGTACTCGTCCATCGTACTGACAACGAGGTCGTACTCGGATTCGACGGCGCGCAGATAGCGGTTGAACGCGAGCTGTTTCATCCGCCACAGCCGGTGAGGAAACGTCTCGAAGAACCGAGCGAGCGGCCGAGGGGCGAGCCGAACGGTCACCCGGTCCGGGTCGACGTCCGTCCCGAAGTACGCGTTTCGCTCGGCAATCGCCGGCGGCTTGTCGGTGACGAGCGTGACGTCGTACTCCCGTTGCAGCGCTTCGAGCGTACAGAGCAGCACCCGTTCGCTGCCGCCCTCACCGAGCGGGGCGTGTGCCACGGCGATCGTCTCCATCGGGTGGCGTTCACCGCAGGGGTGTATACGTGTACCGTTCGGCCGACCGATACGGTCTTGTCTCCCGGGCGTGCACTCCGAGCATCGATCCGATGCGTCCGCTCCGCGTGGCGGTTCTCGACCCGGGCGGGTTCACGCCGCCGTACACGCACCGTCTCTGTTCGGCGCTCGGCCGGCTGGGACACGACGTCCGCCTGTTCACCGCGCCGTCCGACTTCGCGACCGGGTCGGTGGGGGCTCCCCGGGCGTACTCCCGCGAGGAGTTCTTCTACCGATGGGTGACCCGCACGTTCGAGCGCGAGGGCCTCGGCCGCCTTTCGGCGAAAGGGGTCGAACACGTCCGGGATTCGGTCCGTCTCGTGGCCGCGCTCGAGCGGTGGCGGCCCGACGTCGTTCACGTCCAGTGGTTCCCGCTGCCGCCGATCGACGTCCTCGTGCTCGAGCGCCTGGCGGCCGTCGCCCCGGTCGTCCACACGGTTCACGACAGCGAGCCGCGGTCGCGGGCGCGGCTCGCGCGCGTTCGACGCCTCGGCACCGACCGCCTTCGCCGGCGGTCGGCGCGGCTGATCGCTCACACCGAGTACACCCGGACGAACCTGCGCGCCCGACGCGGGATCGACGACGACGCGATCGCGGTCGTCCCGCACGGCCTGCTGCACCGGCCGCGGGACCCCGAGCCGTCGCGAAGGAGTGACGGGTCGTCGCGAGGGGACCCCGAGCCGTCGCGGGGGGAGTCCGGGTCGTTGCGACGGGACTCCGGGTCATCGCGGGGGGGCGACGGGGCGGACCACCCCGCTGACGCCGAGTCCCGCGTCCTGCTGTTCGGGTCGATCAAGCCGTACAAGGGGCTCGACACGCTCGTGCGGGCGGTCTCGCACCTGCCGCGGGCGGTGCGGGCGACGACGACGCTCCACGTCGCCGGGCGGGCGCGGATGGACCTCGCGCCGATCACGGAGCTCGCGGGCGAGCTCGGCGTCGCCGACCGGATCGAGTGGGATCTCGGGCACGTCGACGACGCGGGGCTCCGCGACGCGTTCGACCGGGCGACGGTCGTCGCGTTACCGTATCGCCGCATCGACCAGAGCGGCGTCCTCCTGACGGCGATCGCGCGCGGCGTCCCGGTCGTCGCCGCCGACGTCGGCGGCTTCTCCGAAACGATCGACGACGGGACCCACGGCCACCTCGTCCCGCCCGCCGACCCGCGGGCCTTCGGGTCGGCGCTCGGCCGCGTGCTGGCCGACCGCGTCCATCGGTCGCGGCTGGAAGCGGGGATGGCGACCCGTGCGCGCGAGTGGCCCAGCTGGGAGGCGATCGCCGCACAGACCGTCTCGGTGTACCGGGACGCGGCGTGACGGTCGCGGGTGGGTGGATGGGTCGCGGCCGGGGACCCGGCACTCACGTCGGCGAACGGATGCGTTTATCAGGGCGGTGGCGTTTCGTTCGGGTAGTAGCTGTTTCATCTCCATGGCGACGAACGACTCCGAATCCATCTCACGGCGGCAGAAGATCGACGCGCTGCTCGACGTCGCGCGGTACAAGCCCCGGTTCACGGCCGGGATCGTGGTGCTCGGCGTCGTTGCGGCGGTGCTCGAGGGCGTGGGGCTGAGCTTCATCCTGCCCATCGTCGACCTGGTGCAGTTGGAGGACCCGGCGGCGGAGGCCGACGGGCTGCTCGCCGTCTTCGTGACGGTGTACGGGGCACTCGGGATCCCCTTCTCGCTCGGGTTCGTGGTGTTGGGCGTGTCGGCGGTGATGGTCGCGCGGTACACGACGAGCTTCGCGGTGGCGTGGCTGCGGGAGGCGGTGCGGACCTACTACATCCGGGACCTACAGGACCGGGCGTTCAAGAACGCGCTGCACGCGCGGGTGGAGTACTTCGACGAGGAGGGTTCCGACGACATCCTGAACGCGATCGTGACGCAGACGACGTACGCGGGGCGGGTGATCCAGCGAGTGATTCAGCTGTTGGAACAGGCGTTTCTGGCGATGGCGTACTTCGTGATCGCGCTGGTGATCGCGCCCCTGCTGACGCTCATCACCGTCGTGATCCTAGGCGGCTTCACCGTCTTCTTCCGCGTGGTGATCGAGTCCGGCTACGACATCGGCGATCGGGTCGCGGACGCAAACGAGGAGCGACAGGAGGCGGTGCAGGCGGGGACACAGGGGATCCGTGACGTTCGGATCTTCGGCGTCGCCGACGAGCTGTACGGGGACTTTCGAGACGCGATCGAGAAGTTCACTACGGAGCGCATCACGCTCCGGCGGAACGAGGCGGCGATCGACAAGTTCTACAACCTCGTCGTGGCCGTCTCGGTGTTCGTGCTGATCTATCTCGCGCTGACGTTTGCGGATCTCTCGCTCGGTGCGCTCGGGGTGTTCCTCTTCGCGATGTTCCAGCTCGGTCCGCGGGCAAGTAACGTGAACAAGCTCTACTATCAGGTGGAGAACGACCTCCCACACCTCGTGCGGACGCTCCAGTTCGTCGACGAGCTGGAGACGTATCAGGAGCCCGAGGACGCAACACGGGAGGTACCTGAAGAGGTGACGCACGTTGAGTTCGATGACGTCCACTTCTCGTACAACGAGGAGGAGGAGGTGCTCCGCGGGATCGACTTCGAGGTCGAGAAGGGAGAGTTCGTCGCGTTCGTCGGGCAGTCGGGTGCGGGGAAGTCGACCATCGTCTCGTTACTTGCGCGGATGTACGACCATGATTCGGGAGAGATCCGAGCGAACGGAGTCCCGATCGGTGAGGTGGACCTTGCAGAATGGCGCGACCGGATCTCGGTGGTTCGTCAGAATCCGTTCATGTTCAACGACACGCTGCGATACAACCTCTCGATCGGAAATCGGGACGTAAGCGAGGCGGAGCTGGATCGTGTGTGTGAGATCGCGAAGGTGGACGAATTCCGAGACGACCTACCTGAGGGCTACGATACGCTGTTAGGTGATGAAGGCGTTCGACTGTCGGGTGGACAGAAGCAGCGTGTGGCACTGGCGCGGGCCCTGATCGAGGACGCTGATCTTCTGATCCTCGACGAAGCGACCAGCGACCTCGACACGAAGCTTGAACGGCAAGTGCAGGCGGCGATCGAGGAGATGGACCGGGAGTACGCCATCGTCACGATCGCACATCGACTGTCGACGGTGAAGAATGCGGACCGTATTTATACTGTAGAAGGTGGTAAGATCGTCGAATTTGGGTCACATGATGAACTGCTTGGACAAGACGGAAATTATTCGGATTTATACCGAATCCAAAATGTAAAATAGAACCGACTAGTATGATACGTTATGCGGATTGAGTATTACAACCAAAGACGACATGCGTCTAAAAGCTGCATAGTATCATAGAATGCTCCAAAGCTACTCAAAAAAGATTCAAGGATGGTTTGCTGGAGATATTTTAAATGTCAATAATATTAGATTATATGCCCCCACCGAAACAGTTGATCCATGGCTTAAAGGTCATATAATACAAGGTAGCTATGAGAGTGCAGAGAGATCATTAATAAACAACTATTTTCCAACAAACACAGACATAATTGAATTGGGGGCCGGAATTGGATATATCTCATGTGTTGCAAACAATACAAAAAACGAGCACCATACACATGTTGCGGTTGAACCAAACAAGCAATTAATTAGCCTTCTGGAAAGGACGCGAGATCTAAACAATTCAGATTATGAAATTATGAGTGCTGCGTATTCTCCTGATAGTGATACTGTTAATCTTACCGTCCAAGAACGATTTTGGGGCGGAAGTCCACATAATACTAAGGGAAAACACAGTATGACTGTTGATTCAACTAATATAAAACAACTTTGTGAATTGTACAACCTTGATACATTTTCACTAATTTGTGATATTGAAGCATCAGAAGTAGATCTAATTGAATCTGAATTAGAAACACTTGAAAATCACTGTCAGTTTATGCTCATTGAATGGCATGATAACAAACCTCGATTTGAAGATCTTCATGACCGAATTCAACGGGCACGGTCGACGCTTGAGACGTCGTTCGACAAGATCACTTCTTCGTCGAACGTGGTAGCATATAGTAATCCCAGATTCGATTAGTTATTATATACTCCGACAATTTATATATTGTTCTAAAGTGTTTTAAATAATATAATTCATATCTCAATATTTTGTGAGAGGTATTCACACATCAACACGGAGAATCCCTTCCTTGCTGAGTTGCTGAAATCCTTCTGGGGTCCAGATGCCATCAATCCGATATAGTATGACATAATCTATGTCTATAGTCCACACTCCGATTAGATGAAATTCAAGAGGTATCGAAGTGGATTGTGTCTAATACACGGTGATAAATTCGATCGAGCTTTGAGCTCCAATCTGCCTGTGCTGCTATTTCCTTGCGAATATTCTTGTTTGTCTCCCATGAGAGAGCTTCATCACATGCGTTCGAAAAGTCAGACGATTGAGCGGACGTATGTATGTATACTCCATTCTGAGTCCATTGGTCCGTGGAGGGTAGCCCGCAGCCAACTACTGGAAGGCCACTGGCCAAGTACTCATGAAACTTGAGTGGGAACACGGCTTCATTATACTCAATCTCTCGGTACGGCATGAGTCCGACATCAAGACTGTTCATTACTTTCGGAACCTCATGAGGTTCAACCGCACCGATCCAAGTGACGTTTGAAGTCTCTAGTAGATGGTCGATATCTACTCCATATCGTGGCCCAACTAGAATGACATTCCATGACGGATTCGATTTTGCGATTCCATCTAATACTTGATAATCAATTTTCTTTTTTAATTTTCCTACAAACCCTAATCGTGGGCGATTGAATTCTTCTATTTGATCGTATGTCTCCTTCGCATTAAATTTGTCAAGATCAACCCCCGTTTCTTCGAGATGGATCGGCGCAGTTGTATGTGCTTTTAGTTTATCATATAAATATTCAGATGAGGCAAATACGATGTCCGTGTGATCCAGTATCTTCTTTTCATTTAATAGTGAAAATAGAGCTGAGATTCTGTCTCTATATGACTCAAGTATTCCCTTCTCATGCCTGTATTTCCAGCCAGTAGTAGTGTGATTGTCACTACAATCGTATATGATCGCATCCCATAGGTCCCTATTTTCACAAAGAAAAGAAAATTGTGGGGAGTAGTACCATAGAACGGTCTTCTCTCCAAGAAATTGTCTGATCTTTGATTCAATTTCCCTTTTGAAATAGCTCTTGAAAACAGGTCTATCTATTAACCTATTCCGAAGTCGTACTGGGCCACACTGTGTCGGAACTGTGATCTCTCGGATTAGACCATTTTTATTCTCGCTTTTCCATTCAGAGATAGCATCAGGGTAAATCCAGAGAACCATATTAGTCGTAGGTAGATTGGACAGATAATTTGCTAATCGGTGTTCTCGATGTGGTATCTCGTGGGCATACTCGTGGTCACCCACAATGACATGTGTGATCGTATTATGCACCATTATTGAATTGGAGTGGCCTGATAATGTAGTATCTACCGATGTGTCTTGTTGAATCTGGTCTCGAATTGCTGTTTGGCTTTTGAGTAATGCCCTTCTGCAGGAAATTATAATACTGCTGAACTGTCGCTATCAAGTCGAAGAGGGTAAGCACTGGGTCAGCGATGCCCGACATGGTAATTTACCGAGCGGATTGTTTTGTTAAGCACGTTAGTAGTGCCTTCGTCCTTTTCGAGTCAAAAGATACAGTTCGCTAGTGCAGATGTCCTTCCAAAGAACAATGAATGGATGAAATTATGATGGTTGAAATCATGTGACTGAATACTCGGTGATTAATTTGATCAGACAAAGAATTTTAGACATTTCATCACTATGTGCAAGTCGTGGATTAAAAGCAGCTATGAACAAAGTACGTAATGAATTTAAACGCTATCATCGGAGAGTAATATATATGTTGAATCGTTCTATATTGTATGGCTGTGATATAATATATATCAACCCAAATCAGATCTGTCGATCAACAGGGAGAGTGGGTGCATATGAATATAGAAGAGCCGATGTAGGCATTGTCCTCGATGGAAACTGGGATAAAGAAGGTACTACTTATCACAAGAAACGATTTTATGAGTCTATTCAAAGACGTTTTGATCATGGAATAGATTGGGAATGTACTACGTTAGCAGAATATAAGAAATCAAATGATAAAGAATTCGATTCTTACACTGAAAGAATAGAAGATCTGTGTTACGACATGAAAGAGAATGGATATAAATCACAGGAAGAATTGTCAGAAAAACCATATTCGATACCTCTTTCAAAGGATCTTTACTGGGATGAAATTGCTGTTGATATTGGTCGAGATGGTGAATTCCTTTGGGTAGATGGACGACACAGGCTTGCTATCGCACAATACCTTAATATAAAACAGATACCTGTTGTCGTGATTGCTCGTCACCAAAAGTGGCATGATAAATCTTCAAGATATAATAGAGAGTCGCGTTAATTCAAGCACGTTGTGGCAACGGCAAAGGCTCGGAGCCACGATCCTATTGTCTTAACTCTTCCTTTTTACATATTTGAAAAGAAGAATGTAAGATAATCTGGCATTCCTAAGGAGCACCTCTACTCTCTTCACAGAATGAAAGATTAGGAACCTCTCCGCAGTTGCACCGACATGACTCTTACAGATATTTTGTAACTTAATTCCAGTGTTTTCATCGAAATATATCCCAAACAGATTGACAGGTGGCTCTGTAGTTTTGGTACACGGTGCCGGATTTCATGGGTATCGAACGCTCCGGCGAAGGTTGTAGACGGTGGCTTTCAGCAGCATTTCGCGGAACTCTAACCACCAGCTCTGCGCACGCACGGCGGAGCCGAGCGTGCGCTTAATCGATGAGAAGATGGTTTCTGACATAGAACGTTGATGGTAGCGACCACCGTCTATGCAGGCGTTGTAGCGTGATCGGGTGGATTCATGACCCGGTATTTAATCAATGGTCAGATCCCGTTTTCGCGGAGTTCATCGCGGAAGGATTTGGCGTCATAGCCACGATCAACAGTGAGACTCCGAAGGTCGTCGGTCTTGCGTCGGCGACCTACGGGCCGATCTTCGCATCGTGTTTCTTTGAGGTCGTTGAGTGGATGTCGATAATGTCCGTAATTCGATATCTATGGGAGCCAACTTTTAGCGCTCGAACGCGGTAGTTCGTGCGGTTGGCGTAGTGACGGCTGGGCTGATCACGGTCAAAGCCAGTCGAATCGATAGCAGCGTGGCCGGTGCGTTTCTCGGCGCATCAGCCGAGAAACGCACGCCACGTCTTGGTCGGAATCCGCTCAAACCACGTGCGAAGCACCGTGTAGTGTGGAAGCCTAGTGAGTCCGACCTCTTCAAGAACGCCGGGCATTTCTGAGAGCAAATCCACCACAACGCGGTAGGATTTGACCAACTCGATGCGGAGTGCATGCACGGTGAGCATCGCCCACTCGGCGAACCCGCCTCCCCTCGGAGTCGGCGGGCTCGTCCGGATTAGCAACAACTGATCTAGCCTTAGCGACCGTAACACGCGTGAAGAGACGGATTTCGGATATCAAACCAATCTGTCTCTTCGCTTTCTACGGCAATAACGCAGTCGAATCCCTCGCGTCTAGCGGAACTACAGAGCCAGGTAATTATGGGTCTACAGTTAGTTTGCTGTGCGATAGAGACAATACCCCAAGCATATGGAACTTATCACTGATCCATGAGTGAGGCCAATAGTAGAAAATGTCTCAAATAATTGTATAATGATCATTGTAATTGTTAAGCTGAGTAGAAACTGATCTTCATTCGACATATTTGTTCTGGAAAACCTAGAAAGTATGATATAGTGGAAAAGAATGTACGAGATACCACCAACAATACCAGTATGAAGAAACATGCGAAGATACGAATTGTGCGGTGAATAGCCTTCAAACCTCTCTGGAAGTAATGGAGACATGAAATCGTATCCAAGGTTATACCCCATTCCAGCTATTGTGTTATCCCTTATGAGATTAGCAGTTGCTTCCCATAAAAGTAATCTATTTGTAAAATCGACAGGCAGCAAGTATAGTAACTCGATTCTACCGAGCAGTGCTATTGCTATGACTAAAGAGATCGTAGTGAAAACACAGTCTACAATCACTCGGCTAAGACTACCAATATTCAATTTATTCATAATAAATAGAGATGCATATATTAATACACCAGAAAAGAATATTAATGAGCCAGATCGGCTGCCAGTAAGATACAAACATATCGCTGACAGGGAAAAGAACAGTAAGTACCTCCACTTCCGCGTTTTTAATAATAAGTATGCCGAGACCAACGATCCGGGACCAACAAGACGAGCTAGGCCATTAGGATTGCCGAATACTGATTGTATTCTCAGTACCTCAACATTTGTTCCGAGGATCCGTATATTATGGCCTGTGTGCAACTCAACAGGTAATACAACTATTTTAAATTCTCCGACTAAAAGAGGTAGTAATCCAAGACTTCCTAGTAGAGCAGATAATAATGCAATATAGTGTAAGAAGACATTGAGTGATACCGCTTTTGGTACCAAGTAGAGTAGCATAATAAGAATACTTGATAATGTAACCGCCATCCCAACTTCCACAAGCGATTGCGTAATCACTGTGGAATATATATAGATAAGTATAAATAAAATTAAAAAAATAAAGCTTTGACGACCCCATACTCCCATCTTTGAATCATTTTCAAGAAGAATCGTTAAGGAGAGTAACGATATATATAATACCATTGATATTTGGGTGAATAATCTAGCTTGCCCTTGATTATATGTAGCAACGGTGAAAACAGATAGTATCAGTACGATCAATACCGATCTGTCACGAAAAAGAAGCGGACTAAGTGATTTTAAAAAGGAGCCACTGTTCATTATCTCTGATCGATCATTGATGTGCAAATACCTATATATTGCGAATCACTTTTAACTTTATACGAATGCTGTAAAAAGGATGGCTTCAGAAGCTCCTCTTGTCAGTGTTGTTATTCCTACTTACAATCGACCGAAAATGGTTAATGAAGCAATCAAGAGTGTTTTAGACCAATCATACCAGAATATTGAAATATTGGTTATCGATGATGCTTCAACCAAGGAGATAAAGTTCCTATATGATCAGAACCATAACATTTATTACAAAAAATTCGAAAAAAATCAAGGTGCCAATGCTGCACGTAATTGGGGTATTAAGAATGCCAATGGAGAGTATATTGCTTTTCTTGATGATGATGATCAATGGAAGAAAACTAAGATAGAAAAGCAAATAAATAAAATTCATCGAAATGATTCTGTTGGTGTCGTCTATACTGGGCAAGAATTTGTAGATGGGAATGGGAATACAATTAAAACTTTTACTCCTACCGTCCGTGGAAATATACGACGGTATTTGTTCTCTGGAGGTGTCATTGGTGGCTTTTCCAGTGTCTTAGTGAGTCATCATTTGATAAATTCCGTTGGTAAGCCAGATCCAGAATTGCCAATCATGCAGGATCGGGAATGGTGGATAAGATTGGCATCAGATACTAGTTTTGAGTCTGTTCCTGAACCACTTGTTATTCGTAGATTTGGTGAATATGATCAGATCGGTGACCGGCATACCGAACTTCGTGATGTTGCATATCCAAAAATATATGAAAAGCATAAAAATTTAGCGAAGAGTGAAGGCGTACGATTCCAACTAAGATTCAAATCAATGTTTCTTAAACGTATTGGCAGATCTGCACTATACCTTGGTAGATACTCTGAAGCTAGGAGGTATTTATTTAAATCGATCATGTATAATCCATTGTCTGTTGGCACAATTTTATTATTTATTATTTCGCTCGGAGGAAGCCCTTTATACCGATTTGCTAAGTATTTTAGAGACAAGATTCGTGCTCTCACGTGCATCTAATGCTGATAGAGTGACACTCGTTTCTCGATCAAAAATTTCAAATCCCATCATCAAGTTCTTCTTTTGAGAAACTGATGAAACCTTTAATCATCTCAAACCTATATCCAGATAAATGTCGTCCAGTATATGGCATATTCGTTCAGTATCAAGTAAAAACTCTGCAACGAATGGGTCACGATCCAGAAGTTATTTCCCCACACCCTTATATTCCGTCTCTTCCAGGTATTTCTGAAAAATACAGATCACTTCATAGAGATGTTCCATACAAATTGCAAATGGACGGTATAACGACTCGGTATCCTCGAACAATCTCACTACCAAATAAGCACACTCAGGCATTAACCGCGATTATCTCTCGCTTTCTTTCTCGTAAATGGATCTCGTCCCTAGAAAACGATAATTTCACACCGGATGTGATTAATGCACACGTTGCGAATCCAAACGGATATGCATCTATTCCGGTTAGCAAGCATTTTGATGTTCCACTCGTGACGACGGTTCATGGAGCAGATCTAAATCTTCTGTACGAACAATTCTTTAATCGCTTTATAGTAAATGAATGTCTGACACAATCTGATGCTGTTCTTGTGAATAGCCAGAAAATAAAACGGCAAATCCCGGAGCATGTAGCAAGGGAAACGGAAATTCACGTTATCGCAAACGGAATTCCAGTCTCAAAAATAGATGAAGTAAAAAACAGGGACGTTCCCGCTGAGATCTCGGAAGATAAGCTGACAATCATCTCAGTTGGTGACTTAATACGATCCAAGGATCAATTGACTGCTCTTAAGGCGCTTTCCCAGCTAGATATTGATTATCAATATATTCTCATTGGTGATGGACCATACCGACAAACCTTAGAAGAATATGTGGAAGAAATGAATATGGAGGACGTGCTATTTCTTGGAGAGATCCTAAATGAAAAGGTATTTGAGTACCTTTGGAACTCTCAGGTTTTTGTGCTTCCCAGTTACCGCGAAGCGTTTGGTATTGCATATCTAGAGGCCATGGCATGTGAATTACCCGTGATTGCCTGCCAAAATGAGGGCCCAGAAGAATATATTACACATGGAAAAGAAGGATATTTAATCAATAAACAAGACCACGAGGAGTTGGGATCTTATTTATTAAAATTATCGCGTGATAAATCGTTACGAGATGATTTAGCGGCTTCTGGAAGAAATATCGCGCAAAATTATTCGTGGGAGACGAACGTACAGGAAGTGGAGCGTATCTACCGATCTCTAATCAACGAGCAATAGTGCAAGAATGATGATCCAAATAACTCCTCTGATATCACTAGAAATAATTCTCGTGGCCACGTTTATATTGTGTTTGAGTTCAATGCTACATACGTTCTTTTTTTACCCGGCCACATTGTATTTATATAACAGATTGTGTTCCAGTGACCAAGCAGTTCAGTTAGACAAGCTTCCATCCACCGCTCTCATCATTGCAGCGTACAATGAGGAGGACGTCATTGCCGAGAAGATAGAAAATAGCCTCAAATTAGAGTATCCCACCGATCGACTCAACGTCGTCGTGTTCTCAGATGGATCCGACGATACAACGGACGAGATCGTTCGGTCATATGAAAATCAGAATGTTACTCTCGTACGTATCGAGGGTCGAGTTGGAAAGACCGAGTGTCAGAATCGCGTGGCCAAACTCGTTGATGAGGAAATCCTCGTCTTCTCCGACGCGAACAGCATGTACGAGCCCGATGCGCTGAAGGAGTTAGTTCGAGGGTTTACACCCCGCATCGGGTGCGTGGTCGGCGAGCTCCGCTACCACGATTCGAGTAACGTGGAGGGAGAATCAGTCTATTGGCGGTACGAGTCACGGATCAAGCGACTCGAATCAGCCACAAGTTCACTCATCACAGGTAACGGTTCAATCTACGCAGTACATGCCGAATCATACGTCCCACAACCGGCCGATGCGATCAGTGACTTCACCGAACCGCTATCTATACTCCGAAACGGAGGGCTGGTGAAATACGCACCGAAAGCCGTCGCATGGGAAGAGACTGAAAAGAATGCCACTAACGAATTGAATCGTCGGATCCGGATCGTTACCCGGAGCTGGAACAGCATTGTCAGATACCCTGATCTTTTAAACCCACTCTCACATCCTCGCATCGCCTATCAGTTGTGGTCTCACAAAGTTCTTCGATGGTTATCACCCGTATTCCTTCTCGCCATCGCCGTTTCAAACGTCGGCTTGGTCGCCCTTTCTAACCCGACTTTTTACACTATTCCTCTCGTCGGTCAAGGCGTATTCTACTCACTCGCTGTCGCCGGGTATTTCTCTGAAAAGGGGTACTTAAAACACCGCGCAATAATCCACATTCCGTTCTACTTTATCCAAGCCAACTACGGAATGTTCCGTGGATTACTCAACTTCCTTCAGGGATCAAACGTCATTGTCTGGGATACAAGTGACCGGACATAGATCCAACTCTCGTATTTGCTTTACTTGTTTTATTATTCATTACCTCGAATCGAATATTCACTTAATATGCACCATATCGACCGCATTCCCCCTTGAAGTGTGAATTACCGGCGCGTGGCTGAGATCAGATGAAATCACAAGCGACCTCCACACGCCACCGCTGCAAGTGAAGCGGCGGAAACGGGTGGAGTCTGGCGGGGTGTGGTGAGGTGGCGGAGCGAGGTGTGGTTGGGCGGGATGCAGTGATGAAGGCGGACCGTCGACGCGACGGACGACCGGAGGCGTCGACCGTGACGAATCGATCGGCGTCGACGAGAGGGGGTCAACGGGGGGCATGTCGGCCGCCGGCCGGGTCGATCGACACCCACACCCCACCGTGTCGAGTGTTCTCGTCGTCGACGATGACGCACGCCACGACCGACGTGACCGGGGGGCCCCAACGGTGGTGTCGAGAGTACGTTTCGTCTGTCCGGCACCCGGGACGGACCACACGGAGAGAGTACGTTTCGTCTGTCTCGCTCCTTGGCGGGCCACAGAGGGAGAGTACGTTTCGTCTGTCTCAGGTCTCCCTGAGGGAGAGTCTCGCCGGCGACCCTTTTAGGGGCCCGAAGTAACCTCCCCGCCGCCGTCGTCCGGATCGACGACCCTGTCGCAGGCGGGTCAGCCTCCGAACCCACCAACCGAGACAGACGAAACGTACTCTCCCTCTCCTTCCTTCCTTCCTCTCCTTTCTCTCCTTTTCCTCGCTCCTCGATGAATTATCGGGACCCGCACTCTGAGACAGACGAAACGTACTCTCTCCCTCGATAACAAACGTCCAAAATAGCTATGGTCCAACGGTCCCAACACGACGGTATGTCGAGCGGGACCATCGATATCGACGAGTTCGAGAACGCCGACGACGACGGGTTCGAGGAACGGAACGACACCGAGCGGATCGTCCTGTTTCTCGACGAGAACGACGACCGTGCGTGGAAGGCGGCGACGATCGCCGACCGGCTCGGGCTCGATCCGGACGCCGTCAGTGCGATCCTCTCACGACTGAAACAGCGGGGCCTCGTGCGACACAAGCGCCCGTACTGGGCGATCGCTGACGACGAGGAACGGCTCCGGGCCGCCTATCGGCTGCACCGATACCACGAAACCGCGAACGAACGGTACGGCGAGGAGCGTCTCGAGGAGCTCCGAACCGACGAGACGGAGCGCGTGCAGTGACCGAGTTCGACGCACTCGAGCGCGGCGATGTCGTGTGGGGAACTGACCCGCTCTCTGACAAAGGCCGTCCGATGCTCGTATTGGGGACGCCCAGGTTTTCCAGCCACGGGCTGCAACTCATTACGGTCCCGATCTCGACGAAGACCTATCACGAGGAGTCGCTCGTGCTCCGAGACGACGACTACGCGGGCGATCCGCTCGGGAAACGGAGTCACGTCCTCGCGTGGTCGTTCGCGACCCTCAACAGCGCTGCAGAGGTAGCGTTTTACATGACCTCCCTCGTCGATGACCGCCTCGAGGACGTGGCGACACGATCGATCGGCTACGTTTCCCGATGAACCGCACGATATCCGGCTCTGGTGAATCGCTGTAAGGCGGCAGGCTAGGTCGTCAAATCAAAGGCAGAAAGCGGGAAATCGGCAATGCGTGACGTCGAAGAAGTTCCGCTTCACGAGCAAAGCGGTGTCTGTAGTTAACAACGCTGTTGGTGACCGAGGCGAAGCCGCTGCCCCCGAAAGGGACGGGAGATTCACCGACTACGGCGTCGTTTCGCACCCCTGTCTCCGGCTCTAGTGATTCATCAGAGCCGACGAAACGTACTCTCTCCGTTTCTCTCACGGACCCAATCCAACGAGACGGAGCCGGCCGGAGCGACGCCGGCGGCGGCTCCCTACGGCGTGTCGAGAACCGTCCGCAGATCGCTTACGACCGCCCATATCTGCCGGATGACGATCTTCAGATCGTACCAGAACGACTGCCGGCGGATGTACTCGAGGTCGTAGCGGAGCTTCTTTCGCGGCTCCGTGCTCTTCACGTCGTTGACCTGGGCGAGCCCGGTGAGCCCCGGCTTCACGAACCAGCGTTTCCGCCACGAATCCGTCTCGCGCTCCAGGAGGGTCTCCTCTTCGGTCCAGGCCGCTCGCGGACCGACCACGCTCATGTCGCCTTTGAGGATCGTCCACAGCTGCGGGAGCTCGTCGAGGTGGGTCCTCCGGAGGACGCGCCCGACGCGGGTGATCCGGTCGTTGTCCGCGTCCGCCGAGGGCGTCGCCGACGCCCCTTTCGGGGTCATCGACCGGAACTTCGCCACCGTGATCGTCTCGCCGAGCCCGGCGGTCCGCTCCTGTTGATACAGGACGGGACCCCGATCGTCGAGCGTGATCGCGACCGCGATCGCGACCATGACCGGCGCGAAGACGACGAGACCGACGATCGCGAAGGCGACGTCGAACACGCGCTTGAAGAAGTAGTCCTGGACGTCCCACGGTTCAACCTCGACGTCGACGAGAGGGCCCTCCCCGCTCCCGGCGGTCAACACGCTGTCGGCGAACGCGCGGTGGACCTTTGCCGCGACGCCGTGTTCATAGCAGGCGTCGAGCGTGCCGAAGAACTCGGCGCGGTCCGGCTCCGAGAACGCGAGCACCACCGTGTCGACGTCGTGGCCGACGAGCAGGTCCTCGATCCGGGAGAGCCCGCCGAGCCGATCGATCTCCGGGGCCCCGCCGTCGGCGACCGCGGCGATCCGCTCGCGCTCCGTCCTCGCGAACACGGCGGAGGGGGCGAGGTACCCGAGGAACGAGAACGACGTTTCCGCGGCGAGCCGGCGGATCTGCTCGGCGTCGTCGCCGACGATGATCGCGCGGCTGGGCTCGGTCCGGGGCTGCCGGCGGATCCCGACGAACCACGCGGGCACGAGCAGGAGGAGCAGCCCGATCGTGATCGTGAGCGTCGCGCGTGGCACCCGCAGCGACCACTTGAAAAAGCCGAGCGTCGCGATCGCGAGCCCGGCGACGAGCACGCGCTTCTGTGCCAGCAGGACCACGTCGAGCATGCGCCGCGGTCGGGGCTTGTACAGCGGGATGAGGCTGCCGACGATCGCGAGCAGGCTCAACCCCACGACGAGGAAGAGCCGGTCGCCCGACAGCACGATCGGGTCGAGCCGGTCGAACAGCGGGACGTACGTCGTGAACAACGACTGTGGAACCGGGTGGTTCGCGATGAGCGTGGCGGCCGCTGCGAGCGCGGCCACGCCGAACACGCTGAGGAGACGGTATCGCCACCCGGAGAGCATTACCCGATTCGTATCATTGAGTGTATAAAAGAACTGTGAACGAGCCGACGGAATCGACCTCCTGGTCTCCACTCACTCGTTGCTCTCGTCGTTGTCGTCGCTGTCGTCGTTGTCGTCGCTGTCGTCGCTACCGTCGACGACCTCGCCACCGTGGACTGCCTCCGACGACACGGCCACCGCCCTCTCGCCATCGTCCGCGCCCGCAGCGTCGAGCGTCCCGCCTTCCGCCTCGTACTTTCCGGGGTGGGCGACGACGACCGAGAAGGCCCCCTCGTCGTCCGCGGTCGTGCGGCGTTCGTACGTGAGCGACTCCCCGTCGACGTCGACGTCCGCCCGAACGAGCACGGTCGCGCCGGGTTCCGCCTCCCCGACGAGCGTCGCGCCCGCGACCGGGCGGAACACCTTGATCCCCTCGTCTGCGGTGGTGAACGCGAGCTGGAAGCGCCCGGAGCCGTCCGCCGTCCCGCTCGCGCTCCCGGCTTCCTCGAACAGCTGGGCGTACGTCGTCTCCGGTGGAACCTCGGCGTCCACCTCGTTGACGGCCACGTAGCCGACGCGCCCCTGGAACTCGTCGGCGTGTGCGTCCGGGTCGGCGTCCCGAATGAACGGCTCATAGGTTCGCTGTGCGTAGCCGTACGTGTCCGACTCCCCGCTGACGGCGTAGTTGTACATCCGGTTGCGTCCCCATCGGCTCAACACGAAGTCCTCACCGTCGTGCTCGGCGGCATCCGCGGCGATCCAGTCGATCGCCTCGGCCTGCTCGTCGGTCGGGGCGACCGCGTCCATCACCGCGGGGACCATGAACAGGCTCAGGCTGGCGACGACCAGAACCGCGCCGACGGCGTAGCCGGCGCGCTGCCACGAGCCGCCGGGGAGGCCGAGATCGAATCGAACCCGTTCCTCACGGTCACCGAAGGGGGCCGGGCGTTCCGCGACGTCGACGACGGAGAGCAGGTGGACCAAGCCGAGCCCCGCCAGCACCGCGACGACTCCGGTCGCCTCGCCGGCGAACCGGATCTGGACGAGCGCGAACCCGATCAGCGCGTACGCGTAGCCGGCGACGACGAGCCAGCGCGGTTCGTGGTCGTGGACGCATCGCCACGTCACCCAGCCGAGCACCGGCAGCGCCACGAACAGCAGCCAGCCGAAGTGGTCGACGGGGCCGAAGAAGACGCCGTAGTCGGCGTCGAACAGCGACCGCGTCTCGGCGGCGTAGTCCCGACCGAGCAACGAGTCGCGCGCGCGATCGGTCAGCCGGTCGGCCTCGTCCGGGCGGAGGCGTCCGAATCCGAGCCAGAGAGGAACGACGCTGAACGCCGCGAGCCCGAGGTGGATCCCCGGGTGGGCCCCGCTGTGCTGGAGAGCCGCCGCGGCACCCGCCACGAAGGCGACCCCGACGCAGACCAACAGGAGCGAGTAGACGGCCACGGGTTCCTGCCACCCTGCCTGCGTGTGTAACGCGTACGCGAGCAGGAACCCGACCCCGAGCGCGCTCACGAGAGGGACGGCGGCGACGAGCGGGTTCCATCCGGCACGCATGTCCGAGGTCGCACGGATCGACGCGTAGACGGCGAGCCCGACGAGGAGGACGGGCGAGCCGTTCCACGTGTGGACCATCGCGGCGAAGACGACGCCGAGGGCGGCGACGACCAGCCACGTCGCGGGCGAGGTGAGGTGTCGGAGCCGCTCCGTCGCGGCGCGTCGCTCCTGGTCGCGAGCCAACCAGAGCACGCCGACGATCGAGAGAGTGAGCCAGACGTAGTCGACGGCGTGGTGGTCGAAGAACCCGATCCCCGAGTAGAGGGCGTGCCCGGGGAGCAGCGCGAAGGCGACGACGGACGCCACCGCGACGCGCTCGTCGTTCGTCGTCCAGAGCGCGACGAGGTAGACGCCCGCGCCCACGACGAGCGCGCACGCGATCGGGATCCACGCGACGACCATGGCGGCGTCGTCGGCCCCGCCTCCGAGCGCCTCGGTCGCCCACCAGCCGATGGTGTACGTGAGCGGCTCGCCGCTGGCTCGCCCTCCGAGCACGCCGGCGATCCCCTCGAAGTCGAGCGGGTCGACGTCCGACGCCGTCAACCGCTCGACCCAGTAGAGGTAGTGGTACGGGTCGTTACCCGGCAAGAGGACGCGGTCCTCGCGGAAGACCCGGCGGATCGTCACGACCCGCATGAGCATGAGCAGGGCGAACGCGCCGACGAGCCCGACGAGGAGATCGCGGTGGGCCCCGTCGCGGACGTTCTCGACGCGTTCGCGAACCCGCACTCCGATCCCGGTTCCCTCGCCCGTCTCCCCCGCCGCGCCGCCCGTGTAGGGGTCGCCGTCGAGCGCGGCGCGGACGGCGTCGGGGTCGGCGAGTCGGTAGTCGCCGTCGCGTTTCGTCACGATCCCGCGCGAGACGAGCTCGCCGAAGGTGCCGGAGTCGACGTCGACGTCGTCGAACGTCCACGGGCCCGCGACGTCGACCGCGAGGGCGTCCTCGAGCGCCGCCTCGACGTCGGGGCGCTCGTCGAGGAGCGCGCGCGTCTCCGCGTACGGGTCCGCCATATACTCGACACCTGCGCGGGCGACCGAGTAAAGCCCTGCGTTGCCGCGCGCCCGCGGGTCGACTACACCGACCACCACACGTCCACCGCGCGTCGACCACACGCCCACTGACACGCCCACCGCGTGCCGGTCGATCGCGGACCCGTCGACGGCACCACGTCGATCTCTCGCCGACCCACGACGGCCCTCCGCGACCGACGACGACAACCCCCCGTCCCGCTCGCCACAAAGCATATATGCCGGATCCCGGGAGACGGCGTCAGACGCCCGTTTGCGGGAGTGTGACGCTTTCACACGCCACCCCAATCAACACAAAGTATTTATAACGAGCGACAAAGGTTTCGGGTGTACCCCTACCCAAGTGGCAGTACATGAGTATCTGCGACCGAGTCCGGCCGCACCCCGAAGAAACGTAGGCGTCGACGAAGACCGGGCACCTCTCCGAGGTCAGGAGAAAGCTGCTGTCGCGTGCAGACCGCAACTAAACAATGACAAACGACAATAACACACGCAAGAAGGCCAACGCGGTCTTCTTCAGTGCTATCATGGTCCTTTCCATGGTTGCAATCGGCTTCGCGGCGATGCCGGCTGCGGCCGCGGGTAACGACCATGGCGACTTTACGTATGACCCGTCCAACCCCTGGCAGGGAGAGGACGTAACGACTGAAGACCTCGGTTCCACTGACGGTCAGCAGTTCCAGCTTCGCCGTGTAACTGGAACTGACGATGGTCAGGTGTCCAGCAGTGCGTTCATTGAGGACGTCTCTGCGGGTACCGATGGTGAGGTTACCATCGATACCGAGGACCTCGATGCCGGTGATTACTTCATTTCCGGTGGAGACTCCTCTAACATCGTCCTCAACCGGACGCCGATGCAGGGCGACACCTTCGAGATCCGTATTCAGGACCTCGACGCTGACTTCGACGATGACGAGGTCGCTGACGCTGGTGGCGACTCCACCACTGACCTCGAGATCGACTCGAACCGTGGTACGTACACGCTGAACGTCAGCGCTGACGGCGACCTCGACGACGAGGAGCTGTTCGGCATCTTCGCTCCTGACGAGGACTACGACGACGCTTCCACCGACGACAACCGCACCGCCGTTGGTGACACTCCGAACGAACTGTTCGGTCCGTTCGACGCCTTCCTCTACGAGACGGATGAGGAGGACGCTGACGAGAAGATCGGTCTGTACCAGATCAACGACCGTGAAGAGGAAGTCGACTTCGACGGCATTGACGACGGCGACTACGAGTTCCTCTTCGAGGTTGACGACACGGCCGCCGAAGACACCGCAGAGATCACCGTTCGCGACGTTGCGGACGCCGAACTCGAATTCGTTGACTCCACCGTTAGCACCGCACAGGGTGGTGTCACTAGCGTGACGATCGCAGCGAACGACGCCGCAGACGAGGGTACCCTCGTCATCGGTGAGGAAGACGACTTCGGCTACCAGCTGAACGTCACCATCGATGACTTCAACGATGATGACGAGATCACGGTGTACTTCAACACCTACACCGCTGGCACGAGTTCCAGCGGTGAGGTCGAGGCACACGGCGACGTTATCTGGGTCGATGAGGATGACCTTGACGAAGACGCCGGGATCAGCGTCGACGAGGAAGTGACGGACGACCTCGAGTTCATCCTGAGTACGGGTGACTACGACATGTCCGTTCTCGCCGAGATCGGTGACTTCGAGGAGACCGTCGAGAACCCCGACGACGTCGGGTCGCTCCTCATCGAGGACCGCGAAACGAACGAACTCAACGTCTGGACGGCCTCCGACGACACTGTTGACGACATCGACGACGTCGAAGACGTGCTCGCCGGTGCCGGCGCAGGCAACATCACCGAGCGCGACCTCGTCGCGCAGGACGACTGGGCCATCCACCAGCTCGACGCGACGGGCCTCGAGGGGATGTTCCAGTACATCGAAACGAATGATGGCGTCGAACTCACGGACCTGATCGACAGCCAGGCTGGTCAGTCTCTCTTCGAGGAGAAAAACAGTGACCGTGCAGCCCGCATCCGTCTCCGTGAGACGCGTGACAGTGCTGGTCCGAACACCGCACGCCGCGTTGTTGACCTCACCACGAACGACGTCGAGGTCATCACGACGCCCGGTGAAGACGGCGTCTTCGTCGCGATCAACACCGACGATTGGAACGACGAGAACACCGCGTTCACCAGCGGGAGCAACCCGGAAGCTCTCGATGACGAAGAAGACTACGAGTTCAACATGAACTTCCGCGTCGAGGACGAGTGGCTCCTCGAGTGGGACTCTGAGGACGACGACGACCTCGACGACCTCTTCGAGGAGATCGACTCCACGTACGACGTTGAAGAGCGTACCGGCGAGTTCGCCGAGGACCCGTACAACGTGACGGCCACTGAGGACGTCGAGCTGACGGCCATGACGAACATCGCACCCGGTAGCGAAGTCAACATGCGCGTCCGCTCGTCGGGCGACACCCGTCCCTCGTTCATCATGACCGAGAGCGACCTCGAGGTCACGCAGAACGAGGACGTCACGGGTACCTTCGACTTCAGCGACACGAACACCGGCGACACCTTCGACCTCTCGGTCCGCTCGGGCGGCTTCCCGGAGCAGCCGGAAGCTGACGGCAACGTTGTCGACGCCGTCGAAGAGGAGACGGAGACGCCGGAAGAGACTGAGACGCCTGAGGAGACCGAGGAACCGGAGACCGAGGAACCGGAGACGGAGGAGCCGGAGACCGAGGAACCCGAGACTGAGGAACCCGAGACTGAGGAACCGACGGACGATGACACGCCCGGCTTCGGCGCTGTCGTCGCCCTCGTCGCCCTCATCGCCGCCGCGTTGCTCGCGACCCGCCGCCGTCCCTAACACGGACGACAGCTGAGCGCGACCACCGCACGGCGACCCAGGTTTCAACCACCGGCCCACGCGGGTCGGCCCCTTCGCGGCTTTCTTTATCACACTCATACCGGCCAGCGACGACCACCGCTCGCGGTTCGTGCTTTTCGAGCAGGCCACAACGCCCATACGGCCACACCGAATAGAGGGTTCCATGCCCGACCGCCTCGAACGAGACGTACTCGACGATGTCCACCGACACCGAGAGACACGTGATGTCGGCACCCGGACTGCCTTCGACGTTTCGGCGGACCCCCCGGACGGCGAGGCACGCGCGACGGTCGCTCTCGACGTTGAGACGCCGCTCTCCGAGCGTGAGGCGGAGCTCCGAGAACAACTGGAAGCGGGCGAGATCGACGAGGAGGAAGCTCAGGAACTCTACCAGGAGGCCCAACAGACGATCATCGACGGACTCATCGAGGTGATCGAGACCCATGCCACCACCCGCGACGGGCTCGACGTCGTCGAAACCCGGTATCGGACGGCCTCCGCGCTGGTTGACGGGGAGGCGCTGAAGATCGTCCGCCTCGTCGATCACGAGAACGTGAGCGCCGTCCTCGCCGCCGCGGACTTCGAACCGCCGGACGCGAACGATGACGATGACGCTCGCGGCGGGTAGCGAGAGGTCTGCACGGTACGAGAGTCCGAACGCATCGCCACTGACCCACCGGGCGGATCGGTACGCGAGTTGAGTCCCACACTACGTCCTTACCCCTCCAAGCTGAACTCGAGGCTTCGATATCCACGCATCGACGTCCCCACCGCATCAGTGCGGGCCGTGTATCCCGCGACGATCATGCTACTGTTTGTCATCGTGACCGCGGTAGACACCACGGCGAGGCCCACCGGGGACACCAACGCTCCCTCCGACCGACGCTGCCGTCCTAACACGGACGACAGCTGATCGCGACCACCGCACGGCGACACACGACCACCGACGCGTCCTGACGACGCGCGTCGACGTTCCCCGACACCCCCGGCCACGAGAGCCGACCACCCCCGCGCGCGCGCCACGCGTCGCCCCCGCGCTCACCCTCGGATCCACCCCGGATCGCCCGCGATCGACCCCCGATCCTCGGTCGCTCGACCGCCGTCGACGGGACCGCCGAGAGCCCCCGCTTCGTTTCCGTGCGGTGGTACGTCCGACGCGCCCGCACTCGCGCCGTCAGCGTCGCCGGCTGCGTCACGCCCGCTCGGACGCGTCGCGATCCCCACGGCGACGCCGTGCAGTGGTTTCACGCGGGCGACAGTCTCCGGTCGCCTGAAACGAACGCCATCACAAGCCCTATATGCGGACCAGTGACTGGGTCTTGACAACTCGAACGCACGCCCGCCGATCGACCCGTCGTCCACGCCCGTCCGCGTCCGGTCGCGTCGTCGTCCGGGCTCGCGTGACCCCGTGGCGTCGACCCGTCGACGCGCGCGGTCGCCGAGTCGCCCATGACGCACGACAGTCCGACCCGTCGCCCGACGCTTGCGGTGTTGTGTGTGCTGACCCTCCTCGCCGGTATGGCCGGGATCGCGATCGTCTCCGAATCGGGGGCCGGAAGTATCAGCAGTATTGGTACTGTTGAGGATGTCGGCGTCGGACCGGATCAGACACAGACGATCGAGGATATCTCGATTCGGGATGACTCTGAATCAGTGACTGTCAGTGTCGGTGATTTAGTCGATGCTGGCGCAGATTTTGACGACGATTCCAGCTCGTACACTATTACAAACGGGCAATCTGCAACCGAAGACGAGGTAACAATTCATAACGCAGACACGTCCGATGCGACGGTTACGATTCAAGAGTCCGCATTGGATAGCCCAACGAATTTTGACCTGATTATTTCAAACGTCGATACGACAGGAGTCGCAACTATTGACCGCTCTCTTGAACGAAGGAACGATGACTTAGAATATCGAGTTCAGCAAGGATACTCCTTCACGTACGGATCTTTTTCTGTCGTCTCAAAGGCGGATACCCGGATCGAACAAGATGCCTACGATCATGAAACGAAGAGCATCGAGGTAACCGATGTTCAATTAGAAGACCCAGAACAGGACTATTTGGCGATTTGGCAAACCGATGAGGACGGTTCTATAGCCAATACGATTGGATTTCAACAAGGAGATCAGGGAACCGTCTCAGTCGATATCGATGAGATCCAAGGAGATACTGAACTCGCTGCTACAATCCATCTTGGTGATGATGGGCTCGATAAAGACGTCATTTATGCTGGTGATCTTGAGACAGTAACTGCTCCAAAGAAGGGAACGTTTGAGAGTGATTCCATAACTGCAGACCCTTCAAATGCAGATGTTCAAGACTCGACACATACCTTTGAGGCAACGATCATCGAAAATTCTGCAACCAAGGGAGGAGACCTGGATCGAATTCTCATTGAGTATTCAAGCTCGTTTACCGATCAAGGCGGAAACCTTTCCAAACTTGGCTCGTCAGAAGATTTGAGTGGACTCTCGATTCAGCGTGAGGAGGATGTGATTGAATTCGCCGATCGAGATGGGGTTGAAGTTCATGCAACCGCTGGACAACTCACGGTTGATGTGTCTCAGGTAGAAGACGTACCCCGTTTGAAGGAAGGCGATACTGTTTCTCTTTCTTATGATTTAATTACCAATCCACAGGAAAGCAGCGAGTACAGTGCTGATGCTGTGATCTATTCTCAGTCGAATAACATGGATAAAGGCTCACAAACAATATCTATTTCTGAAAGCTTGGAAGATGGAGATGTCTCGATTCAAAGCGAGCCGGTTCATTATTTGAGTCACGAGAACCGACTAGACAAAGAAGAAACCGCCGTTATTGAAATACCATTTAATATTGCAATCGATGACAGTCAGGGTACAATCACCGTTGAGACTTCATCGAATAGTTCCTCATCATTCGACCTTGGGGAAGACACCGACATGTACCAGCATAATAGTGGGCAGCTAATTATCGATGCTACAAAACTTGATTCGCCAGTAACTCTTGAGAGTGGACTCTCACCACTCGTAGAGGACGTTGTTTTACAAGACATTCATCCCGAGGGAAAAGGAGAACCAATACAAGCGGAAAGGCGATCGATTCGATACTCTGGCACAACGATCTTTGACAGTACTAACACTACTGTTTATCAAGGAGCTTCTGTTGCAATCGAACACCAAGAGTCAGAAGAATTTACGGTTGATATTGCTAACGAAGACGAACAATCACAACTGCTGTCTGGGACCAACAGTCAGATTTCATTATATGAGACGACCAACCAGCCTCTGGGGAAGTATACGGTTGCAAGTCCGATCTTTGCAGATGATTCCTCTGTAACGTTAGAAAGTGCGAACCTTCTACTGGAGTTGTCTGATTCTGAATTCGATGTCGATGACTCAATCACTGGACAAGTTGAATCACAGATATCTGAGGATACGATTTACTTAGAAATATACACCGACTCTGGTGAGTTGAAGACTAGTAAATACGTGTCTTTAGACGAGGGTGACACCAAATCGTTCAGCTTTGATTCTCTTCAAACCGGGTCATACTCCATACGAGTAATTGATCTCCAGTCTGGAATCAGATCATCTTCATCATTCTCTGTTGCGGATCAGCCAACAGCAGAAGTGGGGCTTCATAACGAACCATCTAACCACACCATCGGAGATTTACTAGACCTCAAAATTAGTACGACTCACCCCACTGAAACCGCCCACCTCCGTCTCGCGTCGGCGGACGGCGACTACACGGGGACGTTCGCGGTCGACCTCTCGGAGGGCGACCCGGCGACGGTGCGGCTCAACACCTACGCGCTGGGCGATCCGGACCTCGCTGCGGACGCGGCGACGGTCGTCGACGGCCCGGCGGCCGTCACGCTCGTCGACCAGACCGCGGTCCCCGACGCCACGATCGACGCGGGCCCCTACGACGTGACGGTCCGCCCCGACGCGGGCGCGGAGCCGGACGACGCCGCGACGCTGACGCTCGCCGAGCGCGACACCGAGGCGGTCACGGTGCTCGCGAGCGACGCGCACGACCCCGCGGACCTGACGACGGCCGACGCGATCACGGCGGCGACCGCGGAGGGGTCGCTGACGGAGGCGGACGCGGTCACCGACG
This sequence comes from Halorubrum sp. JWXQ-INN 858, assembly GCF_009806985.1. Classification (GTDB taxonomy): domain Archaea; phylum Halobacteriota; class Halobacteria; order Halobacteriales; family Haloferacaceae; genus Halorubrum. Next base: position 306,861 of record NZ_WUAX01000011.1, on the reverse strand, counting down.
ACGACACCGTCGTCTACGCGCTGGCGGCCACGGGCCTCGACGGACTCGTCGCGACCGGCGCCCCGATCGACACCCTCGGCGACCTCGACGCCCGGACGGGCCTGTCGCTGACGGTGCGGGGAACGGACGTAGAGGACGGGGGGAACACGGACGACGAGAGTGACGACGCGGAAGACGACGAGGGTGACGACGACACCGACCCCGTCGCGGCGAACCTCTCGGACCCGTCGTTCGCGGACGCGACGACCGTGGTCGCGGACGACGGACGCCGGTACGCCGTCTTCGAGCAGGCGACCATGGCGTTCGAGGACGAACCGCCCGCCGCCGGCGACGACCTCGCGGTCACCTTCGCGGTGACCGACGACCGGCTCCGGGACGGAACGGAGGCGACGGAGGGGACGGACGACGGCACCGACGACGCCGAGACGGTCACGACGACGGTCACCTACGCGGGCGACGGCGAGTCGGAACACGAGGACACGAGCGGTTCGGGGACGGACGGCGAGGATGGCGGGGATGGCGAGGATGGCGGGGATGGCGAGGACGGCGGAGGCAACGACGGCGACGAGGGCGGCGGGGACGGAACCGTCGACGATGGCGTGGCGGTCGACGACGGGGGAACGGGTGACGACGCCGACGCCACCGCCGGGGCCGACGCGGAGACCGACGAGACGGAAGACGCCGTTCCGTCCACCAACGAAACGGACGTCGCCGACGCCGACCCCGAGGAGGCGGATCCGGACCCCGATGCGGCCGACGACTCGGCGGCCGATCGATCGGCCGGGAGCTCCGGCGGCGGGTCGACGGGTCGATCGGGTGGCGGCTCGAGTGGCGGGGGAACCGCCGAACGCGACGAGCGCGACGCGACCGCCCTCGACCCCGACGGGCGGGTCCGTCTCGATCCGCCGGTCCCCTACGAACGCGCGACGCTGAGGGAGGACCCGGCATCCCCCCTCACTCTCGACGAGTCGGGTGACGGCTCCGTAGCGAACTGGGCGGACGGCTACCTGACGGACGGGGAGATATCGCTCTCCGATCTGGACCGGGACGCGTTAGGGGACGGCCGCGAGCCGTGGATCTCCGTCGACGAGGTGCGCGAGTTCGCCCCCGCTACGGCCCTGCTCGCGGCGGTGCTTGCCGTCGGGCTGCTCGTCCGGCGGAGCCGGTAGGTGGCGTCGGGGGGCGGACCTCCCACCATCAACTCTCGTCACCAACCGAGCCCGAGGAGGCGGTTCGCCGCGAGCCCGGCGGCGACGACGAGCAGGAGCGCGGCGACGGTGCCGAACGCGATCCCCCACCCGGCGACGTCGGCGAGGAACCCGACGACGACGCTCCCCGAGGCGGCGACGAGCATGTAGACGGTGCGGACGAGCCCGAAGCCGGCCCCCTGCTCGGAGGCCGAGAGGTGATCGAGGAAGCGCGGGAGGAGCGCGGCCCCGAAGCTCATTCCGATCCCGATGAGCGCGACGGCGACCCCGATCAGGACGACGTTCGGCGTCGCGAGCGCGAGCGCGATGCCGGCCGCCCCGACGACGACACAGACCGCGGTGGTGGCGTCCCGGCCGACCCGGTCGGAGGCGATCCCGACGAGCACCTGCGCGATCCCCTGGGCGACGAAGTAGCCGCCGAAGGCGATCCCGGCGGCGGTCGCCGAGTAGCCGTGATGCTCGATGAGCAGCGTCGGGAGGAAGGAGGCGACCCCCTGCCACGCGAACTCGCCGAGTGCCGCCAGCACGACCGTAAAGCCGATCGCCGGCCGCGAGAGCAGCTCGGCGAGCGGCCCCACGCGGAACCGCTCGCGGAGCGGCTGGTCGGGTCGCTGCGGCTCCGTCGGGCGCACCCCCGCCGCGAAGAGGACGACGCCGACGAGCCCTACGACCCCGCCGAGCGCGACCGCGGGCCGCCAGCCGTAGCGGACCGCGACCCACGTGACGGCGACGGGCGTGAGCAAGCCGGCGACGGTCGCGCCCGTGTTGTGGATCCCGACGGCGGTGCCGACGTCGTCGTAGATCCGCGCGAGGAACGTCGTGCCGACGCTGTAGTGGAGCCCGGCCACCGCCCCGAGCAGCACGGTCGTGACGACGAACGCCGGGTAGGCGGGCGCGAGCGCGATGAGCAGCGCGGCGACCCCGGTGCCGCCGACGGAGACGAGGATCACCGCGCGCTCGCCGTATCGGTCCGCGAGCACGCCGCTGGGGAACTGCGCGAGCCCGTACGCGAGCCACATCCCCGACAGCGCGAGCCCGATCGCGGCGTTCGACACCGCGAACGACTCGGTGATCCGGGGGACGACCGGGCTGATCGCGAGCCGCCCGAACATCGTGACGAAGAAGGCGAACGTACACAGCGCCAACACCCGGTCCCGGTAGCGGAGGCCGGCCGCTCGCTCGACGACGGAGGACACTACGCGGTCGCACGCGAGTGCCGGTGGTAACGCTGCCGATCCTCGGATGGACCTAAACGGTTCGGTGACGGCAAACGCGACGTTGCAGTCACGCGGCTCCGCGACGGCGCGCGGGTCGGTGACGGGGCGCGAATCGGTGACGACACGCGGGTCTGTGAGGAACCCGGATCAGGTGGTGAACAGCTCGGTGTCGTCGGGCACCGCGAACAGCCCCATCCGGACCCCGGCGTCGAGCCAGCCGTAGCCGTACGAGTACGACGCGAGCGCGTTCACGGGGTCGTTGGCGGCCCGGAAGTGGCGGCCGTCCTCGAGGTACGACTCGGCCATCTCGAGGACGTCCGCGGCGGCCGAGCCGAGGGGCGTGTCGGCCGGCGGGCGCGGCTCCGCGGCCGCCAGCGCGTCCGCGAGCATCCGCCCGTAGCGGTCCGTCTTCTCCTCCAGATCGGCGGCCATACGCCGCGTTGCTCGCCGCGGAGCAAAAGCCCGTCGGGGACGAGCCACGCGGCCGGGCGGGTCACCCGAGCAACGACCGGAGCGAGCGCGTTTCGACGCCGCACTCGTCGCGGTACGCACACGACGAACACCGGTCGTCGTCGACGCGCGGGGGCGGGCCGTCGATCCCGCGCGCCGCCCGGAGCGCCCGCCGGTACGACGCGGTCCGCCGGAGCGTGACGCGAACCGCGCGGACGACGCCGACGGACGGGTACTCGACGAACGCCCGGGGGATCTCCCGCTCGTGTTCCCACGCGAGCGCCTTCGCGGCCGCGACCGCGCGGACCGACTGCGGCCCCCACACGCCCTGCTCGGGCGGCTCGCCCGGCGAGACGACGACGGGCACGGGCGGACGGGCGTCGTCGTTGTCGTCGTCCCCGTCGCAGTCGTCGTCGCCGTCGCGGTCGTTGTCGTCGCCATCCTCGTCGCAGTCGTTGTCGTCGCCGTCCTCGTCGTTGTCGTCCTCCCCATCGATGCCACCGCCGTCGTCGCCTCCACCGCCTCCACCGCCGCCATTGCCGTTCCCGCCGACCGGGTCCAGCACCTTATGAACCGTCCCGTGACAGTCGCGGCCGGCGACGAACGCCCGCTCGCGGGCGGGGTCGACGAGCCGGTCGTACGCGTCGTGGTCGCGCAGCCGCGAGAGGTTCCGCCGGTACGCCGCCGGCGACCGCCGGATCGGGAGCCGTCTGAGCGTCGCGTCGGGCGCGTCGACGAGTTCGGGATACCGGAAGGCGAGCGCGATCCGGGCCCGTGGCTCGGGCGGGACCGACCGGTCGTCGTCGCGACGAACGTAGTAGAGCTGTCGGGGACAGAAGGCCGCGCGGGCGACGTCGCTGAACGGGATCACGCGCCGGGGTGGCCCCGGCTTCGTACGTATACGTTCGGGTCGGCGACCGGCGTCGCCCGAGCGATCGAACGGAAGCGGACGAGGCGGCTCGATCGATCCGGAAGGAGGTATTAAAGCGACACGTCGGTCTCGAGGTCCTCGGTGGCGTCCCGCAGTCCGTCCTCGCGGGCGTCGGCGGCGTACGACCCCTCGATCGCGGCGTCGGTGAGCAGCTCGCGGAACTCGTCGTGGAACCGGCCGTTCGCCCGTGCGGCGGTCAGTTCGGTGCGTGCGACCGCGGCGTACTCGGCGATGGTCGCGGCGTCGACGTCGAGCACCGTGGCGCACTCCTCGACCGGGCGCTCCTCGGCGACCAGCCGCTTCAGTCGTCCGTAGTCGAACGGCGCGTCGCGGTCCGCGTCGGCGACGAGGTGGAGATCGAGGCGCGCGCGCCGGACGGTCGCGGCGTCGACGTCAAGGGCCGTGGCGATCCCGGCGTCGTCGTCCCCTTCGAAGTAGCCGCGCACGACGCGCTCGTAGCCCGCGTCGTCCAGGGCCGTCTCGAACCCGTAACGGTCCCGCATCGTGGCGATCAGCTCCCGGACGCGCTCGTCGACCGCGGCCTCGTCGCGGCCGGTGAGGGACCCGGGCGACTCGGATTGGGACTCCGTCACCGTGTCCGCGCCGGTGGCGTCGATGAAGAGGTCGCGAAGCTCTTCGGTCTTCTCGTCCATGAGGACGAAAGGACGCGCTCCGGGGGCAAAAGCGTACCGGGGACCTCAGGGTCGGTCGTCCGGGTTTCGGGGCGGGCGACGTGGATCCGCCACACCGTAAACCAAACAGTTGAAGTCGGTTTACGAGAGAGCCGTCGCCATGGAAACCCGGACCGACTCCGTCGACCTCGTCGGCGACGAGGCGGCGACCAATCTCGCCCGCGCGGCGCTGTTCGCCGCGCTCGTCGGCGCGTTCGCGTACGTATCGTTCCCGTTCCCGCTCTCGCCGGCCCCCGTCACCCTCCAGGTGCTCGGCGTCTTCCTCGCGGGCGTCTTCCTCGGGCCGGTCTGGGGCGGCGCGGCGCTCGTCCTCTACCTGCTCGCGGGCGCGCTCGGCGCGCCGGTGTTCTCCGGCGGGTCGGCCGGGCTCGGCGAGCTCCTCGGCCCGACCGCGGGCTACCTCTGGTCGTACCCGATCGCCGCCGCGGTCGTCGGGGCGGTCGTCCACCGCGGCGCGACGCTCCGGGCCGTCGACACGATCGGCGTCCCGACGCTCGTCGCCGGCATGGCCGCCGGCGTCGTCGTCGTCTACACGCTCGGCGTGTTCGGCATGATGGCCGTCCTCGGGCTCACCCTCGGCGAGGCGTTCCTGCAGGGAGCCGCGGTGTTCCTCCCGGCCGAGGCCGCGAAGGTCGCCGTCGCCGTCGGGATCGTCCGGTCGGACGCGATCGCCGCCGCCTGACCGTGATCCGCGCCAGCGGGGTCACCTGCCGATACGGGGCGCGTGCCGGGGACCGCAGCGACGGGGCGGCCGGCGGCGACGCCCCGCCCGACGGCGGCTCGGCGACCGGGATCGTCGCCGTCGACGACGTCACCCTCTCGATCCCCGACGGGGAGTTCCTCGTCGTCGCGGGCCCGAACGGCTCGGGGAAGACGACGCTCGTCCGGACGTTCAACGGGCTCGTCCGCCCCGACGTCGGATGCGTCTCGGTGAACGGCCGCCGGGTCGAGGCGGATCTCGTCGCCGCGCGCGCCGCCGTGGGGATGGTGTTTCAGGACCCCCGCGACCAGCTGGTCTCCGCGACCGTCGGCGGCGACGTCGCCTTCGGGCCGGAGAACCTCGGGCTCGCCCGCCCGGAGATCGACCGCCGCGTCCGCGAGGCGCTGGCGGCGGTGAACATGACCGGCCGCGAGGACGCCCGGATCGACGCGCTCTCCGGGGGCGAACGCGAACGCGTCGCCATCGCGGGCGCGCTGGCGATGGAGCCGGACCACCTCGTCTGTGACGAGCCGTTCACGGGGCTCGACGAGCCCGCGCGCCGCTCCGTGCTCGACCGGCTCCGGGCGCTCCACCGGGCCGGGACGAGCGTCGTCGTCGTCACCCACGACCTCCGGGACGTCTGTGCGCTCGCCGACCGGGTCGTCGCGCTTTCCGACGGCCGCGTCGCCGTCGACGCCCCGCCGGAGGTCGCCGTCACCCGGCTCCCCGCGCTCGGCGTCCGCGTCCCCGACCGATACCGGCCGAAGCCGTGACGCTCTCGTACGTCCCCGACGGCTCGCCCGCCCACCGGCTCGACCCCCGGTCGAAGCTCGCCGTGCAGGTCGGCTTCGCGGCCGCGGCGTACGCGTACACCACGCCCCGCGGGTTGGCCGCCCTGACGGTGGTCGCGGTGGTCTGTCTCCGGCTCGCGGGCGGGGGGCCGCGGTCGCTGTGGGCGTATCGCTTCGCGCTGCCGTTCCTCGTCGCCGCGCCGGTCGTCGCGGGCGCGACGCTCGGGGCGCCGTGGTTCCGCGTCGACCGCGCCGTCGAGACGTCGCTGGCGAGCTATCGCGTGCTCCTGGTGTTCGTCGTCGCGGCCGCGTACGTCAGGTCGACGCCCGTCCGCGACTCGCGGGCGGCGATCCAGCGGACCGTGCCCGGGCGGGCCGGCGCGTTCCTCGGCGTCGGCGTCGCGCTCGTCTTCCGGTTCCTCCCCCTGTTGCGCCGGGACCTGGCGACGGCGCGGGAAGCGGTCGCGGCCCGCGGCGGCGACGCCCTGCCGGTCCGCGATCGGATGCGGCTGGTCGCGGTCGCCGGGATCAACCGCGCGTTCGGACGGGCCGACCGGCTCGGGACCGCGCTCTCCGCGCGCTGTTTCGCGTGGAACCCGACGCTCCCCCCGCTCGCGTTCGGGCGGGTCGACGCCCTCGCGCTCGGGTTCGGCGTCGGGTTGGCGGTCGTCGCGCTCGCGACGGTCGTTTGAAACGGTAACGGGCGCTCCCGACCCGACTCACTCCTCCAACCGTCGCCGACGGCTCTGGCTCGAGCGCAGGTCGCGGCGGACGCCAGTGGTGACCATCGAGACCGGAACGACGACCACGGAGACCACCGCGAACAGCGCGAGAAGCGGCGGCGACGGGAGCAGCGGGAGCACGGCCGTGGCGGACGCCCCCTCGTCGAGGATCGCCATCAACGCCGTCGTCTCGGTCGTAAACGTCACGAGGGCGATGAGGAACGCGTACGCGAACACGACGGAGATCGCGGTCCGGATCGGTCGGGTGATCACGCGGCGGACGTGGTACTTCGCGGACGCGACGAGGACGTCCGGGTGTTTGAGGGCGCGGCGGAGCAGGCTTCGATTGGAGCGAGACATGCCTGTCGTTCACAGGCAGGGGTAATCAATCTCCGACCCCAACGGTGGCGGTCGGCCGTCGGCGTCCGAAACCGGCTCCGAAGGCGGAAGTATGAAAGGGCGAAGGGGAGACGTGACGGTCGATGACGCTGCGGAGCTTCCTCGACGGCGTCGAGGCCCCCGAACGGTCGCTCGTCCTGCTCAACCGGAGCGCCCCGCTGCCGGTCAAGCGGCTGCTGGAGCGGCTGTTCGAGGGGCAGCCGGTCGAGATCTCGGAGTCGACGGTCCCGGACGGCGACGAGGACCTCGTGTTGCTCGTCGAGGACGGGACGGTGATCGAAAGCGCCACGCTGGAGGCGTTCCAGAACGATATCCTGCTCGTCAATTCCGACCTGTTCGTCACGGGCGCGCGCGGGCTCGAGGAGATCGAGCCGCTGCCGATCCTCGAACGGCTCGACGAGATCCCCTTCTCGATGCGGGGCTACCCGATGTCGAACGGCGAGAAGCTCCTGTTGATACTTATCTCGCGGTACATCGAGCGGAGGGCGTGGGTGCGCGGCGGCGGAACCCTCCGCGCGTCGTTCCAGTCGCTCTCGCGGATCGCAGACGAGATCGGCACCCAGCAGGTGTACCGTCGCCTCGACGCCACGGACGTCGACGTGCACGTGTACGGGGCACCGGGGTGGGACCCGCCGCCGAACTCGACGATCACCGCCCACGCGGGGTACGGGCCCGACTTCCTCGACTCGTGGTTCGTCGTGTACACGCCCCCGGAGGGCGGGGACGGCCACGTCGCCCTGCTCGCGCTGGAGAACGACCCCAACGAGTGGGACGGCTTCTGGACGTATCGCCCGTCGCTGGTCGCGGACGTCGACGCGTACATCGCGCGGAACCTCTAGGACGCCGTACGGAACCGCTGGGAGCCCGATACCGGCAAACGGCGGACGGGAACGCCCGTCCGCGGGCCCGCCGTTGTGACAAGTTTTAACCCGGCCGTACCCGGGGGATCGATCATGACTCCGCTGCAGGCGGCGACCCGGGAGACGTTCTGGACGATCGGCCCGATAGGGAAGGCCGCGTTCTACTGGCTCGCCGCGGTCGCCGTCCTCGTCTTCCTCTACGGCGTGTACGCGCGGTTCGCGTCGTACACGCAGGGACGCTCGGACCCACAGGATCGGCTGTCGGACCTCCCCGGACGGGTGCTCGCGGCGACGAAGACCGTGTTGTCGAACGAGAACCAGTACGACCGGGACCTGTACGCGGGCGTGATGCACACGTTCGTGCTGTGGGGCTTCCTCGTGTTGGTCGTCGCCACCGCGATCCTCGGCTTCGACATCGACGTCTACCGCCCGCTGACGGGCGGGTCGTTCTGGGTCGGCGACTTCTACCTCGCCTACCAGTTCGTCGTCGACGCGTTCGGGCTGCTGTTCGTCGTCGGCGTCGGGATGGCGATCTACAAGCGCTACCGGAACCGCGAGGGGCGGCTCTGGGGGAAACACACCTCGCTCGAGGACGACGCGTTCGTCTGGACGCTGTTCCTGCTCGGCGTCGGCGGCTTCCTCGTGCAGGCGATCGGGATCGTCGGCCAGCCCGAGCGCGCGGGCGAGACCGTGAGTTTCGTCGGGATGGCGATGGCCGCCGGCTTCCAGTGGGCCGGACTGACGCAGGCGGGCGCGGAGGCGGCCTACGGGGTTATCTGGTGGCACCACTCGCTGCTCGCGTTCGCGTTCATCGCGTGGATCCCGTACGCGAAGCCGTTCCACATGATCTCCTCGTTCGCGAACGTCGTCGCCCGCGACGAGCGGGCCGGCGCGCGCCTCCCGAACGTCCCCGCCGACCTCGACCACACCAACGCCGAATCCATCGCGGACTTCACCTGGAAGGAGCTCATGGACGGCGACGCCTGCACCAAATGCGGCCGGTGTTCCGCGGCGTGCCCCGCGAAGGCGGTCGGACGGAACCTCGACCCGCGTGACGTGATCCTCGATCTCAAGGCGTACCGCGAGTCCGTCAGCGACGACCCGGTCGTCGGCGCGCGCGGCTCCGGGACGGCGGCGACCGACGGGGGATCGACCGTCGCCGACGGCGGGACGGTCCCGATCGTCGCCGACGAGGGCGGCGTGATCGCGAGCGAGTCGATGGAGTCGTGTATGGCCTGTATGGCCTGTATGGACGCCTGCCCCGTCGACATCGAGCACCTCACCTCGTTCACGCGGCTGAACCGCCAGCTCACCGACGAGGGCGCGGTCGACTCGCACCTCCAGGACGTGTTCCAGGACGTGATGCGGACGGGCAACACGTTCGGCGAGTCGGCGTCCGCGCGGGGCGACTGGGCCGACGAGCTCGAGTTCGACCTCGCGGACGCCCGCGAGACCGAGGTCGAGTACCTCTGGTACGTCGGCGACTACCCGAGCTACGACGACCGTAACAAGCGGGTGGCGCGTTCGCTCGCCCGGCTGTTCGAGGCGGCCGACGTCGAGTTCGGGATCCTGTTCGACGACGAGAAGAACGACGGCAACGACGTCCGCCGGATCGGCGAGGAGTTCCTCTACCTCGAGCTGGCGGGTCACCACGTCGAGACGTTCGCCGACTGCGAGTTCGACTCGATCGTCTGTACGGACCCGCATTCGTACAACACGATGAAAAACGAGTACCCCGAGGTCGACTTCGCGGAGTTCGCGGACGACCCGATGATGCCGTTCGACCGCGAGGAGCCGTGGAACGCCGACGGCGACGTCGACGTGCTCCACTGGACGCAGGTGGTCGAGGGGTTGGTGGCCGACGGGCGGCTCGGCCTGTCGGGCGACGAGCTCGACTACACCGTCACCTACCACGACCCGTGTCACCTCGGCCGGTACAACGACGAGTACGAGGCCCCGCGCGAGCTGATCCGGGCGACGGGCGCGACGCTGTTCGAGATGCCCCGGTCGCGCGAGGACTCGTTCTGTTGTGGCGGGGGCGGGGGCGGCCTCTGGACCGAGCACGACGAGGAGGTGAAGCCGAGCGAGGAGCGCCTCCGCGAGGCCGTCGAGGACACCGACGCGGGCGACGCCGTCGAGAAGTTCGTCGTCGCCTGCCCGATGTGTACGACGATGTTCGAGGACGGGCGCAAGACCGGCGGCTTCGAGGACGACCTCGAGGTCGTCGACGTCGCCGAGCTGCTTATCGAGGCGCTCGAAGCGGGCCGATAAGGGGCTCCGGCGACGGCTAACGGTCGCTCCCCGAGGGTTTACGCACGCGCTCGCCCAACCGGTTAGCATGGACGCGTTCCTCCTCGCCGTGCTCGTCGGCCTCCCGCTCGCGTGGCTCGTCGCGTTCGCGGCGTACGCGTACGTCGACGCGCCGAAACACGGGATGAACCCGAAGAAGTGGGCCGCGATCTCGTTTTTCGTCCCGCTGTTCGGCTTCTTCGCGTACCTCTTCGAGCGCGACGAGCAGTCGTACGACCCGGCGGAGGACCCCTACGCCGGCGGCGACGCCGCCTTCGGGATTCACGAGTCGCGCCGGGGAGAGAAACCGCTCGGTCCCGCGGGAACGAGCGTCGACGGGGACGGAGGCGGGGAAGCGGTGGGTGATAGGGAAACAGCGAGAGAGGGGAAGGCGACGGAGGACGGGAAAGCGACGGAGGACGGCGACCGCAGCGAAGGGACGGGAACGACCGGCCGTACCGACGACTGACCCGAATTTTCAGTCGTCGCAGCCGACGACGAGGACCGGAACGGACGCGCCGCGCTGGACGCGGACCGGAAGGGGGTCGGGGTGTAGCAGGCGGTCGAGGCCGGTGCGGCGCGCGGAGCCGACGACGATCAGGTCGGCGTCGTGGGCCGCGGCGAACGAGAGCGTCTCCTCGTGGTCGGTGCCGTAGCGGAACCGTTTCTCGACGTCGACGCCGAGCGCCTCACCGCGGGCCGCGGCCTCCTCGACGGCCGCCTCGCCGGCGCGCTCGCGACGTTCGACGACCACGTCCCAGTGTTCGGTCGTGTCGACGACGTAGAGCGCGTCGACGGCGGCTCCGTGGGACGCCGCGATGTCGAGCGCGGCGTCGACCGCGGCCCGCCCCGTCGCCTCCCCGTCCGTCACGACCAGCACGCGCTCGAAGACGCCGGCCGGCGTCGCGGACTCGGCGGGCGCGGTGGGTGCGGTGGGGACGGCCGACACGTCGTCCCGTTGGCTCGTGTCGTTTGTGGAGGTCGAGTCGCCCGCGGCGATCGGATCGCCTGTGGCGGCCGTGTCGGTCACGGGGTCGCGATCCGACGAGGCGTCGGTCGTCAGCGGGTCGGCGGGTTCGGGATCGAGTTCGACGGACATGGGTTCTCAGGGGGCGACGCGGTCGGCGCGAACGGCCGGCCGTCGCCCTGTCTACCCCTTACTTACAGACACACTCACTTAACAATTTTTGACAGGATAGACGATTATCATTATCTATCGCGTTCCTCGTGCCGATCGTGTTTTCTCACGGTCCATCAGTACTCGATCGTCACGAGACGACGCGACGGAGTGGACAGTTCGTGTGACGGATCGTCACACAACGATAGCTAACGCGGGCTTCAGGCCCCGCCGACGTGGTCGTCGAGGAACGCCGCGATCCGCTCGAACTGCTCGATCCGGTTGTCGCGGCTCGTCGTGTGGTGGCCCTCGTCGTCGAAGACGCAGGACTCGACGGGGACCCCCCGCGCCGACACCGCGTCGATGATCTGTTCGGCCTCGCTCACGGGCACGCGCGGGTCGTTCGCGCCGTGTTGGACGAACAGCGGGCACGCGATCCGGTCGACGCGGTGGATCGGGCTGATCCGCTCCAACAGCTCGGTGTTCTCCAGCGCGCCGTACTCCTGCTCGCGGTGGGACCGCCGCCACTCCCCGGTGTTCTCGAGGAACGTCTCGAAGTCGGCGATGCCGACGAAGTCGACCGCGGCGGCCCACAGGTCGGGGTACTCCGTGATCGCCGCGAGCACCATGAACCCGCCGTAGGAGCGGCCGTACGCGACGATCCGGTCGTCGTCGACGGCCGGCCGGTCGGCGAGCCAGTCGACGGCCGCCGCCAGGTCGGCCACCGAGTCCATCCGCTTGTCCGTGTCGTCGAGGTGCGTGTACGCCTTCCCGTACCCGGAGGAACCGCGGACGTTGGGCTCGAACACCGCGTACCCTCGGCGGAGGTAGAACGCCTTCATCGGCTGGAACCACGGCCGCCGCTGGTGTTCGGGGCCGCCGTGGATGTCGACGATGACCGGCACCTCGGTCGCCGGGTCGTCGGCGTCGACGCCCGGCGGGAGCGTCCAGTACGCGGGGATCTCGCGCCCGTCGAACGTCTCGTACCGGACGATCTCCGGCGCGGGGAACGTCTCGTGCGGGAGCCCCAGTGTCCCGTGGTCGGCGAGCACCGTCGTGGTCGGCCGGTCGTCGACCGCGACGACGACCGCACGCCCGGGGCGGTCGGTCGCGGAGTGGCCCGCGACGAGGCGTTCGGCGTCGGGGCCCCACGCCAGCGTCTCGATCACGCCGGGGTCGACGGCGTCCGCGGCGACGTCCGGTTCGGCGATCGGTCGGACCGTCGTCGGGTCCGCGAGCTCGCCGACGACGAGCTCCGAGTAGCCGTCGACGTTGGCGGTGTACGCGACCCGCCCCGACCCGCGGTCGAGCGCGTAGCCGTCGACGTTCCAGCCGTCGCGGGCGGCGACGACCGACAGCGCCGGATCGTCGGGGCCCGCGGGGCGCTCGTCGGGGGACGCGCCCGCGACGGCCTCGAGGTCGAATCGGGCGAGGACGGTGTGGTCGTCGGGCTGGTTCGTCCGCACGTAGAGGCCGCCGTCGGCCCCGAACGTGGGGTCGGCGTACGTCGCGTCGTCGTCCGCGTTCACGCGGATCACCGCGGGGTGTGACGCCAGATCGGTGGGGGCGGTGGCGTCGGTAGCGGTGGCGTCGGTAGCGGTGTCGTCGGGGGCGATAGCGGCGTCGGTGTCGGCGGCGACAGTCAGGTCGAGGACGTACAGGTCCTGCGCGAAGCTCGCGCGCGCGTCGATCAGCGCGAGGCGGTCGCCGTCGGGCCCCCACGCCGCGACCTCGAGGAACCCGCCCAGGCCTTCCAAGACGACGTCGCTCCCGTCGGCGGTCGCGTCGCGCCGCTGGACGTGCACGTCGAAGGTGTCCGTCCGTCGTCGGTTGGCCGCGTACGCGATCCGGTCGCCGTCGGGGCTCCAGCCGCCCCACGAGTGGATCGACGACGGGTCCGCGGTGAGGTCCGTCTCCTCGCCGGTTTCGAGGTCGTACACGAACAGCTGGTCGCGTTCGTCGCTGCCGCGGTCCATCCCGAAGGCGGCCTCCGCGCGCGTCGGCGACGCGGCGACGAACGAGACGCGCTGGTCGTGGCCGGTGAGTCGTTCGGGGGCGGCGTCCGCGCCCGCGCGCCGCCAGACGTCGGGCGAGCCGGCGGTGTCCGCGAGGTACAACAGCGTCCCGTCCGCCGTGAACGTCGGCTCGGAGACGGTGTCGATCCCGAGGTATCGGGCGACCGGGTAGTCCGGCAGGTCGTCGGTGGGCATACCCGACCCATCCCGGGACGCCTCTTAAGTGGTCGGGGCGGGGACGACGTTGCCGGCTGTCCCGTTGCCGGCAGTCTCGTTCCCGACGAGCCCGTTGCCGGGGAGCCCGTTCCCGGACGACTCCCGAAGCCGACGGCGAGCGGGCGACGGCAGCCGCCGTCCGGGAGACGACCGCCGATAGCCGGCACGGGAGACCCGCTACCCGTAACGTTTTGCCCCCGGCCGCCGGCGGGTCCGCCATGCCAGAAACCGACGCCGACCTGTACGGCATGACCTGGGAGGAGGCGGGTGAGGCCATCGAGCAAGCCGATCTCGCGGTGTTGCCCACGGGCAGCATCGAACAGCATTCGACGCACCTGCCGGTGTCGACCGACACGCTCCGGTCCGACCACCTGACCGCCGAGCTGGTCGACGCCGCCGACGAGTTCGACCTCGAACTGCTCCGGCTCCCGCCGCTCCCGTACGGGCACTCCGAACACCACATGACGTTCCCCGGCACGGTGTCGCTGTCCGTGAGCACGTACGTCGACGTGCTCCGCGAGATCGGCGAGTCGCTCGCCGAACACGGCGTCGACCGCCTCCTGATCGCCAACTTCCACGGCGGGAACCGCGACTCGCTGTCCGTCGCCGCCAACCGGCTCGTTCGCGACACCGACATGGCCGTCCACTGCGTCCACTGGACCGAGTTCGCCCGCGACGACCTCCGCGAGGAGTTCGGCGAGGGGTGGGGTCACGCCGGCGACCACGAGACGAGCTTCGTCGAGCTGTACCGCCCGGACCTCGTGAAGGCGGAGAAGAAGGAGCCGCAGAACGCCGCCGAGATGCCGAAGACGGGGACGTACGAGTACTTCAGCGACGTGACTGAGCTGGGCGGGCTCGGCGACCCGACGAACAGCGACCCGGAGGCGATGGAGCGGATCGTCGCCGACGCGACGCGGGCGATCCTGTCGGCGGTCGTCGAGGACGTCGAGAACGGCTGGTAGCCGGACCGCGCTCGAGTCTGAACGTCGCTCGAGCGGGCTCGTGGCCGGGGGCGCTCGGCCGGACACCCCGCGAACCGGATCGTCCGTATCGAAGCGATTAAGCGCCGAACCCGCCAAGCCCGGGGTATGTACCACCTCATCGTCCGTGGCGACCCGGGCATCCGCAAGGACGCGATCATCGAGCACGACGGCGAGGAGCTGATCTGCTTTTCGATCAACAAGCAGGGCGAGTGGCACGGCCCCGACGAGCCGCAGCTCTGGTGTACGGTCGGCACCCAAGAGGAGCGCGAGACGTACGAGAAACGCGAGTACGTGCCCCACTGGCTCGACGTCGAAACGATCGACGCCGAGGCGCTCGACGTGATCAAAGCGAAGGGCGACCTCTCGGTTTAATTCGGAGAAAGCGGGGGACGGAACGCGATTCCGAGGCCGGTCCTCCCCGCGTGTCCCGCACCGAGCTTCGCGAGGGGCCGCCCTCACTCCAGAACACCCGCGGAGCTTCGAGGTCGTCCCTCACGCTGGCGGGTCCGTGTCGCTCACGCCGACGGATCCGCGCCGTTCACACCGGCGGGTCCGACAGCCACGCCTCGATCGCGGACGCCATCGCGCCGCGCCGGTGGACGGTCCCCGACTCCGGGTCGACGACGGTGCTCTCGACGCCGTCGGTCTCCCCGTCGTCGACGACCGCCGCGACCCCCTCGCGGATCCGGCCGTCGAGGTCCGCGACGCGCCGCACGCTCCCGTGCCCGGAGACGTTGGCGCTCGTCGCCGTCAGCGGCCCCGTCTCCCGCAGCAGCGCGAGCGCGACCGGGTGGTCCGGGACGCGGACGCCGACGCGGTCGCGGCCGCCGGTGAGGGCGTCCGGGACGGTCGGTTCGCGCTCGACGACGACGGTCACCGGCCCGGGGAGGAACGCGCGCATGAACGCGAGCGCGCGCTCGCCGGGCCGGGTGTACCGCTGCGCGCGGGCGATGCCGTCGACGCCGAGCGAGAGGGGGTCGTCGCGCTCGCGGCCCTTGAGATCGAAGACGCGGCCGACCGCGTCCGGGTCGAGCGCGTCCGCGCCGAGGCCGTAGACGGTCTCGGTCGGGTAGACGACGAGGTCCCCGTCGGCCACCGCGTCGGCGGCGCGGCGGATCGACGCGCGGGTTTCTGGCGGGATCCGGTCGTGATGATCGGCGGTCACGGCTCCCCGTTCGTCGGCGGGGCGAAAAAGGCTCACGCGTCGGGGGCCGTCCCACCGTCCCGCCGCTCCGCCGTTCCGTCCCGTCGTTCTGCCGTCCCGCTGTCCAGCCATTCCGTCCCGCCGTCTCGCCGCTCCGCCTCAGTCCTCCCCACCCTCGCCGCGGCCGCTTATAAGCGGCCGCGGGCTCCCTCGCGCGCTCGCGCTCGCGTCGGGGGACGCGAGCGCGGGCCGCGCGCCGACCGCAGTGACGACCGCGTGCCGATCGAGGATTCGTTTAAAACGAACGGAGGCCGTTCCACGAGCCCTTATAAGGAAAACCGGCGGCGGCTGGGCGGAAGGTCAGTCGTCGGCGGTGGCGACGGTTTCGGGGTCGACGCCCTCCTCGGCGGCGGCCGCCGAGAGGAGCCGGTCGAGCCCGTCGACCATCGCGACGACGCTGGCGCGGGTGATGTCGGCGTCGGAGGCGGAGACGCTCACGGAGCGGTCGCCCCGCGAGAGATCCACCTCGACGGTGACGACCGCGTCGGTCCCGCCGGTGATCGCGTCGACGTGGTAGGAGTCGAGCTCGAAGGAGACGCCGTCGCCCTCGCCGTCGTCGCCCGCGAGCGCGGCCCGGACGGCCTCCAACCCGGCGTCGACGGGGCCGGAGCCGGTGCCGGAGGCGACGCGGTGGTCGTCGCCGACGCGGAGTCGCACGGAGGCGGTCGGGAGGTTGCCGCCGGAGGTCGCCGAGAGGTCGACTAACTCGACGTGGCGGTCGCGCTCGCGCCCCTGGACGTCCTCCGTGATCGCGAGCAGGTCGGCGTCGGTGACGCGCTTGCCGCGGTCGCCGAGCTCCTTCACCCGCGAGACGACCTCGCGCAGCTCGTCGGCGTCGACGTCGAGGTCGTGTTCCGCGAGGGCGGCCGCGACGCCCGCGCGACCGGCGTGCTTGCCGAGGACGAGCCGGCGCTCGCGGCCGACCGTCTCGGGCGGGTACGGCTCGTACATCGTCCCGTCCTTGAGCGTCCCGTCGGTGTGGATCCCCGACTCGTGGGCGAACGCGTTCGCGCCCCCGACGGCCTTGTTCGGCGGGAGCGCGACGCCGGTCACGTCCGCGACGCGCCGACAGAGCCGGTAGAGCCGCTCCAGTTCGATCGTGTCGACGCCGTAACAGCGGTCTAAGGCGATCGCGACCTCCTCGAGGGCGACGTTGCCCGCGCGTTCGCCGACGCCGTTGACGGTGCCGTGGACGAGGTCCGCGCCCGCCTCCAGGCCCGCGTGGACGTTCGTCATCCCGAACCCGAGGTCGTCGTGGGTGTGAACGCCCGTCGGGCCGAGGTCGGCGAGCCGGGAGACGATCTCCGCGGTGCGTTCGGGCCCCGCCGCGCCGACGGTGTCACAGTAGCAGACGCGGTCCGCGCCCGCGTCGAGCCCCGCCCCCAGTAACCGTTCGAGGTAGTCGAGGTCGGCGCGGGAGCCGTCCTCGCCGAGCACCTCGACCCACAGCCCGTGGTCGGTCGCGTACTCGACCAGGTCGACGGTCGTCCCGACGACGTCCTCGCGGGTCGATCCGACCTTCGTCTCGACGTGTTTGTCCGAGGCGGGGACGACGAGGTTGACGCCGTCGACGCCGCAGTCGAGCGCGCGGTCGATGTCCGCCTGCACGCCGCGTGCGAAGCTGGTGACCGTCGCGTCGAGCCCCTCGCGGGCGACTCGGCGGATGCCCTCGCGCTCGCCGTCGGAGGTGCAGGCCGACCCCGCCTCGATCACGTGGACGCCGGCCGCGTCGAGCTCGTGACCGAGCTCGACTTTGTCCGCCGGCGTGAGCGAGACGCCGGGCATCTGCTCGCCGTCGCGCAGGGTGGTGTCCAGGAGCTGTACCTCGTCGAGCGTGGTGAGTGGGTTCAAAAGGGCCTCCATGTCGTCTCCGCGTCCGTGTCGGTCGTCGTCGCTGTCGCGTTCGTCGTCGCTGTCGCGGGCGTCCTCGTCGTCACACCGGTCATCGCCGCGCCGGTGGCTGTCGCGTTCGTCGTCGCCGTCGTCGCGTCGGTCCTACCGGAGAATTTCGCAGCCAGCCGCCGTGTGGCGACTTCCTCTATCCTCCGAAGGTCCACGACCGTCTCGTGTCATTCGTATCCGTGGACATGGGACTCACACATATAAACCGTCGGATAGCGACAGGTTTGTCCAGACGATCCTCGGCGAAGCCGGCGCTTCGTCGAGGATTTCTCGGCGAGGGCCTCTCGGAAGAGATCGCTCGGCGCGGATCCCTCGACACGTGCAAGCGTGGACAGCGTTATGCCGGGCCCGGGTGACGCTCCCCCATGAGGAGGGTCACGATTGACGACGTCGACGTCGTCACGAACCCGTTGGGCGTCCACGACGTGCGAAAGCCCGTCTCGCGCGCGCTCGGCACCGAACACGTCGCGATGAACTACTTCGAGCTCGCGCCCGGCGACGCGTTCGCCGGCGGCCTCCACGCCCACGGCGATCAGGAGGAGGTGTTCTACGTCCTGTCGGGCGTCGCCACCTTCGAGGTGGGCCGCGAGCGCGAGCGCGTCGACGTCGGGGCCGGCGAGCTGATCCGGTTCGCGCCCGGCGAGTTCCAGTCGGGGTTCGTCCGCGAGGACGCTACGGAGCCGGTCGTCGCGTGGGCGTTCGGCGCGCCGGGAGCCCGCCACGACTGGGACGCGATCGAGACGATCGCGGACTGCCGGACCTGCGACGAGGAACGCGCACACCGGACCGCCCTGACCGACGACGGGCGCTTCCGGTTCACCTGCGTCTCGTGTGGGACCTCCTTCTCGCCGTGAGGGACGCCGACGCGGCCTTATAAGTCGACGCGGGGGAGAGGTCGGGTATGAGCGACCACTCGGCGGACGACGCGAGGGCGGGCGACGCGAGGGCGGACGACGCGAGGGCGATCGACACCTACGAGGTACTGATCGTCGGGGGCGGCGTGGCGGGACTGATGGCCGGCGTGTACACGGCCCGCGCGAGCCTCGACACGGTCGTCGTCACCGCGGACGACCCGATCCTGACGCGCAACGCGCACCTCGAGAACGTGCCCGGATTCCCCGCCGGCGTCAACCCGCGGCTCTTCCTCGACATGCTCCGGTCGCAGGCGACCCGCAACGGGGTCGACCTCCGGTCCGGACGAGTGACCCGGATCGACCGGGTCTCGGACGGAGCCGCCGCCGACCTGCCGGACGCGAGGTTCGTCGCGACGGTCGACCGGGGGGACGCCGTCGCGGCCGAGCGCGTGATCGCCGCCTCCTGGGCGGACGCCGAGTACCTGGAGCCGCTCGGCGTCGACCTCCGGGCGGCGGGCTCGAAGACGTACGTCGAGGACGACGGGCTGGGGCGGACGTCCGTCGAGGGCGTGTACGCGGCGGGCCGGATCGCCGAGCGCTACCACCAGACCGTGATCGCGGCGGGCCACGGCGCGGAGGTGGCGACGACGCTGATCCACGACTCGGCGGTCCCCTTCTACCACGACTGGGTCGCGCCGGAGGGGTACTTCACCGACCGCGGGCGCGACGTCCCGCCCGGCTGTGAGGAGGTGTCGGAGACGGAGCGGCGCGCCCGCGAGCGCGAGTCGATGGCGGCCATGCGCGAGTACTTCGCCGAGCCGCACGACGAGCGCCAGCGCACGCACCCGAGCCTCGTCGACGACGCGCGGGGTCGGCTCCCCGAAGACGAGTAGTCGACGCGGTCAGGCGACCACAGCACCGTCGATTCAGGCGACCACAACACCGCCGACTCAGGCGACCACAACACCGCCGACTCAGGCGACCACAACACCGCCGACTCAGGCGACCACAACACCGCCGACTCAGGCGACCACAACACCGCCGACTCAGGCGACCCGCAGCACAGACGCGGTCAACGCGAGGACGCCGACGACGAGGAACAGGTAGTTCGCCCGGGGGTTCTTCGCGGGCGTCAGATCGAGCGTGAAGTGGGCGTCCGAGACGGGACGGAACGGCCGGATACCCATCGGCGTGATGGCGTCGCCGGCGATGTGCGAGAGCAGAGTGATCGTCACCACGGTCCCGACGAACGTCGGGGTCCACGCGGGGGTGGTCGGGACGACGAGCGCGCCGACGAGCGCGGCGACGAGTGCGGCGAGAGCCCCCGTCACGAACGCGAACAGGAGGGTGTGTGTCGGGCCGCGGTGCGGGATCGGAAGCCGCTCGTCGGCGTCCGGGAGGGTCGCGAACGCGACGGCGAGGAGGCCGCCGAGGGCCGCCAGCCGCGGCTCGCCGGCGTCGAGGGCGATCCCCGCGATCGGCGCGTACGCCAGCAGGCCGAGCCCGACGTGCCCCCGCCAGTACATACCCCACCTCGGCGATCCGAGGGCAAAAAGCCGTCGTCGACCCGACCGGGGACGCCGCGGACGGTCGGGGGTCGCCCCCGGCTCGACTCGTAGCCTTTTTACGCGCGCTGACGGTAGACGGAGTCACTATGGCTGACGACAAGGCTCGAAGCACCGGCAGTGCGGGCCGATTCGGGGCCCGATACGGCCGCGTCGCTCGCAAGCGGGTTCAGGAGATCGAGGAGGACATGCGGAACGCCACGGTCGACGGCGACGACGTCAAGCGCGTCGGAACCGGGATCTGGGTCAACGAGAAAACCGGCGAACAGTTCACCGGCGGGGCCTACCGGCCCGAGACGCCGGGTGGACGCACCGTTCGCCGCTCCATCCGCGCCGCCCTCGCCGACGAGGAATAGATGAGCTACAAGTGCTCCCGCTGTAAGCGCGACGTCACCCTCGACGAGTACGGCGGCGTGCGCTGTCCGTACTGTGGCCACCGCGTCCTCTTGAAGGAGCGCGGCGGCGGCATCAAGGAAGTCACCGTCGAGTAACCGTCGCGCCCGCCGATACCGTGACGACCGCGACGACCGCGCCGGCGACCCGCGAGCACGACGCCACGCTCCGTTTCCGATACGCTACCGAGCGGCGCGCACGCGTCGTCGCCGACGCGCTGGTCCCCGAGGTCGGCGAGATCGACGACGCCCGCTCGGCGGCGACCGTCGATCGCGACGGGGCGGTCGTCAGCGTCCGCGTCGGGGCCGACGACCTGGTCGCGCTCCGGGCCGGGATCAACAGCTGGTCCCGGCTGGTCGCGGTCGCCGAACGCGTGTCGAGCTGACCGAGCCGGCCAGGTAGACTGATCTATTATCGCCAAAATCTGGCCATACAGTCGCTCTCGAACCGATTTTCATCGAGACGGCTCGTCGTCGGAGAAGTCGGGGGTTTTTCCGTCCGGACCACCACCGACTTCGTATGCAGGGCAACATGCCGCCGGAAGCACAGGAGAAGATCGAGGAGCTGCAGGAACTCCAGGAGACCGCACAGCAGGTCGCCCAGCAGAAGGAGCAGGCGCAGACCGCGCTCAACGAGTCGAAGACGGCACTCACCGCCCTCGAAGACATCGACGAGGACGCGGGGATGTACCGCGAGATCGGCGAGATCCTCGTCGAGACCGACTACGAGTCCGCCTACGACGACCTCGAGAACAAGGTCGAGTCCCTCGAAGTCCGCACCGAGCAGCTCGAGAAGCAGGAGCAGCGCGTCCAGGAGCAGTTCGACGACCTCCAGGGCGAGCTCCAGCAGCTCCTGCAGGGCGGTGCCGGCGGCGGCCCGATGGGGCCGGGCGGCCCGGGCGCGGGCGGCGCGTAAATGAGCGACGACGAACAGGGCGGGAACGACCCGAGCGACGAGGAGGTCGTTCGGACCGCGGCGGAGGCGGCCGAGGGCGTCGTCTTCTCGTACTACGCGCAGTCGGACGTCACGGACCTCGACGTCACGGTCACGTTCGAGGACGGCGTGCTCGACGTCGACGTCTACCTGAACGCTCCGGGCGGCTCGGATCCGAACGTCTCGGATCCGGACGAGTCCGATCCGGACGACCCCGACCCCGACGCGGTCGCCCGCGAGGCCGCAGAGACCGCCGGCGAGGCGGTCGACGAGCTGTTCGGCGCGTAACCGACGCGCCCGCTTTTGTGACGCCGCGTCTCCAGCGTGAGCCGCGGTATCGATCGAAGCCGAAACAACCGGCAATTATTAGTTCCGTCCATGTGTATTGGTGACGTATGTCGTCCACGAACCGCGGAACGTCGGCGTTCGAGCGGCTCCGTGCGCGCTTCGACGGCGAGCCGTACGTCTGTGACGCCTGCGGCCGAGTCGACGGCGAGGGATCCTGGCACGCCGCCACGAGCGGGTCGGCGGTCGTCTACCGGCGACGGTGTCCGAGCTGTGGCGTCGAGTCGGTGCGCGACTACCGCCTGTCGTCGGATCGCGACCAGGCACGGCCGGGAACCACTAGGTGACGAAGAACAGCAGGAGGCTGACCGCCATCGCGAGCAGCGTCACCGCCGCCGCCAGCGCGCCGCCGAGCGAGAGCGCCGTGTTCGCCTGCGTCGCGAGCGTCTCCGTCCGATCGTTGCCGAACACGACGACGCGGGCGTGTTCGGTCCCGCCCCCGACCGCGACCGGCTCCAGGTCCGCCCGCGCCTCCCGCGCGAGCGACGCGACGAGGTCGGCGAGCTCGCCGCCGTCGATCCGCTCGCCGACGCGGTTGTCGGCACGCGTCCGGTTGACGACGTGGGTGTCGGTCGTCAGCACCTCGGCGTGGTCGATCCCGGTCGCGTCAGCGACCGCCTCGAGCAGTCGCTCGCGCACGCCCGGAACCACGTTGTTGCCGTCGATGAGGACGTAGGCGGCCTCGACGTCCGTCGCGCGGGTCACCGCGACCCGGACCCCGAGCGGCCCGATCCCGTCGGCCGGCGTCCACTCGGTCGGGTCGTCCGCGACGCCGAGTTCCAGCGGCCCCCGGGCGGCGTCCGCGAGGGTTCGTCCGGTCTCCCCGGCCGCCGCGAACAGGTCGTACGAACGCTCGGAGCCGGGAGTGACGTGCCCGAGGTCCGGACCGTCGAGCCCGCCGTGGCAGTTGTGCGCGTCGGCGAGGAGGACGGTCCCGATCCCGGCCGCCCTGAATTCGGCCATCGCGGACTGCCCGACCGCGAAGTCGACGTCGTCGGCGGTCGACGGCGCGAACGTGTTGACCGCCAGCGCGGTCTCGCCGAACCCCTGTCCGAGCATCGTCGCCGCTCCGGACCGCGTCACCGTGGGCCCGGTCGCCTCGCGGGTGAACGTCGCGCTCGCGTGCGCGCGGTCGGCCGCGTCGAGGACGGCGTCGACCTCCCGACCGGAGACGAGGTTGAAGTCGTGACCCGCCGTGGCGTGCGGCGGGAAGCCGAGCCCCTCCGCCCGGCGCGCCGCTCGCACCGGGAGGTTGCCCCCGCCGATCTCGCCCATGGGGCCCGGATGGACCATCGGGAGGACGAACCGGGCCTTCTCGCGGCCGAGCGCGGTCGGATCGATCCCGGCCGTCCCGTTCGGCTCGTCCGTCCCGTTCGGCTCGTCCGTCCCGTCCGGTTGGTCCGTCCCGTCCGATTCGTTCGTCCCGTCCGGTCCGTCGTCGCTCGTTCTCGCATCCGCCGACTGCGCCCCGTCGTCCGCGAGCGTCCGGAAGGAGACGACGGAGACGGGGACGATCGCCTCCTGTCCGAGCGCCTCGAAGAAGCGTTCGAGGTCGCGTGACCCCTCGGCGACGTGGCCGATGAAGCCGCGGACGAAATCGAGCACGGAGACGCCGAGGCTCCGCCGCCACGGGCGGTCGATCCCGACGAGGAACGCCCAGACCGCCGCCGCGTACACGACACACAGCGCGGCGAGCAGCGCGAAGTGGTCGGGGGCGACCGCCTCGAACGCGGGCGGGCCGGCGTCGCCGCGCGCGAGCCACGCCACGTACGCGTCGTACGCCGAGCTCCCCTCGAGCAGCTGGACGGTTCCGCTGTAGACGAACAGCAGGAGCCCGCCGACGACGGTCTGGATCGACGCGGGCAGGCAGGCGCGCGCGATCGACAGCCGGGAGACGGCGAGGACGACGAACAGCCGCACGGCGAAGATCGACGCGAGCGCGACGACGAGCGCGTCGAAGACGAACCGCTGGTCGAACCCCGCGAGGACGCCGACGACGCCCGCGGCGACGAGCGCGACGACGACGAGCACCTCACAGCACAGCGCGAGCAACGCGGAGGCGTTGTACGTGAGGTCGCCGCCGAGCGCGCCGTCGACGGTGGTCGTCGTGAACGCGGCGACGAGCGTCGGGACGCCGATGAAGAAGATCCCCTGCCAGGCGTCCTGTCCGACGAGCAACACCGGGTGGATGGGGCCGATCGTCGACGTCGCGTCGAAGACGGCGATCCCGGTGATCCCCGCGATCAGGACCGCGACCGAGAGCGTTCGCGGCCAGTGCGGAAGCCGGAAGACGAACCGCGAGAGGTCCGCGAGCCGGCCCTGTGTCGCGGTCATACCGATCCCTCGACGCTCGCCCTCAAAAGGCCCCCGAACGTTGAAGCGCCGTGGTCGTGATGACTGGTACCATGTACGACGAGATCCTCCTGCCCACGGACGGGAGCGCCGGGATCGCGGCCGCCGTCGAGCAGGCGTGTTACCTCGCGGAGCTGGCCGACGCGCGGGTCCACGCGCTGTTCGTCGTCGACGAGCACGTCGCCGGCGCGACCGAGTGGGACGTGGTCGTCGAGCGCGAGGAGGCCCGCGGCGAGGCGGCCGTCGAGGCGGTCGAGGCGGCCGCCGTCGAGCGCGGGATCCCCGTCGAGAAACACCTCCGCCGCGGGCGGCCGCACGAGCAGATCCTCGACGCGGTCGACGCCTACGACGCCGACCTGATCGTGATGGGGACCCACGGACGGACCGGCCTCGGACGGTTCCTCACCGCGGGCTCCGTCGCCGAGCGCGTCGTCCGCTACAGTCCCGTGCCGGTGCTCACGGCGCGGGCGGGCGAGGTCGTGGAGACGCGTCGCGGCTGAGCGAGGTCGTCGGGAAGCCTCGCGGCTGAAGGAATCACCGGGCGCGCGTCGCTCGCGAGCGGCGGAGGTCGGCGGCGGCCGCGGCGCGGTGCGGTGCGGTCCCGCGGCCGCCGCCGGCCGAGGCTGGGGAGGGCGAGGGTGTGGAGGACGAAGGCGCAGAGGACGACGTCCACCCTCGACCGTTCGCCGCCGGTGGCGGCACGGCCCTTATAAGCTCGAAACGACCTTTATATGCCCGAAACGTCCCTTATAAGCCGTCGACGCGGTGGCTGTGACCCCGTCGTCGGCGTGTCGTCGGCTCCGTCGACGCGATCGGCCGTGTATCAGTGGCGACGGCGCTGGCCGCACCCGCGGACCGCACCTGATCGCGGAACCCGCTCCGCCGACCGTCCCGCACCGCGGCCTCAGACCTCCCCAGCCTCGCAGTCGGGGACCGCCGGAAGTGCCCGGCGGTCCCCGACTGCTCCCTCGCGCGCGTTCCTCGCACGCGCCAACCGCACCGCTCGGTTATCCGCGGCGTCGTCCCCGTTGGGGGGCCATTTATAACCGCTCGATCGGTCGCGGGATCGCTCGGTGCGTCGCCGTTCTTCGGCGATGGGACGCGACCGACGGCGGGTGCCGCTGTTACGCGGCCTCGCCGTCGCTACTCCGTCAGCAGCTCCCGGGCGATCGTGTTCCGCAGCACCTCGCTCGTCCCCTCGTAGATCTCCGAGAGCTTCGCGTCCCGGTAGAACCGCTCGGCGGGGAAGTCCGTGGTGTAGCCGTAGCCGCCGTGGATCTGGATCCCCTCGTTGGCGACCTCGCGGGCGATCTCCGAGGCGTACAGCTTCGCCTGGGCGGCCTCCTTGATGAACCGCTCGTCGCGCTCCTTGCGCGCGGCCGCCTTATGAGTGAGCAGCGTCGCCGCCTGCACCTTCGTGTCCATGTCCGCGAGCTTGTGCTGGATCGCCTGGAAGTCGGCGATGGGGCCGCCGAACTGCTCGCGCTCCGTCGCGTACGCCCGCGCCGCCTCGAACGCCGCCTGCGCGATCCCGATCGAGCGCGCGGCGATGCTGATCCGCCCGCCGTTGAGGGTCCGCAACGCCTGCAGGAAGCCGTCGCCCGGCTCGCCGAGCAGCCGGTCGGCGGGGAGCCACAGGTCGTCGAACCGGAGCTCCGCGGTCGGACAGCCCTTGTCGCCGAGCTTCGTCTCGGTCCCCTCGACGACGAACCCGTCGTCCGTCCCGGGACGCACGACGAACGCCGAGATCCCGTCGCGGCCCGCCTCCGGGTCGGTCTTCGCGAAGACGACCACCGTGTCGGCGACGGAGCCGTTCGAGGTCCAGAGCTTCCCGCCGGACAGGACGTAGCCGTCCCCGTCGCGCTCGGCGGTCGTCGTCATCGCGGGGACGTCCGACCCCGCGCCCGCCTCCGAGAGCGCGAACGCCCCGATGTCGACCCCCTCGTTGAGCGGGGTGAGGAACCGCTCGCGCTGCGGCTCGTCGCCGAACGCGTACAGCATGGTCCCCGCCAGCGAGGTGTGCGCGGCGACGATCGTCCCGAGCCCGCCGGACCCCCGCGAGATCTCCGCGAGCGCGACGACGTAGCCGTGCGCGTCGAGGCCCGCGCCTCCGTACTCGGTCGGGAAGGGCATCCCCATGAGCCCCAGGTCGGCCAGCTCCCCGACCAGGTCGGCGGGGAACTCGTCGGTCCGGTCGATCGCCGCCGCGCGGGGAACTACCTCCTCGTCGACGAACTCGCCGACCGTGTCGCGGATCTGTCGGTGCTCCGCGGAGAGCGTCACGTCCATGCCACCACCTCCCGCCCCGACGCCTTAGCGGTTTTCACACGGTTGTACACGGACGGGTCGTTCGCGGGAGGTCAAAACCCCGCTATCGGCCGGTTTCGCCCCGATCCGCGGTCGTCTCCGTGCGAGTCCGTCCCGCGAGGCTTTTTTATGGGTTGTGCCGTAAGAACGGGTAACTGAATGAGCGGACGAGAACACGGTTCCGTCGAGCCGGACCTCGCGTGGTGTCACGAGGCGGTCCAGGGCGTGTCCCGGACCTTCGCGCTGACCGTCGACGTGTTGGACGAGCCGATGGCCTCACAGATCTGTCTCGGCTACCTCCTCTGTCGCGTCGCGGACACCGTCGAGGACGCGGGCCACATCCCCCCGGGGACACAGAGCGACGTGCTCAGGACGTACAGACGCGCGATCGACCCCGACGAGGACGTCGACATCCACCGCTTCCGCGAGGAGGTCGACGAGTGGCTCCCTGCGCCCGCCGACCGCAACGACGACTGGGCCGTCGTCGCGGAGTCGCCGACGATCGTCGCGACGTTCGAGGAGCTGGACGCCGACGTCCGCGCCGCGATCGTTCCCCCCGTCGTCGAGATGGTCGACGGGATGGCGATGTTCGTCGACCGCCACGCCGACGAGGGCGGGCTCCGCATCGGCGACCGGGCCGAGCTGGAGCAGTACTGCTACTACGCCGCGGGGACGGTCGGAAACCTCATCACGAACCTGCTCACGCGGGGCGAGGTCACCGAGGAGCGCGCCCGGCGGCTCCGCGAGACGGCCGAGGAGTTCGGGCTCCTCCTCCAGCTCGTCAACGTCTCGAAGGACGTCTACGACGACTACACCGAGGAGAACAACGTCTACCTCCCCGCCGAATGGCTCGCGGACGAGGGGGTCGACCAGGAGGCGATCATCGCCCCCGAGAACCGGGAGTCGTCGGCCCGCGTCGTCGACCGCACCGCCGACCACGCGCGCTCGTTCCTCGACGACGCGCAGGCGTATCTCGAGACGATGCCGCTCTCACACGGCAACACGATCGAGGCGTGGTCGGTGCCGTACCTGCTCGCGGTCGGCACGCTCCGCGAGCTCCGCTCGCGGCCCGAGGACGCGCTCACCGAGGCGGGCGTGAAGGTGTCGAGACAGGAGGTGTTCGCCGTGATGTCCGTCGCCGGCGACGCCGGCCGCGACTCGCTGGCGGAGCTCCGCGAGACGATCGCCCGCACCCCGTACCACCGCGCGGTCGAACCCGCGGACTGATCTCGGGTCGACACTCGGATTGCCCCTCGAACGGACCCTCGAAGTGCCCCTCGAACCGACCCTCGAATTGACGCTCGAATCGACCCTCGAATCGATCCTCGGTCGCGTGCCCGTTTTCGAACGCTTATAAGTTCCCCGTGACAACGACCACGCATGACCTTCGGACACGCGACGGGGGGACGCCGATGACGACACTACGGCTCCATCCCCGCGTACGGCTCGTCTGGGCCCTCCGCGCGGCGCTGCTCGCCGCGTTCCTCACGCTCCCGCTCGCGGCCGGTGCCTACTTCGGCTACCTGCCGGAATGGGTCCCGATCGTCGCCGGCGCGGCGTTGCTCGCCGTCGGCGTCGGCCACGCCCTCCTCCGCTATCGCCGGTGGAGCTACGAGATCCGCGAGGACGCGCTCTACCTCGACCGGGGCGTCGTCACGCAGGTCCGGACCGCCGTGCCGCTGGTCCGGATCCAACACGTCGACTCGCGGCGCGGCCCCGTCGAGCGGGGCGTCGGGCTCGCGTCGTGTGTCGTCTACACCGCCGGCTCCCGCGGCGCGGACGTCCGGATCCCGGGGTTGACCCCCGAGCGCGCCGACGACCTCCGCGAGGAGCTGAAACGGCTCGCGATCCGCGCCGACGGGGAGGACGCGGTGTGAAGCTGGCCGTCCAGTCGATCCCGTACCGCGCGCTCCAGAAGGTGTCGGGGGTCGTCATCCTGCTCTTCTTCCTCGCGACGGCGAACGACTGGGGGACCCACGTCGCCGTCGGGGCCTCGGCCGCGGTTCTCGCCGCCGCCGGCGCGTACGAGGTCGCCTACTACCGCCGGTTCGACTACGAGCTGACGGCGGACACCCTCGACATCTCCTCCGGCGTGATATCCCGCCGCGAGCGCGAGATCCCGTACCGGCGGATCCAGAACGTCGACGTGAGCCGGAACGTGATCCAGCGCGCGATCGGCATCGCCGCGGTCGACCTCGAAACGGCCGGCGGCTCCAGTACCGAGGGGTCGATCCGGTACGTCACCCCCGCGGAGGCGACCCGCCTCCAGCGCGAGGTCCAACGGCGCAAATCGGCGACGAAGGCGCGCGCGGGCGGAACGGGCAGTGCGACCGGCGTGGGTACCGCGACCGGTGCGGCCGGAGACGCGAGCGACGGCGACGACTTCGCGGAGCCGGTCGAGGAGGACCTGTTCGCCATCTCGCCGGGCGAGCTCGCGCTCGTCGGCGCGCTCTCGTTCGACGGCCGACTCATCGGGCTGCTCGCGTTCGTCGCGTCGGGGTCGGTGCCGGTGTTGTCCGGCTTCCTCCCGGCTTCCTCGGCCGCGCTGCTCACGGCGACCGCGGTCGTCGGGTTGGGGCTGTTGGTCCTCGTCTCGTGGGTCATCGGCGCGGTCGTCGCCTTCTCGAACTACTACGGGTTCCGGCTGTCGCGCGCGGGCGACGAGCTGCGCTACGAGCGCGGGCTGTTCCGCCGCTACAGCGGCTCGATCCCGACCGAGAAGGTCCAGACGCTGACGATCTCGGACAACCCCGCGAAGCGGGCCCTCGGCTATGCGACGCTGTCGATCGAGACGGCCGGCTACGCGCCGGGACAGGGCGGCGACTACGGCAGTCAGGCGGCCGTCCCCATCGCGGCCACCGATCGCGTGTACGACCTCGCGCGCGAGGTCGAGGCGTTCGGCGATCCCGAGTTCAGCCGCCCGCCGACGCGGATCCGCTGGCGATACGGCTTCCGGTACGCGATGGTCGTGACCCTCCTCACGGGGATCGCGTTCGCGATCGACTGGTGGGTCGCGGCGACGCTGCCGTGGTACGGGCCGCTCGCGCTGCTCCTCGTCGTCCCGCTCGCCGCACACCTGAAGTGGAAACACCGCGGCTACTGGCTCGGCGAGAACCACCTCCTCACCCGGAACGGCTTCTGGAGCCGACAGGTGAAGGCGGTCCCGTACTACCGGATCCAGAACGTGATCGACACCCGGACCGTCTTCCAGCGGCGATGGCGCGTGGCGACGGTCGTAGCCGACACCGCCGGGACCGGCTCCATCGTCGGGGGCGACGCCGCCGCCGTCGACTTCGACGTCACCGAAGCGGTCACGCTCCGCGAGGAGCTCACCGACAGGCTCCAGGACGCGCTCGTCGAGCGTCGCGCGCGACGGGAGCCGTTCGAATGGCTCGACGTTGACGACACCGACACGGACGACACCGACGACGAGGAAGACACCGACACGGACGAGGAGGCCGGGACCAACGACACGAGCGAGACGACGGCTGACGGCGTCGACGCGGACGACAGTACCACATCCGGCGACGCCGAACTCGACGAGACAGAACCCGACGACACCGGACCCGGCGACACCGCTGCCGACGGCGTCGTTCGGCCGGAGTTCGGGGCGACCGACCGCGACTACTCACAGCCCGCGGAGACCGTCGACACCGGCGACTACGCGGTCGATCACCACCCGTCGGACGCGGACGTCGCTTATAAGGGAGACGAGAACGGCGACGACGGCCTGGACGGTTTCGACGACGACGATGGCGAGGACGAGGCCGAGGTCGACAGCGAGAACGGCGTGGACGACGGCGAGAACGGCGTGGACGACGGGATCGACATCGCCGACGCAGAAGACGACGTGGACGACGACACTGAAGGCGACGCAGAAGACGATGAGAAGCGACGCTCCGACCGGTAACCGATGTGTACGGGGGCTACCAGGCGTTCCGGAGGACGGCTTCGATGTCGTCGGGGTCGCCCGTCAGCCCGGCGGGGGCTCGCTCCATCGGCGGGTCGTCGGCGATGAACTCGGCGATAGCCGGCAGGTCGGCCTCGCGGGTCGCGTCGAGGTCGCGGAGCCGCCGCGGGAGCCCCATCCCGTCGCGGACCTCGGCGACCGCCTCGACGACCGCGTCCGCGACGGCGTCAGCGTCGAGCCCGTCGACGTTGACACCGAGTCCCGCCGCCAGGGCGTCCCGGCTCGCGTCGACCTCCCCGAAGAGGTACGCGAGGACGTGCGGCGCGAGTATCGCGTGGATCGCGCCCTGGTGGACGTCGTACCGTCGCGAGAAGCCGTGTCCGAACGCGTGGATCACCGATATCTTCCGGTCGAACTGGACGAGCAGCGTCCCCGCCACGGCCCGGTCCAGCCAGCGGGGAGCGTCGTCGTCCCCGTTTTCGTCCCCCGCATCCATCCCGTAGTTGCCGTCCGCGACCCGGGGGAGCGCGTCGCGGAACAGCCGGAGCCCGTGGATCGCCGACGCGTCGCTCACGGGGGAGGCGTCCCGCGCGTACGGCGTCTCGAGTCCCTTGTTGAACCCGTTCATCGCCGACCCGACGAGCACGCTCCGCGGCGTCGTCGCTACTAGCTCGGGGTCCGCGAGGTCCGCCATCGGCAGCACCTCTCCCCGCGCCGTTATCGGCTGACCGGTCGGGGAGTCGGCGGCCGGCAGCACCTCCAGCGACCCGCCGAGCGAGACGTCCGCGCCCGCGAACGTCGTCGGGACCACGATCACGGGCACCGTCGGGTCGCCCTCCAGCGGGGCGATCGACCCCCCTTCGGCCTCCGCTTTGAGGTCCGCGACGTCGCGGCCGTCCGCGGCGAGTATGGTCGCTTGGCGGGCGACGTCGAGGCTGCTCCCGCCGCCGACGCCGATCACGACGTCGGCGTCGAGCCGGTCAACCTCGTCGACCACGGCGGCCGCCGTCTCGATCCGTTTGCTCGGGGTCGTCTCGGCGAACGTGCCGGCGTGACGGTCGCCGAGCCCCTCGCGGATCGGGTCCATCAGGTCGTCGTTCGCGCCGACGTTCGACCCGCAGACGACGAGCGCGGCGTCGAGCCCGTGGTCACCGAGGTACGCGCCGAGGTCGGCGGCGCGCCCGCGTCCGAACAGGATGTCACAGCCCCGGTAGTCGTGGTCGAAGGCGTCCGCGATGGGTATCATCCTCGAACGGTACCACGGCCGGCGGCTTGTACCTGTGGGACCGTGACGCACGCTGCCGGAAGCGGTCCGGGAAACGGACCGGGAACGAAACGGAGAACGGACCGGGAACGAAGCGGAAAGCGGAACGGAAAAAACCGGTCTCGTCCGCGGTCAGTACTCCTCGTACGCGAGGTTCATCAGCCACTGCGAGAATGCGTCGGACTGCGGGTCGATCTCTTCCTCCCCGATGAACGGGGAGAGCATGTCGTCGGCCATCAACAGCGCGAAGTCGAGGTCCCGGGCCGCGGGTTCGAGGTAGTACGTGTTGTGCCCGTTGTAGACGGTTTCTTCCCGCTGGATGAGCCCGGACCCTTCCAACGCCTCCGCGATACGGCTCCCCTTCCGCGAGGAGACGTCGAGTTCCTTCCAGAAGTCGCTCTGGTGGATCCCGCCGGTCTCGCGGATCAGTTCGAGGCCGGCGTGCTCGTCTTCCGACAGCTCGGCCTCGAGTTCGGACACGCTCATACCCCAAGGACCGCCCGCGAGTCGCTTAAAACTGGCTTTCCGTCACGTCCCGACCGCGATGGTCCGTGGGGCGTTCTGTGGGGACGTTCAGTGGGGACGTTCTGTGGGGACGTTCAGTGGGGACGTTCAGTGGGGACGTTCAGTGGGGGGCGTTTAGCAGTCGCTGTCGTCGCTGAAGCCGTCCGGGAGCGCCACCGGCTCCGCGGGCGTCTCACACGGCGGGCCGTCGGCGAACGCGAACTCGGGGTCCGGCCCCGTGCGGATCCGCGAGAACGACCGCGTCCCGAAGCCGTCGCCGTGGAGGCACGCCCCGTACGCGTGCGTCGAGAGGACGTCGCCCGCCCGATCGAGCCACGCGGTCGCGTTCTCCTTGGAGCGGGGTGCAAGCGCGCGAGCGACCCGGCGTGCGCTGTCCGCACGGTCCGCGCCGTGCTCGGCGCGACGGTCGGGGATCGCAAAGCGCGCCCGCCCGTTCACGACGCCGCCCACGTTGCCGACGACGTGCACGCCCGGTTCGAGCCGGGTGACGTCGAGCTCGCCGTCGTACGAACAGCAGAAGGCGTCGTCGTCGTCCGCGAGGACCAGGTTGAAGCCGGCGTACGCGCGTTCCGCGACCTCGCCCTCCAGAACGCGGAGGGCCGCCGCCGCCGAGCCCGCCCGGAGACAGTCGTCGACGAGCAGGCCCCGGGAACGGTCCCCCGCGCGGTCGGCGTCGAGCCAGCGGTTCGTGACCGCGACGACGAGCCCGGACCCCGTACAGCCGATCCAGGTCCCGCCGGCGACCGCGTCCCGCGGGGCGACGGACGGCGGATCACCGTCGCGGACCGCGGGCGGCTCGGACGGCCGATCGAGCGACTCGTCACGGTTGGCGGCGACGGCGGTCGGCGCGTCGGCGAAGACGCGCCAGGCGAGCGCGAGCGTGCACACGCCCACCGGTGGGAGCGGGCGGGGGAAAAGTGCGCCGGCGGTCGGACGGTCGTCCCGAAGCTTTACTCAGGATAGAAGAAATGTTTTAGCCGGTCGGGCCCTCGGGACGGACATGAAAGCGATCGCGGTGTACGACGACGGCGACGAGCCGGTGATCGTAGAGAAGCCCCGGCCGGAGCCGGCCCCCGGCGAGGCGCTCGTACGGACGCTCCGGGTCGGCGTCGACGGCACCGACCACGAGGTGATCGCAGGCGGCCACGGCGGCTCGCCCGCGGGCGACGACCACCTCGTGTTGGGTCACGAGGCGATCGGCGTCGTCGAGGACCCCAACGACACGCCGTTCGAGGCGGGCGACCTCGTCGTCCCGACGGTCCGGCGACCTCCAAACGGGGCGAACGAGTACTTCGCGCGCGGCGAGCCCGACATGGCCCCATCGGGACAGTACCACGAGCGGGGCATCGTCGGCGACCACGGGTTCATGGCGGAGTACTTCACGAGCCCCGCGGAGTTCCTCGTCGCGGTTCCGCCCGCGCTCGCCGAGTGGGGGTTCCTCGTCGAGCCCGCGTCGATCACGGAGAAGGCGGTCGAACACGCGTACGCGAGCCGGTCGGCGTTCCACTGGGAGCCGGAGACGGCGCTGGTGCTCGGCAACGGCTCGCTCGGGCTGCTCACGGTCGCCATGCTCGACGACGAGTTCGACCGGATCTACTGTCTCGGCCGCCGGGAGCGGCCCGACCCGACGATCGACGTGATCGAGTCGCTCGGCGCGACGTACGTCGACTCGAACGAGACGCCGGTTCCGGAGGTCCCCACGGCCCACGAGCCGGTCGACTTCGTCTACGAGGCGACGGGCTACGCGCCCCACGCTTTCGAGGCGATCGAGGCGCTCGCGCCCAACGGGGTCGGCGCGCTATTGGGCGTCCCCGGCGACTGGGCGTTCGAGGTCGACGGCGGACGGCTCCACCGCGAGCTCGTCCTCCACAACAAGGCCCTGGTCGGCAGCGTCAACTCGGGGTACGAACACTTCGAGGCCGCCGTCGACCGGTTATCCGGGCTCGAGGAGTCGTTCTTCGCGGATCTCGTCACCGGCGTGTACGGGCTCGACGAGTTCGAGGCCGCGTTCGCGGATGACGACACGACTATTAAAACGGCGGTCGAATTCGCCGCATATGAAGAACGTTGACGACCTGATCGAAAGCGCGGCCGAGCTCGCGGAGCGAGGCCTCTCGCGCGGGGAGATCGCGGACGAACTGAACGTCTCCCGCGAGACGGCGAGCTGGCTCGTCGAGCGCGCCGGCGGCGACGACGAACCGACCGAGCCGGCCGACGACGGCTCGACCGCCGACATCCACGTCGACTGGTCGGCGATCGGCCGGGACTCCGCCCGGCTCACGTACGCCGCGCGGGCGATGGCCGACCTGCTGGCGAAGGAGGGCGAGGAGGTCGACCTCACGGTCGGCATCGAGAAGGCGGGCGCGCCGCTGGCGACCGCCATCGCCGCCGAACTCGACACGGACCTGGGCACGTACGCCCCGGCGAAACACCAGTGGGAGGAAGGCGACATCGCCGAGCACGGCGGCGGCTTCTCCCGGAACTTCGCGGCGATCCGCGACCGCGACTGCTACCTCGTCGACGACATCATCACGAGCGGCACGACGATGCGCGAGTCGATCGAGGCGATCCGTGACCACGGCGGCGAGCCGGTCGCCTGCGTCGTGCTCGCGGACAAGGTCGGCTACGACGACATCGACGGCGTCCCCGTCCACTCGCTCATCGACGTCGTCCGCGTCGACCGGCAGTAGGTCCGAACGAAGTCGGGCCGAACGAAGCCGGGTCGAACGAAGCCGGGTCGAACGAAGCCGGGTCGAGCGAAGTCGGATTGAGCGAAGCCGGACCGAACCAAGCCGGACCGAACGAGCCGCAACCCCTTTGCGTCGCGGTGCCGTACGCGACGCTATGACGTTCAGTCCCGAAAGCAACGCTGACGAGGCCGAGGTCTCCGAGCGCGTCGACGAAGCGATCGAGGGGAACGACGTGGTCCTGTTCATGAAGGGGAACCGCCTCATGCCGCAGTGTGGCTACTCACAGCGCGCGCTGGAGCTGATCGGCAAACACGTCGAGGAGTTCGAGACCGTCGACGTCCTCCCGGCGCTGCCGCAGTACCGCGAGGCGCTCGCGGACCACAGCGGCTGGGAGACGATCCCGCAGACGTACGCGGGCGGCGAGTTCATCGGCGGCAGCGACGTGCTCGCGGAGCTCGACGAGCGCGGCGAGCTCGCGGGCGAGCTCGGCGCCGAGTGATCGCCGGGCCGGCGATCTCCCGGCCGATCCATAGGTTCTGAAGGGCAGGCCATATAAGCCTACGCCTCCTATGTGGGGTAGGTGCAGTCGCAGCCACTCGCGCCGCGACGACCGGTTCGACCCACCAACCCACCCTATCAACAATGTCAGGCCGCGTGTTCCGACTCCATTCGACGCTCGAACTGCCACTCGAAGACGTAGAGACGTACTTCGAAGAAGCTCCCGACCTCCCGCCGGAGGTCGCCGGTATCGACATCACGCGTCGAAACAACACCCTCATCATCAAGGCGGTCTCCGACGACGAGAGCATCAGCAAGTACACCCCGACCGCCCAGCTGAAGGCGTCGGTGACGGAGACGCGCGTCTACGAGGAGGAACCGCCGCGGGCGGGTGGCCCCCAGTGGATGGACGACGAGGAGGAGGAGATCCCCTCCGAGCTCGTCGAGTTCGCCTGCTTCAAAGGCGACCGCGAGACGGTGTTACAGAACACCGCCCTCCAGTATCCGATGTTCCTCGTGTTGCGCGAGCTGGCGCTGCTCGCCGAGAAGGGGACGTTGACGGCGATCACCGAGGAGGGCGACGAGCTCGAGGCGACCCGGATCGTGGAGGGCGAGCGACGCCCCGCGAGCGTCGAGGTCGTCGAGAGCCCACAGGGTGCGGGCGACGGCGACGGCGGCGTCAACTGGCGCGACAACAAGTTCATCAGCGATTAAGCCGCGGACACACGCCCTCTTTTCGACCGGTTCGGCTGATCGACCCGTACTCGACTCCCCGACCGGCTCGTGGACGGACTCGGTGACGGTCTCGCTGACCATTTCGGTGACGGTCTCGCTGACCATTTCGGTGACGACGTCGACGGATCCGTTTTCAGAGACGTGTCGCCGGCGCGGTCAGTCGTCGTTCGCGGGCGTCGACGCCGCCTCGCGCGACAGCGCGTCGAAGCCGCGCTCGAGGTCCGCGAGCAGGTCGTCGATCCCCTCGATCCCGACCGAGACGCGGATCAGGGTGTCGGAGATGCCGAGCGCCTCACGCTCCGCCCGCGGGAGGGGTTCGTGGGTCATCCCCGCCGGCAGCTCGATGAGGCTCTCGACGCCCCCGACCGACACCGCGAGCGTGAACTCCGTGAGGGCCTCGAGGAACCGCTTCGCGTCGTCGATCTCGCCGTCGAGCTCGAACGAGAGGATCCCGCCGAATCCGGACATCTGCTCGCACGCGAGCTCGTGGTCCGGATGGCTCTCGAGTCCCGGGTAGTGGACGGCCGTCACCTCCGGTCGGGACTCGAGGAAGCGCGCGACTGCGAGCGCGTTCTCCTCGTGTTGCCGCATCCGCGGGCCGAGCGTCTTGATCCCCCGCATGACGAGGTAGCTGTCGAACGGGGGGCTCATCGCGCCGACCCCGACCTGCTGGAGGAAGCGGAGCTCCTCGGCGAACGCGTCGTCGTCGGTCACGACCGCGCCGGCGACCGCGTCGGAGTGGCCGTTCAGGTACTTCGTCGTGCTGTGGACGACGACGTCCGCACCCAGCTCGAGCGGGCGCTGGAAGTACGGGCTCGCGAACGTGTTGTCGACGCCGAACGTCGCGTCGACCCCTGCGGCAAGCTCGGCGATCGCCGCGATGTCACAGAGCGCCAGCTTCGGGTTCGTCGGCGACTCCATCCAGACGGCGGCCGTCTCCTCGCGGAGCGCGGCCGCGACCGCGTCGAGATCGGTCGCGTCGACGTACGTCACGTCGACGCCGAGGCGCGCCGAGAACACCCGGTCGAGCATCCGGCGCGTGCCGGCGTATAAGTCCTCGAAGGCGACGACGTGGTCGCCCGGCTCCACGCACGCGAGCAGCGTGGTGAAGATGGCGGCGGTCCCCGAGGCGAACGCCGCCCCGTGTTCCCCGCCCTCCAGCGCGGCGATCCGCTTTTCGAGCGCGTGGCGGGTCGGGTTCGACAGCCGGGAGTAGACGAACTCGCCGGCGTCGGGGTTGACGTCCTCGAGTCGCATCTCGGTGTCGAGCCCCGGCAGCGCGAACGTCGACGCGAGATGGATCGGGGAGACGACGTCGCCCGCCTCGCTGCCGGTCCCGAACGGGTCCTCACCCTCCGAAACAGCGAGCGTGTCGAGCGTCTTCTCCGTGTGATCGTCCATACCGTCGACTCCGTCGCCGAGAACATAATAATTTATCATTTTATAGTAATATCCGAGTGGTCCACGTATTACTGACGGGGATGACGGGCCCCCGAGTCGGGGGATCGGGTCGGTTCTCGACCGCGGAGAACCGGGAGTCGGTTTCTTGACGACGGTGGCCGAAACACGAACGAGGGAGCATGTACGACGATATTCTGGTTCCGACGGACGGCAGCGAGGGGGCAGAGCAGGCGCTGGCGCACGCGCTCGATCTGGCGACGACGTACGGATCGACGGTCCACGCCGTTTACGTGGTCGAGCCGGTGTACGCGGCGGAGGCCGGCACCGGCCGGATCATCGAGGCGATGCGCGAGGAAGGCGAGCGAGCGGTCGCGTCGATCGCCGAACGCGCGTCGGCGGAGGGCATCGAGGCGGTCACCGCGGTCCGAACCGGAGGCCCCTCCGCCGAGCTGCTCGAGTACGTGGCGGACAACGGGATCGACCTCGTCGTGATGGGGACGCACGGTCGAACCGGGCTGCGCCGGTACCTCCTCGGCAGCGTCACGGAGCGGGTGGTTCGCCTCTCGGACGTCCCGGTGCTTACGGTTCGGACGGGACCGGCCGCCGACGAGTAACCGTTCGGCGGGTCGATCTCGGACGGGGACGGGAGCGAACGAGCCGATCTCGGACGGGGACGGGAGCGAACGAGCCGATCTCGGACGGGGACGGGAGCGAACGAGTCGAGCGCGGCAACGAAGGGCGAGACCGCGGACGCTTTATCGGCCGCGACCGTCCGATCGGGCATGACCGGCGATTGGGTGAGCCTCTTTTCGGGCGGCAAGGACTCCTCGTGGGCGCTGTACCGCGCGCTGGAGGAGGGCCTCGACGTCTCACGGCTGCTCACCGTCCATCCCGCGGGCGACTCGTACATGTACCACACGCCGGCGACGCGGCTGGCCGGGCTCGCCGCCGAGAGCGTCGGGATCGACCTCGTCGAGATCGAGCCGGACGACTTCGGGGCCGACGACGTCGACGACGCGGGCGCACAGGGCGACGCGGAGCTGGAGCCGATGGAGGCCGCGCTCCGCGGGATCGCCGCCGCGGACGACGTCGACCTCGCGGGCGTGACCGCCGGCGCGGTCGAAAGCGAGTTCCAGACCGACCGGATCCGCGGGATGTGCGACCGGCTCGGGATCGACCTGTTCGCCCCGCTCTGGCGGGAGGACCCCGTCGAGCTCGCCGAGGCGATGTTCGACGCCGGCTTCGAGATCCGGATCGTCCAGGTGGCCGCCTACGGGCTCGACGAGTCGTGGCTCGGCCGGCGATACGACCGCGAGGCGCTCGCGGAGCTGCTCGAGCTGCGCGCGGAGTACGGCGTCCACCCGCTCGGCGAGGGCGGGGAGTTCGAGACGTACGTCGTCGACGGCCCGCACATGGACCGTCGGATCGAGCTGTCGTACGACACCGTCTGGGAGGGCGATCGCGGACACGTCGTCGTGACCGACGCCGCGCTGGAATAGGGGCGATCGGGGCGGCGCTCAGTCGTCCCCGTTCAGCTCCGCGGTCACCGTGATCTCGACGGCGGCGTCCGGCGCGGGGAGCCGCGACACCTCGACGCAGGTCCGGGCGGGATACGGTTCGTCGAGGTAGGCCTCGTACGCGCCGTTAACCGCCTCGTAGTCGTCCATGTCCGTGAGGTAGACGGTGGCGCTGACGATCGCGTCGGCGCTCGTCCCCGCCGCCTCAAGGATCGTCTCGACGTTCCGGAGGGTCCGTGTCGTCTGCTCGGCGACGTCGTCGGAGAACTCGCCCGTCTCTGGGTCGCTCCCGGTCTTGCCCGAGACGCGTACCGTGTCGCCCGAGACGATCCCCTGTGAGTACGGTCCGAGCGCCGCCGGCACGTCGTCGCTTTCGATCTCGTGCATCGACCTCGACGACGTCGGAAACCCGTTTGAAGCTATCGGCGTTTTCGATCCTCTCGGCCCGCTGCCGCAGTGGACGACCGGAACCACTACCTCCCCACACGGAGTGCGGCCCGCATGGACCTCGGATCGCGGACACTGGACGGCACGTCCCTGCTCCTCGCCTTTCTCTCCGTCGTGATCCTCCTCATCGGGGTCGCCAACCTCGCCGCGCGGGAGGTCGGTCGCGCGTTCGTGTTGGTCGCGCTCGCCGCGTCGCTCCTGCTGGTTACGCGCTACGTGGAGTGATCGTAGTCGACCGCGCCGAGCCGGCGGCGAGACTCGGCTCTTCGACTCCACTTCGTTCCGTCAAAAGAAGCCGGAGGAGGGATTTGAACCCTCGACCTATTCCTTACGAAGGAATCGCTCTGCCAGCTGAGCTACTCCGGCGCTCACTCACACGTATCCCGAAGAGGAAAATAAGGGTTCCGGAACGACGGCACCCCGTCGGGTCGTACCGTGCGACGAGTCGACACGGCGTGCGGGCGTCGATGTCGATGGATCCTCCCCGGTGGCCGGGGATCGCGGAGTCGAGATCTTCAACCGACGATCTGATCAGTACAGTTCCGATATCGACCCGATCATCGATCTAGTATCCCTTAAGAGGTGTGGATACCTCGATTACATACGAATAATATAAGGGAAACAGCTAAAGGCTCGCTCAGGCTGCGTTCGGTCGACGACGCACGCCACCCGCGTGCCGCGACGGCGGGGATCGACTCCCTCGGTGGCGTCTGCCCGGTCGAAGCCCGTACCGGGCGTCGACGCGATCGCCGGCGGATCCCCATCCCGAGCCGGCGACCCGCTCGTCACGGTCAGCGATCCACCGCGGCGGTCGTGGATGACCCCACGCTTCCGGCGTGTCCAAGCGCGAAATCGCCTCTGGTCCGACGTTCCCGCGGCCGCGAACACATGTCATGTAACGGGCCCCGGCCGCGACGTCCGATGGTCAGCCGGGCGTCGCGGCGCTTCGTCACGGACCTACCGACCGAGGAGCCGGCGGCACGTCGCCGCCGTCGCGAGCACGCCGTCCCCGCCGGCACCGATCAGTCCCGCGAGGCGGACCTCCGCGGGGAACGCGCCGATCCGACGGGCGAGCCGGCCGGGTCGCGCGGCCGCCCCGATGAGGGCGACCGTCCGCCCGCGGACGCGGAACTCGAGCGTGAGGTCCGCCGTCCGCAAGAGCCGATCGGGCCCGACGAGGCCGGCGGAGTCGGGAAGCTCGCGCGCGACCTCGACGGCCGCTCGGACGGTCGGCACCTCGACGAACAGCCGCTCGCCGGTCGAGCGGACCGCCATGGGGACCCCGTCGACCGTGAGCGTGAGGTCCTCGGTGACGACGGCGAGCGGACTCCCCCGCTCAGTCGTGCTCACGGGTCGTGATACGGACCGTGCCGTCGAGCCGCCACGTGGCGTGTTCCGCACCGTCGCCCGCGACGCTCGGAACGTCGACCGACAGCTCCTCGAAATCGTAAACGATCTCCGCGTTTCGACCGGTGAGTCGGTCGTAGAGTCCGATAGCGAGGTCCGGCCAGGTGGTCGTCGCGTCGATCCGATCCTCGGGGTCCTCCGTTTCACTCATACCGTCGAGTGGGTCCCCGCGAAAGGAATGCGTTGTTACCAGATAGTCGGCGCGGGCAGTCGCCCGTTGGCCCTCACCGACCCGATCGACGTCCGCGTATCAGACCCGTTCCAGCCGGACGTCCAGACAGACGTTGTGCTCGTGTGGCGCGTACGACCGCACGATCCGCTCGGTCTCGACGGCGACCGTGTACTCGTCGCCGGCGGCGGCGCGGATCGCCTCGAGCCCGGGGCCGAACGGGTCGTCCTCGTGCTGGATGTCGTAGTAGTGGATCAGACACGCGTCGCCCGCGAGCGCGACGGCGACGTCGAGGAACTCGTCGGCGGAGTGGGGGAGGTTCATCACGAGGCGGTCGGCGGTCCCCGCGTAGTCGTCGACGAGCTCCCGCACGTCCCCGGCGATCGCCGTGATCCGGTCCGCGACGCCGTTGCGCGCGGCGTTCTCCCGGAGGTACTCGATCGCGACCGGGTTGAGG
This sequence comes from Halorubrum sp. JWXQ-INN 858, assembly GCF_009806985.1. GTDB lineage: Archaea > Halobacteriota > Halobacteria > Halobacteriales > Haloferacaceae > Halorubrum. Next base: position 265,396 of record NZ_WUAX01000011.1, on the reverse strand, counting down.
TCGCAGGCGACGACGTCCGCGCCGGCGGCGGCCATCGGGACCGCGTACGGCCCCACGCCCGCGAACATGTCGATCACGGACTCTCCGGGCGCGACCCCCCCGACGACGCGGTGGCGCTCCGTGGCGAGCCGCGGGGAGAAGTACACCGCCGCGACGTCGAGCGCGAACTCGTGGCCGTACTCGCGGTGGACCGTCTCCGTGCCGTTGCCGGCGAGGACGTCCCACTCGCGGACGCGCAGCTCGCCTTCGATGGGCGACGCGCGGTTGAGGACGGTGTCACAGGGGAGGTCCGACGCCATCACCGCCGCAGCGATCTCGCGGGCCCGCTCGTCGTCGTCCTCGTCGACGATGACGATCTCCCCGAGCCGCTCGAGCGAGGGCTCGTAGCCGAGTATCTCGGCCGGCGTGCGCGGGCGGTCCCGTCGGTCGGCGTCGCGCTCGACCACCCGGTCCAGGAGGTCGTCGGGGACCCCGTCGGGGTCGGTGACGGGGATGTATATCGTCGCGTCGACGACGGCTATCCGGTGGTCGCCGTCGAGGACGTCGGCGTCGGCGAGCCGCGCCCGGACGGATTCGCCGCGCTCGCGGTCGACGGCGACGCAGGGAACGCTCATCGACGGATCCACGCGGGCCGCCCGATAAAGGCTGACGCTTCGACACCGGTCGGCGAGACGGGGTTCCGGGTCGGGCCGACGATCGAGGCGGGGAGTTTCGCCCGATCGAGGCGGGGGTTTCGCCCGGTCGAGTGTCGGGCCGACGGACGCCCTCAGCCGTCCCCCGCGTCCGCGACCGCCGCGAGCAGATCGTCGGGGTCGACGTCGGGGTCGACGACCACCGGCGTTCCCGCCGCGTCGCGGACGGGGCGGTTCGGTCCGGCGACCGTCCCGACGACAACGGTCACGTCCGCGGCCGCCGAGAGCCGCCGGGCCCGCGCGGTCGTGTCGGGGTCGGGGGCCTCGAACGGCGGGCTCGTGACGGCGGTCGCGCCGGCGTCCGCGGCGACCCCCGCGACCGCGTCGGTCTCGGGGACGACGCCGACGGAGAGGTCGTGGCCCGCGGCCGACAGCCGTGCGAGGACGCGACCGGCCCCGCGACCGGTTCCGACGACGTGGACACGGCGAGGGTTGACGTCGCGCCGGGGGAACGGGGTAACCGCCGGCGCGCCCGTGGCGGGGTCGCGCCCGACGAACGCCGCGGCGTCGAACGTCTCCCGCAAGGTCTCGGCGTCGAGGACGTCGTCTGGAGGGCCCGCCGCGTGGACCCGCCCGCCGGCTATCAACACGAGCTCGTCGCAGTACCGGGCGGCCATCCCGAGGTCGTGGATCGCGGCGACCGCGGTCTTCCCGTCGTCGACGAGCCCGCGCACGAGTTCGAGGGTCCGGACCGCGTGGTTCACGTCGAGGCTCGCGGTCGGCTCGTCGAGGAGGAGCGCGGGGGTCGACTGCGCCAGCGCCCGCGCGAGGAGGACGCGCCCGCGCTCGCCGCCGGACACCTCGGTGATCGGGCGGTCGGCGAACCGCTCGACGTCCGTCACCGCCATCGCCTCGCGGACCGCGGCTGCGTCGTCCGCGCCGTGGCCGTCGAAGCGACCGAGGTGCGGGGTCCGCCCCATCTCGACGACGTTGCGAACGGGGAAGTCGAACGAGAGCGACGTCTCCTGGGGGACGCTCGCGATCCGCCGACCCATCTCCCGGGCCGACAGCCCCGACGCCGGGTCGCCGGCGACGCGGACCTCGCCGGCGTCGGGATTCAACACGCCCGTGATCGCCCGGAGCAGCGTCGTCTTGCCGGCCCCGTTCGGGCCGACGACCCCGACGAACGTCCCCCGGTCGATCGTCGCGTCGACCCCCGCGAGGACCGACACGTCGCCGAAGGAGACGGAGAGGTCGCGGACCGCGATCATCGGGTCCGCGTCGACGGGGTCCGCAGCGGGGTCGGTGGGGTCCGTGGCGGAGCCGGCGGCGGTGGCGTCGTCACCGGGGTCCGTGGCGGAGCCGGCGGCGGTGACGTCGTCGTCGGTGAGGGGCCGGTCCGCCGTGTCGTCGGCGCTCACAGCTCGTGCACCTCGCGGTTCATCAGGAGGTAGATGAAGAACGGCGCGCCGACCGCGGCCGTGATCACGCCGACGGGGAGCTCCGCGCTCCCGGAGCGCGCGAGGGTGTCGGCGGCGACGAGGAACGACCCGCCCGCGAGCGCCGCCGTCGGGAGGAGCACGCGGTGGTCGGGGCCGACGACGAGCCGGAGCATGTGCGGGATTATCAGGCCGACGAAGCCGATGACGCCCGCGAACGCGACGCCCGCCGCCGTGATGAGCGCCGACGCCGCCAGCAGCACCCGCTTGGTGCGTTCGACCTCGATCCCGAGCCCGCGCGCCTCCTCCTCGCCGAGCAGGAGGACGTTGAGGTCCCGCGTGTACGCCATCAGCACGACGAACAGCGGCGGAACGACGATGGCCGTCACGGCGACGTCGCCCCAGGAGGCCGCCGAGAGGTGCCCCATCAGCCACGCGACGATCCGACGGAGCGACTCGCCCGCCTGCAGCTGGAGGAACGAGATGACCGCACCGAGGAACGTCTGGATCGCGACCCCCGCGAGAAGCAGCGTCGCCACCGGGGTCCGGCCGTGCCGGGTCGCGATGGCGTACACGCCGAAGGCGGCGACGATCGCGCCGACGAACGCGAAGAGGCTCACGCCCGCCCCGCCGGAGAGCCCGACGTCGACCGCGCCGACGAGCGGGAGCGCGAGCGTCGCCGACAGCGACACGGGGAAGACGATGAACGCGACCGCGCCGACGGCCGCGCCCGAGGAGACGCCGATGATCGAGGGGTCCGCCATCGGGTTCCTGAAGAACCCCTGCATCACGGTGCCGGCCGCCGCGAGCGCGAAGCCGACGATCGCGGCGAGGACGATCCGGGGGAGCCGCACGTACAGGACGATCCGGCGGTGAACGTCGTCGACGGGGAACGCGAACGGCGAGCGGTAGACGACGTCGGCGGTCGGCACGGCGAGCGTCCCCGAACCGCGCGCGCCGGTCTCGACGCCCGCGGGGACGACGACCGCGTTCAACACGATCTTCACGACCTCCGCGGGAGGGATCTTCACCGGCCCGATCCCGGCGCTCACCGTGACGGCGAGCGCGAGCAGCGCGGCTAACCCCGCCGACCACGCCGTCGTCCGCGCCGCGAGACCCATTCGATAGCAACACGACTTGTAGTAGGTAAATACTTATTGGACCGGCGGCGTCGATCGATCATGCGAACGAACCCAACGGCCGCGCTGCTCGCCGCGCTGCTCGTGACGACGGCCCTGGTGGGCGGGGCCGCGGGCGTCGCCGCGGGCGGCACGATCACCGGCAACACGGCTGTCGGCAGCACGACGGCGGGCGAGGCGACGACCGACAGATACGACGCGACGGACGGCGGAGACGGCGACGAATACGAGGCGTCGGCCGGGGTCGCGACCTGCGAGTTCCCGCTCACCGTCACGGACGCGACGGGCGAGGAGATCGTCGTGGAGGGGCCGCCCGAACGGATCACGACGACGAACCCCTCGGCCGCACAGATCCTGTGGGAGATCGGTGCGCGGGACCGTGTCGTCGGCGTGACGCAGTACGCCGGCTACCTCGACGGGGCCGGAGAGAAGGAGAACGTCTCCGCGTCGTTCGGCGTCGACGTCGAGAAGATCGTCGGGACGGACCCCGACCTCGTGTTGGCCCCGAACGCCTCCGCGGAGGCCGTCGAACCGCTTCGCGACGCCGGCGTGACCGTCTATCACTTCCGCGAGGCGACGGACGTCGACGACATCGCGGACAAGACCGCGACGGTCGGCGCGCTCGTCGGCGAGTGCGAGGCCGCCGCCGACACCAACGCGTGGATGTACGAGGAGGTCGACGCGGTCACGGAGCAGACCGCCGACCGCGACCGCCCCGGCGCGCTGTACCCACTCGGTTCCGGCTTCGTCGCCGGCGGCGGGACGTTCATCGACGAGATCATGACGATCGGCGGGGTGGACAACGTCGCCGCCGAGCACGAGGGCTACCCGCAGCTCTCCCCCGAAGTGGTCCTCGAGGCCGACCCCGAACTGATCCTCGTCATCGACCGGCATCCGGGGATCCTCGACGAGGAGCCGTACGCGAGCACGACCGCCGGGATCGAGGGGAACGCCGTCGAGATGGAGGTCCACTACCTGAACCAGCCCGCGCCGCGGAGCGTCGTCGAGTCGACGGCCACGCTCGCGGACGCCGTGGAGTCGTACGACGACGCGCGAGCGAACGCGGACGGGACCGACGACGGGGCCGACGACGCCGCGTCCGGCGCGGACGACGCGGGCGACGCGGGCGACGCGGGCGACGCGGAGGATACCGACACCCCGGCGTCGGCCGACGACGACGGCGGAACGACGGGTAGCGAGGCACCCGGGTTCGGCGCGGCGGTCGGCGCGGTCGCCGTCCTGATCGCGTCGCTCGCGGCCGTGCGGGCGGGACGACGCCGGTAGGGGCGGCGGTGTCACGGAGACGGACGTCGGGGCCAGTCGAAACGACCTTACGCCGGGGGCCCGGCCGTCCGGTATGGTCGAGAACGTTGTGTACCCCGCCTACTTCGACGCGGCGCTGTCGCGGTCCGAGGGGCGTCGCGTCCCGGCGGACCTCGCGGTCGAGGAGCCGACGGTCGACGAGATCGCGCAGGCGGTCCAACAGGTCGGCTACGACGCGGTGATCGAACGCGACATGACGTACTCCCGCGAGTTCGAGCCGCGCGGCGCGGTGGTCGTGCAGGGCACCGAGGACACGGCGAAAAACGACCTCGTGCAGGCGATCGCCGCCTACGTCGGCGTCCTCAGGGAGTGACGATGCAGCGCGTCGGCACCGTCGTCAGGACCGCACAGGGGCTCGCGATCGCGCGGGTCGACCCGGGCGAGGAGCCCCCGGACATCGGACGGGCCGTCGTCGACGAGTCGCTGTCGACCGTCGGGCGCGTCGTCGACGTGTTCGGGCCGGTCGACCACCCGTACGTCGCCGTCACGCCGAACGACGGCGTCGCGCTGGCGACGCTCGTCGGCGGGAAGCTGTACGCGCGGTGAACCGCGCACGGTCCGTTTCAGCCGTCCGCTCTACTTAAATACCCTTCCCCATCAGGTGGCTGCGGAGCACGTCCGGCGTCTTGAGGCCCGCCTCGGTGTTGAGGAGGACGACGGTCTCGTCGCCGTCGAAGAACCCCTCCTCGGCGGCGGTCCACGCGCCCGCGGGGGCGGCCCCGCCCGCCGTTCCCATCTCCAGCACCTCGTTCTGGGCGACGGCGACCGCGCTCGCGAGGATCGCGTCGTCGGTCGCGGTGACGGCGGTGCCGCCGCTCTCCCGAACGGCCTCGACCGCGGGAACGCCCCCCGCCGGGTCCGGGATCTCCAGCTCGCCGCAGATCGTGTCGGGCGTCGACCACGGCTCGGGTTCGTCGAGCCCGCGCTCGACCGCGGCCGCGATCGGGGCACAGCCCTCCGGCTGTGCGGCGACGAGCCGGGGCATCTCCGCGATCGCGCCGAGCCGGTCGAGCTCGGTGAAGCCCTTATAAACGCCCGCGAGCACCTCGCCGGAGCCCGTCGGGACGACGACGACGTCGGGCGCCTCGCCGAGGTCGGCGACGAGCTCGAACGCGAGCGTCTTGATCCCGTCGTGGCGGTACGGGGTGGTGAACTCGTCGAGGCTGGTGTAGTCGGTCGCGAGCTGCTCGTCCACGGCGGCGGCCGCCTCCGGGTACCGCCCGCCGACGACGCGCATCTCGCCGCCGTGGACGTTCGTCATCGCCTTGTTCGAGAACGCACACCGCGACGGGACGAACGCGTACGACCGGAGGTCCGCACGGCCCGCGTACGCCGCCATCGACTGGCCGGCGTTGCCGGGGCTCGCACAGACGAGAGGCTCCACGTCCCGCCCGGCGGCGGCCGCCCCGGCGACGGCTGTGACCGCGACGGAGAGTCCACGATCGAGCACGGTGCCCGTCGGGTTCCGCGCCTCGTCCTTGACGTACACCGCCGCGACGTCGAGCTCGTCGGCCAGCCGCTCGGTCGGAACGAGCGGGGTCGCCCCTTCCCCGGCCGAGATCGCCGCGTCGGCGGGGAACGGGAGCAGCGCGTCGAACCGCCACTGGCCTCGACCCGGGGTCGGCGGCGAGCCCGTCGCCCCGGCGGACGCCGTCGCCGCAGTGTTCCCCCTCTCTCCGGCGCTCGGCGGGGCCAGCAGCGCGTCGGCGTCGACGGCGTCGTAGTCGTAGGTCGGATCGAGGTACCGCCCCCCGTCGGGGACCTCGTGGGGGTCCGCCGTCTCGTGGACCCGGCCCGACGCGCGACTCTCCAGCCCGCGGAACGTCTCCGTCGTCTCCATACCGTCGCTTTCGGCGGCGGCGACTAATCGCTTCCCTCTCCGCGCGCACGTCGCCGGGCGATCCCGCCGTCGCTTATAAGCACCCCGCCCGAACGTCGACCCATGAACGGAGACGCCATCGTGGTCGGCGGCGGGCTGGCGGGGCTCGTCGCGGCGACCCGGCTCGCCGACGCGGGCGCGGACGTGACGCTGTACGAGCGACGGCCGGCGGTCGGCGGCCGAATCCGGAGCCGGGAGGTCGACGGCTTCACGCTCGACCGGGGCTTCCAGGTGCTGTTCACGAACTACCCGGCCGTCGCCCGCGAGGTCGACCTCGGGGGCCTCGATCTGCAGCGGTTCGCGCCGGGCGCGACGATCTGCCGACCGGGGTCGCGAGCGGTCCTCTCGGACCCGTTCCGCGACCCACGTCGCGTCGTCGAGTCCGCGCTCAACCACGAGATCCCCTTCTCGGACAAGCTCCGGACGCTCGCGCTCCGGCACGACCTCTCGAAGCGCGCCGAGGCCGACGCCTTCACCGGCCCGGACGCGTCGATCCGCGAGTACCTCTCCGACTGGGGGTTCTCTGAGGCGTACGTCGACAACTTCGTCGCGCCGTTCTACGGCGGGATCACGCTCGACCGCTCGCTGTCGACGTCCAAGCACGTCTTCGAGTACACGTTCCGCGCGATGAGCCGCGGCGCGATCGCGGTCCCCGCGGGCGGAATGGGTGCGCTCCCCGCACAGCTCGCCGACCGCGCCCGCGAGGCCGGCGTCGACCTCCGGACGGGCGAGGACGTCGAGGCGCTGGACGTCGGGTCGAGCGGCGGCCGGTTCCGGCTCGGCTCGGGCGGTCCGGCGGACGGGGCCCGCGTCGAGCTCGCGAACGGGTCGACCGCGGACGCGGACCTCGTCGTCGTGGCGGCGACGCCCCCGGAGGCGCGCCGGCTGACGGGCGTCGAGGCGATCCCGACGGAGGGCGTCGGCTGCGTCTCGCAGTGGTACACGCTGCCCGAGGGAACGGCGTTCGGGACGGGAAAGCGGATCCTGCTCAACGCGGCCGACGAATCGCCGAACGCGGTGGTCCCGATGTCCGAGGTGGCCCCCGACTACGCGCCCGACGGCCGGGCGCTGCTCGTCGCGACGTTCCTCGGCGCGGGGGCGGCCGAGCGGGACGACGGGGCGCTCCGGGAGGACACCCGCGACGCGCTGTCGGCGTGGTACCCCGAGCGCGGGTTCGGCGGGCTCGAGGTCGTCGGCACCGACCGGATCCCGTTCGCGCAGTTCGCCCAGCCGCCGGGCGTTCACGGGACCCTTCCGGACCCGGACGCGCCGGAGGGGCCGGTGGTCCTCGCGGGCGACTACACCGAGTGGTCGTCGATCCAGGGCGCGCTCGCGAGCGGGCGACGCGCGGCGGAGTCGGGGCTCGGTCACTTATAAATTGGAGTCGACCGTGGTCGGCGATCGTTTATAAACAAGAGCCGATTCGACGGTCGGGCCGAGCGCGGGTCCTCGACCTCCCCAGCCTCGGCCGGCGGCGGCCGCGGGGCCGCACCGCAGGGCCGCACCGCAGGGCCGCACCGCCGCACCGCCGCACCGCAGGGCCGCACCGCCGCACCGCAGGGCCGCACCGCCGCACCGCCGCACCGCCGCACCGCAGGGCCGCACCGCCGCACCGCCGCACCGCACCGCGCCGCGGCCGCCGCCGACCTCCACCGGAAATCGGAGATTTCCGAGCAGTCGGACGGAGTCCGACGACCTCGCGCGCGCTCTCGGGCTCCCGTCGGTCGCCCTCGGGACCGCGCGCGCCGACGGTGGACGGTCGGGTCGCGAGACTCTGTTATAACCGGGCGATCGGATCGGCTCGGACGTTCATACCGAGGCGAGCGGCCCGTCCCTCTCCCTTATAAACGGGGCCGACGCGGTGCGGTCGCCGATGGCCGTGCGGTCACTCCTCGCGGCGGAACGCGCCCTCGCCGTGTTCCGCGACGGCCGCGAGGAACGCCTCGCGCTGTCGTCGCAGCTCCGGCGGGAGATCGGCGTACGCGTCGGCGAACAGGTCCGCCGGGTCCGGGGTGACCGCCTCCGCGGCGTCGATCGCGTCGGCGACGACGTCGTCGGCGTGCTCGTGGACCGCCGCGACGTCCGCGTCGTCGATCCGCCCCGTCTCCCGGAGGAACGTCTCCAGTCGGTCGATCGGGTCGATGGCGCGCCACCGATCGACGGCGTCAGGGTCGCGGTAGGCGGTGGGGTCGTCGGCCGTCGTGTGCGCGCCGTACCGATACTCGACGAACTCGATCAGGGTCGGACGCGGCGTGTCCTCCGCCAAGCCGGGGTCGTCCGCTGGGTCGGGGCCGTCCGCTGGGTCGGGGTCGTCGTCGTCCGGATCGGAGTCGCCGCGCGCGCGGTCGACGGCGTCCCTCATGGCGGCGTAGCTCGCGAGGGGGTCCATCCCGTCGACGCGGACCCCGTCGAAGCCGTAGGCGGCCGCCTTCGCCGCGAACGTCTCGCTTGCGGTCTGGCGCGACTCGGGGATCGAGATCGCCCAGCCGTTGTTGTGACAGCAGAACACCGTCGGCGTGTCGAAGACGCCCGCGAAGTTCAGCGCCTCGTGGAAGTCGCCCTCGCTCGTCGCGCCGTCGCCGAAGTGGCAGGCGACGACCCGGTCCTCGTCGTGGTAATCGAACGCCCACGCCGCGCCGACCGCGTGCGGGAGGTGCGCCGCGATGCCGATGTTGAGCGGGAAGACGTTCCCCTCGGCGATCGCGGCCGTCCCCGACTCGTGGCCCAGCCAGTAGGGGAGGTACTCCGCGAGCAGGTCGCGGACGACGACCGCGCCGTGCTCGCGGTACTGGTAGCTTATCAGGTCGCGGTCGGCGAGCGCGTGCGTGGATCCCACTGCGGATCCCTCTTGGCCCGCACAGGGCGCGTACGTCCCCATCCGACCCTGCCGCTGGAGGCTGACCGCGCGCTCGTCGAAGCGCCGCGTCGTCACCATGTCGCGGTAGATCTCGACGAACGTCTCGTCGTCGAGGTCCGGCACCGTCGCCCCCGGGAGGGGTCGTCCCTCGGGGCCCAGCACGCGCCGGACGTCGGCGTCCGCGAGCGGGTCGTCACCCGTCATCGGTCGAACACCGCCACACAACCGCCGGTCGCCGTCGTCCACCCGTTCATTGCCGTGGACTGTGTACTACACTCCCAAGGAGGTAGCGGTCGCGGAGGCGCCATCACGTCCGGCGCGGGCGTCCCGAACGGAGACGACCCCGACTCCGACGCGATCGATTCAGGGCGTGATGACGGCGCGGCCGTCTATCTCGCCGCGTTCGAGCTCCTCGGCGACGGTGTTCACGTCGTCGAGGCCGTAGCGGCTCGTGTGGAGGTCGACGTCGCCCTGTTCGACCAGCGCGACCAGCTCCTGCAGCTCCGTATAGCGGCCGACGATGTTGCCGACGAAGGAGAACTCGCCGTTGACCAGCGCCTGTGAGGGTTCGTGGACGTGGCCGCCGTAGCCGATGACGTGGTGATCGCCGCCCGACGCGGTGACGTCCGGGGCGTACGCGGTGGTCACGTCCGCGCCCACGAAGTCGAGCACCTGCGCGGCACCCCGTCCGTCGGTGATGTCGTCGAGCGTCTCGCGGACGTCGGCTTCCTCCGGGTTGATGAGGTGTTCGGCCCCGTACCGGTTCGCGAGGTCGAGCGCGGAGTCCTTCACGTCGACCGCCGTGAGACGGGCCGCGCTCATCGCGTCCAGACACTGGAGGCCGATGTGGCCCAACCCGCCGACGCCGATGACGACGGCGTGGTCGCCGGGGTTCAGCTTCGCAACCGCCTTTTTCGCCGCGTGATAGGCCGTGATCCCGGCGTCCGCGTGCGGCGCGATGTCGACCGGATCGATGCCGTTCGGTAGCGGGATCACCGCCCGCTCGCTCGTGTGCAGAAACTCGGCGAATCCCCCGTCGGTCGTCAGCCCGTTGAAGGCGCTGTCCGCACAGTACATCGTCTCGCCGAGCCGACATTGACGACAGCGGCCACACGTCTGCACCGGGTGACACACCACGGGGTCGCCCGCCGAAACCAGGTCGACTTCCGAACCGGTCTCGACGACGGTCCCCGCGTTCTCGTGGCCGAGCGTCATGGGCAACGGCTGCGGGACGTACTCCTCCCACATCCCTTCGATGACGTGGTTGTCCGTCTGGCACCACCCGGCCCCCTCGACCTCGACGATCACCTCGTGTGGCCCGTCGATCGTCGGCGGATCGACCTCCTCGACGACGAGCCCCTCGCTCATGTCATGCGTGTACTCGTGTAGTCTGGCTGCCAGCATACAGTCGTGTCTGACACAGACACGCATAAACATTCGTTATGAATGTGGGAGAATAGGTTGCCAACGTTCGACGGACGTCGCGCCTCGACCGACTCACAGCCGGTGGCGGAACTCCCCGAGCGGCGGAAACGTCAGCGTCTCCTGGGTCGCCGAGTCGTAGACGAGCGGACACAGCCGATCGGGGTCGTCGACGAACGGCGAGTCGAACTCGTCGGCTGACAGGTCGTTGATCACGACGCCGGGGGCCAGCCGGTTGAACGCGGGCAACAGCAGCACGTCGGCGTCGCGGAAAGTGCCCTCGCCGTAGAGGAAACACGGATGGCGGTCGCCCTCGATCTGGACCGTCGGATGGACGTGCCCGACGAGGTAGCGGCCCGCGACGGCCGACGGCGGCTCGTGGCCGTGACAGACGACGGTTCGCGAACGGGCGGCCGTCGACGACCCCTCGACGACGTACTCGTCGTGGATCGGGCCGTCCCACGCGGCCGACAGCGCGGTGTCGTGGTTGCCCGCGACGAGCACGAGCTCGGCCCCGGCCGCGCGACACGCCGCCGCGAGGTCGGCGAGGCTCGCACGGCTCCGCTCCGAGACCCCGTCGAACGTGTGGACCACGTCGCCCGCGAAGACGACCGTCTCGGGGTCGAAGTGCGCGAGGAGCGCGTCGAGCCGTTCACGGAGGTCCTCGCGCTCGCCGAGCGGGAAGGCGACGGCGGAGGCCTCGTCGCGCCCGACGTGGACGTCGGCGACGACGAGCGTCCGGGCGGACTCGAGGAACGCGGCACGGTCACGGAGAGTGACGCCGTTCACACCCGTGCCTCGCATGGCTCCGATATAACGCCGTCGGGGGCGTCGTCGCGGAGCGTTGCTGTGCGTTACCGCCCGAAGCCGGGCACGGGATCGGCGCGCTCGGCCGTCCCGTCGGCGTGGTTGCTGGCGGTCGCGTACGCCTCCCGGACGCGCCGGAACGCGCGCTCGTCGCCGCCCTGGTCCGGGTGTACCTCCTTGACCCGCTCGCGGTACGCCCGTTTCACCGTGGCGGCCTCGGCGTCGGTCGAGAGCCCGAGCTCTTCGAACGCGTCCGCGACCGGATCGCGCGTCGATCGCGCAGCCGACGGCTGTCGGGGCCCCCACTCGGGTTCGGTCACCTCGAACGGGAGCCGGCGGCCGAGCCCGCGCCCCGGCATCTCGTGCTCACACAGGACGGTGAACACGCCCTCGCCCTTCAGCTCGAAGTAGTCGTGTGCGTCGAAGGTGATCGCGACGCCCCGCTCCGGGAGGTAAAAGGGCACGACGACGCCACCCAGGGAGTGTCCCTCGCGGAAGCGCTCGCCGATCGCCGAGAGGTACTCGCGGATCTCACGCCGTCGCCGCGCGTCGCCGTCGGTGCTCCGACCGCTCGCCGCGCTCGCCGTCGGCGGGGACAGGCGGGTCCCGAGGTAGAAGACGAGGGCGACGACGACGGAGGCCGCACCCCCGAGCGCCGTACCGACCAGCATCCACGGCGGGACGATACTGATGACGTCGGCAGTCACACCCGCCGTACGGGACGTATCCGTATGAAAGTCTCGGCGGAGCGGTCGGAGCTGTCGGTGCGGTCGGAGCGGAAAGCGTACGGTTCAGGTCGGAGCGACCGGCGTTTCGGTGGCGATCGGCGCTCTGGTGGTGGCCAGCGTTCCGGTGGCGGTCGATCCCTTGGGGTGGCGTTTCAGGTCGGCTCCTTCGCTCAGATCAGGTCCTTCGATTTGAGCCCCTCGATGATGTCGTCGACGAGGTCCTCGGCCGACTCGTAGGGGAACTCCTGGTCGCTGCCCAGCTTGGCCGCCAGCTCCATCGCGGTGAAGCTCACGTCGCCGGCCTCGAACTTCGTCCCCGGGCCGTCCGGCAGCGCGGGGACGAGGTCCATCTGGTTGTTGACGGGGTAGTCGGCGTTCTCGAAGGCGTCCGTGAACTGGCTGCGTAGCTCGGCTTCGACGTCGGTCATACCCTCACGTGTCCGGAGCGACCGCAAAAGCGTTGCGGAACCTGAAAGAACCAACACCTGGTTTATCGTTTCTCAGCGTGTCGTGCCGGATCCTTCGATCCTTTACGCGTGGGGTTTGAGACGCCGGTATGCCGTTTCCGTTCGATTACGACCTGCTGTGTGAGCTGACCGAGGCGCGGGGCGTCCCCGGCTACGAGGACGACGTCCGCGACATCGTCCGCCGCGAGTTCGCCGACACCGCCGACCGCGTCCGCACCGACGCCATGGGCAACGTCGTCGCCACGATCGAGGGCGACGGCGACTACGCGGTCGCCGTCGCCGCCCACATGGACGAGATCGGGTTCATGGTCCGTCACGTCACCGATGAGGGCTTCGTACAGGTCGACCCGCTCGGCGGGTTCGACCCGCGGGTCCTCCGCGCCCAGCGCGTGACCGTCCACGGCGAGGAGGACCTCACGGGCGTCATCGGCTCCGTGCCCCCGCACACGCTCACCGACGACCAGCGCGAGAAGGCCGACGAGGTGAAGGACGTCTACATCGACGTCGGTCGCGACGGCGAGTCGGTCGCGGAGCTCGTGAGCGTCGGCGACCTCGTCACGCTCGACCAGACGACGGCCCGGATGGGCGACCGGATCACGGGCAAGGCGCTCGACGACCGGGTCTGTCTGTTCGCGACGCTGGAGGCGGCCCGTCGGATCGAGGACCCCGACGTGACGATCCACTTCGCGGCGACCGTCCAAGAGGAGGTCGGGCTCCGCGGGGCCTACGCGCTCGGCGTCGACATCGACCCCGACCTCGCGATCGCGCTCGACGTCACGGTCGCCAACGACGTCCCGCAGATCGGCGAGGAGGCCGACGCGGTGACGCGGTTGGGCGAGGGGACCGCGATCAAGCTGAAGGACTCCTCGGTGATCACCAGCCCGAAGGTCCATCGCCGGCTCACCGACGTCGCGGAGGCGGCGGGCATCGACCACCAACACGAGGTGCTGCCCGCGGGCGGCACCGACACGGCCGGCTTCCAGCACTCCGCGGGCGCGAAGCCCGTCGGCGCGATCTCGATCCCCACCCGATACCTCCACACGGTAACCGAGACGGCGGACGCCGGCGACGTCGCGGCGACGATCGACCTGTTGACGGCGTTCCTCGAGTCCGAAACCGGCGACCACGACTACACGCTCTGAGGTCGTCGACGGATGACCGGTGTGGACGCGTTCGACGGGAACGAAGCGACGCGAAAGGCGTAGACGGCCGCGGGGTCGTCGGCGGTCGCGACAGACCAAACCCGTTTTAAGCGTCGGCGTCGAACCCCCTCCAAGGTAGATTTCCATGGAAATGCCACGTCGTTTCAACACGTACTGTCCCAACTGTGACTCCCATCAGGAGCACGAAGTGGAGAAGGTCCGATCGGGCCGTGCGACCGGTCTGAAGCGCGACGCGCGACAGCGACGCCGCGCCCTCGCGACGATCGGCAACGCCGGCGGGTACTCGAAGGTCCCCGGTGGCGACAAGCCGACGAAGAAGACGCACCTGAAGTACCGCTGTGGCGACTGCGGCAAGGCCCACATGCGCAAAGGCTGGCGCGCCGGCCGGCTGACGTTCCAGGAGTAACCATGGCAGGAAGCTTCATCCGCGTCGCCTGCGGCGACTGCGAGAACGAACAGGTCGTCTTCAGCAAGGCCGCCTCGGTCGTGTCCTGTGCGGTCTGTGGCACGACGCTCGCGACCCCGACCGGCGGGGAGGCCGAGCTCCACGGCGAGACCGTCGAAACCGTTGAGGCGCGGTAACCGCCTCACACCCCCGATATGAAGTACAGCGGTTGGCCCGAACCCGGCGAGCTCGTGGTCGGCGAAGTCGACGAGATCGCGGACTTCGGCGTCTTCGTCGACCTCGACGAGTACGAGGACAAGCGTGGCCTCTGTCACATCAGCGAGGTCGCTTCCGGCTGGATCAAGAACGTTCGCGACCACGTCCGCGAGGGACAGACGGTCGTCGCGAAGGTGTTGGAGGTCGACGAGTCCTCCGCGCAGATCGACCTGTCGGTCAAGGACGTCAACGAACACCAGCGGAAGGAGAAGATACAGGCGTGGAAGAACGAGCGCAAGGCCGACAACTGGATGCTCATCGCGCTCGGCGAGGACGTCGCCGACGAGCGGTACACCGAGGTCGCCAACGCGCTCTTAGTCGAGTACGAGTCGCTGTACGACGCCTTCGAGGCCGCCGCGATCCACGGCGAAGAGGCGCTCGACGACGTCGACATCGACGACGACGCGGCCGTGGCGGTCGTCTCCGCCGCCCGCGAGAACGTCTCCGTCCCGTACGTTGACGTCACGGGCTACGTCGACCTCGAGTCGGCGGCCCCCGACGGCGTCGACGACATCAGGGCGGCCCTGCAGGCGGCCGAGGGGAACGGGGAGGTCCCCGACGGCGTCGAGCTCGACGTCGGCTACGTCGGCGCGCCCGAGTACCGCATCAAGGTCCGTGCGCCCGACTACAAGACGGCGGAGGACCAGCTCGAGACCGCCGCGGCCCGTGCCCGGGACGCGATCGAGTCCGTCGGCGGCGTCGGTGGCTTCCACCGCGACCGCCACGAGGACGACGAGTAACGTCTCCTCGACCCTCCGCCCGTGAAATCCGACATCAGGGTCTGTTCGGCGTGGATCGACACACACGAGCGACCGGTGTACACCCTCGGCGACCGCTGTCCCGACTGCGGGGCGGCGACCGAGAACAGCGCGCCCGCCCCGTTCGGCCCCGAGGACCGGTACGGCGAGTACCGGCGTCGGGTGCGCGCCAGACGGCGCGAGTAGCCGACGTTCAACATCCTCGAAGCCGCCGGCTCGGGACTCTCGAGACGACTCGCGAGCCGCCCGGCTTGCCTCCTCGAATGACCACTCTCTTGTGACCGCCGCCCGGACGGATACGGTATGGACGATATCGAGATCGACGAAGTCGCGACGCCGGCGCTCGACGACCCGGTCCTGATCGAGGGGCTTCCGGGAGTCGGTCACGTCGGGAAGCTCGCCGCGGAGCACCTGTTGGAGGAGTTCGACGGCGAGCTCGTCCGCCGAGTGTACGCGACGGAGTTCCCGCCGCAGGTGAACGTCGACGACGAGGGGGTCGCGGAGCTCACCTGCGCGGAGTTCCACGCCGTCGAGACCGACGGCTCCGACCTGCTGGTGTTGACCGGCGACCACCAGGCGGCGTCGAACGACGGCCACTACCAGCTCACGGACGCCTTCCTCGACGTCGCCGAGGAGTTCGGCGCGAAACGGGCGTTCGCGCTCGGCGGCGTCCCGACCGGGGAGCTCGTCGAGGAGTACACCGTGCTCGGTGCGGTGTCGGACGGGGCCCTGATCGAGGAGCTGGAGGCCGCGGACGTCGAGTTCCGGCCGGACGAGCCCGCGGGTGGCATCGTCGGCGTGTCGGGGCTCGTCCTCGGGCTCGGCGGCCGGCGCGGCTTCGAGGCCGCCTGTCTGATGGGCGAGACCAGCGGCTACCTCGTGGACCCGAAGAGCGCCCGCGCGGTCCTGGAGTCGTTGGAGACGCTGCTCGATTTCGACGTCGACTACGCGACGCTCGAGGACCGCGCGGAGGAGATGGAGGAAGTCATCGGGAAGATCCGCGAGATGCAGGAGGGCCCGAGCGCGGCCGACGACGAGCTCCGTTACATCGGGTAGCTCGCCACCGGTTTCGGCCTCCGTCGCTTCGTCCGTCTTCGGTTCTCACTCGGTTGCGTTCACCCCCGCTTCCGGCAGACATAACACGGATCGACGATCATCGTTCATGTATGACAGAGGTACGCGTCGCGGGGGTCGGGCTCACGAAGTTCGGACGCCAACCGGAGCGAACGGGCCGTGACCTGTTCGCGGAGGCCGCGCTCAACGCGTTCGCGGACGCGGACGTCCCGCGGGCGGACGTCGACGCGCTCAACTACGGCAACTTCATCGGCTCGCTCGCGGAGAACCAGGGCCACCAAGCTCCCCTGATGGCGGAGGCAGCCGGGCTCCGCTGTCCGGCGACTCGCTACGAGGAGGCGTGCGCCTCCGCCGGGGTCGCGGTCCGGGAGGCCGTTCGAACCGTCCGGAGCGGCGAGGCCGACGTCGTCGTCGCCGGCGGGATGGAGCGGATGAACAACCTCGGGACGGGCGACGCCACCGCGGGGCTCTCCATCGCGGCCGACGACCTCTTCGAGATCCGCGCGGGGATGACGTTCCCGGGCGCGTACGCGCTCATGGCGCGGGCGTACTTTGACGAGTACGGCGGGGGGCGAACCGACCTCGCACACGTCGCCTCGAAGAACCACGCGAACGCGGTCGACAACGAGTACGCCCAGTACCGGCGCGAGGTCACCGTCGAGGAGGCGCTGGACGCTCCGCCGATCGCGACTCCCCTCCACCTGTTCGACGCCTGCCCGATCACCGACGGCGCGAGCGCGCTGGTGCTCGTCTCGGAGGCGTACGCGGACGCGAACGACCTCGACGCCCCCGTCGCGATCACGGGCACGGGACAGGGCACCGACAACCTCGCGCTCGGGGACCGCGAACACCTCACGCGGACGCCGGCGGCGGACGACGCGGCGGCGACCGCGTACGACGAGGCGGGGATCGGGCCGGACGACGTCGACCTCGCGGAAGTCCACGACTGCTTTACGATCGCCGAGGTGTTGGCGACGGAGTCGCTCGGCTTCTTCGCGCCCGGCGAGGGGATCTCGGCCGCCCGCGACGGCGTGACGACGGCCGACGGCGACCTCCCGATCAACCTCTCGGGCGGGTTGAAGGCGAAGGGGCACCCCGTCGGGGCGACCGGCGGGTCACAGATCGTCGAGTTGACGCGGCTGCTCCGCGGCGACCACCCGAACAGCCGACACGTCCCCGACGCGGAGGTCGCGGTCGCACACAACGCGGGTGGCACCGTCGCGAGCGCCGTCGTTCACGTGCTGGAGGTGGCCCGATGACGGGGGCGGCCGGCGACGCCGGGTACGACGAGTGGCTCGCCGCGCTGGCGGACGGCCAGGGCTTCTACCTCGAATCGCCAGCGGGACACGGGTCGCTTCCCCCGCGGCGGGTCTGTCCCCACTCGGGATCGACGGAGCTCACCGCCGAGCCGCTCCCCGAGGTCGGGACGCTCGAGACGTTCACCGTCGTGCACGTGCCGACGCCGCGGTTCGACGACGACGCGCCGTACGTCACGGCGATCGCCGACTTCGGCGCGGTCCGGCTCACCGGCGTCCTGCGTGGTGTCGATCCCGAGGCGGTCGACGGGATCGACCTGGGGATGGCGGTCGAGGCGGGCGTGGAGGAGCGGGAAACGGACGGGAAGCGGATCGTGGTGCTTCGTCCGGCGTGAGCGCGGGGGAGTTCGTCGCGGGACGTAGCGGTTAGTCGCGAGTAACCAGTTCGACCTCGTGGCCGTCCTGGTCTTTCGTGAACGCGTAGCGGTCGTTACAGGACTCGGGGTCGCGGTAGTCGGGCGCTTCGCGCTCCATGAGATCGGCCCAGGCGTCGTCGAGGTCGTCGACGCGGATCGCGAGGTGGCCCCACGCGTCGCCCATCGTGTAGGCGCGGCCGTCGTAGTTGTACGTGAGCTCCAGCGCCATCGCCTCCTCGGCGGCCCCGTCGGGCTTCATGAAGTAGTTCGCGAAGGTGTCCGACTCCCAGCGGCTGGTTTCGCCGTACTCGAACTTCCGGGTCCAGTAGCCCAGCGCGGCGTCGGCGTCCTCCACGCGGATCATCGTGTGGTCGATGCTCCACTTCTCGCCGTAGTCGCGTTTCACGATCTCGATCTCGTGGCCGTCGGGGTCCTTGACGAACGCGTAGCGGTTGTTACACGACTCCGGGTCGCGGTAGTCGTCGACGCCGCCCTCCATCAGCTCGTCGTACGACTCCTGGAGCTCGTCCTCGGGGACGCGCACGGCGATGTGGCCCCACGCGTCGCCCATCTCGTAGGACCGGTCGTCGTGGTTGTACGTGAGCTCGAGGCGCGCGCCGTCCTCGTGGTCGTTCTCGGGGCCGAGGAACACGTTCGTGAACGTGTCGGCCTCCCAACGGCCCTTCTCCTCGTAGTTCAGGTGAGTCTGGTACCAGTCGAGGCTCTCCTCGAGGTCCTCGACGCGGATCATGACGTGGTCGAACACTCCGGACATAGCCGACACGTCGGTCGCTCGCCTCAAAAGCGTACTGAAGGGGGAAGCCGAACCCCTGCCGTGACGCTCGGAGTGAGGAACACGGCGAACGGGTCGACGGGGTCGCGGCGTGCCCCTCCGGGTCCGGCAGGCACTTGGAGCCACCGACACAGGGACGAGTATGAACGCCACGTACCTACCGTACGCCCTCCTCGCGATGGGGGCCTACGCGCTCGTCTCCCCGCTCATGCGCGTCGCGACCACCGGCCCCGACGCCGTTCCGAGCGACGTCGCCGTCGTGATCTCGAACGTGCTGCTCGTCACCATGGCCGGTGGGGTGCTCGTCTACACGGGACAGGGCTTTACCACGCATCTGGGGTCGCCGAAAGTGCTGCACGTCCTCGCGGCGGGGGTGTTCCTCGGGATCGGGATCCTCGCGCTGTACCGGTCGCTGGCGCTGGGACCGGTGAGCGTCGTCACGCCGATCTTCGCGATGTTCCTCGTCTTCTCCTCGCTCATCGGAGTCCTCGTTCTCGGGGAGTCGTTCTCCGCCCGGAAGGCGCTCGGGATCGTCTTCGCGATCGTCGCCGTCTACCTCGTCTCGGGGGCCTGACGAGCCGAGAGAGGGTGCCGTTTGCGGGGTCGATTCGCGGGGTCGGTTCGCGGGGGACGGTTCCGAGAAGTACCTTCGATGGATGTCTTCGCTGGCTCTGTTGAGTTCTCCCACAGTTGAGATTTTTCACGCTCTCGATCGCTCAGTAGAGGGGGACGAATCGACCGAGCCTGGAACCGAGCGCCCGCATATAAGTGGATTGGACTAGGAAACGCCCAGCTGAGCAAACGCCAATATGAACAAGCCCCGTATAAACGATCGATCGCGGCCGTCGCGCGCGAGGTCGTCGGACTCCACCCGTCTGCCGAGGTTGGGGAGGTGTGAGGAGGCGGTGCGGGTGAGTACGGGTCCGTTCGTTCCTCGTTCGTGATCGCACCGAACACCGCTGATCCGTCACGACGCTCCACTGATACACAGCCACGGCATTCCTCCGCGATTCTTTATAAACACGACGAGCGACGACGCACCCGATACGCACTTTCCGGAGATCCACCGTTTCAGACGAGGAGCGGTCTGGAACGGAGGGTCTCAATCGAGCCTCTCCGATGGGTGCCTTCGAGGACGTACTCGAGGCCGCGCTCGAGGCGTCGAAAGCGTCGTTCACGAACCCTCACGAGCCGGTGACCGCTGCCGCGTGACGAAACGACTTTAGCCTCGCCGGGAAACTGTCGGTGTTCGCAGTGTCCCGTGTCCCCAACCCGTTCCGCCTCTTCATCCTCTACATCGGCTTCGGCCTCGCCCGCTTGGGGCTGATCGACCGCCACCGAGTCGTCCGAACGACGGACCTCGCGTGGCCCCGCATCGTCACCGGGATCGCCCGCATGTCGAAGAACGCGGTCGACGTGGCGATGGTCGGCGTCGCGGTCGGCACCAGCGCCGTCGCGGGCGTCGGCTTCGCCGGGCCGTTCTGGGGGCTCGCGTTCTCGATCGGCGGCGGCGTCGCCGGCGGGACGATCGCGTTGGTGTCCCAGCGCTACGGGGCGGAGGCGTTCCGCGAGCTCGGCGACGCGGTCCGCGCAAGCACGCTCCTCGTGGTCGTGGTCAGCCTTCCGGTGTCCGTGCTGTTCTGGACGTACCCGCACGAACTCATCTCGCTGCTGAGCAGCAACGAGCGCGCGATCGATCTGGGAGCGGACTACCTCCGGATCGTCGGGCTGGGCGTCCCGCTCGCCGGGCTCAACCTCGTCGGGAGCCGGGTGCTCGTCGGGTGTGACGACGCGTACACCGCGATGCAGGTCCGCGCCGGCGGGGCGGTGGCCAACATCTTCCTCAGCGCGTGGTTCATCTTCGGGATGGGGTGGGGCGTCGAGGGGGCCGCCGTTGGCACCGTCCTCGCGAACGTCATCGTCACCGTGGGGTTCGCGGTCGGACTCGCGTGGGGGTATCTGCCCGGCGTCGGCGCGTTCCCCGTTCGGATCGACCCGTTCGGGTCGTACCTCAACGCCGCGATGCTCCGTGACCTCGTGAAGATCGGGCTCCCCGTTGGGCTTCGGAATCTCGTCTGGACGGTCGCGGAGTTCCCGATGCTCGCCATCCTCGACGTGTTCGGCGAGAACACCGTCGCCGCGTTCGTCATCGCCCGACGGATCTGGGGGCTGATGAACACGCCAGGCTGGGGGTTCGGCCTGGCCTCGTCGAGCCTCGTCGGCCAGGAACTCGGCGTGAACGACCCGGCCGAGGCGGAGGCGTACGCGCGCGACATCATCCGGTTTTCGGTCGCGACGTACCTCGTCTCGTCGGTCCTCATCGCGTTCTTCGCCACCGACATCGTGGTGTTGTTCGCGGAGGGGCCGGAGAGCCCGGAGGTGCCCATCGCGGTGACCCTCGTGTACGCCGCCTGCTTCGCGGTGATCTTCCAGGGCGTCTCCGGCGGGGCGGCGGGGCCGCTCGACGCGGCGGGTGACACCAAGGTCCCGTTCGCGAGCCAGTTCGTCGGGATGTTCTGCGTCTCGATCCCCCTCGCGTACCTCGGGGCGACGACCGCGCTCGGCCTGTGGGGACTGTATCTGGCCTTCGTCGCCGAGACGAGCATCCCCGCGGCGATCAACTACTGGCGGTTCCGATCGGGCAAGTGGAAGGCGATAAGCAAGGCGTATCGTCCGGACGTCGCCGCCAGCGACGACTGACCGGTTCCGGAGCGGTGCGGTACCGAACGGCGGTTGGAACGCGTCTGGCTGCGAGGGGACCCGGTTGGGGGAGGTCCAGTTGGGAGAGGGTCGGTTTGGAGGATGGACTGTACGGGATCGGGACGGGCACACACCCCTCGTTTCGTCTGTTCTTTGGCTTTGAAGAGGGGGGCGGGCTGGGCGAGGGTAGGGGGGCACACCCCTCGTTTCGTCTGTTCTTCAGTTCAGTAGTGGGCAGGGGGTGGTGGCAGGATGTGGAAAGGAAGGAGGTAGGGCAAGGAGGAGAGGGAACTGGGAGAAAGAAGTGGTCAATGAGGGGGCCGTTATAAAGTGCAAGGAGAATACCTGCGCCTTTAGGCGCAGGATGAATCCGACAACTGTGGATCAAACAACGCTTGGATAACATAGCCTGAGTTTCCAATACATACTTTCAAGAGATAAGAACCGTTACACGATGGTAAGGTCAGGTCGGAACGGAGCGGATTCCGAACGACCTCCGGAGGCGGCCAGCCCGCCCACGTAACGAGGCAGTATCCGAAATGCCGACGTGGTAAACGTGAATCCTCGAAGGGTTCGTCTCGTGCCCGTCGGTTGAGCAAGCTCGAAGATAACTCCGAATCCGTTGATGCATCAGCGACTCCCTGCTGGCAAAAACAATAGGTGGGAGTCAACGATGTCGAGGATAGGAGTAACGGCGGTTTGGCACCGCCAGTCAGCCACCGACCACGACGACTGGGTTAAACGAGTTCCCGCTAAGTGGCGGCGTCCGTGGTTGCAAACCTGAAACTCCCACCGCTCGGGATTCCTCCGCGTTCACGCGGAGGAGGATATCAACAGAACGTGTCGGACTCGATCGACTGGCGCGTGTCGAGAACGATCTCCGGGTCCAGCGTCAGCTCGTACTGGTAGTGCGCGCCGCCCGCGCGCCCGGAGTTCTGTTCGGTCCGCTCGAGGAACCCGAGCATGGTCAAGTCGGCGAGGTGGTTCTGGATACTCTTCAGCGTCGTCAACGGGTCGTGGTCCCACCCGACGGCGACCCGCTCGTAGACGTCGCGTATCTCCTTGGACCGAACCGCCGTCCGATCGTCCGTTTCGAGCCGGGCGATCGCCTCGAGGATCAGCTGTCCGTGGACGGTCTGATCGCGGAGCTTGTCCTGGACGCGACCGCGCTGGACACGCTCGGCTGCGGCGGCGATGTGCTCGTCGCTGATCGTCTCGGCACCCGCCTCCTCGGCGACGTCGCCGCCCTCCCGAAGCAGGTCGATCGCCTGTCGCGCGCTTCCGGTGTCCTTCGCGGCCTTCGCCGCACACAGCGCGATCGCCGACTCCTGCGGGACGCCGTCGACGAGCGCTTTCTCGGCGCGTGCCGAGATGATCGAGCGCAGCTCCGCGGCGTCGTACGGGGAGAACGCGATCTCCTTTTCCATGAGCGTGTCCTTCACCTTCGGACTCAACGAGGAACGGAACGTGTAGTTGTTGCTGATACCGATCACGCCGACCCGCGCGTCGGTTAGGTGACCGTTCGCCCGGGCCCGTGGCAGCTCGTACAACAGCGTGTCGGGGTCCGAGAGGTGGTCGATCTCGTCGAGGACGAACATGAACGTCCCGCCGCGAGCGTCCATCTCGTCGTACAGCGTCTCGATCGCGTGCGAGGTCGACAGCCCCGTTTCGGGGAACCGATCGTCGTCCGCCCCCCGGATACTGTTTATCAACGACCGAACCGTTCGGTACACGCTATCGTCGTTGCAGTTGTGGAAGTGAACGTGCAGTTCGTCCGCGGCCGGTCGGTTCTCGATCTCGTCGGCGAGCGCGTCGAGAACGTACTCCGTGACGGCGGTTTTCCCGACTCCGGTCTTCCCGTAGACGAACACGTTCGACGGGTTCCGACCGAACAGCACGTCTTTTAAGGCGCTCCGGTAGGCGTCGATCTCGTCGTCGCGCTCGACGATCACGTCCGGACTGTACTCCTCGGAGAGGATTGCCTTCTCCCGAAAGAGGGTCTCCGTGATCCCCGAAAAGATGTCGTCGCCCATCTATCGTTCGACTTGACACGAGTATACTATATAAATTAGACGTTTTCTGTTTCGCTTGTTTCGCTTGATTTGCTGGATTCCTCATTCGGAAAGCGGTCGGAGAGAAGGGCTACAACCACAAACCGACGCGACCCAAGCCGTTCCAGTACGTGAGTTATAGCGGATCACCCACGTCACCGACCGGTCAAGAACAGACGAAACGAGGGGTGTCCCCCTATCGAACCTTCGGTGTGTGCGTCCATTTAACACACGTCCGTGTCTCGCGTTTCGGCAGGAACGTCGACGGAACCCCCTCGTCGATTCGACGGCGTTCTGCTCGATAGGGCAGGGCTCCACTCGGCAGGGAAGGTTCTTGTGAAGGCCACACCCCCGCCAACGACGTGGAACAGACGAAACGAGGGGTGTGCCCCTCACGTCCCGTTCTCCTGTCACTGACGAACCGATGACAAGTCGTCGCTGACGAGCCGCCGCTGACGGGCAGCCCTCCCAGGCAACGCCCCCACCCGTTCGAGCGCCAAGAACAGACGAAACGAGGGGTGTGTGTCCTCTCGAAACGCCTCAATTCGTTCGGAACGGCGGTCCGTGACTCGCTCTCCCGTTCTCTCCTTCCCGTTTCACACTTCTTCCCGTCTCAGCCGAAACAGCCTCCGCAGGGCGTCCCCGTACAGGACGGCCGTAAGCGCGAGAGTGACGACTGCCCCGACGGGAAGCACGCTGAACCAGCCCGTTCCCGCCGCCTGCCCGACGCCGAAGCGTCCCGCCAGCCCGACGGTCACCCACGACGTCGCCAGGGCCGCCAGCACGAGCAGCCCTCCTGTTACTCGACGGTCCTCGCGCCCGAGCGCCGCCCCCGAAGCCGCGCTCGCCACGGCGAGCAGGTGGAACCCGAGCGCGAGCGGCCAGACCTGGATGGATGCCGGCAGCGTCGAGAAGGGACGGACGTGATCGCCGAAGTACGACCAGACCGGGTAGAGGTGGATCCCAAGTCCCGAAGCGGACGGTCCGGTGTTCACGAAGCCCCATAGGCTCACCAACGTGAGGTCCCCGCTTCCCGAGGGGACGACCGCCACCGGAACGACGAGCAACAACAGCACCGCGAGCACCGATCGGCCCCCGGAGACGTCATCCCGGGGGAACGCGTCGGTTGCGTCGTTCCGGCCAGCCGTGACGTCGCCGACAGCGTCCTCGTTGCCGGCAGGATCTCCGCCTCCTCCGGCGTCCCTGTCACTCGCGGCGTCGTTCCGCAGGTTTCGCACGCTCGTCGAGACGCATTCGTCCGGAACGCGGCAGTCCGCACCGACGCCCCGAGCCGATCGTGGCATGGTCGCCTCTCGGGCGGCGGTAGGTATAGCTGGTTCGTCCGTGGGAGTTAGGTATCGCTGGTCGGGTCGTGGAAGCGCGGATCCGTCCGCGAGGAGCTGGTGCGTCCGGAGGAGTCAGCCCCTTCTCGAAGAGTCACTTCCGCGCGACGATCCGGAGCACGTCCTCGTCGGCGAGCTCGTGGCCCTTCCCGACCTGCTGTTCGTCGTGTTTCGCGCTCGGGCCCGTCACGCGTGCGAACTTGAACCGCTCCTCGAACTCCCCGCCGATCTTCTCGCAGGCGTCGCCGACGGTGTCGCCCTCGAAGAGGATCAGCGGCTCCTCGTAGTCGACGCCGCGACCCGGCTTGTCCATGTAGATCCGGACGAGTCCGAGCTCCTCCCACAGGCGCTCCCGCAGCCCGTCGAGCCCGCGCCCCTCTTCGGCGGAGATGAACACGACCTCGTCGGGGTCGAGCCCCCGCTCACGGATCTCCGCTTGGACCGTCGGGAGGTAGTCGCGGTCGATCAGGTCGGCCTTGTTCACGGAGACCATCGACGGGAGGTACACCCGGTTGTCCATGACGCCGTCGATGAGTTCGTCGATCGTCAGGTCGTGGGCGATCGTCACCTGCGCGTTGACGTAGCCGTACTCGCGAAGGACCTGTTTCACGGTCTCCTCGTCGAGGCCGACGCCGTCCCCCATCGTCACCTGGATCCCGTCCTTGTGCGTCTTCCGGACGTTGATGTTCGGCGGTTCGGTGTCGATCCGGATGTTCGTGTTGTACAGCTCCTCGGCGAGCCGGTCGTACTGTTCGATCTCGAACACGGAGAGCATGAACACGACGAGATCGGCGGTCCGAACGACCGACAGCACCTCCTTGCCGCCGCCGCGTCCGCCCGCCGCACCCTCGATCAGGCCGGGGACGTCGAGTATCTGGATGTTCGCGCCGCGGTACTTGAGCATGCCCGGGTTCACGTCGAGCGTCGTGAACTCGTAGGAGCCGACCTCGCTGTCGGCGTTGGTGAGGGCGTTGATGAGCGTCGACTTGCCGACGCTCGGGAACCCGACGAGCGCGACCGTGGCGTCGCCGTGTTTCTCGACCGCGTAACCGTGACCGCCGCCCGCAGAGGACTGGTTCTCCAGCTTCTCCTTTTTTTCCGCGAGCTTCGCCTTCAGCCGTCCGATATGTGCCTCCGTGGACTTGTTGTACGGCGTGTCGGCGATCTCCTCGCGGAGTTCTTCGATCTCTTCCTCCAGTCCCATTGGTATACGGTCCGCCGTTCGGCTCGTTAAAGTTGTTCCTTCGCGACGACGCCCCTCGACGGACCCACCGTTCGAGGACGTCCGCTCCCGTCGACCGCCCGCAGTGATCGCGTGAAGTAGTTGGAACGCCGATATTTCGACACGGTTATATCGGCGACACGTGATCGAACGAACGTCGAATGCCGGACCCGACGAGCCTCAGAGACAGCACCCAGATCGTCCTCCCGTGTCGTGCCCTCGACGGGGTCCGCGACGGGCTCCACGAGCGATTCACCGTCACGGTGTTCGAGGCGAACGGCCAATGTCGGATCATCGGCAGCCCGGTCGAGATCAAAGCCGCGAGCAGCTACCTCGCCCGACAGGGCGTCGCCGTCGCCTGAGCACGTTCTTCGAGTCCGACGCGTCAACCCACCGTTAGCGGAGATGCCCCGCCACCGGGAACCCGTCTCTGGTCATCGGCGATGAGCTGATCACTCATAAGCGGTCGACTCCAACGGAAGCGCGGCCAGCCTCGACCGACGAGAACCACGAAGGCTTTCGACCGACGAGAACCACGAAGGCTTTCGACCGACGAGAACCACGAAGGCTTTCGACCGACGAGAACCACGAAGGCTTTCGACTGGCGAGCGACTGCGGTCGGACGAAAACCATCGTCGATTACGGTCGAGTGAACGAAAACGGCCGGTCGATTACGGTCGAGCGAACGCCGGACGTCGATTCGGCCGATCAGCCGATGACGCCGACGAGCAGCTGGGCGGTGACGAGGACCAAGAACACGAGCCCGGCCGCGAACGAGCCGGCAGCGATCCCGTGGGCGTTTCCGAGCCCGCGTCCGCGAGCGCCGAAGTATGCGCCGAGAAACACGAAGCCAGTGATGAGGAGCCCGACAGCCGCGTACACGACCCCAAGCATCATCCCGGAGACGCCTTCCGGCAGCCCGAAGTCACCGACCGCCAGCACCGCGGCAGCCCCAACGCCGACGGTCACGACGACGAAGGTGATCGACCACACCGCGGGCGTCCGAACGAGCTCGCTCAGACGGTTCGATACCACCGTGTACTTGTCTCCCGATTCCTCCTCACGGGGTGGTTTCCGCTGGCCGCCGATACGTGCGACCGCGACGAACGTGGCGACGACGAGCAACCCCATCAGCACGGTACTCAATATCGTAAGCGAAACCATAGTTTCCTCGTTAGTGGTGGGTTTCGTCGTGTGTACAAATAGCCTTCGTATATGGCCACGGGAATCGGATCCGGGCGCGCTACAAAAGAGCTAAGTGCGCCATCGCCAAGGGGAACACAAGAGCAGAGCGACAAACATGATAGACTCACTTATCCTGCAACAGGGGAGTGGCTGGCGCGCGCAGGCGGAGGTCTTCGACGAGATCTTCTTCGTCTTCCTCGCGCTCGGCACGCTCGTCGGCGTCGTCGTGGTTGCATACACGCTGTGGAACGCGTACAAGTACCGCGACGACGGTGGCGAGCCGAAGGACGACTTCGATGCACCCGTTGTGGGCGAACTGCCGACCGGACAGGGCGGCCCGAAAGCCAAGAAGCTCTTCCTCTCGTTCGGGCTGAGCGCGATCGTCGTCATCAGCCTCGTCGTCTACGCGTACGGGCTCCTCCTCTACGTCGAGGAGGGACCGGACACCGACGGCGAGGGCGACATCGAGATCGTCGTCGAAGGGTACCAGTTCGGCTGGGACTACCTCTACCCGAACGGACACACGGAAACGAACGAGCTCGTCGTGCCCGCCGACGCCCGGATCGACCTCGCGGTGACATCACGGGACGTCTGGCATAACTTCGGTTCATCAGAGTTACGCTTCAAAGCCGACTCTATCCCGGGTGAAACCGCCCATACGTGGTTCTCCGTCTCCTCCGAGGAGGTCGAAGCCCAGGGCGGCGAGGCGACGTTCCTCGTCGAATGCTTCGAGCTCTGTGGCTCCGGGCACTCGGCGATGGACGGGCAGATCACGGTCCTCCCACAGGACGAGTGGGAGGAGTGGTACGAGGGGACCCAAACGGATGACGAAGACGACGACAATGACACCGACAACGACGACGGGAACGGTGACGAGGGTGGTGACTGACAATGGCTGACCTCCCGCCGACGACCTCGGTCCGCCGCTGGCTCGTCACGACCAACCACAAGGACATCGGGATCCTCTACACGATCACCGCGCTGTTCTTCCTGCTGTTCGGCGGCGTGCTCGCGCTGCTGATCCGCTTACAGCTGTGGGACCCCGCGAACCAGGTCATGTCCGGGCTCGCGTACAACGAGGCCGTGACCGCCCACGGGCTGATAATGGTGTTCTGGTTCCTCTCGCCGTTCGCGTTCGGCTTCGCGAACTACTTCGTCCCCCTGCAGATCGGGGCCGACGACCTCGCGTTCCCGCGGCTGAACGCGCTCTCGTACTGGATGTACCTCTTCTCGGGCGTGCTGCTCGGGATCAGCTTCTTCCAGGGTGGGACGCTCGACGCGGGCTGGACGATGTACGCCCCGCTGAACGTCCCGATGTACACGCCGAGTATCGGGTCGACCGGGGCCGTCCTCGCGCTGTTCATGTTCGTCGTCGGCGTCACCGCGTCGACGGTGAACTTCCTCACGTCGATACACCACTCCCGGGCCGAAGGGATGGGCCTGATGGACATGCCGATGTTCACGTGGTCCATCCTCGCGACCGTCTGGATGATGCTGTTCGCGTTCGCGGCGCTGCTCGCCGTCGGCCTCATCCTCGCGTCCGACCGCGTGCTCGGCAGCGTCTACTTCTCCGCGACGGAGGGGGGGTCGCTGCTGTGGGGGCACCTGTTCTGGTTCTTCGGCCACCCAGAGGTGTACATCGTGTTCTTCCCGGCGCTCGGGGTGATGTTGGAGCTGTTCCAGACCTTCTCCGGCCGGCGGCTCGTCGGTCGGAAGTGGGTGATCATCTCGATCTGTCTGATCTCGGTGCAGTCGTTCCTCGTGTGGATGCACCACATGTTCCTGACGACGATCAACCTCGAGATCAAGACGCTGATGATGGCGACGACGATCGGGATCTCGCTGCCGTTCGACCTCCTCGTCTTCGCGCTGATCTACACGCTGATCAAGGGGCGGATCCAGTTCACGACGCCGTTCCTCTTCGCGTTCGGCGCGCTCCTGCTGTTCATCCTCGGGGGCATCACGGGCGTCTTCCTCGGCGCCATCGTCCTCGACTACGAGTTCCGCGGCACCTACTGGGTCGTCGCACACTTCCACTACGTGATGTTCGGCGGTGCGACCGCGCTGTTCGGCGGAGCGTACTACTGGTTCCCGAAGATGACGGGGAAGATGTACGACGAGTTCCTCGGAAAGGTCCACTTCGTCGTGTTCTTCATCGGCTTCAACGCGGTGTACTTCTCGATGTTCCTCGCGTGGGAGACCCCGCGCCGCGTCTACGAGTACAACCCCGCGTTCCAGGGCATGCACCAGGCCGGGACGATCGGCGCGTTCCTCCTGGGGGCGTCGTTCTTCATCATGTTCTACAACTTCGCGAAGTCGTACGTCTCCGGCCCCGACGCCGGCGACAACCCGTGGGACTACTCGCGAACCGCCGAGTGGGCGATCTCGTCGCCGCCGCCGCTCGAGAACTGGCCGAACCGGCCGTCGTACGCCTCCGGCAAACTCGAGTTCGTGAAGGACTACGTTCCGGACGGCGGCCCCGCGGTGAAGGCCGACGAGGACGGCAACGCGGTCACTGACGGCGGCGACAGCCACTCCGAGCACATCCGGAACTACCCGTACTGGGACAAACACCCGAGCCACGCCAGCATCTGGCCGATACTGTTGTCGCTCGCGACGGGTATCATGCTCCTGGGCCTCTCCGGGTTCAACAACTCGACCGAGTTCCACTTCGGCGACAGCGTCTCGCAGTTCTCGGTCGAGGTCCTCAATCCGGTGTACCCGACGCTCACGGTTCTCGGTCTGTTGGGACTGATCTGGGCCGGGTGGAAGTGGGGCGCTGAGGACTTCTACGCGCCGCCCAGCGAGTTCGGTGAGCGGTGGCCCTTCGAGGGCGTCGAGAAGGTGAAGCTGGGGATGTGGTTCTTCCTCGCGTCCGACGTGATCGTCTTCGGCGCGTTCATCTCCGCGGCCGTGTTCATCCGCTGGAACGCCGGCTGGATGTCGTGGGAGCCGATCCCGGCGTCGCTGCCCGGCCTGATAAACACGTTCGTGCTGCTCACCTCGTCGTTCACGGTGATCCTGGCGCTCGTTGCCGCCCACCGTCAGCACCGGACGGGGCTGCTCGCGTCCATCGGAGCGACGATGCTGCTCGGGTTCACCTTCCTGGCCGTGAAGGCTTGGGAGTGGTGGGAGAAGATCTACGTCGACGGGGTCTACCTAGCGACGGTGCCCGAGGGCTACTCGGCGATCCAGGCCAGCGTCTACTTCGTGACGACGGGGCTCCACGCGGTCCACGTCATCGGCGGGCTGCTCATCGCCATGTTCCTGTTCGTTCGCGCCTACCGGGGCGCATACATGGAGGACGGCCGGCCGGTCGAGTACTTCGGCCTCTACTGGCACTTCGTCGACATCGTCTGGGTGTTCCTCTTCCCGCTGTTCTACCTCTTCTGAGGGGGTGCGGGACCCCGGGCGGTTCGGTTCTTTTCGGTTCTTTTCGGTTCTTTTCGGTTCTTTTCGGTTCTTTTCGGTTCGGTGTGCTTCGGTTCGACTCCTTTCGATTCGGTTCTCTTCGCCCCCTCGTCGCGAGTCCGATTCGTCTCGCTCGCGACGGGAGGAACCAACCGTCGGAAGCTCGCGTTCCGAACGCGGGTCTCATGGAAGGAACGGAACTGGTGTCGTGAAAACGGCAGCGACGCTCTTGGCATCGGACGTACGAACAGAACGCCCCGCCCGGAGTCGGATCGACGCTTGTCGGCGAGTCAGTTCCCGTCCGGCTTCGGGAGGTCCTCGGTGCACCAGTGACAGAAGTCGAGCTCAGCGTCGACTTCCCGGCCGCAGTGGGGGCACTCGACGACCCGCGGCGCCTCGGGCGGGACCGCCGCTCCCGCCGGCGCGCTCGCGTCGCCTTCGGGGGCGACCCGATCGGTGCCGGCGACGCCGACGGACGCCGACTCGAGGTCGCGGTTGTGACGGACGGCGACGACGTAGGCGTCGATCACGCTGGCGGCGATGACGGCGAACACCGGGAAGAGGTCGCCGATCGGGACCCCTGTGCCGGCGTACAGCTGTTCGATGGCGGCTTCGGGGACGAACAGGATCCCAACCGCCGTGACCGCGAGGAACCACCCGAACGCCCGCCCCCACCGCCGGAGATACGCGTGTCCGAGCCCGGTGACCAGTAGCGCCAACACCACGGCCAACCACGGCCGCTTGCGGCTCGTCTCGCTCATGCTACGGTGGTTCGGTACGGCAGTAATGAGTGTTGGGACTCCGGCGGGGCGAGGCGTCGGTTACGCGCCACCGCTCGCCCGCCCCTCGCTCCTCGTCTGTCATCGCTCGCTTGTTCACCCGTCCCGTGTTATCATCCGTCCCGTACCACCGCCTGCCCCGTGCCACCATCCGTCCCGTACCACCGTCGGGTCACTGCCGCCGGTAGCGCTCGGAGCGTTTATGCCGTTGACGCGCCGAACACGCGTATGATGACTGCGGTCATGACCCTCGGGTTTCCGACGGGCCAGCTCCTCTACGGGCTGTGGTACGCGCTGCTCGGCGTCGCGTTCTGGACCGGCGGGTTCGTCGTCGCATACTTCCTGTGGAAGCGCTGGCGCGGCGACGGGCCGCGCTCGGATGGTTAATTCTTTAAGCCCGCGAGCCAAGACTCAACTGAATAATGGCGTCCGACTCCGTGAAACTCTATACGGCGATTTACGTCGCTCTACTCGTCCTGGCGTTCTCGAAGTTCGTCTTCTTCGAGTTCCCCGAGTACTTCACGTACGGCCAGGCGTTCGCCGGCACGATGGTGGCCGCCGCGATCAAGTCCGTCCTCATCGTCGGCTACTTCCAGCACCTCCGCTGGGAGAACAAGTCGCTCACGTACCTGATGCTGCTCGCGCTCGGACTGGCGATGCTGCTGATGGCGGCCGCGACGTACTCCATTACGTAGTGTCCCGCCGCCCGACGTAACGCACCGACGACGACTGGTTCGACCGACACCCCATCGACGGCGGTCGTCGTTCTGTGACCGTCTCCTTCCGTCTCGACCGTCCCGCTCGTGCAGACCGTTCAGCCTCCTCCGCCCCACCCGTTCTTCCCCCTCCGCCCCGCCTGTTCTTCCTCCTCTATCCCACCCGTTCTTCCTCCTCCGTCACGAACCGTTTCCCTGTCCCGTCGACGGTCCGTCTCAACCGTCGGTCACCGCCACGGCAGGCATCTGCCGACTCGCTGGTCACTATCCGACTGCAGCTTTTAGTAGTCGGACACGGATACGTTCCATATGGAGCTCCGAGCCGCGACGCCGGAGGACATCGACGAGGTACGCTCCGTCGCACGCGCCTCGTTGTCGTCCTCGTACGGCCACGCGCTGGACGAACCGTTGTTGGACGACGTCGTTGAACGGTGGTACGACGCGGACGAGCTCGGCGACGACATCGTCGACCCGGACACCGTGTTTCCGGTCGCCGTCGCGGACGGCGCGGTCGCCGGCTTCGCCGAGAGCTACGTCCAACGCCGCCGCGAACGGGTCGGCGAGATCGACTGGCTGCACGTCCACCCCGACTATCGCGGTCGGGGGCTCGGCTCTCGCCTGCTCGAGTGGGTCGAAATCCGGCTTCGGGAGGCCGACGTCGCCAGCATCGAAGGGCGCGTCCTCGCCGAGAACGCGGACGGGACGGGCTTTTACGAGAGCGAAGGGTACGAGCTCGCCGGCGAGCACACGGTCGACATCGGTCGCGAGACGTTCGTCGAACGGCGGTACCGAAAGCGACTGAGCACGGCGGAGGCAACGAGGAGGGAGTCGTACGAGACGGAGGACGGCGAGACGGTGTACATCGCCTTCGAGGAGAGCGACCGTGGCTCCGACGCGCCCTTTTATGCGGTCTACTCCGACGAGGAGCACACCGAACGCTACGGCTACCTCTGTGGGGCCTGTGAGAGCCTCCGCGTCGCGGTCGACACGATGGACCGCATCGAGTGCCAGACGTGTGAGAACCGCCGCCGACCGACGCGCTGGGACGCGGCGTACTTATAACGTCTCCTTGACGCCGAGGACGCTCTCTTCCTTCTCGCGGCCGGGGTCCCACTCGTCGCCGTCGCGGTCGGCGGCACGGTGCTCCTCGACGGTTCGCGCCATCGCTTCGTCGACGGGCGTGGATTCCCAGCCGAGCGCCGCGAGCTTACACGTGTCGAGCAGGTGCGGGTACTCCCGATAGAGGACGAAGTCGTCCGGCGTGAGACCGCCGGCGGCGAGCGCGTCCGCCCCCGCGTGAACGACCTCGCAGTCGGTGTCGGCGGCGTCGGCGACGAGCCCGATCGTCTCCGTCAGCGTCACGGCGCGCCGGTCGCCGACGTTGTACGCCTCGCCGGGCTCACCGCGTTCGGCGACGACTCGAAGCGCGCTCGCGACGTCCTCGACGTACGCGCGGTGCCAGAGGTTCTGTCCGTCGCCCGGAACGATGACGCGGTCGTGTGCGATCACGCGGTCGATCCAGTAGTCGAGCCGCTCGGTGTAGTCGTACGGCCCGTAGACGATACACGGGCGGACCGCCATCGCGTTGACGCCCCGCTCGGCGGCCTCGAAGACGGCACGGTCGCCGCCCGCCTTCCGGTTGCCGTAGGTGTCGGCGTCGTCGCGGTCGGCCTGTGCGGGCGTACAGGGACGAAGCGGCGTCTCGTTCTCGCGTTTGGGGACGTGCTCCTCGGCGTAAGCTGCCCCCGACGAGACGTAGACGTATCCGTCGACGTCGGCGAAGACGTCCGTCGCGGCGTCGACGTCCGCGGGACGGTACGCGACGCAGTCGATGACGACGTCCGGGTCCACCGAGAGCTTCGCCGTTCGGAGGTCGGTTTCGTTCGTCCGATCGCCCTCGACGTGGGTGACGAGTTCCTCGTCCGCGAACGGGTTCTCGTGCGTGCCACGGTTCAACATCGCGACCTCGTAGCCGTTCGCCAACAGCTCCGCGACGGTGTGGCGGCCGATGAACCGTGTGCCGCCGATGACGAGTGCGGTATCGCTCATGTGAGTCCCTCCACACGGCCCGAGCAAAAGGCGTGTGGTGTGTCCGCCGGGTCGTATCGGTCGGCCGCGGCGGCGGATCGGTCGGTCGCGGCGAGTCGGGGAGTCGGTTCCGCCGCGGCGGCGGGTCCCGAGTCACCCCGCTTCGGTCAGTCGTCGCTCGGGGCGTGCCCGGCGGCGTCGACGGCGGCGTCGACGGCGGCGTCGGCCGGCTCCGGCAAGTCCTCGCGTACGTCCGTTCCCGTTCCCTCGGCGATGACCGCGGCGTAGGCGTCGGGGAACACGCGGACGAAGTCCTCGACGGCGGCGGGCCAGTCGTCGAGCAGCTCGGCCGCGCGGTCGCTGTCGGTGTACGTGCGGTGGTTCTCGACCAGCCGGCGGAGCATCGCGCGGTCGCGCTCGTCGAGCGTCGTCGACAGCGACACCATTCCGCGGTTGAGCCGCGCGTCGATCCGGTCGTCCGGGTCGTACACGTACGCGACCCCGCCGGACATCCCGGCCGCGAAGTTGCGCCCGGTCTCGCCGAGGACGGCGACGACGCCGCCGGTCATGTACTCACAGCCGTGGTCGCCGACGCCCTCGACGACCGCCTTCACGCCCGAGTTCCGGACGCCGAACCGCTCGCCGGCGACGCCGTTGACGTACGCCTCGCCCGACGTCGCGCCGTACAGACAGACGTTGCCGGCGACGACGTTCTCGGCGGGATCGTAGCCCGCGTCGGCCGGCGTGTCGATAACGACCCGCCCGCCGGAGAGGCCCTTGCCGACGTAGTCGTTGGCCGCGCCCGTGAGCTCGAGCGTGATCCCCGACGCGAGGAACGCGCCGAAGCTCTGGCCCGCGTAGCCGTCGAAGCGGCAGGTAACGGTGTCGTCCGGGAGCCCCTCGCCGCCGTGTTCGGAGACGACCCGGTTCGACAGCGCCGCGCCCACCGCACGGTCGACGTTGTCGATGTCGCGGGTGAGCGCGACCGGGCTCCCGTCGGCGAGCGCGGGCTCGGCGTCGTCGATGAGGCCCCAGTCGAGCAGCCCGTCGATCCCCGGGTGGTCCTGCTCGCGGGTCTTCACCCGCGTCTCGCCGGCCGGCTCGGCGATGACCGCCGAGAGGTCGACGTGTCTCGCCTTCTCGTGATCCGTCTCGCGCTGGGTCAGCAGCCCCGGACGGCCGATGAGATCCTCGAGGTCGGTGTAGCCCAGCTCGGCCATGAGCTCGCGGAGCTCCTGGGCGATGAACGTCATGTAGTTGATCACGTGCTCGGGCTCGCCGGGGAACCGCTTCCGGAGGTCCTCGCGCTGGGTCGCAACCCCGACCGGACAGGTGTTCTCGTGACACTGGCGGGCCATCACGCAGCCGGAGGTGACGAGCGAGGCGGTGCCGAACACGTACTCCTCCGCGCCGAGAGCGGCGGCGACGGCGACGTCGCGACCCGTCTTCAGCCCGCCGTCGGCGGTGACGCGGATCCGGTCGCGAAGCCCGGTCGCTCGGAGCATCTGGTTGGTCTCGGCGAGCCCGAGCTCCCAGGGGAGTCCCGCGTTCTTGATCGAGGTCTTCGGCGACGCCCCCGTCCCGCCGGAGTGGCCGGAGACGTGGACGACGTCGGCGTTCGCCTTCGCGACGCCCGCCGCGATGGTGCCGATCCCGGCCTCCGAGACGAGCTTCACGTTGACGTCGGCGTCCGAGTTGGCGGCCTTCAGGTCGAAGATGAGCTGCTTGAGGTCCTCGATCGAGTAGATGTCGTGCTGGGGCGGCGGCGAGATGAGCCCGACGCCCGGGGTCGAACAGCGGACGTGAGCGATCATCTCGTTGACCTTCTCGCCCGGGAGGTGGCCGCCCTCACCGGGCTTCGACCCCTGTGCCATCTTGATCTGGAGCTCGTCGGCGCTCGCGAGGTACTCGGCGGTGACCCCGAACCGGCCGGAGGCGACCTGTTTGACTGAACACTCCTTTTCGGTGCCGAACCGTTCGGGGGGTTCACCGCCCTCGCCGGTGTTCGACTTCGCACCGAGCCGGTTCATCGCGATCGAGTTGTTCTCGTGGGCCTCCGGCGAGAGGCTCCCGAGGCTCATCGGGGCCGTCGAGAAGCGCTCGACGATCTCCTCGACCGGCTCCACCGTCTCGATCGGGACCGGATCGCGGTCGGAGTCGAACTCCAGCAGGCCGCGGAGCGTCTGGAGCGTCTCGGACTGGTCGTTGACGAGGTCCGCGAACTCCCCGTACTGCTCGTAGTCGCCGCCGCGGACCGCCTGCTGGAGCGTGCCGACGGTCTGGGGGTTCCACCCGTGGTGGACGCCGGACGACCGGTTCTCGTACTCGCCGATCGTCTCGAGTTGGGGATCCGCACCGAACGCCATCGCGTGACGCGCGCGGAGGTCGTCCTCGATCCCCTCGATGCCGATCCCCTCGGTGCGGATCTCGGTGCCCTCGAAGAACTCGCCGACGAATCGCGAGTCGAGCCCGACGGCCTCGAAGATCTGTGCGCCCTGGTACGACTCGACCGTGGAGATCCCCATCTTCGCCATCGTCTTCAGGAGGCCGTCCTCCAGCGCGGAGCGGTAGGCGGCGAGCGCCTCGGTCTCGTTCGCGCCGTCCGGGCCGGCGACGACGTCGGCGATGGAGGCGTACGCGAGGTACGGGTCGACCGCGTCCGCGCCGTAGCCGACGAGCGTCGCGAGGTGGTGGACCTCGTGCGGCTCGCCCGACTCGACGACGAGCCCCGCGCGGTTGCGGAGCCCGTTTCGGACGAGGTGGTGATGGACCGCGCCGGTCGCGAGCAGACTCGGGATCGCGAGCCGGTCCGGGTCGATCGCGCGGTCCGAGAGGACGACGACGTCCGCGCCGCCCTCGATGGCCGCGGCCGCGTCCTCGCGCAGGCGGGCCACCGCGTCCACGAGCGACCCGTCGTGGTGGTACGTCGCGTCGATCGTCTCGGAGACGAACCCGGCGTCGTCCCTCTCGTCACCCTCGCCGCCGCCGAGACGCTTCAGCGCGGCGGTCTCGGCGTCCGTGAGGACCGGCGAGTCGGCGACGATCTGGTGGGCGTGCTCGGGGGTCTCGGCGAGGAGGTTCCGCTGTCCGCCGATCCGCGACTCCAACGAGGTGACGAGCTCCTCGCGGATGTAGTCGATCGGGGGGTTCGAAACCTGTGCGAACAGCTGTTTGAAGTAGGAGAACAGCGGCCGGTCGACGTCCGCGAGCACCGA
The DNA here is from genome assembly GCF_009806985.1 of Halorubrum sp. JWXQ-INN 858. Lineage (GTDB taxonomy): Archaea > Halobacteriota > Halobacteria > Halobacteriales > Haloferacaceae > Halorubrum. Next base: position 227,932 of record NZ_WUAX01000011.1, on the reverse strand, counting down.
CAGGGGCGTGTCGTCGCCCATCGAGCCGACCGGGTCCTTCCCGGACTCGGCCATCGGCTCGACGAGGTGGTTCAGCGAGTCGGTCGTGTAGCCGAACGCGGCCTGGTGAGCCCGGACGGTGGGTGATTCGGAGTTCTGGTCCGCCGGGTCGTCGACTCCGGGGGCCGCGTTCGCCTCGTCGACTCCGGGGGCCGCGTCCGCCTCGTCGACATCAGGGGCCGCATCCGCCCCGTCGACGTCGCCGAAACCGACGGCGGTCCCGTCGTCGGCGTCGACGAGGTCCTCGAGGTCGGCCTGGTGTTCGGCCACCCACCGGCCGTACTTCTCGTCGGTGAGGTCGGCGAACACGTCGTCGTCGGGGACGATACGTCCCCGCTCGGGGTCGGCGACGAAGATCTCGCCGGGCTGGAGCCGTCCCCGACGCGTCACGTTCGCGGCGTCGGTGGGGAGCGCGCCGACCTCGCTGCCGACGACGAGGCGGTTGTCGTCGGTGACCTCGTAGCGACACGGGCGGAGCCCGTTTCGGTCCAACACGCCGGCCACCGTCTCGCCGTCGAAGCCGATGACGAGCGCGGGGCCGTCCCACGGTTCGACGAGCGAGGCGTGGTAGTCGTAGAAGTCACGGCGAGCCTCGTCCATCAGGTGGTCGTCGCGGAACGCCTCCGGGACGAGCATCCGGAGCGCGTGCGGGAGGTCGCGGCCGGTCTGTAAGAGGAGCTCGAGCGCGTTGTCGACGCTCGCGGTGTCGGACTGGTTCGGGTCGTTGATGATCGGCTTGAGCGTCTCCAACTCGGGGCCGAACGCGGGGTGTTCGAGGTCGTTCTCCCGCGCGCGCATCCAGTTGATGTTCCCCCGGATCGTGTTGAACTCGCCGTTGTGGACGACGTTTCGGTACGGGTGTGCGAGGTGCCACGCGCCCAGCGTGTTCGTCGAGAACCGCGCGTGAACCAACGCGACGTGGCTCGCGAACCGCTCGTCCGTGAGGTCCGGGTAGTAGTCCGCGATCTGTGAGCCCTTCAGCAGCCCCTTATATACGACGCGGCGGCGGTCGAGCGAGCAGACGTAGAACCGCCCGGCGCCGTCGAGGTCGGCGACGGTGTTCTCGATCTCCCGGCGGGCGGCGTACAGGGCCCGGTCGAACCCGAGAGTCTCCGGGTCCGTGTCGGACGGGACCGACCCGTCGTCGGCGAAGCGGGCGGCGAGGCCGGCCCCCTCGACGGGGGCGACGAACAGCTGTTCGATCTCCGGCTCGGAGTCGAGTGCGGTCGCGCCGAGGTCGGTGTTGTCCGTCGGCACCGACCGCCACGCGAGCACCTCCAGCCCGTAGACGGAGAGCGTCTCGGCGATGACGTCGTGGATCGCGGCCTGGACGTTGGGCTCGCTCGGCATGAACAGGGAGCCGACGGCGTACTCCGCGGGCAGGTCCGCGTCGACGACCTCCCGGAAGAACGCGTCCGGACGTGCGACCATGATCCCGGCCCCGTCGCCGGTGTTCGACTCCGCGCCGGTCGTGCCGCGGTGTTCGAGGTTCTCGAGGAGTCGGACCGCGTCGGTGACTGTTCCGTGGGTGGGCGTCCCGTCGAGGTCGACGATGCCGCCGATCCCGCAGTTCGACCGGTCGTCGTCCGGCGACGCGAGGCCCGCGTCGCGGCCCGCCGTCCCGGAGTCCTCCGGACCGCGGGTGGTACTACGTGGCTTGGTCATACTCCTTCCTCACTACCCGCTAGATAAAGGTGTGACCCTGATAGGGGTAGGATCCCTTGGCCACACATTAGGGAATATAAGGTAATTATCCATAAGGGGTTGGCATAGACTACCACGGGTTGACGAAAGGTCCGCACTCGATCGTATTTCAACAAGAAGTACGGAAATACGCAACACGCCTCTCGCTTATGAGTGGATTCTACGCAAATAAGTATACGTCCGTGTATCGAGGGTGTCCCCCGATCAGTAGGACTTCGCGAAGAACGCCGTCCGCTCCGCGTCCGCCTCACAGATCGCACACGCCTCATCGCCGTCGCCGTCGACGTACTCGTCCTCGTCCTCGAACGGAACCATGACGATCTCCGCGGCGATGGGCTCCTTGATCGCCTCCTCGCAGGCCTCGTCGCCGCACCACGGGGCCTTCACGTAGCCGCCGTGCTGGCCGAGCGTCCCGAGGATGCCGGCGCGGTCGTCGGCCTCGCGCACCTCGCCGTCGAGGTTCTCCTCGGCGGCCGCGTACAGCTTCGCGTACACCTCGTCGAGGTGTGATCGGACCGTCTCCGCGACCCCGTCGCGGTCCACGACGGTCTCCTCGCCGTCGGGCCGGTGGTTGAGGGTGAGCTCGTCGTCTTCGACCTCGTACGGACCGATCTCGACCCGCAGGGGGACGCCGTTGAGCTCGTGTTCGTTGAACTTGAAGCCGGGGTTGCGCTCGTCGCGGTCGTCGAGCTCGACGCGCACGCCGGCGTCGTCGAGGTCGTCGGCGACGCCCTCGGCGTACGCGAGCACCTCGTCTTTCGTGTCCTCCTGCCAGATCGGGACGATCACGACCTGCGTGGGCGCGACCGTCGGCGGGAGGACGAGCCCCTGCTCGTCGGAGTGGGTCATGATCAGCGCGCCGAGCGCGCGCCAGGAGAGCCCCCACGAGGTGGTGTGGGCGACGCGGTCCTCCTCGTCCTCGTCGGCGTACGTGATGTCGAACGCCTCCGCGAACGAGCTGCCGAGGTGGTGGGAGGTCGCCCCCTGAACCGACTTCCCGTCGGGCATCAGCGCCTCGACGGTCGTCGTCGTGTCCGCGCCGGGGAACTTGTCGTGGTCGGGCTTCTGCCCGCGGAGGACCGGGATCGCCAGCAGGTCCTCGTAGACGGACTCGTACTGGTCGAGCCGCGTCAGCGTCTCCGTCCACGCGTCCTCGTAGGTCGCGTGGGCGGTGTGGCCCTCCTGCCAGAGGAACTCCTTGGTGCGGAAGAACGGCTTCGTCTCCGTCGCCTCCCATCGGACGACCGAACACCACTGGTTCACGCGCAGCGGGAGGTCGCGGTGGCTCCGGACCCACTGGCTGATGTACGGCGTGATGATCGATTCGGAGGTGGGCCGGACGGCGAGCCGCTCTTCTAACTCCTTCGTGCCGGCCTCGGTGACCCACGCGACCTCGGGATCGAACCCCTCGACGATGTCCTTCTCGCGTTCGAGGTACGACTCCGGGATGAACAGCGGGAAGTAGGCGTTCTGGACGCCGGTGTCCTTGAACTTCGCGTCGAGGAACCCCTGCAGGCGCTCCCAGATGGCGTACGCGCGCGGGCGCGTCACGATGAACCCGCTCATGCCCTCGGGGCCGTAATCGGCCAGCCCCGCCTTCCGTACGACCTCGGCGTACCACTCGCCGGTGTTGTGTGACTTGGACTCGGTGATGCCGAGGTCCTGGTCGTCGTCGCTCATTGTTCCCCACAGGGTGGGTCGCGGGCTTAAAACGTCCGAAGCCGCGTCGGCCGGGCCGTCCTGGGGCCGCTCACCCGCCGTTGATCCGGTACACCCGAATCGTCCCGGTGTCGCTCACCCGCCGTCGATCCGGTACTCCCGAATCGTCCCGGTGTCGCTCACTCGCCGTCGATCCGGTACACCCGAACCGTGTCGTTCTCGAAGACCACCTCGCCGGCGTCGTCGAAGTCGACCGCGCCGTAGCGCGCCCGCTCGGTCGGCCCGACCCAGACGTAGTCGACGTCGTAGGCGTCGAGGACGGCGGCGCGCTCGTCCGCGTCGCCCGCGTACGCGCGATCCACGTCCGCGACCCGGCCGTAGTACGCCTCCTCGCCGCGGTAGCCGACCTGATGGGCCCACCCGGCGACGGTCGGGATCCCCGTCAGGGTGGAGGCGGGGTTCGCCCGCCAGTCGTACATCCCCGGCGTGGTGGGTTCGGCGGCGAGCCCCTCCGGCGACCGGCTCGCGCCCGGGGCCTCGAGCAGGGTGTCCTCGTGGGTCGCCGTCGCGTCGAGCCAGTCGATCGCGGCCGCCTCGGCCGGGTGTTCCGCCGCGGCGAAGGCGGTCGCGTCGAGCGTCCCCGCGTCGTGCCGGTCGAAGTGGTCCGCGAGCGCCAGTCCCGCGTACGGGGCCGCGAGCAGCACGATCGCGACGACGAACAGGCGGGCGACGGGGACGGACCCGATCCCGGACGCCGGATCCGCTCCCGTCGGAGCCGTCCCCGCCGGAGCCGTCCCTTCACGTCCGCCAACCCCGCCGGACTCGCCGAACTTGCCGACCCCGCCGAACCCGCCGGCCCACAGCTCGGCGAGGACGACGCCGAGCGCGACGCCCCAGACCGCCCAGACCTGCGAGTACACCTTAAATACCGTGTTGAGCCGGCCGGGGCCGGCGGCCTCGACGACGTAGACGAGCTCAACGATCCCGACGAGCCCCGCGCCCCCGACCAGCAGCGCGGTCTCGAACCCGACGTCACGACCGAGCCGGAGCGCGGCCCAACCCAGCGCGAGCAGCGGGACGACGACCGCGACCGCCGGGAACCCGGAGAGGACCGCCACCGCGACGACGGCGGCGATCCCGACGGCCACGACTCCCCGATCGCCGCCCCCGTCGTCGTCTGCCCCGAGCCGCCCGACGAGGTACGCGAGGAACCCGGCGAGGAAGAGGACGTGCACGAGGAGCAGCTCCCCCAGGCCGGACCGGTCCGCCGCGTCGAGGAGGGTCGGCTCCTGTCCGGTCGACGCGGCGAGGAGGAAGGGCGCGCCGATCAGGAAGGCGAGGCCGCCGGCGACCGCGGCGACGACGAGGGCACCACCGGTCCGCTCGATCTCGGTCGCGACGGTCGGCGACCGCACCCGGTCGCGGACGGCCGCCGCGACGGCCGACCCGCGGGGGAGCAGCGACAGCGGCGTCGCGGGCGCGAACGCGAGCGCGAGCCAGAGGATCCCGATCGTCGTCGGGACGTCCCACGTGTGGATCACGACCTGCATGCCGCCGATCAGCGGGACGACCCCGAAGACGAGCACCCGCCGCCGGCGGCGCTCCGCGCCGGGCGTCCGCCAGTAGGCGTACGCGACGCCCGCGGCGAGCAACAGGAACGGGAGCCCCATCATGTGCGCGTGGAGGTCCCCGTTGAGGAACGCGAACAGCGGGAACTCGGTTATCGTCCCGTCGATCACGCGGCTCGCGTCCCAGTAGAAGAACCCGTCCGCCCCCGCACGGAGGTCGGCCGCGGAGACGCGCCCCGCGGCGACGGCCTCCGCGAAGCGGTCGCCGGCCCCGCCCGGCAGGACGCCCGCCACGACCTGGACCGCGGTGACCGCGTTGCCGGCGAGCGCGACGACGAAGACGGCCGCGACGCCCGCCCGAAACCCGTGTTCGTGCGACCGGGCCGCGTCGGCCCCGCGGTCGGCGGCTCGCCCGGCGGCGATCCCGCGGGCCAGCTCGAACGCGGCGGCCGCGAGACACCCGTAAAAACCCGCGAGCGCGAGGTTGTACGCGTACTCGGGGGCGGTTCCGGTCAGCATGGTCACGAGGGCCGCGGCGAGGTGGCCCCCGTAGTAGTAGTTCAGCGACTCGCCGGCGAACCAGAAGTCGTAGACCGGCACCACGTCCGCCCGGAGGGTGGCGCGGAGCAGCCCGTAATCGAGGAACTTCTCGCCGCCGATCGCGTTCACGGCAGGGTCGGCGGCCCGGATCGCGACGACGAGCAGGAACGCGCCGACGAAGACGACGGCGGCGGCCCACACGGACCGCCGGTTGACCGGGCCGACGTCCGGCGCGAGGCGGATCTCGCGCCGCCGGAGCGCGGTACGATCGAGCCCGAAGACCGCGGAGAGCGCGGCCAGGACGAGCAGCGCGAGCCAGAGAGTGGGCCGACCGAACCCGATCCGGCCCGCCCAGTAGCCGACGAGGACGAGGACCAACAGCGCGACGGTCGGCGCGAAGCCGAGCCCCGCCCCGGGGAACGCCCGGAACACCCGGGCGGTGAGGGGGGCGGCGAGCGCCGCGAGCGCGAGGAACGCGAGGAGCCACCACGCGACCAACACGTATTCCATGGGAGGGAGACACGACCCCGGGACTATACGGCTTCGGGTTTCTCCCGGTCGTCTCGTCACGTTCGGCGGGTGGCTGTGCCGGATTCGGCGGGCGGCTGTGCCGGGTTCGGCGGGCGGATACGTCGCGTCCGATCGGCCGTCGACCCGATGGCGCTCCCTCCGGAGTCGTCCGAGATTTATAAGGAATGGCGACGTGGGTCGCACATGGTGATCGTTGCCGCGGTCGATCGGTCGGATCGGGCACACGAAGTCGTCCGCGAAGCGGTTTCGCTCGGAAAGGCGTTCGGCGATCCCGTTCACGTCGTCCACTCGATGACTCGTTCGGAGTTCATCGACCTCGGGCTACGGAGCGTCGAGAGCGACGACCGCGTGACGATGGACGAGGTCCGCGAGATGGCCCGGAAGGTGGCGAGCGACGCCCTCGAGGACGCCGGCGTCGACGGCTCCGTCGACGTCAGTACCGTCGGGCTCATCGGGGACCCCGACGAGTCGATCGTCGACTACGCGGGTCGCGAGGACGCCCGCTACATCGTCGTGATGGGCCGGAAGAAGTCGCCCACGGCGAAGGCCCTGTTCGGGAGCGTCGCCCAGTCGATCCTCCTCAACGCCTCCTGTCCGGTCGTCACGCCGTCGGTTCGACGACACGACTGACGTCGCTCCCGCCCGCTGCCCCGCTCCCGCCTGCCGCCTCGCTCCCGCGAGTCACACCCCTTTTTACCCGGCGTGACGGATGGCCTCCCATGTCGCTCGGGATCGTCGTTCCCGCCTATCGCCCGGACGTCGACGCGCTCCGCGGCTACGTTCGCGCGCTCGAGGACCGGCTCTCGCCCGAGCGGATCCGGATCGAGTCGGACGCCGCAGACCCGGAGACGGCGGCCGCGCTGACGGACCTCGCGGGGGCGTTCGACGCGGTGTCGGTCAACGCGGTTCCCGACCGTCGGGGAAAAGGGGCCGCCGTCACCGCCGGCTTCGAGGCGCTCGACACGTCCGTGCTCGCGTTCGTCGACGCGGACGGCGCGACCCCGGTCGAGTCGGCCGTGGACGTGATCGGTCCCGTTCGTCGCGGGGCCGTGTCCGTCGCGGTCGGCTCCCGTCGCCACCCCGACGCGGACGTGACGATGCATCAGGGTCACCTCCGGCGGTTCCTCGGCGACGGGTTCGCGTGGCTCGCCCGACGCGTCGTGGGGTCGACCGGCGCGCGGCTGTACGACTATCAGTGCGGCGCGAAGGCGCTTACCGCGGAGGTGTGGCGAGCGGTCAGGGACCACCTCCACCAGCCGGGGTTCGCGTGGGACCTCGAGTTCGTCGCGGTCGCGGCCGCGTGCGGCTACCGCGTCCGCGAAGTCCCGATCACGTGGGAGGACAAGCCCGGGTCGACGGTCGCGCCCGTGCGCGACACGGCTGCCATGTTCGCCGGGCTCCTCCGAGCGCGCCACCGCGCGGGGATCGTCTCCGGAAGCGCGGTTCATCGGTCGATCGCCCGCGACCCCGGTCCCCCGTTGGTCGACCGTGCAACCGATCCCGCCGGCGGCGACCGTGCGACCGATCGTGCGGTCGACCCCGGAGTCGACGGGCGAGGGCCGGGATGACCGGCGTGCTCGACGAGCTGGCGACGGGCCGACGGTTCGGGAAGTTCGCGTCCGTCGGCGCGGTCGGCGCGGTCATCGACCTGTCGATCTCTGCGACGCTCACCCTCGCGACCGCGCTGCCGCCGGAGCTCGCGAAGGTCGTCGGTGCGGAGGCCGCGATCGTGACGATGTTCCTCATCAACGACCGGTGGACGTTCCCCGACCACGGCGTCGGCGGGGGGCGTGCGAAGCTCCGACGGCTCCTCAGATCGAACCTCGTGCGGGCCGGGGGGGTCGCGATCCAGGTGGCCGTCGTCTTCGTGCTCACGCGGCTGGACGTCGTCGTGACCGTCGCCGGCACGAACGTCTGGGACGCGCTGACGATGCCGATCGCGATCGGTGCGGCGTTCCTCGTCAACTACGTCGCCGAGAGCCTCTTCACGTGGCGCGTCGCGGACGACGATGACTTATAAACGGGTGCGGGAAGAAACCGCATACGGGCGACCGGATCAGAACCCTTAACCGTGAAACGTGGTTTGAATATGATAGCGGGATGGGATAGCCAGGAGATTCCGCCGGGCTCATAACCCGGAGATCGGTAGTTCAAATCTACCTCCCGCTACTTCTTCACGACGCTCCGACCGATAGACGGTCGGCGTCCGTCTCGACACGTCGTCATCGTCGTCGTCGTCTTCGTCATCGTCACCGGTCCTTCACCGATAGGTTCGTCACTGTCACCGGTAGTTCCGCCGAGCCCTGTCGCTCCTCGTCGAGCCCTGCCGCATCTCGCCGAGCCCTGTCGCTCCTCGTCGATGCTTCGCTCCGCGAACGAGCGGCTCACTCGTGGGGGTATCGCCCCGTCTCGCCACACTCCAGACAGCGGACGACGACGTGGCCGGGCTGGAGCCGGACCCGGCTCGTCTTGCCCGGCCGCAGGTAGACCGCACAGGCGTCACAGGTCTGCCGCTCGAACTCCCGGGGGACGCCACAGCGGTTCCGCTCGGCGATCCGCCGCGCGAGGCGGACGTACTCGCGGGCCCGGTCGTACTCGTCGTCGACGACCGCCTCGCGGGCCAACGCGAACAGGCGCTCGATCCGTTCTGCCGGGATCCCCATACCTCGTCGGGGGACACGCCGCGGCAAAGGTATTGTCATCGTCGGCGGAGCGTCGTGAACGGCCCCTCCGTCCGACAACCCGCAGGCTTTTGACGCCCGCCGACAATCCGCGGTTATGAAGGAGTCGCTGATGGACATCATCTGCTGCCCGCTCGACAAACACGATCTCGAACTCGACGTCGACGAGCGCGACGGCGAGGAGATCCTCGAGGGAACGCTCACCTGTACGGAGTGTGGCGAGACGTACCCGATCGAGGACGGGATCCCGAACCTCCTGCCGCCGGACATGCGCGAGGAGGCAGCGTAACCCCTCCGTGGACTGAATCTTTTTCTATGATGGGTTCGACAGGGACTCTGTGCCGACACTCTCCGTCGAACTGAACGGGGACGCCGTTCACTCGATCCGGGCCCCCGACCGGTTCACCACGAATCGGCCGTTCTCGATCGAACTCGAGAACCTCGGCCGGTCGACGCACGTCCACCTGCACTTCGACGACGAACTCGACCGGGTGGCGTCGCTCACGACGGCGAACCACTACGTCGAGGACGAGGCCACCAGGCGTATTCACGTCTCCGTGAACGAGCTCGACGAGCCGGTCCAGGGCAAACTCAAGGTCGTGACGGGGTACGGCTCCGGCGTCGAGTACGTCGACGTGCGGATCGACCCGCCGGTCGACCGCTCGGCCGACGACGTCGTCGTCGACGAGTCGCTCTCGAAGCCCCCCGAACGCCCGCCGGAGCCGCCGGTCACCCAGCGGTTGGCGACGGCGCTCGATCGCGCCGTCGAGAACGGGGGGCTTCCGGCGCTCGGGCTCGCGCTGCTCGCGGTCGTCGTCGCGGTCGCCGTCGCGGTCGCCGTCGACAGCGTGATCGTGCTGTTGGGGATCGGCGTCGTGGTCGGCGTCGCGCTCGCGGCGGCGCTGTTCGTGCTGTGGTGAGTCCGTCTCGCGGCGGTTCTGAACGGCCGAGCCGACGCGTCGGGGCGGACTCGCCGCGTCCGCGTCGATCCGGGATCCGCGCGCTTTTAGGTGTCCCGGCGGAACGGAACCCATGAGCTTCGAGAAGGAAGACACGGTCACGTTCCACGACAAACACAGCGACTACGACGGCGAGACCGGGACGATCACGCAGGTGATGGAGACGATGTTCGGGGAGGCGACCTACACCGTGAGCTTCGAGGACGGTCAGGAGACGGGCGTCCCCGAGGACGCGCTCGACCTCGTCGAGAGCGAGGAGTAACAGCGCCCCACCACGAGGTACCGCATGCCCAGAGTTCCGTTCCACTACGTCGACCTCCGAACGTTCGTGTACGCGACCGAGGACGAGAAGCGCGTCGAGGAGGCCCTCCGCACGTTCCTCCCGGAGACGGTCGATCTCGATCGCGTCGAGAACGTCGGCCATCACGGCGACCGGATCGTCGTGCTCTCGGCCCGCGTCGAGACTGCCGACGAGATGCGACACGTCCTCGACCGCCTCGCGACGCTCGACGACCTCGACCGGGTCCTCGACGAGCTCGACGACCGCGTCGACGACAACTGCGCGCTGTTCCTCCGGCTGGACAAACAGGCGGCGTTCAAAGGCGACGTGCGGCTCGGACCGGGGATCACGCTCCGATCGAAGGTGGAGGCGTACCCCGCGAAGAAGGAGGCGGCCGTCGCGAACGCCCGCGAGACGCTCGAACGGCTCGCCGCCGGCGACGAGACGTAGATATCCGGAGACGTACCTGAGACGGGAACGACCTGAGACGGCAACTACCTGAGAGGTCGGTTCCTCCTTTCCAGCGCCTTTTTGGGGACGCTATCATCCGCGCGTCAACCGCTCGCGTTCAGTCCCCGTCGGGCCACTTGATCGAACAGCCCTGCGACGGGCGGTCCGGGATCGCGACCTCGTCGCCGGCGAGGACCGCCTCGACGGCTTCCCGAACGTAGTACTCCGTCGCCTCGTCGTCGGGGCTGAGCGCGTCGTCGAGCCGGCCGTGGTACCGGAGCCGCCACCCACCGTCCTCGCGGCCGAACAGGAACGGGTCGGGGGTACAGACCGCGCCGTACGCCTCGGCGACGGAGCCGTCGGCGTCGCGGAGGTACGCGTCGTACGCGATCGTGCCGTCGGCGACGTGTTCACGCATCGCCTCGAAGGAGTCGTCCGCCTTCTCCGTGGCGTCGTTGGGGTTGATCCCGACGACGTCGAGCGCGTCGTAGTCGGCCGCCAGCTCGTTGAGGAGGTCGAACTTCGCGATCGCGTACGGACAGTGGTTGCAGGTGAAGACGACGAGCAGCGCGTCGCCGTCGAACGAGTCGAGCGTGTACGTCTCGCCGTCGGTTCCGGGAAGCTCGAAGTCCGGCGCGGCGTCCCCGCGGTCGAGCTCGGAATCGGATTCTGTCAACACCATGGGAGGCGATAGCGCCGCGGAACCCAAAGCCGTTCCGGGGACGTTCCGAGGGCGTTCCGGGAATTTTCCAGGGGCGTTCACCGCCGTCCCCTGACGCGGACCGCGGCGAGCGCCAGCAGGCACCCGCCGACGCCCGTCGTGATCCCGCTCGCGACCAGCGACGCGTCCCGGACGAGACGAACGACGGCGACGAGCGGGGCGGGGTCGATCGCGGTCGCGTCGCCGCCGGCGAAGAGCGGGATTCCGTCCCCGACCGCAGAACCGAGAGGGCCGACGGAGCCGAGGAGCGCGGCGGCGACGACCACCACGAGGGCCCCGACCCCACCGACGGCGACGAGAACCGCCCCGACCCGAGCCGGCCGCACGGACGACCGCCCGGCGACCCGCTCGTGGGCGTACCCGTCGTCGCGACCGCGCCGAGGGCCGTTTCGTGTCGTCGTTCGGCCCCTACGCACCCGCCCCTCGTCGTCGTCGTGGACCCGGCCACGAACGGCCGGACCTCCGATCTGCTCCCGTCCGGTCGGGTCGCTGTCGATCGACATACGCCGCGGTGGCGTCGGTATCGGAGATGAACGTTTGGGGGACAGCCGGCGGACGGGTCGCGACCGTCGTTGCGGAGTCGGGTGCTTTTAAGCGATCGGGGGCGAACCGTCGGGGCATGACGACGTCGAGCGGTCCCCGATACCTGACGCTGCGACTCCTCTGTGCGAACGCCGTCGGCATGGTCGCGTTCCTCTCGGCGTTCGTCGTCGCGGAGGACTTCGCGATCGCGCTCATCGCGGGCCTGATCGTCGGGGCGATCGGCTACGTCGCGTCGAGCGCGGTCGTCGACTACGCGGCGGCGGGAGCCGGCGGCGAGCACGACTGAGCCGTTCGGGCCGTCCGGGGCGGCTCCCGGGCAAGGTTGATACGGCAGCGGGTCACCATCGTGGTATGGCAGACGACACCGACGCCACGGGCCGGGACGAGCCGAATCCGTTCCGCTTCGAGAACGAGGTCCCAGCCGGCGAGAAACGCCACTTCCGGTCGGAGGTGTCCGAGACGTACCTCGGCGACTCCGTCGAGATCCCGGTGACGATCGTCAACGGGGAGCGTGACGGGCCGACGGTGTTCGTGACCGCGGCGCTCCACGGCGACGAGCTCAACGGCGTGAAGGTGGTCCAGGACGTCGCGGCCCGATACGAGCCGGACGAGATCGCCGGCACGCTCGTGTTGTTACACGTGGTGAACGTGCCCGGCTACCTCGCCCAGCAGCGCTACATCCCCATCTACGACCAGGACCTGAACCGGTCGTTCCCCGGGCGGGCGCGGTCGAACACCGCGGAGCGGATCGCGAACGTCGTGTACAAACGCTTCATCGAGCCGTGTGACTACGGGATCGACCTCCACACGTCCACGCGCAACCGCACGACCATGTATCACGTGCGCGCCGACATGGCCGACCCCGAGGTCAACCGCCTCGCACGGGCGTTCGGCTCGAACCTCGTGCTCGCCGGCGAGGCCGACGAGGGGAGCCTCCGCTCGGTGGCGACCCGGAACGGAACGCCGACGATCACCGTCGAGATGGGGAAGGCACACCGCTTCCAGCTGCCGCTGATCGACCGCGCGCTTGACGGGATCGAGTCGGTGCTCGCCGAGCTCGACGTCCTGCCCGGCGAGGCGGTCGACTGGCCCGGCTGGCGGCGCGTGATCGATTCGGCCACCGAGAAGACGTGGCTACGCGCCGACCAGGGCGGGCTGGTGGAGATGCTGTACGACAACCCGCTGGTCCACGAGGGCGACGCGGTGTGTCGGATCTCCGGGCACTTCAGCCAGAGCGAGGTGATCGTCCGGGCCCCGTTCACCGGGCTGTTGGTCGGCGTGTTACAGAACCCCGTCGCCGCCCCCGGACACCCGCTCTGTCACCTCGTCGGCGTCGGCGGCGAGACGCTCGCGGAGATCGAACGCGAGATCGAGTCCGGCGAGTTCACCGAACAGCCCTGGGCGTGACGGCGTCCGGGGCTTGATCGGGCGATACGGCCGCCGCGGGATCGATCGGGCGATACGGCCGCCGCGATCAGTCCGTGGCGTCGGGGGTCGGCGGCGACCCGCCCAGCCGGTCGCGGTCGTGCGGGGCGTCCCAGTCGAGGTCGGGCCCGCGCGCGACGATTCCGGTCGGGGTCACCTCCGGATGCGTGGTGTAGTAGTGTTCCTTGATATGCGCGAGGTCCACCGTGTCGGCGACGCCCGGCGTCCCGAACAGGTCGCGGACGTACGGCCAGAGGTGCTCGTACTGGTGGACGTACCGGACGTTACACATGAAGTGCGTGTGGTAGACGTGGTCGAACCGCACGAGCGTGGTGAACAGACAGAGGTCCGCCTCAGTGAGCCGGTCGCCGGCGAGGTAGCGACGGTCCGCGAGGTGGTCGTTCCAGCGGTCCAACGCGTCGAACAGGTCGTCGACCGCCTCGTCGTACGCCGCCTGCGAGGTCGCGAAGCCCGCGCGGTACACCCCGTTGTTGACCGGCTCGTAGATCGCGGAGATCAGCTCGTCGACGCGCTCGACCCCCGCGGGATCGTCGGGGAGGAGGCTGACGCCGTTGCCGAGGTCGTCGAAGGCGGTCGTCAGCATGCGGAGGACCTCGCGCGACTCGTTGTTGACGACAGTATCGGTTTCGGTGTCCCAGAGGACGGGGACGGTCACGCGACAGGTCGCGTCGGGGTCGGCGGCGACGTACAGCTCCCGGAGGTAGTCGCTGTCGTGGACTCGGTCGGGGGTACAGCCCTCCTTTTCGGGCGAGAACTGCCAGCCGTCCGCGCCGCGCCACGGGTCGACGACGGAGACGCCGATGGCGTCCTCCAGCCCGAGCAGCGATCGCGCGAGCAGGGTCCGGTGGGCCCACGGACAGGCGTACGAGACGTAGAGGTGGTAGCGGCTCGCCTCGGGCTGATACCGGTCGGTCGGCTCCGCATCGATATGGGCAGGGACGTCGCTGCCGGCGATCCAATCGCGGAACGTCGTCTCGCCCCGTTGGAACGTCCCGTCGTCGTCGGTCGACTCGTACGCGTCGGTCCGCCACTCCCCGTCGACGAGCTGGTTCATACCGATCGGAGGGCTTCCACGACAATAATCGGACCGGGGACGCGGCCGTTACCGGGCGCGGTGCTGTCGGGATGGGAGACGACGGCCCCCCAGTGTTTTACCCTGCGCCGCCGGAGCGACGGTATGAGCCGAACGACGGAGCCACGGGCGGGAGGGCCGACGGTCGCGGTCGTCGGCGGCGGCGCGGTCGGGGTCACGGCGGCGGCCGACCTCGCGGCCCGGGACGCGGCGGTGACGCTGTTCGAGCGCGGCGATCTCGGGGACGGGAGCTCCGGGCGCGCGGCGGGCGTGCTGTACGACGCCTACGCCGAGGACGTCGACGCCGCGCTCGCGGCCCGCGCGATGGAACGTTTCCGGGAGCTCTCCGGGTCGCTTCCCGGGTTCGAGTTCACGCCGTGCCCGTACGTGATCGCGGTCCGTGACGGGGACGACGACGCCGAGGCGGTGCCGGCGATGGTCGATCGCATGCGCGCACACGGGCGGGACGTCTCGGTGGTCGACCCCGAAGCGCTCGGCGAGCGGTTCCCGCTCGCGACCGACGACCTCGCCGTCGCGGCCGTCGCGGAGGGGGCCGGCTGGGCCGATCCCGGGAGCTACGTCTCGGCGATGGCCGACCGGGCTCGCGAGGCGGGGGTGACGATCGAGACGGGCGTCGAGGTCGAACTCGCGGAGGGCGGGGAGGGCGGAGATGGTGGAGAGGTCGAGGAGGGTGGAGACGGCGGGGATGGTGGAGAGGGCGGCAACGACACCCTCGAGCCGACCCTCCGCGTCGACGGGACGCCCCGCCGGTTCGACGCGGTCGTCGTCGCGGTCGGCGCGCACACGGAGCGGTTCTTCTCGACGGCCGAGGTCCGGCTCCCGGTCAAGCCGTATCGGGTGCAGGCGCTCGTGAGCGACGCCGCCTACGACGGCCCGATGACGTACGACGCGACCGCGGGCGTCTATTTCCGGCCGCACCCGGCGGGGCTGTTGGCGGGCGACGGCACCGTCCCCGTCGAGGCCGACCCCGACGACTACGACCGCGACGGCGACGACTGGTTCGTCGAGGACGTCTCGGTGACCCTCCGCGAGCGGGCCCGCCACGACCCCGCCGTCGACCGCGCGTGGGCCGGGCTCTGCACGGCAACCCCGGACGGCGACCCGCTGGTCGGCCCGGTCGCCGACGGTGTCTTCGTCGCCGCCGGCTGGCAGGGTCACGGGTTCATGCGCGCGCCCGCCTTCGGCGAGCACCTCGCGACCGGGGTGCTCGCGACGCTCTCACCGGACGACGGCGAGATCGAGGACGGCGACGGGAACGCGAGCGAGAGCGAGGACGCGAACGGGAATGTGAGCGAGAACGAGGACGGAAACGAGAACGCCGACGCCGAGTCGCCGTGGATCGACGCGTTCGACCCGACCCGGTTCGACGGCGACGAGTCGTTCGAGATCCGCGAGGGGATGACCGTGCGGAGCCGCGGCGACTGACGGCGTCGCCGGGCACCGTTTATAAATGGCCCGCGCTCCTGGAGCGATCGTTTATAAACCGCGTACGCTCTCGACAGATCGCTTATAAGCGGCGTGTGGTTCAAGAGCCGCCGCGGCCGCCTCCGCTACCGCTCGTCGCTGCCCGAGCCGTTCCCCGCGTCGTCGCCCTCTCCGTTCTCCTCGACGACGTCGACGCGGCGCGTCGATTCGTCCTTGGGGATCTCGACCTCCAGCGTCCCGTTGCGGGTGAGCGTCGCGTTCGACCCGTGCGGCGTCACGTCGGCGTCGTGCGGGAGGTCGGCGCTCCCGGACAGGGTGAGCCCGCGTCCGGGGAACATCATCTCGTAGCCCTCGTAGAAGTCCCGGAAGCGGTCGATCCGCACCTCGACGGTGTGATCGAGGAACTTCACTTGGATGTCCTCGCCGCGGACGCCGGGCGCGTCGAAGACGACGAGGTACGCCTCCTCGCTCTCCAGTAAGTCGTACGAGAGGGGTCGCTTCTCCTGCATCTTGCTCCACCCGCGACCGACGCGCTCCAGCGCCTTGCGGAACGCCGAGCGGCCGGCGTCGAGGAATCGTGTCACCCGGCTACACCTCGATCTCGGAGAGCTGGGTTCCGCCACAGTACGGACACGTTAGGTCCGCGACGGAGTGGTCGTCGGGGACGTCGTACGTGTAGTGGTTCTCGAACATGTCGAGCTCGCAATCGGCGCTCTCGCATTTGACCTCCTTCGTCGCGGGCATATACCGATCCGTTGGGTCGGGGAGGGCTTAAACGACGTGGCGGCGGTCCGGACGACGGACGGCGGCGAGCGACGTGGCGGCGGTCCGGACGACGGGCGGCGGCGAGCGACGGCGGTGCGAGGGGAGCTTACAAACCGCCGCTCCGCAGCCTCGCCGGCACGACCGTGGCCTCGGCGAGGACGACGCCGACCCCGCCGACGAACGTGCCGAGGATCAGGACGTCGCCCGCGAGACGGACCGGAACCTCGAGCACGAGCGCGGCACCGAGCGCGAGGGGGAAGCCGAGCAGTACCGCGCCGGCGAACCCGGCGAGGAGCAGGCCGCGGCGGTCCGCGGGGAGGCGGTCCCGCGCCAGCCACGCGACCGGACCGCACAGCAGGCCGGTGACGAGCGCGACGAGCGCGACGCCGACCCACGGCGCGTCGGGGGTGCCGACGAGCCGGACGCCGCTCATCCCCGCGAGCAGTCCGATCGAGAGCAGTCCGAGGGCGGTTCCCGTCGAGGGCGCTTGGAGGGCGGGCATGCCCGAGACGTCTCCTCGGCGTCCCTTAAGGGTGCGGTCGAACGGACTGAACCGGCGGATCGACCGGACCGGCCGGACCGACCATCCGCACGCGTTTTCCGTCTCGGCCGACTACGGCGGCGCATGACTGACCCGGCCGACCTCTCGGTTACGATCGTCGACGGGTACGTCGACGAGCCGGCGCACTTCGGGGTGCCGCCGTACCTCTCGACGTACCCGCGGTACACGGCCGGCGCGCTCGTCGACGCGGGCGTTCCCGAGCCGTCGATCACTTACCACACGATCGACGAACTGCGCGAGGATCGGGGCAAACACGCCGACGTCGCCGACGCGGACCTGTTCGTCTACGTCGGCGGGATGACCGTCCCGGGCAAGTACGTCGGCGGGACCCCCGCGGAGCCCGACGAGGTGCGCGAACTCGGCTGGACCGCCGACGGCGTCACCCTGCTCGGCGGGCCCGTGCGGTTCGGCGTCGGCGAGGAGAACGCGGGCGCACAGGAGACGGAGCGCGACGACCTCGACTACGACTTCGTCGCGAAAGGCGACGTCGAGGCCGCCGCGTACGACCTCGTCGCGAACGGGCTCGAGGGGTTCGGCGACCGCATGCGCGACAACGCGGAGGTCGACCGCTGGGCCGCGGCGGGCGCGTTCGTCGTCGAACAGCACCCGAACCACCCCGACTACCTCATCTGCGAGATGGAGACCTCCCGCGGCTGTGCGTACCGCTGTTCGTTCTGCACCGAGCCGCTGTACGGGAACCCCGCGTTCCGCGCGGCCCGCTCGGTCGTCGACGAGGTCGACGCGCTCTCGGACAGGGGGGTCGCACACTTCCGGCTCGGCCGACAGGCGGACATCCTCGCGTTCGGCGGGGACGGCGAGGCCCCGAACCCGGACGCGCTCCGCGAGCTGTACGGCGGGATCCGCACGGTCGCTCCCGACCTGGAGACGCTTCACCTCGACAACATGAACCCCGTGACGATCACGGAGTACCCCGAGCGGTCCCGCGAGGCGATCCGCGTCATCGCCGAGCACAACACCCCCGGCGACACGGCCGCGTTCGGCCTCGAGTCCGCGGATCCGGTCGTTCGTGAGGAGAACAACCTGCTCGTCTCCGCCGCGGAGTGTCTGGAGGCGGTCCGCGTCGTCAACGAGGAGGGCGGCTGGCGTCCCGGCGACCCCCCGGACGACGACGGGCTCCGCCGCGGCCCCTCCACGGGCCCGGACGCCTCGCCGCGGCTCCCGAAGCTCCTGCCCGGGATCAACCTCGTGCACGGGCTGACCGGCGAGCGTGAGGAGACGTTCGAGCACAACAAACGGTTCCTCCAGACCGTCTACGACGAGGGGCTGATGCTCCGCCGGATCAACATCCGACAGGTGATGGCGTTCGCCGGCACGGAGATGGCGGAGACGGGCGCGGAGATCGCTCACGACCACAAACGGCAGTTCAAGGCGTACAAACGCGAGGTCCGCGAGACGATCGACAACCCGATGCTCGACCGGGTCGTCCCGCCGGGAACGGTCCTCCCGGACGTCCACCTGGAGTACCACCAGGACGGCAAGACGTTCGGCCGACAGCTGGGCACGTACGCGCTCCTCGTCGCCGTCCCCGGCGAGCGCGAGCTCGGGACCGCCCTCGACGTCGCGATCACGGACCACGGCTACCGGTCGGTCACCGGCGTCCCGTACCCGATCGACGTCAACGCCGCGTCGATGGCCGAGCTCACCGCGATCCCCGGGATCAACCGCGGGACGGCGGGCGACATCGTCGTCGGCCGGCCGTACGGGACGGTCGCCGACGTCGACGCGGGGGTCGCCGACCTCACCCGGTTCGCGGTCGCGGGCGACGTCGACGCGCCGATCCCCGGAGCCGACGCCGAGGGGTTCGACCGGACCGCGGCCGGCCCCGGGACGGGGGTCACGGAGTCGACCCTCGGCCGCGGGATCTGATGGGTCCCGAGGTGGCGGACGGGCCCGACGCGGGCCGGGTCAGTCGCGTTCGGGTCCCCGTCGAGGCGCGAGTCCCCGGCGGGTCGACGAACGCGTATCTGGTCCGCTCGGCCGCCGGGACGCTCCTCGTCGACCCGGCCGCCCGAACCCCGGGACTCGACGACGCGGTCGCCGCCGTCGAGGCGGCGGGGAACCCGGTCGACGCGGTGGCGGTCACGCACACCCACACGGACCACGTCGGAGCGGTCGCGACCTACGCCGAGCGGACGGGGGCGACGGTCCACGCCCACGCGGACCACGTCGACCGGTTCCGCGCGGCGACCGGGTGCGACCCGGACGCGACGTTCCGCGACGGGGACGCGATCGGGGGACGCGACGTGATCGCGCTCGACACCCCGGGCCACGCGCCCGATCACGTCGCGTTCGTCGTGCCGGAGGGCGGCGGGACGGGGGACGTGGGTTCCGCAAGCGACGACCCCGGGGCGCGGACGGTCCTCGTCGGCGACCTCGCGTTCGCGACCGGCAGCGTCGCCGTCGCGGTCCCCGACGGCGACCTCTCGGCGTACCTCGAGAGCCTCGAGCGGGTTCGGGGACTCGACGCGGCCCGACTGTATCCGGGCCACGGCCCGCCGATCGAGGACCCGGGTGCGACCTGCGACCGACTCGTTAGGCACCGACTCGACCGCGAGCGACGGGTGCTCGCGGCGATCGAGGGCGGTGCGGGAGACGTTGCCACCGTCGTCGACGCCGCCTACGACAAGGACCTGACCGGCGTCGAGGCGCTCGCGCGCGGGACGGTCGTCGCACACGTCCGGAAGCTCGTCGCGGACGGGCGGGTGGCGGCCGACTGGGGTGAGGCTGGATCGGGTGCGGATGGTCCCGGCGCGGACGGATTGGACGCGGATGGACTGGACGCGGACGGACTGGACGCGGACGGCCAGGGTTCGGACGGTCCGAACGCCGGCGACTCGTGACCGGTGACCCTCGTCGGTTTGGCCTTCGAGTGTGTTTGGCGGCGTTTGGGTGTGTTCGACGGTGTTCGCGCGCGTTCAGCGGCGGGAGACGTCCGCGCGGCGATCCGTCACGACCCCGTGTTTCGCGTCGGCGACGGATCCCGGCACCCCACCGTCCTCGTATCGCGAGCCGAGCGACGCGACCAGGGCGTCACGGACGCACGCGCGGGCGTTCGCCCCGACGGCCGTCGCCGACCCCGAGAACTCGGTCGGCTCCCCGCCGGGGTTGGACCCGACGACGATCGCGTCGCTCGTCGTCCCCGGGAAGCCGGTCGTCGCGAGCAACGTCGCCGCCTTCGCCTCCGCCGCGACGGCGACGAGGTTCGCGAGCGCCCCGGGCGCGAGGTCGCGGGTCGTCCCGACGAGGAGGTTCACCGTCCCGACCGGCGGATGGCGGCGGTCGGCATTCCCTTCGCCGTCGTCGCGATCGGTCGCGTCACGAGCGATCGCATCCTGAGCGACCGCATCATGAGCGGCCGCGTCGCGGCGGGCCGACCCCGCCACGGGAAGCGCGGCCGGGTTCGACACCCCGGCGGTCGAAACGGCGGTGACCGTCCCGAGGCGCGCGACCCGGGCGTGTCGCTGGTCGACGCCGGTGAGCAGTCCCGGATCGGTGGATCCGATCGCGAACCCCGCGGCGGCGGCCCGCCCCTCCACGTACGCCCGGAGGTCACGGGCCCCCTCGTCGCCCCACCCCTCGGGAACGGTCACGTTGTACGCGGCGTCGGAGGTCCGGACGCCGCCGTCGAAGCCGGTCGAGAGGAACCGAACGGGGCCGGCCGGTCGAGCGAACCGACACACCCCGTCGGCGACGTCGACGTCGAAGCCGCGGTCGCTCATACCGCGAGCGCGTCGAGCAGCCGGTCGTTCTCGGCCGGGCGGCGCACCGCGGTCCTGAGGTGGTTGTCGAGCCGGTTGAACGTCCGGGCGTCCCGGAGGACGACCCCCGCCTCGCGGGCGGCGTCGAGCACGTCGTCGGGGTCGTCCGCCCCGACGTCGAACAGCAGATAGGGAGCGTCCGACGGGTAGACGTCCCAGCGGGCGGAGAGCCGCGTCGCCATCCGGTCGCGCTCCTCGGCGACGCGCTCGCGGGTGCGCTCGACGAACGCCTCCTGCTCGAGACAGTGGGTGCCGACGGCCGTCGCCGGCGTCGACAGCCCCCACGATACCCGCGCCGCGTCGAGCCGGTCCCGAAGCCGTCCCGTCGCGGCGAGGAACCCCGCCCTGAGCCCGGGGAGGCCGAACATCTTCGTGAGCGAGCGCGCGACGACGACGCCGGGCTCGCCCGCGAGCGATGCCCGCGGGGTGAAATCGAGGAACGCCTCGTCGACGAACAGCGTCGTCCCGGCCACACGGCAGCGCTCCGCGAGCGCGAGCAGGTCACAGGTCTCCGCCGTCTCGCCGGTCGGGTTGTTCGGGTTGCAGACGACGACCATGTCGTACTCGCTCGGGTCGTCGACCTCGACCACCTCGTCGTGAGCGATCCCCACCGGCGTCGCCCCCTGCAGGCGGATCTCGCGCTCGTACTCGCCGAAGGAAGGTTCGGGAACGAGCACGGCGTCGCCCTCGCCGATCGAGACGGAGAACAGCAGCCGCATCCCGTCCATCGCGCCCGCCGACGGGATCACTTCCTTCGGTTCACAGCCGACGTACGCGGCCGCGGCCGAGCGGAACTCGCCGTAGTCGTCGGCCGGGTAGCGGCGCGAGACCGACAGCGCCGCGTCGTAGACGGGTGCGACACCCGGCGGCCGTTCCGGGTTGGTGTTCGCGCTGAAATCGATCACGCGCGGGTCGTCGGTCCCGCCGTGTGGAACGCGGTTCACGTCGTCCAGCGCGTTCGGGTCCATATCCTCAGTGGAATGCCGGCAAGACTACTAAATCCTGCGGCTTCCGGAACTGTGGGATCGTGGTTCTCGAGGGTTTGGAGCCGTCATTCCCGTGGAACGTGCTCGCGGGCGGCGGCCAGGTCCGCCGGCCGGTTCACGTTGACCGCGACCGACCCGCGCTCCCACACGACGACCTCGTCGTCGCCGTCCCCGACGACGTTCAGTCCGGCGGGCGCGACCGTCCGGCCGTCGTGGACGAACGAGGTGTCCACGCTCACGCCACGGTCGCGCTTCGTCGCGGCCGGGACACACACCGACACCGAACGCGGCGACGTCGTCTCCGAGCACGGGGACGTCGACTCCGAGCACGGTCCCGACGAGCCGTCCGCCAGCGAGACCGATAGGGCGGCGACGTCGTCGACGTCGCGGGCGCGGAGCAGCGGGAGGTCGGCGACGACGGAGACTGCGGGACCGTCGACGGCGTCGAGCCCGCGCCGGAGGTCGGCGACGTACCCCTCGCCGGACCCGACGACCACCTCGAGCGGGACCGCCACCGCGTCGGCGAGCCGCCCGTCGAGGCGTGCGACCGTCGCAGGTGTGTGGGGCGAGGCAACTGCGACCACCCGCTCGACTCGGCTCCCGGCGAGCGCGTCGAGCACGCGGTCGATCATCGGTCGACCGCCGACCCTGACCAGCGGCTTCTCCGTCTCGCCGCCGAGCCGGGTGCCGCGGCCGCCGCACAACAGGACGGCCTCGCGGGGCGGTGTCGCCGGCCCGTCGGCATGCCCCGCGTCACCGGCATGCCCCGCATCGCCGACACGCCCCACATCGCCGACACGCCCCGAATCGCCCACACGGTCCGCGTCGTTCAGACGATCGCCCACGCGATCACCCCCGCGTGGAGCGCGACGGCACGGCCGAGCTCGTTCGCCGCGCCGAGGACGTCGCCGCTGACCCCGCCGAGCCACGGACGCACGCGAACGAGCAGCAGGAGCGCGACGGCCGGCCCGGCGAGTAAGGCCGCGAGCACGACCCGGAACGCCCCGGCCGGCGGGGCGAGCAGGACGGTCGCCGACAGCAGCGCCACCGGGACCAGCGACGCCGGGCCGACCGCGGTCGCGAACGCCGCCCCGAGCCCCTCGTGGGCCGGCCGACCGAGACAGACCAGGAGCGCCATCCCGGCCTTCGCGCCGACCTCGGCCGCGAGCACGACCCGGAACGCGACGGTTCCGACGCCGGACGCGCCGCCGGCGAAGCCCGTCGCCAGCGCGAGCGCCCCCAGGGTCGTGGCGAGGAGCGTCACCCCGAGCGCGAGCGCGCCGCCGACGCCGAGCGCCGAGTCCTTCAGGACCGCCCCCCGGCGCTCCGGGTCGTGGACGGCGACGGCGTCGCCCAGGTCGGCGAGCCCGTCGGCGTGGGTGACCCCGCCGACGACGTACAGCGCGACGAGGTAGAGCGCCGCCGCGGTCCACGGGGAGGGAGCGAGGAACGCCAGCCCGGCGAGCACGCCGACGACCGCGCCGACGACCGGCAACGTCCACGGCGACCGCCGGAACGAGTCCCAGTCGGCCGGCCGGCCGCCAGGGACGGGGATCCGCGTGAGAAAGGTGATCGCGCCACGCAACGCCGGAACCGGGCGGGCGGGTCCGCTCGGAGGCGTCACCTCGGAACGGACGTCGTCGGTACCGGTGGCGTCGGCGCCGTTGCTGTCGCCGTCACTGTCGCGATCGTCGTCATCGCCGTCATCGCCGTCGTTTCCGCTGCCGTCGTCTCCGTCGTTTCCCCCGCCGTCGATTCCGTCGTTTCCGCTGCCGCCCCTCATAGCGCGACCACCGCCACGGTCAGGGCGACCCCCAGCCAGCCCGCACGGGAGACGAGCCGGACCCCGTCCCGCGCGGCGGCGCTCGTGGGAAGATCACGGCCGTCGAACAGGACGTACGCGCCGGGTTTCTCGAGCCGGACGTCGAGCACCGCCGCGGCCGTCGCCATCGGCCAGCCGGAGTTCGGCGAGGACGGCTCGTGGGCCGCGGTCCGCGCTCGCCGGAGAGTAGTGACGACCGCCGTCGGCCGCCCGACGACGGCGAGAAGCAGCGCCGCGATCCGCGCGGGGATCCACATCACCGCGTCGTCCAGCCGGGCCGGCCCCCACCCGGCCCGGCGATGGGGATACCCCAGCATCGAGTCGAGGGTGTTGACTCCCTTCACCCACGCGGCCGCGCCCGCCGCGAGCGCGAGGGTTCCCGTCGTGGCCACCCCCGTCGCCTCCGCGACGACCGCGACGAGGGCGAACGCGGACAGCGGGGCGATCAGGCCGTCGGCCAGGTTCTCGGCGGCGCTCTCGACCGCGGCCGACCGGACCTCCCCGGCGCTCAACCCGCCCGCGTCCCTCCCGGCCAGCGCCCGGAGCCGGTCGCGTGCGATCTCGAGGTCCGTGTCCGTGAGGGCGACGACGTCGCTCGCGACGTCGGTCAGCAGTCGATGGCTCGAGCAGCCGAACAGGACCCCGGCGGCGACGACGGCGGCGAGCCGCGCGTCGAGCGATGCGACGGCGTGCACGCTCCCCCACGCGAGCCCGGCGAACGCGAGGGGGAGGACCGCCGCGACCGCCACACCGACGAAACGAGTGTCGGGTGCGCGCTCGTCGACGGCGGCGACGGCGCGGCCGAGCCACGCGACGGGGTGGACGCGTGCCGGCGGCTCGGCCACGGTTCGGTCGAGGGCGGCGGCGAGCGCGACGGCACCCCCCGCCGCGAGGCTCACGGCTCGGCCTCCAACTCGCCGGCGAGCGCCGTGAGCGGGGTCTCCGTCACGTCGATGAATCGCCCGCCCACCTCGACGACGCCGCCGTCCGCGGTCGCGTCGTCGCCGACGTGTGTGAGCGCGGCCGGGTCGACGTCGAGCGACGCGGCGGCCGCCTCGAACGCCTTCCGGTGTGGCTTCCGCCAGCCGCAGCCGACGCTCGTGGTGACGGCGTCGAACTCGCCGCGCAGCCCCGCGCGGATCAGCGTCCGCGGGACCAACTCGGGCACCGCACAGTTCGAGAGGAGGCCGACCGGCCCGCGCGCCGCCGCCGCGCGGATCGCCTCCACGGCCCCGTCACGTCGGGTGACGTTCGGATCGAACGCGGCGACGACCGCGTGCCGGGCGACGTTCCCCGGGGCGTCGACGCCGCGCGACGCCAGCGCCCGCGCGACGTGGGCCGGCAGGGGGACTTCCGCTCCCGGCGGCGCGTCGACGTGGCGTTCGCCGTAGGCGACGTGCCAGTCGTCGGGGACGTCGACGCCGCGCGACTCCAGCTCGCGGGCGACGACTTCCGCCGGGTCCGACGGGTAGTCGACGTCGACGAGCGTGCCGAACAGGTCGAAGGT
Organism: Halorubrum sp. JWXQ-INN 858; assembly: GCF_009806985.1. Lineage (GTDB taxonomy): Archaea > Halobacteriota > Halobacteria > Halobacteriales > Haloferacaceae > Halorubrum. The sequence goes on along the minus strand of NZ_WUAX01000011.1, from coordinate 202,872 downwards.
AACTGCCACGATACGCACGGATACGGTCAAAACGTGATTGAAGCTGTCGGTCGCGGCGGGTGATGACGGGCGGTCGTCCTCATCCTCGATCGACCCGATCTCACCGCCGATTCCGATCCTTCACCGCCGATCCGAAGATCTCCGCTTCCGACGACTCCCCGACCGGTCGGGACTCACGTGAGGGCTGGGAGGAGGTGCAGGATATAAAAGCGGTAGAGCCCGGTCACCCACGCGCAGAGCCAGAGGATCATGAAGCCGGCGACGCCGACCCGAAGCCGGCTCCGCCAGTGACCCATGTTCTCGTGGAGGTCGTCGATGTCGGCGTCGGGGTCGTGATACGCGCCGGACCCGTGTTTCGCCTGGAAGATCCGAACGATCCCCGTGAGCGCGAAGACGAGCAGCGCGTACGCTTGCAGCCCGAAGAAGGCGTGTATCACCGCGTCGCCGGTCATCTGACCGAGGATCCGCGGGAGCATCCACGTCACGACGGGGACCGTCGTCAGCGACAGCCCGACGGCGATGTACTTCAAGTGATGCGTCAACACGTTCCACGTCACCGTCTCGGCGTCGATCATGATCCACGCGCCGTAGAGCAGGAACGGGAGGCTCGCGGTCACCGACAGCCCCGCCGCCGCCGCGATGACCGACTCGTCGACCATGAGCGACGTTCGGCCCGCGGCGCGTAAAACTCCCCGATCCCGGCGAGCGGGATGATTCAGCGACGCGACTTATAAGCGCTCGTCGGGCGAAAGCCGTTAGCGTCCGGAACGCGTAGCCCCGGACGATGGACGACGCCCCGACGCGATCGGAGCCCGACGCCACCGATCGGAACGACGGTACGGAGCCGAGCGGCGTCGAAAGCGAGGATCGCCCCGATCCCGACGCGGAGCTCGAGGCCCTCCGGGAGCGGGTGGACGCCGAGTACGACTTCGACGACTTCGGGCCCTCGGACATGGCTCGGATGAGCGCCGACGAGTGGGACGCCGCCTTCGACCCCGACACGTGGATCACGGGCGACGAGCTGCTCGACCGCGCCGAGGACGAGTTGAAGTCACGGATCGCCCGCCGGGAGGTGTTCGGGATCCTCGAACGCGTTCGCGAGGACGGGCGCGAGCGCGTGCTCGTCTACTCCGACGAGGGCTACGCGATCGTCGACCCGAGCGGCGAAGTGACCGGTCGCGGGACGGTGCTGCGCGACGTCGAACCCATCGTCGCGCTGGCGGCGATGGAGGAGTACGACGTCCCGGAGCCGCCGGACGACTGGTCGCTCCCGCATCCGGACACCGTGCCGCAGGGGTCCGGCGAGTTCGGAAACCTGATGATCCAGGCCATCGCCGCCATCCAGCTGCTCGCGGGCGTGGCGCTGCTCGGGTCGTGGCTGTTCCTCGGCGTCGAGACGATCGTCGCGCCCGCGGTCGGGCTGTTGTTTCTCCTCGTCGGCGTCTTCCTGTTCGCGATGGTCGCGAACGCCCGCCTCTCCGATCGGTTCCGCGCGGAGGAGTACCGCGAGCGGCTGCGGGCGCTTCGCGACGCGGAGGAGCGGCCGGCGTTCGTCCCCGTCGACGGACCCGCCGTGAACGACGACGACGGTGAGCGATGAAACGCCCGAAAACGGGGGACACAGGGCCTATCCTGTCTCCCCATCGGTCGGTGTTAGTCGGTGGGTTTAAGCGCGCGCCGTCCTGACGGTGATCCGTATGAAACGGCGGGAATTCGTGCGAACGGCCGGCGGTGCCACCGCCGCGGTCGCCGCCTCGACCGCAGCGACCGGCACGGTCTCGGCCGAGGAAAGCCCCGACTTCGAGGGCTATCTCGACGGCGTCGACGGGGGGTATGAGGACCTCCGCGGCCAGGACGAGGTCGTCGTCGACGTCGGTGCCGAGGGGAACGGAGGCGACCTCGCCTTCTCCCCGGCCGGGATCTGGATCGACGAGGGAACGACGGTTCGCTGGGTGTGGACCGGTGGCGGAGGCGCACACAACGTCGTCGCCGACGAGGAGAACACCGACTTCGAGAACGACCACTCCGACATCGACAGCGGGAGCCCGGTCGACGAGGAGGGGTACGAGTACGAGTACACCTTCGATGACGGCGGCCGGACCGGCTACGTCTGTGCGCCCCACCGTGGGGTCAACATGTTCGGTGCCGTCGCCGTCGGCGACGAGGTTCCGGTCATCGAGCCGGGGCCGGACGACGGCTGGCCCGAGGACCCCGGCCAGTGGGGCGTGCCGATCCACGCCCACTGGGTCGGCGTCGCCTCGGTGTTCGGCATCGTGTTGACGTTCGTCTTCACGTTCTACATGCTGAAGTACGGCGAGTCCGCACACACCGGCCACGGGGGGAACCGATGAGCTCCAGCGGCTCCTCGTACGGCGACATTCACCGGTACGAACCCGCCCGCGAGAGCACGACGGCCGCCATCGCCATCGTCCTGTTGACGGTCATCGAGGTCGTCTTCGTCTTCCTGTTCGTCTACGGGCTGATGTTCGGTTGGGCGTCGACCGAGTTCGGCAACATGTACATGGGTGCGCTGCTCGCGCTCATCTTCATCGACCTCGGGTTCATCCTCCTGTTGTACCGCAAGGAGTTCCTCCCCGACGTCATGATCGTCAAGAAACGCCGCCGCAAGTGGGAGGACCTCTACGTGCGCGAAGAGCAGAAGGACGGCGTCGAACTCGAAGCCGGTGACGCGTGGGACACGGTGAAACGCGCGATCTACCCGTACTACAAGCGGTGACACCACAATGAGCCTCAAGAAACAAGACGAGATGGACCACAACGCGTGGCTCAAGCGACAGGACCTCACGGTCATCGAGACCGCGTTCCTCACCACGCTCATCTGGCTCGACAAGCGCCTCCGCATCGTCGACTACCTCGAGCTGCTGGAGACGATGTACTACCGCGCGAACCTCCAGATGCCGAAGAGCCACACCGAACAGTACGACCTCGACAACAAGTTCTGGTACTGGTACCCCCTGTACTCGCTCGGATCGCTCTCGATCGTCGCCTATCTGGTGGCGGCCGTCTCCGGCGCGCTGCTCGGGTTCTACTACTCCCCGTCGACCGCCGGTATGGCCGCACAGGGCGACCCGACGGCCGCGTACGACTCCGTCGTCGAGATCATGCAGGACGTGCAGTTCGGGTTCATGCTCCGCTCGATCCACCGCTGGTCCGCCCAGTTCATGGTGGCGGCGGTGTTCCTCCACATGCTGCGCGTCTACTTCACCGGCTCCTACAAGGAGCCCCGCGAGGTCAACTGGATCCTCGGCATCGTGCTCATCGGCCTGACGCTGCTGTTCGGGTTCTCAGGGTACGTGCTGCCGTGGAAGCAGCTGTCCTTCTGGGCGGCACAGATCGGCGTCGAGATGGCCCTCGCGACCCCGTTGGTGGGTGAGTGGGTGGCCCAACTCCTGTTCGGCGGGTTCACGCTCGGACAGGCGACGCTCGTGAGAATGTACATCCTGCACGTGTTCGTGTTGCCGTTCGTGGTCACGGCGCTCATCGCGCTCCACGTCGGCATCGTCTGGGTGCAGGGCATCGCGGAGCCGCACTAATCCAATGACCGACGACAACCACGCTACGACCGACTCGCCCGGCGACGCCGAGCGAGCCCTGACCGACGGTGGCACCGACGAGGAAGCGCGCACGGACGGTGGACCTCCGGCCACGGTGCCGCCGGACGACGAGACGCCGACGTGGTCCGAGCGGAAGGAGCACACGCAGGGGCTCTCACAGCTCACCTACCAGTACTTCGAGCGCTCGCGCCGCGAGGACGAGGACCTCCGAGCCGAGTCGACGTACGTCGAGCGCGACGTGTTGGGATTCCCGACGTGGCCCCACGAGACCATCCGCAACCTCGCGATCTCGAGCTTCTTCATCGGCGTCATGCTGCTCGTCTCGGCGCTGTTACCGCCGCACTTCGGCGCGCCCGCGAATCCCGGTTCGACGCCCGCGATCATCCTTCCTGACTGGTACCTCTACTGGTCGTTCGGGCTGCTCCACCTCGACCCGATCAACCCCGAACTCGCGGTGCTCGGCGGCGACAAGGTCATGTCCGACGAGCTGTACGGGCTCGTCACGCACGGCGTGATCTTCGGGTTCATCGGGCTCGTCCCGTTCCTGAACAAGGGAAGCGCTCGCCGACCGGTCGAGGAGCCGCTCTGGGCGGCGATCGGGGTCTCCGGCGTGATCTTCTCGGTCACGATCGGCATCCTCGCCATCCAGAACCTCGTCCCGATCGAGCTCGACCTCCTGTTGAACCTCGTGTTCCTGCTCCCGGTGCTCGGCGCGATCGTGACGTACGCCGTCCTGAAAACGATGCGCGAGGGGTACATGTACGACCTCAACCGGCGGTACTACATGCTGCGGCCGCCCAAATAACGTCACACGAACGGCTCCGGCCGGCTTCCGTTCCGTCTCCGTTATCTCCCGATGCCTACACCAGACACCAACGACGACGTGCAAGCCGTCGACGAGACGGGCGACCCGATCGCGAAGGACGACCCCGACGACCCGCGAAACGAGCCCATCGGCCCGCGCGTCGGCCCGGACGGTCGCGAGGTCGTCGTTCCCCTTCGGCTGTACAAGACCGTCGTCGTCTTCTCGACGCTGGCGGCGGTCGTCACGTTCTTCGTCGGGTTCACGCTCATCGACGCGGCGACCCTCCAGGTGAGCTTCGTCCGGACGACGATCGTCTTCGTGCTCGACTCGATCGGGCTCGGGCTCGCGGAGGACGTGTTGAGCGCGGTGCTCGTCATCGCCGGCGTGTCGTCGATCCTGCTGGGAACGGCGATGTACGTGCTCGGAACGAGGTTCCGAGCCCAGGGAATGGGAAAGGCTCAAGAGGACTCCAGCGAAGGGTAAGGTAATGGCAGACGAGTTCATGAAGGGCCTGGCTCTCTTCACCATCGGGGGGCTCGGGTGGCTCACGTTCGCCGGCTGGTACCGGACGCCGAGCTTCTACGACATCAACCAGCTGTTCGCCGATCCGCGGGCCGCACAGAGCGTGTACGACGAGATCGGGATCTTCGCCGGCGATGCCTTCTTCTGGCTGATGATCGTCGGCGCGCTCACGTTCTGGGTCCTCGTTCCGGCGAGCCGCGAGCTGCGTGAAGCGCTCGCCGACGACGCGGCGAACTGACCGTCGATCGGCGTTTCCTCCGGTTTCTCGTCCGTTCTTCGCCGTCTACGCATCTCCCGTTTTCACCACCGCCCCCGACGTCAACGACCTACCCGGCGGTGCGCCCGTCGCCTTCCGAAGACGTCGCATCGGAGCTCCCTTCGAGCCAGGGGCTCCGATCGGAAGAGCCGGCATGTTACGTGTGGCCGGTGTGATGTGTGGCTGTTGTGACACGAGGGCGGTCCCGACGGGGACTCCGGTGTGACTCACGTGGCGGATCGTCCGGATCGACGATCGTGCAACGGCGCTGAAAAGGGACGTATCGGCGGATGCGAGAGCGACGGACGCGACGAAGGGGAGCGCGAACTCAGGCGATGATCTGGCCCCAGACGCCGGAGACGAGGAAGAACAGCGCGTAGTAGCCCGCGTAAAACACCACGAGCGCTGAGGCGACGAGCGCGCTTTTCGGGGCCTCGATCGTCATGTCGTTGCGCGCTTCGACGTTTCGGGCCTCGAACTCGAACAGGTCCGCGACGAGCATCGTCACGACGAGCACGGAGAGGATGACGCCGCCGGTCGGCGCGTCGAGCGCGAACAGGAAGCTCAACAGGATGAGCCCGATGTTCGTGAACGCGTGGGGCGTGTACGGCTCGACGCTGTCGCCGTCTTCGGCCTGTTCGACGTGGCGTCCGTGCGCGAGGTGTCGGGTCGCGAGGTTCGCGACGGCCATCACGAGGATCGCGAACGGCAGCACCGGCCCGACGACCGCCAACCAGTCGAGCGGCACGAGGAACTGCAGTGGGTCCATACCATCACTTCCGTGCACGACTCATTAGAGTTTTTCCAATCGGCGGCGCTCACTCGGGGGCGTCCGTCGTCGGAACCGACACGATCTCGATCCGCCCGGTCGCGGCGACGACGATCGGCTCGTACGGCGGGACGGTCCCCCGTCGACGGTCGTCGAGCACGACCGAGACGGGCTCCTCGTCGCGCTCGACGGAGAGGGTGACACGGTCGGGAACGACCCACGCGTCGGGCCGGGTCGTAAACGGTGCGACGGGGACGACGGAGAGTCCCGTTCCCGGCTCCAGCGTGGGGCCCTCCGCGGCCCCCGCGTACCCGTCGCTCCCGAGCGGCGTCGCGACGACGACGGCGTCCCCGCGAAACGTCGACGTCCGTCCGGCGGGGAACGACACGCCGTACTCCGAGATCCGTGCCGGTTCCTTCGTGAGCAGCGTGACGTCGAACAGCGCCGTCCCGACCGGTTCGCGGTCGCCGACGGTGACCGTCAGGAGGGGGTGGTCCCACGAGCGACCCCGGCCGTCGAGCAGGGCTTCGACGGCGGCCGCACCGACCCGGTGCGGGACGGCGAAGCGTCCGGTTCCGATCGGGAGCACGGGCGCCGACCCGTCTCCCCTCGCCGCGGCGGACAGCGCCCGCTCTCCGACCGCGACGACGACGTCCGCGTCGGCCGGGTCCGTCAGGAGCCCCCCGTTCGTCTCGACGGCGTCCCGGAGGTCGCGTTCGGCGTCGCCGTCCCGGAGGTCGCGTTCGGCGTCGCCGTCCCCGCGGTTGGCGTCTCCGTGGTCGAGGTCACCGCCCCCGTGGATCGCGACGCGACGCACCGGCTCGATCATACGCGTCGTCCGCGTGGCTCGGGTGAAAAACCCCCGGTTCCGATCGGGGGGCCGGGTATCGGAACCGTCTCGTGCCGGGGTTCGAAGGGACGTGCGAAGTGGTGTGGGACGCCCCTGTCGCGGCGGCCGCTCCGTTATCCGAGCGCGATAGTCGGCAGGGCGACCGCGGCCGCGGCCTCGAACGTCGAGCCGTACACGTGGTTCAACAGGAGGTAGGTCACGACGCCGAGGACGAGCGAGAGCAGCCACGAACCGGCCGCGATCCGTCCGACCGTCGCGTGGGGCGTCTCGTGGCGAAGCTCACGTTCGGAGTGGGTCAGCCCGAGGATCACGGCGTAGAGGACCACGGGGACCGCGAGCACGGAGAGGACGATATGGACCGCGAGCATGACCAGGTACGCGTAGTAAGCGAGGTCGGGGCCGACGAAGTACTTCGTGCCGCCGCCGGCGACCCGCGGGAGGTACATCGAGAGGAACACGAGGATCAGCGCGAACGAGACCACCATCGCGGCGGCGTGTTTCCGGACTTCGTCGCGACGGATCCAGTACAGTCCGAGCGAGAGCGTCACCACCGTCACGGTGTTGACGGCGGCGATCGCGTGGGTGAGCAGGTCGACGGTCCCCCGGGTGAGATCGGGGAACAACGACTGAAAACCGGGGACGAGGAACACGCCGAGGACCGCCGCGTAGCCGACGGCGGTGAGGAGCACGGTGAGCGTCCCGGCCCGTTCCTTGGCGCGGGCGCGCACGCTGGCGACTGACATACCGATCGATCCGTTCGCACGGGTAATCCGTCTTCGGGTTTTCCCGCTCGCCGGGACCGGCCGTCTCGGGCGACCGAGGGCTCAGATCACGCCCGTCGTCGTCGCGACCTCGATCGCGGCCTCCTCGCTGATCCCGCCCTGCAGGATCGTGTAGCGGTCGCGGATCTCGTGGGCCCCGGTGAACGCGTCGATGAGGTCCTGGTCGTCGATCCCGAGCTCCGCGGCCGTGTTCGGCGCGTCGAGCGCCTCCAGCGCGTTTCGGATCGCGGCCCACTGGCCGTCCTCGCCGCTGTGGAGGTACTCGGTCATGATCGAGGCGACGCCCACCTGATGGCCGTGCAGCGCCGCACCGGGTGCGATCCGGTCGAGCTGGTGGGAGATGAGGTGTTCGGCCCCCGAGGCCGGACGGGAGGAGCCCGCGATCGACATCGCGACGCCGGAGGAGACGAGCGCCTTCACGACGACCCACGACGACTCCTCTAACCCGGGTTTGATCATGTCCGCGCTCTGGACGAGCAGCTCGGCGGTCATCTCCGAGAGCGCGCCCGCGTACTCGCTGTACTCGACGTTTCGGAGGCGGCGGGCGAGACGCCAGTCCTTCACTGCGGTGTAGTTCGAGATGATGTCCGCACAGCCGGCGGTCGTGAGCCGCCACGGCGCGTTCGTGAGCAGCTCCGTGTCGGCGACGACCGCCAGCGGCGGGTCGGCGGCGACGGAGTGACGCGTGTCGCCCTCGGGGATCGACGACCGGCCGGAGACGATGCCGTCGTGCGAGGCGACCGTGGGGACGGAGACGAAGCCGACGCCGAGGTGGTCGGCCGCCATCTTCGCGGTGTCGATCGGCTTGCCGCCGCCGAGCGCGATGAGGTAGCCCGGATCGACCGCCTCGGCCGTGTCGATCAGCTCCTCGACCGCGTCGAACGACGCTCGCTCGACCACGGCGGTCGAGGGGTCGTCGAACTGCTCCCGCACCCGGTCGCCGGCGATCCCGTTCGGCGTCGGGCTCGTGACGATCAGGGGCCGCCCCGAGAGGTAGAGCTCGTCGACGGCGTCGCCGAGGTCGTCGACGACGCCGTGCCCCACGAGGACGCTTCGAGGGAGCTTGATCCACTTCGACTTCTCGAACATACCGAGGTGATCACGCCCCCGCGTGAAAGCCGTTGTCCATCGGCACCTCGCCGGTGCGCCTCCTCGACGTGCTCCATCGATACGCCGTACCGGCGCGCCCATCGACGTGTTCCATCGACGCGTCCCATCGACGTGTCCATCGGCGCGGCGACGGCTCACCAGGCGAGGACGCTCGTCGCGGCGTCGACGAGGAAGAAGACGCCGAAGCCGGCGAGCACGAGCGCCGAGCCGACGGCGACGACCGGCGCGAACGTCTCGATCCGGCGCTCGGCGGCGACGAGCGCCGCCGGGAACGCCACCACCCACCCGAACACGCCGGCGAAGAAGCCGCCCAACAGCGCGGGGGACCCGGTCGTGACGACCAGGGTGCCCGCGAGCTCGCCGCCGACGATCGGGAGCCGGGCGAGGACGTCGAGCCGGCCGGGCCGGAGGAGGCCGACCCCGACGGTCAGCCAGAAGAGGACCTGATACGGGTTCGTCAGCGCCAGCGCGAGCGCCTTTCGGAAGCCCTTCCCGGCGGCGATACGCGGCGTGTCGCCGGCCGTCGGGAGGAACGAGGCGCGGGCCCCGCGGGCCGCGCCGACCGCGAAGTAACACATGAGGACGCCGCCGACGGCGACCATGCCCGTCTGGAGCCGCGGGACCGATTCGATGAACGAGACGACGCCGACGTACGCGAGCACGAAGAACAACACGTCCGCGGTCGCCGCGCCGAGGCCGGCGCGGGCCCCCGCGAACCACCCGCGGAAGACGGCCTCCTCCGCGATCACCGCGTTCATCGGGCCCGGCGGTGCCGCCAGCGCGAGCCCGAACAGTCCTCCGACCGCGAACGTGACGACGATATCCACGCCTCCGGACACGTCGAGACCGGTGAAAAACCCCCGGCACGGAACCGTGTCCCTCAGGGGTGTGCGATCGACACCGATGGACGATCGTGGACAGTACACCCCCGAGACCGACACTCCGACGACCGGATCGCTCACTTCCCGTCGTTCCGATCCTGTCCGTCGCTCACTCCCCGTCGGTCCGGTCCGCGTCCTCGACCCGGATCGACCGGGCGACGTCGGCGGGGAGGCTCTGCTCGCCCGTCGGAGTCCGGACCGTCACCATCCCGAAGGGGGCGACGTCGACGACCTCGATCTCCGTCCCCGGCGTGACGCCCGCCGCGGCGAGATACTCGAGCTCCTCCTCGTCCCGGTCCGACACCCGCGTGACGACGAGCCGGTCGCCCTCGACGTGATCGGAGAGCCGCGGGCCGCTTCCCTCCTCGATCGGCTCGAGGTCCGCGCCCGGGATCGGGTCTCCGTGGGGGTCGACCTCGGGGTCGCCGAGCGCGTCGGCCACGCGCCGCTCGAACTCCTCGGAGATGTGGTGTTCCAACGCGTCGGCCTCCTCGTGCACCTCGCTCCAGTCGTAGTCGAGCTGCTCGGCGAGGAACGCCTCCAGCAGGCGGTGGTGGCGGACGACCTCCAGCGCGACCGCCTCGCCCTCCGCGGTGAGCTCGACGCCCTGGTACGGCTCGCGATCGACGAGCCCCCGGTCGGCGAGCTTGCCCAGCATGTCCGTCACCGACGGGGCCGTCTTGTCGAGATACGCCGCGATCGCGGACGTCGAGACGGGCGGCCCCTCCTCCGACTGGAGGACGTAGATCGCCTTGAGGTAGTCCTCCATGACGTCGCTGAGCATTTATAAGCGATCGTGGTCGCGTCGGCATATAGCTGTCGGGACCCCGTGTGCCCCAGTGTGGTCTCACGTGCTCCCGTGTGGCCCCGATCCGACGCCGACGCCGACGACAACGACGCCGCTGACGACGACGCCGACGCTGACGCCGACGCCGAGCCGCTTCCGGCCGTCGGACGTGCCGCTCGGTTAGGATTCCTGTAATCCCTCGTCCCGGAGCGCCTCGTTCAGGTCCTCCCGCACCCGCTCGCCGGTCTCGCGGTCCATCGCGGTCGTGACGATCCGGTTCTCCTGGACGCTGGAGCCGTCGCGCAGGAGGAGCCGGACGTTGCCGTTCGTCCCCGCGCGCGTCGCCTTCGCGCGCAACCCGGTCCGGGAGCCGGTGCCGCCGGCGTCGATCGGGCCCGGAACGATCTTCTTCACGTGCGGGTGTCCGGCGACGGTCCCGATCGCCTTGCGTCCCTTGCGCCCGCCGATGAGCGTTGAGTGTGAGCCGCCGATCTTCTCGCGCGGCGGGGTCTCGACCACCTCCAGCGCGCGGTCGCCCCGTCGATCGAGCACCCAGTCGACGACCGCGCCGTGTCCCTCGGTCCCGTCGATCGCGTCGTCGACGCCGCCATCGCTCGGCGGGACGCGGTAGAACTCGTAGTGCACCTGTGCGCGCGTCTCGCGGACGGGGTCGCGGTCGCCGGCGGCGTACACCGTCTCCGGGCGCTTCCGGCGGAGCTCGTCCGCGACGCGGCCGGCGAAGTTCCGCAGCTGGACCGCCGTCAGCTCCTGGTCGGTCTCCGGGCGGGTCGTCACCGTCGTCGTCCCGATCACCTCGTCCTCGTCGAGGATCGTCAGGCGCGCGCGGTCGGGCGCGAACTCGACGACGACCGCGTCGGCGTTGGCGGTGTTGCAGGTGAGACAGTAGTCCCCGGGCTTCTCGAGCGGGGTCCCACACCGCCGGCAGTTCATGCCGGGGAGACGCACGTGGCGGGTAAAAGGGCGTTCGTTCCGGGTTCCCCTCCCGGGTGGTCCCTACGTATGTCGGAACAACGTTGATGCCCCGTCCGGCGGTGGGTGAGCCGTGAGCTACCTGACGCCTCCGGGACGCCTTCCGGCCGGCGCGACGGCACGGGGTGAGTCGGCGTGGAACTGATGGACGTGACGCTTCGGGAGGGCGACCAACAGCCCGGGCGGGACTACGACCTCGACGCGAAGCTGGAGGCCGGGCGCGCGCTCGATCGGCTCGGGATCGGCTACCTGCAGGCGGGATTCCCGGCGACCGGCGAGCGCGACCGCGAGGCGATCGCCACGCTGGCGGCCGAGTGCGACGCCGCGGTGGTCGGTCTCGCCCGTGCGCTCCCGTCGGACGTCGACGCCGCGCTCGACGCGGAGGCCGACGTCGTCGACGTGTTCGCCCCCTTGGGGACCCACCACCTCGACCGCGTTCTCGGGAAGACCCGCGAAGGGATGATCGAATCGGTTCGCGACGCGCTCGACCGCGTCGACGACGCCGGCGCGACGGCACACCTCAGCCTGCTGGACGCGTTTCGGACGGATCCGGAGCACGTCCGTCGGGCGTTCGCGACGTTCCCCGACGTCGAGTACGTCACCCTGGCGGACACGGTCGGCGTCAGGACGCCGGCGCGGGTCGCCCGGCGGCTGTCCGAGCTCGACGAGCACGTCGACCTGTCGCGCGCGGGCGTCCACTTCCACGACGACCTCGGCGTCGCCACGGCGAACGCGCTCGTGGCGGCCGACGCGGGCGTCGGGAAGGCCGACGTGAGCGTCGCCGGACTGGGCGAGCGGGCGGGGAACGTCCCGCTCGAGGAGCTCGTCGTCGCGACGGCGATCGCTGACGACGACCCGGGCCCGGACCCGGGCCCGGAGCCGGAGCCGTTCGGGATCGACGCGGACGGACTCGTTCCCGTCTGTGAGGCGGTGCTTGCGGCGCTCGAGGAGCCCGTCCCGGAACGGAAGCCCGTCCTCGGCGCCGAGGTGACCCGCCACGAGTCCGGACTGCACACGGCGGCGATGCTCGACGACCCGAGCACCTTCGAGCCGTACGCGCCGGACCGGTTCGGTGGGAGCCGCGAGCTGGTGTTCGGGGTCGGAACCGGGAGGCGGGGCGCGAGCCGGCTGCTCGAGCGGGCCGGCGCCGAGCCGACTCCGGACGCCGTCGAGGCGCTGCTCGAGCGGCTCGCGGCGAACGGACCGGTGACGACCGACGAGGCGGTCGAGCTGGCCGCGGCGGTCCACGCGGACGGACCGGACCGCCCAGCCGACGGCGACGGCGACTGATCAGCGCACGCTTCGCTCGGACTCGTCGGCGGCGGGGGCCGCGAGCGCGCGGGTCAGCAGCTTCTTTTCGGCCTTGCGGAGGTGTTCGAGGAACGTGGGGTGGGTGATCCCGAGCTCGCTCGCGACGGTCTCGGCGTCCGCCCCACGCGGCCAGTCGTAGTAGCCGGCCTCGATGGCGGTCTCGACCGCCTCCTGTTGGCGGCGCGAGAGCCCTGACGGGCGGTCCGGGACCCGCGAGAGCTTCTCGACGTGTGGCGTCCCGATCGCCTCCAACCCCTCGACGATGTCGCGGATGTCCGCCCGGGAGAACGCCAACACGTCGAACACCCGTTCGGTGCCGAGCGCGCGGTCCACGCCGTGGAGCATCCCGTTGTGTCTCCGGATCACCGGGATCGCCCCGCAGGAACGCTTCCGAACGAACAGCGTCGTCTCGCCCGCCGTTCCGACGCGCTCGACCGCGCTCGACTCCGCCAGCCGGGCCGCGATCTCGTCGCGCTGTTCGGGGACTTCGGCGACGAACGTGAGGGTTCCGTCGTCGTGAACCTCCTCGTGGGTGACGACGATCGGCCGGTCGAACTCGCGGGTCACGTCGTTGAGGACGTAATCCGAGTCGAGGTCGAGCCGGATCGTGGTTCGGAGCATATCGCCGAGTCGCCTTCGGGACGCAAGAGCGTTCTCCCTTCCACCTATATAAAGCACCAACACGAGTAGGCTCAAACCCTATCCCTCCGACCCCATTTGATGAGATCATGTCTCATGCCATCGTTCGTGACAGTACCGTGCGACGGACGCGCACGGGAGGACGGGCGATCGGCGGCGGACGCTGACCACGTGCGGACATCCACACCAATGACACGAACGCTCACACGACGTGACACGCTGAAAGCGGCGGGTATCGCGGCGACGGGAACGATCGGGCTCGCGGGCTGTCTCGGCGAGGAGGGGGAGTACCCGTCCGACGACCTGACCGTGATCATTCCGTTCGACGAGGGCGGCGGCTCCGACACGATCGTCCGGCAGATGGCGGACCCGCTCTCGGAGGAGTTGGGCGTCAACATCCGCCCGGAGAACGTGCCGGGCGCGGGGTCGATGCGTGGGATCGGGCAGCTGCTCACCGAGGAGCCGGACGGCTACACCTGCGCGAAGTTCAACCCGCTGACGACCTCGATCCAGGCGATGGTCAACCCGCCGGACTTCGAGATGGCCGACCTGAAGGGGCTCGCGACGATCGGGTTCAACGCGATCGTCCTCGTCGCCGACGCCGACGAGGAGGTCGACGGCCTCGACGGCCTCATCGACGGCTACACCGACGGGGAGTACGACAACCTCGGCGGGCTCGGCGTCAACTACCTGCCGAACGCGATGTTCTTCAAGGAGCGGTTCGGCATGGAGTGGAGCAACTACATCGAGTACAGCGGGGCCGGCCCGATCAACCAGGCGGTCGCCTCCGGGGAAGTTCCGGCGGCGGTCACCTCCGACGCCGGTGCCGCACAGGCGGTGGAGAGCGGCGACGTCGACGTGCTCGCCGTCCTCACCAGCAACGGGAGCGAGGTCTTCCCGGACGCGCCGACCGTCCCGGACCTCGGCTACGAGAACATGGACTTCATCGGCCAGGTCACGCGGGCGATGTGGGTCCCGCCGGAGACCCCGGACGACCGCGTCGAGACGCTCGCCGAGGGGATCGAGGCCGTCATCGAGGGCGACGTCATGCAGTCGTGGTCCGACGACACCGGCAACCCGATGACGTACGGGTCGCCGTCGGAGGCCGACGACGTCCTCGACCGGGTGTGGACCGAGATCCCGGACGTCGTCGACATCGACGAGCTCCGCGAGGCCTCGGAGTAGTCGCGGAGGATGGAGGGCAAGGACCGAACCGAGATCGCGCTGCTGTTCGTCTTCCTCGCGGTCGCGACCGGTTTCGTCGTGCAGACCTTCGGCTTCCGGTCGAGCTCGGCGGCGCTGTTCCCGCGGCTGACCGCCGCGGTCGTCCTCGTCGGGGGCGTCCTACTGCTGTTCGAGAGCCGGCTCCCCGAGCCGGTCCGACGGGTCGTCGCCGAGCCGGTCGACCTCGTCGACCGCGAGGAGTTCGGGTCGGTTGACGACGGAGACGATCCCAGCCAGGGTTCGACCGGGGACGGAACGGGAACGGATCGGGGCGGGGACGGAACGGGAACGGATCGGGGCGGGGACGGAACGGGAACGGATCGGGGCGGGGACGGAACGGGAACGGATCGGGGCGGGGACGGAACGGCGACGAGCCGAGACGCCGGCTCCCGATTCACCCCGAGACAGTTCCTTTTCGCCGCGGTCACGGGCTACGCGGCGCTCGCGTACGTGGCTAGCATCCTCGTCGCAACGCCGCTTTTCGTCGCGGCGTACGGCCGCTGGAACGGGCAGCGACCCGCGTACGTGGCCGTGCTCGCGCTGGTCGGCGTCGGGCTCTGCTGGCTGTTCATCTGGCTGGCGAACGCCCCGCTCGATCGCGGGCTCCTGTTCCCACGGGGGATCCTCTAGATGACGTTCGCCGCCTTCCTCGAAGGGCTCCAGATCGCCTTCTCGTGGCCGACGATCGGCTGGATGGTCGCCGGGGTGCTCCTCGGCATCGTCATCGGGGCGGTGCCGGGTATCGGGCCGAACCTCGGGATGGCCGTCACGCTGCCGCTGACGCTGCCGCTCGGCGGGACGAACGCGATCGTCCTGCTCATCGGGATCTACTCCGGGTCGATGTACGGCGGGTCGATCGCGGCGATCCTCGTCAACGTCCCGGGCACCGCCGCGGCGGCGGCGACGACGTTCGACGGCTACCCGCTCTCGCGACAGGGCGTCGCGTCGATGGCGCTGTCGGCGTCGGCCGTGAGCTCGGCGCTGGCGGGCTTCATGACCGTCGCGGCGTTGATCGTCATCTCGCCGCTCATCGTCACCATCGTCTTGGCGATGGGGTCGCCGGAGTACTTCCTCGTCGCCGTGCTCGGGCTGTCGATGATCACCATCGTTGCGCGCGGATCGATGGTGAAGGGGCTCGTCGCCGGCGCGTTCGGGCTCATGCTGACGACGATCGGGATCGCCCCGATGCTGTCCGAGGTGCGCTTTACCGGCGGGTCGCTCGCGCTGTACGACGGCCTCTCCTTCGTCGCGGCGATCCTCGGCCTGTTCGCGATCGCCGAGATGCTCAAGCTCGCGGGCGAGTCCGGCGGGATCGCCCGCGAGGACGTCGACACCTCCGGGAGCGTCTGGGAGGGCGTCCGGGAGGTCGCCGCGCGGCCGGTGACGGTCGTAAAGTCGGCGTTCATCGGAATGTTCATCGGCTCGCTCCCCGGGTCGGGCGCGGCCGTCTCCAACTTCGTCGCCTACGGGGAGGCGATGCGCTCTTCGGAGTCCGACGGATTCGGGCGGGGCGAGATCGAGGGCGTGATCGCCGCCGAGGCGTCCAACAACGGGACCGTCGGCGGGTCGCTCATTCCGGCGCTGTCGTTCGGGATCCCGGGCTCGGGGGCCACCGCCGTGCTGCTCGGCGGGCTGTTGATGCACGGGCTCCAGCCCGGCCCGGACATGTTCGACGGCGAGCTCGCGCTGACGTACAGCCTGTTCGTCGCGCTGTTCCTCGGGAACGCGATCATCCTCGTCGTCGGCCTCGCGCTGATCACCCGAACCGAGTACTTGACCAAGGTCAACACGGACTACCTCATCCCCGTGATCGTCGTGTTGGCGATCGCCGGCGGGTTCACCCTCCGCAGCAACTGGGCCGACGTCGCGACGATCGTCCTGCTCGGGGGGATCGGCTACTACATGTTCGAACACGACTACTCGGTGATCGCCTTCATCCTCGGGATGGTTCTCGGGCCGATCGCCGAGGAGAACTTCACCCGTTCGCTGCAGCTGTCGGACGGGTCGTGGACGATCTTCGTCGCGAGCTGGCCCTCCCGCCTGCTCGTCGCCGCCGTCCTGGTCATCCTCGTCGGGCCGCTGCTCAAGGACTGGTACGTCTCGCGCGGGCACGGCGCGACGTGACCCGACGCCGCACGGCCCTTCGACGACTCCGAACCGACGTCGGCACGGCCTCCACACGGGCCGGTCGGACCGACACCGAACCACGCGAAACCGATTCCACATGACTGACACCGACGCGAAGACCGACTTGGATCGCCCGCTGGACGACGTCACCGTCGTCGAGCTCGGCCACATCGCCGCGGGGCCGTTCTGCTCGCTGCTGCTCGCCGAACTCGGCGCGGAGGTGGTGAAAGTCGAGCGCCGCGCGAGCGGCGGCGACTCCGTCCGGGACAGCACCCCGGTCGGGAACGGCCTGTTCAACGCGGTCAACCGGAACAAGCTGGGGATCACCCTCGACCTCAAGACGGGGGGCGGCCTCGACGCCTTCACCGACCTGATAGCCGAGGCGGACGTGTTCGTCGAGAACCTCCGCCCCGGCGCGCCCGACCGGCTCGGGATCGGCTACGACGACCTCCGCGCGGTCAACGAGGGGCTCGTCTACTGCTCGGTGAAGGGGTTCAACGAGGGGCCGTACGCGTCGTACCCGGCGCTCGACCCCGTCGCGGAGGCGCTCTCCGGGTTGATGAGCGTGACGGGCCACCCCGGAAACCCGCCCGCACGGGCGGGGACGAGCGTCGCCGACATGACCGCGGCGCTGTTCGGCGCGTTCGGGGTCGTCGCCGCGCTCCGCCAGCGCGAGCACACCGGCGCGGGCCAGCGCGTCACCGCGCCGCTGTTCGAGAGCACCGTCTCCCTGATGGGGTACTGGCTCGTCTACGCACAGACGTCCGGGGAGACGCCCGACCCGATCGGGGCCGGCCACGACAACTGGGCCCCGTACGACGTGTATCGGAGCGCCGACGACCGCTGGGTGTTCGTCGGCCCCTCCTCGCAGGCGCAGTGGGAGCGGCTCTGTGACGCGCTCGACGTGCGGCTCCACGAGGAGGACCGGTTCGAGACCGTCGCCGACCGGCGACGCAACGAGCCGGCGTTGGACGAGGCGCTCCAGGCCGTCATCGGATCGATCCCCGCGGCGGCGCTCGTCGAGGGGTTGCGCGAGGTGGACGTCCCCGTCGCCCCCGTTCAGGACGTCTCGGAGGTTCCGACGGACCCGCACCTCGTCGAGACCGACGCGCTCGGCGAGGTGGAGACCGCGACCGGCGACCACGAGACGGTGACCGTCCCGAAGCTCCCGATACGGTCGTCGGCGTACTCCCGGATCGACCCCGCCGACCCGCCCGCACTCGGAGCAGACACGGAGCGAGTGCTCGAGGAGCTCGGCTACGACGCGGACGAGATCGAGCGACTCGAGCGGGACGGCGTGATCTGAACCGGCGCTCCCGTTCCCGCGTTTCTTCCACCGATCGGCTCCGTGGCGTTTCCCGTCGATCGGCTCCGTGGCGTTTCCTCCCGACCCGTGGCTTCAGTCGCGAGTTCCGGACTCCAGACACGCGGCGACGACGCGTAGGGCCGCCTCCCCGCGAACCTCGTTCGCGAGCAGGGGCACCCGTTTGACCTCGCGCCCGCGGAAGAGGTCGGTCGCGCGCCGGAGGGCCTGCTGTTGGACCTCCCACCGCCGCGCACAGAACTCACAGCCCTCCGGGTCGGGCTCGACGATCCACTCCGGGTCGACGTCAGCGACGTCGCTCACGCGCTCCATCACGCGGTTGACCACGAGCGTGTGGACCGGGATCTCGAACTCCTCGAGGCGGGCGACCAGGCGCTCGGACTCGACGACGCTCATCTCCTCGGGGATCATCACGACGCGGAAGTCCGTCCTCTCGGGGTCCTGAAGGACGGCGCGCAGCCGCTCGATCCGGTCGCGAAGCTCGTCGAGGTCGGCGGTGGGGTCGGCGTCGTCGCCGCCGCCGAACATGCCTTTGAGGCCGTCCATCATCCCGGAGAACTGCTGGCGGAGCTTCAGCATTCGCCCGAGCATTGAGTCCATGATCTCCGGCAGCTGGAGGAGCCGGAGGGTGTGGCCGGTCGGCGCGGTGTCGATGATCACCCGGTCGAACCGCGGGTCGTCGAGGTATTCGAGGAGCTGGCGCATCGCCGCCGCCTCGTCCGCGCCGGGCATCGTGCCGCCGAGGAGCGAGCCGGGGGCGTCGTCCATCCCCTCGGCGGCGTCCGCGGCCGCCCCGCCCATCGGCCCCATGCCGCCCATCGCGTCGCCCATGCCGCCGATCCCGCCGAGCGGGTCGCCGTCCCCGCCGAACGGCCCCTCCGCCATCGCGGCGTCGGGGTCGATCTCGGCGGCGAACAGCGGCACGTCCTCGCGGATCCGCGCGGGCTCCGCGGGGACGTCGACCTCGAAGGTGTCCGACAGCGAGTGGGCTGGGTCCGTCGAGACGACGAGCGTTCGGACGCCGCCGGCGGCCGAGGAGAGCCCCGTCGCGGCCGCCATCGTCGTCTTCCCGACGCCGCCCTTGCCGCCGTACAGCACGTACTCGGGTGCGTCGACCCCCTGTGGGAGGTCCGCACCGGCGTCGACGGTCGCAGCGTCTTCGGCGGTCGCGGCGTCTTCGGCGGTCGCGGCGTCTTCGACGGTCGCGGTGTCCTCGACGCGCTCTACCGGCTCGACGTCGATCTCGTCCATACCCCACGTCGTGACGGGGCGTTTGTGTACCCGTCGGTCCGCGCCGGGAGGTCTCGTGTCGCCTCCCGCCGTCGCTCCCGTCTCTTATAAGCCGCCGTCGCTCCCGTTCCTTATAAGCCGCCGTCGAGCCGTTCGACGACGGTCTGGAGGTCCGCTTCGGCCTCCACGTCGCGTTTGACGTCCTCCCGGCGACGGACCGCTTCGGAGTCGGCGTCGTACGCGCGGACGTACTCGGCGCGGGTGTGTTCGTCGAAGGCGTGCCGGATGGCGAAGTAGCCGTCGGGGACGATCGTTCCACACACCTTACACTCGTGGCGTTGGTGCTCGCTCGTCTGGTGGACGATCGCCGACTCGACGTCGTCGAAGGAGGCGTCACAGCCGTCGATTCCGCACGTCCAGCGGGACATACGTGGCGGTCGGCGGGGAGGGGGTTAACCGTTTTCCCCGCAGTCGCGGCGGACGGGCGAACGACACGCCTTTGCTCGGCCGCGTCAACGTCCGTCCGTGACCCGACCTCGCACCCGTGTCGACGCCCACGTGAAGGTGCTCGACGCCCACGTCGTCGCCCTCGCGAAGGAGCGCGGGATGGACGCCATCGTGTACGCCCCCCACTTCACGCGGCTCCCGTCGATCCGGGAGCGGGCCGCCCGTTTTTCGGACGACGAGCTGGCGGTCCTCCCCGCCCGCGAGGTGTTCACGGGCGACTGGGGGAACCGGCGGCACTTGCTCGCGCTCGGCTTGACCGAGCCGGTCCCCGACTACATCACCTTCGAGGCCGCGATGGCGGAGTTCGACCGGCAGGACGCCGCGGTGCTCGTCCCGCACCCAGCGTTCGCGACGGTGTCGCTGACGCGCCCGGAGATCGAGGCGCACGCCGCTCGGCTCGACGCCGTCGAGACGTACAACACGAAGCTGCTTCCGCATCAGAACGCCCGCGCACAGCGGATCGCCGACGAGCTCGACATCCCCGGGTTCGGGTCGTCGTACGCCCACCTCCGGGGGACCGTCGGCGAGGCGTGGACGGCGTTCGACGGGCGGCTCGCCGACGCCGAGGCGATCGTCGACGCGTTCCGCGAGGGGCGGCCCCGAACGGTGGTTCACCGCGGCGGGCTCTCCCACCGGCTCCGCGGGCTCCTCGAGTACGCCCATCTCGCGTACGAGAACACGTGGACGAAAGCCGACCGGATCTTCCTGTCGGGCGACGAGCCGACCCTCCCGACGAACGTCGCCTACGAGGGACGCTTCGACGACGTCAGCGTCTACACGGGCGGGATCTCGGACTACCGCCCGCGGTAGCGGGGCGTTCGACCGTCGTTTATAAGTGGTTCGTCGGTGTTCGGCGGTCGTTTATCAGTGATGCGTCGGTGTTCGTCGGTCGTTTATAAGGGGACGTGGAAGCCGCCGCGTTGCCACCTCGGGTGAGTGGGTCATTTATCACGTTTCGAGGGGATTTTCGCGGTCGCGGGGCCGCACCGGGTCACACTGGGTCACACCGGTCGCATTGCACCGCACCTCTGCCCTCCCCAGCCTCGGTCGACGGCGGCCGCGGGACCGCACCGCGCCGCGCCGCGGCCGCCGCCGACCTCCCTCGCGCGCGTTTCTCGCGCGCGCCACGTTGTGAGCTCGAGCTCAGCAGGTCGACGAGCCGGCTCAGTGACGTCGACGAGCCGGCTCAGAGGCCGAATCCGGCGGCCGCCACGGTCACGTCCGTGTCGAGCTCGACGACGTACGTGTGGACCGCCCAGAACGCGACGATCTCGAGGGCGGTGATGATCACGGTGAGGAGGTCCGCGTACTTGCTGCTCGTCGTGACGCCGAACGGGAGCGAGTACTCCTGTTCGGACAGCGGGTGGAAGAGCGCGATCCCCCGGCGGCTGCCGACCAGGTCGAGCACGTAGTGGGTCAACACGCCGATCCAGACGAAGTGGAGATTGTCGAAGAGGATCGGGTACGCGAGGAACACCCCGAGAACGGGAAGGCTGTGGAGCGTTTTCCGGTGTTTCCCGAAGGCGGTGTCGACGTCCGGGAACAGCGCCCCCAACACGATCGGGACGGATATCTGGGCGATCTTCGTCGCGGTGTCGAGGTCGACGCCCGGCTCGAGCACGAACCCGATGCCGATCGCGAGCAGGATCCCGTTGAGCACGTGGCCGCGTTTGTTCATATCCGCGAGTCGAACGGGGGTCCCTCAAAGCTGTGGATCCCGCCCGACGCCGTCGACGTGGCGGCGATCGCGGCGCGCGACGTTCCGTCCTTGCCCCGTCCTCGTCCCGAAAGAGCCACGGGGGTCGCCCTCGACCGCCCCCCATGGAGTACGAGGAGCCGCAGTTCTTCCACGTGATGGAGTACGCGGCCGCCGCCGACGGCGACGTCATCGACATGGTGAGCGGGAACCCCGACTGGGAGCCGCCGGGCGCGATCCGCGAGGCGCTCGCCGAGTACGCCGAGCTCCCGAGCGACGCGTTCCAGTACCCGCCGAGCGAGGGCCTCGTGGAGCTGCGGGAGGCGATCGCCGCCCGTCGGAACGTCGACGTCGACCAGGTCGTGGTCACGAACGGGACCGGCGAGGCGAACTACCTCGCGATGGCGCGGGCGTTCGAGCGCGACGCCGGGTCCGAGGCGCTGCTCATGGACCCCGTTTACCCGTACTACCCCGGGAAGACCGAGCTGCTCGGCGGCGAGCCGACGCTCGTCCCGACCGAACGCGACGGCGGGCTCGACGTCGACGCCGTCCGCGCGGCCGCGAGCGAGGAGACCGCGCTGATCGTCCTCAACACCCCGAACAACCCGACGGGAGCCGTCTACGACGTCGAGGCGGTCCGCGAAGTGGTCGCGATCGCCGAGGCCGTCGACGCGCTCGTCCTCGTCGACGAGGTGTACGACCACTTCGACCACACCGGGTCGTTCGAGTCCGCGCTCACGATCGACTCCGACCGCCGGATAGTGACGAGCGGCTTCTCGAAGTCGATGGCGATCACGGGGTTCCGCGTGGGCTACGCGGTGTTCCCCGACGAGCACGTCTTTCAGGCAAAGGCCCGCCACATGCTCGTGAACGTCGCCGGCGCGCGCCCGTCGCAGTACGCCGTCCTCCACGCGCTTCGGCGGACCGAGCCGGAGTACTACGCGGCCGGCCGGGAGCTGCTCGCCGACCGGATCGACGCGTTCACCGCCGCGCTCGACGAGGCCGGCGCGGAGTACACCCGTCCGGAGGGGGCGTTCTACGTGCTGGCGCGCTTCGAGGGGTTCCCCGGCACGATGGAGAACGTCAAGCGGCTGATCGACGAGGTCGGCGTCGCGGGGATGCCCGGGGACACGTTCGGCACCGCGCGCGGCGACTGGATCCGCTTCGCGCTCGTCACCCCCCGTGCGGTCGAGGCGGCCGAGCGACTCGCCGAGCGGTTCGGCGAGTAGGCCGAGCGACTTGCCGAGCGGTTCGGCGAGTAGCCCGGGCGACGGCCGACTGTCGGTCTTCGTCCGATCTAACCCGATCCGACCCGATTCGACCGTCGGCCACAGGACTATCAGGTTGGAAACCCAACGGAAAGTATGGCAGACGACAAGCGTGGTCGGGACAAGCAGGCACGGGACGCGGAGCGTCGCCAACAGGAGCGCGAGATCGACGCGGCGGTGGAGCGCGGCGACGAGCCGGAGCCGCCGCTGGCCCCGGAGCTGCTCGACGACGTCGAGGCGGAGCTCGAGGCGGTGTCGTTCCCGGCGACGGGGGCGGAGGTCGTCGCGGCGGTCGGCGACCACGAGATCCGCGCGCCCACGGCGACGTACACCGTGGCGGAGCTCGTTCCCGACGCCGACGAGGAGCGCTTCGAGTCCCCGGCCACGGTCCGAAAGCGGGTCCGCCGGCCGAGGGTCGCCGCGACGATGAAGCGGATCGTGGAGGCCACCGCGACGCTACAGCGGGTGGACCTCGACGGGTCACAGCGCACGGGGTACGAGAAGACGCTCACGGAGCTCGCGACGGTCGCACCCGACACCGAAGGCGTCGAAACGATCGGCGACTGGATCGTCGATCGGATCCGCGACGACGGCACGCTCCCGGGGTCCCGCGCCGTCCGCCGGGAGGCGGCGTCGTTCTGTCGTGAGCGGGGGTACGACGTCAGCAAAGACGACTGGCTCGGGATCTGACGTTCGCCCGTTCTCCCTGATCGTCGCTCTCCCGACCCGCCCACCGGGTCGCCCGTCCGGCCGTTCACTTGGCCGCCCGATCAGCCGAAGTTCTCCACCTTCGCGGCGTCGGCGTCGCCGCCGGCGGCCTCGATCGCGGCCGCCGCGTCGTCGACGAAGTCGGCGAAGCCGTAGACGAAGACGGTCTCGCCGTCGGCTCCGGTGACCGTCTCGCCGACGGCGTCGGTTAGGTCGTCGCTCTCCCCGAGCAGGCGGACGGTCGCACCGTCCGCGCGGAGCGCGTCCAGCCGGTCCCCGTGGGCGGGCTCGTCGTCACGGTACACCACGGCCGCCTCGCCGCCGTCGGAGAGCGCCCGCTCCGCGATGGCGACGGCGGGCCCCACCCCGGGGCCGCCGGCGAGCACGACGACCCGCGGCTCGCCGTCGTAGTGGTCGTCGCCGTACGGGCCCGAAAGCGTCATCTCGACGCCGACGTCGAGGTCGGCGAGGAACGCCGAGAAGTCGCCGCCTTCCTCGGGATCGATGCCGGCGGTGACCTCGAAGGTCCCCTCGGTCGTCGGCGACGAAAGGGTGTAAAACCGGGCGACGGCCTCGCCGTCGATCTCGGTGCCGAGCTTCACGAACTGGCCGGGCTCGGCGGCGAACCCGTCGGGCGTCTCGAAGCGGATGGCGTACGTGTCGGGGCCGACGTCGTCGACGGCCGTCACGGTGACTGTCGCGTCCATACGTCCGGTTGTGGAGTCGGACACAAACGTGTTCCCGTCCCGGCGCGACTCGCCACGGGTCAAAGGGGTTCGACGACCGTCGAAACGCGGTCCGATCCGGATCGATGACCACGCCGATCGCGGTGGACGTTTGAACAGTACGGCGCGTTTCTTCGGCGGCGTACGCGTCACGACGCGACAATATTCGCGAGAGAGTGAACGTTCGTTCAGAAACGCGGCGGTGACTCCTTCCAGAAGCCTTTTGATTGGTCCGGTGGAACCAACGAAATAGTATGCCAGCGGACTTCAACTGGGCCGTCGGCGGGGAGGCCGGCGACGGCATCGACTCGACGGGCAAGATCTTCGCCCAAGCGCTCTCGCGATCGGGTCGACACGTCTTCACGTCGAAGGACTTCGCGTCCCGGATCCGTGGTGGCTACACCGCGTACAAGATCCGAACGTCCGTCGACAAGGTACAGAGCGTCGTCGACCGCCTCGACGTACTCATCGCGTTGACTCCCCGAACGATCGAGGAGAACCTCGACGAGCTCCACGACGGCTCGGTCATCATCTACGACGGGGACCGAACGACGATGCAGAACGTCGAGATCCCCGGCGAGATGGTCGGGCTCGACGTCCCCCTCAAGCGGCTGGCCGAGGAGGCCGGCGGCGCGATCATGCGGAACGTCGTCGCGCTGGGAGCCGCCTGCGAGGTCGCCGAGTTCCCGATCGAGAACCTCGACTCCGCGCTCGAAAAGCGGTTCGCGGACAAGGGCCAGAAGCTCGTCGACAACAACAAGGAGGCGGCCCGGGCGGGCCAGTCGTACGTCGCCGAGGAGTACGACCACGAGTTCGACTACGAGCTGGAGACCACCGACAACGACTACGTCCTGCTGAACGGCGACGAGGCGATCGGGATGGGCGCGATCGCCGCCGGCTGTCGGTTCTACTCCGGCTACCCGATCACGCCGGCGACGGACGTGATGACGTACCTGACCGGCCGCATCGAGCAGTACGGCGGCCACGTCGTGCAGGCGGAAGACGAGCTGTCCGCGATCAACATGGCGCTCGGGGCCGCCCGCGGCGGCGCGCGCGCGATGACGGCGACGTCCGGACCGGGGATCGACCTGATGACCGAGACGTTCGGGCTGATCGCGACGAGCGAGACCCCGCTCGTCATCTGTAACGTGATGCGCTCGGGCCCCTCGACGGGGATGCCGACGAAACAGGAGCAGGGCGACCTGAACCACATGCTGTACGGCGGCCACGGCGAGATCCCGCGGTTCGTCCTCGCGCCGACGACGGTCGCGGAGTGTTTCTGGAAGACCGTCGAGGCGTTCAACCTCGCCGAGAAGTACCAGATCCCGGTGTACCTCACCGGCGACCTCGCGATGGCGGTCACGGAGGAGACGTTCCCGCCGGAGGCGTTCGACATGGACGCCGTCGAGATCGACCGCGGGTTCGTCGTCGACGAGTCGACGATCGACGACCACCTCACCGAGTCGGGCGGCTTCAAGCCGCACGAGATCACCGACGACGGGATCTCGCCGCGCGCGCTCCCCGGCACGGCCGACGGCGCGCACATGTCGACGGGCCTCGAGCACGACGAGCAGGGCCGGCGGACCGAGGACACCGACATGCGCGTCGAGCAGGTCGACAAGCGGAACCGGAAGGTCGAGACGGCACAGGAGCGGGAGGACTGGAGCCCGCGCGAGTTCGGCGAGGCGGACGCGGAGAACCTCGTCATCTCGTGGGGGTCGAACGAGGGCGCGCTCGTCGAGGCGCTCGACCTCCTCGCGGACGACGGAACCGACGTTCGCGTGCTCTCGGTGCCGTACCTCTTCCCGCGACCGGACCTCTCGGAGGCCGTCGCGGCGGCGGAGAACGTGATCGTCGTCGAGTGTAACAACACCGGACAGTTCGCCGACATCGTCGAACACGACGTGTTGGAACGCGTCGACCGCATCAACAAGTACACCGGCGTGCGATTCAAGGCCGACGAACTCGCAGACGATATCAAGGAGACCCTGGAGGCGTCCCAATGAGCTCAGAGATCAGATTCACCGACTTCAAGTCCGACAAGCAGCCGACGTGGTGTCCGGGCTGTGGCGACTTCGGCACGATGAACGGCATGATGAAGGGCCTCGCGGAGACGGGGAACGACCCTGACAACACCTTCGTCGTCGCCGGCATCGGCTGTTCCGGAAAGATCGGCACGTACATGCACAGCTACGCGCTTCACGGCGTTCACGGCCGGGCCCTGCCCGTCGGGACGGGCGTGAAGCTCGCGCGCCCCGACATCGAAGTGATGGTCGCGGGCGGCGACGGCGACGGCTACTCCATCGGCGCGGGCCACTTCGTCCACGCCGTCCGGCGCAACGTCGACATGACGTACGTCGTGATGGACAACCGCATCTACGGCCTCACGAAGGGGCAGGCCTCGCCGACCTCGCGCCCGGACTTCGAGACCTCCACCTCGCCCGAGGGCCCGAAACAGCCCCCGGTCAACCCCCACGCGCTCGCGCTCGCGTCGGGCGCGACGTTCATCGCGCAGTCGTTCTCCTCGGACGCGCTCCGCCACCAGGAGATCATCCAGGAGGCGATCGAGCACGACGGCTTCGGCTTCGTGAACGTCTACTCGCCGTGTGTCACGTTCAACGACGTCGACACCTACGACTACTTCCGCGACTCGCTCGTCGACCTCGCGGAGACGGACCACGACCGGACCGACTACGAGGCCGCCAAGGAGGTCATCCTCGACTCCGACAAGGAGTATCAGGGCATCCTGTATCAGGACGAGGAGTCGGTGCCGTACCACGAACAGCACGGCGTCGACGAGGACATGTCCGTCATCCCGGACGGCGCGCCCGAGGGCGCGACCGACCTCGTCCGCGAGTTCTACTGACCCCCGTCGCAGGCTTTACTGATTCTCCGTCGCGGGTTTTACTGACCCCTGTCGCGGGTTCTACTGACTCCCCATCCGCGGGTTTCACTGACGTCGGAAGCTCGTCGGTCGAAGGGCGACTACCTTTCGTCCGGTTCGCGGTCGCGTCTCCGATACGTCCGAGCCGTGACGCGCCCCGCACGTCGACGACGAGCCGACGGCCACGGACGTGGTTCCGTGCGACGGTCCTCGACGGAACCTGTACATCGGCGTGATCGGTGACGGACTCGTTTGCGGTCGCGTCTCCTGGCCGCCCGATCCGTCCGAGCCGTTCTCCGGATCCGCCGCGGTAATCCGACCTCGATAGATCGTCAAAAACGGGCGACCACGGCCCTCTCGCGACGGGTTCCGGACGGTTTCAGCAACACTAATTACCCGGACCTATATTGACGGTGTATGGTTGACCGCTACGACGTCGTGATCGCGGGCGCGGGCCCGGCTGGTGCACAGTGCGCCCGCGATCTGGCGGCGCGGGGTTACGACGTCGTCGTCCTCGAAACGGAGCCCGAAGACGAGTTCCCTCGACAGAGCAACAAATCGACGGCGGGGACGTTCCCGTCGATGATGGCGTCGTTCGGGATCCCGGACGACGTGGTGATGCAGTACACCGACGACGTGGTGTTGGAGTCGCCGAACGACTACTACGAGACGTACCAGCCGGGGGCCGTCCTGGAGTTCGCGGAGTTCAAGCGCTTCCTCGTCGCCGACGGCCGTGAGAAGGGTGCGGAGTACCGGTTCGACTCGCGCGTTTCGCGACCGATCCTCGACGACGACGGC
Organism: Halorubrum sp. JWXQ-INN 858; assembly: GCF_009806985.1. Taxonomy (GTDB): domain Archaea; phylum Halobacteriota; class Halobacteria; order Halobacteriales; family Haloferacaceae; genus Halorubrum. The sequence continues at coordinate 175,104 of NZ_WUAX01000011.1, read as the reverse complement.
GTCATCGAGGGGGTCAGGTACGCCGGCGACGAGGAGGTGTACGGCGACGTGATCGTCGACGCCACCGGCCCGGCGGCCCCCGTTGCGAGCGCGCTCGACGTCGTCGACCTCCGTCGGGAGAACCAGGCGATCGGCATCGAGTACGAGCTGGAGGGCGTCGAGATGAACCACCCCGACTACGCGGACCTCCGCCGGGCGATGATGCTCCGGCTCGACCACGAGATCGCGCCGGGCGGCTACTCGTGGATCTTCGCCACCGGCGAGGACACGGCGAAGGTCGGGCTCTGTTACATCCAGAACGACAGCCACCGCGAGTTCGCCGCGGAGGGACAGACGATAGACGGCTACCTCGCGGAGTGGCTGGAGAACGACCCGCGGTTCGCCGACGCCGAGCAGCTCGGCGGGAAGGTCCACCGCGGCTCCGCGCACATCCAGATGCCGGACCGAATGCACACCGACGGCTTCCTCGCGATCGGCGACACGGTCCCGTCGATCGACCCGCTGTGGGGCGAGGGGATACACAAGGGAATGAAGTCCGCGCGGGCCGCCGCGGTCACGATCGACCAGTGTCTCACCGACTCTGGCCGGCCGACGGACGCCGACAGCCTCGCGACGTACGACCGACTCTGGCACGAAGAGGTCGCCCCGCGGATGCGGGCGCGGCTCATGCTCACCGAGATGCTGTACCTCGCGCCGAACGAGCGCTACGACCGCTTCATGCGGGACCTCCAAACGACGGACGACGACACGCTCGCGCTGGCCAACGAGGGACACAAACGGGCGATGGCGAAACTCCTTCATCTCAGCGACCTCCCGCTGCTCGCGAAGTACGCCCGCGAACACTTCCTCTCGTAGGACGCCTCCCGGAAGACCCCTCTCGAAACACCCCTCTCGTAGGACTCCTCCCGGAAGCCTCCTCCCGGAAGACCCGGAGCGCAGCTACACCCCGAGCGCCTCGACGATCCTCGCACGGACCGCGAGGAGGTCCTCGTCGGTCCGTTCACGCGGTCGATCGGCGTCGACGTCGACGACGGTCTCGACCCGTCCGGGCTGGTCGCCGAGGACGACGACCCGGTCGGCGAGGTATGCCGCTTCCTCGACGTCGTGGGTGACGAGGACGACCGTCGTCCCCCGCTCGGCACAGGCGTCACTGAGGTGGTCCTGCTGTTCGTGTTTCGTCAGCCGGTCGAGCGCGGAGAACGGCTCGTCGAGCAACAACACGGAGGGATCGTACGCGAGCCCGCGGGCGAGCGACACCCGCTGTTTCATCCCGCCCGAGAGCTCTGCGGGTCGACGCTCCGCGAACCCGCCGAGGCCGACGATGCGGATCAGCTCGTCGATGCGGGCGCGTGCGTCCGGGTCGGCGGCGTCCACGTCCGCTGGGAGCCCGACGGCGACGTTCCCGCGGACGTCGGTCCACGGGAGCAGGCGCGGCTCCTGGAACACCATCCCGACGGCGTCGCTGCCGCCCTCGCGGACGTCGTCGCCGTCGACGGCGGCGCGCCCCTCGAACCGGTCTTCCAACCCCGAGAGCACCCGTAGGAGCGTGCTCTTCCCGCAGCCGGACGGGCCGACGACCGCGACGAACTCCCCCCCTCGGACGGCGAGGTCGACGTCCGCGAGCGCGACGGTGTCGCCGTAGCGCTTCGTCAGTCCCCGGACCGACAGGGTCGGCTCCGACGGGGCGTCCGCCATCGGGTCGTCATCCCTCGGAGGGTCCGCCGTCGGGTCGTCATTCCCCGAAACGTCCGCCCTCTCACCAGTCGACGACACGACGTTGCACCCCCTTGACGGCCAGGTCCGAGAGGTTCCCGAGGAAGGCGAACAGCAGGATCGATCCCACGATGACGTCGGGTCGTGCGAGGACGCGCCCGTCGCTCAGCAGGAACCCGATCCCCTGGCTCGCCGCGATCAGTTCGGCGGCGACCACGAACATCCACGCCAGCCCGACGCCGCCGCGGATCCCGACGAGGAGGCTCGGCAGGGCTGCCGGGAACACGACGGTCCGAAGCGCCTCGACGCGGCCGAGGTCGTACACCTCGGCGACCTCCAGTAAGTCCTCGCTCACCTCTCCGATCCCCGTCGAGAGGTTGAGATACACCGGGAAGAACGCGCCGACGGCGATGAGTAGCACCTTCGCCCCCTCGCCGATGCCGAACCACAGCAGGAACAACGGGACCCACGCCAGCGAGGGGATGTTCTTGAGGCTCTGTAACAGCGGGTCGAGCAGGTCGCTCGCCAGCCCGGAGAGCCCGGTGAGCGTCCCGAGCCCGGTCCCGACGGCGACCCCGAGGAGGACGCCGAAGAACACGCGCTGGAGCGTGATCGCGACGTGGCCCCACAGGTCGCCGGCGACGCCCATCGCGTAGAGCGTGCCGACGACGCGCAGCGGCTCGGGCAGCTGATGGGCGGCGAACACGCCCGTCGTCACGAGGAGGTGCCACACGACGACGAGCAGCGCGGGTACCACGAGCCCGAGCAGCCATCGGACGCCTCCGATCGCGGGGATCGGAACGTCCCGCAGCCGGGAGCGCTCCTCGGCGGTCGCCACGTCAGTTCACCCCGTTCGCGAACCCCGTGTCGAGCAGGTCGTCGACGCTGCTTGCGGGGTCAGCGTCGTCGTTGACGAGGCCCTCCCGCTCGAGGATCGGCGCGAGGTCGGCGAGCAGCTCCCGATGGGCGCTCTCGGGGATCGGATCGGAGAGGTCGTTTCGCGCGGTGAACACGCGTTCGGCGACCGGCTCGGACATCTCCGACTCGGCGGCGAGGATCCCGGCCGTCTCCGTCGGGTTCTCGATCGCCCACGCCCGACCGCGCTCGTACGCCTCGATGACCCGACGCGCGTCCTCGGGGTGGTCCGCGAGGAACCCGTCGAGGAAGTTGAGGAACCCGTACGTGTTGTAGGCGGGCTCGCGGAAGAACAGCTCCGCGCCGTCGTGTTCGAGCTCGAGCTCGGCCATGTGTGGGTCGAGCCCCGCCCACGCGTCGACGTCGCCGCTCGCCAGCGCCGACTGTCCCTCCGGGTGTTGGAGATGGACGACCTCGACGTCGTCCTCGCTCAACCCGACCTCGTCGAGCGCCTGCAGCAGGAAGAAGTACGGGTCGGTGCCGCGAGTCGCCGCGACCTTCTTTCCCTCGAGGTCGGCGACACCCTCGATCTCCCGATCCGCGAACGTCACGAGCGCCGTCCACTCGGGTTCGGAGTAGACGTACGGCGTCGTGATCGGGACGCCGTTCGAGCGGGCCATCAGCGCCGCGACGCCCGCCGTGGAGGCGACCTGGGCCGCGCCGCTTTGGGAGTACTCGTTGGCCTCGTTGCTGCCGAGGCTGAGTACCCACTCGACCTCGACCTCCGTGTCCGCGAACGCCTCGGTCAGCCACCCGTGCTCGCGCAACACGAGGCTGATCGGGTTGTAGTAGGCGTAGTCGACCGTCACCGTCCGCCCGTCGTCGCCGACGCAGCCGGCGAGCAGGGCCCCGGCGGCCCCCGCCCCGGCCCCGCGAAGGAACTGTCTTCTGTTCATCGTGTCCCGACCGACGGGCTCCACTCATAAGCTAATATAGCTAAAACGCATATTCGAAGGTAGCTATGATGCACTATAGTAATAATCTATGGAGGCGTGTGAGGCACACATCGAGGGTCCCGTACTGACCGTGGCCGAGACGTACGATATCGTGGACTGTCCGGCTGGTCGGGAGTGAAAGGGTCGGGGATAGGGCGCTTTGAGATAGCGGCAGATATCACGGGAGGGGACGAGTGTCCGGCCCGTCTCCTCTGCGGTTACGGATTACTGATCGCTTCCGGCGTTCGTGGGATCCTCGATACCGTGACCGGGGCCTCCGATGTCGATGATCGGCCCATCGTCGACGATAACGTCCCGTTCGAGAAGGCGGTTCCCGTCCAGGTCGACGTACGAAAACGCGCCCGTTCCCGAAACGACGTGTGCCGCCGTATGGATCGCGACGGCGCTTTCGAGCATGCAACCGATCATGAGGTCGACGTTCGCGGCCTCGGCGATAGCGACGATGTCGAGTGCGTCCAGGAGACCCGCTTTTCCGAGCTTGAGATTGAGCACGTCCACGGCGTCTTCGCGGACCAAACGGATCGCGTCGGCCGAGCTGAACAGCGATTCGTCGGCCGCGATGGGAACCGGTACGCGTCGACTGGCTTTGCTCAATCCGACGACGTCGTCTCGATGAACCGGCTGTTCGATGAGGTCGAGACGGACCCCGTGATCGCGCATCTCCTCGGCGAACCGCACCGTTTCCCCAACGGTCCAACCTTGGTTTGCATCGACCTTCAGGCTCGCGTCCGGTGCGACTTCGGCGATAGCGAGCATCCGATCCACGTCCGCTGAGAGGTCACCTCCCGTCTTCACCTTCAGCTGCTGATACCCAGAGTCGGTGGCATCGGCGGCGCGAACACGTGCGTTTTCGGGGTCGACGATCGGTATCGTGATGTCCGTTTCGACCGGCTCCACAGGTCCCCCGAAGAGCTCAGCCATCGGAACTCCCAGCTCTCGGCAATACGTGTCGACGATCGCCGTCTCCACCGCGAGCCTGGCGGACGGACACGTGGGGAACGCGGCCTCGAGGGACGACGAAAGCGCTCGGAACCGGCTGACGTCTGCCCCTTCGATGACCGAGGCCATCTCGGTGGCTATCGCGATCGCCGATCGCTGTGTCTCTCCGGTTACCGGAGCGATCGGTGCACCTTCACCGTATCCCGTCGTTCCGTCCTCGGTCTCGATCGAAACGAGCACGTTCGACGCGGAGCGCTGTACTCCGAGAGCGATCTCGAACGGCTCCGCGAGCGGCAGATCGTACGGCTCCACGTTCACGTCGACGATACGCCTCATTCGTCGACCTCCGCTAACACCGCATCGAGGATCCGATCGGTCCCGCCTGGCTGGAACACGTTCCCGACGGGGACGTCCGTTCGAGCGCTGTGATCGTCCTGATCGTCCCACGTCGAGACGGCGACGACGTCCGAGTCACAGAGCTGGCTGATGAGTGACCGCTCCGTCGCTTCCCCCCACACGTCGAACCGATCGAAGTGCGTGCGTGTCCTTCGATCGGGGTCGTCCGTTAGGACGACCGCGTCCGGCCAGGACCCGTGAAGGATAGAGAGCGTGACACCGGAGTACGCCCGGTGTGATAACGACGCCTGTCCTTCCACGAACACGATCTCGTGGCCTGCCGCGGCGTCACACACGAGGTCCTCGACGGCCCCTGCTGTGAAATCCGCGGGTACTCTGTCGATCACCACTCCCGAATGTGCACCGACCATGATTCCCGTCTGTCCGGTTGCGACCCAAGCAGCATCGATCCCCCGCTCACGGGCTTTGCGGTACAGCTCGAACGTCGTCGTTCGCTTTCCGACGGCACAGTCGGTTCCCATAGTTAACACGATCGGTACCTCGAGGTCGTCCACGCGACCGTCGCCGACTCGGAGGTCCCCGTCCGCCGGTGGCTTCCGCACGTCGTACAGCGTCACGCCCGCCTCGTCGGCGAGGGAACGCCAGTCCGGATCGTCGGACAGGAAGACGTGGAGCCCGGACACTACGTGGCACCCGCTTCGGATCGCGGTCTCGATGTCGGACCGCCATTCCGCGGGGAGCTCGCCGCCGGCCGGAGCGACACCGATCACCAACACGTCCGCGTTCGGGGAAACGTCGAGTGCCTCGGTCATCGACTCGACTACCGGTACGTCTTCGACCCCGTCGTCCTCGAGGACGTCGCCTGCGGACCGACCGGCGGCGGTCGAATCGACGACCGCTTCCACGTCGAACACCTCGCTGTGGAGGGTCACGCCGTTGGCCGTCTTCCCGCCGGTCTTCCCGAACTCGCCCTCCGCGAGGACGATCGCCGGTACCGGACCGTCGAACTCCGTGCGTAGATCCATGTACGGCGTCTGCGCGACATCGTCACAAAGACTCACACCCCATCATGACCGGGGTCGTTCCACCGCCACCGGTTCTCGACGTGCGACAAATTTATGCCCCGCTGTATCGCGGTGATAGTTGTCAATGAGCAGTACAGCGTCAGGACCCACGAACGACCTTCCCGGAGCGCGGCTCCGGCTCAAGATCTGGCACCCGAACTGTTGGACGCTCGATGTGACTGAAGACACCGGGGCGGGGCTGATCGCTGACGGTGTGTACACTGTCGACTCGCGGGTTAAAGCCCACTTGATAGCGTTCAGCGACCGCTCTGCACGTATCGACGACCTAATCAGTGCGGTTCGCGACTCGACGCTGACCGACAGCGTGGCTGTGATGGGAAAGCAGTACGACCTGACGCCACGGCAATCGCTTCCCGGCAACGCGACCCGTGAACTGTTCGTGACCTACGAGCCGACGAACAGCATCCACGAGGCGCTCGTTTCCCGTGGGTTCATCCCGGACGAGCCGATCCGGGTAAAGGAGGGATACGAGTACTGGACCGTGGTTCTCGACGGCGAACGTTCGGACATGACCCGTCGTCTCGACGAGATCCGTGAGGAGATGAACGCGACTATCGAGATCCGACAGGTCGAAACTCCGGTCGATCTCAACGGGAGCGGCGACCAGTTCACCGACCTTTCGGAGCGACAGCGTGAAGTGTTCGAACTCGCTCGTGGAGAGGGGTACTACACGTGGCCGCGTGAAGTGTCGGCGACCGAACTCGCCGAGGAGATCGATCTCTCGCAAGCGACGGTTCTCGAACACCTTCGAAAGGCGGAAGCGAAGATCCTCGGGCCGGACTGATGAGTCCCGACGCCGAGGACGGCGGCGATCAACCGAGCCATCCGTTGGAACGGGCCTTCGACGAAACGACCGGCGAGTTCCAAGCGACTGACGGTCGGTCCGCAACCGTCGATGACCCCGCGACGGCTTCCGACGGCAACGAACCGGTCCCGTTTCGAGAGCGTGCTCGTCGACGGCTCGGTCTGACATCCCGGCAGTGGACGCTGGCGATCAGTCTCGCGATCTTCGCCCCGTACCCGCTGTTCGTATACCTCCTCTTGGCGACGTCCCTTGGCGGTCCGTGGTTCATTGGAACCACTGTCGCGTATTCGATCGTGGCGATCGTCGCGAACTTCGTGTTGTAGGTCCTTCAACGGGAAGGATGACTGACCCCGTCGTCGACACGCGGTGAACCCGTGGACGCGGAACCCGGATCAGAGCAGATAGGCGTTGAGGATCCTGAGGTTCTTCCCGAGCCCGTCAACCGCTTCGTTGTGGGCTTCCAGGGCCTCCCGTGCTTGCTGGAGATGGGGCTCGGGATCCGCTTCCGGAACCTCTCCGGAATCGATCGCATCGATGTTCTCGCCGATGGCTTCGAGGGCAGCACGCATCGCGGTTTCGAACTCTTCGAGGAGACCGTGGTGCGACGTCAGCCCGTCGAGGGCCTCATCGCGGTTGCGTACCGCCTGCTCCGTCTCGAGATGGGACGCCGAAGCTTCGAGCGACGCGATCTCTACGGATTCCCGTTGGAGTTCGGTTCGGAGCTCGTCGAGCGCACCCCGTTCCAGCGCGATCACTTCCCGGGTTTCCGTGAGGACGACGTCGTCGAGCGGACACGAACACTCCGACCGGAGCGTCGACTCACGGGTCGCTTCGAGCTGTACGACGCGTTCGACCGCTTCGACGAGCTCGTTCATCTCGTCAGTCCCCGTTGGCCCCCGTCCCCGCCGCCGATGCGTCGTCTATACCGTCCGCCGGTTCGACCGGATCGGTTTCGGATCCGATAGGGGTCCCGGGTTCGGGTGCGTCCTCGCCGGCTATCGCGTAGTACGCCTCGGCGTGCCGGTATCCGTTCTCGTCGTAGTACGGGTGGCAGGCGACCCGTCTCCCCTCTTCCCGTCGATCGGTCGGTTCGAGCTTCGGATCGACGTGCTTGCAGATCTCCGTGCTCTCCTGGCAGCGGTCGATGAACCGACACCCGTCGGGGAGGTTGATCGGATCCGGAACCGATCCCTCGATCTCCGCATGGGTGCGGTCGCGGAACGGATCCGGTTCGGGAGCCGCCGCGAGCAGACTCTTCGCGTACGGATGTGTCGGATCCTGTATCACCGCCTCCGTCTCGCCGAACTCGATCATTCGGCCGAGATACATCACCCCGATCCGGTCACAGACGTGACGGAGCATCGAGAGGTCGTGGCTGATGATGAGGATCGTCAGGTCCAACCGTTCGTTGAGCTCCTCCAGTAGGTTGAGGACGCCGGCGCGGATGCTGACGTCCAACATCGATACCGGCTCGTCCGCGAGCAGGAACTCCGGTTCCAACACGAGCGCCCTGGCGATCGCGACGCGCTGTTTCTCCCCGCCACTGAGCTGATGCGGATACTGATCGAGGAACTGCTCGGGGGGCTCGAGTCCGGCCTTCCCGAGCGCGTCGACCACCTGGTCGGCACGGTCTGCCGGAGACTCCCCGATGTCGTGTATCTTCAGCGGCTCGACGACCGTATCGAACACCGTCCGCCGCGGGTTGAGGCTCTCGAAGGGGTCTTGGAATATTATCTGTACTTTCCGACGGAACTCCTTCAGCTCGGCCCCTTTGATCGAGGTCACGTCTTCGCCGTTGAAGCGGATCGTCCCGTCGGTCGGTTCGAGGAGCCGGATCAACGTCTTTCCCGTCGTCGTCTTCCCACAGCCGGACTCCCCGGCGATGCCGACGATCTCCCCGCGTTCGAGGCGGAGGTCGACGCCGTCAACCGCACGAACGTACTGTCGATCGCGACCGAGAACCGTATCGAGGAGCCCCTGATTGACGGGGAAGTACTGCTTGAGTCCGACACACTCCATTACGTACTCGTCAGTCATCGGCGACCTCCTCCCGCTCGGCGGGCCCCGTCCGTCGTTCCGTCCACGTCTCCTGTTCGGGTGCGCGTCGTCGCATGTCCTCGATAATGTCGTGCCGATAGCACGCGGAGAAGTGATCCTCCCCGACCTGTTCGACCTCCGGATGTGCCTCGAGACATCGGTCGGTGGCGAACGGACATCGGCCTGCGAACTGACAACCGGATGGTCTCTCGGCGATGTCCGGCGGGTTCCCGGGAATACTGACGAGTGCCTTTTGCTCGCCGAACAGGGTCGGGAACGCGTTCTGTAGCCCGAGGGTGTACGGGTTGTACGGGTTCCTGAATAGCGATTTGATGTCGCCGTGTTCCATCATGTGTCCGGAGTACATCACACCCATTCGATCACACGTCTCCGCGATGACGCTGATGTCATGGGAGATGAGCAGCATCGACACGTCGAGCTGGTCTTTGAGCTCGTTGATCCGTTTGAGGATCTGGTCTTGAACGATCACGTCCAGTGCGGTCGTCGGCTCGTCCGCGACGATGAGGTCCGGTTCCAGCGCCAGTGCCATCGCGATGTATGCACGCTGCTTCATTCCGCCGCTGAACTGGTGGGGATAGTCGTCCATCCGCTCAGGGTCGAGCCCGACCAGTTCGAACAGCTCGCCGACGCGTTCGCGGGCATCGTCCTTCGACGCGTCACGGTGCGCCTGGATGGCCTCAACGATCTGAGTCGATATCCGATGGACCGGGTTAAGCGCGTTCATCGCACCCTGACTGATGAGCGAGACGTGCTCCCATCGGATCTCGTTGAGTTGTTCGCGATCGATCGAGGCCACGTCGACGCCACGGTACCTGATCTCCCCGCCAGTGACGTGGCCGTTTCTCGGGAGCAACCCCAACACCGCCTTCGCAACCGTGCTTTTCCCGCAGCCGGATTCGCCGACGAGCCCGAACGTCTCGTCGCGACCGACGGTGAAACTCACCCCGTCGACGGCGACGAGCCGGCCGTCGGCGCGCGTTTCGTACTCGATGACGACGTCGTCGACGTCGAGCAGCGGTGCGTTCGGATCGAAGTCTGTGGTGACAGTCATGGTTCTCGAAGCTGTGGGTTAGCGATCTCTTCGTATCCGCGCCCCGCCATGTACGCCCCGAACACGACGAGGGTGATCGAGATCCCCGGCGGGATGGACCACCACCACGCGGTGGTGAACTCTTGCGTAACGAACGCCCGTTGCAGCATGACTCCCCACGAGGACACGTTCGGGTCCCCGAACCCGAGGAAGGAGATGCTCGCCTCTGCGGTGATCGAATAGCCGACCGCGATGGCGGCGTACAGCGCCGAGAGGGGGATCACGTTTGGCAGGATGTGGTAGAACATGACGCGGAAGTCGCTCGCCCCGGCCGCCTTCGCAGCCTCGATGTACGGGCGTTCCTTCAGCGTGAGCACTTCGGAGCGGACGACCCGTGCAGTCGTGAGCCAATACAGCATCGCGATACCGAAGATGATGTTCCAGATGCTCCCACCGAGGATCGTCGCGAGGACGATGACGAACGGAATAAACGGGAGCCCGTAGAGGATGTCAACTACCCGCATTACGGTCTCGTCCACCCATCCACCGTAGTACCCCGCGACCATCCCGACGGTGGTGCCGATAACGGCCACCATGAACGCCCCGAGGAGGCCGACGAACATCGCGACGCGGCTCCCCATGATGAGTTGTGAGAGGACGTCGTACCCGGAGTCGGTCGTTCCGAGCGGGTGTGCAGCCGTCGGTGATTCGAGCGAATACCAGCTTCCGTCGTCCGCGATTATCCGTTCGAACGGTTCGTACGGGACGAGATATGGTGCAAGCAGGGCGACGAGGAAGTAAAAGACGAGAATCCCCATCCCCACCATCGCGATCTTCGACTCGGAGAAGATCGCGGCCTGTTTGTACGTACTCCGTTTGAGGTTCTCGAAGAACCGCCGCCAACCGGTCTCGACGGTTGTCGTGGGTTCGACCGCCCTCGACTCCGATGACTCCCCGGACATCACTCCTCACCCCCGATCTGCACGCGCGGATCGAGATACGAGTACGCGAGGTCCGCCATGAAGTTCATCGAGATAACGATCACCGAAAGCAGGAAGAACGTGGCCTGTGCTAACGGGTAATCGTTCCGTAGCGACGCCTGTACCATCTCGCGTCCGAGCCCCGGCCAAGAGAACACCTGTTCGATCAGCACTTGGCCGCCGACCGAGAACCCAACCGCGATCGCGAAGGCGGTCACGACCGGCAGGATCGCGTTCCGTGCGGCGTGCCGGATCATGATCCGACGCTCCGCGAGCCCTTTCGCTCGAGCGGTGTCGATGTAGTCTTCCGTCAGGACTTCGAGCAGGTTGTTCCGCATCAACAGCAGTGGAAGTCCCGTGTAAAACAGGCTCAACGTGATAACCGGGATGACGAGGTGGTAGAGGAAGTCCGGACTGAGGAACTTCTCGAATGCGTTCGCGTACTGTGCGTCGACGCTCCGCATCCCGCCGAGCGGGAACCATCCGAGTTGAAACGAGAAGACGTACAGCATGACCATCCCGACCCAGAAGACGGGTGCAGAGCGGATGAGAAGCACTATCGTCATCTCGACACGCTCGCGTGCGGTACCGCGTATCCAACCCAGGTGTGCGCCCAGATACGTCCCGACGGCGTACGACATCACGAAGGCGGTCAACATCAGTGCGAGCGTGTTGCTCAGCCGTCCCCAGATGATATCGAACACCGGTCGCTGGTAGTAAAACGAAATTCCGAAGTCGCCCTGTACGACGTTGGTCATGTACAACGCGTACTGGACGTACAACGGCTCGTTCAGCCCGTACTGCTCGGCAACCATCTCACGGGCTTCCGGGGGCATTCGGGGATCCATCACCGTCGACATCGGATCGCCCGGAACGAGCCTGAACAGAACGAACAGGACCGAGAGCACCATGAAAAGCGACACTAACATCAGCGCGAAACGCCGAACTACGTACCGTCTGTTGACCATTATTGTGGAATAAACAGGTGTTGAAGAACTACTCCGGGTGGTAGAGTCTCCCCTCCGAGTCCCACACGTATCCGGCGTCTTCGAGGAGTTCGACCGCAACGTCCTCGCCGTCGAAAACCGGAGTGTCCGGGTTGTGCCAGAACTCGATACTCTCGTTGATCGGGCTGATAGCCCGTCTCCCGAAGCCACCGTAGACCTCTTCGACAATTACCGGATTCGCGGCGGTCATCACCGCGTTAACGGCCTGTCGGAACGCGACGTCGTCGAACGGCTCTCGTTCGAGGTTGAGCCACGCGGCCTGTCGGCTGTCGTCCAGGTGGACGACCGAAGTGAGGTGGTCGTTCTCTTCGACGGACTCCTCGAGGCGGTTGAGGTCTCCGAACCAGTAATCGAGGAGATCGTACTGGCCTTGGACGAGCGCCTCTAACTCTGCATCTCTCGTGGAGAGCGGACGCTGAACCCGCGTTTCGATGTTCGGTGCGGCGAACGGGTGATCCTCGAACGCTGGCATCTCGAAGCGCTCGCCTTGATCCCACTGTCCCCACTGGAACGGGCCGCTTCCGATGGCGGGGCGGTCGTCGTCAATGACGACTTCCCACGGCGTGTCCTCGTTGCCCGTCTCCGAGAGGATGTTCTCCCAGTAATGTCGCGGAAGGATCGGAACCTCTCCCAGCGAACTGACGAGGAACGGGGCGAACGGCTCCTCGAGGACGAACGTCACCTCGTCGTCGCCGGTCTCTTCGACGGACTCGATGGGGTCGACAAACGCGATGTACGCCGGCGGCTCGGTCTCCATCATCGTTTGGAACGTCCAGACGACGTCGTCCGCGGTCACCGGTTCGCCGTCGTGGAACCGCATGCCGCTTTCGAGGGTCACCACGATCTCCGTATCCGAGAGCCACTCCCACCCCTCGGCGGCCCACGGATCCGGCGAGAAGTCGTTCGGATCCGTTCGCACGAGGAAGTCGTGCATCATCGACGTCGGGTTGTTGTTCCGACTCGGCCCGCGAGCGTTGTGATGGAACGGATTGAGTTGGTCGCTCGGATCCCAATTGTTCGTCACGAGGACTTGTCCTTCCTCGTTGAGGGGTTCCATACTCACCCAGTTGTAGATGCTGGGGAAGCCGTTCGTCAACGGGTCGACGACGATCGAATCGGGGTCGATCCGGTCGCTATTGTACCCTTTGACGTTCTCGTTGTAGAGGTGCTGACTCTCCTGGCGCTGTTCGCCGAGGATTCGTTGTGCCTCAAAGACGAGGCTCTGTCGTTCGTCCACATCCGTTTCAGACGCCTGTTGCTCGGCGAGGTCGTCGAATTCCGAGTGGCTGAAGCCGCTGTGGTTGCGCGGACCGTCCGAATGGAACCGTTCCATCAGGATGCTGTGCGGGTCTCCGTCCCCCGTGGTCCAGTTGTAGGTGACGATGTCGTACTCGCCGTTCTCCTCGCGTTCGACCAACACGCCGATCTCGGTCGCATCAACCGAGATGTCGATCCCGAGGGTTTCGCCGAGCCGCTCCGTGATGTACTCGACCGACTGGTATCGATCCGGGTCGTATCGCTCGGTGTTGATCAGGTACTCGAGGTCCTCTCGAACCCGTCGCTCTTCCGGCAAGTCGTCTTCGACTGCCCTGTCTTCGGCACCGTCGTCGCCGGTACAACCGGCGACGGAGATTCCAGTCACCGCAGCGCCGGCACCACCGAGCTTCCTGAGCAGCTCTCTTCGATTGGGACTCATTGACAATGCACTGTGTCACAAAGACGGGAATAAACACACAACCAATCATACACGGGGGACTGTCATCGCTTTCCGATGGCTCATTCGGCCCCGATAACCGTACCCGGGGTTCGCCCCGTGTGGTCCCCGTCGCGGACGACGAACTCGCCGTTGACGAGGACGTGATCGATCCCGGCGGCGTACGCGTGCGGGTTCACGAACCCGCCGCGCTGAGCCACCGTGTCCGGATCGAAAACGGTGACGTCGGCTCGATGTCCGGCGACGAGCCGGCCGCGATCGCTTAGGGAGAGCCGGCTGGCGGGGAGGCCGGTCATCTTGTACACGGCATCCTCGAGCTCCAACACGCCTTCCTCACGGACGTACGTCCCGAGCACCCGCGGGAACGCCCCGTAGTTCCGCGGATGTGGAGTTCCCTCGCCGAGGGGACCACACGTACACAGCGACGAGCCGTCACTGCCGACCATCGTCAGCGGATGACGCATGACCGTCCGAACATCGTCCTCGTCCATACCGAAGTTGACGTGCATCGTCCCGTTCTCGTCCGCGAGCAGCACGTCGAGCAGTATCTCCGGAGGGGTCCGATCCTCCCCGTCACGGTCGGCGAGCTCCGCCAGCGTCCGTCCCTCGAGGTCCTCGAGGTCCTCGTTCCGCACGCGCGTTATCAGCACGCCGTCCCACGAATCGGTTCGGCTCCCTCGAAGCTCGTCGAGCAGCGCTTCCCGTGTCGGTCCGTCACGGAGCCGTTCCAGCAGGGCGTCGTCCCCGCCGTCATGGGCCCACGTGGGAAGGAGCGCACCGAGGCTCGTCGACGAGGCGACGTAGGGGTACTGGTCACACTGGACGTCGATTCCCTCCCGCTCGCGGGCGATCTCCATCCGCCGAAGGGTGTATCGGACCTTCCCCCAGTTATCCGGGCCGATAGCCTTGTGGTGGGAGATCTGGACCGGCACGTCGGCCTCCCGACCGATCTCGATCGACTCTTCCACGCTGGCGACGAGTTCGTCGCTCTCGCTCCGCATGTGGGTCGTGTATATTCCACCGCGGTCCGCAACGGGCTCCGCGAGCGCGACCACCTCGTCCGTGGCCGCGTAGGCCCCTGGTGGATAGAAGAGCCCGGTCGAGAGCCCGACGGCCCCTCCGTCCATCGCGTCGGCGACGATCCCCCGCATCCGGTCCAGCTCGTCGGCGCTTGGCTCACGGTCCTCGAAGCCGAGTACCTCGGCACGCACGTTCGCGTGGCCGAGGAGCGTGGCGACGTTGACGGAGAGCTCGCCGTCCTGGAGGTACGTCAAGTACTCTTCGACCGACCGCCAGCGGTCGACTTCGACCTCGCCGCCGAGCCCGTTTCGCTCGAACCAGGAGTCGACGAGCTCCGCGGCCTCGCCGCGGCGGGGTGCGGCGCTCGCCCCGCAGTTGCCGACGACTTCCAGTGTCACCCCCTGCCTGACCTTGCTGTGAGCCTCCCGGTTGACCGGAAGGGTGAAGTCGGAGTGAGTATGGATGTCGATGAAGCCGGGTGCGACGATCGCGCCCTCGACGTCGACGATCTCGTCCGCCGTCCCCTCGGCCCCGCCGCCGACCGCGACGATGGTGCCGTTCTCGATCCGGATCGATCCGGCACGCCAAGGTGCTCCCGTTCCGTCGACGATACGCCCGTTCCGGAGCAGTACACTATCGCTCATCGATCCGGGATCTCGGCGAACGGATAAAAAGACACGGCCGCGCACTACCGGCCCGTCTCGAGGCAACGCTTCCGCGGATGCCACATGCGGTCCCGCGCCATGCGGTCCCGCGTTCCGTTTCCGCGCGTGAGTCAGTCCGTCCGGAGTCGTTCGATCGCCTCCCGATCGGGCTCGATTCCGAGTCCTGGCCGCTCCGGGACTTGAAACGTCGGTCCGTCGACCGCCCACTCGTCGTCGTTGGCGACGAGCGTGTCGTCCGCGTACTGGTTCATCACGCCGGTCGGATAGGTTATCGTGGGCGTCGAAACCGTCAGGTGAGCGCTCGCCGCCGCGCCGATTCCGAGTTCGACCATACTCCCGGTAAAGCACGTCAACCCGTTAGCGGCTGCGACGGTCGCGACGTCCTTCCCGCGATGTAACCCACCGGTCTTCGCCAGCTTGATGTTGATGATATCCGCAGCACCGGCCCGGGCTATCGCTGCCACATCGCGGGGAGAGAAGGCCGCCTCGTCGGCCAAGACCGGCGGATCGACCGCCTCGCGGACGCGCCGGAGCCCGTCGAGCGTATCGTATTCGACCGGCTGTTCGACGAGGGTGAGCCCGTTCGCGGCGGCGTCGAGGGACCGGACCTTCCGGATCGCTTCCTCGGGCTGCCACCCCTGATTGGCGTCGACCCGGATCCTCGCGTCCGGAACGGTGTCGGCGATCGCAGCGATACCGTCGCGCTCGGCCCCGTGGTCGTCACCGCCGACCTTCACCTTGAACGCTCGGAACCCGTCGGCCGCCGCCGCTGCGGCGTCCGCGGCCATCTCTTCGCTCCCCTTGATACCGATCGAGTAGTGCAGATCGAAGGTCCGGTCCTCGGTCTTCGGACCGCCGAGAAGGTCGTACACCGGAACCCCGAGGTGCTTCCCGAGCGCGTCGTGTAGCGCGAGGTCGATCCCGTACACCGGGAACGGCTCGCCCGACAGTTGGCGTTCGAGGTCGTCGACGATCCGCGGCAGCCGCATCACTCGACGCCCCTCGACGGTCGGCGCGAGCGAGTCGTTTATCAGCCGCGTGCAGGCGTCCTGCGTGAGCCCGTGTGGCCACGCGGCCATCGGGGCGATCTCGCCGTAGCCGGTCACGTCCGCGTCGGTCTCTACCCGCACGACCACGTGGTCGTGTGTCCCGGAGTCCCCGCCCGGCGCGGACGAGAGGCTCGTCTCGTAGGCGCGTTCTATCGGAACCGACACGGGGATCGCCGTGACGTCCGTGACGTTCATGACGACCTCGACCACGACGGGTAGTCGCCGTCCGCCATCTCGTCGATCGGGAACTTCGGCCGGGCGATCCGTTGATGGTCGAACCGAGCGGGGTTCATCGCGACGAGGCCGGGGCTATCGACGGGGATCACCTCGCTCGCCATCGGCTCGTAGTCCGCACGGAAGTGGTTCGTGCTTTTCACGACGAGCACGTCCAGCCGCTCCGGTTGGATCCCGACGTGACGCCAGACCTCCGCGTCGAGCGGCTGTATCCGGTTGTCGACGAGGATCACCTCGACCCCATCACCGCCGCCCGTGACGGCCCGTACGGCCCGTCCGAGATCGTTTCGGGTCCCGGTCCCCATCGGGCCGGTGTTCCGGAACTTCCCGTCGGTGATCGCTTTCACGTACAGGTCTACGTCCGCGATCGGGTCCCCGTGGAGGTCGTCCTTCTTCCCGCCGAGCGTGGCCGTGATCCGCTCGCCGACCCCCGCGTCGACGGCCTGCGCGACGACCTCCGGGTCGTGCATCAGCGCGAACCCCGCGTTTTCGACCCCCTGATCGATGAGCTCCCGAAGGACAGTCGTCCCGTCGGTCGCACCACCGCCGCCCGGGTTGTCCCCGAGGTCCGCCATGACCACCGGCCCCGCCTCGGCACGGCCGTCGGCGACGAGCGATTTCGCCCTCGAGACCGCCTCTTCGGGCCCCGGATACTCCCCAACGAAGTCGTGCCGTCGGTCCCAAACCGTCTCGGCGAGCTCCCGTGCAGTGTGCTCCGCGACGTCCGTCGATCCGTCCGCGACGACCGGGATCGAGAACCCCATCGAAGGGATGTCGGCCTGGTGGAACCCGGGGAAGACGTTTACCTTGATAACGTCGTCCCGCTCCTCCAGTCCCCGTGCGTCGGTCATGACCTCCGCCATCGGGCCGGCGCGCGTGTTCTGTTTCGGGCCGTAGGGTAACACCGGAGGACGCTCGATCCGCATCACCGGATCGATCGCTCCGTCGATGGCGTCCAAGAGGATCGACATCGCCCGTCGTCCGGTCGGCCCCATATCCGTGTGTGGATAGCTCTCGAAGGCGACGAGCGCGTCCGCGGCGTCGATCATGGTTTCAGTGACGTTCCCGTGGAGGTCCAGGGTGACGACGATCGGCGTCGCGTCCCCGACGACGTCACGCACCGCCTCGATCAGTGGTCCCTCACCGTCGACACCCCCTTCTTGAACCATCGCGCCGTGTAACGAGAGGAAGACGCCGTCGATGTCGTCCGCCACGTCGGCGAGATCCGATCGGATGTGATCCGTATAGAACGCGTAGGCGTCCGCTGTCACGGTCCCGCTCGGCATCGCCGCCACCGACACGCTCGGGTGCAACTCGACTCCCTCCTGCTGAGAGACGTCGATCGCCCCGCCGATCGTCGTGTTGGTTCCGTCCAGTTCGGTCAGTACGTCCTCTCCGAAGTATTCCCGCCGTTCTTGGAACTCCGCTCTCCCGGTCGGTGTCGGCGAGAAGGTGTTCGTCTCGTGTGAGAACTCCGCGACGAAGACTGTCGGTCGTTCCATGTCCGTCGATCACAGGTGACGTGGATAAACCCGGTACCGATCATGCCTTGTACCCGGCCGCTCCGCGCGTCGTGGGCCTCAGTCGTCGGCCCCGACTCGGAGGGCCCGCCCCGGCGTCGCACCCGTCGTCTCGCCGTCACGCACGACGAACTCCCCGTCGACGAGCACGTGCGGCAGCCCGCGGGGTGGTTTCAACGGGTCCTCGTAGGTCGCCCTGCTCTCGACGGTGTCGGGATCGAACACGACGAGGTCGGCGTCCATCCCGGGACGGATCACGCCCTTTCGCTGGAGCCCCATCGCGCGCGCCGGGAGCGACGTCATCTTCCGAACGGCCTCCTCCAAACCGATCGCGTTCCGGTCGCGAACGTACGTCCCGAGGACCCGAGTGAACGTCCCGGCGAGCCGCGGGTGCGGGGTACCGCCGAAGAGCCCGTCCGTCGCGACGTTTACCACGTCCGTTTCGAGGATGGCTTCCACGTCGTCCGGGTCCATCATGTGGATCCGCATGCTCACCGCGAGGTCTTCCTCGACGAGGAGGTCACAGACCGTCTCGACCGGGTCCTGGTCCCTTTCGGCGGCGATGTCGCCGATGCTCCGCCCTTCCAACGGCTCGTTTCGTTCCGAACGAACGCTCGTCACGACGACTTCGTTCCACCCGGCTAACCCGGCGATGTTCTCCCATCCGTCGATCCGCCATTCCTCGATGTCCCGCCGGATCCGCTCGCGCGTGTCCGGCTCCGCGATCAGCTCCTTCGCGCGTGCAGGGCCTTCCGCGTGCACCCACGGCGGGAGCGCAGCGGAGAGCATCGTGCTCCCGGCCGTGTACGGGTACTGTTCGACCGTGAGGTCGACGCCGCGCTCCCGCGCGGTTTCGAGGAGGGCGTTGCTCCGATCGACGTGCCCGTGCTGGGCGGTTCCCGCCAGTTTGTAGTGTGACAGGTGGAGCGGCACGCCGTGTTCGGACCCGATGTCGACGAACTCGTCGAGCGCCTCCCATATCCATCGCCCCTCGCTTCTCACGTGGGCGACGAACGGCCGTCCGTACCCCTGAAGCGTTTCGGCCAACGCGGATACCTCCTCGGTCGAGGCGTACGTACACGGCGTGTAGATGAGGCCGGTCGAGAAGCCGACTGCGCCGTCGTCCAGCCCGTCGCGGATCAGCTCGCACATCTCCGCGAGCTGTTCGTCGCTCGGCTCGGCGTCCGACATTCCCATCACGTTGAATCGAACCGTTCCGTGTCCGACGAGGAGCGCGACGTGTGGGCTCACGCCCGACTCCTCGACGGCGTCGAGGTAATCCGCGACGCTTCCCCACGTCCACTCGGTGTCGACGCGTCCGGCAAGCGCACCGAGCTGGGTCGACCACTCTTCGGCACCGCCCTCACGATGCATTGGAGCCATCGAGAAGCCGTCCTGGCCGAGCACCTCCGTGGTGATCCCCTGACGGATCTTCGGCTCCAACGTGGGATCCGCGAACAGCTCGAGGTCCGAATGTGAATGCGTGTCGATGAAGCCGGGCGCGACGACCGCACCGTCGACGTCGATGACCTCGTCCGCGGATGGGGAATCGCCGCGGTAGACGCCGTCTATCCGTCCGTCCACCACGGCGACGGCTCCGTGGAACCAGGGGGCACCCGTCCCGTCGACGACTCGTGCGTTCTCGAGGCAGTAGTCGAGGCTCATACGGCCCGATCGGAAACGGCCGACATAACCGCACCCCCCCGTAAACCCGGGTCGAGGCTCGGACGCGGACGGCGATGGCCCGGCGGATCGAACGACACGCAGCCACGAACGACGCGTCGGAGCGATCGATCGCGACGCGTCAGACCGCTCGCTCCCAGAAGTCGAGGAAGTTCCCGCCGACGATCCCCTCGATCTCGGCCTCACTGTAGCCGCGCTCAGCGAGTCCCTCGGGGATGACGCCCCAGTCGCGGTACGACTGCATCGGGCCGAAGCCGGTCCCGATCCTGACGCCGTGCTCCTCGCGGAACCCCATCGACTCGAACGCGGACAGCAGGCCGTCGTGGAGCGGGGCGGGCAGCTCCGGCGTCCACGAGCCCCAGTCGGTGCCGATCCCGACCCGATCGATCCCGACGACGTCGACCGCGTGGTCGATGTGGTCGAACAGCACCTCGAACGGCGGCGACGACTCGCCGGGCGCGAGGAAGAACGGCACCGCGAGGACGCCGACGTAGCCGTCCGTCGCCGCGAGCGCCTCCAGCTCGGCGTCGGACTTCGCGCGGTCGTGGTCGGCGAGCGCGCCGCAGAAGGCGTGGGTGATCGCGACCGGCCCCGACGCGGCGTCCATCGCGTCGAGCGTGGTCGCCCGTCCGCAGTGGGACAGGTCGACCACCATCCCGTGCTCGTCGAGCGCTTCGACGAAGGCGACGCCGTGGTTCGAGAGCCCGGCGTCGACGCGCTCGGTGCAGCCGACGCCGACGAGGTTCTGGTCGTTGTACGTCAGCTGGACCACCCGAACGCCCGCGTTGTAGAGCCGCGTCGTCTCCGCGACGTCGCCGTCGATCGCCGCCCCACCGTTCTGGACGTTCATGACGACGCCGACGTCGCCGCGCTCGACGACCGCCGCCGCCTCCGCCGGCGTCGTCACCTTGTGGAGCCAGTCGACGGCGTCGAACCGGGCCTGCCAGCGGAGGACGTCCTGCCGGACGCCCTCGGGGAACCGCAGGGTCGAGTCGAGACTGCCCATCGTCGCGCTGACCAGGTCGACCCCGGCGTCCGCGTACGCGCCGCGGAGCTCGTCCCGGTACGCCGGGTCGTCTCGGAGCTGCCGGACCTGCGCCTCCTCCATCGCGTCGTAGGCCGCGCCCGCGCTGCCGCCCGCGTCGAGCACGTCCGTCATCGCGGCCTCGATGCGGTCGGACACCACGAGCGGGGTCCCCCGGGGGAAGTAGTCGAACGTCGGCGTGTGAGCCATGTACGGGGTGGACGGGCGAGCGTCTTAAGCGGACCCCCCCGTCAACACGGGGGTCGGCGACGACGACGCGGCGCGCCCAGTACACCTCTTACGCACCCAGTACGCCCCTCACGCACCCGGTACGCCCCTCACGCACCCGGTACGCCCCTCACGCACCCAGTACGCGCTCTAACGCGTCCATCGTTTCGTCGACGCGGTCGACGCGCGCGTTGTGTCCCATGTGGCCGATCCGGAGGACGTCGGCGGCGAGGTCGGCGAGCCCCGTCGCGACCGTGACGTCCTCGGCCTCGCGCAGTCGAGCCTGTAGCTCCCTCGCCCGGCCGGGAACCGAGAACGCCGTGACGGTCGGCGAGCTGCGCTCGGGGTCCGGAAACGGCTCCAGTCCGAGCGCCCCGCCGCGCTCGCGACACCGGGCGGCGGCGGCCTCGTGGCGATCGTACACGTCCGCGACCCCTTCCTCGACGACCAGCGACAGCGCCGCCTCGAGCGCGACGACGTTCGTCGTCAGGTGCGTGTACGGGAACCCCTCGGAGACGTCGCGCCACGGCAGGAAGTTCGTGTACAGCGAGTGCGGGTCGCGCTCCTCCATCGCGGCCCAGGCGCGGTCGCTGATCGCGGCGGTCGTCAGCCCCGGCGGCGCGCTGAAGCACTTCTGTGACGCGCCGAGACAGACGTCGATCTCCCCGGTGGGAACCGGGACGCCGCCGAGCGAGGAGACCGCGTCGACGACGGTGATCGCGCCGTGTTCGTTCAGCAGGTCGAGCGCCGGCCCGATCTCGTTGAGCGTCCCCGTCGGCGTCTCACAGTGGACCATCGTTGCGACCGCGAAGTCGCCGTCGGCGAGCGTCGCCTCCAGCGCCGCGAGCGGCAAGGGCTCGTCGTAGCCGGCCCCGACGAGCGTCGCCTCGCCGCCGTACTGCTCGACGAAGTCGGCGAAGCCGTCGCCGTAGAGGCCGTTCGAGAGGCAGAGCACCTCGGTTCCGGGCTCGACCAACGACGCGATCGCCGCCTCCAGCCCGAGGATCCCCTCGCCGCCGGGGACGACGACGTCGTGCGAGCCACCCGCACCGCCCGCACCACCCACGCCGTCCGCATCACCAGCACCACCAGCACCGTCTCCGATCCCGTACACCGTCTCCAGCTTCTCGACGACGTCCTCGTAGATCCCCGCGAAACGGGGGTCGACGTCGGGGTTGATCAGCTCGCGACTCATCGCTTCACGGACGGCGTCTGGGACCGCCGTCGGGCCCGGCGTCATGAGCATGGTCGGTGGGGGTCGCCCGCCGACTTATAAGGACTGGTCGATCGGCCCCGTTCCCGGCCGTGGTCGCTGCCTGCGGAGCCTCTATATATATGCCGTCGACGAACTCGGCTTATAAACGCCGCCGACGAACCACTTTTAAAGGGTCGGCGGCGGCGCGAGCGACCCCGTCCGTACCCCGTTCGCCTGACCTACAGCCGCCAGGTCCGGTCGAGGACCGTCTGTCCGTCGTGGGTGAGGTGAACTGCGAGGTTCGACCCGTCGTGGGTCGTACGCGCGGTCGTCTCCGCGCGCACGACGTCGCTCCCGTAGTCGAGTTCCGCCTCGATGTCGGTCCACGTCCGCGCCGTCGCGGGGTCGTCCGCGGTGACCGACCACCTGACGGTCTCCCGCCAGCGCATCGTCGGGCCGTGTGGCAGCTCGATCGTCTTCTCGTCGGTCGTGTGGACGGTGACCGTGTCCGACCGGTGTTCCCGGGTCGTCTCCCACTCGCCCTCGCTCCGGGTGACGAACGGCGACGACAGCGGCCCGCCCGTCGTGTCCGGCTCGGGGAGCGTCACCGTCTCGGGGTCGAACCCGTCCGCGTGTACCGCGCCGGGAAGCGTGACGACCGAGGGCGCGGTCGCGTCCGACCGGACGGTGATCGTCGCTCCCGCGCGCGGGGCGAGCAGCCGCGGGAAAAACGAGGTCCCGACGGCGACGCGGAGCCGGTGGCCCGGCTCGAGGACGTGCGAGAGCGGCCGGAGCGGCACCTCGACCGTGTGTTCCGCGCCCGGGGTCAGCGGGCCCGGACCGTCGCCGTCCCCCGTTCCGCCGTCCCCTCCCTCGTCGTCCGCCGCCTCACCGTCCCCCGTCCGAACCGTCCCGTACGTCAGCAACGAGGCCGAACCGTCGGGGCTCACGTCGACGAGCCGGACGGAGAGGAGGACGTCCGGCTCCGTCGACTGGACCCGGAGCCGCGCCGTCCCGGTGCCGGTAAGCTCGACCGGGTCGGCGGCTGGCTCCGTCTCGAACGTCAGCGATCGGGCGTCGTCGCCGTTCGTGTCGAGGGGCGGGGAGAGGTAGTGGATCGACTCGACGCCGACCGTGGCGTCCCCGTCGTAGGTCGCCTCGAGCGACCCGTCGACGGCCGCCGCCGGGTCGTCGGAGTCGGCCGCGCGAGAGAGGCCGTCCGGCGTGAGCGCGAACGACAGGACGTCCGCCGCGGGTCGCGTGAGTGCGCCGCCGTCCCCGTCGGCCGTCGGCCACTCCTCGCGGGTCCGCCAGACGCCGCCGTCGACGACCCCGCCCCCGTCGCGCTCCGTCCAGTAGGTGACCCTGGGACGGTCGAGCGCCCCGTTCTCCGCGCCCTTGAGGAACCGATCGAACCACTCGACGATCCGGTCGCGGCACTCGACGGCGACCTCGCGGCCCTGGTACGGGAGGGTGTGCCGCCACGGCCCCATGAGGAGTCGCGTCGGTGCGTCGATCCGATCGAGGTGGGTCATCGTCGTCGCCGAGAAGTAGTCGCGCCAGCCGCAGATCGCGAAGACGGGGACGTCGACCCGCTCGACGTCGGCGTCGTTGTCCGCCCAGTAGGCGTTCTTCGTCGGGTTACGCTGTTGGTCGAACAGCCACGGGCCCCGGTCCGCCATCCCGTCGAGCCGCTCGCGCCACACCTCGGCCCAGCGCCCCTCGTCGTCGCGGTAGCTCGGGGGTAACGCCTCGAACGTGTGCATTCGCGGGAGCCAGCCGCCGGTGTGTTTGAACGACATCGCCCCGGTGGGGTACCGCGAGTCGTCGTACCCCGAGAACGGGGCCATGATCGGGACGATGGCCTTCAGGGCGTCGGGACGGCGCGACGCCGCGAGGTACTGGGTCCAGCCGCCGTAGGACTTGCCGACGGTGCCGACGGTGCCGTCGGTCCACTCGCGCTCGCCGAGCCACTCGATGACCGCCGCGACGGCGTCGCCCTCGCGGTCGTCGAGCGGCTGCGGCTTGACGCCGGACGACCCGCCCGTCCCGGGGAGGTCGGCGACGATCACCTCGTAGCCGGCCCGCGCGATGTAGCGTAGCAAGGGGTCGTACGCGCCGAAGGTAATGTAGTCGTCTTTGCGGTACGGGATCGCCATGAGGACGGCGGGAAACGGGGCCCCGTCGCGATCGGTCGGCTCGTATCGCGTCGCGGCGACGGTGCCGTCGCCGACCGGGATCCGCACGTCGTGGTGTAGCCTGATGGCCGTCTCGGGGTTCACGGTCACACCGTCGACCCCGAGGGTATAAATCACTACGTGGGGCGACGGTACCTTGCCGGGATCGGCCGTCGCGACGAGCGGCCGTCGCGACCGTCCGCCGCCGCGATCCGGTCCCTCTCAGGGCCCCGCCGTCGACACGATCTTGATGACGTCACCCTCGCTGAGCTCGTGGCTCTCGCCGATCCGACGGCTCGACCGGGCGTCGACCGCGTGGAGGTACCCCTCCCCGATGTCCGTGTGGACCGCGTACGCCAGATCCGGCGGCGTCGACCCGGCGGGCAGGAGGAACGCGTCCGGGAGGACGTTCCCGGTGCCGTCCGTCCACTTGGCGGCGTCCTGGACCGGGAACACCGTGATCCGATCGAGCAGCCCGTAGACGGCGTCGTTCAGCGCGGTCTGGACGCCCGTCCCGCCGAACGACGACATCACGTCGCGGATCGATTCCAGACCCGCCTCCTGCTGCTCCGAGAGGTCGCCGACGATCTCGAAGCCCTCGTCGCCGGGGTCGTACTCGACGACGCCGGCCTCCGCGGCGCGCCGGAGCGCGAGTTCGCCGTCGGCGGTCGCCGGGATGACCGGGACCTCCGCCGCCTCACGCAGCCGGTCGAGGTTCTCCGGCGGCGCGACGTCCGCCTTGTTCGCCACGACGACCAGCGGGAGGGTGTGCGCGCGGAGCTCCCGCGCCAGCGTCTCACGGTGGTCGTCGGTCCACCGTTTGGGGTCCTCGGGATAGTCGAGCCCGCGGAGCACGGCCGCGACGTCGGCCTCCGTCGCGCCGAACCCGGTGAGCATGTCGGCGAGCGCCTCGTCGAGGTCGAAGTCGGGCGAGCGGGACTTGCGCTCGACGGACTCGAAGTTGTCCGCGACGATACCGGCCAGCCAGAGGTCCATCTCCTCCTCGATGAACGTCACGTCCTCGACGGGGTCGTGACTCCCGACCTCGACCGGTTCGCCCTCCGCGTTGGTCCCGCCGGAGGCGTCGACGACGTTGACGATGACGTCGGCGTTCGTCAGCTCGTCGAGGAACCGGTTGCCGAGCCCGCGCCCCTCGTGTGCGCCCGGCACGAGCCCGGCGACGTCGAGCAGCTCGATCGGGACGTAGCGCTTGCCGTCCTCGCAGTTCTCGTTCCCGCAGCGCTGCTCTCGTGCGAGACAGGGACAGTCGGTTCTGACGTGGGTCACCCCGCGGTTGGCGTCGATGGTCGTGAACGGGTAGTTGGCGACGTCGACGTCGGCCATCGTCGCGGCAGTGTAGAAGGTGGACTTGCCGGCGTTCGGCTTGCCCGCCAGCGCGACCGTGATCATGGCCGTGAGTCACGGCGACGGGAAAAGCGCCTTTCGGTCATCGGTCGTCGGGTCGAGTCGTCGGGTCGCGTCATCGGGCCGAGCCGTCGGGTCGCGCCGTCGGACCGAGTCGTCGATCCCCGTGGGAACCCGGACACCGGCGCGCGTCGTGGGCAACGACAAGGGATTTATCCGCTCGGACCGGACGATTCCGGTATGATCGGCTCCGGCCTTCCGGCCGTTTTGAGCGTCCTCCCGGACACGTTCACTTTCGCGTGGGCCGTGGCCCTGCTGTTCGCCGCCGCGTGGGTCCTCGACCACCGGGGCCACGCCGCCGGCCGGAGCCTCGCGGCCGGGACGTGGGGGCTGTTCGGGCTGTTCTGGCTGACGATGGTGCCGTACTTCGCGTTCGAACACCAGAGCTACGTCGAGTCGATACTCGCGCTGGTCGGCGCTCCGGCCTGTGCGTACGCCGGCTACCTGCTGTACTCCGGGCGCGGATCGCTGTTCGTGCTCACCCGTGCGGTCGCGGTGATGCTGTTCATCTACCTGCCGTTCGAGACGATCCCCGCGTTCACCGTCGCCGGGCTCGCGGTGCCGGAGCCGCGACGGGTCCTCATCGAGATCGTCGCCACCCAGACCGGGCTGCTCATCGACCTGCTCGGCTACGCGCCGGAGCGGGTGACCAGCCCGGAGGGGTACGACGCCGCCTACCTCTGGCTGCTCGACGACGGCCACTCCTACCGCGTGAGCGTCGTCCTCGCGTGCACCGGGCTCGGGAGCATGGCGATCTTCGGCGGGCTCATCGCGGCGGTGGACGCCCCCCTCGGCCGCAAGCTCCGCGGACTTGCCGTCTCCATCCCGCTCATCTACGTCCTCAACATCATCCGGACGACGTTCATCACGGTCGTCGCCGGCAACCAGTACATGCACTGGCAGCCCGACCTCGTGTTGGCGATGTTCGGCGCGACAGACCCCTACCGCGTCTCCTTTCTCCTCTCCGACCGGATCATCAGCCAGCTGCTCGCGGTCGTCGCGTTGGTCGCGATCACCTACCTCGTCGCGCGCGAGCTCCCCGAGCTCGTCGTGGTGTTGGAGGACGTCCTCTACATTCTGACCGGCGAGGAACACGACCTCACCCAGTCGCTCGACCTGCCCCGGGAGCCGACGAACCGGGACTAACCACGGTCGAATCGGCGTCTCGAGCCTTTCGAGGGCGGTTACGGTGCGATCGAGGCGGTGTCGGGGTGGTCGACCATGACCCCGTCGACACCGCGACCGTCGAGACGGATCACGTCCGCGGACGTCTTCGCCGTCCAGACGTTCACGCGGAGGTCGAAGGCGTGTGCCAACGCGACGACGTCGGTGTCCGTCGAGAGCCCGCCCTCCGTGTCGACCTCGACCTCGATCCGATCGGGATCGTCGACCGTCGTTCGGGTGTCGGTGCCCGTCCACGCGTTGACCAGCTCGATCGACGGATGGAACGCGTCGGCGTCGAGGGCGTCGGCGAGCGCGATCCGGTCGTCGACGGGCTGTGACTCGTGACACAACACCGCGAGCGCCGCGTCGGGGGCGTACTCGCGGACCTCGCGGATCGCCTCGTCGTGAAACGACGAGTAGATCGTGTCGACGCCGTGCTCGCGACAGGCGTCGACGGCCTCCGCGCCGATTCCGACCTCCTTCAGCTCCAGGTTGACGCGTAGCCCCTCGGGCGTCTCCGCGAGGAGTTCGTCGAGCGTCGGCACCGGCTCGTCGCTGTCGCCGACGGTGAGCTCCCGGAGCTCGTCGAGCGACGTCTCGTCGAGGCGTCCCGACACGCCCGTGGTCCGTTCGAGGTCGTCGTCGTGAAACACGACGAGCTCCCCGGTCCCGCATCGGCGGGTATCGACCTCCATCATGTCCACGTGCCGCGCGGCCCCCCGGACCGCCGCGATCGTGTTTTCCGGATGGTGCTCGGCGAACCCGCGGTGTGCAATGATGCGTGGCCCCGTCATCGACTGATCGACCGTACTTCGCCGGCGTATTAAAACGCCCCGCTCACTCCGGTTTCCGACTCGGGTTGCCTATATAATCTATATAGTCTATATATCGTTCTATAGTTCTCCATAATGTTTTTAAAAGAGAGGCGGATAGGACGGGTATGAACCGAACGACGCGCCCGTTCGCGGCGGCCATCGTCGATCTCGACGATACCGCCTCCCGTGGCGAGGGATCGACCCCCGGCGGGGTCGACACGCTGACGGATCGTGGGACGCGGCTCGGCGACGGGGCGGTCGGCGACGGGGCGGTCGGCGGCGGGGAGGTCGCCGGATGACGCCGGAGACGGACCTGCTCGTCCACCTCGAGGACGAGGTGGTGATGCTCGTGTTGGCGACGCTGCTCGGGATGTTCCTCGGGCTCGAGCGGGAGTGGTCACAGAAGTCCGCCGGCATCCGGACGTTCGCGCTCATCAGCCTGCTCGGGGCCGTCTTCTCCATCCTCGGCAACGACGGCCTGATCGTGTTGGGCGGCGTGTTGGTCGTGACGAGCTCCGTCCTGCTTGCGGTCCAGAGCTTCGTCGAGGAGGAGGTCGAAGGGCTCTCGCTGACGACGTCCGTCTCGATGCTCGTCGCGTACAGCATCGGGACGCTCGTTGCCCACGGCTTCATCATCGAATCGGTGACGGTCGCGGTCCTCTCGTCGCTACTGTTGGTGCTCAAACGGGAGCTCCACCAGTTCGCGTGGGGGCTCTCCCGCGAGGAGATGCGCAGCGCCGTCGAGTTCGTCATCCTCGCGTTCGTCGTCTATCCGCTGCTCCCGAACGAGACGATCGACCCGTGGGGGGCGATCCAGCCGCGGCTCATCTGGTCGCTCGTCATCGCGATCAGCGCCATCGGTTTCGTCAACTACGTCCTCGTGAAGAAATACCAGGGTCGTGGCTACGCGTTCACCGGCTTCTTCGGCGGGCTCGTCAACTCGACGGCGGTCGTCGCCGAGATGGCCAAGCGGGCGAAAAACGAGACGGGACTGATCGGGATCGCCGTCGGGTCGATCCTCCTCGCCAACGCCGCGATGGCGGTCCGAAACGCGGTCATCGTGGCGGCGTTCGTCCCGGAGGCCGCGCTCGTCATCGGGGCCCCTCTCGGCGCGATCGCGATCGCCGGGATCGCCATCGCGGTCCTCCGGAGCGACTGGCGGACGAAACTCGAGGCGGACCTCACCTCGCCGTTCAGTCTCCGGAACGCGCTCACCTTCGGGGCGCTCTTCCTCGGCGTGCTGCTCGTCTCCGTGCTGGCCGAGGGAGCGTTCGGCGCGACCGGGTTCGTCGCCACCGCGTTCCTCGCGGGGCTCGTCTCCAGCGGGACGGCGACGACGACCGCAGTGTCGCTCGTCGGCACCGGCCAGATCACCGTGGAGACGGCCGCCGCGGGCGTCGTCGCGGGCACCGCCGCGAGCATCCTCGTGAAGACGTTCTTCGCCGCGACGATCGCGCGGGAACTGATAAAGCCGGTCCTCCTGTGGAACCTCGTGTTGATCGTGGTCGGCGTCGTCGTCGGAGCTCCGTTATTGCTCCGCTGATGCGGCTCGGTGAGGTCGTTTCACTGACCGTTTCGAGTCGCCTCGATGCAGCTAAAACCGTAGTACGTGCGCCTACATACGTCTCTATAGAATATTAGCAATATATATGAAAAATACCAAGGGTTATGTATGGCAGATATCTATCTAATCCCATGGCGAATAAACGTTCACGACGTGACGTACTGTACGGAGCCGGTGTCGCCTCGACGGTCGGGTTGGCCGGCTGTATGGGTGGCGACGACGGCGACGCGGGCGATGGCAGCGGCACCGGCGGAGAAGACATCGAGGAGCCGGACGACGACGCGATCACCGTCTGGCACGCGATGGGCGGCGGCAGCGGCGACCTGGTTGACGACCTCGTCGAGCGGTTCGACGCCGACACGGAATCGGAGTACCAGGGCAGCTACGAGGACATCCTCAACAGCCTGTTCGGCTCGATCGAGGCCGGTCAGATGCCCGAGGTCGTGATGATCGACAGCCTCCACAACCAGCAGGTGCTCGACACCGAGGCCACCCAACCGGTCGCCGACATCATCCCGTCCGATTACCCGGTCGACGACCTCGTCGGCGCGGTTCAGGACTTCTTCGTCGTCGATGAACAGCTCAACTCGATGCCGTTCAACAACTCGAACGCCATCATGTACTACAACAAGGACGTCTACGCGGAGGCCGGCCTCGATCCCGAGTCGCCGCCCGAGACGATCCACGAGGTCCGCGAGCACTCCGAGGCGATCGTCGAGTCCGGCGCCGCCGACTACGGGATCACGTGGCCCAACCACGTCTGGTTCGTCGAGCACTGGTACGCGCTCGCCAACGAGCTGATCCTCGACGCGGAGAACGGCCACGACGGGGCCCCGACGACGATGCACACGGAAACGGAGTTCGCCGAGGACCTGTTCACGTGGTGGCGCGACATGTACGACGACGACCTCTTCTTGAACCCCGGCATCGAGGCCTGGGACGAGGCCCGCAGCGCCTTCCTCAACGGGAACGCCGCGATCAAACTCGACTCGACGGCCGCCGTCGAGTCGACCCTCTCCGGCGCGGAAGACGAGGGCTTCGAGCTCGGCACGGCCTTCTACCCCTCGCCGACCGAGGACCGAACCGGCGTCCCCATCGGCGGCGCCTCCCTGTGGGTCTCGGATGAGATGGACGACTCGCGAGCAGAGGACGTCGGCGAGCTGCTCGCACACCTCGGCTCCGTCGAGAACCAGATCGAGTGGCACCAGGGCAGCGGCTACTACCCGATCCGCCAGGAAGGGATCGACCAGCTCGAGGATGAGGGCTGGTTCGACGAGCAGGAGCACTTCGCGACCGCGTTCGACCAGCTGCTCGCGTCCGAGACGACGCCGGCGACGCTCCGCATGCTCATCGGTCCCGCGCGCGAGGTCCAGCTCACCGTCCAAGAGGGATCTCAGGACATCTTCTCCGGTAGCGTCGGCGTCGAGGAAGGGCTCGCCGACATGAAAGAGTCCGTGGAGACGGAGCTCGACCGCTACTCCCGCGTCATCGGCGCGTAAGCCCGAGGAGAAACGCCTTTTCGACACATGTCACGTGAAATCTACGACCGGTCCTGGGTCGCGTACCTGCTGTTACTGCCGACGCTCGTCGTTTCGGCGGTGTTCCTGTACTACCCGGCTGCCAGGGCGGTCGAGCTCAGCCTATACGAAACGCTCCAGTTCGGGACCAGACGGCTCTGGACCGGGCTCGGAAACTACGAGTTCCTGCTCACCTCCGGGGACTACCACTCGAGCATCCTCATCACGCTCGGCTTCTCGGTCATCGTGATCATCGGCGTGATGGCGGTGTCGCTCGCGGTGTCGTTTCTCATCTACGAGGTCACGACCGGGCAGGCGTCGTATCTCGTCGCGGCGATCTGGCCGTACGCGCTCCCGCCCGCCGTCGCCGGGATCGTGTTCTTCTACATCCTGCACCCGAGCCTCGGGGTCATCTCCCAGCCGATCGAGGCGCTCTTCGGAGTCAACGTCGACTGGTTCACCCGCGGCGGACAGGCGTTCGTCGTCCTGACGGTCGCGGTCATCTGGAAGCAGATCGGCTACAACGTCATCTTCATGATCGCGGCGTTGAACAACGTGCCCGACGCGCTCGGCGAGGTCGCGGACCTCGACGGCGTGAGCCGAACACAGCGGCTCCTTCGCGTGTACACGCCGCTGATCTCGCCGACGCTCCTGTTTCTGGCCGTGATGAACACGATCTACGCGTTCTTCCACACGTTCGCGTTCATCGACATCCTCACGCAGGGTGGTCCCGGCGGGGCGACCAACATCATGATCTACGACCTGTACCGCAACGCCTTCGAGTTCAACAACCACGGGCTCGCGTCCGCACAGTCCGTGATCCTGTTCCTCGTCGTGGGTGCGCTGATGTTTCTTCAGCTGAAGGTCTCCGACCGCTACGCGCACTACGGGTGATATTCGATGAGTCTCAGTAATCCCACGGCGTACGTCGACGAACTGACCGGCGAGAACACGGACACCGACAAGCTGCTGGTTCACCTCGGCCTGTTCACCGCGGTGCTGCTCATGGCGCTCCCCATCCTGATCGCGCTGCTCGTGAGCACCCAGCAGCGCGGCGTCATCACGAGCCCGGCGGACCTGCTCCCGGGCAGTCACATGGTCCACAACTACTACACGGTGATGACGGACTACAACTTCGCGGTGTACATGTGGAACTCCTTCGTGATGTCCACTATCATCGTGGTCGGCAAGCTCGCCATCTCGCTTCTGGCGGCGCTCGCCATCGTCTACTACCGGTTCCCGTTCAAGAACCTGATGTTCCTGCTCATCCTCTTTACGCTGATGTTGCCGGTCCCGGTGCGGTTCGTCCCGCTTTTCAACATCGTGACGGACCTCGGCTGGTACAACAGCATGCTGGCGTTGACGATCCCCTACCTCGCGAGCGCGACGACGGTGTTCCTGTTGCGCCAGCACTTCCTGTCGATCCCCGAGTCGATCGTCGAGACGGCGAAGCTCGACGGCGTCGGCCCCCTGAAGTTCCTCGTGTACGTCCTGATCCCGATGTCGAAAGGCATGCTCGCGGGCGTCTCCGTGATCATGTTCATCTACGCGTGGAACCAGTACCTCTGGCCGCTCGTCATCATCGACTCACAGAGCCAGCAGGTGACACAGGTCGGGATCACCCTGCTTCAGGGAGACATCCAGGCCGGCGAACTGCAGTGGTCCATCGTGATGGCCGGCGCGATCATCACCCTGATCCCGCCGCTTCTCGCGTTGATCGCGTTCCGAAAACCCCTACTCGAGACGTTCGGGGTCCAACAGAAGTGAAACCATGACGGAGATACAACTCACGGATATCACGAAACGGTTCGAGGACGTAACGGCGGTCAACGGGATCGACTTGACCATCAGGGACGGCGAGTTCCTGGTGTTGGTCGGTCCGTCCGGCTGCGGCAAGTCGACGACCCTCCGGATGCTCTCCGGGCTCGAGACCGTGACCGACGGCTCGATCCACGCCGACGACCGCGAGCTGACACACCTCGAACCGCGGGACCGGAACGTCGCGATGGTGTTCCAGAATTACGCGCTCTACCCGCACATGACGGCCAAGCGCAACATGACCTTCGGCATGAAGTCGGCCGGCGACTACACCGACGAGGAGATCGAATCGCGCGTCGCCGAGGCGGCGTCGATCCTCGACATCGAGGACCTGCTCGGCCGCAAACCGAAAGCGCTCTCCGGCGGCGAGCGCCAGCGGGTCGCCATCGGGCGGTCGCTGGTGCGCGATCCGGAGTACCTGCTGATGGACGAGCCGCTCTCGAACCTCGACGCCAAGCTCCGCATCCAGATGCGCGCGGAGCTGAGCAAGCTCCACGAGGAGCTGGAGACGACGACGGTGTACGTCACCCACGACCAGACGGAGGCGATGACGCTGGGCGACCGCGTCGCCGTGATGGACGCCGGCGAGCTGCAACAGGTCGCACGCCCACAGCACCTCTACGACTTCCCGGCCAACCGGTTCGTCGCGGAGTTCATCGGGAGCCCCGCGATGAACACGGTCCCGGTCGAGGTCGTCGAGGAGGGCGACGCCGTCTACGCGGTCGGCGAGGACGTCCGCGTCCGGCTCCCCGAGACGGGCGGCCTCGAGCCGCTCGTCGGGCGGACGCTCGAGTTCGGGGTCCGTCCCGAGGACCTCTCGCAGGCGGCCGCCGCCGCCGACAACCGGGTCGTCGCGAACGTCTCCGTGACGGAGCCGCACGGCGACCGGATGCTGTTACACGGCGACGTCGACGGGACGCTGATGAAGTTCCAGATCTCCGCCCGGTCGACGCTGTCGGGCGGCGAGCGCGTGGAGTTCGGCACGGACCCCGACCGTCTCCACCTCTTCGACGGCGAGACGGGCGAGGCGCTGTACCACTCCTCGACGCCGGAGCAGGACCAAGCCGCCGAGACCGCCGCACGGTAGCGAGGCGGGCGGTTCGGAAGCCCCTGCTCGGGTGGTCAGGAGAGGTGTGCAGTTACGTCGGTCGACGACACCATCCCGACGTAGTCGTCCTCGACGACCGGGAGGTGTTTCACGCCGTACATCGTCATCATCGCCGCCACCTCCTCCATGAGCAGGTCCGGAGTGACGGTTTCGACCTCGCGCGTCATCACGTCGCTCACCGGCGTCTCCTCGACGGACAGCCCGTCGGCGACGGCACCGATGACGTCGGACTGTGTCACGATCGACCGCGGCCCCGTCGTCACCACCAACGCGCTGATGTCCTTCTCGCGCATCCGTCGGGCGGCCTCCTGTATCGACGCGTCCGGCGCGATCGTTTCCAACGGGGTCGACATTACCTCCGAGACGCGGGTCCGGTCGTTCGGGTCCATACGCAGTTCATGATAGCATAGCACATGGCTGTTTCGACGGGGCGAGACGTTGCCGGTGCTTGATCGTTCGCGAAGGACGGGGGTCGCCCGACCTACCGGTCGACGAGGTACGCGGTGACGTCGGTGGTCGACACCATCCCGACGACCTCGTTATCGTCGGTCGTGACCGGCAAGTGGGTGTAGCCGTGCTCGGTTAACTCCGCGAGGTCGTCGAGCGTGTCCTGTGGATCGGCAGTCACCACGTCGACGGTCATACACGCGGCGACGGGCGTCTCGTCCTCGGGGTCGTTCTCGCGCACGAGCCTGACGAAGTCGGTCGCGGTGAGCAGCCCCGCGAGCCGCCGGTCCTCGTCGACGACGAGGATCGAACTGACCCCCTCCTCGAGCATCCGCTGCGCCGCCGTCGCGACCGTGGCGTCGTCGTCGACGGTGACGAGGTCGGTGGACATGAGCCGGGCGACGAACACGTCTTCCATGGCTCGTGGTAACACAGTGCAACGATATCAATCGATCGGCCGGCCGGCGGGGACGGTCGCTCGGGCGAGGGCGGGCGTCAGGGGCGAAGGGGCGAGGACGGGTATCAGGGGCGAAGAGGCGAGGGCGGGTTAGGTCGTGAACGAACTCGTCCGCTACAGGAGGTCGTCGGGAGCGCCCGCGAGCCCCGACAGCGCCTCGGCCTCGACGTGGTGGAGGTCGCCGGGGATCACGAGCAGGTGGAGGGGGTCGCCGAACTCCCGGGTCGCGAGCGCGGAGAGCCGGTCGGCGGCGACGACCGCGTCCGGCGAGCCGGCGCGGGCGACCGCCACCGCGAGGACGTCGTCCCACCCGTCGGCGAGCAGATCGGCCGCGTAGTCGGCGGTCATGTACTCCTCGTGGTCCGGGTCGGGACCGGTCGGCCCGGTGCCGACCTTGATGTCGAGGTAGACGACGGTGTGGAGGCCGCGCTCGCGGTTCGCCTCGATCGTCTCGACGACGCTTCCGGGGACGTCGTCGCCGCCGTGTGCGTACGGGAACGGGAGGGTGACCGCCTTGCCGAACCGGTAGTTCTGGAGCCCGGTGAGGCTGGAGGCGGCCGACTGTGCGGTCACCCCGTGGATCACGCGCGTCTCGATCCCCCGCCGCTCGGCGCGCAGCCGGAGGTCGGTGTGCGTCGTCGAGATCATGGTGTCGCCCGCGGTGAGGAACGCCGCGTCGCCGGTCGCGGCCGCCTCGAGTATCGCCTCGGGGTCCTGTTCGACGCCCTCCCGAGGGCGGACTTCGATGTCGACGCCGTGGTACGCTTCGAGGTCCACCACGTCGGCGCCGACGAGGCGGCTCGTGTAGAACTCCGCGAAGACCCGGTCGGACGTCCGGAGCGCTTCCCGTCCCTCGACGGTGATGGACCGCTCGTCGTAGAGGCCGAGCCCGATGAACGTGAGCATACCCGCGTTCGGGGGGGCGGCGAGTAAAAGGGCGCGAAAGGGGACGGACGGGGGATCGGCAGGCGATGGACGGGGGACCGGCAAATCCCTCATAATCGTTCCTTGTGATTCCATAGCAAGCCCTAAGAGGTGACCGACGTAACTTCGATCCACTAGGCCTGTGGAAGGGCCCAGATCCATACTATGACTGACCAAGAACTCATCTGGCGGATTTCGGGAGGATCCGGCGACGGGATCGCTTCCACCAGCCAGAACTTCGCGAAAGCCCTGATGCGATCCGGGCTCAACGTGTTCACGCATCGGCACTACCCGTCGCGGATCCGTGGTGGTCACACGTATACGGAGATCCGCGCGGCGGCGGACCCGGTGAAGTCACGCGGCGACGGCTACAACTTCCTGCTGGCGCTCGGCGACTCGTTCGCACGGAACCCGCAGGAGGAAGCCGTCTACGGGAACGAGGAGATCAAACCGCTCTCGGAGAACCTCGACGAGCTCCGCGAGGGCGGCGTCATCGTCTACGACGAGGGGCTCCTCGACGCCTCCGAGATCCCCGACTTCGAGGAACGTGCCGAGGAGAACGACTGGCACGTCTACCCGCTCGACCTGCGCGGGCTCGCCCGCGAGCAGGGTCGTGAAGTCATGCGGAACACCGCGGGCGTCGGCGCGACCTGCGCGCTCACCGGCATGGACCTCGACCACGTCGAGGAGCTCATGCGCGACGCGATGCCGGAGAAGATCCTCGACCCCAACCTCGAGATCCTCCATATCGCGTACGACCAGGTCCGCGAGGAGCACGACGTCGACGCACACGACGTCTCCGTCCCGACCGGCGAACACGACGAGGAACAGCTGCTCATGTCCGGCTCCGACGCGATCGCCTACGGCGCGATCGACGAGGGCTGTCGCTTCATTGCCGGCTACCCCATGACGCCGTGGACCGAAGTGTTCACGATCATGACCCAGAACCTGCCCGAGCTGGGCGGGATCTCCGAGCAGGTCGAAGACGAGATCGCGGCGGCCGCGCTCGCGGTCGGTGCCTCGCACGCCGGCGTGAAGGCGATGTCCGGCTCCTCGGGCGGCGGCTTCGCGCTCATGTCCGAGCCGCTCGGGCTCGCGGAGATGACCGAGACGCCGGTCGTACTCATCGAAGCGATGCGTGCGGGCCCCTCCACGGGGATGCCGACCAAGCCGGAGCAGTCCGACCTCGAACACGTCCTGTACACCTCCCAGGGGGACTCCCAGCGCGTCGTTATCGCGCCCGGGACCGTCGAGGAGGCGTACGACCAGTCGCGGCTCGCCTTCCGGCTCGCCTACGAGTACCAGATCCCGTCGATCCTGCTGTACGACCAGAAGCTCGGCGGAGAGCTGATGAACGTCCCGAAGAGCCACTTCGACCGCGAGCCCAACCCGGCGCTCGGCAACACGCTCACCGAGGACGAACTCGCCGATGAGCCGCACTCGGCCGACGGGAAGTTCCACCGCTTCCAGCACGACGTCGAGGACGGCGTCCCGCCGCGGTCGATCCCCGGCCAGAAGGGCGGACGCTACCTCGCGACCGGCAACGAACACGACCCGACCGGCCACATCTGTGAGGACGCGGACAACCGCATCGCGCAGATCGACCGGCGGACGCAGAAGCTCGAGGCGATCCGCGCCGACCTCGACAGCGAACCCACGAGCGCGTTCTACGGCCCCGACGAGGCCGAGTACGGGATCATGACGTTCGGCAGCCAGCAGGGGACCGTCGAGGAGGCGGTCGACCGGCTCAACGACGCCGGCCACTCGGTGAAGTCGCTCGGCGTCTCGGACATGCTGCCGTTCCCGAGCGACGAGGTCGAGGCGTTCATCCAGAGCGTCGACGAGGTGCTCGTCGTCGAGATGACGGCGTCCGGCCAGTTCCGCGGGCTCGTCCAGAAGAACCTCGGCCAGTACGGCGAGAAGCTATCGAGCCTGCTGAAGTACAACGGGAACCCCTTCGAGCCGGCCGAGATCGTCGACGGCTTCGAGGCCGTCGTCGTCGAGGGCGACGCGGAGGCACCCAACCATCAGACCACTTTCGTCCCCACGGCAGGTGACTAACCATGAGCGCATTCTCAGCCATCAACGAGGAACGCGAGATCGACCGCGACGAGTACACCCCCGGCGTCGAGCCGCAGCCCACGTGGTGTCCCGGCTGTGGTGACTTCAGCGTCCTCAAGGCGCTGAAACAGGCGCTTCCGGAGATCGGCCGCTCCCCCGAGGAGACCCTGCTGTGTACCGGGATCGGCTGTTCGGGGAAGCTGAACAGCTACCTCGACACGTACGGGTTCCACACGATCCACGGTCGCTCGCTGCCCGTGGCCCGCGCGGCGAAGCTCGCCAACCCCGGCCTCGAAGTGATCGCCGCCGGTGGCGACGGCGACGGCTACGGGATCGGCGGGAACCACTTCATTCACACCGCCCGGGAGAACCACGACATGACGTACATCGTCTTCAACAACGAGATCTTCGGGCTGACGAAGGGGCAGACGTCCCCGACGAGCCCGAAGGGCCACAAGTCGAAGACGCAGCCTCACGGCAGCGCCAAGGAGCCGCTCAAGCCGCTCTCGCTGTCGCTCAACGCCGGCGCGTCGTACGTCGCCCGCACGGCGGCGGTCAACCCGAACCAGGCGAAGGAGATCCTCATCGAGGCGATGGAGCACGACGGCTTCGCGCACGTCGACTTCCTCACCCAGTGTCCGACCTGGAACAAGGACGCCCGGCAGTACGTCCCGTACATCGACGTCAACGAGTCGGACGACTACGACTTCGACCCGACCGACCGCGTCGAGGCCGCGGAGATGATGCGCGAGACCGAAGAATCCCTCAACGAGGGGAAGGTGCTCACCGGCCGCTACTACGTCGACGAGGACCGCCCCTCCTACGGTCAGGAGAAACGCGCGATCGGCGAGATGCCCGAGGAGCCGCTCGCGGAGCGGTACTGGGACGACGACTACGAGTGGGAGCGCTCGTACGACCGGTTCGTCGGGAAGCACGCCTGAGGCGGCCCGTACGCCCGCCGTCGGATCGACGCCGGGCCTTTACGGGTTCGCAAGGTATTTTTTCTGTGGCGACAAACGGACTGTCATGAGCGCCGTATCGACGGAGGAACGGATCCTCTCCGTGTTGGAGGACGACGCACAGGCGTCCTGTGCGGAGATCGCGAACCGGGCAGAGGTCTCGAAGCCGACGGTTCGCAAGTACGTGAGCAAGCTCGAAGAGGACGGGGTCATCGTCGGCTACTCGGCCGACGTCGACCCGAAGAAGCTCGCCTCCCAGTCGATCGCGTTGGTCGGGATGGACGTCGACTCCGGGAAGTACGTCGAGGCGACGCGCGCGCTGAAGGCGCTCGACGAGGTGAACTCGCTGTACACGTCCTCGGGCGACCACATGTTGATGGCGGAGGTCCGCGCCGCCGACGGCGACGAGCTCGGTGACGTCATCTCCGATCTGCTGCTCGCGGTCGACGGCGTCACCGCGGCCCACCCCTCCTTCCTGCAGGAACGGCTGAAGTAGCGTTCGGCCGCCATCGAACCGCTCATTCACCCTGAACCGTTCGCGACCACGCTCGTAGCCCCGGAAACGCCTGCCGGTTTTATCCCCTCGGAGAGCGTCGGTCCCGACATGAGCGATGAGATCAACCTCTCGCGGCTGGAGGGACGGCTCGAGGACGGATCGTACCCGGCGTCACGCGAGGAGCTGGCCGAGGCGTACGCGGGGACCACCGTGCTGTACGCCGACGGCGAGGACGACCTCGGCGACCTGATCGAGGCGGTCGATCAGGACTCCTTCAACGGGTCCGAGGACGTCTTCGTCGCGCTCCAGAACGTGCTTCCCATCGAGGCCCTCGGCGAGCCCGGACAGTCGGACGGGGACGCCTGATCGCCTCGCCTCGAGACACGCGCCGGATCCCGTCGTTTATATACGATCCCCGGTTGGTTTCGGCATGAAGTTCTGCGACGAGTGCGGCTCGATGATGAAGTCCGGCGAGGGGGAGGACCACTGGGTGTGTGGCTCCTGTGGCCACGAAACCGGTCGCGACGAGGAAGCCGAGGAGGACGCCTGGATCACCGAGACACAGGAGGAATCCGAGATCATCGACGTCAGCGACGCCGAGGACAAGGGACTGCCGAGGACGACCACCCACTGTCCCGAGTGTGGACACGATCAGGCGTATTGGTACATGCAGCAGATCCGCTCGGCCGACGAGTCCGAGACGCGCTTTTTCGTCTGCACGGAGTGTGAACACAAGTGGCGCGAGGACGACCACTGACCCCGGTGCGTCGACGCGGGGCGGCGTTCCCCCGTCCCGCGGCTGTCTTTTAAGTGTTTCACCGACGAACCCGTACGGTATGGACCCGCCCGTCGTTCGCGACGCCCGCCTCGCCGGGTGGGAGCGGGTCGCGGAGACGACCGAGCGGCCGTTCGTCGCCGGCCCCGTCTCGGTGACCGCGCGGACGGTCCGGTACGAGCCCGCCGCCGACCCGGAGCCGCGGCCGTTCTTCTTCGCCAGCCGGCTCCGGATCCGTCCCGACGTCCCGCCGAACGCCCTCCTGACCCGGATCGTCGAACGGGGCGCACGCGACGGGTTCCGGGAGACGCTCGCGGAGCGCGACGTCGACAGGCTCGACCACCGGGGGGACCGCGAGGTCCTCGTGGACGATCCGGCCGCGTCGCCGGCGACGTGCTCGACGTTTCGCGGGCGCTGTGTCGTGGCCGGCGACCCCGTCCCGATCGAGGCGCTGCTCGCGGTGTGGGAGGCCGGCGAGTACCTGCTCGCGGGCGGCGCGTACCGGATCGACGACGACCCCGCGGCGGCTCGAACGCGGCTCTTGGGCCTCGTTCGGGCCGTCCGAGCGCGGTAAGCGGTCGGCTGACGTGAGCGGTTCACTGCTCTGACCGCCCGGTCCGCCGATCCCCCGGATCCGACTTCCGCCCTTTTAAGAAACGCACCGTCGATGAACGGCTGTATGCACGAACGCGCAGCGGAGTTCGCCGAGCAGGCGCGGGATCGGTACGGGATCGACGTCGACGTCCGCGAGTTCGACGAGGGGACGAAGACGGCCGCCGCGGCGGCCGACGCGGTCGGGTGTGACACCGCGGCGATCGCGTCCACGATCGTGGTGTCGCTGGCGGGCGGCGAGCGGGACGGCGCGCTCGTCGCCGCGATCACGAGCGGGGCGAACCGGCTCGACCTCGACGCGGTCGCCGACCACTACGGCGCGGACGGCGCGTCGATGGGCGATCCCGACGCGATCCGCGACGTGATCGGCTGGAGCATCGGCGGCGTCCCGCCGATCTGTCACGACGCCGCCGTGCCGACGGTTCTCGATCCCACGCTGTTGGAGTTCGACGTCGTGTACGGGGCCGCGGGCACCCCGAGCGCGCTGTTCGCGATAGATCCCGAGGACCTGGTCGAGCTCGCGGACGCGACCGTGGTCGACCTGACCGAGTGAGGCGTCGGGCGGACGACGGTTGCCCGACGAGTCGCGGTCCAGCGGATCGGCGAGCCGGGGATTCGCCGCTTTCTCTCGACCCTGACCCGGACGTGGTGCGGTCGTATCCTGGGGCCATCGAGCCTCGCGACCGTCCCGCTCCCGGGAACGGCGTGCGGCGGTGTCTCCGCACCTAGTTAATAACTTGACTAACCTTAGACCACACAAGATAATAAAAATACACTCATAGATAACAACTCTTTTGAGTCGCTACACCCATCTCGGACGTATGGACGACAACGATCGGTTCAACGCATCGCGCCGTCGTGTGCTGCTCGGCTCGGCCGCCCTCGGTACGGTCGCGCTTGCTGGATGTGCAGACGATGAGCAGCCCGACTCGACGACCAGCGGAGATGTCGGTTCTGATGACGATGACCACGACGACCACGACGATCCCTCGCCGGCGAGCGTCACCCTGCTCGTCGAGGGCGTCGGTGGATACGACGATCACGACGATCACGACGACCACGGCCACGACGACGACCACGACGACCACGATCACGACGACGACCACGGCCACGACGACGACCACGACGACCACGATCACGACGACGACCACGGCCACGACGACGACCACGACGATCACGGTCACGACGACGACCACGACGACCACGGCCACGACGACGACCACGACGATCACGGTCACGACGACGACCACGGCCATGACGGCGAACTCAGCGGGGACGAGATCGATCACGCCTGTGGTCACCTCGAGTTCGACGGGGGTGAATCCGTAACGGCGGGTAGCTCGCCCGACGACGCGCCGACGATCTCTTCGACCCACCAGCCGTACGACGTGAGTTTCGAGGGCGAGTCAGGATACGTTGTGTTCGAGTCCGAGGATGACGGCCACGACGACGATCACGACGACCACGGCCACGACGACGATCACGACGACCACGGCCACGACGACGATCACGACGACCACGGCCACGACGACGATCACGACGATCACGGCCACGACGACGACCACGACGATCACGGCCACGACGACGACCACGACGATCACGGCCACGACGACGACCACGACGATCACGGTCACGACGACGACCACGACCACGGTGCCGACAGCACGTTCGGCTTCTTCACGAACGGTGGGACCGCCACGGTGCACGAAGGGCACGTTCGCCA
This sequence comes from Halorubrum sp. JWXQ-INN 858, assembly GCF_009806985.1. GTDB lineage: Archaea > Halobacteriota > Halobacteria > Halobacteriales > Haloferacaceae > Halorubrum. Next base: position 132,885 of record NZ_WUAX01000011.1, on the reverse strand, counting down.
CGAGGAGGAGGGCGTGGACGCCTGTGCCGAGATCGACCGCTACGTGGTCGCCGAGGCCGACCACGGGCGCGTCGTCGTCGAGCTGACGCCCGACTCGTAACCTGGTCGGGAGGAGAAGGCGGGAACGACCGAACCGGCCGCACGCCTTCGCGGTGCCGGCGTTTCAAGATATCATCCGATCCGTCCGGCCGCGTCGCGTTTCACCCCTTCCCCGTGTCGATCCGCTGAGGAGGTCTCATCCCCCGCAGACGTGTCGGTGGAAGTGGTCGCGCTCGCTCTCTCGACCGGCCGGGTCGTCGACCGTCTCGAAGGTGATCGTCTCGGTCACCTCGAACATGCTGATGTGCGTCAGCTCGATCCCGTGCTCCGCGGCGTACGTGGCACAGAGATGCTCGCCGTAGTTACGGGTGAGCTCGCCGCCGACGGCTCCTCGCCGGACGCTGTTCATGAAGAAGCGCTGCCGGTAGGTGTCGTGTTGTCGCTGTAGCTCGTCGCCCGGGCGGTCCCACGTGAACGGGCGGTCGTTGTAGACGTCGAGCCGATCGCCCTCGACGGTTCGGGCACCGAAGACGTAGTACCGGTCGGTCGTTCGCGGGCTGGGCGCAAAGACGCTCCACTCCGGCTGGTCGATCCCGACCGCCTCCGCGACGGTGACGACGTGCTCGCCCGCGGGGTGAGCGGCCACCTCGTCGTTGAGGGCGTTCTGGTCGTAGTTTCCGTCGATGACGGCCCCGACGTTGAGCAGGAACACGGCGACGACGAGCGCGAGCGCGACCACCACCGCGCCGATCGCGAGCGTGTATGCGATCGACCGGACCCGCGCGACGCGGTCGGGCACGACGCGGAACGCGGGAAGGGCCGCCGCGAGCGGTTCCCCGACGCGATCGCGGACCGTCCCGTGAACCCGCGTCGGATCGACGCCAATGAGCCGGGCGATCCGTCCGGCGTCCCGCCAGAACGCCGGCTGCAAGAACAGGGTCAGCCCGGCCATCGCCACGTACGCGAACGCGCCGATCCGGACCGTCAGCGCGAACGAGGCGTGGCCGACGAAAAAGAGCGCGACCATCGCGACTCGGGCCCGCCCGGTAAACAGGACCAACAGCAGCGACGCGAGCAACATGTAAAACCAGAGCAGCCCACCGTAGGAGATCAGCGTCGGGACGGCCCGCAGCAGGTCGCCGATCAGGAACGTCATCTCGTCGATCCCGAACACGAGCGGCGCGGCGTCGCCGCTTCGCCACAGCGGCGACATCGACTTGTGGATCCCGTTGAGGAGGTACATGAACACCATCTGTGAGAGCGCGAACGCGGTCGCGAGCCCCGCGACGGTGTCTCGAGGCGCTCCGCCGCGGTGGAGCGCGTCGACCGACCAGCGCTCGCCGAGCGGGAGGAACATCGCCCAGAAGAACAACAGCCGGAACAGGGTGTCGGCGTAGCTCAACACGAACGGGTTGTGGTGGTCGAGCGAGACGACGAACAGGAACGAGACGACGGTCGCCGCCCGGGTCCGATACCCAACCACCATCGCGAGCGCGACGAGCGCCTGGACGACCATCAGGGCCGCGATCAGCTCCGTCTCGCTCGTCAGGTAGTATATCGATATCGCGCCGTCGGCCGTCCCGCGTTCGGCGAGTTCCTGCGGGACGATCCCCGTGTCCGTATAATAAAACGAGAAGTTGCGCGAACGCAGCCCGAGGTCGGCGATCACGAGCAGCCCGAGGAACACCCGGAACGTCGCGAGCGACCGCGTGTCCACGGTGAAACACCGAACGAGGAATCGCCGAAGCCGTCGCGTCGCGACCCGCACGACCCGTGCGACTCGGGCGATCCGCGGAGCGGTGCTCATACTCGTGACCAGTCCCCGTCGGCGTGCCCGTCGAGGCGAGGGATCGTCGGTGTTCGTGTCGGGATCATCGGTCACTTCTCCCGGGCGGTCGGGTCGACGACGGCCGGTCCGAAGCGCGTCCCGACCGCCCGATCGGTTACGGACCGGTTGTCGGCTATCATATATCTACGTGCAGGATATTTATAATAACGGTCCGGAGGCGTCGAGAGCGCCGATGGGTGACACGGGTAGACACCCGACCGCCGATGTTTATTAACACCCTGCCATCTTATAATAACGCTTTTAGTCGTAACCGCACAACGGGTGCGTATGCAACCAACGAGGCGGGCGCTCCTCCGTGCCGGCGCTGGATCCGCGGCCGTGGTGGCCGCAGCCGGCTGTCTCGGGCTGGGTAGCCCCACCGACGAGAGCGCGGAGAACGCGGGGTACACCTCGTTCTTTACCATCCAGGACTGGGCCGAGCAGGTAGCGGGCGACCGGTTCGGGTTCACCAACCCGGTGTCGGTCGGGCAGATGGGTCACGGCTGGAGTCCGGACGGTAACCTCGCGCGCGACATCGCCTCCACCCGCGCGTTCTTCTACCTCGACACGCCCGAGTTCTCTTGGGCACAGGAGGTCGCCGCGGAGCTCGACCGCGACTACGACGACGTCGTGACCTACGACCTGCTCGACGGGCTCGGTCCGCACCTCATCGGGTTCGACTCCGGCGCACTCCCCGCCCCCGACTACGGCCACGACTACCCGCCCGAGAGCCTGCGGCTCGACGAGTTCGACATCTACGACCTCCGGTCGGACGACCAGCTCGGCTACTGGCACACGGAGCACTGGCACGGCGGGGTCCCCGACGTCCCCGTCGGCTCGATGGTGCCCGTCGGGATCGTCATCGAGGACGACCAGGGCCGCGTGGTCCCGCTGGGCGACGGGGAGCGCTACCGGGTCGACGCGCGGGTCGCCGACGGGGAACCCGAGAACGTTGATATCAACGCACACGGTCGCCAGGTGGAGTTCACCGGCGTGGAGACGGGTCGGACCGCCGTCGTGTTCGAGGTGATCGAGGGCGACGAGGTCATCTACGACACCGCGGCCGAACCCGCCCCCTTCGAGGTGATCGAGGAGGACGCGACGGGCGCGACCGAGTTCCACGACCCCCACGTCTGGATCGACCCCGTCCTCGGTCAGGAGATGGTCGGGGGGATCCGCGACGCGCTCGTCGAGCTGGACCCCGACAACGCCGACCACTACGAGGAGAACGCGGCCGCGTACGCCGAGCGGATGGACACGGTCCACCGCGAGTTCGAGGCCATCGATGAGGAGGCGGACCGCGAGGTGGCCGTCCTCGCCGGTCACGACTCCTTCCGGTACCTCGAGCGGCGGTACGGATTCGAGCTCCGGACCCCGACCGGCATCTCCCCGGACGCCGCCGAGTCCTTCGAGGACATCGCCGACCTCATCGAGGTCATCGAGGAACGCGACATCCACACGGTGCTGTACGACCCCTTCGAGGCACCCGATCCCGAGACGGACGTGCCCCAGATGGTAGAGGTGATCTTCGAGAACACGAACGTCGAGAACGCCGAGCCGTTGACGCCCGCCGAAGGGATCACCGCGACGTGGCAGGAGGAGGGGTGGGGATGGGTCGAACAGATGGAGGAGATCAACGTACCGTCGCTCCGGAAGGCCCTCGATGCGTGAGGGGGACGCCCGTCGGCTGGTCCGGCGACACGGACGGGGACGGAGCGGACACGGACGGGGACGGATAGGTGGAGTAATGAGGACACGCCCCCCGAGGCGATCACAGTGACCCCGGTCATCGACGTCACGGACGCCACGTTCAGCTACGGAGAGACGGTCGCGGTAGACGACGTCTCGCTCAGGGTCGACCCCGGGGAGTTCCTCGGGTTGATCGGGCCGAACGGCTCCGGGAAGACGACCCTACTACATCTCATGTTGGGGCTCAGCGAGCCCGATTCCGGAACCGTCTCGTTGTTCGGCGAGCCCGCACACGAGTTCACGGCCGGCGAACGGATCGGGTACGTCGGTCAGCGGGCGGCCGACCGTGGCGACGCGATGCCGGTAACGGTCCGTGAGACCGTGTTGATGGGGCGGTTCGCACACGCCGGCCGAGCGCGGCTCACCGACCGCGACCGGGAGATCGCCGCGGAGGCGATGCGGACGGTCGACGTCGACGGCCTCGCGGACCGGCGCGTGAGCGCGCTCTCGGGCGGGCAGCGCCAGCGGGCGTTCATCGCCCGTGCGCTCGCCTCCGAGGCCGACGTTCTCGCGCTCGACGAGCCGACGGTGGGCATCGACGCGAACTCGCGTGACCGGTTTTACGACCTCCTCGACGAGCTGAACGCCGGTGGGATGACGATCGTCCTGATCGAACACGACATCGGCGTCCTCACGAAACACGTCGACACCGTCGCCTGTATCAACGTCGAGCTGTACCACCACGGCGACACCGTCTCGTTCCTCGAGAGCGACGCGCTCGCGGACGCGTACGGGCGAAGCAGCGGCATCATCGAACACGACCACCCATGAGCGAGGAACACGACCACGACGGCGGTCACAGCCACGATCACGGCGACAGTCACGACCGTGACGACGTTCGCGATGACGGCCACGACAACGGCGACGGTCACGGTGACGGCCACGACAACGGCGACGATCGCGGCCGTGACGACGTAAGGGGAACGGATCGGACGACGGACGGCGGTTCCGGGGACGGGATCGCCGGCGACGGCGGCGACGTGACGGCCGCGGCGGCTGGCGCGGACGTGGACGCGTTCGAGACGCCCGGTGGCGGTCGTTCCCTGCGGGAGATCGTCGAGCTCGTCGGCGTCGGGCTCGTGGCCGCGCTCGCCGTCGGGATGCTGGCGTTCCTCGCGCTCGACTGGCTCCGGGACGCCCCCGGCGCAACCGGAGCACTCGCCGGGTCGTGGTTCGCCGGCTTCCTGGTCCTGGGCGAGTGGGCGGACTTCTACCTCGGCACCAACGTCTTTCGGCATCCGTTCGTCTGGCGGGCGGCCGCGACCGGCGTCCTGATCGGGATCGTCGGCCCGATCGTCGGCGCGTTCCTCGTCCACCGGCAGATGGCGCTCATCGGCGAGACGCTCGCACACACCGCGTTCGCCGGCGTCGCGTTCGGGATGCTCTTTATCGCGTTCGGGGCAGGCCTCGCCGGCGGGGCGGTCGCCGCCTTCGGCTCCGGCGGCACGCTCCTGCTCGTCGCGCTGGTCGTGAGTGCGGCGAGCGCGATCGGGCTGCAGTGGCTCGTGGACCGAACCGACAGCTACGGCGACGTGCCAATCGCCATCGTGTTGACGGGGAGCTTCGCGGTCGGGACGCTCGTTATCAGCTGGAGCCGCGAGTTCGTCGCCATCGCCATCGACATCGAGGACTTCCTCTTCGGGAGCCTCGCCATCGTGACCGCCACCGGCGCGCGCCTCGTCGCCGTGCTCACGGTCGTGGTCGTCGCGCTAGTCGTTTACAACTACAAGCAGTTCCTCTTCATTACGTTCGACGAGCGCGCCGCACACGTCGCTCGCCTGAACGTCGACCGTTACAACGCCCTGCTCATCGTGATGACCGCGACGGTCGTCGTCGGTGCCATGCAGATCCTCGGCGTCATCCTCGTCGCCGGGCTGCTCGTCATCCCGGTCGCGGCCGCCTCACAGGTCGCTCGGAGCTTCCGCGAGACCCTGTACCTCTCGGTGCTCGTCGGACAGCTCGCGGTCCTCGGCGGGCTCGCCGTCTCCATCGGCGCGAGCCTCCCGCCGGGCGGCTCGATCATCGTTATCGCTATCGGGGCGTATCTCGCCGCGGTCGTCGTCTCCGACCGGGACGCGTCGCTCTCGATGCACTGAGGGACGGCGGCGATCGGTACCCCGCGGCCAAGGGTCCGCACGCGCTCGAACGACGACGCGCATCCCACAGACGCTTATGTCCGTGCCTCCGATCCTCGGACATGGTAGAGACCGAGACGTACACCGTGACCGGACCCGACGGCGACGAGGACACCTTCGAGCTGCCGGCGGGACTCGTCGACGTGTTCAGCGAGCAGGGCGAGCAGAAGAGCAAGGTCATCAGCGACGTCGTCGTCCAGACGATGGCCCAGCAGGCGCATATGCTCGTTCACCACAGCCAGGGTGAGGTACCCGCGGACATCCAGGAGATGAACGCGGCCGCGGAGGAGCTGTTCGAGGAGCGCTTCGGCGAGCCGCTATCGGAAGCGCTCGGCCACTCTCACTGAACTCGCCGACCGTCGGACGCTTATAAACGTGTACGGAAGCGAGCGACCGCTTAAAAGTCGGGAGCCCCAAGCGGGAGCATGGGAGAGGCTACGGACGCGCCGGTGTTGGTCTTCGACGGCGACTGCCCGTACTGTTCGGTCGCCGCCGTCGCGCTCAAACGGCTGGAGGGCGTCGTCGCGGTGCCGTGGGAGGCCGACCCCGTCGGCCCGTTCCTCGACGCGCAGTTCGACGCGCGCCCGTTCGCGATGGTGTTCGTCGATCCCGGGGAGGGACGCGTGTACGCCGGCCGCGCCGCCGCCGAGGAGCTCGCCGGCCGCGCCGGGACGCCGGGGATCGTCGGCGGGCTCGTCCGCGACAACTACGACCGGATCGCGAGCGTGGTCGGCGCGCTCTCGGGGCGCGATCGCGACCCCGACGACTTCCACGAGGAGTACGACCTGACCGACGAGGCGCGCATGCTCGTCGACGATCTCCGAGCAGCTGCCAGCGACCCGCCACCGGTGGCGTCGTGACCCGGGACGAGCCGACGGGAACCACCGGCGAGTCCGCAGGGGGGAGCGACGGACGGGCCGCGTCGACGACCGGCGGGACGTACACGCTCGTGATCGACCTCCCCGAGCCGACGGTCCTGTCGGTCGGAGCGCTCGGCGACCATCGATTCCCCGCAGGTGCGTACGCGTACACGGGTAGCGCGCTCGGTACGGGCGGATTCGCGCGGGTCGACCGCCACCGGCGGGTCGCCGCGGGCGAACACGACGTCCGCCACTGGCACGTGGATCACCTGCTCGGACATTCGGAGACGCGGATCGACCGCGTCATCGAAAGCGCGGGGGCCGACGTCGAGTGTGTCGTCGCGGGTCGGCTCCCCGAGGGCCCGGTCGACGGGTTCGGCTCCTCGGACTGCGGCTGCGTGTCACACCTGTCGACCGCTCCCGACGTCGGCGCGCTCGCCGACCTGGCCGTCCGTGCTCACGGGGCCGCGACCGAGTGAGATTGAGGGCCCGCTACCGGGATCGGGACGTCGCCGGCGAGAGCTCGTGGCGACGCGTCGATCGGCGAAAAACGCGACGGCCGCCCGGGCAGGCAGCCGTCGCGACACCGGGAGCGACCGCCCGGGCAAAGCGGTCGCCTGAAGCGCCGGGGGCGCGGTCCGGCCGTCCGGGCAGGCCGGCCGGCGGCGTCACCCCGACGTCGCTGCCGATCGCGTGGCACCCCGGCACCGTAGCTGTACGTGTCAATCCGTTATAATTCGTTCGCCCGTCAGCGCCGTCTCCGCGAGGGCCGAACGCCTCAGAGGTCGTACCGTTCGACGACGCTTCGGAGCTGTTCGCGGCGACCCTCGATCGCTTCGGCTCGCAGCGCCGCCTCGCTCTCGGTCGGGCATTCGAGGTCCGGAACCTCGGTGGGAACGCCCTCGTCGTCGAGCGCGACGAACGTGAAATACGAGGTCGTCGCGCGGCGCTGCTCGTCGGTCCTCGGGTTCTCGGCGCGGACGTCGACTTTCACGTCGAGGCTCGTGCGGCCGGTGTTGAACACGTACCCCTCGATCACGACGACCTCGCCCATCTCGATCGGCGAGAGGAAGTCGACGTGGTCCATCGAGGCGGTGACCACCTGTCGGCTCGCAAATCGCATCCCGGCGATCGCCCCGCAGATGTCCATCCAGTGTAACACGGCCCCGCCGAGCGCTCGGCCGAGGTTGTTCGTGTCGTTCGGCAGGAGCAGCTCCGTCATCTCGGTGTACGACTCCGCGAGGGTCGCCGTCTCGCTCATACACGGCGTGGGCGGGCCGCCGACTTGAACCTACAGATACCGGGACGGCGACCCGCTCCGGATCGGCCGCGGGTCTCGTGCGTCCTCGCCGCGCTTCGTCCCCCGCGTGTCCTCACCGTGCCTCGTCCCCGCCGTCGCCGCCGTCGCCGAAGCGGAGCGAGTCGGGCGGGCGACCCGCGGCCTCGATGACCTCGTCGGTGACGACGATCGGGCAGTCGACCCGGACGGCCAGCGCGAGCGCGTCGGAGGGGCGCGCGTCGAAGACGAACCGCTCGGGGCGACCGTTCTCGTACCGCTCCGCGTCGATCTTTGCGTAGAACGTCCCCTCGGAGAGGTCGTCTATCCGCACGCGGTCGATGGCCCCGCCGAACTCGGTGAGCATCTCGACGAGCAGGTCGTGGGTGAGCGGCCGCTCGAACGGGGTGCCCTCCAGAACGGTCCCGATCGAGCGCGCCTGGTCGCTACTGACGAAGATGGGAACGTACACGTCGCGCACGGAGAGGACGACTGCCGGGACGTCGCCGCCCGGCGCGGAGCCCGCGCCGACCCCGACGACCTCGGCTTCGTGTTCCATACGTCCCGATCGGCGCGCCGGCATGAATAGCTGTCCCCGCGGCAGACGGGGTGACGACGATCACCCGCCTCGAACCCGGTTACTGACTTCGAGCGGGTCACTGACTTCGAGCGGGTCACTGACTTCGAGCGGGTCACTGACTTCGAGCGGGTCACTGACTTCGAGCGGGTCACTGACCCCGGTACCACTCGTCGCGGTACCGGTACGCCCAGGCGACGGTGAACACGAGGGCGGCGCTCACGAAGAGGGCGATCTCCGGCCCCAGCGTCGACAGGACGCCGTCGATCACGGCGTGGCCGTACCCGAAGGGGTCTTCGAGCGCGGAGCCGACGCCGTCGAAACCGTCGCGCCCGCTCTCGGGAGCCGGGTCGGCCGCCGTCTCCGCGGCGTCGTCGTCCGCCTCCGCGCCGCCGGCCGCCGGACGGTCCGCCGTTCCGTCCTCGGCGGCGTCGTCGGCCCCCCCAAGCCCGCCGTCGACCAGCAAGCGAACCTGTGTCGCGACGAGGGTGAGAACCGCCAGTAGCCCGTATCCGCCGAGCAAGCGCTTGAGGGCGGCTTTCAGTCCGCCGGAGTCGCGTTGCGGGCTCGCGTACAACACCAACGGGTCGTCGGCCGGCGCGTACACGTCCATCTCGCGCCCCTTCTCGGAGTAGGCGGTGTCGACGACGTCGACGAGGTCCGCGTCCGACAGCCGCCCGAGGTGGTACTGTACGTTCTGGAGCGACGTGTCCACCTCCGCCGCCAGCTCCGACGTCGTGGCCGGCTCGTCGTGGAGCGCCGAGAGGAGGCTTCGCGCGGTTTCGGAGCCGAGAGCGGCGATGAGTTCGTCCGCCTCGTCGTCGTCGACGCCGACGATCCGGGGCTCCCGGTCGTCCGGCGTGGCGTCCGGCAGGGAGGGGATCAGCCGGGACATGTCCTTCCGTGTGTCGTGCACCGATACAAGTCTGTTGGACGGGTGAGGGTCGAACGCGTCGACGTGCTCGGTGTGCCCGACACATCCGACCACGTCGACGCGTGTGCCGCGCTCACGCCCGTCGGACTCACAAGCCCTAAACGCGGTCGCGGAGTACGGACCCCTAATGACAGAGACGCCCGGGCACGCGGGCGACCCGCCGACGGGGTCGCACGCGGACGCGCCCGACGCGGACGCACCCGCCGGACGCGAGCCCGGTAGCGTGACCGTCGTCGGCACCGCACACATCTCCGAGCGGTCCGTCGAGGAGGTCGAGGAGACGATCACCCGGGAGCGACCGGACGTCGTCGCGGTCGAGCTCGACGAGGGTCGCTACCGACAGATGCAGGGGGAAACCCCCGACGACCTCGACGCGAGCGACCTGCTGAAGGGGAACACCGTCTTCCAGTTCCTCGCCTACTGGATGCTCTCGTACGTCCAGACGCAGCTCGGCGAACGGTTCGACATCGAACCGGGCGCGGACATGCAGGCCGCGATCGACGTCGCCGAGGAGCTCGGCATCGACGTCGCCTTGGTCGACCGGGACATCCAGACCACGATCCAGCGGTTCTGGGCGCGGATGACCGTGGTCGAGAAGCTGCGGATGGTCGGGGGGCTCGCGTTCGGCGTCACCGACTCGCGGGTCGTCGGCCTGACGGCGGGGCTGATCGTCGGGATCCTCGCCGGCCCCGCGATCGGGCTGTTCGGCGGAACGGTCGGGATCACCGGCGCACTGTTGACGAGCGTGACGGCGGGGACCCTGACGGCGGTCGTCGTCGCGCTCGCGGTCGATCAGCTCGGCAAGGCGGGCCTCTCGCCGGACGCGCGGCTGTACGCCGCGGCCGGGCTCGGGCTCGGCGCGGGGCTCGCGGTGGCCGTCCTCGGCGTGGCCGACGGGCTCGTCGCGACGTACCTCGGCGACTTCACGATCCGAGCGGTCGGCAGCCTCGGGCTGGGGATCGGGTTCGGGCTGACCGTCGGGCTCGTTGCCGCGGCACTGCTCTCGGCGTTCGGCGGCGACGGGGCCACCGAACACGACGGCATCGAGGGGCTCGACATCGAGGAGCTCACCGACACCGACGTGGTGACGATGATGATGGAGGAGTTCCGGCAGTTCTCCCCCGGCGGGGCGGAGGCGCTCATCGACGAACGGGACGCCTTCATCGCCCACCGGCTCGTCGCGCTCCGGAACGCGGGCCACGACGTCGTCGCCGTGGTCGGCGCGGGCCACCGGGCCGGCATCGAGCGGTACCTCGCGAACCCCGAGACGCTCCCACCGGTCGAGAGCCTCGTCGGCCAGGAGACCGGTCGACGGTTCCCGTGGGGGAAGGCGATCGGGTACGCGATCGCCGTCGCGTTCGTGACGTTCTTCGTGCTGTTGGCGATGGCTGGCGTCCGCGACGGGTTCCTGCTCCGGCTGTTCGGGGCGTGGTTCCTGATCAACGGCGTCTTCGCGTTCTCCTTCGCGAAGCTCGCCGGCGCGCGCTGGTCGTCGGCCGGCGTCGGCGGCGCGGTCGCGTGGATGACGTCGATCAACCCGATGCTCGCGCCGGGCTGGTTCGCGGGCTACGTCGAGCTCCGGAGCCTCACCGTGAACGTCGGCGACATCGGGACGCTCAACGAGCTGCTGGGCGACGAGACGAAGTCCCCGACGGAGCTGCTCTCGGCGATGCTCGACGTCCCGCTGTTTAAACTCATCATGGTCGTCGCGATGACGAACGTCGGCAGCATCGTCGCCAGCTTCCTCTTCGCCGTCTACGTCCTCCCGGCGATGTTCGGCGCAGAGGTCGGGAGCATCGACGAGGTCTCCCGGCTGATGGTGCGGGGCGCACAGAACAGCGCGGAGCTGATCCGCGGGCTACTCACCGCAGTCTAGCAGAGTCGAAACCACACGACGCGACTCGAAACCACACGACACAACTCGGAACGACACGATACATGGGAACTACCGTACGCGGCCGCCGGATCGGCGGCCTCTACTTCAGCGGGATCGAACTCAGGGACCTCCTCGTCGCGTGGCTCGCGCTCGGGGTCGCGTTCATGCTGTTCTTCGCGGGCGGCGCGGCCGGCTTCGACCGGTTGCTCGCGGCCGGGATCGTGTTGCCGCTCGTCGTCAGCCTCGCCACCGCCGGCGTCGCCTTCCTGCTACACGAGGTCGCCCACAAGGTCGTCGCCGTCCGTTACGACCAGGTCGCGGAGTTCCGCGCGGACAACGGGATGCTGTTCCTCGCCGTGATGAGCGCCATGCTGGGGTTCATCTTCGCCGCGCCCGGCGCGGTTCACCACCGCGGCCGGCTCACCGATCGGGAACACGGCCACATCGCGATCGCCGGCCCGGTCGTCAACCTGCTGTTGATGGGCGTGTTCGTCCCCGTCTTCCTCGCGGGCGTCCTCCTCGGCAGCCCGGTCGTCACCCTGATCGGCGAGCGGGGGATCGCGATCAACGTCTTCCTCGCGGCGTTCAACCTGATCCCGTACGGACCGCTCGACGGGAAGACGGTGATCGGGTGGAGCAAGGCGGTATGGGCCGCGACGTTCCTCCCGTCGCTTCTCGTCGCCGTCGTGCTCGTCTTCGGGTTCGGCTTCGGCTTCGGCGGGCCGTTCTGACGGCCGTCCCGTCCCCGCGTCTCGTCGCTGAGCCACCACTCCCGGTCCGGCGATCGCCATCGATCCGACTCTCACCACCGATCCGACTCTCACCACCGATCCGACCGTCGCGGCAAACGGTGCGTTTTTGCTCCGCGGGCGTCCCCCCTGAGACATGACCGAGGGCGACGGCCACGACGAGGACGGGGAGGAGCTCACCTACGCGGACGCCGGCGTCGATATCGACGCGAGCGAGGCGGCGACCGCCGCGCTCGTCGGGGTGGTCGGCGAGGGCGAGGGCGACTACGCGGGCCTGCTCGACATCGGCGACCGATACCTCGCGTTGGCGACGGACGGCGTCGGCACGAAGCTGTTGGTCGCGGAGGCGCTCGCCGACTACTCGACGGTCGGAATCGACTGCGTCGCGATGAACGTCAACGACCTCGTCGCGGCCGGGGTCCGGCCGGTCGCGTTCGTCGACTACCTCGCGGTCGACGAGCCCGACGAGCGGTTCGCCGAGCAGGTCGGCGAGGGGCTCGCCCGCGGCGCGGAGCTGGCGGACATGGCGCTCGTCGGCGGCGAGACGGCGGTCATGCCCGACGTGATCAATGGCCTCGACCTCGCGGGCACCTGTGCCGGGCTCGCGGCGAAGGACGCGGTGTTCGACGGCGAGGCACGGCCCGGCGACGCGCTCGTCGGCTGGGAGTCGTCGGGGATCCACTCGAACGGGCTGACCCTCGCCCGGGAGGCCGCGACGCGGAACCACGCGTACACCGACGACTGTCCGTTCGCGGGGTACGACACGGTCGGCGAGGCGCTGTTGGAGCCGACCCGGATCTACACCGACCTGCTCGATCCGATGCGTGACCACGGCGTCCGCGGCGCGGCCCACGTCACCGGCGGCGGGTGGACGAACCTCGAACGCCTGGGCGCGAACCGGTACGTCGTCGACGACGCCGTCGACGCCCAGCCGGTGTTCGAGTTCGTTCAGGCCGAGGGGAACGTCTCCGACGAGGAGATGCACCGGACGTTCAACATGGGAACCGGCTTCGTCGCGGCCGTCGACCCGGACGCGGCGGCGTCGCTGGCGGCGGCGACGGATGGCCGCGTGATCGGGCGTGTCGAAGAAGGCGATGGCGTCGCGATCCGCGGGCTGGAGCTGTAGCTGGCGGCACGTCGCTGCGTGGCGAACGGGCGGCGCGTTCTCGGCTTCCGCGACGGCGCGCCGCGCACCCGCCTCGACCGTCGCGGCCGTCGGTCAGGCCACGCGCGGTCTGGTTCGCTATCGGTTATAAACGATCGGCCGAGCGGTCGTGCGGTCATGCGGCCGAACGGTCGAGCAGTCGTGCGGTGGTCATGCGGCCGAACGGTCGAGCAGTCGTGCGGTTTCGCGGTCGGCTCTACGACAGGTGTGCCGCGATGTCGGCCTCGGTGATGATCCCGACCGTCTCCCCGCCCTCGGTGACCATTACGGCCTTGTAGTGGTCCAACAGGTTCCGGATCTCGTCGACGGTCGCGTCGCCCGCCACCGTCGGGAACGACTCGCTCATCACCTCGCTGACCGGCAGGTCGCCGACGTTCTCTCCCGCGTGGATCACGTCGCCCTGGCTGATCGAGCCGACCGGGACGCCGTTCTGCAGCACCGGGAGCTGGGAGTACGCCTCCTTTTCCATCAGCTCGACGGCGTCCCTGACGGCGTCGTCCGGCGCGACGCTGATCACCGTCTCGTTCATCAGGTCGGTCGCGCGCACCACCTCGCCTTCCGCCTCGTCGAGCGCGTTGACGATCCGCCGCAGCGTCGAGAGCCGCGGGTCGACGTCGCCCCCTTCGATCCGGGCGATGAGCGGCTGTGAGACGCCTGCAGCGTCGGCGAGCGCGCTCTGTGTCAACTCGAGGCTCGTTCGCCGCTCGCGTAGGTCCTGCGGCGTCGGGAGTTCCATACGTCTAATTACCAGAAGTTATTAGAAAAGCTTTCGACGACGGCCGTCCTCGCCGGACGTTCGATCGGCGACGAACGAGGGCCGACGGACGCTTTCCGTCCCCGGCCGCCGGACGCGTCCGGCTCCCGAACGTCGCGCTACTCGTCGTCGTCCTCGTCGGCTTCCGTCTCGATTATCTCGATGACCTCGAGCGGGACGTCCCGGAGCGCGCCGCCAACTTCGCTTTTCGCGATCCGCTCGGCGTGCTCCTCGCTGTCGGCGTTGAAGATATCGATCTCCAACACGAGCCCGACCAGGGCCGTGTTCGCCGCGAGGAACGCGGCGTCGAACGGCTCGCCGCAGGCGGGACAGCCGGTGACGCCGGGTTCGACCTCGACGTACTGCTTGTCCGTCTCGTTGAGTCGCTTTCCGGCCTCGCTGACCGCGACGCCGATGGCGTCGTCGGTCTTCTCGACGTCACGAACCAACCAGGCGGCTTCCATCGCGACCAAGTAGTTGCTCATACGCTCGGAACGAACCGCAGGGTTTCGTGTCTTGTGGTTCGCCCGCGCGGGGCGGGCCGAGCCGGACCGGGCGGCCACTCCCCGTGGCGGGGGTGGCGGGGCGACGCCTTACAGTCGTTCGACGATCGCCGCGGTGACCTCCGAGGTCGTCGCGGAGCCGCCGAGGTCGCCGGTCCGCGGGCCGTCGCGCAACACGCCCTCGACGGCGTCGCGGACACCTTGCCCCTCGTCGACGTAGCCGAGGTACTCGAGTAGCATCGCCGCCGACAGGATCGCGGCAGTGGGGTTCGCGACCCCCTCGCCGGCGATGTCGGGCGCGGTCCCGTGGACCGGCTCGAACAGCGCGTTGTCGTGGCCGATGTTGGCCGACGGGAGCAGTCCGAGCCCGCCGACGAGCCCGGCGGCCAGATCGGAGAGCACGTCGCCCGCGAGGTTCCCGCAGACGACGACGCCGTACTGGGTCGGGTCGAGCGGGAGCTTCGTCGCGAACGCGTCCATCAGCTCCTCGTCGGCGTCGACGCCGTGCTCCTCGGCGACCGACAGCACCTCCTCGCGGAACCGCCCGTCGGTCTCGCGCATCACGTTCGCCTTGTGTGCGACCGTGAACCCGTCGCGGTGGTCCGGGCCGCGCCCGTCCGCGACGAACTCGCAGGCGAACTCGGCGAGTTCGCGCGACGCCGACGACGTGACGACGCGCGTCAGCGTCGAGAGGTCCTCGGAGAGCCGGTCCTCGTGGCCAGAATACACCCCTTCGGTGTTCTCACGGAGGAAGACGACGTCCGTCTCCGGTCGCACGGCGTCGACGCCGGGGTACGCCTTCGCCGGGCGCACGTTGACGAACGATCCGACCGCGTCGCGGAGCGGGAGGATGACGTCCGCGGCCGTCTCGCCGGCCGCGCCGAACAGCGTCGCGTCCGCGTTCGCGGCCGCCTCGTACGTCTCCGCCGGCAGCGCCTCGCCGGTCTCCGCCTCCACCGCGTCACCGGCCGCGGCGTACGTGTAGGTGAAGCCGTCCGCGTCGATCGCGTCGCTCGACGCCGCGGCCGCGTCCAGTACGTCGATCGCGGCGGGGACGACCTCGCCGCCGATCCCGTCGCCCTCGATGACGACGATCTCCTCGGCCATTCAGTCGTCCCCCGCGCCGTCGGCCGGACCGTCAGCACCGGCCTCGTCGGGTACGTCCGACGCCGGGATGTACGGCAGCGAGCGTGCCGTCTCGGCGACGGCCGCCTCGTTCGCACCCATCAGCGCCGTGGTGTCCCAGACGCCCTCGACGAGCGCCTTTCGCTGTGCCTCGCTCACCTCCGCGTCGACGACCGTGTCGCCGTACGTGATCGTCTCCGACTCGACGTCGATGTCGATGGTCGTGTCGGGGGTCGTCTCGACGTGGTCCTGGAGCGCTTCGATCTCCGCGGCGCTCGCGGTGACCGTGGGGATCCCGAGCGCGAGGCAGTTGCCCGCGAAGATCTCCGCGAACGACTCGCCGACGACCGCGTCGATCCCCCAGCGCATCAGCGCCTGCGGGGCGTGCTCGCGCGAGGAGCCGCAGCCGAAGTTGGCGTTGACGACCAGTACGTTCGCGCCCTGATAGCGCTTCTCGTTGAACGGGTGGTCCTTCTCGTTGTCCGCGTCGTCGAACCGCTGATCGAAAAACGAGAACTGTCCGAGCCCGTCGAACGTGACGACCTTCATGAACCGGGCCGGGATGATCTGGTCGGTGTCGATGTCGTTGCCGCGCACGGGGATCCCCGTACCCGAGACGTCCGTCACCTTCTCGGCAGGCGCATCGCCGTCCGCAAAGCCCGAGTGGTCGACGTCGCCGCTCATGCGACGGTCACCTCCGTCAGTTCGCGGACGTCGGTGACCTCGCCGGTCACCGCCGCCGCCGCGACCATGATCGGACTCATCAGAACGGTCCGCCCGTCCTTCGACCCCTGTCGCCCGACGAAGTTCCGGTTCGAGGAGGAGGCGCTCGCCTCGTCGCCCTCCAGCTGGTCGTCGTTCATGCCGAGACACATCGAACAGCCGGGCTCGCGCCAGTCGAAGCCGGCCTCGATGAACACCTCGTCGAGCCCCTCGGCCTCCGCGGCCCGCTGGACCCGCTGGCTGCCGGGAACGACCATCGCGCGCACGTCGTCGTCGACGGCCCGGCCCTTCACGAACGCCGCGGCCTCCCGCAGGTCCTTCAGGCGGGCGTTCGTACACGACCCGAGGAAGGCGACGTCGATCTCGTACCCTTCCATCGTCTCGCCGGGCTCGACGCGCATGTGTTTCTGTGCGCGCCGTGCGGTGTCCCGTTTGTCCGCGGGGAGGTCCTCCGGCTCCGGGATCGGTTCCGAGATGCCGATCCCCTGGCCGGGGGTCGTTCCCCACGTTACCGTCGGCTCGATCGCGGAGCCGTCGATGACCACGACGTCGTCGTACGTCGCGTCGTCGTCGGAGGCGACGGACTCCCAGTACGGCTTCAGCTCCTCGAACGCTTCGGGGTCATCGGCGAAGGCGTCCGTCTTCCGGAGCCACTCGTAGGTGGTCTCGTCGGGATTGACGTACCCCGCGCGGGCACCGCCCTCGATCGACATGTTGCAGATCGACATCCGACCCTCCATCCCGAGGCTCTCGATGGCCTCGCCGGCGTACTCGTACACGTAGCCGACGCCGCCGTCCGTCCCGAGCTCCCGGATGATCGTGAGGATCACGTCCTTGGCCGTGACGCCCTCGCCGAGCTCGCCGGTGACCTCGATCTTCCGAACCCGCTGTTTCCCCATGGCGATACAGCCGGTCGCCAGCACGTCGCGGATCTGTGAGGTCCCGATCCCGAACGCGAGCGCGCCGAACGCGCCGTGTGTCGACGTGTGCGAGTCGCCACAGACGATCGTCATGCCGGGCTGGGTGAGCCCCTGCTCCGGACCGATGACGTGGACGATCCCCTGGTTCCCCGAGTCGGGGTCCGAGAAGTCGATCCCGGAGCCGCGGACGTTCGCTTCCAGCTCCGCCATCATCTCCTCGGCGGCGTCGTCGCGGTATGGGCGGTCGCGGTTCCCCGTCGGAACGATGTGATCGACCGTCGCGTGCGTGCGCTCCGGGAAGGCGACCGTCTGGTCGCGCTCCCGTAACATCCCGAACGCCTGCGGGCTCGTCACCTCGTGTACGAGGTGGAGGCCGACGAACAGCTGGTCCTGTCCGGTCGGCAGCGACGCCACCCGGTGTCGGTCCCACACCTTGTCGTACAGCGTCCCGCTACTCATCGGTGCGCTCCGTCCCGGCCGCGCCGTCCGGGCCGCGGATCCACACGTCGTTCACGTCCGCGTTTCGCGGCGTGTGGTCGACGTCGCCCATCGTCGATCGGTCGGTCGTCGATCGCTCCCCCATCAGGCTTTCACCTCGGTTTTCTCGTCGTCGGCTTCCTCGTCCTCCTGCCAGGCGAACAGCCCGCGGAGCTCCTCGCCGACTGCCTCGATCTCGTGGTTCTTCTCCGCGGTCCGGAGCTGCTCGTAGTTCGGGCGGCCCGCCTGGTTCTCGACGATCCACTCGCGGGCGAACGTCCCGTCCTGGACCTTCTCTAAGACCTCCTCCATGTTCTCGCGGGCGTGCTCGTCGACGACGACGTCGCCCTGGGTCAGCCCGCCGTACTCGGCGGTGTCGGAGACGGAGTCCCACATGCCGCCGAGCCCGTCCTCGTACATCAGGTCGACGATGAGCTTCAGCTCGTTCAGGCACTCGAAGTACGCCATCTCCGGCGAGTAGCCCGCGTCGACGAGCGTCTCGTAGCCCTGCTTGACGAGCGAGGTGACGCCGCCACAGAGGACGGCCTGCTCGCCGAACAGGTCGGTTTCGGTCTCCTCGCGGAAGGACGTCTCCACGACGCCGGCGCGGGTACAGCCGATCGCGGCCGCGTACGCGAGCCCCTCGTCGTGGGCGTCGCCCGTCGCGTCCTGATAAATGGCCAGCAGTCCGGGGGTCCCCTCGTCGTTCTCGTAGTTCCGGCGCACCAGGTGGCCCGGCGACTTCGGCGCGACCATCGTCACGTCGACGTCCTCTGGCGGCTGGATCTGGTTGTAGTGGATGTTGAACCCGTGGGCGAACTGCAGCGTGTCGCCGGCCTCGAGGTTCGGCTCGATGGCGTTCTCGTACACGTCCGGCTGGACCGTGTCCGGCACGAGCACGCTCACGATGTCCGCCTCCGCGACCGCGTCGGCGGGCGTCGCCACGCGGAGCCCGTCGCTCTCTGCGGCGTCCCACGAGGAGCTGCTCTCGCGGAGCCCCACGACGACGTCGACCCCGCTGTCGGCGAGGTTCTGTGCGTGTGCGTGTCCCTGCGAGCCGTAGCCGAGCACGGCCACGGTCTTCTGTGCGATGTGTTCGCTGTCCGCGTCGTCGTCGTAGTATACGGTCGAGTCGAACGTCTGAGTGTCGTCTTCGGTCATCGTGTCTGTGAGTAGTTGTCGTCTGGTGTCGTCGGTTCGCCGGCCGTTCCGGGTTTCTCTCCTGGTGCCGTCGGGACGTCGCCGCGCGCCAGCGCCGTCTGGCCGGTCCGGGCGATCTCGATGATCCCGAACTGGTCGAACGCGTCGAGCGCGTCGTCGATCTTCGACTCGTCGCCCGTCAGTTGGACCGTGATCGTCCGCGGCCCGGCGTCGAGCGTCTGCCCGTCGTACATCTCCGTCACCGCGTGGACCTTGTCCGGCTCCGCCCCGCGGACCTTCAACAGGACCAGCTCGGAGCGGACGGCGTTGCCGGACACCTCGCCGACCGAGATGACGGGTTTGAGCTTCGCCATCTGCTTTTCGATCTGGTCGATCCCCGGGTCAGTCTCCTCGACCACCATCGTGATGCGGGAGTGGCCGTCGACGGTCGTCGGCCCCACCGTGAGGCTCTCGATGTTGAACTGCCGTCGGGAGACGAGCCCGGAGACGCGCGCGAGCACGCCCGGCTCGTCCTCGACCAACGCGGAGATGACCGCGCGACGGACGTGGTGTTCCGCCTCGACCACGGGGTCGATCCGGTGACCCTCGCTGTTGCGTCGCCCCTCGGGGTGCGGGCGGTCCTCGGGCGCGGGGCCGACGACCTGTGTGGTCTCGTCGCCGCTCATAGCTGGTCCTCCGAGAGCGCGAACTGCCCGTTCGCCCCGCCGCTCGGGACCATCGGGAGCACGTTCTCCTCGGGGTCGACGTGGAAGTCGATCACCGCCGGGCCGTCGTACGAGAGCGCCTCCTCGATGGCGGGTGCGACCTCGTCGTAGCCGTCGACGCGGATCCCGAGCGCGCCGAACGCCTCGGCGAGCTTGTCGAACTCGGGCATCCAGTTGTACTCCGAGGCCATGTGGCGGCCCTCGAAGAAGGCGTCCTGCCACTGGCGGACCATCCCGATGTACTCGTTGTTGAGCACGGCGATCGTGACGTTCATCTCCTCGCGGACGGCGACGGAGAGCTCCTGTAGCGTCATCAGGAACGAGCCGTCGCCGTCGAAGCAGATCACGTCGCGATCCGGCTCGCCCGTCGCGTCGGCCGCGAGCCGCGCGCCGATCGCCGCGGGCACGCCGTACCCCATCGTCCCCAACCCGTGTGAGGACACCCACGTCCGCGGCTCCGTGTACGTCCAGAACTGTGCGGCCCACATCTGG
This sequence comes from Halorubrum sp. JWXQ-INN 858, assembly GCF_009806985.1. Classification (GTDB taxonomy): domain Archaea; phylum Halobacteriota; class Halobacteria; order Halobacteriales; family Haloferacaceae; genus Halorubrum. The sequence goes on along the minus strand of NZ_WUAX01000011.1, from coordinate 112,838 downwards.
TGTTGGCCGACGCCCGTGGTGACGATCGTGTCGTCGTCGGTCGCCTCGTCGAACGCCTCGACGACGAACTGCGGCTTGAGCGGCTCGTCGTCCGGCGTCGCGTACGCGAGCGGGTACGTCTCCTTCCACTCCTGACACCGCTCGCGCCACGGGTCGGCGTCGGGCTCCGCCCGCACCGCCGCCGTGAGCTGGTCCAGCACGGTCCCCGCGTCGCCGATCAGCGGGTAATCGGCGTACACGTTCTTCGAGATCTCCGCCGGGTCGATGTCGACGTGGACGACCTCCGCCTCGGGCGCGAACGTGTCGATCCCGCCGGTCAGCCGGTCGTCGAACCGGGTCCCGACCGCGATCAGACAGTCCGTGTGAGTGATCGCCATGTTGGCGTAGCCGGTGCCGTGCATCCCCGCCCACGAGAGACAGAGCTCGTCGTCCTCGGGGAACGTGCCGATCCCGGGCATCGTCGTCGTCACCGGGATCCCGTACGTCCGCGCGAACGTCCGCGCCGCGCCGCTCGCCTCGGCCTTGACGACGCCGCCGCCGAACAGACACAGCGGTCGGTCCGCCTCCTCGATGGCGCGGGCGGCCGCCGCGACCGCGTCGGGGTCGGCGCTCGGCTCCGGCGTGGTTCCCGGGGGAGCCGCGGCCGGACCGGGCGTCTCCGCGGTCTCGGCGAGGGTGACGTCCTTCGGCAGGTCGACGAGCGTCGGGCCGGGACGACCGACCCGCGACAGCTCGAACGCCTCGCCGACGACGTCGCCGACGGTGTCCGCGTCGCCCGCGAAGTAGTTGTGTTTCGTCACCGGGCGCGTCACGCCGACGGTGTCGGTCTCCTGGAACGCGTCGTTGCCGACGAACTCGGTCGGCACCTGCCCGGTCAGCGCGAGCATCGCGTCGGAGTCCATGTCGGCGTCGGCGATCCCGGTGACGAGGTTCGTCGCTCCGGGGCCGGAGGTCGCCAGACAGAGTCCCGGCTCGCCCGTCACGACCCCGTATGCGTCGGCGGCGTGTGCCGCGCCCTGTTCGTGGGCCATCGTCACGTGTCGGATCGAGGACCCGTACAGGGCGTCGTAAACCGGCATGATCGCGCCGCCCTGCACGCCGAACGCGGTCTCCGCGCCGGCGGCCTCCAGGGCGGCGACGACGGACTCCGCGCCCGTCGACACGGTGCCGCGTCCGTCGTCCGCGTCCGGTGCGGGCTCTGCGGGCTCCGCGCCGGTCCGTTCGTCCGTGGGATCCCCGTCCTCCGTTCCGTCGGGGTCCTCTCGTGGCTGTGCTGCTGTGTCGCTCATGTTCGTGGTGGCGTGTAGTGTCTGCGCATGTTCCCTGCGCTGGTGTGGCTCGGTCCGAACGCCGAAACCACGGCCGGGAGCCGGCCCGACCGCTGGCGTTCGTCGGTACGTCGCATCGGTGAGGAAGGGGTGATGTAGGGGGTTAGACCCCTACGATGATCGTGGCGACGGCTCGCGCGTCGGAACCGATCGTGCGGCCCTGGGTTCGCCGTCGCATCTCGTTCCGGCAGACGCATGCCACCTATAAATTCCTGTCGGGACGAGCAACCGTTGCGGCGATCCGTCGGCCGAAACGGGGTGTTCATCGAGGATCCGTCACCGCATCGTCGGACGAACCCCGAACGCGGCCGCTCCGGGTCGGCTGCCTCGTCGGGGGAGGCCATCAGATCCTGACCTCCTCGTCCTCGCGGGCGATCCCCGCCTCACGCGCGAACCGCTCGACGTCGCCGGCGGTTACCTGCTGCTTGCCCGAGCCGTACTCCTTGACGCGTTTCGTCATGGCGCGGACCTCGCTCTCGGACGGGTCGAAGCCCGCCTCGACCAGGTGCTTTCGCACGCTGTGGGTGCCGGTGTGTTTGCCCAGCACGAACTCCCGTTCCGCGCCCACCATCTCCGGGGTCATCACGCCGGTCTCGAACGTGTCCGCGTTCTCGATGACGCCGGCGGCGTGGATGCCCGACTCGTGGGCGAACGCGTTCCGCCCGGTGATGGGCTTGTTCGCCGGCACCGGGATGTCCGAGGCGGCCTCGACGATCCGGGCCAGCTCCGTGATCTGGGTCGTGTCGATGCCGGTGTCGACGCCGTAGACCGACTCGACCGCCATCACGACCTCCTCGTAGGCGGCGTTGCCGGCGCGCTCGCCGATCCCGTTGACCGACACCTGCGCCTGCTCCGCGCCGTTCTCGAAGCCCATGACCGCGTTCGCGGCGGCCATCCCGAAGTCGTCGTGGGTGTGGACGTCGACGCGCGCGTCGGTCGCCTCCACCACGGCCTTCACCGTCTTGCCGAAGCTGGTCGGCATCCCGACGCCGCAGGTATCGGGGATGTTGATCCAGTCCGTGCCGGCGTCGGAGACCGCCTCGACGATGTCGATCAGGTAGTCGGGGTCGGTCCGGGTGGCGTCCATCGGCGAGAACATGCATTCGACGCCGGCGTCTTTCACCTGGCGGACGGCGTCGACGGCGCGGTCTTTCGCCTCCTCGCGGGTCGCGTGCATCGAGTCCTCCAGCTGGACGTCGCTGGTGGAGACGAACACGTGGACCAACTGGACGCCCGAATCGATCGCGGCGTCGATGTCGCCCTCGACGACCCGGGCGAGCCCGCAGACGGTGGTGTCCGTCGCGGCGGCGATATCGCTCACGGCCTCGAACTCCGCGTCCGAGTTCACCGGGAACCCCGCCTCGATGACGTGGGTGCCCATGTCGTCCAGCGTCGCCGCTATGCGGCGTTTCTCGTCGTAGCTGAACGACGTCCGTGGTGACTGTTCACCGTCTCGTAACGTCGTGTCGAAGATCCGTACAGGACCGATATCGATGTTAGAAGCTATCGTGCCCTGGAAGAACTCGATCCGCCGGGGTGTCCGACGAAGCCTCCGTGATGTCTGTCATCGACTGCCACCAATACGTTCGTGAACTTAAAGGTGTCGTCAATCGCGACGATCCCCGCGACCGCGACGGCGACGATCGCCGGCCGGAACGGAAAATCGCCACCACTCAACGCCACTTAAGTCCCTTATATTGATTATATATTCGAGCCGTTCCGACGCCGATCACGGTTTCGACCCCGCTTGATATACCGGTTGGACGTTCGTTCCCCGATCGCCTCGGCTCGCGCGCGGTTCTTTCGGATCGTCAATTTCGGGGTGGTGGCGACCCGACCGCTTGCCGCCGACCGCTTGCCGCCGACCGGGGAGGCTCGTGTCAGTCGTCGGTTGGAGAGTCGTCGATCGAGGGGTCGTCGGTTGGAGAGTCGTCGATCGAGGGGTCGTCGGTTGGAGAGTCGTCGATCGAGGAACTATCAGTCGGGAGACAGCCGGCCGCGAGCAGCCCCTCGACGAGCCGATCGATGGCCGCCTGGATCGGCTCCAGCTCCGCGATCGTCGTCCGGTTGTACTCGCGCTTGCTCACGTCGACGTGCTCGGGGACGATCCGGTGGGCCCGCATCGACAGCTCGGCGAGCCGCCGCGCCTCGTCGGTGTCGGGGTACCGCGGGAGCGCGAGCTCCGAGACGACCGCCTTCGAGAGCCCGGACTTGCCGCCGCCGGTGACGCCCTCGATCGCCCGCCGATAGCTCGCGGAGTTGAGCAGCGCACAGAGGAAGTGCGCCTCCTCGCGGTCGTCGGTCGGAACGAACATGCAGTGGTCGCCGGGGACGACCGGCTTCTCGCCGAGCGCCTCGTCCGTGACGGTCGAGACGACGACGAAGTGGGGCTTGAACGCGAGCCGACACCAGACCACCTTGTACGGCGACCACGTGTACTCCCCGAGCCCGAACACGTTGTAGAAGGGGCCGTGGTCGAGCCACGACGACGACCGCGCCGCCAGTTCCTCGCGGCGCTCCCGGAGGTAGTCGTACGTCGCCGGACACGACGCCGCGAGCGCCGCCTCGTTGTCCGCGTGTGCCTCGTCCATCGGCACGAGCCGCCGGTCGTGACCGAACAGCCCGTACTTCACGACGTGTCGAGACTTGAGGTAGGGGAACACCCGATCCGCTTCGATCGCGTCGAGCGTCGCCTCGTCGACGTCGAACACGGCCGCCGCGTCGTCCTTCACGCCGTGTCTGATCGGCACGGCACACTCCCCGAGGGCCCGCCGGTCGGCGTCCGCGCGGATCCACGAGCCCGCCGGGTCGTCCCCGTCGATCGGGCGGTACGCCGTCCCCTCACGGGTTAACGTCCGGGACATCGCCCGGGCGCTGGCGAACGAGGGGCCCTGATCCGAGCCCCCCCGCGACCACGACGTCGCGTCCACCGGAAACGTCGTGTCCCGGTCGGCCCGCAGCGTGTAGACGGACGCGTCCGGGGTCACGTCCCCGCCGAACGGGTCGAGGCGGGTCAGGTCCTGAACCCGTTCGACGGCCACGGGCCGATCGCCCACGTCGCCCGCGCGGAAGAGCCGCCCGGAGGGCCCCTTCGTCAGTCCGCGTTTGAGGACGACGCTCGCGGAGCCCCCCGCGGCGAGGTAGCGATCGATACAGACCCAGACGAACGGGACGGAGACGTCGTCGTTGGCGTGGCCGAGCAGCGACGCCGCGCCCTCGTGTGCGAGCAGTCCGAGCCGGTCGACGTGCGCGTCGCGCCACGCTTCCCGGGTCGACTCGGGGAGGTTCGCCCACGTGATCCACGGCGGGTTGCCGACGAGGTGGTCCGCGGTCGGGTCCAGCCGCCCGTCCCCGAACCGGATCCCGGACCCCGCCTCCGCGTCGATCCCGCCCGCGAGCCCGACCGAATCGGTGAGGAAGACCGGGAGTTCGACGGCCTCGACGCCGTCCGCCGCGAGGAGGTCGGCGATCGAGAGCGCGTAGCGGAGCTTCGCGCTCCGCACCGCGACCGGATTGATGTCGAACCCGACCACGGTGTCGGTGAGGGTGGCGACGAGCGCCGCGGGGTCGCCGGATCCCGGAGGGGACGGCGGCTCCTCGATCGCGGCCCGCTTCGCGCGGAGGCTCGCGTCGAGGAACACCCCCGACCCGCAGCCGGGGTCCAACACCCGGTCCGAGGCGTGGTCGGCGACCGGGAGGGCGTCGACGGCGACGCTCGCGAGCCCCCGCGGCGTGTAGTACTGCCCGAGCGCCAGCCGGACGGACCGGTCCACCGTGCGCTCGTACAGCGCCCGGAGGAACCCTCCGTCGACCGCGGTACGGAGCGATCCGACCGGTTCGAGCGCGTCCGTCGATCCGAACGCTTCGCGCGAACCGAGCGCCCCGCCCGACGCGACGTGCTCGTGAAGCGGATCGAACTCGAGGGGGAACACGTCCGTGTTGGCCGTCGCCTCCCGGTTGCGTATCCGTACCCGGAGGGCGGTCTCGACCCGGTCGAGGAGGCGGGCGACGGCGAAGTCGTACGCGAGGGCGTGGACGAACGCCTCGTCGGGGGCGGCGTCGATCCGGCTGAACACGTCGCCGTGCGCCTCGCGGACGAACGCGGCCCAGTCGTCGGCCGCGGCGCGGAGTTTCGGGTCCGGACCCGCCCCCGTGTTCTCGACCCCGCGTCTCGCCGCGCCGTGCTCCCCGGCCCCGTCACCGCCCCTTCTTTCGTCACTCCCGTCGGCGAGCATCGCGGTCACTCGCTCGGCGTACGGGCGCACGAGGCCCTCGTGGATGCGGTCTGCGAGGGTCGCGGCCAGGCGCACCGCGTCGTCCGCGGTCGCGTCGGTTCGGGCGTCCGTCACATCCCCATGTCGGCGGCGGCGTCCGGGACGGGGAGGTCGCCGACGGCGACCCCGAGCACCTCAGCGGCGTGGTCGAGGGCCATGTCGAAGCCGTAGTAGCGCTCCAGCTCGTCGCCGTCGGGGCCGGCCCTGACCTTCAACATCGCGTAGCCGTCGACGTTCTGGGCGACGGTCGCGACGCGCCCGCCCGCCGAGAAGGTGAGGACTCGCTCAGCGTCGGTCTCCTCGTAGTCGGCGACGACGCCGTCCGCCTCCGTCGTGTCGGTCATACCCACGGTACGGCACCGCCCGTGTCGTATCTGTCGGTTCACCCCGGGAATTCATCCGGGGGTTCATCGCGGGTCGCGACCGCGAGCCCCGGATCGGCTCGGATCGACCCGGAGCGGCCCGGGTCGGCCCGGAACGCTACCGCGGGTCCCAGCCGTGGAACGACGCGCCCGACTCTAACTCGAGGTCGAACGCGCGGATGAGGGCCCCGAGGGCGGCGTACCCGCCCGCGGTGGCGGCGATGCCGACGATCTCCTCGTCGTCGTACAGCTCGGCGATCGCCGCGTGGGTGACGGCGTCGACCGCCTCGTCGACGACGGCGGTCGCGTACTCGACGAGGGTCCGCTCGTCGGCGTCGAGCCGGGCGAGGTCGCGGTCGCCGACCGCGGCGATACGGTCGTCGTCGATGCCGACGTCGCGCGCGATGTTGACGTGCTGGTGCCACTCGTAGCGGCTGTCGATCGCGCGCGCCGTCGCGAGGATGACGAACTCGCGCTCGCGGTCGGTGAGGCCGCTCTCGTTCCACAGCGACCGCAGGTACGCCCGCATCCCCGCGAGCACGGCGGGGTTGTTGCCGATCGACCGGTAGACGTGAAGGGGTTCCCCCTGGAGGGCGGAGTCGAGGAGGTGTTCGTGTTCGTCCGGGACGTCCGCCGCGTCGACGTAGGGTACGCGAGCCATGCGTGGGCGTGGACCCCCGGCGGGTTAGCTCCGCGTGACTCGGTAGGGTTCGCCGGGACCGGTGGTCGTGACGAACCGAGCGTGGCGACGGGCCCGCCGTCCGCGATGGCAACCTTAAGGGGCGTCACCCGCCAAGCGGTGACAATGGCTATCGAGGTGTCCCGGCGGCGGGCGTGGCTGATGGCGGCGCGCCCGCAGACGCTGCCGGCGGCGGCGGCCCCCGTGATCGTCGGCGTCGGACTCGCGGTCGAGGCGGGCGTCTTCGCCCCGCTGCCCGCGCTCGCGGCGTTCGTCGGCGCGGCGCTCATCCAGGTCGGGACGAACTTCGCGAACGACTACTACGACGCGGTCCAGGGGGCCGACACCGACGACCGCGAGGGGTTCACCCGGGTCGTCGCCAGCGGGCTCATCGAGCCGGCCGAGGTGAAACGCGCGATGTGGCTCACGTTCGCGGCCGCGATCCTCGTCGGCACGTACCTCGTCGCCGTCGGCGGGGTCCCCATCCTCGTGATCGGGCTCGCCTCCGTCGCCGCGGGGATCGCCTACACGGGCGGGCCGTACCCGCTCGGCTACCACGGGCTCGGCGACGTCTTCGTCTTCGTCTTCTTCGGCGTGATCGCCGTCGTGGGGACGTACTACGTACAGGCGGCCGCGCTCGTCGGCGGGACGTTCCCGCTGTGGGTCCCCCCGGGAACGGTGACGCTCGCCGCGGTCGTCGCGAGCCTGCCGGTCGCGGCGCTGTCGACGAACATCCTCGTCGTCAACAACGTGCGCGACCGCGAGGAGGACGCCGAGACCGGCAAGCGGACCCTCGCGGTCCGGTTCGGCTACCGGTTCTCCCGCGCCCAGTTCTTCGCGCTGCTCGCGCTCGCGTACGCGACCCCGGTCTGGTTCCTCGCGGCGGGGTACGGCGTCGCCGTCCTCCTCCCGCTCCTCACGCTCCCGCTCGCGGTCGGGGTGGCTCGGACCGTCGGCTCGGAGACCGCCGGTGACGCGCTCAACCCCGCGCTCGAAGCGACCGGGAAACTGCTCGCGGCCTACGCGGTCGCGTTCGCCGTCGGCCTCGCGCTCTGATGCGGCTGCGACGCTTCTCGCTCCCGCTCGTGACCCCCTTGCGGACGGCCCGCGCGGAGCTGCGACGGCGTGAGGGGGTCGCGATCGCGCTGGGCGGGACGGACTGGACGCCACCGGACGCCGCGGGAGCGGAGCCGCCGCCGGCAGCGACGGACGACGCGGCGTCGCCCGCCACCGTCGGCGTCGGCGAGGCGACGCCGCTGCCGGGCTGGACCGAGTCGTTTCCGGCGTGTGTGGCGGCGCTCCGGGACGCCCGGGACGCCCGGGACGCCCGCCACGCTCGGGGCGATCGGGGGGCTCGTGACGCCCGCGATGCCCTCGCCGCGCTCGACCCGTCGGAGACGCCCGCGGCCCGACACGGCCTCGCGCTCGCGATCGCGGACGCCCGCTCGCGTGCCGTCGGGGAGCCGTTGGCGGCGACGCTCGCGGACGAGGTCGGCCTCCCTGCGCCGTCGGCGAGCGTCCCCGTCAACGCCACGATCGGCGACGGCTCGCCCGAGGAGACCGCTCGGGCCGCCGCGCGCGCCGTCGACGAGGGGTATCGGTGTCTCAAGTTGAAGGTGGGCGCACGCGGGGTCGACGCCGACGTCGACCGGCTCCGGGCGGTCCGTCGTCGGATCGGGTCCGACGTGACGCTGCGTGCGGACGCCAACGGCGGCTGGGACCGGTCGACCGCTCGGCGGGCGCTCCGCGGGCTGGAGGCGCTCGACGTCGCCGTCGTCGAGCAGCCGCTCCCGGCGGCCGACCTCGCGGGGCTCGCGGCGCTGTGCGGAACGGCGGCGGTCGACGTCGCGGTCGACGAGTCCCTCGTCGAACACGGGCTTCGGGCGGTCCTCGACGCGGGCGCGGCCGACGTGGCCGTCTTGAAACCGATGGCGCTCGGCGGTCCGGACCTGGCGGCCGAGGCGGCCCGGCGCGCCCGCGCGGCGGGCGTCGAACCGATCGTGACGACGACGATCGACGCCGCGATCGCCCGGACCGCCGCCGTCCACGTCGCCGCGACGATCCCCGACGTCGGGGCGTGCGGGCTCGCCACCGGCCAGCTGCTCGCGGACGACCTGGCGACCGACCCCTGCCCGATCGACGACGGGCGGATCGCCGTCCCCGCGGGCCCGGGGCTCGCCGGCAATGCGTTCGACGACGTCGTTTGAGGACGGTGTTTGAGGGCGGCTGCTCACTTTAAAAAGCGTTCGGACGGTTCGAGCCTCGCTTAAAAGGGCTCCCGGACGGTCCTCCCGCGGTTTATAAACCCGTTCGTCGCGGCGTCGCGCGTCTTCGGGAGTGGGCCTCGGTCCGGGCTACTCGACCACGTCGACCGTGCCGGTCATCCCGCTGGTCTGGTGGGGCGTGCAGACGTACTCGTACAGGCCCGGCTCGTCGAACGTGTGCTCGAAGGTGTACCCCGCCTCGTCGACGAGGTCGGACTCGAACGCGCCGTCGACCTCGACGACGTCGTGGCCGCCGCCGTTGCCGGTCCACTCCCAGACGACGGTCGTTCCGGGCTCGACGACCACGTCCGCGGGCGCGAACTCCAGCCCGTTGCCCGCCCCGACGACGACGTCGACCGCGTCCTCCCCCGTGAGGTCCTCGGGGTCGCCGTCGGCTCCGTCGTCGTCGGCACACCCGGCCAGCGCGACGACGGCGAGGGTCCCCGTTGACGAAACGAACTCCCGACGCGTTGGTTCGGCCATACCCCCGATAGGGGACCACCCTTTTAAAGAGCCGCGGACGGTCCCGACCGGCGGGAAGGCGCGGTCCCGCGATCGGTGCCCGGAAACGGGCGATCGGCCGGTCGACAGCGTCGCTCCTCACGTTCGCGTCGCCCCTTCGCTCCGTAACCCACTTTAGGGTCCCCCGAGTCGGGGGCATCATGCACGTGGTCATCATCGGGGCCGGAGAGGTCGGAACGGCCATCGCCGCCAACCTGGCCCGCGACCACGAGGTCGTCGTCGTCGACCGCGACCCCGACCGCGCCGAGCGGCTGAAGTACGAACTCGACGTGTTGACGATCGCGGGCGACGGGACCTCGCTGTCGACGCTCGAAACCGCGAGGGTCGCGAGCACGGACATGGTCATCGCCTGCACCGACGACGACCGGACGAACCTCGTCGCGTGCGGGACGGCCAAGGTCCTCGGCGACGCGTTCACGATCGCGCGGAGCAAAAGCACCGAGTACCTCCGGACGTGGGAGCGCGACGACTCGGCGTTCGGCGTCGACTTCCTCGTCTGTACGGACCTCCTGACCGCCGAGAACATCGTCCGCGTCATCGGGCTCCCGGCCGCGATCGACGTCGACCCCTTCGCGGGCGGGCTCGTCCAGATGGCCGAGTTCGACGTCCCGGAGGGGAGCCCCGTCGCCGGACAGACCGTCGCGGAGGCCGACCGCTTCGAGTCGCTGACGTTCGTGGGGCTGTTCCGGGACAGCGAGATGATCCTCCCGCGCGGCGACACCGTCATCGAGCCCAACGACCGCGCGGTCGTCATCGGAAGCCCTGAGAGCGTCCAGGCGTTCGCGACCGACATCGCGCCCGATTCGACGCCGGACGACGCCGACGAGATCGTGATCGTCGGCGGGAGCGAGATCGGCCACCAGTCCGCCAGGCTGTTGGAGGGGCTGGACCTGCGGCCGCGACTCATCGAACGGGACCCGGACCGCGCGCGATGGCTGGCGGAGCACCTCCCGAACACGCTCGTGATGGAGCACGACGCGACCGACACGGAGTTCCTCGCGCGCGAGCACGTCGACGAGGCGGACATCGTCGTCGCCACGCTCGAGTCCGACGAGAAGAACCTCCTCGTCTCCGTGCTCGCCAAGCGGCTCGGCGTCGACCGGGTCATCGCCGTCGTCGACAGCGGCGACTACGTCACCGTCTTCGAGGAGCTCGGGATCGACGTCGCGATCAACCCGCGAACCGTGACCGCCGAGGAGATCACGCGGTTCACCTACGAGAGCGTCGCGGAGAACATCGCCGTGTTGGAGAACGACCAGGCGGAGGTGCTCGAGCTCGAACTCACCGACAACTGCGCGCTGGTGGGGCGGCCGATCAGCGAGCTGGTACAGGACATCGACGCCAAGTTCGTTATCGGCGCGATCACCCGGAACCGGTCGCTCGTTACCCCGCGGGGTGACACCGTGTTGCGCCCGGGCGACCACATCATCGTCTTCGTCGAATCCTCGTTCGTGAGCGAACTGGCGGCGATGGCCTGAGATGTTCGAGACCCCCCGCCTCCGCGTCGGATGGCGCGCGAGCACCGAGCTCATGGGGACGGTCCTCACGTACCTCGCGATCCCGCTCGCGTTCCCCCTCCTGATCGCGGTGTACTACGGCGAGTCCGTGGTTCCGTTCGTCGTCGCGATCGCCGTGACCCTCGCGTTGGGAGCCTGGTTCGGACGCCTCGGCGATCCCGAGGCGGATCTCGGCCCCCGCGAGGCGTTTCTCGCCGTCTCGGCGATCTGGTTGCTCGTCGCCGTCGTCGGCGCGATCCCGTTCGTCGTCGCGGGCGTCGGGACGATCGCCCACCCGGTGAACGCGCTGTTCGAGTCGATGAGCGGCCTCACGACGACCGGCGCGACCGTGCTCGAGGACTTCTCGATCCACTCGCAGTCGGTCATGATGTGGCGGCAACTGATCCAGTGGCTCGGCGGGCTCGGGATCCTCGTCCTCGTGACGGCGGTGCTCTCCGAGCTCGGGGTCGGTGGCGCACAGCTGATGGAGTCGGAGACGCAGACCCGCGACGTCAACAAACTCACGCCGCGGATAACCCAGACCGCACGACTCATCTGGGGGCTGTACGTCGGGATCACGCTCCTCGCCGTCACGGTCTACTACGCCCTCGGGCTCACGCTGGATCCCCGAATGGACATGTACAACGCGGTCGCTCACGCGTTCACGTCGGTGGCGACCGCGGGGTTCTCGCCGGAGCCGCTGAGCGTCGGGGCGTTCCACCCCGTCATCCAGTGGGCCGTCGTGCCGTTCATGGTCATCGGATCGACGAGCTTCGTCCTGCTGTACTTCTTTTTTAACGGCGATCCGATGCGCCTGCTCCGGAACGAGGAGTTCCACTTCTACCTCGGGGCGTTGGGATTCTTCTCCGGGGTCGTCGCGCTCGCGCTGTACTTCGACCCCACGACCCGGTTCGGCGTCGAGGGGACGGTCAGACACGCCACTTTCAACGTGGTCTCCATCGTGACCACGACCGGGTACGCGAGCGTCGATTTCGACCTGTGGGCCCCCGCGGCGAAACACATGCTGTTCCTCTGTATGTTCATCGGCGGGATGGTCGGGTCGACGACGTGTTCGATCAAGTCGCTCCGGTGGCTCGTCGTCCTGAAGGCGTTTCGCCGTGACCTCTTCACGAGCGTGCACCCGGACGCGATCCGCCCGGTCCGGGTGTCCGGCTCGCCCGTCGACGAGGACGTGATCCGCGACATCTACGCGTACGTGCTGTTGAGCGTCGTCATCTTCTTCCTGCTCACCGTCTTCGTCGTCGTCGACGCCGAACGGGCCGGGCTGCGCGTGAGCGAGTTCGAGGCGATGGGTGCGGCCGCCTCGACGTTCCTGAACATCGGCCCGGCGTTCGGCGACGCGGGGCCCTACGGGACGTACGCGACCTTCCCGATGAGCACGCGGGGGGTCATGATCGTCCTCATGTGGATCGGCCGGATCGAGATCATTCCCGTGCTCGTGCTGTTCACCAAGGCGTTCTGGACGTCGTGAACGGGGATCGGACCGTCGTCCGAGGGCCGGTCGGCCGCCCCGGTCGTCGCAGTCGTCGCGATCGTCGCGGCCGCTCCGGTTGTCGCGGCCCTTTTTAAACCGGCCACGCATACGGGCGGTATGAGCGGGAAACCGACCGTCAGCGAGTACATGACCCGTGACGTCGAGACCGTCTCGCCGGACGACACGGTTTCTGCGGTCTCGAAGCGGATGGTCGAGAGCGCCGGCCACAACGGGTTTCCCGTCACCGACGGGCGAAAGGTCGAGGGGTTCGTCTCCGCGCGCGATCTCCTGTTGGTGGACCCGGAGGCCCCGATCTTCACCGTGATGTCCGCGGACCTCATCGTCGCGCATCCGGAGATGAAGGTGACTGACGCCGCCCGCGTGATCCTCCGATCGGGGATCCAGAAGCTCCCGGTCGTCGACGACGCGGGCAACCTCGTCGGGATCATCTCGAACACCGACGTCGTCCGCTCACAGATCGAGCGGGCGACCCCCGGAAAGGTCGGGAAACTGATGCGGACGCTCGAACAGATCCACGACGTCAGGCTCGACGAGGAGCGACGCACGGTCCGGCTCGACGACCTCACCCCGACGCAGGCGCGGGTGTACGCCGACGAGCTCGAGGGCCGCCAGTACGAGCTGGAGCGCGGGCTCGCCGAGCCGCTCGTCGTCATCGACAACGACGGTCGGCTCTTCCTCGCCGACGGCCACCACCGGGTGATGGCCGCCCACGAGATGGGGCTCAAGGAGATGGAGGCGTACGTCATCGTCCTCGACCGCCCCGTCGAGCTCGGGATGGCGAAGACGGCCGAGAAGGAGGGGCTCCGTGCGATCACGGACATCGAGGTCGTCGATTACGCCCGCCACCCGCTGGTGGAGACGACGAAACGGTTCCAGTAGCCACCCCGGCAGCAGCTACCCTAGCAGCAGCCATCCCGCTAGCAGCCACCCCGGCAGTAACTACCCTGCCATCCCGCCAGCAGCTACCCCAGCAGTAACCACCCCGCCACCCCGCCAGTCGGGAACGTCTTTAGGCGGCGGGAGAGAACCCCCAGTAATGACCGACGACACCCACGGCGAGGGGGCCGGCTGGTTCGCGGCCCTCGACCCGGACGACCCGGATGATCCGGGCGACCAAGGCGGCCCTGACGCCGCGGCGACGGCGATCACGGCGGGCAGCGCCGAGACGCCGCGGGACTGGCCGACGCTCGCCGTCGAGGCCGGCTTCGCGGCGTCGACGGACGACTACTACGACCGCCTCCACGACGCGACGACCGCGGCGACGCGCCGGACGGTTCGCGAGCGCGAGCGCGCCGACGACCAGCAGCTCATCCACGCGATCCGCGCCGTGGACGACTGCGAGCGCGTCGCCAACGAGCTGGCCGAGCGCGCGACGGAGTGGGCCGGCGGGCTCTTCGAGGAGGCCCCTGCCGGGGTCGCGGGGGCCCGCGAGGTCGCCGCGCGCGACCCGAGCACCGACGCGGAACGGCGAGCCGTCTCGCTGGCGACCCGCGCGGTCGACCTCGCCGACGAACGCGACGCGCTCGCGGCGTACATCGAGCGCGTCGCTCCGGCGGTCGCGCCGAACCTCGCGGCGATGGCCGGGGCAGAGCTCGCGGCCCGACTGATCGCGCTCGCGGGCGGGCTGGAGCCGCTCGCGAAGAAGCCCTCCGGAACGGTGCAGGTGCTCGGCGCGGAGGACGCGCTGTTCGCACACCTCGCCGGGCGGGCCCCCTCGCCGAAACACGGGATCATCTACACGCACGACTTCGTGCGGAACACGCGCCCGGAGGACCGCGGGTCGGCGTCGCGCGCGCTCGCGGGCAAGCTGACGCTCGCGGCCCGGGTCGACCACTACTCCGGCGAGCGCCGCGAGGCGATCCACGAGGACCTCCGCGAGCGGATCGCGACGATCCGCGCCCGGGCGGACGACGCCGCGTCGGACGGGGGGTCCGCCGATGAGTGAGGACCTGCCGGCCGGCGTCGAGCGCCGCGAGTTCGACGGGCGCTCCCGACTCGCGACCCGAGGCGAGCCCGTCTACGGTGAGCCGACGGACGGCGCGTGGCGTGCGTGGGACCCGACGCGGTCGAAGCTCGGCGGCATGATCGAACTCGGGATGGACACCGGGCTCGTCGGCGGCGAGACGGTCCTCTACCTCGGTGCGGCGGCGGGGACGACCGTAGGACACGTCGCGGACTTCGCGGGCCCGACGTACGCCGTGGAGTTCGCCCCGCGACCCGCGCGCGACTTACTCGACGTCGCGGCGTCGCGTGACCGGCTGTTCCCCCTCTTAAAGGACGCCCGGAAGCCGGCGACGTACGCGCACGTCGTCGAGGCCGACGTCGACGTCGTCGTCCAGGACGTCGCCACGCGTGGTCAGGCCGACGTCGCCGTCAGGAACGCGCGGTTCCTCGCGGACGACGGCCGCCTGCTGTTGGCCGTGAAGGCGCGCAGCGAGGACGTCACCGCCGATCCGGCGGAGACGTTCGATGGCGTCCTCGACCGGCTCGGCGACGCCTACGACGTCCTCGAGACCTGTCGGCTCGACCGGTTCCACGAGGACCACCTCGGCGTGGTCGCGACGCCCACGCGATGACGCGGAGGTGCTGAGGCGCGGAGAATCGCGGCGATGAAGGGTTGAGGCGCGGAGAAGCGGAGAGCCGGTGGACGGGGCGGAGCCGTTCCTCCCGCGACACGATTGTCGGAATACCGACACTCACGGCCGCGTTCACACCTTATAAGAGTAACCGGGGTGAATGGGGGGTAATGGAACTCGGGTCACGGGACGCGTTCGAACGGATGGGAACGCTCGGCGTCGAGGAGGAGTTCTTCATCGTCGACGCCGAGGGCCGTCCGACCTCCGGGACCGACGACCTCGTGTACGGAAGCGAGCCCCCGTCGGCGGTTCCCGAGGGGTTCGACCACGAGCTGTTCAAGTGTACGATCGAGGCGCAGACGCCGCGTATCGATGACCCGGACGGGGCCGCAGACGCGCTGGCGACCGTCCGCGAGGCGCTCGTCTCGCACGCCGCCGAACACGGCTACCGGATCGCCGCCGCGGGGCTCCATCCGGAGGCCCGATGGCGGGAGCTCGACCACGCACAGAAGCCTCGCTACCGGTCCCAGCTCGACCGGATCCAGTACCCACAACACCGGAACACGACCGCCGGGCTCCACGTCCACGTCGGCGTCGACGACGCCGACAAGGCGGTGTGGATCGCCAACGAGCTCCGCTGGTACGGTCCGGTGTTGCTCGCGCTGTCGGCGAACTCCCCGTTCTGGAACGGCTTCGACACCGGGCTGGCCTCGGCGCGCGCGAAGGTGTTCGAGAACCTCCCGAACACGGGCGTCCCCTCCGCGTTCGAGGACTTCGAGGCGTTCCAACGGTACGAGCGCCGGATGGTCGAACACGGCTCGATCGAGGACCGGGGCGAGCTCTGGTTCGACGTCCGTCCGCACACGGTCCACGGCACCGTCGAGGTGCGTGCGCCCGACGCGCAGGCCGACCCCGAGGCGACGCTCGCGTTCGTGGAGTACGTCCACGCGCTCGTCGTCGACCTCGCGGAGCGCTACGACGACGGCGAGTCGACGCCGACGCTCCGTCGCGAGCTGCTCGACGAGAACAAGTGGCGGGCGATCCGTCACGGCCACGACGCCGGCTTCGTGGCGCGCGACGGCGAGGGGACGATCGCCCTTCCCGAGCTGGTCGACGCGGAGTGCGACCGGCTGGGCGTCTCCGGGATCCGCGACGTCCTCGACGGCGAGAGCGGCAGCGACCGACAGCGCCGGATCCGCGAGGAGGACGGGATCGACGCGCTGTGTGCGGACCTGGTCCTCTCCGGCTGACCGGAACGTCTCCCCTCGACGCGGCTTTCGTCGGAACGAAAGCGACGAGAAACGCTTTTCCGCGAGCGGAGCCGACGCTCGAGTATGACTACGGACGACGCCGACGAGGAGAGCTCCCCCACGGAGCGAACCCGAGAGGAGCTTCGCAAGACCAAAGAGCGGCTCGGCGAGGGCGCCGACAAGGCCGTCAAGGGGTTCGACGACAACGTCGTCGACCTCCTGTCGTGGCTGCTCGACACGGAGACCCGCGCGCGGATCTACGTCTACCTCCGCGAACACCCGGAGAGCACCAGCGACGAGGTCGCCGACGGGACGGGGCTGTACCCGAGCACCGTCCGGGAGGCGCTCGCCGAGCTCCACGACGAGGAGAAGGTCCACCGAGGCAAACGGGAGTCCAGCGGGGCGGGGAACAACCCCTACGAGTACGAAGCGATCGCGCCGAGCGAGCTCGTCCAGGGGGTCGTCGGCGACGTCCAACGCGAGCTCAACACCGTTTTCAACCTCG
This sequence comes from Halorubrum sp. JWXQ-INN 858, assembly GCF_009806985.1. Classification (GTDB taxonomy): domain Archaea; phylum Halobacteriota; class Halobacteria; order Halobacteriales; family Haloferacaceae; genus Halorubrum. The sequence goes on along the minus strand of NZ_WUAX01000011.1, from coordinate 96,066 downwards.
ACCGACGCCTCGGCGGGGAGTCCCCCGACGGCGACACGGAGCCGGTGCGGATCTCAGTCGAGGGGGCTGACGACGTCGCCGACGGGGACGACACCGTCGCCGAGGGTGTCGAGAGCGATGATCACGCCGAAGGCGACGACCACGCCGGGGTTGAAGAGGGCGACGAGGGCGACGAGGACGGCCACCGGTCGGCGTAGCTCAGGGGACGTCCCCGCTCGCGGTTCGGGACGTTTTAAGGTCCGGCCACGCGACTGGCAGGTATGAACGTCGCGCTGGGTGGCACGTTCGACCCGATCCACGACGGCCACCGGAGGCTGTTCGAACGCGCCTTCGAGCTCGGCGACGTAACCGTCGGGCTCACGTCCGACGATCTCGCGCCGAGGACCCGCCACGTCGAACGATACGTTCGCCCGTACGACCGGCGGAAGCGCGACCTCGAGGCCGAGCTGGCCCCCGTCGCCGAGGCGCACGGGCGCGAGTTCGAGGTACGGGAGCTGACCGAGCCGACCGGAATCGCCGTCGAGCCGCAGTTCGACGCGCTCATCGTCTCTCCGGAGACGCGCGACGGCGGCGAGCGCATCAACGAGCTTCGCGCCGAGCGGGGCCGCGACCCGCTTCGGATCGTCGTCGTCGAGCACGTCCCCGCGGCCGACGGCGAGCGGATCTCCTCGACGCGGATCGTGAAAGGTGAGATCGACGAACACGGAGCCCTCACGCCCGACCGGGACGGGCGGGGGACGACGCGCCCGGAATGACGACGATCCGGACCGTCCTCGTCGGCGCACACGGCTTCGAGCGGGCGGCGGTCTGGAGCGCCGTCGGCTTCGCGCTGTCGTACCTCGCGTTCGACGCCGCGGCGCTCGCGGGCTGGCCCACCGCCGAATGGGTCGCCGCCGGCTGTGCGCTCATCGCCGGGATCGGCGCGGTCGGCTTCGCGCGGGGCGGCGGTGGGGCGCTCCCGTCGACGCTGCTCGTTTACGGGCCGCTCGCCGGAGTGATCCTCCGAACGGTCGAGCCGGTGCTCCTCCCCGTCCCGGCCGCGGAGCCGTTCGTCGCCGCGCTGGCGGCCGCGTTCGCCATCGGGCCGGCCGGCTATCTCGTGGGGCGACTGATCGCGCCCGCCGAGCCGGACGCGTCCGAATCGACGACCCCGGAGGACGACGCGACCGAAACGACCGCCGCCGACGCGTCCGGGTCGGAAGCGACCGACTAGGGACGGCAGTTCGAGGAGGAAGACCTCGCCTGCTACCGCTCCACGAACTCGACGAGCACGCCGCCCGTCGACCGGGGGTGCAGGAAGGCGACGTCGTGGCCCCACGCACCGGGCCGGGGCGTTTCGTCGACGAGGTCGACGCCGAGGTCGCGGGCGCGGTCGAGCGCCCCTTCGAGGTCGTCGGTCGCGAACGCGACGTGGTGTATCCCCGGCCCGTGGTTGTCGAGGTACCGCGCGATCGTCCCGTCGTCGGCCGGCTCGAGGAGTTCGAGATAGCCGCCGTCGTCGAGTTCGAGGAAGACGACTCGGAGGTCGCCGAACCGCTCCTCGTGGGCGACCGGCGCGTCGAGCAGGTCGTCGAACAGGTCGGCCAGCGCGGCGGCGTCGCGCGCGGCGACGCCGACGTGATCGAAGCGCATAGTCGACAGTCCGGCGGGCGTCGGTATAAGGGCTCGTCGGACGGGACGGGACGGGATGGGACGGGACGGGACGGGACGGGACGGGACGGGACGCGGGAGCGCACCGTCATCGCCTTTAAGTCGGTTCGCTCGGAGTGGCGGGCATGGAGCTCTCCAACACCGACACGATAGCCGGCCGGGAGGTCGTCGAGACGCTCGGCGTCGTCCGTGGCAACACCGTCCGCGCCCGCAACGTCGGCCGGGACATCACGCAGGGCCTCCGCAACCTCGCCGGCGGTGAGTTAAAAGGGTACACCGAGCTGATGACCGACGCCCGCGATCAGGCGCAGGAACGGATGGTCGAGGAGGCGGTGGCGCTCGACGCCGACGCCGTGGTCAACGTCCGCTTCACCACCTCCTCGATCGCCGACAGCGGCGCGGAGATCCTCGCGTACGGAACCGCCGTGCGGCTCCGCTGACCGCGGACCCGTCGGGGGATTCGTCGGGGGAGTTCAGCGAACGCCGACAGCCCCGGCTTCGTGACGACCGGCGGACGCTCCCGGCCCCTGTGGACGCAGTCACGCGGCGTCGCGCTCCCGCTCCTCGTCGATGTCGTCGACTTCGTCGACCTCGCCGACTTCGCCGTCCGCTCGCGCCCGTTCGCGTCGGGTCCAGTCGGCCGCGTCCGCGACGGTCTCCGTCTCCAGCAGCCGGTCGAGCTTCCGTTCGAACTCCTCGTCGGTGAGCTCCCCGTCCGCGTATCGGGTTCGGAGGCGGTCGAGCGCGTCGGCGGCGTTCCCGTCCGCGGCGTTCCGGTCGGGCTCGGTCGCTCGTTCCTCCGTTTCATCCTCGTCCTCGTCGAACACCATCGCGACGACCGGGACGATCACGATGTAGCCGAACAGCAGCGCGGCGAGCCACCAGCCGTACCCGAGCATCAGCGCCGCGAGCCAGACCCCCGTGACGGTCGTCGCGGCGATCCCGGTCGCGTTCCGTTTCGCTCGGTCGAGGGGAGTTACCTCGGACATACGAACCCCTTCGCGCCCCCGGACCGGAAAGCTATCGCCGACCGGCTACTCGTTGACTTCGACGTCGACGTCGTCGCGGGCGACGGCCAGCTTGAACGTCGGAACGGTCCGGTAGACGACCTCCACGACGTTCTTCCGGCGGAGGCTCTGGAGGGCCCGCCGGACGTCGCCCGCCTCGGGGTCGACGTCGTACGCCTCCCGGAGCTTGTTCAGGACGCTGACGACCGACTCCGAGCGCTCGTCGGGTCCGGCGACGACCGCGAACACGCGCGCCTCGAGCTCGGGGACGCGGATCACGCTCGGAACCCCGCCCTTCGCGACCTCGTCGGGCTCGATCCCGGGTTCGACGTCGACGAGATCGTTCGCCTCCGCGGTCGTCCGTATCAGGCTGTCGTCGTCGCGGTAGTAGTACTCCTTCAGGTGATTCTCGAGGTATTGGTGGACCTCGCTGCCGCTCTCGACGCCCCACGCCTCGACGAGCTCGCTGTTCTTCGTCGGTTGGAGTCGCACGACGTCGGCGAGCCGTTCCAGTTCTGCTTCGGTCAGCCCCATACGTGGCCGTCCCGGCGGCGGCGTATTGACGTTCCGGATCGCGGGTCCGAGCGGGCCGCCCGATCGACCTGTTCGGGTCGTTCCTGCGATGTTAGCGCCCGTCGGGGCTCCCGGGGGCTCGACCGACGACGCGGTCTGCGATCGCCGTCGACAGGGGACCGACGGCCGCCGCGACGCGAGCCGTCACGAACACGAGCGGGACGAGCGCCGCGATCAGGAAGACGGCGTCGTACGCCCAGACGAAGTCACCGAGGAACGGGGCCGAGACGCCTTCGAGACCCCGGTTGGCGATGATAACCGCGGTGAACAGGGTGAGCCAGTACACCACCGCGGCCGCGTGCTCTACGAGCGGTTTCGGGTTCGCTTCGACTCCCGCCCCCGTACCGCTTTCGACGACGACCTTCTCGAAACGCGTTCGTGTCAGTGCTGCGAACCGCGGCGCGGCGTACGCGAGAAGGACCACGACCGCCACGGTGACGACTGCCGTCGCGAGGGCCACAAACGTGACGGGCGTGTACGGAACCAGCCGATCGACGCCCGGAAGTAGCCTGAAAAACGAGAGCAGCGCCACCGAAGCCAGCGCCACGATAACGACGCGAGCGGCAGAGCGAACGGTCCCGTGATCGAGCGCCTTTGATCGTGATCTGACGGGTCGGTCCTCACCCGAACTGACGGATCGGTCTTCGGTCATGCGTGGTGACGCCCACGGGTCGGCGTCCCTTATGAACCCCCGACGTCGAAACCGGTTGTGCGCCGATCAACTCGGATTTACGGTCGGGGTCCAGACGACCCCGCACTTCGGCTTCACCCCGCACTTCGGCTTTACCCCGCATTTCAGCTTTACCCCGCGCCCGGCGACGACCTCACTCCTCGACCGCGCTCGCGGCTCGGATGACGGTCGCCTCGTCGAACTTCGGGCCGACGAACTGGAGCCCGACGGGGAGCCCGTCCGCCTCGCCCGCGGGCACCGAGATCGCGGGGAGGTTCGCGAGGTTCGCCGGCGTCGTGTTCGCGTCCGCGAGGTACATCCGCAGCGGGTCGTCGAGGCTCTCGCCGAGCTCGAACGGGAGCACCGGCATGGTCGGCGAGGCGATCGCGTCGACGTCCTCGAACGCCGCGTCGAACTCCTGACGCACCCACGCCCGGGCGTCCTGTGCCTTCTTGTAGTACTTGTCGTGGTAGCCGGCCGACAGCGCGTACGTTCCGAGCAGGATCCGGCGCTTGACCTCCGCGCCGAACGCCTCGCGGGTCTCCGCGAACGACTCGTTCCAGTTCCCGTCGCTCTCGGCGCGGTGGCCGTAGCGGACGCCGTCGAACCGCGCGAGGTTCGAGGACGCCTCCGACGTCGCGATGACGTAGTAGGCCTGTACCGCGTGTTCGACCGCGGGCAGCGAGATCTCCGTCGTCTCCGCGCCCTGCGCTTCGAGGTCCGCGATGGCGGCCTCGACGGTGTCGACGACGCGCTCGTCGGCCCCCTCGAACAGCTCCGTCGGGACGCCGACGGTGAGCCCGTCGACGTCGCCGTCGGCGGCCGCGGCGTAGCTCGCCGCGGGGTCCGCGTCCGCGACCGTCTCGAGATCTCGGGTGGTGCCGTCGTGCGGGTCCGAACCGGCGATGACGTCGAGGACGGCCGCCGCCTCCTCGACGGTGCCGGCGATCGGACCGATCTGTTCGAGGGAGTTCGCGTAGGCGACGAGCCCGTATCGCGACACGAGCCCGTAGGTGGGTTTGATGCCGACGACGCCACAGAACGCGGCGGGACACCGCACCGAACCGCCCGTGTCAGAGCCGAGGGCGACGTCGGCGTCGCCGGCGGCGACCGCCGCCGCCGACCCGCCGGAGGAGCCGCCCGGGACGCGGTCGGGGTCGACCGGGTTCCGCGTCGGCCCGAACGCCGACGTCTCCGTCGTCGTTCCCATCCCGAACTCGTCCATGTTCGTTTTGCCGACGATCGTCGCGCCGGCGTCGGTCAGCCGCTCGACGACGGTCGCGGAGTACGGCGGCACGTAGTCGGCGAGCATCTCGGAGCCGCAGGTCGTCTCGATCCCCTTCGTCGAGATGTTGTCCTTGACCGCGACGGTCGCCCCCGCGAGCGGTCCCTCGGCGTCGGCGTCGCCCTCGATCGTCGCCTCCGTGATGAAGGCGTTGTGGTCGGCCGCCATCTACGACACCTTCGGGCCCTTGAAGAACCCGTCCTCGGTCTCCGCGGCGTTCGCCAGCGCGTCCTCCTGTGAGAGCCCCTCGCGGACCTCGTCGGCGCGCATCACGTTGACGAGCTCCTCCTCGCGCTCCGTCTCCGGCACGTCGTCGAGGGCCTCGAAGTACTCCAGGATCTCCGCGAACTGGTCGGCGAACGCGTCGACCTCGTCGTCGTCGAGACGCACCCGGGCCAGGTCGGCGACGTGACGGACTTCGTCGGCGTCGACCGCGGCCGCGTCGGCGTCGGCGGACGCATCGGGGTCGTCCGCCGCGTCCGTTCCCGCGGCATCGGTCGACTCGGACGTATCGCTCATACGTCGAGGTGTCCCGGACCGGGAGTAAGGGTTTCGGAACGCCGTATCGGTGCGTCGCCGAAAGCGGGCCGCGGATCGCCGCCGGGAGTCACCCGTCCGCGTCGGCACGCACCGTCATCACGGGCGGATCGGCCAGCCGCACGACCTTCTCCGTGACGCTCCCGAGCAGGTATCGATCGACCCCGGTCCGCCCGTGTGTCCCCATCACGATCAGGTCGACGTCGTTCGCATCGGCGTAGTCCACGATGACCGAGTGCGGGTTCCCCGATTCGACGGCGGTGACGGTCTCGACGTCGCCGAACGCGGCGGCGGCCTCCTCGACCAGCTCCGCTCCGCGCCCCGCCTGCGCGTCGTCCTCCTCGTCGAAGTCGCGCCGCTCCCCGACCGTCCCGGAGCCGTCGCCCTCGTCGGTCTTCCCGCTCAGCCCGGAGCCGTCGTCGGAGAGGAACGCGCCGCTCACCCCGATGCCCGTGTGTCGCGTGTCGACGACGTGTAACACGTGAACCGTCGCGCCGAACGTCGACGCGAGTAATCGGGCGTGTTCGGCCGCCGCGTCCGAGCCGGTGCTTCCGTCCGTCGGGTACAGGATATTGTCGTACATGCCACCACCAATATACAGCTTCGGTGACAGGACTGATAAACGCGTCGCCGGTTCTCGGCCCCGAACAGCCGGTTCTGAGCCGATCCGCATGTCGCTACGTCTCGAAGCGATCCGCCGACCTACAGGAGGTCGTTCGAGACGAGCCGGTCGACGGCCTCCCGGAGGCGTTCCTCGCTCGCGGCGTACGAGATCCGCGCGAACCCGGGCGCGTTGAAGGCGCTCCCCGGCACGCAGGCGACGGCGGCCCGTTCGATCGCCGCCGTACACCACGCCTGGTCGTCGTCGTCGACGGGGATCATCATGTAGAACGCGCCGTCGCCGACGTCGACGTCGACGCCGTGTTCGTCGAACAGGTCGACGAGGAGGTCACGCCGCTCCGCGAACGCCGACCGCATCTCCTCGACCGCGTCGTCGGTGTTCTCCAGCGCCTCAACGCCGGCCTGCTGGACGAAGTTGGTCGCACAGGAGACGGAGTGAGAGTGGAACTTCCCGGCCTCGGCGACGAAGCCGTCGGTTGCGTGGAGGTAGCCGAGCCGCCAGCCCGTCATCGCGTACGCCTTCGAGAACCCGTTGACGGTGATCGTGCGGTCCGTCATCCCGTCGAGGCTCGCGAGCGAGGTCTGCTCGACGCCGTAGGTGATCCGCTCGTAGATCTCGTCGGAGATGACGGCGACGTCGTGTTCGACCGCGAGGTCGCGGACGCCCTCGAGGGCCGTTTCGGAGAACACCGCGCCCGTCGGGTTCGACGGGGAGTTGACGACCAACAGCGCCGTCTCGTCTGAGACGGCCTCGGCGAGGTCGTCGAGCGCGGGCTCGAGCTGGAAGCCGTGGGGCGCGAGGTCGACGCGCGAGAGCTCGCCGCCCGCGAGCTTCACCATCGCCTCGTAGGAGACCCACGCGGGGTCGAGCAGGACGACCTCGTCCCCGTCGTCGATCAGCGTCTGGAACGTCTCGAAGAGCGCCTGCTTGCCGCCGGGGGTGACGATCACCTCGTCGGCGTCGGCGTCGATGCCGTCGCCGCGGAGCTTGGCCGCGATCGCCTCCTTCAGCGCCGGGATCCCGTTCGAGGAGGTGTACCCGGTGTGGCCGGCGTCGATGGCGTCCTTGCCGGCCTCGACGACGTTCTCGGGGGTGCCGAAGTCGGGCTCGCCGACCGAGAGGTTGACGACGTCGACGCCCTCGGCCTCCTTCTCGGCTGCCAGGTTCGATATCGCCAGCGTCGCGCTGGGCTCTACACGTCCGATCCGGTCTGAAAAGTCGTATGTGTCGGTCATTCGAGTTCCTCGACGAGGTCGATCGCGGCGTGTGCGGCGTCCGCTCCCTTGTCCACCCGCTCGCGGGCCTCCGCGCCGGACATCCCCGGGCCGCTCACGCCGAACGTGACGGGGGTGTCGCGGTCGAGGCTGACGTCGGTCAGCTTCGTGGCGGTGGCGTCGGCGATCACGCGGTCGTGGTCGGTGTCGCCCGTGACGATCGCGCCGACGACGGCGACGGCGTCGATGCCGTCGCGCCGCGCGAGCCGGTCCGCCGCGAGCGGGCTGTCGTACGCCCCGGGAACCGCGAGCTCGTCGGCGACCACCGCGTCGCGTTCGGCGGCGGCCTCGCGGGCCGCCTCAGCCATCGGCCCGGTGACGGACTCGTTGAACCGCGCGACGACCAGTCCCAACGTAACCATACGGATCGCTCACACGGGCGACGGCAAATGTCTACCGTTCGCGGACGGTGTCGGGGGCGGGCCGTACCCCACCGGGACGGACCACACCGACCGGAACAGTGCGGACCTCCCGCCCGAGACGAGGGCGGAGGAAGCCACGCCCCGCTCCCAGACGGAAACGGCGACCCCCGCCCCGCCGTGACGGGGTTACCGTCGACGACGTGCCTTTACCGGTTCGACGCGTATGGCGGGGTATGACGAACACCGAAACCGCGACGCTCGGCGGCGGCTGCTTCTGGTGTGTCGAAGCGGCGTTCGAGGCGCTCCCGGGCGTCGTCGACGTCACTTCCGGCTACGCCGGCGGCCACACGACGGAGCCGACGTATCAGGAGGTCTGCAGCGGCGAGACGGGACACGCTGAGGTCGTTCGGGTCGAGTACGACTCCGACGAGCTCGCCTTCGCCGACGTGTTGAAGGTCTTCTTCACCGTTCACGACCCGACCCAGCTGAACCGGCAGGGTCCCGACGTCGGGAGCCAGTACCGGTCGATCGTGCTCGCGCACGACGACGACCAGCGGGAGCTGGCCGAGGCGTACATCGAGGAGCTGGCCGCCGAAGGGGTGTACGACGAGGAGATCGTCACCGAGGTCGAGCCGTTGGGGACGTTCTACCGTGCCGAGGAACACCACCAGGACTACTACGAGAAGAACCCCGGGGACGCGTACTGTACGTTCCACGCGGATCCGAAGATCGAGAAGGTACGGAAGCTGTTCGTCGAGGCGGGCGAGTGAGATCCGCCCCGTCGTGAACGGCGGATTCTCTCCTTCGTTCGGATAGCGGGTGCTCACCGGGTTCGACAGCGGTTACTGACGGATTCGATAGCGAACTCACCGGATCCTGCGGCGTTCGATGACCGATCCTGTGGCGTTCGATGACCGGGTTCGGGGACGGTGTGGGAGTGAGTGCCCGAACCCGACCGTCCGCGGACGGTGGAAGACGAGACGCCGGCCCGCCGCCCGCGATCAGGGCGACGCGCCGGGTTCGTCCGCGGTGTCCTCGACGACGGTGAACCCTTTTAAGAAGCCATCGCCCCCGCTATCGGTGTTGATAACCGGTGCTGAGACGGGAAGCGGCCATGTAGAGCGAGCGACGAAGCGGGACGGGAGGCGGGTGGACGGGCGATCAGGGCCGACAGCGGACCCCGATGGCTGTCGGCGCGATCGCCCGAGCGGTCGGGACGGGTGCGGGCTTGATTGCCGAATCCCAACGAGAAAAGCGTCGGATTCCGGCGATGTCGGCTAGGGTCCTCATCCGTATAAAGGTTCGAGGTTCGTGGCCGCCGGGATCCGCCATCGCGGCGGTCGACCGCTCGGTGGCTGCCTCGCTGACCCATCTGAGTTTCACACCGCATCCGCCGCCGACGAGGGTTTCGACGCTCGTTATCGTCGATCCCGAAGCGCCGGGAACTCCGCGCGGACGTCGGCGACGCGGTCGGGGTCGACGTCGGCGGCGACCGTCGTCGGCCCCTCGTCCGAGGAGGCGAGCGTCGTCCCCCACGGGTCGTAGACGGTCGTACGGCCACAGAGCGTGCCCGAATCGAACTGACCGCTCCCGTTGACCGTCGCCACGTAAGCGAGGTTCTCGATGGCGCGCGCACGACCGAGCGTCCGCCAGTGTTCGACGCGCGGGTACGGCCACGCGCTCGGGACCAACACGCACTCGACGCCGTCCGCCACCATCCCGCGGTACAGCTCCGGGAACCGCAGGTCGTAGCAGGTCGTGACGCCGACGCGAACCCCCGCGATTTCGACGACCGGCACGCGCTCGCCCGGGACCATTCGGTCGGTCTCCTCCGAGCCGTACCCGAACAGGTGGTGTTTGCGGTAGACGAGCCGCCGCGTCCCGTCGGCGTCGAAGAGGACGGCCGTGTTCGCGAGCCCCTCCGTCGCCGGCACCTCGACCCCCGTCGCGGCCGACGCTCCGAGATCCTCGACGATCGTCCCCGCGAGCACGGCGACGCCGGCCTCCTCGGCGACGTCCGCGAACCGTGCCAGGCGGTCGCCGTCGAGCCCCTCCGCGGCCCGCGCGTACGTGTCGAACGCGAAGTAGCCGACGTCGAACAGCTCGGGGAGCACGACGAGGTCCGCGCCGTCGGCGGCCGCCTCTCGAACGCGGTCGACCGCGCGGTCGACGTTGTCGGCGACCGCACCCGCCGCGACGTCGAGCTGGACGCAGGCGAGCCTCATCGATCAGCCCTCACGGTGCGCCGGAGGGCGTCCTCCAAGTTGTCCAACTCGGCGTCGAAGTTCCGCTTGAAGAAGGTCTCGACGCCCGGAAGCCGGCCGTCGACGACGAACTCGTTCGCGAGCCGACAGCCGGCTTCCGTCTCGGTGATCGTGTGTTCGCCGGTGACGCGGAACGCGCTCGATTTTCCGACAAACTTCACGCGGCGTGGCGGGTCGCGCTCGACCTCCTCGGTCTCGACGAGGATCGTCGAGCGCACCATCGGGATCGGGAGCCCGACGTGCCACGTCGCACGCCCGCCGCCGTGCACCTCGAAGCTCTCGACCACGCTGATCGCTGCGGCACGCTTCTCCGCGTCCGAGATGAACGCCCACACGTCCTCGGCGGGCGCGTTGAACTCGAACGTCCGGGAGACTCGGACGGTCATGCCCCGAGGTTGGGGCGGGGGAGAATAAAAGGGCCGGAGTCGGCGACCCGCCGCTACCCTTGCGAGACGCGCCAGGTCGTCGACCGCGCGCGGCCCCACTTCTCGATCTCGACGTCGTCGGATTTCTCGGCGAGCCGCGGGAGCCGAGAGCCGACCTGCTTGGCAGTGAGACCGATGGCGTCGGCGATCGTCTTCGAGCGGACGTACCGCTCGCCGCGCGAGACGCTGTCCGTGAGGTACGCGAGGATCCGCTGTTCCTCCTCGGTGTACTCGGTCATCCCTTCGAAGTAGGCGTCGATCGGGTTTAACCGTTTCTCGTCAGTCGAACAGTTGGACGGCGACGACCGCCAGCAGGGCGAACACGATCGCGGCCCCGAAGCCCCACGCGCGGCCCAGCTGCGTCGGCGCGCCGTACATGACGACCGCGCCCACGAGCGTGACCGCCACGAACGCGAGCATCACGCCTAACCCCTTGTCCGATTCGATGGATCCCTCGCTCATACGCGGAGGTTCGCGGGCGGGCACTTAGTTCATACGAACGTGGCGAGCCGACGGGGTTCTTCCCTCCACCGCATCCCGATCGCACTCCCACCGAACCCTCGCCGCACCCCTATCGCATCCTCACCGGATCTCGACGTGATCCGACTCCTCGTTGAGCGCGAGGTTCGCGGCGATCTCGGCGTTCCGCATCGCGTACTCCGCGGTGTGTTGGAGACTCACGAGCACCTCGCGGGTCATGAGGAGGGTCTCGTTGTCGAGGTCGTCGGGGAGCTCCGAGAGGATCTCCCGCTCGCGGTCCTCAAGCTTGCCGAACCGCGCGCGACAGTCGACGGTGAGGTCGTAGTCGCGCTCGACGACGGACCGGACCGCGAGCGCGGTCAGCTCGTCGACCTGGTCGGTGAACTCGCGGATCTGACGCATCGTGGCGCTGTCGACGTCGAGCGTGTGACCCTCCGCGTCCATCACGATGTCGGCGATGTCCTCGGCGTTGTCGGCGGTGAGCTCGAGGTTCTTCGCGACCGAGCGGTAGCCGATCAGCGGGAACCCCTCCTCCAGGCCGACCGCACGGGCGAGGTTGGGGTTCTGATACGCCGTGAAGATCAGCCGGAGCAGGAGCACGAAGATCTTGTTCGCCTGCCGTTCGCGGTTGAGCGCGCGCTGTGCGAGGTCCGGGTTGCCGTGCGCCAGCGCCTTCACCGCCTCGCCGCGCATCGTCGATCCCGTGTTCTCCAGCCGTTCGAGCAGGTTGTCGAGCGTGAAGTCCTCGGGGTCGACGGAACATCGGATCGCGATGTCCTCCGGGGTCTCCTCGATGACGCCGAGCCCCATCAGCTGCGTCTCCGCTTTATAAACCGCGTTGATGTGGTCGCTGCCGAGCGCGCCGTCGCTCGCGACGTGAATGACGCGTCGGCCGAGCACGTACTGGGCGACGATCGCCCGTTCGAGCGCGCCGGCGTCGAGGTTGTCCGCGCTGATGATCGCCTCGGACTCCTCCGTGTTCACCGACTCGGGGAGGACCGTCAGCGTCCCCTTCCCGCCCATCCGCAGCGACACCTCGTCGCCCTTGTTCACCCCGTGTTCTTTCGCCCACTCCGCCGGCAGCGTCATCGCCAGCGTCGACGGGCCGAGCCGCTGGACCTTCCGCGTTTCCATGACACTGACTATCCTGGGATCGACCTTAACCTTATCCCTATGTCCATTATACAGAACGACGAATATACAAGGTGTTCCACCGGGACACCCGTGACCGCCCCCGGACGATTCGGCACGTGGAGGACGATTCGACACGTGGAGAACGACCCGCCAGCGCCGCGCGCGAGGAGGGAGCCGTTCGGACGACCCACCGGAAATGGCCCTTCCGTCGGCGTTTATAAGCACGCATCGAACGCTTTTAAACGCTCGACGCCGTCCGTTTCGACAACCGATGGATCTACTGGTCGTGGGCGCGGGAGAGATGGGCCGCTGGGTCGCCGACACGATGACGGCGGCGGCCGCCCCCGTTGACGCGGCCGTGACGTTCACCGATCGCGACCCGGCGGTTGCGGCGGACGCGGCCCGCTCCCGGGACGCGGAGGTGGTGTCGGCGGACACCGAGGCGACGTTCGACGCGGTGTGTCTCGCCGTGCCGATGTCCGCCGTCCCCGACGCCGCCGCGGGGTACGCGGGGCGGGCCGAACACGCCCTCTTCGACGTCTCCGGCGAGATGACGGCGGCGGTCGACGCGCTCCGCGAGCACGGGCCCGACCTCGAGCGAGCGAGCTACCACCCGCTCTTCGCGCCGCCGCGAGTACCGGGTAACGTCGCCGCCGTCATCGACAACGACGGCCCGCACGTCGCGGCGATCGCCGACGCGATCGAGGCCGGCGGGAACGACGTCTTCGAGACGACCGCGGACGAACACGACCGGGCGATGGAGACGGTGCAGGCTGGCGCGCACGCGGCCGTGCTGGCGTGGCGGCTCGCCGGCGACGACGTCCGCGAGGAGTTTCACACCCCCGTCTCGCGCGCCCTCGACGGCGTCGCCGACACGGTGACCGAGGGGTCGCCGGCGGTGTACGCCGAGATCCAGCGCGCCTTCGACGGCGCGGCGGGCGTCGCGGACGCCGCCGGCGAGATCGCCGCGGCGGACGCCGAGCGGTTCGCCGAGCTGTACGAGGCGGCCCGCGGCGACGGAAGCACCCGCGAACGCCACGAGTGAGGGTACGCCCCCGCCTGCCGCTCCCGACGCTCTCGGCGCTCCCGACGCTCCCGACGCTCTCGGCGCTCCCGACGCTCCCGACGCTCCCGACGCTCCCGCCACCCCACCACCTCACCATCCACCGCCCCGCCGATCCCGTCACCCCATCGACTACCGACCGCGCTCGCCGACTGTCGACCGCGCTCGCCGACTACCGATCGACTACAGACCGCATCCACCGACTATCGACCGACTACCGACCGACACCGAAATCGACGATGACCACGACAGCACCACGCCCCACGACCGCGTCGCGGGACCACGACGACTCGTCCGTCCCGCCGAACAGCCCGCCGGACCCGATCCACTCCGATGATCGATAGGGACGCGGTCCGCGACAACGCGAACTACCTCCGGAACGTCAGGCCGGTCGACCCCGAGGAGATCTCCGAGTACATCGAGGGCGTCCCGCATCCGGGCATCGTCCGCGAGACGCTCCGCGAGGAGGCGTTCGACCTCCGGCTCCGCGAGCTCGACGACGGCACCTTCGTCCCGGTCGCGGACGCGCCCGTCGAGCCGCCGGGGTGGGGGCCGGAGGCGTTCCCCGACGCGTACGCGTTCGCCGTCGAGGACCTCCTCGTCGGCGAGTTCGGCGCGAACTGGCACCGCGGCGACTCCGGCGACCGGCTGCGCGAGGCGATCCGTCGGCTGAAGACCGACTACTTCTTCGAGAACGACGTCGCCTACGACCGGATCGCCGCGCTCGGCTACGCGATCTACCACCTCCCGGACTACTACGCGGCCATCGGCTACGTCCTCGACGAGCTCGTCGAGAACCGGCTGCTCGACCGGACGCTCCGCGTCCTCGACGTGGGGGCGGGGACGGGCGGGCCGGCGCTCGGCCTCCACGACTACCTCCCCGACGACGCCGTCGTCGACTACCACGCGGTCGAGCCGAGCGCCGCGGCCGACGTGCTCGAGTCCCTCCTCGACGTGACGGGACGGAACTTCCGGCCGACGATCCACCGGGAGACGGCGGAGTCGTTCCTCGGGATCGACGGGGACGGGTCAGCCGACTCCTCCGACACCTCCGACACCTCCGACGCCGACTTCGACCTCGTCGTGTTCGGGAACGTGCTCTCCGAGCTCGACGACCCGGCGGCGGTGGTCGAGGCGGCGCTCGGCGCGCTCGCCACCGACGGCAGCGTCGTCGCGCTCGCGCCGGCGGACCTCAACACGGCGACGGGCCTCCGCGAGGTCGAGCGCGCGGTGACCGGGCCGGGGACGGGGGTCGACGTGTACGCCCCCACCCTCCGACTGTGGGCCGACGCGGTGCCCACGGACCGCGGCTGGTCGTTCGACGTCGCCCCCGACCTGGCAGTCCCGCCGTTCCAGCGCCGGCTCGACGAGGCGGCGACCCGCGCGGGCGACGACGAGCCCGGGGAGTTCATCAACGTCGACGTCCAGTTCGCCTACTCGATCCTCCGCATCGACGGCACTCGTCGGGTGGACGTGCGCGCACACGACGGGCGCTGTGCCCGGATGGCCGACTCCGAGGACCACGTCACCGACCGCATCAACCTCATGGGCGTGAAGCTCAGCCACGACCTCAGCGGCGGCGACAACGCCGTCTACAAGGTCGGCGACGGCTCACAACGGCTCGAACACTACGCGGTCTGTACGCGCGAGACGGGGCTCAACCGGTCGCTCCGGGAGGCCGACTACGGCGCGGTGGTGTTCATCGAGAACGGGCTCGTGCTGTGGAACGACGACGAGGGCGCGTACAACGTCGTCGTCGACGCCGAGACCGTCGTCGACCTCGTCGCCCCCTGATCCCGGCACCGGGGCCTCCTTGTCCCCTGAAACCGTCGTCGGCTCCTTCGTCCCCTGCCGCACCGATCTCTTCGTCCCCCGGCCGCATCGACCGACCGGCTCGCGCCGGTACGCCTCCCGATCGAACCCCTCTTGAGGCGAACGGTCGTCGGCTCGATCGATGGACATCGCGCCCGCCCCGGTCGCCGATCCCGTTCTCCCCGCGCTCGCGGCGGGCTCGGGGCTCCCGACGGACCCCGGGATCGGTTTCGCGCTCACGGCGGCGGTCGTCTGGGGCGTCTACATCTACCTGCTCAAGCGGCTGTTCGAGGGGTATCCGCCGGCCGCGCTCACCGTCCTGATAAACGTCTTCGCGATCGCGTGGTACCTCCCGGTGACGGTCGCCGGCGGCGACCTCTCGCCCGCGTTCGTCGACGCGTTCGGGCTCGCCGAGGCGGCCGTCGTCGCGGTGACGGTCCTCGCGACCGCGGCGGCGTTCGTCCTCTTCCTCACGGCGATCGCCGACGGCGACGTCTCCTACGTCACCCCGATCAACAAGGTGGTCCCGATGTTCGTGTTGCCGATGGAGATCCTCCTGCTCGGGCAGGTGCTCACGCCGCTGCAGGTGGCAGGGGTCGTCGTCGCGACGCTCGCGGTGTACGTCGCGAACTACGACCCCGGCGGCTTCTTCGAGCCGTTCGTGAAGGCCGCCCGCTCGCGGCCGGCACAGCTCGCGCTGGTGAGCGCGATGTGTTACGCCGTGAGCGACGTGGGGAAACGGGTCGCGCTCCAGGAGCTCGCGATCCCCGGGACGCTCTGGGTGCCCCTGCTGCTCGCGGGCGTCGCCGCGGTCCTACTCCCGAGCGCGGTTCGCAACCCCCCGACGGGGATCCGTGCCGACCTCCCCAAGTTCGCGGCGGCGGGCGCGCTCGTCGCGCTCGGCGAACACGTGACGACGCTCGCGTTCGCGCTCCTCCCGGCGAGCATCGCCTCGCCGATCATCAACACGCAGGCGATCGTGGCGGTCGTCCTCGGCGGGATCCTCCTCGGCGAGCGACACTTCCGACTCCGGCTCCTCGCCGCCGTCCTCGCCGTGGTCGGCGTGACGCTGATCGCGATCTGAGCCCGGCGGCGGGTTCAACGTCGCGAGCGCGTCCTCGGTGGGCTCGTCGGCCGCCCCCGCCTACTCGTCGGTCCCGAACGGCAGTCGCCCGCCGAACCGGCGTGCTGCGAACCCGATCGCGACCAGCGGGAGGCCGAACACGACGGCGTACGGCGCGGCGTACGCCGCGCCGACGACGCTCGCCCGGAGCACCGTGCCGACGCCGCTCACCGACTCGAGGAACGCGGCGGCGACCCCGGTGTCGTACCACGCCTCGGGCTCCTCGGGCTCGGGCGGCTCCTCGCTCAGCCGGACGCGGATCGTCGACAGCGCGACCCGGTCTCGCAGGGTCGTCTGTCTGGCCTCCAGTCGCTCTATCTCCTCCTGTGTGGCCGTCAGCTCCGACTGCACCGCCAGCACGTCCTCCGTCCGCTCCGCGTCCTCGTAGAGCTCGCGGAGCCGGTCGCGCTCCGCGCGCCGGTTCTCGAGTCGCGCGTCGAGGTCCGCCAGCTGCTCGGAGACGTCCTTACTCTCGGTCGCCGACCGCTCGACCGCCCCGACAGCCTCCACGTCGGCCATGACCGCGTCGAAGTCGTCGCTCGGGACCCGGAGGGTCAGCTCCCCGACGGTGAACGAGTCGTCGCCCCGGTCGCGGGTCTCCCGGTCGGCGTCGCTGACGAACCCGCCGTGGGCGTCGGCGACCCGTCGAACCTCGGCATCGGCGTCCGAGAACGTCTCGACGGTGAGCCGAACCTCTCCGGTCCGTATCAGCTGCCGGTCCCTGTCCGCGGCGTCGACCGCGAAGCCGTCGCCGGTCGCTGCTGTCGTCCCATCGTCTGCGCTCCCGCCCCCGGCCGTGTCGTCACGGTCGACCGCCTCTTCCGGGGCGTCGCCGGCGTCGATCGCCGTCCCGTCGCCGGCGTCGCCGGCGTCGTCACCTCCGGTACAGCCGGCCAGCACGAGCATGGCGGCCACGACCGCGACGAGAACCGCGCGCTTCGCGTTCATGTCTCGGGGCGACGGCGCCCGAGGTGGTAAAACGTCTCAAGGGACAAACCGATGTTTGTTCCTTCGAAGCCGGTGGAAGTATGCACGCTCGGGCCCGCGATCCGACATGCTCGGTCATCGCTGGCTGGAGATGACGTGGCGCGACGGCCTGTTCGTCCACTGGCCCGTCGACCCGGACGTCGTCGCCGACCGGCTCCCGGACCGGCTGTCCGTCGCGACGTACGGGGGCGACGCGTACCTCGGGGTCGTCCCGTTCGTGATGTCGGACATCCGACCGCGGGGGGTCCCCGTCGGCCTCTCGTTCCCGGAGCTCAACTTGCGGACGTACGTTGACGGCCCAGCGGGTCCCGGCGTGTACTTCTTCAGCCTCGACGCCACGGACCCGATCGGCGTCGGCGTCGCCCGTCGCCTCTTCGCGCTGCCGTACTATCGGGCCCGGATCGACGTCTACCGAAACCAAGAGGGCGACGCCTGCCGAAACGACGATGACGGCGGCGACGCCCACGCCGAACCCCTCCGGTTCGTCGCGGAGCGGACCCATCGCGGCGCGCCGGCGGCCGCCTTCGACGCGACGTACGCGCCGGTTGGTGAAGCGGCCCCGGCGGAGCCCGGCTCCGTGGAAGCGTTCTTCGTCGAGAACTACCGGTTCTACGCGTACGGTCGTCGCCTCTACCGAGGCGAGATCGAACACGAGCCGTGGTCGTTACGGGACGCGAGGCTCACGGTTCGAACGAACACGCTGTTCGAGGCGAACGGCTTCGACCGTCCCGGCGGCGACCCGATCGTCCACTACGCTGACCCGATCGACGTGAGCGCGGACCGGATCCGACGGATCTGAACCGATCTCCGTCCGTTCGGTGACGGTCTCTCGTCCGAGGACCGAACGCCCGACCGCGGTGCGGTGTCGATGCTTCGGTTGGCCCGCTTAGGGGAACAGCCCGCGGTACTCGTGCGCGCTCGCGGTGCGTTCGAGCGCGAGCGTGTACGCCGCGGTCCGGAGGTCGGGGACGTCGCCGTCATCGTAGCGGGCGATCGTCTCGTCGAACGCCGTGCCGATGCGGCGTTCGAGCTCCGCGTTGACCGTCTCCAGCGGCCACGAGAACTCCTGGGAGTTCTGGACCCACTCCAGGTACGAGACGATGACGCCGCCCGCGTTCGCGAGGATGTCGGGCACGACCGGCACGTCGCGCTCGGTGAGGACCTCGTCGGCGGCGACGGTGGTCGGGCCGTTCGCGGCCTCCACGATCGCCGACGCGCGGAGGTCGTCGACGTTGCCGGCGGTGATGACGCCCTCGACCGCCGCGGGAATGAGGACGTCGACGTCGAGCGACAACAGCTCCGCGTTGGAGATCATGTCCGCTTCGTCCCACCGGTTGCGCTCCGCGCTCGCTCCGCGGAGGTCGCCCTCGGTGTACTCCTCGATGAGGCCGCCGGCGTCGACGTGGGCCGCGAGGGTCCCGACGTCGAGCCCTTCGGGGTCGTAGGCGGCCCCGGTCACGTCGGAGGTGGCGACGATCCGCGCGCCCGCCTCGTCGAGCAGCTGGGCGGCGTTCGACCCGACGTTACCGAACCCTTGGACCGCGACGGTCGCCTGCGAGAGGTCACGTTCGAGGTAGTCGAAGAGCCGCTCGGTGATGATGGAGACGCCGCGACCCGTCGCCTCGACGCGGCCGGGCGTGCCGCCGATCTCCAGCGGCTTCCCGGTAACGACCTTCGGGACGGTGTACCCCTCGTACATCGAGTACGTGTCCATCATCCACGCCATCGTCTGCGGGTTCGTGTTCATGTCGGGCGCGGGGACGTCGGTCTCGGGACCGATCATCCGGCGGATACCCTCCGTGTACCGCCGCGTGAGCCGTTCGAGGTCCCGGTCCGTGAGATCCTTCGGCTCGCAGATCACGCCGCCCTTCGCGCCGCCGTACGGCAGGTTCACGAGGGCGGTCTTCCACGTCATCCATCCGGCGAGCGCCTCGACCTCGCGCTGAGTGACGCTCGGGTGATAGCGCACGCCGCCCTTGAACGGACCGCGCGCGCTGTCGTACTGACAGCGGTACCCCTCGAACACCTCGACGCCGCCGGCCTCGAGCTCGACCGGGAGCGTCACCTTCAGGGTTCGTTCGGGGTGTTTCAGTCGCTCGAAGACGCCGTGGTCGACCTCGGCGAACTCCTCGGCGCGGTCCATCTGTGCCAGCATGTTCTCGAACGGGTCGTCGGTCATGGTCGGCTCGTCTCGGGCCTGTGTGATATCGGTTTCGGCAATACTCGCCATTGCTAGTGAACGTCTGGCATTCGATTCATGCGCGACAGGACCGTCCGAAAACCTCAGAGTCGGGAGCGAGTACGGCCGATCGCCGGCAGCGTGAGGTCGAGCACCGCCGCGAGCGCGTCGGCCGCGCTCAACAGCCACTCGGCCCGCTCGATCCGCGCGTCGAGGTCGCCGGGACCGATCCGGTAGTCGTCGACCAGCTCCTCGACGGTCGCCCCGGCGATCCACTCGTCGAGGATCCGCGCGGTCTTCACCGACTCCAGCCAGCCCTCGAAGTCGTCGGCGTCGCCCATCCCCGTCGTCAGCTCCGCGGCGTGGGTCCGGGCGAATCGATAGATCTCCGCGCGTTCGCGGTTCCCCAGGTACGTGTCGTCCATGTCCGGCGTGTTACACACGATCCCGAGGACGGTCAGGGGCGTCACCGTCTCCATCCCCGCGGCGGTCCGGAGGCCGGCGACGAGCCGCTCGCCGGTTTCGGGGCGCACGTACTGTCTGGACGTCGTGCCGCCGACCGGCGTCGCGAGGAGCCGGTAGTCGTCGACGCTCCCGCCCGTCTCGCGCTCGACCATCCCCATCGCGACGAGGTCGTCGACGGCGGCCGCCACGGCGTCGGCGAGCCCGCCGGCGCCCGTCTCGCGCGCGTAGAACGTCCCCTCGAACAGGTCGAGGATCTCGGCCTCCGTGGCGGCGAACCCGGTCGCGACGGCCGACAGGACGTGGGTTCGCAACGCCCCCGGGTCCGCCAGCTGGGAGTCGACCGCCTCGGGCTCGCCGTGCACGTACCGATCGACGAGCTCCTCGCGCGTGGACGCGTCGCCGACGAGCACCGCCTCGCCGTGCGGGTCCAACCCGGGGCGGCCGGCGCGACCGCACATCTGGTGCACCTCGAGGACCGGAAGCCACTCCGTCCCGGATCCGGTGTAGCGTCGCTGGTCGCGAACGACGACCCGCCGCGCCGGCACGTTGACGCCGGCCGCAAGCGTCGGCGTCGCACAGATGCAGGCGATAGCGCGGGCACGGAACGCCTCCTCCACGACGGCCCGGTGGCCCGCGCGGAGCCCGGCGTGGTGGAACGCGACGCCCGCGCGGAGACCGTCGGCGAGCGCCTGTCCGGTCACCGTCCCGTCGATCCCGGCGACCGTCTCGGCCGCGGCCCCGGCGTCGTCGGCGATCCCCAGCCGCTCCGCCAAGCCCTCCGTTGCGAGCCGGTCGGCGAGCGCCGCCGCCTCCCGCCGGGACCGGACGAACGCGAGACACTGCCCGCCCGCGTCGACGGCGTCACCCACGAGCCCGGCGGTCGCCTCCGTCGCCTCGTCGAGGTCCGGGTCGACCGCGGCAGCGTCGGGGTCGGTGTCGCTCTCGGCACCGACACCGCTCACGGGGATCACGTCCCCGTCGTCGAACCGAACGCTCCCGGACGCGTATACGCCCGTCCGGAGGTCGACCGGCCGCCAGTCGGACTCGACGAGCGTCGCGTCCAGCCAGTCGGCGATCGCGGTCGGGTTGTCGACGGTCGCCGACAGCGCGACGACCTGCACGTCGGGACACCGGCGACGGAGCGTCGCGAGCGTCACTTCGAGGGTCGGTCCCCGGCGTTTCGCGCCGAGCAGGTGCACCTCGTCGACGACGACGCAGGCCAGGTCGTCGACCCACGCCGCCCCGTTGCGGATCGCCGAGTCCACCTTCTCGCTCGTCGCGACGACGACGTCGTTGCCCGCGAGCTCCTCGCCGGTGGCGTCGACGTCCCCCGTCGAGACGCCGACCTCGACCCCCGGCAGCGACGCGAACGTCTCGTACTTCTCGCGGGCGAGCGCGCGGAGCGGGCAGACGTACAGCCCGGGCCCGTCCGCGGTGAGCAGCGCGAGCTCGGCGACGAACGTCTTGCCCGAGGCGGTCGGCATCGCCGCGACCACGTTCGAGCCGTCACAGACGCCCGCCGCGACCGCCTCCGCCTGCGGCGGATACAGCTCGCGGATCCCCTGTGCGGCGAAGTGGTCGACGAACCGATCGGAAAGAGGGAGGTCTTCGACGCGCATTCGACCGTCCGTTCGGCGTGATCGGCCTTAAAAAGTGACGCGGAACGCTCTTGATGCCGGCGGCCCGTTCTCCCCGCATGCGAGTAACCGTCGTCGGAAGCGGCTACGTCGGCACGACGCTCGCGGCGTGTCTCGCGGACGCGGGCCACGACGTGACCGCCGTCGACATCGACCCCGACGTGGTGGCGGCACTGAACGAGGGACGCGCGGCGATCCACGAACCGGGGCTCGACGCGCTCCTCGAGCGACACGTCGGCGGCCGGCTCCGCGCGACGACGTCGTACGACGGGCTCCCGGACACGGACGTCACGTTCCTCGCGATCGGGACGCCCTCGAACGCCGACGGCAGCATCGACCTCGACGGGCTCCTCGCGGCCGCGGAGACGACCGGCGAGGCGCTCTCAGAGCTCGGACCCGACGACCGACACCTCGTCGTCGTCAAGAGCACGATCACGCCGCCGGGCGTCGCCGACGTCCGCGACGCGGTCGCCGCGGGCGCGGGGTCGGCGGCCGACCGCGTCGACTTCGCGACGAACCCCGAGTTCCTCCGTGAGGGGTCCGCTGTCGACGACTTCCGGAACCCGGACAAGGTCGTCTTCGGGACCGACTCCGACTGGGCGACCGAACGACTGGAGGCGCTGTACGCCCCGCTGATCGGGGCCGGCGACGGGGACGACCCCGTCCCGATCGTCCGGACCGACCCCGAGACGGCGATGATGATCAAGTACGCGAACAACGCGTTCCTCGCCGCGAAGATCTCCCTGGCGAACGACCTCGGCAACGCCTGCAAGGCGTTCGGGCTCGACGCCTACGAGGTGATGGACGCCGTCGGCCTCGACGATCGGATCGGCGAGCGGTTCCTCCGCTCGGGGGTCGGCTGGGGCGGTAGCTGCTTCCCGAAGGACGTCGACGCGCTCCGCGCGGCCGCCCGTAGCGCCGGCTACGAGCCGCCGCTGTTGGACGCCACGGTCGCGGTGAACGACCGCCAACCCGAGCGCCTGCTGGCGCTCCTCGACGATCACGTCGACGTCGCCGGCGAGCGGGTGGCCGTCCTCGGGCTCGCGTTCAAGCCCGGCACCGACGACACGCGCAACTCCCGCGCGATCCCCGTTATCGAGGGGCTGCTCGAGCGCGGCGCGACCGTCGTCGGCTACGACCCCGTCGCGACCGCGACCATGCGCGACCGCTTCCCCGACGTCGAGTACGCCGACAGCGCCGCGGCCGCGCTGACGGGTGCCGTCGGCGCGCTCGTCGTCACCGACTGGGACGAGTTCGCCGCCCTCGACGACGCGTTCGACGCCATGGCCGACCCCGTCGTCGTCGACGGCCGCCGGATCGTCGACCGGCGCGAGGGGATCACGTACGAGGGGCTGACGTGGTGAGATCAGGCGGGACGTCGGTCGTTTTCGGGCATAATGACGTCGAAAACGCACCACACCACCGTCCGATCCGTATCCGAACATCACCGACGCCGCAGGTGGCCGATCAGCGGTTCGGGAGATCGAACGGGGCGTTCCGCCGGACCGTCCCCCGAAACGTCGACGAGATCGCGACCAACACGAGGAAGTAGATCGCCGCCCCTGCCGCGACGAGCAGGAGGACGAACGCCTCGTTCACCGCGGCGACCGGTGTCCCCTCGCCGGCCGTCCGTGCGACGTGGATGACCACGCCCATCACGAGGGCGGCGAACGCCTGCCGGGCGATCTCGTCGGTCGGGGCTTCGAACCGGAGGAGGCGACCGAGCGCGACGTACGAGACCGTCAGGCCGAGGGCCGCCGACGCGGCGGTCGCGATCGCCGCCCCGACGAGCCCGTAGCGCCAGATCAGCGCGACGTTCAAGCTCGCGTTGAGCGCGATGAACGCCGCGTTGATCCGGAACGCGATGTCGGGCCGATCGACCGCGTTGAGCGCGTTCAACAGCTGTTTCTGGTACCCGTACAGGAGCACGGCGAGCAACAACAGGCCGAACACCGTCGTCCCCTCGACGAACTCCGGGCCATAAACGGCAAGCAACCGATCGCCGAGAATGACCCCGCCGGCGAGTCCGGGAATGACGAGCAACCCGGCGAACGTAAGTGAATCCTCGATCAACCCGGTCACCGCTTCCAGACCCCGTCGTTCGGCGAGGTGGCTGATCTCCGGGAACAGCGTCGACTGGATCGCCGTCGCGAACAGGTTGAGGAACTTCGCGATGCTCCACGCGGCGAAGTAGATCCCGATGAGCGCCTCACCGACGAAGACGCCCAGCACGAGGATGTCGACGTCGTTGAACGATCGGGACTTGAGACTGCCGAGCCATGAATACCGTGCGTACTCGTAGAGGCTTTGGAAATGCCGTTTCGCAGGACGTGTGAGGGGGATAGAGACGTACGCCGATCCGATGACGCCGATCAGGACCCCGCCGATGGCGTAGCCGAGCAACATGCCGCCGAGCCCGAACCCGGCGAAGACGAGCCCGATCTGGATCACGCTTCGGGATCCGAACTTGATCGGATCGAGCAGCGCCGCGACGTGGACCTTGCGCTCGCCCTCCAGCGTCTTGATCACGACCGTATAAAAGAGCTTGATGAACAGCAGGACCAGGATCACCCAGACCACCGACGCCGCGACGTACCGGTCGAAGGCGCCGATGTACGCCGTCACGAGATCTCCTCCGAGGACGACGAGGGCCGAGGCGACGAACCCGAAGACGAGTACCGACAGGAGTCCGGCCGAGAGGAACGCACCCGGCTCGTCGTCCTCGCTGATCCGCTTGGTCATCGCCGACCCGACGCCCATCGTCCCGCCGAGCTTGAGCCACGTGACGATCGTCAAGACGAGGCCGTAGACACCGAACGCCTCCGCGCCCAGCGTGCGTGCGAAGTACAACGAGGCGAGAAACGCGAGGATCGACCCGAGGAACTTCGAGGAGAACACGACGATAGAAGTTTGACCGATCCGCATCGTACCTCGATTTATATATACTCCGGCATATACCTATTCAAACCGTTGTGCTCCCCGCGCAAAGAGGAGCTACCACGGGAAATCGAAATGGTTCGCTCGCTCCAGAGCTCGGTCGATGTCCGCACCATCAAATTCGGCGGGCTGTACGCCTTTGTCAGTTTACGATCTGTCCTTCCGGATTACTGTACGGACCCGTGGGAGACGATCTGGGTGGATCCGGATCGGATCGAATGGTCACATAAATCGCGACCTGTCCATGGAACCGTCGGATCTGAGATTGGTTTTGATCCGTATCTCGATGTCGGGCGGATCGCCGGCGGTAGCTGGGATCGGGACGTCACAACGAGATTCCAACGGATGCCGAAGTACCGGGGCGTCTCGAAGCATTTCAACGAGGGTGTCCCATGGGAGGAGACGACACTCTTCGACCAATTGACTGATCTGATCGACGAACGAGGATCGTTCGACGGATGCCGAACGCCGGAGGACCTTCGACGTCGATACCGACGTATTGACCGGTTGTACGAGCGCTTACGATCTGGATATCGATCCCGTAAAGAACTGTGTGACCGATTCGATTTTTATTGTATGATCGACGCACCGAAGGTCCATATCGGTCGTGACGGTCGGCTTATCCACGCTGGGGGGAGTGGCTATCATCGGATCGCGCTCGCCAGCGTTCTCGGGCAGAACGTCGAGGTCCATGTGGTCGTACGTCATAAGCAATGGGTTGAGATGCGATCCCGGTTACAAGCGTCCACCACGCGTTCCGAAGTACCCAAGCGATTGCGTTCATACGTCGATCATCCGGATGTTAATACCAAGTGGTAGGTATGCGGCAACGAGGGCAGATTTCGGAGTATCGACCGATCACTATCAGTCGCGACGTTTGCAGGACGCTTAATTGAGCGGATCGTGTTCGTATACCCATGCTGGTGTTCGTGCTGATCGCGGTCGTGACGTTCGTCGTAGCCGCCGTGCCGTACGCGGTCTGTTTGCTCTGTCTTTCAGTGCTGCGCTTGAACCCTCCCGATCCACCGGAGAGTAGCTTCGAGCCCACTGTCAGTGTCGTGCTCCCAAGCCACAACGAGGCGTCGATCATTCGTAGACGGCTGGAGAACATCCGTGATCTCGAGTACCCTCTCGAGAAGTTGGAGGTGGTCGTCGTCGACTCGAGTACCGACGGAACCGCTGACGTCGTGCGATCGTTCTTCGAAGACGTCGACGACCTCTCGCTGGTACTCGTTCGGGAACCTTCCCGACGTGGTGTCGCCGCGGCCGTGAACGAGGCGGTTTCGGCGGCCAGCGGAGAGTTGATACTTCGAACGGACTGTGACTCGCGGTTCGCACCGGACGTGGTTCGCCGGGGAGTACGTCATCTCTCCGACCTGGATGTCGGCGGCGTCACCGGGCGGCAGGCCGAGTTCCTCGCCGGAAGCGAGGTTGAGCGGGATTACCGTGGACTTCTCACCGACTTGCAACTGCTCGAGAACCGTGTGGACTCGGTGTTCATCGTTCACGGTCCGTGCTTCATGTTCCGGCGTGATGCCTTCAAGCCCCTTCCACACGACACGCTCGCCGACGACACCGAGATCGCGGTTCGGCTCCGGCGCACCGGTAGGCGCGTCGCTTTCGATCCGGAAATGCGGTTCGCGGAGGCAGGAACATCAGGGTTCCTTTCCCGACGGAATAGGAAGGACCGCCGTGCGATGGGATTGCTCGACCTCCTCGTTCGGCACCGGGACGCAATCGGCCGATATGGGCTCTACGGTCGGATCGTCCTCCCGCTGAACGCATGGATGATGTGGATCTCGCCGTGGGCGATGGCGCTCGGAACCATCTCGACCGTCCTGTTCGCCCTCTCATTTGGCCCGATCGGCCTGTCCGTTCCTGTTTTCATTGTGATCGGCTTTGCTCTCGGTCAATCCGAACGGTTAGGTCCGCTTCAACCGCTGTATCCGGTCGTAGATTCGATGGTGTCGCTGCTCGTCGCATCGTACAAGCTCCGTCATGAACAGGATGGTGTGTGGGACATCGATCGGTCTTCCCGTGAGGCGTTCGAATGAACATCCTGCAAGTCTCTCCACGATATCCGCCAGCCACTGGGGGGATCGAGCGGCATGTCAAGGAAATAAGCGAGCGACTGGTCGATGCCGGGCATTCGGTCACCGTCGTTACGATGGGCGATACGTGGCGAACCGTCCGAGAACGGGAGAATGGCGTTTCGATCGTTCGTGTCCCCGGCGTCGCGCCAAACAACGACTATCACGTGGCACCAACCGTTGCGCTCGCCATACGTCGCCATCGCCCGGACCTCGTTCACGCCCATGGATACCACTCGTTCCCCCTCCTCTTCGCGGCTGCCGGGGCGATTCGCCATGTCCCGTTTGTGGCGACTCCACATTATTTGGGTCCGGTCTCCGGCCTTCGAGGCATACTTCACGGAGTCTACCGTCCGGTCGGCCGATTCCCGCTTCAATACGCCGACGAGTGTATCGCGGTAAGTGAGTGGGAGCAACGAGCGCTACGGGACAGCTTCGGGGTCGATGCTCGCGTCGTACCGAACGGGATCGACGTCGATCGATACGCCTGTGCGAATCCTCACCCCTCTTCGGAACCCTACATCCTTTCGGCGAGCCGGCTAGTCCAGTCGAAAGGAGTCCAGTACGTCATCGAAGCTCTTGACGAGCTCCCGGAACTGCAGCTGAAGATCACTGGAACGGGGCAATATGAGCGCGAGCTTCGACGGGTGGCCCGGAAAGCGGGGGTTACCTCCCGGGTCGACTTCCTTGGATACGTGTCCGAGGATCGATTGGCGAGCCTCTATGCGGGCGCGATGGTGCATGTAACCCTGTCCGATTTCGAGTGCTACGGACTGACAGTAGGTGAATCGCTCGCTGCCGGAACCCCGGTGGTGGTTCATGACGTGACCGCACTCTCCGAGTGGACGGACCTCTCTGGCTGTCTCGGCGTCCGAGAACGTGACCCGGAGACAGTGGCTGGCGCGATCCACGAGGCCACTGATCTTCGACCCGATCCGACAGAATTGACGACGTGGGACGAGGTAGTCGGGCGGTTGTTGAAGGACGTGTATTCACCTCTCCTTGACGAGGTTCTCTAAGAGATCGTAACAGGTGTTCCACATCGGGGTCCCCCTCTTCATCTCCTCGAGTAGACAGAGGCATCCGAGCGGGATCAGCGCGGAATACCACTCGTGCCCGTCGTAAACGGTCGGTCCGATTCGTTCCGCGTACGAGGTCGCGTACTCGTGTCCGTTACCAGTCTCCGAGACCATCTCCTTCAGGAACGTCATGTCGTTGCGAGCGTAGTACTGTACCAGAAGCGGCCTAATGAGGTCGACCAAGGCGAGGTCTCGACGACGGTTCTCCCAGTCGAGGAAGAACGGTCCGTCGTCGGTGACGAGCACATTTGCTGAATGCAGATCACCATGAACGTCGCACGTGCGCAGCACGGTCGGAAGCGGCTCCTGGTCCACCCATAAGCGAGCCTGTTCCAGGACGGGATCGATCGACGTCTCCAGCTCTGAAAGACGGCGATCGACGACTATGTCCGTCGGCTGGGGTGGGCCGGTCGTTGCCTCGTATAGTGTCAACAGCATCTCGTAGATCCGTACGTACCGTTCGGGTACGTCCTCCGGGTGTCCGGCGGATCGGCCCTCGATGTATCGTTCCGTGAAGTACGGGATCGAGCGGTCGCTTTCGAGGAGGGTGGGAACCGGGAGTGCAGGCGGTAAGTCTCGGCGGGCATCGATCTCGGCACGTACCTCACGCTCCGATCCTCTCGGTAACGTGTGGACGACTGAAGTCGTCCGTTCGACGAGACGCATCCGACTACTCAAGAGAATCTGATCGGGTTGTCGGCTCTCACCAACGGGGAGTCGTGTTCGGCCAACTCGAGGGACGAGCCGAAGGAGGGGTGGAAACCGTGCCGCGGCGTGCAACATCTTCTTCCCGGCTCGCTGGGGGAACGACGCACACCCGATCCGGTCGGCAACCCCAGAGATATCCGTTGAGGTTGGTTTGAAAAAGTATGCGTGTCCCCCGCCGGGATCCAGGGAGACGTACTCAACCTCGCGTATCGGCTCACCGAGGGCGTCGCGATAGAGTGCGATCAGGTACTCGTCTCGCAAAGCCATCACGCACGTCCCGTAACCACACGGTCACATACGTCGTTCGATCTCGAGCGCCGAGGGGGTAGGCATGGTATCGACCGACGAGAAACGGAACGATGGACTGATTCCAGCGGGGTGTGATTTTCACACGATGACCGACACCCGGATCGATCGGATCGAGCGCCGGTTGCGGTGCCGACTCGAGCATACCGAAATAAATGAGAACTCGAGTCTGCAATCTCTCGACGAGCTGCTTCCGATCCTCGTTCAGTTGTACGATCGACGGGGCGGGATCGATGACATGGTCGACTTAGGTTGCGGGAGCGGCGGATTCACACGCGCGCTGGGTGACCTGCTCGAGTGCGACCACATCTACGGTATCGAGACGGACCTCGAGCGTCGACGTTCGGCGAAGGAGCGGGGGGTAGACGTGTACGATATTGATCTCGAGTGTGCTGCCGTTCCGTTCGACGACGGCGAGATAGATCTCGTCATTTCGTTTGGCCTTCTTGAACATCTCACGTGGTATGATAACACGATAAGAGAAACCGCAAGGGTACTCCGGGACGGTGGCCACACTGTCTTTTCGGCTCCGAACCTCGCCGGATGGACGAACAGGCTCTCGCTTCTGCTCGGGAAGCAACCGAGAAACGTCGAATTCTCCACTCAACGAGCTTTCGGCATCCTTCCGTACTACCCGTCAAATAAGCCGCTCAACCATGTCCACGCGCCAACTGTCGGTGCCTTTCGAGATCTACTTAACCACCACGCGATCGATACTCACGCGTGGGTCGGGCTTCACCCGTATCAACGAAATCGTTCGGTAGCGGTCATCGATCGACTCGTATCACGACGGCCCTCGCTCTGTCGACGGTTCGCCGTGCTCGGTCGATATACTACACCAGGCTGAGCTTTCACAACGCTTATGCGTGTTTTGGCTATCGTTCAAATTAATGAGCGAACGCAACGAATCCTCCGACGATGGAGGATCCTCCGTCCTCGACCTCTTCGAGGCCTATTATCATGTTCCTGCGCTGATGGGACTCGTCGCCTTCATGTTCTGGACGCGGATCCGTTCGTACGGTAACTTCGTCGTCGACGGGGACATCTACTTCCGGGGGAACGATCCGTGGTATCACTATCGTGAGACTACGTATCTCCTCGAAAACTACCCGAACACGTTACCTTACGACGTCTGGACCGGATTTCCCTTCGGGAACCACGTGGGGCAGTTCGGAACCCTCTGGGACCATCTCACCGCTCTCGCTATCTTCGCGGCGACCCCGATCACGGGTGGCGGCGAGGAGGGCGCGATGCAGGTTATGTTGCTCATGGCCCCGATCGTCGGGAGTCTTGTCGCGATCCCGACGTACCTGATCGCACGGCGGTTCGTCGACCGGTTCCCGGCGGTGGTCGCGGTGCTCACCCTCGCGCTGTTCTCGGGGACGTTCTTCGGGTACAGCCTCGTGGGATTCAACGACCACCACGCCGGGGAAGTCCTGTTCCAGTCGCTGGCAGTCCTGGGCTTCCTCGTCGCGTTCGCGGTCGCGGAGCGCGAAAAGCCCGTCTGGGAGCTCGTCGTCGATCGTGACTGGGCCGCGCTGCGGACTCCGGTCGGGTACGCCGCGCTCGCGGGCCTCGCGCTCGCCGTCTACATGTGGACGTGGCAGCCCGGCGTGATGATGGTCGGGTTCACCGGGATCTTCCTCGCGATCAAGATAACGAGCGACGTGTTTCACGGACGAAGTCCGGAACCGATCGCTTTCGTCGGTGCGGTGTCGATGGGTGTCGCCGCCCTCCTGATGGTCCTGCCGCTGGAGGAGTTCGCGTTCCGGCCGACCGCCTACTCGCTCGTGCAGGTCGTGCTCCCGCTCGGCGTCGCCATCGGCTGCGTCTTCCTCGCCTTCCTCGCACGGGAGTGGGAATCACGCGACCTCGAAGCGGAGACCTATCCGGCGACGGTCGGCGGGCTGATCCTCGTCTCCGCCGGCGTCGTCTGGCTGGCGCTTCCCTCCCTCTGGTCTACGGTGATTGATAACCTCCTCCGTACCGTCGCGTTCAGCTCCGGCGCGGGCACCCGGACGATCGGCGAGGCGCAACCCCCGCTCATGCAGGCGGACGGCTTCGCGGACTTCGTCATCTCGCAGTACGGGCTGGCGTTCTTCCTCGCGCTCGCGGCGGTCCTCTGGATCCTCGCGCGCCCGCTGGTCCGGAGCGACGACACCAACCACACGCTTTACGTCGTCGCCGCGCTCGCGGTCATCGCCTCCGTCTTCGCCGTCCCCGGCCTCTACGACGCCGTCGGCGGGCTCGTCGGGCTCGACTGGCAGGTCGTCGGCCTGCTGGTCGCGACCGCGTTCCTCGTCGGCGCGACGTTCCTCGCACGGTACGATACCGAGGAGCTCTACTTCGTCGTGTGGGCGGCGTTCATCGGCAGCGCTGCATTCACGCAGCTCCGATTCAACTACTACCTCGCGGTGATCGTCGCGGTCGGCGCGGCGTACTTCCTCCAGCTCGCGCTCGACCGGCTCGACCTGAACCGGTCGCTCGCGGGGCTCCGCGACATCGAGGGATGGCAGGTGATGACGGGTGCGGCCGTCTTCATCGTCCTGCTCGCGCCGCTCGTCTTCATGGCGACGCCGGTGTGGGCGGCCGGGGCCGCGAACGGTCCCGGCGACGTCGTCCAGTGGGACGACAGCCTCCAGTGGATGAACGACGAGACGCCCGTGCCGGGCGAGCTCGAGGGGCACGACAACGCGATGGAGTACTACGGCACCTACGAGCGCCCGGCCGACGACGACTTCGACTACCCCGAGGGCGCGTACGGCGTGCAGTCGTGGTGGGACTACGGCCACTGGATAACGACGCGCGCGGAGCGGATCCCGAACGCCAACCCGTTCCAACAGGGCGCCACGGACGCGGCGAACTACCTGCTCGCGCCCGACGAGGAGCGCGCAGCCGAGGTGCTCGCCCGACAGAGCGACGAGGGCGGGGACACCCGGTACGTGATGATCGACAGCCAGATGGTGTCGCCGAACTCGAAGTTCGGCGCGCCAGTCACCTTCTACGACGACGCCGACGTCGAACAGGAGGACTTCAACCGCCTGATCTACGGGCCGACCGAGGAAGGCGGCCTCCAGGGTGTCACGCAGGTGCAGACCCAGCGCTACTACGAGAGCCAGATGGTACGGCTGTACGAGGGGTACGGGAGCGCGATGGAGCCCGAGCCCGTCGTCGTGAACTGGGACGCCGAGCGCGTGACGAACCCCGAGACCGGCGAGGAGCTCGAGATCGCGACGCTGCCCGCCGACGAGGGCGAGTTCGTCCAGCGGTTCGACGACATGGAGTCCGCGGAGGCGTACGTCGACGAGCAGGGCGGCACCGCCCAGATCGGCGGCGTCGGCGGGCTCCCCGAGGAACGCGTCGAGGCGCTCGAACAGTACCGCCTCGTACACGCCGGTTCCCAGGGACAGGCTCCCGGAGCCGGACAGCTTCAGGCCCTGCAGTCGCTCGGCGTCGATCTGGAGTCCGTGCTGGGAACGAGCCTCCTCGAAGGGTTCGCCGACGACTTCGTGAAGACGTTCGAGCGCGTCCCCGGGACGACCGTCGAGGGGAGCGGCGCGGAGCCGGGTCAGGAGGTCCGTGCGGTCGTCGAGCTGGAGAAGCCGTCCGGCGAGACGTTCGCGTACACGCAGTACGCCGAGGCGGACGCCGACGGCGAGTTCGAGTTCCACCTCCCGTACTCGACGTCGGACTACGACGACTTCGGCCCCGAGGAGGGGTACACGAACACGAGCGTGCGGGCCACGGGCGCGTACGAGGTCGCGACCGAGCCGACGGTCGACGACGAGCAGTTCGTCACCGAGGGGTACGGCGAGGTCGACGTCACCGAGGGACAGGTGATCGGCGAGGACGAGTCGACGCCGACCGTCGAGTTGGAAGAGCGGCTTCTCGACTGTCCGTCCGGAAACCCCGACTGCCCGCTCGACGACGAGGAGGCGAACGGTGACGGGGCGAACGACGACGACGGGGCGAACGACGGTGAGGAAACGACCGACGAGACCGGCTCGCTCGTCGCCCCCGACGGGGTCGTGACGGAGCCGATCGCGTAACGCGATGGTGGACGTTCGGGCGTGGGTGGCGGTGTATTTCAAGGGGTTAGCGATGGGGAGTGCCGACGCGGTCCCGGGCGTCTCCGGCGGGACCATCGCGCTGATCGTCGGGATATACGAGCGACTGATCGCCGCGCTGACCGCGATCGACCCCGACCGAATCCGGCGCGTGCTCGGCGGCGTTCGCCCCGCGAACCTCCCCGACGCCCGGGCCGCCTTCCTGGAGGCCGACGGACCGTTCCTCCTCGTGTTGGGCATGGGGATCGCGACCGCGGTCGTCGCCGTCTTGAGCGCGGTCAACGTCCTGTTGACGGTCGCGCCCGTCGCCACCTTCGGTTTCTTCTTCGGGCTGATCGCCGCGTCGGCGGTCGTGTTGTTCGGCGCGGTCGACCTGGGGACGCCCGGTCGGAAGGCCGCCGCGGTGGCCGGCTTCCTCGCGGCGTTTCTCACGTCCGGGTACGCCTCGACGGCGCTCGGCAACGAGCTGCCGGTGGTGTTCCTCGCGGGCGCGGTCGCGGTGAGCGCGATGATCCTCCCCGGGATCTCGGGGTCGCTCCTGCTCATCATCCTCGGGCAGTACGACCACATGTCGGGCGCGCTCCGGACGTTCATCGACGGGCTGGCCGCGTCGGCGACGGGGTCGGGAACGGGGCCGGCCGTCGAGGCCGCGCCGCCGGTCGTGGTCTTCATGGCGGGGGCGGTCGTCGGGCTGTTCACGGTCGCACACGTGGTGCGGCGCGCGCTCGACGCCTACCGGATGGCGACGCTGGCGTTCCTCGTGAGCCTCATCGTCGGCGCGCTGCGGGCCCCGGTGGTCGAGGTGTCGCTCCGGCTCGCCGAGCGCGGGGAGACGTGGGGAGCGGCGTGGCCGACGTTCGCGGTCGCGGCCGTCGGCGGCGCGGCCGCCGTCATCGCGCTGAACCGCTACACGGCGGCGATCGAGTACTGACCGTCATCGACGGTCGCTGAGGGGTGCCGACGGTGGCCGTCTCCGGCTGTCGTCGCCGACCGCCGACCGCGGACCGGCCGCTACGCGGGTCAGTGCTATTCGCGCGGGACGGCGATGTTGTGGACCTGGCCCTCACACATCGGACAGGTCCCGAGCCGCTCCGCGGACGACTCGCGGTAGGAACACTCCAGACACTCGTAGTACCCGACCGACGGGCTGTACGGGTCGATCGACGTCAGATTCTTCGTCATGCGCCACCATAGCACACCGTCGGGGATAAGCCGTTTCCTTAGTGTGTGTATTGTATATAAGGATCTTACTAGCGGATGTGTGTGATTTCGTCGGTGAATAGTGATCGGACATCGATCTTCAAGGCGCGTCGGTTACGGGGACGCGCTCTCCGTCGCGTCGGCGCCGTGTCGGCGCTCCGCTCCGCGATCGACCGGCGGGTCAGCGGCGAATGGCCGGCGGGCAGTCGGCGGGTCGACGGCGTCACCCTTTTTAACTCGCTCGCTCTCCTGAGGGTATGAGCGTCACTATCACCCCACCGACGGAGCGAACCTGCGAGGACTGCGGCCGAACGGAACGGTGGGTCGCCGACGCCGAGGGGTGGCAGATCGTCGACGAGCCGGGCAACGTGTTCTGTATCCACGAGTGGGACGTCAACGGGACGTTCGTGCCGTTCAAGCAGTAGCGTGTCTCTCGGAGGTTTTTAAGCGATCGTCGACGGCTGAACGCTCTCGGCTGGCTTACGTAGCGACGTCCCGGATCGTTTCAGCGCACCGACCTGTGGCGGTTCCGTCGGAGTTCGACCTCGACGATCGGACTCACGCGTCGACACCTCCGCAGTCAGCGTCGATGCTGCTTCTCGGACGGGAGTTTCAAGCCCCTGTGTTGTCTCAGCGTGCACGGGTTGCGTGCTCTCTCACGGAACCCCACACGGGCCGGCTGTTGGCGCAGCGCGGCCCGCGTCCTTTTCAGGCCCGACGCGTCGTCGATGACGGCCGAGTGGGTCCGTGACTGACACGCGTGGTGTGAGTGGATCGACGAGCATCGGTGAGCGTCGGGCTGTCGACTTATTATGAAAACCGGATGCCTGCGATGAGCCGACGGACCTAACGTGTTGAAATCGAGAGTAGGGACGGATTTCATTTATAAGCAAATTTGACGCACGTACCGCCGTCTATGGGTTATGAATCGTGCGACGATAGAATGGGGCCGGAGGGATTTGAACCCCCGATCGACTGATATCTCCGGTGCGCCTCGGAACTCCAGAGGGTCGTCAACACGAACGATGATCAGTCGTCCGCTCGGTATATCAGTCTGGAGCGTCGTCCCGGGCGCGGGCCTCTGGAGTCAGTCGCCATGCCTGGCTTGGCCACAGCCCCGCGTTCCTGCGCTCGTTCGTTGTCGGAACACGACTAAAGGGGTTTCGATCCGCGACGATCGACTGACGCGGCGGGCGTCGGCGGGTCGTGGACGAGGCGTCGACGGTTCGCGACCTGTGACGGTCACTCGCGGTCGTCGTCGCTCCAGTCGCATTCCTGGCACTTGTAGCCGGTGACGAACTCCGTCACGCTCGGCATGTAGCCGACGGCGATGACGTCGCCGCCGCAGTCCGGACACGAACGGTCCGCGTCGACGATGTCTTCGGCCTCGAGGATCGACGACCCTTCGACCAGCTCCGCGAGTTTCTCGGGCGTCACCATCCGCCCCTGCACGACGCGATTTGACATACGTGCCGTACGCGACGCCGACACCTAAAGGCCGGCGACACGCGACCGGCACGGACGCGGGGACTGGACGGTGTCCTGCCGCACCGTGTCGTGTTACAGCCAGGGGGCCCGCGAGTCGTCCTCCGAGAACGGGTCGGAGCCGTCGTCGCCCCCGGATCCGGGAACGATCCCCCCGTCATCCGAGTCATCCGAGTCGTCCGAGTCGTCCGAATCGTCCGAATCGTCCGAATCGACCGCGTCGGTATCACCGCCGGCATCGGCGACACTGCTCCCGCCGCCTGCATCGTTCGCGCCATCCCCGTCGCGTACGTCCTGGGGGATCTCAGGATCGTCGCCGGCGGCCGCGTCGGCTCCCGAAACGTTCTCTCCGCCGTCACCGGCTACGGGGTCGACGCGATCCGCGTCGGCGGCGCTGTCACCGCCGACCGCGCCGATCCCCTCGGCGTTCGGGTCGTACGCGAACAGCGCGGTGACGCCGAGGACGGCCAGCGCGATCGGGGCGTCCGTCTGCATGACGCCGACGGGGCGCAACAGGATCGGGAGCGCGAGCACGCCGAGTGCGACCGCCGACCCGAACCGGAACCGGTCGATGTCCACGCGCCCTTTGAGCTGTGGCGACAGCAGCGCGACGGAGAGCGCGAACGCGACGCCGATGGTCGCGGCGGCGGTGCCCGGGAGGACGTACTCCGTCGAGGTTTCGATGGCGATGTTCGAGGGGTCGAAGCTCGCGATCAGCCCGAGCCCGATGATGACCGCGGGACTGGGCAGGTACTCGCCGATCTCCGAACTCGCCGTCTTGGCGGCGATCGCGAGGATGACGAGCCCGGCGAACCGCTCGAAGATCTCGAGGTTCAAGAAGCCCTCCAGCGTCGGCGCGAGCGCCGCCTCGACGGCCGCCACCGGGATGATGACCGCGCCGATGAGCAGCACCGAGATCGCCATCTCCTTGCGGGTGCCCTCCATCTCTGCGAGGATCACCGCCATCATCGCCGACCCGCCGAAGATCAGGATCCCCGTCTCGACGATCCCCGCCGGCGACGCCAGCACGCCGGCGACGACGAGCGCGGGGAAGATCCCGTCGATCAGCGGCAGCGCCATGACGGTCGCGAGGAGCTTCGTCGCGCCGCCGACCTGTCGCTCGAGCCGTAACGCGATCGGGTGTTGTGAGACGCTCATTCAGGGTCGATGGCCCTGACCGACGGGTACACGGCGGGAAGCGGGCGACCCACGATAGCCGCGGTGGCGGCGTGCGGAGTCGGATCCGGATCGGGTCCGACGAGTCCGTGTGACGGGGGTGCGCGTATTGCCGGGTGTAAAGGGCGTGCCGAACTCGAGGGTCGGCTGACCGGCAATGCGCACGTCGCTGGGACTGTCGGAGTCCATACACACCGTTCGGTCCCGATCGCTGTTAAAGTTTGTGTGAGGGTTGTCCGCACGACACAGTAGTATCGCACCTCGGTTTATATGTGGTGTCGTGGATACGACGGCGATATCAACAATTGGTCGAATATTCATCGCCATTACACCGTCGAACGATGTTCTACACGAACGATCAGTCTCGTTGCGGCGGCCGCTTCGTGTCGCCCGATCGGACCGGTCGATGTCGGGATCTCGTCCGGTCGTCTGGTCGTCCGGTCGTCCGGTCGTCCAGCCGTCCGGTCACCCCGCCCGGTACGGGGTCCTCGTCGGCTCGATCAGTGCAGAGGAACCGCCGGGACCGATCATCAAGGTTCAATGCGGGCGAGCGAGTGAACCGTGTATGAGCGACCAACAGCTCCGAAAGGAGGCGCACGACCTCGACGTCACCGTCTGGGTCGGCAAGGCGGGTATCGACGCGGTCGTCGACGAGCTTGACGACCAGCTGGACGACCGGAAGCTCGTCAAGGTCAAGTTCCTGCGGGCGGCCCGTGGCGGGACCTCGACCGACGACCTCGCCGCGGAGCTGGCCGAGGCGGTCGGCGCTGACCTCGTCGAGACGCGCGGGAACACGGCCGTCCTCCACTGATGGCGGCGGGGCCGCTTCAGGCGGTGATCGCCCCGACCCGGGAGACGACCGCCCCGATGCAGGAAGCGACCGTTCCGGCGCAGGTCGCGCCGATCCGTGACTTCCTGGAGCCGTTCTTGGGGCCTGCCTCCGGGATCGTCGTCTCCGCGGCGATCTTCGTCGTCGTGCTCTTCGCGGTGTACGTGCTGAACAAGTCGGTCCTCAACCCGCTGGTCGAGCGACTGCTGGACCGACAGGGGCTCGAACCGCACGCGCGACGGCCGTTGAACAAGATCGCGACGTTCGTCGTTCTGTTCGCCGGCGTCACCGTCGCGTTCGGGGCGGCCGGCTACGACGACTTCCTGCAGTCGCTGGCGACGATCGCCGCGGCGGCGACGCTCGCGGTCGGGTTCGCCTTACAGGACGTGATCCGGAACTTCGTCGCCGGGATCTTCATCTACACGGACAAGCCGTTCAAGATCGGCGACTGGATCGAGTGGGACGACAACTCCGGCGTCGTCGAGGACATCTCGTTCCGCGTGACGCGCGTGCGGACGTTCGACAACGAGCTGCTCACCGTGCCGAACCACGCGCTCACCAGCGGGGTCGTGAAGAACCCGGTCGCGAAGAAGACGCTGCGGCTCAAGTTCGTCTTCGGGATCGATTACGAGGACGACATCGACCGGGCCACGGAGATCATCGTCGAGGAGGCCGACGCACACGAGGGGATCCTCGACGACCCGGCCCCCTCCGTCCGACTGAACGAGCTCGCCGACTCGTACATCGGCCTCCAGTCGCGCATCTGGATCGACAACCCCTCGCGCTCGGACTTCGTGAAGATCCGCGCCGACTACGTCCAGTCGGTCAAAGAGCGGTTCGACGAGGCGGACATCACGATCCCGTTCCCGCAGCGGACCGTCTCGGGCCGCGACGCCTGGGAGGAGCCGACCGCGTTCGGCGGACAGCCCTAATCAGGACGCGGTCGGACGATCCGCTACGCGATCGAAACGAGGCCGGCGCAGTGCGTTTTTCCGCCGCAGCGCTCCCGCGACCTCACCGGTTCGGCGTGTACTCGCCGAACTCCGCGCGGAACGTGTCGGACACCTCCTGTACCGTCGCGTACGCCTTGACGGCGTCGACGACGTGCGGGACCACGTTCTCGTCCCCGCGTGCGGCCTCCCTGACGGCCGCGAGCGCGTCGGCGACCGCTTCCTCGTCGCGGTCGGAGCGCACGGCCGCCAGCCGCTCCCGTTGAGCCTGCTCCTGATCGGGGTCGACCTCCTCGAGACCCATCTCCGGCTCCTCGTCGACCTCGTACTCGTTGACGCCGACGATGACCCGCTCGCCGGCCTCGATCTCGCGCTGTCGCTCGAAGGCGACGTCCTGGATCTGCCGTTGAACCCACTGGTTCTCGACGGCCGCTAACGCCCCGCCACGGCGGTCGATCTCCTCGAGGATATCGAACGCCTCCGCCTCGATCCCGTCGGTGAGGCTCTCGACGTAGTACGACCCCGCGAGGGGATCGATCGTGTCCGCGGCCCCCGACTCGTGTGCGAGGATCTGCTGGGTCCGGAGCGCGGTCCGGACGGACCGTTCCGTGGGGAGCGCGAGCGCCTCGTCTTTCCCGTTGGTGTGGAGGCTCTGCGTGCCGCCGAGCACGGCCGCGAGCGCTTGGTACGCCACCCTGACGACGTTGTTCTCGATCTGTTGGGCCGTCAGGGTGGAGCCGCCCGTCTGCGTGTGGAACTTGAGCTGTTTCGACTTCGGGTCCGCGGGCGAGAACCGGTCCTCCATGATCCGCGCCCACATCCGCCGGGCGGCGCGGAACTTCGCGGCCTCCTCGAGGACGTTGTTGTGGGCGTTGAAGAAAAACGAGAGCTGCGGCGCGAACGCGTCGACGTCGAGACCGGCCTCGACGGCCGCCTCCACGTACTCGATCCCGTTCGCGAGGGTGAACGCGACCTCCTGGGCCGCCGTCGAGCCGGCCTCCCGGATGTGATACCCCGAGATGGAGATGGTGTTGAAGTTGGGCACCTCCGCCGCACAGAACTCGAAGACGTCGGTGATGAGCCGCATCGAGGGCTCGGGCGGATAGATGTAGAGGTTCCGCGCGACGTACTCCTTCATGATGTCGTTCTGGACGGTTCCGCGGAGCTCCTCTCGGGGGACGCCCTGCTTGTCACCCATCGCGACGTACATGGCGAGCAGGACCACGGCGGGCGCGTTGATCGTCATCGACGTCGACACCGAGTCGAGCGGGATCCCTTCGAACACCGTCTCGAAGTCGTCGAGCGTGTCGATGGCGACGCCCGATCGGCCGACTTCCCCCTCGGCCATCGCCGCGTCGGAGTCGTACCCCATCTGCGTCGGGAGGTCGAACGCCATCGAGAGCCCGGAGGAGCCCTGGTCGATCAGATACGAGAACCGCTCGTTGGTCTCCGCGGCGGTGCCCATCCCGGCGTACTGTCGCATCGTCCAGAGCCGCCCCCGGTGCATCGTCGAGTAGACGCCGCGGGTGTACGGCTCCGCGCCCGGGAAGCCGACGTCGTCGCGGTAGTCGTGGTCGGCGACGTCCGCCGGCGTGTACAGCGCGTCGACCGACTGGCCGCCGGTGTCGGTCGTGAAGGCGTCGCGCCGCTCCCCGAACCGGTCGACGGTCGCGTCGTAGGGGCCCTCCTCCCACGCCGCTTTCGCCTCGCGGATCGCGTCGAGTTCCTCGGGGTCGAACATTACTGATCCGGTCGGTCGACCGAAACTTAAGTGTGGAGGTCGCGAGGTGAGGGAGTCGCGTGACGGCGGTGGGGTCGAGCGCACTCGGTCGACGTCACGTGACGGCGGTGTCACGAACGCGGCGAGAAGTCGGGGCGGGGACCGTGGCTCATCCCTCCGCGTCGAACAGCCGCTCCGCGTCCGTGACCTGCCGCCGGTAGAGCCCGCGTTTCTTCAGCCGCGGCACGGGATGTGTGTGTAAGGTTCTCTCGCCGAGGTCGTACACGAGCGGGAACACACACGACCGGCGGTCGGCGACGGTGTGGTCGTCGATCGCTGTCGCGATCGACTCCGGGTCGGGATCCGGGTGGGCGAACGTCACGTAGCCGAACAGCGTCGTCGACGCCTCCCGGCTCGTCCCGAACCGATCGATCAGGGCCTCGCGGAACCGTTCGACGTCCGCCCGGACGTCGTCGGGACCGTACCCGGTCGCGTCGACCACGGTCGCAAGCGACCGGAGGTCCCCGATCGTTCGGTCGTCGGCGCTCGTCTCCCAGGCCCGATCGAACCGGTCGTGGTCGGGGGCGACCGGGTCGAAGCCGTGTTCCCGCGCCGCCGCCGCGACCGCGTCGCGGTACTGTTCGATCTCCATGTCCATCACTCGCACGATCGATACATAAGGATACTGGCGGCCGCCGCCCTGCGGGCCGGCGCAGCCGGCGGCTCAGCGTTCGCTGCCCGGTTGCGTACCGTCCGACTGCGTACTGCCCGATTGCGTACCGTCCGGGTGCACGCTGCTCGGTTGCGCGCCGCTCGCCCGCGTACCCCCCGATCGCGCGCTTCCCGGCTGCGGGTCGACGTGCGCGGCGGGCATCAGGTCCTCGAGCGCCTGCGCGTCGAGCCACTCCAGCAGGGCGACGAGCTGGTCGGCAGCGGCCTCGAACAGCCGCTCGGCCTTCTCGGGGGTCACGTCCGTCGGGTCGCCGAAGCCGCCGTTGCCGGAGTTGTCGATCGCGTCGTAGTTCGTTCGGGCCCCGTGGACGACCGAGCCCGAGTCCGCGAGGTCGACGAGCCCGCCGTCGCGGGCGGTCTCGAGTTCCCCCTCGCGGACCAGCTCGGGGGCGATGTGGGTGATCATCGCCGTCTCCTTGGGACCGGCGTGCGGCCCGTTGTGCGCGAACAGCTCGTCGACGAGGCCGGGGATCGACTCGTCCCACATCCACTCGATCGCGTACACCTCGCCCGCCCGGTGGAGCCGACGCCCGACCTCACGGAGGTGCGGGACGTTGCCGCCGTGGGCGTTCACGTAGACGACGCGGTCGATCCCGTGGTACGCGAGGTTGCGCGTGAAGCTCTCGACGTAGTCGCGGAACGCCGGCGGATCGACCCACATCGTCCCGTGGAACTGCCGGTGGTGCGGGCTCACTCCGACGTCGACCGTCGGCGTCCGGAGGAACCCGGTCCGGTCGGCGGCGGCGGTCGCGAGCGCCTCGGCGATGAGGTGGTCGGTGGCGAGCGGGAGGTGCGGGCCGTGCTGTTCGGTCGAGCCGAGGGGGACGACGGCGACGGACTCCTCGGCGACGTATGCGCCGAGCTCCGGCCACGTCCGGTCTGCGAGCTCCATGCGAGCCCCTTCACGCCCCGAGGTATCAAACCCGGCATCGCGGCGAGCGAGGACGACGGCGGCGTCGAGGTGTCCGTCGGCGTTCGCCACCCTTTTTGTCTCCTCCGGTCCAACCTACGGCCATGTTCGGAGGCGGCGGGATGAACCCGCGCAAGATGAAGCAGATGATGAAGCAGATGGGTATCGACGTCGACGAGCTCGACGCCGAGCGAGTCGTCATCGAGACGGCCGACGGCGACCTCGTGTTCGAGGGGCCGCAGGTCACCCGAATGGACGCACAGGGCCAGCAGACGTACCAGATCGTCGGCGACCCCGAGGAGGTCGACGACGCCGGCGTCGGCGGTGCCGGAGCCGACGCCGACGCTGACGACGCCTCGGACGATGTCGCGGGCGCGATCCCCGAGTCCGACGTGGCGATCGTCGCGGAGCGCGCGGGAGTCCCCGAGGACGCCGCCCGCGAGGCCCTTGAGGCGACCGACGGCGACCTCGCCGCCGCGATCGCGACCCTGGAGTGACCGACGCCGCGTACCTCCTGGTCCACGGCGACCGGGAGTACCTGCTCTCGCCGGGCGAGGAGTTCGGAACCGATCTCGGCGTCATCGAGGTGCCCGCGGACGTCGAGGCCGGCGACACCGTCGAGACCCATCTCGGGACCGTCTTCGAGGTCCGCGAGCTCCGCGGCCCGGACCTGTTCGACCACCTCGAGCGGACGGGCGCGCCGATGATGCCGCGCGACGTCGGGCTCGTGATGGGCCACACCGGCGTCTCCGCCGGCGACCGCGTCCTCGACGCGGGCACCGGCTCCGGGATCCTCTCGGTGTACCTCGGCCGTGCGGGCGCTGCCGTGACCACCTACGAGATCGACGCCGACTTCGCCGACGTCGCCCGCCGAAACACCGAAACGGCGGGCGTCGCGGAGCGCGTCGACGTCCGGACCGGCGACGTGGTCGACGAGCTCGACGACCTCGCCGCCGGCGAGCCGTTCGACGTTCTCACCCTCGACACCGGCGACGCCCCCGACGCCGTCGCGCGCGCGCCGGACCTGCTCGTCTCCGGCGGGTTCCTCGCGGCGTACTCCCCGTTCGTCGAGGGGACTCGGGAGATCGTGACGGCCGCCCGCGACGCCGGGCTCGTCGGGATCGAGGCGATCGAGACGATCC
The DNA here is from genome assembly GCF_009806985.1 of Halorubrum sp. JWXQ-INN 858. Taxonomy (GTDB): domain Archaea; phylum Halobacteriota; class Halobacteria; order Halobacteriales; family Haloferacaceae; genus Halorubrum. Next base: position 53,186 of record NZ_WUAX01000011.1, on the reverse strand, counting down.
AGCGGGAGATGGACTTCTCCGACCGAGGGTCGCGCCCGTCGACCGCCGGCGTCGGTCACACCGGCTACCTCGTTTTCGCGCGGGCTCCCTGACCGGCGGAACGTTCGTCCGTCGTCCTGACCGGCGGAACGTTCGTCCGTCGTCCTGATCGGCGGAACGTTCATCCGTCGGCGTCGACCAACACGTGCCATGGACGTCAGCGACGACCTCGAAGCCGGCCTCGTCGGTCGGCGGAACGTCGTCGCCGTCGGGATCGGACGCGAGCTCCTCCCGGCGCTGCTCGCCGCCAGGCGGCGAACCGACGGCGGCACGTGGCGGCTGCTCTGTTCGTCCGCGGTCGTCGACGCGCTCGGTCGCGCGTTCGTGCTCGGGACCGACCTCGCGACGTGGGCCGCCGACGGTGGCGGGATCGATCTCCGGACGAGCGACGGCCCGGCGACCGACCGGACGCTGATCGCGACCCCCGATCGGGGAATCGCGCTCACGGGGCCCGAGGGGAACCGGACGCTCCTCGTCGAGCGCGCGGTAGGGGGTGGGTCGGAGGACGGGGAGGACGACGGAACAGGAGACGGGGTCGAGAACGGCGTCGAACGTCTGCGGCGAACGGCTCGCGCGTGGTTCGACGGGGGCACCCCCGCCACCGTCGGCATGCCCTCGCGGGAGCGGCTCGCTTCGTCGGCGCGGTCCGCGCTGGACGAGCGGTTCGCCGCCGAGCTGACCGCCGTGCTCGACGCGCTCGGCCCGGGGGACCTCGACCGGTCGCAACCCGTCACCGACCGGACGCTGCTCGTCGCGCTGGCGGCCCGCCACGACCACCTGTTCAACGACGTCGGGACGTGGGCCGCCTCCGTCGGGGTGTCGCCCCGGCAGACGCTCACCGCCGATCGGCGAGCCCTCGAACGGGGCGGCCTGATCGAGACGGTCAAGGTCCCGATGGGCATCGGCCACCCGCACTACCGGCTCCGCGCGGTCGACGAGGGGCTGTTGCGCGTGCCGCCGGCGCGGCTGGTCGACCTGCTCCGCGACCGGCTGGGGGACGTGGGCGCCGGCGGCGCGGGGGCGGGCGGCAGTACGGAGGCTGGCGGCGGCGCTCCGTCCCGTCCCGTGAACGACCGACCGGTGTGGGATCGGAAGCCCTGACCCCGTCGGTCGTCGGAGCCTCGGACGCGTCGCGTACCGTCGTCCCGTCGGTGCCGCCGCCGGCGACTCAGTCGGACCGGTCGGACAGGGCATCGGCCAGCGCGGCGGCCTCCGCCCCGGAAAGCGTCACGTCTGCGTGTCCGGTCCCGAGATCGCCGGCGGTCACGTCGACGCTCAGGACGATCCCGTCGTCCCCGCGGGTCACCGTCACCTCCGCGTAGTCCGGCTGGTCGCTCGGCGGTCCGATCTCGACCTCCCGCTCCCCGCGCGTCGCGCCGACGACCGCCCGGTTCGGCGCCGACACCCCGATCGACTCGCCCTCAGTGTCGTCCGTCATGCCCGTTCGTCGGTCCGGACGGAACTTATAACGACTCCCCGGCGCGGCGCCGAGAACGGCCAGTGGGGGCGCTCGGTCGAAGGGGCTGGAGAGGGCGCCCGGCCGGAGAGGTCGGTGGGAGCGCCCGGTCGAAGGGGCTGGTGGGGGTGCCTGGTCGAACGGGACAGGGGTGCGGCCGGCGGGCTACAGCCGCCCCGCGTCGACGTCGTCGACGAGCGTCGAGCCCGCGGCCCGCCAGTCGGCCGCCGCGTCGGCGAAGATCCGCTCGGCCCGCTCGTTCGCCTCGGCGACGACCGCGTCGGCGTCGAGTCCCACTATCCCGCCGGCGGAGACGAGCTGGACGCCGTCGACGAAGGCGGCCTCGAGCTCGTTCCCGACGGCCCCGTACACCAGGTTCGGGATCGCGGTGTGGAACGGGTCGTTCACCGTCGGTGCGACCCCCACCGACCCGAGGTCGTAGACGGCGACGTCCGCCCGCTTCCCGGGCGACAGCGACCCGACGCGGTCGTCGATGCCGAGCGCCCGGGCCCCGCCGATCGTCGCGATCTCCAGCGCGCCGGCCGCGTCGAGTGCGGTCGGGTCGCCGCGGTCGGCCTTCGCGAGCAGGGCCGCCGTCCGGAGCTCCCGGAGCGCGTGGTGCCCGCCCGGGCCGGGCGCTTGGTCGGTGCCGATCCCGACGTCGCCGCCGTGCTCGCGGTACTCGACGATCGGGGGCACGATCCCGTCGATCGCCGTGATCGACGAGGGGCAGCCGACCATTCGGACGCCCGCGTCGGCGAGGCGCGCGCGTTCGTCGACCGTCGCGCCGTGTAGGTGGGCCGCGAGCAGGTGGTCGCCGAGGAGCCCCGCGGCGTCGAGGACGCCGACGGTCGTCTCGCCGTCGCCGTACCGGGCCTCGATCCCGCGACGCTCCCGGTCGCCCTGTGCGACGTGCATGTGGACCGTCCGGTCGGCCGCGCGGGCCCGGTCGACGACCTCGCGGAGCCGGTCCATCGACACCATGTCCAGCGCTTGGGGCCCGTACGCCGGCTCGACGAGGGGATCGTCGGCGTACCGCTCGAAGAGCGCCTCCGCGCGACCCAGCGCGGCGGCCCCGCGCTCCCGATCGAACGGAACGGGCTCGTCGGGGTCCCGGACGCCGGAGTCGTCGGAGTCGTCGGAGTCGTCGGAGTCTCGGACGTCGGACGTGTCGGGAAGCTCGTTTATCGTCTCGGTCGCGACGACCCGGAGCCCGAGCGGGCGGTACACCTCGTCGACGAGGGCGGCGACGTCGGTCGCGTACTCGCCGATCGTCGTCGTGCCGGAGGCGATCGCTTCGAGCGCCGTGAGCCGCGCGCCGACCACGCCGTCGGCCGGCGTCACGTGGTCGACGATCGGGCCGAGCGCGCGGTCCATCCACTCGATCTCCGGGACGTCCTGGGCCGCTCCCCGGACGATCGAGTGCCGGCCGTGGACGTGGACGTTCACGAACCCGGGACAGGTGAGGCGACCGTCGCCGTCGATCGTGCGCTCGGCGTCTGCGGGATCGACCGCATCGGCGGGTCCGACGTAGACGATCTCGCCGTCCGTCCAGCCGACCGCGCCGCGCTCGACGATCCCGAGGTCGCCGCTCCCGCCCGGCGTGTCGGGATCCATCGTGACCAGGAGGGTGTCGGTGACGAGGGTGTCCATGGCGAGGCCTCTCGACCGAACGGCAAGGAACTACCGGTGGTACCGATCGCCGTCTCCGTCGCAGTCGTCGGGCGGGCGTCGTCGCCGTCGCGGTCGTCGGGCGGACGTCGTCGCCGTCGCGCTGCCCGTCGCGCCCGCCCCGACGTAACAAGAACTAACTCGCGGGGGCACGCGCCCACTCGCATGAGGAAGTTCTCCGAGCGAGTCGAGCGGATCGCCGTCAGCGGGATCCGCGAAGTGTTCGAGGCGGCCGGCGACGACGCGATCAACCTCGGGCTGGGCCAGCCCGACTTCCCGACGCCGGAACACGCCCGCGAGGCCGCGGTCGACGCGATCCGGAGCGGGAAGACCGACGCGTACACCGCGAACAAGGGGATCGCCCCGCTGCGGGAGGCGATCGCCGAGAAACACCGCCGCGATCAGGGGATCGACCTCGACCCCGGAAACGTCGTCGCCACCGCGGGGGCCAGCGAGGCGCTCCACATCGCCATCGAGGCGCACGTGAGCGCGGGCGACGAGGTGATCATTCCGGATCCCGGGTTCGTCTCCTACGACGCGCTGACCAAGCTGGCCGACGCCGAGCCCGTCCCCGTCCCGCTCCGCGAGGACCTCACGATCGACCCGGCCGCGATCGAGGACGCGATCACCGAGGACACTGCGGCGTTCATCGTCAACTCCCCCGGCAACCCGACCGGCGCGGTCTCCCCCGAGGAGGACGTCCGCGAGTTCGCGCGGATCGCCGACGAACACGGCGTGCTCTGTCTCTCCGACGAGGTGTACGAGTACACCGTCTTCGAGGGCGAGCACCGCTCGCCGATCGAGTTCGCGGAGACGGACAACGTCGTCGTCGTCAACTCCGCCTCGAAGCTGTTCTCGATGACCGGCTGGCGGCTCGGCTGGGTGTACGGCGCCGCCGACCGTGTCGACCGGATGGTGCGCGTCCACCAGTACGCACAGGCGTGTGCGTCCGCCCCCGCCCAGTACGCCGCGACGGCGGCGCTCACCGGCGATCGCGGGTTCATCGACGAGATGACCGACTCCTACGAGCGGCGTCGCGACCTCCTCCTGGAGGGGCTCGCCGACGCCGGCATCGACTGTCCGACCCCTCGCGGCGCGTTCTACGCGATGCCGAAGGTCCCGGACGGGTTCGTCGAGGCGTGTCTCGACCGCGGGGTCGTCGTCGTGCCGGGCGACGCGTTCGGCGAGCACGGCGCGGGCTACGCCCGGATCTCCTACGCGACGAGCGAGGAGGACCTCCGCGAGGCGATCGCGGCCATGGCCGACGCCCACCGGGCGGTCAGCTGACGCGGAACCCGCAAGCGAGGCGGACGAGGGAAACACCTAACCGGCTTTCGACCCGACACCGCACGATGACCGACGTCGACGACGCCGGGTCACTCCGAACGGCCGCCGCCCTCTGGTCGGCGCTGTACCTCGGGGTCTCGGCCGGCTTCTACCTCCTCTTTCGCGCCGTCGACGCGCTGCCGGCGACGACGGGGCTCCCGACGCTCTCGCTCGGGCTCGGGGCCGTCGTGACGGGGGTCGCCCTGATAGCGGTGGTCGCCGACCGGCTCCTCTTCGACCGCGACCCGCAGGACCTGCTCACCCGGCAGTCGCTGTGGGTGCTCGTGTTGGTCGTCGCCACCGCCGGCGCGACCGCCTTCTTCCTCGTCGAGACGACGCTGATGCCGGGGACGGCGGTCGTCCTCGGCGTCTCGGTCGCCGTTCCGGCGACGATGGTCCTGTTCGCGGTCGTTAACGTGGCCCGACACCGGTCGCTCGAACACGGGGAGTGATCGTTTCCCGCCGCGGCGACGCTGGACAACAGCCACCGTTGCGGTGACGCTGGGCAACAGCCACCGCCGCGGTGATGAGGTCCGGCAAGTATCTCCAAATCATTACTTAGGAGCATGAATCTGTCGCGGGAGGTTTCCGCAAGTTATACTGCGACCGGGGAGGTACGGGAGGGTAATGAGTCGGAACATTCAGGTCAGCCGCCTCGACCGCCAGGCGGTCGAGGACCAGGAGGTCGAGATCGTCGAGCGGAAGGGCGTCGGGCATCCGGACTCGATCAGCGACGGCATCGCGGAGTCCGTCTCCCGGGCACTCTCCCAGCTGTATCTCGACCGCGTCGGGAAGGTCCTCCACTACAACACCGACGAGACGCAGATCGTCGCCGGCCGCGCCGCGCCCTCGTTCGGCGGCGGCGAGGTCGTCGAGCCGATCTACGTCCTCATCGTCGGCCGCGCCACGAAGGAGTACGACGGCGAACAGCTCCCCGTCGACTCCACGGCGCTCGCGGCGGCCCGTGACTACCTCGACGAGGCGGTCCCCGAGCTGCAGTACGGCACCGACGTCGTCGTCGACGCCCGCCTCGGCGAGGGGTCCGGCGACCTCCAGGACGTCTTCGGCGAGGAGACCCAGGAGGTCCCGATGGCGAACGACACCTCCTTCGGCGTCGGCCACGCCCCGCTCACCGAAACCGAGACGATCGTCTATGAGGCCGAGCGCGCGCTCAACACGACCTACTACGACGACCACCCCGAGCTCGGGCCGGACGTGAAGATCATGGGCAAACGCGAGGGCGACCGGATCGACATCACCGTCGCGGCCGCGATGGTCGACGCCTACATCGACGACCTCGACGGGTACGACGCCGCCGTCGGCGACGTCCGCGAGTTCGTCTCCGGGCTCGCGACCGAGTACACGGACCGCGAGGTGAACGTCGACGTCAACACCGCCGACGACTACGAGGAGGGCTCGATCTACCTCACCGTCACCGGCACGTCCGCGGAACAGGGCGACGACGGCTCCGTCGGCCGCGGCAACCGCGCCAACGGGCTCATCACGCCGAACCGCCCCATGTCGATGGAGGCGACCTCCGGGAAGAACCCCGTCAACCACATCGGGAAGATCTACAACCTGCTGTCGACGTCGATCGCCGAGTCCGTCACCGCGGAGGTCGACGGCATCCGCGACCTGCAGGTCCGGCTGCTCTCGCAGATCGGTCGCCCGATCGACGAGCCACACGTCGCCGACGCACAGATCGTCACGGAAGACGACGTCGACCTCGCCGACATCGAGCCCCGGATCGTCGAGATCATCGACGCCGAGCTCGCCGACGTCACCGGGATCACCCGCAAGGTGATCGAGGGCGACGTCTCGACCTTTTAAGCAGTCGTCCGGCGCTCCGCCGGCCTTTTTAAGCAACCTGTTGAAACCCCGCTCTTCGGACGGGTTCTCATACGCAACAGCCGTTCGCCGAAGCGTGTGTATTGACTGCCGAAGATTCTGCCAGTTTGGATCTGTGTTTCGGTAGCCGTGTAAGATACAACACGCGTATACGTTATGTGAATCAAATCCTACTCTCTGTTGGTGGTCTGCCGAGTTCATCACGTAAACGAGCGAGCTCCTTGATCAACTTCTCTTCCGATACACCCCTTTCTTTATTCGGCTCATATCCAGCATACTCTAAGGCAGCATTCCAGCTGCCGAATTTCTTTGAAATAGTAGCTCTATTGAAGTTCTCAGAATCGGGCACCAAAGAGATGTTCGCTAGAGGTGGTGCCAGAGCCTCCTACCTACAAATCGCATGTCGCCGAAGGCGATCTATGAAGTACACGACCTTCGACAAGATGAGAATGAAGGTCAATTGTTTCGTTGTGCTAGTATAACACAGTGGTGCAGAACAGTTCTCAGCGTATGATTTGCGGGTCTTGATTTCGTTTCCAAGCTACAAGGCGGAGTTCACAGCCTCTTCTCGTCTGTATTGGCGTGGAATTGACCAGCAGTGAAAAACGAAGATCGGATAGTGAGATATATGATAGATTTTGCACCACCGTCTTGACGTATCTTGGAGACTTCGATTAAGAACCAGCAGAGCGGAAGTCAACGGCAGATTCCACGGACGAACTCGAAACTATCTCATGTCACCTCAAACGTCTGGTACTCGCGTTCGCAGGGCGGCCCGTTGGTCCCCATGAGCCGCCGCTCGGTGAGATCCATGACGTAGCTTCCGTTAGTTCGAAGCCGGTCCAGTTCCGGATCGGTCTCATTTGGGTGCCGGCAGATGCTATTCGGGTGGCCGAAGTGATCGCGGAGTGCGTCCGTGAGGACGTCGATTCCGATCTCACCGCGGTGTTTCGAGAGGAGCCGCTTCATTCGAGGTGCCCGACAGAGTGTGTCCGGAATGAGCTTCTCGAATTCGCTGTTCATCGAACTCCGATCCTCAACGTGGTTTGCATGAACGAGGAGGTGGTCTTCCGGATGTAGGTAGTTCACTGTCTCGGGGGCAAGCTCGAGGTTGAGCATCTCCCCTTCCGCGTGGGCGACGATGACGTTCCCGGAGCAGGCGCGATCTTTCGTGATCAGGGGTGCGATAGCGTCATCCATCCGTTCGGCGTCGAGGATTTCCCTAAACCGGACGTGGTACGGTTTCCGGAACGGATTCTCGCCGTCCTTCGCGGTGACGAGGCCGTTAAGCGTCATCCCGATGCCATGCTCGTTGACTCCAATCTTCCCGCCGACGATCCCCGCCTCCGTCATCGCGGCCATATCGGGCTTGTCGTCCCTACGGATCTCCATCACGAACGTCTCTAGACCCGGCATCCAGTCCCAGTTCTGTCCAAGATACGTATGCTCGTCGGCGGTGATTTCCGGCTGGATTGCAAACGCCGTGCAGGCGTCCGCGCTTCCACCCGCTTCATCGGCTGCCTTTTTGAACGCACTGTACATCACCTCGTACCGCGCGTTTAACACGGTGACGTCCTCAATGGAAAGCCCACTTCCCTCCGCAATTCCTTTCATTTCTGCGGCGTACTCCTCGTTCTCCTCTTCGATCAGCGGGACGAACTTCTCGGCCTGCTCGTAGACCGTGTCCTCGTCGGTCCCTTTGTGCTTGAAGACGCTGAGGTAGATCTCGAGATTGGTTTCGATCTCGTCAGCGAACGTCTCGCCGTGTGTTATGCCCCGCTCGTGTGGTGTCCCCGTCAGTTCGAGTCCCCGGAGCTCGGTCGTCTGCTGGCTCATCTGTGGCCCAAGACACGGCCTGAATGACATTAACTGGGGCCACAATTCTCAATTGTTGCGAATTTTAATTATGTTTATTGAATCATCTGTCGTCTGCTCGGACGCCATGTCAGACACAAAAGCGACAGTGGCGCTCGGCTTCGACTTCGATGCGGTGTCAATCTGGCTGCACAGCTTCGAGTTCCTCGAGAGTCCGACAAAGCATTCGCGGGGCGTGTTCGGCGTTGACGTTGGGACACCCAGGATGCTCGATCTGCTCGATCGGCTCGAGGTTCCGGCGACCTGGTTCATTCCAGGACACACTATCGACAGCTTCCCTGAGATGTGCGGGGAGGTGTACGATCGCGGGTATCCGATCCAGCACCACGGCTGGAAACACACGAACCCCGCGAACTTCGAGACGCGCGAGGACGAGAAGGCGGATGTCGAGCGCGCGCTCGATTCGATCCAGGAGCTCACCGGGGAGACGCCAAGCGGTTACCGGTCGCCCTACTGGGACTACTCGAAGCACACCCTCGGAATTATCCAGGAACTCGGATTCGAGTGGGACTCCAGTCTGATGGGCCACGACTTCGAGCCGTACTACGTCCGCGAGAACTGGAGCGCAGATCCGGAGAAGGCGTACGACCCGGGAACCGAAACCGATGTCCTCGAGATTCCAGTCTCGTGGCACCGGGACGACTGGCCTCCGTTCCAGTTTATCTTGGGAGCCGACTCGCAGGGCGGTGCCCCCGACGAGGTGCAGGTCTTCGAGATGTGGCAGGCCCAGTTCGACTGGATGTACGACAACGTCGACGGTGGCGTCTACACGCTCACGATGCACCCGCAGGTGATCGGTCAGGCACCGCGTCCGCTGTATCTCGAACAGCTCATCCGCCACATGCAATCGAAACCAGGCGTCGAGTTCAAGACGTTCGACGAGATCGCAACTGAGCACAAATAGACGATATCACGACAGTTCACGAGTACACAGTGTCACGATGGATCGCAAGTAATTGGATCCCAGGCGCTGAAGAGTCAGACATACGCCCACAAACCTCGCATTCATACATCTCGGACTCAGGATCAGACTCGTTCCCAAAGTCGATCAGAGTCGATTGATCGGTCATCTGGTGGGTTTCAGTTAACTTCGATAATGCGGGGCACCCTCATTATACTCACGAGGCGCTGAACTCAGCCTCTAAGTCTTGCACGCGAATCCTATCGAGATACAGACAATTAGAAAGCCACGTCAGTACCTGAGCTCCCTGTACTGACCGCACACGGATCGAATTAGCTGCCACCGATGGCTCCAACGAAGCCCGCTATAAGCGTTCTCGACGCTCCCCGCAGGTCTTCCGCGGTCCCGATCCTTTTAACGCCCGCCCACCCGTCGCAAAGCCCCTTTTAAGCCACGAGAGGCGACCGCTCAAGTCGATCACAACCGCTTTGCACGACGGCTGGGACCGTACGGACATGACGCGGGTGTGTCTCGTCGGCGATCCCGAGGTGAACCTGACGTACGAGCTGCTCTCGCGGGAGACCGCGCGCGACGCGCTGGCGACCTACGAGATCGGCGAGCCGTTCGCGAACAGCGTCGCCGTCGACACCGTGAGCCTCGGTGCGGCGGTCGCGCTGTTGAACGACCTCAACTGGTACCTCGTCCGGTTCGTCGCGGAGCCGCTCGTGTTGGAGCCGTCGGTGTCGACCGACGAGTGGCTCTCACGTGGGCTCGCCCGGGAGGTCCGCGACGGCGACGTCCCGCCCGAGGAGACCGACCAACGACTGAAGGTGTTCGGCCTGGTCGACGGCGCGCTCGTCGAACCGATGTTCGTCCGCCGGACGCAGGGGTCGGTGCCGGAGTACGACCTCCGCGACGTCGAGGACACCGTGGTCGTCCGGGTGAGCGAGGAGGAGTTCGGCGGGTAGTCCGTCGGCGGACCGCGAGGAGGAGCGGATCGCGACGGCGTATCCGACCGCCTCAGTCGAACAGCCCGGTCGAGAGGTAGCGCTCGCCGCTGTCCCAGAAGACGGTGACGACGAGCGGCTCGGCCCCGGCGTACGCGCCCGACTCCCGGAGCTCCGCGGCCACGTCCTTCGCGGCGAGGTTCGACGCGCCCGACGACTGGCCGACGAGGATCCCCTCCTCGCGGGCCAGCCGCCGGCACTCGGCCTCCGCGTCGTCGAGGTCGGCGACGTGGACGTCGTCGAGCAGGTCGATGTCGAGGTTCGGCGAGACGAACCCCGGCCCCATCCCCTGAAAACCGTCGTCACCGGGTTCCTCGCCTGAGAGGACGGCGTTGTCGGCGGGCTCGACCGCGTCGATCCGGACGTCCGGGAACGCCTCCCGGAGGCGACGGCCCACGCCGGTGAGCGTCCCGCCGGTCCCGACGCCCGCCACGACGGCGTCGACGGTCCGGTCCCCGACCTGTTCGAGGACCTCCGCCCCCGTCGTCTCGTAGTGGGCGCGCGGGTTCGCGGGGTTCTCGAACTGCCGGAGCTGCACCGCTCCGGCCTCGCGCTCCAGCTCGTCCGCGCGGTCCTTCGCCGCCGAGATGTCGCCGTCGACGAGCTCGATGTCGGCCCCGTACGCCGCCATGATCCGCCGTCGCTCCGGCGACTTCGACGAGGGCATCACGAGCGTCACGTCGTACCCCTTCACCGCCCCGACCATCGCGAGCCCGATCCCGGTGTTGCCGGAGGTCGGCTCGACGATGGCGTCGCCCGGCTCCAGCTCGCCCCGCCGCTCCGCCGCCGCGACCATGTACCGTGCCGGCCGGTCCTTCGCCGACCCGCCCGGGTTCCGTGACTCGACCTTCGCGGCGACCGTCGTTCCGGTCGGTGAGTCGACCCGGACCAGCGGCGAGCCCAGCCCGTCGAGGATGTCGTCGTCCATTACGGAGGACGAGGGGACGCCGATGCAAAGGCCCGACGGACTCCGGCAACCGTCGCGCGGGACGCACCCGTCGTGTGGACCGGGCTCCGACGTTGCCACCGACGGTCCGTTTAACACCGACGGCGACATACGAGGAGCCATGACGCTCGACACGCTCACGCCCGACCCGGACCTCGACGCCGACGACTTCGACGAGGAGACGCTCGCCGCCCTCGGCGCGGACGGCTACGTCTTCAAGGTGTGGGGCGGGGACTGGTGTATCGACTGCAAACAGCAGCTCCCGGCGTTCGCCGCCGCGCTCGCCGCCGCGGGCGTCCCCGACGATCGGATCGAACACTACCCCGTGACGAAGGCCCCGGAAGGGAAGGAAGGCCCCGGCGTCGAGGCGTACGGGATCGACCTGATCCCGACCGTCGTGGTCGAGACGCCCGCCGGCGAGGAGCTGGCGCGGTTCGTCGAGGACGCCGACGAGCCGATCGCGGCGTTCCTCGCGCGGGAACTCGCCGACGTCGAAGCGACCGTTTGAAAAGCCGGAACGGTTCGACCGTCCCGTGACGGCGTTCGACCCGTCTCACGCCCCCTCTACCTTTTTCAAGCCCTTCTCTACCCTTCTCAATTCCCCTCTATACCCTCCTCAATCCCTTTTAAGTCCGCTCAGGGCCAGTTCCCGGCCTGCTCGTACGCGTCGACGACCCGCTCGATGGCGACCACGTAGGCCGCGGTCCGGAGGTTCGGGGTGTCGTACGACTCGTGTGCGTCGACGATGCCGTCGAACGCCTCCGTGATCACGCGCTCGAGCTCCTCGTTGACGCGGGTCTCCGTCCAGTGGAACCGCTGTCGGTTCTGCACCCACTCGAAGTACGAGACGGTGACGCCGCCCGCGTTCGCGAAGATGTCGGGGACGACCCGGACGCCGCGATCCGTGAGGACCGCGTCCGCGTCGGGCGTGAGCGGCCCGTTCGCGGCCTCGACGATCACGTCGGCGCGGACGTCCGGGGCGAGGTCGGCGTCGATCGCGTTCTCCAACGCGGCGGGCACGAGGAGGTCGACGTCGAGCGTCAACAGTTCCTCGTTGGTGAGCGGCTCCGTACTCCCGTAGCCGGAGACGGTCCCCGTCGTCTGCTTGTGGGCCTTCGCGTCGCGCGCGTCGATCCCGTCCGGGTCGTGCACGCCGCCGGAGGAGTCGGAGACGGCGACGACGCGCCCGCCGAGGTCCTCGATCAGCGCGGCCGCGACGGAGCCCGCGTTGCCGTACCCCTGGACGGCGACCGTTTTGCCCTCGATCGAGTCGTCGAGCCAGTCGAACGTCTCGCGGGCCGCGAGCGCGGTCGACCGGCCGGTCGCCTCGACGCGACCCTCGCTGCCGCCGGAGTCGAGCGCCTTGCCCGTGATCACGCCCGGCGCGGTCGTGTTCTCGAGCGTCTCGTAGGTGTCTTTGATCCAGTTCATCTCGCGCTGCCCGGTGTTCACGTCGGGCGCGGGGATGTCGATGTCCTCGCCGATCATGGGGCGGAGCTCCTTCGCGAACGACCGCGTGAGCCGTTCCAGCTCCGACTCGGAGTAGTCCGTGGGGTCGATGACGATACCCCCCTTCCCGCCGCCGTACGGGACGTCGACGACCGCGCACTTGTACACCATCCAGCCCGACAGCGCCTTGACCTCGTCCCGGGTGACGCCCGGGTGGTAGCGGATCCCGCCCTTGTACGGACCACGGTCGCCGTTGAACTGCGACCGGTACGCCCGAACGGTCTCCAAGGAGCCGTCGTCACGCTCGAACGTGAGGTTCGTCTCCAACACCCGTTCGGGGTTCTTCAGGCGCTCGATGACGCCGGCGTCGGCGTCGAGGTACGCCGCCGCGTCGTCGACCTGCTCCTGTAAACTCTCGAACGGATTGGCCTCTCCCGACATATGAGAACTGGCCGCACGAACCCGGTTAACTGTGTCGGAAGGGTGTCGATCCGTGCCCGGGTCGGCCGATCCGCTCACCGCTGGCCGACGAGCGACTCACCGCTGGCCGGCCGCCCGCGCCCGTTCGAGCACCCGTTCGGCCTGCGCGATGAGCGGGGCGTCGATCATCTCGCCGTCGACTTGGAACACCCCGCGGCCGTCGGCGGCCGCCGCGTCCCGGGCGTCGAGCACGGACTCGGCCCACTCGATCCGCTCGGGTGCCGGCGTGTACGCGTCGTTGATGACCGGGACCTGCGCCGGGTGGATCGCCATCTTCCCGTCGTAGCCGAGCTCGACCGCGAACGCCGCCTCCTCGCGGAGCCCGCCCTCGTCGGAGAAGTCCGTGTACACGGTGTCGATGGCGTCGACGCCGGCCGCGCTCGCGGCGATCACGACGTGCTCGCGCGCGTACAGCACCTCCGTCCCCCCCGCGGTCCGCGTCGCTCCGATGTCGGCCGCGAGGTCCTCCGCGCCGAACAACACCGCGTCGGCCGGCTCCGCCCCTGCCACCTCGCGGGCGGACAACACCCCCTCGGCCGTCTCGATCAGCGCGAGGACCGCGACGTCGAAGTCGCGCTCGGCACACATCGCGGCGACCGTCTCGACCCGTTTTCCGGTCTCGACCTTCGGGAGCATCACGGCGTCGAGGCGGACCGGGCCGTCGGTCACGAGCGCGTCGAGGTCGGCCGCCGTCTCCCCGGCGGTGAGCCGGACGGACACCTCGGCGTCGGGGTCGAAGTCGGGGTCCGCCAGGACGTCGGCGACGGCCGCGCGGGCCTCGGCCTTCCGGTCGGGCGCGACCGCGTCCTCCAGGTCAAAACAGAGGACGTCCGCGTCGGACCCGGCCGCCTTCCACAGCAGCTCCGGGCGATCGCCGGGCGTGAACAGCAGGCTTCGTCGCGTCATACCCGCCACTATTCGGCGCGAGTTTATAAACGGCGGGCGGGATCGTCGCTCGCGCCCGGTCACCGCTTCCCGCGCTCGATCGCCGCTTTCCGCGCCCCGCCCGCCGCCGACAGGTTTTTGCGCCGACTGCGGGAGTCACAGACGTGACAGGCCTGTACTACGAGGAGTTCACGGTCGGCGAGACGATCGAGCACGCCCGCAGACGGACCGTTAGCGAGGCCGACAACCAGCGCTTCTGTGACATGACGATGAACCAGCAGCCGCTCCACCTCGACGCGGCGTTCGCGTCGGACACGCCGTTCGGCGAGCGGCTGGTCAACGGGCTCTACACGCTGTCGTTGGCGGTCGGCGTCTCCATCCCGGAGACGACCGACGGGACCATCGTCGCCAACCTCTCGTACGACTCGGTCGAACACCCGAACCCGGTGTTCCACGGCGACACGATCCGCGCCCGGTCGACGGTGACCGACAAACGCGAGACCAGCGACGGCGAGCGCGGGATCGTCACGATGCACGTCGAGGCGTTCAAGCTCGTCGACGACGGCGACGACGTGCTCGTCTGCGAGTTCGACCGGACCGCCCTCTCGCTCAAAAGGCCCGACGCCGAGTGAACCGCCCCCCTCACGCACCCTCGTACAGCCGCGCGGCGGTCCGTTCGGGGAGCCCCGCGTCCGCGACCGCCCGGGCGACGCGGTCGACGTCGTAAGCGACGCGCCGGAGGTCGACGGCGGCGTCCGCCGCCCTCGTCGACCGTTCGGGTCCGTCCCGATCATCACCCGCGACGCCCTCGCGATCATCACCCACGGTGAGCACCGCGTACGCGGCGTCCGGGTCGCCGTCGCGGGGCTGTCCGACGCTGCCGGGGTTGATCACGAGTCGACCGTCGCGGGTCCGCCGGGCGGCCTGTACGTGGGTGTGTCCGAGGACCGCGCCGTCGAGGCCGCCACGATCGCCGACGCCGTCGACCGCCTCGAGGTGACGGTCGAGCGCCGCGAACTCCTCGGGGTAGACGTACGCGTCCTCCCGCTCGGGCGAGGGGTGTGAGTGGACGAGCAGGAACCGCCCGTCGGCGATCCTCGCGGTCCGCGGGAGCCCCCGGAGCCATGCGAGGTCCCGCTCCGACAGGGTCGCCAGCGCGTGTTCGAGCCCGGCCTCGGCCATCCGGTTCCCCCGGTACCGTTCGGGCCTCTCGACGGTCCCGTCGTGGTTCCCCCGGACGGTCACCGACGCGACCTCGCGCACGCGCTCGACGCAGGCGGCCGGCCACGGGTTGTAGCCGACGACGTCGCCCGCACAGACGACCGCGTCGACCGGCGGCATGTCCTCGAGCACCGCCTCCAGCGCCGGGAGGTTCGCGTGCACGTCCGCGATCAGCCCGAGCGTCGTCGCGTCGGTCATGTGCGAGCGTTCGGGCGCGACGCCCGAAGAGGTTGTCCCCGGGACCGACGGAGAACTTATCCGTGCCCGCGGGCAGGGGGTCGGTATGGCTCCGACGCTCGTCAACGCCGCCTTTGGGGCGTTGCTGGCGGCCGCGCTGCTCGGTGCCGCGTTCGACCGCCGGTCGGTCGCGGTCGTCGTCCTCGCCGCGACGCTGCCGGACCTCGATGCGGTCGCGAGCCTCCTCGTGGCGGGCGCGACGAACGCGCTCCTCCACAACCTGTGGGTCCCGCTCGCCGTCGGGGCGGTCCTCTACTGGGACACGACGATCCGCGCCGACTCCCGGCTCCGTGACCGCTACGGCTGGTACGGGGTCCGCGTCGCCTGGGTGTCGCTGGCGGCGTTCGTTGTCGCGGGGATCGCACCCGAGCTGTTCGGGCTGGCCGGCGCGAACCTGCTGTACCCCGTCCACGACGCCTACTACCTCGTGCGCGGGCGGCTCCTCTTCTCGACGCAGGAGGGTGTCGTCCAGACGTTCGTCGCGGTCGGTGCCGAGGGCCCCGGGATCCTCCCGCTCCGGAGCCCCGGCACGACCGAGACGTACGTCGTCCCCACCTGGGTCAATCCCGACGGTCGGCCGGGGACGTCGCTCGACGCCGAGCGCGAGCTGTTCCTCGTCCGGAGCGGCTGGCAGGCGGTCGTCGTCGCCGCGGCCGCCTGCCTGCTCGCGGTCCGTTTCCTCGGGGACCGGTGGGCCGGGACGGGGCGGGCGGATCGAGCAGGGGGGTCCTCCGGGCGTGACACCGATCGCGGAGGGGTCGAGTAATGCCGTCGACGGTCGTCCACGCCGGGTTCGCGCTGCTGCTCGCGGCCGGCCTCCTGAAGGGCGCGTACGACCGGCCGGCGCTCGCGGTCGTGCTGCTCGTCGTCGTCCTCCCCGAGATCGACTCCTTCCTCGGGCCGGTGATGCCGGGCGCACACCGGACGGTGGGCCACACGTTCGTGCTCCCGGCGGCCGCCGGGCTCCTGTTGTACTACGACACGCGGGTCCGGGACGTCTCGGTCGTCCGCGAGCGGTTCGCCGACCGCGGCGTCCGGGTCGCGTGGGTCGCGCTGTTCGTCCACTGTTTCGCGCACGTCTTCCTCGACTGGGCGCACCTGGACGGCGTCAACGCCCTCTGGCCGCTTCACGACCGGTTCTTCCGGTTGGAGGGGGAGCTCCTGCTGTCGACCGCCGACGGCGTCGTCCAGACGTTCGTCGATATCGACGTCGACCCCGAGACGGGTGATCGACGGGTCGACGCCGGCGGCTCCGGCACCACCGAGACGGTCCACGTGAACAACCCCGTCGAGCCCGGGTCGCCGGCGGAGCTCGCCGAGCAGGAGACGATCGACCGGCGCTTCCCGATCGCGAACCGCGGGTGGCGGCTGTACCTCGTCCTCGTCGGCGGGTTCACCGTGATCGCCCGGCGGCTCCAAAGCGACCCGCCGGCGGACGTCGAGGAGTGACTCCTCGTTCAGTCCAGCTCCGTCCCGAGCGCCGTCTCGACCCGCTCCAACACCCGCCGCCAGACGCGCCGCTCGGAGAAGACGTGGTTCTCGTCGGGGTAGTACTCGTACTCGAAGTCGACGTCGGAGCCCACGAGGGCGTCGACGACGAGGTCCTGCTGGCCGACGTCGACGTACCGGTCGCCGGTGCCGTGGAAGCTGTACAGCGGCGACTCGATCGCGTCGAACGTCGCCGACGGGCTGACCGCTTCCCACGCCTCCGGGGCCTCCCAGCGGGTCCCCCCGAGCGTCGACGGGAGGCTCGACTCCGGCGGCGAGTACTTGGTCTCGGTCGCCCACACCTCGTAGGCGGGGCGGTCGGCGACGCCCGCGAGGCTGATCCCGAGGTCGTACGCGTCCGGCTCCGTCCCGAGCACGCGCAGGGTCGCGAACCCGCCGTAGGAGAGCCCCCAGACGGCGACCGCGTCGGGGTCGACGTACGGAAGGTCCTTCAGCCGGTCGGCGGCCGCGACGACATCGACGTCCACCTCCGCGCCGGGATCGTCGGCGATCGCCTGCCGGAACCGCTTGCCGTACCCGATCCCGCCGCGGTAGTTGACGAGCAGCCCGACGTACCCCTTCCGGGCGAGGTACTGGTGGACGGTGTACGCGAGCCCGTACGCCCGCCCCGGATGCCACCCGTCGCGCATCTGCCGCATGGGGCCGCCGTGGACCCACACGACCGCGGGGAGGTCCGTCGCGTCGTCCGGGACCGCGTCGGTCTCCCGCGGGTCGATCAGGAACGCGGGGACCTCGTAGTCGTCGACCGGGAGGACGATCCGCCGGGGTTCGACGGGGTCGACGTCCCAGTCGGCGACGGCCGACCGCGTCACGACCGTTCCCGGCTCGGCGGGGTCGGCGTCGAGGTCGCGGACCCGAAGTTCGGGCGATAGCTGCCGGTCCGCGTGGACGTACGCCAGCCGCTCGCCGTCCGGGGAGACCGTCGGGTGGACGTTCGTTCCGGGCGTCTCCACCAGCGGCGTCACCTTCGTTCCGTCCCGTCTTTTCCCCCCGGTCGTGACGTCGGGACCGGCGTCGACCCGGTAGATCCCGCGCTCCTCGGGGCCGAGGCGGGTCGAGGCGAACACGAGCGCGTCGTCGCCGAGCCACTCCGGCGTCGAGTCGGCGAGGCCCTTGTCCTCGTAGGGGCCCGCCGTCAGCCGCGTGCGGTCCCCGTGGCCGTCGAGCACGTAGAGGTGATCCCAGCCGTCGAGCGGGAGGGGGACCGCGAGCCGCTCACCGTCGGGTGCGACGGTCAGCGCGCCGCGCGAGACGATCCCGTGGTCGGGATCGGTCTCCCGAAAGAGGACCTCGCGCTCGCCGCCCGCGGGGTCGACCACGAGGAACTCGCGGACGGTCCGCCGCTCCGCGACGCGCTCGTAACAGAGCCGTCCGTCGCCGAGCCACGTCGGCGTGTGACAGGACCCGCCCTCCCCGGGCGACGTCCGGTAGACCAGTTCGCGGCGCGCCACGTCGACGACCGCCACGCCCTTCCGGTCGCCGTCGACGAAGCGATACGCGAGCAGCGAGTCGTCGTCGGACCACGCCAGCGTCCGCGCCTCGGCGAGGTACGGCCCACGGTCGGGGCCGTCGAGCGCGGTCGCCGTCCCCGACTCCACGTCGAGGACCCACGGCAACCCGTCCCGGTAGCAGGCGATCCGGTCCCCGTCGTTCGACCACGCGTGCCCCTCCTCGTCGGCGATCGCGAGGGTCCGTACGGACTCGGTTTCGGGGTCGACGAGCAGGGTGTGATCGCCGGCGCGGACGAGACAGTCGTGGCCGTCGGGCCGCCACGCGAACGCGTCGACCCCCGACTCCCGTCGGAGCCGCCACCGCACCGTCCCGTCGCGGTCCGCGAAGACGAGCGCGTTTCCGTCGTCCTCGTAGAGCGTCGCCGCGAGGAAGTCGCCGTCGGCGGACCACGCCGGGGGGCCGGGATACGCTACGTCGAGCACGTCCGTGAGGGTGAGTGCTGCCATGGGGGACGCTCCCGGCGGCCGGGGAAAACCCTTGTGTCGCCCCCACATGCGTGCCGGAACCGTCCCCGATGGTCTTTATAAAGAACCGGGACCCACCGAACGACCGCTTAAAAGGGGAGCGCGTCGCGCAGGCGGTCGAGGAAGCTCCCGCTCTCGCGGCGCGCCTCGTCGAACGCCGGGTACACCGCGTCGAGGAACGCGGTCTCGTTGTCGAACTCGGACTGCGGGACGCGCTCCAACACCGCGTCGAGTTCGAGGGTCCGTCCCTTCGAGTCGTACGGGACCGTGTGGTCGTCGAGCGCCCGGAGGATCTCCTCGCCCGTCGCGGGGAACGACACGTCCGCCTCGTCGAGCCGGGCGTCGAGCGCCGCGATCCCGAACTCGATCGCCTCCGGCTCCGAGGAACCGCCGCCGCCACCGGGTGGCCGTGCTGCCATCGACGCCCCGTACACCCCCGTCGCCCTTTAACCCCCTGTTCGCGGGGCGGGCGCGGGGCGGGTGCGGGGCCGCTTCGTCGGCGCTCCCTCCCGGGACCGCTCCGGAAGCTACTCGGGGATCGACTCCTCGGGCGGGACGGCGTCGAGGACGACCAGCTCGATCCCGTCGCCGGCCCGGTCGAACGCCGCGACGTGGTCGTCGTCGTACGGCGGAACCGCCACCAGCACGACGGCCGCGAGGTCGTCCGCCTTCGTGACCCCGAGCCGGCCGTCGGGGTGGGAGAGGAACCGCGCGCGCCCGCGGCCCGCGGGGGTGCCGAGGTCGACGCCGAACACCGCGTTCACCGACCCGCCGACGTCGGCGAGCGTGAAGTGGGTGAGCACGGGCGTTTTCGGGTCGAGCCCGAGGTCGGCGTCGAACTCGGCCGCCGGCGTCGCCGACAGCTGGAGGTTCGCCGCGCTCGGATCCGTCTCGGCGGCGTGCTCGAGCAGCACCGTCAGCAGGTCGCGCGTGACGTGTATCACGGCCGCCGATACGCGACGCATGCTTAAAAGGGCCGGCCGGCGAGGCGTCGCTCACGATCCCGCCCGAAACTCCTCGATGGCGCTCCTGTCTACCCCCTCGACGCCGACTCCGCTAGAACCCGATCATCGAGCGGACGGTCTTCGCGTAGAGCCCGGGGGCCTTCCGGCGGGAGCCGTCGAGCGCGTCCTCGACGGCGGCGGCCGCGTCGTCGAAGACGCCGACGCCGTGGCCGACGAGGACGCGCTCGGGACCCAGCCCCGAGAGCGCGGCCCGCGGCGGCGTGAGCCGGAGCATCGGGTGGACGCCGAGCCGCTCGCGGTCCCCGCGGAAGTAGGCGGCCGAGCCGAGCGACTCGGGGACGACGAGCGTCTCCCCGTCGAAGAGGCCGACCTCCTGCCACGGCGGAACCGTCGAGTTCCGGATCCGGATCGTTTTAAACCCCGTGTCCGCGAGCCGGCGGCCGAACCGCTCGACGGGCGCGTCGAACGCGTCCGCGACGCCAGTCATCCACTCCGGGACGTGGACCGCGACGTCGTGGCGGGTCGCAACTGCCGCGCAGTCGCGTTTGTGCCGGTCGAGCGCACAGACCACGCCGGCGACGTCGCCGAGCTCCGCGAGCAGGTCGTCGACTCCGGGCGCGTCGACGGGGTCGATCACCCAGACGTCGTCGGTGTCGGCCTCCTCGTTGTGGACGGCCAGCGCGTGGCTCGCGCGCTCCATCGCCTCCCCGGGGTAGGCGATCCAGCCGACGCCGCCGTCGAATCGGTCGATCTCGTATACGTCCGGCTCGCCGGCCTCCTTCAGTTCCATGTCCCCCGTTCGGGCGGGACGCTTTTCAACCCTCCCCGCCGGTCGGTCGCGGTTGCGGGCCGACCGCTCGCGAGTCCGACCGCTCGCGGGTCCGCCGGCCGGGAACGGCGGAGCAGTCAGCGATTCAGCCGGTCGGTGTCGATTCGCGTCCCCGGCGGCGTGACGACGAGGAAGCCGCGGAAGTGCATCAGCTCGCCGCCCATGTCCTTCACCTCGCGGGCGAAGCCCGCCGCGAGGTCGTTGAGGTCGCCGTCGATGGACAACACGAGCGTGTTGCCGTAGTCGACGTTGCGGACCCACTCTTCGGGGTCGGTCGTGCCGTCGAGGACGCCGAGAACGACGTCGCCGCCCGCGGAGAACGCCTCCTCCATCTGCTCTTCGGCGTCCCGCAGGTCGAGGTCCCACTCGCTCATACCGGAGCGTCACCACACGCCGTCAAAAACGTTCGGTCCGCGGTCTCGGTGTGGTTAAGTGCGCCCCGAACCGATCGGCGCCATGGAACACACGCGGCGAGCGGTGCTCGCGGGGGTCGGTGCCGTCGGCGTCGTCGGCGCGGCCGGCTGTCTCGGAGACGACGCGCCGGACACGCCCGATTACGACTGCGACCGGGACGAGCCGGAGCCGCCGGACACCGACTTCCGGCCCGTCCTCGGCGACCCGGACTCCGACGTGCTCGTCCAGACGTTCGAGGACTTCACCTGTGGCGGCTGTGCGACGTTCAAAGCCGAGGAGTTCCCGACGATCCGGGAGGCCCACGTCGACACCGGCGAGGTCCGATACGAGCACTGGGACTTCCCGATCCCCGTCGACGAGGACTGGGCGGTGCCCGTCGCGAGCGCGGCCCGCGGCGTCGGTGCCCGCGAGGGCGACGAGGCGTTCTTCGAGTTCGCGTCGGCGGTGTACGAGTTCCACGGGAGCTACAGCCACGACGCGATCGGGGCGGCAGCGGAGGCGGCCGGCGCGGACCCGTGTGCCGCGATCGCGGACGCCGAGTTCGTCCCCTACGAGGGCCCGATCCTCGCGGACCGCGAGGAGGGCGTCGCACGCGGGCTGGAGAGCACGCCGACGGTGTACGTGAACGGCGACCCCGTCGACGGGGCGTCCGCCGACGCCGTCGCCGCGGCGATCGCGGACGCGCAGTCGTAGCCGCGCGTCGACCCCGAAACGACGTGTCGTCGGTCGCACCGGAGCGCGTCCCTTTTCACCGCCCGTGTCCGTTGTCTCGACGATGACACGAGACGACCGGGGGGACCGTCGCCGGCTCGGGGCGGTGGTCCTCGCGGTGTTGGTCTCACAGGTCCTCCTGTACCCCGGGGTGCCGGGGCTCACGGTCGCGCTCGGCGCGCCGGCCGGCATCGACGCCGGGATGTGGTTCCTCGTCGCCGAGTTCGCCGCCTTCGTCGCCTTCGCCGTCGTCTGGGGGGCCGCGAGCGACGCGCTCGGGCGACGGGTGCCCCTCGTCGTCGCCGGCGCGGTCGGCGGCGCGTGTTCGTACCTCGCGCTCGCGGCGCTGCCGGCGGTCGGCGCGGGGTTCGACGCCGCCCTCGTCGTCCGCGCGGTCGGCGGGGCGTTCACGATCGGCGCGTTCTCGCTCGGGATCACGACCCTGATGGATCTTGGCGGCGGCCACGGGCGCAACATGGGGGCCGCCGGCCTCGCGATCGGGCTCGGCGCGGCGGTCGGCTCCGTGGTCGGGGGCGTGCTCGCGGACCTCGACCCGCTGTACCCCGTTTACGCCGGTGCGGTCGTCCTGTTCGCGGCCGGGGCGCTCGCGGCGACCATCGACGACCGCCGCACGGGACCGCGCGGGGGTTCCGGGCGCGAGTCGGCCGGCTCCGACTCCGAAGTCGTCTCCGGGTCCAGCACCGAGACCGCCCCCGGCTCCGAAGTCGCCTCCGGGGCCGGAGCCGGCCGGTCCACGGTCGGGTTCCGCGACGTGCTCGCCCGGGTCCGAGCGACCCCGTCGCTGCTCGTTCCCTTCGCGTTCGGGTTCGTCGACCGGCTCACCGCCGGGTTCTTCTCGCTCGTCGGGGTGTTCTACTTCCAGGACCCGGCCACGTTCGGGCTCTCGGCGACGGGCGCGGGCGCGACGCTCGCGCTGTTCTTCCTCCCGTTCGCGCTGCTACAGGCCCCGTTCGGCGCGCTCTCGGACCGGATCGGCCGCTTCGTCCCCGTCGTCGTCGGGTCGCTCGCGTACGGGATCGTCATCGCCGCCGTCGGCTTCGCCCCGATCTATCCCCTCGCGGCGGCGTTGATGGTGCTCGTCGGGGTGTGCGGGGCGCTCCTGGCCCCGGCGACGATGGCGCTCGTCACCGACCTCGTCGACCCGGACGCCCGCGGCGCGGCGATGGGACTGTTCAACGTGTTCGGCTCGCTCGGCTTCCTCACCGGCTTCCTCGTCGGCGGGAGCGCGACCGGCGCGTTCGGCTACCGTCCGGCGTTCCTCGTCGTCGGCGGCTTGGAGTTCCTGATCGCCCTCCTGTTGTTCCCGGTCGTTCGAGCACTCACCGCTCGAACCGGGACGGCCGGCACCCCGGCGTCGACGGGGTCTGATCGTATCTGACCGGCCGACCGGATCTGACTGGCTAACCGGATCTGACAGGTCGACCGGATCTGACTGGCTAACCGGATCTGACAGGTCGACCGGACCTGATGGGCCTGCTCGATCCTGCCCGGGTTTGATCGGGCTGGCGCACCGTCAGATCTCGCTTCCGAGCCCGCCAGCGGAGACGAACCGACGGACGCCGAGGTACGTGGCGGCCGCGAGCGCGACGTAGACGCCGACCGTGAGGAACGTCGCGGCGTCGGCGCTGTCGATCGCCAGCCGCGCGACCGTGTTCGTCGGGCCGCCGGCCATCGCGGTCGCCCCGCCGAACAGCGCGAGCACGGCGATCGAGTACAGCAGCTGTGCCGCCCGTCGGTCCGGCGAGACGAGCGCGATGGCGACCGCGAGCCCGACGACGAGCGTCGTGAACGCCGTCATCAGCAGGAGGATCGGCCCGACGTTGGCGACGGGGGTCCCGTTCGCTCCCAACAGGAGCAGCCACGCCAGCGCCTGTCCGGGGGCGATGACGACCGCCGCGATCGCCTTCCCGTCGACGATCTCCGCGAGGGTCACGGGCGCGACGCGGAGCAGTTCGAGGGTGCCGCGGTCGATCTCCTCGGTGATCGAGTCGACGGCGATCGACCCGGAGACGAACACCGGGAGGAACACCAAAAGCGGGATCAGGACGGTGTACGTGAAGGTGAAGTACGGGCTGGACCCGGTCCGGTCGGGCAGCGGGAGGGGCGTCTCGGAGAGGAACGCGGCCCGGTCGGCCCGCTCGTTCGACTCGTAGCTCCGCAACACCTCCCGCAGCTGGACGACGATCACGGTCGTCTCGACGCTCGAGTCGGGCGCGGTGACGACCACCGACACCCCGCCGCCGTCGTCGGGATTCGCGACCACCACCGCGTCGGCGGCGCGGTTCTCGAACGTCGCCCGGGCGGCCGGCACGTCGTTGTACGGCGTCACCGACGCGCCGGGAACGTCGGCGGCGGCGCGTTCGAGGTCGTCGATCGACTCGCCCGCCCCGGCGATCTCGATCTCCGCGCCGTCGAGCCCGGCCGGGTCGTACATCGAGACGAGCCCGACCACGAGGAACGACGAGAACGCGGCGATGAACAGCTGGATCCCGACCGCCAACAAGATCGTCTTCTCGGCTCTGAGCCCCGCCAGCTCGCGTTTCGCGACCGTCAATCGGCTACCCATGAAGGCTCACCACCCCGACGTTGTACGCCGCGTGGATCGCCGTCGCCGCCGCGAGCGTCAGCGCGTAGTACGTCCGACCCCGGCTCGCGCCGACCGCGGCGACGACGGTGGCGAAGCCGTGGAGGGCCAGCGGCGCGAGGAACAGCCCGATCGCGAGCGCGGGCGGGAGCGAGTCGAGACCGGCGACGGCCCCGAACGCGGCGCGGCCGACGTACAGCTCCGTGAGCCCGATCGCGTGGACGACCGCGGTCGCCTTCTCGGCGAGGAAGAAGCCGATCCCCGACGCGAGCCCGACGCCGATCGCGACGTGGTCGGTCCGGGCGAACACCCCGCGCTCGAAGCCCGCGTACAGGTGGAGGCTCTTGGCGACCTCCTCGACGAACGCGATCGTGACGAGCAGCGTCGGGATCGAGACGGTGACCGGCAGCGCGAAGAGCACGGCGACCAGAAGCAGCTCGGCGACGAAGACGAACGGGATCGTACACGCCGTGACGACGGCGACCGTCGCGAACCCTCGGAGCCACGAGCGCCGGTTCGGGGTCCGGGCGGACGCGTCGGTCGATCCTTTCGCGTCGCTCGAGCCGGACGCGTCGGTCGATCCCCTCGCGTCGCTCGAGCCGGACGCCTCAGCAGGCCCGAGCGTCGACCGTCCCGGCGGCGGGAGCGGTCGGAGCCGGACGGCGAGCGCGTCGAGGAGCTTCCGCGGCACCGGCTTCTGCGTGAACAGGTCCTCCTCGCGGTACACCCCGGCCCCGAGCGCGAACAACAGCCCGGCGGCCAGCAGGACGGGGCCGGTCGAGAACAGGAACGCGCCGAGCGAGACGCCCTCGCCCTGCAGGTCCAAGACGACGAGCGTCAGCGGCGAGATGAGCGCCACCGGGGTCACGTCCGTGAACACGGCGGGGACGAACGCGTACGTCGTCAACAGGACGCTCACCGCGACCGTGACGAACGTGAGCTCCTTGAACGACCGCGCGAACATCGCGCCCACGAACGTCGCGCCGAGGAACGCCGCCGCGATCGGCAACACCGCGAGCACGGAGACGACCCCGCCGCCGACGGCCAGCGCGACCACCGTGGTCACCGCGGCGGCGGCCGCGACGTACGGGAGCGTCTTCCCGGCGACGACGTCGACGGGCGCGAGCGGCGCGACCAACAGCAGCTCGCCGCGGCGGTTGATCCGCTCGTTGAGCATCGAGGACCCGTACGCCTGGATGAGGAAGTTCATCGGGACGAGGAAGGCGAACGCCAACACGAGCGAGGCGAACGGGAACGGCGGCGTGATCGATCCCGGCGATCCGACGGATCCGGCCCCGAAGACGCCGCCGCCGACCGACGGGACCGCGAGGTCATCGTCCGCGTCGCCGCCGGCGTCGTCATCCGCGTCGTCGTCCCTCGCCTCGCCGCCCGTCACGCTCCCAGCTTCCCCTCCTTCGTCGGTTCCGTCCGCCTCGTCCCCACCCTCATCGGCTCCGTCGCCGTCCGCGACCCCGAGCGTCCCCTCGTCCGTCTGCCCGCCCGTGCGCCCGACGTACTGGAGCGTGACGGTCACCGGGAACGCGGCGGTTCGGTTCCCCTCCGCGGCCATCCGTCGCTCGTTGTGCGACTCGACCGCCTCGCGGAACGTCGCGGCCGCCGCCTCGCCCTTCGGAGAGTCGGCCGCCCGGACGACGACCCGGTCGGCGTCGCCGTGGACGACCAACAGGTCGACGTGCTCGCCGAGCGTCGGTCCGGCCGCGTCCCCGGTCCCGTCGCTCCCGCTCGCGCTCCCGTCGGTCGCTACCCCGTTCCCGCCGCCCGCGCCCGCGGCCGTCGCCCGATCGGTCACGACGGGGGTCAAGGCGGGCTCGTCCGCGACCGCCTCGGCGTACGGCGACTCGGCGTCGACGCCGACGCGGTAGACGTCCCGGTCGACGTCGAGGCCCGCGACGCCCGCCGCGAGCCCCGCGCCGACGACGGTGCCGGCGACGAGCAGGAGCACGAGCGCCGCGGCCGCGGTCCCGCGGTCGATCCCGTCCGTCACGCCGGACGCCTCCCACCGAGCGATCCGGAGGACCCGCCGGAGCCGTCCGATCACTCCGTTCCCTCCGCCGCGCTCGGTCCCTCGTCGGTGTCCGTCGTCGGCGACTCCGTCTCGCCGCGCCGCCGTCGGCCCGGCATCGGTTGCCCGACGATGTCGAGGAAGACGTCCTCGAGGCTCGGGTCGTCCGTCCGGATGTCGACGACCCTCCCGCCGTTCGCGGCGGCGCGTTCACGGACCCGTTCGACCGCGTCCATCGTCGCGACGACGGTCCGGAAGCGGTCGCCCGCGGCCTCTGCGTTCGTTCCCGTGTCGTCGGTTCCCGCGTTCGTTCCCGTGTCGTGGGTTCTCGTGTTCGTTCCCGTGTCGTCGGTTCTCGCGTCCGTTCGCTCATCGGCGGCCTCCGGGAGGTCGACCGGGACGTCGGTGTCGACGTGATAGGTCGTCTCGCCGTGGCGCTCACGGATCGCGTCGACGCTGCCGCGGGCGACGATCCGTCCCTCGTTCATGATGATAACCCGATCGCAGACGGACTCGACGTGGTACAGGTTGTGCGCGGAGAAGACGACGGTCTTCCCCTCGGCGCTGAGCTCGCGAGTGAACTCCAGGACGACGTTCGTCGTCAGCGGGTCGAGCCCGGAGGCCGGCTCGTCGTAGATCAACACGTCCGGGTCGTTGACGAGCGACCGCGCGATGGCGACCTTCCGTTTCATCCCCTTCGAGAGGTCGCCGAGACGACGCTCCCGATGGTCGAGGGCCAACCGATCGAGCGCCGCCGTGATGCGCTCGTCGGCGACCTCGCCCGGCACGTCGTACAGGTCGGCGAAGAAGCGGAGGTACGACAGCGGCGTCATCCCCTCGTACAGCGGCGACTCCTCCGGGAGGAAGCCGAGCCGGCGGCGCATCTCGGGGTCCCCGCAGTCGAAACCGGCGACGCGGGCCTCGCCGGCGGTCGGCTCGATGAGCCCGGCGAGCGTTTTCAGCGTCGTCGTCTTGCCGGCCCCGTTCGGGCCGACGATCCCGAACACCTCGCCGTCGTCGACCGAAAAGCTGCTGTCGACGACCGCCGCGAAGTCGCCGTACGTCTTCGCCAACCCTCGCGCCTCGATCATACGCGAGCGTGACCTCGCCGCGGGTTAAAGCTCCGGCCGCGGCTATCAGCGTCGAGAACGACTCAAAAAACGTGAAAGCGGCTCCGTAGCGGTTCGGAAACGGGCTCAGCACGTGGAAAACGAGATCCGCGCCGGCAGATCGGGTCCTATTCTCCGCCCTATTCTTCGTCCTCTTCGATCGGTCGTCGTCCTCGCTCCCACACCGCCTTCGCGGAGGTGTCGTGCGGTGCGGTGTGGGAGACGTCTTTCATCGTGTCGCCGTCGTCGTTCGTCATCTTGCACGCCGCTACCGTCCACCCGCGTATGAAGGCTTCGGCAGGGGTGATAACGACACTTAATATCATATAAGGTCAGGGCGGCGGCCGGTTTTTTTGCGTCCGGCCCGTACCGGGGTCGTGACCACCTCCGACCGCGAACCGACGACGTCCGAGGGCCGACCCGCCTCCGAGGGCCGACCCACCCCCCAGGGCCGACCCACCTCAGAGGGCCGACCCACGTGTGTGCGGCGCGGGCTTCGCTTCGAGGTCGGCCGCGACGCCGCCGTTTCCCCGGAAGTCGCCGCGGCGGCGCTCCGAGACACTCGGACGTGGCCGTCGTGGAGCCCGACGATCGACGGGGTCGAGAGCGACGACCGCCGGGTGCGTGAGGGAACGCGGGGACGCGTCGAAGTCGGCGGCGTGTGGCTCCCGTTCCGCGTCACCGGCTTCAACGGCCGGCGCTGGGACTGGACGGTCGCCGGGTTGCCGGCGACCGGCCATCGCGTGGACGCGTACGCCGACGATCCCGACCGATGCCGCGTGGTTATCGAGGTGCCGGTCGTCGCCGCGGCGTACGTTCCGACCTGTGAGCGCGCGCTCGACCGGTTCGTCCGGCTGGTCGAGGGCGATAACGACCCGGTTGCGGACGGCGGGTGATCACTCGGGGGCGACACCGAACCGCTGGAGGACCGGGTATCGACCCAGACCTATCGTTCGTATCCGCGCTCGAACGGGTCGATCTCCTCGCTGCCGGGGTCGTCCTCGTCGTACGTGAAGCCGGGCCCCTGGGTCGCCAGCTCGAAGACGAGCCCGTCGGGGTCCGCGAAATAAACGCTCTTGAAGTACGTCCGGTCTTTTACCGGCGACACGTCGACCCCGTGTGACTTCAGGTGGTCGCGCCACTCGTGAAGCGTCGCCTCGTCCGGGACGCCGAACGCGAAGTGGTGGCTCGCGCCCGCCCCGGGCGTCCCTCGCGACTCCGGATACTCGAAGTAGGTGACGTTCGTTCCCGGCTCGCCCGCGGGCGTCGACGAGAAGTAGTAGTGCGGGGTCCCCGGGTCGTCGTAGTTCTGGGTCCGTTTCACGGTGTGCCAGCCGAGGACGTCCTCGTAGAAGGCGACGGTCTCGTCCATGTCCGTACAGACGTTCGTCACGTGGTGCAGCCCGGTGGTCGGCGGCGCGTCGGTCATGGGGATGCCGAACCGTTCGGCGTGCGGTGAGTTAGCAGTACTGGTGTCGACGGTGGCGACGTTCCGTCGACGACTTAAAACAACCCGACGCCGACCGAGTAGGGCCACGCAACCCCACCGACGGCCAGCAGGGCGAGGGCGGCCCCCGCGCCGTAGACGTTCTTCAGGAAGCCGTTCATCTCCGACTGCTTCTCCTCGGGGTCGTCGACCGTCCAGAAGTCGTGCATCAGGACCGCGGAGGCGAGGAGGAAGACGGCGAGCCCGCCCGCCGCGACGACGGGGAACGCGCCGACGACGATTCCGACGCCCCCAAGGAGGAGCAAGACGCCGGAGGCGACCACGGCAAAGCGCGGGGCCGGGAGCCCTTTGAACTCGGCGTAGCCGGCCATCGCGTCCGTGTTCAGGAAGTGGTTGAGCCCGAGGAATGCGAGAACGCCGCCGAACAGCAGGCGGCCGAGGAAGAACAGCTCGCCGGCGAGCGGCGTGTCGAGCTGGAGCGGTAGCGTCGTGAGTTCAGCTATCATCGTGTAACCACGTGTATGGACGCAACCTATATATCGGTTCCCGGACAATAGGGTAAGCAGGTAACATCGATGTCATCGCCAGACCTTACCGGGGCGGAGGCGGAACCGGACGGCGCGACCGACGGGTCGGTCGCGGGGACCGAGACGGCCTGTCCGGTCGTCGACTCGCTCGAACAGATCGGCTCGCAGTGGCGGCTCGTCGTCCTCCACGAGCTGCAAAACGGCGAGCGTCGGTTCAACGAGCTCAAGCGCGACACCGACGCCAACGCCCGAACGCTCTCGCGCGTCCTCGACGACCTCCAGGAGACCGAGTTCGTCGACCGCCGGCTGGAGGAGGACTCGCCGGTCGCGACGTACTACAGCCTCACCGCGAAGGGCGAGTCGCTCGCCCCCGTCTTCGAGGAGATCGGGTCGTGGGCCAACGAGTGGCTCGCCGAGTGCGACGCGTCCGCCGACGGGCGCGAGCACCGCTGAGCCAGCTTCGCATCCGACGATCCTACCGTCCGAGCGGTCGCTTCAGCGAGCTGATCGCGTCGTCGAGGTCGGCGTGGTACCGCTCGTCGGCCGGGTCGAGGCTGTTCGTCGTCACCGCGCCGGTATCCCCGTGCGCGTGGACGTAGGTGCTCCCGTCGGTAGCGACCGCGACGTGGCCGGGGAAAAACAGGAGGTCGCCCGCCCGAAGCGCGTCCCGGTCCACGTCGACGCCGACCCGTTCCTGTTGGTCAGTGTCACGCGGTAAGTCGACCCCCAGACAGGCGTAGCTCACCAGCGTGAGTCCCGAACAGTCGATCCCCGACCCGGTCATCCCGCCCCACTCGTAGGGCGTCCCGAGGAACTCGCGGGCGATTTCGGCGACCGCCCGGCCGGCGGCGGCGGGGTCCGACTGCGCGTCCACGAGCGCCGTAACCGAGCTGTCGGGCAGCTCTGCGGCCGCGCCCGTCGCGAAGCGCACGAGAACGCCCCCCTCGGAAGGGTGCTCGTCGCCGACTCGTCGTTCGTCGTCCGGGTCCCGTTCGTCCTCTGAGCCCCGGTCGTCGTCCGGGCCCCGGTCGTCGTTCCCGGCTCGGCGGCCGATTCGACACGGCGTCCCCCGTGGGATCCGGTCCGGCAACGTGGCGTCGACACCGCACTCCGTCGGGCCCTCTCGCTCGCTCCGAACCCCCTCACACCGCTCCCCTTCCCCGATCCACCGGGGATCCGCCACTCGGTTCGTGACCACGGCGGCGGCCCGTCCGTCGGTCCGATCGGCGA
The DNA here is from genome assembly GCF_009806985.1 of Halorubrum sp. JWXQ-INN 858. Lineage (GTDB taxonomy): Archaea > Halobacteriota > Halobacteria > Halobacteriales > Haloferacaceae > Halorubrum. Next base: position 22,500 of record NZ_WUAX01000011.1, on the reverse strand, counting down.
CCGTCGACGCCGGCGGGACGAGCGCGTCCCCGCGCACCCAGCCGACGTAGCCGTCGGCGGTGCGAACGCGCCGCCAGCCGCGTCGGCGGTCCATCGCCGTGACCGTCGTCCCGTACGTCGCCTGCGTGACCTGCTCGCCGTCCGGGTCCGGCGTCGATCGGACGGGCGCGGCAACGGTCGCCGCGGTTCGGGGCTCAGCGACCGCCGAGACGGTCCGGAGGCGGGACCGTATCCCGTCGCCGACCTCGCTTTCGACCTCGATGCCGACGCCGGCACACGCCCGCGAGACGGACCGTTCGAGGTCGCGGCGGGTCGCGTCGTCCGGCACCACTCCGGACAGCACGACGCGACCGTCCTCGACCGTGGCCACGGGGTCGAACACGGCTACCCGGTCATCGGGCGCGCGGACCGCTCGCGTCCGCTCGATCGCCGTCCGAACCCGCCCGAGGAGGAGCTCCCGCTTACGTCGCCGGTCGTCCGGTTCGCGTTCCGTCATGCCGGACCCTCTTCGGCGGGCGATAAAAACCGCTCGGCGGTCGGAGAGCGGGGGCGTTCCCCGCCTCAGCCGTAGAACTCGTCGCGCCCCGCCGCGCCGGCGCGCAACATCCCGACGGTCGCCTCGAAGGCGGCCGGATACGTGTCGGCCTCGACCGCGGTGGTGCGGGGCCCGGCCCGGTCGACGCCGGGCATCGACGCCGCGCGGGCGGCCTGGTTCGTCGCCGACCAGTCGGCCTCGATCGTCGTCGGCTCGGTCGGGGAGAGCGGCGACAGCCCGCCGGCTTCCGCGAGCTCGACCGCGCGCTGTGCCTCCGACCGGATCCGGTCGCGAGCGACCGCCGGCGAGTGACAGTCGGCGGTGAACCGGTCGATCCCGTCTTTCACCACGGCGGTCCGCACCGCGGAGCCGACCTCGTCGTTCGCCTCGGCCGCGGTGGCGTCGTCGCCCGTCACCAGCCCGACGGGGACGCCGAGCGCACCGGCGAGCCTGGCGTTCCATCCCAGCTCGCCGGCCTCCGCCCCGTCGACGCGCAAGCGGAGCAGCTCGTGGCCGATGAACGTGTGGTTGAGCACCGCGCCGGGCGTGCCCGCCATCGCGTGGTAGCCGACGAACAGCGCGACGCCGTGGTCGGGGTCGATCCCCTGCATCATCGACCGCGGCTTGGTCCGCCCGCGGATCAGCCGCGCGTCCTCGTGGAGCGCGCCCCGCGGGAGGTTCGCCATCGACGAGTGGGAGTCGTTGACGAGGACGTCGGTCGCGCCGCTCGCGATCGCGCCCTCGACGGCCGCGTTGACGTCGCCGACGAGCAGGTCGCGGCCGGCCGCGTAGTCCGCCTCGCCTTTCACCACGTCCGCCGGCGCGGCGACGCCCGTGACGCCCTCCATGTCCGCCGAAACGAAGACTCGCATACGCAACCCGCACGCGCCGTCGACAAAAGCGTACCCCCGACGACGGCGCGAAGCGTGTCCCAGTCATGGACGCGAGACCCAGCGTTGTTATATGTCTGTGTTCTTTATATTTATAGTAGCTATCGCATTCATTATATGTAAATGGCTACTCGAGCTCCTATCCGCTGCGATCGGGACGGCAGCCGCGATCAGACCGCCAGGCCGAATCAGGCCACCAGCCGAGCAGGTCCGTCGTCACGGACGCGCCGAGCCGACCCGTTGAGATCCCGTTTTTAAGGGACGTGTCGGTTCGAAACAGTCGATGGCTAGAGAGTGCGTACTAACCGAAGCGGGTTACTAACCATATCGGTCGGCACCGACTGCGATATATGGCGATTCGAACGACGATCGGGTGGTCGCTCATCACGTCCGGCATCGTAACGCTTCTACTCGCGTACCTACCGTTTCCATCCGTGTATTGGGGCATCGGCCTTCTCATCGTCGGTATCCTCGTCTTCGTTATTCGACGGGACTAACAGTGCTCAGTAGACTGTCCGTACTGACCGCAGCTGAGTCGAGGTATCTCACCTCCTGCGGGTTTCAACGGTGCCCTCGGACCCTTTAAAACCGCTTTGCGGGCGATGTTCGGCGTCTCGTAACCCCGTTCACCGAGGTGTTCGACGATCGCGAACCGATCTCTTCTTCGTTGCCACTCGTCGATACGACCACGTTAAGCACCATTTTGAATGCTTGTATTGAATGTTGATACTATCGTCACTCGAAGAGGCCCGTGAAGTAGTCGATCGCGAAGCATCACCCCGTATCGATGTCGCCGGCCATCGCACCCTCGCGGTCCCGTTCGTCGGCGCCTTAAAAACGGGCGGCCGCGCAGTGCGATCCGAGCCGTTTGGCGACGTTCACCGGTCCCCGCCTCCGATCCTTCGGCCGGAGGTGTCGTCGTCGTCGCTTGCCGCCAGCCGCGCGGACCGCCAACTCTCGTAGAACGCCCCCGCGGGATGGTAATCGGGCTCGACGCCGGGCGGTTCGGGCGGAACGGGATCGCCGCCGTCGGCGTCCGCGAGCCGCGTTTCGTACCAGAGACCGGCCGGTCCTCGATAGTCCGCGACGCAGTCGAGCAGCCGGTCGTGCCACGCCCGGAGCCGGGTCGCCGCGTCCCCGTGATCCCTCGCGCCGGCCCGCTCCGCGAGCGCCGCGGCCGAGCCGATCCCCTCCGCGAGGGCCCAGCCGTACCGGTCGGGGACGATCGGCGTGCCGTCCGCCTCGACGGTGTACGCGAACCCCCCGCCGACCCAGCCGCGATCGACCGCGTCGTCGAACAGTTCGAGCCCGCGATCGTACCACCCGCCTCCCGCCGACGGCTCGGCGTCGTACCGGTCCAACAGCGCGAGGAGCTTCGCCCACTCGAGGTGGTGGCCGGGCTGATACCCGGGGGGACGGAACTGGTGACGCGGCTCGTCGGCGTTGTATCCGAAGTCGTGCTCCCAGTCGGCGGTGTAGTGTTCCCACAGGAGGCCGTCGGTCTCGGCGGCCAGATCGATCGTGATCCGCGCGGCGATCCGGCGTGCGCGCTCCAGATACGACGGGTCGGCGGTCGCCTCGTAGGCCGCGAGGTACGCCTCACACGCGTGCATGTTCGCGTTCTGCCCCCGATACGCCTCCAGCTCCGCCCATTCCGGTCCACAGTCGCTCCGGAGACAGCCGGTCCCGTCGTGGAACCGCTCGACGAGCAGGTCCGCTGTCGCCTCCAGCCCCGCGGCCGCCCCGTCGATACCGGCGTCGGTCGCCCGCGCGTACGCGAGCAACACGAAGGCGTGACCGTACGCCGTTCGGGTCGCGTCCCGCGGGTCGCCGTCGGCGTCGACGACGAGGTGGTAGCCGTCGCCGGCCGTCGTTCCGTGCGCGTCGCGGAGGAACCGAAGCCCGTGTTCGGCCGCGCCGAGACACCAGCCCGGACCGTCGGCGGCGACGCCCGTCGCGAAGTTCGACACCGAGCGACAAGTCGCGACGAGGTGTCGGCGATCGTCGGTGTACGGTTCACCGGTCACCGGGTGCAGCAGGCGGAACCCGGCATCGTCGAGGGCGTCGGGGTACTGGAGCCTGAGGGTCGCGAGCAACCGCCCCCTGTGTGATCGGGGGTCCCGTCGAGTCATTGGTCGTCGTTCGGACCGGCGGAGCAAAAACGACGTGGTCCGCTCACACGCGGAAGACCGGACGGTTCTCGGCCGTTGGACTGCATATCGGGGTGTACGAGCACTCCGTTACGAAAAATCGATTCACATACACACATCACGTACACACACATCACGTACACACACATACACACGCACGCACTTCTCCGACACCGAAGGTCCCGACGAGCGGCGTCGACGAGCGGCGTCGACGGACGGCGCGATCGCGGCCGTAAAGAATTACAAAAATAACGTTGTAACGGCGTCGCCGTCCCCGGATATGACCGCCCGTGCGCCGTCCGTGAATGGACATCATTTAATTACTCCGGCGACAATGGACTCGCATGTCAGCCGATCAGCTATCGAAGCCGACCGTCCGGGTCCGGGCCCGGAACGTCGGCGGGATCGACGACGCGGAGGTCACGCTGCCACCCGGCGTCTCCGTTCTCACCGGGCGTAACGCCACGAACCGAACGTCGTTCCTTCAAGCGGTCATGGCCGGGCTGGGGAGCGACCGCGCGTCGTTAAAGGGCAGCGCCGACGAGGGGTCGGTCACCCTCGAGATCGGCGAGGAGACGTACACGCGCACCCTTCGACGGACGGGATCGACGGTCTCGTTCGGCGGCGACCCCTACCTCGACGACCCGGAGCTCGCGGACCTGTTCGCGTTCCTCCTCGAGAACAACGAGGCGCGGCGCGCGGTGGCCCGGGGGGACGACCTCCGCGAGGTCATCATGCGTCCGATCGACACGGACCGGATCGACGCCGAGATCGAGTCGTGCAAGCGCGAGCGCGAATCGCTCGAGGCGGAGATCGAGCGCCTCGACGACATCGAGCGCGACCTGCCGGAGCTGGAGGCGAAGCGCACGGAGAAGCGTTCGGAACTCGAGGAGGCGCGCGAGGACCTCGCGACGATCGAAGCGGAGATCGAGGAGCTCGACGCGGGCGTCGAGGAGAGCCGGGACCGGAAGGAAGAGCTCGAGGCGGCGTTTCAGCGGGTTCGTGACGCTCGATCCGAGCTCGAGGACGTGGAGTTCGACCTGGAGACCGAGCGGACGACCCTTCGGGAGCTCCGCGAGGAGCGCGAGGAGCTGAGCGAAACGCTCTCGGAAGCGTCGGAGCCCGAGAACGACCCGGACTGGCTGGCGGGCCGGATCGAGGAACTGCGCCGGCGCAAGCGGTCGCTCGACGAGCGAACGAGCGAGCTCGGCAGCGTCATCGGGTTCAACGAGGAGATGTTGGAGGGGGAAGGGATCGCCATCGACTCGGCGGGCGCGGACGACCCGACGGACGCGCTCGCCGCCGAGCAGGAGACGACCTGTTGGACCTGTGGCTCCGACGTCGACGAGTCGCGCATCGAGGAGACCGTCGACCGGCTCCGCGACCTCAGGGCGGACCTGCTGGACGAGCGCAAGGAGGTCCGGTCGAGCATCGACGAGCTGACCGACGAGCAGGCGGCCGTTCGCCAGCGTCGGAGCGAGCGGGAGCGCGCGGAGCGCCGCCGTTCGGAGGTCGACGCCGAGATCGAGACGACCGAGAGCCGCATCGACGACCTCGAGTCGGCGGCGACCGAACAGGAGGAGCGGATCGCCGAGCTGGAGGCGGAGGCGGAGACGATCGACGTCGAGGGCCACGACGCGGTGTTGGACCTCCACCGTCGCGCGAACGGGACCGAACTGCGGGTCGAGAAGCTCGAATCGGAGCTCGAGGAGATCGACGAGGAGATCGACGAGCGCGAGGCCGCCGTCGAGGACCGAACGGAGCTGGAGGCCCAGCGCGAGGAGCTCGCCGACCGTCTCACGGAGCTCCGGACGCGCGTCGACCGGATCGAGGAGGGCGCGGTCGAGGCGTTCAACGAGCACATGGCGACGGTGCTCGACATCCTCGGCTACGACAACCTCGACCGCATCTGGATCGAGCGGCGGACCGTCGAGGTGCGGGAGGGGCGTCGGAAGGTGTCCCGAACGCGGTTCGACCTGCACATCATCCGGACCGACGAGGACGGGAGCGCGTACGAGGACACGGTCGACCACCTCTCCGAGAGCGAGCGGGAGGTGACGGGACTCGTCTTCGCGCTCGCCGGCTACCTGGTCCACGACGTCCACGAGGTCGTCCCCTTCGTGGTGCTCGACTCGCTGGAGGCGATCGACGCCGACCGGATCGCCCGAGTCGTCGACTACTTCCGCGACCACGCGGACTACCTCGTCGCCGCCCTGCTCCCGGAGGACGCCGCCGGGCTCTCCGAGGAGTACAGCTACATCGAAGACCTCGGATAGAGACGGAAAACAGTACTGTTTTCTTTTCTGTTAATACGGTATTGCTAACCGAACGGTCGCGGTCGTACGACGAACCTACTGTCGCTCAAAAGGCCGTAAAACAGGATCGGGGGCGTTCAGGGCCGATCCGCATGGTGGCGTCGGTTCGGGATCGAAAAAGTATGCTATATGATAGTATGTCTTTTTGTGAATATTATCGTAACGTGATGGCGATGGTGGGCTCCGACGTGGCGGCCAGCCGTCGAGCCGCGTGCCCGTGCACCCGATCAGAACTCGTCGAGCCGGCGCTGACCCGCGGGGACCGGATCGGGGCCGTCGGGCTCGACGCCGAGGAGCCGGGGGAGCGCGGTGTACGCGAAGGTGAGCGCGAGGACGAGGATTATCGGCGCGAGGAAGAGCCCGTGGAGCCCGAACACCACCGGGCCGAAGACGTACGCGAGCATCAACAGCCCGACGTGCGTGGCCTTGCCACTGAAGTACGGCCGGAGCACGAGGTCGGGGATCGTGTCCACGACGACGACCGCGACGACGAGGAACCCCGTGACGTACACGAGCAGGCCGAGCTCGTTGTCGAGAAGGGCAGGCGTCGCCGCCGCAGCACCCAACGGGAAGTAGACGATCTTCATCCCGATGACCGGGATCAGGCTCGCGATCCCGGTGAGTGCGCCCGCGAGCGCCGGATACGGGACCTGGGCCCCCGCGGGTGCGACGAGGTTGTAGCCGGCGTACGTCGCGACCGCGATGAGCGAGATCGCGATGACGTTGAGCAGGTTCCCGTACAACACCGCCTCGAGCTCGGCGTCCGCGGCCTCGAGGTACTCGCGGACGATCGCGTCGTCGTCGAACGACAGCAGCCAGTCGTGGACCTTCGAGCCGTCCAACAGCAGGTAGTAGGTGACGATGACAGCGATCAGGACGTTCAACAGGAACCCGGTCACGGTGTTCGTCAACAGCGCCGCGTGCTCGGTGAAGATCTCGATGAGGGGGTCGAAGTCCCCCGAGCGGTACGTCTGCACCATCCCGTTGAACGTGGGGTCGGAGAGGTTCGCCAGGCCCTCGACCCACGCCTCCTCGCCCCCGATCGTCTCTGCGACGGGGTACCGTTCGATGAACCGGCGGGCCTCGAGGATCAGCAGCACCAGCGTGTAGCTCAACAGGAGGATCAGCGGCAGGCCGATGACCGAGATGGCCGTCGCCGCGCGGACCCGGTCGGGCAGTCGGAGCCTGGAGAGCCCGTGGTAGAACCGACGGGTCGAGTAGTAGAGGAACACCGCGACGGTGAGGGCGGCGACGAACCGGTAGACGATGTAGCCGGCGATCGTCGCGATCGCCAGCCCGAAAAGGGTGAGCACGAAACGCTTCTCGTCCATGCCTGGCCGTGTTCGTCACCCGACATAAACTATGGGGACGAACGGATACGAGGATCGGAGCCTCCACGCTCCGACGCCGGCCGTGGACTCAATCCGACGCCGGTCACGGACTCAGTCGCCGTCGGAGACGCGTTCGCGGTGGGCCAGCTGTTCGCGGTGAAGCGTGAGGATCATGTCGGCGAGCACGCCGAAGATGAGCAGCTGGATCCCCAGGATCGTCGCGCCGACCGCGCCGACCGCGATGATCTCGTGGCCGACGCCGCGGACGATCCACCGGTACAGCACGTAGGCGGCCATGACGACGCCGGCGGTCGTCGAGAGCGCGCCGATGCTGCCGAAGTAGAACAGGGGGTTGTTCGTCTTCGCCTTCCGGTACAGCTCCAGGAAGATGACGCCGCCGTCGCGGACCGGGTGGAGGTTCGTCGCCGACCCGTTCGGCCGCGGCCGATAGGTGATCGGAACGACCCGTACCGGGATCCGGTTTTTCACGCACTCGACGGCCATCTCGGTCTCGATGCCGAACCCGTCGGCGGTGAGGTTCATCCGGAGGAACGACGCCCGGGTGAACGCCCGATATCCCGAGAGGATGTCCCGGTACTGTTCGCCGTGGATCGCCCGGAACGTGAGGTTGATGAGTCGGTTCCCGACCCGGTTTAACCGCGTCATCGCGCCGGAGCGCATGTCGGCGAATCGGTCGCCGATCACGTGATCGGCGTCGCCGTCGCGGAGCGGGGCGAGCATCGCGTCCGCGTCGGCGACGTCGTACGTCGCGTCCGCGTCGGCCAACAGCACGTAGGGTGCGTCGACGTGGTCGCGGACGGCCTCCCGAACCGCTTGGCCCTTCCCGCGACCGGACTGGCGGACGACGCGTGCGCCCGCCTCTCGGGCGATCTCTCGGGTGTCGTCGTCGGAGCCGCCGTCCGTCACGAGGACGTTCGAGAACCCGGCGTCGCGGAACCCCGAGACGACCTCCGCGACGGTCGCCGCCTCGTCCATCGCCGGCAGGAGGACACAGACGTCGTCGGAGTCGGTCATTAGCCGTTCCATGTCGCGGCCGTCGCTAAACTCTGTCCCTCTTGGCCGCGGGCGCGGACGGCGACGTGGGTGGCTACGACGAGAAAGCGGATATGGACCCGGACGGGGCGATCCACCAACAGCGTCATGTATGTCAATAGCGAACATGGACACTATGTCGGAACCCGTCGAAACTCACCGCGACGAACTGCTCTCGGCGGCGCGCACCGCCGTCGGCGACGAGATCCGGAGCATCACCTACTTCACCGAGGACGACGTCGAACAGCTCTACCTCCGGGACGATCTGGACCAGACCGCCGATCTGGTCGGGTTCGCGGAGAACGAGCGCAAGGGGTTCCACGCGCAGGCGCTGTACGCGAACACACAGCTCGGCGACTACCGGTTTACCGTCCGCGTGTTCGATAACGGCTACCTCACGCGGGTGATCACGAACGACCACGGCGTCTGGGTGACCGCGGACTCGATGGACATCGACCGGTTCGAGGAGCTCGCCAGCGCGCTCGCGACCATCCTTCGGTCGTTCGATCCGACGTGATCGACGCGACCGACGGCTGACCTCCGAGAGCGAACCGTTCGCCGTCGTGCGGTTGCGGTGGCACCCGATGTCAACTCGGTGAGACCCGTGCTTCGATCCGACTCGCGGGAGACGCCGGCGACCGCCGTGCGACGGGATCTGTCGGTGTTCGGGGAAAAATTCTTGTCTATCTGACGTGTAACGGGATACGTCACATGCACGATCTCACGGGGTTTCAGCGGGACTTGCTGTACGTGATCGCGGGGTCCGACGAGCCGCACGGGCTCGCGATCAAAGCGGAGCTGGAGGAGTACTACGAGTCGGAGATCCACCACGGGCGGCTGTACCCGAACCTCGACACGCTGGTCGAGAAGGGACTCGTCGAGAAGGGGCAGGCCGACCGACGGACGAACTACTACACGATCACGCGCCGCGGTCGCCGGGAGATCGAGGCACGGGCCGAGTGGCAGGCACAGTACGTCGGCTCCGGCGGGAGTGACGGCGGCACGTGACGACAGCGATCACGCCCAGAGCCCGGCGACGAGGAGGGCGTTCCGGCAGGCGGCGAGCAGCGAGAACACGCCGACGATCCCGAACATCGCAGTTGCGACGAGCCGGCGGGTCGCGCCGGCGACCGCGATCGGCACCCCGATAACGAACATTCCGACGGCCTTCGTGAGGAGCATGCCCGGGACGAGCCCGAATCGGGAGACCAGCGCCTGTCCGATCGGGGACCCCTCGACGAACTCCCCCGAGGAGATCGCGACGTACGTCGACGCCATGTCCGCCGTGATCCCGGCGGCGAACAGCAGCACCGCGGCGGCGAGTCGTGAGATCACGGCCGGTCCGACGACGGCATCCGTATAAAAACCCCGGGTCGACATCGACCGAACAGGAGGAGCGGATCTCGACGTCACCGGGTCGGGAGAAACCACGCCAACAGTTATGTCGTCGCATACACAGTTACGATCGTGATGTTTCAATGAACGGGATCGATGGCGGAGTGGCGATCGTGACGGGCGGCGCGGGCGGGATCGGGCGCGCGGCGGCGCTCCGGTTCGCGGAAGAGGGCGCGTCGGTGGTCGTCTCCGACGTCGACGAGGACGGCATCGCGGAGACCGTCGACCTGATCGAGGCCGACGGCGGCGAGGCGTCGGCGGTCGTGACGGACGTGACGGACGCGGACGCCGTCGCGGCGCTCGTCGACGAGACGGTCGAGACGTACGGCACGCCGGACTTCGCGCTGAACAACGCGGGGATCGAGGGGCGCACCGCACGCCTCGCCGACCAGACGCTGGACGACTGGGACCGCACCATCGCGGTGAACCAGACCGGCGTCTGGAACTGCCTCCAAGCGGAGCTCTCGGCGATGGTCGACGGCGGCGGTGACGGCGGTGCGATCGTCAACACGTCGTCGATCGCGGGGTTGAGCGCCGCCGGCGGCTCGCCGTACGTCGCCAGCAAACACGGCGTCGTGGGGCTGACGCGCATCGCCGCGGCGGAGTACGGCCGCGAGGGGATCCGCGTCAACGCGGTCTGTCCGGGGATCATCGACACCGAAATGATCGCCCGCGCCGAGGTCGAGATGGGCGACCAGCTCGCGGCCATGACCGAGGCGAAGCCGCTGGGCCGGATGGGTGACCCCGAGGAGGTCGCCGCCGCCGTCGTCTGGCTCTGCTCGGACGACGCGTCGTTCGTGACCGGTCACCCGCTCGTCGTCGACGGCGGTTTCCTGGCGTGAACGGCGGGAGTCGATACCGGAGACGACCCTCCTGCCCGCGGTTTCATCGGAAACGGGAGCAGTGAGGACGGAGTCCGCCGACGTCCGTTGACGGTGTTGGGATCGATCCCCGAAATAGAAACCAGTAGTGGTTACAAGCGAGAACGAACGACTAAGTAGGTCGCCGATAGTGGTTGTATCAATACTGATGCAACGCCGCGACCTCCTCGCTGCGGCGGCCGGTGGCGTCGCCGCGATCGCCGGCTGTTCCGACGACGACGGGGGGAACGCCGACGCGTCGATCCGCGGCGAGACGCTGACGCTCACGACGACGACGAGCACGTACGATACCGGGTTACTCGACGAGGTGAACGCCGCGTTCGAGGACCGCTACGGTGTCGCGGTCGACGCCGTTGCACAGGGAACCGGTGCGGCGCTCGAAACCGGGCGGGCGGGCGATGCGGACGTCGTAATGGTTCACGCCCGATCGTTGGAGGACGAGTTCATGCGCGACGGCTACGGCGTCAACCGCCGCGACGTCATGTTCAACGACTTCGTCGTCGTCGGTCCCGAGGACGACCCCGCCGGAATCGACGGGACCGAGGAGGTGACGGACGCGTTCCGGGCGATCGCCGAAACCGGCTCCGTCTTCGTCTCGCGTGGCGACAGCTCCGGCACGCACGCGAAGGAACGCGCTATCTGGGACGCTGCCGGCATCGAGCCCGGCGGCGAGTGGTACCGCGAGACCGGTAGCGGGATGGGCGAGGTACTGAACCAGGCGAACCAGACGCCCGGCTACACGCTCGCCGACCGGGGAACCTACCTCTCTCAACGGTCCGAACTCGACGTCTCGATCCGGGTCGAAGGGCCGATCGAGGGCGGTCCGGCACTCCTCGCGAACCCGTACGGCATCGTCGCCGTCAACCCCGGCGTCCACGAGACCGTCAACTACGACCTCGCCATGTCTTATATCGGGTTCCTCACCTCCCAACGGGGGCAAACGGTCATCGAGGAGTACACGGTCGAAGGCGAGCAGCTGTTCTTCCCGGAAACGGACTCGGAAGACCCGAACTTCGAACAGTACGTTCCCGAGGGCTGGACGCCGGACGAACGGTAACGAGAACACATGATCGAGACCCTCTCCGCCGTCGATCTCGTCGCCAGGGGGTTCGCCCCGCTCGTCGTCGACTTCCCGTTCGAGCGGCACTACGTCGAGAGCATCGTCCTCGTCTCGCTGTACGTGAGCCTCACGGCGGTCGCCATCAGCACGCTCGTGGGGCTCCCCGTCGCGATGCTGATCGGGTTCTCGGAGTTTCGGGGCAAGGGCGTCGTCGTCGCGCTCATCAACACGGGCATGGGGTTCCCGAGCGTCGTCGTCGGCCTCCTCGTCCTGTTCGCCGTCTCGAACCAGGGGCCGCTCGGCGCGTTCGATCTCGTGTTCACCACGGAGGCGATGATCCTGTCGCAGTTCGTCCTCGCGACGCCGGTCATCACGGGCGTGAGCCTCGCCGCCGTGACCGGCATCGACGACGGCGTCCGTGACGCCGCCCGCGCGCTGGGCGGGACGCGGATCGACGTCGCGCTCGTCACGATCAAGGAGGCGCGATACGGGGTCATGACCGGCGTGCTGGCCGGTCTGGGGCGCGCGGTGAGCGAGGTGGGATCCGTCCTCATCGTCGGCGGTAACATCGCGAGCGCGGACGGCACCTCCGTGACGCGAACGCTGACGACCGCGATCCAGCTCGAGGCCCGACAGGGGCGGTTCGAGACGGCGCTGGTTCTCGGCGCGATCCTCGTCGCGCTCGTGTTGGTCATCAACGGCATCGTACTCCGGTTCGGGGGCGGTCGCACGTGATGCAGCGACCCGATGGCGTGCGACCGCGACAGTCCACCGATGGACTCGCCGTCTCCGACGTGACGCACGGTTTCGGGGACGCCGACGTCCTCGACTCGGTGACGCTCTCCGTGCGACGGGGAGAGACGATGGCCGTGATCGGCCCGTCGGGAACCGGGAAGACGACGCTGTTGCGCCTCCTCGCGATGTTCCACGAGCCCGACGAGGGGCACGTCGCGGTCGACGACGCCGACGTGTGGGGGCTCTCCGAGCGCGAGCGGCTCCGCGTCCGACGGCGGGTCGGGATGGTCTTCCAGGAGCCGGCCCTCTTCGACGCGAGCGTTCTGCGGAACGTGAGCTACGGGCTGCACATCCGGCGTGGCTGGCGGGAGCGGCTGCGGAGCTGGGCCGCGAGGGTCCGTGGCGGGGACCGCCGACGCGCCGTCACCGAGGCGTTGGCGGTCGTCGGACTCGCCGACGCCGGAACGCAACACGTCGACGCGTTGTCGGGCGGGGAGGCCCAGCGCGTCTCGTTCGCCCGCGCGTTGGCGTACGACCCCGACTTCCTGCTGCTCGACGAGCCGACCTCCGACCTCGATCCCCGGAACACGGCGGCGATCGAGGCGGCGATCGACACGGCCCGATCGCGGGGGCTCGGCGTCGCCGTCGCCACCCACGACATGAACCAGGCGGAACGGATCGCGGACCGCGTCGCGGTGATGCTGGACGGGCGGGTCATCGAGTGTGGCCCCGCGGATCGCGTCTTCAACGACCCCGGGGACGAACGTGCACGGGAGTTCATCGACGGCGAACTGGTCTACTGACCACCCACCGGAAGCCCGCCTCTCGACAGTCGACTCAAAATCCGTCTCCCGACGGCCGACTCGAAACCCGTCCCCTGCCGATCGTGGGTCCGATGGAGGCGAGGGAGTTAACCGCCGCCACGGAGACGAACACCCAATGGACGGAGCGAGGGGACGGAGCAAGGCCGTACTCGCGTGTGCCGGCGTCGAGTTCGACGCCCGGGACGCGACGTTGCTCAGGCGGATCGACGCGACCGGATCGGTCGCGAAGGCGTCCTCGGACCTCGGTCGGTCGCGAGCGCGTGACCTGTCCCGGATCGAGGAGCTCGAGACCGCGTTCGGGGACCTGGTGGAACGGCGTCGGGGCGGCCCGGGCGGCGGCGGGAGCCGACTGACGGCGAACGCGAAGCGCCTGCTGAACCGATACGACCGGCTCCGCGTGGCGCTCGCCGCCACGGCACGCGTTCCGGAGACGGTGCTCGACGGGGCGGTCGAGGCCGTGACGGGCGAACTCGCCGACGTCGACACCGCGGTGGGCAGCCTGCGGGGGCTTCACGACGGCGTCGAAAGGGGCGAGCGCGTCCAGGTCCGGATCGGGGCCGACACGCTCACCGTCCTCGATCCGGACGCCGATCCCGCCCCGAATTCGACGAGCGCGCGGAACCGACTCTCGGGGGAGGTTTCCGACGTCGACCGCGGCGAGACCGTCCGCACGGTGACGATCGACGTCGACGGGACCGCGTTCCGTGCGCTCGTCACCGAGGAGAGCATCACCCGGCTCGGGATCGAACGAGGGGCACCGGTCGTCGTCACGTGGAAGGCGACGGCCACTCGGCTCGCCGGGGGACCGACGGAGGACTGACCTATTCCCGGCGAGGGATCGAATACCTGCCGAGTGTGCCGATCTGCCTCGTTGATCACGGCGGAGGTTCACTGGTAATCCAACACCACCTCGTCGGCGCGGCCGCCTAACTTTACGCGCAGGGAGCCACCGGTCCGTGTGGAGAACGATGAATAGTAACAACAGAGCGGACCCCGATGACAGCTCAAGCAACGACCCGGGTATGGACACGGAGCGTCGCGGTGAACGCGGTGATTCGGAAGCGGCCCGTCGCGGTGAGCGCGGCGATTCGGAAGCGGCCCGTCGCGGTGAACGCGGTGACTCGGAAGCGGCCCGTCGCGATGAACCCGACGACCACGGAGCGAATCCGAGCGAACGTGGCAAATGGCTCTCGGCGCTGATCGCACTGCTGGGACTCTGGATGATCGCACAGGCCATCGGATTAGACCTCACCCAAGCGCAGTTCTGGAACGACGTCCTCGTCGGGTCGCTCCTGATCGGCGTCGGGGGGTACAACTACTCGCGGCAGGCGAACGAACGGTTCGCGAACACCGCGGTCGCCCTGATCGCCGTCGCGGCCGGTCTTTGGTTGATCGCGGCCCCGTTCGTGCTGGGCACCGACACCGGGATCGCCGAGACGACCAACGAGACGTGGTTCTACAACCACATCGCCGTCGGTTTGCTTACGGTGGGTCTCGGCGCGTACAGTGCATATCAGGCCGGGGATCGCCAGCAGGACACTCGTCGGGCGAAAACCTGAACGGTCCCGCTCCCTCGCACTGTTTTGCAGTACTCGCTAGTAGTACGGTCCAGAGAGGCGTTGTCGCCGGTAGATAGCGAGTTGATACTGGGCCAGCAGTACCGAGCAAGCGATCGCCAGCACCAGGAAACTGCCGATGAATAACAGCGACCCCCCGTGAAGAACGCCGTTCAGCAACTGCAGGAGCGCGAACAGCGGAAGGCTGAAGGTTAAAAGGCCGGTCCGAACCGGGGACTCCCGGGCCATTCGGACGAAGGTGTCCAACTCGCTCGCGGTGTTATCGTCCATTGTTCTGCTTGTTAGCGCCAGTACAGGGGTGCTTATAACCGCTTCGAACGGCGGTAAGCCGGAGTTTCCACGGCATCCTCACAGGAGGTCCAACCTGGAACCAGTGACGTGAATAGCGAGCCGTGTATCGGTGGCGTTACTCCGTCCGAGTGGGGGCCTTCAGCACGGCTCCGTGAATATCAACGACGCCCGTAGGGAACACGATGTGGTTCAGGTGCAGATTACGCCTCCGTATTCAGAAAACGCGTCGACCGGGAGTCCCGCGAGCGATGCGAGTGGGACTCCGGCCGGCACGTCTTCCCGTACGACTCGCTCGTCGCCGTCGCTTCCCGTTCGTAGTTGCGGAGAAATGCGCCGGCCGGGATCGTGAACCACGGTCGCTCGCTACGCTCGCTCTCTGATTCAAATCCCTCGGCGATTTCTCTTACTTCGTTCGAGAAATGCGCCGGCCGGGATTTGAACCCGGGCCATGAGCTTGGAAGGCTCAGGTCCTACCACTAGACCACCGGCGCGCACTTCGACCGAGACGCCGCCGGGATAAGGAACTTACCCTTTCGTTCGGCGGCGATCGTTCGGCGACGTCACCGCGTCTCGTCTCGGATCGGCGACGAGTCCCGACATCGCCACCCACCCGACACCGCCTGTCGTCGTGCCCGGCCCCTACGCGTCGTCCGCGCGAACGACGCCGTAACAGTTCCCGCTGGAAACGGTGAGATCGACCGCGACGAGTTCGCTCGCGGCGACGTCCGCGGCGAACTCGTCGGGCGCGTAGATGTGGTAATACCGGGGGACGGTCTCGCCGCCGGGGAGCGTCCAGTCCACCTCGGTGTCGAACCCCTCCGTCCGGTCGAAGCGGTCGTGTGCCGTGCTCCAGGCGCTGACGAGCGCGACGCCGCCGGGCCGGAGGACGCGCGCCAGCTCGTTCAGGCTCCGGACGCGCGCCGCCCGCGGCGAGAGGTGATGGATCGTGGCGACGTACACCGCGAGATCGACCGCGTCGTCCGCGACCGGCAGCGCCGCGGCGTCGCCCTGTACGAACTCCGCGACGTCGGCGAAGCCGCGTTCGGCCGCCCGCCGCGTCGCCTCGTCGAGGAGGCCGCGGCTCACATCGACGCCGACGACCGCGGCCGCACGCTCCGCAAGGAGCTCCGTGTGCCGACCGTTGCCACACCCGAGGTCGAGGGCGCGGTCGATCGACGGATCGGCCGACGGATCGACCGACGTCTCGGTCGTGTGGTCGGCGAGGAACGACTCGACTTCGGGCCACGCGTACTCCCGGGTCTTCGAGAAGTGCGGGGCGATGCGGTCGTACGCCGACTGCGGGTCCATACGCGGGCATCGTCGCCGGCGAGTAAAGGGCCGCTGAAAGCGACGACGGTCGGCGGCCGGCGAGGGTCCACGGACCAGCGGCTCAGAGGCTGCCCATCAGAGCGAACGCCACGGCGGTCAACGCGAGGAGAATGACCGCGTGTTTCGCGCCGTCGCGGACGGAGCCCTCGCCGAGCTGGCCGGCGACGAGCCCGGAGCAGATCGCCTGCACCGCGGCGGCGTGGAAGAACACCTGTTCGTAGACGAACACGTCGATGTCGCCGATCCCGTCCGTGATCCCGCCGCCCCCGCCGGGCACGCCACCGCCGGCGCCGCCGGTCGCCGCCGACTCGATGGCGGGGATGAACGCGATCGACAGCGCGGCGATGATCCCCAGGAAGACGAGAAAGGAGATGTAGATCACGATGAGGTACGTCAACATGACCTGTCGGCGCTCACGGCGGAGCCGCTCGGTCGCGCGCGTCTCGTCGGCGGCGATCTTGAGCACCGGCGCGATGTCGCCGCTGGCGTGGAGCGCGTTCGTCACCAGCGCCACCGCGCGAGAGAGGACCGGCGATCTGACCCGGCGGTCCATCCGGTGGAGCGCCGTCGTCACGTCCGCCCCCCACTCGACGTCCCGCCGGGTCAGAACCAGTTCGGCCGTGAGGGCGTCCAGGTCGGACTCCGAGACGCGACGGACGCTCTCGACGACGGACGCGCCAGCCTCGTTGACGCTCGCGAGCCGGTCGAGAAAGTCCGGCACCGACGCCTCTATCCGTCGCGTCCGGCGCTTCCGGATCTCATAGACGACCGCGTACGACGCGAGGACGCCCGCCACCGCCGTGACGATCGCGGCGTCGACCTGTCCGACCATCCGCGTCGGCGGCCCGACGGTGATCGGGAACGCGACGAGCGCGACCCCGACGAGCGCGACCGGAACGCTGACGAACAGGACGGTCGCCGGCCGCTCGAGCACGTGTTCGACCGGCGAGGACGCCCACGCCAACACGCCGCGGAGCCGCTCGTGGGCGGCGAGCCGTTCGCGGCTCCTCGCCCATCGATCCTCGCCGGCCACCCCGCCGGACGGCGACACCCCTCCGTCGGGAAGCGACGTCCCATCGCCGGACAGCGACGTCCCATCACCCGACGGCGACGCCCCCTCGTCGGGAGCCCCTCGCTCCCGCGGCGGGAGCGGCTCCGTTCCGCCGACGCCGTGTGTGACGCTGTCGACGTAGACGACGAACCCGAACGTCGCGAGCGGGAGCGCCGCGTAGACGATGACGCGAACGAGCGGGAGGGTGTCCTCGAGCACGAGTCCGATGACCACGAGGAGGGTGATGAAGAACAGCGGCCCGGCGACGAGCGCCGTCACGTACGTCTCCGCGAACGTGGAGAGCAGCTCGAGGTACTGTTCCTGTCTCGCCTCCGCCTCCTCCTGATACCGCTCGTACTGGTCCTCGAGGAACCCCGAGAGCGACTGTCCGGAGCTGAGGACGGACGCGAGGTTCTCGGAGAACTCTGCGAGGTCCTCGCTGGGCGTCCGTTTTGCGGTCCCCCGGAGCGCCGTCAGCGCGTCGGTCCCGAACGCGTTCATGTCGCGGACGGCGACCGCGAGCTCCGTCGCCGCCTCCCCGTAGACGGCCTCGTGTTCGGCCAGCGTGTCCATCACGTTCGGGAACGCCATCCCCGAGCGGGAGAGCGCGTAGACGAACGCGACCGTCCGCGGGAGCGTCGTGTCGATCCGCGAGGCGCGTGCGACCGCACGCTGGGCGAGCAGTTCCCACCGGACGTAGTAGGTCCCGACCGCGAGCCCGGCCCCGACGGTCGCCGAAGAGGCGACGAGCAGGACGAACAGCTCCCCGAGCCCGACCTCGGTCAGTCGCGCGAGCGCCGCGAGGAACACGAGCGGGCCCGGGAGTGCCGCCGCGATCGGGCCCTCGCCGACCGAGAGCAGGCCGAGCAGCGCGGCCGCCGCGTAGACGCCGACGACGCTTCCGGCGACCCCGAGCGCCGCGGCGTACAGCAGGGTCCGCGAGGCGTACCGCCGATGCGTGTCGCCGGTGTGTGCCGCGCGCAGCAGCTCCCGTTCCCGGTCGCCGCGGGCCCGCTCGGAGGTGACGTACTCGCCGAACAGCGCCAGCGCGAGCCGGGTGACGACCAGGTCGGCCCGCCGGTCGACGAGGGGTGCGAGCAGCGCGACGCAGAGCCCGACCGCGGCCACCAGTGGAAGCAGTGTGAGCAGCGCGAGCAGCGTGTTCATTCGGGATCGGGCTCCTCGTTGCCCTCCGTCGTCGCCTCCGCCTCCAGCCGCCCCATCGTCCGATCGGGGTCGGCGTAGTACGCGTTGACCAGCGCGGTAAAGCGCCGGTAGCCGTTGACGCCGAGCCGGGACAACAGCTCGAGGAACCGCTCACGACGCCGTATCTCCCGGAGCAGCGCCGAGCGGTCCCACCCGCGCTCCTCGCGGATCTCCTCGAGGAGGTCCGAGTCGTTCCGCTGGAACTCGTCGGTTCCGGCGGCCCACGTGAACGCCGACGAGTAGTCGAGGTCGCCGGTCCGCTGGTCGATCCCGCCGATCTCGCCGATCACCTTCGCCCGCCGGACGCGCTCGTCTCCCGACCGGGTGAGCGTCTGGATCACGAGCATGTCGAGCGACTGCACCATCGCGCGCGGGACGTTGATCGGCTCGTTCTCCAGCCGGTTTATCACCGTCTCGATCGAGTCGGCGTGCATCGTCGAGAACGTCGTGTGGCCGGTGTTCATCGCCTGGAACAGGGTGACCGCCTCGGCGCCGCGCACCTCGCCCACGATGATGTACTCCGGACGGTGTCGCAACGCGGACCGAAGCAGGTCGTACATGTCGATGTCGGCCCCCTCGTGGAGCTGTTCGCGGGTCACCGAGGACAGCCAGTTGTCGTGGTACAGCGAGAGCTCGCGGGTGTCCTCGATCGTGAGCACCTTCGCGCGCGGCGGGACGAACATCGACACGGCGTTCATCGACGTCGTCTTCCCCGAGGCGGTGCCGCCCGCGAAGATGAGACTCTTGTTGTGTTCGATACAGAGCCAGAAGTACGCCATCTGCTCGATCGAGAACGTGCCGTAGTCGACGAGGTCGACCGGCGTGAACGGCTCGTCGGCGTACTGGCGGATCGTGAACGCCGACCCGCGCGGCGTGACGTCCTCGCCGAGCGCGAGCTCCGCGCGCGAGCCGTCCGGCAGCGTCGTCCCCATGATGGGCTCGCCCGCGGAGATGTGTCGTCCCGACTGCTGGGCGAGTCGGATGACGTAGTTGTCGAGCGCCTCCTTCCCGAACGAGACGTTCGTCTCGATGTCGGTGTACGCGTCGTGGTAGACGAAGATGGGGAGGTCGTACCCGTCACAGGAGACGTCCTCGATGTGGCCGTCGTGCAACAGCGGGTCGAGCCGGTCGAACCCGCGGAAGTCGCGGAACAGGTAGTACAGCAGGCTGTAAAACGTCCCCATGTCGGCGTCGACGCCGTACTGTTCGAGGAGGGCCTCGAGCTCCGTCCGGAGCGTCGCCTCGTCGGTCTTCCCCGTCCCCTCCCGGTACAACAGCGGGTCGCGGATGTCGTCGCGGACCCGGTCGAGCAGCTCCCGTTCGAACCCGTCGAGCGAGGGCTCGACCGTGTAGTACAGGTGCTCGCTCGCCTCGTCGTCGTAGGTGATCACGACGTAGGCGTACGGCGCGTTCACCCAGTAGCGGTCCACTTCCTCCTCGTCGTCCGGGACGGTGAAGGACGCCAGCGGGCCGTCCGTCCCCGGACGGAACGGGCGAACCTCGATGTCAGACCCCTGCAGCACCTCCCAGGTCCGCGTGAGCCGTCGCCGAAGCGCCCCGATTCCCCCGCCGACGTTCCCCGGTTCTGCGTCCCCAGCCATCGGTGTATACGCAGGCTATGAGCGTCCCCGACTTAAAGCCGCTTCCGTCGTCACGGCCATCCGCCGTCGTGTCCACCCGCTGTCGCGTTCACCCGCCACCGTGTCCACTCGCTGTCGCGTTCACCCGCCGCCGTGGCCACTCGCTGTCGCGTTCATCCGTCGACGCGGTCGACGGTCAGGAGGACGCCGCCGAGCACGAGGACCATCACGGTCCCGATCGGGAGGGGGATCCCCGGGATCCCCCGAGTGACGACGAGGTAGTTCGCGGCGACGAAGGCGACGCCTGCGGCGGCGAGGAGCCCGCCCATCAGGCGGACCGGGTCGATCGGTCCGTTCTCGACTCGATCCTCCCGGAGGTAGTAGCCGACCGAGAGCAGCACCGCCGCGCCGACGAGCGCCGCGCCGACCGCCCACGCGAGGTACGCGGCGAAGACGAGCTCGCCCGCCTGTTGGGCCATCGCCTCGCGGATCGAGAGGAGCTCGACGCTCCGGCCGTCGATCTCCAGGTCGGTGAAGTAGACGAACTCAGCGAACACGAAGCGGACGTACAGGAGCCCGCCGACGCCCTCCGCCGTGGCGTACGTGAGGTTCCACGGGACGAGCGCGGCGAGCCACGCCGAGACGACGGCCAGCTCGCCGGCGTATTCGGAGCGAACCCAGACCATACGCGACACGGACGGCGCCGGCCTGTAAAAACCCCACCGCACCGCCGCCGTCCGAGGGGGAGACCAACCGTCCGTCGAGCGGGGACGACCCACCGTCACCTCGGCCCCGTCGGACGTCACGCGTCCCGACAACACGTGTCTCACGTCTTGCGTCCCGACAACACGCGTCTCGCATCTCGCGTCCCGACAACACGCGTCTCGATAGTGCGCACGCGACGACGCCCGTCGCCCCGACGAGCGTGGAGACGGGCGTTACGTTGATACGGGACGGTCCCGAACCGTTTCATACGAAATGCGGCGAGACTACTTCGACCTCAGCGTCGAGGGCGTCGCCGGCGACGCCGACGAGCCGAGCATGCCCTTGGTACGTATCGACTTCCACGGTCCGGGGGGGCTGCTGCGGGAGCGGCTCTCCAACGCCGAGGGGGACCTCCTCGACGCCGCGGAGACCGACGTCGCGTTTCGGCTCCGCGAGCCGCTATCGCCGGCCGCCGACCCCGAGGGCGTCGTCGGCGTCACGAACCGTATCACCGGCGACTTCGTCCTCGAACTGAACGAGACGGCCGCCGACGTGCTCGCCTTCATCCGGGCCGCACGGGAGTACGGGAACGCCGCGGGCGGCGACGCCCGCTACCGCGTCGAGATCGACGTCGACGGCGAGCGGCTCGTCAGCTACGAGAAGGCGACGTTCCTCGTGTACGACCACGAGGGGCACCTCCTCCGGGGCGAGAGCCTGATACCGTCCGGCGTCGAGCTGTGACCCCGCGGCGGCCCGCAGGGACGGTGCTTTTCACGTCGACCGACGAAGGGCGGGTATGAGCGATTGGACCGACTCGATCGTCGGCGACCGGATGACCGTCGACCGCGAGTTCAACGAGCGCGTGGTCGCCTCCGAGTTCACCAGCCAGGAGTGGGGGCTGATCATGACGGCGACGGAGTTCGAGATCGAGGACGCGGACGACCCGGAGCAGGCACGCATCGTCGCGGACACCTCGAAGCTCCCCGCGATCATGCCCGAGCTGGAGAACGTCCGCTCGCAGGTGGCGGCGATGGGCGGCGCGCCGGCGGGCGACGATCGCGGCGGGTCCGGCGGCGGGATCGTCGCCGCGATCAAGGGCGCGCTCGGGCTCGGCGGGGACGGCGGTCCCGACGACGAGGACCTCGCGGCCGCCGAACGACTGGTCGGCGAGTACGCCGACGCGCTCCAGGCACACCTCGAGGACACGGGTAAGTGGGAGCGGGTCCGGGTCGCGTATCAGGAGTAGTCGGCGGCGGGATCGGAGACCTGGACGGGCCGTTTCCCCGGCGGATCAGTCGATCCCGTCGCCGACGTGAAACGGCGTCAGTCCGTTCCTTCGTGGCCGTCGATGAGCTCGTTCACCAGCTCGTCGTACTCCTCGTCGTCGACCCGCAGCGCGTCGAGCCGCGCGACCGTCGCCTCGTCCAGATGGACCTGTGGCATGAGCGCCGGTTCACGCCGCCGAAATAAAAACGCCGCGACGATCGGCCGTCTCATGGATCACTTACGGAGGTGGCAAGGAGAAAGCCCCGTGCTTTAGCGCGGGGATGAATCCGACAACGCCCTGCGCCAACTACGCCAACGATCTGACC
>NZ_WUAX01000010.1 GCF_009806985.1 Halorubrum sp. JWXQ-INN 858 | reverse complement strand
TGGTCCATGAATGAGTAGTGACCGTTCTGGTGAACGGTCGAAAGGTGAGCTCCCTCAGAGAGGGAGTCTCGGGTCTGTGGAGGTGATCCAGCCGCAGATTCCCCTACGGCTACCTTGTTACGACTTAAGCCCCCTTGCGAAGCCCAGATTCGACTCGTGTGACGAGCCTCATCCGGACCTCACTCGGGTGCTTTGACGGGCGGTGTGTGCAAGGAGCAGGGACGTATTCACCGCGCGCTGCTGACACGCGATTACTACCGAATCCAGCTTCATGTGGGCGAGTTTCAGCCCACAATCCGAACTACGATCGAGTTTCTGAGATTACCGTCTCCTTTCGGAGTAGGAACCCTTTGTCTCGACCATTGTAGCCCGCGTGTTGCCCAGCACATTCGGGGCATACTGACCTACCGTTGCCCGTTCCTTCCTCCGTGTTGGCCACGGCAGTCTCCCTACTGTCCCCAACCACCTCGCGGTGTTGCTGGCAAGTAAGGATGCGGGTCTCGCTCGTTGCCTGACTTAACAGGACGCCTCACGGTACGAGCTGACGGCGGCCATGCACCTCCTCTCTGTAACTCGTGGCTAGGTCATCAACCTGACCGTCATTATTACAGTCGATGCTGGTGAGATGTCCGGCGTTGAGTCCAATTAAACCGCAGGCTCCTCCGGTTGTAGTGCTCCCCCGCCAATTCCTTTAAGTTTCATCCTTGCGGACGTACTTCCCAGGCGGCCTGTTTAGCGGCTTCCCTACGGCACAGCACCCACTCGTAGTGGGAGCCACACCTAACAGGCATCGTTTACGGCTAGGACTACCCGGGTATCTAATCCGGTTCGAGACCCTAGCTTTCGTCCCTCACTGTCGGATCCGTTCTCGCGACGTGCTTTCGCCATCGGCGGTCCGTCCAGGATTACAGGATTTCACTCCTACCCCGGACGTACCCGTCGCGCCTTCCGGTCCCAAGCCACGCAGTTTCCACCGGGCGCCTCCCCGTTGAGCGGGGAGATTTCCCGATGGACTTGCGCGGCCAGCTACGGACGCTTTAGGCCCAATAAAATCGGCCATCACTTGGGCTGCCGGTATTACCGCGGCGGCTGGCACCGGTCTTGCCCAGCCCTTATTCGTGTACCTCCCTACGGTACACAAAAGCGTAGGCTCTATGCCTACGCACTTGGGATCCCCTTATCGCACTGGCGTGCAGTGTAAAGGTTTCGCGCCTGCTGCGCCCCGTAGGGCCCGGAATCTTGTCTCAGATTCCGTCTCCGGGTTCTCACTCTCATGACCCGTACCGATTATCGGCACGGTGGGCCGTTACCCCACCGTCTACCTAATCGGCCGCAGCCACATCCTTCGGCGCCGGAGCGTTTGACACACTCGACATTCCAGTGTGAGTGTGATATGAGCTATTAGCCTCAGTTTCCCGAGGTTATCGCTCTCCGAAGGGTAGATTGGCCACGTGTTACTGAGCTATTCGCTACGAGTATGAACTCGTACAACTAGCATGGCTAAATCGGATCCCAATAGCAATGGCCTCCGGCAGGATCAACCGGAATGAATAACCTCCG
>NZ_WUAX01000009.1 GCF_009806985.1 Halorubrum sp. JWXQ-INN 858 | reverse complement strand
CGAGTATGAACTCGTACAACTAGCATGGCTAAATCGGATCCCAATAGCAATGGCCTCCGGCAGGATCAACCGGAATGAATAACCTCCGTGCCTGGTTCCCGGCACGGAGGGGGTTGGCGGGTTTTGACGAGATGTCAAAACACCATTGCATGGTCCAATATGGTGTCCGGCTCACCCAGCGACCTGGATGACACCGAACTACCAAGGCTCACATCAGATCCCCTCTTACGCCGGAGCGCAGGGGGCGAGATCCTCATGGCTTCGAGTCGGCTGAACCGACTCAGCGAAACCGGGCCGAGTTGAACGGCCCGAGTCCGCGATGCGTTCTTCGCATTACGTTCGAACACCCTTACACTGATAAGGGCGTCGGAACGCGTCGACCGGCCGCGTCGCGGCCGGCCGTTGCCCCCCACGGCGGGGGGCTCTTCGCATTAATCCGAATGCCCGGGTTGTACTTAACCCCGTCGAACCGATCGCCCTTCGTCATGCGGTTTCATGGGAACGGGTTCTCATGGTGCAGGACGTATCGGACGCGCTTCGGGGTCGGGAGCCGTTCTCGACGTACGTTGGGCCGCGTGCCAAGTTCCGGGCCACGGGTGCCAGACACGAAATCGTCTGTTTCCGCTCGCGTGCGCTCGCGCGCGAACTTCCACGCATGACCGCCTTCGAACACGAAGCGGTCCCTGTCGATCGTTGAACGGGGTCGGCGACCGCCTCGCCCGGATCGTCGACGGGACGGACAGCCACCGAGCTCGCACGCGGATAGCGAGACAGCAACGGACGTGTTCAGGACAGCGGTCGACGGGTACCACTCCCGGACGAGCGGTGCTGGTCAGGAGAGCGCGGACAGGAGTATATGTACTTCATATAGCTCTCGGACGCGACGCCGCCGGATCGGTCGTGTGATTACTACGAGAGAAAACCGGAACGCACGGAGAAAACCGTGCAGAGAACGACGATCGAACGGATCCGGTTCGAGATAGCGACGATCGTCCAGAACGGTTTCTCTCCCAGATAGCGGTAGTTTATAACACGGGCGTTTATAAGGGAGGGGTACACATATAAAAGCGAACGATGACGAACCCTGCAGACTCGATCGAGATACAGAACGTGGTTGCATCGACGGGAATCGGCCAAGAGCTCGACTTGGAAGCGCTCGCGGAGGACCTCCCGGGTGCCGACTTTAACCCGGATAACTTCCCCGGACTCGTCTACCGGACACAGGAGCCGAAGGCGGCCGCCCTCATCTTTCGGTCCGGCAAGATCGTCTGTACGGGCGCAAAGAGCATCGACGACGTCCACGAGGCGCTCGGGATCATCTTCGAGAAACTCCGCGGCCTGAGCATTCCCGTCGAGGAGGACCCCGAGATCACGGTCCAGAACATCGTCTCGAGCGCGGACCTCGGGCACAACCTCAACCTGAACGCACTCGCGATCGGGCTCGGGCTCGAGGACGTCGAATACGAACCCGAGCAGTTCCCGGGGCTCGTCTACCGGATGGACGAGCCGGAAGTCGTCATCCTTCTGTTCGGGAGCGGGAAGATCGTCATCACGGGCGGGAAGCGGACCGACGACGCGGAGGAAGCGGTCGAGGAGATCGTCGAGCGGATCGAAGGCCTCGGGCTCCTCGGCTGAGCTCGAGCGAGCGAAGGCGACGGAACGATAGAGGATGCGACCGCGATAGAGATCCGCTTTCTACCGCTCTAACCTTCGATGAGGACCCGGGCGACGAGTCACAGGGAGAGTCGGGGCGAGCCTGCGGTGGGATCCGCGACGGGCCCGTGCTGAGGATTCGGAACGGGCCCTCGTGAGACGTCGTTAGGAATCCTCGGTGAGACGTCGTTAGGACCCCTCGGTGAGGACTTCCTTGACGACTTCCGGGTCCTCGAGGAGTTGATGTTTCGTGTAGCTCCCCTCGGCGCTGCCACCGCTGTGTTTGGACTGCTCGATGATGTCCAGGAAGGCGTGCTCCTTGAGCAGGTCACGGACGCGTCGGAGCGAGAGGCTGTCGGAGCCCTCCTGCCGGCAGATGTTCTCGTAGATCTCGTACACGCGGCTCGTCCGGAACCCGTCCTGTCGGCCGTTCGAAAGCGAGAGCAGCGCGAGCGCCTGCAACACGTAGCGCGAGTGTGGCGTCGAACCGCGGATCAGCTCGCGGAACCGGTCGGTTTCGGCACGTTCCCGGGCCTGCGTGACGAACTCCTCACGGACCGTCGGTTGGCCGTTCGCCTGTGCGATCTCGCCGGCGTATCGGAGGATGTCGATGGCCTTCCGGGCGTCCCCGTGTTCGCGGGCCGCGAGCGCGGCCGCGCGCGGGATCGTCGACGGTTCGAGCACGTCGTCGTGGAAGGCGTCGGAGCGGGCCTGCATGATCTCGCGGAGCTGGTTCGCGTCGTACGGCGGGAAGACGAACTCGCGCTCACAGAGACTCGATTTGACGCGCTCGTCCATGCGGTCTTTGTACTGGATCTTGTTACTGATGCCGACGACGCCGAGCTTGCAGTCGGTGATCTTCCCGGCCTCCCCGGCCCGTGAGAGCTGCATCAGGATGGCGTCGTCGTCCAACTTGTCGATCTCGTCGAGGAGGATCAAGACGACGTCGTACCGCTGATCGAGGATCCGCCAGAGTCGTTTGTAGTACGTCGACGTCGAGAGGCCCTTATCCGGAACGTTGATCCCGGTGGCTTCCGGGTCGTTGACGCCCTCGGCGATCGTCTGGACCGCCTGGGTTTCGGTCGTGTCCTGTGCGCAGTCGACGTACGCGAACGTCGCGTTGACGCCCTCCTCGCCCGCCGTGCTGACGAGGCGTTGGGAGACGTACTTGGCACAGAGCGACTTCCCGGTCCCGGTCTTTCCGTAGATGAGGACGTTGCTGGGGCTCTGTCCGAAGATCGCGGGGTTCACTGCCGTGGCGAGGTCGGAGATCTCGTCGTCGCGGCCAACGATCCGCCCCTCCCCCGGAAGGTGGCTGATCTCGAGGAGCTCCTTGTTGGCGAAGATGGGGTCCTCCCTCGTGAAGAGGTCGTCCGCTGCGTCCATACTACCGACACCGCGTTTCCGGTGAAATGTGTTCTGCTTTCGATGTGTCGAGACACACACCGGGTTTCCGGTGAAACGGGGTGAGGTGGGGGTGGGGGTGGGGATGGAGGTGGGGATGGAGATGGGAACGGGGGTGTGTCTCAGCGAGGCGTGTTCACCGGAAACGTGGTGTGGGTAGACGAGCGACGACCGACAGAGTACGGTGTTCGTAGCAGCTCGAATATACGCGTTCTCGTTCGCGTTCTCGTCGAATTCAACGCTCGGACTTCACGGCGTCCAAGAACGGCCGAGACTCACGACGATAGTAAGACGGTTCCACGATGGTCGCACGAAAAGCAAGGAAGCTGGTGCCGGGATCGACGAGTAACGAGCCGAAAAGAGCACGAAAAGAGCACGAAAAGAGCCGGTTCCGGTGAAGCTCACGAGTAACTGCAAGAATGCATTTTCATAACTGCTAGAAGCTTAATGGACTATACGAAGAACAACTATTTAATAGTTTATAGACTCCCTTTCGGAAGAGAGCGCGGATCCGTCAGTCGGTTCGACGGAAGAAGCCGCAAATCGACCCCCACCCCCCTGTTCACCCGTTTCACCGGAAACGTGGTGTGTCTCTCCAAACGACGCCCTTCGCTTCGAGACTGACGGAACACAGCGCCCACTCGGAAGTCACCCACACCACGTTCCTCACTCGGGGAGCGCATCCGCCACCAGCTGGATCGGGTGTGGAGGCCGCCCGCCGCCGCGGAGGTCGTCGATCTGTGACCGACACGACCCGCCCGGCGTCGTGACGACGTCCCCTCCGCTCCCGTCGATCCGGTCGAACAGGGCCCGACCGATCGCGCGGGACAGGTCGTAGTGTTCCGCCTCGTAGCCGAACGACCCCGCCATTCCGCAGCAGCCCGAATCGATCGCATCGACCGTGTATCCGACTCGGCGCAGCACGTCGGCGGTGTGGTGATCCGTCCCGACGGCCTTCTGGTTACAGTGACCGTGATACGTGACCGACTCGGCCGGGGAGTCGAACGAGATCCGCTCGTCGACCCGTGCAACGTCGAGATACTCCAACACGCCGTACGACGCAGCCGACACCGAGTCGACGTCGCCGCCCCCGAGCAAGTCGCGGTACTCGTCCTGGAACATCACGGCGTCGGAAGGCTCCACGAACACGACCGCCCACCCGTCACGGACGCGGTCGGACAGCGCGTCGACGTTCGTCGCGGCGCGCTCGCGTGCGACGTCGAGGAACCCACCAGAGAACGCCGCCCGGCCCGACGGCGCGAGATCGGTCGGGATCTCGACGTGGACGTTCGCGGCCTCCAGAACGCGTACCGCTGCCCGTCCGGCGGCGGGATAGCTATAGTTCGTATACGTGTCCGGAAAGAGGACGACCGACGCGTCGGCTTCGACCGCCGGAACGGCGGATCCACCACGATGCTCGAACCACTCACAAAGCGTCTCACGGGTGAACGACGGCAATTGGCGTTCCGGTGCGATCCCGAGTACCGATCGCATCGCGGTACGTACGCCCGGAACCTTCGTCATCGCGTTTGAGAGCGGTGCAGTTGCGCTCCCGATCCCGGCGTACCGGTCGACGTCCCGAAACAGTCGTTCGCGGATCGACGACCCGTGTCGCCCGTGGTGGTCGTGTTTCACCTCGGCTTTCAGCTTCGCGAGGTCGACGCCGGTCGGACAGTCGCTTTGACACCCCTTGCAGCCGATACAGAGATCAAGCACCTCGGATTGGAACCGGTCGGAGTGTAGTTCCTCGGGATCGAGATCGCCACTGATCGCCGCACGGAGCATGTTCGCGCGCCCGCGCGTCGTTTGGACCTCCTCTCTCGACGCACGGTACGTCGGACACATCGTTCCGGAGGCGGTCTCCCGACAGGTGCCACAGCCGTTACACAGCTCGACGAGGTCGGTGAATCCACCCTCCGCGGAGAAGTCCAGCATCGTCGAGTCCGTCGTCGAACCGCTTGCCGGGTCCGTCGTCGAACCGCCTGCCGAGGGTGTTTTCGAGTCCCCCGGACGGTACGTCGACTGATATGACGCGCCGTACCGCAGGTCGTCACGCATGTCGGTCTCCGCGGCGGTCTCCGGGTATCCTCGTTCCGTCGCCGTCCCCTCGTCGACGTAGACGACCTTTCCGGGGTTCATCCGCCACCCGGGGTCGAAGACGGATTTGACCTCCTGGAAGGCGGACCAGAGCTCGGGCCCGTACATCTTCGGGTTGAACTCGGTACGTGCGAGCCCGTCACCGTGTTCGCCGGAGAACGCACCGTGGTGTTCGACGACCAGGTCCGTGACGTCCTCGGCGATGGAGTGCATCTTCTCGATCCCGTCCGTCTCCTTGAGCGAGAGGATCGGTCGGATGTGAAGGGTCCCGGAGCCCGCGTGCGCGAAGTACGCCGCCGACGTGTCGTGTGCGGCTAACACGTCCTGGAACTCGGTCACGTACGCCGCCAGCTCCGCGGGCGGAACGGACGCGTCCTCGATGAAGGGATAGGGCTTCGCGTCGCCTTCCATCGACATCAAGAGCGGGATCGCCGCCTTTCGGAGCTTCCACAGGTCCGCCTGTGCCTCGTCGCTGTACGCCTCGATCACGTCGAACGCCGCCGCCCCGTCCGTATCCTCGTTCACGTCGAACGCCGTAGTCTGCGTGTCCCCGCCATCGATGAACCGAGCGCTCGCCGCTCCGATCGCCGCCTCGAAGTCGTCGACGAGCTCAGAGTCCCACTCCAACAGCAGCGCGGCGGCGGTACCGTCGGGGATCGCCGCGGCGTACTCCGCGAACTCCTCTGAATCCGCCGCGAGCGAGAACACCGCCTCGTCCATCAGCTCGACCGCCGAGACGGGGAGCTCCAACGCGACCGGAACCGCCCGCATCGCCGCCACCAGGTCGTCGAAGCAGTACACCGCGAGCGCCGTTTCCGTCGGCTCCGTCACGAGCGACAGCTCCGCCTCGACGACGACCCCGAGCGTCCCCTCCGCGCCGACGAGCAGCTTCGAGAGGTCGATCGCCCGCTCACCGTCGTCGGTCTCGTAGATCACTTTCTGCAGGTTGTACCCGGAGACACAGCGCTTCAATTCCGGATATCGACGCTCGATCTCATCGGTGTGTTCCTCGACGATCCCTCGGACCGTCTCGTAGATCGCGGCCTCACGCCCCCCTTCAGCGACGATCGCGTCGTATTCTGGAGAGTCGAGAACGACCTCTCGGGTGCGGATGACGTCTCCGCCGGCCAGGACGACGGTCAACGATTCGATGTACGCGTCAGTGATCCCGTACCGGACCGAGTGAGCCCCCGTGGAGTTGTTGCCGATCCCGCCGCCGACGGTCGCGCGACCCGACGAGGCGGGATCAGGAGCGAACTTGAGCCCGTGTTCGGCGAGTCGATCGTCCAGACGGTCCTGAACCACGCCCGGCTGTACCGTCGCTCGCCGCCGGTCGGGGTCGACGTCGACGATCGCGTCCATGTGGACGCTGAAGTCGAGCACGACACAGCCCGGACCGACGGCCTGTCCCGCGAGCGACGACCCTGCACCACGAGGAAGCACCGGGACGTCGTGGTCGTCGGCCACCTCGAGACACGCCCGTACGTCCCCGACCGATGTCGGGGTGACGACGCCGGCCGGCCGCGCCCCGTAAATGCTGCCGTCGGTCGCGTACAGCACCTGTGCGTACTCGTCGAACGCGACCGATCCCGACACATGGTCACGGAGGTCGGCGGCAAGCTCACGGTACTCCGGGACGTCCGGATGGTCGTGTCCGAGGGCGGCTGCCGAGAGGTCCGCCCGCTCCGGGGTGTCATCTATTCCCATGGATGATCGTTATGATAACCTGTCCGATAACTGTTTGTCAGAAACGGACGATTGGCGGGCTCGTCGCTGGCAGGTTCGTCGATAGCGAGTCAGCGGCAGTCGGATCGCCGGCAGCCGGATCGCTGGTGGCGGATCCGCTGGTGGCAGGTTCGGCGTACGATTTCGAGAGGTTACTGTCGGGTGACGCGCCAGGTGGTCGCGCCCGTGTACGACCACTTCTCGATCTCCAAGTCGGGGACGGAGTCCTGGAGGCGGACTATCAGCGCCCCGATCTCCTTGGGCGATAGCTCGACGTCGTCGGCGATGAACTTCGCTTTGAAGTACGTCTCGCCGTCGGCGGCCTCCTCACGGAGATACGCGGCGAGTCGGTCCGCCTTCGATGCGCCGGTCGCGGGGTCCGTGGTGGATGCGGTCGTGCTCATGGTTAGTGCTCAAGCGGGGCCGAGCCGTCGGCGGCGGGGCAGTTGTGGTCATGTCCGATCACGACACAGGCGATGTGGAGCGCGAGCAACGCGAAGAAGCTCCACGTGCCGTCGACGCCGCCGACCCCGTAGAACACCGGTACGTACGCGACGGGAAGCAGCACTGCCGCCCAGAAGGCGGCGGCGCGGATCCCGCGTGCGGTGAGGGTCCGGAATTTGGCCGAGAGCGCGGCGCCGATCCGCATCGGCGTGTGTGTGATCGAGTGGGACGTGTTGTTCGACATCTGGGGCACCTGCCTCGTTCACTCCACGGAGCGGACACCCCATATAAGGGACCGAGCGTTACGGTGGATTCGCGTCGATTAACGATCGAGCCGAACCGTTCACCGATCGTTCGCGGCCCGTTCGAACCGTTCAAAAAAGGTTTAGAGGCCGTTAAAAAGTTTAGAAAGCTATCTAGTGTCGTAATTCACGGACGGGCGGATAGCACCAGATAATTGGGTAATCGTGCCTTTATAGTCACTGGTTCGTCACGATCGGTGGTTCGCCACCCCGCCCGCGTCGTCGCTCGCGCCGCCGCCGTCGCTCGCGGCGCACGTCCACCGACTCCCTCCGATCGGACTCAATGGGGGATCAGTCGTCACTATCCTCGCAACTCTCGTCACCCTCGCCAGCTCCGCTACCCTCGCCACTCTCGTCACCCTTGCCACTCTCGCCACTCTCGCCAGCCCCGCTGCCCTCACCACCCCCGCCGCTCCCGATCGGATCGTGAACCTCGTACCGGATCCCGTCGTCCCGGAGACGGGTGGTGTGTCGCGAGAGCTCGTCGGTCGACACCAGCAGGAACACGTCGAGCCCGCGGAGCGCGGCCTCCGAAACCGCGTCGACCGTCCCGAACCGGACGTCGACGTCGATCGCTGCGGCAGCTGCGGTGGCGTACGACTCCGTCCCCGCGACGGCGACGAGGTCGTTCTCTCCGACGTACTCGCGGATCCGATCGGGGTCGAGCGGACCCCCCTCCGTGACGTCCGGAACGGACAGCGCGGTCACGACGCCGGGATCGTAGTCGACGACACCCTCGAAGTCCGTCACGCCGACGGCCGCACCCGCGTCACCGTCGGTGACGGCGACCGCGGTCGCCGGACCGCCGTTCGGGACCGCGTGGAGCACGCCGTCCCGCATCTCGAGTCCGACGACGTCCCCGTCGCTCACGGGTCCGGTCGCGACCGCGGCGTCGACGTCGACGCTCCCGAGAACGTCATCGGAGACCCGCGCGAGGAACTCCGAGAGCGCGTCGGTCCGGTTGATCAGCCAATCGACGCCCTCCTTGGTCACCTCGTACCGCCCCCGTCCGTGCTTCTCGACGTAGCCGGAGTCGACGAGCGCCCGCACGTAGTCGCTCACGGCCTGCGAAGTGACGCCGAGCGCCTCGGCGATCTCGCCTTGGCTCACCGCCGGTTGGCGGGCCGCGATCTCGACGAGCACGCGGTACCGGGTGGCGTCACGTTTACTGTCGAGCACGCGCGGCGAGGTCGCCTCATCACCCTCCATATACAACCGTCTCGGTGTTGTGAACAAGTAGCTTTGGTGTCGGCGGGCGTTCGGATCCGGAAGCGTTCGGATCCGGAAGCGTTCGAGCCCGGGAGCGACGGAGCGACCGGTCCCTGCGTTGGAGCGACCAGTCCCTCCGCTGGAGCGACCAGTTCGCCTCGATACAACCGCCCCTCCTCCGACAACACGCGGACTTTTCACGACGCCCCCGCGATCGGTCGTATGCACACCACCCCGCCGGTGACGGGGATCGTCGTCGGAGGGACCGCCTCCGGCGTCGGCAAGACCGTCGCGACGTTGGCGATCGCTCGCGCCCTCTCCTCGGCGGGGTACCGTCCCGTCCCCGCGAAGGCCGGGCCCGACTACATCGACCCGAGCCACCACGCGGCCGCGATCGGCCGCCCGTCCCGAACCCTCGACACGTGGATGCAGGGCGTCGACGGGGTCCGACGGAACCTCCACCGGGCCGTTACGGACGACGGCTCCGACTCGGCCGACTCCGGGCCCTCCATCGCCGTCGTCGAAGGGATGATGGGGCTGTACGACGGCTCCGTCACGTCGACGGCCGCCACCGCCGCCGCGCTCGACGTCCCGGTCGTGCTCGTCGTCGACGCCAGCGCCGGCATGCAGAGCGTCGGGGCGACCGCGCTCGGATTCCGCGAATACGCCGCACACGTCGCCCTGCCGGACGCGATCCACGAGGCGGTCGCGGAGCCACGCGTCGACGTCGTCGGGGTCGTCGCCGCCCGGGCCCACGGCGGCCGTCACGCCGCGGGGATCCGCGAGTCGCTCCCGGAGGGCATCGCGTGGCTCGGGCGGGTCCCGCCGATGGACGGCCTCGAGATCCCGGACCGCCACCTCGGGTTACACATGGGAGACGAAGCCCCGATCCCGGAGGCGGCGATCGACGAGGCCGCCGCCGCGCTCGACGGAGAGGCGCTCGCACGGGTCGCTCGACCGGTCGCGACCCCCGAAGGCGTCGACGCCGCGAACGCGAACCCCGCGAACGCGAACTCCACGAACGGGGATACCGACCGGCCGACCGTGGCGGTCGCCACCGACGCGGCGTTCCGGTTCGTCTACCCGGCGACCCGCGAGCGGCTCCGCGAGCTCGCGACCGTCGTGACGTTCGCGCCCGTCGCCGGCGACGACCTCCCCGCGTGCGACGCGGTGTACCTCCCGGGCGGGTATCCCGAGAACCACGCCGCCGCGCTGTCGTCGTCGCCGGCGCTGTCGACGCTCGCCTCGCGGGCCGCCGACGGGCTGCCGGTCCTCGGCGAGTGTGGCGGGCTGATGGCGCTCTCGCAGTCGCTAACGACCGTCGACGGCGAGACGTACGGGATGGCCGGCGTCCTTCCCGGCGACGTGGTCATGCAGGAACGGTACCAAGCGCTCGATCACGTCGAGCTCCGCGCGGTCGACGACGGGGTTACGGCACGCGCCGAGGAGCGGCATCGCGGACACGAGTTCCACTACTCGGCGCAGACGCTGGACCCCGACGACGACGCCCGGTTCGCCTTCGCGGTCGAGCGAGGAACGGGGATCGACGGCGATCGCGACGGGCTCCGCGAACACCGGACCGTCGGCACGTACGCCCATCGACACGCCGAATGCGGCGCCTTCGATCGCCTCGTCGCGGCGGCACACGACTACGCTCGTGGACGGTAAGGGGGCGGTGAGCTGTCGGCGGGCCGTCCGCGCTCTCTTCCCCCGTGTCGACCCGCCGGAACCGGGGTCAGAGCTTTACTCTTGGGCTCGGTAGCGATCCGCATGATCCACGCTGTGGGGCCGCTCCTCACCCTTGATCTCACGGAGCGAACGGCGACGCGAACCGACATCGACGACGTGCTCGAACGATACGTCGGCGGCCGGGGCGTCGCGACCGCACTGGCACACGACCGGATCCCGTTCGACGCCGACCCGTTCGGCCCGGAGAACCGTGCGTACCTCGCGACGGGGCCGTTTCAGTCGTCACGGACCTCGTTCACCGGTCGGATGTCGATGACGGGGCTGTCGCCGCTCACCGACGGGCTCGTCTCGACGAACGCCGGCGGCTACCTCTCGCGGGAGTTCGCCGGGACCGGGATCTCGACGCTCGAGGTCGTCGGCGCGAGCGACGAGCTGCTGATCGCACACGTCACCGACGAGGGGGTCGAGTTCGAACCGGTTCCGGATCTCGCGGGCGCGACCGTCCCCGAGGTGTCCGAGCACGTCGCGGCGACGCGCGGCCTCGGGCCCGAAAACTGCATCGCGATCGGGCCCGCGGGCGAGAACCTGGTGCGGTTCGCCTGCGTGATGACGTACGACTCCCGCGCGTTCGGTCGCGGCGGGCTCGGCGCCCTGCTCGGCTCGAAGAACCTCAAGGCGGTCACGTTCGACGGCGACAGTCACCCCGAGATCGAGATCCCCGACCCGCCGTCGATGGACATCCACCGGGAAGCGGCGACCTCCGACGACCGGATGAAACGACAGGGGACGACCGGCGGCACCGAGTTCATCAACGAGAACTTCTCGCTGCCGACCCGGTACTTCGACGAGTACGAGTTCGAGAGCGCCGCCGGCATCGGCGGGACCGCCGTCGAGGAGAAGAAGTACAAGAAGGAGGCCTGCTCGCAGTGTGCGTACGCCTGCAAGCTCCCCACGCGCGACGAGGCCACGGGCGTGGAGACGGAGGGGCCGGAGTTCGAGACGGTGTACGCGTTCGGGTCGAGCCACGGGGTCGGCGACATCGTCGACGTCATGCGCGCCAACGAGCTGTGTGACACGCTCGGGATGGACACCATCTCGGCGGGCGTCACCGTCGCCGCCTACCTCAAGAGCGAGGACGAGTTCGGGAACGCCGAGCTGGCTCAGGAGGTGACCGAGCGGATCGCGTACCGGGAGCCGGGCGACGAGCTGGCGGACCTGCTCGCGGAGGGCGTCCACCGCGCACACGGGGCGCTCGGCGTCGACGACTACACGGTGAAAGGGATGGAGTTCGCGGCCCACGACGGGCGCGTGCTCCACGGGCAGGGGCTCTCGTATGCGGTCGCCAACCGCGGCGGCGACCACATGTACGCGGGGATGCTCCGGCCCGAGTACGCCGGCGACCTCGACCCCGAGGGAACGCTCGGAAAGGCGGGGACGCTCGTCGAGCTGGAGAACCGCAACGCGGTCCGCGACTCCGCGATCGTCTGTGCGTTCGCGAGCGACTACGTCACCGACGAGCGGCTCGCGGCGATGCTTGAGTGCCCCTACGAGGAGCTGCTCGCCGTCGGCGCGGAGACGATCGAACGCGAGCGACACTTCAACAACCGCCGCGGGAAGGACGTCGGCGACGACGCCCTTCCATACGAGATCCCCGACGTCGACGCGGCCGTCCAGGAGTACTACGAGGCGCGCGGGCTCCGCGCGGACGGGACGATCCCCAGCGACCGAATCGACACCGTCGCCGCCGACCTTGGTGGTGGGGACGGTGGCGACGGCGGCGCGGCGACCGCGGACGACTGACGCGTCCGACGCGCGGATCGTGGGGTTCCCGATCCAACCCACGCTTATAAACGCACGCGCCGACGCCATATTCGACTGATAAACGGTCCCCTTCAGCCCTTCACTCCCTCCAGCCCTTTGCTCCCTCCGGCGCGCGATTCCCCGACCGCGTCGCGGCCGCAACGCCGCCGCGACGCGGTCGGGAGCGCGCGAGGGACCGGCCGACCGGGGCGCGAAACGGTGCGGTCCGCGCCCCGGTCGGTCGACGGTTGGGGAGGGTGAGGCACGGGGTACCGAAACGCCGGCACGCCTCCATACCGACACGTCTCCATACCGCCACGACGCCACGAGGCCACGTCGCGCTTATCAGTGGAGCGCGACCCGACGCGCCGATCACTCGCGTCGCAGCCCCAGCTCCTGTACCGTCGGGAGGTTCCAGCCGTACGTCACCGCGGCGAGCCGGGACGCGACGGTCACGACTGCACACACCACCGCGGCCGTCCCGCCCGCCGCCCCCACCGCTCCCGCGAGCACGTATGCGCCCCCACCGAGGACGGCACAACTCGCGTAAAAGTCCTCGAAGAGGATGAAGGGCGCTCGATCGAGGAGGACGTCCGCGACGGCGCCCCCGCCGGCGGCGTTGATCGTTGCGATCGCGACGACCCCGAACACCGACACACCCGCCTCGGTTGCGACGATCGCGCCGGTCGTCGCGAACGCGGCGAGCCCGACGGCGTCCGCGACCAGCGTGACCGGATGCGTGTCCGGGGACGACAACACGACGCTGAGACCGATCGCCAAGCCGACCCCGAGCAGTCCCAGACCGATCTCGATCGGCGACTGGAGCGCCAACGGAACCCGCGTGACGAGCAGGTCGCGGGTCACCCCACCGGCGAACGCCATCGCCAGCCCGACGATCACGACCCCGAACACGTCGAACTCCTCGCGGATCGCCTTCGATGACCCCACGAGCGCGAACGCGATCAAGCCGATCGTGTTCATGACCGCGAACGGGTCGCCGAAGAGGACCGTGATGACGTCCTGACTCACTGCGGTCACTTATGAGGGAGCTCCCTTGAGTGCCGCGTCACGACGCCACGACGCCACGACGTCACGACGTCACACCGTCACGCCGTGAGCTGCTTCGTCGAGATCAGCTCGATCACGTCGCGGTGGGTGAGCTCGTGGCCCTTCGACACCTGTCGGCCGCTCCGGCAGTCCGTCCCGTGTAACAGCCCCTCGCCGATGTCCGAGTGGATGTGGAACGCGAAGTCCTCCGTCGTCGACCCCTCCGGGAGGATAAAGCAGTCGCGGAACACGCCCTTCTCGTCTTTGCTCCCGTTCGCGGAGCCGGGGAAGACGGCGATACAGCCGAGCACGTCGAACACCGCCGACTCCAGTGCGCCCTGCACGCCCGTCCCGTCGTAGCCGTCGACGAACTCCCGGATCCGCGCTAACCCCTCCGCCTGCTCGTCGGAGACGTCGCCGACGATCTCGAACGACGCGTCACCCGCCGTGTAATCGACGACGCCGGCCTCGTCCGCGTTCTTCAGCGCCTTCTCCGCGTGCGCGCTCGCGGGCACGAACGAGAGGTGCTCGTAGTCGGGGTCCGCCGTGATCGTCTCCCAGTTCTCCTGGGCCGCCGCCGTGTCCATCTTGTTGGCGGCGACGACCATCGGCTTCGTCCGCTTGCGGATCTCGCGGGCGAGTTCGGTGCGGTCGGCCTCGTCCCACGTCTCGGGGTCGAGCTCGAGCCCCTGGGTGAGGATCACCTGTTTCATCTCGTCTTTGGTGATGCCGAACGCCGACATCTGCTCGGCGAGCTCTTCCTCTATCGCGGCCTCGGAGCCGTGATAGCGCGTCTCGAACTTCTCGATTCCCTTCCCGAGCACGTCACGGTACCACGCGTCGAGCTCCGCCTCGAGGAAGTCGATGTCCTCGCGCGGGTCGTGACCCGTCGTCGCCTCGCCCTCGATGTCGGTCGTCCCGGAGAAGTCGACGACGTGGATCAACACGTCCGTCTCGTTGAGGTCCGTGAGGAACTGGTTGCCGAGCCCGCGCCCCTCGTGGGCACCGGGGACGAGCCCCGCCACGTCGACGAGTTTGACGGGCACGAACCGCGTCCCGTCCTCACAGACGCCGACGCTCGGCGTACACGTCTCGTCGAACTCCGGGGCCGCACAGTCGACGCGGACGTACGCCTCGCCCATGCTCGGGTCGATCGTCGTGAAGGGGTACGCGCCCTCGGGCACGTCGTTCATCGTCGCCGCATTGAAAAACGTCGACTTGCCCACCGAGGGCTTGCCGACGAGGCCGATCCGGTAGCTCATTACCTCCGCTGGGCGGCCCCCGGACAAAAGCGATTCGAGAGGGGCGGTGGCGTGTGAATCGAGCGCACGTGTCGGATCCGCTCGCCGGATCGGATCGATTCATGCGGGTGGCGGCCGTCGGCCGCTTCGTGAGCGACCCGCCCCTTGTCCTCCCCCCAACGCCCGACGGTTACGCGGAGCCGTACGAGTTCACGTACCCGACGGTCGGGCTCCTCGTCGCCTCCAGCGTCGTGGGTCTCGTCGCGAGCGCCCTCGCCGTGGCGGCCCTGGTGGCGATCCACGGCGTCGGGGTGTTCGCCTTCTACGAGGTGACGGTCGACGGCGACGCGACCGTCTGGACCCTCGATCTGACGGCGATCCTCGCGCCGTTCGTCGTCGCGCTCCTCGTCACTGTCGTCGTCCACGAGCTGATCCACGGGGCGGCGTTCCGACGGTTCGGCTACGAGGTGACGTACGGCGCGGTCCCGTCGATGGGCGCGCTCTACGCAGGGGCCTTCGGCGCGTTCCAGCGCCGCGAGGAGGTGCTGTGGGTGGGTGCCGCCCCGCTGTTCGTCGTCACCGCGGTCGCGGTTCCGCTCCTGTTCGTTCCGGTTCCCGCCGTCGCGATCACCGCCGCGTTCGTGCTCGTGTTGAACACGTCGGGATCGGTCGGGGACTGCTACGCGCTCGCTCGGATCCGACGGATGCCCGGAGGAACCCTCCTGTACGACGTCGATATCGATCACTCGTACGTGTACGAACCCGACGTGAACGCCGACGCTCGGAACGGGACCGAACGGTGACAGAGCGGCAGCGACGCTCGGCTCGAACCGCCGTTCACACGTCGAGTCGCCGCTCGGCGTACGGGATCGGGTCGTGCGCTTCGGCGTTCGCGAACGCCTCCAGCCGGAAGACACAGGAGTCGCACGTCCCGCAGGCGGGCTCGTCGTTCCGATAACAGGACCACGTGATCCCGTGAGGGACGCCGAGTTCGAGGCCGCGTTCGACGATGGTCGTCTTCGAGTCCTCGACGTACGGAACCTCGAGGGAGATCCCCGTCTCGGGCTTCGTTCCGACGTCGATCATCGCCTCGAACGCCTCGAAGAACTCCGGCCGGCAGTCCGGATAGCCGGCGTAGTCCTCCGAATGCGCGCCGACGAAGACGGCTTCACACTCGTTCGCCTCGGCGTAGGAAACGGCCATCGCGAGCAGGTTCGCGTTGCGGAACGGGACGTACGACGAGGGGATCGCCTCGTCTTCCGCCCCCGCGTCGGCGACGTCGATCCCGTCGTCCGTCAACGACGACGCGCCGATCCGCCTCAGGTGGTCGGTCTCGATGTGGAGGAAGTCGCGAACGGGGAGTTCCGCGCGGTCGGCGAGCGCGCGGGCGCATTCGTACTCTTTCGCCTGCGTGTTTTGGCCGTATGAGGTGTGCAGGAAGTAGAGGTCGTATCCACGGGCGGCCGCCTCGTAGGCGGTCGTCGCGCTGTCCATCCCGCCGGAGACGAGGACGACGGCGCGCCTCTCGGCAGTTGGCTCGGTGGAGTCAGTGGTCGGTTCGGTGGAGTCTGTGGTCGGTTCGGTGGAATCAGTGGTCGATTCAGTCGTGTCGGTTGAGTCGGTGGTCGTCATGGATGGATCTCGGGCGGCGGATCGGTCGGGTGGGGAGTCAGGTCTCGGGCGCGTCGTTCCACAGGTCGACGTGGAGGCGGGGCGTATACCGGTAACCGCGTTCGAGCCAGTCGACGACTCGGCGAGTCTCCGCGAGACGGTCCCGCGTCTGGCCCTCGGGCATGAGGAGGACGTCGCCGTCCGCGAGGCCGGTGGTCGACGGGAGCCGCTCGCGGACGGACGCGACGAGTGCCTCGATCTCGGGGAGGTCGTCGGGACCGGTGACGACGAACTTCATTTGCGTCCCGTACCGGGCGACGAGCGTCGCCAGCGCGTCCGGATCGATCCGGTCGGCCTCGTGGCGCTCGGCCCACCGCTCGAGGTCGGCCTCCCCCACGGACGCGTCCGCGGGATCGACCCCGGCCGGCGGACGTTCGGGCGTCGGAGTCGACGAGGCGAGCTTCGGACTCACGCTCGCGAGGTCGATCGGGGCGTCAGCGGGCGGGACGACCGTGCCGTTCGTCTCGACGGTGAGGTGGTACCCGCGGTCGTCGAGCGCGTGCAGGAGGTCGACGACGCCGTCGTGGATCAGGGGCTCGCCGCCGGTGACGACGACGTGATCGGGGTCGCGGGACGCCACCGCGTCGACGATCGCGTCGAGATCCATCCACGCCCCCGTCGGCTCCCAGGACGTGTGATACGAATCACAGAACCAACACCGGAGGTTGCATCCGGCGGTCCGAACGAACGTGGAGGGCTGACCGGCGAGGGTTCCCTCCCCCTGAAGCGACACGAACAGCTCGTTGATCGGGAGCGAGCCATTGTCATCCGTGGACGGCGTCTCGCCTACAGACGCCGTCTCGTTCCTGAACCCCGCCTCGTCGACGTCGCTGGTGACCGGCATCAGGGCGCGGCACACAGCTCGCTCGTTTCGCTGACGGAGACGGCGACCGACGAGACGGAATCGGGGAGCCGCTCGGCCAGCCGTTCCTCGAGGACGACAGCCATCACTTCCGCGGTCGGCGGCGCGTCGAGGACGATGAGCCCGTCCCCGTCGCCGGCGGCCTCGAAGGCGTCGACGAGCGGGTCCCCCCGCTCCAAGAGGAACCGGTGGTCCCACTCGTCGACGACGTCGGTGACCGTGCCCTTGTCGACGACCCATCCCTCGTCCGTGAGCTCGCCGCGGACCGTGACCGTGACCTCGTAGTTGTGCCCGTGTGGCCGACGACACTTCCCGTCGTGGTGTAACAGCCGGTGGCCCGCCGAGATCCGGATCGGTCTGTCACGCCCGACGTGGAGAGTCCGCTCCCCAATGCGCTGCATCATATCGAGAGATTCCACAGATATTCTCTGAACCATATGATGGCCTCGCCGAGGTCGCCGATAACTGTGTCGACTGGGCGAACGCCGACGCTCGCCGGAGCGAGAACCGAACCGACCGAAAGAACCGGCAAAACGTGCAAAGAGTTATGCCCCCCGGAGAGGTAGTACACACGAGAACATATGACATTGTACGACCGGATCCTGGTGCCGACCGACGGCTCCACGGAGGGGGAGCGTGCGGTCGAGCACGCGCTGGCGCTCGCGACGGTCCACGGCGCGAGCGTCCACGCGTTGTACGTGATCAACACCGCGAGCTACGCGGGCATGCCGATGGAGACCTCTTGGGAGGGGGTCGACGACCTGCTCCGTGCGGACGCCGAAACCGCCGTCGAGGCGGTCAACGAGCTGGCGGCGGGTCGCGGCGTCGACGTGACGACCGCCGTCGTCGACGGCTCGCCGAGCCGGGAGATCGTCAGGTACGCCGAGGCGGAGTCGTGTGACCTGATCGTCATGGGGACGCACGGCCGCGGAGGGATCGATCGACTCCTGCTCGGAAGCGTCGCCGAGAAGGTGGTTCGCGCCTCCGAGGTACCCGTGTTGACGGTCCGGGTGGCCGAAACCCGTGCGGAACCGGAGACCGCGGTCGAAGACGCCGCAGCCGAGGACACCGCCGCCGACACCGACGCTGCCGAGGGTAACGTCGTCGGCTCGGAAGCGTCCTGACGGACCGAACGGTCGGTACATCCTCTGACGATCGTACCCTCTCCGCCAGCCCAGCCACTTTGGCGATCGTGTCCCGCTCTACACCCCTCGTCCAGCGACCGTGGTCCCTTCGTCGGCCCTTGTTTCAACGATCGCGTTCCGGGCGGAGGTGCTCGCAGTCGCCGGCGTGAACCCGGACCGTGTCGTCCCCGGTGTCGACGACGAGCGCGCCGGGGAACGCGACATCGACCGCGGTTCCCCGCACCTCGCCGGTCGCCGTGTCGACGCGAACCCGCGACCCGAGGGTGCTCGTGCGCTCGCGCCACGCCGGAAGGACCAGCTCCGGCTCCGCCGCCAACTCGTGATATCGCTCGAGGAGCCGCTGGAGGAACCGACGGCGGTCCACGTCCGCACCGCGTTCCGCGCGGAGCGACGTCGCGCCCGGAGGGAGCGCGTCGGGGTCGAGGTTCGCGTTGACGCCGACGCCGACGGTCAGCCACGAGACGCGATCGGCCTCCCCTTCCATCTCCGTGAGTATCCCCACGAGCTTTCGGCCGCCCCGGTCGGCCGCCGCCGGGTCGTCCAGATCGTCCGCCGACGAGCCGCTGCCGCCGCCGACGAGCACGTCGTTCGGCCACTTGATGTGGGCGTCCACGCCCGCCTCCCGGCAGGCGTCAGTCGTCGCGACCGCCGCCGCGAGCGTGAACACGGGCGCGTGTGCCGTCGGAACGGCCGGGCGGGTGAGGACGGAAACCCACACGCCGCCGGCGGGCGCGACCCACTCCCGACCGAGTCGCCCCCGTCCGCCGGTCTGTTCGTCGGCGACGACGGCGACGTCGCTCCGGCCGTCCCCCGCAAGCTCGCGGGCGCGCTCGTTCGTCGAGGGGGTCGAGTCATGGTAGTCGACCGCGTAGGGCGCGTCGAGCCCGAACTCGATCCCGGCGGCCGTGTACGGCGGATCCGCCGGCGCGACGTAGCCCTCCGGGGTCGACGCGACGGCGAACCCCTCCTCGCGGAGCCCTTCGACCGCCTTCCAGACGGCGGCTCGCGACACGTCCAACTCCGCGGCGAGGGCCGGCCCGGGGACGGGGCCGTTCTCCAGCGCGTCGAGCAGGGCACGGCGGGTGGTCATCGGCGTGGACTGCGCCCCGCGGCCGGAAAGCGGTTCCGGGTCCAACGACGGTCGCTCTTGGACCGATCCCAGACGGTCGCTCTTGGACCGATCTCAGACGGTCGCTCTTGGACCGATCTCAGACGGTCGCTCCTGGACCGATACCCGACGACCGCTACCGCACTCGCTCCGGGTCGACGCGCCGCCGCACCCAGCCGCTCGCGCCTTCCGGGAACGGGTCGGCTTCGGCGACGGGCTGTGTCGTCCCGTCGGCTTCGATCGCCCTTGCGACCACGTCGTGAGGGCCATCCGCCGTGTACTCGTAGCGCCACATCCGCCAGGCGTCGGCGGCCGTCCCCGAGGGTCTCCCTCCATCGCTCGCTTGCGGGACGTCGGACGTCCCGGTCACCGTATCGGGACCCGGCCCTTCGATCGACTCTTCGCCCACCGCCGGAACCGCGGCCCGAACCGCCGCGGGGAGGGGATCGGAGAGCGTCGCACGCTCCCACGTGTCGCCGCCGTCGACCGACACCTCGACGGTGCTCACGCCACGGGTACCCGCGTAGGCGTGCCCTCCGACGACGAGCCCGTCACCGTCCGGCGTGCCCGCGACTGAGTGGACCTTCGCCACGGTCGAGACGGGGCCGTCGCCGTGCCAGCCGTGTTGCTGCCAGTAGCTCGTCGCCGGCTCCTCACGGATCTCGATCCGGGTGATCCACTTCACGTTGATCTCGCCCCAATGGCCCGGAATGAGCGCACGAACCGGGTGGCCGTGTCCGCGCGGCAGGAGCCGACCGTTCATCCGCCAGGCGAGAAAGCCGCGTTCGAGCGCCGCCCGCGG
This sequence comes from Halorubrum sp. JWXQ-INN 858, assembly GCF_009806985.1. Classification (GTDB taxonomy): domain Archaea; phylum Halobacteriota; class Halobacteria; order Halobacteriales; family Haloferacaceae; genus Halorubrum. The sequence goes on along the minus strand of NZ_WUAX01000009.1, from coordinate 319,206 downwards.
GAACGCGTGGTAGTACCCGTCAGCGGCCTCGACGTATACACAGCACTCCTCCGGTGCGCCCGCTTCCTCCAGGAGGGGAGCGATCGGCACGCCGGTCCAGAGGGCCGTGTCGATGAGGTCACCGTTCACCTCGTCGCTTACACACCGCAGCGTGACGAACCGGTGTTCCGCCTCCCGGGCGGTCAGGTCGTCGTAGTCGAGGATCAGCCGCGATCCCGGGCCCGGACCGTCGATCCACAGCCGCCAGTCCTCCCGTTCGACGACCGGCGTGGACGTGTTGATGTCCACCTGGAAGAACCGCTCGGAGACCAGCGGCTCGGCTCCCGGCAGATCGAACGACCGCTCGGCGGCCGCGGCGAGCATCGCGTCGACTCCCGGGTCGTCGAGGGGGTCATCGGGAACCGGCGACGGCCGGCTCGCGGTCGCCCACGCGATCCCGAGGGTCCCCGCGGCGACGCCGACCGCACGGAGGAGCCGTCGCCGCCCGGGAACCGGCCGTGAGACGGTCCCGTCGACGCCCGAGAGCGCGAGCGTTACGCCGCCGCAGACCCCGGCGGCGAGCGCGATCAGGGGATCGATCGTGAGCCCGAACGCGACGATCGCCTGCCCGAAGCCGCCGCCGAAGACGGCGTCCGCCCGACCCCGGCGGCCGCCACCCGACGGCCGATCGCCTCCGGCCAAGCGCACGGCCGCGGCGGCGACGGCGGCGAAGGCGAGGACACAGCACAGCCCGGCACCGACGGCCAGGAGCGGCCGGCCGAGGTCGGTCAGCGTGAGGATCCCCCACGCGAGGGCGGCGTCGGGAACCGCGACCAACAGGGTCCACGCGGCCGCCTCGATGAGGGCGCCGGGCCAGTCGCCGCCGACGAGCGTCGCCCCACCGACCGCGGCGACGCCCGACGAAAGCGCGGGGATCGCCCCCCGAACCCGACCACCGACCCTCGCTCGAGCCCCGCGGTCGGGAGGTGTTCCGTCCATAGTCCTTGCAAGTGTTTAACAAGCATAAGGTGTCGGAAGGGCGGACGGTCGCAGAGCGCGGACGCGACGACGGCCGAGCGAGTTGAACGAAGCGTACGGCGGTGACGGCGACGGAACGGAGCGGACGTCGGCTTCGCCTACTTAACGGACGCCTACTCCTCGTCGGAGCAGTCGCAGCCACCTCGCCGGATGAGGTCGACCAGCGCGTAGCCGGTCCCGCAGTCCTCACACACCGTCCGGACCTCGACGAACAGCTCGTAGCTCCGGTCGGTCACCGCTCCCGAGCGCACGAGCCCCTCCAGCGTCGATTCCGCGACGGCCGCGGTCCGTCCCTCGAGGCGTTCGAGGGTGTCGACCTTGTGGTCGGGGTCGGGCGAGCGGTCCCCGAGTTCGGCCTCGCGGTAGTCGGTCAGGTACGAGTGGACCGCCTGGTGGGTGACGAAGTCGCTTCGGACCGCGTCGACGTCGACGCCGAGCCGCTCGAGGTCACGCTCCTTGCGCAGGGTGTCGGCCTGTGAGACGTCGTCGCCGGTCAAGACCCGGTAGGTGCTTCCCACGTCGTCCTCGATGACCGCCTCGCCCGCCTCCCTGAGCGCGGCGGCCAGCACCGCGCGGTTGAACGTCTCGGCGAGGTCGCGGAGGCTGGTCCGTTCGCCGACCTCGCCGAGCCACTCCCGCTCGAGCCGGTCCCCCCAGCCGGAGAGGTCGTACTTTTCGATGACTCGCGCGACCTTGCTGTTCGGCTTCCCCTCCGGGGTCGGACTCATTGCCGGTTGTACGCGCCTCGCCGTACAAAAACACCGGTCTCACGCCGGCGGTGGCTCGGGCGTTTCGGCGGAACCCACCACCTTTCCGGTGAAACGCGACCGGGCCGCCGCCCGCGTTCCAGTCCCGAACGCGGCGGGGGTCGAACTGACGGGAAACCGACGCGTATGGGACGGCGTAACACCCTTAAGAGAGGACGACTTATACGGGGACAGTGGCATCCCGACAGGGCGGGCCGGGACGCGCCGACGCTCCCGGCACCGGATCGGCGGAACGCCCGAACGCGCCGTACGCTGAGACCCCCGGTCCGACCCGTATCGGACCGACGATCGAGGGTCCGCGGACGTTCGAGCCCGTATCGCCCGCGACCGACGTCCCCGACGCCGACCCCGGTCGGCGACCGGCGGCCGTCAGGACGCCGGAGGACCCCCCGATCCGGGACCCCGGCCTGTACGCGCTCACGGATCACTTCCGCGAACGGCTCGGCCAGCCGGGTCGATACGTCTCGACACGAACCGTGAGCGACGCGATCCGCGACGGCCAGCTCCGCTGGAACCGGACGGACGGGTGGCGGTTCGCGTTCGTCGAGGACGGGATCCGGTTCGTCGTCGTCGTGAGCGACACCGAGACGAACTCGCCGGTCGTCGTCACCGCGTGGACGGAGGTCGCCGACCGCGGGGCGGCGCTCGCGTCGGCGCGATGGGACGCGACCGACGTCGACACGATCGCGGTCCGGACGGCGCTCAGCGACGACGCCGACGAACCGATCCCCGACCGGCTCCGTCGGCGGTCGATATCGCGCCCGTTCGAGATCGGCGACCACCGGCTCGAGACGGTCGCCGGCGAGCCGTTCGTTCGGTGTACGGCGTGTGGCTGCCGATTCCGATCGAAGTCGGCGCTCATCGAGCGGCGCTGTCGCCCCAGGTCCGGCGGGCGCTGAGTCCCCGACGCGTCGCAGTGTGCCCGACGCGTCGTCACTCCTCGAGATCGAACTCCAGGACGTCCCCTTCTTCGACCCCACGAGCCGTCGTCCACTCGTAACCAACCTCCAGGACGTACTGGCCGTCTCCGGGATACCCTTGCTCGTTGCCGTCCTCGTCCGGGGCCGGCGCGGGCGCGTGGTGGATCCGGGTGATCACGCCTTCGGCGTCGGCGTAGACGATGTCGATCCCGAAGTCCATCTCCCGCATGACGAACGTGAGCCCCTCGCGCTCCGATCCGTAGACGAACAACATCCCCCGATCGGTCGGCAGCGATTCGGTGTCGCTCAATCCCAGATATCGGAGGTCGTTCGTGTCCGCGATCGCCGCGGTCACCCGACCGAGCTCGTCGCCGTCGGGCGTCCTGACGCGGACCTCCGTCGTCTCGTATCCCTCGTGAACCGGGAGTTCGTCGGTCGCCTCGCTCGTTCCCTCGTCGGCCGCCTCCTCCGCCCCTTCCTCGGTCGCTTCGTCCTCGGTCGTCGCCGTCGCCGACGCGTCGCCGTCGCTGTCGGCTTCGGTGTCGTGATCGGGCTCGGCATCCGACCCGGTTCCGACACAGCCGGCGAGGGTGCAGGTGACGCCTCCGACGGCGGCGAGCCATTCGCGACGCTGCATGGTCGAGGGTCGTCGCCCGTCGACAAAACGGTTTGTGCCGTCGGCCCTACGCTCGACCCGCGAGGCGGGGCGGGGCGCTACCCATTTCCCGCTCCGGACCCGACCCGTAGTCGATGGCAGACGACACCGGCGAGGCGGGGAGCGAGGACGGCAACGACGACCTCCCGCTGGACCGGTTCCACGAGGCGCTGGAGGCGGAGGGTCGACCCCTCGCGACCGCGAGCGAGGTCGCCCGACGGCTCGGGACGACGCAGTCGCGCGCCAGCGACGCGCTCGAAACGCTGGTCGGGCGCGGGGCGGTCGACCGGGTCGACGTCGGCGGCGACCCCGTCGTGTTCTACCCGCGGGAGTGGGGCGAGCTGGCGACCCGGGAACGGATCGTCGTCTTTCCGAACCGCCGGGAGATCGTCGTCGACCGACCGACCCAGTTCACGCGCGCGCAGCTGTCGGCGTTCGCACACCTCGTCGACACGACGGGGACGGAGCCCGGGACCCGGGGATACCTCTACCGGATCCGACAGGAAGACGTGTGGGCCGCGCCGTTCGACGACGTCGACGACCTGATCGCGCGGGTCAGGGCCGTGCTGCCGAGGCGGTTCGAGGGGTTGGAGGGGTGGATGACCGATCAGTGGCGGCGCGCCCATCGGTTCCGGCTGTACACCCACGAGGACGGCTACGTCGTCCTCGAGGCCGCCTCCGAGAGCCTGATGGGCAACGTGGCCGCGGACCACCTCGCGGAGGAGCACCTCCGTGCGCCGATCTCGGAGACGGAGGCGTGGGTGAACGAGACGGCGATCGCCGGGATCAAGCGGGCGTTATACGACGCCGGCTACCCCGTCGTCGACGACCGTGACCTCGAGACGGGCGATCCGGTCGACATCGAACTCACGGCCGACCTGCGGCCGTACCAGGAGGGCTGGGTCGACGCGTTCCTCGAGAACCGGTCCGGCGTCTACGTCGGGCCGCCGGGCTCCGGGAAGACGGTCGCGGCCATCGCGACGATCGCGGCGGTTGGCGGCGAGACGCTGATCCTCGTCCCCTCGCGGGAGCTGGCGAACCAGTGGCGCGCGGAGCTCGCCGCGCACTCGACGATCGACCCCGCCGACGTCGGCGAGTACCACGGCGGCGAGAAGGCGATCCGCCCGATCACCATCGCCACGTACCAGACGGCGGGGATGGACCGACACCGGAGCCTGTTCGACTCGCGGCGCTGGGGCCTGATCGTCTTCGACGAGTGTCACCACATCACCGCACCCGTCTTCTCGCGATCGGCCGAGCTGCAGGCGAAACACCGGCTCGGCCTGTCGGCGACGCCCGTGAGCGAGACGGAAAGCGAGGAGGAGGTGTACACGCTCATCGGGCCGCCGATCGGTGCGGACTGGGACGCGCTGTTCGAGGCGGGGTTCGTCCAGGAGCCCGAAGTCGAGATCCGGTACGTTCCCTGGCGTCACGACCTCGCGCGCAACGAGTACGTCAGCGCGGACGGCCGGGAGCGCCGCCGGCTCGCCGCCGAGAACCCGGCGAAGGCCGCGGAGGTCCGCTACCTGCTCTCCGCACATCGCGGGAAGAAGGCGCTCGTGTTCGTCGAGTACCTCGACCAAGGGGCGGCTCTCTCGGACGCCCTCGACATCCCGTTCATCAGCGGGGAGACGCCGCATTACGAGCGGAACGCCCTGTTTCGGCGGTTCCGTGGAGACGGGGATCGGCGCGAAGATGGAGATGATGACGCCAGCGAGGACGAGGACAGGGATGGAAACGCGAGCGCAAACGCGAACGACGGCCCGCTCGATGCCTTGATCGTCTCCCGTGTCGGGGACGAGGGGATCGACCTCCCGAACGCGGAGCTCGCCGTCGTCGCCTCGGGGCTCGGTGGCTCGCGCCGCCAGGGCTCTCAACGGGCCGGGCGAACGATGCGTCCCTCGGGTTCCGCGCTCGTCTACGTGCTCGCGACGCGTGGCTCGGCCGAGGAGGAGTTCGCCCAGCGGCAGATGCGCCATCTCGCCCGGAAGGGGATCCGCGTTCGGGAAACGACGGTCGCCGAGTGAGTTAGCCGTTCGCACGACCGTTCGGATCCGAGCCCGGGACTTCCTACCGGAGCCGAATCCGGAGGATCGCGGCCCCTGGTCGAGCGAGGCGTGGGGATCCGCCGGAACCGGTCCTTTCGGCGGCCGTAGCGCCATCCGTCGATCGCCGGGATCGGAGCGTGAACCTTAACAACGATTGTTGTGAACTTCCGTCCATGACCAGCGCGAACGACGTCGCCGTCGGCATCGTCGGCCTCGGCGGGATCGGGAACCACCACGCCACGAGGCTCACGGAACGGGACGCGAACCTCGTCGGCGGGATGGACATCGACCCCGACGCCCGGAGCCGGTTCCACGAGGAGTTCGGCGTCCACGCCTACGAGGAGGAGGCGAACCTCTACGACGCGTGTGACGCGGTGTTGATCACGACGCCGAACCGGTTCCACGAGGAGTACGCCGTCTCCGCGCTGGAGGCGGGCCTCGACGTCCTCCTCGAGAAACCGCTCGCGCACTCGCTCGACAGCGCCGAGCGGATCGCCGAGGCGGCCGCGGACGCGGACGGCTTCTGTATGGTCGGGTTCAACAACCGCTTCGCGAACCCGGTCCAGGTGATCAAACACTACCAGGACGAGGGCCGATTCGGCGAGACGACGCACGTGGAGGCGAACTACGTCCGCCGCCGCGGGATCCCCGGCCGCGGTTCCTGGTTCACCTCCGCGGAAGTCGCCGGCGGCGGCGCGCTCATCGACATCGGGGTCCACGCGATCGACCTCGCGTTGTACTTCCTCGATCATCCCGAAGTCGTCGAGGTCTCCGGTGAGACGCGCTCGGAGTTCGGCGGGCGCGACGACTACGCGTTCGTCCACATGTGGGGCGAGGACAACGGCCCCGGCGGGTTCGACGTCGACGACTCCGCCTCCGCGTTCATCCGCGACGCCGACGGCAACACGGTCTCGCTGGAGGTCGCGTGGGCGACGAACCGCCCGACGAACGACGAGTTCGTCGTCCGCGGGACCGAGGCCGGCGCGACGTTCGACCGCGGCAACGACGAGCTCACGATCCACGAGGCGGACTCCGGTGGTGGCCACCACCTCTCCGATACGACGATCGAGGCGCGGAACGACGACAGCCACGCCGCCGAACAGGGTGTCTTCCTGGAGGCGGTCGCCGAGGGCGAAGCGCCGTCGATAAACACGATCGACGAGGCGCTCACGGTCCAACGGGTCATCGACGCGATCTACCGGTCCTCCGAGGCGGGCCACGCGATCCGGATCGACTGAGCGGGACGACCGTCGCCGGATCCGGTGTCCGAACCTATTCGTCGCTCCCCCGCGTTCGTCGAGACGACCCGTGAGCTCGAGTCCCTCCCCGACGTCGCCGGCGGACCGCATCGTCGCCCTGGACGCGATCAGGGGCGTCGCGGTGTTGGGCATCCTCGTCATCAACGTGTGGGTGTTCGCGATGCCCGAGGCGACGCTGCTCAACCCGACGGTGTACGGCGACTTCTCGGGCGCGAACTACTGGGCGTGGCTCGTCGGCCACGTGTTCTTCGAGCTGAAGTTCATCACGCTGTTCTCCGTCCTGTTCGGGGCGGGGATCCTCCTGTTCACCCGCCGGCGCGAGTCCACGGGGGACGACGCGTTGCGGCTGCATTTCCGCCGAACCGGGTGGCTCATCGCGATCGGCCTCGCGCACGCGTACCTCCTGTGGTACGGCGACATCCTCGTCGCGTACGGGCTCTGTGCGCTGTGGGTCGTCCTCCTCCGCGACTGGGCCCCGACGACGAAGTTCGCGTTCGGCCTCGCGCTCATCGCCGTCCCGTCCGCGCTCGAACTCCTGACGGCGCTCGTCGCCGACCCCGAGTTGATCGCCGGACAGTGGCGGCCGGCCGAGTCGGCGCTCCGCACGGAGGTCGAGGCGTATCGGGGCGGCTGGATCGACCAGCTGTCCCACCGCGTTCCGACCGCGTTCGAGCGACAGACGACTGGGTTCCTCGGGCTGGCGTTCTGGCGGGTCGGCGGCTCGATCGCCGTCGGGATGGCGCTGTTCGAGTGGGGCGTCCTGACCGACGAGCGCTCGGACCGGTTCTACCGTCGGCTGGCCCTCTGGGGAGCCGTCGTGGGCCTCGGGGCGGTCCTCGCCGGGGTCGCGTACATCGAGGCGAACGGCTGGGGGGCGGACGCGGCGCTGTTCTGGCGACAGTTCAACTACTGGGGGAGCCTCCCGCTGGCCGGCTCGTACGTCGGGCTGGTCACCCTGTTCTGCCGGCGGTTCCCCGGGGTCGTCGTCGCGTGGATGGCCGCGGTCGGACGCACCGCCTTCACCAACTACCTCCTGCAGACGGTCCTCGCCACGTCGCTCTTCTACGGCCACGGGCTCGGACTGTTCGGGTCCCTCACCCGAGTCGAACTGCTCGTCGTCGTGGTCGCGATCTGGACGGTGCAGGTCGCGCTGTCGGTGCTCTGGCTCCGGACGTTTCGGTTCGGGCCCGTCGAGTGGCTCTGGCGAACGCTCACGTACGGCGACCGACAGCCCCTCCTCGACCGAAGATAAGGCCCGACGGGCGAGCGCGTCCGGTACGCTATTACGGGTGGTGTGAGAAGCCGACCGCATGTCTCGGGCGTTCTTCCAGATGGATCCCTTGCTCCTGGGGTATCTCGTCGTTTTCTCGACGGCCGCGATCGTCTGTTTCGGCGGGCTCACGCGGATCTCTCGGGTCGATGACCGGGACACCCGTGTCGGGTTGGCGGCGCTGCTGGCGACGAGCGGCCTGTGGGCGGTGTTACACGTCGGGTTCCTCGCTGCCCCAACCCCGAGCGCACAGTACGGCTTCTTCGTCGCCGGGCTCGTCGTCGGCCTCTCGACGGTCGGCCCCTGGCTGTACTTCTGTTCGGCCTACACCGGGCGGTCGTACCACCGCAACCGCACGCTTCGCCGGCTGGCGGTCGGGATCTACCTTTCCATCGTCTCGATCAAGGTGACGAACCCGCTTCACGGCTGGTACTTCGTGGCGCAGCCGGCGACCTCGCCGTTCCCGTACCTCCAGATCCATCACGAACCCCTCCACTGGATCGTGATGGGGCTCGCCTACTCGCTCGCGTTCGTCGGGTTCTTCATGCTGTTCGAGCTGTTCGACGGCGTCGACTTCGACACGACCGCGCTGCTCGGTATCGCCGGGCTCACCGGCCTTCCGGTGTTCCTCGACGTCATCGGTGCGACCACGCCGTACCTGCTCGACATCACCTACTCCGCGCTCGGCGTCTCGGCGTTCACGATCGGGGTCCTCTACGTCTACTTCGATCGGTTCCAGACGATCCGGCTGGCCGGCGACGTCGACGACCCCGTGATCGTGTTGGACCACGAGGATCACGTCCGGGACTTCAACCGGAGCGCCCGCGACCGCTTCCCCACGCTCGACACCGCCGCCGAGAGCCCGTTCGAGGAGGCGCTCCCGACGGTCGCCGACGCGCTGCGTTCGCCCGACGACCACCTCACCATCGCCGTCGACGGGGAGACGCGCTACTACAGCGTCTCCGAGAACCCGTTTACCGCCGTGGGCGAACGCCTCGGCCGGGCGATCACGCTCTCCGACGTGACGGAGACGGTACGATACCGACACGAGCTGGAGCGCCAGAACGCCCGGCTCGAGCGGTTCGCGAGCGTCGTCTCACACGACCTTCGGAACCCGCTTAACGTCGCACAGGGCCGGGTCGACCTCGCGATGGAGTCCGATCGGAATAACGAACACCTCGTCACGACGAAGCGCGCGCTCGACCGGATGGAGGCGCTCATCGAGGACATCCTTCGACTCGCCCGCCTCGGACGACCGATCGACGCGACCGAACCGGTTCGGGTACCGGATCTGGTCACGGAGTCGTGGGGGATGGTCGAGACGAACGACGCGTCGCTCGCGATCGCGGACGGGTTCGACCTCACGGTCGTGGCCGACCCCGAACGGCTTCGACAGCTCGTCGAGAACCTGTTCCGGAACGCGGTCGAACACGGCGGCTCCGGCGTGACCGTCTCGGTCGGCGCGCTGGACGGTGGGGGCGGCTTCTACGTCGCCGACGACGGGCCGGGGATCCCCGAAGAAGAACACGCGGACGTGTTCGAGTTCGGGTACACGACGACGTCGGAGGGGACCGGCTTCGGGCTCGCGATCGTCGAGGAGGTCGTCAACGCTCACGGCTGGTCGATCCGAGTGACCGAGGCCGACGGCGGCGGGGCACGGTTCGAGATCCGGACGTCGTAGGCTCCGGCCCCGGGCGGCTCCCTTCACTGACTCAGTCGGCCCCCTTCACCGACTCCGTCGGCGCCCCCGGTCACCCCCGTCGGTGAGGTCCGCACGAGTTCGCACGGGTCCGTACGGGTCCGCACGGATGCGCACGGGTCCACACGAACCCAGACGGGTCGTCGCATGGCGTCCGACTCACTCGACGATGTCGTTCGTCAGCGTCCCCACGCCCTCGTAGGTGATCTCGACGCGGTCGCCCGGCTCGACGAGCCCGGGGTTGGCGGGGCTGCCGAACGCGACGCAGTCGCCGGGCTCGAAGGTGAACCGCTTCGAGAGATACGAGACGATCTCGTAGGGGCCGAACAGCATCAGTTCGGTGTTGGCGTCCTGTCGCGTCTCGCCCGCGACGGTCGTCGAGACGTCGATGTCCGTCGGATCGACGTCGGTTTCGATCCACGGACCGAGCGGCGCGGAGCCGTCGAACGCCTTCCGAGCGGTGAGGCTCTCCTGGTCGAGCGCGTCCATGTCGTTGAGGACGGTGTAGCCGCGGACGACGTCGGGGACGTCGTCGGGGGAGACGTCGCGGCAGCGCTCGCCGATCACGGCGACGAGTTCGCCGGCGTAGGTCAACTCGTCGGTCCACTCGGGATACCGCACGGGCTGTCCGTGTGCGACGAGGCTCGCCGGCGGCTTGATGAAGAAGTTCGGCTCGTCGGGGCGCTCGTACCCCATCTGTTCGATCGTCTCGGCGTAGTTGCGCCCGATACAGTAGAGCGCGCTCGGGCGACACGGCGGGAGCAGTCGTCCGTCGCGGCCGACCTCGTAGGGGCCGTCGTCCGTGATCACGACGCCGTCCTCGTAGCGGCCGGCGACCGGCCCGTCGGGTGTGAGCAAGCGTGCGAGTCTCATGGGACCCGCACCCACGCCGGCCGCAAAAACGCGTCGATGCGAGCCACGAGCGCGTCGAGGCCTCGCTCACCCGTCGTCGGGCGGGGATCCGCGAGGATGCGACTCGTGTGCGTCCTCGGCGGCGTCCAGACCGATCACGACCCCGGCGCGGATCTCCAGGGCGGTGTCGAACTCTGCGCGACGCCCGTCCTCGGACCCGACCCGCTCCACCGCGGCCTCGTGAGCGCGGGCGACGGCGTCACGCTCTCGATCGGAGAGGCCGAGTCGGTCGGCGACGTCCTCCCAGTGGGTCGGTTCGGCGAGGAACGTCTCGCGCCCCGCGTCGGCGGCGATCCGCTCGTAGCGCCGCCGGTAGTCGTTTATTCGGGGACCGAGATCGGCCTGGACCCGCCACAGGAGTTCCGAGAGCCGGTCCGCCGGGACGCTCGCGAGCGCCGCGGCCTTGAGGAACGCGATCCCGTCGATCGGGTGACTGCCGGGTTGGCGGTCGGGACTCTCGCCCGTTTCCGATCGATCGTCGTCCTCGCGGGCCACGCCGACCCCCTCACCCGCCGGCGCGCATCGCCTTCCGTTTGAACCGCGGGATCAGGTCCGCGAGGGCCTCTGGGTCGCCCGCGAACGACATCGTCACCTCGGTGAGGCTGATCGATCCGGCGACGTTCACCGTCTCCGAACGGAGGGTCACCCGCCAGCCGTCGCCGTCGACCCGGGTGGCGTCCGCCGGGTCGTCCGCGTCGACGAGGGTCCCGCCGAGGTTCCGCAGGTAATGGGCCGCCAGCCGTCTCGAGATCCCGCGATACGCGCGTTGTTCGCGTACCCATCCCGGCTCGGCGGGGGGTTCAACGTGGTCGGTGACACGCCCCTCGCCCTGCTCGTCCCCTCCGTCGGCGTCAGTCATGCCCACCCGCGACCGGCGGGAAGACCGAGAGCCGGTCGCCGTCGTCGAGCCCGGTGTCGAGCCCGTCGAGGTGGAGGACCTCCCGGCCGTTCTTCAGGACGTTGATCTGCGGGGCCAGCGTGCCGTCCACGATCAGCCGTCCGGCGAGCCCCTCATACTCGGTTTCGAGCGACGCCAACACGTCACCGACCGTCGCGCCGTCGGCGGTTTCGTACGCGACCGTCTTGCCGCCGGCGGCCTCGCGGAACGTCGCGAAGAACCGCAGCTCCAGTTCCATACCTCACGGTCGGGTCGGACTCACTTAAAAACGGTCGCCGACGCCGGTAGATTAGAGGTCAGACAGGCGGATCCCGTCCTCGACGAGCCGGAAGTTCCGCTCGCGGTCGAGCTCGTCGCCGAGCCACTCGTGTTCGTACAGCTGGCCGATCAGCTCGATGTAGAGGTTCCGCCAGGCGATGGCGTAGATGGGCGACTGTCCCCACGCGCGGAGCTCGGGGACGAACTCGTGATAGGTGCTCGCTTGCCCTTCCATCCGCTCGACGGCGTCCGCGACGACGGCCGCCGCCTCCGCGGGCGTCCGCCCATCGATCTCCTCGTTCAGCCGCGACTGGATCCCGACGATGGCGCGCCGCATGTCGCGTTCGGCGGTGCCGTCCTCCTCGGGAAGCGACTCGACGACGCCTTTCGGCACGCCGAGGGATATCTCCGGCATACGTACGCGGTGGACCGGCGACGGGAAAAACCCCCGCGCCTTCCGGGCTTCTCTGTCGATCGTCGATCGTCGACCACGTCGGGCGGTATCGGCGACCGCTCCGATCGAAACCGACGACGGCGCTTTTAAGGTGGGTACGGCGTCCGTCGGTTACGGCGTCGGTGCGGCCTTCTGTAGGGCCGTCTCTGCGACGTTGCCGCCGTAGTCGGCCGACCGGAGCACGGAGTCGACGACGAGCCCCAACAGCTGGGCTCTGGCGGGGTCCAGGTCCCGAAGGAGCTCGTCTATCGCCCGCACGCGCTCGTCGATCTCGCGGACGCCCGCCCGCGCCTCGTTGGCGCGGCGGCTGGCCGTCTCGCTGTCGTCCTCGAAGAGGGCGTCCATCGCGGTGTCGATCACTTCGACGGCGTCCTCGTGGAGGTCGTCGATCGCGTCGATCACCGCGTCGGGAAGCGGCTCCTCGATCTTGAGCGTCAAGTGGGCGATCTTCGTCGCGTGGTCGCCGACGCGCTCCAGCTGCCGGGCGCTGGAGTGGTAGTCGAAACACTCCTCGCGGGGCAGCCCGAGCTCCTCGGCCGCCTTCGGCGTGCGAAGCGTCGCCCGGAAGATCCGCGAGACAACGAGCCACAGCCGGTCGAGGTCGTCGTCGCGGCCGATGACGTCGCGTGCGAGGTCGTGATCGAGCTCCGACAGCGCGGTGATCGCGTCGTCGAGCATCGACAACGAGATCAGCCGCATGCGGGTGACGGCGTTGTGGATCGACAGCTCGGAGGAGTCGAGCAGGTCACGAACCACGACGCGGTCGCGCGTCTCCTCTAACACCTCCAGCCCGACGAGGCTCTGTACCGCCTCGCGGATCGTCGACCGCTGCTCGGTCGTGATCTCCGACCCGCCGAGTTCGATGACGTCGAACCCGCTGACGTACATCGTCGTCACCGCACGGGTGAGTTCCTGTCCGGTCAGGCCGGTGACGTCGAGCCTGCCCCGAGTCCGCTCTTCCTCGGTTCTCGGCGTGAGGAACAGCGCGTCCCCGTCCGGGTAGAACTCGACCTCGCTGCCCGCCCCGACGTCGTTCTCGGTCGCCCACGACTTCGGGATCGAGACGGTGTACGTCGAGCCGCCGGTGACTTGCACCTTCCGCGTCTCCATACCCGTCCTTGGAGACGGCGGGTTGTTAAACCTACGCAAAACTATATACCCGATGCCTCAACGATATATTTCGAATACCTCCCCTTATGGGCCATTTATGCCGCACGCTCGCCTGAACTCACTCTGCCGGCTCTCGATCAACATAGAGATATTGAGAACTATATATACATTATAGTAGCGTATTTAGGTGCCTGTACCGCTCTACTGAACTGATGGAGGGTGACACCACCGACGGGGTTCGGTCGGGGGTCGGTCGTCGGGCCTACCTAGCCGCCGCGGGCGGGGCGCTCGCCGGGCTCGCCGGCTGTCTCGTCCGTGGGGAGGACAGCCGGGGGCTCGACGGTCGTATCGTCGTCGACGGGAGCAACACGCTGTTACCACACGGCGCGGCCGTCGCCGAGGAGTTCCAGTGGCGGAACAACCGGGTCAGGATCCCGGTCCGGGGCTCCGGCACCGGCGCGGGGTTCCAACGCTTCTGTGCGGGCGACACCCAGGTCCAGAACGCCAGCCGCGCCATCCTCGACGACGAGGTGGGTCTGTGTGGGGACAACGGGATCGACTTCCTCGAGCTGGAGGCCGCCCTCGACGGGCTCGCCATCTGGGTTCACCCCGAGAACCACTGGTGTGACACGCTGACCGTCGAGGAACTCCACCGCCTCTGGCGCTCGGGCTCCGACGTCGAGACGTGGGGCGACCTCCGCGAGGAGTGGGCCGACGAACCGTTCGCTGACGAGGAGGTCGACCTGTACGGCCGCGACTCCGCCTCCGGCACGTTCGACTACTTCACGCAGGCGATAAACGGCGAGTACGGCGACATCAGGTCGGATTACTCCGCCAGCGCCGACACGAACGTCATCGTCCGCGGCGTTCGGGGCAACCGGTACGCCCTCGGCTTCGGCGGCGCGGGGTACTTCTACGAGAACGAGGAGGACCTCAAACTCGTCGCGGTCGACGACGGGAACGGCGGCGTTCGCCCGACCCGCGAAACCATCGAAAGCGGGGAGTACACTCCACTCTCCCGGCCGATGTACGTCTACCTGAGCGTCCCGGACCTCGAGCGACCCGAGTTCCGCGCGTACGCCGAGTTCTTCTTCGAGGAGATCGACGAGGACGCCGACCGCGAGGTCGTCGGGCCCGACGAGACCCTGACGTGGACCCAGTGGGCGGCTCGAAAGGTCGGCTACTACGCGATCCCCGACGAGACGGTCGCCGAGAGCCGTGAACGCTTGACCGATGCGGTGGCGGGGCTCGAATGAGCGGGTCGAGCGACGTCGCCGACCTCACCCGCGCGGGCTCGGACATCCCGGCGGGACGGAACCTCGCGGTCCGTGGCGTCTTCTTCGCGTGCGCGCTGCTCACCGTCCTCACGACGTTCGGGATCGTCGTCGTTCTCTTCGACGGGGCCCTCGGGTTCTTCCGAGAAGAGACCCTGTTCGGGCTCCTCTCGGGCGTTCTCGGCGGGGTCCTTGCGGGAAGCCCCGCGGAGGCGTGGGCCGCGCTCCGCACCGGGCTCGGCACGCAGGTCACGGTTCGCGAGTTCCTCTTCGGCGTGGAGTGGTCGCCGATCATCCGCCCGCGCTCGTACGGCGTGTTGCCGCTGCTGTGGGGAACGATGCTCATCGTCGTCGGCTCCGCGCTCATCGCGATCCCGGTCGGGACCGCGACGGCGATCTACCTCTCCGAGTACGCCGACCGGCGCGTCCGCAAGGTCGTGAAGCCGACGCTCGAGGTGCTCGCGGGGGTCCCGACGATCGTGTACGGCTTCTTCGCGCTCTCGTTTATCACCCCGATCATCCAGCGGTTCTTCCCCGGCACGGGGACGTTCAACGTTGCGGCGGGGGCGATCGTCGTCGGGGTCATGATCATCCCGATGGTGTCGTCGCTGTCGGAGGACGCGATGTCGGCCGTCCCGGACGAGCTCCGGAACGCGGCGTACGGGCTGGGCGCGACGAAGTTCGAGGTGTCGACCGACGTCGTCGTTCCGGCGTCGCTGTCGGGCGTGATGGCGTCGTACATCCTCGCGATCTCGCGGGCGATCGGCGAGACGATGGCGGTCACGCTGGCGGTCGGGATGCAGCCGAACATCACGCTGAACCCGTTAGAGCAGGCCCAAACGATGACCGCGTACATGGTCCAGATCGGGATCAGCGACGTTTCGGTCGGCTCCATCGGCTACCAGAGCCTGTTCGCCGTCGGCCTCCTGCTGTTCGTGATGACCCTCGGGATGAACCTGTTGAGCCTGTGGATCAAGGGGCGGTACCAGGAGGCGTACCGATGACCCGGCTCCCGTTCGGGCTCGGCGGAACGGACGACGGTCGCGACGGGGACGGGGACGGCGACGGCGTCCGAACCGACAGCCTCCGAACCGGCAGCGTCCGAACCGACGGCGGCGAGACCCCGAACCCGTTCGCGAACGTCGGCGACGACATCGCCCGGAAACAGCTTCTCGGGCGCGTCTTCGTCGGGATCTGTGGCGCGTCCACGCTGGTCGGGATCGTCGCGCTGTTCGTGCTGCTCGGCGACGTCCTCTACGAGGCGTGGGGATGGGTGACCCTGGATTTCCTCACCTATCCGCCCTCTCGGTTCATCGAGAACTACTACCCCGACGGCCGTGGAGCGGGCATCTATCCCGCGCTGGTCGGGTCGATACTCCTGATCGCGTTGACCGCGGTGTTCACGATGTTCCTCGGCGTCGGGGCCGCCATCTACTTGGAGGAGTACGCCCCCGAGAGCCGACTCAAGAGCTTCATCGAGGCGAACATCGCGAACCTCGCGGGCGTCCCGTCGATCGTGTACGGGCTGCTCGGGCTGGCCGTCTTCGTCCGGTTCGTCGGGCTCGGTGAGAGCCTGCTGGCCGGTGCGTTGACGCTGACGCTGCTCATCCTTCCGATCGTCATCGTCTCCGCACAGGAGGCGCTGCGAGCGGTCCCCGACTCCCAGCGGCACGCCGCCTACGGCGTCGGCGCGACCGACTGGGAGGTCGTTCGGGACGTGGTCCTCCCGGCGGCGCTGCCGGGGATCATGACCGGGACGATCCTCTCGCTGTCCCGCGCGATCGGCGAGACCGCACCCCTGATCATGATCGGTGCGGCGACGTCGATGTTCCGAGCACCGATCGAGGACGTCTCGGGCATCCCCGTTCCCGACCTGTTCGGTCCCTTCGCGGCCATGCCGATGCAGATATTCGACTGGGCACGCCTCCCGGAGGGCGACTTCCAACACGTCGCCGCCGCCGGGATCGTC
Organism: Halorubrum sp. JWXQ-INN 858; assembly: GCF_009806985.1. Lineage (GTDB taxonomy): Archaea > Halobacteriota > Halobacteria > Halobacteriales > Haloferacaceae > Halorubrum. The sequence goes on along the minus strand of NZ_WUAX01000009.1, from coordinate 302,696 downwards.
GTCCTGTTGACGATCCTCCTGTTGATGAACGCGACGGCCATCCTCATCCGCAACAAGTACGAGAAATAACAATGAGCGACAGTTACACAGTCGGCGACGAACGCGAGAACGAACAGGACGGGGCGGCCGCCGACCGAGCGGACGGACGGAACGTCTCGACCCCGGACCCGGTCGACGAGACGACCGGCGAGACGACCCCGTCGATCCAGCACATCGCCGACGCCGACACGGTCATCGAAGCGGCCGACCTGACCGTTCACTACGGCGACGTGGAGGCGCTTAAGCCGGTGAACGTTCGGCTGCCGGCACAGGAAGTCACCGCGATCATCGGCCCGTCGGGCTGCGGGAAGTCGACGTTCCTCCGATGTATCAACCGGATGAACGACATGGTCGACGCGGCCCGCGTCGGCGGCGAGCTCCGCTTCCGCGGCAAGAACGTGTACGACGAGGACGTGGACCCGGTGGCGTTGCGCCGGAAGATCGGGATGGTGTTCCAGAAGCCGAACCCGTTCCCGAAGTCGATCTACGACAACGTCGCGTACGGTCTGGAGATCCAGGGCTACGACGGCGACATGGACGCCCGCGTCGAGGAGGCGCTCCGCGGGGCTGCCCTCTGGGACGAGGTGAAGGACCAGCTCGACGAGTCGGGGCTCGACCTCTCGGGCGGGCAGCAACAGCGGCTCTGTATCGCCCGCGCCATCGCGCCCGATCCCGAGGTCATCCTGATGGACGAGCCCGCCTCGGCGCTCGACCCCGTCGCGACCGCGAAGGTCGAAGACCTGATCGACGAGTTGGCCGAGGAGTACACGGTCGTCATCGTCACGCACAATATGCAGCAGGCCGCCCGCATCTCGGATAAGACCGCGGTCTTCCTCACCGGCGGCCAGCTCGTCGAGTTCGGCGAGACGAACCGGATCTTCGAGAACCCCGAGAACCAGCGCGTCGAGGACTACATCACGGGGAAGTTCGGATAACCCGCCGGAACGGACGGCGGCAGACCGGCGGATCGGTGAGCGGTTGGGTGGGTGAGTGGGCGGGCCGGCGGACGGCGGTCGGTGCGGCGCGCTGGCGGACGGCGATCGGCGCGGCGCGCTCGTAGTTATTTATCGGTGGCGGTCCATCCGTTCGGTATGACCGAGGTCCCCATCGACGTCACCCCGAGCGTGGAGATCCCCGCCGACGAGATCCCGGAGGGCGTGCCGGGCGAGTCGCGGATCGTCGAGACGAACGGGGTCCGCCTGCACGTCGTCGAAGCGGGGCCCGAGGACGGGAAGCTGCTCGTGTTGCTACACGGGTTCCCCGAGTTCTGGTACGGCTGGCACGAGACGCTGACCCCGCTCGTGAACGCCGGCTACCGCGTCGTCGTCCCCGACCAGCGCGGCTACAACCTCTCGGCGAAGCCGCCGCGCGTCCGCGACTACCGGATGGACGAGCTCGCCCGCGACGTCGTCGGGCTGATCGACGCGTACGACCGCGAGACGGCGGCCGTCGCCGGACACGACTGGGGCGCGGCGGTCGGGTGGTGGCTCGCGCTCCATCACGCCGACCGGCTGTCCGAGCTCGTTGCCGTCAACGTCCCCCACCCGACGGTGTTCGAGCGGACGCTGCGCACCTCGTGGGACCAGCGGCTCAAGAGCTGGTACGTGCTCGCGTTCCAGCTCCCGGCACTCCCGGAGGCGGTCGCCCGGGCGGGCAACTGGCGGATCGCGACGCGCGCGCTGCGGGATTCGAGCCTTCCGGGGACCTTCGACGAGGAGGACTTCCGCCGATACCGCCGCGCGTGGGGCCGGGACGGCGCGTTCGAATCGATGGTGAACTGGTACCGTGCGATCGTTCGGGACCGGCCGACGCCGTCGCGGACCCGAGTCGAGGTCCCGACGCTCGTGATCTGGGGCGCTCGCGACCGGTTCCTCCGGAAGCCGATGGCGACCGAGAGCGTCGGCCACTGTGCCGACGGGCGGCTGTTGACCCTTTCGGAGGCGACCCACTGGGTGATCCACGAGGAGCCACACCGCGTCGCCGACGCCATCGCGGACCACGCCGACCCGTTTCCGCCGGGCGCACGGGAGTGAGCCGAAGGCCCGCACCGCCGGACGATTCACCGCCGTCGGTCCGGATCGCCGACCGCGAGACGCCGCTCAGACCCGCCGGTCCCGGAACGCCCGGATCACGTCCTGTCTCGCGATGATCCCGACGAGCCGGCCGTCCTCGTCGACGACGGGCACCCGGTTGATGTTCGGCTCGTCGCCCGCGAGCAGCGCGAGCACCTCGTCGACGTCGGTGTCGGGCGTCACCGTGGCGACGTCCGTGCTCATCACGTCGGCGACCGGCCGGTCGGCGTTGCGGACGAGGTCGACGCCGAGGTCGAGGTCCGCCCACGGCGCTTTCACTTGGTACGTGAGGGTGTCGACGAACGGCGGGAGCCCGATCGGGATCCACAGCGTCTCCTCGTCCGGTTCGAACAGGTCCACGAGGTCCGACTCCGTGATCACGCCGACCACCCGTCGCTCGTCGTCGACGACGGGGAACCCGGAGAACGGCTGGCGGGCGAACTTACGGAACACGCTGGAGACGTCGTCGTCCGGCGAGACCGTCTTCACGTCCGTCACCATCAGGTCACGTGCGTTCATACCCGACCCTCGTCGTCATGGGTGGTAGACGTTACGGACGTGAGGGCCGACTCCCGGACGGGAGCCGGCGACGCGGTGTCGACCTCGGACCGGCGGCGACCCGGCGCTGACTTATCGGTCCGCGTCGGCGGTCCCGCCGTCGGGGGCGGCCACGTCGACATCGGCGCCCCCGGTGCTTCCGGTGGCGTCGACGGCCGTCGACGCGCCCTCCCACTCGTCGACCGCGGTTCGAACCGATCCGGGCTGGTCGTCGCGCAGGCACGCCGAGGGATGCGGTTCGTCGACGAGCTCCGGATTGACGACCTCACAGACCGACTCGTAACGGCTCCGAAGCAGCTCGATCGCCTCCTCGACGTCGCCGTCCGCGAGCGCCTCGAACGACTCCGTCACGACGGCGTCGTCGTCGCCGTCGAACCGTTCGGTGAACAGCTCGTCGTACAGCCCGTCGACGAACGCCCTGGTGTTCGTCCGATCGGGATCGTCGAGCTGCTCCCACCGGCTCTCGGGGTCGAGACGACCGTTCTCCAGCAGCGTCCGGTACTGGACGATCTCGCGGTACGCCGATCGCGGAACGTCGAGCCCCGGGGGCCGGATCACGACCGGACAGCGCGTCCGGAACGAACAGCCCGACGGCGGGTTCCGCGGCGAGGGGACGTCCCCCGAGATCGTCTGGCGCTCGCGGTCCCGCTCGTCAGTCGATGCCCGCGGGACGCTCTCGAGGAGCGCCTCCGTGTACGGGTGTTTCGGCTCCGCGAACAGGTCCGCAGCGGGGCCGACCTCGACGAGCTCGCCGAGGTACATCACCGCGACCCGGTCACAGACGTGGTTGATCACGGAGAGGTCGTGGCTGATCAGCAGGTACGTCAGGTCGAACTCCTCCTGGAGGTCGTCGAGCAGGTTCAACACCTGCGCCTGCACGCTCACGTCGAGCGCGCTCGTCGGCTCGTCGAGGACGATGAACTCCGGTTCGAGCGCGAGCGCCCGGGCGATGCCGACCCGCTGTCGCTGACCCCCGGAGAACTCGTGGGGGTACCGGTCGAGCTGGTCCGCGGAGAGCCCGACGTGGCCGAGCAGCTCGCGGGCCCGCTCCTCACGCTCCGCGGCCGTACCCACGCCGTGGATCTCCAGCGGCTGGGTGATGATGTCGCCGACGGTCATCCGCGGGTCGAGACTGGAGAACGGGTCCTGAAAGACGACCTGTGCCTCGCGGCGGAACGCTTGCAGGTCCGCGCCATCGAGGTCGTAGATGTTCTCCCCCTCGAACTCGACGCGCCCGCCGGTCGGCTCCTGGAGCCGGAGCATCGTCTCCCCCGTCGTCGACTTCCCGCAGCCGGATTCGCCGACGAGCCCGAGGGTCTCCCCGCGACGGATGTCGAAGCTGATCCCGTCGACGGCTTTCACCGCGGTCTTCCCCTCGCCGAACAGCCGGTCGAACAGCGAGTCGTTCTCCCAGAAGTACTTCTCGAGGTTCCGGACCCGAACCAGCGGCTCGGCGTCCGTCGATGCGTCGTCGGTCGTGTCGCTCCCGTCGGTCATTCTGATTCACCTCCGTCGCTCGCGACCTCGGCGGCACCCGACGCGTCGGCCGGGTCGGCCGCGTCGGTCGATCCGCCCTCGAAGTAGCCGTCCGGGAGCGCGGTCGACTCGTCGAACGGTTCCTCGGCGAGGTAACACTTCGCCGTGTGGCCCGCCGCCCCGTCGACGGGGAGCTCCGGCGGCTTCCGCAGACACGCCTCCATCGCTTTCGGACAGCGATCGGCGAAGTAACACCGGTCCGGCATCTCGTGATCGAGCAGGCTCGGCACGTTGCCGGCGATCGGCTGGAGCCGGCCGCTGGACCCGCCGAGGTCGGGGACGCTCCCCAACAGCCCCTGCGTGTACGGGTGGACCGGCGAGTCGAACACGTCCGCCAGCGCCCCCCGCTCGACGATCTCCCCGGCGTACATCACGCCGACGCGGTCGCACATCCGGGCGACGACGCCGAGGTTGTGCGTGATGATGAGGATCGTCATCCCCGTCTCCGCTTGGATCTCGTCGAGGAGGTCGAGCACCTGTGCTTGGATCGTGACGTCGAGCGCGGTCGTCGGCTCGTCGGCGATGAGCACGTTCGGCTCGCCCGCGAGCGCCTGTGCGACCATCGCGCGCTGTAACATCCCGCCGGAGTACTCGTGTGGGTACTCCTCGGCCCGCAACACCGGGTCGGGGATGCCGACCATCTCGAGCAGCTCGACCGCACGGTCGCGGCTCTCCTCGCTCACGTACTTCCGCGAGGAGGAAACGAAGCTCATGAGGTACTGGCTGAGCCCGTATCCCTGCGTCCGGGAGGCGACCGACCGCGGGTTCGACCGGGCCCGCTGTTGGGCCTCGACCGCCTCCGCGATCTGCTCGCCGACCGTCAGGCTCGGGTTGAAGCTGCTCATCGGGTCCTGGAAGATCATGCTGAAGTGGGTCCCCCGAAGCGTCCGCCGGACCCGGTCGGGGAGCCCCAGCAGGTTCACGTAGTCGCCGTCGACCGCCGTCGGCGTCTCCTCGGCGACCGAGTCCGCGAGCTCGGCGCTGCGGTACCAGATCTCGCCGCCGGTGACGCGTCCCGGCGATTCGAGCAGCCCCAGAAGCGAGAGCGCGGTGACGCTCTTGCCGGAGCCGGACTCGCCGACGACGCCGAACACCTCGCCGTCGTCGATCTCCATGTCGACCCCATGGACGGCGTTGACTTGCCCCTCCTCGGTGAAGAACCGGGTTTCGAGGCCCTCGACGCGGAGGATCGGACCGTTTCGGGTCACATCCCACCTCCGTGTTCGCCCTCGAGGCCCGGATCGAGCGCGTCACGCAGCCAGTCGCCGAGCAGGTTGATCCCGACGACGGCGGCGACGATGGCGAGCCCCGGCATGCTCGCGATCCACCACGAGGTGCCGAGGTACTGCCGTCCCTGTGCGATGTCGAAGCCCCAGGACAGCGACGTCCCGGAGAACCCGAGGAACGACAGCGAGCTCTCGAGGAGGATGATCGCCGCCACCTGGATCGTCGCCAACACGATGATCGGCGTGAGACTGTTCGGGAGGATGTGCTGTCGGAGGATCGTCCAGTCGCTCGCGCCGAGGCTGCGGGCGGCCTTGACGTACTCCTGCTGGCGTATCGACAGCGCCTCGCCGCGCGCGATCCGGGCGAACCACACCCAGTTGACCACGCCGACGACGATCGTCAACGTGATCGGGAACACGAAGTTCGCGGGCATGCCGGTGACCAACCCGAGCTGGACGAACGGGTCGGGTATCAGTATCGTTAACGGCCCCAACAGTCCGACCAGCGCGATCGCCAACACGAGCGCCGGAAACGCGAGCATGATGTCGGCAAAGCGCATCAACACGTCGTCGGTCCGTCCGCCGTAGTAGCCCGCGGTGAGCCCGACGCTCACCCCGGTGCCGACGGCGAAGAGGGTCCCGAACAGCCCGACCATCAGCGAGGTCCGCGCGCCGAATAAGACCCGCGAGAACAGGTCACGCCCGAGCGCGTCGGTCCCGAGGGGGTGTTCGAGGCTTCCCTCTCGCTCGACGGTCACGGTCGTCCGCTCGCCGTCGACCATCCGGAACTCCTCGCTGGTCTGTGTGACGCCGGCCGGCGGCAGGTTCGACTCGTCGAGTCCCTGCTGTGTCGGGTCGTGCGGGGCGAGGAACGGCGCGAACGTCGCCATCGTCACCATCAGCACGACCAAGAAGAGCCCGATCTTCGCCATGAGGCTCCGACTGAACTCCCGTTTCAGGCTCCGACGAACGCGGTCGGAGAGGATGCGACCGCTCATTCGAGGCTCACCCGTGGGTTGAGCCGCGCGTAGAGCGCGTCGACGACGATGTTTATCACCACGAAGCCGATCCCGATGACGATGAGTGCACCCTGAATGATCGGCCAGTCGCGGACCCGGATCGCGTCGATGATCAGGGTCCCGAGCCCGGGCCAGTTGAAGACGAACTCCGTGATCACCGCCCCGCCGATCAGCGAGCCGAGCTGGAGCCCTAACACGGTGATGATCGGGATCATCGTGTTCCGGAGGGCGTGTTTGTACGTCACGAGCGTTTCCGGGAGCCCTTTCGCCCGCGCGGCCTCCACGTAGGGTTGGCCGAGCTGGTCGAGCATCCCGCTGCGGGTGAGTCTGACGATCATCGCGGTGAAGTAGGTTCCGAGGGTGACTGCGGGCAGGATCATGTGGGCGATCCACGCGCGGATCCCGACGGTCTCGAACTGGAATATCAACAGCTCGATGGCCGGTATCAGCCCGATCGGTCGTCGGCTCGTCGGGAGGATCCCGAGGCCGACCGAGACGACCATGATGAGCATGATCCCGAGCCAGAAGTTCGGCGTGCTGATCCCGACGAGCGAGAACGTCGTCGCCGCGTAGTCCGTCGGCTGGTGCCGGCGGGTGGCGCTGAGCACGCCGAGCGGGATCGAACAGATGATCGCGACGACGGTCGCCGCGACGGCGAGCTCGAGCGTCGCCGGGATACGCGAGACGATGATCCCGCTCGCGGGGCGGCCGCGGATGTACGAGTAGCCCATGTCCCCTTGGATCAGTCCGCCGAGGTACTGGGCGTATTGGACGTAGATCGGTTGATCGAGCCCGAGGTTACGGGCGATCTGTGCCCGGAGCTCTGGACTCGCATCGAGCGGTGCAACGAAGTCGACGGGGCTGCCGGGCGTCATGAACCGCAGGAGAAACACCAGGGTGACGACTCCCCAGACGACGAGGAGGCCTTGCAGGCCTCGACGGATAAGGAACTGATACTGTGACATGTGATAGAGCGTGTGCAACGGGAAACGGTGGGCTACACTGCGTCGATCCGTCGCCTACTGCAGCGACATCTCGTATGCGCGCGTGTACTCGTCCGGGGTGGGGTCCCACTGGACGCGCTGGTTGAGCCCGTAGATCAGGTACTCCCGGTTCAGGAAGACGAACACCGCGAGGTCGTGAGCTCGCGCACACGCGTCCATCATGAGCTGTTCGCGGGTGTCCTCGTCGACCTCGGTCCGTGCGTCCAGGATGAGCTCCTCGAGCTCGTCGTCGACGAACGTGTACTGCGAGGTGCCCCCGGTGAGCCACGGCAGCAGGTTGTTCTGCGCGTCGAACGTCGTGTTCCCCCATCCGATGAGGAAGAACGGCGGCGTCGACGTGATGTCCCCGTCGAGGAGCTGTCCGGCCAGCTCACCGAAGTCGCGCATGTTGATCTCGCAGTTGACGTTGTCGAGGTCGTCGATGTACCCGACACACGCCTGTGCGATCTCGTCGCTCTGGAGGTACCGGCCGGCCGGCACGTGGAGTTCGATCTCGACGCCCGCGTGGCCGCTCTCCTCGACCAGTTCCTCCGCGCGCTCGGGGTCGTACGGGTACGGATCGAGGTCGGGGTTGTGTCCGAAGTACCCTTCGAGGGTCGGCTGTGCCGTCGCGTCGCCGAACCCGGAGAGGACGTTGTCGATGATCGAGTCGAAGTCGACCGCGTAGTTCATCGCCTGCCGGAACTCCTGGCTGTCGAACGGCTCGACGTCGTACCGCATCGGGAGCATCAGGATGCGCGTGCTGGGCGCGTCGGCGATGTACGTGTCGTCGTCGCCCTCGATCGCTCCGGCGTCGGTCGGCGGCACCGCGGTCGCGATGTCGATCTCGCCCGCTCGAAGGCTGTTGATCCGGGTGCTCGCCTCCTCGGACGCGTCGATGCGGAGGGTCTCGATCGAGGCCTCCCCGCCCCAGTAGTCGGCGAATCTCGTGAAGTCGGTGTGCTCGCCGTCGACGAACTCCTCCAGCTGGTACGGCCCGGTGCCGTTGATGTCCGCGGCGACCTCCTCGGCCTCCCGGTCCATGATCCAGTCCTCCTGTACCACCGGACAGTAGGAGCCGAGGTTCGCGAACGTCATCGGGTTCGGACCGTCCGTGTGGAGGACGACCGCGTGCCCGTCGTCGGCGACCTCGGCCCCCGTCACGCCGGCCAGCTGGTCGCTCTGCGGGCTCTGTAGGTTCCCGACGTCCGCGTCGACCACGCGGTTGATGCTGAACGCGGAGTCGCTCGGTAACAGGTCCTCGCCGCTGTGGAACGGCACGTCCTCGCGGATCTCGATCCAGTAGCGCTCCTCGTCGAGGATCTCCCAGTCGGTGACGAGCCCCTCGACGAGGTTCCCGTCGAGGTCCCGCTCGAAGTGGAACTCGTACGCCTGCAGGAGCACGTTGTCGGTCGTCGTCTCCCGGTGGTCGTGGGGATCGAGCGTGGTCGGATTCTGCGTCTGAGCGATGTGGAGGTGGTTGTCCTCGTCGCCGTCGTCACCGTTTCCGGTGTCGGTGCCGTCGTCGCCGTCGAGTCCGTCGTCATCGTCGTCGAAGTCCTCGACGTCTTCGCCGGCACAGCCGGCGAGCGCGACCGCGCTCGCCGCGCCGGCGAACCGAAGGTAGTTACGTCGACTCATTCGTTCGCTGGTATCCTCTGGCATACAGGGCAGGTGGTGAGCCCTACGTATATACTCTCCGCTCGTCAGCGGCGGTCGAAACCCGTCGTTTCGTCCCCCTGACGGGTCGCCGTCTATCGGTGGCACGCGTGGCCGATCGGATCTTCGTACGTCGTCGACGGCGTTCCAAACCGTTTATACCCGCGCCTGAGGAAGTCCCGGTATGCCGCGAGAGCAGAAGCAGGTTCGAGAACTGCAGGAGGGAAGTTACGTCATGATGGACGACTCGCCCTGCAAGATAAACCACTACAGTACCGCCAAGCCCGGCAAGCACGGGAGCGCGAAGGCCCGCGTCGAGGGGAAGGGCGTCTTCGACGATCGGAAGCGCTCGCTCTCACAACCCGTCGACGCGAAGGTGTGGGTCCCCATCATCGAGCGGAAACAGGGACAGGTCGTCTCCGTCTCCGGCGACGACGCGCAGGTGATGGACCTCGACACCTACGAGACGTTCACGATGCGGATCCCCGAGGGCGAGGACTTCGAGTCGGACGACACGATCGAGTACCTCTCCTACGAGGGCCAGCGGAAGGTCGTCGGGTAGTCGATGTTCCCCGGCGCGACCGCCGACCGCGAGGCCGCCTCCTACGTGGTCGTCGGCGCGCCGCTGGACGCGACGACCACGTTTCAGCCGGGCACCCGGTTCGGACCGGACCGGGTCCGGCGCTTCTCACGGACGTACGACGACTACGACCACCGGACGGGCAGTCACTTCTCCGAGCTCGGCGTCCACGACGCCGGCGACGTGCACCCGTGGGACGACGTCCGGGCGTACCTCGACCACCTCGCCGCCGAGTGCCGGAGCGTCGTCCTCGACGACGCGGTCCCGGCGACGATCGGCGGCGAGCACACGGTGACGTACGCCGGCGTCGAGGCCGTCGACCCCGACACGCTCGTCGTCTGTGACGCGCATCTCGACCTACGCGACGCGTACGACGGGAACCCGTGGAACCACGCCTGCGTGACCCGCCGCGCGCTCGACGTCGCCGATCGGGCGGTGATCGTCGGCGCGCGAACGGGATCCCCCGAGGAGTGGGAGCGGGCCGCCGCGGGCGACGTGGAGGTCGTCGCCCCGGAGGACGCCCGCGAGTGGATCGACGGGCTCGACGCCGACGCGTTCGCGGGCGAGTCGGTGTACTGCTCCGTCGACGTCGACGGGCTCGATCCGGGATTCGCCCCCGGGACGGGGACGATGGAGCCGTTCGGGCTGACGCCACGCGAGGTCCGCGACGTGGTCCGCGCGGTCGCACCCCACGCGGACGGCTTCGACGTCGTCGAGGTGAACGACCGCGACGACGGGCAGGCGGCGGCGGTGGCCGGGAAGCTCCTGCGCGAGTTCGTCCGGACCCACGCGACCGCGAAAGCGGGCGAGTAGCCGGTCGCCGGCGCGTTTCGGTCCCTGGTCCCGGCCTCGGTTCCGTTCCCGGTCGATGGTGATCGGTGGTGACTGGTTGTCGACCGGTACGACGAGCCTACGACTCCGAGAGGCGTCGCCGCGCGGCCGACACCGCCGCCATCGAGTCGATCCGCTCGTGGGGGTCCGTACACCAGATCCGATCGCCCGCGACGCTGACACAGAAGAGGGACTCCGACGACGGCGCGATCCGGACCCGGTCGACGTCGGGACGGTCGCCGAGGTGCGCATCGATCAGCCGCCGGGCCGTCTCCGCCTCGGACCACAGTCGCTCCCCGGTCGCGTATTCGACGGAAATCTCTGCCATGGTGTCGATTCGGTAGTACATGATTAATAAGTATTGTTTTCGTGCAGGAGTTGCGGGAGCCGAGCTATCGACGCCGCGAGGCCGACGGGGCGCTACGAGGACCACGAGGAGGTCGCAAGGACCGACGGGACGTTACGGGGCTGGCGGGGACTCCGTGGGATCGGCGATCGGCTCGGTTCCGATGGCCCGCTCACCTGCCGTCGTACACGACGTCGCCGTCGACGAGCGTCATCGCGACGTCGACGTCGCGGATCGCGTCCGGCCGCTCCCACGGCGACCCGTCGAGGACGACGAGGTCGGCTCGCTTCCCGACCGCGACCGTGCCGAGACGGTCCTCGTCGAACCCCGCGTAGGCGGCCCCGTACGTGTACGCGCGCAGGGCCTCCGTCACCGAAAGTCGCTGGGCATCGGCGGGCGCGTTGACCGCGTGGTGGACGCCGAGCAAGGGGTCCATCGGCATGCCGTCGGAGCCGAACGCGAGGGTCACCCCCGCGTCGAGCATGTCGCGGTAGCGGTTCGTCCGCGCCGTCCGGTCGCCGAGCCGCGACTCGTAGAGCCCCCCTTCGTCGGCCCACTTGAGGAAGTTGGGCTGCGGGCTGGCGACGATCCCGGTCTCCGCGAGACGTGCGATCGCCTCGTCGTCGGCGAGCTCGACGTGTTCGATCCGGTGTCTCGCCGCGCCGGGATCGGTCGCAGACGCGGTCGTGTACGCGTCGATCACGGCGTCGACCGCCTCGTCGCCGATCGCGTGGGCCGTGAACTGGTAGCCCGCATCGGTCGCCTCGGCGACGGCCGCCCGGAGCTCCGCGGGGTCGACCACCCACTGGCCCGTCCCGTCGGGCGCGTCCGCGTACGGTTCCGAGAGCTTCGCGGTGCGCCCGCCGAAGCTCCCGTCGGTGTACGACTTGATCGCGCCCGTCTCGACGAACGCCGAGCCGTCGTTCGTCCCGAGCCCGACCTCCCTGAGCGCGTCGAGGTGGTCGCTCCAGTAGTTGATCCGGACCCGCGCGGTGAGCTCGTCGGCGTCGTCGAGCTCGCGGTACGCCCGCGGGGCGTGTGAACCGCGGACCATGTCGTGGAAGCCGGTGATCCCCTTGCGAGCGCAGTCGTCGAGCGCGGCCTCGACGACCGCGCGCGTCCCGTCGACTCCGGGTTCGATCGCCTCGTAGATCGGGTCGATCGCGGCCTCGAGGAGTACCCCGGTCGGCTCGCCGTCGTCCCCGGTCGGGACGGTTCCCTCGGGGGCCGCCGCGAGCTCGTCGGCGAACCGATCGAGGACGACCGAGCCGGCGGCGGCGACGTGCATGTCCTCGCGGAACGCGGCGACCGGTCGGTCGGTCGGGACGCGATCGAGGTCCGCCCGCGTCAGGTAGCGGTCCTCGTCCCACGTCGACTCGTCGTAGCCGTAGCCGAGCACCCAGTCGGCGACCGGGTCGGCGTCACCGTCCGGCTCCGCATCGGCGTCCAACTCCGCGGCCCGCTCCGCGAGGAGGTCGACGGCGTCGGCGGGCGACGCCGCGGTGGAGAGGTCGGCGTGGACGAGGTAGCGCCCGACGGTCGTGAGGTGGGTGTGGGCGTCGATGAACCCCGGGAGCACGACGCGCCCCTCGAGGTCGACGACGTCGGTGTCGACGCCGACGAGGAACTCGACGTCGTACGTCGATCCGAGCCGGACGATCCCCCCGTCCCGGACCGCGACCGCCTCGTACGTCTCGTCGGGTTCCGTCAGCGTGTGGATCTCCCCGTTCACGAAGACCGTGTCTGCGGCGTCGCTCATGCGTCCTCCCCCGACGGGGACGCGGTTAACCGTTCGGGAACACGAGGGGGTTGCGACGGTCCGGGCAGTGTCGGACGTCGCGGAGGCGGTCGACGGGCTACCGATCCGACCCGATCTCGGCGAGCGTCGCGGCGACGACCGCGCCGGCGTCGCGGACCTGGTCGACCTTCACGTTCTCGTCCGGGCCGTGGACGTTCGACTCCTCGTCGCCGGGGCCGTACTTGGCCGTCTCGATGCCGGCGTGACCGAAGAACCGGGCGTCGGTGAATCCACGGGTGCCCCCGACGAGGACGTCGGAGCCGGTCACCGTCTCGGCGTGGCGCGCGAGCGACCTGACGAGGGGACCGTCGCTGTCGGACTCGAACGGTCGGGCACGGAGGACCACGTCCACCGCCGCGCTCGTCCCGTCCGGGAGGTCGACGTCCGCGACGACGTCCCGGAACGCCCGCTCCGCGTCGTCGAGGTCCTCCTCCGGCAGCACGCGCCTGTCGACCGTGAACGAACACGACGACGGGACGACGTTCGTCTTGAGCCCGCCCTCGATCGTGGCCGGGGTACACGTCGCATGGCCGATCCCCGGCACGTCGCTCACCCGCTCGGTTTTCAGCCGATCGGCGTACGCGTCGAGCGCGCCGACGATCCGCGACGCGCCGACGACCGCGTTCGCCCCCTTTTCAGGGTTCGTCCCGGCGTGAGCGGACCGACCGGAGACGGTCACCTCGAAGTGGACGACCCCCGCGGCCGCGTAGTCGACCCGATCGATGTTCCCCTCGACGATCGCGTAGTCGGCGTCGAGCACCCCGCTGTCGACGACGTATCCCGGCCCGGCGTGACCGCCCGTCTCCTCGTCGACCGTGATCGCGAGGACGATCGTCGCGTCCGCCGGAACCATGTCGGCGGCCTCCAGCGCCCGCGCCGCGAGCGTGTAGGCGGCGACCCGCCCCTTCGAGTCCCGGGCCCCGCGGCCCCACACGCGACCCTCATCGAGCGTCGCCGCGAACGGGTCGTAGCTCCACTTCGACTCGTCGACGGGGACCGTGTCGAGGTGGGCGTTCAACACGATCGTCGGGCCGTCGCCGCGGGTGACGTAGCCGAGGACGTTCGGACGCGGTCCCTCGAGGCCGAGCTCCTCGAGGAGGGCCGCCGGCGCGGCGAGCGTCTCGGCGTCCCAGCCGAACGACTCGAACGTCTCGGAGACCAGCGCGTGGATGCCGTCGTAGTCGCCCGGGGGGTTCACGCTCGGGGTCCGGATCATCTCCCTGAGGAACGCGACCGCGTCGTCGAGCTCCTCGTCGGCCGCCCGCTCTATCCGTTCGAGGTCGATGTCGGTCATGCCGCGAGGGGGGCCGGGAAGCGTATTAAAACCGCACCCTCACCGTCCCGGCCTGCCGCTATCGCTCGGAGCTGTCGCTATCGCTCGGAACCGTCGCTAGCGACCCGGGCCGCCGCACTCGGGGCGAGAACGGTCGCTGTCGACGTGGAGCCGGCGGTCACCGGAGCGGGACCAGCAGGAGCAGGACGCTCAGCGAGATGAAGACGACCTTCAGCGCCGTGTTGACGACGATCACCTTCGTGCCGAACTCCGCGCCCCAGATCCCGTACTGGAACGGGATCGAGCGCTTGAACGTCGACACCGCAAAGGAGACGATCCCGCCGACGAGCAGCGTCGCGACGGCGGTCCGCGGGGTGAACACGTCGTCGAGCAGGGGCGCGATGGTGACCGCGCCGGCGGTCGTATCGAGCGTGTAGACGGCGATCACCGGCACGGCGGCCCCGGGGAGCCCGAGCGCCGCGGTGACCGGCTCGGCGAACCCGGTGAGCGACTCGACGTCGTAGCGGGTGACGAAGGCGACGACGAGCGTGTAGACGGCCGCCAGCCGGGGGACGATCCGGCGGAGCGTCGTCCACGACTTCCCCGCGGCGGCGCGCACCCGTTCACGGGCCGACCGATCGTCACCCGCCGGTCGCTCGGCCGCCACGTCGGCGAGCGCCCTCCGGTTCACGTTCCGATCGGACAGCAGGAGCCCGCCGAGGACGACGCCCGTGAGGGTGATCGCCAGCGCGATCCCGGCCCGGAAGGAGACGTACAGCACCCCGGTTGACCACCCGAGGATCGGGATCAGGACGGGGGCGTAGTAGGTGAAGACGTGCTGGACGAACCCGAAGAACGTGTTGATGACGACGGCGACGAGCGTGGCGCGGTCGTCGAGGAACCCGGACTCGCGGTACTCCGCGAGCGTCGCGTAGCCGGCCGTCGTCGACGCCGCGGTCGTCAGGATCGCGGTGCCGACCTCGTCCGGGAGGTTGGCCGGCCGCGTGAGCCAGCCGGAGACGCCCGCGACGTACCGCACCAGCCCGAACGCGACGGCGACGTTGGCGAGGAACACGCCCGCCGTGATGAAGAGGGTGATCCGGGCGAGCCGCGGGAGGACCTCGGCGAACAGCGCGACGAGTTCGGCGGCGACCGATTGCACGACCGAGGCTTCGGCGGGGGCGGCCAAAGGGGCGTCGGTGTTGTCCCTTCGACGCCTCCGGCGGCGTCGATCCGGCGATGTCGATCCGACGGCGTCGGTCCGGAGACGACGATCGCGTCGGCGTCCCACCCACGCTCGCGTCCCGTGACGCTTTTTGAACCGTGCGCGCCAACGCGGAGGCATGGCACCCGCCGAGGACGACGTCTCGATCGAGGAGAAGCGTGTGTACGCCGGGCGCGCCGGACGGACGGACGCGTACGTCGCCGCCGACATCGGGGTCGTCCGCGTCGCGATCTCCGGCGACAAGATCGGCTCCTTCGGGCTCGTGAGCCGCGACCCCGCCGTCGACGTCGCGGTCCTCCCGGCGACCGACGCCGCACCCACGTCGCTCGCGGTCGCGACCGGGGACGACCTCCTCGTCGCGTCCCTCGACGGCTCGGCCGAGGACGGTGGTTCCGGAGGGGACGACCTCGCGTTCGTCCCGGCCGACGTCGGCCCGGTCGTCGCCGTCGGCGTCGACGACGGGGCGTTCCTCGTCGCGGGCGCGGACGGCGCGATCGCTCGAGTGCGGGTGACCTCGGCCGACGTGGCCCGCGGCTCCGACGGGAACGTCGCCGGGGACGACGCCGGAAACGACACTGCTGGGGACGACGACGCCGGAAACGATGCCGCCGGGGACGACACCGACGGAAACGACGCCACCATCGGGGACACCGATGGGGACGATACCCCCACCGGTCCGACCCTGGACGCGGAGCCGATCGGGAGGGTACCCGACCCGCGAGCCGTCGACGGGCCCCTGATCGCCGCGGCGGACGGGGTGTTCCGCGTCGTCGATCGTTCCGGCGATCCGGCGATCGAACACGTCGGTCTCGACGACGCCCGCGACGTCGCCGGCGCGGGCGTCCCGCTGGCGGCGACGTCGACCGGGCTCTACTGGCTCGGGAACGGGTGGATGGACGCGCTGTCGGGGTCGTTCGACGCGGTCGCCGCCGACGGCGACGGCCACGCGATGGCCGCCGCGGGGGGCGACCTCCGGACGCACGACCCGGCGGATGGGCGCGATGAGCGCGGCTCCGCTCCCGGCTGGGGTCCCGACGCGTGGCGGACGAGCGACCTTCCCGTCGCCGAGGAGCCGGCCGCGCTCGGCTACGGGCCGGGGGCGTCCGTCGTCGTCACGGCCGTCGGGACGCTCTGTGTCGACGTCGGCGACGGCTGGCGGCATCAAGCGCTCGGGGTCCAGGGGGTCTCCGGAGTGGCGCTGACGCCGGAGGAGTCGGCGGCTCGCTGACGCCGGACGAGGGTGTTGCCCGGGTCACCGGTCCGCGGACGCCGGACGAGCCGCGGGCTCACCGACCGCGAACCGGTTCACGAACGGAGCGCGTACAACACCGAAAACGAACCGACCGCCGTCTACCGGGCGTACAGCGGGAACTCCTCGCAGAGCTCGACGACCCGTTCGCCGACCTCGTAGATGACGTCCTCGCTGTCGACGTCGTCGACGACGCGGTAGATGAGGTCGCCGACCTCCTCGATGGCGGTCTCGTCGAAGCCGCGGGTGGTGAGCCCCGCGGTCCCCGCGCGGATGCCGGAGGGATTGAACGGCGACCGCGTCTCGGCGGGGACGGTGTTCGCGTTGAGCACGACGCCGGCGGCCGCGAGCGCGTCCTCGGCGTCGCCGCCGGTCAGGTCCGGGTGCGACTCGCGGAGGTCGACCAACACGAGGTGGGTGTCGGTGCCGCCGGAGACGAGCTCGAGCCCGTGGTCGGCGAGGGTGTCGCCGAGCGTCCGCGCGTTGTCGACGACCGCCTGCGCGTACGTCTCGAACTCCGGTTCGAGCGCCTCCTTGAAGCCGACCGCCTTGCCGGCGATGTTGTGCATCAGGGGGCCGCCCTGCCCGCCGGGGAACACCGCCTTGTCGATGTCGTCGGCGTACTCGGCGTCACACATCACGATCCCGCCGCGGCCGGCGCGGATCGTCTTGTGCGTGGAGCCGGTGACGAAGTCGGCGACGCCGACCGGCGAGGGGTGAACGCCGGCCGCGACCAGCCCGGTGATGTGGGCGATGTCGGCGAGGTGGTACGCGTCGGCCGCGTCCGCGGCCGCCTGGATCTCCTCCCAGTCGACCGCGCGCGGGTACGCGGAGTAGCCGGAGACGACGATGTCGGGGTCGAACGCTTCGGCCATCTCGCGGAGCCCCTCGTAGTCGATCCGGCCCGTCTCCGGGTCGACCTCGTACTGCTCGACGTCGTAGATCTGCCCGGTGAAGTTGGCCGGGTGACCGTGCGACAGGTGGCCGCCGTGGTTCAGATCGAGCGAGAGGATCCGGTCGCCCGGGTCCAACATCGCGTAGTAGACGGCCTGGTTCGCCTGCGTCCCGGAGTGCGGCTGCACGTTGACGTGATCCGCGCCCCACAGCTCCGTCGCGCGCTCGACGGCGAGCGTCTCGACCTCGTCGGCGTACTCACAGCCGGCGTAGTAGCGTGCGCCGGGGTACCCCTCGGCGTACTTGTTGGTGAGGACGCTGCCCTGGGCCTCCAGGACGGCCTCGCTGACGTGGTTCTCGCTGGCGATCATCGCGAGCGTCTCCTCCTGTCGGTCCCGCTCGCCGGTCAGGGCGTCGGCGACTTCCGGGTCGACCTCGCGAACCTCGTCGTAGTCCATACGCGTGTGCGTGCGTGACTGCACAATAAGCCTGTCCGTCCGCCGTCCCCACACGAGCCGTCCAGTGCTCTAACACGGCCTGTCCAGTGCTCCAACACTCGGTTCTCCCGACCACGAACGATGGGGATCCGGGCGACGTTCGTGCCCGATTCGGGGCCCTCGAATCGGTCGTGCGGCCAAAACACACGATCGGCCGAATTCGAGGGTTTCGAGGCCCATACCGGAGTTGTTCACTGTGTATGTCCCGTTAATATTAAATACATATCTGATCTTTACAGACACGACAAATGGTATCGAATCTATTGGAGACTGACGTCGAGGGGATCCTCGAAACGGCGTTCTCCGGAACGGACGGGGAGCTGCTCGTCGTCGACCCCTCGGCGGGGACGATCGTTTCCCTCGTCGAGGCGGCGCTCGCGCGGGACGACCTCCCGTCGATGTCGATGCTCGCCGACGAGCGCGTGTTGAAGGACGTAATGGACGACTTCCTCGTCGCCTCGAAGGCGGCCGACCTCGTCTCCGACGGGGCGCTCTCGATCCGGCTCCTCCCCGAGAACGCCGACAACGCGCTGTTCGTCTCCGAGTCCCGCGTGCTGGCGCTCGTGAGTTCGGGCGACCACGTCGCCGCGCTCTCCTCCGAGGACGACGAGTTCGTCGCGGAAGTGTTCGACGCGTACCGGACGGCGTTCGACGACGCCGAGGAGTACCACCTCCGGACCCCGCCGATCAGCGTCGTCAGGGAGACGATGGAGGCCGAGATCGGCGAGTCGGCCCGCGAGGACTTCGACCGCGTGCTGGCGTCGATGGACGCCGCCCGCGGCGACGGCGAGGGGCTCGACGAGGTGACCGTGGCGCTGCTCGTCGCCGCGAAGAACGACGTCCTGCTGTACGACATCTCGAAGTGGGGCGAGGACGTCGGGATCGCCTCGAAGGCGACGTTTTCCCGGACGAAGACCCGGCTGGAGGACATGGGGGTCATCGACACCGAGAAGGTCCCCATCGACGTCGGCCGCCCGCGGCTCCGCCTGAAGATCGGCGACGAGGACCTGCTGGGCCTCGACGCCGAGGCGCTCGCGGAGGCTGCCACGCGCGTGCTGAACTGACGGCGAGTCTCCCCGGGCTTTTTTCCCCCACCCGTCGTGGGGCGGGCATGGACATCGGATTGGTCGGCGACGGTCCCGCCGTCGACGCCGTGGCGGCCGCGCTCGGTGACGTCGACGTGAACGTCATGCGGGTCGAGCGTGGGCTGTTGGACGGCTTCGACCTCGCCGTCGTGGTCGACACGGCGGGCTCGGAGACCTTCGCGACGGCGGACGAACTGCTCGACCGCTGGATCGCGGTCGAGGTCGGCGGGCTCGGCGGGGTGCCGCTCCCCGAGGTCGACGCCGGCGTGACCGTCTTCGACGACGCCTGTTACGACTGTCTCCGCGCCCGGGTCACGAGCGGGGAGCCGGACGCCGCCCCCGAACCCAGGGGGACGCGCTCCGCGGTCAGGTACGCGGGCGCGGTCGCCGGTCGCCGGACGATCCGGCTGCTCGCCGGAGATCCCGTCGCCGACACCGCCGTCGAGGTCCCCGGGCCGGAACGGACGCTGCTGCCGGTGCCGGGCTGTGGCTGCGGCCCCGAGCCGGGCGACGCGCTCCCGCGGGCACACGAGGACGTCCCGCTGTCGGAGGCGATCGGCCGCGCCGAGCGGGCGGTCGATCGGCGGGTCGGGCCGCTGCGAGAGGTCGGCGAACAGTCGTCGTTTCCGGTGCCGTACTACGTCGCCGCGCTCGCCGACACCACGCCGTTCTCCGACGTCCGCGCGGCCGAATTCGCCGGCGGCGTCGACGCGGGCTGGGACGGCGCGTTCATGAAGGCGCTCGGGGAGGGGTTAGAGCGGTACGCCGCCGGCGTCTACCGCGAGCGGTCGTTCACCACGGCGACGGCCGCAGACGTCCCGAACCCGGTCACTCCCGACGCCTTCGTTCGGCCCGACGGGATGGCGGCGTACGACCCCGACGACCGGCTCCCGTGGACGACGGGCGCGGACCTCGCCACCGGCGATCCGGTCTCCCTGCCGGCGGAGTTCGTTCGCTTCCCGCCGCCGGAAAAGCGGTATCGCCCGGCGATCACGACCGGGCTCGGGCTCGGGTCTTCCGGGCCGGACGCGGCGCTCTCGGGACTGTACGAGGCGATCGAGCGCGACGCGACGATGACGAGCTGGTACTCGACGACGGAGCCGCTCGGGCTCGAGGTCGACGACGAGGGGTTCACCGAGCTGACGAAGCGGGCGCGCGCGGAGTCGCTGTCGGTGACGCCGCTGCTCGTGACCACCGACGTCGACGTCCCGGTGGTCGCGGTCGGCGTCCACCGCGACGGGGAGTGGCCGCGGTTCGCCGCGGGATCCGGCGCGGACCTCGACCCGGCGGCCGCCGCGCGGAGCGCGCTCGCGGAGGCGCTCCAGAACTGGACGGAGCTCCGGTCGATGGGGCCCGAGACCGCGGCGGAGGGGAGCGCCGCCATCGGTCGACACGCCGACTTCCCCGAGGCCACGCGGGCGTTCTTCGACCCCGACGCGTCGGTCCCGCTGGCGGGGCTCGGTGAGCCGGCCCTCGACGGGGCGGACGAGCTCGCGGCCGTCGTCGACCGGGTCGGGGCGGTCGGGCTCGACGCGTACGTCGCGCGAACGACCACCCGGGACCTGGTGGCGCTCGGCTTCGAGGCGGTCCGCGTCCTCGTGCCGCGCGCACAGCCGCTGTTCACGGGGGACCCGTTCTTCGGCGACCGCGCGCGGGCGGTTCCGGAGTCGATGGGGTTCGAGCCCGTCCTCGACCGGACGTATCACCCGTTCCCGTGAGCCAGCGGTCCGTCCCGGTGACATCGCCGCCCGTTCCCCGGACGCCGCTGTCCGTCCCGCGACCCGACTTTTAAGGCATCGCCCGACGCGATGGATGCATGGACGTAGTTCCCGACGACGAGGTCGAGGCGGTCGAGGCGGTCGATGGCGTGCACCTGACGCAGGGCGCGGCGGGCGAGAACGCCAGCATCCAGCGCTTTTATATCGAGCCCGGCGCGGAAGTGCCGGTCCACGACCACCCACACGAGCAGGTCGGCACGGTGACGCAGGGGACGCTCACGTTCGTCGTCGACGACGAGGACGTCCCCGTCCACGCGGGCGACACCTTCGCCATCCCCGGCGACGAGCCGCACGGCGCGGTCAACCGCGGCGACGTCCCCGTCGAGGGGTTCGACGTGTTCTCCCCCGCCCGGCCGAACCCCGACTGGGGCGAGTAAGGACGGCGCGTCACCCGCGGGACTTTATAAGTGGTCGCGAAAAGCGCGACCGGTTTTATAAACCATCCAGGAGCGTCGCGACCGGATTTATAAGCTCCAACCGGCGTGACTAACCATGCCACGTCGGCGCGCGCGGCTTCCGGGGGCGACCGCCGGGAGCCCCCGAGCGCGTGCGAGGGAGTCGCGGCCCCGTCGCCGAGCGGTGCCGGCGACGGGGCCGCGACGAGGTTGGGGAGGCGTGAGGTGCGGTGGCTGGGCGTCCGCGACCACAGTCTGTCCGCCTGATCGCGCGTCGACGGTTCGGTCCGTGTCAATCGAGCGTACGACCATGGGCGGACGCTTATAAGCGATCGTCGAACCCCCGAATACGCTTATAAGTGACCGACCCTCGCCGGCCGCATCGAAAACCACCCGCTCCGCGGCCCGGTTCCGGGTAACGGCTACCCGCGAACGACGGCCCGGACGGCGACCGACGGCGACGGGTCCCGCCAGACGAACGCGCCGTCGACGACCGCGAACGCCTCGATCCGGACGACGAGCCGCGTCCCGCCGAGCGTGGCCCGGAGCACCGGTCCGGTCGACGTGACGGTGACGTACGGGGGACCGGCCACCGGCGGGGCCGCCATCGTCCCGCCGGCGGCGTCGACGAGGTCGGGCAGGAGCGCCGCGAACGCCTCGAGGAGGCCGGCCCGGTCGAGTGCGGCCCGGAGCGCCGATCGCACCGCGCGCGACTCGCGCGTCGCGGGGTCGCCCCCGACGGTCGTCTCGAAGCCGGCCGCGACCGCCGCCGCGCAGTCGAGCGTCGCGGCGACCCGCTCGGAATGTGTGTCACAGAGCCGGTCGCGGGCCGCGTCGGCGTCGATCGAGAGGTCGCTCGAGGTGCCGACCGAAGGGTTGCTCGAGGTGCCGACCGAGGGGTCGCTTGGCGGATCGCTCACGGTCGACGCTGCGTCGGCTCGGGACAAACCGGTTGCGGTCCGTTTTTGGGCGCGCGGGTCGGTGTGACGTGTATGACCATCACCACCGACGAGGTCGCGGCGCTCATCGAGGACGGCATTCCGGACAGCGTCGCCCGCGTGACGGCCCCGCGTATCCACAACGACGAGGACGAGGACGCCCACTTCGCGGCGGTCGTCGTCTCGCCCGCCTTCGACGGCGACTCGCTCGTCGACCAGCACCAGCGCGTGTACGACGCCGTCGGCGACCACATGACGCGGGCGGTCCACGCGCTGGAGATCAAGACGTACACCCCGGCCGCGTACGCCGAACACGGCGACGGGAGCCTCGACGCGGCGCTCCGCGAGGCGGGGCTGCTCCCGGCCGACGGCGACGGGGCGTAGGCGATGAACCACCTCGTCGTCGTCCTCGCGCTCGTCGGCGCGCTCGCGTGGGGGTTCTGGGCGTTCTTCGCCGACATCGCGACGCGGTCGATGGCGCCCGAGGCGGCGATGGTCGTCTCCTACAGCGTCGGGATCGGCGTGGCGAGCCTCTACATCCTCTACCGGGGGACGAGCGTCCTCGGCAACGACCCGACCGCGATCGGCTTCGCCGCGCTCGCGGGGGTCGCCTCGGGGATCGGCGCGGTCGCCTACTACGGCGCGTTACAGGCCGGCGCGGCCGGCATCGCGACGACGGTCACCGCGATGTACTTCGTCGTCGCCGCCGTGCTCGGGGTCGCCTTCCTCGGCGACTCGCTGGCCGCGAGCGACGTCGCCGGGATCGCGGCCGCGGTCGTCGCCGTCGCGCTCATCGCGTACTGACTCGGGCGGACGGGTCACGTCGCGCTGTGACGCCGATCACCCCGCTCAGCACGCAGGTTACTCCGCCCAGCACGCAGGTCACGCTGCCCGACGCGCTGGCGGCGACGGCCGACGCCACGGGGGACGTTATATACTGCCGTGTCATATCGCCGCCAACCCGATGTCCCACGACGTCCGCAACCGACTCTCCGCGCTCCGTCGGGCGTTCCACCGCCACCCGGAGCCCGCCTGGTGTGAGTTCCGCACGACGGCCCGGATCGTCGCGGAGCTCGAGCGGATCGGGGTCGACGAGCTGATCGTCGGTCGCGACGCGCTCGCCTCCGAACACCGGATGGCGGTGCCACCGTCGGAGACGATCCACGAGTGGCGCGACCGGGCGGCCGACGCCGGCGTCCCGACCGCCGTCCTCGACGCGACCGCCGACGGGCACACCGGCGTGGTCGCGACGGTCCACGCGGGCGACGGGCCGTCGGTCGCGCTCCGCGCCGACATGGACGCGGTCTCGATCCCGGAGTCGACGGAGCCCGGCCACCGCCCGGCGGACGAGGGGTTTCGGTCGGAGACGGACGGGTACATGCACGCCTGCGGCCACGACGCCCACCCGGCCGTCGCGCTCGGCGTCCTCGAAGCCGTCGTGGCGAGCGACTTCTCCGGGACGTTCACGGTCCTCTTCCAGCCGGCCGAGGAGGTCGCCGGCGGCGGCAAGCCGCTCGCGGAGGGCGGGTCCGTCGACGACGTCGACTACCTGCTCGCGTTCCACCTCGGGCTCGGCTACCCGACGGGGACGGTCGTCGCGGGCGCGACGGAGCCGCTCGCGATGGCCCACATCACCGCGACGTTCGAGGGTGCGAGCGCGCACGCGGGGAAGGACCCCAGCGGCGGGACGAACGCGATGCAGGCGATGACGACGGCGGTCCAGAACGCGTACGGGATCGCCAGACACGGCGACGGGATGACCCGCGTGAACTTCGGCCGCGTCGAGGGCGGGAGCGCGAGCAACGTCATCGCCGAGGAGGTGACGCTCGACGGCGAGGTCCGCGGCGGGACGACCGCGCTGATGGAGTACACGCGTGCGGAGCTCGAACGGGTGCTGTACGCCGCCGCCGAGCTCCACGACTGCGACGTGGTGATCCGACGGATCAGCGAGTCGATCAGCGTCGACAGCGACCCGACGCTCGCGGGGCTCGTCGCCGACGTCGCCCGGGACGTGCCCGCGATCGACACCGTCGTGCCGGCGGCCCCGCTCGGCGCGAGCGAGGACGCGACGTTCCTGATGGACCGCGTCCACGCGAACGGGGGTCGGTCCTCGTACCTCGTGATCGGGACCGACCACTCGACCTCACACCACACGCCGACGTTCGACGTCGACGAGTGCTCGCTCGACGTCGCGGTCGAGGTGCTGACGGACGTCGTCTCGTCGATCGGCGAGCGACGGCCGTGACCGGTGGAAACGACGGCGGCCCGCGGCGCGGAGACCGTGATCGGCAGGGACGATGACGGCCCGCGGCGCGGCGACCGTGAGATCCGACCACAAACATTAATCCCGTGAGCCCCCGCGTTTCGGGTATGTCACAGGACGAGGTGCCCCCGTCGCTCGAAACGGCGGCCGACGCCGAGCGTCCCCGCGGGATCTTGACCCCCTCGGACCGCGACTTCCTCCTCGGGCGGAAGACCGACTACACCGAACACTCCAAAAAGCAGAAGCGCAACCGGATCCGTCGCCGGGTCCGCAACGCGGTCCTCGATTTCAGCATCCTCTACGAGTGTCTCGAGGACCGCGACCGCAAGACGGTGTTCGACCCGGACGACGAGGACCGCGAGGCGTACACGCAGGGGATCACCGACATGCTCGCGTTCCTCCACCTCGGGACGATGGGCTACGTCACTCCGTTCAAGGACATGCTCTCGGAGGGCGTCTCGAAGTCCGAACAGCGGCTCGCCGGCTCAGACTACCGGATGGTCACCGTCGAGTTCAACGTCGATCCGGTCGGACAGATCGACGTCGACGAGGTGATCGCGAAGATCGAGGCCGACGAGTTCGAGCGGATCACCGACGAGGAACTCCGCGCGTTCGTGCGCCTGCTTACGATGTCCGAGGAGTTCAGTCCCCAGGACGCCCGCGAGGGGATCAACGCGCGCGTCGACGAGTTCGTCGCCGCCATCCGCGAGAGCGAGGACCGACGCGACCGCGCCGTCGAGGAACTCACCCGGTGAGTGACGCCCGAAGCGCTCGAAACACTTGGAATCCCCGGAACGCTCGGAACACCCGGAACCCCCGGAACGCTCGGAACGTCGGTCACGATCCCCGTTCACTACGATGGACACGTCCCCCCCACGAACGCGCTCGCTCCCCTTTTCCGTTCACGTCGGGTCCGCGGAAGCGATCTGGAACGACGCGTCGCGCGCGGCCGACCCGGCCCACCTCGTCGTCACGCCGGTCGACCTCCATCAGCGGAACGTCGAGGAGCGCCTCCGGGAGGCCGATCGACCCAAGAGCAGCCTGACGTTCCGCCGGATCCGCGGGCTCGCTGAGGACCTCGTCGGAGCGGCCGGCCGCCCCGCCTCTCCGCTCGACCGCGTCGACCGCCTCGCACTGATTCGGGAGGTGATCGACGCCGCCGAATCTGGCGACGTGGACGATGTGGACGACGGCAACGACAGGGAGCACGCGGACGACGCGGGCGGCACGGACGGCACGGACGACGCGGACGACGCAGACGACGCGAACGCGGTGTACGGCCGCCTCGCGGCGGTCATCGGTGATCCCGTGGAGAGCCACGTCGAGACGCTGGAGCGGACCCGAAGCGAGCTCGAACTCGTCACCGGCTTCGACCCGGACCGGATGTACGGGTTCGCGAGCCGCCTCGTCGACGAGGACGCGGGCCCCGGGTGGAAGGAAGACGCGGGCGATACTGACGCTGCACGCGACCCGGCCGTGACGGACACGCTCGCCCTCCTGGCCGGCGTCTCCCGGCTCCACGCCGATCTCCGGACGCAGCTCGACGCGGAGCGGCGCGACGGGCGGGGAACGCGTCGCGGCGAGCGCCCCGCCCGGGCCGTCTCCGAGACGAGCCTGCTGGCGCGGGCGACGCGAGCGGTCGCCGCGGACCCGACCGTCTGGGGCGACGCGTATCCGTCGATCGAGCGCCTCTCGATCGCCGGGACGAGCATGCTGACGGCCCCGCTCGAGGACTGCTGTCGCGTCGTCGGCGGCCGCACCGACGTCGACGTGCACGTTCACCTGCGGCCGGCGAGCGGGCCGGCGATCCGCGACCGGCTCGATCCGGAGCCGCCCACGGAGCGTCCGGGTACACAGGGGGTGTTCAGGTGGCGCTGAGCGACGAGGCGGGCGTGGAGAATGGAGGTGGCGGCGACGGGACCGACGGCAGCGAGACGGCCGACGGCACCGGCGAGACCGACGGCAGCGAGACGGCCGACGGCACCGGCGAGACCGACGGCAGCGAGACGGCCGACGGCACCGGCGGGACCGACGGCAACGACGGAGGCGACGACAGCGATCGAGGCGACCGTGAACCCCGGGGAGCGCTCGAACGAACGACGGTTCCGCCCGCGGTCGAACTCGTCTCCCGGACCCGGGCGGCGGAGGCGCGAGCCGCGATAGCGACGGTCGCGGGGCTCGTCTCCCGCGGCGTCTCGCCGAGCGACGTGCTCGTCACCGCTGTCGACGTCGACTCCTACGAGGACGCGCTCCGACGGGCCGCGGGACGATACGGGCTCACTCTCGCCGTGTGGTCGCCGTTGCGGCTGGTCCGGAGCGTCCCGTACCGGTTCGCCGAGACGACGATCGCGGCCCTCCGGGATCGCGATGCGGGGATCCACGTCGACGATCTCCGGGAGCCGCTCCGGCTCGGTTGGGTCCCCCCGCGAAACCCCGACCGCGGCCCGCTCGATCGCGCCGCGGTCGACGTCGTCGCTCGAGGGTTTCGCGGACAGCGGCACGCCCTCCCCGAGTGGAAGCGGCTGATCGCGGGATCCGAGGCTTCCCGGACGACGAAGCGACACTGGATGGCGTACCTCAACTGGCTCGACGCCGCGCCGGCCGCGCCGTCTCCCGGCGCGTTTCTCGACGTGCTGATCCCGGCCATGGAAGCGTACGACGACGCCGTCCTCCCGGACGCCGCCGACGGCCGGCCGGTCAGCGAGCTCGCGGAGACGCTTCGCGCGTTCGACCGGACCGCCGAGCTCCTCCGGACGGTCCGTAAGCGGTACGGCGACCGCCTCGCGACCGGCCGCATCGACCGTGGCTGGGCTCCGACCCACGAGCTCCTCGAGGCGCTCGCGCGAACGCTCCCCGGCCGACGGGAGCTGCCGACGGCCGCCGCCGTCGACGTGGTCGAGGCGAACGACGCCTGGGCGCTCGACGTCCCGTACGTCGTCGCCATCGGGCTCGTCGACGAAGAGTGGCCGCACGTCCCGACGTCGGCAGTTCCCTCGATCGCGCGGGCAGCGACCGTTCGACGGTCCGACGGAGGACGGGGATCGGGAGCGTCGCCGGTGCGACCCCACTCGACGTGGACGGACGCCCGCGCGCACGATCGGTTCGTCGGGGTGGTCGACGCCGCCGCGGAGCTCCTCGTCGTGACGCGGTTCGCGGCGGACGGCGACGGCGTCGAGCAGCGCCCCTCGCGGTTCCTCGACGACCTCGATCCCGTTCTCGACCGCGTCGCCGACGCGGAGCGGGCGGCGCTCGTCGCCGACCCGACCGCACTCCCCGAGTCGATCGCGACGCACGCGCCGGGGTCGCCTCCCGAGGGATCCACGTCCCCAGATGCCACCACGTCGCCGCCGCCTCACGCCGATCGGGAGGAGCGCGAATGAGCGATCCGCCGCGGCTCGACGACGGCCAACGGGCCGCCGTCGACGCCTATCTCGGGACGGAGCGCGGGCTCGTCACCCTCGCCAGCGTCCCCGGTGCGGGGAAGTCGACCGTCGCCGGGAAAGCGGTCGCGGCGGAGCTGCTCGATCGGACCGCCGCGGGCGACCCCCTCGCACACGAACGGGTCGTCTCGGCGTCGTTCTCGCGGGAGGACGCCGCCGACATCGTCCCGGACGTGACCGCGTGGCTCGACGCGCTGTACGAGCGCGGCGAGACCCCGGACTCGATCGACCGGGCGGACGTCGATCGACTGCAGGACGCGGTCCGCGCCGCGCCCCGCATCGGAACCGTCGACGGCGTCCTCCGGTCGGTGTTCGCGGACGTCGCCACCGCCGTCGGCTTCGACGCGATGCCGACCGTCGGGAACGCGGCGCTCGTCGAGCGCGTCCATCGCGACGCGTTCGACCGGCTCCTCGCGGACGACCGGTCGTGCGGCCCGATCGAGCGGATCCGTGAGGCGTACGAAACGACCGGGTCGCCCGTGGACGTCGGCGGGCTCCTTCGGCGATCCCTCGTCCTCTGTCGCCGGCACGGGATCGCCCCCGACGCGTTCGGCGACCGGCTGGCTGCCGCCGTCGCGGACAACTACGGGGGCGATGAGCCGACGGGCTTCGACGACGTGATCGAGGCCGTCGATCGGTACCGCGACCCCGAGACGGCCGCTCGGCTCCGAGCCGCGGACGCCCTCTCCGAGGCGGACCGCGAGGCCATCGCCGCGGCCGACCGGCGGCTCCACGCGGCGTGGCTCGACGCCGTCGACGACCTCGGCCGGCTCGTGGCGCGGTACGTCCCGGCGTACGACGACCGGTGTCGTGAGGTCGGCGCCGTCTCCCACCTCGACTGTGCCCACTGGGTCGACCGGTACTTCGACCGGCCGGCGTATCGAGGTCCCCGACGGGAGCGGCTTCGGGACCGGTATCACGCCGGGATCGGGAGCGTCGTGATCGACGAGGCACAGGACGTCAGCCGGGTCCAACACGACGCGCTCGCACACCTCGTCGACGACGCGACGCGGGTGCTGCTCGCGGGCGACCTCCAGCAGTGTATCTACCAGTGGCGCGACGCGACTCCGGAGCTGTTCGGTCGAGCGATCGAGACGGGCGACTACTTCGGCCGGCGCTGGTCCCCACACGTCGACGGGACGGCCGACCGGAACTACCGTTCGCGGCCCGGGATCGTTCGGTTCACGAACGCCGTCGCCGCACGGACCCTCGATCACCCCGAGCGCGGGGGGCTCGGCGACGTCCCCGCCCCGGTTCCCTCGCTGCACGCCGCCCGTGAGGTTCCCACCGACGCGGCGTCGCCCCCGCCGATCCACGTCGCCGCCTTCTCGCCGACGGGCGAGCCCGGACGCGACGGGTGGGTCGACCCGGAACGCGGCGGCCGCGAGGCCGCCGTCGTCGCCCGGTACGTCGCCGGCGCGCTCGCGAGCGGCCGGCTGACGGCCGACGACGGGGGGCGCCCCGGGATCACCGTCCTGTTCAGTCGCCGTCGGTACATGGACGCGTACGCGACCGCGTTCGAGGCGCGCGGGCTGACCGTCGCGAACGCGAGCGCCCACCTGTTCGAGACCCCGGTCGTCGAGGCCGTCGTCGACGTGGTCTCCTGGCTCGTCGACCCCACCGACCCGGAACGCACCGAGCGGCTCGTCACCGACTCCGCGCTCGCCACGGCGACCCTCCCCGACGAGCTCGCCGCGTTCGACTGGTCGGTTCGCGACGCCGCGGGGGCGGACGCGTTCACCGGAGGGGACGCCGAACTCGTCGCGGGGCTGGCCGGGCTCGTCACCGACGCCCGCGACCTCGCCGCGGATCCCGGCGCGGTCGTCGTCCGGGACGTGATCGATCGGCTGCGTCTCGAGGCCGACCCGTACGGGCTCGACCCCGACACGGGCCGCCGGCAGCGGCTCGCGACGTTGGACGCGCTCGTGGCGCTGATCGCGGACTGGGAGGACGGTGACCGCTACGGGCCGCGGGAGCTGTGTGCCCTCCTCGAACCGTTCCTCGCGGATCCGAGCACTGGCCCGACGCGCCCCCTCGCCGACCCGGACGCCGTCGACGTCGTGTTCTCGACGGTTCACGGGATGAAAGGCGATCAGGACGACGTGGTCGTCCTCGCGGACACCGCGCGACCGTTCGGGACGCGCCCGACCGACACGCGCCGGCTCGCGGTCGACGGCGACCGGGTCGCGCTCGCCCCGCCGGCGTCGGCCGTCGACGGCGACACGCCGGCGGTTCCCGGGGTGGCCGGCGGGCTGTTCACGCCGGACCCGTACGCCGACCGCCATGCCGGCCCCGGCGGCGACGGTGCGGGTAGCGTCGGCCTTCGATGGCAGGCCGAACACTGGCGATCGACTGCCGTGACGCAGGGGGAAACGACGGCGGACGCCGAGGCTCGGCTCGTCGGACCGCCGGTCCGACGAGGGGCGGCCGCCGCCGAGCGCTCGGAGGCGTGGCGGGTCCTCCACGTCGCGATCACCCGCGCCCGCGACCACCTCGTCGTTCCGCTTCCGCGAAACGACGACCGGCTGTCGGGACGCGACCACTGGGCACAGCCCCTGTTCGACGTTCTCGGGGCGGACGTCGTGTCGGCTCGGGGACACCACGAGGTCTCGCTGCCGGACGGGGACGGCGTGGACTGCCCGACACGGGTCGTCGTCAACGACGTCCCGCTCGACGCGGTCGTCGACGCCGTCGACGCACCCGAGTCGTCGACGGCCCACCCCTCACCGACCCCGTCGACTTCGTTGACCCCGCCGCTCCGTCGACTCGACGGCCCGGTTCCGACGGACGACGTCGACCGCGCGTGGATCCCCCGGTTCCTGAGCCCCAGCACGCTGGGGCCCCGCCTCGACGACCCGGCCGGAACGCTCGTCGCCGCGCTGCGCGGCGAGTCACCCCATACCGACGGGGAGACGGTCGCGGACGACCTCCCGCTCGCGTTCGCGGCCGTCACCACCGACGCCGTCGGTGACGTCGTTCACGCACTCGTGACCGCGCTCGTGCGGGCGGACGCCTCCGCCATGGCCCTCGCGAGTCCGTCGCCGGGGGCGGTCGCGGCCGTCGACGACGTCCTCGCGACGCATCGCGCGGTCGCCGACGCGTCCGACGCGGAACTCGCGGGGCTACGGACGTTCCTGCTCGAGTGGGTGCTGCCGGACCTCGCCGACTCCGCGTTGTGGGAGCGTGTCGAGCGCGCCGAGACGGTGTACACGGACGAGCCCCTGCAGGCGCTCGCACGCGTTCGCGGCGTCGACGTCGAACTGCAGGGCGAGGCGGACCTGCTGGTCGTCTCTCCGGACGGCACCCACCACGTCGAGGACGTGAAGGCGTCGCTGACGACGCCCTCGCCCGATCAGCGCCGTCGCTACCGGCTTCAGGTGGGCACGTACGCCTGGATACTCGGTCGACAGGTCGCCGACGACGTCGACGTCGTGCCGCGGGTGACGACGGTCGGGGTCGCCGCCGAGGAGTACGGCGTGGACTGGCCCGTCGGCGCGTGGACGCGGCTGGTCGGTCGGGCCGAACGGGATAGCCGATCCGAACCGGGCGGTCGGGCCGAGCGATAGCGTCGAAAACGGGGTCGGGGGTGTCGCCGTGAGGTCGGCGTGCCGCAGGCGTCGGGTCTGTCGAACGGTGTGTCGAACGGCCAGTCGACCGCTCAGTCGAACACGGCGCCGATCGCGTCGTCGAGGACGGAGACCGCCTCGTCGATCTGGTCCGCGTCGACACACAGCGGGGGGCTCAAGATGACCTGGACGTCGGGGCGGCCGCTCCCGAGGAGGACCCCGTTGTCGGCGGCGATCTCGCGGACCGCTTCGGCGGGGTTCTCGCCCTCCTCGATCCGGGGGTCGAAGAACGGGTCGCCCGTCTCGGGGTCGGTGAACTCGACGCTCCAGAGGAAGCCGCGGCCGTGGACGGAGCCGACGGCGTCGTGGCGGTCCTCCAGCACGGAGAGCTTCTCGCGGAACTCGCCCTGGAGGTCGCGGACGTTGTCGATCAGCCCGTCCTCGTAGGCGTCCATCGCACCGAGCCCGGCGGCACAGCCGACGGGGTGGCCCGCGAACGTCTGGCCGAGGTCCATCCCGGACTCGCCCAGCCAGCCGCCGATCTCGTCGTTGACGAGCACGCCGGCGAGCGGGACCGCCGCGCTCGTCACGCCCTTCGCGAACGTGATCATGTCCGGTTCGACGTCCTCGGTCTGGATCCCGAACCAGTCGCCACAGCGACCGAAGCCGGCGATGACCTCGTCGGAGATCAGGAGGATGTCGTACTCGTCACACAGCTCGCGGACGCGCTTGAAGTAACCCGGCGGGGCCGGGTACGCGCCGCTGGTGCCCGCGATCGGCTCCGTGAGGATCGCGGCGATCGAGTCCGGCCCCTCGTTGCGGATGACGAACTCGAGGTGTTCGGCGGCCTGCCGCCCGATCTCCTCGGGCGTGTCGCCGTCGAACGGCGACCGGTGAACCATCGGCGGGAGGAACTTCGCGGAGCCGGTCGCGGCCGCGTGCCGCTCGACGAGCCCGCGCGTCTGCGGGTCGCCGGTCAGGCTGGCCGCGCCGTACGTCGAGCCGTGGTACGAGCGCCAGCGGGTGAGCACCTTGCCCGATCCGGTGAACTCGCGGGCGATCTGGACGGCCGCCTCGTTCGCCTCGCTGCCCGTGATCGAGAAGTACACGTCGGACAGCCGGTCGGGGGCGACGTCGACGAGCCGCTCGGCGAGCTCCGTGCGCGTGTCGTTGCGCTTCGCCGAGGAGACGTACGCCACCCGCTCGAGCTGGTCGGTGATCGCTTCGACGATCCGGGGGTGTCCGTGCCCGGCGTTGACACAGTACAGCTGAGCGAGGAAGTCGAGATACTCCGTTCCGTCCTCGTCGTACACGTACGCGCCCGACCCGTCGACGATCGAGACCGGCTCGTCGCCGCCGTACCAGTGAGGGATCGACCCTCCGACCGACGCGACCGGATCTACCTCGGCATTGTGCGACATGTACACAGCGATCGACCACCAGGAGATAAATCTTTTCAGCGCCCCGTCGCGATTCGGTTCCGTGGATGCGTCGCGATTCGGTTCCGCGGATGCGTCGTGATTCGGTTCCGCGGATGTGTCGCGGCCCGGTTCCGCGGATCCGTCGCGGTCTGGTCCGCGGATCCGTCACTCGAGGTCCGCCGCCGTGAGGACGTCCCCGCCCTCCCCGCGGACGTCGACCGCAGTCGACTCGCACTGTCGACAGCGGAGCCGACCGTCGACGGCCGCGCGGACGGTTCGACAGCGGCGATAGCGCCCGCCGATGAACCCGCAGTTCGCACAGTGAAACCGGTAGGCGTAGTCGGCCGGCGTCACGTCGTAGTGTCGGCTACATCGCCCGGACAGTTCCAACGGGTCGACCCACCGCTCGAACGACGGGCCGTGACCGACCCGGACGTCCGCGGACTGGACCTGCCACACGTGGACGAGCTCGTGGCGGACCGTCTCGCGGATCGCGTCCGGCCCCCCGCGCTCGTCGGTCCGCGCCGACAGCCGGACCGTACAGTTCCCATCGCCGTCGCCGACGCAGACGCCGTGCGTCCGTCGCATCCGCGTGCTCGTCTCGAACGTGACGCGGTCGAGGTCGACGTGGGCGGCGGTGAGGGGCCACCGATCTCCCGAGATGACATCGTTGGCGTATCGCCGGGCGCGCTCGGAGAGGTCGTGTCCGTCACCCAGTGCCCCGGCCGGCCGGCTCACGTTCGGCTCCCCCGACGCGGCTCGGTCGCGGGGACGTCTCGATGCGAGCTCACACCGGCCAGAACTCGCCGTGGTGATCGCAAGCGCTCTCGACGGCGTCCTCGAGGGGCCCCGTCTCCTCTTCGAGCCACGCGAACGGATCGCCCGCACCGTGTTCCGGCAGGTCGAACGTCCGTCCGGTCGCGCCCTCGAGGACGCCGAGGGTCGCGAACGCGAGGTGGCTGACCTGGTAGCCGCCCTCCTGGAGGAGGGCGTACCGCCCGTCGGCGGTCGTCGCCGCCAGCTCCCGGGCGCGCGCGCCGAGCGTTCGAAAGCCGTCCCGAGTCACGACGTTCCGACCGAGCGGATCGGAGGGGCCCGGGTCCTGGCCGGCGCTGTACAGGATCAGGTCGGGATCGTACGCGGTGACGATCGGCTCGACCAGCCGCTCGAAGACGGCCTCGTACCCGCGGTCGCCGGTCCCCGGCGGCACCGGCACGTTGACCGTGTACCCCTCGCCGTCGTCGACGCCGACCTCCTCGAGGCCGCCCGTCTGCGGGTGGTACGTCGGGTCCCACGCCCCGTGGTCGTTGTGGACGCTGACGAAGAGGACGTCGTCGCGGTCCTCGAACACCTCCTGGGTCCCGTTGCCGTGGTGGACGTCCCAGTCGACGATCGCGACCCGATCGAGCCCGTCGGCGAGCGCGTGTCCGGCGGCGATCGCGGCGTTGTTGAGGAAGCAGAACCCGTCCGCCCGATCGCTTTGAGCGTGATGGCCGCTGGGCCGGGCGAGCGCGTACGGCGCTCCCGGCCGGTCGGTGAGGGCGTGGTCGGTGGCGGCGATCGCGGCCCCGGCGGCGTGTCGCGCCGCCTCGAACGTCGCGTCGTTGCCCGCGGTGGTCGTTCCGTCGACGTAGCCGCCGCCGTCCGCGGCGAACTCCCGGAGCCACGCGACGTAATCGGGGTCGTGGACGCGCTCGAGCGCCGATCGGGGGGCGGGGTCCGCGGCCGTGAACACCGCGGATCCGAACGTCTCCTCGACGACGCGTTTGACGTTTCGAACCCTCGCGGGACGGTCCGGGTGCGGTTCGTCCGTCGCGAGGAAGGGACACGACGGGAGCTTGAACGCGCCGTCCGGCGGTCGGTGTTTCAGGGTCGCCGGATGCCAGTAGACGGCAAGCGGGTGATCCTCTCGCATGGCTTGTCGGTACTGTGTGGGCGACCGTGATCACGGTGTCGGTACCGGACGCCGACACGCCGACGGGTCCGACTGAGCATCGCCGACGGATCCGGCCGAACGCCGACGGATCCGGCCGAACGCCGACATGCCAACGGATCCCGTCGGTACGTTTTACTGTCCCGGGGGTGTCCGTCGCAGCCGTGACCCCTCAACCGGAAGCCATCCCCGACGGGGTCGGGGACGGTCGACCCGACCCGCTTCGGATCGCCCCGAGCCGGTACGTGCTCGAAGCAGACGCGCTGGCGGACCTCGACCGCTACGTCGGGTCGCTGACCCATGCCCCGTCGGTCGAGGTGATCGCCGGCGAGACGGGCTTCGACGCCGTCCGCGACGACCTCGACCGCGCCCTCCGTCGCCTGGAGGCGGACGTCGAACACGCGACGTTCTCGGGGGAGTGTGCCCCCGAAACGATCGCCACGCACCGCGAACGGGTCGCGGCGCGGGACCCGGACGTGCTGATCGCCGTGGGCGGCGGCAAGGCGATCGACACGGCGAAGCTCGCCGCCGAGGGGATCTGCCCCGTCGTGGCGGTCCCGACGAGCGCCGCGACGTGTGCGGCGTGGTCCGCGCTGTCGATCTGTTACGAGTCGGACGGGACCTATCGGGGCGGGGTGCCGCTCTCGCGCTGCCCGGAGGCGGTCGTCGCGGACCTCGAGGTGATCGCCGACGCCCCCGCCCGGCTGCTCGCGAACGGCGTCATGGACGCCTCCGCGAAGTACTTCCTGACCCGGATGCTCGCGGGCGGGTCGCGGCCGACGGTCGGCTGGGCCGGCGGCGTCGCCGACGGAACCCATCTCGACGTCCTCCGGAGCGACGGGGCCGCGGCGTACGCGGACGCGAAGGCGAGCCGCGTCACCTCGGAACTGACGCGGGTCGTCGAGGCCGCGATCGCCGGCCCAGGCCTCGTCGGTGGCCTCCTCAGCGACCGTTCGTACCTCACGCTCCCTCACCTGTTCTGTTACTCCTCGCTGGACCACGGCTCCGTTCAGGAGGAATCGCTACACGGCGAGCGCGTCGCCTACGGCGTCGTGGCGTTACAGGTGCTGCTGGGCGACGCCGCGGCGGCCGACCCGCGCGAGCTCCTCGACTGGTACGGCTCGCTGGGTGCCGACCTGACGCTCCGTGGGCTGGGCGTCGACGACGTCGACGACGCCGTCGACCGCATCGCGCGGGACGTCGCTGACGGGCTCACGTACCAGTTCGTTCCGGCGGAGACGTCACACGAGGACGTCGCCGACGCGATCCGTCGAGTCGAGACGCTCTCGAACGGATAATCGCAGTCCGGACCGTCGTTCGGCCGTCGAGCCGCCGCTCAGTCGTGGATCGGCACGTCGAGGACGGCCACGCCGTCCGCCCGGCGTGCATCGTCGATCGCCGCGGCGATGCCGTCCGGGTCGTCGACCAACCGCCCGTCGGCCCCGTAGCTGCCGGCGTTCGCGGGGACGTCGAGCGGGGGCTCGAAGTCCATGGCGACGAAGTCGTGGTCCGCCTCGCTGCCGCCGAGCACCCGAAGCGTGTTGTCCTTGAGGATCCGGTAGTTCCGGTTGTCCGCGACCACCACCGTGAGGTCGACGCCGTGTCGCACCGCCGAGTAGATCGACTGCGGGTAGTAGAAGTACGAGCCGTCGCCGATGAACCCCACGACGTCGCGCGGCTCGGGCCGTTCTCCCTCGGCGATCGCCGCACCGACCGCCGCGGGGAGGCCGTACCCGAGCCCGCCGCTTTTCGTCGCGAGCCACTCCTCGGGGCCGGTGTCGACGTGCCAGCTCACCGCGCGACCGGCGGTGACGCCCTCGTTGACGATGAGCGCCCCGGACGCCGCTTCGCCCATCGCCGCCCCGAGCTCGCCCTTCGAAGCGCGCGGGTCGTCGGGGTCCGGGTCGGCCGGCCGCCGCGCGTCGCGGATCTCGGCGGCCCTCTCGCGGGCCTGCTCCCCGCGGGCGCGCCGATCGGCCTCGGGGACGCGGTCCTCGATCGCGGCCGCGAGCTCGGGGAGCACGCGACCGAGGTCGCCGAGCACCGAGGCGTCCGCGGGCCAGTTCTTCCCGAGCTCCCACCCGTCCGGGCCGAGCTGGACGATCGTCGCGTCGGGGAGGAGCGGCTCCTCGTGGTCGATCGACGTCGTCGCCGACCCACAGCCCACGAAGACGACGGTGTCGGTGTCGAGGGTCTCGGTGAAGCCCGACTCGGTTCCGGGGACCGTTCCGCCCCAGAGCGGGTGACCGCTCGGGAAGTTCGCCTCCGCGGTGATGTACTCGCCGTGGACCCGCGCGCCGCTCGCCTCCGCGAACGCGACGGCCCCCTCGATCGCGTCGGGACCGGATCGGGCGACTTCGTCGCCGATCACGACGACGGGCGCGGACGCCTCGGCGACGAGGTCGGCGGCGGCCGCGAGCGCGTCCGGGTCGCCGCGACCGGCGTCCGGGATCGGGCCGAGGCGCTGGACGTCGGCGGCGGGATCGGCGAGCATCACGTCGAGCGGGAGCCCCAGGAAGACCGGACCGGTGGGGGGCGTGAGCGCCTGTCGGACCGCCCGGCGGAGCATCGCGGGGAGGGCGTCCACGGAGGTGACCTCGGCGCTCCACTTCGTGTACTGGTCGACCATCGACGCGAGGTCGCCGTGGAGGATCGGCTCCTCGTGCTGGAAGCCGGTGCCGTAGTTGCCGGCGGTGACGAGCAGCGGCGCGCCCGAGAACGCCGCGCCGATGACGTTGCTGATCCCGTGGGCGAGGCCGGGGGCGACGTGGAGGTTCGCGACGCCGAGCGGGGTCACGTCGTCGTCGTGATGGGAGTGGTACCGTCGCGTGCTGGCGTAGCCGGCCGCCATGCCGACGGCGACGTCCTCGTGGAGGCCGAGGACGTACTCGATCGGGCTGTCGTCGGTCGCCTGCACGATCGGGAGCTCGGTGGTTCCGGGGTTGCCGAACAGGTGTGTCACGCCGTACTCCTCGAGCGCCCCGATCAGGTACTCCGCGCCGGTGTCGTACATGTCCGAAGGCACTCCCGGCCCGGGCAAATAGCTGCCCGTATCGGAACCGTCCCCGAGCCGTCCGGGTACTGCGGTCACCGAGTCTTCGGGACGGTCGCCGCCTACGAGCCGTCCGGACGATCGCCGCCTACGAGTTCTTCGGACCGCTCGTCGCCTACGAGTTCCCCGGGTGTTCGCCGTCAGCGAGCCGGATCGTCGCCTCCGCGAACAGCTCGGCCCCGGCGAGGACGTCGGTCCACTCGGTGAACTCCCGTTCGTTGTGCGTCTTCCCGTCGACGCTCGGGACGAACAGGAGGCCGGCATCGGTCACGTCCGCGAGGTACGACGCGTCGTGGCCCGCCCCGCCGATCATTCGGGTGTACGAGCAGCCGGCGGCGTCCGCGGAGCGCTCGAGGACGTCACAGACCTCCGGTGAGAACTCCGTGTGCGGGATGCGCCAGATCTCCTCCATCGTGTACGACGTCCCCTCCCGATCACACGCCGCCTCGATCTCCCGCTCGACGGCCTCGACGCCGGCCTGAACCGTCTCCTCGTCGTACGACCGCAGGTCGACGGTGAACGTCGCGGTGTCGGGGATGACGTTGATCGATCCGGGGGCGACCTCGAACTCGCCGACGGTCGTGACGACGTCGTCGTCGAGCCGGCCGGCGAGCCGTCGGACCGCGGTGACGACGTCGGCCGCGGCCACGAGCGCGTCGGCACGCGTGTACGTCGGCGACGGGCCGGCGTGGTCGGAGTCGCCGGAGATCGTGACGTCGAGCCAGCTCATCCCGAGGATCCCCTCGACGATGCCGATCTCGAGCCCACGGTCCTCCAGGACCGGCCCCTGCTCGACGTGGAGCTCCAGATACGCGTGCGGGTCCCGCTCCGCTCCGACCGGGGCGTCGCCGCGATATCCCGCCGCCTCGAGCGCCTCCGCGAGGGTGACGCCGTCGTCGTCGGCCGTGGAGAGGACCGTCTCGACGTCGTGTGCGCCAGTGTACGCGCCGCTCCCCATGAGCGCCGGTTTGAAGCGGGTCCCCTCCTCGTTGGTCCAGTTCACGACCTCGACGGGACGTCGCGTCTCGACGTCGTGGTCCGCCAACACTCGGACGGCCTCGAGCGCGCTGAGGACGCCGAGCTGGCCGTCGAACCGGCCGCCGCGCGGTTGCGAGTCGAGGTGTGACCCGATCAGCACCGGCGCGGCGTCCGGGTCCGTCCCCTCGCGCCGCCCGAACACGTTTCCGACTTCGTCGACCCGGACCGCGAGGTCGAGGTCCTCGAGGGCGTCGACGAACCGGTCGCGGACGCGAACGTCCGGTTCGGAGAGCGCGACCCGATGAAGCCCGCCCGCGTCCGTCGCCCCGATCTCGGAGAACGCCTCGAACGTCGACCGAAACCGTTTCTTGTCAATGAGTCCCATGTGCGTGGGGACCGGCCGACTCACTTATAAATTGGCGCTTCGCGGCCGCCCAGTTCCACTTCGCCCGAGGGACCGGTCCTGCTACGGATCGTCGTCGTGGTACCGTTCCGGAAGGTACGGCCGGACGCCCGCCGGGAGCCATCGTACCACCGCGGGAGCCGCCGCTGCGAGCCGTCGGCGGAGGGCGACGTACACGACCGCGACGCCGAGCGTCACGGACACGACGACCTGCAGCCACCCGTCGACGGCCCACAGGAGGGGCCCCGCCAACGACGCCGACAGCAACAGGTCCTCGGGGGACCCGTCGTAGCGGACGACCCGCCGCGCCGGGATCCAGCGTCCGTGGTAGTGGTCGTAGACCGCGTGGTCCGCGGTCGCTTCCCAGGGTCGCAGCTCCAGTCCGGCTCCGAACACGTCGGCCACACAGTGGAGCGCCGCTCCGAGCAGGAGGAACGCGATCGCGACGGTCGTCGCCGACGGCCACAGCGCCGCGATGGGCAGAGCGATCCCCGAAAACACGGTGTAGTAGACCGGGTAGTGAAGCGTCCGTCGGTGGCCGGCGTACAGGTCGAGGTCGGGGAGGACGCCGCCGAGGAAGCCGGCGAGGAACCCGACGGCCGCGAGCTCCGGTGCCACGACCAGCAGCGGGAGGGCCAGCGCCATTCCGGCGAGGGCGTGGGTCGGAAGCATCATCGTATCGGATAGCAGGCGACAGAACCGGATGAACGTGTCGACGCCACAGAACCGTTAACTAACGTCGTGATTTCGTATCGCACACGCATGAGCGACTCCAACGGGCTCGGGGGGTACTTCAACGCCTCCGGTCACAACACCGTTCTCGCCTGGCTGTTCGTCGCGGTCCTCGGCGGGAGCGTCGTCGGTGGTGTGGCCGCGAGCCGTCCCGAACCGGTCCTGTTCGGCGTCGCCGCCGTCGTCGTCGTGACCGCGCCGGCCATCAGGTTCCGTGACCCCGCCGCCGTCCCGCCGTGGTACTTCGTCGGCCTGATCTGTCTGCCCGTGTCGTGGGAAGTGTTCTCGCCGGTTCCGCTCGCCACGGCGATCGTGCCGAGCCTCGCCGTCGCGACCCTCGGCCTGTTGATCACGGTCGAGCTCGACCGGTTCACGTCGCTCCGGCTCGTCCCGTGGTTCGCGGTCGTGTTCACGGTCCTGCTCACCCTCGCCATGTCCGGGCTGTTGAACGTCCTCCGCTGGTCCTCGGACGTCCTCTTCGGCACGACACACCTGCTCGACGGCCGGTCGCAGGACGCGATCAACGCCGCGGTGATGATCGAGTTCGGCTACGCGACGGTCGCGGGGGTCCTCGCCGGGGTGATCTTCTACGCCCATTTCAGGCGCGCGGCGGGGGCCGTCGACGACCTCGTCACACCGCCGTCCGACGACACGATCGAGCGCGGTCGGGACGACGAGATGGTGGCTGAGGAGGCGGCTGACGAGGTGGCGGCTGAGGAGGTCACGATCGACGGAGTGACTACAGACGGCGTCACGGGCGACGCCACGTCGGATCACGACATCGGTCGAGTAGTCCTCAGCGAGCGGTTAGGGGTTCCCGTCGGACGCCAACGACAGGCGGTGCGATCCATGCAGGTCGTTCTCGTCGGGGTCTTCGTCTACGGGGTGTGGTCACGGCAGATCGCCGTGATGATGAACGCCGCGCTCACCCTCGCGATCACGTTCATCCCCGCCGTACTGGAGCGTGACTACGAGGTCACGATCGAACCGGGCCTGGTGTTGTGGGTGACGACCGCGGTGTTCTTCCACGCGCTCGGGAGCGCCGGCCTCTACGACGCGATCTCGACGTGGGACCACCTCACACATACGCTGTCGGCGACGGTCGTCGCCGCCGCCGGATACGCGACGCTCCGGGCGATCCACCTCCACTCGGCGGCGATCCACCTCCCGCGGTGGGCGACGTTCTCGTTCCTTCTGGTGTTCATGCTGGCGATGAGCGTGATCTGGGAGGTCCTCGAGTTCGTCGTCGACCAGGGTGCACTCCGGCTCGGAACCGAGCCGATCCTCGCCCAGCACGGCATCGACGACACGATCATGGACATGCTGTTCAACCTGCTCGGCTCGGTGCTGTTCGCGGCCTGGGGAACGGTGTACCTCACGGAGGTCTCGGAGTCGTTGGCGACGGCGCTGGAGAAGCGGCTCGACACCGTCGACGAGACGGGGCGCTGAACGACGAAGCGAACGCCCAGCGGCGGTCGCGATGGGGACGTGGCTCGACTGAGTGCCGCGGTTGTTTATCAGTGGAGCGTCGTAGCGGGCCAGCAGTGCTCGGTGCGACCGCGAACGAGGAGCCAACTCACGCGAACGCACCCGCACCGCAGCCTCATGCCTCCCCAACCTCGGCAGGCGGGCGGCGAGCGAGCAGTTCCGCTCGCCGCCCGCCGACCGCATCGATCGTCCGGGTCGTGATCTAGCGTACGGAATGCAGGAATTGGCCGAGGAAGTACACCCGTCTGTCGTGGAGTTCGCGGACGCTTGTTCTCGGTGGGGCTGCGACGACGACTAGCCGTGTGTGGAAAAAGATGCTCCGGCTGGGATTCGAACCCAGGTCATTGCCGTGAGAGGGCAATATGATTGGCCGGACTACACTACCAGAGCGTGTATCCGCGTTCGTTCGAACGCAACTGAGGATATGGCAGTCCAAATTAAAACAGTTCCGTTTTCACCCCACCGTGGTGGGGTTTGTCGTGACGCGTCGCCGGTCGCGCCGTCGGTCACACGTCGACGGCGAAGGGGGTGGCGTCCGGGGCGGCGCTCGCCATCCCGGCCAGCAGGTCGGCGACGGCGTCGAGGTCCGCGAGGTCCACGACCTCGACCGGCGTGTGCATGTACCGATTGGGGATGGAGACGCTGAGCGAGGGGACGCCGCCGCGGGCGGTGAAGAAGGCATCGGCGTCGGTGCCGGTTCGGATGCCCGCGGCCTGGAGCTGGACGTCGATCCCGGCGTCGTCGGCCACGTCGCGCGCGAGGTCGACGAGCACGGGATGGTTGGCGCTGCCCCGGGTCACCACCGGACCATCGCCGAGCACGACCGGCCCGCGGCGCTCTGCCGTCACGTCGGGGTTGTCGGTCGCGTGCGTGACGTCGACGGCGACGAAGGCGTCGACGTCGTCGAGCCCGAAACCGACCATCTGCGCGCCGTTCAGTCCGACCTCCTCTTGGACCGTCGAGACCGCGTAGACGGTCGCGTCGCCGTCGGCCGCGACGGCGCGCCGGAACCCCTCGGCGGCGGCCCACGACCCGGCCCGGTTGTCGATTCCTCGGGCGGCGATCCGGCCGTCGACGAGGTCCTCGACCGTCGTCGAGAACGTGACCGGGTCGCCCACTTCGACGTGTTCGGCGGCCGCCTCCGCGTCGGCCGCGCCGATGTCGACGAACTGTGCCGTGATCTCGTCGTACCGGTCGTCGTCGGGGTCTCGGAGGTGGATCGCGGTCTGGCCGATCACCCCGTTGACGGGCTCGTCGCCGTGGATCGTGACGTGTTGTCCCTTGGTAACCGTGCGATCGGACCCGCCGACTGGTGCGATCCGGAGGAACCCCTCCTCGAGGACGTCCCGGACGATGAACCCGATCTCGTCCCCGTGGCCGGTGAGCGCGATCGTCGTCTCGGCGGTCCCCTCGTGGACCGCGATCGCGTTGCCGTACGCGTCGGTGTACACGTCGTCGGCGAACGGCTCGACGTGATCGATCCAGACGCGCTGGCCGGCGGCTTCGAAGCCCGACGGGGTCGGCGCTTCGAGGAGATCGTTCAGGAACGCACGGCGTGACTCGTCCATGGAGGCACCTACCGACCGAAGGCCAAGAACTCGCCGTTCTCGGCGCCCCGGGCGGTGCGGCCCACGACGCCGCCGCCACCACGATTAAGCGTCAGGCGCTCGAAGCGAACGGTATGAGCGAGACACACTTCACGTTCCTGGAGGTTCACCTCGGCGACTCGAAGATCCAGCTCGGCCCGCGAACGCTCGGCGGCGACGGGGCCGAAGCGACGGGAGCGGACGGCTCCGAGCCGACCGCGGACGACGCGACCGGTGACGCCGGATCGGCCTGCGGGTGCTCCGGAGCCGTCTGCCTGATCGGCGCTGTCCTGGCGGTCCTCGCCGTCGTCGTCGCGATCGGCGTCGTCGTCCGGAAGCGAGCGGGAGGCGACCTCGAGGCTGCGGCGGACCTCGACGAGCTCGTGAACTGACTGCCCGCCCTCTCGGACCATCCAACCCCTCCGAACCGTCCGAACCGCCAACCCGTTAGAACTACCCAAGCCGGCCGAACCACCCAAGCCGGCCGCCCCGCGACGCTTCCGTGTCGGATCGGCGGCGACACAAACGCTTTGAGTCCCGCACCCGTCGATCGGGTATGAACGTGCTCCGAAGCCTCCGTGCGGTCTCCGAGGCGTCCGGCTCCGGCGTCATCGACTGGGAGAAGGCCGCGGAGGCGGCGAAGGCGAGCACCGATCCGGGCTCGCTCGACCTCTCGCCGGGCGATCGCGAGGGGTACGCCGCGGACGTCCGGGACGCCCGTTCGCGGGTCAGAGCCGTCGCCGGCGTCGACTTCGAGGTCCCCGCGACCGTCGAGATCCAGAACCGGCACCACTGGGTCGACGCGAACCTCGACTCGTTTCGGAACGTGATGCGGCCGATCGAGACGACGGCGTCGCTGCCCCTTCCGGAGCTGTCACGCGTCGCCAACACCGGGTCGCTGGCGTTCACGCTGGGCTTTCTCGCGCGTAACGTCCTCGGGCAGTACGACCCGCTCCTGCTCGCGGACGAGCCGGACACCGACCACGGGCTCTACTTCGTCCATCCGAACATCGTCGCGGCCGCGACGGAGCTCGACGTCGACTACCCGCGGTTCCGTCGATGGATCGCGTTCCACGAGGTGTCCCACGCCGCCGAATTCGGCGCGGCGCCGTGGCTCCCGACCTACCTCGAAGCCCGTCTAGAGGAGGGGCTCCGGGGGCTCTCGAGCGGGGGGTTCGATCGCGAGGCGCTCGCCGAGCTCCAGCTCGCGATGACCGCCGTCGAGGGATACGCCGAGCTGTTGATGGATCGGGCGTTCGACGCGGAGTACGCGGACCTGCGCCGAAAGCTCGACGAGCGGCGCAGCGGCGGCAGCCCGGTCCAGCGGCTCGCCCGTCGGCTCCTCGGGCTCGGGATGAAGCGGCGGCAGTACGAGCGCGGGGCCGCCTTCTTCGAGCGCGTCGCGGACGAGCGCGGGATCGAGGCCGCCAGCGCCGTCTGGGACCGTCCCGAGAACCTCCCGACGAGGGCCGAGCTCGACCATCCCGAGACGTGGCTCGTCCGGATCGATCC
The DNA here is from genome assembly GCF_009806985.1 of Halorubrum sp. JWXQ-INN 858. GTDB lineage: Archaea > Halobacteriota > Halobacteria > Halobacteriales > Haloferacaceae > Halorubrum. The sequence goes on along the minus strand of NZ_WUAX01000009.1, from coordinate 258,341 downwards.
GTGAGGGTGAAAAATGCACAAGCGTGGATCGATCGCAGCTCCAGGAGCGATGGCTACGCACGAAAGTGAAAGATTGATGCGTGTGGCGGTCGCGGGGTGAGCCATGACGAGCGTCAAGGAGTTCCGGGTGGCAGCGCCGGCGACCCCCGAGGCGTTGGGGCGCGGGCGGTTCCGTTTCACCGACGCGTACTCGGTGTTCGACTGGGGGCGAATGCCCGACCCGATCCCGCGGAAGGGGGCGAGCCTCTGTACGATGGGCGCGTACAACTTCGAGCTACTGGCTGACGCGGGCGTCCCGACGCACTACCGCGGCGTCGTCGACCCGGCGGCCCTGGCGTCCGGAGCCGACCCCGAGGACGCGGTCGTCCCCCTCGCCGAGGCCGACGGCGCGCCGGTCGAGATGGCGATCGAGCTGACTCAAGTCCCCGACCTCGCGTATCTGGGGGCCGACGCCGGCTACGACTACGAGGCGTTCCACGCCGCCGGCGGGGAGAACTACCTCGTTCCGCTGGAGGTCGTCTTCCGGAACACGGTCCCGGTCGGGTCGAGCCTCCGCGGCCGCATGGAACCCGCCGACGTCGGGCTCGACCTGGACGCGTGGCCCGACGGGGCGGTCGACCTCCCCGAGCCGATCGTCGAGTTCTCGACGAAGTACGAACAGCAGGACCGCTACCTCACGCCGACGGAGGCCGACCGGATCGCGGGCGTCGCCGACGTCGACGCGCTCGCGGACCTCGCGCGCTCGGTGAACCGGGTCGTCACCGATCGGGCGGCGGCGACCGGGTTCGTCCACGAGGACGGGAAGATCGAGTGTCTGTACGTCGACGGCGAGCTCCGCGTCGCCGACGTGGTCGGCACGTTCGACGAGAACCGCTTCTCGTACGGCGGCCAGCAGGTGTCAAAGGAGGTCGTACGGCAGTGGTACAAGCGCAACGACCCCGAGTGGGTCGCGGCCGTCGCCGACGCGAAGAAGGCCGTCGCCGACCGCGACGTCGCCGACTGGCGCGGCCTCTGTGCCGACGACCCGATCGCCCTCCCGGACGACGTGCTCGAGACGGTCTCGGCGATGTACGCCGCGGGGACGAACGCCTACACGGGCGGCGACTGGTTCGACGCGCCGGCCGTCGACGGGGCGGTCGACGCGGTCCGCGGGCTGTAACCGGTCCTCCGCTCGGTCCGGGGCGACACGCTTAACACCGGAAACCGAGGAATAGCAGGTAATGAGTACCGACGCGCCGAGCGACGCGGAGTCCGTGGGTGACGCGGAGTCGGGGGACGACGCGGAGCCGGAGGCGTTCGTGCGCGCCTGCGAGGAGCTGGTCGACCGGATCCTCGACGGCGAGATCGACCGCGAAGGGTTGGAGTCCGCGAAGATCGACGCCTGCTCGGCCCACTCCTCGCCGAAGGTGCCGAAGAACACGGAGATCCTCGACCACGCTCCCGCGGACGCCCGCGACGAGGTGATCGAGGTCGTCCGTCGCAAGCCGGTTCGGACCGCCTCCGGCGTCTCGCCGGTCGCGATCATGACGTCGCCGGAGCTGTGTCCCCACGGGAAGTGTCTCTACTGTCCCGGCGGCCCCGCCTCCGAGTTCTCCTCCGCACAGTCGTACACGGGCCACGAGCCCGCCGCCGCCCGCGGGAAGCAGAACGATTACGACCCGTACGGGCAGGTCACCCTCCGGCTCGAACAGCTCCGCAAGATCGGCCACCCCGTCGACAAGGTCGAGCTCATCCTGATGGGCGGGACGATGACGGCGCGCTCACACGACTATCAGGAGTGGTTCGTCAAGCGCGCGCTGGAGGCGATGAACGACTACGACCTGGACAGCGAGCCGGAGCCGGCGGAGGGGGAGTCGTTCGCGCCGGACCCCGCCGAGACGGAGTTCCGCTACCTCGAGGACGTGATCGCCGAGAACGAGACGAACGCGATCCGCAACATCGGGACGACCTTCGAGACCAAGCCGGACTGGTGTGACCCCGAGCAGATCGACCGCATGCTCGACCTGGGCGGCACGAAGGTCGAGGTGGGCGTGCAGACGACCTACGAGCGCATCAACCGCGAGATGCATCGCGGGCACGGCAACGAGGCGTCCCGGAACGCCAACCGACGGCTGCGCGACGCCGCGTTCAAGGTCGGCTTCCACATGATGCCGGGCCAGCCGGGGATGACCACGGAGATGTGTCTCGAGGACTTCAGACAGGTGTTCGGCAACCCCGACTGGCGGCCCGACTATCTGAAGATCTACCCGACACTCGTCGTCCGCGGCACCCGCGTCTACGACAGCTGGCATCGCGGCGAGTTCGAGCCGCTCTCGAACGAGGAGGCCGCGGACCTGATCGCGGAGGTGATGGGCGAGATCCCGAAGTACACACGGCTCCAGCGCGTCCAGCGCGACATCCCCGCGGACTTCATCGACGGCGGCGTCTGGAAGTCGAACCTCCGACAGCTGGCGAGCCAGCGCGCCGAGGAGCGGGGGATCGAGATCCGCGACATCCGCGCCCGCGAGGTCGGCCACAACGACGCCGACCCGGACCCCGACGACGTCGAACTCGACGTGCTGACCTACGAGGCCGGGGGCGGGACGGAGCACTTCATCTCCTTCGAGGACCCCGTCCGCGACCTGCTCGTCGGCTTCTGCCGGCTGCGGTTCCCGTCGTTCGCCCCCGACCAGCCGGGCGCGCCGGGCACCGAGAGCGATGCGATCCGCGCGGAGCTCGCAGACGCCGCCCTCGTCCGCGAGCTGCACGTGTACGGCAGCGAGGTCGCGCTCGGCGGCGACGGCGACTGGCAACACCAGGGGTACGGTCGGCGGCTCCTCGAACACGCCGAGGAGCTGGCTCGCGACGCGGGCTACCGGAAGGTCGCCGTCATCTCCGGCATCGGCGCGCGCGAGTACTACCGGAACAAGCTCGGCTACAGCCAGGACGGCCCGTACGTCTCGAAGCGGATCTGATACGGTCGGCGGGACGTTGACGAACCGGAGGCTCGCGTCGTCGCAGCCGCTTATAAGGGTGTAAGCGCGATGCATCCTCGCTTAGAAAGTGATGAGGGGCTTCGCGACCGCTCATATGGACCTTTCGCGCGCGTATTCCTGTCTTCCAGCGCGCCCCGGCGGTCTGTTAAGGGGTGCCGCGAGGGTGCCACCACGAGCGGTCACTTATAATCTACCCCCCGCACCTCTCGAGAGGGTTTATAAGCGATCGTCCGGTCCCTCGCCGACGCAACGCGGTCGGGTCATCGCCATCGCGAGCGACCCGGACTCTGCATCGAGGGCGTCACCACAACGACACGCCTTTTTCCGGGCCGCGTGTGGGCCACGTATGGACCCGAAGCGGGAGCTGTCGAGCATCGACCTCCGCGCGCTCGTCACCGAGCTCGGCCGGTACGAGGGCGCGAAGGTCGACAAGGCGTACCTCTACGACGACGACCTGCTCCGGCTGAAGCTCCGGGACTTCGACCGCGGGCGCGTCGAACTCATGATCGAGGTCGGCGACGTGAAACGCGCCCACGTCGCGACGCCGGAACACGTCGCGGACGCGCCCGGCCGCCCGCCGAACTTCGCGAAGATGCTCCGCAACCGGCTGTCCGGCGCGGACTTCGCGGGCGTCGAGCAGTACGAGTTCGACCGGATCCTCACGTTCCGGTTCGAGCGCGAGGACGCCAACACGTCGATCGTCGCCGAGCTGTTCGGACAGGGGAACGTCGCCGCGCTCGACGAGACGGGCGAGGTGATCGGCTCGCTCTCGACCGTCCGGCTCAAGTCCCGCACGGTCGCGCCCGGCGCGCAGTACGAGTACCCCGCCACGCGGCTCAACCCGCTCGAAGTGAGCTTCGACGCCTTCCAGCGGCACATGGGCGAGTCCGACAGCGACGTGGTGCGGACGCTGGCGACCCAGCTCAACCTCGGCGGCCTCTACGCCGAAGAGGTGTGTTCGCGCGCGGGCGTCGAGAAGGAACTCGCCATCGCGGACGCGGGCGAATCGGAGTACCGCGCGCTCCACGACGCGATCTCGCGGATCGCCGACCGCGTCCGGGCGGGCGAGTTCGACCCTCGCGTGTACGAGGAGGACGACCGCGTCGTCGACGTCACCCCCTTCCCGCTGACCGAGCGCGAGGGACTCCCGAGCGTCGGTTTCGACTCGTTTAACGCTGCCGTCGACGAGTACTTCTACCGGCTCGAACGCGAGGGCGACGCCGAGGAGCCGGCCGGCGCGAGCGAGCCCTCCCGCCCCGACTTCGAGGCGGAGATCGCCAAACAGGAGCGCATCATCGAACAACAGCGGGGCGCGATCGAGGGGTTCGAGGAGCAGGCGGCCGCGGAGCGCGAGCGCGCCGAGCTGCTGTACGCCAACTACGACCTCGTCGACGAGGTGCTCTCAACGGTTCGGGACGCCCGCGGAAACGACGTCCCGTGGGACGAGATCGCCGAGACGCTCGCGGCCGGCGCGGAGCGTGGGATCCCCGCCGCGGAGGCCGTCGTCGACGTCGACGGCGGCGCGGGCACCGTGACGGTGGACCTCGACGGCACGCGGGTCGAGCTCGAGGCCGCGGCCGGCGTCGAGGTGAACGCGGACCGGCTCTATCAGGAAGCGAAACGGGTCGAGGGCAAAAAGGAGGGCGCGGAGGAGGCGATCGCGGCGACCCGGCGCGAGTTGGAGGCCGTCACGGAGCGGCGAGACGAGTGGGAGGCCGCCGACGGCGACCCGAACGCCGCCGAAAAGGACGCGGACGACGCCGAGGAGCCCCCGGAGATCGACTGGCTCTCCCGTGCGTCGATCCCGATCCGGAAGTCCGACGACTGGTACGAGCGGTTCCGCTGGTTCCACACCTCGGACGGCTACCTCGTCATCGGCGGGCGCAACGCCGACCAGAACGAGGAGCTGGTGAAGAAGTACATGGGGAAACACGACCGCTTCTTCCACACGCAGGCACACGGCGGACCGGTCACCCTGTTGAAGGCCGCCGGCCCCTCCGAGTCGGCCGATCCCGTCGACTGGCGCGAGGAGACGCTCCGGGAGGCGGCGGCGTTCGCCGTCTCCTACTCCTCGGACTGGAAGGCGGGCCGCGGGTCCGGCGACGCGTACATGGTCGAACCCGATCAGGTGTCGAAGACCCCCGAGAGCGGCGAGTACATCGAGAAGGGGAGCTTCGTGGTCCGGGGCGACCGGACGTACTTCGAGGACGTTCCCTGTCGGGTCGCCGTGGGCGTCCAGTGTGAGCCGGTCACCCGGGCCATCGGGGGGCCGCCGTCGGCGATCGCCGAGCGCGCGGAGACGTACGTCACCCTCGAGCCGGGGATGTACGCGCAGAACGACGCCGCGATGATGGTGTATCGCGAGCTGAAAGAGCGGTTCGCCGACCAGTCGTTCGTCCGGAAAGTGGTGAGCGCCGATCGGCTCCAGGAGTTCCTCCCGCCGGGCGGGTCGTCGATGGTCGACGTCTGACCGCCGATCGCGACTCCGTCAGCCCGCGTCCTTCTCACCCGTCGTTCCGTCCCGTCGTTCGCCTCACCCCTGTGCGCTCCCGGCGTCGACCACGCGACCGAAAAAGAGGACCGCATCGGTCGGGCGGTCCCGGATACAGAAGAGGAACGGCCGGTCGAGCGTCAGGTCGAACGACTCGGCGGGCGCGCTCTCGATCATGTCGACGGCCGTCGCGGCCGCGGCCTCCGTGCCCTCCTCGTCGACGCTGACGAACGCCTCGTGGAACACGTCGTCGATGCCGGGGCCGCCGCCGGTCTCGACCATGTTCGAGAAGTCGGCTCCGGGGCCGAACGCCGCCGCCATCCCCAGGTCCTCGAGCGCCTCGCTCAGCTCGGCGTCGAACTCGTACTCGAACCGCGGCATCCGGAGGTCGCCGCTGGCGTCGCCGAGCGCCTCGAACACCCCGAACAGCGTCGGTCCCGACAGCTGCGCCTCTACCGACTCGAACTCCCCCTCGTCCGGAACGACGAGGACCATCGACACCTCACCGCCCACGTACGGGAGTTCGATCGCCTGCGCACCGGGGAGATCCGCGTAGTCCGTCCGGAGGTTCTGTGACATCATGGGGACGGTCGACCCGGTCCCGTCGAGCGCGGTGAACGTCGCGTCCGCCGTGTCGTCCGGGTCGAACTCCTGCTCCCAGCCGGCCATGAAGTAGATCGCGTTCGTCAACACGAGCACCGTCGACGACGACAGTCCGTTCTCCGGAATCAGCTCCTCGATCCGCTGGTCCGTCGCGTCGGCGACCCACTCGTTGATCCGCTCGCGTTCGGCCTCGTGGTCGGTCGCGAAGTCGGCCTCGTTGAACCCGCCGCCGTAGTGCTCGTCGACGAGATCGAGGTAGTCGGCGGCGAAGGGATAGCCGGCGTCGCCCCACAGCGCGTTCGCCACGTCGAGCCGGAACGCGTCGATCTCGTCGTCCTCGTCGTCACCGGACCCGCCGCCGGGCCCCGCGTCGGTCGTCGCCCGATCGTCGAGCTCCCCCTGTAGCTCGGCGAACGCGGGATGCGTCTCCTCGCCGAGCGAGAACCCGAGGGTCTCGCGCATCGCCGCCTCGGCGGAACCGGCCGCGCCCGCGTACGTCATCGCGAGCGCCATCGAGACGCTGTACGGCGAGACGAAGACGTTGTCCGCGTCCTCGTCTGCGACGAGTCGGTCGTGAAGATCGAGCGCGAACCCCGCGTTCCCCGCGACGAGTTCGCGCAGCCGTTCCGTCGGCGACGAGGGCGACCCCTCCGGGAGCGATCCGTTCGGCTCCGTCGGCGGCGTCTCCGTCGGATCGTCGGTGGGGGTGTCGGTCGGCTCCGCCGCGCCGTCCCCGTCACCCGGCGCGCCGTCGCTGCATCCGGCGAGCGCGGCGGCCGCGGCCATGCCGGTCGCGGCGAGGAGGGCGCGGCGGTTCAAGGCGGTTCGTTCTGACATACCCGAACGACGGGTGCCACCCATAAGGGTTTTCCAGAGGGACAAAGGTCCGTTTGTGCCATCTCCGATCGCTCGACGACTCCGATCGCCTGCCGGCGACCCCGATCGCCCGACGACCTCGATCGCCTGCCGCCGCCGACACCGACCGGAAGGACAAGAGTCAGGCTCCCGGGCGACGACGGGGTCGGTATGAGCGACCACGCGACCGACGACGACGCGACTGCCGCCGACGGCACCGAGGACGCGCACATTGAAGACGCGCGGATCGAGACGCGAGCGATCCACGCGGGTCAGGAGCCCGACCCGGAGACCGGCGCGCTGATGACCCCGATCCACGCGAACTCGACGTATAAACAGTCCGCGCCGGGCGAGCACACCGGCTACGAGTACTCGCGGACGGGGGACCCGACCCGGAGCGACCTGGAGGCGAACCTCGCCTCGCTGGAGTCGGGCAGCCACGCGCGCTGTTTCTCCTCGGGGATGGGCGCGATAAACACCGTCCTCAACCTGCTCGACGCGGGCGACCACGTCGTCGCCGGCAACGACGTGTACGGCGGCACGCACCGGATCTTAACGCAGGTGTACGAGCAGTACGACCTCGACACGACGTTCGTCGACACGACGGACCTCGACGCGGTCCGCGACGCGATGCGCGAGGAGACGGCGCTCGTCTGGGTCGAGACGCCGACGAACCCGCTGATGAACGTCAACGACATCGCCGCGCTCGCGGAGATCGCCCACGAGGGCGACGCGCTGTGTGCCGTCGACAACACGTTCGCAACGCCGTACCTGCAGCGCCCGCTCGAACACGGCGCGGACATCGTCGCCCAATCGCTGACGAAGTACCTCGGCGGGCACTCCGACACGATCGGCGGCGCGCTGATCGTCGACGACGCCGACCTCGACGAGCGGATCGGCTTCTACCAGAACGCCGTCGGCGCGACGCCCGGCCCGTTCGACTGCTTCCTCGTCCTCCGCGGCACGAAGACGCTCCCCGTCCGGATGGACCGTCACTGTGAGAACGCCGCCGAGCTGGCCGCCTGGCTCGACGCCCACGAGGACGTCGCACGCGTCTACTACCCCGGGCTCGAATCGCATCCGGAACACGAGTTGGCGGCCGAGCAGATGGACGATTTCGGCGGAATGTTGTCGTTCGAATTCGACGGCACCCTGGCGGAGGCGTCGACGGTCGTCTCGGAGACGGACGTGTTCACGCTCGCGGAGTCGCTCGGCGGCGTCGAGAGCCTCATCGAGCAGCCGGCGGCGATGACCCACGCGGCCATCCCGCGCGAGGAGCGGCTCGCGGCCGGGCTCACGGACGGGTTGATCCGCGTCTCCGTCGGCGTCGAGCACGTCGACGACCTGAAGGCCGACCTCCAGGCCGCGTTCGAGACGGCTCGCCAGTAACCCCCGAGCCGTTCCTTTGCGTCCGGCTCCGTTGAAGTTCTTTATGAGTGATGTCTTCTGACTTGCTGTGGTCAGTACAGGAGACATACGTATCGATGCCGGACGCCGACCTCACGATAATATGTCAGTAGCGGCCTGCAAGATACAGAGGATGGATGCAGCACGGGCGTGGCGTTCACAGAGAGCTGTGACCCAGATTTTGTCCCCAACTGTTATTACGTTCTATTACTTTCTATTATACATGCCAATCAGGATCGATCGGTTCGAGGATGGCCCGGATGACGCCCTCGATATACAGGAGGGAACACAACCTCACCGTATCCTTCAGTTCCTCGCAGAGCACAGCGATGAGGCATTCACGCAGACGGAAATCCACGAGGCGACTGGAATCAAGCGGGGTAGTGTCGGCGCGGTCCTCTCGCGACTTGAGGAGCGAGACCTCGTGCGTCATCGTGGACGATATTGGGCCATCGCAGAGGACGATCGTCTCGCCTCTTATGCCGCACAGTACGCGGCGAGCTCCGCTTCGACGACGGACGATTACTACGGCGAGGAATGAGTGTCATCTACACCCGTGGGATGGTGGTGAAGGGACCTGACCTACTTGCCGAGCACAACTACCGGCCGTACGTGTGTCTGAGCGACGATTCCCACCCGTTTTCTGAAGAAGAAGCGCTGTATGCAGCGGTCACGACGACGCGGAGATCTGTCGCGATCCCGCTTGGGAACGCCGATTTCGTTTCTGGTGGACTCCCGCGTGAAAGCTACGTGAATCCGTGGACGATTGTGTCGATCCGTCATAGCGACATTCAGCAGCAGGAAGGTCGTCTTGACGAGGAAACGGTCACCAAAATCGCAGGGGATGCTGCTGGGTATCTAGGTGTCAAATGATCGATCCATACCAGTAGACATCCGGGACTGCCAAGGTTCCGGAAGTGATCGATTCGCGTTGTGTGTCTTGCACGGCTAGCGAAAGGACCTACTGAGTTGGTAGAACTCTCTGTGTCAGTTCGCACCTTTCAGCGACCTGCTGTTTCAGACGAGAATCTCTCTGAAGAATAGGGTTTCAACAGAGCCTCGCGCACCTATCACACCTTGTTAGCCTTTATAAGCGATTATACGCCTTATTAACTCTCGTTACGCCTCATTTCGGTTGTATCAACGACGCGTCATCAGGACCGTTCGGCGACCTGCACCCTCGTGTCGCCGCTTTCGACGACGATCCGAAGCCCGTCCCCTTCCCCGCTGTCGGCTTCGGAGGCTCCGTCGCCGTCGGCGTTCCCGCTCCCGTCGCCGTCGGCGTTCCCGCTCCCGTCGCCGTCGGCGTCCTCGCTCCCGTCGCCGTCGGCGTCCTCGCTCCCGTCGTCGGAAACCGTCTCGGTGCGGACGACCAGCTCGCCCAGGGTCGCCTCCTCGCCCGCGTCCGGGACCGCGACGAGCGCCGGGGCGTCGTCCCCGCGGTCGGCGCGCACGGCGAACCCGTCCTCGGTCGGCACGACGCCGATCTCGTGGCCGTCGATCCGGGCCTCGGCTCGCATCGGGTCGCCGACGTACGAACGGACCGTCTCCCCGTCGTGGGTCAGGTCGACGGCGTAGGCGGTCCCGTTGCCGACCACGTCCCACGCGACGCGGTCGACGGCTACCTCCTCGCGCCAGCCGACGCCGCCGACCACGACCGTGGCCGACCCCTCGTGGGCGAGGACGGCGGGGCGTTCCGCGAGCGTCCAGATCTCCCGCCGGTCGCTCGTCACGACCACGCCGTCGGTCGTCCCGCCGAAGAACCCCTCGCCGAGGTCGACGACGGCCGACTGCGGGGTCGGCTCGTCGGCGACGTACGCGACCGTGTAGTCACGCACGTCCACGCCCGTCGACCCCGTGATCTCGGGGTCGTCGACGACGACGAGCCCGGGGAGGACCGCCGGAACCGACACGAGCAGGGTCAGGGCGACGAGGACGAGCGTCGCGCCGCCCCGGCGCGACAGGGGGCCGGCGTGGATCCGATCGGGGAGCAGGGCCGGAACGGCCGGGAGCGCGAGCAGCGTCGCGAACAGGCCGATCGCGCCGAGCCCCACGGCGAGCGGCCCCTCGACGGCGACGACCGCGACGGCGGCGACGGCGGCCGCCACCGCGACGAGCAGGAGCCACGCCGAGGCGAGCCGACTGGGTCCGGTCGACGTCCCGACGAGCGGCACCGAATCGATCAGGGGCCGTCGGCTCCCCGCGGCGGCGACGGTGACGACGAGGACGAGCCAGAGGAGGAGGGTCACCCCCAGTCCGCGGTAGAGGACGAACTCGTCGCCGCCGCCCCCGGCCAGGAGCCAGAGCGACTGGACCGTGCCCACGACGAGCGTCGCCGACAACACGCGGGCGGCGTCGGGGCGGTCGCCGCGCGCGGACAACAGCGCGACCGCGAGCAGCACGCCGATCAGGAATCCGAGGAGGTGCGCTTGGAACCCGATCCCGGCCCATCCCGGCGGGGCCGGGGGACCGGCTTCGAGCGTCTCCCTGACGAGGGGGTCAGTCAGCGCCGTGAACAGCGTGCCCGCCGCGGACGTGGCGACGACGCCGACGACCGTCGCGAGCGGGCGGGCGACCACGGCGAAGCCGACGACCGCGTAGAGCGCGCCGGAGAAGCCGAGTCCGGGGCCGAACGAGAAGGCGGCGGTGAGGAACGCGACCGCGAGCAGGACCCCCGGGAAGACGACGACCGCCCGGACCCACGGGCGGGACCGGAGGCCGGACGACCCGCCGTCCGTGACGACGCGACGCGCCGACCCGGCGTTCGACCCCCGGCGTTTCCCCCGGCGTGCCCCCCGCGGGTAATGGCTCCAGACGTACTCCGCGATCGGGGCCAACACGAGGGTGCCGGCCATGTTCGAGACGATGTGGCCCGCGCTCCCGTGGGCGATCCCCGCCGTGAGGATCCCGGTCGGGTACAGATACGACCAGGAGACGAACGCGTAGACGACCGGGGACTCCGGGTGTGAGAGCCCGCTTTGGACGAACAGGTAGAAGGCGACGACGACCGCGACCGTGACGAGCGTCCCCCACGGGACGCCGGCGATGAACCGGGCGCGGAGCCGATCGCGGCACGCGTCGCGGTCGGCGACGCGCCACGCGACCGCGGCGACAACGAACAGGGCCGCGACGAGCGCGGCCCGAGTCGGTGTGATCGGCATCGCTTCCCGCTTCGTCTGCCGAGGGGATACGTCCTTGGACCGGGAGCGGTACCGTCGGTCGTCCCCGGTCGTCCCCGGTCGTCCCCGGTCGTCTTCGCGCGTGTTCAGGCGTTCCTCGATCGCGCGCGGGCACGCGCCGTAGGATCCGCGGTTAGGCCCCGTCTTCGAGGGCAGTCACGCCCCGTCTTCGAGGTCGAACGTCCATTCGCGGTACCCCCCGGCCATGCTCGCGACGGTGACGCCGTCGTCGACGCCCTCGTAGCTGCCGATGAGCTTGGCGGCCTGGATCGACGACTTCCCCAGCGGGCAGGCACAGACGACGTCGGTGTCGTCCCACTCGATCTCGCCGACGCGCGCGGGCAGCTCCGTCAGCGGGACGTTGATCGCGCCCGGAACGTGTCCGCGCTCGAACGCCGGCTCGGGGCGGGTGTCGACGACGCGGACCGTCCCGTTCTGGACCCGTTCGTGTACCTCGGCGGGAGTGAGCTCCTCGACCATCGGTTCCGTACGTCGGTTCGGGCGGGGTAAAACCCATCGCTCGCCCCCTCACCCTCGTCCGATCGGCGGGTCGACGGCGGTTTGCGATCCACACGCATGGCGGCGAGAGTTGAGAAGAGTTAAATCGGATGCGGGGCAACGGTCGAATGCGCTCGGTTGGTGTAGTCCGGCCAATCATGTTGGCCTTTCGGCAGACCAGGCGTTCGTCGCGCCGGTTTGGAAGACAGCCGACGACCAGGGTTCAAATCCCTGACCGAGCACTTCTCTCGACGCCGCTTCCCGAGCTTCGGCCGTATCCCTCGTCGACGCGCCGCCCGTAACCCCGACGAACGGCTTTTGTTCGTGCCCGCCGTGCCGTCGGACATGGGTCCGTTCGACCGCGTCCGCGCGCTCCTCGGGGTGCTGACGTTCGTCGCAGGCGTCGCGACGGCCGGCAGCCTCTATTTCAGCGAGGGGTTGGGGTTGGTACCGTGTGACCTCTGTTGGTATCAGCGGATCCTGATGTACCCGCTCGTCGTCGTGGCGGGGGCCGCGGCCATCGAGGGGCGCGCGGGCGTCTGGAAGACGGGGCTTCCCCTGTCGCTCGGCGGCGTCGCAGTCGCCGGCTACCACACGTACGTCCAGTTGACGCCGGCGGCGACGTGTGGCGTCGACGGCGCGTGTACCGCCGTCCTCTGGCGGGGGCTGTCCGTGTTCACGATCCCGCGGCTCGCGCTCGTCGCGTTCGCCCTCCTCAGCGTCGGGTTCTTCGTCCTGGCGCTCGTCGATCGCGACCGGACCGCCGTGTAAACGCCTCCTACCCGCGCCCCCGGCAACGGTAGCGACCCGATAGATCGTATAACGAGTGTATACTTTTCCGGTAAGGTCTCCCCCCCACGGATATGACACGATTACGGTTCGGGGGAGTGGCGTTGATACTGGTGCTCACCGCGATCGGGACGATCGCGCTCGTCGGGACGGCCGCGGGGGCGGCCGCGGTCGTTGACGATGCGGGAGCCGACATCGCCGACGTCGACACGAACGGGGAGGAAGACGGAGTCGACGAGGCTGACGACGACGGAGCCGACGACGACTCGGAGGCGTCCGACGGGGACGAGACGGACGATAGCGAGCCCACCGACGGCGACGGAGCCGATGACGGTGATACGGACGACGAGGCGGACGACAGCGACGGGACCGATGATGGCGACGCCGACGACGCCGATAGCGGCGAGTCGGACGCGCCCGCGACGTTCACGGTCTCGGACGTCTCGTCGAACGAGCCGGTCATGGCCGGCGAGACGGTCGAGGTCACGGTCCAGGTACGGAACGTCGGCGACCGAGCCGGCGAAACGGAGGTCTGGTTCGACCTCGACGAGTTCCGCAAGGACGACACGACCGTCGAGTTGGGGGCCGGCGAGACGGAGACCGTGACGCTCGCGTACGTGAGCAAGAGCGGCGACGCGAAGGACTGGACGTTGACCGCGGGTACGCCGGACGACACGACGTCGACCGTGATCACCATCGAGGAGCCGTCGAGCAGTTCGAGTAGCTCCGGCGGGGGTGGCTGGACCTCGACGGCCGAGCCCGACTTCGTCGTCACGAACTTCACCGTCGACGGGCCGATCAAGGCCGGCGAGACGCTCCGCATGAACGCGACCGTGCGGAACGACGGCACGGCCCGTGGCGAGAACCTCCTCTGGTTCACCGTCGACGACCACACGCTCAACGAGACCGTCGTTGGGCTCGCGCCGTACGAAGAGACGACCGTCTCGTACGCCCACAACACGAGCGTCGACGGGGCCGGCGAGTGGAACGTCTCAGCGCGGCTTCCGGAAGACCGAGCCGACGTGTCGGTCGACGTCGCGGCCCTCGAAAGCGAGTTCGTCATCGACGAGGTCACGACGAGCGACTCGGTGACCGCCGGCGACCGGCTCGACGCCACCGTGAGGATCACCAACACCGGCGACGTTCGCGACACCGGCAACGTCACGCTGTACCTCGACGAGGAGCGAATCGACGTCGAGGGGATCGAACTCGGGGCCAACGAGTCGACCACCGTCGAGCTGTCGTACCGGACCAACTCGTGGATGACCGACGAGTTGAACTTCTCGACGGCGACCGACGACGACCGCGCGGAGTTCGCCACGCTCGTCAACGAACCGGCGGAGACGGAGACGCCCGCCGAACCCGAGACGCCCACGGAGGCGACCGACACGGCCGCCACGGACACACCGAGCGACGACGACGGCGGGACCTCGAACGACGACGCGCCCGGCTTCGGCGCGGTCGTCGCCGTGATCGCGCTGCTGTTGGTCGCGCGGGTCGCGTCGGGGCGACAGCGGTAGCGCGGAGCGCGACCCTTTCAACCCCCGGGAACGGACGAGGGGTATGAGCTTCGAGGCGTTGCCGGACGGGTGGCGGGTGTGGAACGAGGAGCCCGGGGGACGGACGATCCTCGTCTTCCGCCCGGACGTGTTCGACGGCGACGAACTCCCGGCCGAGTGCCTGCCGACGATCTACCTGACGAACGGCTCCCGTCGTCGTCGACCGGGGGCGGGACAGTACGCCACCGACGAGTGGCACGTCGTCCTCTTCTTGGAGCCGGAGGTGGAAGCCGTCGCGGAGACGTACGACGACCGGGCGGACGCGGTCGACGCCGCGGTCGCGGTCGCGAAGCGGTTCGCGTCCGGCGGGGTCGACTACCGCGGCGCGTATCAGGTCCCCCGCGAGGCGTACTTCGACGCGTTGGACGGACTCGTCGGCGACCGCTGACGGCGGCGCGCTTGCGGGTGAGGGTCGGACCTCCGACGGCGACACGGCCGATCGAGTGACCGTTCGGACGGGGTCACGGGCCGGGCGTCGGCCGTCGTTTCCGTGAGGTGAGTATGCACGAGCGTGGATATGACGGTCGTTTAATTACCCCTATCGAACCACGAACACGAGGGTTTTTATCCGATCCATGCACACTCCCGGGCATGGAACCCGGTGGGGATCACGCCGTCGCCGACGCGCCGCGCGAGAAGTGTGGCGTCGTGGGCGTCTCGCTCGCTGACCGGGCGGCCGCGAGGCCGCTGTACTACGCGCTGTACGCGCTCCAACACCGCGGTCAGGAGTCCGCGGGGATCGTCACGCACGACGGTTTCCAACAGCACAGCCACGTCGAGCGCGGGCTCGTGGGCGACGCGTTCGACGAGGACGACCTCGCGTCGCTGTCGGGTCACACGGGGATCGGTCACGTCCGGTACCCCACGGCCGGCAGCCTGGACAAGAGCTGTGCACAGCCGTTCTCCGTCTCGTTCAAGTCGGGATCGCTCGGGCTGTCACACAACGGAAACCTCGTCAACGCCGACGAGGTGCGCACGGATCTGGAGGCGGTCGGTCACGCGTTCACCTCGGACGGCGACACCGAAGTGATCGCCCACGACCTCGCTCGGAACCTCCTGGAGGAGGACCTCGTCCGCGCGGTCAAACACACGATGAACCGTATCCACGGCTCCTACTCGTTGACGATCGCGCACGACGACACCGTACTGGGCGTCCGGGACCCGCTGGGGAACCGCCCGCTCTGTCTCGGGGAACTCGAGGACGGCTACGTGATCGCGAGCGAGTCGGCCGCCATCGACACGCTCGACGGGGAGCTGATCCGCGACGTCCGCCCGGGCGAACTCGTCGTGTTGGAGCCCGACGGGTCGGGGTACGACACCTATCAGCTCGTCGATTCGGGGTCGACCGCCCACTGCTTTTTCGAGCACGTCTACTTCGCGCGGCCGGACTCCGTCATCGACGACCACCTCGTGTACGAGGTGCGCCGCGACCTCGGCGCCAAGCTCTGGGAGGAGTCCGGCGTCGAGGCCGACGTCGTGATGCCCGTCCCCGACTCCGGACGGGCGTTCGCCGCGGGCTACGCCGACGCCGCGAACGAGACGACCGCGGCGGGTGAACCCCGCGCGGACGACGACGACGGCGTCGAGTTCGCCGAGGGGCTGATGAAGAACCGATACGTCGGCCGGACGTTCATCATGCCGACGCAGGACGAACGCGAGCGCGCGGTCCGGCTGAAGCTCAACCCGATCCGGTCGACCGTCGAGGGGAAGTCCGTCACGATCATCGACGACTCCATCGTCCGGGGCACCACGTCGACGCAGCTCGTCGACCTCGTACGGGAGGCCGGCGCGGAGGAGGTCCACCTCCGGATCGGCGCGCCGCCCATCGTCGCCCCGTGTTACTTCGGCATCGACATGGCGACCCGCGACGAGCTGATCGCCGCGGACCGGTCGGTCGCGGAGATCCGCGAGGCGGTCGCCGCCGACTCGCTGGCGTACCTCTCGATCGACGCCATCGCCGAGACGCTCGATGCGAGCCGCACGGACCTCTGTCTCGGCTGTGTAACCGGCGAGTACCCCTTCGACGTCGAGGAGGAAGCGACGGACCGCGCGGTCGATCGCCCGTCGATCGACGACGTCCCGGCCGACGACTGACTCGCGGCCCCGTCGGGGACGAACACGTTCGGTCGCGTTCCCGCTGGTCGGTCGGTATCGTCGGTTTAAATACCGTCACGGCCAGATAGTCACACATGACACCGAACGCGGACGACGGATCGATGAGCCGCCGCGGGTTCTTCCGAGCAGGAGTCGCCGGAACGGCCGCGACGGCCGCGATCGCGGCGGGGACGGGGACCGTTGCCGCCGCCTACGACGGATGGCTGGACGACGTCGACAACTACGACGGCACCCACGACTACCGCGGCGAGGACGAGGTCCACGTCTCGGTCGGCGCGGGCGAGAACGGGCTCCTGTTCGACCCGGCCGCGATCCTGATCGACGAAGGGACGACCGTGGTCTGGGAGTGGACCGGCGAGGGCGGAGGCCACAACGTCGCCGCAGTGGACGATGCCTTCGAGTCGGAGCTCGTCGACGAGGCGGGACACACCTTCGAACACACCTTCGACGACGCTTCCGAGGGCGACGTCTACACCTACGTCTGCACCCCGCACGAGGCGGTCGACATGAAGGGCGTGGTGGCCGTCGGCGACGTGGACGACGACCTCGTCGACGTCGGCGATGGAGACGACGGCGACGGCGGCGCGGGCGGCCGCGACCTCACCGCCGACGACATCGCCGCGCTCGCGCTGGCGTTCGGCTTCGCCGGGGCCCTGCTCGTGCCGCTGTTCTACGCGGCACATCGGAAGGCCCAGCACGACGAGTAGGCCACGCTGCCTCCCGCCTTACCTCCGTTTCACCCCGTTTCGCCCCGTTTCGCCCTCTTCGTCTCCGTTTCGCCCGATCAGTACACGTGATGGAGCAGCAGGTACACGCCGATCCCCATCGCGAAGGAGACTACCCAGAGGGCCGCGGCGACGGTACCCGCTTGGGCGTGTCGAGTGCGGGACAACGCCTCGGCCGGGCGGGTCGACGCGAGCAGCAGCGCGTAGAAGACGAACGGGAGACAGACGATCGCGAGGAGGATATGGACCGCGAGGAACGGGAGGTAGACGAACGTGTATACGGCCTCGGGGCCGGGGAAGTCGGCGGTTCCGACGAGGACCAGTCGGTAGAGGTAGCCGACCAGGAAGGCGACGAACAGCCCGAACGACGCGAGCATGAACGCGCGGTGGCGACGGACGTCGCCGCGCCCGATCGCGCGCCAGCCGAGCGCGATGGTGACGATCGCGGTCGCGGAGATGGCGGCGTTGAGGTGGGGGATCGCGGCGAGCGTCGCGTCGCTCGCGCGGGGGAGGGCTCCGCTCGGGATCGCGCCGCCGACCGCCCCGAAGACGGCCGCGAGCGAGACGACCGAGAGGACGGCGGTCAGCAGCGGGACGTTGTCGCGGGTCCACTCCTTCATACCCGATCGACGGACTCCGGAGGCAAACGGCTGGTGGTTCCGGCGAGGGAGTTCGACATCGTTCCGCGCGGGGTCGGTGGGACCCCCCGACACGGCGGGGGCGAATGGAAGGGCTTTTAATTGGCGACGGGGTACGTGGAAGTGCGACAAAACGCCACGAGCGTGGGTAGCCAAGCCAGGCCAACGGCGCAGCGTTGAGGGCGCTGTCCTGTAGAGGTCCGCCGGTTCAAATCCGGTCCCACGCATCGTACACAGACCTCATCTGTGTGCCCGCGGGTTCCGACCCGCGAGGCAGACGGGGCACACCCCCGACCGATGCACGGTGTTGTCTCTACGACAGCACCCACGCACAATCCTTCCGAACGCTACTCGACGAGCGACGGCACCGCCGACTCGGCGTTATCCTCACGTCTACTGAGTCGGCGTTATTTCCGCCTCCGCACATCCGCTGTTACCGCCGCGAACTGCCACCCTTTTAGTTCCGGCACGCCGGAGTGAGGCGTAATGAGCGAGTACGACCACGAGGAGTTGGGCCTCGTCGCCGGGCTGGAGATCCACCAACAGCTCGACACGGCGACGAAGCTGTTCTGTGACTCCCCGACCGTCGAGCGCGACCCCGCGGCGGCCGACCGGGAGATCACCCGCCGCCTCCACCCGACGAAAAGCGAGCTGGGCGAGCTCGACGACGCGGCCGTCGAGGAGAGCCGGGTCGACCGCGAGTTCACCTATCTCGCGTACGACACGACCTGTCTCGTCGAGGAGGACGACGAACCCCCCCGACACGTCGACGACGAGGCGCTGTCGGTCGCGCTGCAGATCGCCGACCTGCTCGACGCGTCGGTCGTCGACCAGGCGCACGTGATGCGGAAGCTCGTCATCGACGGCTCGAACACGTCGGGCTTCCAGCGCTCGATCCTCTTGGGACAGGGCGGAGAGATCGAGACGAGCGAGGGCCCCGTCTCCGTCGTCGACCTGATGCTCGAAGAGGAGTCCGCAAAGCGGGTCGAGGAGACGGACGACGGCGTCGTCTTCTCGCTGGACCGGCTCGGCGTCCCGCTCGTCGAGATCGGGACGGGTCCGGACATCCGGTCACCCGAGCAGGCGCGGGAGGCGGCCGAGCGCATCGGGCTCCTGCTCCGCTCGACGGGCGCGGTCAAACGCGGGCTCGGCACGATCCGCCAGGACGTCAACGTCTCCATCGCCGAGGGCGCGCGCGTCGAGGTGAAGGGCGTTCAGGACCTCGACGGGATCGAGGCGATCGTCGACGGGGAGGTCGGACGACAGGCCGAACTCCTCGCGATCCGCGAGGAACTCCGCGAGCGGGACGCGAGCGTGGGCGACACGCGCGACGTCACCGAGCTGTTCGCGGACACGGAGTCGGGCGTGATCCGCGGCGCGCTCGACGGCGGTGACGGGGCGGTGATCGCCGTCCCCCTCTACGGCTTCGACGGGCTCGTGGGACGGGAGATACAGCCCGATCGGCGGCTCGGAACCGAGCTCTCCGACCACGCGAAACGCCACGGCGCGGGCGGGATCTTCCACACGGACGAGCTGCCCGCCTACGGCGTCACGGCCGACGAGGTCGCTCGACTCCGCGAGGCGGTCGACGCCGGCGAGGACGACGCCGTCGCGATAGTCGCCGCCGACGCCGAGACCGCGGCGCTGGCGATCGAAGCCGCCGCCGACCGGGCCGCCGCGGCGCTGGAGGGCGTCCCCGAGGAGACGCGCGGGGCCAACGACGACGACGCCGGGACGACGCGGTACCTCCGCCCGCTGCCCGGCGCGGCCAGGATGTACCCCGAGACCGACGTCCCGCCCGTCGAGCCGGACCCCTCGGACGTCGACCAGCCGGAGCTGCTCGACGAGAAGGCCGAGCGGTACGTCGAGTCGTTCGGCCTCGACGCGGGGCTCGCCGAGCAGGTCGCGTTCGGCCGGCGCTTCCCGCTGTTCGAGGCCGCGGTCGATCGCGGCGTCGATCCCACGTTCGCCGCCACGACCCTGGAGTCGACGACGACCGAGATCCGCCGGGACGGCGCGCCCGTCGAAGCGCTCACCGACGACCACTTCCTCGGGCTGTTCGAGCTCGTCGAGGACGGCGACCTCGCGAAGGAGGGCGTCCCTGAAGTGTTGACGGCGCTCGCGGAACGACCCGACCTCACGGCGGCGGCGGCCGTCGAGGAGGCCGGCCTCTCCGGCGTGAGCGAAGCGGCGGTCCGCGAGGCGGTCGTCGCGGTCGTCGAGCGGAACGCCGAGCAGGTCGAGGCCGAAGGGATGGGTGCGTTCTCCGGGCTGATGGGCGAGGCGATGGGCGCGCTCCGCGGCAAGGCCGACGGGGAAGTCGTGTCCGACGTCCTTCGCGAGGAGATCGGCAAGCGGTCGTGAGCGACCGCCGCGGTGATCCCCCGAGGCGGTGACGGTTCTGTAACGGTCCAGTCGGTAACGCCCTTATAAGGGTCCAGTCGGTAACGCCCTTATAAGGGTCCAGTCGGTAACGCCCTTATAAGGGTCCAGTCGGTAACGCCCTTATAAGGGTCCAGTCGGTAACGCCCTCATAAGGGTCCTGGCGATCGGGTGAGTCGTTCGGGATCGTCCTCGCAGGGGGTAGATACCGGCCGCTACTCGGTGAGCTCTTCTATCAGCGTTTCGAGCGAGTACGTGGCCGGGGCTCGCGACTCGTCGCGAAGGGTCGCGATCGTGAACGTGGAGTTGGTGCGTTCGACGCCGGGGATCCCCTCGAACTCGCTGATGAGCCGCTCGACGGTGTCGGACGAGGAGAGCCGCGCGATGACGACGAAGTCCGTCTCTCCCATAGTGAAAAACGCCTCGGTGACCCCCTCGACCGCGAGCAGCTCGTCGGCGAACTCGTCGTACGGTCCCTCGTAGTCCGCGAGCACCTCGACGATGATCGTGACCCCGAGCCCCAACGCTTCGTGGTCGAGGTCGTACAGGTCGTTCTCGATGACCCCCGCGTCCCGCAGGTTGTTCAACCGGTAGTGGATCGTCGAGACGGGGATCCCCGTCTCCTCGTGGAGCCGTTCCGGGCTGCCGGTGCCGAGATCGGAGATCGCCTTCAAGAGGCGAACGTCGCGTTCGTCCATGTTCCCGGTTCGTGTGACGGACGGGTATATATTACGACAGACATGGTCGGATTCGGATCCAACTCTCGGCCCGCTAATTGGACCGTAGTAAGACGTGATTCATATGTTTGGTTATTGATCCACGTATCGACGGTATTTAAAAGATTAGTTTAAGTATATGCTTACGTTTCGAACTGATAACAGATGTATTCAGAAAAGCTCCTCTCCTCTCCTACTGGAGTCGCAGCCGGGTTCCTGCTCCTCGCGACCCTGTGGGGGACGTCCTTCGTCGCGATCGAGGCCGGGCTGGCGTACTTCCCGCCGCTGTTGTTCGCGGGCGTTCGGTACGTGATCGCCGGGATCGTCGTGCTGGCCTACGCGACCGTGGTCTCCGAGCGTTGGATCCCTCGCGGTCGCGACGAATGGGCCGGCGTCGCGGTCGCCGGCGTCTTCGTCATCGCCGCGTATCACGGGTTGTTGTACGTCGGCGAGCTGTACGTGTCCGGCGCGATCGCCGCCGTCGTCGTGAGCTTGTCCCCGGTGCTGACGGCCGCGTTCGCCGCGCTCCTCCTGCCGAACGAGCGGCTGGGCCCGTTCGAGATCGCCGGGTTCGCGCTCGGGCTCGTCGGCGTCGTCGTCATCGCGGACCCGACCGGCGCGGGTCTCGCCGGCGGCGACGGGTCGGGCATCCTCTCCCCGGGCGTGATCGGCGTCGTCCTCACCTTCCTGGCGGCGGTGGCCTTCTCGATCGGGGCCGTTCTCCTCCGCCCGCTCCGGACGGACCTCCCGATCGCCGCCCTGCAGGGCTGGGCGATGGTGCTTGGGGCGGTCCTCCTGTTCGGCGGCGCGGGCGTCCTCGGCGAGTCGCCGGGGGCGATCGTCTGGAACGCCACCTCGGTGCTGTCGCTCGCGTACCTCACCGTCCTCTCGGGCGTCGTCGCGTTCCTCATCTACTTCGCGCTGCTCGACGCCGTCGGCCCAACCCAGCTGCACCTCGTCGGCTACGTCGAACCGATGGTCGCCGCGGCCGGGAGCTGGGTCCTGCTCGGCCACCTGATCGAAGCCGAGGCGCTCGTCGGCTTCGTCGCCATCCTCGCCGGGTTCGTGGCGCTCGAACGTCGGGAGATCGCCGCGTACGTCACGACGCGGTATGGTCTCGGTGGCTGATCGGGCGTACCCGCCGGCCGATCCGGGCGTACCTGCCGACCGATCCGGGCGTACCCGCCGACCGATCCGGGCGTACCTGCAGGCTGCTCTCGGCGCATTCGGTGGCTTCTGGGACCTCGGCGGCGTCGGGAACTCCGGGGTCTCAAGAGCCGTGGGATGGGCCGCCGGGTCGGTCGCGATCGAGCCCGGAACGCCCTTACGGGCGTAGCCCCCACGCGGTGACGTGACCGTCCTCGATACGCTTCGCCGCCCCGCCTACACGGGCGAGAACCGCTGTTGGCCCTGCACCGCGATCAACCTGGTCCTCGTCGCCGTCGTCGCGGTCCTCGCGGGGATCGTCACCGCGCCGCTGGCCCCGATCGTCCTGCTCGGGGGTGGATTGCTCGTCTACCTGCGCGGCTACGTGGTCCCCGGAACGCCCCGGTTCGCGCCGCGGATCGTCGATCGGCTGCCGTTCGACGTCGGTCCCGACGAGCACGTCGAGAGCGACTCGATAGCCGCCTCGACGGATCCGGAAGCGCTGATCGCCGCCCTCTCGGCGGCGGGCGTGCTCGTGGCGGGCGAGGAGGACCTCCGGCTCACCGACGACTACCGCGAGGCGTTCGAGTCCCGGACGACGGACCTCCGCGCGCTCTCCGACCCCGCGCTGGCCGAACGGACGGCGGCCGTCGCCGCGGGCGACCCCGACGCCGAGGTTCACGGGAACCGGATCCTGCTCGCGGGCGACCGCGACGTCTGGCTCTCGCGGACGGTCGCGATCGCCGAAACGGCCGCCGCCGAAACGCTGGCCGAGTTCGACGTGGCTCCGGAGCTGCGTGCACCCGCCGCCGAGCCGCTCCGCACGTTCGTCCGGACCTGTCCCGTCTGTGCGGGCGACGTCTCGGAGACGACGCTCCGGAACTGTTGTGGCGGCCCCGGGACGACCCACCGGAAACCGCACCGGCCGGTGTTGGCCTGTGAGGACTGCTCGGCGGTCGTCTTCGAGTTCGACGTCGACGACTGACTCGGCGACCGATCGACGATTGATTCGACGACTGACTCGGCGACCGATCGATGACTGACTCGACGACCGATTGGCGGCTGACTCGGCGACCGATCGACCCGACCCGCGTCCTCGATCGATCGCCTACTCCGACACGTCCCCAGTGAGCCCCTCGCGGAGGTCGCGCCCGAAGTAGTGGCCGAGGACCGACACGAGGAGTCCGACCCCGCCGCCGACGGCGAGCAGGGCGAGTCCCCATTCCTGGAGGTATTGGATCCCGATCGGCAGGAAACCGATCCCGAGCACGCTCAACAGCGCGCTTCCGGCTCCGGCTCCCGCCCCGGCGATCCCGACCTCGACGTACTTCCGTCCCGAGAGGACGAGCCCGACGAGGAACGCGCCGAGGAACACCCCGGCGGCGTGGCCGATCGTTCCGCCGATCAGGGGCACGGCCCCGCCGAGGAGGACGCCGAGCACGACTGCAAGCAGAGCGATGGCGAACGACTTCAGCGAGAACCACCGGCCGTCGACCCCGATCCGGCCGCCGCCCCCGCCGGCTTCGCGATCGCCCTCGGTCGACGCGTCCCGTTCCGGATCGACCGCGCCGTCACCGCCGGCGAGGTCGTCGTCGAGGAGGTCGTCGAGGTCGTCGAGCGGGTCGCCGTCCGACGCCTCCCGCTCCTTGGAGGGTTGCATACCCGGTGTTCCGCGCGTGAGGCCTTGTGTCTTGTGTCGGCCGTTCGCGTCCTGTGACCCGGAGCGACGGACGCCCGACCCCGGGCGGACCAAGCGTCCGCGATCGGTACGCCGATCCGCGCCGACCGTTCACCGGAAACGCGGTGTCCGGGGGTATCGCTGGCCGTGGCCGTCGAAACGGCGTTTCATCGGAAACGTGGTGTCCGCGGAGGACTCACGACGGCGATGACCCAGGGCCCGGCGGTGGAAGGAAGCGAGGAGAATGACGGCGGGTCGCTCCCGAGAACGGCGGGATGCTCCCCGAGTTAGAACTGCTCGGCCACGGCGGCGATGACGGCGTCCTCGACGGCGTCACGCTCGCCCGAGAGGAACTCGATCTTCCCCTCGCGAACGCCGGCCGTGGAGACGTCGGCCCGCGGGGCGGCCTCCGCGGCACGCGCGGCGACGTCGCGGATCGACAGGTCGGCCGTCGCGCGGACGTACAGCTCGTCGGTGCCGATCCCCACCGTCGCGAACGGTTCGTCGGCCGCGTTCCGGCGGTGGAGGTCGTCCAACAGCAGCGGCGTCGGCGGGAAGTCGAACCGGTGGGTGTACTTGTCCGTGTCGAGCACCGCGAACTCGACGCCGCCGGCCGACTCGGCCACGACGTTCGCGCTGGCGGTCTCGATCTCGGTCTCCAGCTTCTCGCGGAACTGCTCGGAGACGTGTGCGGCGAGGTCGCCACCGTCCTCGAAGAGGAGGTCCGTGACGAGCTCGCGTTTGTCCTGGTACGACTGGTAGTACGCCTCCAGCGCGATGGCCTCGCGGAGTTCGGCGACGCGCTCGACGTCGTAGCCGGCGTCGTGTGCGAGGTCGACGTAGCGCCCGGGAGCGTCCGCCCAGTAGCTCACGGCGGGCAGGTGAACGAGGTCAGCGCGGACCTCGTCGTTGACCGCGGAGGCCAGCGAGGCGACGAGCGCTCCGGTCGAGAGGTCGTCGTCGACGTCGGCGAGCTCCGGCGAGATCAGCGTCTCGACCGACTCGCGCGTCTCCGGGTCCGCGACGGCGGCGTCGACGACCACGGCGTCGGTGCCGTAGACGGAGAGCAGCCCCAGCCCGTCCTCGGACTCGACGGTGGAGCCCGTGCCGACGAGCACGAACAGCGGGAGCTTCTCGTCGTGTCGGTCGCGGTCCTGCAGCATCCGGGTGACGTCGTTCGTCGCGTCGTCCATCCCGTACACCGGATCCTCGAGGGGGCGACGCGTGAAGTAGTGGTACTCCGCGTCGCTTTTGGCGTGTTCCTCGCGGATCAGCGGCAGCGTCGCGCGTTCGATGGCCGCGCCGGCGACGTAGCCGTCGGCGGTCGCGGGGTGTCGGACCACGATGGGCCGGGACCCGAGCACCGCCCGGCGGATCGCCTCCGCCGCGTCGAGCAGTCCCTCGCCCAGCTCGGCCACCGCCTCGTCGCCGCCGAGCGGCTGCAGGCCCTCGGGGCGGGCCTTGGCGGTGAGTGCGTCCTCCAACCGGGTGCGGACGTCGTCCGCGGCGTCGCCCTCGAGGACGACGAGCGTCTCCGTCTCGATCTGGATCTCGCCCCGTCGGCTCTCGACCTCGCCGTCGAGCCGAACCAGGTCGTCGACCTCGACGTCCGGGTACGCCCGGACGCCCGCCTCGACGAACGCCGCCACGTCGACGACTCCCGTCTCGTCGCGGACCTCGAATATCGTCGGGCCGCCGGTCTGGCGCACGCTGACGACCTCGCCCTCGATCCGCACGTCCTCGCCGACGGCGTCGGGCAGGGCCTCGACCGCGACGTGTTCGCGCTCCGCCTCGGGTTCCGGCTCGGCCTCGGCGTCGTCCTCCGCGTCGTCCTCCGCGTCCGTCCCATCCGCGTCTTCGCCGTCTGCGCCTTCCTCGTCCACGTCCTCGTCGTCGTCGCTCGGTTCGGCGTCGGCGGTCGATCCGGCGTCGTCAGCGGCGGCGTCCTGCGTGACCGGCTCGTCGTCCGCGGCGTCGTCGCCGGTCTCGTCGTCCGCAGCGTCGTCGCCGGCCTCGTCGTCCGCAGCGTCGTCCTCGGGGTCGCGGTCGGTGTCGCCCTCCTGGACCAACACGCCACGGAACTCCCGTTCGGCCTGTCGGATCGACCAGGCGAGGTCGATGTTCCCGTTGTCGCGGACGCCTTTCACCTGGACGAACACGTCGTCACCGGGCTCCCACTCGAGGCTCTCCAGCCGCCGGTCGAGCTCGGAGCGGTGTAACAACCCGGTGACGCCGGGCGAGAGGTCGATGAACACGCCGAACTCGGCGTAGCCGTCGACGGTTCCGCGATAGAAGCGGTTCGGTACGAGCTGATGCGGGGAGTCCCCGCGGAAGTCGAACACGACGTCTTCCTGATGTGAGTCGCAGATACGACCCGTAACGGAGACGCCACAGATGAGACACGATCCCATTTGAGTGTACGGAGTGTCTCATGCCTAAAACGGTTGTCGAAAGCCGGCCACGGGACGTTCGCGATCGCGTCCGTCCGTCGTGGGGCGGCCGGACGGGATGGGCGCCGTTCGATCGGCGTCTCACACGCCGACGAGCGAGCGCGCCGCGGCGAGGGCGCGATACCCGATCCAGTACCCGGCGATCGCCGGGGGGAGCCCGGCGACCGTCGCTCGGAGCGCGGTCGTGCCGTGAACGGCTCGGATCCCGTACCACACCAACACGGTCGCGTACGTCGCACAGGCGATCCTGAGCCCCGCGATCGGGGGGCCGGCCAGCGCCATCGGCGCGCTCGCGTAGGCGACGACCTGCACCGTCTCGCTCACTCCGCCGCGGTCCCGTAGCCCGAGCCCGTCGTCGAACCCGATCGACGCGACGAGCAGCGACAGCGTCGCGACGGCGGCGGTCAGGTGGAGCCCCACCGGGGCCGCCAGCGCGATCACGACCAACAGGACGACGACCGCCGACAGCGCCGCCGACTCGGTGATCGCGGGGATCGCCCCCGGATCGGCGAGGAGCCACCCGAGGGTGAACGCGGCCGCGACGACGACGGCGAAGGTCAACCCCGGTGCCTGGTCCCCGGGACGGACGCCGGTCGCGAAGAACCGGCGCGGTCGAACCAGCACCGCGACCCACGCGCGGGCCAACCCGCGCGGGCCGCGTCGTCGGCCACCGCCGGGCGTTTCGGTCCAGGTGCTCACGCAGTCCCGTTCGAACCGGAGGAATAACGCGGTTGCGGTTCGGTTCGAATCGGCCGGAACGATCGGTCCGAACCGGCCGGATCGATCGGGGCGATCGGAACGATCGAGATCAGGATCGGGATCGGAGGGGATTATCGTTCCCGATACCCGGGCAGGAAAGGCTTAGTGGCGTCCACGCCGACCGTTCGACGAATGGACGGGCTCCCGACCGACGACAGGGCGTTCACCCCGATCGCGGGCACCGGCCTCCTCGTCGGCGTCGTCGTGCTCCTGCTGGCCGTCGTCGGCGCGGCGATGTTCGGCTTCATCGACGCCGTCGCGCCCCCGGACGCGGAGTTCCACGTCGAACAGGAGGGCGACGAGCTGGTGGTGACCCATCTCGGTCGCGAGCCGCTGCCGGCCGAGGAGCTGTACGTCCGCGGCGACGACCCCGACGGAACGGTTCGGTTCGGGGCGTGGCCGGGCGACGGCCTCGTCCGCCCGGGCGAACAGATCACGATCCCGGACGCGACCGGCAACGAGGAGGTCGAGATCGTCTGGGACCCCGTCGCGTTCGCCCGAACGGAGACGCTCGCGGAGTACGACCCGGACGACGAGGACGACTGGGACCGAGGGGACGGCCTCGGGATCGACCCGGTCGACTGACGGCGCTGGTCGGCGCGACCGACCCTGCTCGTTGCTGACTCCGCCCGTCGCTGACTCCGCCCCTTATTAGCTCAACCCCTTCGCTAGTCCGACGCGTCCGCGACGCTCACTCGACGGCGACCCACTCGCCGCGCTCGTCGGCGCGTTCCACCGCGTCGAGGACTCGCTGAACGCGGTACGCCTCGTCGAACGAGGGGGAGAACTCGCCGCCGTCGGCGACCGCCGAGAGGAACTCGTAGTTCTCGTGGACGAACGTGTGCTCCCAGCCGAGCACGTGACCCGGGGGCCACCAGTGGTCGACGTACGGGTCGGACTCGTCCGTGACGAGGACGGTTTCGTAGCCTCGAGAGTCCTCCCGCAGTATCTCCAGCTCGTTGAGCCGCTCGAGCGAGAACTTCAGGCTCCCCGCCGAGCCGTGTACCTCTATCGTGTGGTCGTTCTTGTGGCCCGTCGCGAACCGGGACGCCTCGAAGCTCCCCATCGCGCCGGAGTCGTACGCGACCTGTGCGGTGTACGCGTCGTCGACGGTGACGTCCCGGTACTCCTCGACGCCGCCCTCGTCGTCGTGGACGGGACGCTCGTCGACGAACGTCCGCAGGTGGCCGGAGACGCGGTCGACGCCGCCGACGGCGTCGCCGACGAGGAAGTTCGCGAGGTCGATCGTGTGGGCCCCAAGGTCGCCGAGCGCGCCCGAGCCGGCGAGGTCGGCGTCCATCCGCCACGCCCAGGGCGCGTCGGGATCGGCGAGCCAGTCCTGGAGGTACCGTCCACGTACCTGCCGTATCTCGCCGATCTCGCCGTCGGTGATCAGGTTCCGCGCGTGCCGGATCGCGGGGACGAACCGATAGTTGAACGCACAGCCCGCGGGGACGTCGGCCGCGGCGGCGGCCTCGCGCATCGCGTCGGCCTCCTCGAGGGTCGGCGCGAGCGGCTTCTCACAGAGGACGGGGACGCCCGCCTCCAGCGCCGCGATCGACGGCTCCGCGTGGACGTGGTTCGGGCCGAGGTTGTAGAAGACGTCGACGTCCTCGATCGCGGCCGCCCAGTCCGTCTCCGTGTGCGCGAAGCCGAAGCGCTCGGCCGCGTCCGCGAGCGCCGCCTCGTCGCGCCCGACGAGCGTGTGGCGCTCGACCGCGGGCGCGTCCGGGAAGAACATCGGGAGCCGCGCCAGCGCGTTCGCGTGTGCCTTGCCCATGAACCGATACCCCAGTACGCCGATCTTCAGTGGTTGCTGTGTCATCGTGGTGTCCTCCGGTTACTCCGCCCAGTACGCGTCGCCCGGCCGCGTCTCGAAGACCGCCCGTTGGAGCACGTCGACCGCCTTCTCTAACCCCTCCCGCGAGGACGTCAGCGAGTCCTCGTGTTCGATCGAGAGCGCGCCCTCGTAGCCGACCATCCGGAGCGTCGAGACGAGGTCCTTCCAGTGGGCCTCGTCGTGGCCGTAGCCGATCGAACGGAACAACCACGAGCGGTCCGCCTCCTCCGTATAGTCGGCCGTGTCGAGCACGCCCTTCACGCGAGCGTTCGCGTCGTACACCTTCGTGTCCTTCGCGTGGACGTGGTGGATCGCGTCGTGCTCCCCGAGGAACCGGACCGCCTCCGTCGCGTCGATCCCCTGCCAGTAGAGGTGTGACGGGTCGAAGTTCGCGCCGATCCGTTCGTTCGTCGCCTCCCGCAGCGCGACGAGCCCCGTCGGCTCGTAGACGAGCATGTTCGGGTGCATCTCGATCGCGACGTCGACGCCGTGGTCGTCCGCGTGTTCGGCGAGGTCGCGCCAGTAGGGGACCCCGACGTCGTCCCACTGGTACGAGAGCGCCTCCGCGTGCTCGGTCGGCCACGGGGCCGTCACCCAGTTCGGCGTCGAGTCGCCGGGCGCGCCCGCGGGCAGCCCCGAAAAGCAGGTGATCGTGTCGACGCCGAGGCGGTCTGCCAGCTCGATCGCCTCCCGGAGCTCCCGGTCGGCGACGGCCGCGCGGTCGTCGTCCGGGTGGAGCGGGTTGTTGTGGGTCGCCAGCGCGGAGACGCGCAGGCCGTACTCGGAGCACAGCTCGTCGAGCCGAGCCCGTGTGTGGCGGTCGTCGAGGGCCGCGGTACGGTCGAGGTGGTCCTCGCCGGGCCACCCGCCGACGCCGAGCTCGACGGCGTCGACGCCCAACCCGTCGAGGTACGCGAAGGCGTCCTCGATCGACTCCTCGCCGAGGGGAACCGTTAACACGCCGATGTCCATGCGCGACGATAGAACTACGACCCGAATAAACCTTCAGGGTACCGCCGAAGCCGCGGTTTCGATCGGCAGCACGTCCGGCGACCGTTACCCGACGCGCCGGACCGCCAGTTCCCCTTCGAGGTCGCGTTTCGACGACGGGCTGATATCCATGTCGGCCCGCTCGAACCGGTCTTTGACGGTTCGGGCGAACGTCGACCGGACGTCGAACCGGTTTCGAAGCGGGTCGTCGACCCAGTAGTCGACGCGGAGCACGACGCCGTCGTCGCCCAACTCCTCGATGCCGGTCACCGGTCGAGGGGCCTCGAGAATTCCGTCGATATCGGTTGTCACGTCCGAGAGCAGGTACAGTGCGGCCTCGATATCGTCCTCGTAGGACACCGTAACGCGCTCGACGACTCGACAGTCGTCCTGCTCGAAGGGTCGGGTGATGGGCTCGTCCGTCAGCGTGGTGTTCGGTATCGTCACGAGCCCGCCATCGGGCGTCTGGACCCGGGTAACGCGGAGGGTGATCGACGTGACTTCACCCTCGCCGCCGTCCCACTGGATGTAGTTGCCGACGTTGAACTCGGGATCGACGACCAGCGCCGTTCCGCTGACCAGCGACCCGATGACGCTCTGTCCCGCGACGCCGACGGCGACGGTCACCGCGGCGATGACGAGCGCGGAGTTCCCGAGGAACCCCGTAAACCCCGCAATACCGACGCCGACGAACAGCGCAACCATCGTGATCAGGAGACGGAGATATCTGGTGATGGCCTCCTCCAGCGTGGGGTTGTTCCGGTTTCGGCGCCGAACCAGTCGGGAAACCATGGGCTCGAGGACGAACCATCCGATCACTAAAACGCCGCCCACGGCGACGAGAAACCATGCCCCCCGAACGAACAGCGGTTCCAGGGACCAGGCGTCGACCCAGAGCGGAGCGATGTCGGTTCGAAGCATCACCGTCGCGACGGTGCCCCACGGAATCGTTATACGTGCGTTACTTCCGCCGAGTCAAACGGCGACCCACGTCGAGACGGGTTTCGAGGGGTCGAGCACGGACGCTCGTCGCAACCGCCCCTCGTCGATGGTCTCCTCCTCGCCCTCCAAGCTGGAAAGGACGTCAACAGCAACGACCGCATGGAAACTCCGACGACGGTCGGTCGGGCGCCATGGTCGGGACACTCAGTTCGCGTCGTGAACCATCGGTGCCCCTCCGCTTCACGCGGTCTCCGACACCTCCACTGAACCGTCTGCCGAGACGGAGATGGTATACCCGTAGTACCGGAACTCGATCCGGAAGGACGGATCGTCGTATTTCAGAGCCTCCTGGACGACCGCATCCAGGGCCTCCGGGTCGACCGCGTCGTACAAGGGGACGGTGAGGTCCGTCGGATCGACGCCTTCACGCTCAGCGACGGCCTCAACGACGGCCTGACTGGGTGACTCGGCGTGCCCGGTTGCTGTGACACTCATTGAGATCGATACCGACACGTAGTCTTTATTCCAGAATAAGATCTGTGGAACATCTCGCTCAGCTTCTATCGCAAGAATCCGTGCGTGCGATTGGATCCGGCGTTCTCGTCGAACCCGAGGACGAACACCGTCTTCGACCGATACCGGATCAGGGACCTCGCCTCGGGGCGTTCAGACGTCGAAGTGGATGGAGGGCCGGTTATACTCCTCACGCAGCAGGATCTCGTCGGTCACCGAATAGCCGAGCGTGTCGAGCGTTTGCGCGATCTGCGTGATATCGTCCTTCATCGTGCCGATGACTCGGATGTGGACGTTTTCCTCGCCGGTCATCAACTCGCGGACGTTGACGACGCCCTCGATGCCGAGCGTAGCATCGATGAGGGCAGCTCGATCGGCGATCGGGGCCGTACAGATGAACAGCACGTGTAGCGGAAAGCCGGCTTCCTCGTAGTCGATCTCGGGGAAATATCCGTTGATGACCCCGCGAGCTTCGAGCCGCGAGATCCGCTTGCCGACCGTACTCGCCGAGACGCCGACGCGGTCACTGATCGCCGCGTTCGTGTTGTGGCGGGCGTTCGCCTGTAACTCGTAGATGATGGCCCGATCGACTTCATCAAGGACCGAGTCATTCATGAACGATTCAAGCAGTCAACCGAGAAATAGCTACCGTAGGGTAGCCCCCGGTGGCGTCTGCGGTTCTCTACTTCGCCGTCAAAACCGACTAACGGCGGCGAACGATCTCGCCGTGGACTGTGTGATCTGCTGTTTCGGGCGAAAATATGTTTTAAAAAGGGCTTGTTACAGAGAATCGAGGAGAAAGCCTCGCGCTTCAGCACGGGGATGACTCCGACAGTTCTCCACGCCAAACACGAACTCCTCGTCGGGCGTCTTAAGTGAATGATTGTCGTACTAACAGTCAGCCGAGGCGGTCTATCCGCCCACCTAATTGGACAATATCGGGATTCCCGACCACACACAGAACGCACCCTTTCTGTTGTCGTGTTCGGGTGCAGTAAGAAGTACCTCCGAATCCCATGCCGGGATAGGAGTAACGGCTGATTGGCACAGCCAGTGCCGTCATCGGGGCAGCTACAAACCGTAACCATCCCAAACCAGCGGTACGGTGCCGTGGGCATCTTCGTCGCCAGACTACGTCTGGCGGGCAACCAGAACGCGTCGCGTTCTGGTGACGCCCTTCACGGCGGAGAGGATGTCAACCGTTCGGCTCGTTCGTCGCAACCGGGAGACGTATGCTGAACGGACGAGAACGCTTCGTCAAGTGATCGATCTGTGACGCGCTCGAAACTGGACGTCGCCGTCGGGGGACTCGTGATAGCCGTACTTATCATCGGGGTCGCCGTCACGCTGCAGACGTATCAGGCGTCAATCGATGGGATGGGTCACGGCTGGACGATGCACGGCGTCCATCCAGCGTGGAATCTGCTCGGAGCACTGCTCGTCGCGACCGTCGTTGGCGGGGTGTACTTACTCATCCGTGACCAACTTCACCGGGACATGGAGTCCGAGGGACCGTCGGAAAGCCTCGAGACCTCCCGAGACGAGAGCAATATCCCGAACGACGAGCTGGAAACGGAACCCGAACCCACCGATTCGTCCGAGGGACAAGAGGCCACCGTGCGAGACGTGTTGACGTACCTCCCCGAAGACGAACGTCGGATCCTCCGTCCAATAATCGAATCACCCGGAATCACCCAGATAGAGTTGCGTGATCGCTCCGACTTCTCGAAGAGCAAGGTCAGCCAAACGGTTTCAGACCTCGAAAAGCGAGGGCTACTCTACCGGGAATCACAGGGACGGACGTACCGCGTGTACCCTGATGACGACCTTCGATCGCGTTCGGACACGTAGCCACTCCGGTGGAGACTCCCACAACCCCCGCCCACCGGACGGAGGAACGGTCTGTCGAACGCTGAACGTTTAGAGGGACTTATAGACGTTATACTCTGATCTCCTAATTGTGTTCACACCCACATCCACAAACTCACCCGGCCCGTATCCACACTCGAGGTGACCATGATGAACACGACACCACTCAAGCTGGCGCTCGTCGTCGCCCTCGGACTCGGGCTGATCGGTGCGGTGGCGACCGTCGGTGCACAGGACACGGACGCCCACGCGGAAACCGAACTGTTGACGTGGAGCGACCACGTCGATGACGAACTGGTCGGCTGGATGGACGGCCACATGAACGGCAACCACGCGCACGGCGACCACCACGATAGAAACCCCGCGCACGGCGACCACCACGATAGAAACCACGCGCACGGCGACCACCACGACGGCGCCCACGCGCACGGTGTAGGCAACTGTTAGCAAAGACTTCGGACGTGAGCCGACTTTAGAAACTGTGGGTAACGGGCCTCGCAGCTTCTATTCTAAAACCGATGATATGGATTTCCCGCTCCCCACGGATCACCACCCATGAAAGAAATGAAAAATCTTGACGAGACGGACGTACAGATCCTCGAACTCCTTGTCGAAGATGGTCGGCGACCGTACAGCGAGATCGCCGAACGCGTGGACCTGTCACCGCCTGCCGTCTCGAGTCGCGTGGACCGGCTCGAGGATTTAGGCATCATCCGCGGGTTCACCGTCGACGTGGACGGACAAAGACTACGGGAGCGCCAACCAGTCTCCCTCGAGTTCGATGCGCAACCCGGAGATGCCGACGATCTATACGCCGACGTACGCGCTCTCGACGGTATCAAGACCGTCAGTAGAACGCACGACGGGCGAGTGATCGCGTACGCGAATGCCCCGACGGGATCGCTCGATGACTGGGTTGCGCGCGGAATCGACTTCGATCGGGTCCGCGAGTATCATCTGCGACCCGTCGACGAACACGAACGCGTCCGCGACGTCTCCGCAGTGGACTTCGCTCTCGACTGTCCCGTCTGCGATAACGACGTCGGGGACGACGGCGTGACGGCGAGAGTCGGCGACCGGGTGTACACGTTCTGCTGCCCCTCGTGTCGAACACTGCATGAGAAGCGTTATGACACCGTCAACAAGGGCGTTGACGGCTAAGATCGTGCATCAGCCCTGGGAAACGTCCACTTTATTATCATAAATTGAGCCGGGACATATTCCCTCTATTTAAGTGAAAATTCGCATGAAAGAGGGGCCCCTATGTACTATTGAGGGGATTCCCTATGCCCGAAACGAGCACACTGACGATAACCGGGATGAGCTGTGCGACGTGTGCCTCGACGATCGAGGACGCCGTCGCCAGTCTCGCTGGGGTCGAAGAGATCGATGTCAACTTCGCGACCGACGAAGCGACGCTCACCTACGACCCGGACGAGACCGCACTGCCAACAGTATATACAGCGATCGAGGACGCCGGCTACGAGCCGGAACGAACGAAGGCCACCGTCGGAATCGCCGGAATGACGTGTGCGACCTGCGCGGAGACGAACGCGACGGCGATCGAGGACGTACCGGGTGTGCTCGACGCCGACGTCAACTTCGCGACGGACGAGGCGACCGTCGAATACAACCCGAACGACGCGAGCTTGTCGACGATCTACGCGGCTATCGAGGACGCCGGTTACGAACCTGACCGTAAAGTCGACGAAGACGGCGAGGACCTGACCGAGGAACGCGAAAGCGCCGTCGAGCGGGAGCTCCGAACAAAGCGGAAGTGGACGATCATCGGCGGGGTCATGGCGTCGCCGTTCCTGCTGGTGATGGTCGACATGTTCTACCCGGGGTTCCTCCCGGAGGCGATCCTCGGGATCGACATCGGCTGGTACGAGTTCGTACTCGCGACCGGCCTGATGGCGACGCTCGGCTGGCACTTCCTCAAGGGTGCGTACAAGTCGCTGGTGAACAACCGGCAGGCGAACATGGACACGTTGGTGGCCGTCGGGACGTCCGTCGGTTACCTCTACAGTACGGCCGTCCAGCTCGACATGATCGTCGGCGGACTCTACTACGAGGCGGTCGCGATCATCCTCTGGTTCATCTACGTCGGTGTCTGGCTCGAGGCCCGATCGAAAGCCCGTGCCAGCGCGGCACTCCGTGAACTGCTCGAGATGCAGGCGGCGGAGGCGACCGTTATCGTCGACGGCGAGGAACAGGTCGTTCCGATCGAGAACATCGCGGTCGGTGACGTGATGAAGGTCAGACCCGGCGAGAAGATTCCCACGGACGGGGTCGTCGTCGACGGGCAGAGCGCGGTCGACGAGTCGATGGTCACCGGCGAATCCGTCCCCGTCGAGAAGAGCGAGGACGATCAGGTGGTCGGGAGCACGATCAACGAGAACGGCGTGCTCCTCGTGGAGGCGACGAACGTCGGTGAGGACACGGCCATCCAACAGATCGTCCAGCGCGTCAAGGAGGCGCAAGCGCGCCAGCCCGACATCCAGCGGCTGGTCGACAAGTTCACCGCCTACTTCGTGCCGGCAGTGATCGTGAACGCCGTCCTCTGGTCGCTCCTGTGGCTGGCGTTCCCGGAGGCACTCCACGGCGTCTCGTCGGCGCTCGGAACGTGGATCCCGCTGCTCGAACCGGTGGGTGGCGGCCCCGTCGCCGGCGGCGTTCCGGTGTACGAGTTCGCTCTCGTCGTCCTCGCGTCCGCGATCCTGATCGCCTGTCCCTGTGCGTTGGGACTGGCGACGCCGATGGCGACGATGGTCGGGTCGACGATCAGCGCGAAGAACGGCGTCCTCTACAAGGGGGCAGACGTCCTCGAGAAGGCTCGCGGGATCGACGTCGTCGTCTTCGACAAGACGGGGACGCTCACCCACGGCGAGATGCGACTAACGGACGTGATCCCCGTCGGGGAAGCGGTCGAAACGAATGACGGAGCGGGACTTGCAGACGGCGGACTCGTCGAAGGCGAGAAGACAGCGGTCGACGAGGAGCTCCTATTGTCGGCCGCAGCGAGCGCCGAGTCCGGCTCCGAACACCCGCTCGCGCAGGCGATCGTCAAGGGAGCGGCGGAACGCGATCTGCGGCTCGCCGACCTGACGGAGTTCGAGAACGTCCCCGGCCACGGTATTCGAGCGACGATTCCGCAGGGCGAAGCACTGGTCGGGAACCGGAAACTAATGCGGGACAACGGCATCGATCCGTCTCACGTCGAACACACGATGGAGCGACTGGAGCGCGACGGGAAGACGGCGATGCTCGTCGCGCTCGACGGCGAGCTCCTCGGCATCGTCGCGAACGCCGATACGGTTCGTGAGAGTGCCAAGGAGACAGTCGCCGAACTTCACCGGCGCGGCTACGAAGTGATGATGCTGACAGGCGACAACGAGCGCACTGGTCGAGCGATCGGTGAACAGCTCGGTATCCCCGATGAGAACGTCCACGCGGAGGTGCTCCCCGAGGACAAGGCCGACGAGATCGACGCCATCCAGTCCGACGGGTCGCGGGCCATCATGGTCGGTGACGGGGTCAACGACGCGCCGGCGCTGACGACTGCGCACGTCGGCGTCGCGATCGGCTCCGGGACGGACGTCGCCATCGAGAGCGGCGATATCACGCTGATGCGGGACGACCCGATCGACGTGATCAAGGCGATGCGGATCGCCGACGCGACGATCTCGAAGGTGCGCCAGAACCTGTTCTGGGCGTTCGCCTACAACACCACGTTGATCCCGATCGCGGCGATCGGACTGCTCAATCCCGCACTGGCCGGGATCGCGATGGCCGCCTCCAGCGTGTCAGTCGTCTCGAACAGCCTCGCGTTCATGAAGTGGGATCCGCACGACGACTACATCTTCCTCCCGTTCCGGCCGTTCGTGTGGGCGTACGAGCGGATCGTTCCCGAGAGCTGAGTCCCGAAAACTGAGAACGGACGAACGACGAACCAGGCATGGACCCGAAGGACACACGATGTCACCCGAACCGCTCTCCCGTCGGTCGATGATCGTCGCTGCGGGGACGACGGTCGCACTCGCCGGCTGTCTCGGCGGCGACGCGACCCGCGAGGAGTGGACCGTGCCGGAGTCGCTCGCCGCCACACATGCCGTCCAGTACAACGCACCGAACTGCGACTGCTGTAACGAGTACGCAGCGTACCTCGATGACCACCTCGACGACGAACTCGACGTGCGGGAGCCCGCCGACATCGACGCCGTCAAACGCGAACGCGGGATCCCGTCCGATCTCGACAGCTGTCACACGGTCGAACTCGACGACTACGTGATCGAGGGGCACGTTCCAGTCGAAGTCGTCGGCGAACTGTTCGAGAGGGAGTCCGACGTCGCCGGAATCGCCCTTCCGGGGATGCCCGCCGGCTCACCGGGGATGGGCGGCGAGAAGGACGGGGAGTGGACCGTCTACGCCTTCGATGACGACGGCGAGTATGAGCAGTTCATCGAACTGTAGACGAACTCGACTCACCGAGTGCTATTCGAGATCCGCCCGCCGGAGTCGCTGGGCGTTGATCGCGACGATGACGGTACTCGCGGACATGAGCACGGCCCCGACAGCGGGCGACAGGAGGATGCCGATCGGCGCGAGGATCCCCGCGGCGAGCGGCAGTGCGAACACGTTGTACCCGGTCGCCCACACGAGGTTCTCCTGCATCTTCCGGTAGCTCTTCTTGCTCAGTCGGACCAGCCGGACCACGTCGACGGGGTCGCTGTCCACGAGGACGATGTCACCGGCCTCCACGGCGACGTCCGTCCCCGATCCGATGGCGATGCCGACGTCGGCACGCGTGAGCGCCGGCGCGTCGTTGACGCCGTCACCGACCATCGCGACCGCCTTCCCCGCGTCCTGTAGTTCGACGATCTTCTCGTCTTTATCCTCGGGCAGGACTTCGGCGAACACGGTATCGACGCCGAGCTGGTCAGCCACCGCCTCAGCGACGTCCCTACTGTCTCCAGTGAGGATCGCGACCTCGATCCCCATCCGGTGGAGGGAGTCCACCGCATCCGCGCTCTGTTCGCGGATGACGTCCGCGAGGGCGACGGCCGCCACTACTCGGCCGTCGCGAACGAGGTAGACGACGGTCTGTCCCCGCTCCCCGGCGTCGTCCGTGAACGTAGCGAGGGAGTCGGGAACGTCGGTGTCGAGATGGGTCAGGAGGTTCGGCCCTCCGACGTGAAGCGGTTCGCCATCGACGGTCGCCCGCACGCCCCGCCCTTTCAGCGCCTCGAACCCGGTCGCATTCGGAACGGCTACTCCACGTGCCGTCGCCTCGTCTCGAATCGCCCGGGCGATCATGTGCTCGGAGTCGCCTTCGACGGCAGCCATCAGCGAAAGCGCGTCCCCCTCGTCGATCGCCTCGGTCGCGATGTCGACGACGCCCTGTTCCCCTTTCGTGAGGGTTCCCGTCTTATCGAACACGACGGTGTCGAGGTTTCGCGCCTCCTCCATCGCGATGCGGTCCCGGATGAGGATGCCGTTCTTCGCGGCGGTCGTCGTGTTGATGGCGACGACGAGCGGGACGGCGAGTCCGAGCGCGTGCGGACACGCGATGACGAGGACGGTGACGACGCGCTCGACCACCGTGAGGCCGAAACCGACGGCGACGGTCCACGCGACCGCGGTTATCGCTGCGACGGCGAGCGCGACGTAGAACAACCACCCTGCCGCCCTGTCGGCGAGCACCTGCGTCCGTGACTTGCTTTGCTGTGCCTCCTCGACGAGTCGCATGATGCCGGCGAGCGCCGTTTTCTCACCGGTCGCCGTGATCCGGACCCGAAGGCTACCGTCGCCGTTTATCGTCCCGCCGACGACGTTGGCGCCCGGCTCCTTCGAGACCGGTTTCGACTCGCCGGTGATCATCGACTCGTCGACGTTCGAGTCGCCCTCCTCGACGACCCCATCCGCGGGGACGTTCGCCCCGGGACGAACGAGGACGAGGTCGTCCTCGCGGAGGTCGTCGAGCGGGACCTCCTCGACGTCGCCGTCGTCGCTGATCCGCTCGGCAGTATCGGGCATCAACCCGGCCAGTTCGTCGAGCGCTCCCGACGCCCGACGGACGCTTCGCATCTCGATCCAGTGACCGAGCAACATGATGACGATGAGCGTCACGAGTTCCCAGAAAAAGCCCATCGTCTCCGGAATCGCCATCGCCG
Organism: Halorubrum sp. JWXQ-INN 858; assembly: GCF_009806985.1. Classification (GTDB taxonomy): domain Archaea; phylum Halobacteriota; class Halobacteria; order Halobacteriales; family Haloferacaceae; genus Halorubrum. The sequence continues at coordinate 219,049 of NZ_WUAX01000009.1, read as the reverse complement.
CGAGGCTGTAGACGAACGCGACGGTGATCGCCATCGAGATCAGCGTCATCATCCCCGGCTCCCGGTTCGCGAGCTCCGTTCGCGCCATCTTGAGGAACGGCACGCCCCCGTACGCGAACACGACGACGGCGAGCCCCGCCGCGATCAGGTCCGACCCCGGGAGCGGCGGCGGCGTGTACCCGAGCAATCCCTGTACGAACTCACTGTAGACGACGACCGGAACGGAGAGGACGAGACAGACCCAGAACCGGCGTCGAAACATCCGCTCGTGACCGCTGTGGTCGTGTGTCGCTCCGTGACCCTCGTGCGCATCGTGCCGGTGATCATCCTCGTGATCACCCTCACGATCACTCTTCTGGCCTCCGTGGTCGACGTCGTGATCCCCGTGGTGGTCGTGGCCGTCGCGGCCTTTCTTGGCCCCGTGGCTGTCGGTGGGTTCCGAGCCAGTGAACCGCTCTCCTTCACGTTGAAGACTGCAGACGCGACAGCACGGACACTGTTTATCCGTCGGCCGGTCGCGAGACGAACCGCCGTTCTGTTTCATTCGGCATGCCTCTCTGTAGTCCGCGGGTCCGGGGAGGCTCCGATTGAATAGCGGTTCTGACTTCGCATAGTCTACACATCACTGGCTTGATTTATGCTTCTTGTTGCTATCGGGACAGTCATGTGGGTGTCAGCTGGATGTGGATGTCGGCCGGGTCCGTTCCGCTCGTCGTCATTGCCGTTCTCGGTTACGGAGAAGCGAGGCGAAAGCCTCGCGCTTCAGCGCGGGGAGGACGTCAAGGACGAGGAGTTTCAGGCGCGGAAAGCGGTACTCAACCCCGATCGATAGAACGGAGCGGCTCTACTGAAATTCCGTCTTCGGACAAATTAACGTCCCAAACAGCTGCTCGGTACAGTGTGCGTACTGACCGCGGAGAGTCCAACCAACCGATAAATAAAGGACGCGAGATGCTTGATAAAAAACGAGCTCTTCCCCCAAGAACCGTGGACCCGAGAGTATGCTCGAGTGGAGTGAATCAACGAGGTTGAAGGACTCGAAGAGACGCCTCGTCCAACGGCCGGGTGACCGATCGCCTGCTGAACGCTGAGGGATTGGTAACTCTACGTGGCACTCAAAAGGGCTCGCATCACGGTCAGTTTATAACCCTCAGTGAGGTAATTCGGCTGTGGTGGCCGTGACGACGTGTTACCCCCTCTGAGCCCCTTGTGATGACGGGTTTCGCCCGAGCCACCACTTCCGACCGCCGAGAGCGACGGCGACGTGGCGACGAGACGCCCCGAAACGACGGCCGGGAGCTCGTAGTGGAAGTGAATCTCCGATCCCTCGACGTCGACGGGTCGTGCGGTTTCGACGCGAAAGGGAGGTCGTGCTCCGTCGGAGATCCGTACCCGTCGAACGGCGGCCCGAAGCCCCTCCTCGTTTCTCCTTAAAAGGACCCTCAGTTGGCTCGATCCCTATTTAAAGGCAGGGACGGGGCCGCTCAGGTCTTAAAGGGCGGGAACGGGGTCGGCCTCCTCAAAGCCGACGCCGACCGTGTCCGATCGCGGCGCGGGTCAGTGCGCCCCGATGCGGATCAGTAGGACGCGGCGCGCTTGTCGAGGCCGGCCGCCTCAATGTCCTCGCCGTCGACGGAGGTGCGGAGCACGTCCATCCCGTCGTCGCGGTCGATCCCGAAGTTCGTCGCGTACAACTCCTCCAGCCGGTCGTACTCCTCGTCGGTGATCGGCGGGACGTCGCTGGCGGCGCTCCACGCGGCGATGTCGTCGACGTTCCGGAACGTCGGCGTGACCGACGCGACCTCGTCGTGGGCGAGCAGCCAGCGGATCGTCGCCTGGCTCAGCGTGCGGGCCCCGACCTCGCCGTCGACGTCCTCCAGGAAGCGGATCGTTTCGACCTTCTCCCACCCCGTCTCGTACCACTCCTGGGGACGGTGTGACCGGTGGTCGCCCTCCTCGAGCACGGTGTCGGGCGTCACCTGCTCGTTGAGCAGCCCGGAGGAGTGGGGCACCCGCGCGATGACCGAGGTGTCCGATCCCGTCTCGCGGATCGTGTCGACGAAGTGGCGGCCCGGCTCCTGCTCGAACAGGTTGAAGACGGTCTGGACCGCGTCGAACTCCTCATACTCGACGGCGGCGTCGCCCTCCGCGAGCCAGCCGATCGAGGGGCCGAGCGCCCACCCGAGCGCGCGGACGCGACCGTCGGCCTTCCACTCGCGGAGGAGGTCACGGACCTCCCCGTCGACCTCGCTGACGTTCGCGTTGTGGAGCTGTAGCAGGTCGACGTAGTCGGTGTCCAGCCGGTCGAGCGACCGCTCGAACGCGGTCTCCAAGTAATCGGTGGTCAGCTCCTTCGGGAGCTCGCCGTGGCCCGCCTGCGGGTTGTTGTAGAAGTCGTAGCCGACCTTCGTCGCGAGCGTCACCTCGTCGCGCCGGCCGTCGATCGCCTTCCCGACGATCTCCTCGCTGTCGCCGTGGCCGTACACGTCGCCCGTGTCGATGTACGTCACGCCGTGGTCGAGCGCGTCCTCGACCATCCCGATCGCCTGTGACTCGCTTCGGTCCCCCCACCAGTTCGTGCCGACGACCCACGCGCCGAAGCCGATCTCCGACACCTCGACGCCGGAGGCACCGAGTTCTCGGTAGTGCATACCCCGAGTTGGGGATCGGGGCACTTAGCGGGTGCGGTCCGGTCCCGTGCTGTGGGAGCGGGATCGCGGCTTTATAAGGGTCGATCCTCGGCCGCTCCGTCGTTTCCGATCTGTCGTTCTCGGCCCGCCGTCGACGACGGCCGGTATCGTTTTGCACGCCGCGCCACCACGGACGGGTATGTACGACGACATCCTCCTCCCCGTCGCGCCGGGGGGCGAGGCGAACGACGCGATCCCCCACGCGAGGAGCCTCGCGCGGCGGTACGACGCCACGGTCCACGTCGTCTCCGCGGTCGACACGCTCGAACGAACCCTGGCGGGCCCCCGCGTGAGCGACATCGCGGGGCGCGTCGAGGGGGCGGCACGGAAACGCGTCGAAGCGGTGACGGCGTCGCTGGCGGACGACGGCGTCGCGGTGACCGGGAACGTCGTCCGCGGCGAGCCGCTCCGCGCGATCGAGAACGCGATCGAGGACACCGGTGCCGACGTCGTGGTGATGCCGACGCACGCCCGAACCGGGCTCCAGCGGGTCCTCCTCGGCAGCGTGACCGAGAAGATCGTCCGGACCTCGCCCGTCCCGGTTCTCACGGTGCCGATGGCGGACCGCGAGGCGTGACCCGGCGGCGCGCGTACCGGGTCGCGTACGACGGCCGGGGGTTCGCGGGGTTCCAGCGGCAGCCGCACGCGACGACCGTCGAGGGGACGCTGCTGCGCGCGCTCGCGAAACACGGGCTTATCGAGCGCGGCGACGGCCCGACGCACGCGACGCCGCCGGGGTACGCCGCGGCGGGACGAACGGACGCCGGCGTCTCCGCGGCGGCCCAAACCGTCGCGTTCGACGCCCCCGACTGGCTCACGCCGCGCGCGTTCAACGGGCAGCTCCCCGGGTCGGTCCGCGTCTGGGCCGCCGCCGACGCCCCCGCCGGCTTCCACGCGACCCACGACGCCGCGAGCCGCACGTACCGCTACCACCTCTACGCCCCACGGGAGTCCGGCTCCGACCAGGCGCCGGGGGAGGACGCTTCCGAGCCACCGTCGATCGACGACGCCCGGCTCGCCGGGGCGCTCGACCGGCTCTCCGGCGCACACGACTTCCGGAACCTCACGTCGGATCGAACCGGGACGGAACGTGACGTCCGGGCGACGGCGACCCGCGTCGCGGAGGACCTCGTCGTCGTCGAGGTGACGGCGGGCGGGTTCCCCCGGGCGTTCGTCAGGCGGCTCGTCGAGGCGGCCCGGCTGGTCGGATGCGGGGCGGCGGAGCCGGCGTTCCTCGATCGGGTCCTCGGGCCGGAACCGATCGACGGAGGACGCGGCGTCGGGCCCGCACCGCCGGAGCCGTTGGTGCTGTGGAACGTCGGGTACGAGGGCGTGCGCTTCGTGGTCGACCCGGAGGCGGCGGGGAGCGCGAGAGCCGTCTTCGATGAGCGGCGTCGCGAGGCGCGGCTGGCGGTCGCGACGACCGGCGCGATAGGGGACCGGATCGCCGCGACGGAGGGGTCCACCCGAGACGATGCGGGGACCGACTGAGTCCCGCCCGAGACGATACGGGAACCGACTGAGTCCTCCCCGAGACGATACGGAGACGGGCTGAGTCCCGCCTGGGGCGGGGATGACCGTCGAGAACCGAATCCGACCGAGACGGGTGCGTGACGCGGGAACGGGCCGGTCGTCAGTCGGCCGCGCTCCCGAGCCGCCCGCCGCCCGATCCCGGCTCGGTGGGTGCCTGCATGCTCCGCGCGCGGACGACGAGAGTGTTCTCCATCGGGTTCACGCCGTCGACGACGCCGACGATACGGAGCTTCACGGTCGGCGTCGGGCCGACGACGATCCGGTCGCCCTCGGAGAACTCGTGGAGCGACCCCCGGACGACGATCTCGACGCGGCAGAGGTCGGGGTTGTGCACGCTCGCCAGGTCGATCCCCTCGACGTTCACGCCGGGTACCGGGGTCCCCTCGCGCTCGACGGGGACCTCCGCGGGGTCGTCCATCCGCTCGATGTCCAGCGTCTCGTACGCGTTCACGGTCGGCTTGTATCCGCCCTTCGGCCCGGGAACGCCCTCGACCAGCTGGAGCGCCCGAAGCGACTGCATCTGGTTGCGGACCGTGCCCGGGTTGCGGTCGATCGCGTCGGCGATGTCGCGCCCGCGGACGACGGCACCGTCGCCGTCCGAGAGGTTCACGAGGGACGTGAGGATGCGTTTCTGGCTCGAACTCAGCTGAAGGGTCGACATGCGTACGAACTGATCCGAATCTGATTTCAATAAACGTTCGGTAGTACGCCCTTATACACTACTATAGACTAGAGAACGAGAGGAGAAAAAGACATTAGTGCACCGAGACGCCGTGGTACTACGAGAATGTGTTTCCGAATAACGGCCATCGATACGGCGGTGATCGACGATCGGGGGTAGCCATCAGGGCGATACCCGGGAGACAACTGCCGTGATCGACCGCGACGCCGCCGATGCGGAGATCGATCGGATCGCCTCGTTCCTCCGCACTACCGTGCGGGACGCGAACGCCGAGCGCGTCGTAGTCAACATGAGCGGCGGGCTCGACTCGACGGTCACCGCCGCGCTCGCGACCGAGGCCCTCGGCCCCGAACGGGTGTACGCGCTGATACTCCCGTGTAACAAGGCGAGCGACGCACACGCGCGGGACGCGGAGGCGCTCGCTGGAGCGCTCGGGATCGGTCACGACACGGTCCACCTCCAGCCGCTGCTCGCTCGGTTCGGGGCGCTCGTGCCCGACGAGTTCGACCTCCACGGGGAGCCAGTCGTGACCGGAAACCTCGTGGCACGGCTCCGGATGTCAATGGCGTACCTCGCCGCGAACGCGACCACGGGGCTCGTCCTCGGGACGACGAATCGGAGCGAGCACCTCCTCGGCTACGTCACCAAACACGGCGACGGGGCGGCTGACCTCCTCCCGATCGGCCACCTGTACAAGACGGAGGTCCGAGCGGTGGCCGAGGCGCTCGACGTGCCCACGTTCGTCCGCGAGAAGCCGCCGGCTGCGGGGTTCCTCCCCGGACAGTACGACCGGGACGAGCTGGGTGCGTCCTACGACGTCGTCGATCGGGTGCTGCGGCTGGGCGTGGACGGCGAGAACGCGGCGGTGGAGGGTGCGGCGGTGGACGGGAGCGGGACGGTGGACCGGAGCGGGACGGGGATCGACGCCGACGCCATCGCCGCACGGCTCGACGTCGACTGCGAGGTCGTCGCACGGCTCCTCGCACGCCACCGGCGGACCGCGCACAAACGCCGCCGAGCGCCGACGCCGGCCGACAGCGCGTCTCCACGCACGGACCCCGACCGCGACGGGGCCGGACGGTAGCACGAGCCCTAACGGGACTGACGGTGACGAGACCCGCCTCCGGCGACGAAACGCGGCGGTCGACGCGTTCGCTCCGACCATCACCACCGCAGCCGACCGTCACCACCGCGGCCAACCGTCACCACCGCAGCCAACCGTCACCACCGCAGCCGACCGTCAGCGCCGGTCGTCGCTCACTCCCACCCGGCCGGCCAGAGCGCGGCCGCGCGCATGCCGGTCTCGAAGTCGGCGTCGCGGAACGCGTCCGCGAGGCCGTCGGCGTCGAGCCGCGGGACGGTCCGGTCCGGCTCCGCCAGCTCGGCGACGACCAGCGCGATCAACATTCCGTGTTCCCGCAGGTTCCGGTCGTCCACCTTGTCGCGGGTGTCGGCGTGGGTGTGTCCCCAGCCGCGCCCGCGCTCGCCCGAGTCGCTGTGTAACTGGAGCGCCGGCACTCCCCGTCGGACGAACGGCCACTGGTCAGAGAACGGATGCGGCTCCGCCCGCACCTCGATCGGGTGGTTCGTCGCCGTGGCGACCGCGTCCGCGACCGCCGCGGTCGCGTCGGACGTGTGCGCGAGCGCGACGAGGTCGCGGAACCGTCCCGCCCCGTCGACGTTGACGACGGCTTTGACGGCGTCGAGCGCGACCGACCCGGCGAGGCGTTCGGCACCGAGCAGCCCGACCTCCTCACAGCCGACCGCGACGACGTCGACGCCGATCGGCAGGTCGGCGTCCGCGAGGATCCCGGCGGTCGTCGCGACCGTCGCGATCCCGCAGCCGTTGTCGAGCGCGCCCTCCGCGATGTCGTGGCCGTCGTAGTGGGCGACGAGCAGGAGCCGCTCGTCCGTGTCGGGGCCGACCCGGCCGACGACGTTCCGGCTCTCGGCCGGGGCGGCGGTCGCATCCACGGAGAGGTCGACGTGACCGCTCGTTCCCGGGGTGTTGGCGGCGTACTCGCGGAGCCACGCGCCGGTCTCCTTCGAGACGCCGACCGCGACCGCCGCGGCCTCCTCGCCGAACGTGAGCGACCCCGTCGGCGGGAGCTGGCCGTCGAGGTGGTTGACGAAGACGAACCCCGCCGCCCCCTCGCCGATCGCGTAGCCGAACTTCTCCATCCGGTGGACGAACCGGGACCCCGACGGCGTGGTCGTCGACGCGACGACGACCTTCCCCTCGACGTCGACGGCGTCCACCTCCTCCGGGGTGCCGTAGCCGACGTCGACCAACTCGCCCGCGACGCGGCCGGCCGGGGAGTACGGCAGTGCGAGCGCCTCGAACTCGCGGGTCGACTCGCCGCCGTCGCGCCCGGGGGTGGTCACGCAGAGGGTGCAGCCGCCCCGCTCCCAGCCGAGCATCTCGAAGGGGTCCTCGTGGACGTCGCGGACCCCCGCTCGCTCGAAGGCGTCGGCGACGACGGCGGCCGCCCGGCGTTCGCCCTCGCTGCCGCCCATCCGGCTCCCGATCGCGGTCAGGTCGGTGAGGAAGTCCCACGGCTCGTCGTCGGTCCACGTGCGCCCCAGCGCCGGCGCGAACTCCTCGATCCGCTCGCTCACCCGATCGGTCGCCGCGTCTGCGGCTGTGTCGTCGGTCATACTCCCGGGTCCGCCGGCGACGGCTTAAACACACGGAAGCCGTCGTCGTCGCGCAGCACGGACCGTCCCGCCCACGACGTCAGGGACGGGTCGTCGGTCGTCCGCTGCCTCGGTAGTCGCCTGCTGCCCTTTTCAGTCGTCCGCCGCCTCGGTAGCCGTCTGCCGTCCTTTTCAGTCGTCCGCCGCCTCGGCGGTCGCGAGCGCGGCGCGCGTCGCCCGCGCGAGCGCCGCGATCCCCTCGTCGATCTCCTCGGGGGAGACGTGACTGAACGAGAGGCGAGCGTTCCGCCGGCCGCCGTCGTCGTCGTGGAAAAAGGAGCCGGCGAGGTACGTCACGCCCTCGTCGACGGCGTCGGGAAGCATCGCCTCCGCGTCGACGCCCTCGGGGAACTCGACCCAGACGAAGAAGCCGCCGTCGGGCTCGCTCCAGGAGGTACCCGGCGGCATCCGGTCCGCGAGCGAGTCGAGCATGGCGTCCCGGCGGGTCCGGTAGCCGTCACACAGCCCCTCGATCGCCTCGTCGAGCGGGTTCGACTCGCAGTACCGCGCGAGGACCCCCTGCGTGAACCGGTTCTCCCCGCCGGCGTTGACGCGGTCCAGCTGCTCGACGATCGCCTCGTCGGCGATGACCCACCCGGTGCGGACCCCCGGGGCGATCGTCTTCGAGAACGTGTTCACCCGGACGACGCGCCCGTCGTCGTCGAGCGCCTTGAGCGGCGGCGGCTCCGATCCGTCGTACCGGAGCTGTCCGTACGGGTCGTCCTCGAGGATCATGAAGTCGTACGTCGCGGCGAGCTCGAGGAGCCGCTCCCGGCGCTCCCGCGACAGCGTCACTCCCGTCGGGTTCTGGAAGTTCGGAATCGTGTACAGCAGCTTCGGGGGCGTCTCGCCGGCCCGCTCCCGCGCGGCCAGGACGTCGGCGAGCGCGTCGACGTCGAGCCCGTCGGCGTCCATGCCGACGCCCTCGATGTCGACTCCGTAGTTCCCGAACAGTCGCAGCGCGCCCATGAACGTGGGGGCCTCGACGACGACGAGGTCGTCCGGGTCGAGGAACGTCTGACACACCGTGTCGATCGCGTGTGTCGCCCCGTTCGTCAGGTGGATCTCCGCGGGCGTGCAGTCGATGCCGCGGTCCGCCGCCTGCTCGACGACGACGTCCGGGAGCGAGTCGGCGTACTCCCCGCCGGCGTACTGAAGCGCGTGGTCGGCCTCCACGTCGAGGAGCCCCTCGGTCGCCGAGACGAGCTCCGCGTTCGGGAACGACGCGGGGTACGGGAACCCGAACGCGAGCGGTACCGCGCCCTCGCCGCCGATCGAGCGCCAGGCCCCGTAGCCCGTCTCGCTCATCGTCTCGCGGACCGTGTCCGCGAACAGGTGTTCGACCCCGCTCGCGTCGTCGCGGTCGGTCATGTGCGCCTCCACCTCGGGTCGGGTTCGGACGATCGGAACTGAACGGCCGGAAGAGTGACCATACACCCAGTACTGCAGCCGGGCGTATATACTGTATTCAACCGGACACCGTTTCGGGGAACGCCCGTCCGCCCACCTCTCGTCCGTCGACCTGCTGTCCGCCGACCGTCCGTCCGTCGGCCATCCGTCCCGGGATTCGGGCGCTCGGATGGTAAATAGTTTATACCCGGACGCGCACGGATCGAGTGGAGCGCCGTTGGTCCAGTGGTAGGACAGTGGCTTCCCAAGCCACTAGCCCGGGTTCGATTCCCGGACGGCGCATCCCTCTTCCTTCGCTCTCCTGCGGTTTCCGCCCGTGACGGGGTTCACACGACGTCACGATCGAACATCACCCGGATCGGGACGGGCCGCCTCTCTCAACGCTGTCGGACGATCGCGACGTCCTCCCCGAAACGAATCTCGGTGCTTCACACGCGGCGGGAACGGGTTGAAGTAGCTACAATAGAACCTATATCTATGAGGACAGTACCTACGCGTCTGCGGATCGAGAGCGGCGGGTGGGATCGCACGTTTGAGGGCGGGAGAGTCTCGACTCGGAGGTCTCCCCCCTGCGATGTCTGAGTCCACCCGACCCGCCGAGGAAGCCAGACGTCGACTCTACGAGATCGTTCGCGGAACCGGCCCGTTCGAGGAGAAAGCGCGTGGGGCGCTCGCGCTCGGCGAGCGGTATCTGAGCGTCGACAACGGCCATCTCACGCGCATCGATCAGGAAACCGACCACTGGGAGGCGATGGTGAGCACGGACCCGCCGGACGGACGGTTTCCCGCCGGTTTGGAACTCGATCTCGGGACGACGTACTGTCGGCGCACGCTCGGTGCGGGCGGCTCCGTCGCCCTCTCCGACGCGACGGACCAAGGTTGGGCCGACGATGCGGCGTACGAGGCTCATGGACTCCGCTGCTATCACGGCACGACCCTCGTTCTCGAAGGGGAACCGTACGGGACGGTCTGTTTCGTCGCCGAAGCGGCTCGAAGCGACCCGTTCACTGACGCCGAGACGATGTTCGCCGAACTGCTGACGCGGCTTCTCGAACGCGAACTCGAACGCGAACACCACGAGGCGGAACTCACGAGACAGACCAACCTCGCTACCGTCCTCAACCGCGTCCTGCGACACAACATCAGGAACGACATGTCCGTCATCAGGGGGTTCGTCCAACTCATGGCCGACGAACTGGACGACGACGAGTACAGTGAGATCACGCTGACCAAGGTCGACGACCTCATCGAATTGAGCGAGAAGGCCCGCGAACTGAACCGGATCGTCACCGCCGACTTCGAACGCGAACCCGTGCCCCTCGGCGCGTTCATCGAAGGGACCGTCGAGCCGATCGCCGAGGAGCACCCGGCCGCGTCGATCACCGTCGACACCGCCGATCTGGAGCTCACCGTGGCCGTGCTGCCGAACTTCGAACAGGCACTCGACGAGCTGATCGAGAACGCGATCAAACACAGCGGTGACGACCCGACGGTCACCGTCACGGTCGACCCCGTTCCGAACGCGGTCGAGGTCCGGATCACGGACGACGGACCGGGGCTTGCAGACCACGAAGCCGACGTGATGGACGCCGGTACCGAGACACCCCTCGTCCACGGAAGCGGACTGGGTCTGTGGTTGGTACACTGGATCGTCACCAGTCACGGTGGATCCGTGGACGCGACCGTCACCGACGCCGGAACGACGATGACGGTTTCGGTTCCCCGGCGGCCTGCGACGAACGCCCGAGCGCAACTGACGGACCTCAGCGAATCCCGCGACAAGTATCGGGCAGCGTTCGAGGAAGCGTGCGATGCGATGGTGATCATCAACGACGAGTCCCGGATCGTCGACGCCAATCCGGCGGCAGCGACCCTCTGTGGGCTCGACCAGCAAGCGCTGCTCGGGCAGTCGCTATCGAGGTTTCATCCGGACGAGTTCGACTTCGAATCCGGGTGGCAGCGGTTTCAACGGGCCGAGCAGGTGCGTGATACGGTGACGCTTGTTGATGCCGACGGGACGGAACACCCGGTCGAATACACGGCGACGACGGACGTCGTCCCCGGGCAACACCTCGTTATCTATCGGGAGCTCCGTTCCCGGTGAGGCCCGCGAAGGCCGGCGAAAGCGGTTCCGTGAGGTCCGGCGAAAGCGGTTCCGTGAGGACCGGCGAAAGCGGTTCCGTGAACGCCCCGCCGCATGTCCCATCCATAGCGTCGGCCCGTCGCTTCGAATCGCTCGACAGCTACTGATAAAACCCACCGACGACGCTACAACAGGACGGCTTGCGCCAACCCGAGGAACACGAAAAAGCCCAGCACGTCGGTTGCCGTGGTGATGAATATCGTCGCCGACGTGGCCGGGTCGTATCCGATACGATCGAGCAACAACGGGGTTATCGCCCCGAAGAACCCCGCGATAACGAGGTTTGCGACCATCGAAACGCCGATCACGGCCCCGAGCAGGAGGCCGAACTCGCCGAACGAGAAGGCGATCGCGATCACGGCGACGAGCACGCCGGTAATGAGTCCGTTTGCGGCACCGGCGACGACCTCGTTGAAGACCACGCGCTTGCCGGTGTTGAGCGACACCTCGCCGAGCGAGATCCCGCGGACGGTGACCGCCATCGCCTGTGTCCCCGCGTTCCCACCCATCCCCGCAACGACCGGCATGTACGCGGCCAAGATGGCGACGGCGGCAATCGTCGACTCGAACAGTCCGACGACCGCCGCGGCCATAAACGCGGTTCCGAGGTTGAGGATCAACCACTTGTACCGCCGCCGTATCTTCGCTCCCGGGCCGTCGAGGACGCTCTCCTCCTCAGCGACGCCAGTGAACTCGTAGAGCGTTTCGCCCCGTGCCTCTTCGAGCATCCGCAACAGGTCCTCGGCGTGGATCACTCCGAGGACGTCATCGTCCTCGTCCAGCACCGCGACGGCACGCTCGCGGTTCTGCTTGAAAACCTCGAGCACCTCCTCGTCATCCCGGTCGAACCGGACGTGGGGCGTCTCCTGTACGTAATCGCCGATCCCCTCGGTTGCGTCATCCGCTATCGACAGCGCCGCGCCCGGGAGTTCCCCCAGCAGCTCATCGTCGTCATCGGTGACGAAGATCGTCGGGAGTCGTCCCGTTCGCTCCTCGAAGCGACGGACGCGCTCGGTCACTTCGACGAACCGTCGCGTTTCATCGACGGTGACGTAATCGAGGCTCATCAACCCGGCCGCGCTTTCGGGATCGAACGAGAGCAGGAAGTCGATCTTCTCGCGGCGCTCGCTGTCGAGCGTCGCGAGCAGGGCCTCACGCGTCTCTTCGTCGGTGTGTACGAGGACGTCAGTCACTTCGTCCGGGTCGAGTCGGTCGATAAACGCCTCCAGCTCCGACCGACTCATGTCCGCGACGAGGAGCTCTTGTACCTCGTCCGAGAGTCCGAAGAACACGTCCCGCCACTCCTTCGGGGGCAGGTCAGTGAACGGATCGGCCGGTGCAGGAGACATCGCGATCGTCTCCGAAACGTCCGTTGATTGCTCGATCACACACGGAGCGTCTCACTGGCGCATTATATGATGAGTGGTTGTCCATCGTGACGACCGGCTATCGTCGGCCACCGCTCTAACGGCGCGGCCGCTCGCCGCCAACGATACTCCGAAAAATGCCCGACGACGGGCGGTTAGGTGACGGTCACGCGACGTTGTATCCCTTGTCGCGGAGGAAGTCCTCCACGCGACCCGAGTGGTTCCCCTGCAGCTCGATGGAGCCGTCTTCGACGGTTCCGCCGCAGGCGAACTTCGATTTCAGATCCGAGGAGAGCGAACTCATGTCCACGTCCTTGGGGTCGAATCCTTCGATGACCGTTACCTCCTTACCGTACCTGCGCTCGTCGATGCGGATGCTGATCTGCTGGGACTCCTTCGCGACGTCTTCGCAGACGCAGAGTTCCTGGGGCAGCCCGCACGTCGAGCAGACTTCCGACATTACGACCGGAGATACTGGACGCCGGTATTAAATAGTGTCGGGAGTCCCGACCGGGCCGACCTCACGCTCGGGACAACAACCCGCCGATCACGGGCGTCGCCTCCAGGGCGAGCCGTCGCACCGTCGCGCGCGCCTCGTCGGCGTCCTCGCGGGTCACCGTGCCGGCGTACATCGCCCGCTCGTACGCCTCGCCGACCCCGTGGACGCGCTCGTCGACGCCGCGGAGCCGGAGCGCGGCCAGGTACGACCGGGGCGTCTCGCCCGGTCGCCGGGGGCGATAGCGGTCGGAGAGCAGGTATTCGAGGTCGACGAACGCCCGCTGGACGTCGGTCGCCGGGTCCCGCCGTCGCGCCGGGAGCCGGACCCCGATTGCACGGTACGCCCGGGTCGTCGCGCCGGTGTGGTGTGCTCCCGCGATCGCGACGACCACGAGGAACAGCGCGTAGCCGAGCGTCTCCCGGGACGGCACGGGGAGCCAGCCGCCCGGTCCCGTCCCGCCCGCTTCGGCCGCCCCGCCGACGTCGGCCTCATAACCCAGCTCGTCGGGTTCGGGCCCTTCGAGCCCGTCCATCGGGTCGGCGACTCCGTCCGTGACGTTGCCGTCGGTGGCGTTCGCGTCGCTGGCGGCTCCGTCGACGGGGGCATCGTCGTCGACCGGGACGCCCGGTGCCGGCTCCTCGTCGACGGTCGCCCCCTGCTCGGGCACCGACAGCGCCGTGTCGACGTCCTCAGCGCCGCTGGCGCGCGCCTCGGCGAGTCGGGCCAGCCGCACCTGATCGCGCTCCGCGCTGGGGGTCGGGTCGAACTCGACCCACCCGTGCTCGGGGACGTGCACCGTCACCCACGCGTGGGCGTCCTGCCCGCGGACGACCCACTCGTCGTCGGACACCTGCTCGCCGCTGCTGTACCCGGTGACGAACCGGGCGGGGATCCCCTGTGAACGCAACATGACGACCATCGTCGTCGCGAAGTACGTGCAGTACCCGGCGTCCATCTCGAAGAGGAACCCGTCGGCGACGTCGCCGTCGGGTCGCGCCACGGACAGCGAGTAGTCGTACTCCTCGATCAGGTAGCGCTCGATCGCGACCGCTCGGTCGTAGGGAGTGTCGGCGTCGGCCTCGGCGAGGATCTCGGCGGTCCGGTCGCCGACGCGGTCGGGCGTGCTCTCGGGGAGCTGGGTGTACCGGTCGACGATCCGGTCGTCGTACTCGTCGCCCGCGGCGCGGAGGTCGTCGGGGTCGGCGTCGAGGACTCGGCTCTCGACGGTCACTCGATCGCCCGCGAGCACCGGGGTCCCCGGCCGGATCGTTCCCCGATCGTCGACCTGCGCGCTGCCGGCGACCGGCCCCGCCACGTCGACGGCCTGCCACGGGGCGGGGATCGTCCCCATCACCGTCTCCGTGGTGAAGGAGGACTCGACGGTGACGGTCTCACCGGGCGGGCCGGCGAGCGGCCCGTCGAGGGGGTCTGGCTCGCCGGATCGAACCCAGCCGTCGCCGGTGTAGGTGTCGTAGGACCCCGTGTGCCAGTTCGCAGCACGGTCGCTTCGCATCGTGAACCGGACCTCCGGGGAGAGGCGGGTCGAGCCGACGATCTCGAGCTCGTCGTCGCCGTCGAGCGTCGATTCGAGCCCCGGGGTTCCGCGGTCGCCTCCCCACGGCTGGGCCGCGCCGGCGGGGATGAGCGTCACCGTCGCGCTCGCGACGACCATCAGCGCCAACAGGACCGCGAGCGTGTCCCCGCGGCTCCGCAGGCCGCCGGGGACCGAAAGCGTCGTCAGGCCGGCCGCGAGCGCGACGCCGCCGACGCCGACGAGAGTGGCGGCGCCGGTCGCGTCGCCGGTGAGCACGAGGAACCCCAGCGTCCCCCCGGCGACCCCCGCGGCGGGCACGTGCCGCCCGCGTCCGGTCAGGTACGCGACGAGGAACGTCGGCACGGGCGCGACCGCGAGCACCCACACGTCGGTGAGCGTGAGCCGCAACACCGAGAGCCCGGTGAGCAGCGAGAGGGTGTCGACCGCGACGGCACGGATCGAGAACAGGGCCCGCTGGCTCTCCGGAACGGCGAAGTAGTACCCGGCGAGCCCGACGACGAGGAGGACCGCGGTCAGGACCGCCGCGGTTCGCTCGTCGATCACGCGGGCGAGCACGACCCCCGCGACCGCGGCGGCCCCCATCGCGAGCGCGACGCGGGCGGTCCCGCCCACCACGTCGGTCAGCGAGAAGAAGACGTGTACGTACGCGGCCACGACAACGAGGACGCCGACGCTCGCTGGTCGCGCCAGCCCGTCGGGCAGCAGGCCGGCTGGCACCGGGCCGGCGGGGGCGGTCACGGCGTCGTCGCGGGATCGGGTCATCGACGTTCACCTCCATCGAGGGATCCGGCGCTCTCGGTTCCGCCGTCGGCGATGGGGGATCCGGTGGCGGTCCCGTCTCTGCTCCCCACGGGCCCCGTGCCGTCCCCGGAACCGACACCGCTCGTGCCGTCCTCGGAACCGATACCGTCCGTTCCGTCCCCGAAACCCACTGCATCCGTACCGTCCGATCCGGCCCTCTCCCCGGCCTCCGCTCGCAGATCGGCGAAGGAGACGACGCTGTCGCCCGCGCGGAGCCAGGCGTCAGCCTCGTCGGCGACGACGAGGACGTCCTGGTCGGCGTCGACGGCGGGATCCCCCGGACCGGTTCGCGCGGTCAACTCCAGCAAGGACCGTCGGCCGGTCGGTCCGGGGGCGGCGGCGACCGTCCCCGCGGGGAGGGTCACGTCGACCGAGACCCCGTCGGCCAGGAGCGCGAGCCCGAGGCTGGCGGTCGCGCTCGCGAGCACGTCCGCCGCGGCGTCGCCCTCGCCCGCGGCCGTCCGACCGACGATGGAGACGCGCCGGTCGTCGGTCTCCGCGGCGAACTCCTTGACGACGATGCCGTCGTGTTTGGCGGTCGCCGGCCAGTGGACGTCGCGGAGCGCGTCGCCGCGGGCGTACTCGCGGAGCCGATCGAACTCCTCGCGCTGGCGGCTCTGGCCGAGCGCTCCGTCGGCGTACAGCCCCCGCCGGAACCGCGCGGGGACGGGCTGGCGCTGGGGATACGCCAGCACGACGGTCTCGTCGGCGAGATCCATGCGACGAGTGAACAGCCCGAACACGTCCGTCGCCTCGAGCGTCACGGGACCGAACCGGCGCTCGCCGCGGGCGGCGTATCGAACCGTGTACGAGACGGGCTCCGCGCCGACGGTCGTCGACATCGCCGTCGCGTCCCCGTCGAGCCCGTCGTCGAGCCCGTCGGTCACCCGCGCGACGAACGGGGACGCGATCGACTCGCCGGGGGCCGTCCCGTGGAACGCGATCGACACCTCGCGCGTGTCGCCGACGGCCCCGTCGTCGGGACGCGACCGCTCGACGCGGGGGGTCTCGATCCGGGCGACCTGCAGGTAACCCGCCACGAGCGCGACGCCGCCGGACAGCACGACCGCGTTGAGCGATCGCCCCCCCGCGGCGACTGCCATGACGACGCCGAGGAGGCAGGCCGCGACGACGACGCGCCCCCGACGGGTGAGACGCACGGACGCCATCGGCTCACTCCACCGCGACCGCGTCGAGCGCTTCGGCGACGAGGTCGGCACCGACGTCTCCACCCGTGTCGCCTCGGATCCGATGGGCGAGCACGGTCGGTGCCTCCCGTTGCACGTCGTCGGGAACCACGTAGTCGCGACCGTCGAGCACCGCGCGGACCTGTGCGGTCCGCAGCAGCGCGAGGCTGCCTCGGGGGCTCACGCCGAGGTCCGCGTGTCGTCGGGTGTACGCTGCCAGCCGAGCGACGTACCCTCGGAGCGGCTCCGTCGCCTCGACGCCGGCGACCGTCGCGCGTGCGCGGCGGAGGTCGTCGAGGCTCGCGACCGGTTCGACCGATTCGACCGGATGGTCCCCGTTCCCGCCGATCATTCGGTCGAGGATCGCCGCCTCGTCGTCCGTCCCGGGGTAGCCGAGCCGGATCTTCTTCGTGAAGCGGTCGACCTCGGCGACGGGGAGCTCGTAGGTCCGTCCCGGCTCGACGTCGTTCTGCGTCGCGATGACGCAGAACGGGTCGGGGAGCGCGCGCGTCACGCCGTCCGTCGTCACCTGCCGCTCCTCCATCGCCTCCAACAGTGCGGACTGCGTTTTCGGCGGGGCGCGGTTGATCTCGTCGCCGAGGACGAAGTTGGCGAACACCGGCCCCGGCCGGAAGTCGAACTCCTCGGTGCGCTGGTTGAACACGTTGACGCCGGTCACGTCCGACGGGAGGAGGTCCGGGGTGAACTGCACGCGCTTGAACGACGCGTCGACCGAGCGGGCGACCGCCTTCGCGAGCGTCGTCTTCCCCACGCCGGGGACGTCCTCGACGAGGAGATGCCCGCCGGCGAGCACCGTGACGACGACGTGTTCGACGGCGTCGCGCTTGCCGACGATCACGGTCTCCACGTTGTCGATGACCCGCTCCGCGACGGCGGCCGCCTCCGTCGTTCCGAGGGCTCCGTGCTCCGCCGACGCGTCGCCGGCGTCGCCCGTCTGGCCCGCTTCGGCCGCCTCGCCCGTCTCGGCCACGTCGGTCGCGTCAGTCATCGCCGTGTGGTTCGTGAGTTCGCCGCACGTCTCCGATCGGTTCGCGGTTCGCTGTCGGTTCGCGGTTCGCTGTCGGTTCGCGGTTCGCTGTCGGCTCGTGGCTCGGTGTCGGTTCGCGGTTCGCTGTCGGTTCGTCGATCGGTCGCGTGCCGAACGACGATGGCCGAGCCGCGGGGATGGTTCGGTTCATGTGAACACAGCACTCGATGGTGATGTGTCCGATCCTATGTGAAGGAGCGGCATATGCGTTCCGCCGGGAAGAGAGCGCCTGAAGGGACGATATCTCCCGTCTCTTCCGATATCAACCGTTCCCGCTACGCCTGTCGAACGTTCCGCCCCGTCGGCTCGCCGAACGACTCCGCGCCCGTCACGGGGTCGCGGTCGTAGACGACCTCGCCGCGGAGGACGGTCAGCTCGGGGAAGACGCCCTGCCAGCCCTCGAACGGCGTCCACCCGCAGGCGCTGTGGAGCGCGCCCGCCTCGATCTCGCGCGGGTCGGTCAGGTCGACGAGGACGAAGTCGGCGTCGGCCCCGACCTCGATCCGCCCCTTCCGGTCCAGCCCGAAGACCGACGCGGGGTTCGCGGCGACGACGTCGCGGACCGTCTCCAAGGGGAGGTCGCCCTTCCGCACGGACTCCAACAGGAGCGGATACATCGTCTCCACGCCGGGGACCCCGCTCGGGGCGTCGGTGAGTCCCTGCCGCTTCTCGGCGACCGTGTGCGGGGCGTGGTCGGTGGCGACGACGTCGACGTCGCCGTCGCGGAGCCGTTCGAAGACGGCGACGCGGCGCTCCTCCGACCGAAGCGGCGGGTTCATCCGGCCGAACGTCCCGAGCCGACCCGTGTTCTCCCGCGAGAGGAAGAGGTGGTGCGGGCTGACCTCGCAGGTCGCGTCCGCGCCGTCCGCGGCCGCGTCGGCGACCGCGTCGATCCCCTCCGGCGTCGACGTGTGTGCGATGTGGACGCGCGCGTCGCTGCGCGCGCCGGCGGCCACGGCCCGCTCGACGGCGGCGGCTTCCGCCTCGGCGGTCCGGTAGGCCGACCACGCGTCGGCGGTCGCCGCCGTTCCGATCCCGCCGAGGTCGCCCTCGAGCGCCGACTCGTCGAACAGCGTCGCGTCCTCCGCGTGGACCGTGACGGGGACGTCACGGGCGGCCGCCTCGTCGAGCGCCTCCTCGAACAGGTCGAGGTCGATCCCCATGTCGCCCGTCGAGTCCGCGAGGAACACCTCCCCCAGCGCGAACACGGAGCGATCGAACAGCGATTCGGGGTCCCAATCCGGGGTGACGCCGCCGTTGATCCCGTAGTCGACGACGGACGCCGCGGCCAGCTCCGCCTTCTCGTCGAACGCCGCGCCGTCGACGGTCGGCGGCGACGTGTTCGGCTGGTCGACGACCGTCGTGACGCCGCCGGCGGCCGCGCTCCGCGAGCCGCTCGTCCAGGTCTCCTTGTGGCTACCGCCGGGCTCGCGGAAGTGCACGTGAACGTCTATCGCGCCCGGCAGGAGGTGTCGGCCGCGCGCGTCGACGACCAGGTCGTCGGGGACGGGGCCGAGCCCCTCGCCGACTGCAGTGATCGACCCGTCACGAACCCGCACGTCGCGAACCCGCCCGTCCGCCAACTCCGCCCCGGTAATGAGCATGGTGGGTGAGTCGGCGCGGGGCAAATAAACGGTGGTGATCGGACGGGCGAAACGAAGTGGTGATCGGACGGGCGAAACGAAGTGGCGATCGGACGGGCGAAACGAAGTGGCGATCGGACGGGCGAAACGAAGGTGGCGACCGGGCGGGCCGTCGACCCGAGGCTCGCGGCGACCCTCCGATACGGTTTTGGGCCGTCCCCCGGAAACGTGCGTAAATGCTGTCGCGACAGTTCCTCCGGGAGAACCCCGACACGGTCCGCGAGGCGCTCACGAACAAGGGCGTCGACGTGGACCTCGACCGGATACTCGACGTCGACGAGGAGTGGCGTGCGCTCAAGAGCCGCGGCGACGACCTGCGCCACGAGCGCAACCAGGTCTCCTCGCGGATCGGCGAGCTGAAAGCGGACGGCAAGGAGGCCGAGGCTCAGGAGGCGATCGAGCGGTCCCAGGAGCTCAAAGCCGAGCTCAACGGGATCGAGGAGCGCGCCGACGAGCTCGAGGCGGAGCTGGAGTCGTCGCTGCTCGAGCTCCCGGGGATCCCCCACGAATCGGTGCCGGTCGGCGCGGACGAGTCGGAGAACGTCGAACTCCGTCGCGAGGGCTTCGACGACCTGCGTGACCTCCCCGGGACGCTCGTCCCGCACTACGACCTCGGCGAGGACCTCGAGATCCTCGACTTCGACCGCGGGTCGAAGGTGGCGGGCGCGGGCTTTTACGTCGCGAAGGGGGACGGCGCGCGCCTCGAACACGCGCTGATCCAGTTCATGCTCGACGTCCACCGCGAACAGGGGTACCACGACGTGTTCCCGCCGCTGCCGGTCAACTCGGCGTCGATGCGCGGGACGGGACAGTTCCCGAAGTTCACCGAGGACGCCTACCGGATCGAGGGCGACAACACCGAACCGTACGACGACGACGACCTCTGGCTGCTCCCGACCGCCGAGGTTCCCGTGACGAACCTCCACCGCGACGAGATCCTCCTCGACGAGGACCTCCCGCTGAAGTATCAGGCGTACACGCCGAACTTCCGGCAGGAGGCCGGCGAACACGGCACCGAGACGCGCGGGATCGTCCGGGTCCACCAGTTCAACAAGGTGGAGATGGTGAACTTCGTGAAACCCGAGGCGAGCTACGAGCGCTTCGAGGGCCTCGTCGACGAGGCCGAGGAGGTGCTCCGACGCCTCGAGCTCCCGTACCGCGTCCTCGAGATGTGCACCGGCGACCTCGGCTTCACGCAGTCGAAGAAGTACGACCTCGAGGTGTGGGCCCCCGCCGACGACATGGAGGGCGGACCCGACGAGGGCGGTCGCTGGCTCGAGGTCTCCTCGGTGTCGAACTTCGAGGACTTCCAAGCGCGCCGCGCGGGGATCCGGTACCGCGAGGAGCACCACGAGTCGGCCGACTTCCTCCACACGCTCAACGGCTCGGGCCTCGCGGTGCCCCGCGTCGTCGTCGCGATCATGGAGTACTACCAGAACGACGACGGCACCGTCACGGTCCCCGAGCCGCTCCGACCGTACATGGGCGGCATCGAGGTCATCGAGGGACACGAGGCCGTCGGCGAGACGAAGCTCGGCGGTGACTGAGCGGCCGACCCGACGCGAGGAGAACACGCCTTCCGGCACGAAGGGAAACGCCTTAATGGACCACGCGCGCAGGTGTTACGTATATGAGCAACGGCGATGACGACCCGGCCGACGCCCCGGATCCGGCCGACGCCGCGGACGACACGGAGGAGGCTGCCGACGCCGAGGGGGCCGCCGCACCGACCCTCCCGGACGAGCCGACCGAGGAGTCCCTGACCGAGTACCTCGACGAGATCGAGGCGCTCCTGGAGGACGCCGACACCGAGGCCGACCTCGACGACGTCGAGGCCCTGTTGGACGACGCCGAAGCGGGCGTGGCGGAGGCGGACCTCCCCGAGCCCGACGAGGACGACGAGGACGCCGACGACCCGCGAGGGGACCTCGAGGACCGTATCGCCGGCCTTCGCGACGAGCTTGAGGAGGCCCGCGGCCCGTACGCCGAGGACGTCGTCGCCGCGGTCGAGGCGGCCGCCGAAACCGTCTCCGACACCGAGTGGACGGCCGACGGCGTCGACGACGTCGCGGCGGCCGTCGAATCGTTCGCCGGCGACGTCGCGGACGCGGTCGACGTCGGCGTCGACGTCGCCGCAGAGAGTGAGGACCCCGCCTCGCTCGCGGCCGCGCTCGAAGCGATCGCCGAGGGCGTCGGCGACGCCGGGCTGGACCCGGACGACGACGCCGAGACGATCGCGGACCTGATCGCGGCGGCGGACGCGCTTGCTGACGCCCTGGAGAACGCCGAGGAGTGGGACGACCTCGAAACCAACGAGCAGCTCCGGGCACAGGGCTTTTACGACGTGCTCGGCCACTACAAGGACTACCCCGTCGAGTGGTCCGCGCTGAAGGAACACGAAACGCGCGGCAACGTCGACATGATCCTCCTCGCGCTCGACTCGCTCGGCTCCGACTTCATGGAGCGACACTGCCTGGAGGCGCTCGAACGGATGGGCAAGCGCGGGAAGACGGACGCCTCCGTCGAGGAGCTGCTCGGCCGCGCGGGCAAGCGCGACCAGTTCGCGATCCGCATCCTGGGGAAGATGGCCGCCGAGGAAGCCACCGAGACGCTCGTCGAGTACGTCGACGAGGACTCGAACCCCGGGCTCCAGAAGGTGACGTTCAAGGCGCTCGGCGAGATCGGTGCCGCGGAGGCGGTGCAGCCGCTCGCGAACAAGCTGGCGATGGACGACGATCAGGTCCGCCCGCACGCCGCACGTGCGCTCGGACTCATCGGCGACACGCGTGCCGTCGAGCCGCTCGCCGACGCGCTCGCCGAGGACGACTCCGACGACGTCCGCGCGGCCGCCGGCTGGGCGCTCCGGCAGATCGGCACGCGGGACGCGCTGGAGGCCGTCGCCGAGCACGCCGACGAGCGCGTCTACATCGTACAGACCGAGGCCGAGAAGGCGATCGCGGCCCTCGACGCCGACGTCCCGACCGCGTAGCGGGACCGACTCCGACCCACCAGCAGCACGACCCTCCGAACTGCCGTCCGAGGATCCTTTTCGAGCACACGTTCCGAGGACCCTCTTCGAGCACACGTTTTTATCGGATGCCGGGCCCAGACGGGCCGTGCGCCGCCGTACCGTCGTCCTCGTCACCGTCCTCGTCGCCCTCGCCGCTCTCGTGGCGGCGGCCACGCTTCCGGCCGTGAGCGCCGCCGAGTTGCCGAACGGGACGTCATCGGCCCCGGCGAACGGCACCCTCCAAGACGGGCCCGACGCCGGCGGTTCCGACGCGCGGATCGTCGAGCTGTACCCGAACCCGGTCGCGGCGGGGAACCGCGGCGAGTACCTCGTGGTTCGGCTCCCGGAGCGGGGGAACTGGTCGCTCGACGACGGCTATCACGACGCGGCGATCCCGGCGAACGCGAGCGGCGAGATCGCGCTCGCGATGGACCCGTCGAACGCGAGCGCACACGTCGACGACGTCGACGTCCACGGGCTCGACGACTACTTCCCGTTGGCGGCGACCGGCGACCGGATCGAGCTCCGCCGGGACGGGCGCGTCGTCGACGTCGTCGAGTACGGCCGCGTCCGAGACGGCTATCGCTGGCGGGCCGCCTGGGGGGAGTGGCGGCCGGACGGGTACGAGCCACGGTCCGCCGAAGAGGCGGCGGGAGCGACGGTGACGCCGTTCGTCCTCCCGGATAGCCCCGATGCGCCGATCGCGGCGGTTTCGGGGGCCGAGGAGCGCCTCCTCCTGGCGGGGTACACGCTCGAATCGGCGCGGGTGGTCGACGCGCTCGTCGCGGCCGCCGACCGCGGCGTGACGGTACGCGTGCTGATCGAGGGGACGCCCGTCGGCGGCTTCTCGGAGCGCGGCGCGTCGGTCGGCGACCGGCTCGATTCGGCCGGCGTCGACGTGCGAGTGCTCGACGGGAACCCCGACCGTTTCCGGTTTCATCACGCCAAGTACGCCGTCGCGGACGACCGCGCGGTCGTGCTCACGGAGAACTGGAAGGCGTCCGGCACCGGCGGCCGGTCGAACCGCGGCTGGGGCGTCGTCGCGGCCGACGAGCGCGTCGCGGACGATCTCGCCGCCCTGTTCGAGAACGACGCCGCGGCCGGGGACACGCGGGAGTGGACCGCGTTCCGTCGCGACGCCGCCGTCTACCCGTCAGGGACCGCCAACGACACCTACCCCGCCCGGTTCGAGCCGCCGCCGGCGACGGCCGCTGACGTGACGCTTCTGACCGCACCCGGGAACGCGGCTGACCGACTGGTCGCCCGGATCGACGAGGCGGACGACCGGGCGCTCGCGATCGTGCCGCGAACCGGCGGTCCCGACGAGCGTGTCGTACACGCGCTCCGGCGTGCCGCCGACCGGGGCGTCGACGCCCGCCTGCTGTTGTCGGGCGCGTGGTACGACCGGGACCGGAACCGGGAGCTCGCGGCGTCGCTCGCCGACGAGCCGATCGACGTCGCCGTCGCGGAGCCCCGGGGACGGTTCGGCAAGGTCCACGCGAAGGGCGTCGTCGTCGACGACGCCGTCGTGGTGGGGAGCCTCAACTACAACGAGGTGGCACGGACCGAGAATCGAGAGGTCCTGCTCGCGATCGAGAGCGCGGCCGTCGCCGACTTCTACGCGCGGGCGTACGCGGCCGACTGGCGCGGCGGCGGGCGCCAGCTTCCGATGGGGTTGCTCGGAGGGTTCGGCATCGCGCTCGCCGCGGGACTGGCCGTCGCCCGGCGGGAGGTGACGTTCGTCTGAGCGGCACGGTGGCTCGGAGGACCGCTCGCTACCACAGTTCGTCGAAGCTGTCCACGCGTCGGTCGCCGAGCACGCAGCGACCGCGGTCGGCGTGGCCGACGCGCTCGACGTGGACCGCGTCGAGCCCGGCGTTCCACGCCGCGCCCACGTCGCTCTCGCCGTCGCCCGCGTAGTATCCGCGATCGGTGGCCGCCGAGACGCCCATCTCCCGCATCGCCAGCCGGAGCGGGTCGGGGTCGGGCTTCCAGCCGGTGTCGTCCGTACAACAGACGATCGCGTCGAACCGGTCGTGGAGGTCGAGCCGGTCGAGCACCGGGTCCGCGAGGAACCGTTGACAGTGGGTCACGAGGCCGGCGGGAGCGGTCGACTCAGCGAGCCGATCGAGCAGGCGGGCCGCGTCGTCGTGGAGGAACGTCGACGCTGCCCGAGCGGCCGGGTCCTCTACGGCGTGGAAGGCGGGCCAGAACCGGTCGGGATCGATACCGAGGTCGCGTAAGGTGTCCGCCCGCGCGCCGCCCAGACCGTGCCAGAGGACGTACGCCTCCCGGTCGCTGAACCGCCGTCCGAGCCGGTCGCCGACCCGGTCGAACACCGACCGGGTGTACGACCAGTCGGCGTCGACGAGGGTGCCGTCGAGATCGAACAGATGGAAATCGTACTCGGAGAGGACCATGAAGTCGGCCATACGTGATCGGACGATAAATCGGTTTCCGTCCCTTCGGGGGAGCGGATGCGGTGGGTGCGGTAGATGTGGGGGATGCGGTAGATGTGGGGGATGCGGTAGATGTTGGAGGTGCGGTAGATGTGGGGGATGCGGTAGATGTCGGGGTGCGGCGGGTGTGATCTCGGGGATCACCCTCGGACGTGGATCGACGACCCGAAGTACTTGTGAAGGACCTCGTCGACGGAGTCGGCGTTGAACCGGTCTACGTCCTCGCCGATCCCCGCCTTCAGCGCGTCGAGGTACGCCTCGTCGGTCCGGAGCTCGCTGAAGGCGACCTCGACGACGGTGACCCCGAGACGGTCCGTGGCGAACGTACGGAACGTCGGCTCGTCGCCGACCTCGCCGCGCCAGAGCCGATCGCGGAAGAACAGCCAGTCGACGGCGTCCGACCCGGCCGGCCGATCCGAGCCGTTCGCTACGGACGATCCCTCCGGCCCGTCCGGGAGGGGCGCGGGGATCGCCATGGTCGTCTCGAAGCGGTTCGGCTCGACTCGTGCTCCCGCGGGCGTCAGCCGGAACGTCACGCGGAAGCGATACGTTGCGTCCATCGTGTTTCTCTCGTCGTTTCCCTCGTCGGTCTTTGGTGGCGTCTCTCGTGATCTCGTTGGGGCGATGTCCCCGCGTTCAGTACTCGTCGTTACAGAGCCCGGCGGATCGAAGGTCACGCTTCGTGACCCCGTCGACCTCGTGAGTGGTGAAGCGAACCGTAACCGACTCGTAACCGATCTCCATCGTAGGGTGGTGGTGCTGCTCCTCGGCCACCTCGGCGACCGCGTTCGCGAAAGTGACGCCGTCGAGGTAGGCGTCGAACCCGTAGGTCCGGACGATCTCGGTCCCGTCGCGCCGCCAGCCGTCGGGGAGGGCTCGCTCGACCTCCGCCGCCGAGAGTACGTTCACCATACGTCGACGTTCGTCGCGCCCGCGATAACCGTTTCCCCGTTCGCGTCCGGAACGCCTCCCGCCCCGGGTTCCCGGCCTCGAGGGCGCGAGTCAGTGCCGGAACGACACCGGACACGAAAAGGTACATACCGCCGGGTGTCGTGGCCTCGACCATGCCGACCCGGATCCGCGAAGGCGTCGAACGCGCGTACCTCCGACTCCTCCGTCGCGAGATCGACCGGGTCCCCGAACACGTCGCGATCATCCAGGACGGGAATCGCCGCTACGCGCGCGAGCGTGGCGACGACGCGCCCGACGGCCACCGCGCGGGTGCCGACACGACCGAGCGCGTGCTCGATTGGTGTGCGGACCTCGGTATCGAGGAGCTGACGCTGTACGCCTTCTCGACCGAGAACTTCGCGCGGCCGGCGGCGGAGCTGGAGCCGCTGTTCGATCTGTTGGAGGCGAAGCTCCGGGAGTTCGCCGACGCCGACCGGGTCCACGACCAGGGGGTCTGTATCCACGCGATCGGCGACGTGGCCCGCCTCCCGCCCCGGGTCCGCGACGCCGTCGACTACGCCGAACGCCGCACCGCCGACAACGACCGGTTCCGGCTCAACGTCGCGTTGGCGTACGGCGGGCGGAACGAGCTCCTCTCGGCGGCTCGCGGGATCGCCCGCGAGGTCGCCGCCGGGGAGCTCGACCCGACGGACGTGGACGTCGGAACGGTCGAGGACCGCCTGTACGACCGACCCGTCCGCGACGTCGACCTCATCGTCCGCACCGGCGGGGACGAGCGCACCTCGAACTTCCTCCCGTGGCACGCGAACGGCAACGAGGCGGCCGTCTACTTCTGTGCGCCCTACTGGCCGGAGTTCTCCGAGATCGACTTCATGCGGGCGATCCGAACGTATCAGTCGAGGGAGGAGTCGTGGCGGCGGGACCGCACGGAGCGGGCGGTCGCGCTCGTCCGTGCCGTCGCCGAGGTGGAGCTCGCGGAGGCGCGACGCGTCGCCGGACGGCTCCGGGAGCGGCTCCCGATCGTCGACCCGGACGCGCTCGCGACGGCGGTCCCGGACGGCGACGCCGCGGACGGCGACTCGGACTCGATCGATTGAGGGCGGAGTCGTGCGGTCCGTTGCAGCGCGTACGTGGGATCCGTTGCAGCGCGTACGTGGGATCCGTTGCAGCGCGTACGTGGGATCCGTTGCAGCGCGTACGTGGGGTCCGTCCGAATCGCTCGGTTCGTAGAGGGATCCCCTCGGATCGTCGGCCCCTGCCTCAGGCGGGGTTCTTCCGGCTCAGATCGCTGCCACAGATCGGACAGCGCTCCTTGTTCTCGTCGAACGTCCGCCCGCAGCCGGCACACTGGAAACGCCACTCGCGCTCCTCGGTGATCCCCTCCCTCGCGATCGGTTCGACGGAGACGTCGAGCCGCTCGGCGACGTTCTGCATCGCGTAGTCGTCGGTAACGAGGGTGCCGCCGAGCTCGAGCGCGGTCGCGACCAGCCGTAGGTCCGTGTCGGACAGCTCCGCGGCGTCGCCGGAGCCCGTCGCCGCGCGTTCGACTTGACCGACCGCGCCCGGGGCCGGCACGTGGATCGTCATTCCGGAGCCCTCCATCGCGTCGAACCGGAGGGCGGTCCCGCCCTGGAGCTCCTCGTGCACCTCGGGGATCGAGGCGACCTCGTCGTCGGTCGTGTACTCGTGGATGAACGCGGACGAGTCGAGGATCCGCATCAGCGGGCGACGACGATGTAGTCCTTGACCGCCTGCACGCGCGCGACCGGCACCCGGATCCGACCCCGGTCGTCGACGTCGAACCCGGACCGGGCGGGGTCGAGGTGCTCGTGGGGACTGACGAGGAGGTCGTACAGCTGTCCGGATTTCAAGTCCATCGTGATGTTGTACAGGTCGCCGAGCTCGGTTCCGTCGGCACCCATAACGGCCTTCCCGGAGAGGTTCTCCGCGAGTATGTCTACCATGTCCCCGATCACCCGTGCGACGGTCTTAAACGCCACGGGGCGTCGGACGGACGGCCGACGCGGTTCGTCGTCCACGTTCTGAAACACTTAACTGACGGCCGGGCCGAACGGTACACAACGACCTTTTCGGGGCGATTCTCATGACTGACGACACACACACGGACACCCTTCGGACACCGATCGTCGCCGTGCTCGGCCACGTCGACCACGGGAAGACGAGTCTGCTCGACAAGATACGCGGCTCCGCGGTGAGCGAGGGTGAGGCGGGGGCGATCACCCAACACATCGGGGCCACGGACATCCCGCTCGCGACGATCTCGACGATGGCGGGCGAGCTCGTCGACCCCGACGACTTCGACCTCCCCGGCCTCCTGTTCATCGACACGCCGGGTCACCACTCCTTCTCGACGCTTCGGGCGCGCGGCGGGGCGCTCGCGGACATCGCCGTCCTCGTCGTCGACGTCAACGACGGCTTCCAGCCGCAGACCGAGGAGGCGATCGACATCCTTCGCCGAACGGGGACGCCGTTCGTCGTCGCCGCCAACAAGGTGGACACGACGCCCGGGTGGAACCCCCAGGAGGGGGAGCCGATACAGCGGAGCCTGGAGGCGCAGTCGGCGCGGGCCGAATCGATGCTCAACGAGAATCTCTACGAGATCATCGGCCAGCTCTCCGACGCGGGGTTCTCCGCGGACCTCTACTGGCGCGTGCAGGACTTCCAGAAGAACATCGGCGTCGTCCCCGTCTCCGCGATGACTGCCGAGGGGATCCCGGACCTGCTCGCGGTGCTCATGGGGCTCTCCCAGCGGTTCATGAAAGAGGAGATGGCGATCGACGTCTTCGGCCCCGGCGAGGGGACCGTGTTGGAGGTGAAAGACGAACGTGGGTTCGGCGCGACCGTCGACGCCGTGATCTACGACGGCGTGATCCGCAACGGCGACACGATCGTCGTCGGCGGGCAGCACGACCCGATCGTCACGGAGGTCCGCGCGCTGTTGCAGCCGCGACCGCTGGAGGAGATCCGGACCGAAAAGAAGTTCGAGAAGGTGGCGGAGGTCGGCGCGGCGGCCGGCGTGAAGATCGCCGCGCCCGACCTCGACGACGCGATGGCGGGCGCACCGATCCGCGTCGTCCGCGACCATCCCGTCGAGGACGTCATCGCGGACGTGAGGGCAGAGCTGGCGGAGATCGAAGTCGACACCGCCGAGGACGGCGTCGTCGTCAAAGCCGACACGCTCGGCTCGCTGGAAGCCATGGCGAACGCGCTCCGGGAGGCCGAGGTGCCGATCATGCGCGCGGAGGTCGGCGACATCGCGCCGCGCGACGTCGCCATCGCGGAGACCGCGAACCAACAGGAGCACAAGGCGATCCTCGGCTTCAACGTCGACGTCCTCGCGAACGCCGAGCGGGAGCTGGAGACCGCCGACGTGAAGCTGTTCCGGAACGACGTCATCTACCAGCTCATCGAGGACTACGAGACGTTCGTCGAGGAACGGCAGCGAGCCCAACAGGAGACCGTACTCGACAAGGTCGTCCGCCCCTCCCGGTTCCGTATCCTCCCCGACCACACGTTCCGGCAGAACGACCCGGCGGTCGTCGGCGTCGAGGTCATCTCCGGGACGCTCCAGAACAACCGCAACGTCGGCTACTTCGAGGGGAACGAGTTCGTCCGCGTCGGGAGCCTCTCGGGGATCCAGAAACAGGGCGACGACGTGGACGAGGCGCGGGCGGGCGAGCGCGTCAGCATCGCCATCGACGGCCCCACCGTCGGCCGCGGCATCGAGGAGGAGGACACCCTCTGGACGGAGCTCCCCGAGAAGCACGCGAAGATCCTCGAACAGGAGTTGACGGAGGAGATCACCGCGGACGAGCGGGAGGCGCTGTCGGCGTACCTCGACACGCGGCGGAAGCGGGACCCCTTCTGGGGCAAATGAGCCGACTGCCCGGCGCTACTTCGCGGTGGGCGTGACGTCGCCGACCGCGTTCATCACCTGCACGGCGGCGCTCGCGGCGAGCCCGCGGGCGACCTCGTCGGCGTCGGCGTCGGCGATCCCGGCGTCGAGCTCGTCGGCGTCCGGCGTGAATCCGGCGGAGACGGGGTGGCCGGCCGGCGGGTTGACGGCGACGGTGGCCTGCGCCCCCTCCGCCCCCACGGAGAGCTCCGAGCCGACGACGTAGCTGTCGGGGAGGTACGACTCGGTCCGCGTGACGATGCCGGCGACGGTCCGCCGGAGGCGACGCTCCTGGTCCGGCGTGAGGTCGACGGCCGCGGGTTCGCCGGCGTCGGTGACGCCCGGCGGCCCCGCATACGGGTTGTTACCGTTCATTGAAGATGGGTGGTATAAGTTGACCCCGTTGAAAAAGGCGTCGGCGACCGCGGCTACAGGACCGGTTCGGACTCGCCGTACGCCGCGACGACGACGGCGGTCGTGTACGCGCCGGGTTCGGGTGCGGCCGTCTCGACGCGGAGCTCCCGATCCGTGAGCTCCCAGTCACGGAGGTCGCTCCCGGCGTCGAGCCCGGCGTGGATCCGCTCGCGGACGTCCTCGGGGTCCGACCCGGTCACCTCGTAGAAGATCCCCGGTCCCGGCCCCGTCGCCCAACCGAGCCCCGCCGCGACGGAGGGCCGTCGTCGGGGCGCGCGCTTGCTCTCGGCGTCCTCAGCGCCCGCACGGCCCCCCTCCCGGAAGTCCACCTCGTCGCTCGGTCCGACGGTTCGCCGCGCCTCAACGACGGTGAGGCCGTTCCCGGCCGGGCCGAGATCGGGTGCCCGATCGACCGGTGTCACGGCCGCGGTCGCCGGGACCACCGAGGAGACGGCGATCAGGTTGTAGTTGTGGAGGTTCGCGTCCGCGAGCGCCGCGTCGTACGACGCCATCGCCGTGTCGGCGATCCCGACGCCGCCGACGACGTGGATGGTGTTCATTGCCGGCAGTCGGCGGCGGGTCGGGTAAGCAGTTACGGACCCGGGCGGCGCGTCGCCCCCGCCGGTTCTCAGCTTCGAGGATCGAACCCAAACCCATAATTCCCCCCGTCACGGGGTGCGAGTATGTTCGCATCGCTGCCGGACCTCCTCCGGCTGCTCGTCGTCCCCGTCTTCGCGTGGGCCGCGCTCCGGGACGTCCGGACGCGCCGGCTCCCCAACCGGATCTGGCCGCCGCTGTACGCGTTCGGGCTGATCCTGCTCGTGTGGGAGGTCGCCCGGCTCTGGCCGCTGATGGGGTTCGGCGGTCGGCTCTTCGTCATCCAGGCCGCG
The DNA here is from genome assembly GCF_009806985.1 of Halorubrum sp. JWXQ-INN 858. Taxonomy (GTDB): domain Archaea; phylum Halobacteriota; class Halobacteria; order Halobacteriales; family Haloferacaceae; genus Halorubrum. Next base: position 188,193 of record NZ_WUAX01000009.1, on the reverse strand, counting down.
ATCAGCCTCGGGCTCGTCGCGCCGCTCGGCTACGCGTTCTGGTACCTCGGCGCGTTCGGCGGGGCGGACGCGAAGGCGCTGATCGGGCTCGCGGTCGTCTTCCCGACGTTCCCGACGTACGTCGTCGGGACGACGGCGTTCCCGCTCGTGGTCACGGACCTCGGCGTGTTCTCGCTGACGATCCTGACGAACACGGTGCTCATCGGGCTGGCGTACCCGCTCGGGCTCGCCGCCGTCAACCTCGCGGCCGGCGAGCGGTCCGCGACGATGTTCTTCGCGCGCCCGGTGGCGACCGAGTCGCTGCCCGAGCGACACGGACGGCTGTTCGAGGATGCAGACGGAACGACGCGGCACGGGCTCGACCTGGACGCGCTCCGCATGTACCTCCGCTGGCGGGGGCTCACCCTCGCGGAGCTCCGATCGGACCCGGAACGCTTCGCCGACCCGGAGAGCGTTGGCGAGACGTTCGACCCGACCGACGGGGGGACTCACGTCGGGCCCGCGACCGACGGCGGCGAAGTCGTCGCGGACGGCGAGGACTCTCGCGACGAAGCCGCGGTCGGGGACCGGGGCCGGGACGAGGACGGCGCCGAGGGCGATGCCGATTCGGGGGGGAGCGCTCACGCCCACGACGACCCGTGGGCCGCCGAACGGTTCCTCGCGGAAATCGACGGCACCGCGTACGGGACGGATCCCGACACCCTTCGCGGGGGGCTCGCCGCCGTCACGCACCGGGATCTGGTGTCGGTCTCTCCGGGGATGCCGTTCGTGGTCCCGATGTTCTTCGGGCTCGTCCTCGCGCTCGTCTACGGCGACCTGTTGTTCGCGCTCCTCGCCGTGGCCGGGTTGGTGTGAGAAAACGGGTCGCGAAGGAGCGGGAGAGAGGTGAACGGCGGGAAAGGGATGAACGAGCGGGCCGTCGGTCGGCCGGCCCGGCGACGGGCTCAGGCCTCGGCGTTCGCCCGGAGGTCGCCGACGGTCCGGACGCGCGTTCCGATGGGTCGTTTCACGAACTCCCCGACGCCGCGGCCGAACACTTCGCTCACGCCGCGCTGTGCGGCCACGTCCAGCAGTCGCTGGTCGATCGACCCGTCGACGACGACGGTGTGGGGCGGGTCCTCCGCGTCGGCGACCGCGTCGAACGTCCCGTCGGCGTCGACCTCCGACCGAACGCTGAGATCGGCTTCGAGCAAGCGTGCGCGCCCGCTTCCCGCGTCGATCACCTCCTGAACGTGCTCCTCGAGCGATCGTGGTTCGTCGTCCGCGTCGTCCGCGTCGTCCGCGTCGTCCGCATCGTCCGCATCGTCTTCGACGTTCACGTTGTCGGTGTCGTCCGTGCCGTCCGCGGCGTCGGTTCCGTCCGCGGCGTCAGTTCCGTCCGCAGCGTTATCCGCGTCGTCTCCGGTCGGTTCCGGGTTCGCCTCTCCGGCTTCGTCAGCTTCAGCGTCCGCCTCCGTCCCCGAGCGGTCGTCGTCCCCGTCGGACCCGCCCGTCCCGTTCCGGCCGTCGGCGCGTCGGCCACCCCCGCCGTCCCGGTCCGTGCCGACGCCGGCGGTGGCCGTCGGGGTCGTGGTCGACGCTGACGTCCGGGCGCCGTCGGCGGCCTCGCGGAGGTTCGACTCGTCGGCGAGCGTCTCGTACGGGACCTTCGCGCGCAGCGCTTCGAACACCGCACCCCGGTCGAGGTCCTCGACGGACTCGCCGGCGGGCGCGAAGGCGACGTAGTCGACGTCACCCACCTGCGCGAGCTCCCGGAGGATCAGCTCTCCGCCCCGGTCGCCGTCGAGGAACGCGGTCACGGTCCGCTCCTCCGTCAGGTCCGCGACCGCGTCGGGGACGTTCGTCCCCTCGACCGCGACGGCGTTCTTGATGCCGCACTCGAGCAGCGTGAGCACGTCGGCGCGCCCCTCGACGACGATGACGGCGTCGGAGTCGCCGACGCGTGGCCCGGCGGGGAGCCCCTCGTAGTCGGCGATCCCTTCGACGCGGGCGGCATCGCGGACCTCCTCTAACACGTCCGTGCTCGCGAGGCTCGTCTCCTCGAAACCGTCGGCCAGGAGTTCCTTCGCGCGCTCGACGACCTCGCGCCGCTTCGCGGCGCGGACGTCCTCGATGCTCGTCACCTCGACGGAGGCGTGACAGGGGCCGATCCGGTCGATCGTCTCCAGTGAGGCCCCGAGGATCGCCGTCTCGACTTTGTCGAGGCTCGAGGCGACCGTCACCTCGCCGAAGGACTGTCCGTTCTCGGACTCGACGGCGACGTCGATCCGACCGACCTTCGAGGAGTCCTGGAGGTCCCGGAGGTCGAGCTCCTCGCCGAGGAGCCCCTCGGTCTGTCCGAAGACGGCCCCCACGACGTCGCTCCGCTCGACGACGCCGTCGGCGGCGATCGTCGCGTGGATCAGGTATTTGGCTGTGTCGTTCATGTGAGTGATAGTGATCGTGATCGGGCGGCGCGGGCCGTCCCGGGGTTTATATACTGGCGTTTCGGGCAAATAGTTATCGCACTCGTCGCCGGGGGTGTCGCTTCGGCCACTGCGGCCGAATCGTCGCGGCCGGATCGTCGCGGCCGGATCGTCGCGGTCGGATCGCCACGGTCGGAGCGTCGCCGTCGGAGCGTCGTGGGCGGTTCGCCGCGATCGGATCGCCGCCGTCCCGAAGCCGTCCCGACCGGCACCTTTTATACCCTCGTCGGGGTGACACACGACAATGTCTCGCGTTCGAAGGGATCTGCTGTGGATACCGACGTTCGCGGTCCTCGTCGCTTTCGCGGTGCCCTGGCCCCTATGGGGGGTCGACGTCGTCGTCGCCGGGCTTCCGGTGTGGATCTGGTGGCACGTCGGGTGGCTCGCGCTCTGTTCGGTGCTGTTCCACCGGTTCGCCGCGAGCGGCGCGTGGGAGCGCGGCATGGGGGTCACGCCCGACGACGGGGGATCGCCGTGAGCGTCGCGCTACAGGTCGGGATCGTCGTCGCCTACCTGCTGGTCGCGCTCGCGATCGGCCTGCTCGCGTATCGCGTCGCGGAGTCGACCGCCGAGGACTACTACCTCGCGAGCCGGTCGCTCGGGACGCTCGTGCTGCTGTTCACGACGTTCGCGACCCTCCTGTCGGCGTTCACCTTCTTCGGCGGGCCGAACCTCGCGTATCAGGCGGGCCCCGAGTGGCTGATCGTGATGGGGGTGTTGGACGGCGTCCTTTTCGCCGTACTCTGGTACGTGATCGGCTACAAACAGTGGCTGATCGGGCGGCGAAACGGCTACCTGACGCTCGGGGAGATGCTCGGCGACCGGTTCGGCTCGCCGGGGCTTCGCGCGCTCGTCGCCGGCGTGAGCCTCATGTGGCTGTTCCCGTACGTCATGCTCCAACAGATGGGGGCGGGCGAGGCGCTGGTCGGGCTCTCCGGCGGCGCGGTCCCCTACTGGGCCGGGGCGGCGCTCATCACCGCGTTCATGGTGCTGTACGTCGTCCTCGCGGGGATGCGCGGCGTCGCGTGGACCGACACGGTACAGGGGCTGTTCATGCTCTCCATCGTCTGGATCGCGGTCGTCTGGGTGCTGTCGGCGGTCGGCGGGCTCGGGGCGGCCACGGGGTCGATGCTCGAGGCCCGTCCGGAGTTCGGGAGCTTCGGCGGCGGCCTCTACACGCCGGGGTTCATCGTTTCGACGGCGATCACCATCGGGTTCGGGGTGACGATGTTCCCGCAGATCAACCAGCGCTTCTTCGTCGCCGAGAGCGGGGCCGTGCTCAAGCGGTCGTTCACGCTGTGGCCCGTCCTCGTGCTCCTGCTGTTTTTACCCGCGTTCATGCTCGGCGCGTGGGCGGTCGGGATGCCGGTCGAGGTCCCCGAGGGGGCGAACGTGCTCCCCGTCGTGTTGAACGAGTACACCCCGCTGTGGTTCGCGGCGCTCGTGATCGCGGGCGCGATGGCGGCGATGATGTCGTCGTCCGACTCGATGCTGCTGTCGGGGTCGTCGTACTTCACGCGTGACGTCTATCGGCCGTTCGTCAACCCCGACGCCTCCGCGCGCCGCGAGGCGTGGCTCGCCCGGGTCGGCGTCGGGGCGTTCGCCACGCTCGCCTTCTTCGCGAGCCTGCTGCGGCCCGGCACCCTCATCGAGGTCGGCGACACCGCGTTTTCGGGGTTCGCGCTGCTCGCGCTCCCCGTGATCTGTGCGCTGTACTGGGACCGGACGACCCGCGACGGGATGGTCGTCGGCGTCGTCGTCCCGCAGGTCGCGTACCTCGCGCTCGTGTTCGTGCCGGCGCTGCCGCGGAGCTACGCCGGGTGGGACTACGCGCTCGCGCTGATGGTCGTCTCGGCGCTGTTGACCGTCGGCGTCTCGCTGCTCACGGACCCGACCGACGGGAGCGACGCCTCGCGGTTCGCGGTCGTCGATAGTGGCGAGGGCGGGGAGGGTGTCGCTGACGACGTGACCGGCGGCGACGCCATCGACGACTGATCCGGGCGTCCGGGTCGCAGTGGCGTCGGTATCCCTTATCAGTGGTTCCCGCGACGGGGACGACGTTAAAGCCCCGACTGCGAGGTCATCGGGCACCGTTACGCCTCCTCAGCCGCAACCACACCTCACGCCTGCCTAGCGTCGCGGTTTCCCAGCCTCGCGGCTCCTCAGCCTCACACCTCCCCAGCCTCGCGGCTCCTCAGCCTCACGCCTCCCCAGCCTCGCGGCTCGCTCCGCTCGCCGCGTCCCTCGCGCTCGGTTCGCGCCCTTATAAGGGCGCGAACCGGGGCGCGCCACCGCGGACGCGTGCTTATATACTTCGTCACCCGTGAACCGTGCGTGGTGGATATCGAGTTCGCTTCCGGTTCGTTCCTAGCCTGTTCGCGGCTCGTTCGCGGTTCGTTCCCGGTTCGCTCCCGGTTCGCTCTCGGTTCGTTCCCGATCCGCTGGGGTCGTCGAAAGGCAAAAGCCCGTCTACCACCCAGCACACGTATGAACGAGCCCGGCACCGAGGGCGTGCTGTTGGACCAGGAAACGCTCCACGATCGGCTCGACGACGCGCCCGGGTGGCTACGGGAGCACTACCGGACGTTCCGCGAGTCGATGCTCGGCGATCGCGACGGGTCGCCGTTCCCTTGCTACTTCGGGATCGAGGTCGAACGCGAGGGGGACCTGCTGTACGCCGCTTGCGAGTCCACGACCGACCCGGCCGCGCTGCTCCGGCTGCGCGACGTCCTCCTCGAGTACCTCGAGACGTACGCGGACCACGCCGACCGGACGCCGCTCGCGGTTTTCTTCAACCCACCCGAAGGCGAAGCGACCGAGGCGGACTACCACGAGGCGCTCTGGCACGTCCTTGAGTTCCTCCACGTCCACGACCCGGAGCCGTGGCCCGACGACATCCCGACGGAGCCGGACGACGCCCGGTGGGAGTTCTCCTTCGGCGGCGAGCCGCTGTTCCCCACGTCCCGCGCGCCCTTTTATACCGACCGCAAGAGCCGCTACTCCCCGGTCGGGCTGGAGATCACCTTCCAGCCGCGGGCCGTGTTCGACGGCCTGACGGCCGACACCGAGGCGGGCGAGCACGCCCGCGAGGTCATCCGCGAACGCATGGGCGAGTACGACGGCGTCTGTCCGCACGCGGACCTCGGCGACTGGGGCGTCGAGGGGGACCGCGAGTGGAAACAGTACCTCTTCCGCGAGGACGACGCCGAGAGCCCCGACGAGTGCCCGCTCGACCCCACCCGAGAGCACCCGAAAGCGCCCACCGAACTGCTCGAACCCGGCGCGTGGCGACGGTTCGCCGACGGGGCACGGGGGACGACGTCGCCGGTGGCCGGGGGCGACGATGACTGACGACGCCGCCCTCCTCCTCGTCGACTTCCAGGTCGGCTTCGACGAGCCGTCGTGGGGCGAGCGGAACAACCCCGACGCGGAGGCGGTCGCCGCGTCGCTGCTCCGGGCGTGGCGCGACGCCGGTCGGCCGGTCGCACACGTCCGCCACGCGTCGACGGAGCCGGGATCCCCGCTCCGGCCCGACGGCCCGGGGTTCGCGTGGAAGCCCGAGACCGCCCCCGTCGACGGCGAGGCGACGTTCGCCAAGTCGGTCAACGGCGCGTTCGTCGACACCGACCTCGACGGCTGGCTCCGCGAGCACGGCGTCGACGACCTCGTCGTCTGCGGGCTCACGACCGACCACTGCGTGTCGACGACGGTCCGGATGGCGGAGAACCGCGGCTACGACGTCGTCGTCGTCGCCGACGCGACCGCGACCCACGGGCGGACGGATCACGAGGGCGGGACGATCGATCCCGAGACCTCCCACCGGGTCGCGCTCGCACACTTAAAAGGGGAGTTCGCGACGGTCGTCGACGCCGCCGACCTGCTGGCCGAGATCGACTGAGCGGCCGGCGACCCGGTAGCGGAACGGTCAAGCAACCGAGCGGGACGCTCAGTCGTCGTCCGTGCCCGCCGCCGCTCGCGTGTCGTCTTCGGGCGGCTCGCCGACCCACCAGGACTCCTCTTGCAGGAGGAGCGGTTCGCCGTCGGCGGTGAACTGTCGGAACAGCCCGACCATCGCGATCAGACAGACGAACGCGAACGGCGCGCCCGTGATGATCGCGGCCGACTGGAGCGCGTCGACGCCGCCGAGCGTCATCAGGATCGCGGCGGTCATCCCGAGGACGACGCCCCAGAAGACGCGGTTGATGTTCGACGGCTTCGCCTTGCCGCCGGTCGTCATCATCGAGACGGCGAGCGTCGAGGAGTCCGCCGACGTGATGAAGAACGTCGTCACCAGGATCATGAACGCGATCATGAACACGGAGCCGAGCGGGAACGCCTCGAAGAGGATGAACCCGGACACCTCCGCCCCGAGCTCGAACGCCATCACGCCGCCGAAGTCGGCGATGCCGTGGTGCTGGTTGTAGACGGCGGTACCGCCGACGAAGGTGAACCAGGGGATCGTCGCGGCCGACGTCGCGGCGATGCCGGTGAACGCGACCTCGCGGACGGTCCGGCCGCGGGAGATCCGCGCGATGAACAGCCCGGCGAACGGCGACCACGAGAGCGCCCACGCCCAGTAGAAGACGGTCCAATCGTTCATCCACTGGGTCCCGCCCTCGGTGCCGGCCCCGGTGAAGAGGCTCATCGAGACGAAGTCGCTGAACATCCCGCCGATCGCCTCCGTCCCCATGAGGACGAGGAACGCGGTCGGTCCGACGATGAACGTCGCGAGCATGAGCGCGGCGAAAAGCACCATGTTGAAGTTCGAGATACGGCGGATCCCGCGGTCGACGCCGAGCACCATCGAGACGGTGAACAGCAGCGTCATGCCGGTGACGACGAGGATGACCCCGGTCGTCCCGAGGTCGATCCCCCACTGGAAGGCGAGCCCCTCGACGAACTGGCTCCCGATGAACCCGAGGGAGGTGGCGACGCCGCCGATCGTCGCGAAGACGGCGAGCACGTCGACGAGCTTCGCGACCGGGCCGTCGAGGTTCTCACGGCCGAGGATCGGCGTCAGCGCGGAGGACACCCGCAGCGGGACGCTCTCGAAGTTGTACGCGAAGTAGCCGATGGCGATCCCCATGATGGTGAACACCGCGAGTTGCGGGATCGCCCAGTGGAACAAGGTCTGTTGGACCGCGAGCGGGATCGCCTCCGCGGTGCCGCCCTGCACGTCGAACAGCGGCGAGGGGTTGTCGTAGTAGAACAGCGCCTCGGTCGGCCCCCAGAAGACGACCCCTGCAGCGAAGCCGGCCGAGTACAGCATCGCGAAGAAGGAGAGGAAGCTGTACTCGGGCTTGTCGTCGCCGAGCCGGAGCCTCCCCCACGGCCCGAGGATGAGGAACACGAGGAACGTAACGATGAGGAAGACGATCACGAGGAGCGCCCAGTTGAAGTAGTCCAGCATGAACCCGTTCAGCATGCCGATACCGTCCTCGACCGTCCCGGGATCGACGAAGTACAGCAGGATGAGCCCGAGCGTGAGCCCCGCTCCGAACAGGAAGACGGCCGGGTCGAGCTCCTCGCGGAACCGACCGATCGGGCCGTCGGGTTCCACCCCGCCGTCAGCCTCGACGCCGACGCCCGTGTCCACTCCGGTACCCGTGTCCACCCCGTCGCCTGTGTTGACGCCCGTGTCCACCTCGTCGTCGGACGGCGAGCCGGCAGCGGTCACGTCGCCCCACCCCGTTTGTCCCGGGACGTTGCACCGGTCGTGCATCCGATCGACGGCCGATCCCGAACCCAAAACACCGTGCGCCGTGATGTCATACATCAGTGGTTGGAGTTATGATATTTAAATTTTCCTGTTATCGTAGTTGATGTATACAGTTTATGTAGACGGATGCTGTCGCCCGCGGAGCCACTGGCGTTGCTGGCGTCGTTGGCGTCGCTGGGGGCGGTGGGGGCGCTGGCGTTGCTGGCGTCGTTGGCGTCACTGGGGGCGGTGAGGGCACAGAGGGCGCTAACGACGATCACTTCGTCGGCGACGTCTCGGCGTCGCGGGGGGACGTCAAGCGTTCGACTGACCGGCAGTGGGCACCCGAACCGTCACGACGGTCCCCGTCGGATCGCGGTCGTCGAAGGAGACTCGCCCGCCCGCGAGATCGACCCCCCACTTCACGACCCAGAGGCCGATCCCGCTGCCGTGTTCTAACGGCGTCTCGGTCCCGCGTTCGAGCACGGCGTGTTCAGCCTCGTCGATGCCGCAGCCGTCGTCGGCGACCGCGATCTCGACCCAGCCGTCGTCCGCCGTCGCGGAGAGCCATGCCGACGGCGCAGGTCCGTCGTTGTGCCGGACGGCGTTCGACAGGAGGTTCTCGAGCACCACGTCGATCACGCTCGGCACCTGGACCTCGGGGACGTCTCCCGCGACCGAGACCGTCGCGTCGGGGTGTTCCTCGCGGGCGCGTTCGACCGCCGTCGTCAGGAGTTGGCCGAGCTCGGTGGGAACGAGCGTCTCCGAGCCCGCGTCGAACATGTCGCTGGCCGAGCGCGTCCGCTCGCTCAGGTCGTGGATCCGGTTCGCGCTGTTGCGGACGATCGAGAGCGCCTTCCCGTCCTCCGGATCCGTCGCGAGCCGGTCCACGTAGCCGTTGATGAGGTTCGTCTCCGTGCGGATGTTGTGTCGGAAGACGCGGTTGAGCACCTCGAGCCGCTGCTGCTGGCTGAGGTACTCGCCGACGTCGTGGAAGACGATCACGCGACCGACGGATCGGTGGTGAACGTTCGTCACGTCCTGGACCGTCACGTCGTACGGGCGGCGTCCGCTCGCCCCCACGACGCTGACGTAGCCGGCGTTCGCGCCGCCGTTGGTTGTGCCCCGGTCGCCGTTGGATGCGTCCCCGTCGCCGCCGTCGGCGAACTCCTCGTAGGCGGGGACGGCGTTGCGGGCGAGCTGGCCGACCGTCGCGTGACGGTCGAGGCCGAACGTCGTCACCGCGCTCTCGTTGAGGTCGACGACGTACCCCTCGCTGTCGAGGACGAAGACGGGGGCGTGGAGGTATTCGAACACGAGCTGTCGCGCCTGCCGTCGCGGCGCGGGACTGATCGTGAGGAGCCGGAACCGCGAGAGCGCGAGGAGGTACGCGACCCCCGAGACCGCGAACGCGAAGGGCGTCGGGTCCAAGCCCGGCACCGGGAGCCAGCCGAGGACGTAGATGACGCTGCTCACCCACGGGGCCGCCGTTCCGACGAGCAGGGCGGCGCTCTGCCCGCGGAAGGGGCGCGCGTCGTCGCGGACCAGCTGGAGGAGCGGCACCGACCCGACGAGCCCGAGCAGGTACGTGTAGCCGGCGATGACGAAGTACCACGGCCCGGGATCGGTCACCAGGAACGGGCCGAGCGGCGTCTCGATCAGCGACATCCCCACGATCAGGAACCCGTCACCCAACCCGGTGATCGCGAGGACCACCGTCAGCACCGGCACGATCGATAGCCCGGCCACGACCGGGGGGGTCACGTAACGGTTCCGGCCGGTGTACTCCAACGCGAACAGCAGCCACGCGACGGGGATCACGACGACGCCGATCCACTGTACGTCGTACCACCACACCTTTGCGGCGAGCGTCGTCGACTCGAGCTCGAACACCAGAAACACCGTCCACCACACCTGGCCGACGAGTAGCAGCGTCAACCACGTCGCGCCCGCCTCCGGACGCTCCCGCCACGCGAGGATCGCCGCCGTCGTTCCGGTGGTTATCACCACGAGGAGCGCGACGGTGAGTGGGGTCAGCGAAACCACATAAATCCGCACTCAGTCGAGTTATAAATAACCGGTGGGCCGAAGGGAGACCCTCGAACGGCCGAGCGACGCGACTCAGCCGAACAGCACGGCGGCGACCATCGCGCCCCCGACGACGAGGTAACAGCAGTCGGGCGCGACGCCGAGCACGTCGGTGTCCGACACCCGACCGGCGAGCGCGGTCACGCCGAGCGAGACGGCGAGCCCGACGAGCAGCGCCGCGGCGAACGGCCACGCGATGAGCCCGGCCGAGGCCGCGACCGCGATGAGCGCGGCGGTGCCGAGGTCGACGCCGTACAGCGCGCGGCGGGTCCACGTCACGCCGACGACCACCGGGAGCGTCGCGACCCCGATCGCCGCGTCGGCGTCCACGTCACGGACGTTCGGCAGCTCGGCGTCGACGAACGACCGCAGGAAGAAGTACGCGAAGACGACGACGACCGTCGGCGTGACCGCCGCGTCGGCGAACGCCAGCGGCAGGAAGGTCAACGCGACCGCCCACCCGGTCGCGACCAGCGCGGAATTGACGAGGAGGACGTCCTTCAGCCGGGGGAGGTCCCCGGTGACCCGTTCGATGGAGCGTCCCGTTTCCGGGAGCCAGTCGGAGGCGTACACGACCCAGAACGCGCCGGGCAGCACCGTCAACGCGAGCGCGAGCGGACCGCCCAGTACCGCGATCGCGACCGCGACGCCGTACGCGCCGGCGGCGGCGATCATCAGTTGGTCGCCGTAGCGGCGGGCGTACGTCGCCCGGCCGGGGTTCGAGCGGGCGTCCGTGTCCGCGTCGGCGACGCTGTCGGTGGTGTACACGGCGAAGGTGACGAGCGCGACGACGAGCGGCGCGGCCGTCAGCGGCACGCCGAGGAGGGCGGTCGCGATGCCGACCTCGACGGCCGCGACGAGCGCCATGAACACGGAGCTGTACACGAGAGTGCTTCCGAGACGTTTCAGGTACCCCGTGAGCCGGGAGGTGTCGGGGCGATACGACGGGTTCGTGCCGTCGACGATGGACGACGGCGATTCGGTCTGTTGTGACATTCGTTCGGGAGGACGCGTATCCGCCGCGTGCCCCCCAACGAAGCCTACGAAGTCCCGATACATACGTTTCGGTCAGCTATCGGAAACTAACCGTATCGGGAAGCGTGGTGAATCCTTCGGGCGAGGTACGTCGTCAATCATTCGGTCGGCGAGCACCGTGACGTTCGGTCGGCGAGCGCCGTGACGTTCGGCCGGAGCACAGCGCCCGATCGCCGGCTCAGATCTCGAACTCGGGGGTCGGGAACGCCCCCTCGTCGGCGTCGACGTCGTAGCGCTCGATGCCGGTCAGCGCCACGTCGAGCGTCGCCTCGGGGTCCCAGCGGCCGGTGTTGATCGTCAGGTCGTAGATCGACCGGTCGTCGAGGTCGATCCCGTAGTAGGACTCGTACCGTTTCGCCTCGATGACCTCCCTGACCTGCATCTCCGAGGTCAGCTCCTCGCGGCCGGCGGTACGTGCCGCGCGGACCTCCTCGGGGGCGTCGAGCCAGATCCGGATATCGGCCCGGTTGCCCGCGAGCCAGCCAGCGAGTCTCGACTCGAGCACGAACGCCTTGTTCGCGGTGCCCCATTTCTCGGCGATCCGCCGGAGCCGACGGTCGAGCGCGCGGTCGATCTCCGCGGATTCGCTCGTCTTCGCGATCAGCTGTGAGAGGCTCATGTCGCGCTCGGCGGCGATCTCCCGGAACAGCTCGCCGCCGGAGACGTATCCGCAGTCGAGCGCGTCGGCCAACCCCTCGGTGAGTGTGGTCGCGCCGCAGCCGGGCGGTCCCGAGACGGTGACGAAGAGGTTCCGGTCGATGCGTCGGTCCGACGCCTCCGCGGGCGGACTCATGTGCGCTCGCCAACGACGCCCGGCCGAATAAACGGGACGGTTGCCACAGTCGTTGGCGACGTGGCGGCCCTCGATTCCCGACACGACCGCTTTTCCGCTTCGGGACCGTACCCTCCCGGCGTGAGCGACCTCCCCGACCCCACGACGGACGGCGACGTCGGGCGGGCCCTCCTGCACGAGACCGCGTCCGACCGCGAGCTCCCGTTCGACCCGGCGACGGTCCCGATCGCGGACGGCGAGCTGCTCGAGCGCCTCTCGCCGGCGGTCAGACGGTGGTGGGTCGACGAGTTCGCGCCGTATGTCGGCGAGAACGGGGGGTTCTTCACCCCGCCACAGCGCGGGGCGATCCCGCACATCGCCGCCGGCCGGAACTGTCTCGTCGCCTCCCCGACGGGGAGCGGCAAGACGCTCGCGTCGTTCACCGCGATCCTCGACGACCTCTTCGTCCGCGAGCGTGAGGGCGGGCTCGAGACGGGCGTCCACTGCCTGTACGTCTCCCCGCTGAAGTCGCTCGCGAACGACATCGAGCGCAACCTGGCGGCCCCGCTGTCGGGGATCGCGGCCGAGCTGGCCGACGCGGGCCACGGGACGGACGTCCGCCAAGCGATCCGCCACGGCGACACGACGGACGCCGAGAAGCGGTCGATGCTGGCCGACCCCCCGCACGTCCTCAACACGACCCCGGAGACGCTCGCGATCCTGCTCAACGCCCCGCGGTTCCGCGAACACCTCCGGACCGTGCGGTACGTCGTCGTCGACGAGATCCACTCGCTGGCGGCGGGCAAGCGCGGGACGCACCTCGCGGTGTCGCTGGAGCGGCTGACGGAGCTGACCGACGGCTCACCGACCCGGATCGGCTGTTCCGCCACGGTGGAGCCGCTCGACGAGGTCGCGGAGTTCCTCGTCGGTCGCGAGCGCGTCGCCGGCGCGGTCGGGGACGAGGACGGGCTCGAACCGCGCCCGTACGAGGTGGTCGACACCCGGTTCGTCCGCGAGTACGACCTCGAGTTGCGGACGCCCGCCGCCGACCTCGTCCACACGCCGCGGGCGACCGTCACGGACCGGTTCTACGACGCGCTCGACGAGCTGATCGGGGCCCACGACAACACGCTGGTGTTCACCAACTCCCGGTCGGGGGCCGAGCGCGTCCTGCGCGACCTCCGGGAGCGGTACGGCTACGACGAGTCGAACTCCGGCTGTCACCACGGGAGCCTCTCCGAGGAACGGCGGACGCGGGTCGAGGAGGGGCTCAAAGGCGGCACGCTCGACGTCGTCACCACGTCGACGAGCCTCGAGCTCGGGATCGACATGCCGCACCTCGACCTCGTCGTCCAGGTCGGCTCGCCGAAGTCCGTCGCGGCGCTGCTTCAACGGGTCGGCCGCGCGGGACACAGCCCCGGCGAGACGGTCGAGGGACGGGTGTTCGCGCTCGACCGCGACGAGCTCGTCGAGTGCGCGACGATGCTCGCGCGCGCGGCTGACGGCTTCGTCGACAGCGTCTCCGTCCCGGAACGCGCCTTCGACGTCGCGGCCCAACACGTCTACGGGATGGCGATCGCCCGGATCCGCCCCGACCGCGAGGTGCGCGAGGTGCTCCGGCGGGCGTACCCGTACCGCGGCTTCGACGACGCCGACTACGGGACGCTCATGCGCTACCTCACCGCCGACTACGAGGGGCTCGAGGAACGACACGTGTACGCGAAGGTGTGGCGGGACGGCAACGACCCGCCCGATGGCGAACACCACCACGAGGGGTTCCCGGTCGGCGAGACGCTGGTCGGGAAGCGCGGTCGCCTGGCGCGCGTCATCTACCTGACCAACGTCGGCACGATCCCCGACTCGTTCACGTGCGACGTGTTCACGCGGAACGACGAGTGGGTCGGCACGCTCGACGAGGCGTACCTCGACACGGTCGATCCCGGCGACGTCTTCGTGTTGGGCGGCGACCGGTTCGCGTTCCGGTACCGCCGCGGCTCGAAGGTGTACGTCGACCGCACGAGCGAGCGAGCGACGGTCCCCTCGTGGTACGCCGAACGGCTCCCGCTCTCGGCGGACCTCGGGCGGGAGGTGTTGGCGTTCCAGGAGCAGCTTCTCGACCGGTTGGCCGACGGCGGTCCGCCGGCGGTCCGCGCGTGGCTTCGGGAGCTCCCGCTCGACGGCAACGCGGTCCGGGCGATAACCCGTATGTTCGACGAACAGGTCGCCTACGCCGGGCGCGAGTCGGTGGCGACCCCCTCCCGGATCGTCGTCGAGGAGGAGCTGGATCGGACCGCGTACAAGCGTCGGTACTACGTGCACACGGGACGCGGCCGACGGTTCAACGACGGGCTCTCCCGGCTCGTCGCCGCCGAGTGCGCGGCTCGGGCGACCGCCAACGTCGCCGTCGCGGTCGCCGACAACGGCTTCAGTCTCTCCGTGCCGCTCAACCGGAAGGTCGACGTCGCCGGGACGCTCCGGGGGCTCGATCCCGCCACGGTCCGCGCGGACCTGCGGGACGCGCTCCGTGACACGGACCTGTTGAAGCGCTACTTCCGGATCGACGCCGCCCGGTCGCTGCTGATCTTGAAACGGTACAAGGGGTACGAGAAGTCGGCCGCCGAACAGCAGGTGTCCGCGGAGATGTTGCTGTCGTTCGCGGCCGGCCTCGACGGCTTCGCGGTGATGGAGGAGACGTACCGCGAGCTGTTGGAGGACCGTCTCGACGTCGACCGGATCCGGGACGTCCTCGCCGCGATCGCGGCGGCGGAGGTCGCCGTCGCCGAGCACACGGTCGACTCGCCGACGCCGCTCGCGTTCGGGCTGGCGACGCTCGTCGACTCCGACGTCGTGCTCGCGGACGACGAGTCGGCCGCCCTCCGCGAGTTCCACGCCCGCGTCCACGAGGCGATCGACGACGGCTCGGCGTAGCTGTCCCCGCGGCGGGCGTCCGTCACTGGACCGGGCGGAACCGAACCGGCTCTCAGCGAACCGACACTCAGCGAACCGACACTCAGCGAACCGGCTCTCAGCGAACCGGCCGACGGCGACGCAGGACGTAGATCGCGTGGACGCTCCCCGCGTAGGCGACGCCGACCAGCGTCGCGAGGGCGAGACGGGCCAGCGCGCCGTCCGGACCGTACGCCGCGGCGAGGAGGTACGCCGCCCCGCCGACGAGGAGCGCGTACGCGATGATTCGTGTCGGCCCCACGTCGGCGAGCCGCTGCGGGTTCGGTCCGGTCATGGGGCGGCACAGGCGGAGGTGACGGGTATACCTCACGGTCGAGCCGTGTCGGGTCGCGTCGATCGCGGCCCGTTCGCACGGCGTTACTGCTCGTCGCCGGTCGGCGCGGTCAGGAGCGTGTGGAGCGCGTCGGGGACGACGAGCACCCGCGACCCCGGCGCCAACGCGTCGGTCACGTTCTCGTGTGCCGTCATGAGACAGTCGTCGACGAGGTCCGGGTGGTCGGTGTTCGTGACGTGAACCGGGTTCCGGCGAAGCGCCCGGGCGAGCACGAACGCGCGCTGTGCGCCCGGCTCGTACCCGTCCCGCATCTCCTCGTACAGCGCGTCGGCGCTCGACGCGCCCCGGAGCCGTTCGTGGAACCGCCGCTCCCCGGTTCCCTCCCCTGCGCCCTCGGGGATCCGCGCGGGGACGACGACCGGGCCGCCGGCTTCGACCGGGTTGTGCGGCCCGAGACAGCAGTACGTCGCCGCCCGACTCGCCTGATAGAGGTTCGCGTCCTTGGGTGCGGGCACGCAGGTGATCGCCGCGTCGAACGTCCCGTCGACCGCGACGGAGAGCGCGTCGAGCCCGGTCGCCGTCAGGTCGCGAACGACGTCCCGCGGTCGGCCGGCGCTCACCCCGATGATCCCCTCGGGGGCCGCGGTCACGTTGACACAGAAGTCCGGCCCGGCAAGGTCGCCCGCGCGGTCGAGCGTCTCCCGGAACGGATTGTCGTCGATCCGCCCCAGCCGGACGCCCGGCAGCGAGAGCAGCTCCGGGCCGTGGGTGTATCTGATGAGCGACTCGGACCCGGAGCCGATGACGACCGTCTTCGCCCCGCCGGAGAACCCCGCGTACTGGTGCGGCTCGACCATCCCGGTCGAGACGACGAGGTCTGCCTCGACGACGGCCGGATGGACGTCGATCGGGACGGGATCGCCCCCGCCGGCACCCTCGACGGCTCCGACCCGGACGACGTCGTCAGGGTCGTGGTTGACCGCCAGGTCGGCGTTCTCGCCGAGCCCCTCGCGGACCTCGGCGTCGGTCATCGGTCGGTGAAGCCCGAGCCCCAACACGACCGTCACGTTCGAGCGCGGGACCGGCAGTCGGTCCAACAGCGCGGCGAGGAGGACGTCGTCCGGCGTGTCGCGGGTCACGTCGGTGACGACGACCGTCACCTCGTCGTCGGGGTCCGCGAGCGCCGAGAGCCGCGGGCCGTGCGGGTCGTCGAGGGCAGCCTCGGTGGCCGTCGGCACGTCCACCGGATCGCCGCCCGTCGGGGTGGCGACGGTCACGTCGTAGTCGTCGAGGTCGACGTCGAGACGACCGTCGCCGTACGGGAGTCGCATGGCGGCTATACCGCCCCGGCTATGAAAGGACTGACGGGTACGGCTCCGGGAAGCAACGGGGCGTCGATCGGAGGCGAGGATCACCCGTCCGCAGTCGGCGGGAGCGCCGAACCGACGCGAGAGGGCGACGGGTTCTCGGGAAGGACGTCCGGCAGCCCCTCCAGCACGAGCGTGGTGTAGTAGAGGAAGACGGCGAGCGCGAGGATCGAGAGGAGCAGGAGGAACAACAGGACCGCGCGCTCATCGCTCCGAACGAGCGCGCGCTCATCGGTCAGCACTCGCGTCACGCGCCTGGATCGCTTCGACGGTTCCGTGTGTTTCGGCGGCTTCGACGGTTCCGCGCGTTCCGACGGCTTCGACGGTTCCGGCCGATCCTCCTCGATCATCTGACGGCTATATCTCCGGCTCCGTCGTTAAGAAGACGACGATGAACGGGGGTCGGCCCTTCCGCCCGTCAGTCGGAGTCGACGGGCGGGGTGGCCGTACCGCTCAGCGGCTCGCCGTCGACCGGCTCGTCGGGGTTGGCCGCGCGGGCCTGTTCGGGGAGCCCGAGTTGTGCGTCGAGGTCGACGTCCTCGCGGACGTGAACGGTACCGCGATGGACGGCGATCGCGTCCGCGAGGTGGAGCCTGACGGCTTCCAGCAACACCTCGGCCTCGAGCGGCTGTCCGCGCCGTTTGATCTCGTCGACGTCCGCGCCGTCGGGGACGTCGAAGGCGCGCTGAGCGATGACGGGCCCCTGATCGAGGTCCGTCGTCACGTAGTGGGCGGTGACGCCCGCGATCCGAACGCCCGCGTCCTTCGCTTGCCGATACGCCTCCGCGCCGGGGAACGCCGGCAACAGCGAGGGGTGGACGTTGACGATCCGCCCTTCGTAGCGGAAGACGACCTCCGGCGAGAGGATCCGCATGTACCGCGCCAGCGCGATGAGGTCGATGTCGTACTCCGCGAGCAGGTCGAGGAGCCGCCCTTCGTCGGTGTTACCGCTCCCGTCCCCGACGTCGTAGAAGGGCTTGTCGTACCGCTCGGCCAGCGACCGGAGGTCGCCGCGGTTGCCGATCACGACCGGGATCTCCGCCCGACCGTCGGCGGCGAGCTCGTCGTTGGCCTCCGCCTCCAACAGCGCCTCGGGCGCGTGCGTCTCCTTCGTGACGAGCAGGGCGATCCGGCGCGCGTCGCGGTCGCTCGGGAACCGGACCTGGATGTCGACGCCGAGCTCTCGGCCGAGCTCCGCGAGCGCGCGGCGGAGTTCGCCACGAGAGGTGTCCATCTCGGCGGTGTCGACTCGGGTCGTCATCCGGAAGACACCCTCGCGAACCGCCTGATCGAGGTCCTCAATGTTGATCGAGCGCTCGAACAGCAGGGAGGTGACCCGCGCGATCAGTCCCGTTCGATCTCCTCCGACGACCGTGATCTCGGTTAGTTCGCGGGTCATGCGACGATCACCTCCGCAGGTTCGAGCGGCAGCATACGTCGACGCCAACGGTGCGGACGGGTTTGCCCCTTTCGTTCCACTGTGGTATCGACAGTCCGTCCCAATATCCACGAGCGTGTATATCGAGACGCTTCCAAAACGGTTTTTGCCCACGGCTCCGCATTACCCGACGATGACGGCATACACCGCGACCGTGACCGTTCGACTGAAGCGGGGCGTCCTCGATCCCGAGGCCGAGACGACCCGGCAGGCGCTCGAGCGGCTCGGCTTCGACCTCGACGGCCTCCGTTCGGCGGATCGGTTCGAGGTCGACCTCGACGCGCCCGACGCCGACGAGGCGGCCGCCCGCGCCGACGAGATGGCCGAGCGACTCCTCGCGAACCCGACCATCCACGACTACGAGGTCGCGGTCGCCGAACGATGAGGGCTCCCGACGATCCGACCGGAACCACCGCGGACGTCGCCGGCGCGAGGTGGTCGACGTGACGGTTTCGGTCGTCCAGTTCGGCGGGTCGAACTGTGACCGGGACGCGGTACGCGCCCTCTCGTACCTCGGCGTCGAGGCCGAGCGCGTCTGGCACGAGGACGGGCTCCCCGAGGACACCGACGGAATCGTCCTCCCCGGCGGGTTCTCGTACGGCGACTACCTCCGTGCCGGGGCGATGGCCGCCCGCGCGCCGGTGATGAACGAGGTGCGTGCGGCCGCCGACCGCGGCGTTCCCGTGCTCGGCGTCTGCAACGGCGCACAGATCGGTTCGGAGTCCGGGCTGACCCCCGGCGCGTTCACGACGAACGCCTCGGCTCGCTTCCAGTGCGAGCCGGTCTTCCTCCGCGTCGAGCGCGCGGACACGCCGTGGACGGCCGCCTACGACGAGGGCGAGGTGATCGAGGTGCCGATCGCCCACGGAGAGGGGCGATTCGAGATCGACGACGAGGCGTACGAGGACCTCGTCGACGACGACCGGATCCTCTTCCGGTACTGTGACGCCGAGGGGGCCGTGACCGACGCGGCGAACCCGAACGGCTCGACGGGGAACGTCGCCGGCGTCCTCGGCGAACGCGAGACGGTCGCGGTGTTGATGCCCCACCCCGAGCGTGCGACCCTCCCCGACGTCGCGACGAGCACCGACGGTGCTGGCGTCCTACACGCGTTCCGTTGAGTAACCACTCGTAGTTACTTCTCTTCGATCACGGGAACGTTTCGGGTTACTGGGAACGGCTTTACCGATCCGCGCGTTCCTCGTACCTGATGGGTCTTCACGTCGTCCCGGATCGTTTCGGGGTCCGGTTCGACTCCGGTGAGGTAACCGGGGCGTTAGGAGATTCAGTTACGGTCCTTCCGATCGTCGTCTCGCTCGCGCTGTTGACGCCGCTGTCGCTCCCACACACCCTCGTGGCGTTCGGTGTCTTTCAGGTCGTCTGGGGCGTCGTCTACGGGATCCCGCTGTCGGTCGAACCGATGAAGGCCCTCGCGGGGCTCGCGATCGCCGGGGCGATCTCGCTCGGCGAGCTCGTCGCCGCCGGCGTCCTCGCGGGCGTCGTCCTCCTCGTCGCGGGCCGGGTCGGGCTCGTCGGCGCGATCGAACGCGCGGTCGGTCTCCCGGTTGTTCGCGGGATCCAACTCGCCGTCGCGCTGCTGCTGGCGACGACCGGGATCGGCCTCGCTGCCGGTGCGCCGGTCGTCGCGGCGGGGGCGACGGTCGTCGTCCTCCTCGTCGTGCTCGTGGGCCACCGCGACGCGAGCGCGCTGGTCGTGTTGGGGCTCGGCGGCGTCGTTGCCCTCGGGGCCGGCGGCGTGCCGACGCCGACGCTCCCCGAAGCGACCCTCTTCGCGAGCGGCGGGCCGACGTTCTCATGGGCCGCGTTCGACGCGACGCTCGCGCAGTTGGCGATGACCGTCGGCAACGCCGCGGTCGCCACCGCGTTGCTCTGTTCGGACCTGTTCGATCGGGAGGTCTCGGCCGACCGGCTGGCCGAAAGCATGGGAGTCATGACCCTCGTCGCGATCCCGATCGGCGGGCTCCCGATGTGTCACGGAAGCGGTGGACTCGCCGGAAAGCACGCCTTCGGCGCGCGAACCGGCGGCGCGAACCTGATCCTCGGCGTCGGCTACCTCGCGCTGGCGCTCGTCGCCGGGGTCGTTCTCGCGTTTCCGATGGCCGCGCTCGGAGTGTTGCTCGCGATCGTCGCCTACGACCTCGCGCGGACCGCGTTAGCGAGCGACGACCGGCTCCTCACGGTGGGTGTCGGCGTGCTCGGGCTCGTCGCGAACATCGGGGCGGCGTTCGTGATCGGTGCCGTCGCCGGCTGGGTTCGCCGGAAGACCGATGACCGTGGCGCGTGACCGATCCGTCGTGGAACGCGACGATCACCCCACGACCTTCGCGGAACTGTTCGAGCGGGCGGCCGGCTACGACGTCGACGAGGACGCGATCCGATCCGTACTCGCGGAGCGACGAACGGGGACGCGCAACCGGTCTGACGACGGTGGCGGCGGTGAGGGGCCTGACGACGATGGCGACCGTGACGACCGCGACGCCGAAAGCGACCGCGACACGACTGGACCGGCCGGCTCGAACGTGACGGGCCGGCCGGATCCGAGTCCCGCGCGCGTCGTCGCCGACGCGGACGTTCTCGCGGCGGACTTGTTGGTGGGGGGCGATGCCCGCGCCGCGCTCGACGTCCTCCGGTCACACTCGTGGACGACGCTCGTCGCGAGCGACGCGCTCCTCGCGGACGCGACGGCCGTGATCGCGTCGGTGGCCGACGAGGGGCTCGCGGCGGACTGGCGACGGACGATCTCTCGATGGCGGGAGCCGGTGGACCACCCGGCGGGCGACCACCCCGCGCTCGCGTCGGCGTACCGCGGTGGCGCGATGCAGGTCGTCACCCTCGACCCGTCGCTGACGGGCGCACGGACCGCAGCGGGCCTCCGGAAGCGGCTGCCGGTGAGCGTTCGCGACCCTCACGCGTTCGCGGCGGTGTTCTCGCCGGAACGGCTCTACCCGTCGGCCGTGGGTGGGTCGTATCCCGGCCCGGACAGAGAACCACGATAGGAGCCCGGTTCCGATCGTTCCGAACGGACCCGCTCGGAGCCCGATAGTGCGGCGGAGAGGTGTGAGGAACGGGGAGGACGGAGAAGACAGGTGGAACCGAGCGATTCGCCAGATCGGTAGCTCGGTAGCTCGGCAGCCCGACGGTCCGGCGGTTTGACGGCGTGGCGAACAGGCGACACGGTCTCTGTCCCGACACGACGTGTCACACACCCGCTTCCCGTGCCGGGACGGCTCGGAAGGGCACGGAACGGTTTGTGGCGGTATCCCGGATAAACCCGAGCACGAGGGACGACGGAACTACCGGTCGGCGTACCACTCGGCGAACTTCTCCAGCGCCCGACCGCGATGGGAGACCGCGTTCTTCCGTTCCGTGTCCATCTCGGCGAACGTCTCGTCGCCGTGCTCGAAGATCGGGTCGTAGCCGAACCCGCCGTCGCCGCGGGGCGAGACGATCCGGCCGGGGACGTACCCCTCGAACAGCTTCACCGGGAGGGCCGCCGGCTCCCGCTCGTTTGAGCCGTCCGCGTCCGTGGGACCGGCCGCGGCGGCCGCGGCTCGGTCTCCGCGGTCGACGGCGTCGGGACTCGCCGCGAAGCCCTCGCCGTCACAGTACGCGAGGGTACATCGGAACGCGGCCCGCGGGTCCTCGAGGTCCCGCGCGAGCTCGCGGACGCGGTCGATCCCGAGCGTGTCCTCGACGTACGCGGAGTAGGGTCCGGGGAACCCGTCAAGCGCCTCGATGAACAGCCCGGCGTCGTCGACGAGTACGGGTTCGTCGGCGTGACGGTACGCCTCACGCGCCCCTCGTGCCGCGATCGGCCCGAGCGATCCCGCCTGGATCTCGGTGTAGTCGAAGTCGAGCTGGCTGACCGACCCCTTGGCGAGGTAGCTCTCCGCTTCGCGGACCTTCCCCGCGTTGGTCGTCACGTACCTGAGCATGGGATGGATCGGGACCGTCGCCACGAATAGCCGTCGATGCCCGATGGGCCCCCCGTCGCAGCTCGGACCCCGCCACACGGTGTCCGTATGGCGACCATACGCGCCGATCGGGTCGCCGTAACCGGAATATGAGGATCGTAACGATACGTCCGCGAGGCCTCACGTGGAGTATGGTCGAGACAGCGACGACGGCGGCGGTCGTATCGAGCCTCTGGTCGGACGCGACGTCGACGGCGACGGCGGCCCCCGCCCAGTTCTCCGGCGGGTTCCTCGAGCTGGCGCTCCTCTTTTTCCTGTTGGCGATCGTCGCCGCGGTCCTCGGCGCACGCGGCGTCGCCGGCGTCAGCATGACGGTCGCGAAGTGGCTCGTGATAATCTTCCTCGTGCTGGCGGTCATCTCGCTGCTGCTGTGAGCGTCGACGACGCTCATCGGCGAGTCGGCGGCGACAGCGACGATCCCTGCGGTCCGCGTCTCTTTACAGCCGACGGCTCCTTCTGAGACCCGGACCGCGGGGATCCAGCACTGCCGGCCCGATCGGCGTCCGACGGAACGTTTAATCGAGTCTCCTCTGTGCGCGTACAGTATGCTCGAAGACGGACTGTCGTACCCCGTACGCGGCGACTGGATCGGACGCGTGATCATCGGCGGCGTCCTCGGGTTCTTCTCGTGGCTCGTGATCCCGGGGTTCCTGCTGTTGGGCTACCTCGTCGAGGTGCTGGAGTCGACCGTCGCCGGGTCGGACACCCCGCCGGAGTTCACCGACTGGGGGACGCTGCTCGTACGCGGGATCGTCGCGACGGTGATCGGGTTGGCGTACACGCTCCTCCCGATGATCGCGTACGGCGTCTTCGTCGTCCTGGTCATCGGGACGGGTGGGGCGATCGGCGGCGACGCGGGCGCGCTCATCGGCGGCCTCGGCCTGCTGGCGGCGCTCGGGTTCCTCCCGGTGATCTTCGTCGTGTACTACGCGGTGCCCGCGGCGCTCACCGCCTACGCGGTCGAGGGGAACGCCAAAGCGGCGTTCGACCCGTCGCTGTTGAAGCCGACGCTGCTCAGCGTCGAGTACCTCGTGGCGGTGCTGATGCCGCTCGTCGTCACGTTCGTCCTCTGGATCGCGACCGGCGTGCTCGCGGTGACGATCGTCGGACTGCTCCTCGTCCCGTTCCTCCAGTTCTACGGGCAAGTCGCGGTGTTCCGCATGTTCGGGACGGCGTTCGCGGACCAGAGCGATCGGCTGTCGACGCCCGGCTCCGCCGTCGACGACGCGACCGAAACCATCCCGTAGCGGTCGCTCCCTCGGTGCGCCCCGCCGTCCGACCCCGCCGCACCACGCTTCCGTCGCGCCGTTTAAAAGGCTGAGACCCGCACCTACGGCTATGTTCAAGTACGAAGACCGGCCCGCCCGCGACGCCGAAGTCGTGCTGGTCGGACGGTCGAACGTCGGCAAATCGACGGTGATGCGCGAGCTGACGGGCCACGACTTCTCGACGGGGGGGAAGCCGGGCGTCACCCGCAAGCCGAACCACTACGACTGGGCGAGCGAGTCGTTCATGTTCACCGATCTCCCGGGGTTCGGGTTCATGTCCGGCGTCGAGGCCGACCGCCGCGAGGAGATCAAGACGGACATCGTCCAGTACCTCGAGGCGCACGCCGACGACATTCTCGCCGGCGTCGTCGTCGTCGACGGCAAGTCGGCCGTCGAGATCATCGACCGCCACCGCGAGCGCGGCAACATCCCCCACGACGTCGAGATGTTCGGCTTCCTCCAGGAGATCGGGATCGAACCGATCGTCGCCGTGAACAAGACGGACAAGATCGACGACCTCGACGAGCGGCTCGACGACATCTGTGACCGCCTCGGGCTCTACCCGCCGTGGCAACAGTGGTCCGACACGATCGCGCCGATCTGTGCGAAACGCGGCGACATCGACGCGCTGGAGGAGTGCCTCCGCGATCGGTTCCACGCACACAGTCGCGACGACCTGTTGAAGTTCGTCTCCTAACGTTTGCGTTCGTCTCCCGAGGACGGCTTTTAAAACTCGAAGCCGACCGCGGCGTCGGCGGGCGCGATCGGGCTCGTCGGATACGGCGGCGACGCGTCCGGGTCGTTGAACGCGCCGGGAGCGACGTCGTTTGGTGCGTCCGGGTAGTACAGCGCGGCGAGCGTCTGTATCGCCGTCCGCCCGCTCGCCAGCTCGAACTGCCCGCCACCGTACATCGTGATGCCCTCTCGCTCGCAGTACGCGATCGTCTCGAACAGCGATTCGAGGGTGCCGAACCGCGACGGCTTCACGTTACACCACCCCGGCTCGACCGGCAGCGCTCGCAGGCTCTCGACGCCGTCGATCGGGTAGTCGAAGGCGAGCCGGTCCGCCTGCGGTTCCAGGAGCGGCGTCGTCTCGGGCGTGAAGGCGGCGTCCTCGACGACCGCCGTCGGGAAGGCCGCGAGGACGTCGCGGTACAGCTCCGGGTCGGCGGGGACGTCCACGTCGGTTCCCTCGTACCACCCCTTTAAATCAAGCACTCGAACGGCGTCGGTCTCACGGAGCCTGACGAACGCCTCGCTGGGCCAGTCGGGCGTCGGGTCGAGCTTGAACTCCAGGTCCGCATCGAGCGCGAGCAGCTCCTCGACCCGGTCGGTCGTGGGCGGGTCGCCGAGGCGCGTCGAGACGACGAACCGGACCGGGTCGGGTTCGATCCCGAGGCGCTCGCCGAGGCTCACGCCCGCCTGTCGGAGCCCGAGATCGAGCGCGGCGCTCTCGACGGCCCACCGTCGATAGGCGCGGGCACTCTCCCGCTCCGGGCCCCCGCCCGCGAAGAGGTCGCGTTCGTCGAGGACCGCCGAGAGTTCGGCGATCGTCCACTCCCCCTCGAGGTCTATCGGGTCGGTCGCCGCGAGCGCGTCGTGGTCGGCAGCGTCGTAGCCGACGTCCTCGCCGCGGCCGGTCACGCCCTCGCCCGCGAGCCTGAACTCCGTCGTCGTCCGCTCGAACCCGCTCGTCGTCGCCGCGGAGTACCGCCTCCGGGCGACGGATTCGACCGTCACCGTGAGGTCCGATATCGCGTCGTACGCACTCATATCGCATGGAAGGCGACGGAGCGGGATAAAACGCGCCGTGTCGCGGGTGCACACCCCGTGCCCCGCGCTCCGCGCCGCAGCTGGTGCTGGTCAAGCGTTCGATCGCGTGTCGCCTCCGATACGGGCGGGGTGTTCGACCGCGCCGCATGCTGAACGCGGATCAGTCGTGGGGGTGGGGACGGTGGCGGGTCCGGAGCGTGGCGATCCGGGTTCCGAGCGCGAGACAGAGCGGGACTACCGTCAACACCACCGCGCCGGCCGCGGCGACCTGCAGGACCGTCGTCGTGAACCACGGCTCGCCGCCGGCGTACGGGAGGGACGTATGGGTGACGTCACCGATCACCG
Organism: Halorubrum sp. JWXQ-INN 858; assembly: GCF_009806985.1. Taxonomy (GTDB): domain Archaea; phylum Halobacteriota; class Halobacteria; order Halobacteriales; family Haloferacaceae; genus Halorubrum. The sequence goes on along the minus strand of NZ_WUAX01000009.1, from coordinate 162,708 downwards.
GGACGAAGTAGTCCATGAGGAGGTCGACGGTGTACCACGCGCCGGCGACCGCGACCGCCTTGAGGGGGAAGTCGGTCATCCGGTGGAGGACGAACGCCTGCAGCGCCATGCCGAGGTGGCTCACGAGCAGGAACGCGTACATCGGGGTCGACGACGTCGCCAGGAAGCCGGGCGCGAAGACGACGAGCACGTAGGGGGTCCACAGTCCGAGCTTGATGTTCCCGACGAACGCGAGCGCCGCGAGGGTGTCGTTCGGCTTCCCGACCGCCCACGACGCGAGCGCCAGGGCGATAAACAGCGTCGCGAGCGGGCTGTCGGGGACGAACGCCCACAGCTCCGGGGGGACGCGGCCGAACTGGAACCGGTAGTACCAGAAGCCGAAGGCGGTGCCGGCGAGGTTGATCGCGACGATGACCCAGACGAACCGATAGGCGACGTCCTCCAGCGCGGCCGGGAGGGGCGCGGCCCATCGAGGCAACGAGTCGCGTTCTGGCGGGTCGCGACCGAGCGCGCCGACGAGGTCCATGCGGTGGGGTCGCCCCCGTCGCTCAAAGCCGTGGCGGTCGCGGACGAGCGCGTTCGAGGTAGTGATCACGGCTCGAACCGTGTCGCGGGCCGTCCGCGACGAAAAGGGCTATGGGTGCCCGCCCGGAAGCGAGGGTATGCGCCCGCGAACGCTGCTCGCGTTACTCCTCGTCGTCCCCCTCGTGGACGCGCTGTTCCTGATCTACGTCGCGACGCGGCTCGGGGCCGTCCTCACGGTCGCGCTCGTCGTGTTGACGGCGGTCCTCGGCATGCTCCTCCTGCGCGCGGAGGGACGCGCCACGCTGGGTCGGATGCAGCGCAAGCTCGCCCGCGGGGAGCCCCCGACGGACGAACTGCTCGACGGCGGCCTCCTGATCGCGGCCGGCGCGCTGCTGCTCACGCCCGGGCTCGTCACGGACGCCATCGGGTTCCTGCTCGCACTTCCGCTCTCGCGGGTCCCGATCCGGATGGCGCTCAAGAAGTACGTCGTCGTGCCGTACATCGATCGCGAGACGGACGGGTTCACCACCGGGAACGTGTACGTCGGCGGGTTCCCGAGCGGCGACGGCGACGGCCCCGCCGGGTTCGGCGGCGACTTCGGCGGCGGTTTCGGCCCCGCCGGCCCCGGGAGCTGTCCGAACGACTCGTTCGACCTCGACGACGGTGGCGCTCGCGGCGGCTCCGGCAGCTCCGGCGGCCGCGGTGCGGACCGCGACGACGTCGTCGACGTGGACTTCACCGTCGAGGAGGGGAACGACGGGATCGACGGCGACGATACTGATGGCGATGGCGACGACGCTGGCGGAGACCGCGGTGGGAACCGTCGGGGCGACGGTCGCGAGTGAGCGCGCGGCGTGTGAACGACTCCCGAAACCGACCGACGGCGGGGGCGCTCACGAAAGGAAACCCTTAAACTGCTACCCGCGCAACGACTGAATGCGCTCACCTGGGCCAATAGCTCAGTCAGGTTGAGCGCTCGGCTGATAACCGGGAGGTCCACGGTTCAAATCCGTGTTGGCCCACCTACAGCGTCCACGGCTCTTTGCCGTGGCGTGTTAGGGGCCGGGAACTCCCCAGCCACCTAACTTCGTATTCTACAACCCACGAGCGACCGCCTCGACTGCGGCGGGCGATCGCCGTACGGCTTCACACGCGTTCACGTCGACGAGCTCACGAGGATCGTCGATGGCCGGGTCGGCATTCATTTATCAACCCGTCCGGCACGAGTCACCGCAGATCGACGGATCGTACTACTGAGATCGAGCCAATCGATCACACGTCTGAGGAACCTCGCAAGCGTGTTTTTATCTATTTCCAAACGCGCTATTTCCCATGGCGGAACCGATCCAGGTCGTTCACCTCGACGACGAGCCTGATTTTGCCCGGTTGGTCGCGGCGAATCTCGAACGTGAGAACGAACGGCTCAGCGTCCAAGCTGCGCGCTCTGTTGAAGAGGGGTTCGACCTGATCGGAGACGACACGGATTGCGTTGTTAGTGATTATCAACTGGGCGATGGAACGGGCCTAGAAGTTCTCGAAGCTGCTCGGAAGGAGATCCCGGACGTGCCGGTCATACTGTTCACCGACACGGGAAGCGAGGAAGTCGCAAGCCGTGCGATTAGTGCTGACGTCACGGATTACATGATCAAGGGTGTTCTCACGGAACAGTACGGGCTACTGGCAAACAAGATCGTCACCGCTGTGGAGCAACGTCGGGCAGTCCAACGGGCCGAACAAGTCGAACAGCACCTTCACGAACTGAGCGAACAGGCTAACGATGTCTTGTACGTATTCGAGGGGGACTGGACGGAGGTCCTGTTCATCAACTCGGCGTATGAGACGGTCTTCGAACGACCGGTAGACGCGGTTAAAAACGACCCGACAACGTTCGTACAGGCGATCCATCCCGACGATCGTGAGCGGGTGCTGATGGCGATGGAACGTGTTTCGGAGGGTCAATTCATTCAAGCAGATTACCGAATCGACACCGCTGGCTTGGATGAAAAGTGGGTGGAATCACACGCCAAACCGGTCGTCGTAGACGGTGACGTGACCAGGATCGTCGGGTACACTCGAGACATCTCGGATCGGAAAGCGCAGATGCAGGAATTGAAGCGGAAGAACGCCCGGCTAGATCGGTTCTCTTCCGTCGTTGCTCATGACCTTCGGAACCCGTGGAACGTCGCTCACGGCTATTTGGAAATCGACCGATCCAGAGAGGACAGCCAGGAACTGGAGAAGGTCTCGAACGCGTTGACGAGGATGGACCAGATAATCACGAATTTGCTAGAGCTGGCTCGAATCGGGACAACAGTAGACGGGGTTGAGCCGATCTCGTTGCAGGGTCTCGCCGAGAGGTGCTGGACCTCCATTGCCCACCCCGAGGCGAGCCTCAACGTCGAGGCGGATGTCACCATCGAGGGGAACGCCACGAGACTCGCGCAGCTGTTCGAGAACCTGTTTCGAAACGCCATCGATCACGGCGACGCGGACGTCACGATTACGGTCGGTCTCGCGGAGGACCGATCGGGCTTTTTCGTGAAAGACGACGGTCCGGGGATCCCACCGAGCGAACGCCAAGCGGTACTCGAATGGGGGGTTTCGACCTCCGACACCGGGACGGGGTTCGGATTGGCGATCGTTCAGGAGATCGTCGACGCACACGGGTGGGATCTGCAGATCACCACCCAACCCGAGGGAGGGGCTCGGTTCGAGTTCACCGGTGTCGAGTTCCGCGCGTAGGTGAGCTTAATCGGCCGCGTCTCCGGTCGCGTCGGCGGCCGGATGAGGGGCGTACACGCGCTCGGAGTACAACAGCGCGACGCATATCCCGGCGAGTATCGGTCCGATCGCGAGCAGGAGGAAGCCCTGGCGCATCCCCAGCGTCTCGAGCAGGTAGCCGATCAGCGCCGGCATCGGCGCGCCCGTCAGCGTCACCGCGGTGAACACGTAGCCGAACGTGCGCCCCTCGCGCTCCGGCGGCGAGAGGTCGCTTATCAGCGCGTCCCGCGCCGGGTTGACCCCGTACAGTCCCGTCCCGAGCGCGACGATCACGACCGCGAGCAGGAGCGGGTGTAGCGGCACCAGCGCGAGCAGGACCATCCCGACCGTCCCGACCGCCATACACCCGAGCAGCACGACCCGCGAGTCGTACGCGTCCGTCGCGCCGCCGAGGACGAGCTGCATCACCGCGCCGGAGACGAGCAGCAGCGCGAAGAACACGTTGGCCACCGACTCCGCCCCCACGTGAACGCCGATCGCGTCGACGGAGTAGGAGTAGGCGTAGACGGCGACGAGGAAGGCCGGCAGGAACGTGTTGAGCGCGCGGGTCGACAGCCCGCTCGTGACGAAGTAGAGGTACACCGCCGTCATCGGGTAGAGGTACGTCCGCCGGTCGCCGTCCGCCGCCGTACCGGCCCGATCGGGACCGTCCCCGTCGGACCCGACATCGTCGATCGAGTCGGTGTCGTCGCCGAGGTCAGCACCGTTGCCGGTCGAGTCGGCATCGTCGTCGGGGTCGGCGACGCCGTCGGCGTCGTCCACCCCTCGTTTGCCGGCCGGCCGCGTCTCGAACTCGTCGGACCGGAGCACCACCGCGAGCATGAGGCCGTAGACCACGCCCGCGACCCCGAACAGCAGGATGATCTGCTCCCACGCGAGCAGCAGGATCAACACGGCGACGGCGGTCGGGGCCGCGGCGTCGCCGAGCTTGGAGGACGCGCCGAAGACGCCGAGCACCTTCCCTTTCGAGCCGGCGTCGACGTTGTCCGTGATCATCGGATAGCCCGTCGGGTGGACCACCGCCAGCCCGACGCCGACGACGACCATCGCGAGCGACATGACGAGGTAGCCGCCCTCGAAGAGGTAGCCGAACGCGGTCAGCGCTGGCAAGGGTGCGCCGAGCGTCGGCGCGGCCGCGAACAGCACGTACGCCGCGCCGGTCAGCGTGAGCCCCGTCGGCAGGAGGAAGCGGCGGTCCATCCGGTCCGAGAGGACGCCGAGCGGCGCCTGCGCCAGCCCCATGCCGATGGAGTACAGCGAGATCAACAGCCCGAGCTGCCACAGGGGGTACTGGAGTGCGACCGCCAACACCGGAATCAGCGGCGGGAGCACGCGGTAGTAGACGTGTTGTGTGAAGTGCGCGGAGCTGACGACGAGCGCGAACCGCAACTCCTTGCCGGTCAGTCCGTACACGGTTGGATCCGGCGTCGGTACGGGGCCGTATATATACATGGGTGGCGGACAAGCGCGCCACCTCCGACCGCGACGACGTACGTCCCGGCTGACTGCGCCGGCGACGCACACCCCGCCGGCGGACTGAGCGGCGGCTCAGGGGTCGCGTGTTAGGGTTTAAAAGGGCGCGTCAGTCGGAATCGAATCGGGAGCCTACTGGACCGTGTAGGTCGTCAGCGTCGACGAGGAGCCGCCGCCGGATGCGGTCCAGATGACGCGGAGTTCGTCGTTGCTAGAGATGCCTTCCGTGTTGTCCTCGATATTACTGTCGTCCATCCAGTCGACCGAGTCGCCGGACGATATCTGGCCGTTACCTGCCCATTCAGCGCCGAGTTGCTGTTCGGGATCTGCACCAAACGTGATCGCGTTACCCTCAACCGTCCCGGTCACGCGGTCCGCGTCGATGTTCTGACCGCTCACGTGCGTGAGGGTGACCGAGGTGACGTCAGCACCCGATCCGCTCTGGTCCCAATCGTAGCTCGCGCTCGGGGCGCTGTCGCCGATCGAGTCGCCGAGGCCGAGGACGAACGTGCCGATGACCGCCGCCAGGATCACCGTGATGGCGACCATGAGGATGACCCCGATAACGGGAGACACCGCCTTCTCGTCGTTGAATAGCTTGCTGAGTTGCATTGTGTACCTCCATCGGGGACGCACGCGCGATCGGCCGACGACCGCGCGGTTCCCCTCCGGTTACCGAACGGTAGGTTCCACATACCTATAAATATGCACTAAATGATTTCTTGAGTGACATTCTCATGGGTGTGCTGATCACTCGGAGCGAGCCCGCCTGAACGGTCCCGGCGGCAGTTTCAACTCGTCGAGCTCCGGCAAGTGTTTGACGTTGAACACGACTTGGAGCTCGTCGGTGATCGGATACCCGTTACACGACAGCCGGAAGCCGCGGTCCGCGAGCTCGTCGGGAAGGATGTGGTTCGCCGGCTGTGAGAGCTCCCCCGAGGCGAGGTACACCGCACAGTTCGCACACGCCCCGCCCCGACAGGAGAACGGCCACGTGTACCCGCGCGCCTCCGCGGCCTCCAGCAGGCTCTCCGTCGGCTCCGCGAGCAGCCGTCCGTAGTCGGCGGGGCCGAGGTCCGCGGCGGCGGCCCGTTCGAACAGGTCGGGGTCGTCGAGGCCCCACCCGTAGTCGTCGACGACCGCGTAGTCGAGGAACTCGACGCGGACCGGTTCGACGTCGGCGGCGCCGTCACCCTCCCCGTCGCCGCCCCCGCCGGCCGCGTCGTTCCAGCCGTCCGGCGTCCCGCGCTCGTCGGCGTCGAGGTCCGCGACGTCGCCGTTTCCGTTCCGGTCGCGCTCGCGCAGCGCCGCGTACGCTCGCTTGACGAGCTGGAACTCCTCGACGCTGCCGCCCTGGTCCGGGTGGACCTCCTTGACGCGTTCGCGGAAGGCGCGCCTGATCGTCGATTCGTCGGCGTCGGGGTCGACGCCGAGCACCGCTGACGGGGAGACCATTCGATACCCCACCGTAGCGGCTTCATCGGGATAAACGCCTCAGTCGGCGACCGTCCTGCCGGTGACGGAACGGGTCGATCGGCGGAGCGAACTCAAGCGAAACGCAACGGAAACGCGGGTCGGTCGGTTCGAGGGGGCGGTCCCCCTTGGTCGGCGTCGCGGCTACTCGAGGTCGAACCGGTCGAGGCTCATCACCTTGTGCCACGCGTCCACGAAGTCACGGACGAACTTCTCGTCCGCGTCGTCGCTCGCGTACACGTCGGCGACGGCCCGAAGCCGGGCGTGGGACCCGAAGACGAGGTCCACGCGGGACCCTCGCCACTCGAGCTCGCCCGTCTCGCGGTCGTACCCCTCGAAGACGCCCTCGTCGTCCGCGGCCGGCTCCCACTCGATCCCCATGTCCAGCAGGTTCACGAAGAAGTCGTTGGTCAACGTCCCCGGGCTGTCGGTGAAGACGCCGAGGTCGGACCCGCCGTGGGTCGCGTCCAGCGCCCGCAGCCCGCCGACGAGAACCGTCGTCTCGGGCACCGACAGGTCCAGCAGGTCCGCCCTGTCGACGAGCGCCTCCTCCGCGGGTCGCTCGTGGCCGTCCGCCCGGTAGTTGCGGAAGCCGTCGGCGTCCGGCTCCAGCGCCTCGAACGACTCGACGTCGGTCTGTGCCTGTGAGGCGTCCGTTCGCCCCGGCTCGAACGGCACGTCCACGTCGTGGCCGGCGTCCGCCGCCGCCCGCTCGACCGCGGCGTTCCCGCCGAGCACGATCAGGTCGGCGAGCGAGACGCGGGTCCCGTCGTCGCGCGAATCGTTGAAGTCGGCCTTGATCCCCTCGAGGATCTCGAGGGCCGCCTCCAGTCGGTCCGGCTCGTTCGCTTCCCAGCCCCGCTGCGGTTCGAGGCGGATCCGCGCGCCGTTCGCGCCGCCGCGCTTGTCGCTGTCGCGGTACGTCGACGCCGCCGCCCACGCCGTTTTGACGAGCTCGGGAACGGAGAGCTCCGAGTCGAGGAGTTCGCGCTTGAGCTCCTCGATCTCCGCCTCGCCGATCGGGTCGTAGTCGGCCTCCGGGATCGGGTCCTGCCACAGCATCTCCTCGTCGGGGACCTCCGGGCCGAGGAACCGGGACGGCGGGCCCATGTCGCGGTGGATCAGCTTGTACCACGCCTTCGCGAACGCCGCCTGGAACTCGTCGGGGTTGTCGCGGAAGTGCTCCGCGATCTCCCGGTATTCCGGGTCCTTCTTCAGCGCGATGTCCGTCGTGAGCATCATCGGGGTCCGCATCTCCGACGGGGCGTGTGCGTCCGGGACGGTGTCGTGGAGCTCCTCGCTCTTCGGGGTCCACTGCCACGCGCCGCCGGGGCCCTTCTCCGGCTCCCACTCGTGTTCGAGGAGGTTGTCGAGGTAGCCCATGTCCCACGAGACCGGCGCGTCGGTCCAGGGGCCCTCGATCCCGCTGGTGATCGTGTCGGGGCCCTTGCCGGTGCCGTGTTCGTTCTCCCAGCCGAGACCCTGCTTCTCGATGGGGGCGGCCTCGGGCTCGGCACCGAGGTTTTCGCCGGAGTCGACGCCGTGGACCTTCCCGAACGTGTGGCCGCCGGCGATGAGCGCGAGCGTCTCCTCGTCGTTCATCGCCATCCGGCCGAACGAGTCACGGATGTTCTCCGCGGACGCGATCGGGTCCGGCTGACCGTCCGGTCCCTCGGGGTTCACGTAGATGAGGCCCATCACGGTCGCGCCGAGCGGGTCCTCGAGCTCGCCGTCGTCGCTGAAGCGGTCGGACGCCTCCATCTCGGTTTCGGGGCCCCAGTAGACGGCCTCGTCGGGCTCGAAGGCGTCCTCGCGGCCGCCGGCGAAGCCGAACGTCTCGAAGCCCATCGACTCGAGGGCGACGTTACCGGCGAGCACCAGCAGGTCGGCCCACGAGAGCTGGCGGCCGTACTTCTGTTTGACCGGCAGGAGCAGCCGGCGCGCCTTGTCGAGGTTCGCGTTGTCGGGCCAGCTGTTGAGCGGCGCGAACCGCTGTGTACCGCCGGCCGCGCCGCCGCGTCCGTCGGCGGTTCGGTACGTGCCGGCGCTGTGCCACGACATTCGGATGAAAAGCGGACCGTAGTGACCGTAGTCGGCCGGCCACCACTCCTGTGACGTCGTCATCAGCTCCTCGATGTCCGCCTTCACCTCGTCGAGGTCGAGCTTCTCGAACTCCGCGGCGTAGTCGAAGTCGTCCCCCATCGGCCCGATGTCGCGGGCGTTCTGGTCGAGGATCTCCACCTGCAGCTGGTTCGGCCACCAGTCCTGGTTGCGCCCGCTCATTGTCGGGCGACCTCCGGGCTCCGCTCACGGGTGTCGTGTGAGCGCGTCCCCGGCAGGCGGGTGGTGTCGGCGGTCGGTTCGGCAAGGGTCGTCGGCGAGCGGCCGCCCGGTTCGGCGGCGTCGGCGTCGCCCGTCTCGTGGATTGGGTCGTCAGACATTCGGGTGTCTCGTGTGGTTCTCCTCGTGGACGTTAAAGAATGCAGCTATTCGCGCGGAAAAGTATCGGCAACTGAAACCGCTGTTTCTAAATAATAAACTTTCCTTCGGAGATGCCGGAAACTCCGCTTTCAGCGACGAGGCGCGGCGAGAACGACGTCGGGAAGGCGATCGCGGCTGCTTTTTAAGCGACCCCGGCCGAATTTTACCCGACCGTAACCGATTTTATATGAACGCCGGCGGAAGGTGGCGGTATGGACTCCAAGCACTTCCTGTTCGTCTCCGCGGACGCCGCGCTGATAACCGACCTCGCATGGCAGGTCCACCGGGAGGGACACGACGTCAAGTACTACATCGAGTCGGAACACGACGCGGAGATCGGCGACGGCTTCGTGCCGAAGACGGACGACTGGCGCGCCGACGTCGAGTGGGCGGACGTCATCGTTTTCGACGACATTTGGGTGGGATCGGACGTCGGGACGGGAAAGCTCGCTCGGGAACTCCGTGAGCAAGGCAACGCTGTCGTTGGTGGAACGCCGAACACCGATCACCTCGAAGAGGACCGCGGCTACGCGATGGAGATCCTCGAAGCACACGGCGTGAACACGGTCGAACACCACATCTTCCACGACTTCGACGCGGGCATCCAGCACGTGCAGGAGAACCCGGCTCCGTACGTCATCAAACCGCTCGGTGAGGTTCAGAACGTCAAGCGCTTGCTGTACGTCGGGAACGAGGACGACGGCAGCGACGTCATCGACGTGCTCCGCGCCTACAAGAAGGCGTGGGGCCACCGGATGAAGGGGTTCCAGCTGCAGCGGAAAGTCGACGGCGTGGAGATCGCCATCTGCGGGTTCTTCAACGGCAACGAGTTCATCGATCAGGTGAATTTCAACTTCGAACACAAGAAACTGTTTCCGGGAAACATCGGCCCCCAGACCGGCGAGATGGGAACCTCGATGTTCTGGGCCGGCCAGAACAAACTGTTCAAAGAGACGTTCGGAAAGCTCGAAGGTTGGCTCGCCGACGAGGGGTACGTCGGGAGCATCGACATCAACTGCATCGTGAACGAGACCGGGATCTACCCGCTGGAGTTCACACCGCGGTTCGGGTATCCGACGATCGCGTTGCAAGAGGAGTCCATCGAGTCGTCTACCGGCGAGTTCTTCTACGACCTCGCGCACGGCAACGATCCGGGAGTAGCGGTGCACAACGGGTACCAGATCGCCGTTCGGATCGTTCTGCCGCCGTTCCCGTTCGACGACGAGAAGACGTACGACGAGAACTCCCGGAACGCGGCCGTGGTGTTCGAGACCGAAAGCCGCGAGGGGATCCACCTGGAGGACGCGAAGAACGTCGACGGCCAGTGGCGCGTCGCGGGCGACAACGGGATGCCCATCGTCGTCACCGGCAAGGGCGACACGATGCAGGCCGCGCGTGAACAGGCGTACGACCGGATCGACGACATCGTGATGCCCAACATGTACTACCGCGACGACATCGGCGAACGGTGGACCGACGGCGACGGCGACCGGCTGCAAGCGTGGGGATACCTCGGTCCGGGACGCTAGCGCCGGGATCGCTCCCGCCGACGCGTGCCTACCGTGTCGCTCCCGTCGGCGCGTGCCTACCGTGTCGCTCCCGTCGGCGCGTGCCTACCGTGTCGCTCCCGCCGATGCGCGCCGACCGCGTCGCTCCCGCCGACGCTCGCCGATCGCGTCGCTCCCGCCGGCCTCGGTTCCTCCGTTCGAGTCCTCGTTTCTCCCCCTTGCGACACGCTCGGCTCCGACCTACCGCGTCGCCGCCTTCCACTCCCGGAGCCCGATCCGGCCGCCGTTGAGGTCCGCGGCGGGCGCGTCGGTCGCGGCCCAGACGAAAAGCGGCGCGACGCTGTCGGGGTTTCGGGCGCGCTCCATACCCGTGAGATCCGTGGCGACGAGCCCGGGATCGACGACGCCGACCGTGGCGTCGACGTCGGCCGCGAACCCCCGTGCGACGGCCTCGGCCGCGGCCTTCGACGTCGCGTACGCGCCCATGCCCGGCTTCGACTCGTGGGCGACCGATCCCGACGGGACGATCACCCGCGCGTCGGCGGCCAGGTGCGGGAGCGCCTCGCGGATCGTCGCGAACACCCCGCGGGCGTTCGTTCGCATCGTGTCGTCGAAGTCGGCGTACGACGTCTCGTCCGCGGGCCGGTCCCCGGGCGACCCGTGAAGGACGGCGGCGTTCGCGAGCACCACGTCGATCGGCCCCGCCTCGCGGGCGACCCGCTCGAAGAACCGTTCGAGGTCGAACTCGTCGCGAACGTCGACCCGAGCCCCCCATGCACGACCCGCGGCCTCGGTCGCGACGGCGTCGCCGTCGCCCAGGCCGTCGCCGTCGTCCACGCCGTCGCCGTCGCGGGTGTGTTCGCGGCCGGCGGCAGGCTCCCGGCCGGCGGCGGGCTCCCGATTCCCGTTTAACGCTGCCACCGTGCGGTCGACCGCGTCGCCGTCGCGGCCGCAGACGGCGACGAACGCGCCCGCCTCGACGAACGCGTCGGCTACCGCCCGCCCGATCCCGCTCGTCGCCCCCGTGATCGCGACCGTCGGATCCATGTCCGCCTCCGGCTACGGCCGACGGCGACTTATAAGGTACCGACCGGGGACCGTTCCGGGCCCGTTCGCCGCCCGCGTCTGGCCGGTGTTTATACCGACGCCGGTCCACGTGATCCCATGGACGCGGCCCCCGACATCGACGCCGTGGCCGGCGAATCCGTCGTCGTAATAGGCGGCGGGTTCGGCGGCCTCTCGACGGCCTGTTACCTCGCCGACGCCGGCGCGGACGTCACCCTTCTCGAGAAGAACGAACAGCTTGGCGGGCGCGCGAGCCGCCTCGAAACGGGCGGCTTCCGGTTCGACATGGGCCCCTCGTGGTACCTCATGCCCGACGTGTTCGAGCGGTTCTTCGGGCACTTCGGGCGGTCGCCCGAGGAGTTCTACACGCTCTCACAGCTCGACCCCCACTACCGCGTGTTCTGGAAGGACGGCGACCGCGTCGACGTGGTCCCGGACCTCGAACGCAACAAGGAGCTGTTCGAGTCGTACGAGCCGGGCGCGGCCGACGCCCTGGACGCGTACCTCGAGAAGTCCGAGTACACCTACGACGTCGGCATGGAGCACTTCGTCTACGAGGACCGCCCCCGTCTGCGCGACTACGTCGACCCCGACGTGCTCCGCTACTCGTGGGGGCTCTCGCTGCTCGGCAAGATGCAGGGACACGTCGAGGACTACTTCGAACACCCGAAGCTCCAGCAGCTGATGCAGTACACGCTGGTGTTCCTCGGCGGCTCCCCGACGAACACGCCCGCGCTGTACAACCTGATGAGCCACGTCGACTTCAACATGGGCGTCTACTACCCCGACGGCGGGGTCGGCGCGGTCGTCGACGGGATCGTCGAGCTCGCCACGGACCTCGGCGTCGAGTTCGTCACCGACGCCGAGGTGACGGCGATCGAGGGGCGGCGCGGCGCGTTCGCGGTCGACGTCGCCGGGAACGGGGACGCCGACCGGGGACACGCCGCCGGCGGCGACGCCAACGAAGGACGCACCGCCGACGGCGACGCCCGCGAGGTGAGCGCCAACGGCGGCGACGGCGATCGGTACCTCGCGGACCTCGTCGTCTCGAACGCGGACTACGCACACACCGAGCGGGAGCTGTTGCCCCCCGAGAAGCGGCAGTACACCGACGCGTACTGGGAGTCTCGGACGTACGCCCCGTCGGCGTTTCTGTTGTACCTCGGCGTCGAAGGCGACGTCGAGGAGCTGGCGCATCACACGCTCGTCCTGCCGACCGCGTGGGACCGACACTTCGAGCAGATCTTCGACGACCCCGCGTGGCCCGACGACCCCGCCTACTACCTCTGTGTCCCCTCGAAGACCGACGACACGGTCGCGCCGGAGGGGCACAGCAACCTCTTCGCGCTCGTCCCCATCGCGCCCGGGTTGACGGACACCCCGGCGCTCCGCGACCGTTACCGCGACGTCGTCCTCGACGACATCGCCGCGAACACCGGGACGGACCTCCGCGACCGGATCGTCGTCGAGGAGACGTTCTGTGTCGACGACTTCGCGGACCGCTACAACAGCTATCAGGGGTCCGCGCTCGGGCTGGCACACACGCTCCGGCAGACGTCGCTGTTCCGGCCGCCACACGCCTCGGGAACCGTCGACGGCCTCTACTTCACCGGGGCGACGACGACGCCCGGCATCGGCGTGCCGATGTGTCTCATCAGCGGACAGCTCACGGCCGAACGGGTCGCCGACACCCTGTGACTACGGCCGTGACCGATCCCGACACCCGCCCGAACGGCGCTATCGACGCCCCGGGTGACGACGGCCGAACCGCTGGCTCCGAAGGGGCGGGTACCGAAGGGACGGGTACCGAAGGGGCGGGTACCGACGGCGACTCCCCGTCCCTCGGAGCGCGGCTCCGATACCTGCTGGTCCTCTCGCGGCCGCGGTTCTGGCTCTACCTCGCCGGCCCGGTCGCCGTGGGCGTCACCTACGGGATCGCCGACGTCGACGGCCTGTTCACGCCGACGACGGTCGCGCTCGCGGCGTACTTCCTGCTGCCGGCGAACGTCCTGTTGTACGGCGTCAACGACGCCTTCGACGCCGAGATAGACGCGAAGAACCCCAAGAAGGCCGGCGACCGCGAGGCGCGGTGGCGGGGCGACCGGGTCGTCACCGCGGCGATCGTTGCGGCCGGGACGCTCGGGGCGGCGACGTTCGCGATCACGCCGCCCGTCGCGTGGCCCTACCTCGCCGGGTTCTTCGTGCTCGGGGTGGGCTACAGCGCGCCGCCGCTTCGGTTCAAGACGAAGCCGATCGCCGACTCCGTCTCCAACGGCCTGTACGTGCTGCCGGGGGCCGCGGCGTACGCGACGGTCGCGGGGGCCCACCCGCCGCTCGCCGCGCTCGTCGGCGCGTGGCTGTGGACGATGGGGATGCACACGTTCTCGGCGGTGCCGGACATCGAGCCGGACCGCGTCGCGGGGATCCGGACCACTGCGACCGTGCTCGGCGAAGCTCGGACGTACGGCTACTGTCTCGCCTGCTGGGTCGGTGCGGCCCTCGCGTTCGCCGTGCTCGACCCCCGGCTCGGCGCGCTGCTCGCGGTCTACCCGGCGTTCGTCGCGTGGGTCGCGTCGTCGTCGGTCGACGTCGCCCGCGCGTACTGGTGGTTCCCCGCGCTCAACACCGTCGTGGGAACCCTGCTCGCGATGGGCGGGCTGTGGCGGGTGTACCCGCTGTGGGAGGTGGTCGGATGACCGACGACCCCCCATCGACCTCGGCGCACGGGTCGACGGGAGCGTCCGCGCTCCGCGACCGGCTCCCGAACACCCGCGACGGGGCCGAAGCCGCCCTCGACCGGGTCGTCCGCGAGAACCGGTTCACGATCGCGGTGCTGTTCCCCGCGATCGGCGCGATCACCCTCGTGGCGAGCGCGGAGGGGTGGCTCCCGGAGCCGCTCGCGTTCAACCCGTGGTTCGTCCTGTTCGGGGTGGTCGTGATGCGGTCGCCGCTTCTCGTCGGCGTGTTGCCGCTGCTCGACCGTCGGGCCGTGGGCTGGGTCGGGCTGCTCGTCGCGTACACGTACTTCATCGAACACCTCGGCGTCCGCACGGGGTGGCCGTACGGGACGTTCGAGTACACCGTGAGCCTCGGTCCCATGGTCGGCGGCGTCCCGCTGGCGCTGCCGGTGTTCTTCGTTCCGCTGGTGTTGAACGCCTACCTGCTGTGTCTGTTGTTGTTGGGCGCGCGCGCGGCGACTTGGTGGCTCCGTCTCCTCGTCGTGATCGCCGCGGTCGTGACGATGGACGTCGTGTTGGACCCCGGCGCGGTCGCGCTCGGCTTCTGGACGTTCGGCGGCGGCGCGTTCTACGGCGTCCCGCTATCGAACTACGCGGGGTGGGTGCTGTCGGCGACCGTCGCGGTCGTCGCGCTCGACCGCGCGTTCGACGTGACGGCGCTCCGCGAGCGGCTGACTGGCTGTGAGTTCATGCTCGACGACATGGTGAGCTTCGTGATCCTCTGGGGCGGGATCAACCTCTGGTTCGGCAATTACGTCCCGGCCGCCGTCGCGATCGCGTTCGGCGTCGGTCTCGTTCGCGCCGACCGCTTCGACGCGCGCCTGCTGAACCCGCGGCGGTGAGGGGGTCGGGTCGATCCCGACCGTTCACCGCGAGAGGGGCGTCATCGGCGCGGTCCGGGCGTGAACTCGCCGGCGAGCCCGCGCAGGTACCACAACAACGCCAGCCCGACCACGAAGCCGCCGCCCGCCGCGGCCGCGAGCTGGATCGCGGACGGATCGCCAAGCAGGAGCATCAACGGCGGGGACACCGTAACGAGCAGGAGGAACCCCGCCTGGACTTTCCGGTTCCCCGACTCGCGCTCCTCGCGACTCATCGGCTCTACCATCGCCGCGCCTCCGGATCCATGCCGACGCGAGGGGCTCAGCGACAATGAATCCCGTGACCCGAGCCCCGGCGGTTAGCGTCGGGGGTACTTAACGACCGCGACGGTTCACGGCGGTAGGGTGAGCCGAACCCGTGAACGGTCGTCACTCCTTAAGAGCCTCGGCGTCTGACGTGCGTCTTGCCCCTACCCGCCGGCCCGACGGCCCCGCGCTTCGCCGTCGCCGACGGGCCGACGGCGGTGACGACCGCCCGCGCCGTCCGCGGCGTACGACGGTCGTTCCGCCGTGTTTTTGCCCCGACGCCGACAACCGAGCCGTAATGGACGACGAACTCCGCGAGCGTGTCGAGGCCGCCGGCGAGCGGGCCGCGCTGTTCAACGCGCTCAAACACGGCAACGACCCCGACGTGGGCGCGATCATGGGACCGTTGATGGGTGAGAACCCCGACTTCCGACCGCACGGCAACGAGATCCCCGGCGTGCTCGGGCCGGTCGTCGGCGAGATCGCGTCGATGGACGAGCCCGCCCGCCGCGAGCGGCTCGCCGAGATCGCACCCGACCTGATCGACGAGCTCGAGGCCGAGGCGGAGACGGACGAGCACGTCCTCCCCGACCTCCCGGACGCCGAGCCGGGGGCGGTCGTCATGCGCGCCGCGCCGAACCCCAACGGCCCGTGGCACATGGGCCACGCCCGAATGCCCGCCGTCATCGGGACGTACAAGGAGCGCTACGACGGCGAGTTCATCTGCCGGTTCGACGACACCGACCCCGAGACGAAGCGCCCGGATCTGGACGCGTACGACGCCATCCTCGAGGACATCGACTACCTCGGCTTCGAGCCCGACCGCGTGCTCAAGGCCTCGGACCGCGTCGAGACGTACTACGAGCACGCCCGCGAACTCATCGACCTGGGCGG
The DNA here is from genome assembly GCF_009806985.1 of Halorubrum sp. JWXQ-INN 858. GTDB lineage: Archaea > Halobacteriota > Halobacteria > Halobacteriales > Haloferacaceae > Halorubrum. The sequence continues at coordinate 146,643 of NZ_WUAX01000009.1, read as the reverse complement.
CGCGTACACCTGCGACCTGCCCGGCGAGGAGTTCTCGGAGCTGAAGAACGCCGGGAAGCCCTCGCCGAACCGCGACAAGGACCCGGAAACGGTCCGCGAGGAGTTCGAGGCGATGGTCGACGGCGAGTACGCGGCCGGCGAGATGACTCTCCGCGTGAAGACCGACATCGAGCACAAGAACCCGGCGCTTCGCGACTGGGTGGCGTTCCGGATCGTCGACACGCCGCACCCGCGCGAGGAGGCCGCCGACTACCGGTGCTGGCCCATGCTCGACTTCCAGTCGGGGATCGACGATCACCTCACCGGCGTCACCCACATCATCCGGGGCATCGACCTCCAGGACTCCGCGAAACGCCAGCGGTTCGTCTACGACTACTTCGGCTGGGAGTACCCCGAGGTCCTCCACTGGGGCCACGTCCAGATCGACGAGTACGACGTGAAGATGTCCACCTCGACGATCAAATCGCTCATCGAGGACGGCGAGCTGACCGGGTGGGACGACCCGCGCGCGCCGACGATCCGATCGGTCCGCCGCCGCGGGATCCAGGGCGAGGCCATCGTCGAGTCGATGACCGAACTCGGGATGTCGACCTCCGACGTCGACCTGGCGATGTCGTCGGTGTACGCCAACAACCGGGACCTCGTCGACGACGGGGCGAACCGGTACTTCCTCGTCCGCGACCGCGAGGACGACCCGGCCGTGGAGCGCGACGTCGTCGGCGGTCCCGAGGCCGGCCATCCGCCGCTGCACCCGAGCCACGAGGACCGCGGCGATCGGACGATCCCCGCCGGCCGCGTCGTCGTCGAGGAGTCCGACCTCCCGGCGAACGGCGACCGGGTCTGGCTGAAGGGGTTCGGCTGCGTCCGCCACGTGCGCGACGCGTTCGAGTACGTCGGCGACGACATCGACATGGTCCGCGAGGAGGGCGTCGACGTCGTTCACTGGGTCCCGGCCGACGAGAGCCTCGAGACGCTGATGCGGGGCGTCGAGGGCGACGTACGGGGCCGCGCGGAACCGGCGATCGCCGACGCCGACGTCGACACCGTCGTCCAGTTCGAGCGCGTCGGCTTCGTCCGAGTCGACGCGTTCGACCCCGAACCGGCCGACGGCGCGGGCGGGCCGACCGGCGAGGAAGACCTCGTCGTCTACTACGCGCACCCCTGAGGCGTCGAGCGGGCCGGGGCGCCCCCGACGCCGGCCCGAACGCGTTCGCCGCCGCTTTTAAATAGCACGCCGCGAACTGAGTTGGTAACGATGGCCATCGATCCCAACTTCGAAACGAACCGCGAGCAGGTCGACGAGGAACACGGGGTCGCCGTCTGGGGCCCCGTCGACCCGCCGGAGGAGCTCGGCATCCGCGGTACGCACGTCGCGGTGGATTTCGACATCTGCCTCGCGGACGGCGCCTGCCTGGAGGACTGTCCCGTCGACGTCTTCGAGTGGGTGGACACGCCGGGCCACCCCGAGTCGGAGATCAAGGCGAACCCGACGAACGAGGACCAGTGTATCGACTGTATGCTGTGTGTCGACGTCTGCCCCGTCGACGCGATCGACGTCGATCCCGGCCGCGCCGGGCGTATCTGAGCCCACGCTCGCTCACGACCGCAATCCCCTCCGATGACTGGGATCGACCGACGACCCGAGGCGGAGTCGGAGTACGCCGACCGACTCCGCCGTAGCGAGCGCCTCTGGAACCGTTGGAGCGACTGGTACCGACTGAGCGAACGCGACTTCGAACCGATCCGACGGGAGCTGATCGACCGGCTCGGGATCGAGCGGGGCGACGCCGTCCTGGAGATCGGCTGCGGGCCGGGGGTGAACTTCGAGCCGATCCGAGCGGCGATCGGCGAGGAGGGGCGGCTCGTGGCGATCGACTACAGCCCCGACATGGTCGCGAAGGCGACCGCCCGCGTCGACGAACGCGGATGGGAGAACGTCACGGTCGTCCGGGCGGACGCGACGACGGCCGATCTCGGCGGTCCCTACGACGTCGCCGTGGCGACGCTCTGTCTGAGCCTCCTCCCCGACGTCGGGCACGCCCTTCGGAACGTCTACGACGCGCTCGAGCCCGGCGGCGTGCTCGGGGTGCTCGACTTACAGCCGTTCCAGTCGGGGCCCGCGAGGGTGCTGAACCCACTGGTGTGTCGGTTCCTGTGGTGGTACGCGAACTGGAACCCGGACGCCGACGTTCCCGGCGCGGTCGCCGCCGTCTTCGACGACGTCGAACGGCTCGACACACACCTGTACGGCACCGCGTACACGATACGAGCGACGCGATCCGCCGGACCGACTTGAAGGTGACGTTCGGCGGCGACGGCGGGAAGACGGACGTCGGTGGGGAGTGGAGCCACGGAAAGGGGGAAAGGGAAAAAAGGGGAAGAGACGAACGCGAGAACGGATCGAACGCCGAGAGGGCGGATTACCGACCGTTCAGCACTCCGACCAGCCGCACGACTCGCACGTCTTGCAGCCCTCGGAGTAGTAGAGGCTCATTCCGCCGCACTCGGGACACTCGGGTGACTCGCCGGCCGCGATGAGGTCCTGTACGGCGTCGTCGTCCGCGCCGGGTCCGGACTGTCCGCCGGGCGCGGCCGCCGTGCCGCCGTCCGTCGATTCGTCGAGGGACGGCTCCGTGGACGCCGCCGCGTCGACTCCCTCGCCGGCGACGTCGTCGAGGCTCTGCTGTTGGGGGATCCCCTTGTCGATCTCGTCGTCGAGGTAGCGACGCAGGGCGGTGCCGATCGCGTCCGGGATCGACTGGATCTGCTCGCCCTTGTCCCACGCCACCTTCGGGCTCCGGGTGCCCTGCAGCTCGTCGACGATCTCCTCGGGGTCGACGCCCGAGCGCAGCGCGGTCGAGATGACTTTCGCCAGCGCCTCCGTGAAGGAGTTGGTGTAGCCGCCGGAGTGGCCGATGTTCGCGAACAGCTCGAACGGTCGGCCGTCCTCGTCCTCGTTGACCGTGACGTAGAGCTTCCCGTACCCCGTCTCGACGCGCTGAGTGACGCCCGACAGCGAGTCGGGACGGGGGCGCGTCTCGGTGTAGTCGACGCTCGGGTCGTCGGTCGCCTCGAGCAGGTCGGCGATCTCCGCATCGATGCGGGCCTGTACGTCCTCGTTGTCGAGGAACGCCTCGAGGCCGCCGAACACCTCGCGGATCTGCTCGACGATCGTCTCCGCGGCCTCGGTCTCGTCGGCGAACTCCGCGTTCTTCGCGCGGGTCGTCAACACTTGCTTCGAGCGGGTGCCGTCGCGGTAGACGGTGACGCCCTTTCCGCCGTGGTCGTAGATGTAGCGGTACACCTCGTCCATGTCCTCGACGGAGGCGTCGTTCGGGAAGTTACACGTCTTCGAGATCGCGGAGTCGACGCCTTCCTGACAGGCACACTGCACCGCCGCGTGCTGGATGCCCGAGAGGTTGCCCGTGACGACGAACAGCTCGCCGATGGCGTCCGGCACCGTCGACAGCCCCTCGACGCCGTCGAACTCGTTTTCGGCCATCTGCGCCTGCGCCTCGCGTTTGACCGCGTCGACGTCGATGTCGTTCTCCTCTAAGGTCCGGAGGAAGTAGTCGTCGAACTCGACGAGCATCTCGTCGCCCTGCACGTCGTCGGAGACGTTCTTGTAGTAGGCGACGTTGTAGATCGGCTCACAGCCGCCGGTGGTGTTGCCGATCATCGACGTCGTGCCGGTCGGCGCGATCGTCGTCGTGTTGTGGTTGCGGATCGGGAAGCCGTCCGCCCACTCGTCGGCGTCGAGCCCGGTGTGGTGTTCGAACCACTCGCGGTACGCCGTCGGATCGGCGTACTTCGAGTCCGCCCAGTCGTTGAAGACGCCGCGATCCTCGGCGAGTTCGTGGGAGGTCAGCTTCGACTGGTGGTTGATGTGCGTCATCAGCTGGCGGGCGACCTCGTTGCCCTCCTCGGAGCCGTAGCGGACGCCGAGCTGGATGTACAGCTGGGCGAGCCCCATGACCCCGAGACCGATCTTCCGCATGTCGCGGACCTTCTCTTCGATCTCCGCGACCGGGAAGTCCGACATCGTGACGACGTTCTCCAGGAACCGCGTCCCGTAATCGATGCGCTCGTCGAACGCCTCGAAGTCGATCGCCTCCTCGAGGAACGCCGAGACCGCCGCCTCGTGGGTGTCGTACTCGTCGGCGTGCGCGTCGCTCCAGACGCGCCAGTCCGGCGCGTCGAGGGCAGCGAGCGTCGAGAGGTTGATGTGACCGAGGTTACACGCCTCGTACTCCTCCAGCGGCTGCTCGCCGCAGGGGTTCGTCGCGAGGATCCGGTGATCCGGGTGCTCCTCCACGTCGAAGGAGTGTTTCTTGTTCACCCGTTCGAGGTAGATGACGCCCGGCTCGCCGTTCTCGTGGGCCCCGTCGACCATGTGCTCCCAGATGTCGGCGGCCGGGATCGAGAGGACTTCGCCGACCTCGACGTGGTGGCCGAGGTCGAACATCTCGTAGATCTCCTTCGTCTCCGGCGTGGCGACGTGCGGCTCCTCCGTGCGCGGGTTGGTGAAGACGAACTCCTCGTCGTTGTACAGCGCCTCCATGAAGTCGTCGGTGACGCCGACGCTGATGTTGAAGTTCGAGAGGTGCCCCTCGACGGCGTTGCGGAGGTGTTCGGGGACGCGCCCCTCGTCGTCGATGAACTCCCGAGCCTCCTCCAAGGCGTCCGCGAAGGAGTTGTGCGTGAAGTCGTCGGGGTCGTTCAGTCGCAGCGAGTGCGCCAGGGAGACGTCCTTGTTCTTCGAGTGGATGAACTGGATGACGTCCGGGTGCGAGACGCGCATGACGCCCATCTGTGCGCCGCGGCGCGCGCCGCCCTGCGCGATCGTCTCGCACATCTGGTCGAACGTCCGCATGAACGTGATCGGGCCGGACGCGATCCCGCCGGTCGAGCCGACCGCGTCGCCGTACGGTCGGAGCTTCCAGAAGGCGTAGCCCATGCCGCCGCCGCTCTGGAACACTTCCGCGGCCTCCTTTGCGGTCTGGTGGATGTCGGTGATGTCGTCGCCCGGGGAGTCGACGAAGCAGGCCGAGAGCTGCTGGAGCTCGTCGCCGGCGTTCATCAGGGTCGGCGAGTTCGGCATAAAGGAGAGCGACTCCATTCCCTCGCGGAATCGGTCCGCGGTCGCCTCGACGTGGTCACGGACCGAGTCGGGGAGTTCGGGGACCACGGTGTCGTACGCGAACTTGTTGACGTTGTAGACGGAGAGCGTCGTCTCGACGTCGTCCTCGGGGGAGACGCCCGCGCCGAACACCTCCGCGGCGAGCTCGTCGCGTCGGGGGTGATCGGGCTTCAGCTGATCGGGCGTGACGGTGACCTCGATCCCCTGTTTTTCGGCCTCGAAGACGGCCTCGGCGAGCGCGACGTTGCGCGCGACGCGGACGAACAGCCCCTCGGGCGACTCGATCGGCTCGCCGTCGGCGTCCTTTCGGAGGTAGCGAGCGGGGAGGATGTTGTGGTAGGCGTTGCCCGTCAGACGCTCCTCCAGCGTCTCTCCCGTGGTTCGTTTGATCGGCAGTTCCAGCTCGTTCGCGGAGACGTCGCCGCCGCTCATTCGGCGGCACCTCCCTGTCGGTGGCGTTCGGATCGGTTCATGTATCGTGATGTTATACTGGCGAAGTGGACCCCTTTAGCGTTCCGTTCCCGGTCCATAGTAGGTGAATATCTGTTCGATCCGTTATGTAACGGCGTGTCGGTGTGTGCGGCTCCGAAAGCGGTCGGTCGGTACGGAAGGGACGCATCGATATAAGCATAGGTAGACCGAAGTGAAAGTGATACCGAAACACCGAGATCGAATGACTGTAGAGCCCTACTCACCGGAAACGAAGGGGGGTCGGAACTGACGCTCGCCGGCGTTGCTGACGCTCGATCAGTAATCGTCCCCTTCGTAGCACGGATCGGAAACTCCCATCGGTACGCCCAACGTATCAGTTATCGATAATTGGACCCGTCCGTCGGTTCGGCGGTCCCACAGACTTATGGCTTCCGTCGCCGTCGGGGCGGACATGCTCGGGACGATCGCCGATCCCTGGACCGTGTCGCTGCTGCAGGCGGGAATCACCGGCGACCCCGTCGGACAGCTGTTGATCGCGCTCGTCGCCGTCGCACTCGTGATCGTCGTCGGCAAGTTCGTCCTCTCGCTGGCCTGGCGGATCGTCACGATCGGCGTCGTCGTGGTCGCGGTTTTCTACCTCCTGTCGACGCTGGGGCTGTTCTGAACGGCGGCGCTTATCGGTCCAGGGGCGTTACCGTTACGTATGCGCTCGGAAGCCGAGGTCCGCGAGCAGTACGAGTTCCTCGCCGAACAGCTGGCCGACGAGGAGATGAATCACCGAGGGGTCGAGGAGCTGTTCACCCACTACAAACGCGCGCTCGGGTGGGTGTTGGAAGAGGAACACATGTGAACCGGGAGGAGTGCCGTGTACCCGAGAACGATACCGCTGAATCGGGACGCGTACAACCGACCCGGAGAGGACGACACACGAGACGCCTACGTGACGGCGAGCGGATGCGCCGAGGCCGACGGGCCACAGGGGTCGAAACGTGTTCCGGGACCCGAAACGCGTCCCGATCCGCGTCGGCGTGTTCGACACGGAAACGTGTCGCCTCGGCTGACACGCGTGCCCGCCTCCCGTTAGGTTTATACCGGACGATGCGGTAGCAAGAGTCGACGCTTCGTCTGGAGGGCCGAAGCGTCAGCGGGGACCAATTTAGGGGGCAGGCCTCACGCGGCTTTTTTCCGCGTGGGGCTCGCTTCCTTTCCGACACGCCTCGAGCAGCGCGTTCGTACCGACGCCGGCTCGTCCGTTTACTCGACCGAGAGCGACGCGTCGCTTTCGCCGTCACCGTCGCCGCCGTCGTCGTTCCACTCGATCTCGAACTCGACGCTGAGCTCGTCGGGGCCGGACCCGGTTTCGCGCTCGGCTTTCACCTCGAACGTCGGTCGGGCCGGGACGTCGAGCGTGATCGACTGTTCGCCCGCCGAGAGCGTGACCGGGTCGCCGGCGTCGAGCCGGTCCGCGACCGACCGGAGCAGCTCCGCGATCGTCGCGCGATCCGTCGTGTTCTCCGTGGCAAAGAGGACTTCTTCGGCCATACGCTCGGATACGTCCTCCGCAGGCATAAACGTCCGTGTGGGTCACGTCCTGTCGGCGTCGTTGGTTTCTTGCTTGACACGACACTGAACCCCGCTTATCGCGTGTATCGCCGGTTTCGAGCCGTTTCAAACCAGTATGAAACGATATATTTATTTATTTTCGACAAGTAACAACGAACCAGTACAATGTACGATCTCACGGGGTTTCAACGGGACCTGCTGTACGTGATCGCCGGCCTTGACGAGCCCCACGGGCTGGCCATCAAGGAGGAGCTGGAGGACTACTACGAAAAGGAGATCCACCACGGGCGGCTGTACCCGAACCTCGACACGCTGGTCGAGAAGGGGCTCGTCGAGAAGGGCCAGCGCGACCGCCGGACGAACTACTACACGCTCACGCGCCGCGGTCGCCGAGAGATCGACGCCCGCACCGAGTGGGAATCCGAGTACGTCGACCACTAGGCGGAGCCGAACGCCGCACTGGCGGGACGGCCTCCGGACCACGCCCCCTGAAACTTCCTCCGTATCCGTTTTCTTCCGTCTCCCTCCGCGTTCCTCCGTTTTCTTCCGTCCTAGCCCACCGAACGACTCACCTTCGCCCGTCTCGTGACCCATCTTCGCCCGTCTGGTGACCCAGGTCGCCCGTCTGGTGAACCGCGCGTTCCGTACCGCTCTCCACCCCGTCCGGCACCGGTCCCTGTTCGGCGTCGCATCCGCCCACACTGAAGTCTCACTCCGCCCGCCGAGGTTGAACGTTTCTCCAACGATCGCGTCGCGTGCTCGACTTTAACTCATCGCGTTCGAAACGGGTGTGCATGAACCGTGATACCGCACGGCCCGAAGTCACCGACTTCCCGGGAGAGCGTGCCCGGGACTGGGTAGCACATCATCACGGGTCGGCCGCGCCGAGCACGTACGTGTACGACTTCGTCTGGGACCGGACCGCCCCCGCGGAGGGGCCGTTCTGTACCGACGTCGACGGCAACGTCCTCATGGACTTCACGAGCCACGTCGCCGCCGCGCCGCTCGGCTACAACAACCCGCTGATCATGGAGCCGCTCTCCGAGTTCGACCTCGTCGACCCGCTGAAGATCGCGGGCCAGGACTTCTACGTCGCCGGCGACGGCGCGCCCGGCGACACGCTCCCCGGTCCGTCCGACCTGATGGATCGGCTGACCGACCTGACCGCCCACTACGACATGGACATGGTGTTCCTGTCGAACTCCGGCGCCGAGGCCGTCGAGAACGCGGTCAAGATCTCGTACGACCACGCCGACGGCGGGAAGTACGCGATCACGTTCGACGGCGCGTTCCACGGCCGGACGCTCGGGGCGCTCTCGCTCAACCGCTCGAAGGAGGTGTACCGTCGGAAGTTCCCCGAGATCAGCTCCGTCCACGACGCGCCGTTCTGTGACGACCGCGGCTGTGACGCCGCGACCTGTTCGTGCGGGTTCTTCGTCGACGGCGTCTCGCGGCTGCGCCGGAAGCTCGACCCCGACCGCGGGCACATCAATCCCGAGGAGGTCGCGTACCTGATCATGGAGCCGATCCAGGGCGAGGGCGGCTACCGGTTCCCTTCCGACGCGTTCATGGACGAGATCGCGGCGCTCGTCGACGAACACGACATCACGCTCATCGCCGACGAGATCCAGTCCGGGCTCGGCCGAACCGGCGAGATGTGGGGCGCGGACAACTACGCCATCGAGCCCGACGTGATCACGAGCGCGAAGGGCCTCCGCGTCGGCGCGACCGTCTCGCGCTCGGACGTGTTCCCCGACGAGAAGAGCCGGATCTCCTCGACCTGGGGAGCCGGCGACATCATCGCCTCGTTGCAGGGCACGTTGACGATCGACGCGATCCTCGAGGAGGGGCTGATGGACAACGCGACCGTCCGCGGTCGACAGTTCATCGAGACGATGCGCGACGCCGACCTCGACGGCGTGACCGACGTCCGCGGCAAGGGGCTCATGCTCGCCGTCCAGTTCGAGGAGAAGGCGCTCCGCGACGACGTCATGGAGGCGGCGCTCCAGCACGGGCTGCTCACCCTCTCGTGTGGCTACGACGTCCTCCGGATCCTGCCCCCGCTCGACGTCACCGAGCGCGAGATCGACCTCGGCTGTGAGCTTCTGACCGCGGCGATCGAGGACGCGAACCGGACGTGAGCGTCCTCATCGAGGGTCCCGCCCCGTCGAGGTCGGGTCGATAGGAGGAAGGCCGTTTAAAAGAAGGCAGTTTAAAAGAAGGCCGTAGAAGGAACGTCCATTTAAAAACGGAGCACGCGCGTGGGGCGGCGGAACCGCGACCGCACCGTCGACCACACCTCTCGATCAGTCCGTCGTGCCGTCGCCGGCCTGCGGGCTCGGGAGGACGACCGCGGGGAACTCGTTGTCGTTCGTCAGCTTCGAGCGCACGTTCCCGGAGAGGAACTCCACGATCCGCCCGCCGCCGCGGGGAACGAACGCGATCGCGGTCGCGTCGTATTCCCGTGCGGCGTCCTCGATCGCGTCCGCGATGTCGGTGCCGTACCGGATCGACGTCTCGACGGAGACCCCATCCTCGGCTGCGAGCCGGCGGAAGACGGCGAACGCCGCCTCGGCCACTTCCTCGCGCTGTTCGACGCCGGCCTTGTCGATCCCGCCGCCGGCCTTCTCGATCACGTGTATCAGGACCGGGGCGGCGTCGGGACCGAGGTACGTCGAGATCGTCGCGTACGTCTCTTCGGCGTCCTCCTCGCTCGCGACCGGGACCACGGGTCGAGCCATCAAGTCGGTCATGGTCGGCGTTCACGCGCGAGGGTTATAGGGGTTTCCGGCGTTCCCGCGCGTCGAGTGTCGTCGCCTTCGCACGAACCGCGTTCACAGTCGTCGCCGTCGCGTGAACCGCGTTCACAGTCGTCGCCGTCGCGTGAACCCCGTTCAACCTCGTGTCGCGTCAGCCCTCGTAGTCGAACGCGACCGCGACGGGTTCTGCCCCCCAGAACACGAACCGGTACCGCCCCGGTTGGAGCGTCGGGCAGACCCGTAAGCGGTCCGCGTGCGGGCCCCCTTCGACGAGCCCGTCCTCCGTCATCGTGAACGCCCACGAGACCCGCTCGCCCGGCGAGAGCAGCCGTAGCTCGTCGGTGTACGGGAACGACTCGCCGTCGTCGCCGCCGCGGACCTCCGTCCACCCCGCCGCCGTCTCCGCCTCGAGGTTGTACTTCCCCTCGTTGCCGACCCCGAGCTGCCTCGACGAGACGTTCGTGAGCTCGATCCGGACCTCGTCGCCGCGCGAGAACGTCAGCGCGCCCTCCGGAGGGGTCGGGCCGTCGGGGCCGTTGGCAGTCTCGGTGTCGCCCGCGGTGGCGAGCGGCGGTTCGTCGAGCGCGTCGTGTTCGCTCGCCTCGACGTCTGGAGGATCGGGCGGCTCGTCCCGGCTCAGGACCCGCAGCTCGAGGCCCGCCCGGCCGTCGACGCCCGCGGCGGACCCCCACGCGACCGCGTCCGAGTCGGCGTACCCTGGGTAGTGCCGCTCGAAGCCGTCGTCGTCGCATACGAGCGCGTCCGGGACCGCAGGCGGCTCCTCCGCGGGCTCGACGTACCCCCTGAGCAACCCCGGGTCGAGCACGTTATCGTCCGAACGGACGGTCGCCTCCTCGCCCCAGCCGTTCGTGATCCGCAGCCGTGCGACCTCGGGGAGGGGATCGGCAGTCACTCGAACCAACGCGCCGGGGTAGTTGAGGGCCGGGCCGCACATCTCGGCGGCGGCGGCGGTGTCGATCGCGGCCGCCTCCCCCGCGAGCGTCCCGTTCTCGCGGGTGAACGCGCCGAACTCGAGGTCGGTGTAGCAGATAGTGGGCCCGACAGATTCGACGTACAGCAGGGCGGCGGCGTCGAAGTCGGTGCCGGAGACGAACGCCCGCGCGTCGGCGTCGGCGTCCGCGAACAGCCACTCGCCGTCGAACGCGTCGCGGAAGAGGAAGCAGACGCCGGGGCGCTCGCGATGGTCCCACACCGCCTTCGAGAGCCCGTCCGCGACTCGGTGGACCTCGATCTCGATCCCGTCCCCGTGGTCGGCGTCGTCCTCGCCGTTCTCCACGTCGTCTCCGTTCTCGTTGCCGTTTCCGGTGCCGCCACCGTTTCCGGCGTCGTCGCTCCCGTCGTCCGTGCCGTCCCCGCCGTTCGGCCCGGCTGCCGGCGGAGCGAGACAGCCGGCGAGCGCGACCCCGGCGGCACCCCCGAGACCGTGCAGGGCGCGTCGGCGCGTGAATCGTGTCATGAGCGCCCATACGGTGGCGATATATAAGGGCTTCCCGCCGGGTGCGGGGGGAGGCGAAGGGATCGAACCGCCGTCCCGGTTCAGACGCGCGCCGGTGGCCGGAGCAGGTCAGGGAGGACCTCGCGGTCGACGCCGGCGGCGAGCCCGAGCGCGAGCGCGATGCGGGCCTTCGCCGCCGGGAGCTCGTCCGCGAAGACGACCCCGTGTCCGTCGAGCGTGACCGCGCCGCCGCCGGTCCCGTAGACGGGTTCTGTCGGGCCGGCGTGGACGCGGCTCGCCACGACGACCGGAACCGTCTCGACGGCCTTCGCGACCGCGTCGCCGATCGCCGCGGTCGCGTTGCCGAGACCCGTCCCCTCGACCACGATCCCGCCGACGTCCGCGTCGAGCGCGCGCTCGATCCCGCCCGCACCCGCCCCGGTCCCCGAATGGACGATGGGGACCTCGGGGATCACGGTGGTTTCGGGGACCTCGGGGGATTCCGGGGTGTCGACGTTTTCCGAGGAAGCGTCGGAGACGTCCAGCGGATCGGCGGCGACCTCCCGGCGCGGCTCCCGGAGGAGCCGGCAGTCGGCGCGTGTGAACGTCGCGACCGGCCCCGTCGACGGCGAGGTGAACGTCGAGAGCGCGTTCGTGTGCGCCTTCACGACGTCGCGGGCCGCGTGGAGCTCGTCGTCGAACGCGACGTGGACGCCCGGAGCGAATCGGGAGTCGGCCGCGGCCCGAACCGCGAGCGTCAGGTTGGCCGGCGCGTCGCTCGACGGCTCGTCGAGCCGTCGCTGGGACCCGGTGACGACGACCGGCGCCGGCAGGTCCGTGAGGAGGTCGAGCGCGAACGCGGTGTCCGCGAGCGTGTCCGTCCCGTGCGTGACGACGACCCCGTCCGCGCCGGTCGCGACGGCGTCCCGGACCGCGTCGGCGGTCGCCAGCACGTCGCGCCACCGGACGTCGAACCCCGGCCGCCGACAGACCTCCCGGGCCGACACCGTCGCGTACGTCTCGATGCCCGGTACCGCGGCGACGAGGTCGTCGCCGGTCTTTTCAGGGGCCGCGCCGTCGTCGCTCGGTTCCGAGGCGATCGTCCCGCCGCAGGCGACGACCGACACTGTCGGGTCGGTCGAAGCCGTCGTCTCGTTCATACGCCTGGGTGCCCGGGGATCGGTAAACCCGTTCGGGTTCCGGCCGGCCGATCGGTCGTTCGGCGTCCCCCCGCGTTCACGACGTCTCCTCTCCCATGGTGCTCCCGCGTCCACGACGTGCGCGTCGCCGGGAGCCGGCCGCCTCCGAGCGGCTCACTTCGACGCGCGATCCAACGCGACGTCGACGAGCAGCAGCGACACCCACAGAAGCGGCGTCCACGCGGCGAGCAGCAGCGACAGGGGAACGCTGACGGCGAAGACGACGGCGGTCAGGACCCCGCGTGCCACGTCGATCCGGTAGGACCGCTCGGTGACCTCGGAACGGAGGATCCCCCGCCGACGCGCGTAGACGAACATCGACGTATCGACGACCGCCAGCGCGGCGAGGACGGTCCCGAACACGGCGTACGCGAGCGGCTCGCCCTGGAACGTCCCGATCAGCTCGTTCGGGAAGGGGACGAGCGCGACGAGCGCGAGGTAGCCGACGTTGAGCCCGAAGAGCGTCCCGTCGATCCCCGCGAACGACTCGAACAGCTCGTTGTGGTTCCGCCAGTACAGCGCGACGACGAACACGGTGAGCCCGAACGCGACCGCGTTCGGCAGGAGCGCCGAGAGCGCCCGCCCGAGGTCGCCGCCCGCGGTTCCTCCGGGGATCGAGAGGCTCAACACGAGCAGCGTCAACGAGATGCCGAACACCCCGTTGCTCAGCGCGACCGTCCGCGTGAACCGGGCGCTCTCACGGCCGTGGACGCCGCGGCGTCGATCGGTCGGGTCCTCCGGGCCGTCCCGCTCGCCCGGGCCGTCTCGCTCGTCCGGATCGCCCCGCTCGTCCGGATCGTCCCGCTCGTCCGGATCGCCCCGCTCGTCCGGATCGTGCCGCTCGCCTGGGTCGCCGTATCGCGTCCATCGACGGCTCGCCCGCGCTCGGTTCCGCGTGTTCATGTGCGACGAACCCGCGGCCGCGGGATAAACGCTTCCGCAGGGGTCGTGGACGGGAGCGCCAGCGCGGCGAGGACGAGGAGAGGCGACCGTCTCGAAGCCCTTACCCGCCGGCCACCCCCACGGGCGGGTATGACCGATCGGACACATGTCGAGTGGCGTGAGTGGGGTCCCGAGGCGTTCGCCGAGGCCGACGACCGCGACCGCCCGATGCTGCTCTCGCTGTCCGCGACGTGGTGTGAGGGCTGTCACGAGATGGACGCGACCACGTACGCGGAGCCGCGGATCGCCGCCAACGTCAACGAGGGGTTCGTCCCGGTCCGCGTCGACGTCGACCGGAACCCTCGGGTGCGCGAGCGGTACAACATGGGCGGGTTCCCGACGACCGCGTTCCTCACGCCGGACGGCGAGCTGCTCACCGGGGCCGGCTACCTCGGGGTGGACGGGATGCGACAGGTGCTCGAGTCCGTCCGTACGATGTGGGCCGAGAAGGGGCGCGACGCCGGCCGGATCCCCCGCGCGCTCGACGCGGCGCTCCCGCCGAGCGGCGAGTTGACGGACGCGGTCGAGAGCCACCTCGCCGGACAGCTCGAGGCGAAGTACGACACGGAGCACGCCGGCTGGGGGACGGAGGCGAAGTTCCCGCTCCCGCGGACGGTTGAGTTCGCGCTGAAACGCGACCGCGAGCGCGCCCTGCGGACCCTCGACGCGGTCCGTGACCACCTCGCCGACGACGTCGCCGGCGGGTTCTTCCGGTTCGCCGGGAGCAATGACTGGGGGAACGTCGCCTACGAGAAGCCGATCGACACCAACGCGGCCGTCACCCGCGCGTTCGCGAACGCCTACCTCTACACCGGCGAGGCGGCCTACCTCGACCCCGCCGTCGACGCCGTGGGGTTCCTCACCGACGACCTCTGGACGGGATACGGCGTCGGCGGCAGCCTCGGACCCGGACTGGGGCGGGCGTACTACGCCGCGCCCGCAGACGATCGCGCGGAACTGGACTCGCCCCGCCGCGACCTCACCGTCTACGCCGGCGGCAACGCCCTCGCGGCGGACGCGCTCCTCGCCGTGGCCGCGTACACCGACGACGATCGCGCCCGCGAGTACGCGCGGCGGATCCTCGACGGACTGGAGCGCGACCTGATAGACGTCGAGACCGGCGCGGTGACGCGATACCGCGCCGGCGACGCGGTCGGGGAGCGCGACCTGCTCGAGGACGCCGCCCGGACCGTCGCCGCGTACACTCGCGCGGCGGGCGTGCTCGGCGAGGGGACGGAGGTCGCCCGGGCGGTCGCCGACCGGGCCATCGACGAACTGCACGTCGACGGGTCGTTCGTGGACGGCCCCCGATCCGGCGCGGGGCTGCTCGATCGTCCCTTCCGCCCGCTCGACGGCAACGTGGAGATGGCGACCGCGCTGCTCGACCTCGCCGCGGTGACGGGAACGGACCGCTACCGGGAGGTGGCCCGGGAGACGGCGTCGTCGTTCGCGGGCGCGACCGAGCGGCTCGGCGTGCAGGTCGCGGGATACGGGAGCCTCGTCGGCCGGCTGCTCCGCGGAAGCACCGTGGTCGCCGTCGGCGAGGCGCCCGGAAGCGACCTCCACCGGGCGGCGTGGCGCGTCGCCGACCACGAGAAGGTCGTCGTCCCGAACGCCCACCGCGCGGACGCGCCGAGCCCCGTCGACGTCGACGAGGGCTCCGCGGTCGTGCTCGCCGGCGGCACGGTCTCCGACCCGGCGACAACACCGGACGAGTTGATGTCGCGGGTCGCCGAAACGGTTCGATAGCGAGACGAAGCGTACGGCCCCCGCGGCGTCGCCCACCGCTCGCAGCGTCGACCCGGAGGGAAACGATCGGACACGTTCCGAACGTGTAAACCGTCGGTGCGTTTATACTGTCGCCGGTCGACCGAGTAGTATGGCATCGCTTCGCGACCTCGGCCTCTCGGAGTACGAGGCCCGCGCGTACCGCGCGCTGTTACGGACGGGACCGACGACCGCGAAGGACCTCTCACGGGCGAGCGAGGTCCCGATGGGACGGATATACGACGTTCTCAACAGTTTGGAGCAGCACAGCCTCGTCCGGAGCCAGGCGGCGAGTCGACCGAAGAAGTACGTCGCCGTCGAGCCCGACGCCGCCTTGGACCGACTCCTCGAGGAGAAGAAACGGGAGCTCGAGACCCGTGCGGAGCAGTACGAGGAGGTCGTCGACGACCTCTCGGTCGAGCTGGAGGCGGGCGAGCCGGTCGACGGGGGGTTCTGGACCGCCGCCGTCGGGGCCGAGGAGACGACCGACCTGCTGTTGGAGCGGATCGCCGCCGCGGACCGGCGGATGGTCGTCGTCGCCGGCGCGCCGGCGACCGGGTTCGACCTCGGAACGGTAGGCGATCGGGTGACTGCGGAGCTGGAGGCCGCGCTCGACCGCGGGGTCGAGATCCGGGTGTTGCTCTCGCCGGAGGCCGTCGACGAGCTTCCCCGGAGCGTCGGCCGCCGCTACTCCGCCGCGCTCGCCGACAGGGACGGGTTCGAGGTCAGGACCACGGCCGACGTCCAGGGGACGTTCAACGTCTTCGACGGGGTCGAGGTGTGCATCGAGGTCCCACACCCGCTGTCGGCGGACGAGCCGTTCGCGGTGATCGACCTGAAGGACGCGGAGTTCGCCGCGAAGGTGAAAGACCGGTTCGAGCCGCGGTGGGCGGAGGCGGAGCCGCTGACGTTCGGGTAGTCAGCGGTGTACGGACGGCCGGCGGTCAGCCGTCGCCTTCGAGTATCCATCCGAACCGCTTCTCCCAGAACTCCTCGCTCGGCGGCTTCTTGCTCCGCCCGTACGTCTTCTTGTCCCGGATTCGGCGTTCGAGCACGTCCCGCGCCTCGTTGAGCGCGTGGGAGGCCCCGTACCCCTCGCCCGAAGCGAGGTAGAGTCCCCGGTCCGTGTGGAGCCGGATCCGGGCGAGCAGCAGCGGCGTGCCGCGGTGCGTCTCGTCGTGTTCGTGGAGGTGGACCTTCGCGTCGAGGACGGACATCCCGTGGTCCCTGTCGTCGAACTTCTCGATCATCGCCACGATCTCGTCGTACTGCACGTCGTCGAGGAGGTCGGTCCCGTACACCTGAACGGCTCGGTTCCCGTCCGCCTCCCACGTGAGCGCGTCGAGGACGTCCGTCTTCGTGACGATCCCGATCGTCTCGTCGTTCTCCGTGACGACCAGCGAGGAGCCGCCGGCCTCGAACAGCTCGTTCACGGCGTCCTGGAGCGTTCGGTCCGGGGAGATCGTTCGCGCGGGCGAGGTCATGACGTCGCGGACGGGGAGGTCGAGGATCCGGTCCATCTCGCCTTCGCGGGCACCGAAGCCCCCGCGACGCGTCCGCCCGCCGCTGACCGCCGAGGAGCCCTCTTTCGTGGAGCCGTCGCCCGCGTCGCCGCCCTGGCTCCGTTCGACGTCCCGGACGGTGATCCCCGTCACGTCGTAGAGGCTCAACACGCCGACCGCGGCGCCGTCCTCGACGACTGGGAGATGCGTGATCCGGTACTCCCGGAAGGCGTTGAGCGCTTCGCCGACGCTCGTGCGCGGGCCGACGGTGACGAGGTCAGTCGAACACGCGTCCTCGACGGTGGCCGCGTCGAGGAACGGCTTCACCGCGTCGAGCACGTCGTCGGCGGTCACCACCCCGATCAGCTCCCCGCCCTCGACGACGGGGAGGATCTGGGACCCCCCGTCGATCATGAGTCGGGCGACCTTCCGGACGTCCTCGTCGGGGGCGAGCCGAGGGACGTTCCACACCACGGAGCCGAGCTTCTCGTTCGGCTGGTGGTGCGAGCTCGCGATCCGTCGTCTCGTCACGACGCCCTCGAACTCGTCGCCGTACACGACGACGCCGACGACCTCCGGGTCGTCGAACGTTCCGGTGAGCTTCGAGACCGGGGCGTCGGGAGGGAGCTGCACGTACTCCGTCGAAACGATGTCTGTGATGTCCATGATCGTGGTCGTGGTCTGCGGTTGGTCGACCCGTTCGGTCCGCCTATCGATGTCGCACCGCCCACGTTCGAAAGGATGTGAGTCGATAACAAGTAGCCATCGGCGGTTCTCGACGGGCGAAAAAGATCGGTGCCTGCGCGTCGAGCTCGTCGTGCGAGGGCGTTTACCCGCCGTGAGGCTGCCTACGCGTCGAGCTCGTCGCGGAGGTCACCCAGCGTGACCTCCCGCTCCGCGTGGGCGTTGTGTTGGTGGATCGATTCGTCGTTCGACTGTTTCATGTGGACGACGGCGTCGTCCGGGAGCCCGTCGAACTCCTCGACCGTCCCCTCCGCGAGCGCCCGGACGCAGTCCTCGACGAACTTCGCGTCGGCGTGGGCGTGGTACGTCATGTAGTCCTCGTCGGGGCGCTTCGCCATGTTGTAGATCCGCGCGCTCATCGAGTCGCGGGCGATGTCGATCACGTCGCGGAGGTCGACGTCGGGGTGGCCGTCCGTGGTGATCGTCAGCGTCGCGTGACCGCGCTGGGAGTGACCCGGCTGCGGGACGGCGTCGAGGAACGCCTCCGTCGTCTCCTCGTCGACGCCGAGCGCGTGGAGCTCGTCGCGGGCGCGGGACTCGCTCATCCCCTGCGAGCAGGGACAGACGGTCATCCCCGTGACCTCCGCGCCGATCTCCTCGCGGGTCCCCTCCTCGGTCGCGGTGGCGCTGGCGATGATCGTCGACGTGCTCTGTGTCTCGAGTCCGGACGCCGGCGTGTTCTCGCGGGTGACGAGCTCTGCGGTCATCGACACCTCGGCGGTCGTCGTGTAGTCGTGTTTCGCGAGGAGCCGCTCGGCGGCGTCGCCACAGACGTCCTCGACGCGGTACGCCTCCTCGCGCGTGATGTCCTCCAGTATCTCGTCGATCGTCGCGAGGTTCCGCGACATGTCGATCCCCTTGCGGCCGCCGGGGAGGTCGACGAACACCTCGAACTCGGCCATGAGGACGATCGGGCGCGCGTCCTCCCGGGCGAGCTTGACGAGCTTCTCCACGCCGGTGACGCCGACCTGTGAGAGCCCGACGGCGACGTCGGGGGCGGACGCCTGTACGTCAGGCAGCTGATGACTCATTACGTGTTTATCAAGGGAGGCGACCGATTAGTGCTTTCGAAAGGGGTGGTCGGATCGCCCCCGGGTCGACGTCGTCGAAGCGTTTCGTCGCCGGACCGAGCGGGTCGACGTGTCACGGGGCGAATCGGCAGGCGTCACGAAGCGAACCGCCAGGCGTCACGAAGCGAACCGGCAGTATGGTACGCGTCCGCGTCCTGCGCCCCGTAACGCACCATTTATAACTGCGGCAACGGAAGGGGGTCACACGACTATGCCGAGTTCCAATGGGCCCCAGAAGGCGACCCGCGACAAGCTGTCCAACAAGCCGCGTGACCGCGGTACCTCGCCGCCGCAGCGCGCGATCCAGGAGTTCGACGAGGGGACGCAGGTCCACCTCAAGATCGACCCGAGCGTGCAGGAAGGGCGGTTCCACCCGCGATTCGACGGCCGCACCGGAACCGTGATCGGGAAGCAGGGAGCCGCGTTCAAGGTGGAGATCGTCGACGGCCGCAAGGCGAAGACGCTCATCGTTCGGGCCGCCCACATGCGCGCACAGCAGAACTGAGATGACCATATTCAAAGAGAAGCTCGACGAGGAATACGTCACCACCTCCGAGGCGAAGCAGATCCTCGTCGAGATCGAGGACGCGCGTGCGGCCGACGACGAGCGCGAACTGCGCTACGAGTTGGCGCGCGCCATCGAGCACGTCAACCGGTTCGCCCACCTCGACGCCGAGGAATCGCGCGAGCTGGTCGAGGAGCTCGCCGAGCTGGAGCCCATCGACGTGCCGACGGCGATCAAGATCGCCGACCTGCTCCCGGAGGACCGGACCGAGCTGCGGTCCGTCTTCGCCCAGGAGCGCTACTCGCTCGACGGCGACGAGCTCGACGAGGTCCTCGACATCGTCGCGAAGTACGCCTGACGGCGGCGCTCGAACGCGAACGGCGCGTGACCGCGGCCACGACGGCGTTCCCTCGGCGAACGTCGTCGCCCCCGCGGCAGCGATTTTTTAAGTCCCCGGAGCCGTAATAAGGGTATGAGTGACTCCGACACGGACGCGCCCGGAGACGACCCTGTCGGCGACGACTCCGTCGGCGACGACGCCACCGACGAGGCCGACGGGGGCCCCACGTCCCAGGCGGTGCTGCTCGACGTGCTCCCGACCGGGCGGCCGGACGACGGTCGGCCGGGGTACCAGAAGTCGCCGATCGCGTACGGGCTCGGCGTCGACGACTTCCGGCTGTACGAGGTGATGCTCGCGGCGGACGCCGACGTCTCCGTGAGCGATCGGATCCCCCTCGACGACGACCGGTACGCGACGCGCTATCGCGAGATCGACGCCGACGACCTCACGCGCAACGCGGCGGCGGAGATCGAGTACGCGGTCGCCGACGTGGTCGAGTCCGACGAGCGACGCTTCGTCGACTTCTTCAACGAGGCGGGCCCGATCACCCTCCGGCTCCACCAGCTCAACCTCCTGCCCGGGATCGGCAAGAAGCTCCGGAACAAGGTCATCGACGAGCGCAAACGGGGCCCCTTCGAGAGCTTCACCGAGCTGACCGACCGCGTCTCGGGGCTCCACCGACCCCGCGAGGTCGTCATCGAACGCATCGTCGAGGAGGTCCGCGAGGACGACCTGAAGTACCGGACGTTCGTCGGCCGGAACGAGTGACGACGGGGCGCTGACACGGGACGCCGGTCGGCATCGCGGCGGGAGTCACGAAACGAGACTTTTACCCGGAATCGCCGTCTACCGCCGCCAATGACTGACCCATCGACGGGGGAACCCGCGGGGTACGGGGCTCGCGACCCCGACGCGCTCGCGCGTCGGGCGGGGACCCGCGCGGACCCCGACCACGACCAGCACTTCCTCGTCGACGACCGCGTCCTCGACCGGATCCCGACGTACCTCCCGGCGGACGCCGACCGGAGCCACCTCCTCGAGATCGGCGGCGGGGCGGGAGCGCTCACCGACCGACTGCTCGCGGCCGTCGACGCCGGCGGACCGGAGCCACGCGGCCGGGTGACCGTCGTCGAACGCGACCGGGCGTTCGCGGCGTTCCTCCGCGAGGAGTTCGCGGACGCCGTCGACGCGGGGTCGCTCGACGTCGTCGAGGGCGACGCGCTGACGGTCGCCCTCCCGGAGTTCACGGCCTGTGTCGCCAACCTCCCGTACGGCGTCTCCTCGGAGATCGCCTTCCGGCTGCTCCCCGAGCGGAAGCCGCTGGTGTTGATGTTCCAAAAGGAGTTCGCCGAGCGGATGGTCGCCGCCGCGGGCGAGCCCGAGTACGGCCGGCTCTCCGTCTCCGCGGGCCATTACGCCGACGTGGAGCTCGTCGAGAGCGTCCCGAAGGAGGCGTTCGACCCCCAGCCGGCCGTCGAGAGCGCGATCGTCCGGTGTACCCCTCGCGACCCGGAGTACACCGTGGGCGACGAGGCGTTCTTCCTCCGGTTCGTGAAGGCGCTTTTCACCCAGCGCCGCAAGACGGTTCGGAACGCGATCCGGAACACGGCACACATCTCCGGGTTGGCGGAGCCCGAGGCGGTCGTCGACGCCGCCGAGGAGGACCTGCTTCGCCGCCGACCGGGTACCCTCGACCCGAGCGCGTTCGCCGCGCTGGCGGAGCTGGCCCGGGAGCACGGGTCGCCGCCGGACACGGCGGGCGACGGCCCGTCCACGGAGGGGTGAGATGTCCGGAGCCGGATCGCGGACGCTCGCGGACGGGCTCGTCTCCATCGAGCGGTTCGCGGGCGGGGACCTCGAACGGATCGGTCTCACGATCGCGATCCTCGCGGCGGTCGTCGCCGTTCGGCTCGCGATCGGCTGGCTGAAGCGGCGCGAGGGGGAACGCACCTCGAAACAGCGGCTCCTGCTCTCCTCGGCCGTGGCGGCGGCGACCGCAGCCGGCGTCCTGGGCGTGCTCGCGGTGTGGGGGCTCGGGAGCGCGCTCCTGAACGCGTTGGAGAACGCGGCCATCGCCGACCACCTGTCGAACATCGTGCTCGCCGTCGTGCTCTTGGCGAGCGCCTACGCGCTGACGGACTTCCTCGGCGGCGTGGTCCGCGAGCTCGCGACCGAGAGCACCGCGGTCTCGGAACACCAGGAGGAGATGCTCCGGCGCACGATCCAGATCACGGTCTACACCCTGGTCGTGCTCGTGACGATCGGGCTGTTCACCGACAACGTCGGCAGCCTCCTCGTCGGGGCCGGGTTCTTGGGGATCGTCGTCGGGATGGCGGCGAGACAGACGCTCGGTGCGGCGCTTGCGGGGTTCGTCCTGATGTTCTCGCGCCCCTTCGAGGTGGGCGACTGGGTCGAGGTCGGCGACCACGAGGGGACCGTCACCGACATCTCGATCATCAACACGCGGATGCGGTCGTTCGACGGCGAGGTCGTCACGATCCCGAACGACGAGGTGCGCTCGCGGCCCGTGATCGACCGCTCCCGCCGCAACCGGCTCCGCATCGAGATCGAGGTGGGGGTGGACTACGACGCCAACGTCAACCGGGCGGCGGCGGTGCTCCGGGAGGCGATCGTCGACATCGACGGGATCGCTCGGATGCCCGAGCCCGACGTGGTCACGAAGCGGTTCGCGGACTCCGCAGTCGTCCTCGGGGTCCGGTACTGGATCACGGACCCGAGCATGCGGAAGCGCTGGCGCACGCAGACCGCCGCGATGAGCGCGATCAAGTCCGGGTTAGAACACGAGGGGATCACCATCCCGTTCCCACAGCAGACGCTGTCCGCACGACAGGGGGAGTTCGGGGTGCAACTCGACTCGGCGGTCGGTCGGGACGTCGCCCGCGGTGACGGATCGATCGGGGGCACAGGAGCGGACGGAGCCGGGGGCGGCTCACCCGGCCGCAGTCAGGGGTCGGGAGGTGACGGGCGGTGACCGACCTCGCCGAGCGTCGCGGGCTCGACCTCGACGTCTATCAGCCGGCGGAGGACTCCGGCCTGCTCGCGGCGGCGGCGGTCGAGGGCGCACACGGGCGAGTGTTGGAGGTCGGCACCGGCTCCGGCTGGGTCGCCGAACGGATCCGCGAGGAGTGCGGGCTCCGCGTCGTCGGCAGCGACCGCAACCCGAACGCCGCGCGGCAGGCCGGCGAGCGTGGCGTCGAGGCGGTCGTCGGGGACTTGCTCGACCCGTTCGTCGCCGACGCGTTCGACACGGTCTGTTTCAACCCGCCGTACCTGCCGACGGACCCCGACAACGAGTGGGACGACTGGATGGAGCAGGCGCTGTCGGGCGGCGAGACCGGCCGCGAACTCATCGACCCGTTCCTCGCGGACGTCGACCGGGTGCTCGCGCCCGACGGCGTCGTCTTCCTGCTCGTGAGCTCGTTGACCGGGTACGAGGAGGTGCTGGCGCTGATCGAGGCGGCCGGCTTCGACCACGCCGTCGCCGTCGAGGAGTCGTTCCCCTTCGAGACGCTCACCGTCCTGCGGCTGACTCGTGCGGGATAGCGCGGTCGGCGGGGTAGTGGAAGCCGACGGAGTGGGAGGTCAGCGGGGTAGTGGAAGCCGACGAGGAAGGAGCGACGGTCAGTCGGTCGGCGTCGCGACCCGCCGGACACGGTCCCGGTCGGTCGCGACCCCGAACCGATCCGGGCGTATCACGGCCGCGAGCGCCTCCAGCGTGTCGACGACGCGGTGGCTGTGGCGGTTCAGGTACGCCGCCCCGTCCATCGCGTACACGCGGTCGTCGCGCGCGGCCGCCAGCTCGCCGAACCACTCCCGACCGGCCAGGTCCGCGGCCGCTCGCTCGGCGGCGTCGACGTCGTAGCCGCAGGGGGCGACGACGACGACCTCGGGGTCGAACGCCAGCAGGTCGCTCGGATCGACCCGTCCGGACCGCTCGCCGGGATCGGCGAGGCCGACCTCCCCGCCGGCGAGGGCGATCAGCTCCGGCACCCACAGCCCGCCGTGTCGGAGCGGGTCGGTCCAGTCGAACACGGCGACCCGCGGACGACTCCCCTCCGAACCCGTCGCCGTCGAGACGGACCGGTCGACGGCGTCGATGCGGTCCTCGAGCTCCGCTCGGAGGTCGTCCGCCGCGGCGGGGCGACCGATCGCCGCGCCGATCCGGTCGACGTTCGCGAGCACGTCGCCGAGGTCGTCGGCGTGCACGTCGAGCACCGTGGCGTCGAGGCCGAGCCGCTCGACGGCGTCGTGTGCGAGGCCCGCGTCGAGCGCGCAGACGGCACAGACGCCCTGCGTGAGCACGACGTCCGGGTCGGCGTCCGCGAGGACGGTCCCGTCGAGGTAGTAGACGTCGTCGTGGGCGACGATCCGGTCGACCGTCGCCGGGGGCGAGTCGAGGTCCCGAACGAGTCCGGTGAGCGTCGGCCGGTCCTCGACGGCCGGCGGGTGGTCACACTGGTGTGAGACGGCGGCGGGGGTGCCCCCGAGCGCGGCGACGACCTCCGTGGCCGAGGGGAACAGCGAAACGACGGTCATGGACGCGGGTTTCGCGCCGAGGCGGTTAACGGTTCGTCCGTCGTCGCGTGACCGCGCGGCGGCCGTCGAGGACCGGCGCGGCCCGTCACCCATCGCCCACCACTCCCGGACCCGTTCATGACCGTGGTGAATAACCAGTATGCATCAAACTGGTTCGCAAATATTATACAGCGGCATATCGAAGGGTCGGTGATGACTGAACGAGTCGCGACCACACCGGGGCTGTATCCGCTCCCGGACTGGGCGAAAGAGACGCTCTCGGACCTGAAGGGTCACCAGAAGGGCGATCTGTTGAGCGGGGACGAAGGGGCGGAGATCGAGTCGGTGTACGACGAGGTCCGCGCGGAGTACGTCGACGACCAGCTCGAGGCCGGCGTCGACCGCGTCGTCGAGGGGCAGGCGCGCTGGGACGACATGATCGCGCACCCGCTGACGGTCCACGACGCGGTGGAGACCGGCGGGATCGTGCGCTACTACGACAACAACAACTTCTACCGCGACCCGCGCGTGACCGGCGAGCTCACGCCCTCCGGCGACGTCGCGGCCGAGCTGACGGCCGCCGCGGACGTGTTGGCCCGCGACGCGCCGCTGCAGGCGACGCTGCCGGGTCCGTACTCGCTTGCGGACCTCGCGAGCGACGAACACTACGGCGACGAGGCGGCGTTCCAGGCCGCCGTCGCCGACTTCCTCGCCGGCGAGGTCGACTCGTTCCCCGACCACGAGACGCTGTTCCTGCTCGAGCCGTCGCTGGTCGAGAACCCGCCCGCGGCGGGCGAGGAGGAGCGCGCCACCGACGCGATCCGAACGGTCGCGGCGGCGACCGACGCCGACGTCGTGGTCCACACGTACTGGGGCGCGCTCGGGGAGAAGCTGTACGCCCACCTCGTCGACGAGGCGGGCGCTGACGCGCTCGGGCTCGACCTCGTCGCGGACGACCGCGACGACACCGTCTACAACGTCCAGGAGTACGGCGCGACCGACTCGCTGGCGCTCGGCGTCGTCGACGGGCAGAACACGCTCGTCGAGGGCGCGGAGACGACCGCCGACCGCGTCGAGTGGTTCGAGTCGCAGGTCCCCGCACAGTCGTTCGACACGACGTACCTGACGTCGAACACGGAGCCGTTCTACCTGCCGGAGAACAAGTACAAGGAGAAACTCGCCGCGCTCGCCGCGGCGGTGGAGGTGCTCGAATAATGGTCCGAACCCCCGACGCCAACCGCGAACAGTTCCGCCCGAACGACCACCCGAACGACGCGTTCCTGCTCACGACCGTCGTCGGCTCGTACCCGAAGCCGAAGTGGCTCAACCGGGCGGACGAGCTCGTCGAAGACGACGAGTCGAAGTTCGACGCGGGCGACCTCACGGAGGCGCACGACGACGCCTGTCGACTCATCACCCACGAACACGATCGCGCCGGCCTCGACACCGTCGTCGACGGCGAGATGCGCCGCAACGAGATGGTCGAGTTCTTCGCCGAGCGCATCCCCGGCTACGAGTTCAACGGCCCCGTGAAGGTGTGGGGTCACAACTACTTCGACAAGCCCTCCGTCGTCGAGGAGGTCTCCTACGACGAGCCGTGGCTCGTCGACGAGTTCGAGTTCACGTCGAACGTCGCCGAGCGCCCGGTCAAGGTCCCGATCACGGGGCCGTACACGCTCGGGTTCTGGGCGTTCAACGAGGCGTACCCCTCGACGGAGGAGCTCGTGTACGACCTGGCGGACCTCGTGAACGAGGAGGTCGAGAAGCTCGTCGAGGCGGGCGCACGCTACATCCAGATCGACGAACCCGCGTTGGCGACGACCCCCGAGGACCACGCCATCGTCGGCGAGGCGCTCGAACGCATCGTGAGCGGGATCTCCGAGGACGTCCGCATCGGGCTCCACGTCTGTTACGGCGACTACTCGCGGATCTACCCCGAGATCAACGACTACCCGATCGACGAGTTCGACGTCGAGCTGTGTAACGGCGACTACGAGCAGATCCCGACGTTCCAGGACCCCGAGTTCGAGCCGGACCTCGCGCTCGGCGTCGTCGACGCCCACACCGCCGAGGTCGAGCCCGTCGAGGAGATCAAACGGAACATCCTCCAGGGGCTTCGGGTCGTTCCGCCGGAGAAGCTCACGATCTCGCCCGACTGCGGACTGAAACTGCTCCCGCGCGAGATCGCGTACGGGAAGACGGAAGCGATGGTGACCGCGGCCCGCGAGGTCGAAGCCGAGATCGACGCCGGCGAGATCGACCTCGACGACCCGCTCGCGAACTACTGACCGGGGTCGCTCCCCACGCCACCGGTAACGGGCTCCCCACGCCACCGGTAACGGGCTCCCCACGCCACCGGTAACGGGCACCTCACACCGCTCATCGCTCCCTCCTCCCGCCATTTATAAGTCCCTCGCGCTGCAGGCGACGCGCTCTCTAACCGCCGGATACGACGGCCATCGCCACACCGAGCCGGGGTGTGAACCGCAACACAACTAAATACAGTAAACCCGGTTTCGTCCCCCGATCCACTGGCGACAGATTTATATAGTTCCACACCTAACTTGTAGTTAGCATACTATGAATCTCACCCAATCCGCCGGCGGGGACGTGTTGCTTCGCCGCTACGATTACGAGGACCGGTGGGTCGTCGCCGCCGACGTCGGCGTCGACGACGACGCGCTGAGCGTCGACACGGTCGGCGACACCGCGATCGTCGTGGTCGAGGCGAACGGCGACTCCACGGAGTCGGAGTTCGAGCTCCCCGGGACGGCCGACAGCGTTTCGGTGACCAACGGCGTGTTCACCATCGAGGGCGATCGATGAAACTCACCGTTAAACCCTTAAAACAGAAGGACGCCGGGCGTCGCCTCGCCGCCATCGAGCGGCTCGCCGCCGAGGAGCTCGAGCTGTCCGGCGGGGACTTCATCCGCGTCGAGGGCTCCGAGGGAGCCGCGATCGCGCGTGTGTGGCCCGGCTACCCGGAGGACGACGGTACGGGCGTGGTCCGGATCGACGGGAGGCTTCGCCAGGAGGCGAGCGTCGGGATCGACGACCGCGTCACGGTCGAACCCGTCGACGTCGAGCCCGCGGAACGGATCGCCATCGCGCTGCCACAGCGGCTCGGGATCCGCGGCAACATCGACGCGCTGATCCGCCGCGAGCTGGGCGGCCAGCCGGTAACGGAGGGACAGAACGTCCAGCTACCGCTCGGTTTCGGCTTCATGGGCGGTCAGTCGCAGGCGGTCCCGCTGAAGGTCGCGTCGACGTCCCCGTCGGGGACGGTCGTCGTCACCGATTCGACGGAGATCGAGATCTCCGAGAAGCCCGCCGAGGAGATCATGGACGCCCCCGCCGGACAGGCGGGTGCGGCCCCCGGCGACGGCTCCCCGGACGTCGCGTACGAGGACATCGGTGGGCTCGACGACGAGCTCGAACAGGTCAGGGAGATGATCGAGCTGCCGATGCGCCACCCCGAGCTGTTCAAGCGGCTGGGGATCGACCCACCGAAGGGCGTCCTCCTGCACGGGCCGCCGGGGACCGGGAAGACGCTGATCGCGAAGGCCGTCGCCAACGAGATCGACGCGAGCTTCCACACGATCTCCGGGCCGGAGATCATGTCGAAGTACTACGGGGAAAGCGAGGAGCAGCTCCGTGACGTGTTCGAGGAGGCCACCGAGGAGGCCCCCGCGATCGTGTTCATGGACGAGCTCGACTCGATCGCGCCCAAACGCGAGGAGGCCGGTGGCGACGTGGAACGCCGCGTCGTGGCCCAGCTGCTCTCGCTGATGGACGGGCTCGAGGAGCGCGGCGAGGTCGTCGTCATCGGCGCGACCAACCGCGTCGACGCCATCGACCCCGCGCTCCGGCGCGGCGGCCGGTTCGACCGCGAGATCGAGGTCGGCGTCCCCGACCGCGACGGCCGCAAGGAGATCCTGCAGGTCCACACGCGGAACATGCCGCTGACCGACGGCGTCGACCTCGACGAGTACGCCGAGAACACCCACGGCTTCGTCGGGGCCGACCTCGAGTCGCTGGCGAAGGAGTCCGCGATGCACGCGCTCCGGCGCATCCGCCCGCAGCTCGACCTCGAGAGCGACGAGATCGACGCGGACGTGCTCAACTCCATCCAGGTCACCGAGGGCGACTTCAAGGAGGCGATCAAGGGGATCAAACCCTCCGCCCTGCGGGAGGTGTTCGTCGAGATCCCCGACGTCACGTGGAGCGACGTCGGCGGCTTGGAGGACACCAAAGAACGGCTCCGCGAGACGATCCAGTGGCCGCTCGAGTACCCCGAGGTGTTCGAGGAGCTCGACATGCAGGCCGCGAAGGGCGTCCTGATGTACGGCCCGCCGGGAACGGGCAAGACCCTGCTCGCGAAGGCCGTCGCCAACGAGAGCGACTCGAACTTCATCTCGATCAAGGGGCCCGAGCTGCTCAACAAGTTCGTGGGCGAATCCGAGAAGGGCGTCCGCGAGGTGTTCAGCAAGGCCCGCGAGAACGCGCCGACGATCGTGTTCTTCGACGAGATCGACTCGATCGCGACCGAACGCGGGAAGAACTCCGGCGACTCCGGCGTCGGCGAACGCGTCGTCTCCCAGCTGCTGACGGAGCTCGACGGGCTCGAATCGCTGGAGGACGTCGTCGTCATCGCGACGACGAACCGCCCGGACCTGATCGACTCGGCGCTGCTCCGCCCGGGACGGCTGGACCGGCACGTCCACGTCCCCGTCCCTGACGAGGACGCGCGCCGGAAGATCCTCGAGGTCCACACCCGCGAGAAGCCGCTGGCCGACGACGTCGACCTCGACGCGATCGCCCGGCGGACGGACGGCTACGTCGGCGCGGACCTCGAGGCGGTCGCCCGCGAGGCGTCGATGAGCGCCTCCCGGGAGTTCATCGCCAGCGTCCCGCGCGAGGAGGTCGGCGAGTCGATCGGCAACGTCCGCGTGACGATGGCTCACTTCGAGGAGGCCTTATCGGAGGTCGCCCCGAGCGTCACCTCGGAGACGCGCGAGCGCTACGAGGAGATCGAACAGCGGTTCAAGCGGGCCGAGGTCGAGGACGAGCCCGAACCCGGGGCCGGCGGCGCGTTCCAGTAGACCGTCGTCCAGTAGCCCCTGTCGGTTCCTTTTCTGACCCGTCTCGGCCGGTTTCGGAGCCCCGCCGTCATCGTTCGAACGCTTCCGTCGCCTCCGGTCTCACGCCGCTCGGCGGCCGCGAACGACACGCCTTTACCGCGACCGCGGATACTTGTGGGAACGATGGACGATCGGACCCGTGAGTACCTCTCGGGACGCTTCGGCGACTACTACCGGAGCGTCTCGCTGTCGCCGCCCCCGGACGCCCACCTGCGCGAGTGGGGCCACATCCCGTGGACGCCCGGGTCGGGGACGACGATGGTCCGACACCAGTCGCTGTACGACCTCGGCGACGTCGACGCCTTCTTCGCGGACAACGCGCCGCGACACGCCTACTTCTCGGCCGCGCGCTACGACGACCCGGGCGCGTCCACCATGTCGAAGAAAGGGTGGCGCTCGGCGGACCTCGTCTTCGACCTCGACGCCGACCACCTCCCCGGCGTCGACCCGGCGACCACGACGTACGCGGAGATGCTGTCGGCCTGTAAGGACGCGCTGGACCGGCTGCTCGACTTCCTGGAGGACGACTTCGCGTTCGAGGACCTCACTGTCGTCTTCTCCGGCGGGCGCGGCTACCACGTCCACGTCCGTGACGAGTCGGTGCGGGAGCTCGACGGCGAGGCGCGCCGGGAGATCGTGGACTACGTCCGTGCGATCGATCTCGACACGGGGAACCTGATCCACACGGTGACCGAGCGCGGCACCAACAAGCGGGTCCTCCGCACGGAAGGCGGGTGGGGCGCGCGCGTCCACGAGGCGCTCGTTGACTACGCCGACGACCTCCGCGAGGACGACGAGGAGACGGCCCGAGAGCGCCTGATGGAGCTCGACGGCATCGGCGAGGGGCGCGCGGGGACCATCCTCGGCGCGTTCGAGCGCAACCCGGCGGCCGTCCGCGAGGGCAACGTCGAGGCCGGCGGACCCGGGGTCCGGCGACTGGTCTCGGCGCTCGCCGCCCGCGTGGCCGCGACCGATACGGCACCGATCGACGAGCCGGTGACGACCGACACGCGCCGGCTCATCCGGTTCCCGGGGACGCTCCACGGGGGGTCCGGGCTGGTCGTGACCCCGATCGAACGCGATGACCTCGACGGCTTCGATCCCCTCGTGGACGCGGTGCCCGAGCGGTTCGTCGGCCGGGAGATCGCTATCGAGACCGAGGTGGATCGGACGGTAGAATTAAACGGTCGGCGCGTCTCAGTGGAACCCGGTAGAAACACCGTTCCCGAGTTCGCGGGCGTCTTCCTGATGGCCCGCGGCGAGGCGCGAAAGGCCCCCGAACGATGACCGACACATGAACCTCGACGAACTCCGATCGGTCCAATCGAAGGAGCGACGGAAGGACAGCCTTCAGCATCTGCGCGACGCCTTCTACGACGACGTGGCGGCGTACATCGCGGACCTCCGTGCCGCCCGGGACCACCGCGCCGAGCGCGTCGAGAGCCCCTTCTCCGACGACGACGTCCGGCGGATGTCCGACGAGATCGAGACGGCCGAGGAGGTCGCCAAGGCGCTGTACGAGCGACGCGTCGGCAAGGTCGTCAAGCTCGCCTCCTTCGCCGCGGCCGAGATCTCGGTCGAGACGGAGGGGATGACGACCCAGGAACGGTCGCTGTTCGACGACCTCGTCGAACGGATCGGCGAGAACAAATCGATGGTCCTGGACGCGCTCGCCGGCGAGGAGCCGTCGGCGGCGATGGACGCCGAGCCGGTCCCGTCGACCGACTCGGCCCCGTCGACCGACCCGGCGGCGGCCACGGATCCCGCCCTTCAGGAGGAACCCGAGACACCGGACGCCGGCACCTCCGGGGCCGGGACCCACGGCGCCCCTCCCCGCTCTGACGGTTCCGTCGAAGGCGACGAGCCCGCGGAGCCGGCGGACGCCGACGCAACCGGCGCCGACCCGACCGGGGGCGACGCGGGTGGGGCGCTCGCGGACGCGATGGGCGGATCGGCGGCGGACGGATCGGCGGCGGACGGATCGGCGGGAGGAAGCGGGGACACGTCGTCCGGGTCGCCCGGCGACGCCCCGCCGGACGCTCCACGGGACGCGCTGCCCGAGACGGACCCGGTTGCGGGGGCCTCGAGTAACGCGTCGGCGGGCGCCCCGACGCCGGTGGACCCCGAGCCGGCCCCACCCGGGGCCGTCGGTGGCGACGATCGGGGGCCGGCCAAGCCGGCCGAGGCAGACGGCTCGGAGCGTTCGGACGGCTCGGAGCGTTCGGACGGCTCGGACGGGGCCGGGAACGCGAGCAGCGACCGTGACGGCTCCAGCGAACCCGCCGGTTCCGCGGGCTCCGACGGCTCCGACCGGACGACGGTCCGGATCACCCGGGACGTCGGGGCGATACTCGGCGTCGACGAGCGCGAGTACGACCTCGCGAGCGAGGACGTCGTCACCCTGCCGTCGGCGAACGCCGAGCCGCTCGTCCAGCGTGAGGCCGCCGAGCGGCTGGAATGATCGGCGGACCGGAAACGGCGGTCGGAGCGGTCGGCGCGGTCGGCGCTGTCGGCAGTTCTCACGCGGTATCGACGGTATCGGGAGCCATGCCGGTCGCGGCCGCGGTGTTCCCGGAGCCGTCCACGTACGCCCTCTTCGTGCTCGCGGCCGCGGCGCTCATCGTCACGCCGGGTCCCGACACGCTGTTCGTGCTTTCACGGGGGCTCGAGGGGCGTTCGCTCGGGCTGCGAGCCGCCTGTGGCGTCACCGCTGGGATCCTGTTTCACACCGCGCTGGTCGTCGTCGGGGTCGCGGCGCTCTACCGGAGCGTGCCCGGGGCCGAACGGATCGTCGGCGTCCTCGGCGGCGCGTACCTCTGCTATCTGGGGATCGACACGTTGCGCTCGGCCGGCGAGACGGAGCCGGCCGGGACCGGAGGGGTCCGTGAGGGGTTCCTCGTCAACGCGCTCAACCCGCAGGTCGCGCTGTTCTTCCTCGCGTTCCTCCCCGGGTTCGCCGCGGGCGAGGAAGGGGGATCGGTGGCGGCCCTCGGCGTCACGTACGCGGCGCTGACGGCGGTCTACCTCGGCGGCGTCGCCCTCGCCGCCGACGGGACGGCACGGCTCCTCCGCTCCGAGCGTACCCGCGTGTGGCTCGACCGGGTCGCGGGAGCCGTGCTGGTCGGGCTCGGCGTCTGGCTGATCCCCTTCCCGTCGGTCGGTGCGATCGCGGTCTGATCGATCGGACGTCCCGTCGCCCGGTCGGCTCCGCTTCCAAAAGGGGTAATCCGTCGGAACGCGAGGGTGGGCGTATGGACGCCCGCATCAGGGAACACGCCGAGACGATCGCGGACCACTCCACCGGCATCGAGGCCGGCGACGACGTCGTCATCCAGGTGCCCAAGGAAGCCGAGGACCTCGCGGTCGCGCTCCACGAGATCTGTGGCGACCGCGGCGCGAACCCGGTGTACATCAACTACTCGAAGCGCGCGGACCGCGCGTTCAAGCGGGCCGCGGACGGCTTCGAGGAGCCGAGCCACCGACGCGCGCTGTACGAGGAGACCGACGTGTTCGTCATCGCCCGCGGCGGGCCGAACGTCACGGAGGACGCCGACGTCGATCCGGCGACGAACGCCGCGTACAACCGTGCAATGGAGGATATCAAACGGGAGCGGCTCTCGAAGACCTGGTGTCTCACGCAGTACCCGACGGCGGGACACGCCCAGTTGGCCGGGATGAGCACGGAGGCGTACGAGAACTTCGTGTGGGACGCCGTCTCGCTCGACTGGGACGCCCAGCGCGAGTTCCAGGCGGGGATGGTCGAGGTCCTCAACGACGCCGACGAACTGCGGATCCGCTCGGGCGAGGAGACCGACGTGACGATGCGTCTCGCGGGCAACGAGGCGCTCAACGACTACGGCGAGAAGAACCTCCCCGGCGGCGAGGTGTTCACCGCACCGGTCCGCGACGGCGTCGACGGCGAGGTGTACTTCGACCTCCCGCTGTACCGCTACGGTCGCGAGATCGAGGGCGTCCGCCTCCGGTTCGAGGACGGAAAGGTCGTCTCCCACAGCGCCGAACGCAACGAGGATCTGCTGACGGGCATCCTCGACACCGACGAGGGGTCACGGTACCTCGGCGAGCTCGGGATCGGGATGAACCGGCAGATCGACCGGTTCACGTACAACATGCTGTTCGACGAGAAGATGGGCGACACCGTCCACATGGCGGTCGGCTCGGCGTACCCCGAGACGGTCGGCGAGGACAACGAACGCAACGAGTCGGCCGAACACGTCGACATGATCGTCGACATGAGCGAGGACTCCGTCATCGAGGTCGACGGCGAGGTCGTCCAGCGGAACGGGACGTTCGTCTTCGAGGACGACTTTTAAACGCGGAGGCGGTCGTCCCGAGCGGTCAGGCGTTCGCGAACGGCTCCCAACCCTCCCAGCGAAGGAGGGTCTCCGCGCGGTCGGCGTCGGCGAGGAGGACGTGTCGCGTCCCCGGCAGCCCGTCGTCCGCGAGCTCCCGCGGGATCGCGAGCGTCCCGCTGGGGACCCCGTCGTCGCCTCCGACCGGGATGTGGCCCCCGCCGACTTTCATCACGATCGGCGCGTCGAGCCGCTCGACTCCCGTGCCGTCCGCGTACAGCTGCTCGTTGACGTGCTCGTGGTCCGCTCGTTGAATGACGGCGCGCCCGCCGTCGTGCGGTTCCACGTACAGTTCCCCCAGGTAGTAGCCGCTCGAGAAGCGTTCGAACATACTATGCATGCTACTCTCTGTCATGGTTGGGTATAAGCGTTGCCAGGAAGGTTTATATCGACGTGCAATCGGTCGGTACGCGGCGCCGACCGGTGGCGTCGTCGATCAGCGGCGTGGTGTCGTCGACCGGTGGCATGGCGTCGTCGACCGGTGGCGCGGCGGCGACGGAACCGCGGCCCCATCCCTTAAGTCGACCCCGGCCGCAGGAAGGCCATGTCACAGCCGCCCACGGACGGGACGAACCGCTGGGACGCCGAAGCGTACGACGACGGCCTCTCGTTCGTCTACGAGTACGGCACCGACGTGCTCGACCTGTTGGCCCCCGAGCCGGGCGAGCGCGTTCTCGACGTCGGCTGCGGCACCGGCCACCTGACGCGGGCGATCGCGGACGCCGGCGCGGAGGCGGTGGGGGTGGACGCCTCGGAAGCGATGGTCGAGGCGGCCCGTCGCGAGCACCCCGGGCTCCGGTTCGTCCACGCCGACGCCCGGGACCTCGCCGCCGCGGACGACGCGGCGCTCGCGGGGGCGTTCGACGCCGTCTTCTCGAACGCGGCGCTCCACTGGATCACCGAGCAGGACCGCGCGATCGCCTCGGTGGCGGACGTCATTCGCCCCGGCGGGCGGTTCGTCGCCGAGCTCGGCGGCGCGGACAACGTCGCCGCGATCGTCGACGCGACGCTCGCCGCGCTCGCGGACCGGGGCTACGACGGCGAGAACCCGTGGTACTTCCCGACGGTCGGGACGCAGGCGACCACGCTCGAGCGCCACGGCTTCGAGGTGCGATACGCGACGCTGTTCGACCGACCGACCGAGTTGGACGGGGGCGCCGACGGACTGGCGAACTGGCTGCACGCCTTCGGCGACGGGCTCCTCGCGCCGGCACCCGCGGACGAGCGCGACGCGATCGTCGCCGACGTCGAGGACGCGCTGCGGGCGGACCGGTTCCGCGACGGGACCTGGGTGGCGGACTACCGACGGCTCCGGTTCGTCGCCGTTTACACGGGGTGACGTCGTCTCGACCGGACACGCCGACGACGGCGGCTCCTTTTAAGTGTCGGGCGGGAGAACGGTACGATATGTACGATCGGATCCTGCTCCCGACGGACGGAAGCGAAGGCGTCGACCGCGCGGTCGACCACGCCATCGACGCGGCCGACCGCTACGACGCGACGCTTCACGTGTTGTACGTCGTCGACAGCGACATCGTCAACGCCTACTCCGGCGACGAGTACGTCCACGAGTTCGAGGGCGCGGAGGCGACCCTGGAAGAGAGCGGGAACCGGGCGGTCGAGACCGTGGCGGAGCGCGCCGGCGACGCCGGCGTCGAGACGGTGACGGCGATCGTCCACGGAGCGCCCCACGAGGAGATCCTCCGGTACATCGACGACGAGTCGATCGACCTCACGGTGATGGGGTCGAAGAACCGCCCGGGCGATTACCGCCGGATGCTCGGCTCCGTCACCGAGCGCGTCTCGCGGATGTCCGCGTCGCCCGTCAGCATCGTCAAGACGACCGTCGGCGCGCGCTGAGGCGGAAGTCGCCGGGCCGTTAACAGGAAACGGAAACGTTCGCGGCGTCCGGGCTACTCCTCGACGGTGACGCGCTCGATCTCGACGGTGTCGCGGGGGCCGTCGCGGCGGTCGGTGGGGACCGATCCGATCTCCTCGACGACGTCCATCCCGTCGATGACCTGGCCGAAGACGGCGTGTTTCCCGTCGAGGTGGGGCGTGGCGGCGAGCGTGATGAAGAACTGCGAGCCGTTCGTGTCCGGACCGGAGTTCGCCATCGAGAGGATCCCGGGCCCGTCGTGCGTCAGGTCGTCGTGGAACTCGTCGTCGAACTGGTAGCCGGGGCCGCCGCGGCCGTTCTGCATCGGGTCGCCGCCCTGGATCATGAAGTCCTCGATGACGCGGTGGAACACGTTGCCCTGGTACAGCGAGTCGCCCCGGACGTCGCCGCTCTCGGGGTCCGCCCACGTGTTCGTGTCGGGTGCGGGGTCGGCGTCGGCGGCGGGGTCGTGGCGCGCGAGGCCGAGGAAATTCTCCACGGTGCGGGGTGCGCGATCGGCGAACAGCTCGATCGTGACGTCGCCGTGGTTCGTGTGTAGGATCACTTGCGGGTTGTCGGGGTCGTGAACGGCTCGTGCCATACGCGGTTCAACGTCGTCCCGTCGGAAAACCTTGCTCATACGGAACGTCCCTCCGTGGTCGCCGTGTCCGTCGGTTCCGATCGATGTCTCCACCGGTTCCAGTCGGCGCCTCCACCGGTTCCGATCGATGTCTCCACCGGTTCCAGTCGGCGCCTCCACCGGTTCCGATCGGTGTCCCTTGCGGCGTCGAACGCCGTCCTTTTGAGGGGGCGGCTCCGAGAGGAGCGTCATGAGTTCGACAGCGGCGTTGACGGTCGTTGCGCTGGTCGTCGGTCTGACGGTCGGCGCGCTGTTCGCGTTCCTCCGCGTGCCGATCCCCGCCCCGCCCGAGCTGCCCGGCGTCATGGGGATCATCGGCATCTATCTCGGTTTCAAGCTCATCGGCTACACCGACCTCGGCTTCGACGCGCTCGACGCGCTCGGATTGTAAGTACCGCCCGTCCGCGACGACGACGGGTGCCGGTTCGGTCCGTTCGACGCACACCCGAATCCCTTTGAACGTTCCCGTCGAACAGGAGACGATGACAAAGCGACACGTGTCCCTGCCCGACGCCGCGGAGGCCGGGGTCCGAGGCTTCATCGACGAGGTGGACGAGCGCCTTTCCTCGGACGAGGACACCTGTATCGTCGTTCGAGACACGCTGATCGACCTGTTCGGCGACCGGGAGGCGTGGGAGGCCTGGCAGGACGGCGAGTCCGTCTCGAAGGCCGAACGCGTCAGGCTGCAGGGGTACGACCCCTGCAACGCCACGCTGGAGTCGGAGTACTACGCAGAGAAGGACGAGGAGGCGTTCAAGCGCTCGAAACACCTCCAGTGGCTCTGGCGACAGTTCGACGCGACCCCGATGGCCGACAACGTCGCGTTCGCGCTTCGGTTCCGCCGGATGCTCGGAAACCACCTCTTCGCGGAGTGTGGGGAGGGATGCCGGTTCTTCAAGGGCATCTCGTTCACCTACGGCCACAACATCGAGATCGGCGACAACGTCGTCGTCCACGACGGCGTCCACCTCGACGACCGCGGGAGGCTCACCGTCGGCGACCGCGCATCGGTCTCCGACGGCGTCCACGTGTACAGCCACGACCACGACATCGTCGATCAGACCGCGGTGCGGAACTTCCACACCGAGATCGGCGACGACGCGCGCGTCACCTACGACGCCATGGTGCGGGCGGGCTGCCGGATCGGCGAGAACAGCGTCGTCGGCGCGCGCGCCGTCGTACAGGGCGACGTGCCGGATCACCACGTGGTCGTCGGCACGCCCGCCCGGAGCGTCCGCGTCAAGCCCGGCTGGGAGGCCGTCGCCGAGGAGGTCGAGGACGGCAAGCTCGAGAACCGACAAGACGAGCGGGAGATCCCCTACGAGCTCCCCGACGACCTCGACCGGTTCGACGAGTTCGACCGCCACCTGACGCCGCCGGACTCGAAGTAGCCCGGTCGGGTCGAACCGACGCCCCGTACCGCCTGGATCCACCGTCCCGTACCGCCTGGATCCACCGTCCCGTACCACCACGACCCACCCGTACCACCACGACCATGCCACGCGCCGTCGCCGTCAACGTCGCCGCCAACACGAACGAGCCGGGGTTCCGCGGCCCGGTGTATCCCGACGGCTCGTTCGCGTACGTCCCGATCCCCGAGCCGGCGGCGACCCTCCCGCGCGACCGATTCCCGGTCGACGAACCCCTCCCGACGTACGCCGACCTCGACCTCCCGTTCTCGCTTCCGGAGGAGCTTCGCGGGACCGCCGTTCACATGGACCCGGAGTTCCCGGGCGTCCACGGCCGCCGCCACGCCACCTACGGCGACCCGTACGCCGTCAAGGCGGGACCGATAGCCGACCTGGCGGCCGGCGACTGGCTGCTGTTTTATGCAACGCTGACGGCGCGTCCGTACGGCTGGCGGGGACCCGTCGGTCAGGGGACGGACGCCGTACCCGACCCGGGCGCGATGGACGACGACCTCGCGCCCGACTGGGGGGCGTACCTCATCGCGGGGATCCGCGTCGAGACGGTCCTGGAGGGGCCGGGCCGCGAGGCGGCGGCCGCACTCGCGCCGACCAACGCGCACCTGAAGCGCGACCCGTTCGACGCCCGCGTCGTCGTCCGTGGCGACCCGGCGGCGTCGGGCCGCTTCGAGCGCGTGGTTCCCCTCAGTACGCCCGACGCGGGGGCGACAGCGAACCGGATCGTCACGGCGCTTTCGTCCGACTCGGGCAAGGGTCCGTGGTGGCGGCGACCGATGCGGTTCGACGAGGACGCGACGGCGACGCTCCTCGATCGGATCGCGTTCGAGTAGCAAATCCGCCGATACCGCGTCGTCGGGGCGGTGGACGACGAAATAGAACTGCTACGCGGCGGTGACGCTCACTCGTAGTCCTCGTAGGTGGGTCGGCCGGACGCGGGCGGGAACTCCTCGACGGGGACGGTCGTCTCGTCGCCGCTAGCCATGTCCTTGATCGTGAGCTCGCCGTTCGCGAGGTCGCGCTCCCCGACGACCACGACCGTTTCGGCGTTGATCGAGTCGGCGTAGCCGAGCTGGGCCCCGAACGAACGGCCCGAGACGTCGCTCTCGACGACGTGGCCGAGGTCGCGAAGCCCGCGCGCCACCTCGGCGGCTTTGGCCCGGGTGTCGCCGACGGAGAGGACGTAGTAGTCGGTCTCCAGCTCCTCGTCGGGCCAGACGCCCGCGCGCTGACACAGCAGCTTGAGCGTCGCGTGGCCCGGCGCGACGCCGACCGCGGGGGTCGGCTGGCCGCCGAAGCTCTCGATGAGGTCGTCGTAGCGCCCGCCGCCGAAGACGGAGCGGGACACCTCCCCCGTCGAGTCGAAACACTCGAAGACGACGCCGGTGTAGTAGTCGAGCCCGCGGGCGGTGGTCAACGAGACGTCACAGAACTCGCCCGCGCCGAAGTCGTCGGCGGCCGCGAGCACGTCCCGCAGGTTCTCGACGGCGTCCTCGACGTCGTCGCCGCCGGCGTCGGCAACCGCGTCGAGGTCGTCGACGTCCTCGACGCCCGTGATCAGGTCGTCGAACTCGCGGGCGGTGGCGCGGTCGAGCCCGGCGTCCGAGAGCAGGCCGAGGTACTCGCCCTCGTCGACCTTCGCGCGCTTGTCGACCGCGCGGATCGCCCCCGCGGTGTCGACCGCGTCGGGGTCGGCGGCGAGCGCGCGAACCAGCCCGCCGAGGATGTCACGGTGGGAGACGCGGAACTCGAAGTCGTCGCCGGTCAGTCCGAGGTCGACCAGCGCGTCGGCGGCGACCGCGAGCACCTCGGCGTCGGCCTCCGGGGCCGCGGAGCCGAACACGTCGATGTTCGTCTGGTAGAACTCACGGAACCGCCCCTGCTGGACCTGCTCGTACCGCCAGAACGGACGGGTGGACATCCACTTGATCGGTTTCGAGAGCTCCTGACCCTTCGCGACGACCATGCGGGCGACCGTCGGCGTGAGCTCGGGGGTCATCGCGACCTCGCGACCGCCCTTGTCCTCGAACGCGTACAGCTCGTCGACGATCTCCTCGCCCGACTTGTCGACGTACATCTGCGTCCGTTCGAGCGCGGGGGTCGCCACCTCGCGGAAGCCGTAGCACGCGGCGGCGTCCTCGATCGCGTCCGTCACCTCCCGACGGGCCGACTGCTCGCCCGGATAGAAATCGCGGAACCCTTTGAGTCCGTCGTACATAAGGGCCGGTTCGATAAGCGGCCGCTTGAAACCACTCCTTTGGCTCCGTGGCGCTCGACCGGTCGACCGGTCGGCCACGGTCGGACGCGTCGACGAACGCGCCCCGCCGTCAGTCCCCGAGAACGCCGCCGATCGCGCCCGCCAGCGCGGAGTCGATCGCGAACAGGAGCGTGAGGAACAACCCGACGACGAACACCCCTGCGCCGCCGAGGAGGCCGCCGAGCGGCCCGCCGACGAGCCCGACGAGCCCCCCGAACGTCGCGAGCACCAGCGTGACGACGATTCCGCTTATCGACCCCGCGAGCAGCCCGTGCCACGTCCCCGAGAGGAGCCCGCCTCCGGCGACGTAGCCGGCGACGAACCCGCCGATCAGCCCCGCACCGATGTGGCCGACGATCGGCGCGAACGACGCCAACAGCCCCGCTATCACCATCACGACGAACCCGTATCCGACCGCACGCCAGTCGGTCATACCGCTCCGTAGTCGGTCAACGCTGATAAGGGTTGACGACGGCGTCGACCGCGATCGGGCCGTGTCAGTCGTGTGAAACGCACGGATCGTGTGGATCGTACTGGCGAGCGCCGACGTCGAGGGAGTCAGTCGTTCCGGCCGTGGACGTACGTCTGGTCGTGGTCGGGGAACACGTCGGCGACCGTTGCCCCGCCGTGTTCGGCCGCGATGAGCGCCCGGATCTCGCCCTCGTAGTCGGCCTTGGGGATCTCCTCGCTCGGCCCCTGTTCGACCTCGAACGTCGCCGCCACCAGCCGGTCGACCGCGTGACGGCCGAAGCCGGACAGCGGCGAGATGTAGTCGACGCCGTGGCGGTCCTCCAAGCTCTGTGCCTGTGCCCGCGAGACGGTCGGCACGCGGTCGTCGCGTCGCGTGCCGTCCGCGACCGCGTCGACGTCGAGCTCGGCGATCGTCTCCAGCGCGTGCTCGTGAACGCGCTGGATCCCGTTTCGGGGGTAGCCGTCGGCGAGCATCCGATCGGCGGCCTCCTCGGCGACCGCACGGTCGAGGGGGACGCGCTCGAACGGGAAGCCGAGCTCCGCGGCGGCCCGTTCGGCGTGTTCCCAGTCGTCGGTGAGCCCGAAGCTCCCCGTCACACACCGGACGTCGTAGAAGCGATCGAGCAACAGCGCGGCGAGCGAGGAGTCCTTCCCCCCGCTGTACAGGAGCGCGAGCTCCATCTACCGCCGCCGGATGTCGAAGCTCTTCTGCTCGGGCTGGAGCTCCTTGAGCAG
This sequence comes from Halorubrum sp. JWXQ-INN 858, assembly GCF_009806985.1. Lineage (GTDB taxonomy): Archaea > Halobacteriota > Halobacteria > Halobacteriales > Haloferacaceae > Halorubrum. The sequence goes on along the minus strand of NZ_WUAX01000009.1, from coordinate 105,771 downwards.
GTTCCGCATCTGGTCCTCGTCGATCCGGCCCTGGACCCGACCGCTCTGGGCGAGCGAGGCGACCTGCTGTTTCACCTGCTTTGCGAACTCAGGTTTCGACATCTCGACCGCGTTGAGTCGCTGTCGCGCACCGTCCGTGAGGTGCTGTTTGAGAACCGCCTCCTGTTGGGCCTGGGCGCGTTCTTGGGCCTCCTGCTGGGCCTCCTCGTTGCCGCCCTCCTGTGCGCGGTCCTGGAGCTCCTGCATCTTCTTTTCGCGCAGTTCTTCGAGCCGTTCGTCGTCGGGGTTCCCGCTCATAGACGCCCTTCTCGTTCCGGGCGAAAAACGATTTCGGAGGATCACGCCTCGGCGACACGCCCCGACGAACCCCGGCGACATGCCCCGACGAACTCCGGCGACGCGCCCCGACGAACCGAGCCGAGGGGTCGTGGACGCGCCGATTCGCGTGGATCCGTCCGAGCCGATCGGCTCGGGGCGGGCGGGTCGGGCCGCTTAAACCGGTCACCGACGTACGACGGCGACATGAGCGAGTCACGCGAGTTCTGTCCCCGCTGTGGTGACGCCGTCCCGGAGCGTCGCGAGCCGCTACCCGGCGAGCCGCGCGGGCGGGACGCGTTGCTGTGTGACGACTGTTACTTCGAGGACTTCGAGCTGGTCGACGCGCCGGACCGGATCGAGGTGTTGGTCTGTTCCGGCTGCGGCGCGGTCCGTCGCGGCGAGTCGTGGCGGGACGTCGGCGCGCGCGACTACACGGACGTCGCCGTCGACGAGGTCGCCGAGGCGCTCGGCGTCCACGTCGACGCCGAGGACGTCGAGTGGGGCGTCGATCCGGAACAGGTCGACGAGAACACGATCCGGATGCACTGTCGGTTCTCCGGCGTCGTCCGCGGCACCCTCCGCTCGGCGGACGTCACCGTCCCGGTGAAGGTCTCGCGCGGGACCTGTGACCGCTGTGGGCGGATCGCGGGCGGGTACTACGCGGGGATCGTCCAGATCCGCGCCGACGACCGACCCCTGACCGCCGAGGAGCGCGCGGAGGCGTTGGAGATCGCCGAGTCCTACGTGGCCAGACAGGAGGGGAAAGGCGATCGGGAGGCGTTCATCACCGAGATCAAGGAGACGGACGACGGGCCGGACGTCAAGGTGTCCTCGAACCAGCTCGCCGAGAACGTCGCGACGCGGATCACGGAGCGGTTGGGCGGTAGCTTCGAGTCGTACCCGACGCTCGTCACGGAGGACGGCGACGGCAACGAGGTGTACCGAGTCACGTTCGCGATCCGACTCCCCCGGTACGCCGCCGGCGAGATCGTCGACCCCGAGGACGGCGACGGACCGGTGTTGGTGACGAGCGTCTCCGGCCGGGTCGGCGGGATCCGGCTCGCCACCGGCGAGCCGTACGCGTCGGCGTTCGAGGACGCCGACGCGCCCGAGGTGACCCGCCTGGGAACCCGCGACGACGCGGCCGAAACCACCGTCGTGACGGTGGAGGACGAACACGCGGTCCAGGTCCTCGACCCGGAGACGTACGAGGCGAAGACCGTCCCGAAACCCGACTTCTTCGATGACGACGCCGACACCGTGTTGGCGATCAAACACGGCGGGGACGTCCACGTCGTCCCGGACGAGGAGACGTAGCGGTCGGGGCGGGAGAAGCGGGAAACGGGAGGAACGGAAACCCGGGGAGCGGGAGAAACGAACGTACCGAGACCTGCCGCCGGCGCTCGGACGGAGAGCGACGCGTGAACGGGTCTAAAGCGCAGAACGGCTGAAAAGGGCTGAAAGCGCTGCTGTCGGTCGATTCCGCTCGCCGCTCAGTCCGCGCGGACCGCCTGCTCGCCGTCGAGCGCGGCGGCGCGCTCGGACTCCGTGACCTCGATCCCGCGGCGCTGGAGCTGGTCGATGAACTCGGCCTCGCTGAGGCCCGCCTGCGTGGCCGCCTGGGACAGCGTCAGCGTTCGCGCACCGTACAGCGTCAACGCGGTGGACAGCCCGTTCGTTGCCATACACAACCGTGCTGCGCGAAAGATTATGAAGGTTACTACTTCCTTCAGGTCCCTGATACACCTTATACGATAATAGGTGTCGTGCGATCCGATCGAGAGTGTATAAGGACGCCCCTGGAACCTCGTATGAATCTCGCATGAACCTCGCATGAACCTCGCAGGAATTATCACCCTCGCCGGCCGAGGGCAGGTATGAACAGACAACAGTTCTTCGCGCTGTTCTTCGCGTTCCTCATGGTGAGTTCCATGGTCGCGTGGGGAGTCAGCCTCATATAGCGGGTCGCCCGCACCGCGACCCCTTCGCCGTCGTTGAGCCGTCGGTCCGTAACTCTCCGCTTTGCAGACTCCCCGTCTCGTAGATCCCTCTCCGCACCTTACAGCTCATCAACCGCGCCTCTCAGCGATCCCCCCACACGTCCGACAGCGGGTGGTTGTCCCGCCGCTCGGCGTCCGCCTCCGTTCGGGTTCGCGTCCCGCCGCTCGCCCCGCCGCCCTTCGAGGTTCCGTCTCCTCCCGATCCGCTCGACGGCGAGCCGCTTCGCGCCGATCCGCCGCCCGCTGCCCGGGTCCCCGACCCGCCCGCCCGTCGGGGGCCCGACGGCTCGGCGTCGATCCCCGCGAGCGCGGCCGCCGCGTCGAACGGGGGAAGCGAGGGAGCGGTCATCGCCTCGACTTGGTCGCGGAACCACGGCGGGGTGTCCGCCTTCGCGCGGTCGAACAGGTCGAAAAGCGAGTCGTCCGCGAGGTACGTCGCGCCGTAGTCGTCCGGCGCGCGCACGACGCGACCGCACGCTTGGATGACGGTCCGTAGCGCGGCCCGGTGGTACCACGGCCACTGTCCCTCCGCCAGCCGGCGGGCGACCCGTGAGTCCTTCGTGTTGAGGTACGGAGCCTTACAGATCACCTGCCAGCGACAGAGGTCTCCCTTGAGATCCAGCGCCTCCTCCATCTTCACCGAGACGAACACCTCGGGGTCGGTGCTCGCCTTCCACGTCTCCAGCTCCGCGTCGCGGTTCCCGCTGGTGTGTCTGCGGACGCGCGCGGCGACGCCGAACTCGCCGAGCTTCTCGACGAGCCGCCCGGCGATGTCGTACGAGTGGGCGTGGATCAGCCCCTTCTCGTCGGGGTGTTCCGCCATCAGGCGCACGATCAGCCGGGCGATCCCGGGGATCGTCTCGTCGCGGTGGTCGTACGTCATCGACCCCTGTCGGACGTCGTACAGCGGACGGTGTGCCAGCGGGAACGTGTGTTCGACGTCGACCAACGCGACCCTGTCGGGGGCGAGCCCCACCCCCCGACAGAACGCGTCCTTCGAGAGGATCGTCGCCGACAGCAGCGCGAACCGGTTGCCCCGGTCCCACACCGTGTGCCGGAGGTACCGGGCCGGATCCAGCGGCTTGATCGTGATCGTCGTCCCCTCCCCGTCGGGCTGGTCGACCACCCACGTCGTCGGCGACTCCGGGTCGCGGTAGTCCTCGAGGAACCAGCCGAGCTCGGAGATCAGCTCCTGGAGCCGATCGCGGCGGGCGACCTCCTCGCGGCTCAGCTCGGGCCGACCGACCAGGTCGTCCTTCGCGCGCTTGGCGACCCCGCTCAACGTCTCGACGAACCGCGCGGTCCGGTCGAGCGCGTCCTCGTCCGCGGCCGCGTCGCGCTCGACGTCGGGGACGCCCACGTCGTCCCAGACGGGCACGCGCTCGGGCGAACACTCGATCGTCGCGTACATCTCCGCCCACTCGGCGAGCCCGTGTGCCTCGTCGATGACGACGACGTCTCGCTTCCGGAACACCTCGGAGCCCGCGGTCTGCATGAAGTACGCGAGGGTCATCGCGGCGAACCGCCGCGAGGAGGCGATCGCGCGGTCCGAGAAGTACGGGCATCGGTGTTTCACCGTGCAGTCGAAGCCGCGCTCGCGGACGCAGGGCGCGCGGTCGACGGTGGTGTCGTGCTCGCCGGGGAGGATGCAGTCGTAGTTCGATTTCCCACGGATCACGTTGAGGTCGTCGAGCAGGTCGTCGGTCGCGACGTCGTCGAGCTGGGACACCTGTGGAGTCGTGTAGTACGCCCCGGTCGCCTCGCTCGGCGCGGCGTCGGCCATCTCGCGTGCCGCTCCCATCACCGCCCGCGCGATCAGGGACTTGCCGCTCCCGGTCGGCGCGCGGACGAGGACGACGTCGTTGCCCGCGGCGAACGCGTCCCGTACGTCGGCGAGCGCCCGCTCCTGTGCGCCGCGGAAGCTCGGTGCGGGGAACTCCGCGGGGATCCGGTCGGGGTCCACAGGCGTCCCTGGCGCGCTATCCGCCTAAAAGGCTCGGAGTGGGATCGGAGTGGATCGGAGTGGGATCGGAGTGGATCGGAAGACGGGTGACGCCGCAGCGACGGTGCGACTTCAGACGATGATCGAGGTCGCGAGGTGGCCGTACGTCAACAGCAGCCACGTCCAAATGAAGAACATCCCGATCCAGATCGGGCCGATGACCTTCAGGTCGCGACCGAACTGCTCGTCGGAGACGTCCCCGGTCGTGTGAGAGGTGAAGCTCATGACGGCTACGTCTCCGGCGGCCGGGACACAGTCGCTAACGCTTGATTATCGCGGTTTTTAAGTCTCGGACGGGAGCGTCGGCTCTCGGTCCGAATAAACGGGGGACAACGGACAACTGAACAACTACCCGATCGTTTATTAGGGTCTGTGGAATGGGTGGCGGTATGGGTTTCGAGGAGGCGGAACGCGCGTTCACGGACGACGTGGTGGCGATGGAGACGCTGCCGCGGACGTTCGAGCGCGCCGCCGAGCGCAACGCCGACCGGGTCGCACAGCGATATAAGGGGGGGATCTACGACCGGTCGCTCGTCTCGGCGGGCGTGGTCGACCCGGTCCCGGCGGGCGAGTACGGTGACCTGACGTACGCGTCGATGCGGGGGATCGTTCGCTCCCTCGCGGCGGGCTTCCGCGAGATCGGCGTCGAGACCGGGACGCGAGTCGCGATCTACGCGCACACGCGGATGGAGTGGGCACACGCCGATTTCGCCGCGCTCGCCGCCGGCGCGGTCGTCACCACGGTGTACCCCTCCTCTTCGCCCCGTCAGTTGCGGTACCTCCTCTCGGATCCGGAAGCGACGGTCGTCGTCGCGGAGAACCGGAGCCTCCTCGAGGAGGTGCTCGCCGCCGCGGACGACCTCGATCACGACCTCGCGGCCGTCGTGACGATGGACGACGTCGACGCGGCCGCCGTCGCCGGCGGGGACGACTCCCCCGACGATGCGACCGCCGCCGAGGAGGGGTCGGCCCCCGACGTCTACACGCTCGGGGACCTCCACGCGACGGGCGCGACCGCCTTCGAGGAGTCGCGCTACGAGTCGTGGCTCGACGAGGTCGCCGTCGACGACCTCGCCAGCCTGATCTACACCTCGGGGACGACGGGCGAGCCGAAGGGCGTTCGGCTGACACACGCCAACTTCCGTGAGAACCTCACCCAGTGTTACCGGCGGTTCGCGGACCGCCCGGACCGCGACCCGTCGGTTCCGGGGATCTCCGCGGAGACGACGACGCTCTCGTTTCTCCCCCTCGCGCACGTCTTCGAGCGCCTGGCGGGCCACTACATGATGTTCGCCGCGGGCGCGACCGTCGGCTACGCGGAGAGCCCGGACACCCTCAGGGAGGACTTCGGGCTGGTCCGGCCGACGACGACGACGAGCGTCCCGCGAGTGTATGAGAAGCTCTACGACGCGATCCGCGACCAAGCCGGCGAGTCGCCGGTCAAAGAACGGATCTTCGAGTGGGCGGTCGCGGTCGGCCGCACGCACCACGAGACCGACGACCCGGGCGTCCTCCTCGACGCCAAGCGCGCGATCGCCGACCGGCTCGTCTTCTCGTCGGTTCGCGAGGCGATCGGCGGCGAGGTGGACTTCTTCATCTCCGGGGGCGGCTCGCTGTCCGCGGAGCTGTGCGCGCTGTACCACGCGATGGACCTCCCGATCCTCGAGGGGTACGGGCTCACCGAGACGTCGCCGGTTATCAGCGTCAATCCCCCCGAAGCGCCCGCGGTCGGGACCATCGGTCCGCCGGTGCTCGACACGGAGATCGCGATCGACGGGACCGTCGTCGGCGAGGAGGTCGCCGACCTCCCCGGAGAGGTGGGCGAGCTGTTCGTCCGCGGCCCGCAGGTGACCGACGGCTACTGGAACCGACCGGCGGCGACCGCGGACGCGTTCCTCGATCCGGACCGGCTCCCGGAAGGGACCGTCACGGCGGGAACGCCCCCGGCCGAGCGCGACGGCGACCCGGACGCGCCGTGGTTCCGCACGGGCGACATCGTCCAGCTCCGCCCGGACGGCTACCTCGCGTTCCGCGAGCGCGCGAAGCAGCTGCTCGTGCTGTCGACCGGCAAGAACGTCGCGCCCGGCCCGATCGAGGACCGGTTCGCGGCCAACGAGTTCGTCGAGCAGTGTGTCGTCCTCGGCGACGGGCGGAAGTTCGTCTCCGCGCTGCTCGTCCCGAACTTCGAACGGGTGGCCTCGTGGGCGGAGACGCGGGGGATCGACCTCCCCGACGACCCCGCCGCCATCTGTCGCGACGAGCGCGTGCGCGACCGCATCGGGGAGGAGGTCGACCGCGTGAACGACGCCTTCGAGCCGTACGAACGGATCAAGCGGTTCCGGCTCGTCGCCGAGGAGTTCTCCGAGGAGAACGACCTGCTCACGCCGACGATGAAGAAGAAACGGCGGAACATCCTCGACCGTTTCGGCGACGAGGTCGAGCTGATCTACGACGACGATTCGACGTGACTCGCCTCAGCCGTCGCCGAGGATGACTCGCCTCAGTCGTCGCCGAGGATGACTCGGTGGGTCATCGCCTCGGGGTCGAGCACCTCGTCGGCCTCCGCTTCGGTGAGGTACCCCTCCTCGACGGCGACCTGTCGAACCGTCTTCCCCTCCGCCAGCGCCTGCTTGGCCACCTTCGAGGCCTTGTCGTAGCCGATCGCCGGGTTGAGCGCGGTCGCGAGCGCCATCGACTGTTCGACCTGCTCGGTGCAGTGTTCCTCGTTCGCCTCCAGCTTCGCGACGAACCGCTCGCCGAACGTCGACGCGGCGTTCGTCAACAGCGCGGCGCTCTGGAGGAAGTTGTGCGCGATGACGGGTTTATACAGGTTCAAGTCGAGCTCGCCGCGGGCCGCCCCGTTGGAGACGGCGGCGTCGTTGCCGACGACCTGCGTGTGGACCTGGTTGACCGCCTCGGCGACGACGGGGTTGATCTTCCCCGGCATGATCGACGATCCCGGCTGGTTCTCCGGCTGTTCGATCTCGCCGAGGCCGTTGCGCGGGCCGGACGCGAGCAGGCGGAGGTCGTTGGCGATCTTGTTCAGGCTGCCGGCGACCGTCCGGAGCGCGCCGTGGGCGTCGCCCATCGCGTCGTGGGCCGCCTGCGCCTCGAAGTGGTTGTCCGCCTCGCGGAACGTCGTGCCCGTCTCCTCGGAGATGTACTCCGCCGCGAGCGCCGGGAAGTCGGGGTGCGTGTTGAGCCCGGTGCCGACGGCGGTGCCCCCGAGCGCGAGCTCGCGGAGCTGGTCGCGGGACGCGCCGACCCGCTCGATCCCCTTCCCGATCTGCGTGCGATAGCCGCCGAACTCTTGACCGAGCCGGACCGGGGTCGCGTCCTGGAGGTGGGTGCGGCCGGTCTTGACGACGCCGTCGAACTCGGCCTCCTTCGCCTCCAGCTCGGCGTGGAGCGTCTCGAGGGCGGGAAGTAAGTCCTTCTCGACGGCCTCCAGTGCGGCGACGTGCATCGCCGTCGGGATCACGTCGTTGGAGGACTGGCCGTAGTTGACGTGGTCGTTCGGGTGGACGACCCGGTCGCCGATCCCCGCGCCCGCGATCTCGGCGGCGCGGTTGGCGATGACCTCGTTGGCGTTCATGTTCGAGGAGGTGCCGGAGCCGGTCTGGAACACGTCGACCGGGAACTGGTCGTCGAGTTCGCCGGCGATCACCTCGTCCGCGGCGGCGACGATCGCCTCCGCGGTGTCGTCCTCGAGGAACCCGAGCTCGCGGTTGGCCTGTGCGGCCGATTTCTTGACGACCCCGAGCGCCCGGACGAACCGTCGACCGAACGCGATCCCGGAGATCGGGAAGTTCTCGACGGCGCGCTGGGTCTGTGCGCCCCAGTAGGCCTCGGCCGGAACCTGCATTTCTCCGAGACTGTCCTCCTCAGTGCGGTAGTCCTCGCTCATACGCGACGGTTCCGACGGAGAGGTGGTAAAAGCTACTGATGGGCTCCGCCGTCGCCGGTTCGGTGACCGTTACGGGCCGTCGATCCGCGGCGGTCGGGTGACCGACCGCGAAGTCAGACGGTCGACGCCGCCTCGGCGGTCGCGTGGTCGATCCCGTCGGCGATCACGTCGAGCGCGACGTCGGCGAGCTCCGCGGTGAGCACGAGCGGCGGGAGGAGCCGGAGCACGTTGCCGTGGCGGCCGGCCTTCCAGACGAGGACGCCGTGCTCGAAGCAGTAGTCCTGTATTTCGTCGACGACGTCGCCGAGCGGTTCGCCGTCGGCGTCGCGGAACTCGGCCCCGATGAAGAGGCCGGTTCCACGTACTTCCACGAGCTCGTCGGTCGAGTCGCCGACCGCGCGAAGCCGCGCTCGGATGTCCGCTCCGAGGTCGCGAGCGTGCGCGAGCAGGTCGTGCTCCTGGATGTACTCGATGGCGCGCGTCCCGGCGCGCATCCCGACGACGTGACCGCGGTACGTGCCCGCGTGGTCGCCCGATCCCCACGTGTCGAGGTCCTCGTGGTACATCGTCGCCGACAGCGGGAAGCCGATCCCGCCGAGCGCCTTCGCCGAGGTCATCACGTCCGGCGTCACGCCGGCCCAGTCGCTGGCCCACCACTCGCCGGTGCGGCCGAGGCCGCTCTGGATCTCGTCGAAGACGAGCGGGAGGTCGTTGTCCGTCGCGATGTCACGGAGCCCCTGTAAGAACCCCTCGGGCGGGGTGACGATCCCGCCCTCGCCCTGGATCGGTTCGACGAAGATCCCGGCGGGGTTCGCGAGCCCGCCGTACGGGTCCTCGACGATCTCCTTGACCTCCTCTAAGGCGTGGTCGACCGACTCCTGTGGCGGCTTCCCGTCGCGGAGCGGATGCGGGTACGGGGCGTGAACGACGTCGCCGAGCAGGGGCGTGTAGTCCTCCTTGAACCCCTTGTTCGACGTGATGCTCATCGCGCCGGAGGTCGCGCCGTGGTAGGAGCCGCGGAACGCGATCAGGCCGTCCCCGCCGGTGTTGTACTTGGCGAGCTTGATCGACGCCTCGACGGCGTCGCTCCCGGTCGGGCCGCCGAAGACGACGCGGTTCTGCCCGGCGAGCCCCGTCGGAGCGATCTCGTCGAGCTTCTCGATCAGGTCGAGGCGGGCCTCGGTCGGGAAGTCGACGGTGTGGACGAGCCGGTCCGTCTGCTCGTGGACCGCCTCGAGGACGTACGGGTTCGCGTGGCCGACGTTCAACACGCCGATCCCGGCGAACATGTCGATGAACGTGTTGCCGTCGGCGTCGCGCAGCGTCGCCCCCTTCCCCTCCTTGAACGCGATCGGGATGTCCTCGGGATACGCGACGGCGCTGCTGTCGATACGCTTCTGTTTCGCCAGCAGCTTCTGGCTCCTCGGTCCCGGGACCGAGCCGACGTCCGGCGCGTCCTCGAAGTGCAGCTCCTCGATCGGTGGGCCTGCGGTCATGCATCTACCCACGAAGAAGGCGAATAAATACCTTGTCCACGATAATCACGATCGAGGTACACAGAATTCGATACCGTCCACGGGGTCCGCCGCCTGCTGATCACGCCCACGTCGCCGTCCGCATCATCCTTTCCGCCGCCGTCCGCATCACCGTTTCCGCCGCCCTCGGTCGCGTCCGCGTCGGCACCCTCCGCCCGAGTCCGGACGCCTCGCCCCCTTGCGGCGTTTTAAGGGGACCGAGCGCTACTGGCGGATATGAGCAGCCAGCCACCCCGATCGGACGCCGGGGACGACAGCGAGCGGCGAGACGCGGACCGGTTCGCGGGCGAGAAGGACGACGACCTCCCGAGCAAGGACGTGACCGAGGGGGCCGAACGCGCCCCCCACCGGTCGATGTTCCGTGCGATGGGGTTCGACGACGAGGACCTCTCGTCACCGATCGTCGGCGTCCCCAACCCCGCCGCCGACATCACCCCGTGTAACGTCCACCTCGACGACGTCGCCGCCGCCGCCATCGACGGGATCGACGCCGCGGGCGGGATGCCGATCGAGTTCGGCACCGTCACCATCTCGGACGCCATCTCGATGGGGACCGAGGGGATGAAGGCGAGTCTCATCTCGCGGGAAGTGATCGCCGACTCCGTCGAGCTCGTCTCCTTCGGCGAGCGGATGGACGCGCTCGTCACGGTCGCCGGCTGCGACAAGAACCTGCCGGGGATGATGATGGCCGCGATCCGAACGGACCTCCCGAGCGTCTTCCTCTACGGCGGCTCGATCATGCCCGGCAGACACGACGGCCGGGACGTCACCATCGTGCAGGTGTTCGAGGGCGTCGGCGCGTACGCCCAAGGGGAGATGAGCGGCGAGGAGCTCGACGAGCTCGAACGCCACGCCTGCCCGGGCGCGGGGTCGTGCGGCGGGATGTTCACCGCGAACACGATGGCGTCGATCTCCGAGGCGCTGGGGCTCGCGCCGCTCGGATCGGCCTCGCCGCCCGCCGAGAACGAGGAGCGCTACGCCGTCGCCGAACGCGCCGGCGAGCTCGTCCTCGACTGCATCGAGAACGACCGCCGCCCCTCGGACGTCCTGACACGCGAGTCGTTCGAGAACGCGATCGCCGTCCAGACCGCGATGGGCGGCTCGACGAACGCCGTGCTCCACCTGCTCGCGCTCGCAGGGGAGGCGGACGTCGACCTCACGATCGAGGACTTCGACGAGATCTCCCGCCGGACGCCGAAGATAGCCGACCTCCAGCCCGGCGGCAGCCGCGTGATGAACGACCTCCACGAGGTCGGCGGCGTCCCGGTCGTGATCCGCCGGCTGCTGGAGGCCGGGCTGTACCACGGCGACGCGATGACGGTGACGGGACGGACCGTCGCCGAGGAGCTGGCCGAGCTGGAGGCGGCCGGCGACCTCCCGGACGACGACGCGATCGAAGCGGACTTCCTCTACAGCGTCGACGAGCCCAAACAGGCGGAGGGCGCGATCAAGGTCCTGAAGGGGAACCTCGCGCCGGACGGGGCGGTCCTGAAGGTGACCGGCGACGACGCGTTCCACCACGAGGGGCCCGCCCGCGTGTTCGAGAACGAGGAGGACGCGATGGCGTACGTCCAGTCGGGCGACATCGAGTCGGGCGACGTGATCGTCATCCGAAACGAGGGGCCGCGGGGCGGCCCCGGCATGCGGGAGATGCTCGGCGTCACCGCCGCCGTCGTCGGCGCGGGCCACGAGGACGACGTCGCGCTCCTCACGGACGGCCGCTTCTCGGGCGGCACCCGCGGCCCGATGATCGGCCACGTCGCCCCCGAGGCCGCCGTCGGCGGCCCCATCGGACTCGTCGAGGACGGCGACCACGTGACGGTCGACATCCCGAACCGCGACCTCTCGGTCGACCTCTCGGACGACGAGATCGAGGCGCGCGCCGCGGATTGGGAGGCCCCCGAACCCCCATACGAGGGCGGCGTGCTCGCGAAGTACGGCCGCGACTTCGCCTCGGCGGCCGACGGTGCGGTGACGAACCCGCGGCTCACGCGAGAGTAGCGTCGCTTCGGCTCGCCTCCGGCCTTTCCCGCCCCTCTTCCGCGTCCCGTCGTCTCCGCTGTTCTCGTCGTTCCCGCTTTTCCCGCCCTCCCCGCTTTTTCGTCGTTCCCGCGTTCCCGTCCGCTCGCACCCGCACCGCGCCGGCGACGTGCGTCAGTCCTCGCCGATCGGGTCGGCCTCGGGGCGCGGGTCGTCGACGTATCGCTCGGTCCAGGTGCCGCGGGCGAACCACGCGACGCCGATGACTGCGCCGAGGACGTTACCGACCGCCATCCCGACCCACACCCCGGTCACGCCCCAGCCGGCGACGAACACGAGGTACCCGACGCTCGCGACGCGGCCGACCCAGAGGGTGAGTATCGAGATCACCATCGCGGTCTTGGTGTTGCCGGCCCCGCGGAACGCGCCGAGGATCACCTGTGAGACGCCGATAAAGGCGAACTCCACGGACCGGATCCGCACGTAGTCGACCGCGTACGCGATCGTCGCCGGGGCGTCCGGCACGTCGCCGAGGAAGACGGCGACGATCGGCTCCGTGAACGTCACGGCGACGACGGCGACGACGAGCATCACCCCCGCACCGGTCGTCGCCGCGAGCCGGACCGCTCTCGCGGCCCGATCGGCGCGCCCCGCGCCGAGGTTCTGACCGACCATCGTGTCGATGGCGCGGCCGAGCCCCATCGCTGGCAGGAAGACGAGCGATATGAGCCGGTTCCCGAGCCCGTAGGCCGCGACGACCGGGGGCGAGAACGTCACGATCATGGCCGTGAGGGTGATCATCGCCAGCGCGCTCGTCGTCTGCTCGACGCTGGAGGGGAGCCCCAGCCGAAAGATGTCGCCGATGAACTCGAGGTCCGGCGCGAGGTGGGCGACGGTGACCGCCGGCCCGAGGTCCGTCGCGAACAGCAGCCAGAGGCCGACGGCGGTCGCGACGCCGCGCGCGGCGATCGTCGCGAGCGCCGCCCCCTCGATCCCGTACCCGGTGAACCCCGTCGCCGCGAACAGCGACGCCTCGACGGCGACGGGATCGAGCGCGGCGACGCCCGGGACCGCGGCGAGCCATCCGAACAGGGGGTTGTCGGCGAACCCGAAGATGAGGAACGGGTCGAGGACCACGTTCAGGAGCACGGAGAGGAACATCACGGCCATCGGCGTTCGAGTGTCGCCGTAGCCGCGCATCAGCGCGGAGAAGACGAAGAAGCCGAACATCAGCGGGATCCCGAGGAAGATGATCTCCATGTAATCGGCCGCGAGCGGGACCACCGTCGCCGCGGTGTCCGGATCGCTCGGCAACAGCTCCAGGGCCGGCCGGGTGTAGAGGTAGCCGACGGCCCCGATAGCCACCGAGAGGACGGCGACGGTGAGGACCGTCTGTCCGGCGACGAGGCCGGCCGAGCGGTCGCCTTTCGCGCCGGTGTACTGAGCGACGAGGATCGCGCCCGCCGTGGTGAACCCGCCGGCGACCGCGATCAGCAGGAAGATGAGCGGGAACGCCAGGCTGATCGCCCCGACCGCCTCCGCCGAGAGCCGGCCGAGGTAGAGGGTGTCGACGACGTTGTACGTCACCTGGAGCAGCTGGATGACGACGATCGGCCACGCCAGATGAAACAGCGGACGGATCAGGCTCCCCTCGGTGATCGAGTCGCGAGGGTCGTCGGTATCGGCCGACGGCTCCGGAGGCCGATCCTCGCTGCCGCTCGGCTCGTGGTCGTCTGACGGATCCGTGGAGGGCGGGCTCGTCACGTATCGATAGGGGTGCTCGTCCGCCAATCACCCTTGCGGTTCCGACCGACCGATCTATAGGGATCCGTCTGGCCGATCTATAGGGATCCGCCTGGCCGATCTACGCGCCCTCGTCCGGGTCTCATCCCGGAGGGTTCGCGTCCTGGTCGTCGCGATCGGGGCGGCGATCGAGGTCGTCGTCGCGTTCGCGTCCCGTTTCTCCGCCTCCGGAGCGTGTCCCGCTCCTCTCGGACTCGGTTTCGGCGTCGGAGCCGCCAGGATCGGACGCGTCCGCGCCACCGTCGACGTCCTCGGCCGAGGTGTCGCCGTCGGCGTCCCCGATCGGAGCGTCGTCGGGATCGAGGCCGACGCGAGCGATCCCCGAGGTGTCGTCGAAGACGAGGTGACGGTGGGGGTACGCCATCTCCACGTCGGCGTCGGCGGCGAGCTCGCGGACCCGTGCGTTGACGTCGGACTGGACCTTGCCGAGCTTGTACGGCTTCTTCACCCAGTACCGCAGGCGGAGGAGGACGCCGTCGTCGGCGAACTCGTGGACGCGACAGTCGGGGCTCGCGTTGTACCGCGCGACGCCGATCCGGATGTCGGGGCCCCCCTCGATGACCGCCTTACAGTTCCGGGCGGCTCGCTCCATGATCCGGCGGGCCTCGGCGACGTCGCACTCGTAGGTGACGAGCAGGTCGAGGGTCCGGCGGGTGCGCTCGTCCTCGGCGGAGTAGTTGGTGACGTCGCGGTCGCGCATGTTCCCGTTCGGGACGACGAGGAAGGTGTTGTCCAGCGTGAAGATCTTCGTGTACCGGATCGTGATGTCGTCGACGAACCCCTGGGTGCCGTCCTCCAACTCGATCATGTCGCCGATCTCGAACGGCTGGTCCGCGAGGATGAACACGCCGTTGATGAAGTTCCCGATGAGCGGCGCGAGGATGATGCCGATGACCGCGGAGAGCACCGTCCCGATGAGGAGCACGTCGGTGAACCGGACGCCGACCGACCACAGCCCGAACAGCAGGGCGGACCCGATGGTCCCGACGCGGACGCCCCGGATGATCGTCTGGGCGACGCTCTGTCGGGAGAACCGTTGCGCGACGGGACGGCCGAGGAGCCGGACGAGGAATCGCGCGAACACCGCGCCGACCACGACACAGAGGACGACGAAGAGCACGCGCACGCCGGGCACCTCTGCCAGCCACGGGAACCACTCGGTGACCGGCACGATGCCGTCCGTCTGGACCATGGCCTATCCGCGTCCCCCACCCGAAAAAGCGTTTCCTCCCGCGGATCCGGACCGGGGGAAACGCTAACACGACTCCGAACGAATCGCACGTATGTTCGGGATGTTCCGCGACACTCCGTCGTTCGACGTCACTCACGAATCGTCCCCGAGTGAGAGCCTCCTCGCTGGGTTCTCTGCGTACGGCCTCGCCGGACTCACCGCGGTCGACTACCTCGTCGACCACCTCGAACTCGAGGAGACCGGCCACATCCGCGCGGAGGGGGTCCCGTCGATCACCCCGTTCGAGAAGGGACGCCCACGACACCCGACGCGGCTCTACTCGCGGCCGGACCTCGACGTGACGATCCTCGTCGGTGAACAGTTCGTTCCCTCCGTCCTCGGCGAAGCGCTCGCGACGTCGATCCTGGACTGGACCGCGGACAACGAGGTCGCCGAGATCTCTGTGCTCGCCGGGGTCCCGATCCCACACGGGGAAGAAGGGCACCGAACGTTCTACGTCGCGACCGACGACTACCGGGAGAGTCGCCTCGAAGGGCTGGACGTTCCCCCGATGGAGGCCGGGTTCCTCGACGGGATGAACGCCGCGTTCCTCGAGTACGGGATGGACTCGCCGCTGGCCGTCGGGCTGTTCGTCACGCCCGTCCACGCGCAAGCGCCCGACGTCGACGCGGCGGTGCGGCTCGTCGAAACGGTCGACGAGGCGTACGATCTCGGCGTCGATGCGGGGCCGTTGGAGACGTTCGCCGCCGAGATCCGCCAGTACTACCAGGACCTCGCGGAGCGGATCGAGAGGCGCGAACACGAACAGAGCGACGACCGGATGTACATGTAGCCGACGGCTCAGCGATCCGGTGGCGACCCGGTGGTAACCCGGTTCGAATCCGTGGCGTCCCGTCAAGCGGTCGAGTCGTCAAGCCGTCAAGCGGTCGAGTCGTCAAGCCGTCGAATCGTCGAACAGTCGGCCCCTCGTGCTGCAAGTCGGGTATTCAGCTTCGAAACGGCGTGCAACTCGTCACATAGTAAAAACATATACCGCGGGGCCGTGTTGGACGGGACATGGCAGACGATCTCCGCGCGACCCTCGATTACGTCGGCGACCGGTTCAACCTCGGCGAGTACGAGATCGACGCGTACCTCGCCGTGTTAGAACACGGGGAACTGACCGCGAGCGACATCGCCGAGCGAACGGACATCCCACAGCCGCGCGTGTACGACACCGTCCGGAGCCTCTCCGACCGCGGGCTCGTCGAGCTCCGGGAGTCGCGTCCGATGAAGATCGTCGCGGTCGACCCCGCCGACGCGTTCGGGGAGCTCCGATCGTCGTTCTCGGAGATGGTCGACGAGCTGGAGGCCCGGTACACGGCCCCGACCCGCGAGACGGAGGCGGTGTCGCTCGTCAAGTCGCGGTCGACGATCCTCCGATACATCGAGGAGGTGATCACGGGCGCGGAGTACGAGCTGGCCGTGTCGCTGACGCCCGATCTGCTCCGTCGGTTCCGCGACGACCTCGCGCGGAAGGTCGCCGAGGGCGTCAGCATCGAACTGCTCGTCACGCCCGCCTCGCGCGCGCCGGACCCTGCGGAGTTCGACTACCTCGACGTCGCGACCATCGCCCGGGCGCGACGCGGGATCACCACGCCGGTCCTCGCGGTCGGCGACGGCGAGTACTCCGTCTACGCCACCCAGGACGCGCTCCGCGACGACCGAGAGCGCTACGGCGTCATCTTCAACCGCTCGGCGCTCGGCTTCCTCGTCTCCGGCTTCTTCGGCACCGTGCTCTGGACGACCGCCGAGACGCTCGTCGCCGACGGGAAGGCACGACCGTTCCCGCGTCGATACGCCTCGATCCGCCGCGCGGTGAAGGACGTCCGCGAGCTGGACGGCGAGTTCTACGCCGCCGTGGAGGGCCGGGACATCGAGACGGGCGAGCCGGTCACGGTCCGCGGAAAGGTCGTCGACGTCGCCTTCGAGGACACGGAGGAGGTCGCCTCGCTCGTCGTCGAGACGGAGTCCGGTCCCGTCGAGATCGGCGGCCGGGTGGCCGCGCTGGAGGACGTCGAGGGACAGGAGATCGTCCTCGGCCGCGACGGGATCCCGGATTTATAAATCACTCGGGATGTCGCCCGATGGGGACCTCGGGACCCCGCCGGAGCCGATCCGTTCGTTGTCTCGACCGATCACCTCGTCAACCCGACCGATCCGTCCACGACTGTTTCCGGACCGTTTACGTCCTTGCCGGTCCGCGCTATGGTAGAGACTCCACCCCGCCGACCGCGACGGTCGCGGGGGACCGACACCCATGCAACAGTACCTCGATCTCGTCGACGACACCCTGTCGACGGGCACGTACAAGCCGAACCGGACCGGCGTCGACACCGTCGCGAGCTTCAGCGGCCAGTACACGGTCGACCTCTCGGAGGGGTTCCCCCTCCTCACGACGAAGCGGATGGACGGCTACCGCTGGAACTCGCTGATCCACGAGGTGCTCTGGTACCTCTCGGGCGAGGAGCACGTCCGGAACCTGCGCGAGGAGACGAAGATCTGGGACGCGTGGGCCGACGAGGCGGGGCGGCTCGACACCGCGTACGGTCGGTTCTGGCGACGATACCCCGTGCCGGACGACGCCGCCGGCCTGCCCGGCGAGACGTGGCCCGAGGACGCACACCGCTGGGTGACCGTCGAGGAGGACGCCGACGGCCACGAGCGCCGGACCTTCGACCAGATCGGGTACGTCCTCGACACGCTCGCGGAGAACCCTCGTTCGCGTCGGATGGTGGTGAGCGCGTGGCATCCCGCGAACGCCGCGACCTCGACGCTGCCGCCGTGTCACTACACGTTCGTCGTCAACGTACAGGACGGCCGGCTCAACCTGCACCTCACACAGCGCTCCGGCGACATCGCGCTCGGAGTGCCCTTCAACATCGCCGCGTACGCGCTGCTCGCGAACGCGCTCGCCCAGCAGTCCGGGTTCGAGGTCGGCGAGTTCGGCCACACCGTCGTCGACGCCCACGTCTACTGCGGACGGGGTGACCGCGGCGCGTGGTACGCACAACACCTTTCGGAGCTTCAGGAGCGGCTCGCGGACGTGGACGACAGGGCGGGCTACCTGTCGATCAAGGAGTGGCTCGAAGGGGAAGCTCCCGCGGAGGCCGACGGGGAGGCGGGGTACGACCACGTCCCCGGGCTCCTCGAACAGCTCTCGCGGGAGCCCCGTCCGCGACCGCGGATCGAGATCGCGGACAAGCCGCTCGACGAGCTGACGTACGAGGACGTCGCGATCGTCGACTACGACTGCGCCGACGGGCTGACGTTCGCCGTCGCGGAGTGATGACGGGGACGAATGCTGATGCGGACGCGGGGACGAACGCCGACGGGGACGTCGAGTTCGTTCTCGTCGCGGCCGTCGCGGCGAACCGCGTCATCGGCGCGGACGACGGGATGCCCTGGCACTACCCGGCGGACCTGCGGCACTTCAAACGGCTCACCGTCGACCACCCAGTGATCGTCGGGCGAACCACCTACGAGAGCATCGCCGACCGGATCGGTGGCCCGCTCCCGGACCGAACGAGCATCGTGTTGACCACGCGGGACCTGGACCTCCCGACGGGGGCGGTCGTCGCACACGACGTCGAGGCGGCGATCGAACGCGCCCGGGCGAACGCCGTCGACCGCGGCGTCTCGACCGTCTACGTGATCGGAGGGGCGACGGTGTACGAGGCGTTCCTCAACGTCGCGGACCGGATGGTTATCACGGAGATCCCCGACTCGCCGGACGGGGACACGCGCTTCCCGGCGTGGGACCCCACGGAGTGGGTCGAAACGGACCGGCAGGTGGAAGGAGACCTCGCGTTCGTCACCTACGTTCGTGCGGAGAACTGAAGGCGGCGCACACCCGCCGTTCCGTGCGATGCGCCCCCCACCGCTCCGTGCGATGCGCCCCCCGCCGTTCCGTGCACCGCACCCATCGCCGGCCCGTCCCGGTTAGGGAGGCTTTTTCAACCGTCCGCCGTTACGTAGTGGCAATGAGCGAACGCGTACACGTGTGGACGGGTGATCGTCGATGATGGGCGGTAACGACCAGCAGGCATACGACCGCGGTACGTCGCTGTTCTCGCCGGACGGTCGGATCTATCAGGTCGAGTACGCCCGCGAGGCGGTCTCCCGCGGCGCGCCGAGCGTCGGGGTCCGAACCGCTGAGGGCGTCGTCTTCGTCGCGATGTCCCGCGCCTCCTCGACGCTGATGGAGGCCGAGAGCATCGAGAAGCTCCACAAGCTCGACGACCACGTCGGCACCGCGAGCGCGGGCCACGTCGCGGACGCCCGGCAGCTGATCGACTTCGCGCGCCGGCAGGCACAGGGGAACCGCCTCCGGTACGGCGAGCCGGTCGGCGTCGAGGCGCTGACGAAGTACGTCACCGACCACGTCCAGGAGAACACCCAGCGCGGCGGCACCCGCCCGTACGGTGCGGCGCTCCTGATCGGCGGGATCGAGAACGGCGAGCCGCGGTTGTTCGCCGCGGACCCCTCCGGGACCCCCAACGAGTGGAAGGCGACCGTGATCGGGGGCGGCCGGAAGGCGATCCAGGAGGTCCTCGAGGAGGAGTGGAGCGAGGACCTCTCGCTCGACGACGGCGTCGGTCTCGGGATCCGCGCGCTCGCGGCTCGCGACGACGAACTGGAGCCCGGCGACCTCGCGGTCGCGACGATCACCGACGCGGACGGCTACCACACGGTCCCCGAAGACGAGGTCGCCGCCGCGTTCGATGCGGCCGGGATCGAGGTCCCCGATGACGACGCTGACGACGCTGACGACGCGGACGATGCGGACGACGCCGACGACGCGGACGACGCCGACGACGCCGAGTAGCGTAACGCCGAGGGCGGTTCCGACGTCGCGTCCGACTGTCCCGTCGGATACGGAACCCATGGCGTCCGACCGTTTTTATCGTCCCCCGACCAACCGCCGCTATGGCACGAATCGGCGAACTCGTCGCGTACCCGGTGAAGTCCCTCGACGGAGTCGTCGTCGACCGTGCGTCGGTCGGCACGGCGGGGGCGCTCCGCGGGGACCGCTCGTACGCGTTCGTGGAGGCCGGCGTCGACCCGAACACGGCGTCCGTCGGGGGCGGTGGCGGCTACGTCAACGGGAAAAGCGAGCCGGCCATCCATCGGATCCGTGCGAGCTACGCCCTCGCCGGAGAGACCGACGCGACACCGACGGCGGTGACGCTCCGCCGACCCGAACGCGACGGAACCCCCGCCGACGAGCGCACGTTCGACCTCCCGGACGACCGGTCCGTGATCGAGTCGTGGATGGGCGATTATCTCGGCTACCCCGTCGACCTCGTCCGGGAGCCCCACGGCGGGTTCCCGGACGACCGGGAGGCGACCGGGCCGACCGTCGTCTCCGCAGCGACCCTCTCGGCGTTCGCCTCGTGGTTCGACGGCGTCGCCGACGCCACCGAGGCCCGGCGGCGGCTCCGACCGAACGTCGTGGTGGCGGACGTCCCCGCGTTCTGGGAGGACCGGCTGTTCGCCGACCGCGACTCGCGCGTCCGGTTCTCGATCGACGGGGTCGACCTCCTCGGCGTCAACCCCTGTCAACGGTGTGTCGTCCCCTCGCGACACCCCGACACCGGTGCGGAGCACCCCGATTTCAGGGAGACGTTCCTTCGGAAGCGCCGGGAGACGATGCCCGACTGGTCCGGCGGCGACTGGTTCGACCACGACTTCCGGCTGATGGTCAACACCGTCGTTCCCGAGACGTCATGGGGGAGCGCCGTCGCCGTCGACGACCCCGTCAGGATCGGTGATCGAGTCCCGCTCGACGCGGGAGGGCCGGGCGACACGGTCGACACGGACGACACGGTCGACACGGACGACACGGACGAACCGGAGGTGACCGGCTCGTGAGGGGCCGCTATCGTCGATGACCCGTCGTCGCGGGCCGCCAGGGAGGGAAACCGCCGCCGCTCGAACGACGGAGCGGCGGACGTGGTACGGGTACGGCCACCTCACTCGGACCGAGAAGAGCGGTGTCGGCGTCTTCTTACACGACGCGACGCGGATCTTCGCGGAGGTCACGGTCTTCTCGCTCCCGGTCCTGCTGTTCGTGATGGACTACCCGGCGACTGGGTGGTTCGACGCGAAGGCGACGGGGCTCGTCGCGTGGGCGGTCGCGGTCTTCATCGGCACGCTCGTCCGTGGCGGCTGGATCCGACCGTTAGCGACTGACACCCTCGGGTGGGTGACGCTGGCCCCCTCGCTGCTCGTCCTCCGGATCCCCTACTACAACGGGGTCATGGCGCTCGCCGTTTTCGGTGGCCTCGCCGTCGGCGGGAGGGTCGCCGCATCGGTCGATCCCGGGATCGGCGTGGGCGCGGGGCTGGGAGCGACGGTCCTGGTCGCGCTGGTCGGCGTCCTCGCGTTCCCGCGGGTCGCGGAAGCGTGGCTGGAACGACTCGGGTAGCGGAGCGTTGGCCGTCATCCCGAGACGTACGGACGGTCGTAAGCCGTGATGATCGAAGCCGCTACCGTCCGCCGTCCGTGAGCGCGACGGGCTCGTCCTCGGTGTCGTGAGCGACGGGGTCGGCCGTGCCGGGCTCCGCCGCGGGCGCGTCGGCGGTCGCGTCGGTCGCGAAGCGGGTCCAGAGCGTGACGGCGACGACGGCGTAGGCGACGAGGTCGTAGTGGACGTTGCCGCCGAAGCCGGTGAAGGCGGCGAGCGTGCTGTACCCGTACACCGCGAGGATGCCACCGACGAAGGCGACCTCGCTCGTCGGCCGGCCGGCCAGCAGCGCGTCGGCCGCGCGGCGAACCATCGGCCCGCAGGCGACGAGGAAGGCGATGCCGGAGAGCGCGGCGAGGTTGACGAAGAAGTGGGTGGCGACGCGTGAGTCGAGGATCGACTGGAGGTACGCCACGGTGACGGGATCGTAGAACAGCCACTCGACCCGCGTCGGGTAGAGCACGCCGACGTACGGCACCGCGACCATCAGCCCGAAGAGGACGGCGACGGCGACCCGCGCGGCGTCGAACTGTGCGGCCCGGCGCGTCGCGAACGCCTCGTCGCCCGGCGCGACCGCGAGCCCGTACGACTCGAGCTCCGCCCGCAGGTCCGCCCGGCTCACCGCGGGGTCGTGGTGAACGCCGACGGTCCCGTTCCGCCCCGTCGCCGACGCCGCGCTCACGCCCTCCCGGTCGGCCAGCAGCGCCTCTGTCAGCGCCTCTCGCCGCTTGGTGTCGATCCCGTCGACGGCGAAGGTGTCGTTGACGTGCGGCTCCGGAACCCGCGCGACCCGCGGCCCGGTTTCTGTGTCGGGGGGGTCGATCCCCCGGTCTCGGGCCGCGGCGTCGAGGGGTGTCAGACGGCCCCGATCGTCGCTCGCGTGCATGTCGGTACCAAGCGCGGCCACGAGCATGAAGCTTGTCCCACCGAACGACGCCGAGCCCACCGAACGACGCCAGCCCCGCCGGATCGGTCGACGGCCCACATTTAAGTGCCACGGCGCAGGTGACGGCCCACCCTTAAGTGGCGGTCACGTGACGGTCAGTCATGGGCTACGAAGCGGCGTTCTTCGACCTCGACGACACTCTCTACCCGTACCCGCCCTGCAACGAGGCGGGCAAGCGCGCGGCGTTCGAGACGTTCCGCGACCTCGGCTACGACCTCGATCGCGAGGCGTTCGACGCGCTGTACGCGACCGCGCGCCGGGAGACGAAACGGGAGCTGCGCGGGACCGCGGCCTCTCACGAGCGTTTTCTCTACTTCAAACGCGCGCTCAGGGTCCACGCCGACGTCCACGACGCGGCGGACGCGCTCGCGATCGGCGGCGCGTACTGGGACCGCTACGTCGAGCGGATCGAGCCGTTCGCGGGCGTCGAGGAGACGCTCCGGGCGCTTCGGGAGGCCGGCCTGACCGTCGTCGTCGTCACCAACCTCACGACCCGGATCCAACTGGAGAAGCTCGCGCGGCTGGGGGTCGACGACCTCGTCGACCGCGTCGTGACCTCGGAGGAAGTGGGCCGGGAGAAGCCGAGCGCGATCGCGTTCACCACGCCGCTCGCGGCGCTCGATCTCCGCCCGAGCGAGGCGTTCATGGTCGGCGACGACGTCGAGGCCGACGTCGTCGGCGCGAACGCGGTCGGGATGGACACGGTCCTGTTCAACGCCGATCCCGACCGCGATCTGACGGGGCCCGAGCGGCCGGACCACCGGATCGACGCGTTCGCGGACGTCACGGAGGTGGCGCTGTGACCCTCGAGCGCGAGCGCGAGACCGTCGTCGAGTACGCGCCGGCGCTCGCCGACCTCACGCCGGGGCGGACCGGCAACCTGAGCGTTCGCCGCGGCGACGCGTTCGCGGTCACCCCGACGGGGGTCCCCTACGACTCGTTCGACGCCGCCGACGTGCCCGTCGTCGGGCTCGACGGCGAGCGGAAGGCGGGCCGGATGGCCCCCTCCAGCGAGGTGCCGATGCACACGGGGATATACAAACACGACCGGCCGGGCGCGATCGTCCACACCCACTCGCCGTGGGCGACGACGATGGCGACGCTCCACCGACCGCTCCCGCCGATCCACTACATGATCGTCGCGGTCGGCCGCGAGGTGCCGCTGGCGGGATACGCGCCGTACGGCACGGAGGACCTGGCGGCCAACGCCGTCGCCGCGATGACGGAGGCGGACTCCGACGCCGTCATCCTCGCGAACCACGGGCTCGTCGTCACCGGGCCCGACCTCGAAACCGCGGTCGAGAACACCCGACACGTGGAGGACCTCTGTCGGCTCTACCTGCGATCGTCCGCCGTAGGGGAGCCGCACACGCTCACCGACGAGCAGCTCGCGACCGTCGAGGCGAAGTTCGAGAGCTACGGACAGGGCTCCGAGCAGTGAGACGCCCCCGCGGACGCCCGGTTTTATAAATACCGCGACGGCTACCGTACCGGTATGACCGACCCGAAGCTGGCACCCGCCGTCGAGGAGACCGCGGAAGCCATCGCGACCATGGAGATCCGGGGGGCGGCGACGATCGCTTCCGGGGCCGCCGAAGCGTTGGCGACGCAGGCGCGGGAGATCGAAGCGGACGACCCCGCCGCCTTTCGCGCGTCGATGCGCGCCGCGGCGCGGACCCTCCACGAGACCCGTCCGACCGCCGTCTCGCTGCCGAACGCGCTCCGATACGTCCTCAGACGGATGGCGGGGGACGACGTCGGCGCGCTTCGGCGGAGCATCCTCGACGCCGTCGAGGAGTTCGTCCGCCAGCTCGACCGCGCACAGGACGACCTCGGTGAGATCGGCGCGAACCGCCTCGCCGACGGCGACACCGTGATGACGCACTGTCACTCGACGGACGCGCTGGCGTGCGTCGAGGCGGCCGTCGCACAGGGCAAGGAGATCGAGGCGATCGTCAAGGAGACGCGCCCGCGGAACCAGGGCCACATCACCGCCGAGCAGCTCCGCGACGCGGGGGTTCCCGTCACGCTCATCGTCGACTCCGCCGCGCGGCGCTACCTCGACGACGTCGACCACGTCGTCGTGGGCGCCGACTCGATCGCCGCGGACGGCAGCGTCATCAACAAGGTCGGCACCTCGGGGCTCGCCGTCAACGCCCGCGAGCGCGGCGTCCCGATCATGACCGCCGCCCAGACGATCAAGCTCCACCCGGAGACGCTGACCGGCCACACCGTCGAGATCGAGATGCGCGACGAGGCCGAAGTGATAGCGCCCGACGCCCGGGCGGCGATCGGCGAGATCTCCGTCGAGAACCCCGCCTTCGACGTGACGCCGCCGCGGTACATGGACGCGATCGTCACCGAACACGGGCAGTTCCCTCCCGAGAGCATCGTGACCCTGATGCGCGAACTGTTCGGCGAGGGGGCGGCGCGGCCGTGGGCCGAGCCATGAGCGAGGAGGGAGCGGATCCCGGTCCGGAGACGGCTCCCGAACGGGACCGGAATCACGACCCGGACCAAAGCCCGAATCACGGCCCGGACCAGAGCCCGAATCACGACCCGGGCCCAAGCTCGAATCGCGACCCGGAGCCAAGCCCGGATCCCGACCCGAACCTCGAACCCGAGGCGTCGACGACGACGCCGAAGGTGATCTCGGCGGGCCACATCAACTGGGACGTGACGATGCACGTCGGTCGGCTCCCGGAACCGGACGGGGAGACGCGGATCGAGCGGCTCGAACAGTCCGGCGGCGGGAGCGCGGCCAACGTCGCCGTCGGACTGGTCGACCTGGGCGGACAGTCGGTCGTGTACGGCAGCGTCGGCGGCGACGAGTCGGGGGCGCTGGCGCTGCGGGCGCTGGCGAACGCGGGCGTCGACCCCGGTCACGTTCTCATCGACGCCGACGCGCCCACCTCGGTGAAGTACGTCATCGTCGACGCCGACGGGGAGCTGATGATGCTCGCCAACGACGGGGCCAACGAGGCGTTCTCGGCGGCCGACCTCGACCACGACACGCTCGACGCGGCGGACCACCTGCACCTGACGAGCCAGCGGCCCGAGACGGCGACGGCGCTCGCGGCGGCGGCCGGCGAGGCGGGCGCGACCCGGAGCTTCGACCCCGGCCGTCGCGTCGGCGACCGCGCGTACGACGCGGCGCTCCACGCCACCGACGTCCTGTTCGTGAACGCCCCCGAGGCGGAGGCGGTCGCGGAGACGACCGACATCGACCCGTGGGAGCCCGACGACCGGGTCGTCGTCATCAAGCTCGGCGGCGACGGTGCGACCGTCCGGACGCCCCACGGCGACGTCTCACACCCCGGGTTCGACATCGATCCGGTCGACACGACCGGGGCGGGGGACGCCTTCGCGTCCGGGTTCCTCGCGACGGCGCTGCGCGACCCGGCGATCGCCGGCGACGGCTTCTCACACGATCCCCGTGACTACCAGGTCCCCCTGCTCGTCGGGAACGCCTGTGGCGCGCTGGCCGCGCAGGCGGTGACCGCACGCGTCGACCTCTCGTGGGACCGGATACGGGAGACGATGGGGGGGTCGCCCGAGACCGATCTCCTCATCGAGATCCGGGTCTGAACCGACGGGGCGGTCGTCGACGACTCCGCCGTCGGTGCCCGCCGGACGTGTATACTTATAAACCAAGTGGGAGTAACCCACCGCTATGTCAATAGGGACCGGTTCCAGCCGCGTCGGCTTCTTCGACCGGGTGAAAACCGGATGGACGCTCACGAAGGACAGCGTCGGCGTCATCCGTGATCACCCGAACCTCATGGTGTTCCCGCTGCTCGCGGGGGTCGCCAGTGCCGCGTTCTTCGTGCTGTTCTTCTTCCCGCTGCTGATCGCGAACCTGATCGGGAGCGGGCTGGAGTTCCTCGTGCTGTTGGTGCTCTACTTCCTCACGACGTTCGTCAGCACGTACTGTGCGTGCGCGCTGGTGTACGGCGCGAACGAGGCGTTCCACGGGCGAGAGCCAGCAGTGATGGACTGTCTGAAAGCCGTGAGCGACCGACTCGGACCGATCGTCGTCTGGTCCGTGATCTCCGCGACCGTCAGCGTCGTCCTCAAGGCGATGGAGGACTCGGACAACCCGATCGCCGGGATCATGCGGTCGCTGTTCGCGGTCGGGTGGGCGATCATGACGTTCTTCATCGTCCCCGTCATCGTCTTCGAGGACGTCACGGTCACGTCGATGTTCTCCCGCAGCGCGAGCGCGTTCCGCGAGACCTGGGGCGAGACGATCGGCGCCGGCTTCGGGATCACGCTCATCGTCGCGGCCGTGGGGGTCGTCCTGGCGATCGGGGCGCTCGCGCTGTCGTTGCCCGTCGCCGCCGTCTTCCCGGGGCCGGGGATCCTGCTAACGGTCCTGCTTTTAGGCGGCGTGCTCGTCTTCACGTATCTCCTCAGCCAGACGATCTGGGGGATCGCGAAGACCGCCCTCTACGTCTACGCCGTCGAGGGGCGCACCCCCGAGGGCTTCGAGAACTTCGAGTTCGAGACGCTCGGCGGGCGGACGGAGCGCACCGCGTCGCCCGGATCGGCCGGGACGCGTGACACCCTCGATCGCTGATCGCGTCTCCCCGACCCCGTCACACCACCCGGTTTCGGAGGTCGTCGCTGCCGGCTGACAGCCGGTCGACGTTCTCCGCGAGGACGTCGACGACCCGGTCGAAGTACGCCGGCGTGTGGCCGGCGTTGTGCGGCGTGATCGTGACGTTGCCGAGCCCCCACAGCGGGTGGTCCTCCGGGAGCGGCTCGGGGTCGGTGACGTCGAGGGCCGCCCCCCGGATCCCGTTCGACCGGAGCGCGTCGACCAGCGCGTCCGTGTCGACGACCTTCCCGCGGGCGACGTTGACGAGAACGGCGTCGGGCCGCATCGTACGGAAGGCGTCGGCGTCGACGAGCCCGCGCGTCGCGTCCGAGAGCGGACACGCGAGCACGACGTACTCCGCGTCGGTGATCGCCTCGTGGAGCTCGTCGAACCCGTACACCCGATCGGTCGGGCCGCCCTTCTCGGGGGAGTACCGGACGCCGACCGTCTCGACGTCGAACGGCTCCAGCCGGTCGACGACCGTCCGTCCGATCGCGCCGAGGCCCACGACGGCGACCGTCGAGCCGTACACCTCCGTCGTCGGGTAGCTCCGCCACTCGCGGTCGATCTGTTGGCGATGGGCCCGGTGGAACTCCCTCGCGTGGCCGATCATCGCCCCGAGGACGTACTCCGCGATGTTCGGGCCGTGAACCCCCGAGGCGTTCGTCACCGCGACCCCGTGCTCCGCGAAGGCGTCGCGCGGGAGGTGGCCGGTGCCGGCGTACACGCACGCGAACAGCTCCAGGTTCTCGGCGGCCGCGAGCGCGGCCTCGTCGATGTCGAACCCGACGGCGATCCGCGCGGTTTCGAGCAGTTCGCGTTCCTCCGCGGGCGTCCGTGCCAGCGCCACCTCGAGGTCGGGGAGTCGCTCGCGGATCGTCGCAGCCAGTTCGGGCCCGCCCACGCCGTGGATCGTCTGTCGCAACACGACGACGTCTGGGTCGCTCATGTCCGAGTCATCGACGGCCGCCCTCAAAAGGCTCCGCGTCGCGGCGGTCCGGGGTCCCGACCCGATCGGACGGTTCGTCGCCGGGTCACTTATCAGGGCGGAGTCGACAGTTCCGGACATGTCCGTGCCTCCCGAGGAGCTCGACCCCGAGTCGCTCGTCCGTCGCTACTACGACCTCGTCGACGACGAGGCGTACGAGCCGCTGTTCGACCTGTTCACCGACGACGTGGTGTACGAACGACCGGGACAGGCCCCGATCGAGGGAAAGGCGGCGTTCGAGGCGTTCTACGAGCAGGATCGGCCGCTCGAGGACGGCACACACGAAGTCGACGCCGTCGTCGTTGAGGTCGGCACGGACGGCGAGGGCGGCACGGACGGCGAGGGCGGCACGGACGGCGAGGGCGGCACGGACGGCGAGAGCGGAACGGACGATGACGCCTCCGACGCGAACGCGGTCGTCGCGGTTCGCGGGACGTTCTCGGGCGTCCAGGGCGACGATCGCGTACGGTTCGGCTTCGCCGACTTCCACGAGTTCGACGGCGACCGGATCGCCCGTCGGTACACGTACACCGACCGCGACGAGGTGTGAGGCTGGCGGCGACGAGCCGCGCCGCTTCTCGGACGGGCGTTGGAGAAGGTCCGGGTGCGAGAATCGAACCCGCGTCTCAGCCTCCACAAGGCTGAAGGATAGTCCACTACCCTAACCCGGACACGCATCGTCACGTACCCCG
The DNA here is from genome assembly GCF_009806985.1 of Halorubrum sp. JWXQ-INN 858. Classification (GTDB taxonomy): domain Archaea; phylum Halobacteriota; class Halobacteria; order Halobacteriales; family Haloferacaceae; genus Halorubrum. Next base: position 77,300 of record NZ_WUAX01000009.1, on the reverse strand, counting down.
CTTTCACAGATAACCGTTACGACTCCCGGTCGACCGTGGGACCGAGTGACGACCACGCCCCTTTTAATCCGTGGCGGCGTATCGACGGACAACTGTGGCGTTCACGGACAAGATCTACGTGAAGAACCACCGCCAGCTCGCCTCTCAGCTGGAGACGAACGTCCCCAAGGGAGCGTTCTCGGGGGCGACGCTCGACCTGCTGTTCACCGGCGACGGGCTCTCGAAGCTCGACTCGACGACCCGTGATCGCATCCTCGACTTCTCCGAGGACTTCCTCGACTGCGACTGCCAGGCGAACCCCTACTGCGGCTGCCCGGAGCGGAAGTTCATCCGCTACGTGCTGGAGCTGCGCGCGGAGGGGCTCGGTCCCGGGGCGATCGTCGACGTGATGACCGACGACTACATGGTGTACGCGTACACCGGCGACGTGCGCTCGTTCCTCGATAACGCCATCCGGAAGCTGGAGGCCGTCGAGACGCTCGCGGACGTCGAGGGCAACGACGGGATGTCGAGCACGGCCCGGCAGGCACGAACGGAGCTGTCCCGGTAGTCATTCGCTCGTTCCCGCCCGCGTGGAGCGGTCGAACGGTCTAAGTACGCCGAAGCCCGATCCCAACCAATGAGTCTTCGGCCCGCGTGGCTGACGTTCCGGCGGTACGCGGCGGCGACGACGGGAATGACGCTGACGCTGTTCGCCCTCGGCGTGTACACCGCGGCGACCGGCTCGGGGCTGGCCTGTCAGGCGCAGTGGCCCCTCTGTTCGGATCAGCTCATCCCCGCGCTCACGATCAACCCCGACTTCATCGAGTGGTTCCACCGCGTGTGGGCGATGGTCACCGGCTTCCTCATCATCGGGGTCGCCGCGTGGACGTGGGCCGGCGACTTCGACCGCCGGACCCGGCTGGCGGCGACGCTCGCCGTCGTCGTCCTCCCGGTACAGATCACCGTCGGCGCGGTCACGGTCACGATCGGCGGGCTCGTCCCGGGCGGCTACACCGTCTCCACGCACGCCGCACACCTGATCGTCGCGCTGGTCATCTTCACTCTGCTCGGGCTGGCGACGCTGTGGGGAGGTTCCCGGCCGGGGCCACGGCTCCTCCGGATCGGGCTCGGCGTCGCGCTTGCGGGACTGCTCGCGGGCGTCGCGTTCTCGCGGGCCGTCCCGCTCGTCACCTACTCGCCGGGCGCACAGGCGGCGTTCTACGTCGCCACCCTGAGCGCCCACCTGGGCCTGCTCGCCGTCGCCGTCTCGGCGACCGAAGGGGCGAACGGGACCGCCGTCGACGCCGCTCGGGTCCGTGCGCTCGCGGTCGGATCGATGGCTTTCCTCGTCGTCACGCTGCTGCTCGGCCGCGACCTCGTCCTGTACACGGGGACGTGGCAGACGGTCAACCTCCTCGCGATCGCGGGGGCCGTCGCGCTCGCCGCGGCCGCCGCGTGGAGCGTGCGGACGGCCGAACCGAACGCGGCGGGGCGGGCCACGCTCGGCGGCGACTGAGCGGTTCCCGACGGGACGGAAGCGGGAGACGCACCCTCCAAAAGGCTAAGTCCGAGTGACAAGAACTCCGTGGCATGGTCCCCGTCAGTCGCGGAGCGCGGCGCGAGTCCGCCCGCCCGAGAGCCGGTGGTGTCCCGGAGGTTGCGTAGATGCGGCGACGACACGTCGGGGTGGTGTTGGTGGTCGCCCTCCTCGCCGCGGGCGTCGCGGGCGTCGCGGTCGCACAGGAGGAGTCGTCGTTCGTCCGCGGGGAGCCCGGGATCGACGTGTACGCCCCGGAGTCGACGCTCACGGCGGCGAGCACCGACGAGCTCGTCCTGCAGGTCGCAAACGACGGGGAGGTCCGGGCGGGCGCCGCCCCGCAGCGGGACCTCGTGACCACCGCGCGCGCGGTCACGGTTGAGGTCACGGACGAGGGCCCGTTCGAGGTCCACACACGACGCCAGTCCGTCGGGACCGTCCCCGACGGGGCTGTCGCGCCCGTGCCGCTTTCCGTCACCGTTCCGGAGGACGTCGAGCCCGGCGAGTACGACGTCGACGTCCGGGTCCGGTACTCACACACGTCGCTGTACTCGCCGGCGGGGAACGTCGTCCAGGAGCGGTCACGGACGGTCCGAACCTCGGTCGACGTGACCGTCGAGGACCGGCCCCGGTTCGCGGTCGACACCGTCGAGAGCGACGTCCAGGTCGGCGACTCGGGGTCGCTCGTCACGAACGTGACCAACGTGGGGAGCGAGGCCGCCCGCGACGTCGTCGTCGGCCTCGAGTCGCGGAGTACGGACGTGTCGTTCGGCGAGGCCCCCCGGAACACGGCCCGCGTCGAGCGGCTCGATCCCGGCGAGAACGCCACGATCGCCCATCGGGTCACCGTGCGCGAGGACGTCGACGTGCGCGACCTCGCGCTCGACGCGTCCGTCGAGTACACGGACACGGACGGGGTCGCGGGCGTACAGGAGGGACTCACCGCCGGGGTCGTCCCGGCCGGCGAACAGTCGTTTTCGGTGTCGGTCACCTCCTCAACGCTCCGCGTCGGCGAGGTCGGGGCGATCGAGGGAACGGTCCGCAACGACGGTCCCGTCGACGTCGACGCCGTCCGGCTCGCGCTCGGCGACGCCCGGATCGAGCCCCGTACGGACTCGTACGCGGTCGGGTCGCTCGCGGCCGGGGAGTCCGCGACGTTCCGGTTCCGAGGGACCGTCCCGCCCGGAACGGACCCCGTCCCGCAGCGGCTCGACGTGACGACGCAGTACCGAACGACGGCGGGCAACGACCGGGCGACGGTCGATCCCGTACGCGTCGACGTGGCCGAGCGCCGCGACGCGCTCGACGTCGACGCGGTGAACGCCAGCTTCGCCGCCGGCGAGAGCGGGACGCTCCGGGTCGACGTCACGAACCGGCGCGAGGTCGACGTCCGCGACGTTCGCCTGACGCTCGACGTCGCGGACCCGCTGGAGAGCGACTTCCGGTCGACGGTCGTTCCGGCGCTCGCGCCGGGCGAGAGCGAGGTCGTCGCCTTCGATCTGGAGGTCGACGGCGACGCGCCGGCGAGCCGGTATCCGGCGACCGTCGGCGTCGAGTACATCGATCCCGACGACGAGACCGTGATGGCCCGTCCGGCCACGCTCGCCGTCGAGGTTACCGAGGCGACCGACGACGGGCTCCCGGCGATCGAGGTGGTGATATTCGGCGCCCTCGCCGTCCTGGTCGCCGTCGTCTTCGTGTGGCTCTACCGGAGGTGACCCACCGATCCATGCCAGCCATCCAGACGACGGACCTCACCAAGCGGTACGGCGACGTCGCCGCGAACGACGGCGTCACGTTCAGCGTCGAGTCCGGGGAGGTGTTCGGCTACCTCGGCCCCAACGGCGCGGGGAAGACGACGACGATCCGGATGCTGCTCGGGCTCATCAGGCCGACGTCCGGGACGGCCGAGGTGCTCGGGGCCGACGTTCACGACCGGCGCGCGCTCACCGCGGTCAAATCGGAGATCGGCTACCTCCCCGACACGCTGGGGTTCGACGACCACCTCACCGGTCGGCAGGTGCTCGATTACTTCGCCCGGATGCGGGGCGACGAACGGCGCGGGGAGCTGTTGGAGCTGTTCACGCCGCCGCTCGACCAGCCGGTCGGGACGTACTCCGCGGGGAACCGGCGGATGTTGGGGATCGTCCAGGCGTTCATGCACGACCCGGCGTTCGTCATCATGGACGAGCCGACCTCCGGGCTCGACCCGCTCAAACAGGACCGCCTCCGGCTGTTCCTGGAGTCGGAGCGCGACGCCGGGAAGACGATCTTCTTCTCCTCACACGTCCTCAGCGAGGTGCAGCAGGTGTGTGACCGCGTCGGCATCATTCGCGACGGCGAGCTGGTCGCCCTCGAGGACATCGACGAGCTGCTGGCACGGAGCGGCAAGGAGGTGCGGGTACAGCTCGCGGAGCCGGTCGACGAGGAGGACTTCCTCACGGACGACATGATCGACGTGGAGCTGTTCGACGACGCCGTCCACTTCACGTACACCGGCGACGCACAGTCGCTGCTCGAACACCTCGTGCGGTTCGAGACCAGCGACGTCGACATCGGGAACCCACAGCTGGAGACGATCTTCAAACACTACTACACGGGCGAGTCAGGGGACGAGCCACGAGGACGGGACCCAGCGAACGAGCCACGAAGAGGGGAGCCAGCGGACGAGCCACGAGGAGGAGACTCAGCGAACGCGTCACGTGAGGGCCGCTTCCGAGGGGAACGGCCGTGACCGCGATCCTCCTCAACGAATCCAAGGGGTACCAGCGGAGCTCCCTGGTGCTGACCGGCGTGTTCGCCATGCTCGCGGCCGTCTTCCTCGCCGTCTTCCCGGCGATGAAGGACGAGGCGGACGCGATCGAAGCGGCGTATCCCGACTACATGCTCGAGCTGATGGGCCTCGAGGAGCTGAGCACGATCGAGGGGTTCGCCGGCGGGTACGTCTACCCGTTCGTCTGGATCCTCTTTGCCGGAATGTACTTCGGCTACGCCGGCGCCGGCACGGTCGCAGACGACGTCCGGACGCGGAAGATGGACCTCACGCTGTCGTATCCGGTGTCCCGGGAGTCGGTGATCGTCCAGAAGGTCGCCGCCCTCTGGGTGCCGATGGCCGCGCTGAACGTCGGGATGCTGGCCGTGATGGCCGGCGGCGCACGGCTCGTGGGCGAGTCGTTCGACCCCGTCGCGCTGGCGATGGTCCACCTGCTCGGGGTCCCGTACCTGCTGGTCTGTGCCGGCATCGGGGTGGTCCTGTCGGTCGGCACCGACCGCCCGGGACGGGCCCGGACCGGGGCCTTGGGGCTCGTCTTCCTGCTCTGGCTGCTGGACGGGCTCGCCGCACTGGAGCCGGATTACGAGTGGATCGCCGAACTCACCCCGAGCCACTACTACGACCCGACGGCGATCCTCCTCCACGAGGAGTACGCGTTCCTCGACGCGGCGGTTTCGCTCGGGGCGTTCCTCGTCCTGCTCGTCGTCGCGACGACCGTCTTCGTTCGGAGGGACATCTGAGATGCGTCGCCGGCCCGAGGGACGACGATGACCGCCATCCTTCGCAACGAGGCGAGAGGGCTCCGCCGCGGCCCGCTCGCGCTCGTCGGCGTCCTCGTGCTGTTCTCGGTGCTGTACTTCTCCATCTATCCCGACTTCGCGGACGACGCGGAGGCGCTCGACGGCGTCATGGAGGCGTTCCCGGAGGGGATGATCGAGTTCTTCGGGATCGAGGCGATACACACGATAGAGGGGTTCATCGCCGCCGAGATGTACTCGTTCTTCTGGGTCGTCCTCGTCGGGATCTACTTCGCGTACGTGAGCGCCGGCATGATCGCCGGCGACGTCGAGAGCCGGAAGATGGACCTGACCCTCTCGACCCCGGTGTCTCGAGAGTCGGTGATCGCCCAGAAAGCCGCCGCCCTGGCGGTCCCGCTCGTCGTGTTGAACGTCGGCGTCGGCGTCGTCGTCTACGTCGGCGCGCTGTCCATCGGCGAGTCGTTCGATCCCGTCGCGCTGACGATGGTCCACCTGCTCAGCGTCCCGTACCTGTTGGTCTGTGCCGGCATCGGACTCGTCCTGTCGGTCGTGGTCGACCGCCAACGGACCGCGCAGGCGGCCGCGCTCGTGGCCGTGTTCATGCTCTGGCTCGTCGAGGGGGCCTCGAACGTCGACCCCGACTACGAGTGGATCGGCTACGTCACGCCGAGCCGGTACTACGACGAGACGGCGATCCTCGTCCGCGAGGAGTACGCGTTCCTCGACGCCGCGATACTGCTCGCGGCGTTCGTCCTCCTCGTCCTCCTCGCCGCGGGGCTGTTCGTGCGTCGGGACATCTGACCGGCGCACTCGGCTGAACGCGGTCGCGACGCTCAGTCGAACGCGGTGACGACCTCCACGCCCCGCACGTCGTAGTCGTCCATCGCGGCGAGCCGGGACGACACCTCCGACAGCGACAGCTCGCGGCTCACGAGCGCGCCGGGGTCGACCCCGGTCGCCTCGACGAGCGCGAACAGGTCGTCGTAGTTCGTCGGCGGCATCCCGCGCGAGCCGACGAACGACACCTCCCAGCGCGTCATCCAGTCGGTCGGCAGCGACACCGACCCGCGCTCGGCGTCCGTGGTCAACCCCACCTGCACGTGCGTTCCTCGCGGGCGGACCGACCGAACGGAGTTCCGACAGGTCTCGGCGATCCCGAGCGCGTCGACGGAGACGTCCACGCCCCCGTCGGTCAGCTCGCGGATCCGTTCGGGGACCGAGCCGTCGATCGATCCGGGGTTCACCGCGTCGTCCGCGCCGATCGACCGCGCGTGGTCGAGGGCGTCGTCGTCGACGTCGACGGCGACGACACGGGCCCCGAGGGCGTCGCCGAGCTGGACCGCCGAGAGCCCGACTCCGCCACAGCCGTGGACCGCGAGACGGTCGCCGCCGGAGAGGCCGGCCCGCTCGGAGAGCGCGTGGTACGCCGTCATGTACCGGCAGCCGAGCGCGGCGGCGTCGCGCGCGGAGAGCCACGCGGGGCGCTCGACGAGGTTGTAGTCCGCGGCCGGAACCGCGACCCGCTCCGCGAACGCGCCCGGCGCGTCCGGCTCGAACCCGAGCGCGCGACCGTTCGCACAGACGTTACCGTGGCCCCGCCGGCAGTAGCCACACCGTCCGTCGCCCAGCGAGAAGGGGACGACGACGGGGTCGCCGGGGGCGAACCGGTCGACCTCCGGCCCGACCGCCACCACCTCGCCCGCGGGCTCGTGACCGAGCGTCTGTCCCAGTGGGACCCGGTCGTCGGCCCACTCGCCGTGGCCCTTCCAGGCGTGCCAGTCGCTGCGACAGACCCCGCAGGCGTCGACGCGGACGACCGCGCCGTCCGGGTCGGGCTCGGGGTCGGGAAGCTCGCGGATCGCTAACGGTTCGCCGTACTCGGTGAGGGCCGCGGCGCGCATGGCCGTCGTTCGCGACCGGGGGTGAAAGCGTTACGTGAACGGGACCCGCCCGGTCCCGATCAGAACGCGGTCGGGAGCAGGACGTAGACGAACAGGAGGGTGAGCGTCCCGCCCGCGACGAGGTAGTACGCGAGCGGGATCAGGTTGAGCCTGATGACGCGGCCCGCCTCGCCGACGAGCCCGACGGTCGCGAGCGCGGCGATCACGTTGTGGATGGCGATCACGTTGCCGATCGCCGCGCCGATGCTCTGTGCGCCGACGAGCAGCTGGGTCGGGAGCCCGAGCCCCTGGGCGATCTCGAACTGGAAGGTGACGAACGTGATGTTACTCACCGTGATCGAGCCCGCGATGAACGCCCCGAGCGCCCCGACGGCCGGCGCGAAGAAGGGGTAGGCCGGGCCGAACGTCGCCGCCGTCGCGTCCGCGAGCACGACGATCATGCTCCCGTCGACGGCCGCCGAGTGGGCGTCCGTCTCCAACATGACCTCGACCATCGCGATCACGAACGCCAACGCGATCGCCGGGGACACGATCTTCGCGGCCGCCTCGCGCCACGCGCCGGCCACCTCGCCCCGATCCATCCCGAACAGCGGGATCGCGACGAGCGCGGCGACGACGAGCCACGTGCCGGGGACGTACGCCCACGCGATCTCCCCGCCGATCCCGGTCCCGAGGATCCCGGACCACGCGATCGCCGTCCCGGGGCCCTCTTGGAGGAACGTCTCCAGGGGGGCGACGACCCGGGTGCCGACCAACAGGACGACGAGGACGAGGTACGGCGACCACGCGCGGAGCAGGGACATCGCCGAGGCGTCGGTCCCCGTGTCGGGGGCCGCGTCGACACCCGCTTTCGAGTCATCGGCCGTCTTCGCGTCGTCCGTCCCCGCGCCCGTCGGCCCGCCGTTTCCGCCGCCGGGTTCGATGGTGCCGACCCAGTGGGCCGGCCACTCCTCGCGGGGCGGGAACGTCCACTCGTCGTCAGGGAGCAGGTATCCGGCCTTCAGCGTCGCGACGACGACGCCCCCGCCGACCATCGCGGCGACGATCGACGGGAGCTCCGGTCCCACGAGCCACGCCGCCGCGACGTACGGGACCGCGAACGCGACCCCGGCGAACACACAGAGCGGTGCGACCGCGATCGCGGGGCCGAGCGACCGGTCGTCGGGATCGGTCTCGCCGAAGAAGTAGACGACCATCCCGACGGCGAAAAGCGGCATCAGGACGCCCAAGAGGCCGTTGAACACCGCTGCCCAGCCGCCGGCGGTGGCGGCGTACTCCCCGACCGTGAACCCGCCCGCCGCGATGGCGTCCGAGACGTTCTCGAGGGGCGCTTGGAAGCCGACGACGACGGGCGTGCCGACCGCGCCGAACACGGTCGCGACGGCGTGACCGACGAGCGCGGCGACGACTGCCGCGAGCGCGGGGAACCCGAGCGCCAAGAGCAGCGGGGCGACCACCGCGGCGGGGGTGCCGAAGCCGGCGACGCCCTCGATGAACGTCGCGAGGAAGAACCCGAGCAGCACCACCTGGACCCGGCGGTCGTCGCTGATCGCCGCGAACCCGGCGTTGATCCGGTCGACCGCCCCGGATCGCATCAGCGTGTACAGCAGGACGAGCGCGCCGAAGACGATCCAGAGGATCTCGATCGCGGTCATCACCCCGCGTATCGACGCCGCGGCGATCCACGCGACCGGCATCTCCCACGCGAGGAAGCCGACGACGGCCGCGGCGAGCCACGCCGCCGGCATCGCCCGCGAGGCGGGCCAGAGGAGCCCGACGAGCAGGACGGCGACGACGGCCAGCGGCACCAACGCCAGCAGCGCGCTCCCCGTCACACTCCGTCACCTCGAATCCCCCGTGAGCACCGGGAAGTCGACCGGTCGCGGTCGGTTCGTTCCCGACCGATCCGTCGTCGCTCGAGGTCGGAGTCCGCGCCGGAACGGGGTTCACGGCCGCCATCGACGTGCATACGTGAGTCGTCAGGGATCGCGTCGATAAAAGCCGTCGGTCGGTTTCCGACGCGCCGAGAAACGACGCGTTCCGGCCGCCTGTCCGCTCGCCCGCCTGCTCGTCGCCGGGTGGACGGTTCGGCGGCGGATCCGGTTCCTCCGGGCCGGGCTCAGAAGAAGTCGCTCAGCCCGGACTGTCCGTCGTCGCCGGCAGCGTCGCCGGCGTCACCGTCGGCACCGGCATCGGTGTCGGAACCGTCGTCCGTCACACCGTCGCCGTCGTCCGCGGTAGCGGCGGACCCCTCGCCGTCCGCGCCGTTCCCGTCCGTGTCCGCCCCCACGGTCCGAGCACCGCCGCCCGCGAACGCGCCGTCGGCGTTGCTCTCGATCAGCGCCTCGCGGCGCTCCCGCGCGTCGGCGACGACGGACGCCACCTTGTTCGTCGACTCGCCGGAGCCGGTGACGAACGCGACTCCGGCCTCGTCGAGGTCGTACGCCGCCGCCATCGTGACGGTGAGCTCGCGCGGCTTGCAGTGGTGTGTCAGCGCGGCGAGGAACGGGAGCACCTCGCGCCGCGCCGTCTTCATGCTGTACCCGCCGCGCTCGGCGATCCGCTGGACCACCTCGTCGGCGGTGCCGTCGGACGACCGCCAGAACTGCGGCCGCCCGTATCGCGTCCAGCCACCCTTCGTCCCGTCGCGGGCCGCGGCGGTCCCCGCCGCCGCGTTGTCGCCCGCGTAGCGCCAGTACGAGTAGTTCTGCGTGGCGCGGACGCGGCCCAGCCACCGGTCGGCGTTCGCGAGGAAGTCGTACGCGCGGGTCGCCTCCGCGGTGTCGTACACGTCCAGCATGTTGTCCTCGATCCACTTCGTCAGGTCGTCGGGCGTCTCGTCGACGTCGTACGACGACTGCAGCGCCTCGCGCGCGGACCCCTCTTTCAACACGACGTCGAGGTACGGGAAGATCCCCATCGCCTTGTCGCGGTCCGCCGTGACGACGTCGTCGACGCCGATCGAGGACCGTCCTTCGGCGGCCGCCTGCAGGTCGTTGACGGCCCCGCGGAGGTCGCCGCGGTTCCGCTCGGCGATCCGCTGGAGGGCGTCGGGGTCGAACTCGATCCCCTCCTTCCGGCAGACGTCACGGAGCACCGGAACGATGGAGCGCGCCGAGACGTCGCGGAACTCGATGTCCTGACAGGCGGACCGGAGCCCGCGGGAGATGTCGTAAAAGGCGTTGGCGATACAGACGATGGGCTGGCCCGACTCCTTGACGAGCTTCGTGATCGCCGAGGCCCCGCCGCGGTCGTAGTTGCCGTGGATGTTGTCCGCCTCGTCTAAGATCACGAGCTGTCGCGAGGCGGTGTCGCCGCCGTCCGCGCCGGCGCCGGCGGCGCTCCCGCCCAGGGTCGCGTTCATCGCCGCCCGGCCGGCGAACCGCTCGATGACGTCGGCGGTGCGCTGGTCGGAGGCGTTCAGCTCGACCGTCTGCCACCCCATGTCGCTCGCGAGCGCGTGTGCCGCGCTCGTCTTCCCGACCCCGGGGCTCCCGTGGAGGATCACGGCCTCGCGGTGGTCGTCCCACGAGCGCGCCCACTCCGCGAACGCGTCCCGCGCCTTGTCGTTGCCGCGGACCTCCGAGAGGGTGCTCGGGCGGTACTTCTCCGTCCAGTCGCTCATTACCGGTGGAAGGTGCGAGGCGTGTATAGTGATTGCGGAGCGCTACTCGCCGTCGGCGGGGGGACCGAGACGACGGGCGCGTTCCGATCGTGGACCGGCTGGGGCCACCCGAGGCACCGACAGCGTTTTTCGCCGGCGACGAGGAGGGAGAGCGTGAACGTACGGGGGCCGATCCTCTCGGTCGGGGACGTGCGGACGGTGTCGACGTCGTACGGCGAGCGGGAGCTGCGAGAGCTCCGGATACGGCCGGAGCGCGGGGCGGCGGACGCGGTCGACGTGACGCTGTGGGGCAAGTGGGCGGAGACCGGCGAGCACGCCGCGGTCGGCATGGAGCTGCTCGTCACCGACGCCGAGGCGGACGAGTTCGGCGGCGAGACGACGTACTCGACCACGGGCGACTCGTGGGTCGTGCTCGAACCCGACTTCCTCGTCGACGTCACGGGGATCCGCTCGTGGGTGCAGTGCCCGCGGATGTACTACTTGAACAAGCTCTCGGGGATCCCCCTCAACTACCCGGTCGTCAAGGGGACGATCGTCCACGAGGTGTTCGGCGACCTGCTCCGCGGGATGGACCTCGAGGAGTCGGTGACCGACCGGATCGACGAGGCGGGCCTCGATCTGGGGCTGCTCGGCCGCGACGCCACCGAGGTGGCGGACGAGGTGCGACGCAACGCCGCCGCGATCGAGGGGTGGCTCGCGCAGGGGACCCTCACCGACGACGACACGTGGCGATCCGAGTTCACCCTCATCTCGCCCACGTTCGGCTTAAAAGGGCGGGCGGACGCGTTGCGCCGTGGAACGCCGGTCGAGCTCAAGACCGGGAAGAACACGAACCGCGAGCCGCGCTTTCAGGACAAAGTGCAGGCGGCGTGCTACGCGCTCATGCTCGAGGAGCGCGGCGTCGACCCGGACATCGGGACCCTCCTGTACACGAAGAACACCGCGCTCGACCGGAACGAAGAGACGGGCGATCTCGCGCCGGCCAAGGAGTTCACGATCGGCGACGGCTTCCTCGCGTTCGTCGTCCGCGAGCGAAACGCGCTCGCGGCGATGGAGTGGCGCGCGCTCAACGACCCCGGGGATCGACCGACGGTCCCGACGGGATACGAGGCGGACGCGAAGTGTCAGTACTGTTTCGAGCAGGACACGTGTATGGTCGTCTCCGGTCGTCTGGACCAGGAGTCGAAGGCGGGGCAGATCGGGTCGCCGGTGCCCGACGCCGAGCGCGACTACTTCGACCGCTTTTATACCGCGATCGAGCAGGAACGGCGCGAGACCCACGCGGAGTACCGCAAGCTGTGGGAACAGAGCCCGGCGGAACGCGCGGCCGACGACCGGGCCCTGATAAACCTCGAGCCGGTGTCGCGGACGGAGATCGACGACAACCGGTGGGAACTGCGGGCGCGGAAGCCGGACGACGCCGTTTCCAAGCTCCGCGAGGGCGACGTCGCGCTGGCGAGCGACGGCGACCCCGTGAGCGGTCACGCCGAGTTGGGTCGGATCACCCGCCTCGGCGACGCGGTCGTCGTCGAGACCGACGAGCCGGTGGACCTCCGACGGCTCGACGTCTACCCCTCGGAGTTCTCCGTCGACCGGATGCTCACGGCGCTCCACGACGCCGTCTTGAAGGGGGACGCGGATCGCAAGGACGTGCTCTTCGGTCGACGCGAGCCGGCCTTCGCCGACGACGCGAGGGACGAGACGTTCATCGACAACAACGCGTCACAGAACGCCGCCGTCGAGCTGGCCGTGGCCGCCGAGGACTGCGCGCTGATCCACGGGCCGCCCGGGACCGGCAAGACGTACACCATCGCTCGGACCATCCGCGCGCTGGTGGCGCGCGGCGATCGGGTGCTGCTCGCGGCGTTCACGAACCGCGCCGTCGACAACGCGCTCGAGGCGCTCCGCGAGCAGGGGTTCGAGGACGTCCTCCGCGTCGGCACGGAGAACGGGGTCCGCGAGGACATGCAGGACGTGCGACTGATCCAGCGCGGCGATCCCGACCGAAAGGCCGCCGAGCTTCGGGACGCGCCCGTCGTCGCCGCCACCACCGCCGCCTGCGGCTCTCGGGTCATGCGCGAGTGCGAGTTCGACGTCGCCCTCGTCGACGAGGCCTCGCAGCTGACGGAGCCGAGCACCCACGCCGCGATCAACCTGGCGGATCGGTTCGTCCTCGTCGGCGACCACCAGCAGCTCCCGCCGGTCGTGCGCGCGGAGAACGACCTTCAACGGTCGCTGTTCCAGCGGCTCATCGAGGCGTACCCGGACGCGAGCGTCATGCTCGACCGCCAGTACCGGATGAGCCAGCGGATCCAGGCGTTCGCGTCCGCGGAGTTCTACGACGGCGCGTTACGCCCCGCGACGCCGGCGATCGCGGGACAGACGCTCGCCGATCTCGGCGTCGACGTCGACGGCCTCCCGCCGGAGCTCGGTGCCGGAGTCAACCTCGTCGACCCCGACGGAAGTCGCGACGGGAACCGCAACGTCCGCGAGGCCGAGCGCGTCGCGACGATCGTCGACGCGTACCTCGATGCGGGCGTCGCCCCCGGCGACGTCGGCGTCATCGCGCCGTTCCGCGCGCAGGTCGCGGAGATCGGCCGCCGCACGGACGTAACGGTCGACACGGTCGACCGCTTTCAGGGCTCCTCGAAGGAAGTGATCGTCGTCTCCTTCGTCGCCACCGGGTCGCTCGAGGGCCCCATCTTCGAGGACCACCGCCGCGTCAACGTCGCGCTCACCCGCGCCAAAAAGGAGCTCACGCTCGTCGGCGACGTCGACGCGCTCACGTCCGACCCGTTCTACGAACGGATGCTCGACTGGGCCCGCCGCTAAACGGGTGCTCGACTGGGTCCGCCGCTGAACGGCGTCACGTATGCGTGTGTATGCCCGTAGATCGGGAATCATTGAGATCGACTGGGACGGAACCTCGAGATCGACCGGAACGGAACACCGATGTCGATGCGGCGATCCGACGAACGGGGCGGTCGCTCGGGATGGGCGCGGAAACGAAGGAGGAGAAACCGATCAGTTGTCGCCGGCCTTCGACTGCCAGGCGTAGCCGCGGCGTTTCGCGGACTTGCCGAAGCCGCACGAGGCGCAGCGCTCTTTTTTGACGTGGTAGGACTTCTCGCCGCAGCGGCGGCACTTCACGTGGACTGTCTTGTTCTTTTTCCCTTGAGAGGGCGTGCCGGAGCCGGTCATGCTTTGATCGTGACGACGTTATCGCCGCGTATAATCGTTGTGTCTTCGATGGCGACCGCGAACTCGCCGTTGATGTCGTCGTCGACGCGATCGACGACGCCCGGCTCCGGTTCGATCACGACGTTCATGTGCTGGTCGTAGCCCGCCAGGATCCCGTAGTAGGTCGTACCGTCCTTCAGGTGCACCGTCACGGGGTCCTCGAGCGACGCTTCGAGCACGTCGAGGGGTCGTCCACTCATTACGTACACCGGTGCCCGTCGCGCTATTAAAAATACCGGGTGAGAAGGCGTAAGACAACGACTGACGTGCTCGAGACGTCCCGCTCTCCCCGTCACCGCCCCGGTGGCGACCGCCCCGAGTGCGATCGTCCCGGTGGCGACCACCCGGTGGCGACCGTCCCGATTGCGACCGTCCCGACGGTGTGGCGTCGATGCGAGCCGTGGTGCGGCCGCCTCCCGTGTACCGTGGTGCGGCCGTCTCTCGCCTCCCGCGTGCGCTCTCGAACCCAGTAGTTTTTAACAGATGCCACTGTACCCTCGAACATCACACTCCCGCGGGACACGGTGGGCCGACGTCGGCTCGACCGTAGCGGGGCCTTCGCCGACGCGCTGGAAGACGCCGGGTCTGACGGGGCCCTTATGCGGGCACAGTGACAGAGACGCCGTTCGGCGGCGTCGACACTCGACACACCATGGAAATCGAAATCGCGACAATCGGCGGATACGAGGAAGTCGGACGACAGATGACGGCCGTTCGCGCGGGCGACGACATCGTCATCTTCGACATGGGCCTGAACCTCAGTAAGGTCCTGATCCACGACAACGTGGAGACCGAAAAGATGCACAGTCTCGACCTGATCGACATGGGCGCGATCCCGGACGACCGCGTCATGAGCGACCTGGAGGGCGACGTCAAGGCGATCGTCCCCACCCACGGTCACCTCGACCACATCGCGGCGATCCCGAAACTCGCTCACCGGTACGACGCGCCCATCGTGGCCTCCCCGTACACGATCGAGCTGGTCAGACAGCAGATCCAGGGCGAGAGCAAGTTCCAGGTCGACAACGACCTCGTCAAGATGGAGGCCGGCGGCACGATGCCCATCGGCGATTCCGGCAACGTCGAGATGGAGTTCGTCAACGTGACGCACTCGATCATCGACGCGATCAACCCGGTCCTGCACACGCCCGAGGGATCGATCGTTTACGGGCTCGACAAGCGGATGGACCACACGCCCGTCATCGGCGACCCGATCGACATGAAGCGGTTCCGCGAGATCGGTCGCGAGGGCAACGGCGTCCTCTGTTACATCGAGGACTGCACGAACGCCGGCCGGAAGGGCCGCACGCCCTCCGAATCGGTCGCGCGCAAACACGTCCATGACACGTTCAAGTCGATGGAGGACTACTCGGGCGGGATCGTCGCGACGACGTTCTCCTCCCACATCGCCCGCGTGCAGTCGCTCGTCGAGTACGCCCGCGAGATCGGCCGCCAGCCGGTCCTCCTCGGTCGCTCGATGGAGAAGTACTCCGGCACCGCCGAGCGCCTCGACTTCGTCGACTTCGGGGGCGACGTCGGGATGTACGGCCACCGAAAGTCCGTCGACCGCGCGTTCAAGCGGATCATGAAGGAGGGCAAGGGGAACTTCCTCCCCATCGTCACCGGCCACCAGGGCGAGCCACGAGCGATGCTCACCCGCATGGGTCGCGGCGAAACCCCCTACGAACTGGAAGACGGCGACAAGGTCGTCTTCAGCGCCCGCGTCATCCCGGAGCCGACCAACGAGGGCCAGCGCTACCAGTCCGAACAGCTCCTCCGGATGCAGGGCGCTCGCATCTACGACGACATCCACGTCTCCGGGCACCTCCGCGAGGAGGGCCACTACGACATGCTGGACGCGCTTCAGCCCCAGCACGTCATCCCCGCCCACCAGGACCTCAAGGGCTTCTCGCCGTACGTGAACCTGGCCTCCTCGCAGGGGTACAAACTCGGGCGTGACGTCCACGTCACGGAGAACGGCAACACCATCCAGCTCGTCGAATGACGAGCGAAACCAGGGAGGCGCGGGTGTTGGAGGCCATCCGCGAGCGGCGCGAACTGGTCAACGCCGCTATCGACGAGGAGCTGCCGATTCAACGACCCGAGCGTCTCTACGAGGCGTCGCGGTACATCCTCGAGGCCGGCGGGAAGCGGCTCCGCCCCACGGTGACGATGCTGGCGGCGGAAGCGGTCACGGACGTCGAGCCGATGTCGTCCGACTACCGGTCGTTCGCCTCGCTCGACGGCGACGACGTCGACGTGATGCGCGCGGCGGTATCGATCGAGGTGATCCAGTCGTTCACGCTGATCCACGACGACATCATGGACGAGGACGACCTCCGACGGGGAGTCCCGGCCGTCCACGAACAGTACGACACCTCGACGGCGATCCTCGCCGGCGACACGCTGTACTCGAAGGCGTTCGAGATCATGACCGAGACGGGCGCGGACCCCTCCCACGGGCTGGAGGCGATGCGGCTGCTCGCGTCGACCTGCACCGAGATCTGTGAGGGGCAGGCGCTCGACGTCGCCTTCGAGTCGCGCGACGACATCCTCCCGGACGAGTACCTGGAGATGGTCGAACTGAAGACCGCGGTCCTCTACGGCGCGGCCGCAGCGACGCCCGCGGTCCTGCTCGGGGCCGACGACGAGGTGGTCGAGGCGCTCTACCGATACGGGATCGACTCCGGTCGCGCGTTCCAGATCCAAGACGACGTCCTGGACCTGACGGTGCCGTCCGAGAAGCTGGGCAAACAGCGCGGCTCGGACCTCGTCGAGGAGAAGGAGACGCTCATCACCTTACACGCGCGACAGGAGGGCGTCGACGTCGACGCCCTCGTCGACGCGGACACGCCGGCCGAGGTCACCGAGGCCGAGGTCGACGAGGCAGTCGCCGCCCTCGAGGCCTCCGGCTCCATCGCGTACGCCCGCGAGATGGCCGAGGACCTCACGGCGCGGTCGAAAGACCACCTCAAGGTGCTCCCCGACAACGAGGCGCGACGCCTCCTCGAGGACATCGCCGACTACCTCATCACCCGCGGCTACTGATCCCGCGGTCGGCTGTCGTTGGGGGCCCGTCGTTGGGGGCCCGTCGTTGCTCCCCTCGTCGAGGTCTCGTCGATCGAACCCGTTGTCACGCCCGTACGACGAGTCACGACGCCGCGTTCACCGGAAACGTGGTGTGGCAACGCTCGACGAGGGAGCACGCTCACTGAGGGAGCAACGCTCACTAAAGGAGCCCCCTCGATGCGGAGACGATCGGGGATAGAAGAAGAGAGAGGAGGGTGGAGGAAGAGAGAGGAGAAACGAACACGGCTTTACGCGCGCCGCCCGTCGGAAAGGTCGTGTCACGGTATCGCGACGTCCTCCTGTTCTTCGCGCTCGCGGGGCTGTGGGGCGGCTCGTTCGTCGCCATCGAGGTCGGCCTGGCGTACTACCCGCCGGTGTTGTACGCCGCCTACCGCTTCGACATCGCGGCGCTGCTGCTCGTCACGTACGTCCTCCTGACCGAGAGCGGTCCGCTCCCACGGACCCGCGGCGACGCGGCCGCGATCCTCTTCAGCGGCGGCCTCTCGATCGCCGCCAACAACTCGTTGCTGTTCACCGGCCAGCAGTACACGACGAGCGGGATCGCGTCGATCACCTACAGCCTCGTCCCCATCGTCACGGCCGCGGTCGCCGCCGTCTGGGTCGGCGAGTCGAGCCTCGACCTTCGGGGGTCGCTCGGCGTCGTCCTCGCGTTCGTCGGGGTGGCGCTCGTCGCCCAGCCCGACCCGGCGAACCTCGCGGGCGGCGTTACGATTGGGGTCGGGCTCATCTTCGTCGGCGTGATCGCCGTCTCGATCGGGAGCGTCGGGCTCCGCGTCGTCGAGACGAGCTTCTCGAGCATCGCGCTGACCGCGTGGGCGATGCTGTTCGGCGGGCTGGCGATGCACGCCACGAGCGTCGCGCTGGGCGAGCCGCAGGGACCGCCCGTGACGGCGCTCCCGGCGCTCGTCGCGCTCGCCTTCCTGGCGGTGTTGTCGTCGGCGGTAGCGTACACGATCTACTTCACGCTGCTCGAGCGACTCGGGGCGTTCGAGATCAACCTCGTCTCCTACGTCGTTCCCGTCGTCGCCACCATCGCGGGCGTCGTGTTGCTCGCGGAGCCGGTCACCCCGCTGACGGTCGTCGGGTTCCTCGTCATCGTCGCGGGCTTCGGGCTGGTGAAACGTCACGCGATCGCCGAAGAGGTGCCGAAGCTCCTCGCGAAGGTCGGCGGCGTCTTTTAACGGTTCGGTCGGCGAACCACGCGGCTTCGCGTTCGCTGTGCAGCCGTTCGGTCGCTCGCCCGTTCAGTCGTCCGCCAGCGCCGCGACGTCCGCGAGGATCGCTTCGGCGTGGTCCTCGGGCGAGACGTCCCCGTACGCGAGGACGACGGCGCCGTCCGCGTCGACGACGTAGGTGTTCCGGAAGACGCCGTCGAAGGTGTTGCCGAACATGTTCTTCTCGCCGTAGGAGCCGTACGCGCTCGCGACCTCGCCGTCGGGGTCCGAGAGCAGGTCGAAGGGGAGGTCGAACTTCGCGGCGAAGTCGGCGAGGTCGGCGACGGGGTCGTCGCTGATCCCGACGACGGCGACGTCGGCGTCGGCGAACGCGTCCCAGTCGTCGCGGAACCCGCACGCCTCCGTCGTGCAGCCGGGGGTGTCCGCCCGCGGGTAGAAGTAGACGACCGTGTACGCCGCGTCGATAGACGCGAGCGACACCGGCTCGTCGCGGTGGTTCCGAAGGGTGAACCCGGGTGCGTCGTCGCCTGGCTCGAGCATGGTCCCGGTCGGTCCGGCGTCGACAAGAGCGGTTCGGTTCGGATGGACGGGGCGGCCTCCCGGCCCGGCCGGGTCGGCCTCATCGGGTCGGTCTCATCAGGTCGGTCTCATCGGGTCGGTTTCACCGGGTCGGTCTCATCGGGTCGGTTTCACCGGGTCGGTCTCATCGGGTCGGTTTCACCGGGATCAGTCCCATCGGGCCGATGTCGTCGGATCGGTATCGCTGTCGATGTCGCGGACTCGAAACGGCTTACTGGCCGGATCCACAACCGTTAGCGTATGTACGTCGACAGGACTCCGGACGGGTCGTCCGGGGGGTCACGATGACGCGGTTGACGGTCGATTACGGAACTCACGACCGGGTACGGGAGGTCGTCGACCGGTTGGTGTACTGTGCGGAGTCGGTGAGCATCGACTTCGACCGCTGGGACGACCCGCACGTGAAAGGGCCCGGGCTCTACTTCGCCGTCGTCGCGGACCGTGAATACGGGAGGTACGCCGACCCGATGGGGGACAACCGGTGGCCGCGGGGGCGCTGTGCGTCCGTCTTCGAGGAGGACGAGTTCTTCGAGGCCGCAGAGCGGGTCAGCGTCGAGCGGGACGGCGGGGTCGTCGTCGCCGTCGACGGCGAGGCGGAAGCACAGATGGTTCGGTTCCGCGACTTGGGGACTCGGACCGACGAGTCGGACCTCGTCGACGACGTCGACTACGAGCCGTGGATGGGATCGCGCCACATGAGCGCGCTCGAGACGTCCGTCAGGCCCGAGGTGGTCGCGACGGTCACGTTAAGCGAGGAGACCGGGCGCGTGAGCGTGTTCCGCGACGGGGAAGCGGACACGGCCAGACGGAACGCGCTCGGCGGCCCGTGGCGCGGGGAGTGAACGAGCGCCCGCCGGCAACCTTACCGTTAACAGGTCGGCACCCGAAGCGCCGGGTATGTACGACGACGTGCTCGTGCCGACCGACGGGAGCGACGCGGTAGACCGAGCCCTCGACCACGCGATCCGACTGGCGAGCGATCACGATGCGCGGATCCACGCCGTATACGTCGTCGACCGCCGCATCGCCACGGCGAACTCGGGTGACCTCCACGACGACGTCGTCGCCGACCTCGAATCGCAGGGGGAAGACGCCGTCGCCGCGGTCGCCGAGCGGGCCGAGTCGGCCGGCCTCGACGTCGAAACCCACGTCCTTCACGGCACCCCGGACAAGGAGATCGTCGCGTACGCCGACGAGTCGGACGTCGACGTGATCGTGATGAGCCCGGAGGGCAAGTCGCCGCGCGAGCGGATCCGGTCCCTCGGAAGCGTCTCCGACCGCGTCGCCGACGACGCGTCCGTCCCGGTGTTCCTGATAAAGTAACCACCGGCAACGTCGCCGACGCCGAGCCTGTCAGCCGGTGGACCAGCTACTTGTCCCCGCCGACCGATCGGGAGGTATGGAACTCACCGTGCTCGGATCGGGGAGCGCGATGCCGGTCCCGGACCGCGTGCAGGCCGGATCCCTCCTCACCGCCGACGATCGCGCCCTCCTCGTCGACTGCGGGAGCGGGGTCCTCAACCGACTCTCAGGCACCGACGTCGGCTACGAGGGCGTCTCGACGGTCCTCCTGACACACCACCACCTCGACCACGTCGCGGACCTCCTCCCGCTGTTGAAGGCCCGCTGGCTCGCCGGCGAGGAACACCTCGAAGTGGTCGGCCCGTCGGGGACGAAGTCGCTCGTCGACGGGCTCCTCGGCGTCCACGACTACCTCGACGGGCGCGTCGACCTCTCCGTCCGCGAGGTGGGCGCGAGCCAGCCCTTCTCGGTTGCGGGGTTCGGGGTCGTCGCCCGCGAAACGCGCCACTCGATGCCGGGGTTCGCCTATCGGTTCTCCGCCCCGGAGCGGTCGGTCGACCCCGCCGACGGACCGCTCACGCTGTCGGGCGACACGGAGGCGTTCGGCGGGCTGGCGCGGTTCGCCGCCGGCAGCGACGTGCTCGTTCACGACTGTTCGTTCCCGGACGGCATCGACGTCTCCAATCACCCGACGCCGACGTCGCTCGGCGAGGTGCTCGCAGGGACGGACGTGGGGATGCTCGTCCTCTCGCACCTGTATCCGCACACGGGCGGCCGGGAGGCCGAAATGGAGCGCAGCGTCAGGGCAGCGGGGTTCGAGGGCGACGTCACGGTGGCACGCGACGGGCTCCGCCTGTCGCTCCCCGACCCGACCGCGTAGGCGGCGTCCCCTCTCCCACCCTCCGTGGATCGGTCGCACGCGTATCGCGTGGTCGATCGCGTGTGTATCGCGGGTCGGTCGCGCGCTTATCGCGGGTCAGTCGCGCACTTATCGCGGATCGAACGACAACCGGACGGGGTCGCCGGCGTCGAGGTCTCCCTCGTCGACCACGTCGTCGCCGGCGGCGAAGCCGGCGTGGAGGTGCTCGTAGGTCCGGTCGAGCCCCTCGACGATCACCTTCGTGTCGCTGACGACCGGCATGAAGCTCGTGTCGCCGTGCCAGCGGGGGACCACGTGTGTGTGGAGGTGGTCGACGGACCCTCCCGCGGCCCCGCCGCCGAGGTTGAGCCCCGTGTTGAAGCCCTCGGGATCGGCGTTCCGACGGCTCGCCTCGATCGCCGCCGCCTTCAGCCGGCCGTGATCGAGGACCGTCTCGTCGTCGAGCGCGGTCCAGTCGTCGACGTGGGCGTCCGGGATCACCATGACGTGGCCGGGGTTGTACGGGGCGTTGTTCAACAGGACGTAGTTGTGGTCGCTGCGCGCGACGACGTGTGCCTCGCGCGCGTTCGAGCGTTCGGGGAGCACACAGAACGGACAGCCGTCGATCGGGTCCTCGTCGCGCTCGACCCAGTCGATCCGCCACGGGGCGTAGATCTGCTCCATACCGAGCGGATCGGTGCGTGCGCCTTTCAATGGCGGCGGTCCGACGACGATCCGACGACGACACCGCGACACGACGGCGACCGGTCAACGACGAGCGAGCGCCGGAGCCGTTCCACGGATCGTTTATAAACCCTGGACGGCCATCCGCACACGTCTTATAAATCCTGGAACGGCCTTCCGCACGCGTCTTATAAACAACGTCGAACTGCCGGGAGATCGCGTATCACCGTTCGACGCCGGGGGCCGCGCTGTTCGCACCCGGACGGGGTCAGTCGAAGCCGTGGATGCCCGCCGTCGTCACCTCGACGCCGTCCTCCGTGATCAGCATCGTGTGTTCGGCCTGGCTCACGAGCGCGTCGTCGGATTCCTTCAACACCGGGTAGCCCTTCACGACGTTCTGACGTTTGAGCCGTCGGAGCGCCATGTCGACGCCGTCTCCCTCCAGCCACCGCGCGGCGAACGGGAGGCCGTCGAACTCCGCGATCCGTTCGAGCGTCTGGCGCGCGCGCCGGTCGCGAACGCTGCGCTCGTGTTGGAGCTCGTAGATCTCCTCGTCGGTCCCCTCGCCGACCTTGCCGCGGCCGTCCGTCGCGAACGGCTCGATGGCGACCACCTGCCCGGGCTGGAGCTCGACCGAGCGGTCGACGCCGCGGTTCGGGACGCTCGGGCCGGTGTGGGCGTCGTAGCGCTCGACGCCGTGTCCCGAGAGGTTCAACACGGGCGTGTAGCCGTACCCGCGGATCGTCTCCTCGATCGCCTGCCCGACGACGCCGACCTCGACGCCCGGGCCCGCCTCGTCGACCGCGGCCGAAAGCGCCGTTTCGGCCGCCTCGACGAGGTCGTCGGTTCCGGTGTGGTCGACGGTCACCGCCGCGTCGGCGATGTAGCCGTCGACGTGGACGCCGATGTCGAGACAGACCATCTCCTCGCCGAACTCGGTGTCGTCGTCGCGGCCCGGCGTCGCGTGCGAGGCCTCCTCGTCGACGCTGACGTTGACGGGGAACGCGATCCCGGCCCCCGACTCGCGGATGAAGTCCTCCGCCCACTCCGCGACCTCGAGGTGGGTGCGTCCCGGCTCGACCATCTCCCGCGCCTCGTTCATCGCCTCCACGAGGACCGCGCCGGCCTCGCGATAGCTCTCGACCGCGTCGTCGTCGAGGGATCCGTAGCTCATGGACGGGGGTTCGACCAGGGGGCGCAAAGAGGTTGCGGGAGCGGACGGGGGGCGGTGGTGAATGCGGGGCGTGTGTTGGTGACGGATGCGGGGCGTGTGTTGGTGACGGATGCGGGGCGTGTGTTGGTGACGGATGCGGGCGATGGCGGCCGGGAACCGGCTCAGTCGTCCGCGGTCATCGGCTCCCAGTCCCCGTCGACGGGCGTGTCCGGGTAGTCGAACCCGATCCCGAGCGTCTCGTTCGTCATCGCGACGGAGTCGTCCGCCGAGCGGTCCGTACACATCGCCCGGATGGCGTCGACGTTCTCGGGGACGACGTCGGCCTCCTGGTGAACGTTCTGGAACAGGTAGAGGTCGCGGCCGACGACGTTGATCGACTTCTCCCAGATGCAGTTCTCCCAGAGGTCGCCGCGGGGGCGGCCGACGTCCATCGCGAACTCCTTGAGTTTGCCCGCGCCGTCGATGTCGGCGTGTTCGGGAATGAGGAACGTGCGTCCCTCCGCCGCGAGCAGCTCGCGCACCTCCTCGGGGGTCGGCTCCGACTCCAGCGTGACGTTGAGGCTGTGCGTGTGCATCTGGGTGGCGGGCACCGTCAGCCCGAGGGTGTCGATCGCCAAGTCCGGGAAGATCGTGTTCACGTCGGGCCCGTGGTGGGAAGGGACGGCGACCGGGTCGGGAAGCACGTCGTTGATCGGCCCCCTGTCCGACTGGGCCGGGTCGCCGCCGCGGCGCACGAGCGTCGCGCGCACCTTCTCGATGCCGTACGCCTCCTGGATCGGGGCGACGATCCGCGAGATCCCGGTCGTGTTACAGGAGACGACGCGAACGAACTCGGCGTCGCGCGCCGCCTCGAAGTTCGCCCGCGAGTTGAACGAGACGTCGGCGACCTCGGCGCCCTCCCCGCCCTGGAAGACGGCGGGAACGTCGTGTGCGCGGTACAGCTCGCGGTTCTTCGCGCCGACGCCGGAGGGACAGCAGTCGACGACGACCTCGACCGCATCGAGCAGGTCGGGGAGCGTCCCGGCGACCTCGACGCCGGCCGCCGCGAAGGCGTCCTCCCGTTCAGGGATCGCGGCGTAGAGGTCGTAGCCACGGCGACGAGCCGTGTCCGCCTCGAAGTTCGGTCGCGTCTTGGTGACGCCGACGACCTCCATGTCGGGCTGGGCCGCGACGGCGTCAGCGACCCGTTTCCCGATCGTTCCGTACCCGTTCACGCCCACGCGTGTCATGCCCGTAGGTCCCCGGCCGAACGCAATAATACTTTCGAGTAAATCAATGGGGAATTAACTACGTCGCGAGTAACGGATCGGTTAATTCGCCACCAGTCGCGGTGTAACTGTCTTTCGTAACGGTGTACTTTTGGGCGCATCGACGGTGATGACAAGGACTAACGCCCGGGGCGATCGACGGGCGTGTATGACCGACGAGATCGCGACCGCGGCGCGGACCGCCATCGAGCAGTGTCTCGCCGTGGGCCCCCACGAGACGGTACTGGTCGTCACGGACGACGAACGACGGCGCATCGGCGAGGCGCTGTACGAGGCCGCCGCCGCCGTCACCGACGACCCGTCGATCGTTCGGTACCCGCCCGGCGAGCAGCACGGCACCGAACCGCCCGCGCCGGTCGCGGCCGCGATGGCGGACTGCGACGTCTTCCTCGCGCCCACGACGACGAGCCTGAGCCACACCCGCGCCCGCGGAAGCGCCTGTGCGGCGGGCGCTCGCGGCGCGACGCTCCCCGGGATCACGGAGGACGTGTTCGTGGCGGGGCTCGACGCCGACTACGCCACCATCGCGGACCGCTGTGAGGAGGTCCTCGATCAGGTCGGCGACGCCGACGAAGTGCGCGTCACGTCCCCACAGGGAACCGACATCACGTTCGGGATCGGCGACCGCGAGTGGCTCTCGGACACGGGGATCGTCCACGAGCCCGGCGTCTTCTCGAACCTCCCGGCCGGGGAGGTGTTCGTCGCGCCCGAAACCGCGACCGGGACGTACGTCGTCGACGGGACGATGCGACCCCACGGCCTGCTCGACGCCGGTGAGACGCTGACCTTCGAGGTCGAGGACGGGCTCGTCACGTCGATCTCCGACGACGAGATCCGCGCGGACGTCGAGGCCGCGGCCGAAACGGTCGGCGACGCCGCCTACAACCTCGCCGAGCTCGGCATCGGTACCAACGTCGGTGTCACGGAACTCGTCGGGTCCGTGCTGCTCGACGAGAAGGCGGCCGGGACGGTCCACATCGCGATCGGCGACGACGCCGGCATCGGCGGCGAGACCGACGCGCCGCTCCATCTCGACGGCATCCTCCGCGAGCCGACGGTGTACGCCAACGGCGACGAGGTCACCCTCCCGAGCGCCTGATCGCGAGACGGGAACGCAACCGATCAGAAGAGCAGTTCGTCGTTGTTCTCGATCATGTACAGCGCGCGCGCCGCGATGTTGACCGTGTGGTCACCGACCCGTTCGAGGTCGCGGATCGTCAACAGGAGCCGCGAGACGTTCCGCATCGTCGACTCGACCTCCGCTTCGTTCTCGTCGAGGTGTTCGCGCTCGATCAGGTCGCGCACGACGAGCTCGCTGGCGTTCTCACACAGCGCGTCGAGGTCGTCGTCCATGTCAGCGACGTCATAACAGACGTCCGGGTTCGACGTCTCGTAGGCGGTCATCGCCGTCTCCAGCATGTGGAGCGTCTCGTCGCCGATCCGTTGGACGTCGACGTCCGGGAACACCTCCCGCTCCGCCTGCCCGGCGTACGCGCCGAGGTTCGTGGCGAGGTCGGCGATCCGTTCGAGGTCGGTGATGATCTTGAACGAGGCGGCGATGAAACGGAGGTCGCCCGCGACCGGCTGCTGTAACGCGATCAGGTCGGTACACTCCCGTTCGAGTTCGAGGTACAGCTCGTTGATCTCCGCGTCGCCCGTGATGACTTTCTCGCCGAGTTCGCCGTCCCGCAGCTCGAGCGCGTCGAGACCCATCCGCAGCCGCTCGGCGACGAGCTCGCTCATGTAGAGGACGTCGTCGCGCAGGTTCTCCAGTTTCGTCTGGTACTGTTCGCGTGGCATCGTTCCGGGTGGTATCGCACGCCGAACGCACAAAAACACGTCGTTGCCACGGACGATCACCGCTCTCACCGCCGAGAAACGCGGGTATCCAGGATCCGCCGTGACGACGAACTCAGTTCGTGACGGTGAATCCGGCCCACGACGACGGATCCCGTCGACGGCGGTCGAGGGACCCTAGTCGAAGCCGTGGCTGATCGCTTCGCCGGAGGCGGTTTCGAACAGGTGGAGCTTCGAGCGGTCGAACACGACGTCGATCCGGTGCTCCTCGTCGATGGCGATGTCCGGGTCGACGCTCATCAACACCTGGTCGTCCGCCTGTTCGTCGAGCCGGACCTCGCCCTCCTCGTCCAGCTTGAGGTAGACGAAGATCTCGTTGCCCATCGGCTCGATGACGTCCGTATAGGCGGGGAACCGGCCGGATCGGTCCTCGATGGTGGCGTCGGAGTCCGCGATGTACACGTCCTCCGGCCGGACACCGAGCGTGACCTCCTCGCCGACGGCCGCCTCGTGTGCGCCGACGTCGAAGTCGATGTCGACGTGGTCGGACGTAAAGCCCGACTCGGTGACCTCACCCTCGATGAAGTTCATCGACGGCGACCCGATGAAGCCGGCGACGAACAGGTTGTCCGGCTCGTTGTAACAGACGAGCGGCGGATCGATCTGCTGGAGCTGACCGGCGTTGATCACGGCGATCCGGTCGGACATCGTCATCGCCTCCGCCTGGTCGTGCGTGACGTAGATGATCGTCGTGTCCAGCTGCTTGTGGAGCCGCTGGAGCTCCGTCCGCATGTGGACGCGCAGCTTCGCGTCGAGGTTCGCCAGCGGCTCGTCCATCAAGAACACGTCGGGGTTCCGGACGATGGCGCGGGCGATGGCGACGCGCTGGCGCTGCCCGCCGGACATCTCGTCGGGCATCCGGTCCATCATCCCCTCCAGCTGGACGACCTCCGCCGCGTTCTCGACGCGCCGGTCGATCTCCGCCTGGTCGTACTTCCGGAGGCGGAGCCCGAAGGAGATGTTGTCGTAGACGTCCATATGCGGGAACAGGGCGATGTTCTGGAACACCATCGACACGCCCCGGTCCTTCGGCGGGAGGTTCGTCACCTCACGGTCGCCGATCCGGATCGTTCCCTCCGTGGGGAGCGTCAGCCCCGCGATCGTTTCCATCGTGGTCGACTTGCCACACCCCGAGGGGCCGACGAACGTAACGAACTCGCCGTCCTCGATCTCCAGGTTCATGTCGTCGACCGCCGTTACGTCTTCGTACCGCTTCGTGATGTGTTCTAGTTGTACGTCGGCCATGGTTACTCCTTCAGCGCCCCCGAGGTGAGGCCGCTCACGATCTTCTCCTGTGCGACGACGACGAGCAGCGCGACCGGGATAACCCCGACGATGCTCGCGGCCGCCATCAGGTTGAACAGTACCTCGTGTTGCCCCTGATAGCGGAGGATACCCTCCACCAGCGGGGCCCAGTTGTGCTCGCGTCCGTCCGTCATCAACGAGGAGAAGAAGTACTCGTTGTAGACGGCGATGAACGTCAACACGCCCGCGGTCGCAACGCCCGGTGCCGACAGCGGGGCGATGACGCGGAACAGCGCGCCGACGCGGGTGGTCCCCTCGACGCGGGCGGCGTCCTCCAAGCCGTCGGGGATCTGCGCGTAGAACGTCGTGAGGATGAAGATGGACAGCGGCATGAACAGCGCCGAAAACGGGATCAACATCGCGTACGGCGTGTTGTACAGCGTCCCGTCCGCGAGGATGGGACGCATCACGTCGACCGGCGTGTTGAACAGCTGGTTCAACGGGATGAAGAACGCCGCCGGCGGGAAGAACGACACGATCAACACGAGCAGCATGAGCGGCCCTTTGAACCGGAACTTCAGGCGGCCGAACACGTAGCCCGCGAGGCTCGCGACGACGATGACGATCACCGTCGTCACCGCGGCGATGGCGAAGCTGTTGAAGATGTATCGGTGGAACGGGACCGTCATGAACACCTCCACGAACGCCATCGGGTTCGTGCCCATGAAGACGTCGCCCTCAGCGAGGAGCGTCGGATCGAAGCTCCCGGGCGTGAAGACGATGTTCTGCAGGTTCCCACGGCTGGTCAACGCGACCATCAACAGCCAGTAGAACGGGAACAGCGTGGTGACGAGGAAGAACACCGTCGCGGTGTAGAACATCGCCTTGTACGCGCGGTCCGGGTTCTTGATCGCGTTCGCGGCCCACTGCTCGACGGGCCCGCGATCCAGCTCCGGCTCCTCCTCGTCGCCGTACTGCTTGAGGTTCTCGGCAGCGTCGGTTTCGTTCGTGCTCATCTATGCGAACCCTCCTTCCGACTCACGGAACTGCCACAGATAAACGATGACGAACAGCCCGATGACGACCGCGGTCATGAACGCGACGGTCGCGGCCGTCGCGTAGATCCGGGTGCCGCCGAACAGCCCGTCGACGACGAGACAGGTGAGCGACGGAACGGTCGTACAGCCGACCGTGGAGTCGATCACCCCGTAGACGCGCATCGCGTCCATCGTCCGGAACAGCATCGCGACGAGCAGCGCCGGCAACACGATCGGCAGCGTGATCAGCTTGAACCGCTGCCACGGCGACGCGCCGGACACCTTCGCGACGTCGTACAGGCTCCGGTCGACGCTCTGGAGCCCGGCGAGGATGAGCAGGGCCATGAACGCCGACGTCTTCCAGATGTCGGCGACGAGCACGATGATGAACCCGTCACGGCTGCTCGCCAGCGGCGAGGAGCCGAAGATCCCGATCGTCTGCATCAGGTCGGAACCGAACCCGACCGTCGGCTGGAACATCAGGTAAAACAGCATCCCCTGGATCGCCACCGGGATCGCCCACGGGAGGATGATCGCGACGCGAACCCAGCGGCGTCCCCGGAAGTCCTGATCGAGGACCAGCGCCTGGCCGAACCCGATCAGGGTCTCGAAGAGCACGCTCAGGATCGCGAACGCGAGGGTGACGAAAAGCGCCTGCCGCAGGAACGGGGTGCCGAGTTCGAGGAACGGGAACGAGCCGGAGAGGCCGACGTCGACGAACTCGCGGGTCAGCCGCGTCTGGCCGGTGAGCACGTCGACGTAGTTCTGGAAGCCAACGAACTCGCCGAACGGCGACGCCCCGGCCGTCTCGTCGGCCAGCAGCGACATCCGGAACGTGGCGATCAGCGGGTAGAACGCGACGATCGCCAGCAGGATGAACGCGGGGATCAACAGGAGGTAGGCGTAGGCGGCCTCGCTCAACGTCTCCATCCGGTTGACGGGCCTGGAGACGAGGCTCCGGAGGGCGTTCGAACCGTCGTTCGAGCTATCTGTGGCCATCTACCTCAGTCCTGGTCGCTCGTCTCGAGCTGTTCTTGGAGGTCCGCCATCGCCTCGTCCGGCGTCTTCTCTTGGGTGTACGCGTCGTGGACCTCCTGGTACACCTGCGCGGCCTGCTGTGGCCAGACGTCGGTCACCGGCCGCGGGATCGTGTTGTCCGCGGCGACGGTGAGCGTGTCGAGGTACCGGCCGATCGCGCCGAGCTCGTCGGGGTCGGCGTTCTCCATGACTTCCGGGACCGGCGGGATGTTTCCGTTGAGCTCGAACAGCGTGAGCATCACGTCGTCGTCGACGAACGCTTCGACGACCTCGACGGCCGCTTCGACGTTCGAGGAGTTGGGGTTGACGGTGAGGTGCCAGCCGCCCAGCGCGTGCTGGGTGCCGCCGAGACCGTCGTACTGCGACTCGGACGGGTCGACGCCGTACGGGAGCGGCATCGTACCCAGGTCCTCGCCGAAGGCGTCGTCCTCGCCGTTGATGACGACCGAGTAGGGCCAGTTGCGGTGGAAGATCGCGTTGCCGTTCGTGAACGGCTCCCGGGCGTCCTCCTCGGTGTACTGGACGATGTCGTCGTTGGTGATCCGTGGGAAGTCGGGATGGGCTTCCTCGTCGTCGTCACCGTACATGAACGCGCGCATCATCCGGATCGTGTCGACGACGGGCTCCTCGGTGACCGTCACCGGTCGGTCGCCGCGGGTGAACAGGTTCTCGCGGCCGCCGAAGTACGCCCCGCCGAACGACGACATCGTTTCGTTGAACGTACAGCAGGCGAGCCCCTCGTAGGCGTCCGCCTGCGTCGTGAAGCCGTAGCGGTACTCGTCCTCGCCGCCGTGGTACTCCCAGACGTCGGCGACCATCTCGGACCACTCCTGCCAGGACATCGGCTCCGTCGCCCAGTTCTCGCCCTCGGGGTCGTAGCCGGCCTCCTCGACGAGGTCCTTGCGGTACTGCATCACGGGGTAGTCCGGGAACAGCGGAACGCCGTAGAGGTCGCCGCTTTCGGGGTGCTCGGCGGTCGACACCGACGCCTCGAGGTATTCGCTGCGGACCCGGTCGACGACGTCGTCGGAGAGCTCCGCTTCCATGTTGAGGAGCTGCTCGCGCAGGATGAACGGGATCGTCCACCCGCTGTCCATCATGAAGATGTCCGGGTCGCCGCGGTTCGCGTCGAGCGCGGCCTGGTAGTCCTCGCGGCGGGAGTCCGTCTCGAAGTCCCCCGGAAGGACGTCGACGTCGATGTCCTCGGAGAGGCCCGCGGCCTGTAGCGCGTCGTTGATCTCGTCGCTGATCTCCTCGAAGTCGGCGTCCGCGGAGAGGCGGATCGTCGTCGTTCCGTCGTCATCGCCGCCGTCGTCGGAACAGCCGGCGATCCCCATCGCCGCCCCCGTCGCCCCTGCGGCCGCCATGAAGCGCCGCCGGGAGACGTCGCTCTCCGTGGAACCGGTTTGTGGGTCAGTATCGACCATTACGGTTACTGTGTTACGTGTACCCCATCAAATAGCTTTTGACTGTCTTACTACACCTGTTGTAGTCAATTCTCTCCGCTCATCGAGAGCGAATCCCCTCCGCGTACGTCGATTATGTTTACTTGCACGATAGTAAACACTCAGCATCCTCGTCACGCAGGGACGCCACCGTCCGCCGACCACGCCTCTGGACGGATCACCCTCCTCGGACAGGGGCCCTCGTCCGGGTCGCCCGGTGGTCGACCGCGTGGGGGGTCGTAGACGAACCGCATGAGGTTTTAACGGGTGGGGCGTGTATGGCGCGTATGGGAATCCTCTCTCGCGCCTCCTACGTCATCCGCTCGAAACTGAACGCCCTCCTCAATCGGGCGGAGGACCCGACGGAGACGCTCGACTACTCGTACGAACAGATGCGCGACGAGCTCCAGGACGTCAAACAGGGGATCGCCGACCTCACGACCCAGAAGAAGCGGCTGGAGATCCAGAAACGGAAGCTCGAGGAGAACGTCGAGAAGCACAACCGGCAGGCTCGCGAGGCAGTCCAGCAGGACCGCGACGACCTCGCGCGCAAGGCTCTCGAAAAGAAGAAGTCGAAGATGGCGCAGATCGAGGAGCTTGAGGGCCAGATCGCCGATCTGAACCACACCCAAGAGCAGCTCGTCGAAAAGAAGAACACCCTCCAGGGGCGGATCGAGGAGTTCCGCACCAAAAAGGAGACGATGAAGGCCCGCTACGAGGCCGCGGAGGCTTCCTCGCGCGTCTCCGAGGCGATGACCGGCGTCGGCGACGAGATGGAGGACGTCTCCCGGTCCATCGAGCGCGCCGAGGAGCGCACCGAGGAGATGGAGGCGCGCGCGGAGGCGATGGACGAGCTCCAGGACTCCGGCGCGTTCGAGGACGCGCTCTCGGACAAGGACGACATCGACCGCGAGCTCGATTCGCTCTCGACGGACAGCGAGGTCGACGCGGAACTGGAGACGCTCAAAGGCGAGCTCGGCAAAGGGACCGAGACGGCGGACACGGGGTCCGAGTCGACCGACGCGGAGATCGACGCCGAGCTCGACGAGATCGAAACGGAGATCGACGGCGCGGACCTCGAGGCGGAGCTCGAGGACGACATCGATGTGGGGGACGACGTCGATGTGGACGTCGACGCCGACGTGGAACTCGAGGAGTCGGAAGCGGAGGCGGACGCCGACGAACGACGGAACTGACCGAACGGTTGAACGGTCGAACGATCCGATCGGCCCTTAAAAAGGCGTTACGAGGCGGTCCGTCCTATTCTTCGGCGCCGGTCCCGCCCCGCTGTTGGTCGCCCAACCGAATACTCCCGCCCGAGAGGTCGACGCCGGTGAACGGGTCGTCCGCGAGCAACAGCGACCCGTCGAGATCGGCGTAATCGAGCAGCGGGGCCAGCTGTGCGCCCGCCGCGATCGACGCGTTCGACTCGATCATACAGCCGAGCATCACCTCCAGCCCGTGTGCGCGCGCGGTCGCGATCATCCGTCGGGCTTCGAGCAGTCCGCCGGTCTTCATCAGCTTCAGGTTCGCGATGTCACAGCGGTCGGCGATCGCGGGGATGTCCGAGAGCGTGACGCAGGACTCGTCGGCCGCGATCGGGAGCGCCGAGCGCTCGTAGGCGAACCGGAGCCCCTCGGGGTCCTCGGCGGGCACCGGCTGCTCGATGAACTCGACGCCGTAGTCGGCGAGCCACTCGCTGTTGACGACGGTCTCGCGGGGCGTCCACGCCTCGTTGGCGTCGATCCGGAGCGTCGCGTCGGGGGCGGCGTCCCGAACGGCCTCGACGAGCTCGCGGTCCCGGTCCGTTCCGAGCTTGATCTTCAGGATCGGGTAGCCCGCCTCCGCCGCGGCCGCCGCCTTCTCGTGGACCCGTTCGGTCGTGTCGAGACCGATGGTGTACGAGGAGTCCGGGACCGCCGACGCGTCGAGCCCCCACATCCGGTACAGCGGGACGCCGAGGCGTTTCGCGGCCAGGTCGTGAACCGCGATGGAGACCGCACAGCGCGCGGCGGGGTTGTCGTGGACGACCGACTCCATTCGGGACTCGATCTCGTACAGCGCGTGCGGGTCGCCGACCTCCTCGACGACGTCGAGGAGGTCCGGGAGCACGGCGGCGACGGTGTCGGCCGTTTCGCCGTAGTGTGCGGCGGGCCCCGCGCCGCCGATCCCGGTCATCCCCCCGTCGTCGGTCACCCGAACGATCAGGTTCTCGGCGGCGGTCTGGGTCCCTCGCGAGATCGTGAACGGCTGGTCGAGATCGAGCGACACGCGCTCGAAGGACGCCTCGAGGCTCATCGGTTCATCACCGTCTCGGCGATCGCGTCGGCGATCGCGCCCGCGCCGTCGCGGACGGGGTCCGCCGCCGGGACGCCGACGGCCTCGCCGTACTCCGCGACCGTGTCCGCGGCCGCGCCGTCGTCGGCGATGTCCTTCGTGTTCAACGCGCCGGCGACGATCTCGGCCTCGTGGACCGGTGCGGACAGGTCCTCGTAGAGGTCGACGTACGCCGACAGCGACGGGAGCGGGAACGACTCGTAGCCGTTGATGGCGTCGCGCCCCGCCGCGTGACAGAGGACGAGCCCGTCCGCCATCGCGCCGTGGAGGATCCCGCACGTCACCGCGGAGTAGGCCGGGTGGACGATGCTGCCCTGCCCCTCGACGACGAGCAGGTCGTGTTCGTCGCCGAGCTCGAGGATCATTTCCTCGACCGCGCCGGCGGTGAAATCGGAGATGACGCGGTCGATGGGGTTGCCCCAGCCCGCGATCATGATCCCGGTCTGTCCCGTTGGGACGAACGCGGCGTCGATCCCGCGCTCGCGCGCCGCGTCGACGATCTCGAGCGACGCCGTCATCTTCCCGACGGAGCAGTCGGTCCCGACGGTGAGCACGACGTCCGCGTCGACGTCGCCGGACGACCCCGTCGCGACCGTGAGGTCGTCGTGTGGCTCCCGGACGTCGCGGAGCGTCACGCCGTGTTCGTCCGCGAGCGACGCGAGGTCCTCGTCCTCGTTCAG
Source organism: Halorubrum sp. JWXQ-INN 858 (assembly GCF_009806985.1). Lineage (GTDB taxonomy): Archaea > Halobacteriota > Halobacteria > Halobacteriales > Haloferacaceae > Halorubrum. The sequence goes on along the minus strand of NZ_WUAX01000009.1, from coordinate 43,714 downwards.
GAAGTAGTGCAGCCCGCTGACGACGTCACAGCCCGCCTCGATCGCGTCCCGCACGTCGTCGCGCCACGACTCCTCGAACCCGCCGCCGATCGGGGCGATACCGATATATAAGGCGTCGACCTCGCCGTCGGCGGCCTCGTACGCGTCGGCGAACGTGCCGGCGATCGGCGCGTCGTCGACGTCGGGGACGTGGTCGTGAACGCGGTCGCCGGCGGTGTCGCGGTCGAGAACCGCACGAACCTCCTGGTCGCCGTATCGCATCACTCCGAGGGCGGTCTTCGCGCCGTCCGGGAACTTCTCGTGTGCCAGAATGACGATCCGCTCGTGGTCCATGCCCGGTCGGTTACCCCCCGTCCGACTTAAAAGGGAGGGGGTCGGCGCGGGCTGCCGGCATCGCCCGCCGGCAACGCCGAACGGGCCGCGTTCGTGGGAGGGTCGACCCCTCGATTACGCCGATCCGTCGACGAACGCGTCGGCCCCCTCGTAGAACCAGTAGCCGCCCTCGCGCATCGCGCGACCGAGCTCCTGGTGGAACTCGACGAAGTCGTCGAACTCCGCTTGGTCGACGTACTCGAAGATCTCCGCGACGGAGACGACCGTCTCGTAGTCGATCCGAACGGGGTGATCGCCGAACTGCTCGACGTAGTCGGCCGACCGGAGCGGGAAGTCCTCCTCCTCGTCTATCTTCTTCGCGAGCACGGCGTGGCCGTACTGCCGTCTGCCCTCGCTCCCCTGCTCGCCGTCGGGGTCGTGTGGCCAGTCCATACGCCGCGTTGGCCCGGACTCGGGATAGTCGTTACGCTCGCCGCGGGCGGGGCGGCGTGTAACCCGTCGCGTCGCGACGGCGACCGTCGCCCGATGGTGGCCACGCCATCGGTGCCCCACTCACACCGTCGGTGCCCTACCCACGCCGTCGACGCCGACGTATCGTGAGCCGGAGGTGACCGACTACCGCCGCAGCCCACCCCGTTCTTTGACCTGCATGATGTGTCTGACGTTGCGGTAGATCTCCTCCGGGGAGGTGTCCTCGCCGGGGTCGTACAGGTCCGACACCCGGTACACGACCGCCGCGAGCTGTTTGCTTTCGGACGTCTCCCCGCGGACGTCGTCGGCGACCCCGCGAAGGAACTCGCGGACCTCGTCGTCGTCCGCCTGCTCGACCGCGTCGATCGCCTGCTCAGCCGCGTCGCCGTCCGCGCTTCCGGCTTCGTCGTCGGCGTTCGCGAGCGCGTCGCCGGCGTCACCGACCGTCATCGTCCGTCGCCCACCCCGCGTCGGCGGACGACGCCCGCGTTGTTCGCGACGTTCTCGACGATGACCCGGAACGCGTCCGCGGTGTCGCCCTCGCCCAACACGATCGGGTCGCCGCCGTCGCCCCCCGTCCGAACCGCGGGGTCGAGCGGGACGCCCCCGAGGAAGGGGAGCTCGTGCTCGGCGGCCATCGCCTTGCCGCCGCCGGAGCCGAATATCTCGTGGAACCCGCCGCAGTCCGGACACTTGAACCCCGACATGTTCTCGGCGATCCCCAACACGTTCGTGTCGTGTTTGCCGAACATCCGCAACCCCTTCACCGCGTCGTCGAGCGCGACCTCCTGGGGCGTCGTGACGATCACGGCCCCCGTCAGCGGCAGGGTCTGCAGGATGGTGAGTTGGGTGTCCCCGGTGCCCGGCGGGAGGTCCATCACGAGGTAATCGAGCGAGCCCCACTCGACGTCCTCGACGAGCTGGGTGATGATCTTGTGGACCATCGGCCCGCGCCAGATCACCGGGTCGTCCTCGCCGGTGAGGAAGTCCATGCTCATCAGCTTCACCCCGTACCGCTCGGGCGGGACGATCGACTCGCCGTCGGTGCGGGGGCGCTCCTCGGCGGCGACCATCCGCGGGACGTTCGGGCCGTACACGTCGGCGTCGAACAGCCCGACGCGAGCGCCGAGCGCCGACAGGCCGGCGGCGATGTTCACCGACATCGTCGACTTCCCGACGCCGCCCTTTCCGGACGCGACCGCGATGACGTTCTTCACGCCGGGGAGCACCTGATCGGCCGGCGAGAGGTCCGTGGGGATCCGCGCCGACAGGTCCGCCGTCAGCCCCGCGTCGTCCAGGACCGATCGGACGTCGTCGGCGATCCCCGTCTCGTGTGGCGCGTAGGGCGCGCCGAGCGCGAGCGAGACGCGCGCCGTGTCGCCGTCGAGTTCGACGTCGTTCACCAGTCCGAGCGACACGATATCGTCCCCGAGGTCCGGGTCGTGAACGTCCCGGAGGAGGTCCCGCACGTCGGCTTCGTTCATAGTCGAACGGAGTGCGGTGATCCGAATAAGGGTTCTGTACGCGGCGGTCGCCCGTCGGGCCAAGGATCTCCATCACCGAACCGCGGCGGAAACCCGGAACCCTCCCCCAGGACCCCTCCGATCGCGAGCCACGGTGGAAACGCGGGGCCCGCGATCGCGATGACGAGGAGTCCCGTCCCCGACCGTGGGGGTTTTTACGTGGACGTCGACGACTGGCTGCCGAACATGGCCGCCGTCGTCCACGTATCGACCGGGTACGATCGATGGCAGCGGGGGCCCCGTTGGAACCGCGAGCACGGCGAGACGGATCGGCGACGCGACCGCCGACGCAGGTGGTTCGATGCGTGACGGGAACCGACGCGCTTCCGAGACGGGGGCGGGAGCGACGACGGGCTCGTCGTATCCGTCGGACGGCCCGTCGTCGGAGAGCGCTTCGGACGGTCAGTTGGGGTCGGAGCGCTCCCCGGAGGGGATCCGGCTGCTCCACGTCGAGGACGACGAGGCGTTCGCCGCCCTCACGACGACGTATCTCTCCCGGCTCGCGCCCGGGATCGACTGTGTCTCCGCCTCGACCCTCTCGGAGGCACGGGGGCGACTCGAGGGAGAGTCCTTCGACGCGATCGTCAGCGACCACGACCTGCCGGACGGAACCGGGATCGAGTTCCTTCGTGACGTCCGTGACGACGACCCGAGCCGCTCGTGTACCGACCCGAACCTCCCGTTTATCCTGTTTACGGGGAAAGGAAGCGAGGAGGTCGCGAGCGAGGCCATCTCCGCGGGCGTGACCGACTATCTCCAGAAGCGTGGCGGCGCGGACCAGTACGCGGTGCTCGTCAACCGCGTCCACAACGCGGTGGACCGGCATCGGCTCGAGCGACAGGTCGACCGGAGCCTCGCGGCGTTGGAGACCGCGAGCGAGCCGATCGGGATCCTCGACGAGGAGGGCGTCTATCTGTTCGCCAACGCGGCGTACGCCGGCGTCTACGGGCTTCGACCGAACGACCTCGTCGGGACACACTGGTCCCGGCTCTACCCGTCAGACGAGATCGACCGGTTCACCGACAGGATCCTGCCGCGGGTCGTCGACGACGGCCACTGGACCGGTGAGGCGACGGGCGTACGGGTCGACGGCACTCCCGTCCGCGAGCGGCTCGCGCTCACCCACACGAGCGGCGGCGGACACGTCTGTGTCATCCGTGAGGCCGATCCGGCCGTAAATTCCGATCGAGAAGGGTCGGGGACGGTGAGCGAAGAGTCGGAGGGGTCGGGAGCGGAGGGAGGAAGCTCGGAAGAGCCGGAGAAGGAGAGAGGTGAGTCGGAAGGATCAGGGACCGAAGAGTCCGGGACCTGACGCGGGGCGACGTCACCCGATCCGAGTTCCGGGGTCCTCACCGCGGAGGAACCGTTCCAACCCGTCGGCACCGAACACGGACGCCGGCGCGTCGAGCGCGAGGAGTTCGCGGACCTTCGCCGCCATCCCCCCGGAGACGTCCGTCGCGTCGCTCCCCCCCAACACCGCGGCGACGTCCTCGAACGCGTCGATCGAGGGGATCACCTCGCCGTCCTCGTCGAGCACGCCCGGGACGGTCGAACAGACGCCCACCCGGTCGGCGTCCAGTCCCGATGCGAGCTCGACGACGATCTCGTCGCCGGAGACGACGGTGACGCCCTCGCCGGCCGTCGCGACGCCGTCGCCGTGAAGCACCGGGACGAACCCCTCCGCCAGGAGGGTCGCCGCCGACCCCGTTGGGAGCGACAGCGTGCCGTCGGGGCCGTCGCGGCGGGCGGATACCGAGAGCGGATGGACGGGGACCGCCGGCACGCCCCGATCGTGGAGCCTGGAGAGGACGAACCGGTTGAGCGTCGTCATCGCGCCGTGGACGTCCATGACCGCGCCGGCGTCGTGGGTCCCCGTCGTGGTCGAGATCCCGTGTTCGCTCGCCTGATGGTGTCCGAAGCTCCCGCCGCCGTGGACGACGACGAGCCCGCCGACGGAGCCGTCCGCGAGCGCGGCGGCGATCGCGTCGCAGGCGGCCGCCAACGCGGGGCCGTCGAGCGTCTCCGGACGGTCCTTCTCCGTGATGAGGCTCCCGCCGAGTTTCACGACGACCGGACCGGCCGACGATCCGTCGCTCGCGTTCGCCCCCGCCATCACGCCCCCTCCACGCGCACGCCCTCCGTCGCCAGCTCCGCGCGGAACGCGTCCTCACAGCCCTGAGTGAACGAGAGCGCCGTCTCCGTCTCGTCGGTCGGGTCGAGCGCAACGACACACCCGCCGCCGCCGGCGCCCGTGAGCTTCGCGCCGTGTGCGCCGGCGTCGCGTGCGGCCCACACCATCGTGTCGAGCGACCGGGCCGAGACGCCGAGCGCGGAGAGGAGCCCGTGGTTGAAGTCCATCAGTTCGCCGAGGTCCTCGAGCAGCTCCCGCTGCGGATCGGCCCCGGGAACCGCGTCGGCGAGGAGTCGCTCGCCTTCGCGGACGACGTCGCCGATCGATCGAACGGTGTCGGCGGCGAAGCGGTACTCCTCTTTTAAGGCTCGGACGCCGGCGACGAGCTCGCCGGTGTCGCCGGCCCCGCCGTCGAACCCGACGACGAACGGGAGGTTCGGGGCGTCGATCGGCTCGCAGTCGTCCCCCTCCACGCGCACGGCCCCGCCCATCGTGGAGCAGAACGTGTCGGCCCTGGACGCCTGGCCGTCCTGTACCTCGAACTCCGCCCGATAGGCGCGGTCGGCGAGCTCGCGGCGGTCGATCGGTTCCCCGAGCGCACGCGTCGCGGCGTCGATCCCCGCGACGACGACAGCCGCCGACGACCCGAGCCCCGCGCCGAGCGGGATCTCGCTCTCGATGGTGATGTCGAAGCCGGCGTCGGGGCGATCCGCGGCCGCCCGCGCCTGTCTGACCGCGGCATCGACGTACCCCATCGCGGCCTCGACCAGCGGCGTCGGGACGTCGACGTCCGGCCGGTCTCCGGTTCCTCCCGTGTACTCGACGGTGAACCCGTCCAGCGAGAGGTCGGTCGCCTCGACGCGGACGTGGTCGTCCGCGCGCGGTTCGGCACTGACCGTGGCTCGGCGCTCGATCGCCGCCGGAACCGCGGGCTCGCCGTACACGACGGCGTGTTCGCCGAAGAGGTACACCTTCCCCGGCGCGCTACAGACGGTCATACCCCTCACCTCTCCCCGCGGGCTTACAGGCGTTGCGTTTGGCGGCGGCTCGGGAGCGGTCGACGTGCGTGCCGAGGATGACACCTCCCGGGAAGTTTATGTTCACCGGGTGCGGACGTGCATGTAGTGGTGGACCCGTCGGCGGTCGGCGGACGTCACCCTGGGGAACTGGGGAATGGACGCGTCCCCGCGTCTCTCGACCCGAGCGGGCCGGGGAAACCCGCTCGGATCTCCGTTTCGTTTCGATCGTCGAGCGACAGCGCTCGCTTCCGCCTTCCCCTCTCGCTTCCGTCCTCCCCCTCTCGCTTTCGCCTTCGCCCGCTCGCCTCCGTCTTCCATCGCCGATCACGACGCTGACGACTGTTCTCGACGATAGGGGCTCAGATCCCGACGAACCGAGCCGCCGGCTCGGGGGACGATCCGATAAAAAACGCGACGGTCGAACTCGAGTAACGCCCGTCTACAGCTCGTCCTCGAAATCGTCGAGGGCGAAGACGGTGTCGGTACCGCGGCGGTCGAGCGTCTCGTTGGCGAGCAGCCAGTAGACGACCGACAGCGCGCGTCGACCCTTGTTGTTCGTCGGGATGACGAGGTCGACGTTCGACAGCTGGTTGTTCGAGTCACACATCGCGATCACGGGGATACCGACCGTGATCGCCTCCTTGACGGCCTGTGCGTCGCCGATGGGGTCCGTCACCACGACAACGTCCGGCTCGATGTAGCCGGCGTAATCGGGGTTCGTCAGCGTCCCCGGGATGAAGCGGCCGGTCCGGGCGCGGGCCCCGATGGCGTCCGCGAACTTCTCGGCGGGGAAGCGGCCGTACTGTCGCGAGGAGGTCACGAGGACCTGCTCGGGGTTGTAGTTCGACAGGAAGTCCGCGGCCGTACGGATCCGACTGTCGGTCTCGCTCACGTCGAGCACGTAGAGCCCGTCGTCGCGGACACGGTGGATGAACCGCTCCATGTCCTTCGTCTTCTGCTGGGTCCCGATATGGACACCCGCGCTCAGGTAGTCCTCGACGGGGATCAGCAGGTCGACGTCGTCGTCGGGCATGACGTCGTCGTCGAACGGCGACGCCTCCTCGGCGTCCTCCGCGTCGACGTCTTCCGCCTCGACGCCCTCCGGTTCGGCTTCGGCGGACGCCTCGTCGGCGGCCGCGTCGGCGGTCGGTTCCTCGGTCGTGTCGGCCTCCTCCTCGACTGGCGCGTCGACCGCCTCGGTCTCAGCGTTCTCGTCGAGTTCGACCGCGTCGTTGTCTTCCGTCATACGTGATGTGCGTCCGTCATACCGCGTCGTCCGCGATGCGGATCAGTTCGTTCAGCTTGGCGGTTCGCTCGCCCCCGACCGTTCCCGTCTTGATGTAGGCGGCGTCGGTCGCGACGGCGAGGTGTGCGATGGTCGTGTCCTCCGTCTCGCCGGAGCGATGGGAGATAACACACTCCATGTCGTTCCGGTGAGCCAGCTCGACCGCGTCGAACGCGTCCGAGAGCGTCCCGATCTGGTTCGGCTTGATCAGGATGCTGTTGGCCGCGCCGACGTCGATCCCTTCCTGGAGCCGCTCGACGTTCGTGACGAACAGGTCGTCACCACAGACCAGCGTCCGGTCGCCCACCCGGTCGGTGAGCTCGGCGAACGCCTCGTAGTCGTTCTCGTCGAGCGGGTCCTCGACGTACGCGAGGTCGTACTCGTCGACGAGGTCGGCGATGTACGCGACCTGCTCGTCGGTCGAGCGGGTCTCGTCGCCGTAGACGTACGCGTCCTGCTCGTCGTCGTACAGCTCCGCGGCCGCGACGTCGAGCCCGAAGCGGACCTCGAAGCCCACCTCCGCCTCGACGCGGTCGACCGCCTCCTCGACGACCTCGAACGCCTCCGCGTCCGAGATCGGCGGGGCCCACGCGCCTTCGTCGCCCTTCCCCGCCGGGACGCCGCGTTCGTCGAGCACGTCACCGACCGCCGCGTGGACCGCGGCGTTCGCGAAGACGGCCTCCGAAACGCTCGGCGCGCCGACCGGCGCGGCGAGGAACTCCTGGATGTGGGTCGCCTCCTTGGCGTGCTCCCCGCCGCCGACGACGTTGCCGAGCGGCACGGGGAAGTTCTCCCCGCGGAACGCGCCGCCGAGGTGCTGGTACAGCGGTGCGCCGAGCACGTCAGCGCCGGCCTTCGCCGCCGCCATCGATATCGAGACCGCGCTGTTCGCGCCGATCTCCGAGAAGTCGTCCGTGCCGTCGGCCGCGCGCAACGCGCCGTCGACCTCCCGCTGGTCGCCGGCGAACAGCCCTTGGAGCCGCGGCACCGCGTGCTCCCGGGCCGCCGCGATCGCCTCGTTCGCCGGCAGCTCGAGCGCCTCGAACTCGCCGGTGGACGCGCCGCTCGGTGCCGCCGCGCGGCCGAAGCCGCCGGACTCCGTGAGCACGTCGGCCTCGACGGTGGGGTTCCCCCGAGAGTCGAGGATCCGGCGGAGCGAAACGGACGTGATCCGGGTCATCAGTTCGTCTCCCTCCGGACGGTGAACGGAAGCGCCCCCGCGTCGTACTCCTCTGCGGCGACGAGGATCGGCTCCGTCTGGTTCGTCTCGATCAGCACGGGTGCCCCGTACGACACCTGTAGCGCCCGTGCGCCGAGGATTCGGGCTTTCTCGTATCGGTTGTAGCGCTGGCCTGACATGGTCACTGGTACGGGGAGACGACGTCGACGAGGTCGCGGTGCGACACCATCATCCGCCGGCAGCAGTGTCGGTCCACGCCGAGCTCGTCGAGGACCGCCCCGGGGTCCTCGTCGCCCTCGCGGGTACGCTCGCGGAACTCCTCCCAGTGTTCACCCACGACGTTGCCGCACGTGAAACACCGGACGGGGATCATCATAGCGAGATCACCTCAGCGGTACGATTTCTGGTAGCGGGCACGCGCGCCGGGTCCGCCCCACTTCTTGGGTTCGGACTGGCGGACGTCGTTGACCAGCAGCGTGCGGTCGAAGCTCATGTACGCGTCGCGCAGCTCGGCGTCGCCGAGGTGCTGGACCAGCCCGCGGGCGATGGCGGTGCGGGCCGCGTCGGCCTGGCCGCTGAAGCCGCCGCCGCTCACGCTGACGTCGATGTCGACCCCGTCGCGGAGGTCGTCGCCGGCGATACGGAACGGCTCCAACATCTTGAGGCGTGCCTGCTCCGGTTCGACCAGCTCGACGGGCTGGGAGTTGATGCGAACGCGACCGTCGCCCTCACGCACGGTGGCGCGGGCGACGGCCGTCTTCTTCTTGCCTGAGGTGTTGGTTACCATGTGACGTTAGCTCCCAAGGACTCGGAGACCTCCCCGAGCGAGGTGAACTTGATGTTCGAGAGCCGATCGAGCGACGTGCCGTCGAGAACGACCGACTCGACGTCCTCGTCGCGCTCGTAGGGGTTGCCCACGTAGACGCGAACGTTCGAGAACGCCTCGCGACCGTCCTTCGACTTGTACGGCAGCATGCCGCGGATCGCGCGCTTGAAGATGCGGTCCGGGCGCTTCGGGTAGTAGGGGCCGCTGTCGGAGCCGAGGTTGGCTCGGGTGTGGTACGTCTCCATCGTGGCCTCCTCGTTACCCGTGATGACCGCGCGCTCGGCGTTGACGACGGCGACCGTTTCGCCGGCGAGCGCCTTTTGGGCGACTTCCGAGGAGACGCGACCGAGGATGCAGTCACGGGCGTCGACGACGACGTCCGCGTCGTAGTCGGCGACGCTCATCGGATCACCCGTACGTTCCCGCCGTCGGGGTTGCGTTCAACGAACTGTTCGAGCGTCACCGCCTCCCCCGCCTGGTCGATCTTCGTTCGGGCCGTTCCCGAGAAGTCGACGGCGGCGACGGTAACGTTCTTTTCGAGCACACCGCTGCCCAGCACCTTGCCGGGGACGACGACCGTCTCGTCTTCCTGAGCGTACCGCTCGATGCGACCCAGGTTGACCTCAGCGTGCGTGCGCCGTGGCTTTTCGAGTCGGTCGGCGACGTCCTGCCAGATGTTGGCACCGGACGAGCGCGACGCCGACTTCAGCTCGGCGATGAGGTTCTGTAGTTTCGGATTCGTCTTGCTACTCATAGCTGTCCCTCCTGTGTGGAGAGTTCCTGAAAAACGGAGTGCAGGGAGCAGGATTTGAACCTGCGGACCTCTACAGGACAGCGCCCTGAACGCTGCGCCGTTGGCCTGACTTGGCTATCCCTGCGTGCACTCCTTCGTAATCCGCCTCCCTTCAAACCACTTTCGGTCCCGCCGTCGCCCCCGGCCGATCGGCTCGGCGTCCCGCCATCGCTGGCGAGCGGGGCTGTGGTCGGGTCGGTGGTGGTTCGAAGGGTGGACATTACGCTATACCGCGACTTTCGTTCGTAGTTCGTCCGCGCGCTCCTCGATGGAGTCGATCGCGCGGAGCAGCAGTTCGTCGACGGTGAACGACCCGTCCGTCTCGATGTGGAAGACGAACGCGCCGGGGACGTCCTCGACGCGCACTTCCTTGCCGGGATACTTCTTCGAGAGGTCGTTGTCGAACTCGTCGGTGACGACGATCTCGCCGTCGGGCGTCTCGATCACGCCGCGGAGGATCCGCGGCTCGTCCTCGTCGAACTCGCCGAGGTCGCCCTCGACGGTGACACGCTGGAGGTGACGGTAGCCGACGGAGACGCCGCCCTGGTGTTTGGCGTGCTCCTTGCCGGTGTCGAGCACCGCGTCGGCCTCGAACTCCAGCCGCTGTCCCTCCTTCAGGTCGACGATCGGGACGTTCTTGTCGGCGGTCTCGACCATCGGCTCTGCGCTCTCGATGTCGCCGGAGTACGCCGCTCCCGGCCCTTCGACGTCGAGTGCGAGGGTGACTTCGTCACCGATCTCGAACTCGTCGACCGGCGTCGTCAGGGGGATGAGCCCCAGACGGAGGCCGATCATCTCGTCGAACATCACCGAGGAGTTCTCGACGAACCGGGCGGTGTCGATCGAGAACGTCGGAACGTCCGCGATCATCGCACGGCGGATCCCGTTGGCGAACGCCGGCGTGAGCCCGCGGATCAGCACCCGGGCGCTCCGGTCGTCTCGTTCGACGTACTCCACGTCGAAATCGGCGTCAGTCATGTTAGACTCGCTTGTTCTTCGGTGCCTTCGTCCCGTCGTGCGGGATGGGCGTGACGTCCTCGATCCGACCGATCTCGACGCCCGCACGCGAGAGCGCGCGGATCGTCGCCTGTGCGCCGGGACCGGTGGACTTGTTGAGGTTACCGCCGGGGCCGCGCACGCGGACGTGTACGCCCTCCAGGCCGGCTTCCTTCACGCGCTCGGCGACGACGTCGGCCATCTGCATGGCCGCGTACGGCGACGCCTCGTCACGGTTCTGTTTCACCACGGTGCCGCCGGACGACTTGGCGATCGTCTCGGCACCCGTCTCGTCGGTGACCGTGATGAGCGTGTTGTTGAACGATGCGTACACGTGGGCGATGCCCCACTTGCCGTCCTCTGATTGGCTCATGATTGGTTACTCCTGTGACTCCGCGCGCTCGGGGTGGAGATCGTCCGCGAGCGGGCTCGTCTCGTCGAAGGCGACCGCGCCCTCGTCGCTCACGTCCATCTTCACCGACGGGCGCGTGACTCGCGCACCGTCGACGGTGATGTGTCCGTGGACGATGAACTGGCGGGCCTGCTGTGCCGAGGACGCGAAGCCCTGCCGGTACGCGATCGTCTGGAGACGGCGCTCGAGCAGGTCGGTCACGTCGAGCGACAGGACCGCCGAGATGTCGTCGTTGTCGCCCAAGATGCCGATGCGGCGGAGCCGTGCGACGAACTCCCCGCCGGCTTCCTGTGCGAGATCGACGTCACCCTGTGCCTCGCCGAGCAGGCGTCGCGCCTCGCGGCGCATCCGTCGCAGCTCGGACTGGGCACGCCACAGCTCCTCCTTGTTCTGAAGGCCGTATCGCCCGAGGAGGTCGGACTCCTCGGCGATGCGCTCGCCCTGGTAGGGGTGGTTCGGCGTCTCGTAGCCTTTGGTGTTCTTGCCGGTGCTCATTCGTCCTCACCCGCTGCTTCTTCCTCGGCCATCTCCTCGCGGATCTCCTCGACGTTGACGCCGATGGTCCCCTCGGTACGACCGGTGGACTTCGTGCGCTGACCGCGGACCTTCTGTCCGCGCTTGTGACGGACCCCTTTGTACGATTCGATCTGCTTCATCCGGTTGATGTCGTGACGGGTCTTCTCGTTGACGTCCGTGCCGACGAGGTGTGCCGTCTCACCGCTGAAGAAGTCGTTCTGTCGGTTCGTCATCCACGACGGGACGTGGTCCTCGAGGTTCTCGACGACGTCGACGACGGTCTGGATGTCGTCCTCGTCGAGCAGCCCGAACGTGGCGCTTCGGTCCACGTCGGCTTCCTCGGCGACCAGCCGCGCCATGCGCGTGCCGATGCCGTTGAGTTCTGACAGGCTTCGCTCGACCGTCTTCGTCCCGTCGAGGTCCGCGCCCCCGATCCGAACGAAGTACTGGAGGTCTTCCTCCTCCTCCGGCGAGCCGTCCTGTGGTTCTTCCGTGCTCATGTATTGGTTGTGGTGAGCCCTACCGGCGCGAATCCGGCGGTACTCGGTCCGTTCGAGCGTTACGGCGGGGATTCGAACCCCGGAGGCAGTGACGCCACAGAGTTAGCAACCCTGCGCCTTGGGCCAGACTTGGCTACCGTAACCCGCGTTGTATCATCGCCCTTGCGGACTCGGGACCCGGTGCCCCTGCAGTTCGTGCATGCGAACAAACCCGGTTTCGATACTTAAACGTCACGGAAGCCGCGGCGGGATGCGTCGAATTCACACAGCCCCCACGGCGTCGCCGTTCCGACCGCCGACGCTATCGGCTCCACCAGCGTCGCCAGATCCCCCGGTCGACACGGGGATCCGGGGACTCGGCCGCCGCGAGCTCCCGCCGAGCACGCGTTCGAAGCCGGAGGTTCGACGCACCCGCCAGAACCATCGACAGCGTGACGGCGACGTACGCGCCCGGAACGACCGCCACTGGGATCCACTCGGGTCCCGTGCTGACGGCCGCCATGGCGGACGGGTACGCGCCGACGAGGAACGCGACGTACACCCCGAACGCGACCAGGTATATCCCGACGGCACACGCGACTTGCGGGAGCGAGCGCCAGACGCTGCCGCCATCCGGTCGCGTCCAGTCGGTCAGCGTGATCGGACTGAACGCTCGGGTCCAGTCGAACCGTTCGACGCCGTGTTCGGTCGCGATCCGGTCCTCGATCCGACAGCACTGCCAGTGGCGGTAGTGGACGTGGTTCGTCTCCTGCATGTGGAGGAGGAACACCACCGCGACGATCGGCGGCACGAACGCGAAGAGCCACTCGGTTTCGCTCCTGAGCGCGTAGCCCGCGACCGCCGCCAACAGGACCATACTGGCGACGATCCGTCGGTGCGACTGTCGTTTGTGGGCACGGACGTCCGCCTGCAGGCTCTCCCACTGCCTGACGAGCGCCTCGAGCTCGTCGGCCCGATCGACCCCCGGTCCTTCCTCCGTCTCCGACTCCCCGTTCATCGTTCTCGGATCGGCTTCAGCACCACGACGAAGAATAATAAAACCTCGCCGCCGCCGTCCGCTTGCCGTACTGTTTTGTGGGCTCCCGCGGTTGGATCACGTATGAAGGCCGTTCAGTTCGCCGCCCACGGCGACCGAGACGTGATCGAGTACGGCGAGTTCCCCGACCCGGAGCCCGCCGCCGACGAGGTCCTCGTCGACGTGAAGGCCGGCGCGTTGAACCACCTCGACGTCTGGACCCGGCGCGGGCTCCCCGGGATCGACCTCGAGATGCCACACGTCCCCGGCAGCGACGCCGCGGGCGTCGTCGAGGCCGTCGGCGACGACGTCGCCCGATTCGAGCCCGGCGACCGCGTCGCCGTCAGCGCCGGCGTCTCCTGCGGGACGTGTGAGTTCTGTCGCGACGGCGAGGAGTCGCTGTGCGTCTCCTTCCGCATCATCGGCGAGCACCTGCCCGGCGTCCACTCGGAGCTGGCGGCGGTCCCGGCCGACAACCTCGTTCCCGTCCCCGCGGGGGTCGAGTGGGAGGTCGCCGGCTCCGTCTCGCTCGTCTTCCAGACCGCGTGGCGCATGCTTCACACGCGCGCGGACATCGAGGCTGGCGAGCGCGTGCTCGTCCTCGGCGCGTCGGGCGGGGTCGGCCACGCCGCGGTCCAGATCGCGGACCACGCCGGCTGTGAGGTGTTCGCGACCGCCTCGACCGAGGAGAAGCTCTCGCACGCGGCGGCGTGCGGGGCGGACCACGTCATCGACTACGAGGCCGACGACTTCGCCGCGGAGGTGGCGTCGCTGACCGGTCGCCGCGGCGTCGACGTCGTCGTCGATCACGTCGGGGCCGCCACGTATCCCGACTCGTTACAGGCGTTGGCGAAGGGCGGCCGGCTCGTCACCTGTGGCGCGACCACCGGGCCGAACCCCGGGGCCGGACTCAACCGCATCTTCTGGAACCAGCTGTCCGTGCTCGGCTCCACGATGGCGACCCCCGGCGAGGTCGACGACGTCCTCGAACTCGTCTGGGATGGCACCTTCGAGCCGCGGATCCGGGAGACGCTCCCCATGAGCGAGGCGGCGCGCGCCCACGAGCTGCTCGAGAACCGTGAGGGCTTTGGTAAGGTAGTCGTGATCCCAGACAGTGAGCGCTGAACCAGACGCCGACGGCGGATACGTCCACACCCCGGACGGAACCGACGACACCGACCCACGGGAGGGAGAGACGCCCCGATCCGCGGGCGACGGTGCCGACGAGCTCGAGGCGGACGGCTTCGGCCGGAAGGGGTGGGCGCTGACCGCCGCGCTGTTCACGTGCGTGTTGGTGATCCCGGGGATCATCTACGTGTACCCGTACGCCGCCGGGTCGTTCGGGCTCACGTTCTTCGGGACGTACCTGGTGCTCCCGCTGATCCCCGCGGTCCTGCTCGGGCTCATCGCCGTCTGGGCGATGAGCGCCGCGACGGCCGACCGGTAGCGACACGAGCGGCGCGACCGCTTCGACCTCGTAACCGACACGGGCCGCGTCGACCCCGCGAACGGGTCACACGGCCCTCACGAACGGCAACCGTTTTCACCGGCAGCGACGCAGTACCGATATGTTGATCACCGTCTCCGGCCCGCCGGGCAGCGGGAAGAGCACGAACGCCGCGGGCCTCGCGGAGGCGCTCGGGCTCGACCACGTCTCGGGGGGCGACATCTTCCGTGAGATGGCCGCCGAGCGCGACATGACGCCCGTCGAGTTCAACGAGTACGCCGAGGACGACGCCGACGTCGACCGCGACCTCGACCGCCGGCTCCACGAGATCGCGACGACCCGCGACGACCTCGTGTTGGAGTCCCGCCTCGCCGGCTGGCTCGCGGCCGACCACGCTGACCTCCGGCTCTGGTTCGACGCGCCCGTCGACGTCCGCGCCGAACGGATCGCCGAGCGCGAGGGGAAGCCGGTCGACCGTGCACGCGCGGAAACCGAGCGACGCGAGGCGTCCGAGCACAAACGCTACCTGGAGTACTACGACATCGACATCGGCGATCTCTCCATCTACGACGCCGCGTACAACACCGCCCGCTGGGGTCCCGAACGGTTCCTCGACGCGCTCGTGGCGACCGTGGAAGCGTACGACCCGGCCGACGACGAGGGGAAAGCCGCCGTCGTCGGAGTCACACACGACTTTTAAGCGGTCGGCGCGTCGCTCACGTATCCGAATGACTGACGAAACCGGTGACGGCCGCGACGCCGACGGAACCGCCGACACCGTCGGGGCTGCCGAGGCTGCTGACGCCGTCGAGGCTGTCGAGGCTGCCGACGCCGCTGGAGCTGCCGACCCCGTCGACCCCCTTCGCGCGCCGCCGGACGAGCGGTCGGTACCGGAACTCCTCCGGTTCGGCGTCGTCAACGTCGACAAACCCGCCGGGCCGTCCTCCCACCAGCTCTCGGCGTGGGTCCGGGACGCGATCAACGGGACGCTGGCGACGATCGACCCGGACGGCGACCGGATCGCCGGCGTCGCCCACGCGGGCACCCTCGACCCGAAGGTGACCGGCTGTCTCCCCACGTTGACGGGCTCCGCGACCCGCGCGGCACAGGTGTTCCTCGAGGGGACGAAGGAGTACGTCTCCGTGCTCGAACTCCACGCGGACGCGCCCGCGGACCTCGCGGCCGTCGTCGCCGGGTTCGAGGGGGAGATCTACCAGAAACCTCCCCGGAAGAGCGCCGTGAGCCGTCGCCTCCGGACGCGGACGATCCACGACCTCGATCTCCTCGAGGTCGAGGGGCGACAGGCGCTGCTCCGGATCCGGTGTGAGTCGGGCACGTACGTCCGCAAGCTCTGTCACGACGTCGGGCTCGCCGCGGGGATCGGCGCACACATGGGCCACCTCCGGCGGACCGCGACCGACCCGTTCGACGACGGCGACCTGCACACGCTACAGGACCTCACCGACGCGCTCGTCTGGGCCGAGGAGGGCGACGACGGCTTCCTCCGGGAGGTCGTTCGGCCCGCGGAGGACGCGCTCGTCCATCTCCCGTCGGTGACGATCGCTCCCTCCGCCGCCCGCAGCGTCGCCACCGGGGCTCCCGTCTACGCGCCGGGCGTGATCGACAGCGACGTCCGTCCGTCCGACTCCGACACCACGACCGGCCGCAACGGCAAGGACGCGCCCCTCGTCGCGTGTCACACCCCGGACGGCTCCGCGGTGTGTCTCGGGCGGCTCGTCGGCGACCCCGACGCGGAGGCCGGGACCGTCGTGTCGCTCGAACGCGTCCTTTTATAAGTAGCCCCGAAAACAGCCAGGGCATGGAGACGGAACTCGGCAGCGCGAGCGCCGCCCCGGGCGAGGTCGCCCGCGGCTGGTTCGACGTCGCGGACCTCCCGACGGGCACCCCCGAGCGGCTCCCGGTCGTCATCGTGAACGGCGCGGCTGAGGGGCCGACGCTGTGGCTGACCGGCGGCGTCCACGGCGACGAGGCGACGGGGGTCGCAGCGGTTCTGGACGCAGCCGATGCGTTCGGATCGATGCGATCCGACCTCGCGGGCACGGTCGTCGCCGTCCCGGTGGTGTCGCCCGCGGGCCTCCGGCGGAACGCCCGGCACACCTACTACGACGACGCCGACCCCAACCGCCACTTCCCGGACGCCGACGCGGAGTCGGCCCGGCCGCCGAAGCTCCAGGAGCGGATCGACGCCCGCCTGTATCGGGCGATCGTCGGCGAGGGAGAGGGCGAAGGCGTCGCGGCCGACGCTCTGATCGACTGTCACACCGCGGGGGTCGACAGCGAGCCCTTCGCGATCCGCGACCGCGTCCTGTACGGGGATCGGCGGACCGAGGCCGAGGCGACGGCGCTCGCGGACGACCTCGCGGCGATCGTCGACGCGTTCGGGTTCCCGACGCTCACCGAGTACCCGGCGGCCGAGTACGTCGAGGAGAACCTCCAGCGGTCGGCCGCGGGAGCGGTCCTCAACGAGGCGGGAATCCCCGCGTTCACCGCGGAGCTCGGCGCACACAGCGTGGTCGACGACCGGATCGCGGCGGCCGCGGTCGCCGGCACGGTCTCGGTCGCGGTGGCGCTCGGACTCCTCGACGCCACCGACGTCCCTTCGTCGGTCAGTGACGCGAGCGACCGTCTCGACCCCGCCCCCGTCGACCATCCGGTTCGACGATACCGCGGTCCGACCGCGGAGACCGCCGGGCTCGTCCGCCATCACGTCTCGGCGGGCGAGCCGTTCGTCGCGGGCGACACCCTCGCGACGGTCGTCTCGGCGACGGGGGAGCGCCGTGACGAGGTCACCGTCGACCACGACGGCTACGTGATCGCGCGGACGGAGGGACTCGCCGTCTACGAGGGCGACCCGATCGCGAGCCTCGCGGTGCGGGACGACGGGGACCTCGTGGTCCCGCGCGACGCGGCGGGCGACTGATGCCGGGACGACGAAACCGGGACACGCCGCCCCCGTCGATCCGTGGCGTCAGCGAAACGAAGTCCTTAATTACCGGACTCCCATCTGTCCGAGTGCAGCACGGGACCGTGGGGTAGTGGTATCCTCTGCGGATGGGGTCCGTAGGACCTGAGTTCGACTCTCAGCGGTCCCATCACTAAACGTTTGTTTCGATCCGAGATCCCCAGCTATTCGCAAGCGGACGGCAACTCCGGATCGTTAGCGGAGTCATCCGCTCCAACGGGGGTGACGCCACGTGTTGAGACTCCGTGAGAAACGTATCCGTCCACGTGTCTCAACTGTGAAACGCGGTTTTCGAGCGACTACCGACGGGGCCACGGTGACGACGACGCTCGCGTTCACCGATGCTCGGACTGCGACTCCCACATGCGGATCTGGAAGGGGAGCGCCGCCGAACTCGACGTGGATCGGCCGGACCCGACCGAAAATCCCGGTCGTCACGGTCCCCGCGCTGCGGAGTGGCGCGAATGACGTATCCCGATAGCGTGCGCCGTGGGATCCGACGGATCGAGGGGATGATGTGCAGCGAGCACGGCTCCGTCCCACTCCGGTCGCACTACGTCGCCGAGCAGGTCGTCGAGGCGCTGCAGGAGGTGCGCGAGGACGTGCGGAACGCGCTCGACGCCCGCAGCGCCACTATGTTTAATGTATCACGGACTGTCATAGTCATTGATTATGAAAAAGCTGATCAACGACCCGGACGACGTCGTCGACGAGATGCTCGACGGGATGACCGCAGCCTACCCCGAGCGACTCCGTCGTCTCCCTGAGACACAGGTACTCGTTCGCGACGACGGGCCCGTTGAGGGAAAGGTCGCGCTGGTCACGGGCGGTGGCAGCGGTCATGAACCGACTCACGCGGGCTTCGTCGGCGACGGGATGCTCGACGGGGCGGCCGCGGGCGGCGTCTTCTCCTCGCCGACGGCAGACGAGTTCGGGGCGTTGATCGACGCCTGCGACGCGGGCGACGGCGTCCTCGCGATCATCAAGAACTACGAAGGCGACGTGATGAACTTCGAGACCGCCATCGAACTCGCCGAGATGGAAGACGTCGAAATCGACAGCGTCGTCGTCGACGACGACGTGGCCGTCGAGGATTCGCTGTACACCTCCGGCCGGCGGGGCGTCTGTGGCACCATCCTCGTGCATAAGGCCGCCGGCGCGAAGGCTGCCGAAGGGGCTGAACTCTCGGAGGTCAAACGTGTGGCCCAGAACGTCATCGACAACGTCGGCACGATGGGGATGGCGCTCACCTCGTGTGTCACCCCCGAGAAGGGTGAACCCACCTTCGACCTCGGTGCGGACGAGATCGAGCTTGGCATCGGGATCCACGGTGAACCAGGGACCGAACGCACCGAGACCATGCCCGCCGACGACGTGACCGACGAGCTGACCGAGACCGTCCTCGACGACCTCGACGTCGATTCGGGACAGGAGGTGCTCACCATCGTCAACGGGATGGGGGGCACCCCGCAGATGGAGCTGTTCGTCGTCAACCGCCGGCTGCAAGAACTCCTCGGAGAGCGCGACATCGAGACGTGGGACGCGTGGGTCGGCGACTACATGACCTCCCTCGACATGGCAGGCGCGTCGATAACCGTCTGCGTCGTCGACGACGAGCTGAAAGAGCTGCTCGGCGCGCCCGCGGACACGCCGGCGCTGACCGTCCGATGACCGATGACGGCCGGGCCGCCGTCGCGGCGGTCGAGGCGGTCGCAAACCGTATCGAGCGCGAGCGGGACTACCTGACCCAGCTCGACTCCGCCATCGGCGACGCCGACCACGGCGGCAACATGGCTCGCGGCTGGGCGGCGGCGGCCGACGCCGCCCGCGACCTCGACGATCCCGACGCACAGACCGTCGCGAAGACGGTCGGAAAGACGCTCATGTCCAAGGTCGGTGGGGCGTCCGGCCCCCTCTTCGGCGGCTCGCTCGTGTTCGCAAGCGTCGAACTCGACGACGGAGTCACTGCGGAGAGCGCCGTCGCCTTCGCCGAGACGTACCTGGAAAAGGTCAAGGACCGCGGCGACGCACGCGTCGGCGATCAGACGATGGTCGACGCGCTCACCCCGGCTGTCCACACCTTCAAGAAGTCGATCGAGACGGACAGCCGTCCGGCGCTGGAGGCCCTCGCGAAGGCCGTCGACGCGGCCGAGCGCGGCGTCGCGTTCACCGTCCCGATCCGCGCGCGAAAGGGGCGCGCTTCCTACCTCGGCTGGCGCTCCGTGGGCCATCAAGACCCCGGCGCGACGAGCACGCTGTTCATTCTAGAGGAGCTGCTCGCAGTCGCCGCTGACCAGCTCGACAGCGAGGTGCCGGACGTCGACGCGACCTCGCCGACGATCCCGGACGAAGCGGGGACAGACGAAGGGACGACGCCCGAACCGGAGGAGGACTGATGGTCGGGCTCGTCGTGGTTTCACACAGCGAGCGGGCCGCCGAGGGAATCGCCGAGATCGCCGCAGAGATGGCTGGTGACACGGTAATCGAACCGGTCGGCGGCGACGGAGACGGTGGGATCGGCACCGTTCCCGACGCGATCGAGAACGCGATCGTCGCCGCCGCCGACGCCGACGGAGCCGTGGTACTCGTCGACCTCGGCAGCGCCGTGATGAACGCCGACGTCGCGATCGAGATGAGCAACGCGGAGGCGGTCATCGCCGACGCGCCGGTGCTCGAGGGTGCGGTCAACGCGGCCGTCGCCGCC
The DNA here is from genome assembly GCF_009806985.1 of Halorubrum sp. JWXQ-INN 858. GTDB lineage: Archaea > Halobacteriota > Halobacteria > Halobacteriales > Haloferacaceae > Halorubrum. The sequence goes on along the minus strand of NZ_WUAX01000009.1, from coordinate 23,580 downwards.
ACCGATCCGTCCGCCACGCTGGATTCCGTCCGCGAGGAGGCCGAAGCGGCCCGCGAGATAGAGAAGCTGTAGCTCGCGAGACCCGAATCCAGTCGCAGTCGGTGCCGACCACCGCCCTCGAACGGGGTTCAGTCGAGGTCGAGCACGCCCGTCACCTCGTCGCGCGTCTCGCAGGTAACCACCGCCGCGGCGAGTTCGCGTGCCGCGGCCGAGTCGGTCGACCGTATCGCTTGTTTCACCGCCGGAACGGTGACCGCACTCATGCTGAGTTCGTCGAGTCCGAGCCCGACGAGCAGCGGCGTGAGAGCCGGATCTCCGGCCATCTCGCCGCACATACCGACCCACGCGTCGGCGTCTTGGACCGCCGACGTGGTACGGTCGATCGCGCGCAACACCGCCGGATGGAGCGGGTCGTGGTGCGCGGCGACCGCGTCGTTCTCGCGATCGGCCGCCATCACGTACTGGGTGAGATCGTTCGTGCCGACGCTGAGGAAGTCGAGCCGCTCGGCGAGCGAATCGGCGAGAAACGCCGCCGCCGGCGTCTCGATCATCGCCCCCAGTTCGGGGATCGCGTAGTCGGTCCCCGCCGCTTCGAGGTCGGCGGCCACGGAGTCGACGGCCGCCGACGCCGCCGTGACCTCCTCTATTCTGGAGATCATCGGGAACATGACCGCGAGGTTGTCGCCGTGTTCGTGGGCTCCCGCACGCAACAGCGCGCGAAGTTGTGTCTCGAACAGATCCGCGTGCTCACCGAGGGACAGCCGGATTCCTCGGCTCCCGAGGAAGGGGTTCGACTCCTGCGGGAGGTCCAAGTACGGAACGTCCTTGTCGCCGCCGACGTCGAGTGTGCGGACGACGACGCGATCGCTCGGAAACGTCGACAACGCCGCTTTCACCGCCTCGTACTGCTCTTCCTCGCTTGGAGGTGCCTCGCGATCGAGGAAGAGAAACTCGGTCCGAAAGAGACCGATCCCGTCGGCGCCGCGGTCCGTCGCCGCGTCGAGTTCCGCCTCGCTCCCGACGTTGGCGGCGACCTCGATCGCCCGTCCGTCGACGGTCGAAACGCGCTCCGAGACGGCCGGCGACGCGTTTCTACTGGCGGCAGCCCGGCGTTCTTCGTCGGGATCGACGACGACGGTCCCGGCCTCGCCGTCAACGAGCACGTCGGCGCCGTCAGGGAGTGCTTCGAGGTCGCTCCCGACGCCGACGACCGCCGGTATCGATAGCGAGCGCGCGATGATCGCCGCGTGAGAGGTTCGTCCGCCGGCGACGGTCGCGATCCCGACGACCGCGTCCGGATCGAGCTCGGCCGTGTCGCTCGGCGTGAGCCGCTCTGCTAACAGGACGGTCCCGGCGGGGAGCGTTCCGAGCTCGACCGCTCCCGTTCCGGTATCGAGGAGCGCCCGGAGCAGTCGATCGCGCACGTCGCGCAGATCGTCGGCCCGCTCGGCCATCCGTCCGTCCATCACCTCGAACTGAGCGATCGCCTCCGCGAACCGGTCGTGAACGGCATGTTCGGCCAGGGTTCCGTCGTGGACGGCCGTCTCGATGTCCTCGACGAGCATCGGGTCGTCGAGGAACTCCTCGTGAGCCTCGAAGACGGCCGCCTCGTCCTCGCCGACGCGATCGGCCGCCCGCGCCCCGGCCCGGCGGATCGCCTCACGGGCCGTAGCGCGCGCGGCTTCGAATCGCGCCAGTTCGGCGTCGCCATCGACCGTCGAGGAGTCGGGGCGATCGGCGAGAGTTAGCCCCGCTTCGGGCCGGTACCAGCGGGCCGTTCCGACGCCCGAAAGCGGCGTACTCCCGACTCCAGTGAGGACTCTCACTCCGCCTCACCGTCGATTTCCGTCGTGAGCAGATCACAGACCGCGTCCAGCGCGTCCGCCGCGTCGGGCCCTTCCGCGACGATGCGGACCGACTCCCCGTGTGCGACGTTCAACCCGCTCACAGAGAGCATGCTGTCGGCGCGGACCAGTTCGTCGTCCTCAGCCCGTCCGATCGACACGTCGGCGTCGAACCGGTTCACGGCCTGCACTACCTTCGACGCCGGTCGCGCGTGGAGACCGGCCTCCGGGACCACCGTCACGACACGTTCCATGGTCACACTTGGCAGTGGATCGTATTAGATACTCGTCCCGCGTCCGCCCGGTCGGCGTCGAGGCGGTCGTCGGCCTACGGTGCCGCCTGCTTCGTCGAGAGTAGCTCGATCACGTCGCGGTGGGTGAGTTCGTGACCCGGTACGACCCGGCCCACGACCCACGAGCCCACGTCCGTGACGCCGCCCGGTTGCGGTGGGAACGCGACGGTTCACTACCGTCACAGTGTCCGTCGGCACGAAGCCCGCACCGGATCCGGACGGGTGCGGTCACTCACATGCGTGACGAAGGGGCACCGATCCGTGCGGTCGCGGAACGGGTCGATGCGACCCCGGAGACGCTGAAGCTCCACTACGATTTCAGCGACGAGCGGAACCGAATGGAACACCGCCGTGACGTTTTCGACGAGATTGAACTATGAGCCACGATCAGTTACTCGAATCGGATCAGTCGAATGACGGTGACCTGCCCGGTTCCGCCGCTCGTGTCGCCTGTCAAGGGGGCGTGCGCGGCGACGGAACGGCTTCAAGCGTGACTGCGGACGAATTTCGGACGAACCCCTCGTAGATGCGCGAAGCCTACCGGGCCAGCGGCATGTTGTAGCTCGTCTCCTCGGCCATGACGAGCTCCCACGTCGCTTCACAGTCACACGACACCTGTCCGAAGACGGACGGGTCCTGCCGGAGGTCGAAGTCCTTGATCGCGGTCTGGACGCGGTCGTCACAGTCGCCGCAGTTGTGTGCGCCGCGATCGGAGCCGTGGCCGACCGGGTCGGAGACGACGATGGCGTCGACGTCGGCGGTCTCCGCGAGGACGTGCGCGACCGACCAGAGCCACGGCGGGCGGTAGCCGCCGGCGAAGAACAGCTCGTCGACCATGGTGTAGCGTTGGACGTTGGTCGGGTTCATCGAGACGGTGTGGCAGCCGTCGACCGCCGCACAGCGCCGGATCGAGTCGGTCATATCGGCGACGGCGTCGGGCTCCGCGAGGAACGGCGGCTTCATCAGGAGGTACGCTTTCACGCCCACGTCGGCGTCGAAGGCGTCGTCGGCCGCGGCCGCCTCCGCGCAGGCGTCCTCGAAGTCCGAGAAGTCGAAGTACTTGTTCACGCAGTCGTGGCGGACGCGGTCGGTCGCGGTCTCTAACCCGACTGCGACGTCGGTCGCGATGCCGTGGTCGGCGAAGTCGCCGATCTTCTCCTCGCTCACGAAGTCCGGCAGCGACTCGACGACGATCCGCTCGCGGTCCGCGAACGTGTCGGCGATGGCCCGGCGGGTCTCGGCGGGCACTTCGCGCTCGTCGAGGAACGACCCGGAGGTGTAGATCTTGATCAGCTCGGCGGGGTCGTCGGCGTTCTCGCGTTCGTGGGCGAGACACACCTCGATCTGGTTCATGAGGGCCTCGTGGCTCACGCTCCCGCCCGCCACCGACTCGGCGACGTAGCCACACATCGTGCAGCCGCCGGCGCGCGCCCAGCGACAGCCCCCGGTGTTCAGGATGATCGTGAGGGAGTTCACGACGCCGTCGGGCGTGTTGTCCTCGTCGATCCAGACGCGGGTGGGCTCGGTCGGGTCGTACGTCTCGGTCCGCTCCGCGCGGATGTCGCGCATGACCGCGTTGTGCGCGTCCATCCCGCGCCCCTGCTCGTATGCGTCGGGGCTCGGCTTGCTCATTGTCGGGAGAAACCCCCGCGCGCGTAAAGCCGTGTCGCCATCGGGGAGAGACGCGTCGCCATCGGGGAGAGACGCGTCGCCATCGGAGAGAGACGCGTCGACGGTCACGGGCGGTTTCCCGCTCGCTCGTCGCCGACGGCGTCGCCCGCGGTTCGAGCCGCGACCGCGAGGACGCCGAGAGCCGCACCTCCGGCGTTGACGGCGACGTCACGCCACGCGAACGTCCGCCACGGGATCGTCGACTGGAGGACCTCGACCCCGAACCCGATCCCGGTCGACAGCGCCGCGGCGACGATGAGGCCGCGGCGCGTGCGTCCCGTTCCGCGGGTCGCGAGCGCCGCGAGGACGGCGTAGCCGACGACGTGGAACGGGTCCGTGAGACCCACCCCGAAGGGGAGTGCCCCGCCCGCGCCCGCCGCCGTGCCGCCCGGGATCGGGACGACGGAGGCGAGGACGAGGAGGGCCGCGAACGCGACGGTCGGCCCCCACCGGAACGACCAGGACCGAACTGATCGGCGGATGTCCCCTCGGCCGCGTCGGTCGGGGGTTCCGGGGTCGGTCGACGTCACGACGTCCCGTTCGGAGGGACTCGTGTTAGGTGGTCGGGTCGGCCGGGAAGGTGGAATGGTCGGGAAGGTGGAATGGTCGGGTCGGCTGGGACGATGCGGGTGGTCGATCCGGTCCGTCGGGGCGTAACTGCTATCGGTTTCGTTGCGACGTGAACAGCTAACCGGCTCCGGTTCGAATATAAGGAACGTACATTACATGACTGAGTTAGGTGGATTCAGGGACCGGGTGGCACAGGTCGACCTCACGGAGGGTGAGGTAACGTATCAGGGGATCGACGACGAGGACGCGGAGAAGTACATCGGGGCGCGCGGGTTGGGCGTCAAGTACGTCTTCGACGCCGGGCCGGACGTCGACCCGATGGGACCGGAGAACCGACTGGCGTTCATGACGGGGCCGCTCACCGGCACGCAGACCGTGATGAGCGGTCGGATCGCGCTCGTGACGAAGTCGCCGCTGACCGGGACCGTAACCGACTCCCATCACGGCGGCTGGTCGGGGGCCCGGCTGAAGTGGGCCGGTCTCGACGGCGTCGTCCTCGACGGCGCGAGCGACGACCCGGTGTACCTCCACGTGAAGGACGGCGACGTCGAGGTCCGTGACGCCTCCCACCTCTGGGGGATGGGCGTCCACGAGACGATCGACACGATCGACGAGGAGGTCGACGCCACCGTCGGCCGAAACCTCTCCGTGATGGCGATCGGGCCGGGCGGCGAGAACGGCGTCAGGTACGCCTGCGTGATGAACGAGGACGACCGCGCGTCCGGCCGCGGCGGCACCGGCTGCGTGATGGGGTCGAAGAACGTGAAGGCGGTCGTCGTCGAGGCGGGCACCCGGATGCCCAAACCCGCGAAGCCCGAGCTGTTCCAGGAGGGCTACCAGCAGGCGATGGAGCTCATCCGCGAGTCCGACGTCACCGCCCCCAACGAGGGCGGGCTCTCGATGTACGGGACGAACGTCCTGATGAACGCGACCAACGAGATGGACGGGCTCCCGACGAAGAACGGGAAGTACACCTCGACGGAAGCGTACAACGGGACCGAGGGTATCGACGTCGACGCCGAGCGCGTCTCCGGGGAGAACGTCCGCGAGAACATCCTCGTCGACGAGCCGACCTGCCACTCCTGTCCGGTCGCCTGCAAGAAGGAGGTCGAGGTCCAAATGCACCACAAGGGCCAGGACATGAACGTCCGCGTGGAGTCGTACGAGTACGAGTCCGCCTGGGCGCTCGGCCCCAACTCCGGGCACACCGACCGCGACGAGATCGCGCTCATGCTCGAGCGCTGTAACGACATGGGCGTCGACACGATCGAGGTCGGCAACATGATGGCGATGGCGATGGAGATGACCGAGGAGGGGAAACTCGACGCCGGCCTCGACTGGGGCGACTCCGAGACGATGATCGACCTCATCGTCGACATCGCACACCGGGACGGCGAGCTCGCGGACCTCCTCGCGGAGGGTGCGGACCGTATCGGCGACCGGAAGGACGCCCACGACAACAAGCTCTCGGTCAAGGGCCAGACGATCGCCGCCTACGACCCGCGCTGCATGAAGGGGATGGGGATCGCGTTCGCGACCTCGAACCGGGGCGCGTGTCACCTACGCGGCTACACGCCCGCCGCCGAGATCCTCGGGATCCCGGAGAAGGTCGACCCGTACGAGTGGGAGGGCAAGGGCGAGCTGACCGCCACCTTCCAGGACCTGCACGCGATCTCGGACTCCTTCGACATCTGCAAGTTCAACGCCTTCGCGGAAGGGATCGAGGAGTACGTCCTCCAGTACAACGGCATGACCGGCCGCGACGTGACGGAGGACGAGCTGTTCGAGGCCGGCGAGCGGATCTACAACCTCGAGCGCTACTACAACAACCTCGTCGGCTTCGACGGCGAGGACGACAGCCTGCCCGGCCGCTTCGTCGAGGGACATCCCGACGCGATGCCCGGACAGGGAGCCAGCGAGGGCGAGCTCGCCGAGCTCGACCGGATGAAAGCGGAGTACTACGACCACCGCGGCTGGGTCGACGGCGTCGTCCCGGACGAGAAGCTCGATGCGCTCGGTATCGACATCGGCCCCGGAACCGGCGTCTCCGCCGGCGACTCCGCCGCCCCGGCCGACGACTGAATCGGCCCCGTCCCCATGTTTTTAAGCGATCGCCCGGATAGCCACGCGCATGGTCCACGATCCCCTCTCGCCCGGCGACGCGCTCCGGACGCGACTCGGCGCGTCGCTCGTCGCGTTCAGCCTGCTCGCGTTCGGCTACTCGCTCGTCGTCGTCGGGCAGGTCGTCCTCGGCCTCTGGTCGCTCGTGCTGCTCGCGGGGGCGTACCTCGTGTATCGTTCGCTCGCGGTGCTCGACTCCGTCGCCGACGCGGCCCAGCGGCTCGCGGCCGTCCGCGAACGCGAGGCCGGAATCGACGGTCGCGACCCGAGAGGCGACGAGACTCCCCGGTCCGGGACCGCCCATTCGGCCGCCGAAACGCGGGCACGCGACCGAGAGTGGGGCGCGTGAGAGGGGTGTCCTGTCGGTCGACCGAGGAGACGTGATCCGTTCCCGTCAACCGAACCGTCCCCGTCAACAGAACCTATTTGCCTGCCGCGTCCGATCGCTCGGTAATGAACGGGGAGGCGGGACTCCGGCGGCTCGTCATCGGGGTCGGGCTATTCCTCCTCTTGGGGGGGATCCTTCCGGGCGCGGTCGGTGCGGTCGGTGCGGTCGGTGCGGTCGGCGCGGTCGATGCACCCGGCGCGGTCGATGCACCCAGCGCGGTCGGCGCGGTCGAAATGGACTCGACGGCCGGCTCGACCGGTTCAGCCGGCTTAACCGACTCAGCCGACACGACCGGCGTCGCCGAGACGACTCGCGAGCCGCCGGGCGCGGATCCCCTTGAGAACGGAACGGGGACCACGGAGGTGGTCGTTCGGTTCCCGCCGCTCGCCGTCGACGATGCCGACGCCGAGGGAGACGAGGTCGTCGACGAGCTCCGGGACCACGCCGCGGCGGAACGGACCGCGTTCGAGGCGTTCGCCGACGGCCACCCCGCGGTGACGATCGAACGCGAGTTCTGGCTGGCGAACGCGGTCCTCGTGCGCGTCGACGCCGACGCGGTCGACGCCGACGAACTGATCGCGGTCGCGAACGTCACGCGGGTCCACGGGAACGTCGTCGTCGACACGGTCGACCGGCCCCGACCGACCTCCGATCGCCGGTCCTCCGAGGACGGCCCGATCGAACCTGCGGGAACCGGTAACCACACGCCCGGGCTGGAGCTGATCGGCGTGGCCGACGCGTGGGACCGGTTCGACACGCGCGGCGCGGGCGCGACCGTCGCCGTCATCGACACCGGAGTCGACCCGACACACCGGGACGTCACGATCGACGCGTGGGCGTCGTTCGACGAGAACGGAACGCTCGTCAGCGACGACGTCGCCGACGCCGCGGACCCGGACGGCCACGGCACGCACGTCGCGGGAACGGTCGCCGGCGGGGACGCGTCCGGGTCACACATCGGGGTCGCGCCCGACGCCGCGCTGTACGCGATCGACGCCTTCGGCGAGGACGGCACCGCGACGTTCGCGAGCACGCTGGCGGCGATGCAGCGCGCGACCGCCGACGAGGACGTCGACGTCCTCCAGATGAGCCTCGGCGCGACCGGAACGTTCGGCGGGTTCATCGCCCCGGTTCGCAACGCCCGCGCGGCGGACACGGTCGTCGTCGCTGCCGCCGGCAACGAGGGACACGGCACCTCGTCGTCGCCCGCGAACGTGTACGACTCGCTCGCGGTCGGCGCGGTGCGGAACGACCGCACGGTGCCGGCGTTTTCCAGCGGGGAGCCGATCAACAAGACCGCCGCGTTCCGCGAGCCGCCCGCCGAGTGGCCCGACCACTACGTCGTTCCCGACGTGAGCGCGCCGGGCGTCGACGTCCGAAGCGCGGAGGCCGGGACGACCGACGGCTACGTCGTCCTACAGGGGACGAGCATGGCGGCCCCCCACGTGAGCGGGATCGCGGCCCTGGCGGTGTCGGCGACGGACGGGCGGGTCGAAGCGGACGCGGTCCACGCGTCGATCGTCGACACGGCCGTCCATCCGGGGGACGCGACCGAGCCCGACGACCGCCACGGACACGGCGTCGTCGACGCGGAGGCCGCCGTCGCCGCGGCGGTGGTCGCGGCTCCGCCGACTCCGTCACCGACACCCTCGCCGACGGGGACGCCCACGGAGATCGAGCCGGCGACGAGCGACGACGCACCCGGGTTCGGCGTCGCGATCGCGATAGCCGCGGTCCTGGCGCTGCTTGCGACGGCGACCGGGATCGGAAGCGCCGCCGGGCACGCCGAGCCGCGCGCTGGTGGACACGGCAGTCGAACGCGACCGGGGAAGATCACGCGGAAACAGGAACGGGGACGGGACCAAGAACGGGGACGGGACCGGACCTGAGTCGCGGTCGCCTCAGTCGGTGTCCTCAGAGCGCGGTTCCCTGCCGTCGTCGTCCGGATCGTCCACGTCGTCGATGTCGGTCCAGGGCTGCGCCGGGTCGACGGGTTCGACGGCGCGATCGAGCTCCGCCGCCCCGTAGTCGATCTCGTCGTCGAGCAGCATGGCGAGCCGCTGCCAGCGTGCGCTCTGCTCGTCTTCGCCCTCGGGACCGACCCGCGCGCCGTGGGTCTTGAAGAACCGGGTCCCGCGCCCGAGCCGCGACCCCGAGCCGGTGTGGCCGTCGAGGGCGGCGTCGAACCGGCCGCCGGGTTCGAGGTCGCCGACCGGGAAGTCGTGGGCCGGCTCCTCGCCGCGGTCGGCGGCCGCGGCGCGGCGGTCGGCGACTCGCCGGAAGTACTCGTCCGCGTTCGACGCCTCCCGGGTGGAGCGCGCGCGGGCCGCCGCGAGCGCGGCGTGGATCGCACACAACCGACCGCGCCACTCGGCGGGCTCCCAGCGCTCTGTCGCCAGCGTCTCGTAGCGGTCGATCAGGAGCGCGACGTCGTCGCCCGCGCGGAGGTCCTCGACGACGTACAGCTGGAGCCGGTCCCAGAGGTTCCACGCGTACCCCGACCGGGCGAGCTCCCACGCCGCCCACGCGGCGACCTCCTCGTCGGAGCGCCGAACCGCCTTCTGCAGCAGGCTCGACACGTCGTACCGGCTGTATCCGCCGTCGGTTTCGTTCGGCTCCTTCGGCTCGCCGAAGTCGTTCTCGCCGGTCGCGTCCGGCGGGGTATCCGTCTCGAGGCTCCCGTCGGCCGCGAAGGTGGCCTGTCTCTCGTCGCCGTCGCTCATACGCCCGTTCGCCCCGCGATCGACTTAAATACCCGGCGCATCGCGTCCCGGAGACGTCTCCGGAACGGGGACGGCGACGACCCCGCCTCTCACGATTCCGGCCGTGTGACACCGGATCGAACCGCTCTCGAAAGAGAACCCTTAAGTCGGATCCGACGACTACGAATAAGTGCCCGCTCTTAGCTCAGCTTGGTAGAGCAGCCGACTGTAGATCGGCTTGCCCCCCGTTCAAATCGGGGAGAGCGGACTGAAATTAACCGTTAATTTCGGGTGTACTCCGGAATTAGCGTTTTCGTCAGTTAGAAGACGTGAGACAGGGGTCTACGGTCTCGAAAGACACTCTTAAAAAGCGGAGTGGAACGAGGGGCCGGAGCCGGTACGGAACGGCTCTTTCGGCCCGAAAGACGATCGGTTGAGCGGCTCGCTACGCGTAGTGCGTCTCGAGATGCTCGACGATGTCGTCGCTCTCGTAGAGCGTCGTCCGACGTTGCGTATCGACGAGGTACGGGACCTGATCCTTCCCGCCCAGTTCCGTCAGTTCCTCGTGCGTTTGCTGGTTGACGACTTCCCGATCGTGTGCCTTCCCTAGACGCGGGTTGTGGTTCACGTACGAAACACCGAGCTCCGAGAGCTTCTCGCGTACCTTTTTACAGTGTGGACAGCTTTCGAACTGATACAATTCGAGCATTACCTTTGGTAACAAGGCACGAGACGTTATAAATCACCGTCTTCCGGATAACCCACCGTCTTCCAGAGAACCTCGTCGAGTAGCGGATCCGGTCCGCAGTCACGACCGGCAGTTCGACGATCCAGGATCGAGGCTACCGTACCGACTCGATCAGCGTTTCCAGTTCCGCCTCGAACCGTCGTGGATCGAACCCGAGATCGACGTCGACCGTGACCGAGATCAGGTCGGTCAGCTCGTTTCGGATCGATTCCTCGAACCGCTCGTCCGGATACGCGCCGCCCGCAACGAGCGCGTCGGTTCCGTCGTGCCAAACGGCGAGGGTCCCGGCGACGGGGAGCTGCCCCCCGGCTACGTGGATATCGTTCATCCCCTCGACCGGGAACCGCATGCCGTCGTATCTGAACTCGGACCGGAACTCCGTGACCCGGAACTCTTGTCCACGGGACATCTCGTCCGTGCCCGTCCGGGTCACCGTGACGCTCCGGAGCCCATGCGACTCCATCTCTCGAACGAACTCTTCCCGCGCCTCCGATTCGATCGCGTCCAGAACCGTTCCGCTTCCAAGGCCGAACGGGAGGGTGTCGATCCCCGGAACCAGGTTGATCTTCCCCGCAGCGAAGACGCGGACGGTCTCGTCGAACGACCCCATCGTCCCTTCGGACAGCTCCCGTCGGAGGGCGGCGTCCTCGTAGATCTCGAGGTGGTTGTACCCCTCGATGTCGACGAGCGGAAGCGACTCGTTGAACACGTCCCGGCTGGTGTCCGTTTCCTCCCAGACGGTCAGGTCGTGGCGTACCGTTGGCGCCTCGAAGTGCTCCCCCTCGCTGGCATCGTCCTCGCGAGGCGGGGACGAACACCCCGAAAGCAGCACGGCACTACCCGTCCCGGTCGTCGCGAGGAACGTCCGACGGTCCATGATCGTTCCCGAACGCGTCCACTATTAACGGTTTATAAACACCGGACGGATAGCTGCGGAACGTCCCGATCGGACGACGGCGCCGTCCCGTCGGCGTCCGTTCGGGTCGTGGCTGGGGACGCGCCCGTAGCCTCGACGGCGGCCGATCGTTCACGGATCCCGAAAGCGCGGGGTATTACCGTCGCCGTTACATACCCGCAGGTAGTTCTCATGGTCCACTTATCACTCTCGCGGAGCGGGGATCGACGATGAAACCCGGACGGGTCGACTTCGTGGTCGACGTCGCGTACGGGATCCTGATCTTCATCGCGATCGCGCTGATCGCCTTCATCGGGACGACGGTCGGGGTCGCGTTCGGGCTCGGGGTGCTCGTCTCGTACGTGATCCACGTCACGTGGAAGATGGCCCGGTTCGATCCCAACTGGATGACCGAGGAGGTCACTGAAGAGGTCACCGAGGAGGTCACCGAGAACGTCGAGAAGACGCTCCGGAAAGAGGTCGACGAGGTCATCGCTCGGCTCGAAGCCGTAAACGACCGTGTCGACCGCCGACCACGGGTCGAAGAGATCGAGGAAACGGTCGACGAGACCGTCGGCCAGGTGTCTTCCGAGGTCGAAGAGACCGTCGAACGAAAGGTCGGTGAGGTGACCAAGGAGGTCGAGGGAGTCGTCGAGGCCGTCGAGGAGAACGTGGAGAAGACTGTCGAGGAAACCGTCGGCGAGACGGTCGAGGAAACCGTCGGCGAGACGGTCGAGGAGACGGTGGAAGAAACGGTCGAGGAAACAGTCGAGGAAACCGTCGAAAAGAAGATCGGGGCGGTCGGTGCCGACGACGCGGCCGTCGACACCGACGACGGGCGCTAACGCGCCGGCAGTCCCTTCCTCAGAGCAGGCCGAGTGCGGCCATGATCTGGTTGCCGAAGATCATCACGATCAGCCCCGCCAACATGATCAGTCCCGAGGAGACCGTCACGGTCCTGACGGCCGCGTGTCGGTCGCCGATCGGGAGCCGGCTCGCGACGGCCTCGGCGACCATCCTGAGTATCCGGCCGCCGTCGAGCGGGAACGCCGGCAGACAGTTGAACAGGGCGAGTTGGATGTTGATCCAGCCGGTCCAGAACAGCAGGTTCGCGAGGAGGAAGACGCCGCCGCCGAGGACGGCGAGCCCGCCGTCGACGGCGTAGAAGTTCGTCACCGCGCCGGTGAAACCCGCGAAGTTGTACGGGAGCCCGAACAGGCTGCCGAGCGGAAGGATGAGCGTCACGAACACGAGCCCGAGCGGCGAGTCCGTCAACCCGCCGAGCGGTACCTCATCGAGCGCGCCGTCGCCGCCGTCGCCCCCGAGCAGCTCGAGGTACGCACCGGCCGGGTACTCCGAAACGCCGAAGTCGTCGAGCGCGATCCCGCTGGTTCCGGGGAAGATGTTGACGCCGATGAACCCGCCCTCGCGGCTCGGATGCGGGTCGAGCTCGACGTCGTAGGTGACGCGCTCGTCGTCCGCGCCGTAAGCGACGACCTCGACGGTCGACCCCGGGCTCCGCTCCTGGAGGGTGGCCGCGAGCTCGTCGTCGTCGTGGACCCGGTCGCCGTCGATCTCGACCACCGTCAACGGCTCGCCGATCGGCGCACCCGCGTCGTGGATCGGGCCGTCCTCCTGGATCCCGACGACGTACGCGCCGATCGGCATCTCGGCCTCGGCGGCCGCCGTCGTCACCGTCGCTCGCTCGGCGTCCCCGACCGCCGCGAAGAACTCGCGTTCGGTTCGAACGGGTTCGCCGTCGACCGCCTCGACGGCGACCGGCTCGTCAGTAATGGTGATCCCGAGCGGGTTGCCGCCGGCCGACCCGACGATCTGGAGGTCGCGCGCGACGTCGACCCGCCGCTCTCCGTCCCCGTCGTCGACGGTCACGGTCACGTCGACGCCGGCGTCGGCGAGCGCGTCCTCGAACTCCGCGGCGGTGTCGACCGGGTCGCCATCGACCGCGAGCAGGCGGTCGCCGTCGGCGATCCCGGCGGCTTCGGCCGGCGACCCGGGGTTCACCTCGCCGACCGCGTAGCCGGGCGCGACGGAGATCGCGCCGACGACGGGGCCGAACAGCAGCGCGAAGACGACGACCGTCAACAGGGTGTTGGCCGTGACGCCGGCCGCGAACATCCTCGCGCGTGCGCCGCGGGACACCTCTCGGGTGGCCTCCTCGTCGGGCTCGACGAACGCGCCGACCGGCAGGAGCGCGAAGAAGACGAGCCCCATCGACTCGATGTCGATCCCCTCGACGCGACACAGGAGCCCGTGTGCGCCCTCGTGGACCACCATCGCGATCGCGAGACCGATCACGATCTCCAAGGCGACCTCTAGCGGGAGGAACTCGTTGACGCCGGGGATGATGAGGAAGTTCTGCGGCTGCTGGATGGCGCTCGGCTGCGTGGCGGCGAGCGCGGAGATCCCGGAGGTGACGATCAGCAGGAACGAGCCGATCATCGCGACGAGCGCGCCGCCCAATCCGAGGTTGGCGACGGCGCGCCAGAACCGTTTGGGGCCGGCGAGCCAGTTGAGGAACGCCCGCCCACGTCGCGTGTGAACCGTCGTCAGCGGCCCGGAGACGCGCACGGAGTCGGGGAGGACGCCCCGGTTCCGCAGCCACATCGCCACCGCCGTGTACGCGAGGATCCCCGTCAGGACCCACAGCAGGGTACTCATTGGCCCAGGGTTGGCAGCGGCCGTGGGTAAGGCGTTCGGTTCGGCGAACGGGAACCCTCAACACACAAGTACCCCCACCTCGAAGCCCCGACCATGTTCGCGCTTCTGGAGTTCATCGTGCGGCTCGTGACCGACGTCGGCCGGTTCACGGACATCTTCGTGAACGACCTGATTCTGGGGGCCGGCGACCCGCTCACCGTCGTCTTAGTGCTCGTCGGGCAGCTCTTCATCGTCGCCGCCGTGGCGGTCTTCGGCTACGCCGCGGTCGGGGGGCTCCTCGCCGAGATGGGCGTCCAGCTCCCGTCGCTGGGCGGTCGCGGCCGCACCGAGTAGCCGGTCGTCCGACACGACCCACGCGTCGACGACGACCCACCGTTTGCCGGACGATCACCGGACGACTGCTTTTAAGCATCGCATCGCCCTGAAAGGTGGTCGTTTAACAGTACACCGGCCGAGAGGTGGTCACTTAAAAGTCATCCTCCACGGCCGATGGCCGGTTAAAAGACTCCGTCGAGCGCGTCGGCCGCGAGGTCGACGCTCGCCTCGAGGTCGGGGCCGAGGGGGGAACCGACGACGAGCCCGTCGGCGTGTTCGGCGACCGCGATCGCTCGCTCACGGACGGCCTCCGGCGTGCCCGCCATGCTGAACGCGTCGATCATGTCGGGCGTGACCCGTTCGAACGCCGCGGAGAACTCGCCGGCGGAGACGCGGTCGCCGATGGCCGTCGCCGCGTCGGGGTCGATCCCGTGGCGGTCCAACACCGGCGGGGCCGCCCCGGCGGCGATGAACGCGACCGGCGGCCGGGCCGCCTCCCGGGCGGCCTCGCCGTCCGCGTCGACGCTCACGGCCGCGTAGGCGATCAGGTCGAACCCGCCGCGGTCGGCGGGCCGGTCGTCGAGCCCGTCGGCGACCTGCTCGCGCGCCCAGCGCAGGTCCGCCGGATGCGAGCCGTTGTACAGGAGCCCGTCGGCGTGTTTCGCGGCCATCCGACACATGTGTGGCCCCTCGCCGCCGACGTGGACCGGGAGGCCGTCACCCTGTGGCGGCTCGTAGTTGAGCCCCGCCCCGTCGGCGTCGAAGGTCCCCTCGTGGTCGACGCGCTCGCCCGCCCACAGCCGCTGGGCGGCCTTGAACGCCTCCAGCACCGGTCGGAGGCCGCGGCGGTCCGCCATCCCGAGGTTGCGGAGCGTGGAGGGATCGCCCGGGCCGACGCCGAACACCGCCCGGCCGTCGGACGCCTCGTCCAGGGTCGCGAGCTTCGAGGCGAGCGTGACGGGATGGGTCTCGAGGGGGTTCGCGACGCCCGGACCGAGTCGGACGTCGTCGGTCGCCGCCGCCAGCCGCGAGAGGAACGCCCACGGGTCGCGGTTGTTGTAGTGACACGTCGCGTAGACGGCGTCGTAGCCGGCGCGTTCGGCGCGGACGCCGAGGTCGACGAGTCGATCCAGGTCGTGTTCGGGGGTGAGTTCGATTCCGAGCATGGGTGTCTCCGTGTCGTCTGCGTCGGTCGTCTGCGGATCGCGTCGGTCGTCTGCGGTGTCTGCGGCGCCGGCGGTCCTCGGATCAGCCGTCGAACCGCCACTCCCGGAGCGCCTGCCGGACGAAGTCGCCCTCGACCTCGCGGAAGTGTTCGTTCGACCCCGCGTGGTCGCCGAACGCCCAGCCGCGAACGACGACGACGGGCGTCCCGCCCGCGCCCTCGCCGGCGACGAGGTTCGCGGCGCTCGCGAGCTCGTCGATCACGTTCTGCACCGTGACGCCGAGTTCGCGGCCGTCGCGGTCGCGCTCGCCGCGCCAGTCGCGGCTCGCGGGCAGGCCCGCCCAGCCGATCGCGACGCCCCGCTGACCGTGGCGGAACGGTCGCCCACAGGTGTCGGTGACGACGACTCGGTCGGCCGGGAGCCCCGCGCGGATCCGCTCCGCGCTCTCCGTGGGGCGCTCGGGGAGCAACAGCAGGTCGCCGCCGGGGACGTTCGACCGGTCGATGCCGGCGTTGACGCCGACGTGACCGAACCGGGTGGCGGTGAGGAGGAACGGGGCCTCCATCACGAGCTCCGTCGACTCCTCGAGCACCGCCTGTGCGAACCGGGGGTCCTTCTCTTCCCCGGTGATCCCCGCGAGCCGGGCCGCGACCTCCCGAGCGCGTGGGCTCGGCGGGAAGTCGTCGAGGTCGAAGGTCCGCCCCTCCGCCTTCGAGACGACCGTGCTCGCGACACAGACCACGTCGTCATCGCGGAGGTCGACGCGATCGTCGATCATCGCCGCGAGGTCGTCCCCTTCCCGGATCTCCGGGAGGTCCGGAACGGCGAACAGCTCCATGCGATCACCTGTGGGGCGGCGGGCAAAAACCCCGCCGGTACCGGGTTCGCTTGACGCGGTCGTGGGTGTCCCGCGTCCACCTGTTCGTCCCCCTCCCGTGACCCGTTTTTAAGCGTCTCCGGTCCGTTGCCCGTGCATGGACGGCTCCGCGCTCTACTTCACCGGTCGGCGGGCGGTCGAGACCCGTCCCGTCGACGTGGGGCCCGTCGGGGAGGACGAGGTCGTCGTCGAGACGGACGCCTCCGCGATCAGCGCCGGCACCGAACTCCTCGTCTATCGCGATCAGGCGCCGGCCGGCGTCCGCGTCGACGAGACGATAGACGCGCTCGACGGCGACTTCTCGTACCCGCTCCGGTACGGGTACGCCACGGTCGGCGAGGTCGTCGAGGCCGGGGCCGCGGTCGACGAGGACTGGCTCGGGCGGACCGTCTTCTCGTTCCGGCCCCACCAGACGCGGTTCGTCGACCGACCCGAGGCGCTGATCGCGGTCCCCGACGGAGTCACCGCCGAGGAGGCGACGCTCCTCCCGACCGTCGAGACCGCGACGAACGTCGTGCTCGACTGTGCCCCCCGGATCGGGGAGACCGCCGTCGTGTTCGGCGCGGGCGTCGTCGGGCTCTGGACGGCGCGGCTGCTGGCCGCGTTCCCGCTCGACCGGCTCGTCGTCGTCGACCCGATCGAGGCCCGCCGGGCCGCCGCCCGGGCGTTCGGCGCGGACGCAGCGATCCGCCCGGACGTCGTCGGCGACCGCGTCTCGGACGTCGACCTCGCGGTCGAGCTCTCCGGCCGACCGTCCGTGCTCGACGACGCCGTCGGCACCGTCGGCTACGACGGCCGGGTCGTCGTCGGCTCCTGGTACGGGAGCAAGCGCGTGAACGTCGACCTCGGCGGTCGGTTCCACCGCGACCGGGTCTCGATAGCCTCGAGCCAGGTGAGCACGATCGATCCAGCCCTCCGCGGGCGGTGGGACACCGACCGCCGACTCGACGTCGCGCTCGACTGGCTCGACCGGGTCGACGCCGCCTCGCTTATCAGCCACCGGATCCCGTTCGCGGACGCCGCCGACGCGTACGACCTGCTCGATAGGCGGCCCGAGGAGGCGCTCCAGGTGTTGTTGACGTACTGACCCCGCCGAGCGACGGCGACACGGGTGGGATCCGTCCACGATCCGCTGGTGGATATATAGGTGCCCGACCCGTGAGTACAGGTAGCACATGAGTTCGATCGTGGAGCGAGCGGACCTCGATTCGTTGACGCCCCTTCACTGGGCCGCGGTGGCCATGGCGCTCGTGAGCGCCGCGGTCCATCTCGTGCTCGGCGTGGGCTTTCTCCCCCACTGGATGGGCGTCCTGTTCGTCCTCGCGGCGGGCGGCTTCGTCGGCGCGGTCGTCCTGCTGCTCGTCGACTACCGCCGCCGGCTCCTGTACGTCGTCGGGGTCCCCTTCACTGGGATGCAGCTCGTCGGCTGGTACGTCGTCAACCAACCGGCCGGGCTCGCCGACCTCTCCGCGGTCGAGATCGTCGACAAGGTCGCACAGATCGGCCTCGTGCTCGCGCTGATCGCGCTGTACGCCCGCGAGTCGTGACCGATCACGCGACCCCGTCGGACGTCCCCCGAGCGGCCCGTCAGTGGCTGGGTACGGCCGGCGCCACCGGACTCCTCGCGCTCGCCGGGGTCGGCGGGCTCGCCGCGGGCTGGGGCGGGACGGTCCCGCCCGGGTTCCTCGTCGGCTCCGCGGTTGCGTTCGCGTTCCTCGCGGGCGTCGTCTGGCGGTGTCTCGGGGCCGCCAGGCGTGACGCCGGTCCCGAGCCGATCACGGGGGCGACGTGGATCACGCTCGTCAGGGGGAGCGCGGCGGTCGTCCTCGCCGGCTTCCTGGTCGCCGAGCCGCCGGGCGGGGCCGTGGCGTGGGTCCCGGGAGTCCTGTTCGCGGCGGCGGCGGCGCTCGACGCCGTCGACGGCGCGGTCGCGCGAGCGACGGACTCGGTGTCGGCGGTCGGCGGCCGGCTCGACGTCGAGATCGACTCCGCGTCGGTCCTCGTCGGGAGCGCCCTCGCGGTCAGCTACGGCGGCGCGCCGGCGGCGTTCCTCCTCGTCGGGTTCGCCCGCTACGCGTTCGTCGCCGGGATCCACGCCCGGCGGCGACGCGGGCGAACCGTGTCCGACCTGGACCCGAGCGACCGCCGGCGCGCCGTCGGCGCGCTCACGATGGTCGTGACCTGCCTCGTGCTTCTCCCCTCGCCCGGCGAGTCGCTCTCGTGGCTCCTTGCGATTCTCGTGTTGGGGCCGTTTCTGGCGAGTTTCGCCCGTGACTGGCTCGTGGTGTCGGGGCGGATCGAGGGCGCGCACTGATCGGGTCGCGCCGGCCGCGGGTTCAGGAGTTTAGGTTCTCGAGATCATACGTGCGGGCATGTACGCGGTTGCGGTCTCCCGGTCGTTCGTCGCACAGCACTTCCTCACCGTCCCCGACCCGGGACCGCGTGAGGGAGAGCTTCACTCCCACCACTTCACCGTGGAGGCGACGTTCCGGGGTCCCGACCTCGCGACGTACGGCTACCTCGTCGACATCGACGCGGTTATCGAGGCGGTCGAGGCGGTCGTCGACGGGCTGTGTGACGAGACGCTCAACGACCTGCCGGCCTTCGAGGGACGCAACCCGAGCGCCGAGCGGCTCGCGAGGGTGTTCGGCGATCGACTGGTTCGCCGGCTCGAACCGGACGCCGCGACCGAGCTCGAGGTGTCGGTGCGCGAGGACGACGTCGCCACCGTGGCCCACACGCGGGCGCTGCAGTAGGGGGGTGTGGTCGGCGGGAGTCGACGTTAGACGTGCAGCGCCACGTCGAGCTGATGGGCGACGTAGACGAGCTCGCCCGCCTCGATCGCCTCGTGACGGCGCTGCGTCCACGCCGCGAGGCGGTCGTTATCGAGGCAGTCGTTATCGAGGCGAGGGTCGTCGAGGCGGGGGTCGTCCGCGAGCGCGCGGTCCACGGTGTCGACGATGTGGTGGAGGAAGTACGCCTCGTCGGCGGGATAGCCGCCGTCGGCGGCGGGCGCCACGACCCAGTCGGACGCGCCGGCCGCGAGGAGGTCGTGGTCTGCGGTCGCCCGCGCGAGCACGCGGCGGCCGGCGTGTGGGTCTCCCGGCTCGTCGCGCCGCCGCATGTCCTCGTGGTAGCGCTCGACCACGCGGTCGTCGAAGTCGAGGTCGACCTCGGGTCCGAACCACGTCCCTCCGTCGAAGGTGATCGGGAAGTAACAGACGCAGCCGTCCGGGAGCGCCGCGAACAGGTCGTCCGCTGCGGGGGGACACAGGAGGTCGAGGAACGCACACCCCACGAGGACGTCAGGCGTCGGCGTCGCTCCGGGTACGGAACCAGGCCCGGAGTCGGCTTCTCCGTCCGACGCCGCCCTCGTGAGGTAGGCCGTCGCGTCGGCGACGACCGTCTCGACCCGCACCGTCCGGTCGCCATCGCGGAGCTCGACGGCGTGCCGTGGATCGGTCGGGGCCGTCTCCCCGGACGCATCCGTCGGCGCGTCGCCCTCGTCCGTTCCCACCGCCGTGTACCCCAGCGAGGCCGCCCGGTCGGGGATCCGCTCCGCCGCGACCGCCAGCGCGTCGGCGTCGACGTCGACCAGCGTGTACGTGACGTCGTCGCCGAGGAGGTCACGGCCGAGGAGCCGCTCGACCATCGTACCGATCCCCGCGCCGACCTCGACGATCCGCGACGCCGACCGGAGCGCCGGCGTCACGGCGTCGAGGACGTGCGCGTTCAGCGCGCGGTCGTCGACCGTCCGCTTCGCCGCGAGGTACCGTCGCTGTGAGTAGTTCCGGGTCATGGTGTGTGTCCGTCGTCGCGCTCTATCGCCCGTTGGGGCAGGTCCATTGTAGTCCCGTCGCCGCGGCCGGCCGATCCGACCGTCCCCGGTCCGGCTCGACGGGACGTTCGGCGAGCCATCGAGGCGAACGCTCATGCTCGTCCGCGTGGCGGTACGTAGCGATGGACGACGACACGCCGACCGAAAACGCCACGACCGGAAACGCCACGGCCGGAAACGACACGCTCCGCAAGCTCGACGCCGGCGAGGCCGTTCACGGCGCGTGGCTCCTCTCGGGGAGCCCCCGCGCGGGTGAGGTCCTCTCCCGGACCGGCCTCGACTGGATCGGGATCGACACCGAACACGCCACGTACTCCCCGGAACGGGTCGAGTCGGTCGTCCGCGCCGTCGAGCGGGATGCGACGCCGATCGTCAGGCTCCCCTCCGTCGAGGCAGCGGTCGCAGGCGCGGCGAAGCGCGCCCTCGACGCCGGCGCGGGCGGGGTCATCGTCCCCGGGGTCGAGCGCGTCGCCGACGCCGAGCGGGCGGTCGCGGCGGCGACGTTCCCGCCCGCGGGCGAGCGCGGCGCGGCCGGTACGGTCCGGGCGAACGGGTACGGCGAGCGGTTCGACGACTACCTCGGAAGCGCGAACGACGACACCCTTGTCGTCGTCCAACTCGAATCCCGCACGGCGGTCGATCGGGCGACGGAGATCCTCGCGGTCGACGGGATCGACGTCGCGTTCGTCGGCGAGAACGACCTCTCGACGGCGCTCGGACACCCCGGCGAGAAGGGTCACCCGACGGTGGTTGACGCCGTCGATCGGGTGTTCGAGGCGGCCCGCGCCAACGGCGTCCATCCGGGGATCGCCGGCCGAACCCCGGAGACGATGCGTGAACGGACCGATCGCGGGTTCCGTTTCTTCCTCCTCGGGGCGGAGCTCTCGTTCATGCGGCGCGGCGTCGAGGCGTTCCTCGACGAGTGACGAGCGAGGACTGCGGAAGGAAAAGTCGGGGAAGGGACGGTCGCGGGAAGACGGTCGCGGAAAGACGGTCGCGGGAAGACGGTCGCGGAAAGACGGTCGCGGGAAGACGGTCGTGGAAGGAAAAGTCGCGAAAGGAAGTGTCGTGACCGATCGTCGTCGTTCTACGACGACGTCGGCGACATCTGGATGTTGAGGCTCTTCTGGACGAGCTGCGTGAACGCCATCGAGCAGAGGAAGTACCAGACGATCCATACCTGGATCGGGCCCACGACGCCCGTCGTCCACTCGACGGTGCCCGCGAACGGGATGACGAGCGTTTCGAGCTGGTACTGCGCCTCGCTCCCGCGGTAGCCGACGACCCAGAACATCCAGAGGAACGCCGGGATGGTGAGGAACATGATCCACACCATCGGACGGAACTGCTCTTTGAACATTCCGAGCTGGTCGCCCATGGCCTCCATCTGCTCCTCCTGGATCGCGTCCATCGCCTCCTGATCGTCGCGCTCCTTGGCCTCCTTGCGGCGCTGTTGGATGTCCTTCATCCGGTCCTGATAGACGCTCATCTTGTCCATGTCCATCAGCCCCGCACGCAACAGCGTCGAGTAGAGCCCCGTCGCGAGCGCGACGACCATGATGACGACGTAGAAGGGAACGATCTCCATCAGCGGACCGAACGCGAGGTCGATCGTCCCGGCGATCACGTCCCGAACGGGCGAGAACGCGTAGCCGACGAAGAACCCGACCGTCGCCAGCGCGGCCAGCTTGTCCCACTTCGACCAGGACGTCGTCTCCGGCGTCTCGAAGTCGCCGCCGCCTGTGAGGTCGCTCTCCTCCTCCATTCCCGCCTCGATCGCCTCGCGGTCGGCGAGCGCGAAGCCGCGGTCGCCGTCGACGAGGATCTCCTTCTCGATGAGTCGACCCCACTGTCCGCTGGTGATCTCGTCGCGGACGTCGATCCACTGTACCTCGTCGGGGGCCGCCTCGTCGTCGCCCTCGTCGGTGCCGGCGCGGTCGAGGACGACCTCGAGGGCGTCCCGCATCTCCCCGTCCTCCCGGACGAGCGAGCGGACCCGCCGTTCGACCTTGCTCATTACGACCGGGTTCGCGGTCGACGGTTAAGAACCTTGCAGGATCGCCGGGGGACCCGATCCGACGGCAGCCGGAGAAACGACCCCCGACGACGGAGGTCGAGCGAACGATCCCCGCTGACGTGGCACCGACTGGCTCACCGCGACCGACCGGCTCACCGCGACCGGACGGCGATCAGTTCGCGACGACGTCGCGGATCCGTTCGAAAACGTCCGCGGGGGTCGCCTCGCCGTCGACTTCGACGAGGTCGCCGCGTTCGCGGAAGTGCTCGATGACGGGCTCCGTGTTCTCGTGGTACACCCGAAGCCGCTCGCGGACGGTGTCCTCCTCGTCGTCGTCGCGCTGGACGAGCCGCTCTTGGATCGCCTCGTCCTCGGGCCAGTCGAACTCCACGTGGTAGATGTCGCCGGTTTCGGGGTCCATCCGTCGGCCGGTGAGTCGGTTGACGAGCTCCTCCTCGCCCACGTCGAGGAAGACGACCGCGTCGAGGTCGGTGATCTCCGAGAGATACTCCGCCTGCGAGAGGTTTCGCGGGTAGCCGTCGAGGACGAAGCCGTCGGCGTCCTCGAGGGCCGCCTTGACGATCTCGTTGACGACCGGGTCCGGGACCAGCTCGCCCGCGTCCATGAACGAGCGGGGCGTCCCGTACTCGGTCTCCATGTCCTTGTTCGCGCGGAGCGCGTCGCCGGTCGTGACGTGTTCGATCCCGAACTCCTCGGCGAGCTTCCGGCTCTGCGTCCCTTTCCCCGCGCCCGGTGCCCCCAACAGCAGGATACGGTGGCTCATATCGATGGCTTGCCGCCCGCACGTAAAGCCTTGAAGATAGCCGACGGCTTCTGCCGGCTCGTCGTTACGGAGAATCAAGGAGAAAGCCTCGCGCTTTAGCGCGGGGATGAATCCGACACTACCCTTCACAGTCCACCGTTCGATGTCACGGCTGGATACTCCACGCTGCCCCAATCCAATCCTTCAAGTAAGTTTGTCTACATAGGTTACATATGGCGAAACAGGTCGTCACTCGAACCTACACTGCTTCCATACGGAACCAGTCTCGGGTGCAAGACGATCTTGATTCGCTCGGGTTCGCAGCCAGTAAACTCTGGAACGTCGGACGGTGGACGTGTAGTCGGATCTGGGATGAAATCGATCACATCCCTAACCACAACGAACTCACCACGTACCTCAAAAACCACGAACGCTATGATGACCTCCATTCTCAGTCAAGTCAGCGCGTCCTTCAAGAACTCGCTGAGGCGTTTAACGGCTGGTACGGCAAACGACGCAACGGAGATACACGAGCGAACCCGCCCGGCTACCGCAAACGCGGCGACGAGCATCCGCGTTCCACAGTCACGTTCAAAGCCGCTGGTTTCAAACTCGACACCCAGTACGACCGAGTTCGACTCTCACAAGGATCGAACCTGAAAGAGTATTGGTCAGATTTCGTCCTGTGCAAGT
>NZ_WUAX01000008.1:154011-372114 GCF_009806985.1 Halorubrum sp. JWXQ-INN 858 | reverse complement strand
GCCGCCTCCCATTCATTTCGCCCACATCGGGCGACACGAGCCCACGGACACCGCGTCCGTGGGCTCGTTTGCTTTCGAAACGGACACGACGGACCGCTAGGCTTAAACGCTCGACGGTCCGGCGAACGATCCGGTACGGACGACGCGACGCGACCGAGCGATTCGCTCGCACGGACCGCATCGAAGACCATCCGTTCGACCCTACGTCGGGGAGTGCCCCGCTCGTCCGTCACCGCCACAGTGGCGTTACCGACCGGACGCACCCTTTCGGACGTCGTGACCGGGATCCATCTCGAGTTGACCAGATGCGGTCCCGATCGATATTCTCCCACCGGTACGTTTATTGGTTTTCTCAGTAACGTTCACGTAATAATGGCTGTGACGGGGGAGCGAACGGACGTGACGATGCAGCTCGCCACGTTCGGCTCGCCGTCGGTTCGGGAGGGGTCACACCCGTCCCGTGCCGTCTCCGTGCTGTTCGCGGACGGCGTCGACGAGTGGCGACGCGGCTGGTCGGCACACGGCGGAACCCCCGAACGAGAGGCGGTCGTCTCGGCGAGCGACACGACTCGAGGCGCGACAGCGACGGCTCCCGGGACCCAGGTGTTCCCGGACCGACAGCTTGCATACACCGTCCTCGGGCGACCGGCCGACCCGACGGACGTCGTGGCGGTGGTGGCCGACTATCTCGACGGCGCGAAGGGCACCGCGCCGATCGTGTTCGTCGACGATCTCGCGCCGATGGTGTCGGACATCGGAGTCTCGGCGGCGACCGACCTCGTCGACGGGCTTTCACTCGCGGTTCGAGAAGCCGGGGGGTCGATAGTTGTCGGCTACTCGGTGACTCCTTCGACGGCGACGGCGGTGGGTCGAGCGATCGACCTCGTCGACGAGGTCGGAGGAGTCGAGACGGACGCGATCGCGGCCATCGAGCGGCTCCGCCGCCGGGACCCGACGACGTTCGGGTACACACGGCGGTACTGGGAGGACGCACGGGACGGGATCGACGCGTGTGATCGGAACTATCCGCAGTCGAAGCAGATCCATGCAGCCCTCGAGACCACCGATACGACCCCGCGAACGCTCGGGGCGACGCTGTCCGGCCTGGTCGAACTCGGCGTGTTGGGCACGTGGGGGAAGACGGTCGGATCGACTCGCTACGACCTCACGGCGTACGACCCCGTCCGGCTGGCGTCAGTCGGGGTCGCCTTCGCGGTCGTCACCGATCGGGTCGGATACCGTCGCGGATCGTCGACCTGAACGGCGTCTCAAGTCACCGATCGCCGAGAGGGTCGTCGAGGTCGTGGTCGACGACGGTGCCGTCGGGCTCGAGCGTGACGGTACCGAGACGGACGGTGTCGCCCGTGTCGTACTCCGCGGCGATCGATGCGAGCACGGGGCGGCGGTCGAGCCGATCCCACACGACGTCGGCGACGAGTGATTGGAACGCTTCCGGGTCGGTCCATCCGGAATCGATGTCCGACGGCACGTGAACGACGACTCGCAGCTCGTCGTCGGTGAGGTGGATCCCGACGCCGAAGGTGTCCGCGCACATGGGTCGGTGTTCGCGTCGCCGCCTGAAATCCCCGTCGGGTCGACGCCGCATCGGCCGTTCGAGTGGGTCGGTTCCGCAGCGTTCCGTCCAAGCGGATCCGGTTCGGCGTTCCGTCCAAGCGGATCCGGTTCGGCGCTCCGTCCACCCGATCGTCGATCGGCGGGCTCCGAAACCTGTAAGCGACGTGCCCGAAAAGGGCGGTCGTGGGATCGACGCCACGTGTCTCGCCGACGGCCGGGCTCGTCACGGCAGTGATCGCGGTCAGCGCGGGGGCGATCCTGGTCCGCTGGAGCCACGCGCCGAGCTCTGTCGCGGCTTTCTATCGCGTGCTGTTCACGACGCTTCCGCTGCTCCCGATCGCCGCGTGGCGCTACCGCGGTTCTTTCGCCCGGATCACGCGTCGGGACCTCGGGTTCGCGACGCTGTCGGGCGTCGCCCTCGCGTTACACTTCGCGGCGTGGTTCGAGAGCCTGACGTGGACGAGCGTGGCGGCGAGCGTCACCCTGGTGCAGGCACAGCCGGTGTTCGTCGCGCTCGGCGCGTGGCTGCTGTTGCGGGAGCGGGTCACCCGACGGATGGCGCTCGGGATCGCCGTCGCGGTGTCCGGGATGGCGGCGATGTCGTTCGGCGATCTGCTCGGTGGAGTGCTCGTCGGGCCCCGTCCGCTGTACGGCAACGCGCTCGCGTTGTTCGGGGCGGTGATGGCTGCGGGGTACGTGCTCGCCGGCCGGTCCCTCCGCCAGCGCGTCGCGCTCGTGCCGTACGTGGTCGTCGTCTACGGCGTCTGTACGGTGACGCTGCTCGCGATCGTGCTGGCCGAGGGACACGCGCTGACCGGCTACCCGGGACGGGAGTGGCTCCTCTTCGCCGGGCTCGCGGTCGGGCCCGGGCTGTTCGGTCACACCGTCATCAACTGGGCGCTCGCACACCTGGAGTCGAGCGTCGTTTCGGTGTCGCTGCTCGGCGAGCCGGTCGGGGCGACGGTGCTCGCGTTCGTCCTGCTGTCGGAGTCGCCGACGGCGTACACGATCGCCGGCGGCGTGATCGTGTTGTCGGGCATCTATCTGACCGCCACCGACAGCGAGGCGTAGTCCTCCCGTCGGGGGGACCGACGTCAGTGGACCTTGAGCTCGACGCGACGGCCGTCCGGATCGCGGACGTACGCCGCCCAATCGCGCCCGTACGCCCCGTAGCGCTCGGTCGGCTCGTCCGGTTCCACGTCGTATCCCGCGTCCTCGATCGCCGCGAGGAGGTCGTCGAGCTGCTCGCGGCTGTCGGTTCCGTTCGATCGGACCAGCAGGCAGACGTGCTCCCCGCCGAGGGGAACCCTCGATCCGTGGTTCGAGTCGGTCGGCGAGCGATCGTCCGCCTCCGCCGTGTTCGGGTCTATCGAGGGCTCGTCGACCGGGACGAGGTGGAGGTGTCTGCCGCCGGCAGCGACCGCAACGTACGGCACGTCCCCGGCCTCGTAGCGCTCCCGATCGCGGATCGGCAGTCCGAGCAGGTCGTGGTAGAACTCGAGTGCGGCGTCGAGGTCGGTCACGCGAACGGAAACGTGGTCCATGTCGACGATGTCCGGATCCATACCCGTGATCGGTCCCGGAACGCCTTATAACTCGTCGCCGTCCCCCATCGGTGCGCCGGTTTCCGGCCCCCGTTCGAAACGCTCGACGGTCCGTCGATGCCGGTCGCGGAACATCCCTTCGAACCCGACCTTCGCGAGCGGTCCCGCCGCGTCACCGAGCGGGCCGAACGGGAGCCGGTACTCGACGGTGTCGACGAGTCGCGTCCCCTCGCCGTCCGCGTAGAACGCGTGGGTGTGGATCCACCGTCTGAACGGGCCGTGGACCATGTCGTCGACGAAGTACGCGCTTCCCGTGACGGGGGTCTCACCGTCCGGCTCGCGCTCGACGATCCGGGACGTCCACCGTTGCCGGGGCCCCACGCCGAAGGGACGTATCGACATGCGGATTCGGGTGCCCTTCGTCAGGACGTCGGGACCGCGTTCGCCGTCCGGTCCCTCCACGGCCTCGATCCGGAGGTCCATCCAGTCGGGCGTCAGCGCGCGGAGCCCGTCTATCGTGGAGTGGAACGCCCAGACGTCGGGGAGGCGAGCCGGCACGCGTGTCTCCCGGCGGTACGTCGGCATGGTCGATCCGACGGTCGGCACGGTCAAAAACCCCCGTCCGCCGACGGTCGCTTCGACACCGAAACGGGAATACCCCCACGCCCCGTCGTGGACGACGATGGAACGAGGAGCGATCGACGTCGCCGACCTGAACGGTCCCTTCGACCTCCAGGCGACCGTCGAGAGCGGACAGAGCTACCTGTGGAACCGCGCGGACGGCGGGACCTACGGGGACGCCCGCGCATACGGCGGCGACGAGTGGTACGAGACGGTCGTCGACCCGATCCCGGGCGTGACCGACGAGCGGGTCGTCGTCCGCGTCCGCCAGCGCGGCGGCGCCCGCGACGGGACGGTGGAGTGGGAGTCCACGGCCGACGCCGTCCCGCTTCTCACCCACCTGCTCCGGCTCGACGACGACCTCGACGCGGTCCTCGACGCGACCCCCGACCTCCCGCTCTTGAACCGCGCGTACGACGCCTACGAGGGGTTGCGACTCACCCGGGACCCGACGTTCCCCTGCCTGATATCGTTCATCTGTTCGGCACAGATGCGCGTGGCCCGGATCCACCGCATGCAGCGTCGGCTCCGTGAAACGTACGGCGACGTGGTCGAACTCGACGGGGAGCCGTACCACGCGTTCCCGACGCCGGCGGCGCTCGCGGCGCGAACCGAGGGGGAGCTGCGGGACCTCTCGCTCGGCTATCGCGCACCGTACGTGCAGCGGACGGCGGAAATGGTCGCGGACGGCGAGGCACGCCCCGAGGAGGCAGCGGATCTGGAGTACGAGGACGCTCGGGACTCCCTCACCCGGTTCGTCGGCGTCGGCGACAAGGTCTCCGACTGCGTGTTGTTGTTCTCGCTGGCCTTCCTCGAAGCGGTGCCGCTCGATACGTGGATACGGACGACGATCGCGGACTACTACCCCGACTGCGAGCGCGGGAGCTACGCCGACACCTCGCGGGCGATCCGCGACCGGTTCGGCGGCGAGTACGCCGGTTACGCGCAGACGTACGTCTTCCACTACCTCCGTAGCGGCGGGGAGTGACGTCGGGGCGGGCGGAAGTGACTCAGGGCGGGCGGAGCTCGGCCGAAGCTTCATACCCGATCGCGCGGTACGTGTTCACATAATGGACTGTCGAGTCGTCGTCGAGGCCGCGATCCCGGTGTACGACGTGGAGACCACCGACGAGGCGGTCCGGATCGCCATCTCGAAAACCGGTGAGATGTTGAACCCGGACCTCAACTACGTCGAGATCGAGATGGGGGCGCGGCGGTCGCCCGCCGGCGAGGAGCTCCCGCCGGCGTTCGTCGCCGCCGACGAAGCCCTCGTCGCCCTCGAACTGGAGATGGACGTCTTCAACGTCGACGGCGAGGAACACGCCAGCCGGATCGCCCGCAAGGAGATCGGCCAGCGGCTCCGGAACATCCCGCTGAAGGTCCTCACCGTCGCCGAGCTGGCGGCAGACGAACTCGAGGGGAAGTCGCCGGATGAGGACGGCAAGGGAGACGGAGACGACCAGCGCTGATCCTCTCGGCGACGGCCGTCGTCGTCCGGTGCGGGTTCGGTGCGCTCGGACGGGGTCGTCACTACGCGGGTAGCGGGCGGCGAGAACGCGGTCGAAGTGTTAGTCGGCGGTCTGGGCCAGCGGCTCGGACTCTGCGTCGTCCATGGGAGCGGTGATCCCGCCGGTCAGCTTGAATACGGCTGCTTTGTGGTCGGTCTTCGATTTGTGGATCGATGTCGGCTTCACGCCCAGCTCTTCGTACGCGTCGAGGTCGAGGTCCTCGTCCCAGAACTCGCACTGCTTTCGTACTTCAGCCAGGAGGCCGTGAAGGTGAATGAGTTCCTGCTTCTTCATGAGCAACGGTCCTTTGCTACCGAAGGCTTATATTACTATCTTGAGTGCCGTTAGCATGACTCTCGCCTATACGGGCGTCTCCACGCCGGAAACGCGAGTTTTGCGTTAACGATCGGTACAGTCAGATCCGTTCATTGAAACTGTTTGACAGCTTCGAGGTCACGTTCGGTCCGCATGAACTCCGACAGCCGACGCGTCGCGTGGCAGTGTTGACAGCTGAAGTTCGTCCGGACGTTCGGCAGCTCGGCGGGATTGTCTTGCCACTCCTTCCCGCACTCCGGGCAGACCAATCTGACGAATGCTTCGACCATATCGACCGTTACACGCTGCTATCTGAAAAGAGTATGTGAGGATCTGACACCGTCGCTCGCCGTCCGAGTTAACCGGAGAGGTGGTCGCTGGCCTCCAACAGCTCCTTGTACCGGTTTCGGATCGTTACCTCGGAGATGTCGGCGACGTCCGACACCTGACTCTGCGTGACCTTCCGGTTCGACAGCAGCGCCGCGGCGTACACGGCCGAGGCGGCGAGCCCGACCGGGGACTTGCCGCTCGTGATCCCCTTCGCTTTCGCCGTCGTGAGGAGTTCTCGGGCCAGCCGGTCGACCTCCTCGGGGAGCTCGAGCCGCGAGACGAACCGCGGGACGTAGCTCTCGGGGTCCGCGGGCTGTACCTCCAGTTTGAGCTCGCGGATGACGTACCGGTACGTCCGGGTCAGCTCCATCTTGTCCACCCGCGAGACGGTGGTGAACTCGTCGAGACTTCGGGGGTTTCCGGCCTGTCTGGCGGCGGCGTACAGCGCGGCCGTCGCGACGCCCTCGATCGAGCGTCCGGGCAGGAGGTCCTCGCTCAGCGCGCGGCGGTAGATGACGGAGGCGGTCTCGCGGACGGTTTCGGGGAGTCCGAGGGCGCTGGCCATGCGGTCGATCTCGCCGAGCGCCTGTTTGAGGTTGCGCTCCTTCGAGTTCCGGGTGCGGAACCGCTCGTTCCACGTCCGGAGCCGCTGCATCTGCCGTCGTTGGCGGCTCGACAGCGACTTGCCGTAGCCGTCGGTGTTCTGCCAGCCGATGTTCGTCGACAGCCCCTTGTCGTGCATCATGTTCGTCGTCGGCGCGCCCACGCGGGACTTCGAGTCGCGCTCGGCGCTGTCGAACGCGCGCCACTCCGGCCCGCGGTCGATCCCCTCCTCCTCGACGACGAGCCCGCAGTCGGTACAGACCGTCTCGCCGTGTTCGGTGTCGCTCGCCAGCCGACCGCTACACTCCGGGCAGACCGTGACGCGCTCGCCCCGCGTCTCCGTCGCTTCGGCGGTCGTCTCCTCTCGCTGTTCAGTCTCGCCGTCGTAGTTTCGAATGCGTGTCTCTGTCATGGATGTCCCGCGACCGGCCCCCCGGCGAAAAAGTGTGCCGGGAACGCCGATTCATTAACTATTAGTTATCCTTCTATCTATATAAATGTTTCTCTATTTCTATATCCGTGTACGGCGCGTGAAAGACCGTTTACGGGCGTATCAATCGAAATCATTCGATATCTGCGCTTCTCGACGCTTCGGTCGAGCCGGTGTTCTCCGCTCGTCTCTACTAATAACTGCTTTGCTTCGATCGACGGACGGATCCCGGTTCGCCACCGCCGCCCTCAGCGGCTCCGGCTCGTCGGGAACGCGACGCGATCGGGGTCGTCGTTGAACCGATCGAGCACCCGCTCGTACAGCTCGTTTCTCACTTGCTGTCCCCGCCGCGGATGGGCGAGGTATCGCAGGCGAAGCTCGACCCACGACTCCGACTGCGCGACGTTCACGGTCGGGTGGTCGTACACCTCCAGCTCGACCGGGGTCTCCGCGAGCGCCTCTCGATAGGCGGCGATCCCCGCGGCCATCTCCTCGCCGAGCAGGTCCGTCGCCTCCTCGCGCATGACCGCCCGCGCGAACTCGAGGTCCGTCTCGTAGGCGACCTGAATCGCGATCTCGTTCCACACGTACGGCGACCCGCCCCCGCCGAAGTTGGCCACGTTCGAGGAGAGGACGACGCTGTTCGGGACGGTCACCACCCGACCGGAGGGCTGGTTCGAGGCGACGAGCTCGCCGTTGACCTCCCACAGCGTCGTGATGAGGAAGTCCACCGCGATCACGTCACCCTTCGTGTCGCCGATCCGGATCCGGTCGCCCACGCCGTACGGCTGTTTCACCGTGATGTACCCCCACGCGATGAGCGACAGCAAGGGCTGTTGGAGCGCGAACGTGACGGCGAAGCCGATGACGCCGAGCGAGAGGAGGAGCCCGAGCCAGTTCTCGGTCACCACCGCGAGCGTCGCGACGGTTCCGACGATCCCGATCGCGAGCCGAAGCAGGTTCCGCGCGTCGTGCGCGCGGCGTTTGCTCGTCGAGCGCGACAGGACGTCGAGGACGAGCAGGTACGCCCCGTACAGGAGCGCGGCCACCGCGGCGACGAGCAGACCCCGTCCGAGCACGAGCCCGGCGGGGTACCCCACGAGATCGGGCCACCCACCGACCTGCGGTCTCGCCGTGAGGACCCCACCGGTGACCGCGGCGAGGACGCCGAGGAGCAGGGACCCGATCGCGAGGCGTCGTCTCACGGTCGTTGCTTGCGGCCCCCGGATAAAACCGTTCCGTCGAACCCGACGGTCGACGAACGGTCGACGCGGTTCACGGGGATGACGTGGTTCGTCGGCCACGTTGTTTGCCGACCCCCGAGGGTTTTTCGCGGCCGAACGAGGTTGGTCGAGCGTGCACGAGCGTACCCGCACCTTTGCGGCCGTCTGCGTCGGTCTGTTCTTGACGATCCTCATCTGGTACAACTACTCGGCGGTGTTGCCCCAGGTGTCGGACGACTGGGGGCTCTCGGGGACGCAGGCGGGGATCGTCTTCGGCGCGTTCCAGGCGGGCTACCTCGTCGGTATCCTCCCGCTCGGCCGGCTCTCAGACCGGGTCTCTCCACGGTACGTCGTCGCGGGCGGCGCGGTCGGCACCGCGGCGTTCGGGATCGCCTTCGGGCTCGTCGCCGACGGGTTCTACGTCGGCCTCCTGTTGCGGTTCCTCGCGGGGGTCTGTATCGCCGGCGTCTACGTCCCCGGAATGCGCCTCGTCAGCGACTGGTACCCTCCGGAGCGTCGTGGTCGCGCCATCGGGATCTACGTCGGGACGTTCTCGCTCGCGAGCGGTGCGTCCTTCCTCGTCACCGCCCGGATCGCGTCGACGGCCGGATGGGAAACCGCCACCGTCGTGACGAGCGCGGGCGGTCTGATCACCGGGCTGTTGCTCGTCGTGGTCGCCGAGGACGCGCCCGGCCGCACCGGCTCGCCGTCGGGGATCGACCTCTCGCTGCTCGGGAACCGCGAGTACCTCCACGCGGTCAACGCGTACGCGTGGCACAACTGGGAGCTGTTCGGGGTCCGCAACTGGCTGTTGACGTTCCTCATCGCGGTGCCGGCGTTCGCGGCGACGGACGCGCCCGGGGCGGTCGCGGGACTGGTCGTCGGCGTCGTCACCGCGATGAGCGCGGTCGGGAACGTCCTCGGCGGGACGCTTTCGGACCGGATCGGCCGCGGGACGACCGTCGGGGTCGGCCTCGCGAGTAGTACCGTCGTCGTCGCGACGTTCGGCGCCCTCACGGCGCTCCCGTTCGCGGCGATCGTCGTCGTCCTCCTCGTTCACGGCGCGCTCCTCAGCGTCGACAGTGCGCCCGCCTCGACGCTCGTCACCGAGGCCGTCGACGACGACCAGGTCGGGGCGGCGCTGTCGCTCCAGTCGTTCGTCGGCTTCGTCCCCTCCGTTATCTCCCCGGTCGTCTTCGGCGTCGTGCTCGACGCGTCGGGCTACACCTTCGCGTGGGTGACGCTCGCGATCGCGGGCGTCTTCGGGCTCTGGTCGGTCCGGTCCCTCCGACGGATCCGCCGACGTGAGGCGTCGCCCGCGTGACGCGTCGTTTGAATGATGCACCGTTCGCGTGAGGCGTCGCCCGCGTGGGGCGTCGATCGCCTCGCTCGGCGCTGTTGGACCTACTCGGCGCCGGCCGCCCTCGCGATCGCGCCCGCGAGGACCTCGGTCGCGGCCGCACAGTCCGCCCAGTCGGTCCACTCGCGCGGGTTGTGCGATATCCCGTCGCGCGAGGGCGCGAACAGCAGCGAGGCGTCGGTCACGCGGGCGACACGCATCGCGTCGTGGGCCGCGCCGGAGTGGAGGTCGATCGCGGTCCGCCCCGCCCCGTCGGCGGCCGCGTGGGCGGCGTCGCGGAGCCGGTCGCTCATCGGCGTCGGGAGCACGTCGAACGGCCGCTCGAACGTCGTTTCGACGCCGCGCTCGCGCTCCACCCGCGCGAGCGACTCCCGCGCCGCGGCCACGATCGTCTCCATCGACTCGTACTCGACGTCCCGCACGTCGATACCCGCCTCGACCCGCCCGGGAACGACGTTCGTCGCGTTCGGCGCGACCGACAGCGACCCGACCGTGCCCACCGCCGACTCGCTCGACGACGCGACCACGTCGTTGGCGGCGCGCTCGACGTCCAACACGAACTCGCTCGCGGCCGCGAGCGCGTCGGTCCGTTCGTCCATCGCCGTCGCGCCCGCGTGGTTCGCCTCGCCCTCGACCGTCGCGTGACAGTGGGTGATCCCCGTGATCGTCGTCACGACGCCCAGGTCCGCACCCCGATCCTCGAGGGTCGTGTCCTGTTCGACGTGGAGCTCGTAGAACCCGTCCCAGCCGGCGGGATCGATGGTTCCCTCGCCATCGTAGCCGATCCGCGACAGCGCGTCGCCGAGGGTCTCGCCGCCGTCGTTCGTGAGCGCGAGCGCCTCCTCGAGGTCGGTCGTCCCGGTCGCCACCGCCGAACCGAGCATCCCGTTGCCGAACGTGCCGCCCTCCTCCTCGGTGAAGCTCACGACGAGCACGGGGCGGTCCGGCTCGATCCCGGCGTCCTGCATCGCCCGAACCGACTCGAGCGCCGCGTACACGCCGAGCGGGCCGTCGAAGATCCCGCCCTCGGGGACGCTGTCGAGGTGGCTCCCGCTCGCGACGGGGGCGGCGTCGGGCTCCGCGGACTCGGGGGTCCACGTCCCGACCAGGTTGCCGACGGCGTCGACGGTGACGTCGAGGCCGGCGTCCTCGAACCGCTCGACGAGCCGGTCGCGCGCGAGACGGTTCGCCTCGGTGCCGGTTCGGTTCGTCCGTCCGTGGGTGTCCGGGTCGCCGTCGTCGATCGCGCCGAACGCCGCGTTCCCCTCGATGTCGGCCCGGAGTCGATCCGCGTCAACTGGTAGCGCCATACCCGTACGGTTCCGCGTGGAGGTAAAAGGGTTCGCCGTCGCGGCGATCGGGACCCGATCGGCGGTCGATCAGGACTCGATCGGCGGTCGGTCAGGATTCGATCGGCGGTCGATCAGGGCTCGATCGGAGATCGGCTCCGGTCGGGGCGAGTCGCTCGCGGCGGTCGGCTCACCGGACGTGGAACTCGCCGAGCTCCCACAGCCGATCGGCGATCGCGTCGTCGAGCGCGCCGGCGGTCAGCCGCCACTCCCAGTTCCCGCGGGCGGTCCCGGGCTCGTTGAACCGCGCGTCGCTGCCGAGCCCGAGGAGGTCCTGGGGCGTGGTCATCGCGACGATCGCCTCCGACGCCCAGACGGCCTCGACGATATCCCACTCGATCGAACCCTCGCCGTCGGCCCCGAGGTTGTAGTGGAGACAGTCCCGTTGGTGGTCGGGGAGGGCCCCGTAGTAGCCCATCCACGTGTCGGTGTCGTGCGTCGACGTGTACCCGACGGTCGCCTCCGGGTAGTGCATCGGCTGGTACGGGTTGCCCTCCTCACACCAGTCGGCGTACTGGGGGACGCGCATGCCGGGGAATCCGAACTCGTAGGCGAGCGCGTCCATCCGCTCGTCCTCGAAGCCGAGGTCCTCCGCGATGAACGGCGCGTCGCCGAGCTCCCGCTCGACCCGCTCGAACAGCTCGCGGCCGGGGCCCTCGCGCCACTCGCCCGCGCCCGGATCGTCGGCGTCCGCGGGGATCGCCCAGTAGCGAACGAACCCGAGGAAGTGGTCGAGACGGGCGACGTCGGCCAGCTCGAAGAGCCGCCGGAAACGCGCGATCCACCAGTCGTACTCGCGCTCGGCGAGGCTCTCCCAGTCGTACACCGGGTTCCCCCACCGTTGCCCGTCGTCGCCGGGGTTCGGCGGGACGCCGGCGACCGCGGTCGGACGGTTCCCCTCGTCGAGGTGGAAGGCGTCGGGGTTCGCCCACACGTCGGCGGAGTCGAGCGAGACGTAGATCGGGACGTCACCGACGATCGAGACGTCGTTGTCGGCGGCGACTTCGCGGAGTTCGCGCCACTGTCGGTCGAACGTCCACTGCAGGAACTCGTGGTACCGGACTTCCTCGGCGTGTTCCTCGCGGGCGGCCGCGAGCGCGTCGGGCTCCCGGGTGCGGAGCGGCTCGGGCCACTCCATCCACGTGTCCTCCGGGCGGGCCGCCGAGAGCGCGCGGAACAGCGCGTAGTCGGCGAGCCAGGGCTCCCGCTCCCGGAACGCGTCGAGGTCGGCCGCCGCCTCCGCCGTCGGGCTCCCGTCGAACCGCTCGAAGGCCGTCCGGAGCAGGGGGAGTTTGTACGCTCGGACCGCGTCGTACTCGACCCGGTCGTCCGGGAAGTCGGGGACGGGTTCGAGCTCCGACGGGCGGAGCGCGCCCTCCTCGACGAGGCGGTCGAGACCGAGCAGGAGCGGGTTCCCGGCGAACGCCGACGGCGACTGGTACGGCGAGTCGCCGGCCACTTCGGTCGTCGGCCCGAGCGGACAGATCTGCCAGAGGTCGACGCCGGCCTTCCCGAGGAACCCGAGGAACTCCCGAGCCCCCTCGCCGAGGTCGCCGATCCCGTGAGGACCGGGCAGCGACGTGACGTGACAGAAGACACCGTCGGAGCGATCGAAGCGCATGGCTACCGCTGTGCGTGCCAGCGACTCAAGCGTTGCGTCCGTCGACTCCCCGGCCGGGGGGTCGTCCGCCCGACCCGTAGTCCGGTTCACCCGGCCGTCGACCCGTGATCCCGCCCGCCTCGCCGGCACACGCGTGTTTTTAGCGCCCCGCCGTCGACGTGTGGTATGACACCGTCATCCGAAGTGGACGCGTTCGTCGAGGAGGGGTTCGACGGGTTCGTCGACGACCTCCGGACGCTCGTCGCACAGCCGTCGATCAGCGCGACCGGCGAGGGGATCCACGACTGTGCGGAGCTCCTCGTCTCGTTGACGACCGACTACGGCTTCGACACGGCGGAGATCGTCGACACGGCCGGCCACCCCGCGGTCGTCGCCCGCGCGTTCGTCGACGGCGACCCCGACAACGACGCGCCGACGGTCCTCGTTTACGGTCACTACGACGTCCAGCCGGTCGCGCCGGAGGACTGGGAGACCCCGCCGTTCGACCCGGTGATCCGCGAGGTCGACGGGCGCGAGCTCATGTACGGCCGCGGCACGGTCGACAACAAGGGCCAACACTTCGCGTACCTCTGTGCGGTCCGCGCGCTGCGGGAGACGACCGGGCTCCCGGTCAACGTCACCATGCTCTTGGACGGCGAGGAGGAGAGCGGGAGCCCGAACGTGATGGACGCCGTCGAGGCGCGCGAGACCGAACTCGCCGCGGACGTCTCGGTGAACTCCGACGGCCCGGTCGACGAGTCGGGCCGCCCCACCGTCGTGTTCGGAAACCGCGGGATCCTGGTGGTCGGGATCGAGGTCCGGGGACCGAACGCGGACCTCCACTCCGGTCACTACGGCGGGGCCGTCCCCAACCCGATCTGGGAGCTCACCCAACTGCTCGCCACGATGCGTGACCCCGACGGCCGGATCACGATCGACGGGTTCTACGACGACGTCGCTCCCGTCACGGACGCGGACCGGGAGCTGCTCGGCCACATCGAGCCCGACCCCGACGCGCTCGCCGCGAAGCTCGATATCGGCGGCTTCGATGACGGCCCCGGCGACACGTTCCTCGAACGGACGCTGTACTATCCGACGCTCAACGTCAACGGCTTCGCGGGCGGCCACGGCGACGAGGGGTTCAAGACGATCGTCCCGTCGCGGGCCGCCGCCACGATCGACGCGCGGCTCGTCGTCGACCAGGACCCCGACGACGTGTACGACCTGATCGCCGACCACGTCGAGGCGCACGCCTCCGACCGCGTGTCGACGACGGTCACTCGCCACGCGAGCATGGACCCGACCCGAACCCCCGTCGACTCCCCGTACCGGGAGCCGATCGTCTCGGCGGTCGCGGACGGCTGGGGCGCGGAGCCGGTCGTCAAACCCGCCTCCGGTGGGTCGGCTCCCTACGCGGTGTTCACGAACTACCTCGGCGTCCCACACATCAGCGTCCCGCACGGCCAGCGCGACAACAACCAGCACGGCCCCGACGAGCACTACGACCTCGCGCACTTCGAGAAGGGGATCCGGACGAGCGCTCGCGTCCTCCGCGCCGTCGGCGAGGTCGCCCCGGTCGCCTGAGATATTCCCCCGGTCGCCTGAGGTCTTTCCCCGGGTGCCTGAGGCCCCGTCCCACGTGCCGGCGGGTCAGGCCGACGGTTCACGAACGGCGGGCGGTTTCCTGACCGCGGTCGCGATCGGCTCGTCGAGCGCGAGCCGCATCACCAGCTCGCGTTCGCCGTCGAGGACCTCGAACCCGAGCCGACGGTAGACGGTACGTGCGGCGCGGTTACCCGCCTCGACGTGGAGCACGAGCGCCTCGCATCCGGCGTCGGCCGCGGCGGCGATGACGTGTTTACACAGCTCCGTCCCGATCCCGCGGCGCTGACACGCCGGATGGACGAACACCGCGAGCTCCGGCGTCTCCTCGCCGGTCGGCGTGTACACGGCATGGCCGACGAGCCGACCGTCGCCGGCCGCGACGACGTTGTGCCCCTCCGCGAGCAGCGTCTCGATCCACGACCGGCGCTGTCGCTCGTCCGCGGGCGGGACCCCCTGTGCGCGGTCGCCGGTGCCGAACGCGGCGTACATGTCGGCGAGCGCGTCGAGGTCGTCGTGGGCGTCATCGGTGAGGCCGTCGTCGTCGTCGGATCCGATCCCACCCTCGCGCGCCGGGCGAAGAGTCCACCGCACACCCTGCTTGTCGACGAACCGCGGGCAGCGCGGCGGACACCGCGACGTGCCGACGCAGCCGCCGCTGTGCCACCCGTCACAGGACGCGGTCTGGTCGCTCATGTCTCGGTCTACGGTCGTCGTCGTCTTAACTCGCGGTCGGTGGTTCCACTGAGTGGGAACCGCGTCACCGGACCATTCGGCTGGACACGGCTGCATCGCTGGATACGGCTGCATCGCCGGACCGCGGCCGTACTTCGCCGCCGCGCCTCCGACCTCGTCCTCACCTTCGTCCCCGATTTCGTCCTGATTTCGTCCCTTTATCACTCGTCGATCCTCGCTTCGAGGTCGTACAGCGCGCCGATCAGCGTCGACTCGGCGGCGGTCAATCGCTGGGAGACCGCCGAGCGCGACACGCCGAGCCGGTCGGAGAGATCCCCGAGGTCCGCCCCGCGCGGCGTGTCGTAGTACCCCTCCTCGAAGGCGACCGCGATGGCCTCGCGCTGTTTTTCCGTGACGGCGTCGGCGTCGATCGTCAGCCGCCGTCCCTCCGACGGGTGGCCGCCCTTGGAGATGCTCCGCAGCTCGACGGTCGCCCCGACGCCCCTGAGGTCCTCGACGATCTCCGGGAGCACCTCCCGCGAGGGGAGCGACAGCGAAACGACGATCTCGCCCCGATCGGCCGCCTCGATCGAGGCGACGCAGTCGTGGCTTCGGAACACCGGACAGACACAGCCCTCCTCGATCGGCTTCCCGACGATACGCGTCCCGGCCTCGCTCTCGATCGTCGACCGGCACTCGAGGCCGTTCCCGTCGTTCCCGTCGGGACGGACCACGTCGTGTGCGACGACGGTTCGGTCGCGCCCCCCGCCCAACGGACACGCGTGCCCGTCGCGCCGCCGAACGCGGAGCTCGGCCCGGAGCACCGACGACCGCTCCGCGGAGCCCGCGGCGACGCTCCCGGAGCGCTTGACGTCGGGTTCCGCCGTCGATCCGGATGCGTGGCGTGTCGTCCTCATGGTCGCCGCTTCGCGGCGAGGCGACTTATTACACGACGGGCGTTTTCAGATCCGTAGAACCGCGACCGAACACGGCCTTTTCCGCCCTACCGATCGAGCGCGGGCGTCTCTCGCCGAAACCCCGGCCTCGACGCTCGTCTGGGTTCGTCTCGCCTCGTCTCGCCCGCGCTTCCGTTGCGCTGCCGTATCGGTTTATAAACGCCTGTACATTGCATCCGGACGATTACCCTCCGAGGAACGGACGTTCACGTATGGGGCAACCGACGCGAGAGCCGCCGCCGATCGGCGGCACGAAAACGAGCGAGGATCCCCCCGCCCGTCGATACGTCGCGACGTACGGGGTGGACGGGGACGAAACCACCCACGACCGGTGGCTTCTCGAGTGGATGCTGGCGTGGATCGACGATCCGGACGTCCGACGGATCGGCGCCGATCGCGTCGACGGGGCCCGCTACCGCATCGTCGTCGACGTGGGGCCGGTGATCGAGGAGTACAGCTCGCCCGACTCCCACCGGCGGCTCTTCGACCGGCTCGACGAACGCGCCGACGGGTTAACGATCCGATGTGACTCGGCGATGGATAACCCCTGCTCGATCGTCGCCGATCGACGGGGTTCGGCGGAGGTGAACGCATGACGACCGGCTGGTCGATCGTCGTCGCCGTCAAGCAGGTCCCGGACTCCGACGAGGTCGGGATCGACCCGGATACCGGACGGCTCGACCGTGCCGACGCGCCGGCCGTGCTCAACGGGCCCGACCGCGACGCCCTTGAGGCGGCGCTGTCGCTCCGCGACGTCGCCGGCGGGACCGTGACGGCGGTCACGATGGGGCCGCCGACCGCGACGGACGTCCTGGAGGAGGCGGTCGCGATGGGCTGTGACGACGCCGTCCTCGTCACCGACCGGGCCTTCGCCGGGAGCGACACGTGGCCGACGAGCTACGCGCTCGCGCGGACCGCCGATCACCTCGGCGCCGACGTCGTCGTCTGCGGCGAGGAGACGACCGATTCCTCGACGGGACAGGTCCCGCCGGGGATCGCCGCGCACAACGGCTGGGCCCAGCTCACCTACGTGGAAACCCTCGACCCGCGCCCGAGCGCCGGGCGGCTCGCCGCGCGCCGGGACGTCGAGGGAGGCCACGAAACCGTCGCCGCTGATCTCCCCGTCGTCGTCGCGATCGCGTACGGTGCGTTCGAAGCGCGACCCGCCGGGCTCCACCGGAAACTGTACGCGGAGAACGAGTTCGAACCGATGGAGCTCACGACCGACGAGCTCGACATCGACCCCGACGACGTGGGGATGGACGCCTCGCCGACGCAGGTCGGCGGGATGGAGACCGTCGAGCCCGTCGACCGGGCGAACGAGGTCGTCGACACGCCTGAGCGGCTGCTCGAGGCGATGGTCGGCGCGACGGAGGTGGACGTATGACCGACGACCTTGACGCGACCGACGCGGCTCACACGGCGGGATCGGAGGCGGAACCGAGCGAGGTCGACCGCGCCAGCGACGTCTGGGTGTTCATCGAGGAACACGCCGACGACGTGATGGGGGTGTCGTGGGAGCTGCTCGCCGAGGGTCGCCGGCTCGCGGCCGATCTCGACGAGGACCTCGTCGCGCTCGTGATCGGCGAGGACGTCGACGACGTGGCGGCGGGAGCGATCGCCCGCGGGGCGGACCGCGTCCTCGTCGCCGACGACCCCGTCTTCGAGCCGTATCGTGCGGATCCGTACGGCACGCAGTTCCGCGAGATGGTCGAACGACGCGAGCCCGCGATCGTCCTGATCGGCGGGACACACACCGGCCGTGACTTCGCCGGTCGCGTCGCCGTGCCGACGCACGCGGGGCTCACGGCCGACGTCACCGAACTCGACGTCGACGAGGACGGCCAGCTGCTCGCGCGTCGACCCGCGTTCGGCGGGAACGTATTGGCGACGATCGTCTGTCCGGAGCACCGCCCGCAGATGGCGACCGTTCGGGCCGGCGTCTTCGAGGCGGCTGCCCCCGACCCCGAACGGATCGGCGCGATCGACGGCGCGGACG
The DNA here is from genome assembly GCF_009806985.1 of Halorubrum sp. JWXQ-INN 858. Taxonomy (GTDB): domain Archaea; phylum Halobacteriota; class Halobacteria; order Halobacteriales; family Haloferacaceae; genus Halorubrum. The sequence goes on along the minus strand of NZ_WUAX01000008.1, from coordinate 354,424 downwards.
ACGACCGCATCGAGCGCGTCCCGACGTTCGTCGCGGAGGCGGACGCGGTCACCGAGGTCCTCGAGCGGAACGTCGGCGAGAGGGCTGACATCACCGATGCGGACCGGATCGTCGCCGTCGGCGGCGGGGTCGGTGGGGACCTCGATCCCGCGATCGACCTCGCGGCGGCGCTCGACGCCGACCTCGCGGCCAGCCGGAAGGCCGTCGACGAGGGCTGGGTCGAGGGCGCACGGCAGGTGGGACAGACGGGCAAGACGGTCCGGCCCGACCTGTACGTCGCGCTCGGGATCTCCGGAGCGATCCAGCACGTCGAGGGGATGAACGACGCGGCGACCGTCGTTGCGGTCAACGACGACCCGAACGCACCGATATTCGAACACGCCGACTACGGGATCGTCGGCGACCTCTTCGAGGTCGCGCCGCGGCTCACGGCGCTCCTTTCGGCGGACACCGATCCCGAGGAGGTCCGAACATGAACGACGCCGACGCGGACGACGGCGCGGGAACCGAGACCCGCCGCGAGCCCGTCGCGGACCCGACCTACGACGACGCGTTCGACGCGATCGTCGTCGGCGCGGGGCTCGCCGGGAGCGCGGCGGCCGTCACGATGGCCAACGAGGGGCTCGACGTCCTCGTCATCGAACGGGGGCGATACCCCGGCGCGAAGAACGTGTTCGGCGGGGTGTTGTACACCCCGACGCTGCGCGAGCTCGTCGACGTTTCCGCGGCCCCCGTCGAACGATACGTCGCGGAGAAACGGTTCAGTATGCTCTCGGAGACGGACGAAACCGCGGTCTCGCTGCGTCCCGGGGAGTGGCATGACCCGCCACACAACGACTCGTACACGGTCCTTCGTGGCGAGTTCGATCGCTGGTTCGCCGAGCAGGCGGTCGATGCGGGAGCCGTCCTCCTCACGGAGACGACGGTGACGGGGCTGCTCCGCGGTCCCGACGGGAACCGTGTTCGCGGGGTCGAAACCGACCGACCGGACGGGGCGATCACGGCCGACTACGTCGTGCTCGCGGAAGGGGGGAACTCGCTCGTCAGCGAGGGGGCCGACCTGAAGTCGACCGAGCGCGCGGAGAACGTCGCCGTCGGGGTCAAGGAGGTGTTGGAGTTCCCCGAGCGCGACGGCATCATCGCGGACCGGTTCCGGCTCTCGGACGACGCGGGCGCGTCGTACCACTACTTCGGCGACGGGGCCGTCGGCGACGCGGTCGGCGGCGGCTTCGTCTACACCAACGCCGACACGATAAGCGTCGGGCTCGCGTACAGCCTCGCGGACGCCCGCGGGCGACAGCCGAAACCGGAGCGGACGCTCAACGCGTTCAAGTCCCATCCCGCGGTCGCTCCCCTGGTTCGGGGCGCACGCACGGTCGAGTACGGCGCGAAGACGATCCCGGAGGGCGGCCACGAGTCGATCCCGCGGCTGATCCACGACGGCGCGGTCGTCGTCGGTGACGCCGCCGGGCTCGTGTTGAACAACGGCGTCCACCTGGAGGGGACGAACATGGCCATCGAGAGCGGTTACCTCGCCGCCGAGGCGATTGCCTCGGCGGCGAGCCGGGGTCGGACCGACGAGGCGGCCCTCAGGTCGTACCCCGAGCGGCTGGAGGCGTCGTTCGTCGTACGGAACCTGGAGCGGTACGGCTGGCTGATGGAGCGGGTCGAACGGGACCGCGAGCTGGTCTTCGAGGAGCTTCCGTACGCGTTGGCCGACGCCGGCGCGGAGTACTTCCGAATGGACCGCGAGCCGAAGGAGCGCCACGCCGAAGCGGCACGCGATCGCCTCCTCGAGGCGGTCGGTGGCTGGCGCGGCGCGGCGAAACTCGCCTACCGATACCGAGAGGTCATTCGATGAGCACCACCACACCCACCGTCCCGAACGTCACGTCGGGGGAACCGTCCGCGGAGAACGACACGCTCGAGGACCGGCTGTACACCGTCCGGTACGACGACGCCGGCGAGTCTCACCTCGGGCTGAAGGTGCCGGGGATCTGTGCGGAGTCGTGTCATAGCTACGACTGTATCGACGTCTGCCCGGCCGACGTCTGGCGCGAGGGAGACGACGGGGTCCCGCACATCGCCTACGAGAACTGTCTGGAGTGCGGGAGCTGTCGCTGGGCCTGTCCGAAGGGCAACGTCGACTGGACGTATCCGACCAGAGGAGCCGGCGTCTCCTACAAGAAGGGGTAGCGCCTCATCCGCACCGTCGATCGGATCGCCGCACCCGGCCGGACCGACACGTTCGTGTCCGGCCGGCGACCACCGAATCGTCCGGCGGCCACCGGTCGACGGTTGGGAAGGGCGAGGAGGGCTTATAAGCGAACTGCGCCGTCACTTCACGAGCGTCGTCGGCACGTCGGTCCGCCGCACCACGTCCTCTGCGACGCTCCCGATCAGCAGCCGTGAGACGCCGTCACGGCCGTGCGTTCCGAGGACCACGTGGTCGAACCCGCCCGCTTCGACGTACTCGACGAGGCGGTCCCCGGGCTCGCCGGTTAGGAACGAGACGGCGACCGTTCGCCCGTCCTCCGAATTCTCACGCTCGCCGTCCACGCTCCCGAGATCACCGTCCACGCCCGATCGCTCCCCGACGACATCCCGGATCGCCTCGAACACGCGCTGGGCGGTCTCGTCGCCGACGCCGTCGAGCTCGTCGAGGCCGACGGCATCGACCTCGGGCGTGTCGGACGGGAGCATGTCGAACTCGAGGAAAGCGACGTGCGCCGCGACGACCCGGGCGTCGGGGAACGCGTCCAGCGCGTACGCGAGCGCTTCGCGACCGAGCGGCGAGTCGTCTACCGCGACGAGGACGTTCCGTGGCATACCCGATCGTTTCGGGCACGGTCTTATAACGGCTCGCCCGCCGGGGCCACCGCCATATAATGTCATGTAACTTACTAACGAAGGTTCGGTTCGAGACGAGCCGCGTGTCCGAACCTCACCGAGTCCGTGTCGATATATGTAACCGGACCGAGGTCGTGTCGACACGCATGGACCGCTCGGGTTCGCACACCACACCGCCGTCGACGACCGATCGTGACGTCTTTCGTTCCGTCGTCGACGACGTCTCGGACTCCATACTCGTCGTCGGGCCGAGCGGCGACGTCCGATACGCGAACCGGGCCGTCGGTCGCCTCCTCGACCGATCCCCCGACGACCTCGTCGCCCGCTCGCTCGCGTCGCTGCTCGCCGACCGATGGCCGGAGCCCGCCGACGTCGCCGACCGCGACACGAACCGCGCCGCACGGCGGCTCGCCGCGCTGGAACAACGCTTCACCGACACCGACGACCTCACGGACGCTGTCGACGTCGTGTTCCCCGTCGAACGCGGCGACGGGACCGTGGTCCTCGTCTCCGCCGATTTCAGTGCGCACGGCGACGAGGGAACCGGGGAGAGGTTCGTCTCGGCACGGATCCGCTCGGTCGACGACCGGCGGTGCCCGACGCGGTCGCTCTCGACGTTCCGGGACCTCGTCGAGCAGGCGGCCCACGCGATCTACGTGACGGACACCGAAGGGACGATCACCTACGTCAACCCCGCGTTCACCGAACACACCGGCTACACGGCCGCCGAGGCGGTCGGCCGGACGCCGGCGATCCTGAACTCCGGGGAGATGTCGGAGGCGTACTTCGAGGACCTCTGGACGACGCTGCACGGCGGCGGCGTCTGGGAGGAGGAGATCGTCGACCGCCGGAAGTCCGGCGACCTCTACCACGCCCACCAGACGATCACGCCCGTCTTCGACGGCGAGGAGATCGCCCGGTTCGTCGCGATTCAGACGGACGTTACGGAGCGAAAGGAGTCGGAACGCCGGCTCGAACAGTACCGCGAGGTCGTCCATCGGCTGGCGGATCCGATCATGTTACAGGACCTCGATGGACGGTTCCAGCTGGTCAACGACGCGGTCGCCGGGTTCACCGGGATCCCTCGCGAGGAGCTCCTCGGCGTTGAGGAGCCGGCGTTCATGGACGCGGAAACCGCCGAAACGATCGCCGACCGGAAGCGGGAGGTCGTCGAGACCGGGGAACCGGTCCGTTACGAGGTCACGCCGACGTTCGAGCACACGGGCCACCGCCCGACGTTCAGCACGCAGCGGTACCCGTACTACGACGACGGCGAACTGGTCGGGACCGTCGCCATCTGCCGTGACGTCTCGCGACTCAAACAGCGTGAACAGGAGCTCCGACGGTACAAGCTCGCGATCACCGGTGCGACCGACCTGATCTGTGCGCTCGACCTCGACGGCGGCTTCATTTTCGCGAACCCGCAGTACTGCGCGTATCACGGGCTCGATCGGGAACGTATCGGCGAACGCTCGCTCGCGGACGCGTTCGACGACGCCGACCGTTACGAGGAGGCCGTCGCCCACGTCGAACGGGCACGGCGAGGGGAGACGGTGGAGTATCGGACCACGCGGACACACCCCGCCGAGGGCGAACGGACCCTCGACGTTCGGTACTACCCGCTCCGGGAGGACGGGTCGGTCGTCGGCGTCGTCGCCGTGTTGCGCGACGTCACCGAGGAAGAGAACCGCGCCCGACAGCTCCGCGTCGTCGACCGCGTGCTGAAACACAACCTCCGCAACGAGTTGAACATCGTTCGCGGTCGCGCAGAGCAGATCCGCACCGAGTCCGACGGCGAGATCGGGGCCGCAGCAACCGACGTCGTCCGACACGCGAACAACCTGCTGGCGATAAGCGACAAGTCGCGCCGGATCACCGAGATCCTGAACGCGCCGTCGCGAGTGCAGGCCATCGACGTCGGTCGAACCGTCCGAAACGCCGTCGCGTCGGTGACCGACGACCGTCCCCACACGAACGTCGCCGTTCACGGTCCCGACCACGTCGAGGCCGCGGCGACCGACCATCTCCAAACCGCCGTCGAGGAGCTCGTGACGAACGCGGTCGTCCACAGCGACCGCACTGCTCCGTCGGTCGCCGTCGTCGTCGAGGCCGACGACGAATCGGTTCGGATTCGGGTCGTCGACGACGGCCCCACCATTCCCGCGATGGATCGCGACGTGTTGGAGACCGGTGACGCGATCGACGCGGTGTATCACGGGAGCGGGCTCGGCGTCTGGATGGTCTACTGGATCGTCCAGCAGTGCGGTGGTTCCGTTGAGGTCAGAGAGGGCCCGTCGGGCGGGAACGACGTCTCGATAGTTCTCTCACCCGGCGATCGGGACTGACCGTCGTCGGCTCGGCGGTCCCCGCCGCGCTCGTCCGCCGACACGCCTGAAGGCACACACTCGAGTAGCGACGTTCGGGACGGGCCGGCATGCGACGGCGGGAACGCGTCGTCGACGTCGCGGCACGCATCGGGAGCCGTTGGGGCCCGAAGACGAACGGCCCTACTGGATCGATATATCGGATCGTCGTTTATCCCGGTACGTTCCCGCGAGCGGTACGAATCGGCGGTCTGCGAGACCGACGGCGAGACGCTCTGACTACACCATCGAGGTGGCGTCCCCGAGCCCAGGCCCCGGATCGCCGTGACGGGTAGGCCGACCGTGGCTGGTGTCCGCGCTTCCCCGTCTCGAGCCGGTCGTCCGTCCGCGCACCGTGGTTCCAGGTTCACACGATCGTTCCTCCTTCTCGGCGGCGCATGTAGTCTGCGCGTCCCTCGGCGGCTCGCTTGCCGTCCGCCAACACCGTCGATTTAGTATTGCGACATACAGTTTATGAGTTGTGGTGCGGACAGATATTTGTCCGCTATAAAACGACGAATTCTCAGGTCAACAGTCGATACACGTGTTCTTCGTACGTCTCGCGGACCTGGTCCCCCCAGTTGTGGGTGTACGTGTCGATCACGTCGTCGGCGACGTCGCCGCGGAGGTATTTGACCACCCCGCGGTCACCGGTTCGATCACGGAGATGCGTGGTGAAGAAGTGCCGGAAGTAGTGGGGGGTGACGTTCTCGTTCGCGCCGCCGCCGGCGCGATACCACCCCTCTTCGCGAGCGTATCGTTCGACGACGTGACGGACCGCTTCGGGGTCCACGCGTTCGCCCCATCCTTCAACCGTCCCGACGAACAGCGGCTCCGCCGGCGACGTGACGTCCGGGCGGATCGCGAGCCAGCCCTTCAGCACCCGGGCCAGCTCGTCGTCGACCGGGATCACGGTCCCTCGTTTCCGCTTGTTCGACGCGGTCCGAACCTCACCGTTCAGCTCCTCGCCGACGGCCGCGTCGGGGGTGACGTACACCGAGTTCGGCCGGTTCGCCAGCGCGGGACGGGTTCCCAGCGCGTACGCGTCGTTCAACTCGGCGTCGTCGACGGCGACGTCGCGCAGATCGAGGTTACAGAGCTCGCCGACCCGCATTCCGGTCTTTAACAGGGTCACGACCAGCGCCCGGTGTTGCGGGTGACCGATCCCGGCGACGAACGACCGCATCTCCGGGATCGAGACGTCACGCCGCGCGGGGTCCTTGTCGACGGTCTCGTCCATCTCCTCCATTACGAGCGTCATCGGGTTCCCGTCGAACACGCCGACCTGTGCCATGTATCCGTAGAACCGGTGGAGATACGCCGCGTACGTCGCCACAGTGCTGTCCGCGGCGTCCCCACGGAGCGAGTGAACGAACGCCATGCAGTCCCGGTGGGTCGCCGTTTTCGGCGTCGTCCCCGCGTCGAGGAACGCCTCGAACCGCCTGAGAACGCGTTCGTACGACTCTCTCGTTCGATCGCTTTTCCCGTGGTACGTGAGGTCCTCGATGAAGTACCCGATCGGGTCCGACGGCTCCTCGGGGATCGATCGACTACTCATCGGTCAGGGTGTACCCCCCGTCCCGACCGCTGTATCGAACCCGGTTGCGGTCCTGTAGGGAGTCGAGCGTTTCCTCGAGCCGGTCCTCCAGATCGCCGCTGACGGCGTCGATCAGCTCGTCCCACGAGCGGGCGCCGTTCGAGAGGATCCGCTCTACCCGCGTTTCGAGCGCGTTACCCCTGGGGTTCGACCCCTCGACATCGGGCTCCTCGGTGTTACTCGGTCCGTCGAGCGTGAACCCCCGTCTCCCGGCCTGTACCATCGTTCTAACGAACTCGCTTTGGGACATGCCCAGCTCGTCCGCGTGTCGCTGCCACTCGGTCTTCTGTGACTCCGGTACGTACGTCTTAACCGATCGTCGGTCGGCGCTCATCGATGTCGGCACCACTCGCGCCGCCGACTTTAATCTAACCCATATCTTAGTATAAGTGACCTTATCCTCTTCTCTGAACCTGCTTTTGGGTGGGTTTAGAGTACCATATTTCCTGATAAGGCTATTTAACACACCATAATTCGGGATCTGCTTCTATCCGAGTAGGTGCTATAATTCTGGATAAGACTTTATCCGCCCAACCCGTTCGAGCCCACGTCGGCCCGGGCGAGCGCGCGATCGGACCTCGTCGGATCGTCTCCGCGTGAACGTCACAGAATCTTCTCCGCGTGAACGTCACAGGATCGTCTCCGCATGAACGTCACGGGATCGTCGCGGCTTTGGCGGGCTCAATCACCTCGGAGCCGAACCCTGTGCCGCTCGAATGGTCTCCGACGGCGGCACGACGCCGTCGAACCGTTCACGCCCGATCACCGACGCCGAACTGGGTCGGCGGAGTCGGTCCGACGACGGTCGGGAGGGCCACGGTCGTTGTGGGCACCCTGACGACGGCGACACCGCGGGATCCATCGGCTCGTGGGTAGAAGGCGTTCCGTCGGGCTCGGGGAGCCGACCGCGACGTTCGTCCATCGTCAGCTCCCACGGCTTGAGCCGGCACGTCGTCCCCTCTCGCTGACGACCGTCGTAATGGGCGTTCGTACATACCCGAGTCACGTCGTTTGGGCCCACACTCTCGACGCTCCCGGACGAGAACCGAGCTCTTGCCCGGTCCTTCCCTCTCCTCGTGGTGATGAAGGGAGTTAGGACCGCAATGACACGTCAAATCCACCGACAGGACCGCTCCGATCCCGGCTCTTTCGCGGTATGACGTCGGTCCCCGCCCCCGATCCGTGGGTCCAGTCGACGGTCGTCGTCGCCCAGCGGTCGTGTTTCGAGTCCGTACTCGAAGGATGACCCACCGAGGATCGACTCGACGGCGTGCTCTCGGCGGTGACGACCGTACGTGGTTGTGAGGGCGTCTCGACGATTCCATCGCGTCAGCGGCCGTCTACCGGCTCATGGCGGGGCGCCTCGTTCTCGGTTCCGGGCCACCAAGGAGAAAGCCGCCCTGCAGGGCGGGGTGCCGGTCGGGCGCGCCGGACCTCCCGCATCGAGCGCGTGGTTCGTCCAGTCCGGAGTTTGGCCCTCGCGAGCCACGTCTACGCCGACGAACCGTCGTTTCCGACCCCGAATTCCGTTGTCTTCGATCGGACACGCTTCTCGCGTGACCGAATACACCCGACCGATCTCCAACAAATAAATCATATGTTGCGATATCGATACTCGCGAGCGTCTCGCGAGGAACGGATCGTCTGCCGGCTCGAACCGATCCCGCGGCTGATTCCTCCGACGATGGGTACAGAACTAAACGATCCGGGGCCGTACCTCGAGCGATGACCGCCGCAGAGACGGACGCGCCGACGATCTACGTCGTTCGAAACGAGGTCGATCCGGACCACGAGTACCACTGTGACGCGTTGGCCGCCCGGTTCCCGGACGCGATCGAGGTGGACTACCCGGCCGGCGAACGCGTCCCGTTGGAGTCGGCCGACGGGGTCGTGTTGACCGGCAGCACCGCCGGCGTGTACGAGTCGGACACGCACCCGTGGATCGACGAGCAGGAGGCGTTGGTTCGTGAACTCGTCGAGCGCGGGATCCCTACGCTGGGGGTCTGTTTCGGCCACCAGATCGCCAATTCGGCGCTCGGCGGAACGGTCGAACACGTCGGGACGACCGCCGCGCTCGTCGAGGCGACGCTCGACGACGACCCGCTGTTCGACGGGCTCTCGCCGGTCGTGGTGTCGCTTCATGGCGACGTCGTCACCGAGCTCGGGGCGGGGATGTCGGTGATCGCGTCGGCGGACCACGCCCACGCGTTCGGGACGCGCCACCGGACGGCCCCGCTGTGGACGGTGCAGTTCCACCCCGAGGTGACCGCCGCGCTCCGTGATCGCCTGATCGCGGACTTCGACTGGGACTCGGCCTCCTTCTCCTTCGACGACGTGCGCGGCGAGCCCGTTTTCGAGAACTTCGCGCGGATCGTCGCCGAGGACGCGGCCCGCCCGTGAATGGGGGCAACTCCGGCCGAGAGGGGGCGTCGCTGACTCCCGTGTTCCGCGTATTTCGCGTATTTCGCGTATTTCGCGTATTTTGCGTCGTTACACCGTGATCTCGGAGTCGGGTTCGGCGGCGACGAGCCGGTCGCGGGCCCGCTCGACGGCGGGCGTCCGCTCGGCGACGTTTCGCATGAGGACGGTTTCGCTGGGGAACAGGTGCTCGCCGAGGACGAGCCCGTGTTCGCGGGCGGTCGACCCCGTAACGGTGAGGTAAACCCCCATTCCGGCGTCGGATATCGCGGCCTCCTCCTCCCTGCCGGCTTCCGGGTAGACGAAGTCGATCCCCTCCAGCGCGTCCGTGCCGAGCACGGCGTTAACCAGCCGCTCGTATCGCGGGGAGATACAGCAGTCGCCGCGATACCCTTCGATGAACTCCCGGTCGAGCTCGCTGCCGGACGGCAGAAGGTCGGGGCTCGCCATTAACGTGTGATAGACGGTGTCGCCGAGCCCGTTGACGACCCTGACGTCGGTGTCGCGCGGGTCGATCCGCTCGTTGACGTCCGCGAGCCCCGCGACGCCCGTCTCGCGGATCGCGACGACCTCCTCCAAGACGAGGTCCGCGGAGTCGAACCCGAGCGCGAACTCGTGGGTCCGCAGCGCGCGGAACGGTTCCTCCCGGCCCACCAACTTGAGGGTCACGTCGTCGAGTTCGACGGTCGCGGCGTCGAACACGATCCGCCGCGGCTTCCCGTCCCGGTCGTCCCGTACGAGCGTGAACTCCGGCTCGTTGGGCTCGCCCGGGTCCGAGTACTCCGCCAGCCGCTCGTACGGGCCCGCGTCGGCCTCGACGGAGCCCTTCGTCACGGCCTTCTCGTAGCGGAGCGTGTTGCTCACCCGGTCCGCGAGGCGGTCGAGCGCCTCGTGATGGCCCACGGCGGCGACGCGCTCGAGGACGGCTTCAAGCGGACGGCCCTTCCGTGGCACGGCGACCGGTACGGGATCGCTCATTGGGAGCGTTCGGTGGCCGTCGCACAAACGGGTTGCGCTTTCGTCGCTCCGCTCGCCTCCGCGTCCCTTCTTCCGCGATTCCGTCCGCGGTCTCCTCCGCTCGCTACGGGCCGAACGCTTCGTTGAGCCGTTTCCGGAACGCTTCCAACTCCTCGAGGTGGTCGTGGATGTCCGACAGCTCGCTCTCGACGTCACCGAGGTTGTCGCTGAGGTCGTCCTCGACGGCGGTGAGCCGCCCGTCGACCTCCGCCAGGTCGTCCCACACGTCGTCGAACTCCGCGTCGAACCGCCCGAGACGGCCCTCGACGTCGTCTACGCGTCCGTCGACGGCCGTCACGTCCGCGTCGACGTCGTCGATCCCCTCGTAGAGCGTCTCGATGTCGTCGCCGACGTCGTCGACGGCCTCGTCGAGCCCCGTCACCTCCGCTTCCAGCCCGGAGACGTCGTCGGCCACGGCCCCGACGGATCCCGACACGTCGTCGACCTCCTCGCGGACATCGCCGACCGCTTCCCGTACGCCCCCGACGTCCGCACGCACGTCTTCGACCCCGGTTTCGACGTCTTCGACGTCCTCGTGGACGGATTCGACTTCTCCGTGGAGCCCTTCGACCGACCCCTCGACGCGGGTCACGTCCTGTTCGACGTCGGCAACCGCCCCGTCGACGCGCTCGACGTCGGCCGCGATCGACGATCGCTCCTCGGCGGCGTCGTCCGCGCGCTCGGCGAGGGCGGTGACCTCCGACCCGACGTCGTCGACGCGGGATTCGAGGCCGTCGAGGACCTCTCGGGCGGTCCCCTCGTCGTCGATGAACTCGGCGAGCGCGTCGGCGTACGCCTCGATGTCGGCGACGCTCGACTGGAGCCGGCCAATACGGACGTCGACGCTTCGCGGCACGGTGACGTCGAGCTCCGACCGGAGGAGGGCTAAGTCGTCGTCGTCGACTGCGCCGGCCCTGACTTCGGCCGCGAGCGCCGCCGCGATGCCGTTCTCGACGCCCCTCGGAGCGGCCGCACCCTCCTCGTCGGTCGCCGACGCCGCCGCGACCGTCTCCGGATCGTCCCCCGTGGCCTCCGCCTCGGGTTCCACCGCCTCCGTCTCCGTCTCCGCTTTCGTCTCCGTCTCCACCTCTGTCTCCGCTTCCGTCTCCAGGGACCGTTCGGGATCCGTCGACCGTCGCGTGACGGCGGCGGTCGTCTCGTCATCGGTGCTGCGCGGTTCGGGAGCCTCGACCGTGTTCGCGTCTACGTCCGCGTCCGCCTCGACGGAGGCCTCGTGGTCCCGGTCGGCCGGATCGTCCGCGTCGCCGCCGGCCTCGTCGGCTGCGGGGGTTCGCTCCATACCGGGGAGCGTTGCGCGGTCGCCTGAGAGCACCTCCCGGACGGCGTCGGCCTCGCCAGTTCCGAGGACGTCCTCGATCTCCTCGCCGACGGGCACGTGCTCGATGATCGGGGTCCCGAGGAAGCCGTCGACGTCGGGGTCGTCCGACCGGATGCCGAACACCGTCTCGACGTGCTCGCCCGGCTCGAGCACCCGCTCGAACTCGACGCGGTGGTCCTTGTAGGCGGTCCAGTTGTCGCTCTCGTACTCCGGGTGAAAGCCGACCCGATCCATCGGGAAGGACTCGGGGATCGTGTCCACGATCCGGACCCGGGCCGCCTCCTCACGGGTCGACGAGAGCTCGTACGTCATCGCGGGCACGGGGAACTCGTCGTCGGTGAAGGACTTCTCGACGCGGATCCCGTCCTCCTCGACGGTCATCGCCGCTTCTGCCGTCCGGTCGTTCATGCACGAATCCTCCGCAACCACGGGCTTAAATTACACGGGCCGGGTTTCGTCGATGATAACCCGACACGGGGCGGCCAAGGAGCGGGTCGACGCTCCGCCCCCGACGCCGACTGATCGGGCCCCGGTCGACGCCACGCTCGACCCTCAACGTCGACCGGCCGACCCGCTCACTCGATCCGGTCGACGACCGCGTCGGTGAACGACTCGGTGGTCGCGTCGCCGCCGATGTCGGGCGTTCTGACGCCGTCGTGTATCGTTCGCGTGACCGCGTCCGTGACCGCGTCCGCCGCCTCGCCCGCGTCCGCTGCACCCCGCTTCCCGAGCCACTCGAGCAGCAGCGACGCCGACAGGATCATCGACGCCGGGTTCGCAACCCCTTCGCCGGCGATGTCGGGCGCGGCACCGTGCGTCGCCTGCGCCATCGCGTAGCCGTCGTCGTCGTTGTGGTTCAGCCCGGGCGCGAGCCCGAGGCTCCCGACGACGCCCGCCGCCTCGTCGGAGAGGATGTCGCCGAACAGGTTGGTCGTCACGATCACCTCGTGGTCGGCGGGGGCGAGCGCCAGCTCCATCGCGAACGCGTCGATGAGGCTCGTCTCGACGTCGACGTCGGGGTAGCCGGCCGCGACGGCCTCGACCTCCTCGAGGAACAGCCGTGCGGCGTCCGCGAGGACGTTCCCCTTGTGTACCGCGGTGACGTCCATCCCGTTGGCGTCCGCGTACTCGAACGCCGCCTCCGCGATCCGTCGGCACTCCCGCCGGGTCACCACGCGCGTCGACATGGCGACGTCCTCGGTCGGCATGAACTGGCCGACGCCGGCGTGCATGTTCCGGTCCGCGAGGAAGCCCTCGGTGTTCTGGCGGAACAGCGCGAGGTCGACGCCCTCCGGGCCGATCCCGTCGTACGAGCGTATCGGTCGGAGGTTCGAGTAGAGGTCGAACGTCGTCCGGAACACGCGGCTCGGGTTCCCGCCGGCCGGGTCGTCGTCGGGGTACGTGCCCGAAACGATCGGGCCCAACAGCCACCCGTCGAGCTCCCGCACCCGGTCGATCGTCGCGTCCGGAACGGTCGTGCCGTGTGCCTCGTACGCCGCCCAGCCGACCGGGAGGTCGACGAACCGCACGTCGACGTCCGCGGCGGACACGACGCGGACCGCCGACGAAACGATCTCCGGTCCGATCCCGTCGCCCTCCAACACCCCGAGTTCGATGCTCATGCCGGCCGTTCTCGCGATCGGACGTAAAGCGTGTCGCTGTGTGCCCACCGTTGCCGCTTGTCCGGCCGGCAGGGCCGCCGCGTGTCTCGTCGGAAGCGTCGCGACGGTCGGCGCGGGACGTACCGATGACCGCTGCGGTATTTAAACATGGATCCGGGAGGAATCGTCGAGCACCGCTCCCCCTCGCCGACGGGACTGCCGGCGTTCCAGCGCTCTCGCTCTCGAGTGAACGGACCTCGCTAATTATCGAACACGGATCATGCCTCGGAGATGTCTGTTTTCTTTTTTAAAGGGTAGACGGAGGCGAATGCTCTCGGATGACGACGGCTTCGTTGTGCTGATCCGTGGTTCTCACAACGAAACGTATTCGCTATTTATACTGTATTGATCACTTATATATTTCTTATAAAACGGGAGACAGGCCGTCGGCGGTCATCGAGCACTTATAAGGGGTGTTGGAAGCCGTCGACGAGTGGTTGGGCGGGCGGGAGGTCGGGTTGCAGGTCGGTCAGTCGGACGGCTTGCGGATCGGTCAATCAGTCGAGGGAGTTGCGGATCGGTCAGTCGAGGGAGTTGCGGATCGGTCAGTCGAGGGAGTTGCGGATCGGTCAGTCAAGGGCGTTTCGAGTCGGTCAATCAGGCGGGTTGCGGGTCGGACGATCAGCGGCAACCGCACGGCACCTCGCCCTCCCCAGCCTCGGTTGCCGGCCGCCGCGGGCCCACAGCACCGCGCCGCGGCGGCCGCCGACCGTTTATAAGTCGATCCGGTCGCCGATCTCGACGATCTCGAGCCGGGACGGGTGCTCGAAACTGTTGGCGTGCGCGTGGAGCGCGGTCGGGTCGGCCGTCAGCCCCTTCCACATGTCCCAGTGGGTCGGGACGAGCCGGTCGATCTCGAGCGCGCTCGCGGCCTGGACGATCTCGTTCTCGTCGCTGTACCACTTGGTCCGGGTGGGCTCGCCGGTCGCCTTGTCCGGCACGTTCCCCACGGAGCCGAACGCGAGGATCCCGAGGTCGATGTCGTACGCCTCCGCGAGCGCCGGGAACGACGGCGCGGGCTTGCTGTCGCCGGCGTGGAACACCGTCCCCGCCTCGTGTCGGATGACGTAGCCCACCGGATGGGTCGCGTCCGGGTCGGACACCTCCACGACGTCGACGGTGAACTCGCCGATCCGCAGCTCGTCGCCCTCCGTCACCGCGAGGAACTGGTCGTCGTCGACGTCCCACTCCTCGGTCCAGCGCTCCTCCTCGCGGGCGACCGCGAGCGAGTCGTCGGGCGCGACGAAGTCGGCGTCGGTGTTCGCGAGGATCGGGGCCTGCGAGGGGCCGTGGACGTGGTCGGTGTGCTCGTGGGTGGCGAGCACGGCGTCGGCGACGTCGACGTCGTCGGGGTCGAACGGTACCGGGATCATCCGAACCGTCCGCGGCGGGTCGCCGAGCCCGACGTACGGGTCGATCCAGAGGACGGTCCCGTCGGAGCCCTTGATCGCGAAGCCGTTACAGCCGAGGTACCACAGCGCGACGGTGTCGGGGTCGGCGTCCGCGACCGCGCGCGGCAGCCAGTCGCCCCAGTCGGAGGTCGTCATACCTCCCCCTGCGTCGCGCCGCTCCGTAATCGTTCCGGAGCCGACGGCGATCACGCGAGCCGCGAATCGCCCCGTCGCCCGTCCGAACGCGACCAAATAAACATCATTTTGCTATATTAAATATGAGTCTTCCCTGCTGCACCGGCCATCACGCGGGACCGGGTCGCTCGCGACTGTCGGGAACACATCGCTTTTGGTACTGCCCTCCGAACGGCGGTCATGCACATTGCTATCGAACCGTCTTCCGACGGAAGCCGACGGACGCGGAGCACGCGGCTCACGCTGAACACGTCGAATACACCGAGCACGCAGATCGCTCCGAACGCGCCGAGCACGCCGCGGCACGTCGGGGGTGTGTCGGCGTGAGGGACTTCTCGAACCACGCGACCGAGCGACCGCCGGACCACGACGTGGCGATCACGAAGGTGGAGTCGGCGGTGGTGGAGGGGAACTTCGAGTGGAACCTGGTGAAGGTCCACACGGACGCGGGCGTGACGGGGATCGGCGAGGCGTATCGCGGCGGCGGCGTCCCCGAGATCGTCGAGTACACCAACCGGTTCCTCGTGGGTGAGAACCCGCTCGACGTCGAGCGCCTGTTCCGGTACATCGTCCAGGAGATGTCCGGTCACGGCGGGACGACGGGGAAGGTGGTGACGGCGGCGTCGGGGATCGAGATCGCGCTGTGGGACGTCGCGGGGAAGCTGCTCGACGTGCCGACCTACCAGCTGCTCGGCTCGAAGTACCGCGACCGCGTGCGGATCTACTGCGACTGTCACGCGGGGGAGGCGTACGCCGTCGACGACGGCGGGTTCACGGAGTACGCCGACGCCGACGCGTACACGCCGGAGGCGTACGCGGCGGAGGCCGAGCGGGTCGTCGACATGGGCTTTTCGGCGATCAAGTTCGACCTCGACATGGAGATGGACAACGATCCGGACCCGTGTAACGGGCGGCTCTCGAACGCGGCGATCCGACACAAGGTGGCGGTCGTCGAAGCGGTGCGGGAGGCGGTCGGCTACGACATCGATCTGGCGTTCGACTGTCACTGGGACTACACGGTCGAGAGCGCGAAGCGACTCGCCCGAAAGCTGGAGCCGTACGACCTGATGTGGCTGGAGGACCCGGTGCCGCCGGAGGAGACGGCGGCCCAGCGGGAGGTGGCCCGGGCGACGTCGACGCCGCTGGCGACGGGGGAAAACCGGTTCCGCGTCCACGAGCTGACCGAGCTCATCGACGGCTACGCGGTTGACGTGGCGACGCCGGACCCGACGACGCTGGGCGGGCTCGCGGAGTCGAAACGGGTGGCGGACCGCGCCGAGGAGCGGTACGTACCGTTCTCGCCGCACAACGTGTGCAGCCCGGTGGGGACGATGGCGTGCGTGCACCTGTGTGCGGCCGTCCCGAACGCGGACCTCCTCGAGTACCACGCGCTGGAGGTCGACTGGTGGGACGACCTGCTGACGCGGGAGGAGCCGCTGATCGAGGACGGCTACATCGACGTGCCGA
This sequence comes from Halorubrum sp. JWXQ-INN 858, assembly GCF_009806985.1. GTDB lineage: Archaea > Halobacteriota > Halobacteria > Halobacteriales > Haloferacaceae > Halorubrum. The sequence goes on along the minus strand of NZ_WUAX01000008.1, from coordinate 338,126 downwards.
CCGAGCCCGGCCTGGGGATCAGCCTCGACGAGGACGTCGTCGAGGAGCACCTCCTCGAGGGGACGACCGGGTTCGACTGACGGAGAACGGCGGAGTCGACCGGCTGAGAGCGGTGGGGTCGATCGAGTGAGTGCGGCGAGGTCGATCGACTGAGAACGGCGGGGTCGACTGGCGGCAACCCGACGACGACCGCCGGACACCGGTTCCCGTGGGTCCAGACGGAGGTACCGTTAATACGGTGCCGCATCGTTACCCGATCAGCATGCCCGTAATCGCAGCCATCGATCGCGACGACGACGGCGGACAGATCCTCGGTGAGGCCGCGGCGCTCGCCGACGCCTTCGATCTCCCCCTCCGGGTCGTTCACGTGATGGACCGATCGACGTTTCTCGACCTGGAGCGGTCCACGGTCGAGTCGGAGGGGAAGTCAGTGCCGCTCGACGAGATCCGAGCGATGGCCAAGGAGATCGCCGCGGAGGCGATGGCCGAGAACGACGTCGACGGCGAGGCCGTCGGGTTGGTGGGGGAACCCGCAGAGGAGTTGCTGGCGTACGCCGACGAGGAGGCCGCCTCGTACCTCGTCGTCGGCGGCCGAAAGCGCTCGCCCGTTGGTAAGGCGCTGTTCGGGAGCGTCACGCAGTCGGTCCTGCTGGACGCCGAGTGCCCGGTGTTGACCGTGATGGGCGAGAACTGAGCGGTCCGCTCACCGCCCGACCGTCGCGTCCCCGGTCACGACGGCGTCGCCGGCCTCGTTCGCGACCGTGAACTCGACGGTCGCCGTCGACGTGCCGTCGTCGACCGCCGTCACCTCGCCCGTGACCGTGAGGTCGCCGCCCGGGTACGCCACGGAGACGAACCGCGTCCGAAAGTCGCGGACGCGACGGAGGGGAACCCAGTCCGTGAGCGCCGCGGAGGCGACGCCGGAGACGTACATCCCGGGGACGACGACGTCGTCGTGGCCCCCGCGCCGCGCGAACGCCCCGTCGTAGTGGAGCGGGTTGAAGTCGCCGCTCGCGCCGAGGTACCGGACGACGTCCCGTCGGGAGACGTCCTCGATCGCGAACCGCGGGAGGGGCGTCCCGACCGCGGGGAGCCCGTCAACGGGCCCGGACCCGCCGCCGTCGGTCGCGGGACGACCGCCCTCGTCTCCGTTCTCGTCGCCTCTCTCCTCGCCGCCTCTCTCCTCGCCGTTTCCGTTCTCGTCGTCTCCGTTCCCGGCGTTCGAGGGATCGTCGTCCGAGGGATCGTTCGGTTCCCCTGCCGGCTTCCCCCGTTCGATACGCGTCCGCCGTTCCGCGAGGACGCGCTCGCCGTCCGCGTCGGTGTACTCGGTCCCCAACACGGCGAACGTCAAGGTCCCGGCGCTCCCCGATTTCGTGTACACGTCGGCGAGCGCGGTCGTCGCGTCGAGGACGTCGCCCGCGACGACGGGTCGGTCGTACTCGTACGCCTGCTCGCCGTGAACCGTTCGCTCGGGGTCGAATCCGAGCCCCATCCCGAACTCGGGCGGAGCCACTCCCTCGGCGAGGTTCCGGGGGAAGTAGGCGGTTCGCGTGAACGTGAGCGGGGCCGGCACGTCGGCGTATCCCGCGTCGATCGCGGCGTCCGGGTCGTAGAAGACGTCCGACGTACACCCGATCGCGCGGGCGAACTCGGCGACCTTCCCGCGCTCGACGACGAGCCCGTCGACGGTTCGGCGGCGCTCGCCGACCCGCGACTCCAACTCGGCGAGCGGCGTCGACGGCATCGTCACCACCCCTCGTGGGCTTCGATCGCGTACCGCCACGCCCGCGGGATCGGCCGCGACGTCCCGGCGGCTCGGTCGTACATCACTTGGACGGTCTCGCCGCGGGAGACCACCTCGTCGTCGACGCGGAGGGTGTACTCCATGGTCATGCTCGACTCGCCGAGGTCGGTTATCTCGGCGGCGACGTCGACGGTGTCGCCGCGGGTGATCTCGCCGAAGTAGTCGAGCTCGAGGTGGACGACGACGGTGTCGGCGGCGCGGAGGTCGAACTCGAGCACCTCCTCGTAGTAGCCCGCGCGGGCCTCCGAGAGGAGATCCGGATAGCGGCCGTTGTTCACGTGGCCCATCGAGTCGATGTCGGAGAGCCGGATCGGTATGGAAGTGACGTGCGTCCCGGTCATCGAGTCGGAGTATTCCGCGGGCGCTGATAAAGATCGGGGTCGGGTCGGGCGGTCGGCAGTCGGCGGTCGGTGGGTGGTCGGTCAGCAGTGACCGACGGATAAGCGATCGTCGACGGTCAGTCGAGGAACGCCTTCTTCAGGAACGGCCCCATCGTGAGCAGCACGATGGCGATGACGATCACGAGCGAGAGCGGCTTCGTCACGAAGATGAGCAGCGACCCGTCGGACAACACCAGCGAGCGCGCCAGGTTCTCCTCGGCGATCGGGCCGAGGACGATCCCGAGCACGAGCGCGATGATCGAGTAGTTGTACTTCTTCATGTAGTAGCCGATGATACCGAGCGCGAGCACGGTGAACACGTCGAGCCAGTTGAGCCGGAGGAGGTACCCGCCGACGACGCCGAGCACGACGATGATCGGGATGATGATGTCCGTGTCGATCCTCGTGAGGTAGCCCATCCGGCTGATCAGCGTCAGCCCGACGGCGAGGATGACGAAGTTCCCGAGGAACAGCGCGATGAACACGGTGTAGGTGATCGCGAGGTCCGCCGAGAACAGGTTCGGACCGGGCTGGAGCCCGTGCATGATGAGCCCGCCGAGCAGCACGGCGGTGGCCCCCGAGCCCGGGATCCCGAACGAGAACGTCGGGATCAGCGACCCGCTGATCGTGGCGTTGTTGGCGGATTCTGCCGAGATGACGCCCTCGTGGTTCCCGTCGCCGAAGGTTTCGGACGTCGACGACGAGCGGAGCGCCTCCGCGTACGCGACGAACGTCGACACGGTCGACCCAGCGCCGGGGATCGAGCCGATCCCCATGCCGATCAGGCTGGATTTGAACACGAGGTACGGCCGTTTCAGGACGGACGTGATCCCGTCCTTGACCGATCCCGTGATCTCGACGGACGACTTCGCGACGCCGCCCTTCTCGCCGGCGAGGTTGATCATCTCCGCGATCGCGAACAGGCCGATGAGCGCGGCGACGAAGCTGATCCCGTCATAGAGGATGAAGGACCCGAACGTGTACCGCTGTTGGGGGATCATCGGCGCGATGCCGACGGTCGCGATGAGGAGCCCGAACATCCCGGAGATGATCCCCTTTATCACCGAGCCGCGGGCGACGATCGCGATCATCGAGATGCCGAGCAGGGAGATGAGGAAGTACTCGGGCGAGCCGAACATCAGGACGAGCTGCACGAGGAACGGCGAGATCAGGATCAGGAGGATGATCGTGATGAACCCCCCGAGCGTCGACGCGGTCGCGGACATCGCGAGCGCGGTGATCGCGAACCCCTTCCGCGAGAGCGGATAGCCGTCGAGCGTGGTCGCCGCGGCGGCGGACGTTCCGGGCGCGTTGAGCAGGATCGCGGCGATCGACCCGCCGTACATCCCGCCGCTGTAGATGCTCACGAGCAGGATGATCGCGTTGACGCCGTCGAGCGGCAGCGTCAGCGGGAGGATGAGCGCCATGCCGAGAGACGCCCCGATCCCGGGGAGCGACCCGACGAAGATGCCGATGAGGACGCCGAGCACGAGCCACAGTATCGGCTCGCCGGTCAGGACCGTCGCGATGGCTTCGGAGAATGCGTCGATCATGAGGTCACCCGAAGAGGATCCCGCGGTCGAGCGGGACGTTCAGTATTTGCATGAAGCCGAACACGACGGCGAGCGACAGCGCTGTCAGGAACCCCGTGAGCACGCGACTGTGTCCGACGTACAGCGAGTAGGCGACGACGAACAGCGGGGAGGTAGCGAGGAAACCGACGAGATACGACGTGACGACGTACACCGTCGTCAGCGCCGACAGCATGAACCGCTTGTCGTCGTAGAGCCGCCGAAGCGACCACTCCTTCCCCTCGCTCGATTCGATCTCCTCGAGCTGCTCGTCGGTCAGCTCCTCCTGTAACTGCTCGTCCGGAATGTCCGCTATCTCTTCGGCGGTGAGGTCCTCGACCTCCTCGTCCGTGAGGTCCTCGAGGTCCTCCTCGTAGGAGTCGAAGACGTCGGCCGACTCCATGACGAACGACTGGACCGACGGCGGCAGGTAGTTTCGGACCAGCAGCAGCAGCGATCCGCCGATCGTCACCGCCGCGGCGAACCGCGGGAACAGCCCCGACGGCTCCCGGAACGTGAACGATTCGACGAACATCCACGCCGAGAGAAGGATCAGCCCCACCAAGAGGGCGTGCTCCGCCGTCAGGTCGCGGAGCCGATCAGAGAGTGTTGACTCGTTCATTAGGAATTACACACTACGGAAGGGACTTATACTTTTATGCAGGACCGTCCGTAGACCCCCTTTTCCGCACCGAAACGGTTGGGTAACGGATACGACGTGTCGTGGTGAGCGGGATCCCCTGCCGGATCGGACAGGTACGTCGCCACGACGCGCCCCTCACCTCTCGGGCGCGCCCCGGTGACCGGTCCCGCCGCGCCTCCGTCATCGGTCGACGGGGTGCTCGCCGTCGACGGTGCTCTCGCGTTCGACCGCGAGATGCGGGTCGAGCGCCTCGAGCACCGCGACGTAGTCGGCCTCGCGTGCCTCGTCGGGAGCGCCGGAATCGCTGGAATCGCCGGGTTCGTCGGGATCGCCGGGACTCCTTCCCGGCGGGGCGTCCCTGAGGTGTCGGTGGAGATCGATGGTCGCGTCCAGCGTCGGTGCCCGGTAGCCGGCCGCGTCGACGGCTTCGGACACCTCCGCGAGTTCGCCGAGCCGGCGTGCGGCGTGTCGCGGCGTGTTCTCCAAGCCGTCCCGGAGCCACTCGTCGACGGGCCGGTCGTCGAACAGTCCGCTCAGGTCATCGAGTACGTCCTCTCGAACCCCGTACGCCGCGGCCGGCACGAGCGTCTCCGCGGCGAGCTGCCGCAGCCCCTTCGTAAAGAGGCTCCTGAACGTCTTTATGGCGGCCGGGGTGACGGGGTCCTCGCCGGCGTCGTCGACCGTAAACCCGGACTCACGGAGGAGCGCGATCGTCCCCTGACGCCCGGGGCCCGCCACCGGGATCCGGACGTCGGCCCCGCGAGCGCCGACGGACCCCATGATCGTCGCCTTGAGCGGGGCCCCGCCCGCGTCGACGACGACGTCGACGACCCGTTCGACGGTCGTCGGGCCGACGGAGTTCAGGTCGAGGAAGGGTTGGCCGTCCGCGAGCCCGGGCGCGACGCGCTCGGCCGCCTCTACCGCGGTCGCCGGCCACACACACGAGAGGACGAGATCGGTTTCGCTTGCGAGCGCGATGGGGCCGTCGGCGACCGCGATCGACGTCCCCGCCAGCCGGTCGCGGAGGGCGTCCGGCGACCGGTTGAGCACGACCACGTCGACGCCGGCGTCGCGGAACCGCTCGGCGAACGCCGAACCGACCTCCCCGTAGCCGACGATCCCGACGGTCGGTCCGTTCGCTGTCGGATCGGTCATACCTCACCGAGGAACGCCGACGCTGATAAAGGCTCGCGTGGGTCCCCTTCGCGTTAGCGCCTTCTGGTCTGTGTGGTCCTCGTCGTGGCCTCTCGCAGGCGGCCCGCGGTCGTCTTTCGGCGCGATTGCTGGCTCGACGCGACCGCTGGTCGGCGTTAAAAGTGAAAAGTGGAAGGTGGGATCCGTCCGTTCGCCGGCCGTCGACGGGTGGAGCGCCGGTTCAGCGCAGCTCGTCGAGGTCGATCTCCTCGTCGAGCGAGAACGCGTCGTCCAGCGCCTGCTGCGTCTCCTCGGGGCCGCGGAAGTACACCTCGTTTCCGGTGTCTTCGGCCCACTCCTGTACCGCTTCGGAGTTGACGGCCTCCTCGTAGCCGTCCGCCAGGATGTCGATGTGTTCCTGCGGGACGTCGGGGCCGACGGAGCACGTCCGCTGGATCGCGCCCGCGAAGTCGACGTCGGCCCACCCGGCGTCGGCGGTCGTCGGCAGGTCCGGGAACACGCCGGAGCCGGCGGTCGTCAGCGTCGCCACCATGTCGACGTTCCCCTCGGAGGCCGCGCCCGCCGCCGCCGAGTCCGTCGCGGTCCCCGCGGGGATCTCGCCGGACGCCGCCGCCTGCACGGTCGGGCCGGAGCCGTCGTAAACGACCCACGTCGACCACGGGACGTCGCCCGAGTCGCGCAGGTTGATCATCGCGACGTGGTTGGCCGCGCCGAGCGATCCGCCGAACTGTTCGATGTCGCCGTCCTCGTAGCGGTCGGCGAGATCGTTCGGGCCCTCGATCTCCAGGTCAGGGTCCGCGAAGATGACGTACGGCGTCTGGCCGTACAGACACACGCCCTGCAGCTGGGAGAGGTCCTCGTCGGTCGGGTTCAAGAGCCACGCGATACCCGCGGTGGGGAGCGTGTGCCCGACGTGGGTCCGCCCCTCGTCGTCAGCGGTGAACGCCTCGGTGATCCCCGCGATCGACTCCGCGCCCGGACGGTTCGAGAGCTGGATATCGGTGTCGAGCGCTTCGGCGACCTCCGGGACGATGGCCCGGGCGTAGTTGTCGGACCCACCACCCTCCCCGTAAGGAATGATGTGCGTGAGGCCCCCGGCGGGGAACTCGTCGTCGTCGTCGTCTCCGAGACAGCCCGCGAGGCCGACAGCCCCGGCCGCGCCGGTGTACTTGATGAACTCTCGTCTGTTAAACGCTGGCATACACCTGTCCCGTGTAGACCTTATGTATTAAAAATTGTGGTTGGAAGATCGTGTAGGTGATGGATCGTCGACTCCCCTCCCCCATTCGGGTCGAGCGGGCGACCGTTTGGGGAGTGGGTTTTTGTATCGGTTCGACGACCGTCAACCGATGACAGACGGATACACCGACCTCCGGTGGCGATTCGACGACGCCGACCGGATCGGACGGATCACGCTCGACCGGCCCGACTCGCTGAACGCGCTCTCCCCGGGGCTCCGTGAGGAACTCGTCGACGGGTTCGAACGGTTCCGCGAGCTGGACGCCGATCCCGGCCGCCCCCGCGTCGACGCGATCGTCCTCGACGGGGCGGGCGACCGGGCGTTCAGCGTCGGCGCGGACGTGAACGCGGGCGAGCGGACGCCGCCGGGCGTTAAACGGATCCGCCCGGAGTACACGCTCCCCGCCGAGCTGCCGATGCCGGTCGTCGCGGCGATCGACGGCTACTGTCTCGGCGGCGGGCTCGAGCTCGCGCTGGCGTGTGACTTCCGCGTGGCCACGCCCGACAGCGAGTTGGGGTTCCCCGAGTCGCGGCTCGGCATCCTCCCCGCGAACGGCGGGCTCCAACGACTGGCCGCCCACGCGGGGCCGAGCCGCGCGAAGGAGCTGGCGATGTCCGGCGCGCGGGTCGACGCCGGGACCGCCGCCGCGGACGGGTTCGTGGACCACGTCCGCGACGCCGACGCGTTCGACGGCTTCCTCGACGACTTCCTCGGCCGGATCGGGGCCGGCGCGCCGCTCGCGGTCCGCGCGGCCAAGGACGTCGTGAACGAGGGGCTCGGAACCGACCTCGAGACGGCGATCGCGTACGAACACCGCGCCTCGCGGGCGCTCAGGGGAACCCGGGACTACGAGGAAGGGACGTCGGCGTTCGGGACCGACCGCGAGCCGGAGTGGCAGGGTCGCTGAAGGCGGGGCGTGGGGAGTGGAAGACGGAGGCCCGGGCGTGGGAAGTGGAAGACGGAGACCCGGGCGTGGGAAGTGGAAGACGGCTATCTACGGGTTGCGGACCGCCCGCCTCAGATGACCTGTTCGTCCCGGAGTCGGTCGTACTCGTCGGGGTCCATACCGATCTCGTCCAGGTACACCTCCTCGTTGTGCGCGCCCGACTCCGGGCCGAGGTGGGACACCTCGCCGGGGGTGCGCGAGTACTTCGGGACGACGCCGTGGGTCTTGATCTCGCCGAGGTCCGGGTCGTCGACGGCGACGAGGTTCTCGCGGGCCTGGTACTGTGCGTCCTCGAAGATGTCGGCCATGTCGTAGATCGGGCCGACGATGGCGTCTGACGCCTCCATCACCTCGATCACCTCGTCGGTGGGGCGCGCCGCGGTCCACGTCTCGATGATCTCGTCGAGCTCGTCGACGTTGTCGAGGCGGTCGGCGTTCGTCTCGAACCGCGGGTCGTCGATCAGGTCCTCGTGGCCGATCGCCTCCATCACGTTCTCGTAGATCCGCTGGGAGGACGCCGACAGCGCGATGTGGCCGTCGGCCGTCTCGTACATGTTCCGCGGCGCGGAGTTCTCCGACCGGTTGCCGGTCCGCGCGGCGACGTGGCCCATCGAGTCGTACGCCTCGGGCTGGCCGATGAACATCCGGAACAGCGGCTCGTAGAGCCCGACGTCGATGACCTGGCCCTCCCCGCCGCTCTCGGCGCTCATCTCGCGCTCGAAGACGGCGTACACCGCGGACTGGGCGGCGTGCTGCCCGGCCGTGAGGTCGGCGAGCGGGATCGGGGGCAACAGCGGCTCGCTGTCGGGGAACCCGTTGCTGTGGGCGAACCCGGAGATCCCCTCGGCGACGGACCCGAACCCGGGCTTGTCCGACCGCGGCCCCGTCTGTCCGTACCCCGAGATACGAACCATCACGACCCCCTCGTTGACCGCCTTGAGGTCCTCGTAGCCGAGGTTCCAGCGCTCCATCGTCCCGGAACGGAAGTTCTCCAACACGACGTCCGCCTCGGCGACGAGGTCGAGTGCGACCGACTGGCCGTCCGCGGTCGACAGGTCGAGGGTGACACAGCGCTGGTTGCGGCCGAGCGACTTCCACCACATCGACTCGCCGTCGGTCCGCGGCTTCCACGCGCGGATCGGGTCGGGCTTCGTCGGGTGCTCGACCGAGATCACGTCCGCGCCGAAGTCCGCGAGCGTCGAGGAGGCGAACCCGCCGCTTATCATCGTGGTGAAGTCCACGACACGGAGACTGCTCAGTGGTCCTGCTGGCATGTGTACGTGAACGGAGTGCCCGACGGCGTAATATAGCTTGTGTCGTCCGGAGCGTGTCGCTCCGTCGGCGTGTTCTACGGCTTCCCGGGCCCGCGGATCCCGGCTACGCAAACGTTTATCACCGGTCGCGCGACTCGTTCCGGTATGCGAGTGAGCGACGTGACTCTCCGCGAGGGTGAACAGACCAGCGGCGTCTCCTACGACGTCGACCAGAAGATCGAGGCCGGCCTGCTGCTCGACCGGCTCGACGTCGACTACATCCAGGCGGGGTTCCCCGTCATCAGCGAAGCCGAACGTGAGGTCGTTTCGGAGCTGTCGGCGTCGACGGACGCGACCGTGACCGCGATGGCCCGAGCCGTCCCGGGCGACGTCGAGGCGGCGGCGGCGGCCGACGCGGACATGGCCCACGTGTTCGCGACCACCCAGGAGCGCCAGCTGGAGTACATGATCGGCAAGTCCCGCGAGGAGGTCCTCGAGAACTGGCGCGACGCGGTCGACCTCGCGTACGACCACGGGATGGGCGCCCGGATAGCCGCCGTCGACGCGTTCCGGACCGATATCGACCACCTCGTCGACCTGTACGAGCTGTTCGACGACGTGGACCTCGTCGGCTTCTCCGACACCGTCGGCTGCCGCACCCCGGAGTTCGTGACGGACCGGCTGCGCGAGCTGGAGGCGCGAGGCGTGGACCTCGAGCGCCTGAGCGTCCACTTCCACGACGACCTCGGGCTGTCGAACGCCAACGCGCTCGCGGCCGCCGGGCTCGGCGTCGGCAACGTCGACGTCAGCGTGGGCGGCGTCGGCGAGCGCGCGGGCAACACCGCCCTCGAGGAGTTCGTCGCCGCCACGGACGTCTCCGGGATCGGGTTGAACGTCGACGCCACGCAGGTCGTCCCGGTGTGCCGTGAGGTCCTCGACGTGCTCGGCGAGGAGTACGGGGTTCGGAAGGCCTTACTCGGCGACGAGGTGTACAGACACGAGTCGGGGCTCCACACCGGCGCGATGCTCGAGGACCCGTCCGTGTTCGAGCCGTGGGACCCGAGCCGGTTCGGCGCGAAACGGGAGCTGGTGTTCGGCCAGACGAGCGGTCGTCGCGCCGCGGTCGGTCTCCTCGAACGAGCGGACCGCGAGGTCGACGACGCGACGATCGAGGCGCTGCTCGCGGCGCTCGCCGAGCAGGGGCCGATGGGGCTCGACCCCGCGATCGAGCTCGCGCGCGACGTCTGAACGACGGCGCCGCGGCACAAACTTATATATTCGGCGTCCGCGCATATGTGGACATGCGTGCCAACACCACACGTAGCGAAGGCAGCCGCACGGTCGAACTGCTCGACCCGCGCGGCGAGGTCGAGTACGAGACGCTCCCGCTCGCGGAGCGCTTGGAGACGTTGGAAGGGGCGACGATCGGCCTGCTCGACAACTCCAAGAGCAACGCCGACGTCTTCTTGGAGGTCGTCGGCGACCGCCTCAAATCGGCGTACGGCGTCGCGGAGGTCGTCTACCGCCGCAAGGACAAGAGCCCGATCCCGGCGGACGACCTCGCGACCCAGCTCCACGACGCGTGTGACGCCGTCGTCAACGCGTACGGCGACTGCGGGTCGTGTACGTCGTGGTGCGTCTACGACAGCATCGACCTCGAGAAGAAGGGGACGCCCGTCGCGACGATCAACAGCGACGAGTTCGTGAAGCTGGGCCAGTCGGAGGCGCAGGCGCTCGGCATCCCGGGGCTCCCGCTGGTCCGCGTCGCCCACCCGATGGGCGACCTCCCGCGGGAGGACGTGGTCGAGCGCGCCGAGGGCGCGATCGAGGAGATCGTCCACGTGCTCACGACCGACCGCGACGCCCTCGAGGACGAGTACGCCGAGCGGTTCCTCGCGGCCGACGAGGAGCTGGCCGACGAGAGCCTCTACTGCCCCATCCGATGAGCGGGACCTTCGATTCGGAGACGCTGTCGGTCGACGGCGACTTCGAGGACGTCAACGACCACCTGTACCGACAGGGGATGACCGACGGACTGCCGGTGATCCCGCCGACCGCCGACCGCGTCGAGCGGATGTTGTCGGGGACCGCACGACCCGCGGACGAGTCGCTCGGCACGATCCCGCCGAAGTACGGCTCGGCGACCGTCGAGAAGGTCGCGATCAACGCCGTCATGGCCGGCTGTGAGCCCGCGTACATGCCGGTGCTGATCGCCGCGGTCGAGGCGATGGTCGAGGACGAGTTCAACCTGTACGGGGTCAACGCGACGACGCACCCGGTCGCGCCGCTCGTCGTCGTCAACGGCCCGATCGTCGAGGAGATCAACCTGAACTACGGCTACAACGTGTTCGGACAGGGATGGCGCGCGAACGCGACGATCGGGCGTGCGGTGCGGCTGCTGCTCGTCAACCTCGGTGGCGGCGAGCCGGGCGAGATGGACCGGGCGACGCACGGTCACCCCGGCAAGTACAGCTTCTGTATCGCGGAGAACGAGGGGCGCAACCCCTGGGACCCGCTGCACGTCCAGCGCGGGTTCGACGCCGACGAGTCCACGGTGACGGTGATGGGCGTCGAGGCCCCCCACGAGATCAACGACCACGTCAACGAGACGGCCGAGGGGATCCTCACGACCGCCGCGGACACGCTGGCGACGGTCGGCAACAACAACTCACACCACTCACACGGGGAGGTCTGTGTCGTCTTCGGCCCCGAACACGCCGGGACGATCGCCCGGAACGGCTGGAGCCGCGAGGACGTCCAGTGGTTCCTCTACGACAACGCGCGCAACAAGCTGGAGACGCTGGAGACGGTCGGGATCACGGGCAACTACACCTGGCACCACCGGTTCCCGACCGAGAACCGGGAGGCCATGATCCCGTTGACGGAGACGCCCGAGGACGTCACCGTGATCGTCGCCGGCGGCGCGGGCAAACACTCGATGGCGCTCCACTCGTTCGGCGAGACGCGTTCGGTTACCGTCGCGGTCGACGAGGGGGGTGCGTGACCGTGCTTCCCGACGGCGCGATCGACTTCCACGTCCACGCCGCCCCGTCGCTGTGGGAGCGGAAACACGACGTCATCGAGCTGGCGAACCGGGCGGTCGAGGCGAAGCTGGGGGGGTTCGTGCTCAAGAGCCACTTCTGGAACACCGAGCCGATGGCGGCGCTCGCGCGCGATCGCGTCCCCGACGTGGACATCCACTCGTCGATCGCGCTCAACACGTTCGTCGGCGGGTTCAACCCGAGCGCCGCCGAGCTCGCGATCGAGACCGGGGTGTCGGCGATCTGGCTCCCCACGTTCAGCGCCGCGAACTACACCACGGACCGCCCGTTCCCGTTCTCGGGCCAGGACCTCGTCGCGCTTGACGACGACGGCGACCTGCTCCCGGAGGTCCGCGCGGTGCTCGAAACCGTCGCGAACGCCGACCGCGACGTCGTCCTCGGCAACGGTCACCTCGGTCCCGACGACACGTACGCGATACTCGACGTCCTCGACGAGATGGGGGCCGACGTCCCGTACCTGATCACGCACCCCGAATCGGCGTTCATGGGGCTCACCCGCGAGGACCAGATCGCGTTCGCGGAGCGCGGGGCGTACCTCGAGAAGTGTTACCTCCCGGTGGTCAAAGGCGACGCGACCGTCGCCGAGATGACGGAGACGGTCCGGGCGGTCGGCGCGGAGAACTGCGTCCTCTCGACCGACTTCGGCCAGCCGGACAACCTCTCGCCGCCGGAGGGGCTCTGGGAGTTCGCGGAGCGGTTCGTCGAGGCCGGCCTCTCCGAGCGCGAGGTGGCGACGATGGCGCTCGACACGCCGTCGGCGCTGCTGGACGCGACGCGCTGACCGCCGCCGGCCGACATCGATCGCTGTTACATTTTCTCACGCACGCCAAGAGCTATGTGCCCGCTCGCGGAGATACGACGTAATGTACGCAGTCCTGTGTACTGACTTCGAGGAATCGACGGTCGGGGAGATCGAGACGCCGACGCCGGGCCCCGGCGAGGTCCGGATCGACGTCAGCCGCGTCCAGCTCAGCGTGACCGAGTGTCTGCTCTACCGCGGCGCGGACACCGCCCACGCCGACGAGATCGCCCGCCGACTCCGCGAGACCGATTCGGGGACCCAGCTGTTCGGCCACGAGTTCTGCGGCACGATCGCCGCCGTCGGCGACGGCGTCACGGGGTTCGCGGTCGGCGACCGCGTGTACGCGCCCGGCAAGATCCGCTGTGGCGAGTGCACCTACTGCCGGTCCGGACACGGGCACCTCTGTGCGGACGTCGTGAGCTTCGGCTACGACCTGCCGGGCGCGCTCGCGGAGTCCGTCGTGCTGCCCGAGGAACCGCTCTGTCGGCTCCCGGACGGCGTGAGCGACGCCGAGGGGGCAGCGATGCAGCCGATGGCGAGCTCGGTCCTCTGTGCGCTCGACGCGGGCATCGAGGCGGGCGACACCGTCCTCGTCGTCGGCGGGGGCGTGATGGGGTTCCAGTGTGCGATGCTCGCGAAGCGGTTCGGCGCGGGCGAGGCGTTCGTCAGCGACGTCCGCGACGCGCCGCTCGGCGTCGTCGACGACCACGGGCTCACGCCGATCGACGCGCGGACCGACGACCCCGCGACCGTCGTGCGGGACGCGACCGACGGCGTCGGCGCGGACGTGGTGTTCGAGGCGGTCGGCGGGAGCCTCGACCACGCGACCGACGGGAACGGACCGGTCGCGACGGCGTTCGACGCGGTTCGACGGGGCGGGACGGTGTTGCAGGTGAGCCACGTCGAGGGCGACGTCCCGATCACGCCTCGACTGCTCCGCAGCAAGTCGGTCCGCTGGGTGAACCCGCGGAAGGGGGTGATAGACGTCGCCCCGGACACGAACACCGGCGAACTGGCCGCATCGCTCGTCGCGAGCGGGGACGTCCCCATCGGCGAGTACGTCACCCACGAGCTCGACGGGTTGGCGTCGTTCGAGGAAGCGGTCGCGATCACGCTGGAGAAAGGCGAGTACGGGGCGCTCGGACCCGCACAGATGGTGCTGGAGTAATCGGCGTGGAACAGTCGGTCGTGGGGTAGTCGGTCGTGGAACAGCCGATCGTGAAGTAGTCGGTCGTGGAACAGCCGGTCGGCCCGAAACGGGCCTTCCGGCCTTTGGCCCCGGATTTTCGAGCCGCGCGGGTCAGTCCCGCCGCGGCAACAGCAGACTCATGAGGACGGCGAGGCCGCTGAACGCCGCGAGCATGAGGAACGCCTCGTCGAAGAACCCGGCGTCGGCGACGTAGCCGACGACGATCGCGCTGGTCGCGCCGAACACCATGTGTCCGGTGCGCAACAGCCCGAGGCCGGAGCCTTTCATGTCGTCGGGCAGCGCGTTGGCGATGTACGTCTGGGTCGCGGGCGTGAAGCCGAGCAGGCTGCTCAAAAGCACCGTCACGAGAACGAGCGGCACGAACCCCTCGACGTGCGTGAGCGTCACGAGCCCGGCGGTGATCAGCGACATGACGATCGCCAGCGTCGCCCGCGGACCGAGCGCGTCGTGGCTCGCGCCCGCGACCGGACGCACGACCAGCCCGAGCAGGAAGAAGAAGCCGAACAGCGTCGACGCGAGGCCGATCGAGAACCCCTTGATCTCCACGAGGTACGTGACGAAAAACGAGGTGAACCCCTGCCACGCGAAGAACGCCAGGAACTGGATCGTCGTCGCTACCAGGATCGGGCCGACGAGCACGTTCGTGACGATGTAGCGGATCCCCACGCCCCCGCCGCCGTCCGACCGCGCGTCCTCGCCCCGGCCGTCGACGGGGCCGTCCTCGTCGGCTTCTCCGTCGTCGTCTTTTCCGCCGTCGTCTTCTCCGTCGTGATCGTCGTCCGCTTCCTCGTCGAGCGATTCGCCCGCCGACGGGATGGCCCACCAGAGGACGGCGGTCATCGCGAGGAACAGCGGCACGGTGAAGCCGATCCCGAGCCGCCAGCTCGCGACCGCGGCGAGCGCGACGGCGATCGGCGGCAGGGCCGCGTTACCGATGTCGCCGGCCGCGAGCGTCAGCGCCACGGCGGTCCCGTCGCGTCGCGAGTAGATGTCCGTCAGGATCGTAAACCGGATCGTGCCGTACAGGGCGGTGCTGAACCCGAACAGCGCGGTCGCGACGAACAGCACCCGCCAGTCGGGCGCGAGCGCGACCCCGAGGATCGTCACCGCGGAGATCAGCGTGCTCCCCACGAGGATCAGTCGCGGTCCGAACCGGTCGCCGAGATAGCCGCCCGGGAACTGCCCGAGCGCGTACGCGTACCAGAGCACGGAGATGAGGACCCCCGACGTCGTCAGGGTCAGGTCGAACGCTCCACGGAACTCCGGGAGGAGCGCGGGGAAGACGAGCCGGACGCCGAGCGAGAGGAGCCAGCCGCCGGCGACGGCTGCGAGGATCCAGCCGCGACCGCCCCGGCGGAGGTCGGCCAGGATCGCGCCGACGTGTGTCGTTTGCCGACCGATCCAGCTCCCGTCGCTCACGACGGGGCCCTCCGGGCGCGACCGGCGACGACGCGGCCGGTGCTACGGGGACGGAACATTCGGGGCGGCGATCAGTACTCCCGGTCGAAGTCGGCTGCGCGCCCCTCGATGAGCGCGTCGACGGCCTCGGTGTGTTCGGGGTCGTTTACGCACTCCCACTGGGCGTCGAGCGCGGCCTGCGTGTACTCCTCGAAGCTGGCGTTGGTGTCGATGAGCGCCTTCGTGTTCCGCATGGCGATCGCCGGCTTGTCGCGGAGCTCGTTCGCGAGGTCGCGGGCGACGTCGATCGTCTCCGCGTCCGTGGCGATCTCGGCGGCGAGACCGATCTCCGCCGCCTCCTCGGCGCCGATGTCGCGACCGGTGAGGATCAGCTCCTTGGCCTTGCTCTCGCCGACCAGCCGGGGGAGCAGCCACGCGCCGCCGTCGCCGGGGACGAGCCCGATGTTGACGAACTGCTGGCGGAGGAACGCGTCCCCGTCCATCACGCGGAGGTCACACGCGAGCGCGAAGTCACACCCCGCGCCGACGGCCGGCCCGTTGACGGCCGCGACCGTCGGCTTCTCGCCGAAGTAGAGCAGCCGGTCGATGTTCTGTACCATCCACAGGTGTGCCCCGTAGGTGTGTTTCTTCTCGCGGTCCTCGCGGCCGTCCATCGACGTCACGTCGGAGCCGCTACAGAACCCGCGCCCGCGACCCGAGAGCACGACGACGTAGACGTCGTCGTCGTTCATCGCGCGTTCGAGCGCGTCGTTGAGCTCCAACAGCGTCGCTTCGTCGAACGCGTTCATGATCTCGGGCCGGTTCAAGAAGATCTCCGCTCGACCTTCCACGAGGTCGTAGTCGATGTTGTCGTACGTCGCCATGGCGGTCACAGGTCGCGGCGGCACATTAAACGTTGGGTCGGGGCCGTTCCCGCCGGCCGAGCGGGAGTCGCTCCCCCGTCGCTGCCTCTCTTCCGTCACCGCCTCTTCCCCATTATCGTGTCGACGACGGACACCGCGTCCGCGACGGCACTGCGTCCGCAACGGTACCGCGTCCGCGACGGCACCGCATCGGCGACGGCACCGCGTCCGCAACGGTACCGCATCGGCGACGGCATCGCATCCGCGACCGAACCGCGTCCGCAACGGTATCGTCCTCGTCGCGGTCAGTCGTCGCCGTTGATACGGCTGATCTCCTCCGGGGAGAAGCCGCCGAGCTCCGCGAGGACCTCGTCGGTGTGTTCGCCGAGGTCCGGGGCCGGTGTCACGTCGGGGTCCTCGCTGCCCGAGAACTTGATCGGCATCCCCGGGACGGGGATCTCCTCGCGGCCGAAGCTCCGGTTCTCCACGAAGTTGAGCATCCCGCGGTGGTCGAGGTGCTCGTCGTCGACGATGTCCTCGACGGTCTGGACGGGCGCACACGGGACGTCCAGGTCCAGCAGCACGTCGACGACGTCGTCCTTCCGTTTGCCCTCCAGCCACTCCTCGATCGCGGCGTCGATCGTGTCCATGTGCTGGGCGCGGGCGTACTTGGAGTCGTACCGCTCGTCGCCGATCATCTCCTCGCGGCCGATCAGTTCGGCGAGGCTCTCCCACTGGTGCTCGCTGATGCAGATGATCGCGACGTAGCCGTCGTCGACCTCGTAGACGTTGTACGGGGCGATCGCGAGCCCGGAGTGTTTGTTCCCCGTCCGCGGCGGTGCGTCGTTCTTCGACACCCACGAGGAGACGGGCGAGGCCAGCGTGGGATACATGCAGTCGAACATGCCGACCTCGACGTACTGTCCCTCGCCGGTGAACTCGCGGCCGTACAGCGCGCCGAGGATCCCGACGGCGAGGTGGATCCCGCCGAAGAAGTCACAGATCGCGGGGCCCGCCTTCACCGGATGGCCGTCCGGGAACCCGGTCGTGTGGATCGCCCCGCTCATCGCCTGGACCGTGAGGTCCATCGCGGGGTAGTCGCTGTAGGGGCCGTTGTCACCGTAGCCCGACCCGTGGGCGTACACCAGCCCGGGGTTGTTCTCGCTGAGGTCGTCGTAGCCGAGCCCGAGTGAGTCCATCGTCCCGGTCGAGTAGTTCTCCAGGACGACGTCGGCCTTCTCGGCCAGTCGGCGGAACGCGTCCCGCCCCTCCTCGCTCTTGAAGTCGAGGGTGATCCCGCGCTTGTTCGGGTTGAGGTACTGATACTGCGGCGGGACCCCGTCCTCGGTCCGCGTCCGGATGTTCTCCCCCCACGGCGGCTCGACCTTGATCACGTCGGCACCCATGTACGAGAGGATCATCCCACAGTACGGGCCCTGATAGATCTGCCCGAGGTCGAGCACTTTGACTCCGCTGAGCGGTTGGCGCATACCCGGTCATCACCGGTCAGTGGTAAAAAAGGTATCTCCCGACCGCGCCGTCGTCGCCCTCGCCGTCAGCGGTCCCGCCGCGGATCGGGGGACGGTCCCGCTCAGTTCAGGCCGTGTTTCTTCACGTCGCGGGCGATCATGTTCCGCTGGATCTCGACGGTGCCGCCGGCGATCTTCCAGCCGCGGACCCATCGGTAGAGGTACTCGATCGGCGAGTCCTTCATGTATCCGATCGCGCCGTGGATCTGCATCGCCTCGTCGATGACGTCCTGTCCCGCCTCGTTCGCTTTCACCTTCGCGATCGACGTCTCGAGCCGTGAGGGGTCGCTGTGGCGGGCGTTCGCCGCCGCCCGGTAGATCAGCAGCCGGGCCGCCTCGAGCTCGATCGCCATGTCCGCGAGCTTCCACTCGATCCCCTGGAAGTCGCCGATCGGCTGTCCGAACTGTTCGCGGGTCTTCGCGTGCGCCAGCGCCTTGTCGAACGCGTTGAGCCCGCAGGCGACACACATCATCGCGTTGTGGCAGCGCTCGACGTTGAACTCGATCAGCAGCTCCTTGAACGCCGCCTTGTCGTGGACGAGGAGCTGTTCTTCGGGGACGACCACGTCGTCGAAGTAGAGCTCGTACTGCTCGTGGCCGGCCATGTTCGTCGAGCCGTCGTCGAGCGTGAGCCCCTCGGTGTCCTTGTCGACGACGATCGCGCCGATGTTGTCGTCGGGGAACCGCGCGTACACGAGGAAGGCGGTGCATCGGTCGGCCTTCGTGACCCACATCTTCGACCCGTTGATCACCAGGTCGTCGCCGTCGTACTCGACGCTCGTCTGCATCGCCGCGGCGTCGGAGCCCGCCTGCGGCTCGGAGATCGCCACGGAGAGGACCTGTGTCCCCTCACAGACGTCGGGGAGGTACTTCTCTTTCAGGAAGTCGCTCCCCAGCTCGGCGATCACGCGCGGCGGCCCCATCGAGGACCGGGAAAGGACGTGTGCGGTGTCCGGGCACACCCGGCCGACGGCCTCCGTCGCGAGGAGCACCTCGACGACGGAGTAGCCGCCGCCCCCGTACTCGACCGGGAGTCCGATCCCGAGCAGCCCCTGTTCGGAGAGCGTCCGGAGGTTCTCCTCGGGGAACTCCGTCTCCCACGTGAACGCCGACTCGGCGAACTCGTTCTCGGCGATCTCGCTGGCCGTGTCGTAGATCAACTGCTGTTCGTCGGACAGTTGGAAGTCCATACCGAACCCTTGCAGTTGGTGGATATCAGGGTTTGGGTAGCAGCCCGCGACGTCGACGTCTCACGACGACGGTCGCGCGGCGTTTCAGAACATCATTATTTTTCAGGGGTGAAAAGTCACTCCTGTACGAACGCGAGTGATCAACGGGTCTTTTGCAGACATCTAGTATTATACGGCTATATTTTTCGACTCGTTGGAATAATATCGAACCATATCAATCAGACGGTTAATAAGGTGGCTTTACGCCTCCGAAAACGACAGTATCCGTCGGATACGCCGTGAGCGACGAACGAGAACACGCATCTGTCGGCCTCTCGGCGCTGACCTCGGGCGTTTCGTCCGCCCGTAGGGCGTGTGCTACTGACTCTCCTCCGTCTTTCTCAGAGCGAAATAGTACTCGATACAGTACTTCAGGGGTGAATATTTCGCCCACCTTTTTCGCAGTCGCGAATATTATATAGTCGGCCGTGTTATGGTCGTTCATGACCGACACACGCGGTTCGATCAAGGCGGTCGAGATCAGCCTCGACGTCGTCGAAACCCTCGTCGACCGCGACGGGGCCCGAGTCACGGAGGTCGCGGAGGCGGTCGGCATCGCGCCGAGTACGGCCCACAACCACCTCCAGACCTTGCTCGCGAACGGGTTGGTCCTGAACGAGGGGAGCGTCTTCTATCCGAGCCTACAGTACCTCGAGATCGGCGAGTACACCCGGAAGCGGAAGGCCGCCTATCGGAAGGCCCAGACCCGGGTCGAGTCGCTCGCGGCGGAGTCGGGGGGACGGACCCACTTCGTCGTCGAGGAGCACGGTCGCGGGCGGTACATGTACACCAATACCGGCGATCTCGCCGTCGAGACGTTCTCCGGGACCGGTTCGTCGTTCCCCCTCCACGCCGCGGCGGCGGGCAAGGCGATCCTCTCACAACTCCCCGAAGCGCGCGTCCGGGAGATCATCGACGAACACGGCCTGGAACGCCAGACGGAGAACACGATCACCGCCGAGGAGGACCTGTTCGAGGAACTGGCGGAGGCCCGGGAGACCGGCGTCGCGTTCAACATCGAGGAACACAACAAGGGGATCAGCGCCGTCGCCGCCCCCGTTCGAGACCCGAGCGGCGGCATCCTCGGGTCGCTCACCATCTCCGGTCCCGCACAGCGCTTCAAGGGCGAAACGATCCGTGAGGAACTCCCGAACACGCTGCTCGCGACGGTGAACGAGCTGGAGCTCGACATCGTCTACTCGAACTGAGGCGAGCCAGCACGCGCCCGCGAAACACGGCGTATTCCTGGAATTACAGTACTATGATTGTAAATCCTTGTTCGACGCCGGGCTCGTTCACGATCTCGGCCAACAGTGCTTTCACTCATTTGTCTTTTTCCGATTCTTACTTAGATCTCAACATATTCGCGGTTGACGGGGAGTGGATCGCCCCATCACTGGATCGGATCGTCGGATCGTCGGAACACTGGATCGGACCGTCGGACCGGACCGTCGGATCGATCGGGACGGAGCGAGTGAGAAGTAGAGGGGGGTTCTTATTCCCCGAGGACGACCGGACTGCCGACATGACACGACGGACGCCGCGAGTGCCCGAGATAACGTCGCGAGAGCAGGTCCCCGCGGGTCAACGCGATCGGTTCGATCGGATCGAGGAGAGCCGTGGGAGCGTCAGGGGGCCGTTCCGGCTCCTGCTCTACAGCCCGGAGATCGCCGACCGCGTCGGCCACCTCGGTGCGTACGTCCGATACGAGAGTGAGCTTCCCGATCCGGTCCGCGAGGTCGCGATCCTCACGACCGCCCGCGCGTACGACTGTGCGTACGAGTACGCCGCCCACGAGCCGATCGCTCGCGAGGCCGGCGTCGACGAGGGGTCCATCCGCGCGATCGCCCACGACGAGCCGCTCGAGGGCCTCCGCGAAGTCGACGCGGCCGTCGTTCGGTTCGGGCGCGAGCTCCTCGGCGACAACCGCGTCTCGGACGACGCGTTCGACGCCGTTCACGACCGGTTCGGGACGGCTGGCGTGACCGAGCTCGTCGCCACGTTCGGCTACTACGGGATGCTCGCCACGGTCCTCAACGCCTTCGAGATGCACCCGGACGCCGACGCGCCGGCGCTCCCGTAGCCGACTCAGGGCGACGACGACCTTTCGAAACGCTCCGGAACCGTTGCGTTCCGCCGCCCCGGTTCCGTCCCGTCCCCGGTCGGCGACGCACGAACGACGGGATTTTATCGAATTTTTATTATATAAAGAAGAATTATAAGTCTGCTTTCTGTTATATATGTATACGCTCCGGGACCGCTAGGGGTGTCGCCGTCATCAACTCCCGACCGATGTCGCCGTCGCTGTCGGCTTCGGAGCGATCTCGCACATTTAAAAACCCCGTCGGCGGTTCCGATCCGCAGCTACTCTCGAACCGGCCTGAACTTCGAGCCGTAGCGGACGACGCCCTCCTGCTCGTATATCCGGCGGACGACGCGTTCGACGCGATCCCCGCGTGCGACGGCGTGCGGGTCACAGTCGGCCATCATCGCCGGGAGGCGCGCGCCCTCGTCGAGTTCGACGACGGCGACGGCGATCGCGTCCTCGGTCGCGAGCAGCGACGCGAACTCCGGCGGGGCTCCGCCTTCGATGACGGTCACGGACAGGACGGTCCCCGTGCCCTCGGGCTCGAACTCCTCGAACTCGACGCGCTCGTGACAGTCCGTACACGCGCCGCTCGGCGGGAAGCTCACCGCGCCGCACTCCGGACACTCGCCACAGACGAGACGGTAGCGGCTGTCGCTGTGGTTCCACCAGGTCGGCACGCTCGTGTACGCGCCCATCAGTTGACACCCCCGTCGTCCGTGACGACGTGTCCGCGCTTCCTGAGGTACTCGGCGTAGCCGATCGCCTCGGTCTCCCGATCGAGTGACGCGTCCAGCCGCCCGTCGAGGACGAGGGCGTCGACGGTCGCCCCGTCGCCGTAGCCGACGAGGGTGACCGCGTCGACCCCGTCGTCCCACGCGGTCACGAGCCCGAAGAGGGCGCTCGCCGCGCCGAGGTCGCCGAAGCGGTCCGCGGCGTGGTAGACGTCGGCATCGAAGTCGAGCGCGCGTGCGGCCCGGTGTGGAAGGCTCCCGTCGGGCGCCGTCAGCGCGACGGCGGTCTCGGGGTCGTCGAGCGACCCGACCGCCGCCGCGATCGGCCCGGAGAACGCGTGGCGCTCGTAGGCGGTCGCCTCGTATCGCTCGACGGTCGCCGAGCCGTGGCCCCGGAACCGCGTGCCGGGGAACTCCTCGGTGTACGTCGTCGCCTCCCGGAGCCCGACCGTGCCCTCGGCCGTCAGGAGGAACGCGACCGCGCCGGCCCCGGCCGCGTGGTCGACCGCGTCGTCGGGGGCCGCGAACGGCGCGTCGCTCGCGACGACGAGCGTCGTCCCTTCATCGTCGAAGCCGGCCCGAAGCGCCCGCGTTCCCGCGCCCGTCGACTGCGTGTCCACCGACACGGCGACCGACGTCGGGAGCCCCAGGATCGCCGCGAGCGTCGCGCCGACGTCGAACTCCTCGACGGTCGGCGTGGTCGTCGCGAAGCGGAGCGCAGTGACCGACTCGGGGTCGACGTCGGCGTCGGCGAGCGCGCGCTCGGCGGCCTCGGCGGCCATCGTCACGGTGTCCTCGTCGCCCGCGGCGACGCTCTTGGCGGCGACGCCGCGCGCCTCGAACCCGCCCCACGCCTCGATGAACGTCTCGGCGTCGACCCGATAGCGCGGGGTGTAGACGCCGACCCCGGCGATCGCGTTCTTCTCGGCGACGTCCGTTCCGGTCATGCCCATCCCCCCTCGTAGACGGTGACGACGGCGGCACCGCCAGAGCCACCCACGTTGTGTGAGAGGCCGGTCTCGAGCCCGTCGACCTGTCGACCGCCGGCCTCGCCGCGGAGCTGCTTGAACACCTCGACGGTCTGGCCCGTCCCCGTCGCCCCGATGGGATGTCCTTTCGATTTGAGCCCGCCAGAGAGGTTGACCGGACGCTCGCCGTCGGGCTCCGTCGCGCCCCGCTCGATGTACGACCCCGCCTCGCCGGGCGCACAGAAGCCGAGGTCCTCGTAGGCCATCAGCTCGGCGATCGAAAAGCAGTCGTGGACCTCCGCGAAGTCGACGTCGTCGGGGCCGATCCCCGCCTGCTCGTACGCCTGTTCCGCCGCCTTCCGGCTCGCCGGGACCCCGGTGAGCGTCGGCCGCTGGAACAGCCCCACCCGGGCGCTCGCCTGACCGGTCCCCGCGACTCGAACCGGGCTCTCCGTGAGCTCGCGGGCGACCTCCTCGTTCGCGACGATCGCGACGCTGGCCCCGTCGGAGGTCGGACAGCAGTCGTAGAGGTTCAACGGGTCGGCGACGGGAGTGCCGGCCATCGCGTCCTCCAGCGAGCACTCGAAGCCGAGGTGTGCGTGCGGGTTCTTCGCGCCGTTGGCGTGGTTCTTCACGGCGACGCGCGAGAGCTGCTCGCGGGTGGTGCCGTGTTCGGCCATGTGCGCGTCCGCCATCTGCGCGTACACGCCGGCGAACGTCGTGCCGGCCATCCGCTCCCACTCGGTCTCGCCGCTGACGCCGAGCCAGTAGCGGGTCTGCTCGCCGCTCATGTCGGTCATGACCTCGAAGCCGCCGGCGAGCGCGACGTCGACGACGCCGGACTTGACGGCGAGCGTCGCCTGCCGGAGCGCGGTCCCGCTCGCGGCGCAGGCGTTCTCGACGCGCGTACACGAGACGCCGTGGAGCCCCACGTGTTCGGTGACTGCGGGGCCGCTCAGGCCGAGCTGGCGGCCGCCGACGCCGAGCGTGCCGACGTACGCCTCCTCGATCAGCGATTCGTCGAAATCCCCGTCGACGGCGTCGACCGCGCCCTCGTACGCGGTCGTGAACAGCGACCGGTACGACTCCTCGGGGAACGCCCCGTAGTCGGACTGGGACGCCCCGATAACGTACACTTCTGTCATCTATATTGTCGATCGATGGGGTGAGGATAAAGCAGTTCCGTCACCGACGCCCCCCGGTACCGTCCCACATATCGGGCCGGCGCCGATCTCGCCGTCCACCACCTTTTGTCGGAGCTCCGTCCTCCCTTGCTGCCGCTTCCATCCTCTCTTGCCGCCGCTTCCATCCTCTCTTGCCGCCGCTTCCATCCTCTCTTGCCGCCGCTTCCGTCCCCGCTTCGAAACGGTTTTGCCGCTCACCTTGAGAACATTACCCATGCACGTAGCCGTTATCGGTGCCGGGAGTATGGGTCACGGCATCGCTCAGGTGTCGGCCATGGCCGGCCACGACGTCGTCCTGCGGGACATCGACGAGGGGATCGTCTCGGAGGGGCTGGACGCGGTCCGGGCGAACCTCCAGGGCGGGGTCGACCGGGGGAAGGTGACCGAGGAGGAGATGGCGGCGACGCTCGACCGGTTGGAGGGGACGACGGACCTCGCAGCCGCGGTGGGCGACGCCGACCTCGTCGTCGAGGCGGTCCCCGAGTCGATGTCGCTCAAGACGGACGTGTTCACCGAGGTCGAGGCCGCGGTCGACGACGACTGCGTGCTCGCGTCGAACACGTCGTCGCTGTCGGTGAGCGAGATCGCGGGCGCGCTGGAGCGCCCCGAGCGCGTCGTCGGGCTCCACTTCTTCAACCCGCCGCACATCATGGACCTCGTCGAGGTCGTGATCGCCGAACAGACGTCCGCCGACACGGAGGCGTTCGCGACATCGTTCGTCGAGGGGCTCGACAAGGAGGCGGTGGTCGTCCGCGACACCGCCGGCTTCGCCTCCTCGCGGCTCGGGCTCGCGCTCGGGTTGGAGGCGGTCCGGATGGTCGAAAGCGGCGTCGCGAGCCCGGCCGACATCGACGCGGCGATGCGGGAGGGGTACAACCACCCGATGGGGCCGCTGAAGCTCACCGACCTCGTCGGGCTCGACGTCCGCCTCGACATCGCCGAGTACCTCCGCGAGGAGCTGGGCGAGCGGTTCAAGCCGCCACAGCTGCTCAAGCGCAAGGTCCGCGGCGGGAAGCTCGGGAAGAAGTCCGGCGAGGGCTTCTACGTCTGGGAGGACGGCGAGGCGGTCGGACAGGCCGGCGACTGGGGGGCCGAGGAGTGAGCGACCCTGACCGGCTCGCGGACGCCGAGTACGAGACGCTCCGGGTCGACGTCGGCGGCGAGGCCGACCGCGTCGCGACCGTCGCCATCTCGCGGCCGGACGCCCGGAACGCCCTCAACGCGACCGTGCGATCTGAGCTCATGGCTGCGGTCCCGCTGGCGGAGGCGGACGACGCGGTCCGCGTCCTCGTGATCACCGGCGACGACGAGGGGCGCGCGTTCGTCGCGGGCGCGGACATCACGGAGTTCGCGGACCGCGACGGGCTCGAACAGCGCCGCATAAGCGAGCGCCCGCGGATCTACGAGACGATCGCGGACGCGTCGATCCCCGTCATCGCCCGCGTGAACGGCCACGCGCTCGGCGGCGGCTGCGAGCTGGCGCAGGCGTGTGACGTCAGGATCGCCCACGAGCGCGCGAAGATCGGCCAGCCCGAGATCAACCTCGGGATCATGCCGGGCGGCGGCGGCACCCAGCGGCTCCCGCGACTCGTCGGCACCGGACAGGCGATGAAGCTCGCGCTGTCGGGCGAGCTGATCGACGCCACGGAGGCCGCCGATATCGGTCTCGTCGAGGAGGTCCACGGCGACGGGACGTTCGACGAGCGCGTCTACGAGCTGGCGGGGACGATCGCCGAGAAGAGCCCGGTCGCGCTCGAGTTCACGAAACGGGCGGTACAGGCCAGCGCCCGCATGCCGATGGACGGCGGGATCGACTACGAGGCCGAGCTGTTCACGACGCTGTTCGACACCGAGGACAAACGGGAGGGGATCGCGGCGTTCTTCGAGGACCGCGAGCCCGAGTTCGAAGGGCGCTGAGCCGCGACCCGCCGACCCCTTTTTCTCCCGCCGCGCCCGAGAAACGGTCGTGACCGACGCCGACGCTCCCACCGACCTCGAAGACGCCGCGACTATCGAGGACCTCGCCGCCGAGCTCCGGGCGGCGGATCGGGCCGTCGCGCTCACCGGGGCCGGGCTGTCGGCAGCGTCCGGAATCCCGACGTTCCGCGGCGAGGGCGGGATCTGGGGCGACGCCTTCGACGAGGTGGACTTCCACGTCTCCCGGTTCGAGCGGGACCCCGCGGGCTTCTGGCGCGACCGTCTCGTCCTGTACGACCGCATGGAGCCCGACGGGGGTGCCGAGCCGAACCCCGCACACGACGCGCTGGCGGCCCTCGTCGAGGCGGGCGTCCTCGACGCCGTGATCACCCAGAACACCGACGGGCTCCACGGTGCGGCCGGCACCGCCGACGTGATCGAGCTGCACGGGACGAACGCACGCGTGGTCTGTGCGCGGTGCGGGGAGACCCGCGAGGCCGGCCCGATACGCGACCGGGCGCGGGACGGCGCGCTCCCGCCGACCTGCGACTGTGGTGGCGTTTATAAGCCCGACGTCGTGCTGTTCGGCGAGCGGCTCCCCGCCGCCGCGCTGCGTCGCGCGCGGCGGCTCGCGGCGGCCAGCGACGTCTTCCTCGCCGCGGGCTCGTCGCTCACGGTCGACCCCGCCGCGTCGCTGCCGGGCCGCGTTGGCGACGGCTCCCTCGCCGTGATCAACCTCGACCGCACCCGCTACTCCGGGACCGCCGAGTACGACCTCCGCGCCGACGTGACCGAGGTCCTGCCCGCGCTCGCGCGAGCGGTACTGCGGGACGGGGACACGGACCGCTGATCGCTTATAAATCATCCGCGCCCGACTGACGATCGACCAACGCCCGGCCGACGGTCGACAAACGCCCGATCGACGCCCGACCGACGCTCGCCCCCACGCTTAATCCCTCGCCGGCCGAACCGCCGTTCATGATCACGTCCGACCGGATGGCCGCGGTCGACGCCAACGCGGCCGCGCTCGGCGTTCCGCGCAAGCAGCTGATGGAGTCGTCGGGCAACGCGGTCGCCCGCGAGGTCCGGGCGGTCGCCGAGACCGGGGCCTCGGTAGCGATCGTCTGCGGCCGCGGCAACAACGGGGGCGACGGTTTCGTCGCGGCCCGCTTCCTCGCCGCCTACGACGTCTCCGTCCACCTCCTCGGCCGCCCCGAGTCGATCGCGACGGACATCGCCCGCGAGAACTGGCGGGCGCTGGAGCGCGCCGAGGTACCCGTCGAGGCCGTCGCCGACGCCGCCGACCTCGCGCTCGGGAGCCCCGACGTCGTCGTCGACGCGATGCTCGGGACGGGCGTCTCCGGCCCGCTCCGCGAGCCGGAACGGACCGCCGCGGCGGCGATCGCCGCCGCGCGCGACGCCGGCGCGACCGTCGTCGCCGTCGACGTCCCCTCGGGGATCGACGCCGACACCGGAAAGCGGACTGGCGGTCCCGACGCGGTCGCGGTCCCGGCCGACCGGGTGGTCACCTTCCACGACGCCAAACCCGGGCTCGACGGGCTCGACGCGACGATCACGGTCGCCGACATCGGGATCCCCGCCGCCGCGGAGCGGTTCACCGGCCCCGGCGACCTCCTCGGGATCACCCGGGACCCGGACTCGCACAAGGGGGACAACGGCGAGGTCCTCGTCGTCGGCGGGGGCCCCTACACGGGGGCGCCGACGCTCTCCGCACGCGCGGCGCTGCGGGCCGGCGCGGACCTCGTTCGGGTCGCCTGTCCCTCGTCGATCGCCCGCGAGGTGCAGGGGTTCTCGGCGGACCTGATCGTCCGCGAGGTCCCCGGCGACCGGATCGCGCCCGGCCACCTCGACGCGGTGTCCGCGCTGGCGGAGCGACACGACGTCGTCGTGCTCGGTCCGGGGCTCGGCGACGCGGACGGCACCCTGGAGTTCGTTCGTCGGTTCCTCGCGGGGTTCGACGGCCGGGCGGTCGTCGACGCCGACGCGCTCCAGGTCGTCCCGACGGTGGAGACGGAAGCGGAGCTGATCTGTACGCCCCACCAGGGCGAGCTGCGGGGGATGGGCGGGGAGACGGCCGCCGACCCCGACGAGCGCGCCGACCTGGTCGACGCGTTCGCGGCTGAGATCAGCCATACGCTGCTCGTGAAGGGGGCGTACGACGTGATCGCCGACGGGACCGACGTCCGGCTCAACCGCACCGGTAACCCCGGGATGACCGTCGGTGGCACCGGGGACGTGCTGGCCGGGACGGTCGGCGGGCTCGCCGCCGTCTCGCCCCCGTTCCAGGCCGCGGCCGTCGGCGCGTACGTGACCGGCCGGGCGGGCGACGCCGTGGTCGCCGAGCGGGGGTACGGCCTCGTGGCGACGGACTTAATCGATCGGCTCCCGCACGCGATTTATAAGGATGTCTGAGGAGGACCCGAACGACGACGGCCCCGTCGCGGACGACGCGACCGCCGAAGGAACGACTGCCGGCGGCGCGACCGACGACCTGACGCATACGGACGCCGACGGTGCGGTGCGGATGGTCGACGTGGGATCGAAGCCGGACTCGAAGCGCCGCGCCGTCGCCCGCGGAGAGATCCGGCTGACCCGGTCGACGATCGACGCGATCCGCGCCGACGAGATCGGGAAGGGGGACGTCCTCGCGACCGCCCGGATCGGCGCGATCGGGGCGGTGAAACACACCTGGGAGACGATCCCGATGTGCCACCAGATCCCGATCACGAACGTCGACACCGACTTCGCGGTCGCGGACGATCGGGTTCGCCTGGAGGTCGCCGTCGAAACGACCGGCAAGACCGGCTGCGAGATGGAGGCGCTCGAGGGCGTGACGACCGGGCTCAACGTGGTGTGGGACATGGTGAAGGCGGCCGAGAAGGACGCCGACGGCGGCTACCCCGACACCCGGATCACCGACGTCGAAGTCGTCACGAAGGAGAAGGCCGAAGTCGAGTAGTCGCCCGCTGGGATCCCTCGGGTAACCCTCGCGTCACGTGATACCCCTGACGTCCACGGGTCGATAAGTGTCCGGGCCCCGTAGCGGAGGCATGACCGACGCGCTTTCCACGCCGGGGATCCACCACGTGACCGCCATCGCGAGCGATCCCACGGAGAACCACGCCTTCTACACCGATGTCCTCGGGCTCCGGCTCGTGAAGCGGAGCGTCAATCAGGACGACGTCGGCGTCTACCACCTGTTTTACGCCGATCACGCCGGCAACCCGGGAACCAGCATGACCTTCTTCCCCTACACGGGGACGCGGGCGGGACAGCCCGGCGCGGGACAGGCGTCGACGGTGTCGTTCACGGTCCCGGCGAGCGCCATCGATTACTGGGTGGACCGGCTCGCGGAGCACGGCGTGGACACGCGACGCGTCGAACGGTTCGGCGACTCCGTCGTCGCCTTCACGGACCCCGACGGGCTCCCCCTGGAGCTGGTGGGTCGGGAGGACGCTCCCGCGGGCGATCCGCCGGCGGGCCCCGTCCCGACCGCGCACGCGATACGTGGGTTCTTCGGCGTCGAGCTGGCGCTCCCCGACCCCGGCCCGACCGTTCGGCTGCTCGAGGCGATGGGGTACGAGGAAGCCGGTACCGAGCCCGCGCGGGGCGTGGCGGGCGCGACCGTGGGCGACGCGGACGGGACCTCCCGCCGACGGTTCGAGACGACCGGCGACCTCGGCTTCGTCGTCGACGTCGTCACCGGGTCCGGGCTTCCGCAGGGCGTCCCCGGTGCCGGCACGGTTCACCACGTCGCCTACCGGGTGACGGACGCGGAGCAGGCCGCGTGGCGGGACCTGCTCGGGGACCACGGGCTCCGACCGTCCGAGGTGATCGACCGCAAGTGGTTCCGCTCGGTGTACGCCCGGACCCACGGCGGCGTGCTGTTCGAGTTCGCCACGAAGGAGCCCGGATACGACGTCGACGAACCGCTCGACGAGCTGGGCGAGCGGCTCGTTCTCCCGGAGTGGTTGGAGGACCGCCGTGAGGAGATCGAGGCGGGACTCCCGGCGCTCGGCGAGTCGGTATAGCCGTCACGGCCCCGCAAACCACCGTCGAATCGTCGGCGAGCCGCCGCCGGCTCACCGCAGGAACGGCCACCGCACGTCGACGAGGCGGTCGTCGGCCCCGGAGATCGTCGGCTGCGCGAGATGGTCGTTGGCGTTCACGCCGTGGTCGGCGAGACCGCACAGCGCCTCCTCCAGCGACCGGTCCGACCGCGACACCGTCGGGTCGCGGACGTACGGGGCGTCGAGCGGGGTATCGGGGGAGTTCGAGACGCTGATCCGGTCCGCGAGGTCGCTACCGATGGCGCGCGGGGGCTGATGGAAGTGCCAGCCGTTCACCGTCAAGAAGAGCCACGCGTCGCCGTTGATGGCGTGGTACTCGCCGATTACCGACGCGGGATCGTTCGCGACGATACGGCTCAAAACGGCGGTTTTTGTCCGATACAGCGCTTCCTTGCGTGCCGAACAGACGTTGCTCTCGGTGGCGTCGCCGCGCTCGTACGCGTCCGTCGCGTCGTCGGCGAGCTGCTTTGCGACCTTGTTCACCACGTACAGCGATTCGAGCAGGTCGTCGGTCGGTTCGAGCGGCTCCACGTTGAACACTCCTCGGTCCGGGGCGTCCCGTGACCGATCCGCCCTCCGGGATCCGTCGGCATAGGCGTTTCGTCACGCCCCGCGGTTCTGGCCGCTCTCGAACGTCGCCGGGTCGGGCGTGATGTCGGCGTATTCGACGGCCCGTACGCCGAGCGTCTCGACGCGTTCGCGGAGGTCGTCGTCACGGAACTCGCCGTCCTCGAAGGCGCCGTGCGAGCGCGGGACGGCCGCCTGATACGGGATCACCCACGCGTCGAGCGCGCGGCAGATCGAGCGCAGGTGTTCGAGCGCGGTGATCGGGAACGCCCCGCCCGCGACGCCGAGTAGCCCCACGGTCGTCCCCTCGAACTCGTCGAAGCCGCAGTAGTCGATCGCGTTCTTCACCACGCCGGAGTAGGAGCCGTGGTACATCGGGGTCCCGATCAGGACGGTGTCGGCCCGGGAGAGGGCGGTTCGGAGGCGGTCGGCGTCCCCGGCGTCCTCGTGATCCGGGTCGAACGGCGGGAGGTCGTACTCCCGGAGGTCGACGAGCCGCGTCTCCGCGCCCGCTCCGTCCGCGGCGTCCAGGGCCGTTCGCAGCGCCGTTCGCGTGTGGCTCGCGTCCCGAAGGCTCCCGACGAGACCGGCGACGAGGGGGTCGCTCATGCCGGACCGACGACGAGGGATCACTTAAAAGGCGTCCCGAACCCGCGGCCGGTGAGGGCCCTCGGTGAGATATGACTTTGTACGTCGGGCTCGAAACCGACGCTCAGAGGGTGATCGATGATGACTACTGACAACGGCGACGAGGACGACCGCCCGTACCGGGCGTCGGTCGTCGAGGACGAGCGGGCGATGCAGGTGATCGCGGGGCTGTCCGAGGGGACGGTGACCGAGGTCGCGGACCTCCGCCCGCGGGGGACGCAGCCGGCGGAGGTCGAGGCGGAGCTCCGCGAGACGCATCTTCCGAGGCTGGACGCGGCCGGCTACATCGAGTGGGACCCGGAGACCGGAACGATCTCGAAGGGACCGCGGTTCGGCGAACTCGAACGCGAACTGGACGACGGACTCGACGGCGGACGGCGATGAGGCGCGAAGGGGACGGTGAGAGGGAGGACGGCCAGTCTCTCGCGGATCAGTCGTCGTCGGCCGCGGCGGCGTCGCCGGTGGCGGCGTCGTCCTCGATGCTCGGCGGGTACGACCCGCGGTCGAGTTTGAGGTCGGACTGCGGTCGGGCCATACAGGTGAGCGCGTAGCGCTCGGCTTCCTCGTCGGTGAGCCCGCGCGCCGCCGGCTGGGTCACCTCACCCTCGACGATCTCGGCCGAACAGGCGAGACACATCCCCACCCGGCAGGAGTACTCCTGGGCGATCCCCTCCTCGATGCAGGGGTTGAGGATCGTCTCCGTGTCGGCCACCTCGATCGTCTCGCCGGTGCCGACGAACTCGACGGTGTACTCGGTCATACTCGGGATTCCAGCCGACTCCTCAAAAAGGGATCCCCTCGTTCGCGTCGTCGGCGCGGGGACGGAAGCGGGCGGTGCGGGCGGTTGGGTGAAGCGGGCGGAAGCGGATAACGCGGGTGAAGCGGACGAACGCGGGAGGCGGCCGGTTCGGAGCCCGTCGGCCTGCGTCCGTTTCGTCGTCCACGCCCTGCTTAGTCATCAGGCCACCTGAATTAGTATCCTATAGCAGTTTTTCACACCATATTGTTAATAATCCTTTTAAAGTCTTAGCACCTCAGTTATTAACGTAATGGCGTACTCCTGCACCCACTGCGATGCACAGTTCCAGAGCGCGGCCAGCGTGAGCCAGCACGTCGGACTCCACCACAACACGTGCGCAGCGTGTAACGACCGGTTCGACGACACCGATTCGCTGCGCGAACACATCCACGAGAGTCACTGAACTGCCAACCGACTCCGTTTGAATTCTTCTTTCCAGACGTGTTCTCGTTCGAAATACCTGGTTGGTGAAGAGTGCGTACTGACCGTCCACCTACCTACTCGATCGTGAGACTGTTCTGAATGGTGTGCGAGAGACAGGGCGCGAGTGTTGCATAAAGCAAGCGAAGTGCCGAGGCACACAGATGGTCAGTACAGTCAAACCTTTAGTGTGTATCCATCAAAGGATCTCCTCAGCAAAGTCTAGTTCTCCGTCCCTGTCAATATAAAGCCCGACACGTTCTGTACCTGAGATCCTGAAAGACTGCACATGCTCACCGTCAATATAGACCTCGAACGAACAGTTCTCTGCACGTTCTTGTCGGGTATATGGGATCGAACCCTCTGGTTCACCATCCGTTATTGCGATTTCGACAGCCTCGTCACGGCACGACGGGACAACCCGAACTGTTCCTGAGAACTCACTGTCTGCACTCAGACCGGAGAAGAATGCTGATCCTTCTTCGAAGACATCCTCGCCTGATCCTCTTGACTGCATACACCCGGCAAGTCCGGCACTACAAGCAGCCATACCGAGAAATCGACGACGTTGCACAATTGAAGTGGTAGGTATACAATCATAGCCCTTCTGTTAGATTTCAGCAGCAATAGTCACGCGCTAGACCCAACCTCTGTATCTCGCACGTCGCCCCTGACAGCGATCGAGGAGATCAACAGGTCGACCCGTGTGTAAGGCTCCTGTACTGACCGCAACCGGGGCAGAATGGGTCACCGATGAGGACTTCAACAGAGCCGGTGCTTTTGTAACTGGAGCGTGGACCCCGTACCGTCGATGTCCCCGCCGCCCTCCCTCGTACTCTCCCTCGCGCAGATACCGATGTACCAGTTCTCGGGCGTCACCGTCGCTCGCTACGAACTGTTCCTGCTGGCGACGTTTCTCGTCCTCTGGGCGACTCTCGGCAGGTGGCTGTACAACGACGCGAAAGCCCGGGATAGCGAGTGGGCGTGGCAGTGGGGGTTCGGGACCCCGCTGACGGTGATCGCCGGCATCGACGTGTTGCTGCTGGTCGTCGTTATCTACCTGCTGCTGCGGAACTCCGACTGATCGCGGTCAGGGCCGTCGGGTGGGCGACTCGGTTGTTCGCGCGGTGATCGCGTCCGGCGTCCGGCCGTTCGTTTATAAGCGATCGACACGACGCCCGACGACGACGCCCACCGACGCTCACCGACGCCCACCGACGATACCCACCGACGCCCGCCGACGAGGTCCCGATCGCGGCGGCTCAGGTACTCCGTTTCGCGGGGCGTCGTTCTCGCGGCTGTGCTTATAAGCTCCACCCGAACGCTCGGGACGGTACAGAGACGGCACATGACCGCACAGCGACGGTCCCGAAACACAACCTCACGCCTCCCCAGCCTCGCCGCGGCTGCTTCTTAAGCAGCCGCGGGCTCCCTCGCGCGCGTCGAGTCGCGCGCGCCACCGCAATTGAACGAGGTTCGCCTCCCGCCCATCGCAACGACTAATCCCCCGCCGGTCGCTTTCGTAGGCAATGACGATGAAAGCGACCGCGAAGGCACACCCCATCCAGGGGCTCGTGAAGTACCACGGGATGCGCGACGCGGAACTCCGACTGCCGTATCACGACAGCATCAGCCTCTGTACCGCGCCGACGGCGACGACGACGACCGTCGAATGGGAGCCGGACGGGACCGAGGACGCGTACGTCATCGGCGGCGAGGCGGTCGACGGGCGCGCGGCCGAGCGGATCGACGCGGTCGTCGACCACGTCCGCGAGCTGGCGGGGTTCGACCACGCGCTCCGGCTTGAAAGCGAGAACTCCTTCCCCTCGAACATCGGCTTCGGCTCGTCCTCCTCGGGGTTCGCGGCGGCGGCGCTGGCGCTGACGGAGGCCGCCGGGCTCGAGCTGACCCTGCCCGAGGTGTCGACGGTCGCGCGGCGCGGCTCCTCCTCTGCGGCTCGCGCGGTGACCGGCGCGTACTCGCTGCTCGAGGCGGGGCTCAACGACGACGACTGTCGCTCCCGGCGGCTCGACGTCGGCGTCGGCGACGACGGCTTCGACCCCGAGGAAGACCTGCGGATCGTCGCCGCACACGTCCCCGCGTATAAGGAGACCGAGGAGGCGCACAGGGAGGCGGCCGCGAGCCACATGATGCAGGCCCGGATGGCGCACGTCCAGGACCAGCTCGTCGAGATGACCGACGCGCTGCGCGCCGGCTCCTTCGACCGGATCTGCGAGGTCGCCGAACACGACTCGCTGTCGCTGACGGCGACGACGATGACGGGCCCCGCCGGGTGGGTGTACTGGCAGCCCGAGACGATCGCCGTCTTCAACGCCGTCCGCGAGCTGCGCGAGGCGGGCGTCCCCGTCTACTTCTCGACGGACACGGGCGCGTCGGTGTACGTCAACACCCGCCCGGACCACGTCGACGAGGTCCGCTCGCGGATCGACGAGATCGGCATCGACACGGACGTCTGGGAGGTCGGCGGCCCGGCACGGGTGCTCGACGCGAGCGACGCGCTCTTTTAAGTAACGTCGCCCGTCAGAACCGTAACCCGCCAGTACAGCACCCCTGTCAGAACCGTAACCCGACAGTACCGTAACCCGACAGTACCGTAACCCGTCAGTACGGCGTCGCCCAGGTGAACGGGACGCCGATCGCGTCGCTCACGCCCATCGATCCGAGCACGGTCAACACGAGGATCGCGGCCCCCCAGGCGACGAACCCGACGATCGCGGCGTTCACCCACGAGGTGTCGTACCGCGCCCGGATCACCCAGACCCACGCGACCAGCGGGATGAACTCGCCGACGATCGGGACCCACGAGAGCAGCAGGTCCGAGAGCCCCCAGACGATCGCGCCCACGAGGGCCGTGAAGACGGCGTGGCCGTAGTCCCGGGTCCCGGTGACGACGCTGGCGGCGATGAAGATGGCGAGGCCGCCGACGAGCAGTCCGACGACGAACGCGACGAGCGATCCGATCATTGACGTGTCGTTTCGACGGAACGTACTTCAGCGTGACGACCTCGGCGTCACTTATAAGTATCGTCGCACGTCGTCGGCGACCGCTCCCAGCGCAGCCTCCGCGACGGCGACGCGGTCGGCGACGCTGAGGAAGCCGTGTGCCATCCCGGGGTAGTGGCGGTGTTCGACCGGCGTTCCAGCCGCCTCGAAGCGCTCGGCGAGCGCGACGCCGTCGTCGCGCAGGGGGTCGAAGCCCGCCGTCACGACCGTCGCCGGCGGCAGCCCGCCGAGGTCGTCGGCGCGCAGCGGGACCGCGAAGGGATTGTACGCGTCCACGGGGCTCTCGAGGTACCGATCGAAGAACCAGCGCATGTCCTCGCGGGTGAGCAGCGGACCGTCGGCGTTCTCGCGGTAGGAGTCGGTCCCGAAGTCGTCGCCGGCGACGGGGTATAGCAGGAACTGGCCGGCGACGTCGGGGCCGTCGAACTCGCGGGCGTGCAGCGCCGTCGACAGCGCCAACGTCCCGCCCGCGCTCGTCCCGGCGACGCCGATCCGGTCGGGGTCGCCGCCGAACGCCGGCGCGGTCGTCGCGGCCCACTCGACGGCCGCGGCGGCCTCCTCGACGGCGACCGGGAAGGGGTGCTCCGGCGCGAGCCGGTAGTCGACGGAGACGACGACGGCGTCCGCCCGGGTCGCCAGCTCCCGGCACGGCCCGTCGATCGAGTCGAGCGTCCCGAGGGTCCAACCGCCGCCGTGGTAGTAGACGAGCGTCCGGACCGGGTCGGCGTCGCCGGCGGCGGCGTCGACGGCCCTGGCGGGGCGGTAGACGCGGACGGGAACGTCCCCGTGTGGCCCGTCGAACGCGAGGTCGCGAACGTCGGCGACCGCCGGCTCCGGGTCGCCCGAGAACACCCGGTTCTCCACCGTCCGGGCGGCGTCGACCGACAGCCGGTGCCACTCGGGAAGCCCCAAAGAGTCGATCTCGTCGACGACCACAGCCAGTTCCGGGTCGAGTTTCGTCGCGCGCATACGGGACCGAGGCGGTGATCCTTTATCAGTCGGTCGCCGATCACCGACGATGACCGTCCGGCTCGCCTACGAGAACGGGACGATACGCGTCGACGCCGACGGCGACGGTCCCGAGGGGTCGCTCCCGCCGCTGCCGGGCGTCGAGGCCGATCCCCGTTCCGGAACCGGGCGAGCCCCGGGCTACCGCTACGCGGCGATCCGCCGGGCCCTGGAGGTGGCCGGGATCCACGTCGAGGACCGCGTCCTCGACCTCCCGTCGCTCGAGTTGACGACCGACTACGACCTCCGGGAGTACCAGCGCGAGGCGCTGGCGGCGTGGCGGGACGCGGGCGACCGGGGGGTGCTCGAACTCCCGACCGGCGCGGGCAAGACCGTGGTCGCCATCCGCGCGATGGTCGACCTCGGGGTCCCGACGCTCGTCGTCGTCCCCACGATCGACCTGCTCGAACAGTGGCAGCGGGAGCTCGAGACGGAGTTCGGGGTCCCGATCGGTCGGTTCGGCGGCGGGGAGCAGCGGCGGGAGGCGATCACGGTGTCGACGTACGACTCGGCGTACCTGAAGGCCGAATCGGTCGGCGACGCCTTCGGGCTGGTCGTCTTCGACGAGGTCCACCACCTCGGCGGCGAGGGATACCGCGACGTCGCGCGGCTGCTCCCCGCGCCGGCCCGCCTCGGGCTCACCGCGACGTTCGAGCGACCGGACGGGGCACACGAGACGATCGAGGGGCTCGTCGGCGACCGC
Source organism: Halorubrum sp. JWXQ-INN 858 (assembly GCF_009806985.1). Classification (GTDB taxonomy): domain Archaea; phylum Halobacteriota; class Halobacteria; order Halobacteriales; family Haloferacaceae; genus Halorubrum. The sequence goes on along the minus strand of NZ_WUAX01000008.1, from coordinate 300,889 downwards.
GTCTTCTCGCTCGCCGTCGACGACCTCGCGGGCGACCACCTCGCGCCGTACGATATCCGCCGGATCGAGGTGGAGCTCACCGAGGCCGAACGCGAGCGGTACGACGACCACCAGTCGACGTTCGTCGACTACGTCAGGGAGGCCGGGATCACGTTCACGAGCGGCAGCGACTATCAGGAGCTCGTCAAGCGCTCCGGGAACGACCCGCGCGCACGGGAGGCGCTGCTCGCGAAGGCGACCGCCCGCGAGATCATGATGAACGCGGAACGGAAGCTTGACCGTCTCGAGTCGGTCCTCGACCGACACCGCGGCGACCGCGTCATCGTCTTCACCGCCCACACCGACCTCGTCTACCGGCTCTCCGAGCGGTTCCTCCTGCCGGCGATCACCGCCGAGACCGGCGCGAAGGAGCGACGGGAGGTCCTCGAACGGTTCCGTGACGGGACGTACAGCCGGGTCGTCGCCGCGAACGTCCTCGACGAGGGGGTCGACGTCCCGGACGCCAACGTCGCCGTCGTCCTCTCCGGCTCCGGAAGCGAACGCGAGTTCACACAGCGGCTGGGCCGGATCCTCCGGCCGAAGGCCGACGACGGGCGGGCGACGCTCTACGAGGTCGTGAGCGCCGAAACCGCCGAGGAACGGGTCGCGAGCCGTCGGCGCTGAACGTTCCGTCCGCTCCGCCCCGTTCGCCCGCTCCCCCACCTCCCGTTCGGTCCGCCCCGCCGGCCCCCGCGAGTCAGTCGGTGCGGACGAGGTCGAGATAGAGGCTCCCGGCCCGGTCGAACCGCTCGAAGGGGACGTCGACGACGAGTTCGACGTCGGTCGCGTCCGCGGGCGGGACCGTCACGTCGGTCCGCCCCTCGTGGGTCTCCTCGTCGAGGGTGACGGTCGCGACGAACGTCCCGGACCGCTCGCTCGGCGCGTCGTTGACGATCGTCGCGGTGACCAGTAAGTCCCCGTCCGCGGCCTCGAGGACGTCCCACTCGCCGATCCGGAACGCGTCCGGGCCGTCGTCGGGGTCCGTCGGGTCCGCGCTCCGCGCGTCCCCCTCGCTCGGGGGGTTCCGCGGCCCGCTCGGCGCGGCGGCGTCCACGCAGCCGACCGACGCCGCGGCGACGACCGCCGCGAGCACCTCCCGTCGCGTCCGTTCCATGCGCCGTCCTTCGCCGCCCGGGGTATAGGCGTTTTTCCTCCGCGCGCACCGACGCTCCGTCGACTTTTAAGGGGCGTGTCGCCTACGGTGGCCCGTGTTACGGAAGGACCTCCTGCGCGTCTCCCGGGTCGGCGGCGGGTTCCGCCCGCGGTTCGTCGGTCGGGAGCACCGCCCGCTGGCCGCGCGCGTCCTCGGGACGTTCGCGGACGCCGTCGGCGACCGCCGCGGCGACCTCGATGCGGCGCTCGAGGCGCTCGAGGCGGACGTCGACGACTTCAAGCTCGTTCGGGGGCTGGCGGCGCTCGTCGAGCGGGAGTGTGCCTTCGAGACCCGCTCGCCGGTCCCGCCGACCCGGGTCCGCCGGGTGACGTTCGAGGCGGCCGAGGCGATCGGGGTCGCGAGCGAGGCCGAACGCGCCGCCGCGATCGAGCGGGCGGCCGACGGGCTCGGGATCGACGCGGACGCGGTGGCGGCCGCGCTGTACGCCGACCGCGACGTCAACGAGGTCCTCGTCGACGCCGACGTCCGGTGGGGTCCCGACGACCTGCTCGAACAGTACAACCTGTCGCTGGCACAGACCGCGCTGTTCGACGCCACGGAGGTCCGGGTCCGGTCGAACGACCCGAAACGGCTCGTTTCGGCGGTCAAGCGGCTCCGGTTGATGTACGAACTCGAGCGCACGCCCGAGGGGCGGGAGCTCGTCGTCACCGGACCGGACGCGCTGTTCCGGTCGACGCGCCGGTACGGGGCCGCGTTCGCCCGGCTGCTCCGGACGGTCGCCGGGGCGGACGACTGGCGGCTGTCGGCGACGGTCGACGACCGCGGTCGCGAGCGGTCGCTGACGCTCTCCGGCGACGACGTGACCGTGCCGGGCGTCGCGCCCGTCGTCGAACCGTCGTTCGACAGCGGCGTCGAGGCCGACTTCGCGGGCCGGTTCCGGACCCTCGACCTCGACTGGTCGCTCGTCCGCGAGCCGGAGCCGTTGGAGACGGGGACCCGGGTGATGATCCCGGACTTCGCGTTCGACTACGCGCACGCCGACTTCCGGCTGTTCTTCGAGGTGATGGGCTTTTGGACGCCGGCGTACGTCGAGAAGAAGCTCGACCAGCTCGCGGCCGTCGAGGACGTCGACCTCCTCGTCGCCGTCGACGAGAGCCTCGGGGTCGGCGAGGAGATCGCGGCGCGGGACCACCGCGTCGTCACCTACCGCGGCACCGTCCGCGTGAAGGACGTCGTCGACGTGCTTCGCGACTACGAGGCGGGGTTCCTCGAGCGCGCGGCCGGCGCGCTGCCGGATACGATCGAACCCGACGGCGACGCGGTCACGCTCGAGTCGGTCGCGGCCGACCTCGGCGTCGGCGTCGGGGCGGTGGAGGACAAACGCTTCCCGGAACACGAGCGCGTCGGGCGGACGCTCGTCCGTCCCGCGGTGTTGGAGGGGGTCGCCGAGGACCTCGCCGAGGGGATGGCCCTCGCGGCGGCCGAGGCCGTCCTCGACGGCGTCGGCCTCGACGACACGAGCGCGGTCCTGTCGCGGCTCGGCTACCGCGTCGAGTGGGAGGGGCTCGGCGGCGGGACGCTCAGGGCCAAGGGCGACCCCGAGTGACGTCGCCTTCCAAGTGACGTTGCCTTCCAAGTGACGTTGCCTTCCGAGTGACGTCGCCTTCCGCGCACATCGGCGCGCAGCCGACGGGGAACGGCAGTTCGTCCGGACGTGGCGATCGAGAGGGCGTTCTGCGGTGGCGACTGCGGACGTCCGTGACGCCGACGAACGCGCGAACCGGCGGCTCACTGTCCGTCGAGGGTCCGTGACCCGTCGTCACCCGATCCGCGGCTGTCAGAGATACCGGCGAATTTTTCATCAGACTATGACACGTTCGATTCGATTGATTTAGGGCTTTTGAAACGCTATACTCAGTATATTCGAACTAAACTATCGACAGCCTTTACTTTATACACGGGGGAGATACGGACGTCATGAACGACACGACTCGACGGCGGTTCCTCGTGGGTACCACGGCCGCCGGCGTCGCCGCGCTGGCCGGCTGTGCCGACGACGAGGACCCCGACGAGACGCCCGCGGACGCGCCCGAGGACGATCCGGACGAGCCCACCGAGGCGGCCGACGACGCCCCGGCGGACGACGAGCCCGCCGAGTCGGAGCCGACCTACGAGATCTGGGGGGCCGATCAGGGGACGAACACGATCTACATCCACCGGCCGACCGACGACGGCGGGTTCGAACAGGTCGACGAGATCGACACCGGCGCGGTCGGCGGCGAGGTGCCCCACATGGTCGATTACACCTCGGATTACGAGTACGCCGCGGTCGCCTGTACCGTCGGGGGGCGGACCTTGATCTACCGGACCGAGGACCGCGAGCTCGTCGCGAACCTCGAGACCGGGGCCGGCTCGCACTTCGCCGGCTTCTCGCCCGACGACGAGTACGTCCACGTCGACGTGATCGGCGAGGAGAAGATCGTCCGGATCGACGCCGACCTCGAGAACGAGACGTTCGAGCAGGTGGCCGAGATCGACGTCCGCGAGGACGAGACGATCGTCGACGCCGGCATCGAGACGGGCTCCCCGATCTGTCACCAGTACGCCCAGGACGGTCGCTCGCTTCACACCCTCGGCCCGAGCTACCACGACGCGGCGCTCGTGATCGTCGACCACGACGACTTCTCCGTGGACCGTGCGTACCCCGGCGAGGAGGTCCCGACGAACTGTGGGACGGTTTCGCACCCGACCGACGAGAAGTTCTACCTCACGGCCGGCCTCCCGTCGGACCCCGACGCCGACCCCGAGGAGGAGCCGGAGGCGGCCGCGGGCGTCGGCGACTTCTACGTGTACGACACCGCGGACGACGAGGTCGCGACCGTCGGCTCCACCGGGGGCGTCGACGCACACGGCTTCTGGTTCACGCCCGACGGCGAGGAGCTGTGGGTGCTCAATCGGGAGACGAACGACGGGGTGATCCTCGACCCGGGCACGGACGAAGTGGTCGACGAGATCGACGCGTTCGGCCCCGAACAGCACGACGACCCGACGGAGTCCGATGCGCCCGACATCATGTGGGCCTCGCCCGACGGCGAGTACATGTTCGTCACGCTGCGCGGGCCGAACCCCCTCTCGGGGGACCCGCACGCCGCGACCGGGATCAACCCCGGATACGCGGTCTTCGACGTCGAGAGCCGGGAGCGCGTCGACCTCGTCCAGCCCGACGGCGACAACCCTGACAGCGACTTCCACGGGATCGGCGTCCGCCCCCTCACGGACCACGACGGCTTCACGTCGCCGCCGTACTGAGCGGACGGGTCCCCCCCTCCGTCGTTACCGCTCGATTATCGCTCGACCGCCGGGCGGCTACCGCTCGACGACCGACAGCTCCGCGCGGCTCCCCTTCGGGACCACGGAGCGCAGCTCGTCGTAGAGGTACAGCCCGACACCCATCGGCGCGGACCCGTCGGCGACGGCGTGGCTCACGACGAGGTAGCCCCAGTCGCCGTCCCACTCGGGAAGCTCCTGGTCCTCGCCGGCGGCGAACCGGGACGCCCGCTCGGGATCCAGCTCGATCACGTTCCGCGTCGCCAGCTCGCCGAACCGCTGGACCGCCCGCGTCGTCGGTTTCCAGTGGTCCTGTCTGGTCCGCAGGAACGTCATCCCGATCGCCTCCACGCGGCTCGGGTCCGTCGCCTCGCCGTTGAACACCCACACCTTTCCGGCCCCCTTCTCCCAGAAGGTGTAGCCGTCGAACGTCGCGGGCTGGATCCCGAAGCGCTCCTCCCACCAGTCGAGCACCTCCCGTCGGCTCGCGCGCCCCTCGACCTCGCGGTCGGCCGGGGTCTCGGGGAGCCGGTCGAACCGCTGACCGTCGTTCGTCGGTCGGCTCATGCGTCCACCCCCGTCTCGGCGTCCCCGCCGTCGCTGGTCGTGTTGTCGACGCGGTCGGCATCCTCGGCGTCCCCGCCCACGCGGAGCGTCGCACAGAAGAAGCCGCCGGTGTCGTTGTGGTGCGGGTACACCCGGTGGGCGTGGCGGACGCTCGGGTCGTACGTCTCCCCGTCCCACTCGGTGACGCCGGGGACCGTCTCCAGCGGCAGGTCGAACGGGACCAGCTCGCAGTCCTCCGCGGCGAGGACGTGGTCGAGGACTGCCTCGTTCTCCTCGGGAGCGAAGGTGCACGTCGAGTAGACGACGGTCCCGCCGGGACGAGTCGCCTGCACGGCCCGGGTGAGGACCCCCTTCTGGATCCCCGCGACCTGCGTGACGTGGTCGAGCGTCCACTGGTCGAGGACGTCGGGGTTCTTCCGGCACGTCCCCTCACACGAGCAGGGGGCGTCGACGAGCGCCCGGTCGAACTCGTCGAACGCGAGCGGCTTCATCGAGTAGTTCCGCGCGTCCGCGTTCGTCACGATCGTGTTCGTCACCCCGAGCCGCTCGGCGTTGTGTCGCAGCGCGGAGAGCCGGCCGAGGTTGTTGTCGTTGGCGACGACGGTCCCTTCGTCGTTCATCGCGGCGGCGATCTGCGTCGTCTTGCTGCCGGGTGCCGCACAGGCGTCCCACACCCGCTCGCCGGGCCGTGGGTCCAGCGCGAGCCCCGGAAGGGCGGACACCTCCTCCTGTCCGTGGGTCCAGCCGTGGAAGTAGGGCCAGTTCGTCCCCGGGTCCCGGTCGGGGAGCCGGAGGAGGCCGTCGTGCCACGACACCGGCTCGTAGGTCACGCCCTCCTCGTCGAACGCCCGCGTGACGCGGTCGGTCGTGCTACGGATCGTGTTGACGCGAACGACCGAGGGGAGCGGGCGCGCACACGCGGCGCGGAACGCCTCGACGTCGTCGACGAGCGGCTCGTACCGCTCAAGCGGGTTCATACCACCCGTACCGGCCGCCCCGATTAGTCGGTTTCGGAGGGATTCCGTCGACGGGACCGTGGATCGGATAACCCGGAACCCCCGTGGATCCGCCCCGATACTTAAACCCTCTCCGACGTATGAGTCGACATGGCACGGATAACGATCGTCGACGACGAGGCAACGCTGACCGACCCGGTGCTCGTCGAGGGGTTCCCCGGCGTCGGACTGGTCGGGAAGATCGCGGTCGATCACCTGATCGAGGTCCACGGGATGACTCACTACGCCAACGTCCACTGCGAGGGGCTCCCGCGCGTCGCGACGTACTCGGAGTCGGACACGACGCTCCGGACGCCGGTCCGGCTGTACGCGGACCCGGACGCCGACCTCCTGGCACTCCAGAGCGACGTGCCGGTCAACCCGGGGGCGGCGACCGAGTTCGCCGGCTGTCTCGCCGGCTGGTTCGACGACGAGGCGGTGTTCCCGGTGTACCTCTCGGGGATCGGGCGACAGCGGGACGACGCGTCCCCGGAGTTATACGGCGTCGCGGCCGGTGACGGCGCGTCCCGGCTCGCGGACGCGTCGGTCGCGGACCCGATCGAGTCGGGACTCATCTCCGGGCCGACGGGCGCCATGCTCGCGGACGCGATCGAGCGCGGCTCGTCCGCGGTGGGGCTCGTCGTCGAGTCGGACCCGCAGTTCCCCGACCCCGAGGCCGCGCGCACCCTCATCGACGACGGGATCGACCCGATCGCCGGCACGACGACGCCGACCGACGCGCTCGTGGACCAGGCGACGGAGATCCGGGAGGCGAAACAGGAGTTCGCGCGCCGGATGCAGCAGGCCGAATCGGAGAGCTCGCAGGCGGAGCCGCTGAAGATGTACCAGTAACGGTCGGGCCGCGACTCGCGTCCTTCTTTCCTCTCCCTCCCACGTCCTTCTTTCCTCTCGTTCCTCCCGTGCCCCTCTCGTCCCTCCCGCGTCCCTCAGTCGTCGGCTTCCAGCTCGTCGAGTATCGGGCGGTACTTGAGCTGGACCTCGTCCCACTCGCGGTCGGGGTCGGAGTCGGCGACGAGCCCGACGCCGGCAAAGAGGGTCGCACGCCGGCGCTCGGCGACCGCCGAGCGGATCGCCACCGCGAACGCGCCGTTGCCGGCGGCGTCGATCCAGCCGACGGGCGCGGCGTACCAGCCCCGGTCGAACGGCTCGGTGTCGTGGATCGTCTCCAGCGCTCGGTCCGGGGGCAGCCCACCGACCGCCGGGGTCGGGTGGAGCGCCTCGACGAGCTCCAACACGTGCCGGTCCGCGTTCAGCTCCGCGGTGATCGGCGTGTGGAGGTGTTGGACGGTCGCGAGCCGGCGCACCCGCCGGTCGCCGGCCGAGATCGACGCGGCGTACGGCGCGAGCTGTTCGCGGATCGTCTCCGCGACGAGGTCGTGCTCGTGGACGTTCTTCGGGTCGTCGAGCAGCTCCTCGGCCAGCCACTCGTCCTCTGCCGGGGTCTCGCCGCGCCCGGTCGTCCCCGCGAGCGCGTCCGTCTCGACGGTCCGCCCGCGCAGCGAGACCAGCCGCTCCGGAGTCGCGCCGAAGAAGACGGCGTCGGCGTCGTCGGGCTCGAAACAGTAGCGATGACAGTCGGGGTACTTCTCGGCGAGCCGCTCGAGCGTGGCGGCCCGCGGGAAGTCGGCGGCCAGGTCGGCCGCCAGCGCCTGCGCCAACACGACCTTCTCGAGGTCGCCGCCGCGGATCCGGTCGACGGCGGCCGCGACCGTCTCCCGCCAGGCGGCGCGGCTCGTCGTTCGATGGGAGTCACGGATCCCGGGGCGGGGCGGCCGTGGGGTGGCCTCGATCCCCGACAGGCGGTCGTGCTCCCGGCGGAGCCGCTCCTCGACCGCGGTCGCGGTCGCGTCGGGCCCCACCGCGTTGACGGTGAGCCACGCGCCGTTGTCAGCCAGCGTGACCTGCACGCGTGGGAGGACGAACCGCGCCTCGGGGAACGCCGACCACGGGTCGCCCGCACACCCCCCTTCGTGGAACGCGAAGCCGCCGAACAGCCGCGGCCGCGCCGCCTCCGTCCCGGCGTGGACGTCGCCGGACGCGAACAGCGACTCCGCGGCCGTACGGATCCCGGCGAACCGATCCGGTCCCGACGCCGTGAGTGTCACGGCCGCGCCCCCGCCGACCACGACCGCGTCGTCCGGGGCGCTCCAGGTCGTCCGCGGCCGCGGCAACGCGTCGAACGCCGACCCGAACGCCGGCGCGTCGATCCCGACCGTCCGGCTGACCAGCGTCGCCGACGGCGTCGTTCGCGGCGCTTCCATTGAAACGGGATGAGGCCCGTGGCTCCTTTACGCTACCTATCGCGGTCACCGGCGCGTCGACCGAGCCCGTCGGGGCGGGGCGGGAATCTCCCGCCGATCAGCTGTACCGCTCCTCGTTCCACGGGTTCGCCGTGTCGCTGTATCCGCGCTTCTCCCAGTAGCCGAGGGTCCGTTCCGTGAGGAACTCCACGCCCTCGACCCACTTCGCCCCTTTATAGGCGTACTTGTGGGGGGTGACGACGCGCACGGGGCCGCCGTGGTCCGCGGGGAGGTCCTCGCCGTCGTAACCGTACGCGAACAGCACGCCCTCGCGGTTACACGCCGCGAGCGGGAGGTTCGTCGTGTAGCCGTCGATCGCGTGAAAGAGGACGTGGGTGGCGTCGTCGTGGACGCCGACGCGGTCGACGATCTCGGAGAAGCGGACCCCGGTGAAGGTGCAGTCGAGCTTGCTCCATCCGGTCACGCAGTGGAAGTCCTGTCGCTGCGTCGCGGACGGGAGGTCGCGGAACGCCGGGAGCGAGTAGCGCTGCGGCTCGTCGACGGCCCCCCACGCCTCGAACGTGTACGCTCCGTGATCGACCGACGGCGTCCCGCTCTTCGAGAGCACGGGGAACCCGTCGGTCTCCCGCTGGCCCGGGGGGATCCGGTCGTCCCCGTACTCGCGGTACAGGTCGGTGAGGTCCTCGGTCTCCTCGGCAACGTTCTCAGCCATACACGGGAGCAGGGCTCCCGGGAAGGTATCAGTACCGCTCTCTCGCCGACGTGTTTGGGTGATCACGGAACGAGCGTTCGATTGGTACGAACCAGAGTTGGGAAGTAACGAGGCGAGCTTTCTCATCCGCGTATCCTCGACGCCAACTTTATATGGGCTATCCCATTACACCCGACAGAGAATGCCCAAGGTCGAGATCACCGTGCCGGAGCACTTGGAGATGCAGATCGCCCAGATGGTCGAGAAGGGAGAGTTCCTCAACCGCGAGGAGGCGGTCGAGGACCTGTTGTCGACCGGTATCAAGGCGTACAAGACGAGCGGACCCTTAGACGACGAGGAGGCGGGCGGCTTCGAGGACGAGGGGATGATGGGCCACGAAGACGAGTACGTGTTCTGACGGCGGCGTCCGTCCCGCCCTCGCCTGCCCCGACTTCGCCCGCACCGCTTCCCGTGTCGCCAGCTACCGCCCTCCATGTCTTCAGCTACCGCTTTACACACCGCCCGCCATCGATTCACACACCGCCCGCTACTGTCCTCCGTCAGCGGCTCGTCGGATCCGTCGCAGCGACGCGGGAGAGCCCCCGCCACGGGCGGCTCCGTGTGTCGATCCCTCAACAACGGTTAAATGGTCCACACCCGCTACTAGGGGTATGCACAAGGACGAGCTGTTGGAGCTTCACGAACAGATGGTCACCATTATGGAGCACTTCCGGTCACAGGAGACGGTCGACGGCGCGCTCTTCGAGCCCTACGACGAGCTCAGCGTCGACCCCTCACACGTCCATAAATCCAAGAGCGAACACAAACACGCCGTCTTCGTGCTCGGCAACGCGCTGGCGAACGCGATGAGCGAGGACGAGTTCTCGCCCGCCGGCCGCGTCGGAAAGCGGATGAAGGAGCTCGCCGACGACGCCGAGAACAAGATCTGATCGTCGATCCGCGAGCTTTGCCGGAGCGGACCCGCGGATTGATACGTGCCGAACCGTAGCCTCTACGGTATGATAGCGGAGGTGCTGCTGTCGGACGCCGCTCACCTGTTCGTCGCGGTCGTGGCGGTCGTCGTCGCGGCCGTGGTCGTCCGTCGGCTGGACCGGCCCGATGGGGCGTGGGGGCGACGGCTCCGGTCCCGGCTCCTGCTCGGGCTCCCGTGGGGCACGCTCCTCAGCGTCGCGTTCGTGGTCGCCGTCTACCTCTTCGTGCAGGGCGGACTCGAGAACCCGAACCGACCGGTCGTGATCCCGTTCCGCGCCTGGTCGTACTTCTACCCCGAGGGGATCCTCTGGTCCGGGTTCGCCCACTCCAGTCGGAGCCACCTCACCGGAAACCTCCTGTCGACGCTCGTCGCGGGGACGCTCGCGGAGTACGCGTACGGCCACTTCCCGCGCGAGCGGGGCTCATCGACGTTCACGTCGGCCTCGGCGAACCCGTACGTCCGCGCGTTCCTGTTCGTTCCGGGGGCGATCCTGCTGTTCGGCGCGGTGTCGTCGCTGTTCGCGCTCGGGCCGGTGATCGGGTTCTCCGGCGTCGTCTTCGCGCTCTGGGGGTTCGCGCTGGTTCACTACCCGATCGGCACGATCGCGGCGCTGACTGCGTCAACGCTGGTGAGCGTCGCCCACGCGACCCTCCAGCGCCCCGTGGAGCTGGCGGGCGCGACGTCGTCGTACGGTCCGCCGAACTGGGCGAACATCGCGGTGCAAGGGCACGCGCTCGGGCTGATCGCGGGGATCCTTGCGGCGGTGTGGCTGCTCCGCTGGCGACGGGCAACGTCCCCGGGGGCGCTCCCCTCCGCGTTCGTCGTCTTCGGCACGGTCCTCCTGTTCGGCGCCTCCCGCCGGCTGTGGGCGGTGTACTGGTACCTGGGGAACGAGCAGTACGAGCTGTATCGCGCGATCGGGCTCGCGCTGGTCGTCCTCCTGGCGCTGATCGTCGCCGTCGCCGTCGCGGGACGGGACGAACCGGTTCGGCTCCCGTCGCTCCGGTCTCTCCGATCCGACGGTGGGAACCGAACGGACCGATCCGACGACGGTGGTCGATCCACCGAGTCCGGCGACGCGGTCCCCTCTCTTTCCCCGTCGCGGTCGGTGGCCCCGTCAGGGTCGATGACTCCGGCGGCGATCGGGTTCGTCCTCGTCGTCCTGTCGCTGGCGGTCGTCGCCGGGCCGGGGGTCCTCCCGAACCTCGTCACCGTCGGCGACGAGGACCTCCCGGGCGATCCGATCGAGATCGACGGCTACCAGGTGACGTACGCGGAGGACGTCGAGGACCAGATGGTCAACGTGATCGACGTGGAGGCGTTCGGGCGGTCGACGTCCGTCAGCACCTCCGGAGTGATCGTCAAGAACGCGGACAGACACATCTGGACGACGGCCGTCTCGCGCGGCAACCTCGCTCACTGGGAGTACCGCGCGGTCGACGTCGGCGGGACGGGCTGGCGCGAGACCGTGTGGGTCCATCGCGTGGGCTGGGTCGCCGCGGGCGGCGACCCGACCTACCGCGTCGACACGATCCACGAGGGCGACCGATCGACCGCGTTCGTGAGCCCGGCCGCGCGAGCGGAGCCGCGGCTCGACGGGCGGAACGTCACGGTCGCCGCGGTCGAGGGCGGGTTCGAGCTCCGGGTCGAACACGAGGGAGCGAACGAGACCGCGCAGCTCCCCGCCGACGGCGACGCGGTCGTCCTTCAGGGGCTCCGGCTCGTTCGGGAGGACCGGGCCGTCTACGCCGAGCGAGGCGACTCGCGGGTGCGGATCGCGGAGCGGGAGCGCTACGAGGGCCGCGAGCGGAGCTAACGGGGGTGTCGAACGCCAGCGAAAGAGCCCGTCCTCGAAGTCGGTCCACCGCCGGTCCGTCAGCGCCAGCGGATCCGGTACACTTCGGTGTCGATCTCGCGGACCGCGTCCGTGTGGTGGTCGAACTGGGCGTCGAGCTCGAACTCCGCGGCGAACGCGTGGGTCACCTCGCCGCCGTTGTCGGCGGCGTACGCCTCGACGAACTCCCGGCTCCCGCCGTTGTGCACCGAGTAGGAGACGGTCGCGATCTCGCTGGCCGTCCGGAGGAACGCGCGGTCCGCGTTGCGGTTGCCGTCCTGTGCGCCGAAGGGGGGGTTCATCACCACGGTGACCGGTTCGGACAGGTCGAGCGGGGGGCGCGTCGCGTCGCCCTGTATCCAGTGGATCGGCGCGCTGGCGGCGACGCGTCGCTCGTTCTCCCGGGCGGTCGTCAGCGCGTCGCGGTCGATCTCAACGCCGACGACGCGCGCGGGGCCGCGGAGCGCGGCCGCGAGCGTGAACATCCCGGTCCCGGACCCGAGGTCGACGACCGTCCGACCGTCGACGTCGCCCTGGAGGTCCGCGAGGTGGACGACGTGGGCCGCCAGATCCGGCGGCGTCGGGTACTGTTCGAGCGCCGCTCGGGGGTTCTCGAAGCCGGCGACGACGCCGAGTTTCGTCGCGAGCGAACGCTTGGTCGCCATCGGAGTTACGTCTCGATGTCGACGTCGGCGTCGCCGAGGGCGACGAGGTCGACGCCCTCACGATCGGCCCGCTCCGCGAGCGCGGCCAGGGAGGGTCCGGCCGTCTCGGGCTCCGCGACCGCCTCGATCCGAAGTTCGACGCGGCCGGCACCGAGGAACGCGGCGGCTCGGACGAGCTCTCGGAGGCGGTCGGCCTCCGCCTGGGTCGCGAGCGAGCAGTCCTCCGCGAAACAGGCGTCGACGACGAGCGTCGCCGGCTGATACCCGCGCGCGGCGAGGCCGGACTTGAGGTCGCGCAAGTGGCCGGGGGCGGTGCTTTCGAGGTCGTCGCCGTCGATGACGATCGGGTCGACGTCCGCCGGTCGACAGCCGTTGATCGTCGCTTCGACGCCCGCGGGCTCCGTGGTGCTCATGGACCGCTATTGTCTCTAGTTATACAAAAACCTTTGTGAATGTTTGAGGGTAATATGCGATGGCATGAGCGTGGCATGAGCGGGGCGCGGGCGAGGTGCGGCGGCGTCTTCACAGACCTTATATATCATATGCGCCGCGCCGTTCACCTATCGTATCCTGTCGTAATCGTCCGGACGAATTCCTCAATTGACGGCCGTTCTCCGCGTGAAAACGCTAGACTGCTGCGGTTTTCATAGGGGGACGATCCCTTCGGCGGTGTCGACTCCTTCGTCATATTCGTTTGACAAATTTAGAAAAGTCTTAAATACGAACATGACCAGAAGCCTTATAATGGAACGTCCGAGCAGACAGCGCCAGCAAGAGCGAGAGACCGAACAGGTATCGGACGAAGAAGCGGTTTCGTGCCCCGAGTGTGACTCGACGGAGATAGTTACCGACGCCGACCAAGAGCTCGTCTGTGAGGACTGTGGACTCGTACTGGACGAACAGACCATCGATCGCGGGCCGGAGTGGCGGGCGTTCAACCACTCCGAGCGGCAGTCGAAATCGCGCGTCGGCGCACCGATCACCGAGACGATGCACGACAAGGGGCTGACGACGACGATCGACTGGAAGGACAAGGACGCGTACGGACGGTCGCTCTCCTCGGAGAAACGCTCACAGATGCACCGGCTCCGCAAGTGGCAGGAGCGGATCCGGACGAAGGACGCCGGCGAGCGGAACCTGCAGTTCGCGCTCTCGGAGATCGATCGGATGGCGAGTGCGCTCGGCGTTCCGCGCTCGGTCCGGGAGGTCGCCTCCGTCATCTACCGGCGGGCGCTCTCGGAGGACCTCATCCGCGGTCGTTCCATCGAGGGGGTCGCCACCGCCGCGCTGTACGCGGCCTGCCGGCAGGAGGGGATCCCCCGGAGCCTCGACGAGGTCGCGGAGGTCTCCCGCGTCCCACAGAAGGAGATCGGCCGCACGTACCGGTACATCTCCCAGGAGCTCGGCCTCGAACTCAAACCCGTCGACCCCAAGCAGTTCGTCCCGCGGTTCGCCTCCTCGCTCGAGCTCTCCGAGGAGGTCCAGTCGAAGGCGACCGAGATAATCGACGTCTCCGCCGAACAGGGCCTGCTCTCCGGGAAGTCCCCCACCGGGTTCGCCGCGGCCGCGATCTACGCGGCGTCGCTGCTCTGCAACGAGAAGAAGACCCAGCGCGAGGTCGCCGACGTCGCGCAGGTGACCGAGGTCACCATCCGTAACCGGTATCAGGAGCAGATCGAAGCGATGGGCTTCCGGTGAAACACGCAGTACCGACCGATCGGCTTCCTCCGGCTCAGGCGCTTTTGATAAAGACGACCGCCTCGCGGTTCCACAGCGCGAGCTCCACGGGTTCGGCCTCGTAGTCGGGGAACCGGTCGGCGACCGCCGACTCGTGTTCGGGCGCGACGACGAGCGCCGCGGGATCGCCGTCGAGGTCACCGGGGTTTGCGACGCTCTCGACGGTCGCGTCCGTCCGCTCGACGTACCACGGGAGCGGGAGGCGCTCGCCGAAGGCGGCGCGGTCCTCCGCCGAGGCGATGGGGGGCTCCGCCACGGTCGATTCGTCCGCGAGCGCGTACCGGTCGCCCACGTAGACGACGCGGCCGTCGCTCCCCGCGACCGCGGCGTCGACCTCGGCGACGAGCGGCTCTAGGTCACTGGCGGGCTGCCCGAAGTCCGCGAACTCGGTTGTCGGCCCGCTCGGTCCGTACACGCCGTCGACGAACCCGACGGCGACGCCGGACCCCACCGCCGCGAGCAGGAGCAGCGCCGTCGCCGCCCGCGCCGCGTCCCCGCGCGTCACGGCCCGCCGCCCGAACCGGTACGTCGCCGCGAGCCCGACCGCGGCGGGAACGGCCATCGGGACGAGCGCGTGGACGAGCGTCCACGGTGCCGGCACCGTCGCCACGATCGGGTACCCGAGCAGGCCGAGGCCGGCCCAGAACCCCGCGAACGCGACGATCGGCCGTGGCGACTTGACGTCCGGCAGCGCGCCGTAGCGGTCGGCGAGGAACCCGCCGATCCCGAGCGCGAGGACGACGGCGGCGGTCGCGAGGAGGGTTCCGGCGGCGTCGGTCACGAACGGCAGGAACTCCGTCCCCTCGCGTCCGGCCACCCGGACGCCGAGGAAGGAGACGACGGGGTCTCGATACGTCGCCGAGAGGAACCCGACCGGGTCGCCGACGGCGTCGCCGCCGCGGGGCGCAAACAGCACGCCCCAGGTCCCGAGTCCGACGAACAGCGCGCGTGCGAGGGGCGTGACGCGGAAACGAAGCCACCGTACGGTGGCGGCGATCGCCGCGGGAACGCTCGTTCCGTCGCCGACGACTCGTCGGTGGTCCAGAACGAGGCCGCCCGCGACGGCGACCAACGTCAGGGTCGCGACGGCGAACGCCGACGACGCCAGCGCGGCGGTCACCGCGACGGCCGCGGCGTACAGCCAGCGGTCCCGGTCGGTTTCGGCCCATCGACAGACGAAGCCGACCGCCGCGAGCGCCGCGCCGGCGGCGAGGAGGTCGCCACGGAGGAACCGGCCGTAGTAGACGAGCAGCGGCGTGACCCCGAGCAGCAACGCCAACGCGACGGTCTCGTCGTCCCGAAGCCGGTTCCTGAAGAGCAGCGCGACCGCGGGGAGGAGCCCGGTCGCCAGCGCGAACGGGAGCCGCGCGACGAAATCCGACGCTCCCCCGATGAGCAGCGCCCAGCCCGTCAGGTGGGCGACGAGCGGGCCGCCGGCGACCGGGCGGTACTCGAACCGCCCGGTCTCGAGCGTCCGGAGGGCCCAGTAGCCCGTTCGCGCCTCGTCCCAGTGAAACGGGCGGGTGCCGAGCCCGACGACGCGGACCAGGACGGCGGTCGCGACGACGGCGACGACGGCGAGGACGACGCGGTCCCGACTCGCTCGCATACGCCCCGGCTTCCGCCCCCGCCGACCTATGTGTTCCGTTCTCTCCCGTCCGCTCCGGGACCTCGGTCCCGCAACGCTCAACATCGGCCCCGACCGACGGGGTCGTATGTCGACGCTCGCTTCGCTGCCCGCCCGCCCGCTCCGTGAGTCGGAGGTCGCCGCGCTGAACCGGTCCGACGGGGTCGCTTACGCGGTCGCCACGGCGTCGAGCGGGCCGACGCCGGGGCTCGTGATCGCGACCGACGCGTGGGTGAAGGGGCTCGCGGTCGTCGACGACGCCTGGACCGTCGTCGAGACCGTGTCGCTCGAGGACGGGGATCGGCCCGACGCTTTACGGCGCTGCGAGCGGGCCGTCGTCGAGCGGGTGGCGTGAGACGACCGCTGGACCGCGCCGCCGCCATCGGCCGGGGAACACTTTTACGACCCTGTCGGGTATCTCCGGACGACATGTACGACGAGATCCTCGTTCCGACCGACGGGAGCCCAGCGTCAGACGCCGCCATCGAGCACGCGATCGACCTCGCGAAGCAGTACGGGGGCCGGATCCACGCCCTGTACGTCGTCGACGGCGCGGCCTACTCCACGCTGGAGGCCGGCTCGGAGATCGTCATCGAGGCGCTCGAGTCGGAGGGCAAGGAGGCGACCGGCCGGGTCGCCGACGTCGCCACCGACGCGGGTGTCGAGAGCGTCACCTCGGTCACCACGGGCACCGCCTACCGATCGATCACGGACTACGTCGACGACAACGACATCGACCTGATCGTGATGGGAACGCACGGCCGTCGCGGGCTCGACCGCTACCTCCTCGGCAGCGTCACCGAGCGCGTCGTCCGGACCTCGGACGTGCCGGTGTTGACGGTCCGCCAGCCGACCGACGAGTGAGGACGCCGGGGGCCGCGGCCACCGCGTTCGCGTCGCGCCCGCCCCGTCGTGACCACAAGGCAATTGTAGTCGCCCTCGAATAGCCGCACAATGCGCGATTGGCTCTCTCATCGGGTCGTCTCCTCGCCCGACGATCCGGCCCTCGTCCGCGCGGAGGACGGGGAGGTGTGGACGTACGCCGACCTCGACCGGCTCGTCGCGGAGACGGCGGAACGACTGGCGGCACACGGAGTCGGCGAGGGCGACCACCTCGGCGTCCTCATGCCGTCGTCCGTCGGGACGGTCGGGCTCGTCCACGCGGCGATGCGGCTCGGCGCGACGTTCGTCCCCTTGGGCGATCGACTGACGCCGCGTGAACTGGCCGAGCGCGCCGCGGCCGCGGACGTCTCGACGCTCGTCTGTGCCGAGGCCACGGAGGGCGACGCCGTCGGCGCGGTCGACGCGCTCGGTGCCGTCGACGCGCTCGACGCCGACGGCGTGGCTGCACCGTCTTCCGGCTCCGGTCCCGTCCCGATCCTCTCCGTCGACGACCCCGACGACGGGTCGGTCACGGCGCTTCACGGGATCGGTCCGGAACCGATCGATCCGCCGCGTTGGGACCCCGACGACCGGCTCTGTCTGCTGTTCACCTCCGGGACGACCGGCGATCCGAAGGCGGTCGAACTCACCGCGGGCAACGTGTACAGCTCGGCCATCGCCTCGGCGTTCCGGCTCGGGATCGACCCGGACGACCGGTGGCTGGTGTCGCTGTCGTTACACCACATGGGGGGGCTCGCGCCGATCTACCGCTCGACGCTGTACGGGACGACCGTCGTCCTCAGGTCGGGGTTCGACCCCGGCGGCACCGCCGACGACGTCGACCGGTACGACGTGACCGGCGTCTCGCTCGTGCCGACGATGCTCACGCGCGCGCTCGACAGGCGCGGGACGCTGGCGGACTCGCTGCGAGCCGTCCTCCTCGGCGGGGCCCCCGCGCCCGACGCGCTGATCGAGCGGTGCCGAGACTACTCGATCCCCGTCTACCCGACCTACGGGATGACGGAGGCGGCCTCACAGATCGCGACCGCCACCCCCGACCAGGCGCACGACCGGCTCGGGACCGTCGGACGACCGCTGTTCGGGACCGACGTCACCGTCGTCGACGGGGACGGATCGCCGGTCGAACCGGGCGAGACCGGCGAGATCGTCGTGTCCGGCCCGACGATCTCGCCCGGCTACTACGGTGACCCCGAGGCGACGGCCGTCGCCTTCGGCGAGCACGGCCTCCACACCGGCGACATCGGTCGGGTCGACGAGGACGGCTACCTCTACGTGCTCAACCGGGTCGACGACCGGATCATCACCGGCGGAGAGAACGTCGAACCGGGCGAGGTCGCCGCCGTGCTCCGTGACCACCCCGACGTCGCGGACGCCGCGGTGGTCGGACTCGACGACGAGGTGTGGGGCGAGCGCGTGGCCGCCCTGATCGAGGTCCCCCAGCGCCCGGGCGTTTCGGCCGGGGGTGTCGGCGGTTCGGACGATCCCGCCGCGGCCTCCGTCGACGGCGAGAGGGACGGGGGCGTAGACGTCGAGGCTCCCGGGGCTTCCGACGGCGAAGGCAGCGTCGGCGAGGACCGTGTCGGCGGGGACATCGACGACGACACCGACGACACCGGCGACGAGGGCTCCGATCCCGGCGGTTCGACCGGCGGGAGGACGGACGAGAGGACCGACGGTTCGACCGCCGGAAAGGCGGACGGACAGACCGACGAGAGAACCGGCGAGCGGGTCGAGGGGGCGGCAGACACCATCGAGGGCGTCGTCGGAATCGACGACGCGGAGGTGATCTCGTTCGCCCGCGACCGGCTCGCCGGCTTCAAGCTCCCGCGGACGATCGCGTACACCGACGAGCTGCCGCGGACGGTCTCCGGCACCATCGACCGCGGGGCGGTCCGCGAAGCCCTCATCGAACACGGGTTCGCTCCCGCCGACCCGGACAGCGGGTTCGACGAGGCGGGTTTCCGACCGGCCGACCCGGTGTCCGCGAGGACGCCGGGGACGGACAACGGCGACGGGGACACTGGGGATCCCGGAAACGACGACCCGGGAAGTACCCACGGGGACATAGAGGACGGCGGAGACGACGGGAGCGCTAACGGCCCGACCGGCGACACCGACGGCACCGCCAGTACCGACGGCGAGCCCTCCGAGTCACACGGCTCGTGACCGCAGCGGGGTAAACGAAAAACACGTTTTTCGTTGTTCCACGAGCGTTATGCGAGAGCGGCCCACAGGGCGGACATGGACCTACTCGACGACGGGATCGTTCCCGAACACGTCCGAGACGTGAAAGCGGAGGCACGGGCGTTCGCCGAGGAGCACATCGCGCCCAACGCGGAGACGTACTTCGAGTCCGGGGCGTACCCGTGGGACGTCCTGGAGGCCGGGATGGACGCGGGGCTCGTCGCCCAGGACATCGACGAGGAGTACGGTGGGACGGGGTACGACCTCCCCGCGATCCTCGCGATCGCCGAGGAGTTCTACCGGGCGGACGCCGGCATCGCCTTGACCCTCCAGCTCGCGAGCTTCGGCTGTGAGATGGTCGAACAGTACGGCACCGAAGCGCAGAAGGAGACCTATCTCCGGCCCGTCGCCGAAAACGACCAGATCTCCGGGCTCGCGGTGTCGGAACCCGAAACCGGCTCCGACCTCGCGGGCATGACGACGACCGCCGAGCGCGTCGACGGCGGCTACGAGATCACCGGCGAGAAGTACTGGGTCGGCAACGCCGTCGAGGCCGACTGGCTCACGGTGTACGCGAAAACCGGCGACGGGGAGGACCGCTACTCCAACTACACGCTGTTCATCGTCGAGACGGACCGCGACGGCTACGAGGCCGAGCACATCCCCGAGAAGATGGGGATGCGGGCGTCAAAGCAGGGCCACATCGTGTTCGAGGACTGTTTCGTCCCCGAGGAGAACGTCGTCGGCGCGGAGGGCGGCGGCTTCTACGTGCTCGCGGACTTCTTCAACCACGGCCGGGTCGTCGTCGGCGGCCACGGGCTCGGACTGGCCGCGGCCGCGATCGAGGAGGCCGAGGCGTTCGTTCACGGCCGGAACGCCTTCGGCCGAACGGTCAACGAGTTCCAGGCGGTCCAGCACTCGCTCGCTGACATGCGGATCGGGTTCGAGGCCGCCCGAGCGCTCAACTGGCGTGCCTGCGAGAAGGTCGCGAACGGCGAGAACGCCGGCTACTGGGCGGCGCTCGCGAAGACGAAGTCGACCGAGGTCGCCGTCGACTGCGCCGAGCGCGGGATGCAGCTCCACGGCGGCCGGTCGGTGCTCGCAGACCGCCGGATCGCGCGCGTCTACCGCGACTGCCGGATCCCCGTCATCTACGAGGGGGCCAACGAGATCCAGCGGAACCTGATCTACCGACAGTCGCGTTGACACCACCGCGAGAACCCCCATGGCTTATCACCCATGCGGCAGCCAGTCGCCCCGTGTCCTGACCCGCTCCGCGCGGCGGGCCGCGATCGCGTGACACGTCGCCGCGCGCCCGTCCGCCCCGTCGTGTCACCTGTTCGCCCCACCGTTGAGCTCTCGTCCCAGCGTTGAGCTCTCGTTCCGTCAATCGGAGCTCCCGTCGCCGCCGACAGCCGGGATCCGACCGTTCTCCGCGGGAGTCACGTGCCGCTCGAACCACAGCACGCCGACCCCGAGCGCGACGCAGACGGCGGCGAGTAACGGCCAGAGCGCCCACTCGAGGCCGTAATCGAAGAACGCGCCGCCGACGGCCGCCCCGACGCCGAACCCGAGCCGCTTTGCGACCTCCAGCAGCGACAGCTGTGCCCCCCGTTCCTCGGCCGCCCCGAGGTCGGACGCCAGCGACGTGATCAGCGGCGCGTGGAGGATCTCGCCGAGCGTCCGGAGGACGAGGAACGCGCCGACGAGGGCGACGCCGACGCCGGCCGACGCGCCCGCCACCGCCCACACGGCGAGCATCGAGGACCCCCACAGCGCCGTGGAGACGACGAGCGCGCGCGTCCGCCGCCAGTCGGTCACCGCCGCCACCAGCGGCAGCTGTAACAGGACGATCACGATCGGGTTCAGGGTGTAGAGCGTCCCGAGCTGTCCGGAGGTGAGCCCGAGCGTCTCCGTCGCGACCACCGGAACGGTCGCCTGCATCTGCGCGTACATGACCGCGAACCCGACGTTGAGCCCGGCGAGCGCGAGGATCCGACGGTCGGTCACCGCGCGGCCCCAGTCCCCGATCGAGTCGCGCACCGCGACGTCACGGGCTCCCTGGTGTGCGCGCGGGACCAGCGCCAACAGGACGCCGGCGACGACCGCGGAGGTGGCCCCGTTGCCGACGAACACCGCGAGGTCCGCGTACGCGTACAGCACGCCCCCGACGACGAAGCCCAGCCCGAACCCGGCGTTGTTCGCGACCTTGAGGAGGGCGTAGCCGCGGTCGCGTCGGTCGCCCTCGGTGAGGTCCGCGATCATCGCCTGCGAGGCCGGCGCGTACAGTCCGAGGGTGAACCCGGCGGCGGTTGCGACGGCGATGAACGCCCCCGCAGGCGACAGGAGCGTGGCCGCCGCGATCGCCTCGACGGCGGCGTACGCGGCCAGCGTGACCGATGACAGCGCCATGCTGGCCACCATCACGGGTTTACGCCCGTATCTGTCGGCGACGTATCCGCCGACCGTCGTTCCGACCGCGGTCGCGACGTTGTTCGCGAGGAGCCCCACGCCGATCAACGACAGCGCGATCCCGACCGAGAGGTGAAAGTGGACGGTCGCGAACGGGTAGACGAGCCCCGACCCGAACAGGTTGACGAGCTGTCCGAGGCCGACGACGTACACCGGCCGTCGGAAGCCACGCAGGGGGGCGAGAGGATCGCGCACGACGCGCTCTCTGCGGCGCGATCACCTCAACTGTTCGGTCGCGGCCGCGGTGGCCGTGGCGGTCGCACCGTCCGCGAGCACGGCAACATCGGTCGGCGAACGCAGCGTTTTCCCGCCCCGGACGCACAGATCCCGTATGTACGAGGTCACCCTGCTCGTCGACGCCCTGTTCCCGCGCGGGTGGGAACACTACTTGCTCGGCGGGCTGCTCATCGGGCTCGGGACCGTCATCGTCTACGTCGGGACCGGGATCCACGCCGGCGCGAGCACGTTCCTCGAGTCGACGCTGTCGTACGGCTCGAAGCTCCGGCGCTTCCAGCAGCCGCGCTTCGTCGCCTCCCGCGACTGGCGCGTCGTGTTCACGCTGGGGATCGTCTCCGGGGCGGCCGGCTACTCGCTCGCGACGGGCGAGTTCGGCTGGACGACCGCGGTCCAGCCGTGGCGGCTGTTCCTCGGCGGGATCCTCATCGGGGTCGGCACCCGGCTCGGAAAGGGCTGTACGTCGGGCCACGGCGTCTGTGGGATCGGCTCCGGCTCGCGGACGTCGGTCCTGAACGTCGCGACGTTCATGCTCGTCGCGGTCGGCGTCGCCCAGCTGGTGATGGCGATGGGGGTCCAGCCATGAGCGGCGCGGGCGTCGTCGCCGAACACGAGAGCCATCCCCTGTTCCTCCCGCTGGTCTTCCTCGGCGGCGCGGTGTTCGGGGTCGGGCTCGCCGTGAGCCGGATGGCCCGACCGGAGATCGTCTTGGAGTTCCTCCAGCTCCGCGACCTCGGGCTGGTGTTCGTGATGGGCGGCGCGAGCGTCCTCGTCGGGCTCGTCTTCTGGGGGCTCACGCTCTCCGGCCGGTCCGCCCCGCTGACCGGGAAACGGTTCGGTCGCCGACTGAAGTCGATGGACCGCGACGTGATCGTCGGCGGCGGCGTCTTCGGGGTCGGGTGGGGACTCTCCGGCATCTGCCCCGGCGCGGCGTACGCCAGCCTCGGGATCGGGAACGTCGTCATCCTCTACGGCGTCGCCGGGATGTTCCTCGGCGCGTACCTCCAAGGGTACCTGCGTGAGCGCGGGGCGGACGCCGCCACTCCGTCGCCGGCGGACTGACGGCCGCCGTTGAGGCCGGTCGCTTCCGTCCGGGACGACGAAAACACCAAGACGACGCGCCGACACTCACCGGTATGCGACTCGAGGACTACTGGGGGATCGGCCCGAAGACGAGCGAGCTGTTGACCGACTCGCTCGGCGTTCCGGAGGCCGTGGCGGCGATCGAGTCGGCCGACGTCCGGGCGCTCGTCGACGCGGGGCTCCATCGCGGCCGCGCGACGCGGATCCTCCGCCGGGCGAACGGCGAGGCCGGGATGGACGTGCTCGCGACCGGCGACACCCGGTCGGTGTACGACGACCTGCTCTCGTTGGCCGCGAGCTACGCCGTGACCGACCACGCCGGCGACCGGATCCGGGTCCTCACCCCGCTCGTCGACCGTGAAGCGATCGAGGAGCGGCTCGACGACGTGGTCGCCGCCCGCGAGGCGTGGACGGCGCTCGACGATGACCGACGGGACCGCGTCCTCGACGCGTTCGCGGCCTACGACAGGGCGGAGGGGGGCGACCGGGCGGCCGTGGAGGCGGCGCTCGCGCTGCGGGCGGCCGGGCTCACCGGCGGGACGTTCGACCCGCTCGACGGGCTCGACGACGACGCTCTGCGCGACGCGTTGGGAGCCCTCGAGCACGTTCGCGGGTCGATCTCCGCCGACGGCGCCGTCACGGACGTGGTGGTCTCCGCCGGCGCTGACGACGTCCTCGACCGGCGTCGCGAACGGCTCGACGCGGCTCGCGACCTCCAGAACGCGGCGTTCGACGTCATCGAACGGGTCCGCGACGGCTCCGTCCGCGACTTCGAGGCGTTTCAGGCGGGCGTGGTCGACCACCTCGCCGAGGAGACCGGAGTCGACCGGTCGACGGTTCGGTCGGCCGCGCCCGCGGAGGCGGTCGACGCGGCCGACTTCGTCTCCGGCACGCTGCGAACGCTCGTCGCCGACCTGGAAGCGGCCGTCGACGAGCGGGAACGGCGGGTCGCCGGGGACCTGCGGGACCGACTGTTGGACGCCGGCGACGACGTCGACCGCGCCGTCGACGCGGTCTCCGAGGTCGCGTTTCGGCTCTCGCTCGGTCGGTTCGCGGCCGAACACGATCTGACCCGTCCGACGCTCGTCGACGACGGGATCGCGGTCCGGAGCGCGCGACACCTCTTTCTGGACGGCGAGGTCCAGCCCGTCTCCTACGGGATCGGGACGCACGGGCTGACGGGCGATCCCGCCGGGTCGGGCGAGGAGGGGCCGCCCTCCGGCGACCGGGTGAGCGTCCTCACCGGGGCGAACTCCGGCGGGAAGACGACGCTCCTCGAGACGCTCTGTGCGGTGACGCTGCTTTCCGCCATGGGGCTGCCGGTGCCGGCCGAGGAGGCGGAAGTCGGGGGGTTCGACCGGGTCGTCTTCCACCGGCGACACGCCTCGTTCAACGCGGGCGTGCTGGAGTCGACCCTGAAGTCGGTCGTTCCGCCGCTCGTCGAGGACGGACGGACGCTGATGCTCGTCGACGAGTTCGAGGCGATCACCGAGCCGGGGCGCGCGGCCGACCTCCTGAACGGGCTCGTCGAGCTCACGGTCGATCGCGGGGCCCTCGGGGTGTACGTCACCCATCTCGCGGGGGACCTGAGCCCGCTCCCGGACACCGCCCGAATCGACGGCATCTTCGCCGAGGGGCTCACGAACGACCTCGAGCTCCGCGTCGACTACCAGCCGCGGTTCGGCACCGTCGGCAAGTCGACGCCGGAGTTCATCGTCTCGCGGCTCGTCGCCAACGCGACGGACCGCGGCGTCCGGGGCGGCTTCGAACACCTCGCGATGGCCGTCGGCGAGGAGGCGGTCCAGCGGACGCTCTCGGACGTCCGCTGGTCGCCCGACGACACGGGGTCATGAGCGCCCCGGAACGGATCCGGTCGATCGCGGTCCACCGCGAGGACGTCGCGACCGCCCTGGAGGCCACGCTGCGGACGGACCGACGGGTCGTCCTCCGGGTCACCCCGCCCTTTTCGGGGCGGATGCGGGCCCGCCTGCACGAGGCCGGCGGGGATCCCGCTGATGGGTCGGGGCCCGGTTCGACGCGTGCGCCCTTATCCGGGGTGCGTCCCGACGGGACGATCCACGTCGATCCGCGCGATCTGGTCGCCGACGTCCCGCCGTATCCCGAGGCCGACGACACCGCGGCGGCGCACCCGGACGCCGACGTGGGGGTGCGCCGCGATCGCCACGCCGAGACCGTCTCAGCGTGGCGCGAACGGGCGAGAAGGGGGGTCGTCGGCTCCGTCGTTCTCGAACTCGAGGCGGGAACCCGATCGGTCGACGTCGTCGCGCTCGGCTGAGCCCGATCGCCGTCGTCTCCTCGCCGCCGTCTCCTCGCCGCTCAGATCCGAATGCGCTCAGATCCGAAGACGCTCAGATCCGAAGACGCTCAGATCCGAAGGCGCTCGACGGCTGTGCCCGCGTCTTCGAGATCGCCGTCGGCGGCGGCGACGAGGACGACTTCGGCGTCGGTCGCCGGGTCGAGACGGACCGCGTAGTCGCCGTCGACGGGCTCGACGAACTCGGACCCCTCGGCCGTGTACACCGCGACGCGGTCGCCGGTCGTCGACCCGGAGACGACGAGGTCGGAGCCGCCGTACTCGACCGTGGCGTCGAGCGTCGGTCCCTCGGGGCGGTCGCCGACGACGTAGCGGTCGCGGACGACCGTCGGCGTCTCGACGGGCGCGCCGGCGTCGATCCCGTGTGCCAGCCGGATGAAGCCGGCCATCGACCAGGCGAGCGGGGTCGCCCCACCGGTCCCTTCGCCGAACTCCCAGCCGTAGGCGGTCGGGTGTTCGCGGTCCCACACCTGCTCGGGGATCATCCGCCCGGAGTTGGCGTAACCCGCCATCGTCTCCAGCAGGGCCGCCGGTTCGAGGGCGTCCTCGTCGGTCCCCCCGAAGGCGTCGGGGCCGTCGGCGCGGGCCCGGAGCTCGTACTCGCCGCGCTCGCCGGTGAAGATCGGCCAGAGGCGTCCCTTCCCGCCGCCGGCACCGGCCCACGGCGCGCCGGGATCGCCGCGCTGGATCTCGCCGTACGCGTCGCCGACGTAGCGGTACCACCCGGGCCCGTACGGCGTGTCGACGCGGATCGCCTCGTCGACCACCGAGACGGAGTTCCGGATCACCGGGTCGTCGGCGGACTTCACGCCCAGCCGGACGAGCTCGAGGAAGCCGCCGTCGACGATCTCGCGTTCGTCGTACGTCGGTCCGTCGTTGGCGATCGTGCGCGGCCGGCCCGACTCGGGGTCGCCGTCGGCGGTGACGCGCAGGTAGTACGGCGTCTCGGTGTGACGGTCGGTGCCGGTGTCGGTCGCACACCACTCCTCGACGCGCTCCGTCCAATCGTCGGCCAGCGCGAGCCACGCCAGCGCGTCCGCACGGAGGCTCTCCGGGTCGTTCGGGACCTCCTCGCCGTCGGTCGGCGCGTCGCCCGTCTCGATCCGGTCGGCCTCCGCGAGCGCGAGCGCGGCCGCACAGGCCAGCCCCGCGATCTCTGCGGCGATGCTCGACGGCGAGTACCCCGCCTCCTCCTCCCAGCGCTCCTGGGCCGTGTCCGGCCCGTTGGCGGCGACGTAGCCGATCGACCGTCGGACCTGATCGTAGGTGTAGTCGGCGTCGGAAAGCGACACGCCCCGCTCGTAGAGCTGCCAGGCCATCACCGCGGGGAACGCGATGTTGTCCATCTGCTCGCCGCCCCACCGAGTCCGCCCGTCGATGTACGTGTTCTGCGGCAGGAAGCCGTCGTCGTCCTGTTGGGTGTTGTAGAGGTACGCGAGCGCGTCCGCGCTCCGGTCGACCTCACCCACCTCGATGAGCGCCGTGAACACCTGATACAGGTCGCGCGACCAGACGAAGTTGTAGCCGTAGCCGCGGTCCTCGGCGGCGTGTTCCGTCTCGCCCCACGGCACCGAGGGGCTGGCGATGCCCGCCCCGTCGTGGCGTTTGTCCTCGACGGCGGCCAGCGTCATCAGCGCGAACCGGTACTGCGTCGCCAGGTCGTCGTCGTCGACGACGGACCCCGGGTACTCGCGGCCGTCGAGCCACTCGTGCCAGGTCGCCGCGTACGCGTCGGCGACGGCGTCGAAGCCGCGGGAGAGCGCGCCTTCCGCCTCGCCGAGCGCCGCCGCGGTGTCGCCGTGTTCGGCGAAGCCGAGCGCGACCGTCTCCGAGAGGGCGGTGCCGCTGCCGACGAGCCCCGTCAGGACGACGTTGCCGACCGCCTCCGCGGAGCCCTCGCCGCGCTCGCCGAGCGCGAACAGGTCCTCGAGCGCCGCACAGCCCGCAGGCAGCGCGCTCGCCCACTCGAACCCGCCGGCCGTGGCGAGCGCGAGCGCGACCTCGAAGGGCTCCCCGTCGTCGTCGACGAGCTTCCCGGGCACGCGGTTGGCGTCGTGGTTGCGCGCGAGCAAGTGGTACTCACCGTCGTCGCCGACGCGGGTACCGTGGTCGTCGGTGCCGACGTTGGTGACCGTCGTGTCCGCGAGCGCGTACACGTCGTACTCGCGTCCGCCCTCGAACTCGACGTCCGCGAGGATCGCGTTGCCGTCGGTGTCGACCGCGTACTCGACGGTGAGCGTCCAGCGGTGGCCGTGACCGTCGCCCGTCTCGCTGATCGTCTGTCTGTACGCTAGCGCCGCGTCGTCGGTCGGCTCCGCCGCTCGCGTTATCGTCTCCGTCGTCGTCAGGTGGTCCGTCTCGTCGAACGTCCGGATCGTGTACTCCGTCTCCGGGTCGACGACCAGGAAGTCGAACGTCCGGAGGTTCATCACGTCGATCCGGGGGAACCGGGCCTCCGTCAACGCGCCCTCGGTGAGGGTGAACCAGACGGGGACCGGCTCGTCGGCCTCGTGGTCGGCGGGGGTGCCGACGCCGAACTTCCGACCCGTCGTCCACTGTGGTGCCTCCTCCGGCGCGCTCGGTCGCTCGTGCGGGAGCGGGAGCGCCCCGTACCGCGCGAGCGTCACCGTTGTGTTGAGCCGCAGGGCGTGTGACCAGCCGAGCGGCGTCGCGCTGTCGAGGTCGCCGTTGTCGAACGCCTGCTCGGCCAAGAGCCCGGCCTCGTTGGTCAGGTTTCCGCCCGGCTCACAGAGCGCGTACAGCTCGCGGGCCTCGGCGAACAGCGAGCCGGCCGCCCCGTCGCCGTTCCGTGACTGCTGGAGCCCGGCGAGTTCGGCGGCGGCCTCCGCGCCCCACAGCGTCGCGACCGACCACACCTTCGCGCCGCCCTGTTCGGCGACCCGCCAGTCGTCGCCGACGAACCTGACGAGCCCCTCCATCTCCGCGGTCTCGCGGTGGAGGGCGTCGATCGACGTCCGGACGTGGGTCGTCACCCGGTCGACGAACGCGTCGAGGTCGACGTCGTCCGCCGTCGCGGGCAGCGCGGCGTCGGCCTCCCGCTCGTCGTCGAGCGCCGCGTACTCGGTCAGCGCGTCGACGAGCCCGAACGTGCTGGCGTCCGCGCGGTCGTCGCGCCCCTCGTCGCTCGCGCGCTGGGGGAACCGCTTCTTCCCGGGGACCCATCGGCCGTGCAACCCCACGAGGGCCGCGTCGGCGGCGCTCGCGGCGTCCGCGCGGAGCCCGTCGTCGACCGGGGCACGGGCGACGGCGGCGAACGCCCGGAGGTAGGTCGCGCCGGTGTGGGTGAACCGCCCGATGGCGTTCTCCCAGCAGTTCTGACAGCGGTGCGGGAGGCCGTCGTCCGCCCGCGTCGCGAGCAGGAAGGCGACCGCGTCGGCGATCGTCCGGTCGATCCGTTCGCGCTCGTCGGCGGGGAGGTCGGCGGTCCGGCGGAGCCGCGCCAGGAAGGTGACGACGGCGGCCGGCTGGTCGAGCTGGTCGTCGGGGCCGGCGTTGCCGGCCGTGGCCTCGATGCGCGCGTTGGCCCATCCCGGCGCGACCTTCCCGGAGTCGGCCCACACGCGGTGGGGCCAGCTCCCGTCGTCGTCCTGGGTCCGACAGAAGAACGCGGCGGCCGCGCGGAGCTCGTCGTCCGCCTGCAGGTCGATTTCCTCGCTCGCCTCGAGCAGCGCGTTCGACACCTCCGCGTCGTCACGGAACCACGTGTAGCCGTAGCCGCCCGTCGTCGAGTAAAAGGGGTCGAACTCCGGGCCGGCGATCCGCGAGCCCGACTCCGCGGTGAGCAGGTCGAGGGTCCGCAGGTCGCTGGCGATCTGGCTCCGGCGAGGGGCGTCGTCCGGGACCGTCGGTGCGCGCTCGGCGGCGGCCTCGCGGAGGTCGTCGGCCTCGGCGTACGCCGCCGCGGTCCGCGAGAGCTCGCCCACCCAGCGGCGCCTGTCGGCTCCGTCGGTGTCGGGCTCGTCCCCCTCGTCGATGACGGCGCGGCTCGCGAGCGTGACGCGTTCGCTTCGGCCCTCGCGCTCGAACGGGGCCCGGACGACGACGTCGCCGGTGAGGTGTGAGTCCTCGTGCTCGTCGATCTCCCCGCGCCGGGGGAACCCGCCGTCGCCCTCGCCGATCAGGTCCGACAGGGAGTCCTGTCGCTGGCCGTGGGCGGACGAGAGCCCGGTCGAGGCGGTGAGGAAGTCGTGTTCGCGGCGGTGGAACACCTCGATGACGTCGCCGCCGCGAGGGCCGTCACCCTCGTGAACGAGGTTCCCGACGCGTCCCTCGGCGAGCTCCGGGGCGAACGCGCCGGCGGCGACGATCTCGGCGTTGGCGGGCGGCGCGCCGCGGAGTTCGACGTGGGTGAGGTGGACGTCGCCGACCGTCAGGTCGAACTGGTGGACCGTGTACCGACCGGCGTCGTACTCCGTCTCGACCAGCGGGGTGTCCGTGTCGTAGTGCTGGCGGGTCGCGGTGAGCCCGTCGAACCAGCGGACGGTGCCGCCGGCGAGGACGCCGAGCCTGAGCCAGTCGATCCCGCCGATCCCCGACAGCGGGTACGAGCAGTCGTGGATCGTTCCGTGACGACCGACGTGGACGAGTCTCCCCTCGTCGCCGGCGAACGCGCCGGCGGTCGTCGGACGTTCCGCGGGGTACCGCTCCGCACGCCGACGTTTGTGTTCCGTGAGCGCAGTTCGCAGTCGCATGCCCCAGATGCCGTTCCCCGGAGCCAAAGCCTTGACGAAGGAGGTCAGCATGACTTATTGGGTCCGAGTCATGCGGTTCTCGTATCGAGAACGATGACAGGGCCCGCACGCGACGACCCGTCCACGGCGAGAGCAACACCGAAGACCCCTCCGGCTGAGGATAGGGACATGCATCACCCAGGACCACCGCGGTTCGTGGCGACCGGCGAGACGACACAGCTCGCTCCCCGCGACCCGGACCCGGGGGCCAGCTACGAGTGGCGCGTCGTGGACGCGCCGCCGGGTAGCGAGGCGACCGTCGGCGACGCCCCGGTGACGGAGTTCACGCCGGACGTCCCGGGTCGGTTCGCGCTCGGCCTGTCGGCCCCCGACGGCGACCACCGACTCACGATCCGAGCGTTCGCCGCCTCGTACGCCGGCGTCGACGTCGAAGGTGGCAGCGGCACGGCGATCCGCGACCGCGACGCGGAGCACGCCGGCCTCGACTACGCGGCGGCGCGCTCGGACGAAGGGGTCGGCCCGCCGCGGATCCGCCTGGACGCGACGGTCGAGGACGGCGCGGTCGACGTGCGCGCGACCGTGGCTTCCAACCCGGAGTCCGCGCTCGACGCGTCGGACCTCGAGGTGACGTTCGTCGTCGACGACCGCGACGTCGCCGCCGCGGTCGCGGAGGGGCGGACGAACCCGCGGGACGCTCTCGACACGAGCCGAACGGCGACGGGGGCGACGCTCACCGTACCCACCGACGCGGTCCCCGACCGCCTCCGCGTTCACGCGGTCGCGGTCGCACGCGAACCCGACCAAGAGCTCCGATTCAGCGTCGCCGACGCGGTCGCGGTCGAGCGGCTCGACGCGGCCGGAAACCCGTCTTCCGCCCCGGCCGAACCGGTGTCACCGTCGGCCGAATCGGTGTCACGGCCGGCCGACGCGGAGCGCTTCCGGACGGTCCGGCTCAACGATCCACCCGACTGGACCGCCGACGCCCGCGTTTACGAGGTGTACGTCCGTACCTTCGCGGACGGGGAGGATCCGGGCGAGACGTTCGACGCGATCGCCGATCGGCTCCCCGACCTCGCCGACCTCGGCGTCGACACGCTGTGGCTCACGCCAGTGCTCGGTCACGACGGCATGCCCCACGGCTACAACATCACGGACTTCTTCGACGTCGCGGCCGACCTCGGGGGCCGCGACGACTACGAGGCGCTCGTCGAGACCGCCCACGACAACGGCATGCGCGTGCTGTTCGACTTCGTCGCGAACCACACGGCCCGCGATCACGAGTGGTTCGAGGACGCGTACGGGAACCCGGACTCCCCGTACCGCGACCGCTACGAGTGGCAGGCGTCCGGCGAGCCGGGGACGTACTTCGAGTGGGAGCTGATCGCGAACCTGAACCACGAGAACCTCCACGTCCGCCGGTTCCTGCTCGACGTCGTTGACGAGTGGGCCCCGCTCGTCGACGGCTTCCGCTGTGACATGGCGTGGGCGGTCCCCGACTCCTTCTGGCGGGAGCTCCGCGACCGGGTGAAGGCGATCGATCCGGAGTTCCTGCTGATGGACGAGACGATCCCGTACATCGCCGACTTCCACGAGGGGATGTTCGACGTCCACTTCGACGCCACGCTCTACTTCCAGCTCCGACAGATCGGACGCGGGGCCGCGCCCGCGTCGTCCGTGCTCGACGCGATCGAGGAGCGTACCGCGGTCGGGTTCCCCGACCACGCGGGCTTCCTTCAGTACATCGAGAACCACGACGAGACGCGGTATCGCGTCGAATGCGGGGACGCGGCGGCGGCCGCCGCGGGGGCCGCGACCGTCACGCTCCCGGGCGTCCCGATGGTGTACGCCGGCCAGGAGATCGGGCAACGCGGCCGGCGCGACGTGATCGCGTGGGACCACGCGCGAACGGAGGTGCGGGAGCGGTACGAGCGCCTCCTCGCGACCCACGCCGAGCACCACGAGGCGCTCGGCCCCGCGGGCGACCTCCGTCGCGTCGACTACCGCGTCGGTGGCGTCGACGGCGTCGACGGCGTCGCCCCGTCCGAGCGCCCGATCGAGGCGGACGGCGAGCGGGCCCACCCGGACGACGTCGTCGCGTTCCGCCGCGGCGACGACGCGACGGGGTTCGTCGTCGTCCTCAACTTCGCGCCGGGCGAGGCCGCGGTCGCGGTCGACGCCCCGCACGGCGACCGGAACGCCGTCACCGGCGAGGAATGTGTCGTGACCGATCGCTCGGGGGCCGATCGCATCGTCGTCGACGACGTGGCGGTGGTTCCGCTGGAGGTGTGACCGTGTCCGAAACACCTCCCCCGACGCGGCTGGCGGACCACACGGCCGAGCTCGTCGAGCGTGCCCGGGCCGACCGTGCGGCCGCCGCGGACGAGTTCGAGGCCGCCACGTCGATCGCCGACCGCCTCGGCGCGCACCCGATCCGGCCGGACGGCGCCGACCCCGCGACCGACCCGCCCGAGGGGGTCGCGTTCGGCTTCTGGACGCCGGACGTGGTCGCCGACGGCGTCCCGGTCGACGACGTCGCACTGGAGCTCTTCACCCCCGTCGACGGCGTCGACCCCGGCCGGGAGGACCTCCGCGAGGTCCGGTTCCGCGTCGACCGGCTCCCGGTCGAGCGCGACGGCGAGTTCCACTGGGTCGCCGCCGAAAACGTCGACGTCGGAACCGCCGATCGGCTCGGGACGCTCTACCAGCTGACGTACCGCGGGGCGGACGGCTGGGAGACGGTTCGCGACCCGCTCGCGTACTCCGTCCCCTTCGGCGCGTTCGCGCCCGCGGAGGCGTACGACTGGCCGCGACTCGACGCGACCCGCGAGGACCGCGACCACTTCCGCTCGTTCGGCGGGGCCGACGAGGCGCTGCCGACGACGCCCGACGACGGGCTCCCGCGGGTCGACCCCGCGACGAGCATGCTGGAGATCCACCCGGGAACGTCGACCGAGGAGGGATCGCTCGCGGCGCTGGCCGAGCGGTTCCGGACGATCGGCGAGAAGCTCCGGACCGACCAGCCGCTCGCCCCCCACGAGCGCAACTACGCCGGCTACGACGCGGTACAGCTCATGCCGGTCGAGCCGCTCACGCAGGCGTACGGCCGACAGTGGTACTGGCGGCCGGGCGGGGTCGAGGGGACGGAGCCGGCGGCCGCCGACGCGTTCGACCGCGAGCGCGGCTCCGAAACCGTCGCCGTCGGCGTGACGCGGCCCGACCAGACGAACTGGGGATACGACGTCGTCGTGAGCGCCTTCTCGGCGGCGAACCCGGCGATCCTGGAGACGGGTCGTCCGGACGAGCTCGTCGAGTTCATCGCCGCGTGTCACGGCATGCCCGACCCCGTCCGCGTCGTCTTCGACGTGGCGCTCGGGCACGCCGACGACGCGGCCGACGGGCTCCTCCCGTCGCCGTTCTTCGAGGGGCCGGGGATGTACGGGCTTCACCTGGACTACCGGCAGCCCGTCGTGCGCGCGGTCCTGCTGGAGCTGCAGCGCCGGAAGATGGCGTTCGGCGCGGACGGGATCCGCGTCGACGGCGCACAGGACTTCACGTATCACGACTCGGAAACGGGCGAGAACCTCCACGACGACGCCTTCCTCGCGGAGATGGACGCCGTCACCCAGACGGTCGCGGGGACTGAGTACCGGCCGTGGATGATCTACGAGGACGGCCGGCCGTGGCCGCGCGAGGACTGGGAGCTGGCGTCGACGTACCGGACGCTGATCGACCAACACCCCCACGCGTTCCAGTGGTCGCCGGTCACGTTCGCGCACAACAAGCCGGCGCT
This sequence comes from Halorubrum sp. JWXQ-INN 858, assembly GCF_009806985.1. Classification (GTDB taxonomy): domain Archaea; phylum Halobacteriota; class Halobacteria; order Halobacteriales; family Haloferacaceae; genus Halorubrum. The sequence continues at coordinate 267,304 of NZ_WUAX01000008.1, read as the reverse complement.
GCTCACGTTCTGGGCGACGAAGTGGTGGCGGATGCAGGAGGTCGGCGAGTTCGGGAGCCAGTGGATCACCGGCGTCGCCAACCACGACACGGTCCGGCGCGGGTCACAGGTCGAGGTCAGCGACGACTGGAGCGGGGCCCTGATAAACCCCTATCTGGCCGAGTCGCCGCCGGAGACGATCCGGGAGGCGTACGACAGCGCGGCGGCGCTGGTGTGGTTCCACGTCGCGATGCCGGGCGTCCCGATGGACTTCCTCCACGCGAACCACCGCGCGCCGTGGGGGTTCGTCCGCGACACCGACCCCGTCTGGAACGTGAAGGTCGTTGCCGAGGAAGCGCCGTGGATCGACTGGCACGTCCCCGAGGGCGGGTTCACCGCGGAGGCGTTCCCGCGGCTGTCCGCGCTCGGGTTCGAGACGCGCGAGGAGCTGAAGGGGTTCGCCCGGACGCTCGCCTCGCTCGTCGACGCGACCGGCTACGACGTCGACCTGATGGCCGAGCTGCTCTCCGTGCAGGGGACGCCGATGGGCGACGACCTCGACGCCGACGACCTCCAGCGCTTCTCGTTCGCGTGGAGCGCCGACGTGAGCGACTACTTCGTCCTCGACCGTTGGCTCGACGCGCAGGACGACGCGCGGACCGCCTTCGACCGCGCGGTCAGGGAGTTCCGACAGGACCGGCCGTGGCTCCGCGACGACGTCGACCCCGCCGCGGGCGAGGCGTTCGGCTACCGTCACCCGACCGAGGGGACCGTCCTCTACTACGCGCTCCGGCGGGCTCCCGACGGCGACGAGGACCTCCTCGTCGCCTGCAACGTCGAGGGGACGCCCGTCGACGTCGACGTCGCGGGAGTTCTCGCGGACGCCGCCGAGGCCGTGGACGCCGCCAACGCCACGGTCGATGACGACGCCGCGGCCGACGACCACGTCACGGTCGACGACGACCTCCCCGGCCCCGACGGCTGGACGGTCGCGCTCGCGCCGCCCGCGGTCGACGCCGCCGTCGGCGACGCCGTCGCCGCCGCCGACCCGGTGACGCTCGAAACCGCCGACGCGATCGTCTGGCGGCGCGGCGACTGACGCGTCTCCCGACCGTCATTGTCCTCGATTTATAAGTCGGGATCGGCGACCTTCACGACCTGCTTGCCGATGTTGTCGCCCTCGAACAGCCCGATGAACGCCTCCGGCGCGTTTTCGAGGCCCTCGGTGACAGTCTCCCGGTATTGGACGTCGCCGGCGGCGATCCACTCGCCGATCTGGCGGGTCGCGCGCTCGAAACGGGGGGCGAAGTCGCTGACGAGGAACCCCTCCACGGTCGCGCGCTTCTCGATGAGCGTGCCGAGCTTTCGAGGTCCGGTCGGCGTCTCCGTGGCGTTGTACAGCGCGATCTGTCCACAGACGGCGACGCGCGCGTCGACGTTGAGCCTCGAGAAGACCGCGTCCGTGATCTCGCCGCCCACGTTGTCGAAGTACGCGTCGACGCCGTCCGGTGCGGCCTCGTCGAGCGCGGCGGCGTAGTCTTCGGTGGTTGCGTAGTTGACCGCGGCGTCGAACCCGAGTTCGTCCTCGAGGTACGCCGCCTTCTCGTCGGTGCCCGTAAACCCGACCACGCGGGCGCCGTTGAGCGCCGCGATCTGGCCGGCGACCGACCCGACGGCGCCGGCGGCGCCCGTCACGACGAACGTCTCGCCCGCCCGCGGCCGTGCGACCTCGTTCACGCCGAAGTAGGCGGTGGTGCCCGGCATGCCGAGCACGCCGAGGGACGCTGAAAGCGGCGCTCGGTCCGGGTCGACCCGGGTGAGGTCGGAGCCGGCCGCCGTGGCGTACTCCGCCCACTGAAGGTTGCCGGTGACGACATCGCCGGGCTCGAAGCCGCCGCCGTTGCTCGCGACGACCTCGCCGACGACACCGCCCTCCAGGGGAGCGCCGACGTCCCACGGCTCGGCGTACGACTCGCCGGCGCGCATGCGCCCGCGCATGTACGGGTCGACCGAGAGGTACAGGGTCCGGACCAGGACCGATCCGGCGTCCGGATCGGGCGTCTGGCGCGTTTCCAGCTCGAAGTCGTCGCTCGTCGGCGTCCCGGTCGGTCGTTGTGCGAGGGTGTACACACGGGAGGTTTCGGGAACGGATACGGACATACCGCTCGTTGGGAGGCGGGCGACAAGGGCGTTCCGCCGGGGAGACGGGTGTCCGAAACCGGGCGGCGAACCTCGAACGGACCACGCGACGGCTCAGGGTTCCGAGAAGGCGTCTCGGACGTCGCCGGGCGTGAGCGCCTCCAACAGGTGAACCGCCGTCGCCGTCGCCAGCGGCTCGTTGGCGTTGCCGCAGTGGGGCGACTGGACGCAGGCCGGACAGCCGTCCGTACAGCCGCAGCCGTCGATCAACCGCGCGGTCCGCGCGAACAGCTCCTCGATCCGCTCGTGTCCTCGTCGCGTGAGCCCGACGCCGCCGGGGTAGCCGTCGTAGACGAACACGGCCGGCCCGTCGGTGTGCGGGTGGTGCGGCGTCGAGAGCCCGCCGACGTCGGCGCGGTCACACAGCAGATGGAACGGGAACAGCGAGATGATCCCGTGTTCGGCCGCGTGGATCCCGCCGTTGAAGCCGTACTCGCCGCCCGTCTCGCGCATCTCCGCCTCGACGTCTCCGGGGACCGGGAAGTAGAGCGCCCGTGTCCGAAGCGTCGTCTCCGGGAGATCGAGGATCGACTGGCCGAGCGACTCGCCGCTTGCGGCGTCCTTCCTGTCGAAACCCGTGATCCGCTCCGTGACGGTAACGTCCGCGAACCGGACCGGAACGTCCGGGCGGGCCGCGAGCGTCCGCTCGGCGAGGTCCTCGTTGACGACGATATCCGTCTCGGAGCGCACCCGGGTGTAGTAGTCCGCCCACGACGGCTGGAGCTCGGCGACGTCGCGGTCCAGGTCGAGCGAGACGACCTCGTAGGTGCGTCCCTGCTGGTGGTAGATCGCCCCGGGGTGGGCGTCGCGGAGCGCGTCGGCGAACCCGAGCGACGCGATCGTATCGTTCCCGCGCCGGTCGATCAGGTCGACTTCGCGGTCGCCGACGGTCCGCAGGTTCGTGTCCTGTTGCGGGCTCGACGATCCGGCGAACGTCCAGCGGGTCCCCTCGTCCGTTCGTCGCCGCTTCAACACGCCGGCGTCGGTGAGGTCCGCGACGACGCCCGGGAACGTCCCGCCGAAGAAGCGGTCGTCGTCAGGCGAGAGCCAGCGCTCGTCGGCCGCGCAGACGACGTGCCGGGGGAGCAGGTGGTCGTTCTCGGGGTCACAGACCGCGTCCTCGGGCGGGGCGTCGAAGAAGTCCTCGGGGTGTGACAGCAGGTACTGGTCGAGCCCGTCCTCGCCGCCGACCAACACGACGAGCGCTGGGTCGTCGCCCCGGCCGGCGCGCCCGGCCCGCTGGCGGGCGGCCATTCGCGTCCCGGGGTAGCCGTCGAGGACCACGGCGTCGAGCCCGCCGACGTCGACGCCGAGCTCGAGCGCGTTCGTCGACCAGACGCCCCGGAGGTCGCCGGCGTGGAGTCCGTCCTCGATCTCGCGCCGCGTCGCGTCGCCGAGCGCCGCCTGGTACGCGCGCACCCTCGACGCGAGGTCCGGTTCGCCCCGGCTCCGGAGCTCGGCCGCGCTGTCGGTCGCGTACCGCTCGGCGGCCTGTCGCGCCCGCGTGAACGTCAGGGTCTGGCGACCGGAGGCGACGAGGTCGACGAACAGCCGCTTGCTTTCGGTGTGGTTCGACTTCCGGCGCCCGGTCCCGCGTCCCTGCCGGCCGTCGTCGTACTCCGGCGGGTTCCACAGGACCCAGTCCCGCGGGCCGCGTCCGGAGGTGTCCCCGTCGACGAGCGCGATCCCGTCGGGGTCACGCCCGGTCACGGTCGCGGCGTGGTCGACGGGGTTGCCGATGGTCGCCGAACAGCAGACGAACTGCGGGTCGGAGCCGAACCGCTCGCAGGTCCGCGCGAGCCGGCGGAGCGTCAGCCCGACGCCCGTCCCGAACACGCCGCGGTAGGCGTGGACCTCGTCGATCACGACGTACTCCAGCGAGGAGAAGAACCAGTCCCAGAGCCGGCCGGCGTGCGGCAACAGCGCGTAGTGCAGCATGTCGGGGTTCGACAGGAGCACGGTGGGCCGGGCGTCGCGGACGTCCCGTTTTTCCGCGCGCGACAGCCGTCCGGTGTAGGACGCGACCGACACCCGGCTCCCGAACCCCAGCCCGTGTGCCAGATCGGAGAGCGTCCCCTCCTGGTCGGCGATCAGCGCGTTCTGCGGGCCGACGTACAGCGTCCGGCCGCCGCGGTCCATCGCGGCCTCGAAGGCGGGGACGGTGTACGCGAGCGACTTCCCGCTCGCGGTCGCCGTGGCGATCACCACGTCGTCGCCGGCGCGAACCGCCTCGATCGCCTCCGCCTGGTGACGATACGGCCGGTCGACGCCGCGGTCGGCGAGCGCGCTCGCGAGTCGCGGTTCGAGGTCGACGTCGGCGTACTCGGGCTCGCGGGCCTCCAGGCGTCGGTGCGCCGCGATCTGCCCCTCGTAGTACGGGCGGTCGCGGAGCCAGTCGATGGCGTCCCCCACGTCTACTCGGAGGTGGGGCGGATCGGGCCTAACGGTTGTGGTCGGGTCGGCTCGCGGACCGCGGTCACGGCCTATCGAAGCGTCGCGATCGCCTCTCGGACCGTGAGCCCCTCGCCGACGACGTCTCGCCGGTAGTGCATGTAGACCGCACCGAGCGGCGGCTGGATGACGTACGCCAGCGCGATCGGGAGGACCGCGGTCTCGGGGATCGTCTCGGAGGCGACGACGATCGCCAACGCGATAGAGAGGTTCCGCATGCTCGTCGCGTACACCAACGCGACCCCGCGCTCCGTGTCGAGCAGGAGCCGCCCCAGCGTCGCCCCGGCGACGAGGACGACGAGGTAAAACAGCGCGAGGGGAACGATCGTGACCGCGGAGGTCAGCGGGTCGGCGAGGATGCTCTCCGAGCGCATCGCCATCGCGATGAACACGATGAGCATCACCCCGAACGAGCTGAGCCCGCCGAAGGTGGGCTTCAGGCGTTTGAACTCGCTCGGGCCGTACCGGCGCAGGAGCCACCACCGCGTCAGGGTGCCGGCGGCCATCGGGAGGACGATCACCACCGCGAGCTGTCGATAGAGCGCGCTCGGGTCGAAACCGACGCTCGCGGGGACCAACACCGAGAGGTACGCGGGGAGAACCGCCACGGCGACGAGGAGATTGACGGCCATCGCCACCAGCGCCGATTCGAGATCGCCCTTTGCGAGGCCCGTCCACGCCGCGGTCATCCCCGACGTCGGCACGAGCGCGATGAAGTACAGCCCGATCGCGTACTCGACGTTGCCGGCGAAAAAGACCCGGGCGAGCCCGACCGCCAGAAGCGGCGTCAGCCCGAAGTTCACGAGCAGACTCAACAGCACGGGGGCGGCGTGTGCGCGGACGTTGACGACTTCCCGGAGGTCGATGTTGATCATCATCGGGTAGATCATCACGAAGAGGACCGGCACGACCGCGGCCCGGAGGAGCCCACGCGTCCCCTCGTCGACGAACTGCCCGACGGCGAGCCCGACGAGCAACGACCCGACGACGACGTAGATGAGGTTCGATTTGATGCCGGTGAGGAACCGCCGTATCATGTTCATAGATGTGGGCACATTATACAATAATGCATCGGTGCGACGGTCGTCGCCGAACGTGGACGCCATCGCCGAACGTGGACGCCATCGTCGAGCGTGGACGCCATCGCCGAACGCCGGCGTCACGGTCGCGCTTGGAGTCACGTTGCGGCCGCACGCGTCGCCGGCCGCGGTTTCGGGACGCTACTCTCGGATCAACACGATCCCGTCACGGAACACGGTGTGGTTCGGGAGCACGTGCTCCTCGCCGTCGGTCTCGATGTGGGTCGTGAACAGGTCGACCTCCTGGACGATCCCCCGCTGGTCGGCCACCTTCACCTCGTCGCCGATCCCGTAGGGCTGCCGGAGCAGTAAGAAGACGCCCGCGGCGGCCGCCGCGAGCAGGTCCTTCGTCGCGAGCGCGGTCAACACGACGATCGCGACCGCGTACGCGCCTAACAGGACGATCAGCGCGAGGGTGTCGACGCCGACCTGTCCGAGCGCGACGAGGGCGGCGACGTAGACGACGCTGTACTTGACGACGGTCGGGAGGACGCCGGTCTCGGGCAGCTTCACGCTCCGGAGGCGCTCGGCGACGAGCAGTTCGGCCTTGTCGCCGACGACGACGCCGACGATGAGGACGATCAGCGCGACGAACACCTTGGGGACGAACGTCGCGATGTCCGCCCAGAACAGCTGCACGTACTCGACGTCGGCGACCGTGAGCGCGACGATGACCGCCACGGCGACGATGAAGTAGCTCGACAGCTTCGCGACGATCGCGACCGTCGACGTGTCGAACTCGCGGGCCGTCCGCTCGAAGGCGGTCCCCTCGATCGTCTCCGGCACCCCGGCGCGGGTCAACAGCCGTCGGTTGACCACGCCGACGACGTACGCCAACACGATCCCGACCACGAGGACGAACAGCGCGAGCCAGATACGGTCGGGGACCGCGTTCAGAAACTCCGAGGAGGTCTGTGTAACCGTCTCGCCGGGCTGCGGAAGCACGCCGGCGTAAAACGTCGACGTGGACGGCATCAGTACTCCTCCGGGTCGATCTCGAGGACGAGCGCGCCGCGCTTGAACGCCCGGACGAGTCCGTCCGACTCCGAGAGCACGATCGCCGTCGCGTTCGTGTCACGGGTGATCGCGCCGCCGGCCATGTGGCGCGCCCCGAGCCCCTTCGGGATGTCGACGCCCTCGGCGGCCGGCTCGAGGTAGCGGTACGCGGAGGCGATCTTCCCCGAGTCGGAGATGATGAACGCGCCGTCGAGCCGCGAGAACTCCTTGAGCATGACGTTGACGATGGGGTCGCCGACGTGGACGTGCGACTTCTCGAACGGGTTGTACGACAGTGGCCGGGACTTGTTCATCACCTTGCCGGCGTCGCCGACGACGAACAGCGCGCCGACCGGCTTCCCCTTCTGTCCCTTCTTGCCCAGCTCGATGGCGACCTCGAACACGTCGCGGATGACGCTCGGGTCGGCCCGGGAGTTGACGAACAGGTCGTAGATCCCGGTGTGGATCGACTCGTCGACGGAGACGCGCACGACGGCGTCGAGGGCCGGATCGTCGCCGAAGACCGAGACGAGACAGACGACCTCGTCGCCCTCCGAGACGAGGTCGCGATCCAGCGACCCCTCGATGCCGAACCGGATCCGGTCGCGCACGTTGTCGAACGGCAGCGGGAGCTCGACGAACGTTTCCGCGTCGATGTCGTTCTCGTCCGAGACGACGATGACCGCGGTGTCCTCCCCGTCGAACCGGTCGTGAAAGGAGGCAGTCGGGTCGAACAGGAGGACCGCGTCGGCGTCGTCGACGAGGTCGGTGAGATGGTCGGTGAGTGACGCCATTGGCTTATCGGCCACACTCCCGGCGGCCGTATAGGCGTTGCGTCGCCGTCGCCCGTGCGTCTGACGGACGGCGAGCGAAGGCGGATGAACGGGGGCACGAGCGGCGGGTGAAGACGGGTTTCTGTCCGCCCCTCAGAGCTCGATCCGTTCGACGAGCGAGTCCTCGCCGTTCTGCTTGCTGTTGATGGCGACGATCCGGACCTCCTCCTCCAGGAGCGATCCCTCGATCTTCGCCTTGAGGAGCGAGTCGACCTGGTAGACCCCGGCGGCGTTGTTCATCAGGATCTCGACGAGCGCGGGTGCCTGCTCGCCCTCGCGCAGCACGACCCGCTCTATCGCCTGCGAGGAGATGGTGTTGATCCCGCGGCCGCCCTTCTCGTAGGGGACCCGCGAGCGCCCGCGCTCCATGTCGAGCCCGTCGGCGATGCGGATGATCCCCGCCTCCCGCGTGAGCGGTTGTTCTTCGGTGTGGTGACAGAGGATCGCGTGGAGCACCTCGGCTTTCACGCGGACCCGCTCGGGGACGTCGTAGAACTCCGGCAGGAACCGGTCGAGCAGGTCGGCGGCCAGCGGGATCGAGTAGTAGGAGTGGTCGTCCCGGTGGACGACGTGGCCGACGTCGTGGAGGGTCGCCGCGAGCGCGAGGATCACGGGCTCGTCGGCCTCCTCGAGCCCCTGGTCTCGGGCCCCGTTGAACTCGACGTTGCCGTGTTTCAACAGGTCGTACAGCCGGAGCGCACGGTCGCGGACGATCTCGATGTGTTTCGTCCCGTGGTCGTTGTACCCCTTGCGCGCGACGGCGTTGACGTTCTGCGCCTCCAGGTACGTCGTGATCTCGGGGTCCGACTCGATCCGTTCGAGCACCGCGTTGAGCCGCTCGTCGGGGAACGCGTGCTCGGCTTCCGGATCGTACTCGCGACGCTCGACGTGGGCGTCGTCGGCGGCTTTGCTCATACCCCCCGTGAGGTCCGCGGTCACTTAAAAGGCGTGCGGGCCCGACCCGGGAGCTACGCGTCCCGCGATCCCCGATCACGACGGTCCAGGGCCCACAACAGCAGCGTACAGCAGAACGCGACCCCGAGCGTGGTGGCCGTGATGCCGAACGCGACCCGGTAGCCGAACTCCGTGTACGCCACCGTCCCGCCGACGCGCTCGCCGGTCCGGTAGGCGTCGAGCGCGCGTCCCATCGCCCACGGGAGCAGCGACGCGCCGACGAAGCCGGCGGCGTTGACCGTCGCGGTCGCGACCCCGCTCGCGCCCGCCGGGTACCGCTCCTTGACGACCGTGAGCGTGAGGAGCCCCGACCCGATCAGGAAGCCGGAAATCGCGTACACGGCCGCGACGACGGCGAGCGGCGGCCGGCCGGTGAGCGCGATGATCGCGTGTGCGAGCCCGAACACACCGATCCCGGCCGCCATCGGCAGATAGCGGGTCTCGAACCGGTCAGAGAGCCAGCCGATCGTCGGGCCGCCGAACAGCATGCCGACCGCCCCGAGCAAGGTGTACGTCGAGGCGGTCGCCACCTCCAGGTCGTAGACGACGACGAGGTACGGCACGCCCCACAGCCCGATCAGCGTGAGCAGGGTGCCGTTCGCTGCGAAGAAGACGACCGAGAGGAGCCACTGGGCGGGGTCGCGGGCCAGTTCGCGCAGGTGTGCTCCCGTCTCCCGCAGGCTCACCGCGGGCTGCTCGGGGACGTTCGCGATCGGGTCGAGCCCGGCGTCGCTCGGCGAGTTCCGCACGAGGACGTACGCCGCGACTCCGGCGAGAAAGCCCGCCGCGGCCAGCGCGAGGACCGCGGTCCGCCACCCGATCAGGCCGACGGCGACCGCGAGCGGCGTCGTCGCGAGTATCGCCCCGAGTCCGGCGAACGCGCCGGTCAGCCCGGTCATCGTCGCGAACTCGTCGGTTCGATACCAGTTCGCACAGAAGCGGAGGATGGCGACGAAGATCACGCCGCTGCCTAACCCGATCACCCCGCGCGCGACGAGGGCCGGGAGGTAGCCGTCTCCGAGCGCGAACCCGACCGCGCCGAGGCTGAGCAGGACCGCGCCGCCGGCACCGACCGTCCGGGGACCGACCCGGTCGACGAGCACCCCGGTCGGCACCTGCACGGCCGCGTAGACGACGAAGAACGACGCGTGGAGCGCCCCGAGCTGGGCCGCGGTGAGCGTGAACTCCGCCGTCAGCTCCTCGGACAGCACCGCCGTCGAGAGCCGGTGGAGGTTGACCAGCAGGAAGACGATCGCTAACGCGCCCCACGCGATCCAGCGACGCTTCGTCGGGTCGGCGAGGGCGGCGGCGAGCGGGCCGACGGTCGATCGGTTCGTCACGTCCGAGAGGGTACCGTCGGTCCTGGCCTAAGGGTTGGGATCCGGGCGACTGCCGTGCCCGGCGTCTCCGTGAAACCCCGTCGTCCCGTGAACCGGGAACGTTCAAGCCGTTCGGTCCCGTACGCGCGCCCATGACCGTCGACGCCGAAACCGAAACCGAGGTGACACGCACCCATCCCTGACGTCGTTGGCGTGGACATCAGCGGGCGGCACGAGGAGGGGAACGACTACCTGATGGTCGCGGCCGCGGTCCACGCGCGGATCGACTCCACGCGGATCCGTTCGGTCCAGGGCATGGGCTTTGCGGCCGCTCGCGAGGGGCCGACGCTCGACGCGACGTTGGCGCTGACCGCGGCGGCTATCGGGAACCTCCCGACGGTGCCCGACGGCCCGGTCGTCGCCGAGGGCGGCGAGTTCTACGGCGAGCCGGCGTCCCGCGTCGCGTTGAGTTTCCAGCCCGAGTTTAAATACGTCGAGAGCATAGGTGAACGCGAAACCGTGCAGACAGCACACCACGCCGCGTACGCCGCCCGTAACCTCCTCTTATGACCGACGGGAACGTGGCACCCGTCGGGCGGGATCGGAGCGGCGGACGCGGCTCCGAGGACGACGGCTCGACGCCTGGCGTCGGCCAGCGCGGCCGCCGCGCGGTCGTCGCCAAGCGCGTCGACAGCGGCGACGCCGACCTGACCGAGATCGCCCAGCTCGCCGCCGCGGGGGGCTACGAGGTCGTCGGCGAGCTCGCACAGACGCGGACGGAGGACGCCGCGTTCATGTTCGGCGAGGGGAAGGTCGCGGAGCTCTGTGACCTCGTCGTGGACGTCGACGCCGACTACGTGATCGTCGACAACGACGTCGGTCCCTATCAGACGTTCAACATCGGAGGGGAACTCCCGGATGGCGTCGAAGTGATCGACCGCTTCACGCTCATCCTCGAGATCTTCGGCCAGCGCGCGAACACCCGGAAGGCCCAGCTCCAGGTTCAGCTGGCGGAGCTCCGGTACGAGCTCCCGCGCGCGGAGGCGAAAGCGAGCCTCGCCAAACGGGACGAGCGCCCCGGCTTCATGGGTCTCGGCGAGTACGACGAGAGCGTCGAGCGCGACATCAAACGACAGATCTCCGAGATCCGCGACGAGCTCTCGTCGATCGCCGAAAAGGAGGAGTCGAGACGCGAGCGCCGCCGCGAGTCCGGCTTCGACCTGGTCGCGCTCGCGGGCTACACCAACGCGGGCAAGTCGACGCTGATGCGACGGCTCGCGGCCGAGCTCGACGTCGACGAGAACGTCGACCGGCACCCGGACCTCGCGACGACCGCCGAGTCACAGGACATGCTGTTCACGACGCTCGGGACGACGACCCGCCGGGCGGAGATGGCCAAACGCGACGTCCTGCTCACGGACACCGTCGGGTTCGTCTCGGACCTGCCACACTGGCTCGTCGAGTCGTTTCAGTCGACGCTCGACTCCGTCTACCGCGCCGACCTGGTCCTGTTGGTCGTCGACGCGAGCGAGCCGGTCGAGACGATGCGCGAGAAGCTCGTCACCAGCCACGACACGCTGTACGAGCGCAACGAGGCCCCCATCGTCACCGTTTTCAACAAGGTCGATCGGCTCGCCCCCGGCGAGCTGGCGGACAAACGCGCCGCGCTGGCGGGGCTCGCGCCCGACCCCGTCGCCGTCTCCGCGCGGAGCGGGGCCGGCGTCGCGGAGCTTCGGGACCGTGTCGAGGCGGAGCTGCCCGCGTGGGAGCGCGAGCGGCTCGTGTTGCCGCTGTCGGACGACGCGATGAGCGTCGTCTCGTGGATCCACGACCACGGCTACGTCGAGGAGGAGACGTACGCCGACGACCAGGTCACCGTCGCCTTCGAGGCCAAGCCGACGGTCGTCGCGCGGGCCCGGTCGAAGGCGGCCGACTTGACCCCCGTCGAGTCACCCTAACACGGGCCCTTCCTCTCGGCGTCGTCGCCCCCGAGCACATCGACCGATCGTTTCATACCGTTTGCATGACTACCTCACGCACACATGGCTACCGACGAGCGGATCCCCGTCACCGTCCTCAGCGGCTACCTCGGGGCGGGCAAGACGACGCTGGTGAACCACCTGCTGTCGAACCCGGGCAACCGGCGGATCGCGGTCATCGTCAACGACATGGGCGAGGTGAACGTCGACGCCGAGCTGATCGCGCGCGAGAACGACGACGAGGGGATCGTCGACCTCTCGAACGGCTGTATCTGCTGTCGGTTACAGGACGATCTGCTCACGGAGGCGGCCGCGCTCGCCGACTCCCGGGAGTTCGACTACCTCCTCGTCGAGTCGTCCGGGATCTCCGAGCCGGTCCCGATCGCCCGGGCGTTCACCGAGGGAACCGAGGCCGCCGCGGTCGACCCGACCGAGCGGTTCCGGCTGGACACCATGGTGACCGTGCTCGACTGCTACGGCTTCTGGAAGGAGTTCGACGCGGGCGAGCGGCTCCCGGGCGGCGCGGAGCCGGACCCCGACCGCCCGCTCGCGGACGTGCTCGTCGAGGGGATCGAGTTCTGTGACGTGCTCGTGTTGAACAAGACCGACATGGTCCCCGACGACGTCCTCGACCGGATCGAGTCGGTCGCCGAGCGGCTGGGGCCGCGCGCGAATCGGGTCCGGACGAGCTACGCCGCCGTCGACCCCGAGGACGTCCTCGACACGGGGCGGTTCGACTTCGAGACCGCGAAGCGCTCCGCGGGCTGGAAGCGTGCGATCGCCGCGAGCGAGGGGACCGGCGAGGGCGCGAACGGCGATGCAGAGGATTACGACGGCACAGGCGATCACGACGGCACAGGCGATCACGACGGCACAGGCGATCACGACGGCACAGGCGACCACGACGACGCACAGGAGCACGGTCACCACGATCACGCACACGCTCATCCCGAGGGTGCCGCCGCCGCACACGGGGTCGACTCGTTCGTCTACCGGTCGGACGAGCCCTTCGACCCCGAGCCGTTGGCCGCGTGGCTCGGCGACTGGGACGGGGCGATCGTCCGGGCGAAGGGCGTCGCGCACGTCGCGGGGACCGACGACGTGATCGGCGTGAGCCAGGCCGGGCCGTCGGTCCGTGCGGGCCCGATCGGCGAGTGGGGGCCCGACGACGACCGGCGGACGCGGCTCGTCTTCATCGGCCAGGACATGGACGAGGCGGGGATCCGCCGCGAGCTGGACGCGCTGCTCGCTCCGATCGGGGACGAAACGGCGGCAGCGTCCGAGGGTGCAGAGGACGTCTTCCCCCTCTAGCGCCCGGCACGGTGCGGTGGCCCGACCGTTCGTCCGGCACGGATCCGTGGCCACCTCGCCCGTCCGGCACGTGGCCCGGGCCCGGGATCGAGACGGGAACCGCTCGGAACGGTTCGAAGGGCCGGCTCAGAGGTCCAGCTCGGCCTGGAGGTCGTCCCACTCGTCGTGGAAGCCGTGCGTGGAGTCGGTGTCGTCGCCGACGGCGGACTGGTACACCTCGTCGTACTCCAGCAGCGTCCCCCAGCCGTCGTCGAAGGCCCAGTTGCAGTACTTACACATACGCCGTCGGACGCGGGGGAGGGAAATACGGCTTTCGGCGGTTTCGACGGGCGTGGGCCCGGCAGGGTCGTTCCGGTCGTACCGGTCATCTCGGTCGTTCCGATCGTCCTCGCCTTCTCGTCGGGATCAGTCGTCGAACTCCGGCAGGTCGTCGGGGGCCTCGTAGGACGCTTCCCAGTCGATGTACTCCGCTTTGAGCACCTCACAGACCACTTGTCCAAGCTCCGTGAGCCCGGCGTTGATCGCGGAGACGGTGCCCCACGAGTCGATCTCGGGGTGGAGGTCCCGCTCCTTCCAGTCCTCCGGCAGGCCGGGAGCGTGGTAGCCGACGCGGTCGGCGAAGTCGTCCCAGAAGAAGTCGTACCGCGAGACGAGCTCGAGGTCCTCGACGATCCGCCAGTCCGTCTCGTCCATGTCGCTGGTTGCGGCCCACTCCTCGAACGCCTCCTCCCACGCGCCCTCGCGGAGGAACGCCTCTAACTCGTCGCGGCGGTAGTCGGCGTCGCCCACGACCTCCGCGTCCTCGTACTCGTTCGGGTCCACGGCGGCGAGCGTCGGCGGGGCCGGAGGGTCGACGGTGAGCGTCATATCGTACCCGACCACGCCGACGGACAAAAACGCGGCGGCAACGGCGCCCGTCGCCGTCGGTCCGCCGTCCGGCGGAGCGGGGACTGACGTCGCGGCTCCGCTTGTAAGCGACCGGAAGCGTCGCTCGGTCTTCTTTTATAAGAGTATCCTGAGATCGTTGCGCTTCCCTTTAAGTCGACCTCGGTGACCGCACCGCACCTCGTCCTCCTCAGCCTCGGTCGACGACGGCCGCGGGACGCACCGCACCGCGCCGCGGCCGTCGTCGACCTCCACCGGAAATCGAAGATTATAAAGTTAGATTATATAAATTTGCTATATTGGGGTTCATACTACATACTACGAGGTCGTAGTACAATACGTGGCTAGCCCGTTTCGTACTCTGAGAGAAACCCTCTCTTCTCTGAATCGAAGGAGAACTCGGTATGTTCTTCAATTGTATTCTCTACGTTGGTCAAAACGTGGTCCCCGTGATTGTTGATTAGATCAGTATAGCACGCAGTCTGGTAGAAGTCGTTCTTGTATGACTCGGCAAAATGGTTGAAGGGTTGAGGATCTTTCTGGATGAAGTATTGTGTTATGTCTCTCTGATGAGTAAATCGGTTCGCAAGGATACTATGGAAGTAGCGAAGAGGCTCTGCGATGTTTGCCCTAATTCCGGACCACGTCCGAACGATCTCTTCACTCATCCAGTCGTCGAGGAGTTCATCCTCCTGATCATAGTCGTAGAGTTCCGCGAAGATACAACATCGAACTGCTACCGAAGTAGAGATCGTGGTTTCGTCAGTGAGATTTCCGAACTCCCTAGCAGCTACATTGGTAATAGTGACTGTTAGTGATTTTGAGACACGCTCGTCTTTGATTGAAGCTCCTGGAGTACTTTCGGGTATCTCCTCATTGATTCCCCGGATATTGGATAACAGGAGTACAAGCCGTTGTGCTATCATTCCCCCTCTAACAAGCTTCGATAACTGGGGAGCTTGACGAGAGATCGCTCCTCGTGTAAAGTCTGCAACGGAATCCGCATTGGCTACTTGGGAGACTACGTCCCTTTTGATGATTCTATGAGTCTCTTCTCCGAGCTTGTACCGCAGCTCGTGCTCCTTCCGTGATGTCATTGTCTGGTTAGTGGTTTTCACTCTCAACGGAGTTGATTCTGACACTCAGATTGTGATAGATCACAAACCTTTTTGCCAGTACGGCGGGAAGGAACACATGGCTTTGGGGGTTCCTTCCCCGACTTTTGTGCGTATCGTATCTCTGTATCAGTTAGTTCTATTTTTGATGAGTCCCTCTTTTGGAGGGCTTCCCGTTTCACTCTCGTACATTAGAGCGAGATAACCCACCATCGCTGGGGAGAGGTTGAGTGGTTCCTGAAACTGGCCGATCCGTCTATTATTGATCCGATTCAGGATCTGTTCTCCGAACTGTGTCACATCGCGATGGATCGGATCCCCAGTCGAGCCGTGATATTGCTCTAGAACTTCCTCAAAATCCCTCTGCTCAAGGGATTCGTATAGTTCCTCTCTCTGATCGTTATCCATCACTCTACTCCATCATGACTTCGAGCTCGTGGAGCGACCGCTTCTGCCGCTTCTGATCCCCGAGACCGGGGGGGATCTCGAGTTCGTTGTTGGCGTGTTCGAGAGCGTTGTTGAGCCGATCCTGAAGCTTTCGACTCATCCCAAGTTCGTCTGCAGCATCATCGGTGACACGCTGATCTGACTCGTAAACCGGACCCTGAACGCCGGTCATGTACACGATGATCCGCCAGTTTGTGCTTCCTCCTTTGATCACTGGGAGAAGCTTGTACGAGAACGGTCCTTCCGTTTCGGTAAACGTCGAGAGAGCCTCCATCTCCTTGCTCACGTTGGGCGAATCTTCGACGACTTCGACATTATTCAGCTCTGCCTGTTCTCTACTATCGTTGTCGGCCGTATTCGGTGGCATACAGGGGATAGTAGTCCCCCTATCTATATAATATTTCGGTAAAAATACTATGCAATAAAGGACCGAAGCAGTATATATGAGAATTTGATCAGCAAGATCGTTACTATATCGAAGATCGTCAATATCTAGATCTGAGTAATAGGGGATCGGTGAATATCGAAGATCTAAAGATGGATTACGCGAAAGACTATCGAGAAACTACCCTTGTACAGGCATATTCACCTCACTACCACTACCCCCCGTTGGGAGTTTTTCACCTACCACGCTAGAAACGTTCACACGGGCTTTTCCCTGAATACCGTAGGCATGATAGATGAATATGCAGGCCCGTTTTAGGCGGCTTTCTGGCCGCTTCTAGGCGAAGATATAGAGTGAGTTATGGCTGGCATCCCATCCGCTTTTCGTCTACCGTCCCATGCGGATGCTATGACCGAACCGTCGCTTCCAGTGTACGAGTGGGACGATCCGGAGAAGTACGAGCTGCTTGCTTGGGTGAAGGCGTCTGATCGGCGCGTGGATGTCCTCACTACGTTGTCTGAGGCTCCGAAGAACACGAACGACTTTGCTGACGAGTGGGGAGTTGAGCTCGAAACAGTGCGGTATCATTTGAAGCAGCTACAGCATGGAGGACCCGAAGGGGAATATCCAGCACTAGTACAGGTACTAACTCCAGAGCGTGAGCAGTATCGGCTGTATGGAGCTACAAAGATAGGAATAGAACTCGTCGAATTTCTCTGATTGTGTAGTAGAGTATTCGAGACAGGTTTCTATCACAAATGTTTGCTATGACCCTACCTTGCCGAGGGGCTAGATACGGTTGTAAACTACCAGTGTGAGATCGTCACACTATCATCCGATATGATGGAGCGAATACAGCAATAAGCAGCGACTCGAATGGCGTATTTAGCTAAGCTGCGGCACCGCCATAGAATGCTTCTGCCTGGGCTACAATCGGATCGACAAGTTCCTCGTGCTTGTACAGGCTTAGACCATTACTTCGCAGAACAGCCTTCACTTCGGTCTTGATCTCCGCACGAATCTTATCGCGATTCGTCCAGTCTAACTCAACTTTATCCTTCAAATTCTGCTTCAACTCCTGAGCAATCGTCTTCAACTTATCCTCATCAAGCTCACTATCCGTATTCGACGAAATAGCATCAAAGAACGCTAGCTCCTCATCACTAAGACCTAACTCATCCTGCCGATCATCAGTCTCCTGAATCTCATCAGCGTAATCCCGAAGCTCAGTGATCACCTGTTGCGTGGTCAAAAAGCCCTCATTGTAACTCTCAATCGTCTCCTCTAACTCCTCCTCAAAGGATTCATACTTCGCCAAATTGCCCTTCTTCCTAGTAGAGATCTCATTCTCCAGCAACTGACGAAGCATCTTCACCTGCAAGTTCTCAAACTCGACTTTCTCCACATCCTGAAGGAACTCATCACTCAGAATCGGCTTCTCCTTCTCCCACTTATCAAAACCAGTCACCTCAACCAAATCTTCAATCCCCACACCTTCAGCCACTAACTCCTTCATCGCAGAATCCAAATCCTCAATCTCATCAGGATTACCTGAATTATCGATACTATTGATCGCCCCAAGGACTGCTTCGAAAAACGCTAAATTAGCACGAATCTCACTAGCAGCCGGATTCGGAGAAACCAATGCGTGAGCCTTCTTCAGACCTTTCATCGACTCCCGAAAGTCTTCTTCCCGCTTCTCAGTGATTAAAACCTCATTCTGCGCCTTATACAACAAGCGTTGCCGCTCCATCTGACCCAGATGAGGCCAATCACTATAATCAACCTCAGAGAAGAAATTGGCCACCTCCTGATGTTTCTCCTTCATCACTTCGACAGCCTCCTCAATATCCAGCATAGCATCATCCCGGATCTCAGAGGTATACTTGTCTAAGGCCTCCTTCAGACGCTCACTGATACCGATGTAATCGACGACCAGACCTCCCGGCTTGTCCTTGTATACTCGGTTGACCCTGCCGATCGCCTGAAGCAGGTTATGATTCTTCATCGGCTTATCGACATACAGTGTGTGAAGATGCGGAGCATCAAACCCGGTCAACCATTTGTCGCAGACAACTGCGATCTCGAACGGGTCATCAGGGTCCTTGAACCGGCGTTTTAGTTCCTCGTTTGAAATCGGGTCATCAATAAAGTCTTCTTGACCAGAAATCACTACCCTGGTTTCCGGTGCTCCCGGTACTTCGCGGATCTTATCAGCGAGATTCACAGCGGCCTGACGGCTAATCGCAACCACCATCGCCTTACCCTCAAGCTCACGATTATTGTAGTGCTCAACAATATCCTTCGCGATCATCTCCGTCCGTTCATCGCTATTCTCGATAACACGGCGGAGCTGAGTCCACTTCCGCTTCATCTCCTGCTTCAAGTCATCCGACTTAGACTCCATCAACTCGTTAAACCGATCCTCAATCTCAGGATCGTTTACCTGTAGCTTGGCTAACCGACTCTCATAGTAGATCGGGACAGTCGAGCCGTCCTTTTCAGACTCTTTGATAGTATACTGACTGACGTAACCTCCGAATGTATTGATCGTCGACCGGTCCTCCTTCTGAATCGGGGTAGCAGTAAATCCGAGGTGAGAAGCATTCGGCAAGCCTTGACGAACATTCGTTGCTAAAGTGCTGTATTGCGTTCTATGTGCTTCGTCTGCAACAACAATCACGTTATCTCGGTCGTTGACCTCCGGGTACTCTACTTCCTCATCCGTGGTCTGGAACTTCTGGATCGTCGCAAAAATAATCCCACCTGCTTCCCGGTCTAATCGGTCACGCAGCTGAACACGGTTGTCGCTATCCGCCCACTCAGCATCCAAACCATGCTTCCTGAACTCTCGGTACAACTGATCATCAAGATCGTTCCGATCAGTCAAAAATACGAGAGTCGGATTCTTCATCGAACTCTCCTGCTTGATCTTCTTCGCATAGAAAACCATAGACAAAGACTTACCCGAACCCTGCGTGTGCCAGACCAAACCAATACGATTCTTATCCGGATCCGGCACAACACTTCTACTGCTCTCAACAGCACTATTAACCGCGTAAAACTGATGATACGCTGCCAACTTCTTACTCAGCTTCCCATCATCATCAGAATACACAATAAAATTCTTTATTAAATCCAGGACCCGCTTCTTATCGAAAGCACCTCGAATCAAAACCTCGGCAGGCGGCAACTCACCAGTAGCGTCCGTCTCCTCATCAATATATCTCCAAGGAGAGTACCACTCCCAACCCGCAGAAAGGCAGCCAAGATAGGCATTGTTCATATCTAAGATTCCGATCAGCTCATTATAATGGAACAAGTTCGGAATGTCAGTCACGTATCGATTAGTGACCTGCTTATACGCATTTCCCATCGAGGCCTGCGGATTCGTCGGATCCTTCATCTCCAAAAGTCCGATTGGGAGACCATTCACAAACACGACCACATCAGGTATTCTCTGTGGACCTTCCCCAGTCTGGACCACGAACTGATTAGAAACTAGAAAATTGTTCTCTTCCGGCTCATCAAAATTGAAGACGTCGACAAAATCACCCCGAGGCTCACCGTCAATCTCATACTCAACCTTTACACCGTTAACCAGATTCTCATGGAAATTCTTGTTATTCTTCAATAATTGAGTGGAGTTGTACCCGAGCAGCTGCGAAATCGCATCCTCAATCGCTTCATCCGGTACAGTTGGATTGAACTCTCGCAGTTTTCGTCCGAGGCGGCCACGCAGCACGACATCAGACAAAGACTCTCGCTCCGGATCCCCGTCATTAGGCCCCAACTCAGAACCGGGCCTATACTCGTATCCAATATCCTGGAAAGTTTGTAATGCGGGCTTTTCCGACAACTCCATCTCATTCATAGACATGACGAATTAGACCTTACTATCAACCTCTAACTCATCCAACTTAATATCATCCACTCTTATTTCACCCGACATCAACTTAGGAAGAAGTGTATCCCTAAGCTGCCGGAGTGATTTACTCTCTTCCTGATTTTGTTTAATTAGTTCCAACGTTGGCTCCACATTACTATTGAATTCGAACCGTTCTTCTTCGGGAGGTATTACAACTTCTTGTTCTCGTAGTGTATTCATGTTTATTGTATCAAATACAGTACCATGCGTACGGCTACGTAGCCTTCTTATATGAGATTCGACAAGGAAGTATAAGAAGTATTTATCTTTTCTATTCTGTGGTACTAATCCATAGCAGGTCTGATTAGTTGTCATCTCAACTGGCGTTAATGCTATTTCTCCCACAGTTCCTCTAGCTGTAATTATTGTAGTCCCTTCTGGAATTAGTTCTGCTGAGCTTTCACTTAATCCCTTTTCAGTTATTGCTTTTTCTGTAGATGAAACGAATGGGTCTTTTTCCTGTGATACGTCTTTTGCTTTCGCCCATAGAATATCTCCACCATAGTATTCTTCAACATCTGACTTAGGCGTTCCTCCAAGAACTATTTCCATTAATTCAGGCAACTTTCCAACGCGAAAATCAGAAGGAATTTTGCCTTTTTCAGAGTCTTTGAACACATCATATGGCTCATAATCTACAAATCTACGTTTGAATTGATGTTGAACAATTTCTCCCAGATTTGTATTTATTTTCTTATTTATACCCATTTTCTCATCTATGGGACCTAAATAGTCAATTATTCGTTTCTGAATCTCTACCGGAGGGAATGAGATTTCTAATTTGGCTAGCGCTCTCTTATTAAGTTCTATTTGCCCAGTACTTCCCACAGCGATATTTTGAATTTCATCTTGATAATGGGGGGATCTAAGGAGATAATATAGATACTCCGGAATTATTACATTTTCATTTGTTCGTAGTATCGTTATGTGTGAGTCTGCAAAGATTTTTTCTGGGTCTTCTCTAAAGAGATACACTCTGCCCAGGGTACCGACACCAGTAGAATTAATTACAATATCTCCCTTTGATAAAAACCTATTTTTAAACATATCTGTGTTGGGATTATGGAATTTTAGGTGCTCTTCGTTTATTTCATCCCATCTTAAAGCTTTTTGGTTTAGAACACGAATATTGCTGGAATCCACATAATCTGGATGTTTACCTCTCATCATAAATTCACAAACGTCCTCTAATTTAACATTCTCCTGGGAATGAAATTCTGATTCCCCAGACAGATCATCTAAGGATTGTTGTTCCGGGTTCAAAATCCTAGCACCTCTAGGTTATCCTCAATCTGTTCCTGAAGTTCGTTTGATTTCTGGAAGTTCTCTCTGAGATCCGCAGATAATTTTTCCATCTTAGCTTCAAAAGGCACATCATCACCTTCCTGTTCTTTTACTCCAACGTATCTGCCAGGTGTGATGATATACCGATTATTTGCGATGTCTTCAGTCTTAGCTATCTTACAGAATCCAACCTCATCCTCGTATTCGGCTGCTTTATCCTCTCCTCGGTATGCTCTAACCTTTTCAACAATTTTAGAAATATGCTGTTCAGTGAGAATATTTTGCGACCGATTAATGCTCTCATATTGTTCCTTGGCATCGATAAATAGCGTTTCATCGCCTCTATCACGGTATTTATCTGAATCTTTGCCTTTACTCAAAATAAAAATACACGCTGGTATCCCTGTGGTAAAGAACAATTCCTTGGGGAGCGCGATAACAGCGTCAAACAGATCGTCTTCAATGATATTCTGCCTAATTTCTCCCTCTTTACCCTGGACAGACATCGCCCCATTTGCCATAACCGTCGCAGCCATTCCGCTATCATCAAGATGGCTAATCATATGCTGGATGAACGCATAATTTCCACCTTGCTTAGTTGCTGGGGGTACTCCATAGTTAAAACGCGGGTCATCATCTGCGATCGAGTCTTTCCCCCATTCTTTCATATTGAACGGAGGATTTGTAATAATAAAATCTGCTTCGAGGCCTTTGTGTTGATCATTGAGGATACTATCACCCTGCTTGATATTACCGTCCAGCCCCCGGAGGTAGAGGTTCATCTTGGAAATTTGGAGGGTGCTCTCCTTGATCTCCTGGCCATAGATCGAGATTTTGTCAGTATCGCCTCCGTGACTCTCGATGAATTTCTGGCTTTGTACGAACATTCCGCCTGAGCCGCTGAATGGGTCGAAGATGCGGCCTTCGTACGGCTCTAGGATTTCGACCATTAGTTCGACGACGCTTTTTGGTGTGTAGAATTCTCCTCCTTTCTGGCCTCCTTCCATCGCGAACTGCTTGATGAAGTATTCGTAGATACGGCCGAAGATGTCCTCATCTCCATCTCCGTTGCCTGCTTCCATTTCCAGGTCAGCAAAGAGGTTGATCAGGCCTTCAAGTGCATCAGATGAGTTATCCGACAGCGAGGAACGGGAGTATCCTTTCGGTAGAATTCCTTTGAGCCGCGGGTTCTCATCTTCTATGTCACGCATCGCATCGTCAATTTTCTTTCCGATCTGAGGGTCAGTCGCATTGTCGACAAAGTACTGCCAGCGGGTCTCCTCAGGGAGGTAGAATACGTTCTCGCGCTTGTACTCATCCTTGTCAGTCAGAATATATTCTCGTTCCTTCTCGTCTTCAGTATAGTAGCGGGAGTCCTCGTCACGGGTCCTCTCTTCAAGCTCTTTCCTACGGGCCTCAAAAGAGTCAGACATACTCTTTAGGAACAGAAGCCCGAGTGCGAAATCCTTGTACTCAGAAGGATCAACAGGCCCTCTCAGCTTTTCAGCAGTTTCCCAGAGCTTCTTCTCAAGCTCACCATTAGAATCTCCCGTAACTGACATAGGATATGGTATTGATGAAACTCTGTTAAGCGTTCCGGCAGAGTCACGAACTTACTCAAACTGACGGAGCCGGTCGCGGAGACGATCTGCTGCACCTTCCACATCTTCAGTACTCGCAATTTAGTCTGGGTCGGCCAAAGCGAACGAAAACGACCGTTATCGTATAGGCCGTACGTAAGTTACCTTCTTTATATAGGGGGAAACCCGGTACGAAACGTTTAGCGTTATTTCGTAGGGTAGAATGCTCAACGTCGCATATGCTCTAAAATTTGGAGAAGGCGATATGCTGATTCTCCACGCTGTTTTGTTTCTTGGCCTGCGCGGGATCGCAGCTTCTCAATATCTTCAGTGTATGTTCCATTGATTTTCAGATCAATTTCTTCTCCGTATTCTTGTTCGAATCGCTCAACCAACTGATCGAGTCCAGAGGTTAGGTAACCCTCAGCGACATACGGTGACCAAAGCTGGAATTGGTACTCATCAGCATTATCGAAAACGCGAGTCACATAGTCGTGATCGACGATGAATTTCTGATATATTGTATCTAAAGTACCTTGGTAAGCCGTACTTCCAAACTCATTCCAATAGTCATCTGAGGGGGAACCGCCGTAGTTTATTCCATCTAGATGAGTTACTACTTCACAAACGTAGACTTGCTGATGACCCTCATTGGTTTTAATAGCAAGTACGTCAACTTCCATTTGATCTCCTGCCCTTTCAGAAAATTGGTTATAGCTGACTACCTCACACTCGTTAATCAACTTGTGAAACGCCCCAACAAGCTGTTCTCCGATCTTAGCATTACTCATACTGTCATCGGTGATGTGCTGGTCATATAATAGGGAGCTGTTGAAACTACGATTAGAGGGATATTCTAAGATTCAGCCGAATAGGATCGTATATACTGTATTTTGGTTTGTCGGAGTCAATAATAAGTGAATTGCTAGCTATCATACAGGCATGCTGTTCTATATTTCAACAAATGAGACAACTCAAGACGAGATGGAAATGAACAGTTACCGATATCCGAGCTATACGACTACCACATCGTTGAGATCCGAGAATTTTCTACCGCATACACAGCGGAGGTAGATCGGATTATCCAACCCAAGAATCCAGACTCGTTCCCGGATGGTGTGAATTATATTAGACCAGAAGGTGACGCCAAAGAGCTAATCTATGAAAATCTAAACCTTGAACAGTACGCCTACAACCCTGCTTGGGTAGTCCTTGATACAACCCCAGATAGTGCTGTAGACGACTTTGTGATGTTCAAATTGAGTAATATGGACGACCCAGAGAAAGCTGGGGAAGTACTACGGAGGATATACCACACATTGGACAGTGACGATTTCGACAGGCTAGACTGGGAAGAGCGGAAGCTGCGGTTTGAGGAAGAATTGGATGGCCTGACATCATTTGCTGGATTGATTATAACGCTATTTTAGCTGTAAATGAGATGATATCTCGACACGATATATTAGAGCCCATATAGCTGATTCCGCTCTAGAGCACGCGTAACAGTTGTTCTAGAGGTATCCAATTTCATGGCTGCTTTCCGCTTTGACAGATCTTCCTTCTGTACCATATCTAGCACAGCACAGACTCGGTCGTAGTTCGATCCTTCAATCAACCGCCCACCATCCTTCTCAAATCCCAGCGGAGGTCTACCATGGTGGTAGTCATCCTCGTCTTGTCGAGCTGCGATTCCTTCCTTCGTATTCATTTGCTTCACTCGAGCCTGCCACTCAGCGAAAGCTCCGAGCATCTGCATCTGGAGACGATGCATCGGTCGTTCCTTTTCATCCCCAAAGGAAAGACCATCTCGAACGAAATGGATCGCTGCCCCATTATCAGTGATTCTTGAAACGGTTCGTTCGAGGTCTTGGAGTGAACGTGCTAGCCTAGATATTTCATGGACTACAATGTGCTCAATATCCTCCTTTTCCAGTGTTTCCATCATATCACGGTATCCTGAACGAGAAGTATCTGTACCAGTTGATTTGTCTCGGAATATTTGGAGATCACTAAGCACTGTATCCAGTTTATCCTCCGAATATGATTGAACACTCTGAAGTTGTCTCTCTAGGTTCTGCTCCTCAGTGGAAACCCGGACATAGCATGCGGTTGACATCGTTCCCCACAAGAGTTGTACCAGTATTAAACTTACTATTAGAGTAGTAAATTATCATCATACTGTCTCCAGTTCTACGGATTGCTACTCGCTGCTCGATTCCATTAGAAGCACAGTCCGGAGTACGAAGGAAAAGGCCTCCCAAAATGAAAGGATAGCATACATCAACAAGAAGGTCATCATGAGTGAGAACCATTCATTGATCGTAAACAGAACAGAAACATCAGTAGGGATGTTAACTTTATAAATATTCGATAAAACTGCGATTATAAATCCAGATACGGCTATTTTTACAGGCACTGAGAAGGTTCTTTTTAGATGCCGCAAGAAGTTTTTCTTGTTCTCGGTTGCGTCTTCACTCGCTGATCCTTCGTTATCACCTTGAGATTCAGCCCCACCTGTTTCGCTCTTCTCTTTTGCGGCAGCAATAACCTCACCGTATAGTGATATTATCGAAAACAATGTTCCCATTGTGCCTACAATGACAGTGAAAATACCCGCAGCTAACGCAGGTGAGATAGGCGTTATTGTTAATAAATCCAGATGGGAGAGGGCTCCAACAAGTATAGTTATCGAAGCCGCCAGAACCAGATCTTTCTCATAAGTACTATCCACCATCCTTTTAACATCTATGTAGGGATAGAATTTTAAACTGTCTATCTAATTGACCACTATGTCGCGCGTAAGATTTCGGTTCGGTCAGGTCGATGCTACGGATCGATCTCTTCCTCAGCTGGAACTAATAGCTCAAGAGTTAGAAGATTTAGGAACAGTCGGTGAGTCTGGAAACCGGAAAAGTGCTAGAGATGTTAGAGTGGGTGATGATTATGTATACTTTAGATTTGTCAAAGAAGTTCCGAGAGATGTCTCCGTATTTGATGATGAGGATGACATAATAGAGGCAAAGCAATTTATCGCTCGTTCAATGCGCTTCCTACTATTAGATAACGGCAATTACGCATTTGCTTCCCGCAGGGGCGTCTCTGATGTCGATGCGCTAAACCATATGTTTAGAAACTTTGACACAGGATATGAATACGATCGCTATGACGAATTTGATTTGGAACAAATGAGATGGTTCTACAAAAATAGAGAGAAGGTCAGAAAAGTAAAACTCGATGAAATTGGAGATCATGAGCCAAACCCATCTTGGCCAGATGATGATATTGTAGAAATGGTAGAAGAGACCGGAATAGAGGCAGATAATTCGATATTCAGTGTCGGCCACAAAAATAATAATTTGAAGAAGGTAGATATGATAAAAGGATTTGTAGCTCTATCATTTTTAAGCTTCGTCAGAGCACGCGATACTGAAGGAAATATTCAGGAGTTGCTAGATAGCGGTAGGTTTGGGTTTAATTACTCCGTCGATGAGGAAGAGGTAGAGGACAAAGAAGAAGAAGAAAGTCGTATTATTCGAGATACCGCAATTGGGGTACTGCGGAATCTATTCGGTGATGACTGAGTTTTGAATCGCTTAGACGTTTTCAGCGGTACTACAACTAATGATCACATCATCAGTCTCTGTGAGAATCTTTGATATAGCATTAATAAGGCCTAATATCTGTTCATTAACTAAATCATTCGGACCACCGTGATGTTGGATCTGGATCCTGTCTTCTTGCGCAACCAGATCAGCTACCCAAGATAACGATTCTTCAATTGAGTTGAGCTGTTGCTCGGATATTATTTCTCCAGAATATCCCATCTCAATGAGAATAGCAACTAGCACATCAGTATCAGCCAACGGCCGAGGAACACGGTTCTCGATTGTCGTTCGAGCATCTATTCCTGTGTTAATGATCCGCCGATCCTCGACTCCCAATAGTCGAGCATAACCATCTACAAACTTCAGGTACTGATTCAGTGGGAGCCGATCTGTATCGAGTTCCGCCCTCATCACGTCACCAAAGAAATCCGGCTGTATTGGGTGCGGATCAAAGGTAAACGCATCAACCGGAAGATGATCCTCTACAGCTCGTCGGAACTCGTCGGTTCGATCCGCAGACATCCCTCCCGAGATCGTGGGAGAAGGTACTGCGGTGTACTCTTTAACCGTCAGAAGACAGTCGATCGATAACATCGGCCGAGGACCGCCAAAAGGACCACGTGACATAGGCTCGCACCTGAGCACGAGGTACAGGGTATATAAGAGGAGGGTAGAAATCACCCCCCGACTTTCTGCCGTCGTGTGTGGCCGCTGTGCGACAATTCTATTGAACCTTCCAACCACGTTGACGAATATAGACGGCGGGACAGACGGCGCTAGGCGGCTTTCTAACGAAGCGGGTGACGTTCCTATAGTCTATCCCTTGGGACCCACCACACGAACCGCTTCCCGACATCCTTCATATTGATTTCCTCTTCTCGCTCAAGCGATTTCAATCGCCTTCGAGCGGTTTGAAGGTGGTAATCAAAGTGATCCGCTACCTCTCTTGTTGTTACAACCTCGTTCTCTCGCACAAACGCTAGAATATCTTCATCTGATTGTTGCTCTTCAAATGGCCCACTTTGCTCTCCATCAGGCATCTGCTCATCGATTCGTACCTTCCAGCGATCCTTATACAGATGTTACAACTTTAACACGTTCTTTTGAAAAAGTGCGTTACACAGTGTGTGTTAGAGCAAGTACTAAGGCTGCTCCGAATGTGCTCCATGCTGATACCGATGATAGAATACGAGAACAACGATTCTCGGCAGGGAGTAGCGAAGAGGTCCAGAAATGAATGAAGAGGAACTCCGGGATGACTTGAAAAAGAGATTCAATCCCGATCCTGCCGTTCTGGATAGAGTAGTCACCCAGGCGATGCGGTTACATCAGTCGGGACAATTCGAGGAAGATTCTAATAACGAGTTGACTGCGACATTTTTAGCCGAAAAGCTGGGATCTGCGGATCGACCACTCAAGGAGAGTTGGAACTGGTGGCTCGGTGCGATGGATTTCATTGCGGATAATGACTACAAAAAATACCAAATGTAGTCAGAATGAGAAATTGACATCCGGTGCGAATTGTTCGTATTCCTCGCTCGCGCGTTCTTCGAGGATTTCCCCGTAGATCTCCGTAGTAGTGACCGAAGAGTGTGCTAAGTTTTTTGAGAGTCCTTCGAGTGAACCTCCGTTCTCTAACCAATGCATAGCGAATGAGTGACGGAGCGTGTGTGAAGTGATCTTGTACTGATTGGATCCCCCCGCATTTACGTATACAACCTCTTGGATACCTGCGTTCTCTGCTGCCTGTTTTACAATATTATTGAGATGACTTCCACTCAATTGGGGGCCTGATTCAGTGACAAAGAGGAAATCACTCTCACGCGCGTATGGGGAAGCATCTCTGTGGCCCATATCCAGCCAAGCCGTTAGTAATCCGTCGAGCTTCGGCTGCCACTTTGCTGTGTGAACTTTCCCATTCTTCCCTCTCACCTGTGCCTTGCGCTGCTCACGATCGAGATCCGAGATTTTTACATCGCAGACCTCCTGTCGCCGGAGTCCTGTGAAATACTGAAAGAGAACGATGAGGCGGTTTCGTACCTGAGGACTCGGTACGTTCTTTACTAGCTTCTCAACGTCTTCCTTGCTCAACCAGTGTCTTCGTTCCTTGCTTGATTCCTCTTTTCGAGTTCGTTTTGGAGCATAATCTGTGACGGTGACATCCTCAGCAGGATTCGTCTCACCATCACCTGTACTGGCGAGGTCTTGGTGGAACTGATTCACAGCAACAAACTTCAGTCGGATCGTTTTAGGAGCATATCCCTTCTCAGCTTTGAGCCAACCAAGATACCGTTGAAGCTCACGAGTTGTCACGTCCGCTGGTTCCAGATCTTGGGACTCAAGCCATGAGGAATAGAGTTTTAGACCTTTCTCATACTCATCGACGGTGCTAGAGGCTTTGTCCATCCCCCGGAGGATCTCGACAAAGGAAATCATTTTCTCGTGCATCTCATTCCTCCTTGAAGAAGTGAGATCGACCATCCACCTCTACCTCAACAATTGGCAGAAGTTGATCCTGAAGATGCTCGATTGCGTCTTGAACATACGATTCGGTCGAATCAATTCGATCTGCTATTCGTCCTGGTGTTTGCCAGTTTATCCGAGAGTCATCTGCTTTACCACTATCGGAAGGAAGGATCACTGTTCTGGCCGCCTCCTTACGACGGTACTCTTTGGGATCCATTTCTGCTGAACTGGGAACCTCGTTCTCGGCTGTTGGTTTAGGTAATGGCTCCAGATGATCGTACACTTCCTGAGCAAGTTCGGAAATGTCCACTCTCTGTTGACGCTGATCTCGAAGCCATCGAACGTCTTTCTGAATACGATCGATGTCGTCTTGTAGATCTTGGAGATCGGCTGAAATCGCAGGTGATTCAGTAGGGGTTGCTGTTTGATCGTCGTTGATCTCTTTTTCTACAGCAGTCCGAATCAACCCCGTGAGACTACTGTATTTCCCCGTCTGATCGATGTATCTCTCCCAATCATCTTTCTGCTCTTCATCAACTCGAAAGTTGACTTGCATCCTTTCGCCCATATCGCTATAGACGTGCTAGGGTTGTATATAATTATGCTATATTTTCAATCGATAATCGGAGATTTTCGAGCAATCGGACGGAGTCCGACGACTTCGCGCGCTCGCCGGCTCCCGTTCGGTCGCCGGCGGGATCGCGCGCGCCGACTCACGTATAAGGTGGCGAGGGCGTGGGGTTCGACGGACGGCCGGCGGTGTCGACGCTTAAAAGCCCTCTCCGAGCAGCTCGCGGGCGATGATGTTCTTCTGGATCTCAGTCGTCCCCTCGTAGATCTGGGTGATCTTCGCGTCGCGGTAGAACCGCTCGACGTCGTGGTCGTTGACGAAGCCGGCCCCGCCGTGGACCTGGACGGCCTCGTCGGCGACGTCGACGGCGACTCGCGAGGCGAACTCCTTGGCCATCGACGCCAGCGCCGTCAGCTCGCTCGACTCGTTGTCGACCGCCCACGCGGAGCGGTAGGTGAGCCACCGGGCGGCCTCCGTGTCCGTGTACATCTCCGCGAGCTTGTGTTTGATCGCCTGGAAGTCGCTGATCGGGCGGCCGAACTGCTCGCGCTCCTCCGCGTAGTCGAGGGCGCGCTCGGCCGCACCCCGCGCGATGCCAACCCCCTGTGCCGCCACCGCGGTGCGCGTCTCGTCGAAGAACTGCATCAACTGGAGAAAGCCCATCCCGCGCTGGCCGATCAGGTTCTCCTCGGGGACGCGCACGTCGTCGAACACCAGCTCGGCGGTGTCGCTCGCGCGGATCCCGAGCTTGCCGGTGATCTTCTCGCGGGTCAGCCCGTCGCGGTCCGCCTCGACGAGGACCTGTGAGTAGCCCGAGTACCGGTCCTCTATCTCGGGATCCGTCTCGCAGACGACGACGAAGTAGTCCGCGACCGTCCCGTTCGTGATCCACATCTTCGATCCGTTGATGACCCACTCGTCGCCGTCCTTCTCCGCGCGGGTCGCCACCGAGGTGACGTCGGATCCCGCCTGGGGCTCGCTGATCGCGGACCCCATGACGGCGTCGCCGTCGGTGACCGCGGGGAGGATCGCCTCCTTCTGCTCGTCGGTGCCGAACTCCATGATCGCCTCCGCGCCGAAGCCGGCGCTGGACACACACAGGCCGATCCCCGGGTCGGCCGCGAACAGCTCCTCGGTGAGGATCGCGTTCTCCAGGGCGCTGTAGCCGACGCCGCCGTACTCGACCGGCACGTGCGGGGCCAACAGCCCCATCTCCGCGGCCGCCTCCATCACCTCGTGTGGGTACGCCTCGGCGACGTCGTACTCGCTTGCGACCGGCCGGATCTCCTCGTCGGCGAACCGGCGAACCTCCTCCCGAAGCTGCCGTTGTTCGTCGGAGAGCTGGAACTCCATACCGAACGGTACCCGAGTCACGTGTTAGTCGTTCCCAAACGCGAGGGAATTCACGGAGAGTTGAACGTTCCAGAACCCGCCAGCGTGTGGGCCCGGAACGCGAGAGCGAAGCCGGACCGTTCCACGGGCCGACCGGTCCGCGGGCTGACCGTTCCGCGACGGCCGTCCGGCCTCCCTACCGGTTCGCCACGAAATCGGCGATCCGATCGGTCGCTGCCTTCAGTTCGCGCATGGACGTGGCGTAGGAGACGCGGAGGTGCCCTTCGCCGCCCGCGCCGAAGACGGAGCCCGGGACGACCGCGACGCCCTGCTCTTCGAGGAGCGCCTCGGCGAACGCCTCGTCGTCGCCGCCACAGCGAGGGAACGCGTAGAACGCGCCGGTCGGCTCGAACGTGTCGAGCCCCATCGCGTTGAATCGCGAGACGACGAGCCGGCGACGGCGGTTGTACTCGCCGACCATCTCCCGGACTTCGTCGTCACAGCGTTCGAGCGCCTCCAACGCGGCGTACTGGGCCGTCGTCGGGGCGGACAGCATCGTGTACTGGTGGATCCGGTTCATCGCGTCGACCGCGTCGGCCGGGCCGAGCGCGTAGCCGAGCCGGAGCCCGGTCATCGCGTACGCCTTCGAGAAGCCGTTGATGACGACGGTCCGCTCGCGCATCCCCGGCTGCGTCGCGATCGACGCGTGGTCGCCGCCGTAGGTGAGCGCGGCGTAGATCTCGTCGGCGATCACCCGGAGGTCGTGCTCGCGGCAGAACGCCGCCACCTCGGCGAGCTCCTCGTCGGTCATCGTCGCGCCCGTGGGGTTGTTCGGGTAGCACAGCACGAGCACGTCGGCCGCGTCCGCGCCCGCCGCCGCGAGCCCCTCGCGCGTGAGCGCGAAGTCGTCCGCGGCGTGGGTCGGCACCGGCAGGGGCTCGCCGCCCGCGAGCTCGATCCCCGGCGCGTACGAGATGTACGTGGGCTCGTGGACGGCGACGACGTCGCCGGGGTCGACCAGCGCGCGGAACGCCAGGTCGACGGCCTCGCTCGCGCCCGTCGTCACGAGCACCTCCTCGGCCGGGTCGTACGGCTGGTCGTACCGCTCGTGATGGTCGGCGATCGCCTCCCGGAGCGGCTCCATCCCGCGGTTCGAGGTGTAGGAGGTCTTCCCCCGCTCCAGCGAATCGATGGCGGCGGTCCGCGCGGCCCACGGCGCGGAGAAGTCGGGCTCGCCGACCCCGAGCGAGATGACGTCGTCGCGCGCCTCCGCGAGCTCGAAGAACTTCCGGATCCCGGACTCGGGGAGGTCGGTCGCGCGCTCGGACAGCCTCATGGCGAGACCGAGAGCCGGTCGTCGTCGTCGCCGTCCTCGAACCGGATCCCCCCGTCCTTGTACGTCTCCATGATGTAGTGGGTCACCGTCTGGGTGACCTCGGGCATCGGGGCGACCTGCTCGGAGATGAACCGCGAGACGTCCTGCATCGTCTCCCCGAGCACCTCCACGGCGAAGTCGTAGTCGCCGGAGACGAGGTGGAGGGCGTCGACCGCGGGGAACTTCGCGATCCGGTCGGCGACCTGGTCGTAGCCCGTCTCGCGGTCCAGCGCGACGTTGATCTCGACGAGCGCGCGGATCTTCCCCTCGTCGACCGAGTCCCAGTCGACGACCGCCTGGTAGCCGTGAACGACGCCGTCGGCCTCCAGCGCCGCGATCGCGGCCTCGACCTCGTCGGCGTCCAGACCGGTCTGTGCCGCGATGTCGGCGACGTCCTCGCGAGCGTTCCGCGCCAACACGTCGAGTACCTCACGCTCGGCTTCCATACCGGTGCACAGTCGGGGCGGGGGTTTGAAGATGGCGACCGGCGCAAGCGCGCGACGACGCGGTCCTTCCCCG
The DNA here is from genome assembly GCF_009806985.1 of Halorubrum sp. JWXQ-INN 858. Classification (GTDB taxonomy): domain Archaea; phylum Halobacteriota; class Halobacteria; order Halobacteriales; family Haloferacaceae; genus Halorubrum. The sequence continues at coordinate 234,712 of NZ_WUAX01000008.1, read as the reverse complement.
GTCGCGTTCTCAGGACCGATAGTTAGCTTATAAAACCCGGGAGAGTTATGCCCTCGGCGAGCCTCTCCCGACCATGGATAGGGGGTCGACGACCGACGGGGACCGCGCGGTGTCGAGCCCCGTCGGCGTGGTGCTCCTGCTCGCGGTCACGATCGCCGCGGTGACGGTGACGGTGGTGGCCGGTAGCGCCGCGCTCGGCGCGGTCACCGACGACGCGCGTTCGTCGGGTGCCGAGAACGCGCTCTCGCAACTCAGCTCCCAGACGAGCCTCGTCGCGCTCGGCGAGACGGACACCAAGCGATTCGACCTCGGCTCGGTCGACGGCGGCGACCTCCGGCTCGAGGAGGACGCCGGCCACGTCCGGGTGTGGATCGAACGGGGCGGCGAGGTCGACCCGGTCTTCGACGACTCGTTCGGGACGCTCGTGTACGAGGGCGATCGACGGACCGTCGCCATGCAGGGCGGCGGCGTCTGGACGGCCGACGGCGACCGCGGCCGGATGGTCTCCCCGCCGGAGTACCACTACCGCGGCGACACGCTCACGTTCCCGATCGTGCGGTTGGAGGGCGACGGCTCGGCCCCCGCCGCACGCGGGACCGTCCGACAGAAGCAGGTCGGGGCGTCGGTGTTCGACCCGGGCGACAACCCGCTGCAGGACGGCACCGTCGTCGTCGAGGTCCGGAGCGACTACTACGAGGGCTGGTACGACTTCTTCAGCCAGCGCGCCGAGGGCGACGTGACCAAGGACGACGACGCGCGGACGGTGACCGCTCGCCTCGTCGTTCCCGAGGAGGTGGCCGTCGACAAGCCGCTCTCGATCGGGGGCGGCGGGTACGACTACCGCGGCCAGGACCCGTTACACGAGGACGACTACGAGACCGGACAGTCACACCCGTCCCCGTCGACGGTGATCGCCAACCAGCTCTCGATCGCGCAGTCCGACGGTGACGGCGACGTTTCGAACTGCTTCGACGGCGGGACGTGTTCCGCCGGTACCTACTACGCGGACGGCGACGTCACGCTGGACGGTGACGTCGACTTCGACACGACCGACGGGGACGTCGTCGTCGCGATCGACGGCACGTTCGACATCGGCGGTCATAACCTTCAGATAACCGACGAAACGGATAACGAGGTGCGCTACTACATCGACGGCGACCTCGAGCTGAACAACCCCAGGATCGGAACGACCGCGACCTCGACCGACGCCAAACGGACCCAGTTCTACGTGAACGGCGGCGTCGCGGAGAACACGAACGGGATCGGGAACGCCGAGATCGACGCGATCATCTACGCGCCGAACGCCTTCCTCGAGGTCAGCGGGAACCCGACGCTCCGCGGCGCGTTCGTCTTCGGCGGGGTCGACCTCGGGGGGGCCGCCGACGTCCAACACGACCCCGAGCTCGCCGACTTCCAACTCACCATCACCGGCGGTCCCGGACAGAACCCGATCACCTATCTCCACGTGAGCGAGAACGTCGTCGAAGTCGGGTTCGACTGACTGACTGACTGATTGGCTGATTGGCTGCTTGGCTAACTGATTGGCTGATCGGCGAAAATCCGGCACCTCAGCGCCTGATCGCGACGTCGATCGCGATCACGCGGACGTACACCGTCTCGTCCTCCTCGACGGTCGCGACCACCTCGCCGTCCGCGACGTCGACGTCGACGAACCCGTCGGTGTCCTCGAGGTACCGCGCCCACGCCTCAGCCCGCGGGGACTCGATCCGGACCTGAACCGCCTCGGGATCCGTCCCCGACGCGGGATAGGCGTACCGCGGTGACGGTCCGGCAGTTGCCGACACCTGCACGGTTCCGTCGCCGCTCGTCGCCGTCCGATCCCCGTCGGGACGCGTGCGGACGATCGGGAGGGTCGTCCGGCCGTCCGCCGCGACGAACCGCGGCGACGACCGCATCCGGGCCGTCTCGCCGTCGGTCCGGAACCACGCGCCCATCTCGTAGGCGATCTCGGTGTCGCCGCTCGTGTACGTGACGGCGTGGATCCGTCGTTCGACCGCGAGCTCCGAGCCGTCCGCGTCCGTCTCCCACTCCCCGTCCGCGCCGACCTGGCCCACCGTCACCGTCGTCTCGTCCGCGAGCGACAGCGTCCCGCCGCCGAGACGGATCTCCGTCGCGCGGCTCGGGTCCTCGTAGCGCTGGAGGTCACGGAGGTTGTCGTCGAGGACGTCGAACGCCCGCTCGACGTTCTGGACGCGCTCGACCGACTGCCGCTCCTCCAAGCCGACCATCCCGACCGCGAACACCGTCCCGATCGTCGCGGTGACGATCGCGAAGACGAGCACGTAACCGACCACGTCGCTGACGGCCCGCGCGTCCGAACCCGCTCTCCCGGGCGCACCAGCGTCCCGACGCGACGCCGGGACGCCGCCGCCGTCCCGACTCATCGTTCCGACACCTCGAGCGTCCCGTTCCCCGGCACGGAACCGTCGGCGACGTACTCGATCCGGAGCGGGCCGCCCCGGACGGACGATTCGGCGACGTCGACCTCGCCGACCGCGTGCGGGACCGTCACGGTCACGTCCGGGGCCTCCGTCCGCAGCCGGACCGCCTCACCGTCCACCTCGACGGTGTACGCCGACCCGGCGACCCGTCTCGGGAGGTCGACGTGGACCGCGACGCTCGCGGTCCCGTCACCGGTGAAGTCCGGGTCCGACGGGCCGGCCTCCGCGGCGCGGGCGAGGCGGTCCGCGCTCTCGAGGTTCGCGACGACCTGCTGGCCGGTGACCGAAAGGTCACCCCGGACCGCACGGTCCGTCTGCCCCTCCAACACCCCGCCGATGCCGATCGTGATCCCCGCGAGCAGCACCGCGCCGATGGCGAGCGTGAGGACGTAGCCGACCGTGACGCTGACGGCGCGGTCGTCGACGCGGACGGTACCACCGCGCGTGTCGCCGCCGTCCCGCTCACGCATCGGGCTCACCCGGGGCGACCCGGACCGTCGTCTCGAACCCGAGGTCGGCGGTGCGGTACCGGAGGTCGACCGTGGCGTCGTACACGCCCGGCGTGGCGTGGTCGGCCTCGTCGTACCACGTCGCCGACGCGGTCCTGGCCGTCGCGGTCGCGGTGCCGTCGGCGGCGTCGCCGTTGACGAACCGGACGTCGTACGGCCCGTCCGCGTCGTCCGGGCCGGTCGTCGGAACGAGGGCCGCGGGCCAGAGCCCCGGACAACGCGCCGTCCCGATCGCTCGCCCGTCACCGTCGCGGACGGTCACCCGTTCGCCGGTCAGGTCGACCTCGACGGCCGCCGCGGGGTCCGGGCCCGCCGTCCCGGCCGCGATCCGACAGCGGACCTCGAGGGGGCCCCCGTCGGAGCCGACCGCGACGGCGACGTCGTCGCTCCCGTCGTCGGGGCGGAACAGGTAGACCTCGTGGCGCGCCATCGTTCCCTCGGGGTCGGAATCCTCGAGCACCACGCCGAACGCCTCCTCGCGCGCGCCGGCGGCGTCGGTCACGGCGAGCGCCGCCGTCTCGGAGTCGAGGTCCGCGGTGACGGTGAATCCCCGGGTACGCTCCACGTCCGTCGCGAACGCGTACCCGTCGGCGGCCGTCTCCGCCCCTCCTTCCTCCTCGCTGGTTTCCTCTTCCTCGCTGGTTTCCTCCTCCGTCTCCTCCGCCTCCTCTTCTTCTCCCCCTTCCTCCGTCTCCTCCTCCCCTGCGTCCATCCAGTCGTCCGTGCTCGCATCGAGGTACCAGCCGTCGGTCGTTCCCACGGGATCGGTCTCGAGCCGTGTCACGCCACCGCGTTTGGCGTACCGCGCCGCGATCCGCTCGTCGAGATCCTCGATCCCGTCCTCGACCGTCCCCGCCGCCTCCCCGTGTGTCCCCGGCTTTGCCCGGTTCGTCGCGTCGACGAGGCCGCCGACGCCCTCGACGCCGGTGGCTCGGACCTCCAGCGCCTCCCCGTCGGCGGCCTCGACGCCCCGCGTCGCGACGTTCTCCGTGTAGATCGTCGCGTTCAGGAGGACGACCAACACGACGAGCGACACCGCGACGACGAGCCCCGCAACGAGCAGCAGCTGTCCCCGGTCGGCGTCGCGGAAGCGGTCCCCGTCCGGGGGACCAATGCTCACATCCGCCATACGACGATTCGCACCTCCAAGGTGTTGTACGTCGGCCCGTCGTCGACGTCCGGCGCGTAGAACTCCGGCCCGGCCGTCCCGCCGTCCGGATCCGGCGCGACGTCCGCGAGCGTCGTTCCCTCGAAGCCCGGTGCCGTCAGGGTCGTGTCGTCGGTCACGGACACCGTCCGCGTCGCCGACACCGCGTTGTCGCTCGGCCGGCCCATGTTGACCATCGGCTCCCCCCGCGACGACGTCGACGGGTGGGCGTCGACGTAGACGTTGAACGCGATCCGTCGATCGAGGAACGTCCGGTCGAGCGCCTCGCCGAAGGCGTTCGGCGGCCCGCCGTGGACGTGCTCGTCGAACCCCTCGGGGACGCCGGCGAACCGCCCGTCAACCGGGTCCCAGTACAGCACGGCCTCGTGGAGGTCGCCGTTCGCCGCGCTCGTCTCCAGGAGGTCGGTCGCGACCGCACGCTGTTGGTTCTCGATGTGCTGGTTCGACGTGCTCGCCGACAGCGGCGTCACCGCGGTCGCCTGCAGCGCGAACGTGAGCCCGGCGACGAGGAGGATCGCCGCCACGAACGCCTCCAGGGTGTGTGCCTGCGCGCGGTCGTCCGATCGGCGGGCGTGGAACGGCGTCATCTCACCACACCCTCACGGTCAGTCGGTACTGGTCGCCGTCGAGCGAGACGACCCGGCCGGAGACGGTGACGTCGTCGGGGTCCGGCGCGTCGGGATCCTCGCTCGATCGGGAGAACACGACGTCCTCGAAGGTGCCGTGGCGCGTTTCGACCGTTTCGAGGTCGAGCGGGTTGTTTCGCGGTGACCGTTCATCGAGCTCGTGGATGACGACCTGTACCTCGCGGTCGACCCCGAACAGCTCGTCCGGGTCCTCGCTGGCATCGAACCCGCAATCGGCCTGCTCCGTGAGCGACCCGTCCGCCGTGAAGTAGGCGACGGTACACGCCGGCGAGAGGACGCCCGGCTCGCTCGTCGACGCCGCGAGCAGGTCGCCGGCGAAGCCGGCGGCGACGCGGTCGCTCACGATCGGCGACGTGCTCTCGGCGGCCGCGAACGGGTCGAACAGGGTCGGCACGAACGCGATGACGAACGCGAGGGTGATCAGGAACACGCCCGCGCCGACGCCGAAGTCTATCGGTGTCTGCGCGCGGTGATCCGACGGGAACGCGGGAGGCGATCCGGGCGTCATCCGACGAACACCCACACCCCCAGCGAGAGCGTCATGAGGCTCACGGCGAACTTGACGCCGGAGACGATGTCGGCGTTCCGGAGGTATCCCGCGATGAACCCCGAGAGGATCGCCTGGATCGTGACGGCGTGGAAGAACAGCAACGACAGCACGGCGGGGTCGACGCCGCCGCCGAAGTCCATCCCGTCCGCACCGTCGGCCGCGCCGTTCCCGCCCTGGTCGACCAGGTCCGCCATCACGTCGATGAACTGCGTCTGGAGGATCGCCATCACGCCGAGCAGCGTGACGTACGTCATGATGATGATCGCTACCTGCATCATCGTGCGGGAACGACGCTCGCGCTCGATGTCGTCCTGGTTCTCCGACGCCTGTGCCGCCGTCGTCAGCACGTCCGTGATCTGCGAGGACGCCTCCTGTGCCTTCGAGACGAGCTTCACCGTTCGGGCGAGCCGCGGCACCCGGTACTTGTTGTTGAACTCGACCATCGCCGCCCGCAGGCTCATCCCGTAGTTCACCTTCGCGTGCATGACGTCGAACTCCTCGGCGAGCTTCCCCGAGGAGGTGTCCGAGACGGTCTGTAACGACTCCAACAGCGTCTGTCCCGTGTCGTTCGCCGACGAGAGCTTCCGGAGGTTCTCCGAGAGTTTTCCGGTGATGGCGCGTCGCGACCGCTCGTTCCACTCGTGAAACACCGCGAGCGGGAGTAGCGTGACGTAGAGGGGGACGTACACCCAGATGAACGTCGCCCAGACGGGGCGTGACACCCACCCGTCGAGCGACAGCGGTGCGCTGCCGGTCCTGACCGCGACGGCGAGGAGGACCAGCGCCGCGGGCACCGTCATCGCCAGCGAGTAGGCCGGGTTCTCCCGCAAGAACAGGTGCGGGGCCGAGAGGAGCTGTGTCGTCTTGTACGTTCCCTCCCGCGCTTTGACACGGTCGAAGACGCGGAACTCCCCGACGAACGCCTCGACGAGCCCGAGGTGGATGAGCCCCTCCCGTCCCGACTGCTCGAGGCGGGCGCTTCCGCCCTCCGGGTCGAGGTAGCCGTCGCCCGGCTCGTCCTGTTTGACCGTCGAGACCAACACGAGGAAGCCGACCCCCGTCAGGGGGATGAGCGCGTACACCGTGGCGTACAGCAGGAAGTCGTCGGACTCGCCCATCATCCCCATGATGACGAGGATGATGATGAGGAGCAGGGGGAACAGCGACAGCGTCATGTACATCTCCCCGAACAGCTCCAGCGTCTCCAGGGTCATCTCCTGCTCCTGTTTCGACGTCCGGAGGTGTTTCTCCTTCTTGTCGGCGAGGAACCCCTCGATGTCGCCACCGGAGTTGACGATCGACAGCATGTCCGCGAGGAACTGTGAGAGCTCCTCGGAGGGCGTCTCCATCGACTGCTGGCGGATCGCGTTCCGGTAGTCGGTGCCGAAGTACTCCGTCTCGTTGATGATGCTCTGGAACTCCTTTGACACCTCCCCGTAGGTGTCCTCGGCGTTCGCCATCGCGCGGAGGATCTCCAGCTGGTTGAGGCCGCCGACCGACAGCGCGTACATGAAGGAGACGGAGTCGGCGAGCAGCATGTTGATCTCGCGCTCCCGCGTGGACGCCCGGGAGTACGGGACCGCGATCAGGCCCCCGAACCCTAACGAGAAGCCTAGCGAGCCGAAGAAGAGCCCGCTGATGAACACCGCGACGGGGACGACGAGAGACCGCAACAGGGCCGCCGTCGCCGGGTTCGGCGCGGGGACCCCCAGCGAGAGGCTCTCGGGATCGATCACGCCGAGGACGAACACGCCGTACCCGATCAGGGTGCCGACGATCCACAGCGCCACGCCGGCAAGCAGCCCGATCCCGAGCGAGCGCGACAGGAACATCTCGACGGGGTCCGGCATCCGCGCCTCTGCGAGCTTCCGCTCGACGTCGCCGACGAAGTCGCCGTCGGGGTCGAACAGCAGCCGGAACACCGGGTAGAACAGCTCCCCGAGCAGGTTCCCGTCGACCGACCGACCGCCGAGCCCGTCCTCGAGGCTCATCGACGCCCTCCCGTTCGGGTCACGGGTCCGTTCGTCCGGACGTTCGTCATCGGCTCACCCGCCCTCGTCCTCGATCGCCCGATCGCCGAAGACCCACTCCCCCTCGTCGAACTCCGTTTCCGGGTCGTCGTCGCCGTCGCCGTCGCCATCGCTGTCACCGTCGCCGTCGCTGTCACCGTCACCGTCACCGTCGCCGTTATCGGGGTTTTCTTCGACGTCGTCGCCTCCGTCAGCGGGATCGTCTTCGGCATCGTCTTCGGCATCGTCGCCGGGATCGCCTTCGGCGTCGTCCTCTCCGTCGTCGGGGGCGAGTCCTCCGTCGACGCTGCTTCCGTTCCCAGCCAGTCCGTCACCATTGGTTCCGGGTGACGTGCCCGATGGGTCGCTCTCGTCGTTCGACGCGCCCCCCATCACGTTTATCGCCTCGTCGAACGGCTCGTCGAAGTCGATCTCGCCGGTCGGTTCGTCGGCGTCGTCGGTGTCGTCGGGAGGGGTGGAGCCATCGGGAGCGGCGGGAGCGGCGGAGCCATCGGGAGCGGCGGGAGCGTCAGGGCCGTCGGGGCCGCCGAAATCGCCTGCCTCGGCGGCGTTAGCGGGTGCGCTGTCCGGAGCGTCGACGCCGCCGGACGCGCCGTCGGAGGCCGTCGCTGTGGCGTCGCCCGCCGCCGCATCCAGTGCGGCGGCCTCGCGGGCGGCTTGAGCCAGCGTCTCGTGGTCGTCCTCGGGCTTCGCCTCCACGTCGACCGCGGGGACCTCGTCGAGGAGCGCGTCGGTAACGGAGGCGGGCGTCTCGCCGCGGTACTCCGCGAGCAGGTCCTCGGCCTCCTCGAGGATCCGGGCGACCTCCGCTTTCCCCTCCTCGTCGGGGTCGGGCCGCGGCACCAGCGCCTCCTTCTCCCGGTCGACGTCGATGAGGACCGACTCCATCTCGCGGAGGTCCTCCAGCGAGCGCTCCAGCCCGTCGTTGGCCATCAGCGTCAGGATCGTGTCGGGGTCGTTGATGAACGCCTGGAACGTCGCCGCGACCTGCGCGTACGTGTTGAGCCCCCTGTCGATGAGATACGCCAGTACCACCCGCCGCTTTCGGAGCTCCGCGTCGAGCGTCGCACGGTCCCAGCCGCGGTCGAACATGATCTCCTCTAACGTGTTCGAGTCGCCCATCTGGAGGAACTCGTCGGTCTCCGCCTGCCACTGGTAGACGTCCTGGACGTTGATCTCGTCGTTCTCGGCGTCGTAGTGGTTGATCTCGGTCAACGACTTGTTGCGGCGCACCTTGCGCCCCTGCACGCGCGTTGACGTCTGTACGGAGACGAGATCGAGCGCGGTGAACATCGTCTTCGAGACGTTGATCGGCTCGGTGGTGAACCGCTTGAGCACCTCGCCGACGGAGTCGGCGTGGAACGTCGTGTAGGTGGTGTGGCCCGTCGACATCACCTGGAAGAGGGTCCGTCCCTCCTCGCCGCGGATCTCGCCCATCACGATGTAGTCGGGGCGTTGGCGCAGCGCGGCCTCCAGCAGGTCGAACTCGTCGACGTCGCCCTTGTCGTCCGCGGAGAACGACGGGCGGGTGACGGAGGCGATCCAGTTGCGCTGGGGGAGTTCGACCTCGCGGGTGTCCTCGATCGAGACGATCTTCGCGTTCGACGGGATGAACAGCGAGACGGCGTTCAGGCTCGTCGTCTTCCCGGAGGCGGTGCCGCCCGCGAAGATCAGGCTCTTGTGGTTCTCGATACAGAGCCAGAGGAACGCCATCTCGTCGAGCGAGAACGTCCGCCAGTTGATGAGGTCGATCGGCGTGAACGGGACGTCGTTGAACTGCCGGATCGTGTAGTTCGTCCCGTGGTCGGACACCTCTCGGCCGAGCGTGAGCTGGGCGCGGGAGCCGTCCGGGAGCGTCGCGTCGACCTGCGGTCGCCGCTTCGAGATCCCCTTCCCGGAGCGTTGTGCGAGCTTCACCACGAAGTCGTCGAGCTCGTCGGTGCCGTGGAAGACGTTCGAGATCACCTGTTCGTACTCGGAGTGGTAGACGAACACCGGCGACTCGTAGCCGTCACAGGAGATGTCCTCGACGTTGATGTCGTGTTTGATCGGGTCGATCCGTTCGTAGCCGATGAAGTCGCGTTTGAGGTAGTACAGCAGCTTCTCGATCTGGTACTCCGTGAGCGTCTCCGCGTCCTCCGCCAGCACCGCGGGCTCCGGGCGCGCGCTGATCCCGGACAGCCCCACCGTCGGCTCGCTCGCCGGTGCGTATCCGACGATGTCGGCGATCCGATCGACCGCCGCCGCGATCCGTTCCTCGCCGATCCGGTCGGTGACCGCGTTCAGCCGCCCCGTGCCGAGCCGCCCTGTCCCAAGCCGCTCGGCGTCGAGCCGGTCGGACAGCGCGTCGACGCCGCGGACGAGTTCGACGACGTCGTTCGCGAGCCCTCGCTCGCCCTCGTCGGCGTACAGGTCGTAGCGGTCGAGCAGGGCGCGCGTCTCCTCGGCGATGACCCCCTCGCGAAACGCCTCGTCGCCGCCGGCGATCGACTCGTCAGCGTACTTGATCGACGTCCGGAGCTTCCCGGTGAGGAACTCCTGAAGGTCGCGTTCGATCCGCGTGAGGTACGGCTGGACCGCGTAGTACTTCCGCTCGTTCTCCTTCGTCGAGTGGAAGATGATCACGAACGCGTACGGCTCGTTCACCCAGTAGCGCTCCACCTCGCGGAAGTGCGTCTTCTTCGCCATCGGCACCGCCCGTTCGAGGTCGTACCGGTTCGCGAGGGTCGTGTGCCCCTCGGCCGTAGAGAAGAACGCGTCCTCGTCGATCTCGGGGTCGACGTCGACGGTCCGCTCGTCGACCAGCGCGTCGATCGCTCGCGCCGCGTCCGCGCCGTCAGCGAGCCGGTCGTCGATCTCGTCCGGGTCGAAGCCGAGCGCGGCGGTCTTGTCCTCGTGAGTGAACGCCAGCGGCTCGTCCTCCTCGTCGGTCGGGGGGTTCCCGTCCTCGTCGAGGAAGAACTCCTCGCGGTAGTCATCCCACGTGTAGTATCCCTTGAGCACCGGCAGCTCGTACAGGTCGTATCGCGCGTGACACAGGTCCCAGAGCGCGTCGCCGACCGCGTCGGCCGCCCACAGCCGGGCGCCGAGGCCCTCCGGATCGAACCCGAGGAACGTCGCCGGATCGAGTCCGGCGCGCGTCCAGTCGTCCGCGGTCGGCGTCCGCGCCGGCTGTAGCTCCACGTCCCGCCCCGCGACGACGACCGACCCGCTCGTCGGGGCGTCGAGTGTGTCCTCGCCTTCTTCGGCCCCGTCCTCGCCTTCTTCGGCCCCGTCCCCGTCGGCCGTGTCCGCCACGGGAACGACCGCGGCGGCGCTAACGACGACGTCGCGGTCACGGAGCTCGATCCCGTCGCCTTCGGCGTCGCCAGCAGCGGTCTCGCGGATCTCGTCCGCGTGCTCCTCGCCGACGTGTGCCCGAACCACATCGGCCGGGACGGCAGGGGCCTCGTCGATCCGCGCGTACAGCGCCGCCGCGGCGTCCTCGTGCCCATGCTCGCGGAGGAACTCCCGCCACGTGTAGCGTCCGACGATCGGGTTCCGGGACTTCGGTAGCCCGTCCGTACCCCGCGCGTCGGCGGGTGCGGGTCCGGAGTCCTCGGTAGTCATGCCTCCCTCCACTGGTCCACCACTCAAAAAGGTTTCTTGCAAATGCTGTCATCTGATAATTCTGCCCTCGATGTCGGGGTTTTTGTTCCCTCCGCGCGCATTCCCGTCGTGGTATCGCCACAGCGTCTCCGGGACCCGGCCGTTCGTCGGCGGGTACGCGACGCCGTCGCCGAGGAACTGTTGGGAACTCCGCGGAGCCTCGGGGCCGTGCTCGGGCTCACGGCGTTCATGCTCCTCGTCGGGATCGACTACTACGTGGCGACCCTGCCGACGGTGCCGGTCGCGCTGTGGCCCCTCTACGCCGACTCCGCGGTCGCCGTCGGGCTCGCGTTGCTGTCGTTGGTGACGCTCCTCCCGACCGTCGGGTCGGGCGGTGACGTCGCCGACGCGCCGGTCAACCGACCGCTCGCGTACCTCCACACGCTGGCGTTCGTCTGGCTCGTGCAGTTCGGGCTCTGGCCGCTCGTGTCGTTGAACCTCGCGTTCGAGGCGTACGTCACCGCCCCGGACGCGTGGATCTACTACTGGGGCGTGCTCGGGACGCATCTCCTGTTCGTCGGGCTCGCGCTGCTGTTCCCGGCGTTCGGGCGCACGACGCGGGGCGCGCTGGCGCTGGCGCTGGGGCTCGGCGTGTCGAACGTCGTCGTCGACTACGGGTTCGGCTACCACCCGCCGCTGCTGTACGAGCCAGGACTCGATCTGGCGTTCGCCACCCTCGCGATCGCGGTCGTCGCCGTCGCGCTCGCGGACCGGTCGTTCCGTCGCCTCGACGCGGGCGATCGCGACGACTGACGACGTGGCCCGTCCGGCGAGCCGGACGGGCCACTGCTGTCTCAAGGACGTGTCGCCAGCGTGTCGCTATTGGCGAGCATGTCGCTGACGCGTCACGGGCGCGGCGGGATTCGAACCCGATTGCGAGACTCGCGGGCTCGTCTCGCGTGATTCGAATCTCGCCGTGCCGGTCCGCTCGCCACTGCGTGGCTCGCTGTACGGGCGCGGCGGGATTCGAACCCGCGATCGAGAGGTTAGGAACCTCTCGCCCTATCCGCTAGGCCACGCGCCCACGAGGGTGGTCAAAACAGTATCGGCGGGTGGTCCGGCAGCGAACGGGGGATCGACGCGGCGTCGATCAGGCGTTCTTCTCGGTTTCGGTCTCGACGTTCTCGTCCTCTTCGTCCTCGTCGGCCAGATCGGTCGTGTCGACCGGCTCGGCCGGCTCCCCCTCGGTCTCGCCGTCTTGCATCTGTTTCAGTTCGTCCTCGACTTCCTCGCGGCCCTTCTTGAACTCGCCCATCGCCTGTCCGGTCGACCGCGCCAGCTTCGGGATCTTGTTCGCGCCGAACAGCAGTACCAACACGAGTAGGATGATGAGGAGCTCGGGGCCCGCCGGAATGCCGCCGATCAGTGGTATCGCGCTTGCCATCTCTACTCCGTGGTAACCTTGTGGCGACTATAGTCTTTTTGGACGACTTAGTTGGCCATACGTCGCACACTGCCCGTCGCTGACGTGGCACACGACCTCCGTGGCGACGAGTACCGCTACCGGAACGGTGATGTCCCGACGCCCACACCCGAACGTATGGTTGACGTCGGCGACCCCGCGCCCGGATTCACCGCATCGCTGGCCCACGACGGTATCGAACCGTTCCGTCTCGCCGACCACCTCGGCGACGGCCCCGTCGTCCTCGCCTTCTTCCCGGCGGCGTTCTCGAACACCTGCACCGACGAGCTCTGCACGTTCCGCGACAGCCTCTCGCGGTTCGCGGACGTCGGCGGCGTCGTCTTCGGGGTCAGCACGGACCTCCCGCACGCCTTACAGGCGTACCGCGAGCGCTACGACCTCCCCTTCGGGCTCGTCGGCGACCCGGACCACCGCGCGATCGAGGCGTACGACGTCGTCGGCGAGTTCGAACGGTACGGCGTCGACACGGTCGCGACGCGGTCGGTGTTCGTCGTCGACGCCGACGGGCTCGTCCGCTACCGCTGGATCGCCGAGGGCTCCGGCGTCGAGCCCGACTACGACGCCGTCGCCGACGCCGTCGCGGCCGTGGCGTGAACGTGAGCGCCGCCGCAGCGTAAGCGTGAACGTGAGCGAGCCGTGGCGTGAACGTGAGCGGCGGCACGAGCGCACCTGAGCGCGGACGACTGCACACGCGCGACCGCGGACGCGAAACCCGCATCCTCGAATCACTGGTCTTCCTCGACCCATCGTGCTTGCTTTTTATGTACAATACCGCCCTTCGATTCCGGTCGTGAACGTGAAACCCTCTCCGGCTTATAACGCACCGACAGCGATCGGGCCGTGGGCCGTTCACGGAGCGGCCGCGACGGGCGGCGGTGGTCCCTTTTCAGTCGACGTCGCCGCTACCGGGCGGGCGTCCGTGTCGTCGCGTGGCTCGTGGAGACGCGGGATCGTGTTTATAAGTGGTGGAACGTTCTTCGGATCGCGTTTATAAGCGCTCGAACGTTCTTCGAGGATTCTCAAGAGCCGTTCAGCGGGGGTTTGGGACGTACCGACGGATGATTTATCAGTAGCTCCGACGACCGCCCTTGGGTACTTCCCGCTGTGCGGCGCTCACACACCGGCATCCCACCCGTCCCGTTCTCCCGGAAACGCCGACGTGATCGATGGCTCCGGCCGTCGTCGAGCTGTGTTCTTAGAATTGTACATACAACACAATACTTATGAGGAAAGGGCCCCGACACGAACGTGTATGGAAACACAGCATTCGGAAACCGGTCGCTCGGCGCGACACGCGTTCGACGCCGAGTGGAGCTACAGTCCGCGGGTCTCGACGCTGTTCGGGGCGTTCACCGCCATCGCGGTGTTCGGGTGGGTAGTCAGCGCGTTCCTGAGCGGCATTCACTTCTGGGCGATCCCGCAGATCCCGGCGGGGGCCGAGCTCTCCGGGAGCCTGCAGGTCGTCACCAGCTCGTGGGCGTACGTCTTCGGCGTCCCCCTCGCGACGCTCGGAGCGTTCTACTACCTCACGACGATCGTGTTGTCGCTCTGGTGGTTCGACACGCGACACCCGCTGATCGTCAAGATCCTGACGCCGATCACCGCGACCGGGGTGCTCGCCTCGGCGTACTTCGTCTACCTGCAGCTCGGCGTGATCGGCGAGATCTGCCCGTTCTGTATGATGTCGGCGACGGCGTCGGTGCTGCTGTTCGGGCTCGAGCTGTCGATCCTCCGCACGAGCGACTTCCCGGCGACGACCGTCCTGGTCGGCGACGTCGGCGAGCTGCTGGACCGGACGCGGTTCCGCTGGCTCGCCGTCGCCGCCGCGATGGGGCTGCTCACGCTCGCGGCGTTCTACGGCGTGACGCTCGCGCCCGTTCCCGGGACGTAAACCGGCGCTCGGCGGCTGTCGCTGCCTCCGATCGTCCGGTTGCACTCCGCCCCACCTCGTCTCGCCTCCTCCGCTTCTCACCGCCCTCCTCCCGCTTCCCTCCGCCTTCCCCCGCCCCGGTCGTCGGGACCGGGCGTGGACACTTATAAGCGCTCGTGACCATCACGGAGACGAACGGTGCCACACATGCCATGACCTCCCCATCGGACCCGCCGCCGTCCGCTGACGGGGGCGATAACGGACCCCTCCAGCCCCACACCGACGACTCTGGGTCGTCGATCTCGACGCTCACGCTGCACGTCCGCCCCGTCGGAAGTCGGAGCGCCGGGTCCCGATCGCGCGCGGTCGAGCGGCGGCTCCGGGACGTCGACGGCGTCGAGACGGCGGACGTCTCGCTGCGGGCCGGGACCGCGACCGTGAGATACGACGAGCGAACGGTTCGGCCCGACACGATCGACGGCGTCGTCCGTCGGTCGGGACTCGTTCCGCGAACGGGCGCGGACGCCGTCGCCGACGGCGGCGCACTCGACAGCCAGTCCGATCCGACCGATGGATTGCCGCCTGTCGACGGCGACGGCGATCCTCCCGAGAACGACGATACCTCCGAGAGAGAGGACGGTCCGGGCGCTGACGGCAGCCTCGGAAACGCACCCGAGGACACGGAGGCGGTCGACCGCACCACGCTCCGGCGCGAGGCGGTCTTCGTCGTGCTCACGTTCGTCGGCATGTTCGTCGGGCTGATCGCCGGGTGGCTCGGCGGCCCCCGGACGCTCGTCTGGGGGGCCTACGCGGTCGCGTACGTCTTCGGCGGGTGGTACGGGCTGAAGACCGGGATCCAGACGCTCACACACGGCGCGGTCGACATCGACCTGCTGATGATCCTGGCGGCGACCGGCGCGCTCGTCATCGGCGCGCCGTTCGAGGGGGCGATGCTGCTGTTCCTCTTCTCGCTGTCGAACGTGCTCCAACACTACGCGTTCGGGCGGTCGCGGCGCGCGATCAAGGCGCTGATGAAGCTGCGGCCGGACTCGGCACGCGTGCTGCGTGACGGCACGGAGGTGACGGTCCCCGTCGAGGACGTCGTCGTCGGCGACGTGTTCGTCGTCCGCCCCGGCGACCGGATCCCCCTCGACGGCGTGGTGACGGTCGGTGAGAGCACGGTCGACCAGTCGTCGATCACCGGCGAGTCGGTCCCGGTCGCGAAGGAGCCCGACAGCGAGGTGTACGGCGGGACGATAAACGAGGTCGGGAGCCTCGAGGTCCGGGTGACCCGCGAGGCCCACGAGTCGACGATCGCGAAGCTCATCCACATGGTCGAGGAGGCCCAAAGCGAGAAGGCCCCGACACAGCGGCTCATCGACCGCCTCGAGCAGCCGTACGTGTTGGGCGTCTTCGCGCTCACGGGGGTGGCGATCGCGGTCCCGCTGTTTTTGGGCCACGAGTTCGACCCGACGTTCTACCGCGCGATGACGCTCATGGTCGCCGCCTCGCCCTGTGCGGTCGTCATCTCCACGCCGGCGGCGGTCCTCTCCGCCATCACCGCGGGCGCGCGGGAGGGGGTCCTCTTCAAGGGCGGCGAGCACGTCGAGACGGCGGCGACCGTCAACGCCGTGGCGTTCGACAAGACGGGGACCCTCACCGAGGGCGACACGCGGCTGACAGACGTCGCCGTCCGCGGGGGCGTCACCCACGACGGGCGGACGCTCGACGACGACGGCCTGCTGGCGCTGTCGGCTGCCGTTCAGTCCCGGTCGGAACACCACCTCGCGCAGGCGACGGTCGACGCGGCCGCGGAGCGTTCGCTCGACGTCCCCGACGCGACCGGCTTCCAGGCGACCGTCGGCAAGGGCGTCCGGGCCGTCGTCGACGGCGACACGGTTCACATCGGGAACCGGCGCTACGTCGAGTCAGCGCTCGCCGCCGGTTCGGTCGGCTCGGATGATTCGGACGGCTCGGACGATTCGGACGGCTCGGTCGGATCGGACGGCGGGTCCATCGACGGCCTCGACGCGGGGTTCCGCGCGCTCGACGCCCTGGAGCGTGACGGGAAGACGAGCGTTCTCGTCGTCCGCGAGTCCGAGGGCGGCGCGTCCGTGCTGGGGTGGCTCGCATTCACCGACACGGTCCGGCCGGGCGCGGCCGAGATGGTCGCTCGACTGCGGGAGCTCGGCGTCGAGCAGGTCGTCATGCTGACGGGCGACAACGAGCGGGTCGCTCACCACGTCGCCGAGGAGGTCGGGATCGACGAGGTGCACGCCGAGCTGCTCCCGGAGGAGAAGGTCGGGGCCATCGAGGAGCTGCGCGATCGGTACGGGACCGTCGCGATGGTCGGCGACGGCGTCAACGACGCGCCCGCGCTCGCGACCGCGACCGTCGGGATCGGCATGGGTGGGGCCGGCACCGACGTGGCGCTCGAGACCGCGGACATCGTGTTGATGTCGGACGACATCTCGAAGATCCCCTACGCGCTCGGACTGAGCCGTGCGACGAGGCGGACGCTGTTCGTCAACCTCTCGATCGCGTTCGCCGCCATCGCGATCATGATCGTCGCGATCCTGACCGCCGGGATCCCCTTGCCCGTCGCCGTCGTCGGCCACGAGGGGTCGACGGTGTTGGTCTCACTGATCGGCCTGCGGCTGCTCCGCTACCACGCCTGACATCGGAACCCGAAGCCGCCCCGGAGGTCGCACCCGAACACGCTCCTCCCGGCTTTCAACGGTCGGCACGAGAGTATTGTACGAAACCTGCAAACACTTTTGTTCGTCGGGAGGCTACCTCACTCTACGATGGCAGACTCAATGAGCGAGTACCTCAAACAGGACATGGAGTGTGAGGGGCTCCTGGAGTGTATTCACGGGCTGAAGAACCTCGATAAGGAGATATTCCTCCTCCTCACCGACCGGACGGAGCCGATGACCGTCGACGAGATCGCGGAGGCGGTCGACCGCGAGCGTTCGACGGCGTACCGGTCGGTCCAGCGGCTGGTCACCAGCGGCTTCGTCCAGAAGGAGCAGATCAACTACGACCAGGGCGGCTACTACCACGTGTTTCGCCCGACCGACCCGGACGAGATCGCCGACGACATGCAGCGGATGCTCAACGACTGGTACGCGAAGATGGGTCAGCTCATCGGCGAGTTCCGCGAGAAGTACGACCTCCCGGAGGAGCAGGCGGTCCCGGCGGAGAGCTGACGCCTCTTCCCCTCAACTCCTCGCCATCCCCGGCTCTATCGTCTCTTTCGAATTCTCACCGCGCCCTGAGGGGTTCCGTTCGCCCTGCTACCCCAGCAGGAGCGCGAACAGCGCCGCGGCGGCGATGAGCGTCACGAACAGGACGCTTCGCCCGATACCCGTGCGGATCTCGACGTCGACGCCGACGTTCGCGAGCGCCTCGCGCGGGTGCATCGCCGACCACATCGTGAGCCCGGCGAGCTCCATCGTGAACCGGTCGACGGCGGCCCACAGTTCGGTGACGCCCCACACCGCCCCGCGCCCGGCGTAGAACGCGGCCGGGTTCAGGAGGGCGTCCACGTCACGCACGTGGTGTGCGAGCCACCCCAGCGGCCGCTTCAGCGAGAAGAACCCGACGAAGCCGGCCGTCATCAGGACCAACGCCTTCTCGACGTGGCCGAACTGGAGCGGGTCGGCGTACCAGCTGTAGGGGTTCGCGAGCTCCATCGTCGTCTCGGTGAACGGCAGGACGTCCAGCTGCGTCGTCCAGAGGACGCCGAGCGCGACACACGCGACCGCGGTCAGTCCCATCCCGACCATCTGGAGCGGCTTCGCGTCGGCGAGCCCGCGGTGGCCACGCGACGGCTCGCCGTGGAAGAAGATGTAGTAGCCGAGCTTGATGAACGACATGAACGTGCCGACCGCGCCGACCATCAGGAGCCACCACAGTAAGTCGTAGCCGAACAGCAGCGGGACGTTGTTCACCTGCTCGGTCGCGTCGAGCACCATCCCCTTCGAGACGTACCCGTTGAAGCCGGGCATCGCGGTGATCGACGCCGCGCCGATCACGTACACGAGGAACGCGACGGGCATCACCTTCCAGAGCCCGCCCATCTCCTTGATGTAGTTCGATCCGGTGCGGTAGATCACGACCCCGCAGGCCATGAACAGCAGGCTCTTGTAGAGGACGTTGTTGAACAGGTGTGCGAACCCGCCGGCGACGGCGAACTCGCCCCACGCCCCGCCCAGCGTCGCGAGCCCGATGCCCGCGAGCATGTATCCGACCTGCGCCTGGATGTGATACGACAGCAGGCGACGGGGGTCGTACTGGAGCAGCGCGAAGAAGACGCCGTAGACGGCCATGAAGCCGCCGAGGTACGCGAGCCACCATCCCCCTTCCGGGAACGCGCGGTACATCACGTAGACGGCGGTCTTCGTCGTGAACACCGAGAGGAACACCGACGCCGCGATGTGCGGGCGCGGGTAGGTGTCCGGGATCCACGTGTGTAAGAAGACGAACCCGCAGTTGACGCCGATCCCGATCGCCGCGAGCAGCGCGGCGGAGGCGTGGATCCCCGTCGTCGCCGAGAACAGGAAGCTCTCGACGGTCGCGAAGTGGACGACGACCGCGCCGAGCAGGACGGTGCCGCCCACGCCGTGGAAGATCGCGTAGCGGTACCCCGCGCGTACGGCCTCGCCGCCGTACTGCCACACCAGCAGCGTGCTCGTGACCGCCATCAGCTCCCAGAAGAAGATGACGGTGAGCCAGTCGCCGGCGTAGATCGTCCCCACGGTGGAGGCGACGTACAGCAGCGCGAACGCCGTCATCCACGAGGGGGCCTCGCTGGAGTACGCGTAGAGCATCGCGGCCGTCGCGAGGAAGCCGACGACCAGCCCCATCATCGCGGAGAACTGGTCGACGTTCAACAGCACCACCGAGAACCCGAGGAACTCGGTCGCCAGGTGCGTCCCGTCGGGTGCGAGGTACGCTTGGAGGAACACGAACCCGGTCGCGAGCGCGCCGGCGGCGTGGCCGAGCGCCCGCGGCAGCACGACGACGAGCGCGGCCGCGAGCGTCAACACGAGCCACGGCGGCACGGTCGTCACGAGCGTCTCGAGCGCGCTCATGGACGGGCCACCTCCTCCGGGAGCCGCGTGTCGACGATGAACTCGACCAGCTCCAGGAAGCCCATCTCGTAGGGGATCACGCCCAACATGACCGCGAGCGTCATCGCCGTGAGGATCGGCCCGAGCATGAACCACGTCGACTCGCGCCCGCGTAGGGCGTCGAGTCCACGGATCCGCTCCCAGCCGCCCGGCGGCGGACCGCCGTGGTGGCCACCGTGGCCGTCGTCGTGATCACCGTGGCCGTCGTCGTGATCGCCGTGGCCACCGTCGCCGTGGTCGTCCTGACCGTGCGCCCCGTCGTCGTGCGACGCGTGGGCGTCGCGGGTGTCGTCGTGGTCATCGCTCGTGTCGGTGTCCGCGCTCCGGCCGACGCCGAACGGGACGTCGGCGTCGGACGGCCGCTGATCGACGGCGTAATCGCCCGTGTCGACCCGTTCGGCGGGCTTCGAGAAGTCGCGCCCGCTGGCGGCGAAGTCGGGACGGATGACGCCCTCGTCGTCGGTTCGCGCGTCGCCCGCGCCGTCCGGACCGTCGGTCCCGTCCGCGCCGTCGCTCCCCTCGGCGTCGGGGATCGGCGCGTCGTCGGTCGCGTCGCCGTCCGCTTCGTCAGTCGCGTCGTCGGTCGCGCCGCTCTCCTCGTCATCGGACGGGCGGCCGCCGTCGGTCGCCGCCAGCGTCGACCGCCGTTCGCCGCCCAGTCGGAAGTCGACGAGCGGCTTCGCGTCGTGGTCGTCCTCGGCCTCGAAGAAGGCGGTGTAGACGACCGGCCAGAAGTACGCGACGTTGAGCACGCCCGACAGCAGCAGCGCGCCGACGAGGTAGTAGGCGACGGGCGTCAGCTCCGCGCCCATCTGGATCCCGCCGATGAGCATGTAGTACTTGCTCACGAAGCCGGCGAGCAGCGGGATGCCCGCCATCCCGGCGGCGGCGACGGTGAAGGCACCCATCACCACCGGCATCCGCTTGCCGATCCCAGCCATCTCGGAGATGTAGTCGGTGTGCGTCTCGACGTGGATACACCCCGCACAGAAGAACAGGGTGAGCTTCATGAACGCGTGTGCCGGGATGTGCAACAGCGCGCCGACGAGCCCGTACCAGCCGAACAGGCCGAGCCCGAGCACGATGTAGCTGAGCTGGCTCACCGTCGAGTAGGCGAGCCGCTGTTTCAGATGGTCCTTCCGCAGCGCGATCAAACTCGCCGCAGTCAGCGTGATCGCCGCGATCGTCGACAGCACGAGCCCCGCGGAGAAGCCCCACGGGAGCGAGAGGTTGAACACGAGCTCCGGGCCGAACACGTCGAGGACGACCCGGGAGACGCCGAACGCGCCGGACTTCACGACGGCCACGGCGTGTAACAGTCCCGAGACGGGCGTCGGCGCGACCATCGCGACCGGGAGCCACTGGTGAAGCGGCATGAGGCCGGCCTTCACGCCGAACCCGATCGCGAGCAGGAAGAAGGCGATCATCGCGAGGCCGGGGTCGGCGTTCGCGAGCTCCTGGATGCCGCCCGCGGTGAACGCGACGGTGCCCGCGAGCCAGTACACCATGACGGTCCCGGCGAGCACGAGCACGCCGCCGCCGAACATCGTGTACACGAGGTACTTCCGGCCCGCGGATCGGGCCTCCTCGTCCTCGTCGTGGGCGACGAGCGGGTACGTCGCGATCGACAACAGCTCGTAGAAGACGAAGATCGTCACGAGGTTGGCCGCGAACGCGATCCCCATCGTCGCCGACAGCGAGACGGCGAAGGCGGCGAAGTAGCGGGTCTGGTTGATCTCGTCGTTCCCCCGCATGTAGCCGATGCTATAAAAGGAGGTGACGATCCAGAGGCCGCTCGCGAGGAACGCGAACAGCATCCCGAGCGCGTCCGCACGCAGCGCGAACTCGATCCCGGGCAGGAACGTGACGATGTTCGTCTCGTACACCTCGCCGGCGAGGACGCCCGGCAGCATCGCCGCGACGAGACCGAACTTCACGACGGCCGCGAGGAGGGTCCACCCCTCCCTGACGTTCGGGTTGCGGTACGACGCGACGATGAAGAACGTCGCGACGAACGACACGAGCACGGCGAGCAGCGGAAACAGGTCGTATGGAAGAGTCATGCGAACACCTCACTGATGAAGGGGTCGAACGCGTCGTAGAAGCCGAACCCGGCGAACCCGAGCGCGACCGCCGCGAGCGTCGTCCCGAGGAGCACGACGAACGCGGCCGTGGGAACCCGGTCCGGAACCCCCCACGCGGTCGGCGCGCCGGGGAGCGGCTCGGGCAGGCCGACGCCGTCGCGGCCGCCGTCGGCGACCGCCGCGTCGTCGTGGGCGTCGTGGTCGCTGCCGTGGCCCTCGGCGTGGTCGTCGCCGTGACCGCCGCCGGGCAGGCCGACGCCGGCGAAGTAGAACCGCTCGATGATCCGCGCGACGTACGCGAGCGTGAACAGCGTGCTGATGAAGATCACCATCGCGATGCCGATCCCGGCGAACCCGCCGCCGGCCGCGCTGACCTCGACGGCCCCCACGGCGATGTACCACTTGCCGAGGAAGCCGATCGACGGCGGGATGCCGACGAGCGCGAGCCCGAGCACGGCGATCGCCCCGGCCGTGTACGGGGCCTCGCGCGCGAAGCTCGGGAGCTGGTCGAGCCGCTGGACGCCGTAGCCGAGCGCGATCAGCCCGACCGCGAGGAACAGCCCGAACTTCAACAGCCCGTGGCCGACGAGGTGGATCAGCGCGCCGAGCAGCGCGGTCTCGTTCGCGAGCGCGACGGCGGCGGCGATCATCCCGAACTGCGCCACCGACGAGTACGCGAACATCCGCTTGAGGTCCGACTGCATCGCCGCGAGCGCCGACCCGGCGAGGATCGAGACGCCGGAGACGACCAACACGCCGGTCGTGATCGCCTCGTTAGCGGCGAGGAAGTCGACGGTGAACACCGTGTACGTCACCCGGATCAGCGCGTACGCGCCCGCCGTCGACACGAGCGCAGCGACGAACGTCGACACCGCGTCCGGCGCGTGTTGGTAGGCGTCGGGCTGCCAGGTGTGGACCGGGAACAGCGCGATCTTCAGCGCGAAGCCGGCGACGATGAACGCGTATCCCGCCTGGACGAGCGGGTCCGTGTAGCCGACCGCGGCGATCGACGACTGGAGGTCGAGCATGTTCAGCGTCCCCGTCGCGAGGAAGACGTAGCCGACGCCGACGAGGTACAGCGACGCGCCGACCGTCCCCAACACGAGGTATTTAAGAGACGCGTACGCGCTCGCGCCCGACCGGTCGGCAGCGATGAGCGCGTACGTCGTCAGCCCGACGATCTCGAGGAAGACGAACATGTTGAACAGGTCGCCCGTGAGCACGACGCCCATGAGCCCTCCGGTGAGCAGCAGGTAGCCGCTGTGGAACGCGTTCCCGCGCGGTCCCGCGACCCGAGAGAAGACGAGCGTGAGCAGGGAGACGAGCGCGACGAGCACTAGCACGGCCGCCGACAGCTCGTCGGCGACGAGCTCGATCCCGACCGGCGGGGCGAACCCGCCGAGCTCGTGGTTGAAGCCGCCGCCGCCGGCGTACACCTGCGTCGCGACCGCGGCGACGAGCCCCGTCAGCCCGAGCGTGGTCACGGCCGCGACGGGCCAGCCGACGTTCTCGTACTTCAGCCCGAGCGCGATCGGCAGCGTCGCCGCGACGATCGGGACGACGACCAGAAGCGGCAACAGGAGGCCCGTCATCGGCGGTCACCTCCGTCGCGATCGACCGATCGGTCGCGCGCCGGCCCGTTCGGCAGGGCCCCCTCGTCGCGCATCAGGTCGCGGAGGGTGTCGACCCGGAGCGTCCCGTACTCGTCGTGGATCCGGATACACAGCGCGAGCCCGACCGCGGTGAGGCTCACGCCGACGACGATGGCGGTGAGCACGATCACGTGCGGGAGCGGGCTGGCGTACGCCGCGCCGACTTCCGTCCCTGGCGGGATGATCGGGATCGAGCCGCCCTCGACGTACGCCGAGACGACGAACAGCAGGAATATCGCGGTCTGGAACAGGTTGAGCCCGATGATCTTCTTCACCAGGTGCGGGTTCGCGATCATCATGTACAGCCCGATACACAGCACCAACGAGAACACCACGTAGGCGTGGCGCGTGCTCAGAACGTCGAGGAGTGCGAGTGTCGTCATCGGTTCCCTCCGTGGTCGGTCGCGGTCGCGTGGGCGGCTCCGCCCTCGCCGTCCCCGCCGGCCGCGGCGTGGTCGGCGGCGTCGGCGGCGTCGGCGGCGTCGGCGCTTCGGTCCCCGTCGCGGTCGTGGCCGCCGTCACGGTCGCGGCCGCCGTCGGTGACGGCCGCCCCGTCGCCGCGGTCGAAGCCGACCGCGAGCAGGAAGAACAGCCCCATGAGGACGCCGCTCACGATGGCGGCGATCCCGAGGATCTCCACCCCTTCCATCCCGTACGTCACGGGCTTGGGGATGGGCAACAGTTCGTACTGGAGGAACGCGCCGCCGAGGGCCATCGTCGCCAGCCCGATGCCGGCGAACGCCAGCGTACCGCCGACCGCGAGCGCGACGACGGCCGCGTTGGCGAGCCACTGTCGGGTGGCGTCGATGCCGAACGCGAACGCGATCATGAACACGACCGCGGCCATGATCGCTCCGCCCTGAAAGCCCCCGCCCGGCGACCCGCCGCCGTGGAAGGTGATGAACAGCCCGTAGGTGAACACGAACGGCGAGACGACCTTCACGGTCGCCATGATCACCTGGCTCTCCGTGTACGGGGTCGCCTGCCGCTCGACCCTCGAGAGGTGCGGGCGCTCGTCCGCCCCCGCCATCGCCGTGTCGAGGACGGGCTCGGCGGTCGCCACCGCGTCGGCGTCCTCGCGCTCGTCGGCGTCGAGGTCGGCGTCGTCGAGATCGGCGTCGTCGACGTCGTCGTCCGGGCCCGATCCCTCGTGGTCGCTCATGCGAACACCTCCCGGTGGAGGACGATCAGTGCGGCGATCCCGGCGGCGAGGACGACGACCGCCTCGCCGAAGGTGTCGAAGCCACGGTACGCGGCGAGCACGGCCATCACCGCGTTCTCGACGCCCGTGTCGGCGTACGTGTTCGCGATGTAGTACCCCGTCACGTCGGGGTTGCTCCACACCGGCGCGTCGGGGTCGCCGACCGCCGGGATCTCCGGGATCACGAGCAGCATTCCGGTGAACAACAGCCCGACGACGCCCGCCGCCGGCCAGTTGACCGATTCGAAGGCGATCTCGTGGTCGATCCGCGTCGTCTTCGCGAGCGTGAGCAGCAGCAGTATCGTCGTCACGCCCGCGGAGATCGCGGCCTCGGTCATCGCCACGTCCGGCGCGCGGTAGAACGTGTACAGCGCAGCCATCCCGAGGCTGTACGCCCCGAAGACGATGACTGCCGCGAGCACGTCGCGCGCCAGCGCCGTGACGATCGCCGTGACGACGACGAAGACGAACAGGCTCGCCTCGATCGCGGTGATCTCGGCGACGACCGGCGCGGGAAGGGGAGCAGCTCCCGTCATCGGCGCTCGTCCCCCTCGGTCCACGGAACGATCCCCTGTTCGAAGGCGGCGCGGGCGATCCCGTGTGCCGCCGTCGGGTTCGTCAGGAAGATGAAGAACAGCAGGATGACGGTCTTAAAGCCCGCACCGTCCCAGCCGATGACGAGCGCGACGGCCGCCAGCGCGAAGCCGGCCCCGAGCGTGTCGGCCTGCGACGCGGTGTGTGCCCGCGAGTAGACGTCGGGGAGCCGGATCACGCCCGTCATCGAGACGAACGTGAAGAAGAGCCCGACGAGGACGAAGCCCACGACGAGCCACATCCGGACCGCCTCCAACGAGTCGATCACAGCACACCACCCCGCTCGACCGTGAACTTCGATATCGCGATGGCCATGAGGAAGTTGAGGAGGGCGTAGATGAGCGCGATGTCGAGGAACGTCGGCTCCGAGAGCGCCGCGCCCAACATCGCGAGGATGACGACGGTGTTGGTGCCGAGCACGTTGACCGCGAGCACGCGGTCCTGCATCGTCGGCCCCTTCACCGCGCGGTACAACATCCCGAGCGCGAGGAGGACGAAGCCGGCCGACGCCGCCAGCAGGAAGTCGCCGACCGTGTAGCCGGCGACGACCGTCGCGTCGACGACGCTCATTCGTCGGTCACCTCCGCGTCGGCGTCGACCTCGCTTCCGGCGTCGGCGTCGGCATCGGCATCGGCCTCGCTTCCAGCGTCGGCGTCGCGGTTCACCGCTTCGGCGGCGTCATCGCTCGGTGAGTCGGCGACCGCACCGCCGTCCGCCTGGGCGATCGGCAACGCCTCGGTCGCCTCGGGCCCCTGTAGGATCGCGACGTCGTCGCGCTCGCGCGGGGTCGGCAGCCGGGCCGCCTCGCGCCCGTAGTAGATGAAGCGCGTCCATCGCTCCAAGGAGCCGTCGAACAGACCGTCGCGTGCGGACGGGATCAGCGAGTGGACGTAGAGGTTCTCGTCGCGGGCACGGGTCGTGAGCGTCCCCGGCGTCAGCGTGATCGAGTTCGACAGCGTCATCAGCGGCAGCCCGCCGCCGACGAGCACGCGGACCCGGTTCATCGTCGGGTCGATCGGGAGCCGCGGGTCGAGGATCACGCGCGCGACGAGCAGGTTCGACTTGACGATCTCGAACAGCAGCACCGGGACGTACACCGCGCCGCGGAGGATCCGCAGCGGCGTCTCCGGGAACGATGGCTCGTGATCGAGGCTGATCCGCGACAGCGTGATCGCGACGATCGTCGCGCTGGCGACGCCCGTCACCCAGTCGAACCAGTAGAGCGGGTCGCCGAGCACGAAGTAGAACAGCAGCGACACGCCGAAGACGGCCGCAAAGCGGATCCCGGTCGCCTCCGTGAGGAGCCGCTCGCGGCGGGTCGGTCGTTCGACGGGGGCTTCCCTGACGTCGAGCGACGTGCTCGACAGCTCGAACTCCATCGGCTGCAGTAGGGTCGTGTTGCCGACCGGGGTGTACTCGGGGTCCAACACGACGGTTCCCACGCCGTGTTCGTCCGCGTACGCCGCCAGCCGTCGGGCGTAGTCCGACGGCCCGAAGAGGTAGTCGTCCGTGCCGACGATCGCGGTCCGGACGTTCGTCCCGCCGACGCCGGCGTCCTCGAGGTCAGTCTCCGCCCAGACGCGGGCGCGATCGATGACGTGCTCGGCGTCGGCGCGTCGGTCGGCGCCTTGGGGGTCCTCGTCCCGCCAGGAGGCGAGCACGACGAAGTGGATCGTCGAGAACTCGCCGCGGGCGACGGCCTCGGCGACGTGTGCGACCGTCGCACGGAGCGTCGGCGTCGCCTCGACGGGGACCACGACCGCGTCGCCGCCCGAGTCAGCCACCGGCGTCACCCCCGGTCGCCTCGGTCACGACTGTATCGGTGCACATGTAGGTATCTACACGACGCGTCGACCTACCCACCCAAAACAGTTCTTATCTTCGGTGAGACGGCTGACTTTCGGGTGCAGGTCCGTTCCTTCCCCGATCGATTGATCGAGCGTCCGGGCTCATCCGAATCGCTTAGTTGTTCTTCAAGTCCTCGGCCAATCGGTCGGCGATCCGCCCGGCGACGACGTCCTTCGACCCGGTCGCCTCCTCCGGCTCGGTGCCCGCCGCGCCGACGAGTAGGACGCGCGTCTCGTCGGCCCCCATCACGCTCGCGTCGTTGGCGACGACGAACGCGAGGCCGACGCGGTCGCGGATCCGCTCGGCCTCCGCGATCATCGCCTCGTCGTCGCCGGACGTCTCGGCTTTGAACCCGACGATCGGGAGCTCCGGGTACGCCTCGCGAACCGAGTCGATGAGCTTCGGCGTCGGCTCGAAATCGACCGAGAGCGGCGAGCCCGACCGGATCTTCTCCCCGACGGCGTCGGCGGTGAAGTCCGCGATCGCCGCCGCCGACACCAACGCGTCGGCGGTCGCGGCCGCCTCCCGGCAGGCGGCCATCATCTCGTCGGCCGTCTCGACGCGGACGACGTCCGCGTACGCGACGTCCGGCCCGTCCTGAACCAGCGTCACGTCCGCGCCGCGGACGTAGAGCGCGCGCGCGACCGCTCGCCCGGTCTTGCCGGACGCGCGGTTCGTTAGGACCCGGATCGGGTCGATCCGCTCCTTCGTCGCGCCCGCGGTGACGACGACGTGGGTCCCGGCCAACGAGTCGGGCGTCGTCGCCCGCGCGACCTCCGTCACGACGTCCGCCTCCGCGGCGATCTTCGCTTTCCCCTCCTCGACGCGGGGCTCCGCGACCCCGACACCCCACGCCGCCAGGGTGTCGAGCGCGGCGAGCACGCCGGGGTGGTCGTACATGGGCTCGTGCATCGCGGGGGCCATCACCACGGGAACGCCCGCCCCGAGCGCGGTCGTCGCGCACGTCGTCACCGGCGTGTCGTCGATCGCCGCCGCGACCTTCCCGGCCGTGTTCGCGGTCGCGGGGGCCAAAAGCAGGACGTCCGCCCAGCCGTCGTACCCGCAGAGCGCGACGTGTTCGACGTCGCCGGTGATCTCCGTGACGACCGGCTCGTCGGTCGCGAAGTCGACGGCCCACGGGTGGACGATGTTCGTCGCCGCCGGGGACATCACCGCCCGCACGCGCGCGCCGTGCCGGCGCAGCTCGTGTGCGAGTTCGACGACCTTCACCGCCGCGATGCTGCCCGAGACGCCGAGCGCGACGTTAACCCCCTGTAGCATTGACGGTGGGTTGCTCGCGCGCCGTTAAATAGGGTCGCGTCACGGAACGGCGAGCTGGCGTCTCGGTCTCCACGGACCGGCGCGGATCAGTACGGACCGGTGCGGATCAGTACGGACCGCCCACTCGGCCGTCGCCGCGCGGGCGACCGCCCCGATCGACCGGGTCGAGCCCCTCGCCCGGGAGCGGGACGACGCCGTGTTCGAGCGTCCCGAGCAGTCGGCTCCGATCGCCGTCGAGCCCGATCCGGAGCGTCGGCGCGAGCGTTCCGCCGAACCGGCGGCGCTGTTCGGGTTCGGGGAGGTCGGCGATCCCGTCGAGCGTCTCGCCCGCGTAGTCGAAGTAGTTGAAGAAGCTCACGACGAGGACCTCCTCGCCGTGGTCGTAGGCGGTCCACGAGTACGACTGGAAGGGCGCGTTCGCGGGGTTCGTGGCGACGACCCCGTCGCCGTTGAGGGGACGGTACTCGCCGCGGAGGCCGTCGGCGACGAAGCCGTAGAGGGCGTCGTACCCCTCGATACCGGGCGCGAACGTGTGCTGGTGGCTGGAGACGAACAGGTAGTAGGTCCCGTCGCGGACGACGAGATGCGGGCGCTCCAGCTCCTGGTTCACGCAGACGGCGTCGAGCAGCGGCGGCTCCAGCTCCCACGCCGTCGGATCGCCGGTCGGCGAGCGGGCGATCCCGACGCTGCCGTTGAACTCGGCGGCCGCGGGGTCGTCGTCACAGGGGTCCTCGCTTTCCGAAACCGGCGTGTTGGCCTCGAAGAGGAGGTACGTCCCGCCGCCGTCGGGGTCCTCGAAGAACCACGGATCACGGAAGGTGTACGTCATCCCGCGCGACTGGTCCTCGCGCTCGTACAGCTCCCCGTCGGGTTCCAGCAGCGTCCGGTGGTCCCAGTCGCCGTCGATCGAGAGCCCGCCCCCGTCGACGGTTACCGTCCCGCCCGTCGCACCCGCGATGCGCTGGGTGTACGTCAGCTCCGCTTCCCCGCGCCGGCCGGACGCCGTATAAAAGGCGTACACGTCGCCGTCGTCGTACATCGTCGACCCGGCCCACTGACGGGAGCCGAGGGCGTCGCCGTCGAACAGCGGCCCGCCGTGCTCCCACGTCGCCCCGTCCGTGGAGTGAAAGTAATAGATCGCGGCGACGTCGTGGCGCTTGCCGGGCAGGAGTTCGTCCGTGCTGGTGAGCGCACAGAGGACGCGGTGCCCCTCGATCTCCGCGAGGCTCCCGTCTCGGTTCCGGAGCGGCCAGGTGTCCCAGACGTGGAGGCCGTCGAAGCGGTCCGTCGCGGGCGGATACACGATCGGGGCGACGTTGTCGTCGGTCCGTTCGATCCGGTCGGCCGCCGCGCGCGTCCACGCCGCGCGACCGTCGTGTCCGGTGAGCATACCGGCGGTTCGCGGACGGTCCGGAAAACGGTTACTACACCCGTGAAAAACGGCGACGGACGGGCTCACTCGGGTCCCGTTCCCTCGTTCTCGTCCCCGTCCCCGTCCGACGGGATCAGGTGGCAAGAGGCGACGTGCCCTTCGCTCACGGCGATCGACCGCGGCGGCCGCTCCCGGCACGGCGTCGTGAACGACCTCGCTAGACGGCTCCGCGCCCCCTCGGCGTCCCCGTCCGCGACCCGCGCGAGCGCGTCCGCGAGGACGGCCTCGGCGTCCGGATCCGACAGGGGGCTCGGGAGGCCGTGGGCCGCCCTGACCGCGGTGTCGACGTCGGCGGCGGCGATGTCGTCGGCGACGTCGGCCGGGTCGATACCGGCCGGGCCGATACCGGCCGGATCGACCGACTCCCCGTCGGTACCCGGCGGGCGTCTGCCGAGCGGTGTCGGCTCGTCGTTCCCGTCCGCGACCCGCTGTCGGGCGATCGACGCGGCGACCGACTCCGGCGTGAGTCGCCCCGCCTCCGCGCGAACGACGAGATCGAGCAGGGACCGCCAGACGCCCTCCGCGAAGGCGTACCCCTCCGGCTCGACGACCTCGGGGCACCGCGGGTGGAAGCGACAGCCCGGCGGCGGGTCGGCGGGATCCGGTACCTCGCCGGTGAGCCGGACCCGCTCCCGGCGGCCGTGTTCGGTCGCGGACGGGACCGCCGAGACCAACGCCCGCGTGTACGGGTGGGCCGGGTCCTCGAACAGCGTCTCCGTCGGTCCGACCTCGACCAGTTCGCCGAGGTACATCACGGCCACGCGGTCACAGACCTCCCGGACCGCGCCGAGGTCGTGGCTGATGACGACCACGGACAGCCCCAGCTCCGTCCGAAGGTCCTCGAGGAGCCGGAGGACCCCCGCCTGCACCGACACGTCGAGCGCGGAGACGGGCTCGTCGGCGACGAGCAGGTCCGGGTTCAACACCAACGCACGGGCGAGCGCGGCGCGCTGGAGCTGTCCGCCCGAGAGTTCGTGCGGGTAGCGGTCCGCCGCTCCGGCGTCGAGGCCGACCCGTTCGAGCACGCCCCCGACGACGGACCGGCGGGAGCTACGGCCGGTCAGCCCGTGGATCCGCAGCGGCTCGGCGACCGACTCCCCGACCGACCGCCGCGGATCGAACGACGACCGGGGATCCTGAAACGTCATCTGGGCGCGCCGTCGGAACCGCTTCAGCGCCGCGCCGTCGAGGCCGCAGACCGGCTCGCCGTCGAACCGGATCGTTCCCGCCGCTGGCTCCTCCAGCCGGAGCAGGGTCCGCGCCAGCGTCGACTTCCCGCAGCCCGACTCGCCGACGATCCCGAGCGTCTCCCCGCGCCGCACGGTGAGGGAGACGCCGTCGACGGCCCTCACGACGCCGGTCCCGCGCCGGAGGAGCCCCTCGCCGACCGGATACTCCGCGATCACCCCCTCGGCCTCGAGGAGCGGGTCACTCATCCCGGCCCCCCGCCCGCGTCGACCACGCCGGCCACGCCGCGCCTTCGCCGGGCGGCGGCCCGAGCTCCGTCCCCTCGTTCCCCTCGTAGTGGATACACGAGACGTGGTGGTCGTCGTCGCCGACGCGGTGTCGTGCGGGGTGCTCGCCGTCCCGACACGCCGCGATCGCGTGCGGACAGCGCTCGGCGAAGCGACAGCCGTCCGGCGGGTCGACCGGGTCCGGGAGGCTTCCGGGGATCGGCCGGCTTCCGCCGGGGACGCCGGGGCGACACGCCAACAGGGCGCGCGTGTACGGGTGTGCTGGGCGATCGAACACCGCGCTCGCAGGGCCGGACTCCATCACGCGCCCGGCGTACAACACGACGACGCGGTCGGCGATTCGGGAGGCGACGCCGAGGTCGTGCGTGATGAAGAGGAGGCTCGTCCCGAACGCGGCCCGAAGCTCCGCGAACAGGTCGAGGATCCCCGCCTCGACGGTGGCGTCGAGCGCCGAGGTCGGCTCGTCGGCGATCAGCAGGTCGGGATCGCACGCCAACGCGATCGCGATACAGACCCGCTGTTTCATTCCGCCGGAGAACTCGTGGGGGTAGTCGTCGACCCGCGTCGCCGGCTCCGGGATCCCGGTCGCGTCGAGCAGGTCGATCGCCCGTGCCCGAGCGGCGCGTTTCCCGACGTCGCGGTGTGCGCGGATCGCCTCCCGGATCTGGGCCCCGACGGTGTACACCGGGTTCAGCGCCGACGCGGGGTCCTGAAAGACGTGGGCGATCCGGTTTCCGCGCAGTTCTCGGAGCCGGGAGTCGGTCGCCCGCGTCACGTCCTCGCCGTCGAACCGGACGGTCCCGCCGTCGATCTCCCCCGGCGGGGACGGGGTCAGCCGGGTTATCGCCTCCGCGGTGACCGACTTGCCGGACCCGCTCTCGCCGACGAGACAGGTCGTCTCGCCGCGACCGACCGAGAACGAGACCCCGTCGACCGCCCTGACGAGCCCCGCGTCGGTGTGGAACGCCACCCGGAGGTCGTCGACCTCGAGGAGCGGGTCCGACGTGGTTCGGTCCGAGGTCATCGCCGATCCGCCTCGTGTCTGGGGTCCAGGGCGTCGCGCAGGGCGTCACCGAGGAAGTTGAACGCGAGGACGGTGGCGAACAGGAACACTCCGGGGATCGTCGCGATCCACGGGGCGTTCTGGAGGTCGCTCCGCCCCTCCGCTATCACCCGGCCCCACGACCAGACGTCGGGGTCGCCGAAGCCGAGGAACGCCAGGGCGGCCTCGTAGAGGATGAGCGACGGGACCACGAGCGTCGCGGCGGTGACGACCGTGTTCGAGACGTTGGGGACGACGTGTCGCCACACGATCCACGCCCGGCTCGCGCCCGCGGCCTCGGCCGCGGTCACGTACCCCTCCTCGACCCGTTGGAGCGCCTCCGACCGGACCACCCGCGAGGTCGCCGCCCACGTCGTCCCCCCGAGGATCAGCGTTATCGTGAACAGGTCGCCGCCGTACAGGTAGACGACGAGGAGGACGAGGAAGAACGTCGGGAACGTCAACACCACGTCGACGAACCGCATCAGTGCCTCGTCGACGAGCCCGCCGGCCGTGGCGGCGACCGTCCCGACGGCGGTCGCGACGACGACGACGACGGCCGTGCCGATCAGCCCGACCTGCATGCTCACGCGCATCCCGACGACGACGACCCGGAGGAGGTCCTCGCCGGACCGCGTCGTCCCCAGCGGGTGCGCCCACGTCCCGCCCATGAACACCGGCGGCCGGTACGTGTTCGAGAGGTCGATCGACGGCCGACCCAAAAGCAGGGGGCCGACGATCCCGACGGCGAGGACGACGAGCAGGAACCCGGCCCCCGCGACCGCGGCGCGGTTCCGGCGGAACCCGCGCCAGTAGCGCGCCGCCGCCCGCGGGTTCCGGACCAGCGGGACGACGACGGCCCAGCCGACCACGAACAGCGTGAGGGCGAACAGCCAGTCGACGTGGCCGGGCGCGGGCGCGATCGACGCCGGTCCGACGCCTGTCTCGAAACGCGTCCCCCGGTCGATCCCGACCGCGGCGTCGAGCGCCCAGGCGACGGCCCCGACCGCGACGACCCCACAGAACGCGAGGTGTCGCCGCGGCACCGACCGGCCGCCCTCGTGTGCCGCCCAGTCGATCTCCCGGAAGTCGAGGCCGTCGGCGTCGGGCGACTCGGCGTCGGGTGACTCGGCGTCGGGCGAGTCGATGTCGGGCGGAACGCGCTCCGCCGGGCTCCCGTCGGGAGGCGTCGAACCCTCCGCGCTCGGAGCGTCCCCGGTCACCGTCCCTCACCCAGTTCGATCCGCGGGTCGAGCAGCGTGTACGCGACGTCCTGACAGAGGTTCCCGAGGATCGCGACGAACACCGGGATCAGCGTCGTCGCGAGCACGAGGGAGGTGTCGCCCTGGAGGATCGCCCGGTAGCTCACCAGCCCGAGCCCGGGGATCCCGAATATCACCTCGATGACGTAGGCCCCCGCGAACAGCAGCCCGAGAACGTCGCCGACGAGGACCGTGGCGAGCGGGACGCTCGCCGGCCGGAGGACGTGTCTCACGGCGACCGCCCGTTCGGAGATCCCCTTCGACCGGGCGGCCGTCACGAAGTCGGCGCGGACGTACTCCAGCGACTCCGCGCGCGCGTACCGGGCCTGTGAGGCGATCGCGGCGGTCCCCAACACGAACGTCGGGAGGACGAGCTGGTGAGCGTTCGCGAGCGACAGGAGTCCGGGGACGTCGGTCGTGTAGTGGGTCGGGAACCAGCCGAGCCAGACCCCGCCGACGAGGATACAGATCACCGCGAACCAGAAGTTGGGGAGGCTCACCCCGACGAACGCGAGGGTCGTCGCGGCGTAGTCGCCCGCACTGTACTGGTGGGTCGCGGAGTAGAGCCCGATCGCGAAGCCGACGACGACCGCGACGACGGTCGCCGGGAGGACGTACTGGACCGAGTACACCCACGCGTCGGCGACGACGTCGACGACGGGCCGGTTGTACGTCGTAGAGTGGCCCCACTCGAGCGTCGCGAGCCCGACGACGAAATCGAGGTACCGCTCCGTCGCCGTCCCGCCGCCGCCGAGCTGGCGGTCGTACAGCTCGGCGGCCGCCTCGTACTCCATGCCCGCCTGCACCTGCCGGTCGATGAACGCCGCCTCGCTCGCGGAGACGGGCGACAGCTCGAGCAGCAGGAAGGTGATCGTGACCGTGATCCACGTCGCCACCAGCGTCCACAGCAGCCGCTTCGCGAGGTACGCTCTCATGTCGTCGGGGCCGTCGTTCGGAGCGCCGTCCGCGTCGGCGTCCGTCGGTCGATCGGCTTCGGACCCCCTGTCCGCGTCGGTGTCCGTCGGTCGATCGGCGGCCGGTCGAGCACGCGTGTCACCGTTCGGGCCCGACTTGGCCCCCGACCGGTATTTAGGTATCGGCGGGCGGCCGCGCGCCGCGGTCCGCTCGTCGGCGGCGCGTCGACGCCCCGCCGGATCCGGAAACGCCTAAGGGATGCCCTCACATGGTCGCGTATGACCGAGAACCAGCCGGCGATAAGCGAGATCCATCCGGCACAACGGGTGGCCGTTCTCGTCGACTCACAGAACCTCTACCACTCCGCACAGAGCGTCTACTCGCGGAACATCGACTACTCCGAGCTGCTGGAGAACGCCGTGAGCGACCGCGCGCTCGTGCGCGCCATCGCGTACGTGATCCGCGCCGACTCCCCCGAGGAGGAGAGCTTCTTCGAGGCGCTCCGCGAGATCGGGTTCGAGACGAAGATCAAGGACATCAAGACGTTCGCCGACGGCACGAAAAAGGCCGACTGGGACCTCGGGATGAGCCTCGATGCGGTGTCGCTCGCGACCCACGTCGACACCGTCGTGTTGTGTACCGGCGACGGCGACTTCGCCCGGCTCTGTACGCACCTGCGCCACGAAGGGGTTCGCGTGGAGGCGATGGGCTTTTCGAACTCCGCCTCCGACGACCTCATCGACGCCGCCGACGCGTTCATCGACCTCTCCGAGCGCGAGGACACGTTCCTGCTGTAAGTGCAGGCGCGTCCTCCTTCCCTCGCCGTTCCCCTTCCCTCGCCGTTCCGTGTCGCAACCGCTTTGCGCCTCCTCCGGGTAGCCGACCCATGAGCGACGACGAGACCCTCGCGGACCTCCGGACCGGCGCGGACTACCAGTTCGGCGCGGGCGCGGGCGACGCGCTGTTCCCGCCCGGCGAGCCGATCACGATCCGGCGGTCGAGCGGCGGCCGCCCCCGGCAGGTGATCGTCGGTGACGTCGACGACACGCCCGGCAGCCCCGAGGGCGACCGGATCGTCTCGTACGGCACCGACGGTCGGTTCACGCTGGGCGTGACCGGCGGGCGACGGCTCCGGGCCGCGTTCACCGCCCCGGCACACCGGATCGTCGTCGGCGAGGAGAGCGAGCCGTTCGTCCGCGAGGGGCGAAACGCGTTCGCGAAGTTCGTCGCCGCCGCGGACGACGGGATCCGCCCCGGCGACGAGGTGCTCGTCGTCGACGAGGCGGACCGGCTGTTCGGCGTTGGCCGCGCGGAGCTGTCCGGCGCGGAGCTGCTCGCGTTCGACTCCGGCGTCGGCGTGAAGGTCCGCAGCGGCGTTCTCGATACTTCATAAACGAGCGTCGCTCCTCGACGAAGGACTTATAAATCGGCGTCCGTCGCGTCCCCGGCGACAACCCCGTCTCCGTCTTATAAGCGCCGCCGGCCCCGTCGAAGTCCTTCCGCCCGACACACCGTCGCGTGAAACGGCCGATCGCCGATTGGCACTCGCCGAGCCGTCGTTGCCCCCGAGCACGACGACCGTTCGCGAAAATGTCCTGGATTAATGCGAACGCAGATCGAACACCGGTCCAACCGGAACCAATGGCTGGAGCAGCACTACAGCGGTTCGGTATTCTCGTCGTCCTGTTCGGCGGCTTCTCCGCGTACATCAGTCCGTCGGAGATGGGGGCCGCGGCGTCGATCATGCTGATCGGGTTCGTCGTCGGGATCTTCGGCTTTGGAGCCGAAGTGATGTCATCCGTGGACAGTTGACGGGCTCGGAACGAGTTCGGGCCTTGACTTCTACGTCCGCTGTCCCGACGGCACCCGAGTCGACCGTCCCGCCTGCGACGGGGTCCGGCGGTGGGTCGCTTCAGAGGAACGCCGCGAGCCCGACCGCCTCGAGCAGCGGGACGCCGGCGAGCACCGACCCCAGCAGGTAGCCGCCGATCGCGCCGCCGTTCAACAGGGGGAGGCCGGCGTGTGCCCGCCCCTTCATCACCCAGCTCATCAGGACGAGCAGGCCGGCGACGGTGCCGACCATCGCGAGCAGCGCGGGGAGGTTGAGCTCGATGAACGGGACCGCAAGCGCCGCCGCCGGGGAGAACGTCGCCGCGCTGGCGACCAACACCGCCGGGATCACCGCGTCGCCGAGCCCGATGAAGAACGCGTCGCGAGTCGGGTCGTCGACGCGGTCCTTGTCTTCCGTCACCTCGTCGTCTCCGTCGGCTACCGCACCGTCCGCATCGTCCGGGTCGCTTCCTCGGCTCTCTCCGTCCTCCTCTCCTCCGTCCTCCTCTCCCCCGTCCTCCCCTTCCCCGTCCTCGTGAACGCCAGCCGCCCCGCCGAAGTCGTCGTCGAGCAGCGAGTACGACAGCGACAGCGGGATCACCAACACCACGGGGATGTTGAGGTCCATCACGCCCTCAGCGAGCGACAGCATGTGCTCGGTGCCGTAGACGGAGATCGCGTCGTAGACGGCGAGAAACGAGAGCAGGATCAGCGCGGGGAGGAGCCCGAACGAGATCCCGAACAGGCCGGCCGCGCCCGCGCCCATCAACACCCCGGCGGTGTCGATGACGTACCACTCCGGATGGACGAGCAGGCCGACGGCGACCGCGAGCGCCGGCACCGTGGCGGCGACCGGCGAGACGAGCGCGGCGAACACGTACCACGAGAGCCACGCGGAGACGCCGACGATAAGCAGCCGGACCGCCCGGTCGAACTCGTAGCGGAACGCGAGCAGCATCAGCCCGGTCATGACGAGGATCGCGACGATGTACAACAGACTGTTTGTCGGGTTCTGCGGGTCCTCGACCGGTTGGTACCCGCTCGCTGCGAACTCGGGGACCAGCGCCAGCGCGCCGATCTGCACGACGACGAACAGCGCGACCGCGAAGGCGACGCCGCGGTACTCGCGGGGGAACATCTGGATCGTCGTTCGCGATCGGGGGCTTTCGTCCTTGCGCTTCCGGGCCGACCCGGTTCGCAACGCTTGATACCCGTCGCCGCGCACTCTCGCGGGTGACCCGCCGCCTCTTCGGAACCCTCTGCGGGCTCGTCTTCCTCGTCAACCTCGGGCGCGTCGGCTTCGCGCCGCTCGTGCCGACGATCGGGACCGAGTTCGCCGCCAGCACCGCGGTCGTCGGCTCGGTGACGACGCTCGTCTGGGTCGGCTCCGCGCTCCCGCGGATCCCGGTCGGCTACCTGCTCACGAAGGTGCCGCGCCACTACGTCGTGCTCGGCTCCGGCGTCGCGCTCGCGCTCGCCGCCGCGTTCACCGGCTCCGCCGACACGATCCGGCACCTGCAGGCGGGCGCGCTGCTGCTCGGGCTCGCCTCCGGCGCGTACTTCGTCGCCGCGGTCCCGCTGATCGCCGAGCTGTTCCCGGGCGCCCGGGGACGGGCGATCGGTATCCACGGAGCCGCGAGCCAGCTCGCCGCGGTCGTCGCCCCCGGCGTCGTCGTCGCCGTGCTGCTCGTCGCCGGCTGGAGCGTCGTCTTCTACCTGCTCGCGGCCGCCGCGCTCGTCGTCACCGCGCTCGTCCTCCTCGCCGTGCGCCGCGATCCGCTCCCCGAATCGGCGGGGGCCGATCGGGACTTCCGGTCCGCGCTCGCGTACTGGCCGGTCATCCTCGTGGGGGTCGCGATCGTCGCCACGCCGGGGTTCGTCTGGCAGGGCGTGTTCAACTTCTACGTCACCTATCTCGTCGGGACGAAGGGCGTCTCACAGGGGTTCGCGAACGCCCTGCTCACCGTCGTCTTCGCCGCCGGGCTCCCCGCGTTCTGGTTCGGGGGGCGGCTCGCCGACCGGCTCCCGCACGTCCCGTACCTGCTCGCGATCATGGCGTCGTTCGCGGTCTCCCTCGGGATCCTCGTCCTCGCGGAGGGCGCCGTCGCGCTCCTCCTCGTCACGGCGCTGTTGGGGGTCGTCATCCACGCGCTGTTCCCCGCCATCGACACGTTCATGTTGGAGTCGTTGCCCGCCGACAGCCGCGCGAGCGCGTACGCCGTCTTCAGCGGCTGCGCGATGTTCCTCGAGGCGACCGGCAGCGGCGCGATCGGGGTCGCCGCCGACCGGACGAGCTTCGACGCCGCCTTCCTCGTCGGCGCCGTCGGCGTGGTCCTCGTCGCGGCCGTCATCGGCGTCCTGCACGCGACCGGGCGACTCCCCGGCGGCCGGGTCGACGCGCCGCTCTGAAGGTTTAAACCCGGTCGGGGACAACCCGGGATCGTGACCGACGCGCCGCCGTGGGCCGACGTCTTCGGCCACGAGGAGCCGTACCCCGAACAGGCCGACGGCATCGACGCCGCCGTCGACGCCGCCGCGGAGGGCGGGTTCCTCGCGCTCGAAGGCGCCTGTGGGACCGGCAAGACGATGCTCGCGCTCACCGCGGGGCTCGACCGCGTCCGAGACCCCGACTCGCCGTTCGAGCGCGTCCTCGTCCTCACCAGCGTCAAACAGCAGCTCCGTCAGTTCGAGACGGACCTCGCGACGATCAACCGGAACCTCCCGGACGGCTACGACCCCATCTCCGGGCTGACGCTCGTCGGCAAGGCCGACGTCTGCCCGTACGCTCGCGAGAACCGCGGCGGCGTCGACCGCGGGAACGTGTACGAGCGCTGTGAGGGGCTCCGCGAGCGGACGCGCGGCCTCGTCGGCGAGGGCGGATCGACGACGACGTCGAACCTCGTTAGCGAGGCGCGCAGCCAGCAGGTCGGGCTCCTCGACTCCGGCTCGACCGGCGGAAACCCCTCCGGCGGCGGAACTGGCGAGGGCCCCGCCGCGGACTACCTGACGGTCGACGGCGAGCCGACCCCGTACCGCCCCGACACCGAGACGTTCCGCGACGTCGAGTTC
Organism: Halorubrum sp. JWXQ-INN 858; assembly: GCF_009806985.1. Taxonomy (GTDB): domain Archaea; phylum Halobacteriota; class Halobacteria; order Halobacteriales; family Haloferacaceae; genus Halorubrum. The sequence continues at coordinate 195,582 of NZ_WUAX01000008.1, read as the reverse complement.
TGCCCCTTCTACGCCGGCTTCCTCGACGACCTCCCCGAGGACGGCGACCCGGCGGAGGCGGTCCCGTTCGACCTCACCGACCGCGGCCACGTCGGACCGGACGAGCTCGTCCGGCTCGCGGCCGGCCACGGCTCCTGTCCGCATTCGATCATGGGCGCGCTCGTCCCCGAGGTCGAAGTGGTCATCGGCAACTACTACCACGCGTTCGACCCGATGACGACGTCGACGTTCACCGGCCCGCTGCTCGACGAGTCGACGTTCGTCGTCTGCGACGAGGCGCACATGCTCGAACCCCGCGTCCGCGACCTCGTGAGCGACGCGGTCGCCGACGCGAGCCTGCGGGACGCCGAGGCCGAACTCACTCGGGTCGTCCAGCCGGTCGAGTTCGAGAGCACGGGCGCGGCGACCGACGACGCCGACCTCGTCCGCGGCGAGCTGGCCGACAGCGACGTCACCGTCGAGGAGGTCTCTCGCGTCCGGGCGTTCTACCGTGACCTCCGCGAGGAGCTGGACCGGCGCGTCACCGACCACCTCGACCGCGAACGCCCCGACTGGCGGGCGGCGATGCGCGAGCTCGAGGACGGGGAGATCCCTCTTCGGGACCCCGAGGAGCCCGCCGAGGACGCGATCACGACGTGGGCGCGCCGCGAGGGATACGACGACCGCGTGTGGGCCCGGACCGCGGCGGTCGGCGCGGTCGTCAAGCGGGTGCTCGACTCGCTCGAGGACGACGACAAACGGCGGGCCGCACCGGGCGTCGGGCGCACGCTCAACGCGTGGTACCGGGAGGGACACGAGGAGTTCTTCCGCGCCATCGACCTGGAGCGAACCGTCGACGAGACCGCGCCCCCGGACTCCTGGCGGCGCGCGTACAACGCGAGCCTCGCGCTGTACAACTGCCTGCCCAGCGAGCCGATCGGCGAGCGTCTCGCCGAGTTCGGCGGCGGGGTGTTGATGAGCGCGACGCTCGAACCGATGGCCGTCTTCCGGGAGGTGACGGGACTCGACCACCTCGAAGCGAGCGGTCGACCGGTCGTCGAGCGGACGTACGGGCTGACGTTCCCGGCGGAGCATCGTGCGAGCTTCGCGGTCGACGCGCCGAAGTTCACCCACGGGAACCGCGGCGCTCCCGGCGAGGAGAACGGAACGCGGGTGGCGTACCTGGACGCGGTGGCCCGGATCGCCGCCCGCGAGGGGAACGTCCTCGTCGGCACCCCGAACTACGCCGAGGCGTCCTGGATGGCCGCGGCGCTCGCGGACCGGATCGGGAAGCCGATCCTCCTCGACGAGTCCTCCGGCGACCGCGAGACGGAGTCGCTGAAGGACGACTTCTTCTCGGGCGACGGGAAGGTCCTCGTCACGAGCCTGCGCGGCACGCTCACCGAGGGGGTCGATTACCGGGGCGACCGCCTCGCGGCGGCGGTCGTCTGCGGCGTCCCGATCATCAACACCGCTCGTCCCCGGACGCGGGCGGTAGTCGCCGCCTACGACCGTCGGTTCGACGCCGGGTTCGAGACGGCGCTCACGGTCCCCGCCGTTCGGAAGGCCCGGCAGGCGGTCGGCCGGGTGATTCGCGGCCCTGACGAACGGGGGGTGCGGGTGCTTCTCGACGCTCGATACGCCCGTGACTCGTGGAACGGGGTTCGGGGGTACCTCCCCGAACACGAACGCGAGGAGTTCCAGCCGGTCAGCACGGACATGCTCGGGTTCGCGCTCGATCGGTTCGACTCGTCGACCGACTAACGCGGCGTTAGCGGGCCATCAACGGGTCCATAACTATGGGGGTAACGGGCCCTTGTCTGGGTATGCCAACCACTGATCGGCGAGGACGGTTCCACGTCGTCTGTCGCGCGTGCCGGACGGAACGGGTGCTTCGCTGCCCGGACGAGGCGGAGTCGTTCGCCGACGCACACGCGTCGGAGACGGGCCACTCCATCGTGTTCGACCGGGTCGAGTGACGAGCGACCGAAGCCCCTCCTCTTCGGCTCGGCCGCGGCGATCCCGATAGGGTTTCCCGACGCGCCGTCACAGCGACGCGTATGGAGAACGAACGGCTCGTCGACGCGCTGGACGCGGCCGCGGCGGCGGGCGCGGCGGTGGCGCTCGAGGGGTTCCGGACGGACCTGGACGTGGAGACGAAGACCGGGCGGTTCGACCGGGTGACCGCGGTCGACCGGGCGGTCCAGCGTCGCGTCCGCGAGTCGCTCGCGGCGGCCTCGGACGCCCCGTTCGTCGGCGAGGAGGAGGACGCGCGCAAACGCGTCCCGGACCGGGGCCCGGCGTGGGTCGTCGACCCGATCGACGGGACGAACAACTTCGTCGGCGGCGGCCCGATCTGGGCGGTCGCGGTCGCGGCGACGCGGGACGGCGAGCCGGTCGCCGCGGTCACGCGGCTCCCCGTCGTCGGCGACGCCTACGTCGTCGGGCCGCCCGGGCCGGACGCTGCGGCGGACGGAGGTGCGGCGAATGAAGGTGCGGCGAACGAAGGAACGGCGTCGCCCGCGGACGACGTCGCCGACGCGGTTCCTCGACGGAACGGCGACCCGATCCGGGTCAGTGACCGGTCGGATCCCGGCTCGCTCACGATCAACCCGATCTTCGGCTTCTCAGACCGTCATCGCCGGCACCACCGTCGAGTGATGGAGACGGTGTTCGACTCGTTCGGTGACTTCCGGCGGATCGGCTGCGCGCAGGCCGCGCTGGCGAGCGTGGCGAGCGGCGAGGTCGACGCCGCGGTGTCGACCGTCGAACTCTCGCCGTGGGACACGGTCGGCGGGGTCAGGCTCGTCAGGGCCGCCGGCGGGAGGGTGACTGACGTCCACGGCGACCGCTGGCGGCCGGGTGCGACGGGGCTCGTCGCCTCGAACGGGCGTGCACACGGTGCGTTGGTCGAGGCGTTCGACGCCGACGCTGACGGCGAGGTCGACACCGCTGACGCCGACGCGGAACCGAACGGGTCGTGAGTCCCGGCCGGTCAGTGTTTGGTCCCCTCGCGACGCTCGCGTCGGGGACGTTGTTCCGGCGACGGGACGTGTCATTCGGGACACGGGACGCGTCGCTCCAGCCACGAGGCGTGTCACTCGGGCAGCCGCGTGCCACAGTCGGGGCACGCGTCGTCGAGCCGCGTGGCCGGCGCGTCACACGCCGGGCAGAACCGTCGGTCGCAGGCGGGGTCGCCCATACAGCCACGGTCGACGGCCACGGTGAAAAGTCGTGGGCTCGCCCCCGGCGTGGCCGCCTCCGAACCGGAATCGCTTTGCGACCGGTGGGCGGGGTTCGATCGTGAGCAACGCCGACAAGCGGTCGCAGTTCTGGTCGCTCTACCTCACCCGGTTCGCCGAGGGGTTCGGGTTCGTCACCTTGCTGGTCCTGCTGCCGACGTACATCAACACGCTCGATCCGCAAGCGACCACGGTGCTCGGCGTCACCGTCAGCGCGGGGCTGATCATCGGGATGTACACGACCGGGTACACGCTCGCACAGACCGCGGCCGTGATCCCGTTGGCGTGGGCCGGCGACCGGTTCGACAAGCGGACCGTCCTCCTCGTCGTGCTCGCGCTCGGGGCCGGTGTGTACGCGCTGTTCCCGCTCGTCGACTCGTCCGGCTCGTTCATCGCGATCCGCGCGCTTCAGGGACTCGTCGTCACCGGGGCGTCCTTGATGACGCTGTCGCTGGTCGGCCAGATCGCCGACGTGGGGACGCGTGCGGACAAGATCGGGAAGGCGAACGCCGCCTCCTTCGCCGCCTCCATCGTCGGATCGCTGTCGGCCGGCGTGGTGTACGACATGGTCGGGTTCGGTCCCGTCTTCACGGCCATCACCGGGATGATGGTGCTCGCGTGGGTCGTCACGTGGAGCTTCCTCGACGACGACGAGACGCGGATCGAGGGGTTCCCGTTCTCCGATCTCGCGGTCAACCGGAAGATCCTCACGATAACGAGTTTCCGGGTCCAGTACTCCTTCGCCGTGACGATGGTCCGCACGTGGATCCCGATCTACGCCGGCACGTCGATGCTCGCGGGCGGGCTCGCGGTCGGCGCGACCGCGGTCGCGATCACGGTCACCGCCGAAAAGGGGACGAACATGGTCGGACAGCTGTTCACCGGACGGCTCTCCGACGGCTACGGCCGGTCGTTGTTCGTCTTCGCCGGCGGCGGCGCGTACGGGCTGATCGCGCTCGCGATCCCCTTCGCGCCCGCCATCGGCGGCCTCCTCGGAGCCGACGTGACGCTCCCGTTCCTCGGCGACCTCCCGCCGGCGTACCTCCCGCTTGTCGCGCTCTCGGGGCTGCTCGGCGTCGCCGACTCCTTCCGCGAGCCGGCCAGCATGGCGCTGTTCGCCGACGAGGGGACCGACGAAGGCGGGATCGCCTCCAGCTTCGGCATCCGCGAGCTCGTCTGGCGGCCCGGCTCGGTCGCCGGACCGCTGATCGCCGGCTGGTTGATGGTCGAGGTGAGCATGGACGCGGTGTTCTACGTCGGCGGGGCGTTCGCGATCACGGGCGTGCTCGCGCTCCTCGCGATCTTGGCGCACGACCACGGTCGGGAGGCGTTGACGACGTGGTAGCGGCCCGACTCCCGCCGTCGTTACTCCGTCCGTAAGGCCCCACCGAGTCACTCCTTCAGTAGGACGGCCTGCGGCCTCATTCCTTCCGTAGGGCTCCGCCGTGTCACTCCTTCCGTAGGGCGGCCCGGTAGTGGTACGCGTTCCCGTCGTCGCCACGGACCACGTCGGCGACCGTCCAGCCGGTCCCGATCGCGGCCTCCCGGAGCCGGTCGGGGCTGAACAGCCGAAGCTGGTAGATCGGGTCCCGATCGCCGTCGTACTCGAAGTACATCACTCGGTGTGCGAGTCCCGGGGTCGGGTCGTGGCGGTAGCCGATCAGGTCGGCAGTGGCGGGGTGGTCCGGGTCGTAGCAGTCGACGACGGCGGTCGCGTCGGGCGTCGTCACGTACGCGAGATCGCCGAGGAACGCCGAGAGCCCCCGCATCGACCCCGCGAGCCCGAGCTGGGTACCGTTCGACAGCGCGGAGCGGAACCGGTCCCGGGCGAACGTCTCTCGGAGCGCGAACATGTCTCCCTCGCGCGCGTCGTCGACGCCGCGTTCCCGCATCGTCTCGACGAGCGCGGGGCTGGGCTCGATCGCCACCGTCTCGAACCGTCGCTGGAAGTGGAGCGCGTGTCGCCCCGTCCCGGCCCCGAGGTCGACGAGCGGCCCCTGCAGCCACGACGACAGCCACTCGTGGAGTCCCGTCGACGGGTCGAAATCGGCGAAGTAGTACGACTCGATGGGGTGTTCGACGGTCTCGCACCCGTCGCGGTGGAGGAGCGGTTCGGTTCGCTCCCCGCGGTGGTGATCGCGGATCGCCCGGCCGAACGCGTCGGTCATACCGACACGGTCGCTCCCCGGATACGAAAAAGTCGTGTGAGAGGCGATAGCAGGTCGCTAGCGGCCCGGACCGGCCCTCATGAGCTGATGTTCGGACGACCTACATGTCGCCGAACGCGCTGATCCCTCGACCGGTCGAGGAGACCTTCGCGATCCAGCGGGTGGCGATGGCCTTCTTCAACAGCTTCGCGGGCGTGCCGCCGAACGTCGATATCGGCATCCCCATCACGTCGTGGGCGACCGCCTTCTCGCCGACCGAGACGACGGTCCCCTTGTCCTCGTGTCGCCACGACTGTAGCGGCGCGCCGCGGGCGGCCCGCGCGAGGTTCTCGCCGGCGACCTCCGCGGCCTGCCAGGCGGCCTGTGCGGTCGGCGGGGCGACCTCGTCGTCGCCCTGGTCGACGAGGGCGGTGTCGCCGATCGCGAACACGCGCTCGTCGCTCGTGGTGAAATCGGAGCCGGCGTACACGCGGTTCGAGCGCTCGTCCTTGTCGATCTCGACGTTCCGCATCTCGTCTTGGCCGGTGATGCCGCCGGTCCAGATCAGGACGTCGTGAGGGAGCTTCGTCGGGTCCTCGCCCTCGCCGCCGCCGAGGAAGACGTGCTCCTCGTCGGCCTGCGAGATGAAGTCGCCGGTGAGGATCTCGACGTCGGCCTCCGCCAGCCGCTTGCGGAGCGCGCCCTGGATCTCGGGGTCCTGCCCCGGGAAGATCTCGTCCATCCCCTCGATGAGCGCGATGTCGATCGGCGCGCGGTGTTTGTCGCGGTACTCGGCGATCTCGCCGGCGGTCTGGATGCCCGAGAGGCCCGCCCCGCCGACGAGCACCTGTGCGGGGTCCGACTGGGTCGCCTCCGCGGCGGCCGCGCGGACGTCGTCGTGGATCGCCTTCGCGTCGTCGAGTCCCTTCAGCTGGTGGGCGTTCTCCTGGAGCCCGTCGATGCCGAAGAAAGCGGTCGAGGAGCCGACCGCCAGCAGGAGGTAGTCGTAGTCGACGGTCGTCCCGTCGTCGGTCTCGACGGCCCGCTCGTCGACGTCGACGTCGACGACCCGGCCCTGCACGAAGTCGGTTTCGGGCGACTTGATCTCCTCGACGGGGATCGTGATCTTCTCCTCGACGGACGGGTTCCGGATCGCCCGGTGGACCTCGTGTAAGACGAGGTGGTAGTCGTGTTCGGCGATCCAGGTGAGTTCGGCCTCCCCCTCGCCGACCTCGTCTTCGAACGCCTTCACCGTCCCCGCACCGGCGTACCCGGAGCCGACGACGACGACCTGAGTAGTCATGCGTGTCGGTCGGCAGTCCGTGGATAAAGACGCTTTGAAACCGTTCCCGGTCCCCGGTCATCGTTCATCGAGGATCCGCGATCGAAGCGGGATCCACGCGATCGGTTTTGCGACGTTCGTTCCGGGACGCGAAGACGCGTCAGCGGGGGCGACGCGAAGACGCGTCGGTGAGGGCGACGCGCCATCGAGGACGACGCCTTATAAGGTGAGCCCCGCATGCCACCGGTCCGCGCCGGCCTCGCGTTTGACCTCGTCCATCCGCGCGAGCAGCGCCACCGCCAGGCTCGCGGTCTCGGCCGCGCGCGACTCGCCCTCGGTTCGGAACTCGCCGGTCACGCGGTTGGCGTACACCGAACAGACCGCGCCCGCGCGCAGCCCGTACACGTTGGCGACCGTGAGGATGGACGACGCCTCCATCTCGACGTTCTTCACGTTCGCGGCCTGAAGCTCCTCGACGAGCGCCTCGGAGCCGGCCGCGCGGAACCCCTCGAAGCCGGGGCGACCCTGCCCCGCGTAAAAGGAGTCGGCGCTCATCGTGATCCCGGTGTGGTAGTCGTGGCCGAGCCGCTCGGCGGCGGCGACGAGCGCCGAGACGACCTCGCCGTCCGCGGTCGCGGGGTAGTCCTCGCGCACGTACTCGTCGCTCGTCCCCTCCTGGCGGACGGCCCCGGTCGTGATCACGAGGTCGCCGACCTCCATCCCCCGCTGGATCGCCCCGCACGAGCCGACCCGAATGAACGTGTCGACGCCGACCCGCGCCAGCTCCTCGACGGCGATGGTGGCGGACGGCGAGCCGATCCCGGTCGACGTCACGGAGATCGGAGTGTCGTCGTACGTCCCCGTGGCGGTGCGGTACTCGCGGTGGTGTGCGACCTCCTCGTGGTCGTCCCACAGCGCCGTGACCTTGTCGACGCGCTCGGGGTTCCCCGGGAGGAGGACGGCGTCGGCGACGTCGCCGGGACCGACCTCGACGTGGTACTGGACCTCCGCGTTCGGGTCCTCGCTGTCCCCGGTCATTCCCCCGACTCCTCCGCCTTCGTCTCCGTTTCCGCTTCCGACTCCGCCTTCGCGTCCTCCAGCGTCGCGAGCGAGATCGTGTTCGGCAACAGCTCGTCGAGGGTGTACGCGGTCGTCTCCCCGTCGCCCTCGTCACAGACGACCTCGAGGTCGCCGTCGGCGAACTCCGCGAGCGTCTGCCGGCACATCCCGCAGGGGGTGACGCCGTCGCGGACGCCGGAGGTGACGGCGATCCGCTCGAACCCGTCGTGGCCGTTCTTCACCGCCTCCGCGACCGCGACCTCCTCGGCGTGGAGGCTGTTCGAGTAGTTCGCGTTCTCGATGTTACAGCCCGTGTACACGGTGCCGTCGGCGGTCAAGAGCGCGGCACCGACCCGGTAGTCGGAGTACGGGACGTAGGCGTCCGCCAGCGCGTCGCGGGCGGCACGTATCAGTGGGTCCATACCCCGCGGATCGGACGGGACGCCGATAAGTGGCCGGGTCGGCGGTCGCCGGCCGCCGTCGCTTGTCGGTGCCTTATATATACTGCCGTCACCTGTCGATGTCCTGTTTATATATCGCCGTCACCTGCCGGTATCGTACTTATACGTCGCCGTCACCTGCCGGTATCGTACTTATACGTCGCCGTCTCCGGGTCGATCCCGAAGTCCTCCGGCGATTCGGTCGCGTCCGGCTCGTCCGCGTCGGTGCCCGGCGTTGCCGATTTAAACGCCTCGCGGAGGCGGTCGGTCATGGCGAACTCGTCGACGTCGATCCGGAGCCCGACGACGTCGTCCGAGACCGTCTCGCGCTTCTCCCCGAGCCGGTCGACCAGCACGGCGGGCAGCGCGTCGTCGGCGACGGGATCGAACCCGAACTGCGCCAGGTAGTCGGGCTGGTCCGTGAGGACGTAGACGGCCTCGAAACCGTCCGCAGCGGCGGTGTCGACCAGCCGCTCGATGACGTGTGCGCCGACGCCACAGCCCCGCCACGTCTCGAGAACGCCGATCCCGGTGAGTTCGATGACTTCCCCGTCGGCGTCAGCGTCCTCGCCGGCGTCCCGGTCCCCGTCGGCGCTCCCGTCAGCCGCGTCGCTCCGGGGCTTGTGGATCCGCAGCCGTCCGAAGCCGGCCCGGTCGCCCGACTCCTGGTCGACCGCGATCACGTAGTCGCGCGAGCGGAAGGCGGCCTCGTCGAGGCCCATGCGCTCGATCTCGTCCAACAACCACGCCTCGTCCCGGTTCTTGGCGTCGCGGACGTACATGTCCGGGCGTAGGGCTCCCACCGGGAAAACGATTCCCCGCGCTCCGGGGACGCGCCGCCTACTGGTTCGCGGAGCGCTCGTCGAGCGCGACCGGGATCGAGCGCGCGGCGACGTCGGCGGCGAACGCCCCGCCGTCCGCCGCCAGCGCGTCGAACGTGTCGTAGTGGATCGGGACGACGAGGTCCGGCCCCATCCGCTCGGCCAGGGCGGCGGTCTCGTGGCGGTCCGAGACGATCCCGCCGCCGCCGATGTTGCCGAGGAAGAGGTCGACCTCGAGCTCGGCGAAGCCGTCGAGCGCGTCCGAGTCCCCCGGCCAGAAGACGGTCCGGTCCCCGATCGACAGGAGGAACCCGCAGCCGAAGCCCGGCGGGTGCGGGACCGAGCCGTCCTCGTCGGCACAGGGGCCGTCGGGCTCGTTGTGGGCGGGCACCGACCAGACGGTCGCGTCGAGGGACGCGCCGTCGACGCGGGATCCGACGTCGACGCGCGACTCGTCGTCGACGCGGACGACGTCGTAGTCGGCCGCCAGCGCCTCGATCGACTCCACGTCGCGGTCGATCCCCGCGGGGTCGACGGCCTCGTAGATCACGAGCGTCGCGTTCGCGGCGGCGACCGAGCGGATCCCGTCCGAATCGTAGTGGTGGTCGTGGGTGACGACGACGAGGTCGCCGTCGCGCGCCCAGTAGTCGTCCAGCACGCCGTACCGCCCCGGGTCGGTGTACGCGACGAACCCGTCGTCGGTCTCGACGCGCGCGGTCGCGTACCCGAGCCACTCGACCGTGAGGCCGTCGTAACGAACGGTCATACCCGACGATCCGTCCACGAGCCCTTGAGAGTGCCCATCGATCGGGGCACGTCGTGTCAGTACGCCCCATTCTCCTCGGCTACCGATCCGTCCTCGGCTACCGATCCGCCCCAGGTTACCGATCCCTCCCCGGCTACCGACCACTTGCCCCCGTCGCCCGTGCCGCGTCCTCGACGACGGCGTCGAAAGCCGGATACCCCTCCCGACCGGTCACGTCGCGGATCACGGAGAGGTGTCGCCCCTCGACGACGTTCGGCGTTGCCGCGAACTCGACGACGCGACGGCCGCCGTCGGCCCGAACCAACGGGAAGAGCCCGCGGTCCCGGTCGGACGTGCGGAACCGCGCCCAGGCGGCGGCGACGTCGTACTCCGGCGGGGCGAACTCCTCGATCGAGCGCCCGACGAGGTCGTCGACGCTCCCGACGCCGGCCAGTTCGACCGCGGCCGCGTTGACGTCGACGTACCGCCCGTCGTCGTCGGCGATCAGCATCGCGTCCATCGCACCGCCGAAGACGGCCTGGAACAGTCGGTGGCGCTCGTGTCGCTCCGTGACGTCGCGGGCGAACACGGACAGCCCGGCCGCGATCGGGTACGCCCGGACGTCGTAGTGTGTCCCGTCGACCTCCGCCTCGAAGGCGACGACCTCCCCCCGGTCAAGCGCCCCCTGGATCGCCCGTTCGAAGGCGGTGTCGTCGGTCCGCGCGAACGTGTCGAGTCGACGGCCGAGCGCCTCCTCGCGTCCGCGCCCGAACAGTCCTTCCGCCGCGCGGTTGCAGTAGACGACGTGTCGGTCGGGGTTGAGAACGAAGACGGCCTCCGAAACGTCGTCGAGCATCGACGGCGTCCGCTCGCGCGCCTCGGCCCTGCGCTGTCGATCGCGTCGGTCGAGGACGGCACGGCGCACTCGGGCCGCGAGCAGATCGGTCGCCCCGTGGGCGTCGGCCGGGACGTAGTCCACGTGCTCCCTCGCGAGGAGTTCACGCAGCGTCCCTCCCGAAAGCCCCTCAGCGTACACGACGATCGGCACCGCGTGATCGGCCTCGATGAGCGTCTCGACCGACCCGATCACGCCTTGGCCCCCTGCGGCCGCAACCACGACGACGTGGACCGGGACCGCGTCGGCGGGATGCTCGTCGCGGTCGCGGTCGCGGAGCGCCGCGACCGCCTCCGACGCGGTTTCGACGGACACGAGGTCGCTCGTGACGGACCCGAGCGCGTCGCCGGCCGCGGCTCCGCGCTCCGCGTCTGCGGCGACGATCACGACGGTCGGATCCGATCCCATCGTGTCCCGTACGACGGCCACCCCTTTCAATTATCGCCCCGGCGATCCGGACCGGCGTCGGTGCCTTCGGCGAGCCGCTCGACTCGGTCGAGGGTGTCCGCGTCGTCGACGTCCTTGTCCTCCCGGACGCCGACGAACCGGGGGAACCGAAGCGCGTAGCCCGACGCGTACGTCGGCGACGTCTGTATCTCCTCGTAGCCGACCTCGAAGACGACTTCGGGACGGAAGCTGACCGTCGTTCCGGAGCCATCGACGACGGACGGTTCGAGCCGGTCGGTCAGCGCGGCGAGCTCGGCGTCGGAGATCCCGGTCGCCACCTTCCCGATCGGCTGGTAGTCGTCGCCGTCGCGTACCGCAAGCAGGAAGGTTCCGAACAGCTCCGCGCGCCGCCCCTCGCCCCACTCCGCGCCGACGACGACCGCGTCGAGCGTCTCCACGTCGGGCTTCCGCTTCAGCCAGCTCCGCCCGCGGTCGCCCGGGGTGTACGCCCCGGCCGGGTCCTTCAGCATGATCCCCTCGTGACCCGCCTCCAGCGCCGCCGCCTCGATCCCCTCGATCGTCGGGGCGTCGTCCGCGATCCGGAGCGTCCCGGCCGCGTCGGGGACGGCCTCGACGAGCGCGTCGTGGCGGGCCCGGAGCGGCTCGTCGAGCAGGTCGTCCCCGTCGAGATGGAGGCAGTCGAACGCGTGTAACTCGAGCGTGACCGCCTCTCGCATCCGATCGACGTCGTGTTTCCGACGGAACCGGCGGAGCACCTCCTGAAACGGGAGGGGATCGCCGTGCTCGTCGACGGCGATCGCTTCGGCGTCGAGGATGACCGGGACGTCGACCCGGTCCGCGACGTACTCGACGATCTCCGGCAGCGCGTCGGTCACGTCGTCCATGTTCCGCGAGTACAGCCGCGGCCCGAGCCCCTCCGCCGGGGTCGACCCGTCCGGTGGGGAGCGGTCCGGCGGGACGTAGTGTACCTGCACGCGCGCCCCGTCGAACTTCGTTTCGACGGCGACCGAATCGAACTCCGCGAGCGCGTCGCCCGCGGTCCCCGCCTGTGCCAGCATCGCCTGGACCGGCCGACCCACGACGAGTCGCTCCTCGCGGAGCCCGTCAACGCCCTCCTCGCGGGCCAGCGTCGCCACGTGGCCGTAGTCGTTCGTCACCTGCAGCGCGCGCTCGACGACCGAGACGTCCGCGTCGGTGGCGTACGTGACGGGGACCTCCTCAGCGTCCTCGTCGGGGATCGTCCCACGGTCGGCGAGGAACGCCTCCGCGATCGCGTCCCGGACGGTCCCCTCGCCGACGCCGATCCGCATCTCCCCGAGCACGAGCCGTGCCAGGGCCGTCGCCTCGGCGGGCTCGGACCGATTGAACAGCCCGAACAGGGCCTCCACCTTCCGGGACTCGCTGCCGTCGCCGTCGGCCGCCGCCAGCTCGCGGAGGGTCGCGTCGACCTCGGCGACGGTGAGCCCGTCGGTCCCGCCCGCGAACGCCGACAGCCCCCGCTGGCCGCCGAACTCGTAGTCGGCGGCGACCGCGCCGATCTCGCCCACCGCCGCGAGCCGCGCCTCGACGTCGGACCGTCCGACGTTCGGGCCGGCCGCGCGGGCGATCGCCTCGTGGCAGGTCGCGGGCCCGACGTCGAGCGTTCGGGTGTCGTGGGCGGGGAAGACCCGGCCGAGCAGGAACCGGGTCACGGTCGCCAACTCGTCGTCGGCGCGGACGAACAGCGCCGCGACGGCCGCCGTCGTTTCGAGGTCCGCGGGCTCGGCCTCCAGCCGCTCCATTCGGTCCGCGAACGCCGAGAACTCCATATCACGGATCCGCCATCCGGGCTCAAAAGCGCCCCGATGCGGGTGGGGGTCAGCGGAGGTGCGCTGTCGGCGGAGGTGCACTGTCGGCGGAGGTGCGCTGTCGGCGGAGGTGCACTGTCGGCGGACGTGCGCTGTCGGCGGATATGCGCTGTCGGTGGACGTGTGCTGGTGTCACGCCCCGAACCGGTCGACTGTCGCCGCCCTTTTTACTGTGCGGGGCCGTCGACCGGGCAATGAGCACCGACTCGCCGATCTCGGACGGCGTTCGTGAGGCCCTCGACGTCGACCTGGACGCGTTCGCCACGCGGGCCGCCGACGAGGCCGAGGTCGTGAAACGCGGGATCCGGGACGGCGCGTTCGACAACCAGCAGTCGATCGTCGGCTTCGAGTACGAGTTCTACGCCGTCGCCGACGGACGCTGGAGCGAGGAGTCGCGCGCGGGCGATTACGCCCTGATGCGCGTCCCTCGGCGGCTGTTGGAGCTGATGGGGTTCGAGAAGGAGCTCGGGCTCCACAACGCGGAGATGTCGACGAGCCCGCAGCCGCTGTCGGACCACGGCCTGCGCGCGCAGCTCGCGGAGGTCCGTGCCCGGCTGGAGGCCGCCGAGGAGACCGCGGGCGTCGAGGGAATGCGGCTCGTCTCCGACGGCGTCTGGACCATCCCGCCGGCCGGCGAGACCGCCCGCGACTACCTGACCGACAGCGTCGACGTCGACGGCGTCACCGTCGCCGCGAACATGAGCGACTCCGTGCGGTATCACGCGATGGCGAACACGGACACCGAGGGCTCCGGCGAGGTCCGTCTGGAGGCCCCCGGCGTGTCGCTGCCGGCCGACACGGTGATGCCCGAGAGCCTGATCACGTCGATCCAGCCGCACTACCAGACGGCGCAGGCGGCGGCGCTCCCGCAGTACTTCCGGTACGCGCTCCGGGTCGCGGGGCCGCTGCTCGCGCTCGGGGTCAACTCGCCGTTCTTCCCGCCCGACCTCTACGACGAGGAATGGGACGGCGAGCGCGTCCTCGCGGAGGGCGCCCACGGCAACCGGATCCACGTCTTCGAGTCCGTTCTCAACGCCCGCACCGACGCCGATAAGGTGTGTTTCCCGGCGGACCTCCACGACGTCGAGGAGGCGGTCGACCGGATCGCCGGCGACGAGACGATCGTCCCGATGCCCGACGACGACGGCTCGAGCCGGTTCGACGACGCGTTCGCGACGTTCCGAACCAAACACGGCACCTACTGGCGGTGGGTTCGCCCGGTGTTCGAGGGATCGAGCCGGTCGAGCGCGAACGCCAGGATCGAGTTCCGTCCGATCGCCGCCCAGCCGACCGTCCGCGACTCCATCGCGTTCCAGGCCGCCTTCGCCGGGCTGATGGAGGCGCTCCCGCGCCACGAGCACCCGGTCGCCGGCCTCGACTGGACGGTCGCCCGCGACAACTTCTACCGCGCGGTCGCCGACGGCCTCGACGCCGACCTCGAGTGGATCGCGACCGACGGCGAGCGCACGCACGACACCGAACGGCTCTACGGGGACCTGCTCGACCACGCCGCCGCCGGCCTGCGGACGGCCGGCTGCTCGGCGTCCGAGGCGGCCTCGTGGCTCGCGCCGCTCCGCTGGCGCGTCGAGAACGGCGTCACGCCCGCGAGCTGGAAACGCGATCGGGTCCGGTCACGGCTCGCCGCGGGCGAGACGTTCACCGAGGCGGTCCACGGCACCCAACGCGAGTACATCGGCGTGCAGGCCGACACGCTCGTCGAGGGCGGCTTCTCGGAGTGGTGAGGTCGTCGAAGGCCGCCGCGATCGCCGCCGATACCAGTCTTTTTGCGTGACCCGGCGGAAGCCCGGATAGTGCCCTCCCTGATCCCACGGATCCGGTTCGACGAGCACCTCGGCCGACTGCTCCTGTTGACGCTGGTTTTCACGGTGTTGCTCACCGAGGGACGGGTCCTCGGCGAGGTGTTCCTCGCCGCCCTGCTCTCGATCGGGGTGTTGGTCCTTCTCACCGCGTACCACGGCTTCCGGTACGGGTACGTCGAGGCGAAGGTCGGAAACGGGCGGTAAAACGGTCGCTCTCGGGAGTCTGAAAACGCGTATGAATGGTGGACGAGCGGGCTTGCCCGGCGTTCCGACACGGGGTATCCCGGTTGCCTTCTCCACCCCGCGATCCGACGAGCGACTGGCGTCCGGCGATGGGCTGCTCGCTTCCGCGCCTGACCCGTTACCGCCGACGAACCACGACGGACCGCTCCTGCGAGCGGGCGCAGTGGGCCGCTGTCCCCGTCGGACGAGGCTTCCACGTTGGCTCCCGAGGCCCGTGCCGGTCTGACCGGACGTGCCCGGTGTTCGGTCCCCGCTGAAGACTGCCTCACGGGTGACGAGCGGGGCCTAACCGCCCGACCTAGTCCACCCAAGCGTACACGGGTGCTACTTAAGGGCCTTTCGCTCGCGCGCTCCGACGTCGCGTCCGGGTCGATCGGTTACGGTCGTTCGATCGTCGTCCTCCGATCGTCGTCCTCCGATCGCCCTCCGTCACCCGTGAACGGGCTCGGCCCTCACGCGATCCGATCCCGAACTGCTACGCGAACAGATCCCGTGCGTACAGTCCAGCACAGACCGGGATCGGGAGGGACGTCGCGACCACGACGGGCGCGTGCCACTCCAGCCACCGGTACTCCTGCGGGAAGCTGAACAGCACGGTCGGGTCGATGGCGAGGTACCAGACGACCGCGAGGAGGCTCGTCGCGACCCCCAACACGACGACGACCCCCGCGAGCGTTCCGGGGTCAACGTTCCCGCGTTCGACGGAAGCGAAGACGACGGCGCTCACGAGCGCGAACAGCCCCACCCCGGCAGCCCCCACGGGCCCCGAGGCGTAGTAGGCGACGAGCAGTCCCTCCTGCTCGGAGACGACCGCGTACGGCGCGGCGAGCACGAGGACCGTGGCGAGACAGGCGACGATCCCCGCCCTCCGTGCGAAGTCGCGAACGTTCATATCCGACCGTCGGCCGGCGGCGCGGTAAAAGGTCCGGATCCGTCGTTCGCGTGCCTCGGTCTCGACGGGGCGACCCGAGGCGGGTGGCGGCGGAACTCAGGCGTCGTCGTCGAACGCCATCGCGACGGAGTTGATACAGAAGCGCTTCCCGGTCGGTTCCGGCCCGTCGTCGAACACGTGTCCGAGGTGGGAGTCGCAGTTCGCACACCGGACCTCGGTGCGGCGCATCCCGTGGCTCGTGTCGAGCGTCTTCGTCACCGACCCGTCCTCGGCGGCGTAAAACGCGGGCCAGCCGCAGCCGGACTCGTACTTCGTCGCCGAGTCGAACAGGACCGTACCGCAGGCGGCACAGCGATACGTCCCGTCCGCCTCGTGGTCCACGAACTCCCCGGAGAAACGGGCCTCCGTCCCGCTCTCGCGTAACACCCGGTACTGCTCGTCGGTGAGTCGGTCTCGCCACTCCTCGTCGGTGAGATCGGCCGAGTCAGCCGGGCCGGATCCTTCGGTTCGGTCGACGTCCGCGGGTTTCCCGTCGCTCATACCCACCCTTCGGCTCGGACGGATAAGGCGGTTGTGCCGGTCACGCCGCGGTTCGGAGTCTCCGTTCGTGATCGGTCTCCGTTCGCGATCGATCTCCGTTCGCGATCGATCTCCGTTCGCGATCGGGCCCCTTCGTTGCGTGTTCCTTCGGGGCGTCCCTCTTGGCGGTGTGTCGCCTCGTTGCGCGCCCGCTCTGTCAATCCCTTATAACACGCGTTTTCCGAACGCGCTCGCGGCGAGCTCCGTCGCGAGCTCCGCCGTCTCGTTGTGCTGGTCGAGCGTCGGGTTCACCTCGACGAGCTCCATCGACCGCAGACAGTCGGCCTCGTGGACGATCTCCATGGCGGTGTGTGCCTCGCGGTAGGTGACGCCGCCGCGGACGGGGGTCCCGACTCCGGGGGCTTCGTGGGGATCGAGCCAGTCCAGATCGAGGCTGACGTGGACGCCGTCGACGCCCTCACTGGCCGCGGCCATCGCCTCCTCGGTGACGTCCGTGATCCCCCGTTCGTCGATGTCGGACATCGTGTAGGCGGTGAAGCCCCGCTCGCGGATCAGCTCGACCTCCGCCTCGTCGACCGACCGGAGGCCGACGAGGACGACGTTCTCGGGCGAGAGCCGCGGGGCGTTGGCCCACTCGACGCCCGCGAACTCGCCGATCCCGAGCGCGGCCGCCAGCGGCATCCCGTGGACGTTCCCCGAGGGGGTCGTCCCGGGCGTGTTGAGGTCGGCGTGCGCGTCGAACCACACCGCACCGATGTCGGCCTCGCGGGCGGACCCGACGAGCGAGCCGATGGCGATGGAGTGGTCGCCGCCGAGCGCGAGCGGGGTCTCGCCCGCCGAGAGGCTTCCGGAGACCTCGTCGGCGAGCCGGCCACAGACGTCCGCGGTCTCCCGGAGGAACTTCGCGTCGCCGGCGCTGGGCGGCTCCGCGTCCGGGTCGCGCTCCTCCGCGCGCGGCACGTGGAGGTCGCCGGCGTCGACCGCCTCGACCCCGGCGTCCGACAGTTCGTCCGCGAGCCCGCCGTATCTGATGGCGGAGGGGCCCATGTCGACCCCACGTCGATTGGCTCCGTAGTCGGTCGGCGCGCCGATGATCCTGACTGTTCGCATACGTGATCGGGCGAGACGCGACCGCTTCAAGGTGGGGGATCCGCGCTGTTCGGGAGGGTGTCCGTCGGTTCGGAACGATGTCCGCCGGTTCGGGAGGATCCAACCGACTCGAGAGCGACCCTCCGGGTCGACGATCCGACACGGTTTCGTCGGGTCGCCCCCAGCGACGCGTATGGGAGGGACGGACGGCGACGGACGGGACATCGATCCGAAAAACGTCGATCCGGGAGACATCGACCCCGCCGGCGCGATGATCGCGGTCGCGTTCACCGGCGCGGTCCTCGCGCTGGCCGGGTTCGGCCTCTCGCTCGTCGTCGGCGACGCCGCGCTCGTGTTCGTCGTCCTCGGGGTCGTCGTGGTGCTCTCGAGCCCGGTCGCGTACCTCCGGTTCCGTGAGCTTCGGTCCGGGGAGTGAAGTCCGGACCACGAATCACGCGGGAAGGGAGTGCTCGACAGGGATCACGAGGCAGCGGGCGAGGGAACGGCGAAGCGGACGGAACCGGTCGGGCCACGGTTTAAACGACGTTCCATCGGGTTTAAGCGGGATGGCCCTGTAATTCGACGTATGTCATCGATCGAGCTCACGTCGAGTCAGAAAACCATACTCACGGCGCTCATTAACCTGTACGGCGAGGAGGAAGACGCCGTCAAGGGCGAGGCGATCGCCGAGGAAGTCGACCGCAACCCCGGGACGATCCGGAACCAGATGCAGAGCCTGAAGGCCCTCCAGCTGGTCGAGGGCGTCCCCGGCCCGAAGGGCGGCTACAAGCCGACGTCGAACGCGTACGAGGCGCTCGACATCCAGCGGATGGACGAGCCCGCCGACGTCCCGATCCAGCACAACGGCGAGAACGTCGAGGGAGTCAACGTCGACGGGATCGACCTCTCCAGCGTCCACCACCCCGAGCTGTGCCGCGCCGAGATCCACGTCCAGGGCTCCGTCCGCGACTTCCACGAGGGCGACTCGGTCACGGTCGGCCCGACCCCGCTTTCGAAGCTCGTCGTCAAAGGCACCGTCGACGGGAAAGACGACACCGCGAACGTCCTCATCCTCCGGATCGACGACATGCGCGCCCCGGCCGAGGAACCCGCGCACTGACCGGATCCGGACCGATCACCGACCCGGTTCATCCCCGAAGCGATCCGTCTCGACCGCCGAAGCGATCCTTTTCTGTGCGTCCCGCGGAACGGGCCCCGACTACGCGACGTGACCCTGTTCGGCGAGCGCGTCCTCCAGCGCCGCGAGCAGGAACTCGACGTTCTGTGCGCGTGCGGAGTAACCCATACAGCCGATCCGCCAGACGTCGCCGGCGAGCGCGCCGAGCCCGGAAGCGATCTCGAGGTCGTACTCCGTGAGCAGGTGGTCGATGACCGCGCCGTCGTCGACGCCGTCGGGGACCCGGACCGCGTTGAGGCTCGGGAGCCAGTAGTCGTCCGGCGCGTTCATCTCCAACCCCAGCTCGCCGAACCCGGCCTTCAGATCGCCGGCGACGGCGCGGTGTCGGTCCCACCGCGCCTCGATCCCCTCCTCGGCGACGAGCCGGAGGGCCTCGCGGATCGCGTACACGTTCGTGATCGGCGCGGTGTGGTGATACGCCCGCTCGTCGCCCCAGTATCCCTCCAGCAGCGAGAGGTCGAGGTACCACGATCGGGGCTCCTCCTCGCGGTCGAGCACCTTGTCCATCGCCCGGTCGTTGAGCGTGAGCGGACTCGCGCCCGGGGGACAGGAGAGACACTTCTGCGGGCCGGAGTAGGCGACGTCGACGTCCCACTCGTCGACGCGCATCTCGACACCCCCGAGCGACGTGACGCAGTCGGCGATCACGTACGCGTCGTGGTCGTGGGCGATCGACGTGAGTTCGGGGACGCCCGGCTGGAGGACCCCCGTCGACGTCTCCGCGTGGACGAACCCGAACACGTCCGGCTGGTGCTCGTCGAACGCGGCCTCGACGTCGACGGGGTCGAGCGGCTCGCCCCACGGCGCGTCGACCTCGACGACCTCGCCGCCTGCGCGACGGGCCATCGACGCCATTCGGCCGCCGAAGTAGCCGTTCGTCGGCACCAGCATCGTGTCGCCCGGCTCGACGAGGTTGCCGATGGCGGCCTCCATCGACGCCGACCCGGTGCCCGACACGGGGATCGTCCACTGGTTGTCCGTGCGGAAGGTGTACCGTAACAGCTCCTGGACCTCGTTCATGATCTCGACGAACGAGGGGTCGAGGTGGCCGACCAGCGGCGTGCTCATCGCCCGGAGCACGCGCGGGTGCACCTCGCTCGGGCCGGGGCCCATCAGCGTTCGATCCGGCGGCGTCAGCTCGCCGACGTCGGGTGCGTCGTCCGCGTCGCCTGTGTGGGTCGCGTCGGATGCGTCGGTCATGCGACCCCCTACCGAGGGCACCGTCAAAAACACGGCGGAACCCGAAGCGCCTCGCCGGCGACTACTCAGCGACTACTCGGCGACGAAGTCCGGTTCGACCCGCTTCTCGTCGCGCTCGGCGACGAGGTGGTCGACGAACGCGTCGAGGCCGACGTCACCGCGCTGGTTCTCGAAGCGGTCGCGGACCGACACCGTCCCCGCGTCGGCCTCGTCGTCGCCGACGATCACCATGTACGGGAGCCGGTCGTCGTGGCCCTGCCGGATCTTCCGGCCGACCGTCCAGTCGCGGTCCTCGACCTCGGCGCGGAACCCCGCGTCGTCGAGGGCGTTCTTCACCCGGTGGGCGTAGCCGAGGGTCTCGTCGGAGACGGGGAGGATCCGGACCTGTTCGGGCGCGAGCCACAGCGGGAAGTTGCCGTCGAAGTGCTCGATGAGCACCATGAAGAAGCGCTCGTAGCTGCCGTACAGCGCGCGGTGGATCATGACGGGCTGGTGCTCCTCGTTGTCCTCGCCCGTGTACGTCAGATCGAAGCGCTCGGGCATGTTGAAATCGAGCTGGACCGTCGGGCCGTCCCAGACGCGCCCGAGCGCGTCCTCGAAGCCGAAGTCGATCTTCGGGCCGTAGAAGGCCCCGTCACCGGGCTCGACGTCGTAGTCGTAGCCGCCCGACTCGAGCACCTCGCGGAGCTGTTCCTCGGCGGACTCCCAGATCTCGTCGCTGCCGACGGACTTCTCCGGACGGGTCGCCAGCGCGACGTCGACCTCCAGGTCGAGCGTCTCGACGACCTCGAAGATCATCTCGATGACGGACTCGATCTCCGCGCGGATCTGGTCGGGGCGGACGAACAGGTGGCCGTCGTCGATCGTGAACGACCAGACGCGCGAGAGCCCGGAGAGCTCGCCGCGCTGCTCCTTCCGGTACACCTTCCCGTTCTCGAAGTAGCGCTGCGGGAGGTCGCGGTACGACCACGACTGCTGGTCGAAGATCGTCGCGTGGCCCGGGCAGTTCATCGGCTTGAGCCCGTACTCCTCGTCGTTGACGTCGAGGACGAACATGTCGTCCTGGTAGTTCTCGTAGTGGCCCGACCGCTTCCACAGCTCCGTCCGGAACAGGTGTGGCGTCTCGACCTCGTCGTAGCCGTGCTCGTGGTTGAGGGCCGCCGCGAAGTCGGAGAGCTCACGCAGCACGGTCTTGCCCGGCGGGTGATACAGCGGGAGCCCCGGCCCCGTCACCGTCGGGATCGAGAACAGGTTCATCTCCTGGCCGATCTTGCGGTGGTCGCGCTCGGCGGCGGCCTCCCGCATCTCCAGGTGCTCCGCCAGGTCGGCTTCGGAGGCGAACGCCGTCCCGTACACCCGCGTCAGCGTCTCGTTCTCCTCGTCGCCGCGCCAGTAGGCCGCGGATACCTCCAACAGCTTCGCCGCACCGATCTCGCCCGTCGACGCGACGTGGGGTCCGCGACAGAGGTCCTGCCAGCCGTCCTGCCGGTAGAAGGTGACCTCCTCGTCGGACGCCTCGTCGTCGAGGATCTCGCGTTTGAACTCGTTGTCGGCGTATATCTCGAGCGCCTCCTCGCGCGACCGGACGACGCGTTCGATCTCGTAGTCGGCCTCGATGATCGCGTCCATCTCCGCCTCGATCGCTCGGAGGTCGTCCTCGTCGAGGTCCACGTCGGTCACGTCGTAGTAGAACCCCTCGTCGGTGTACGGCCCGATGGTCAGCGTCGCCGCCGGGTGGAGCCGCTGGAGCGCCTGGGCGAAGACGTGTGCCGCCGAGTGGCGGAGCACCTGCAGGTACTCGTCGCTCTGGTCGGTCACGATCTCGATCCGCGCCCCGTCGTGGACCGTCGCGTGTTTCTCGACGAGCTCGCCGTCGATCTTCCCCGCGACCGTGTCGCGGCCGAGCCCGGGACCGATCTCGTGGGCGACGTCCTCGACTGTCGATCCCTTCGGTACGGGGAGGGCTGATCCGTCCGGAAGGACGACCGTCACGTCGGCCGGCGTCTCGGTCTCGCTCATACTTCCGGAGAGCCGGACGAGCGCCATAAGTGTTGTTTGATGGCGGGACGCCACCGCCTCCTCTCCCGCCATCGGCGCATCGATCCGTGATCCATCGCCGACCGTTCCGTGGCCCGTCGCCGACCGCTTGGTGACCCGCCGCCGACCGCTTGGTGGCCCGTCGCCGACCGCTTGGTGGCCCGTCGCCGACGGTCCTCCCGCCGATCCGCCTACCCGTACTTATTTGGCTCATGACATGGATCCGTGCAGTTGGTGAAGACACATGTCTAATCAACCGGCGGAACGGACGCTGCAGTCGGAACTGCTCGGACGGGAAGTGGAGTTCAGCTACTCGGAGACGTGGCTCGCGTACTCCATGCTCGGATTACGCCTCGTGATGGCGTGGGTCTTCCTGCAGGCCGGCCTCGCGAAGCTCCTGGAGGGCGGAATCGGCGACCCGCTCGCGTGGTCGTCGGCCGGCTTCCTGCAGAACGCGGTCGCGGAGGCCAACCCGCTCCACGGGCTCTTCCTCTGGTTCGCGAACTACGCGTCCCTCGTCGACCCGCTGGTGATCTTCGGACAGATCCTCATCGGGCTGGCGCTGCTGTTCGGCGTCTTCTTCCGGTTCGCCGCGCTCATGGGGGCGCTGCAGATGGCGATGTTCTGGACGGCCGCGTGGAACGGCGGGCTGATGCAGGGGTTCCCGATGGACAACGGCTACTTCATCGACAGCTCGTTCGTCAACATGCTGATCCTGTTCGGCCTCGGCGCGTGGGGGGCCGGCCGGCTCCTCGGCGTCGACCGCTACCTCGAGGAGACACAGGTCGTCAAGGAGAACCCCTGGCTGCGCTACCTGCTCGGGTAACGCCCGACACGTCGAGCATCGTCGCACGAACGTCAACGGTCGTCGACGTCCCTTTTTAACGGTTCCACGCCGCGCCGTCCGGGTCGATCACTCGCTCGCCGGGCTCGATCGCGTCGATCGCCGCGAGGTCGTCCTCGGAGAGGTCGAGATCGAGCGCCTGCCGGTTCTCCACCACGTGGTCGCCGGTCGCTTTCGGGATCGGAACGACGCCGCGGGCGAGCGCCCACGCGAGCGCGACGACCGCGGGCGACGTGTCGGTCCGCTCCGCGACGGCGACGAGCGTCGGATCGTCGAGGACCGTGCCGCGCCCGAGCGGCGAGTACCCCACGAGCCGATGGTCGAGCTCGTCGGCGAGCGCGCGCAGCTCCGGCTGTTGAAAGCGCGGGTGACACTCGACCTGGTGGGCCGCGATCGGTGACTCCAGGACGCCCTGTGCCTCCCGGAGGAGCTCCGGCGTGAAGTTGGAGACGCCGACGTGGTCGGTCACCCCCGCCTCGCGGAGGTCGTCGAACGCGGGGAGCGTCGTCTCGGGGTCGTACGCGCCCATCGGCCAGTGGACGTACAGCAGGTCGACGCGGTCGAGCCCGAGTCGGTCGAGGCTCTCGCGTGCGGTCTCCCGGACGTCGTCGGGCGCGAGGTGGTCGTAGTGGACCTTCGTCGCGACGACGACGTCCTCGCGGTCGACGTCGCTCTCGCGGACGGCCTCGCCGACGGCGGCCTCGTTGCCGTACATCTGTGCGGTGTCGACGTGTCGGTACCCGGCGTCGAGCGCCGCGGTCACGGCCTCGACGCACGCGTCGTGGTCGTCGAGCCCGGACGTGCCGAACCCCAACGGGAGCTGTAGCGGTGGCATACGTGAGGCTCGGGGCGAACGACCAAAAGGGCGTGCGAACCGGAACGCGAGGCGCGACATCGGTACGCTACGGGGCGGCCGGGGACGAGCGGTCTTCGCTACCCCTGTTTTAAGTGACGGTCGTCCGTTCACCCGGCCGTGACCGACCAGTGAGCGACGACTGGCTGTACGCGTGGGGGGTCGGCTACGCCGCCGTCGGCGCGGCCTCGTTGCTCGTTCCCCTGTACGCGATCTCCCTCGGCGCGGACGCGTTTCACGTCGGATTGATGGCGTCGACGGCGGCGTTCGCGGGCGTTCCCGGCGCGCTGCTGTGGGGACGGCTCGCCGCCAGAACCGGTCGTCGTCGCCCGTTCGTGCTCGTCGCGCTCGGGTCGACGGCCGGCGTGCTGGCGCTGACGCCCGTCCTCACGTCGCCGTGGACGCTCCTCCTCGCGAACGCCGCGCTCTGGTTCGTCGTCAGCGCGGCCGCCCCCGTACTCAACCTCATCGTCGTCGAGGGCGTCCCGGAGTCCGCCTGGGACGAGCGGATCGGCTCGCTCAACGCCGTACAGGGGTACGGCTGGGTCGTCGGTCTCGCGGTCGGGACGGTGTGGACGGCCCTCGCACCGCGCGTCCTCGATCCGACCGCCGCACAGGAGCTCCTGTTCTTCCTGCTCGCGGTGACGACGACGATCGCGCTGGGCGTCGTCCGGCTCAGGTATCCCGAGCGTCCGACGACGGACCCGGCGCGGTTCCGGAGGGCGTTCCGTCGGTTCGAACCGAGCAACTGGGGCGCGGGACGGTTCGTCCGGGCGGTCCCGTACGGGCCGAACCGACTGTATTGGGTGATCTCGATCTCCGCCCGTCGCTGGCGGGCGCGCCGCCGTCGATCCGAAAGCGACCAGCAGTCGGGGACGGTTGCGACCGAAGGGGGCGGGTCGCCGCTGCGGCGATACTTCGTCGCCGTGGGGCTGTTCTCGGTCGGCTCCGCGATCTTTTGGGGGCCGATGCCGGCGTACCTGACCGACGTCGGGTTCGTCACGGGCGTCGTCTTCCTCCTCTTTCTGTCCGCGAACGTCGGCTCGGCGGTCTGTTACACGCCGGTCGGGAAGCTCGTTGGAAAGCGAGGTCCTCGTCCCGTTCAATCGGTCGCGCTGGCCGTCCGAAGCGCGCTGTTCCCGGCAGTCGGACTCGCCGGGGTCGTGCTCGGTACCTCGCTCGGCTACGCGCTCGCCCTGGCGTTCCTGCTTATCGGGGTCACCTGGGCGGCGATCGCGGTGACGGCGACGGGGATCGTCACGCGGATCTCGCCGAGCGGGAACCGCGGCGAGGCGCTCGGTGCGTACACGGCCATCGCCGGCTTCGGTGGAGGAGTCGGGAGCGTCGTCGGCGGGGCGATCGCGTCGCTCACCGGCTACACGGTCACGTTCGTGCTCGCGGGCGTCGTCGTGGCGGCGGGGTTGGGGCTCGTCGTCCGGGAGTGATCGGCGGCGGGGCCGGGACTCGTCGTCCGGGAGTGATCGGCGGCGGGGCCGGGACTCGTCGTCCGGGAGCGATCGGGAAGCGGGCTGTGACGGGCTGTGGCGGGCTGTGACGGGGCCCGACACCGCGAGGTCAGTCCCGGAGCGCTGCGACCGCCGACCGCGTCGGGAGCGCCGTCATCGCGCCCCTCGCGGTCGTCGTCCGCGCCGCCACCGCGTTCGCGAAGCCGAGAGCCTCCGCGAGCGGCTCGCCGTCCGACAGCGACGCGATCGCCCCCGCACAGAAGGCGTCGCCCGCGCCGGTCGTGTCGACGGGGTCGACCGCGTATCCGGGGTGCTCGACGACGAGCGGTTCGTCCGTCGGGTTCCAGGGCGCGGCCGGCTCCGCCCGCGCGAGCGCGCCGTCGGGGCCGCGCGTGACGAGCGCCGTGTGCGGGCCGCGCTCGGTGACGGCGCGGGCCAGGTCGGGCGCGTCGGCGTCGGTCGCGTCCTCGTCGACCACGCCCGCGGCGATCAGGTCCTCGGCGGTCGCTTTCACCACGTCGGCGGCGGCGAAGGCGCGCGCACACGACGACGCGAAGTCGAACTCGTCGAACAGCTCCGGGCGCGCGTTCGGGTCGAACGAGACGACGGTGCCGTCGACGCCGTGTGCCCGCTCCATGAGGTCGAACGTCGCGGCGCGGCTGGGTTCGTCCGCGAGCGTGACGCCGCCGGCGTGGACCCATCCGAGGTCCGCGAGCGCCGCGTCGGGGACCGTCCCGGGGCGCATCCGCGTGTCCGCGGTGCCGTCCCGGTGGAAACTGAACGATCGGTCGGCGTCGGGATCGAGGCTCACGAACACGAGCGTCGTCTTCGCGTCGGGGTCGCGCTCGACGTACGCGTCGTCGATCTCGGCGTCCGCGAACGTCCCGGCGAGGTAGTCGCCGAACGGGTCGTCGCCGATCCGGGTCCAGAACAGCGGCGGCGCGTCGAGCCGCGCGAGGCCGACGGCGACGTTGGCGGGCGCGCCGCCCGCCCGACGGTGGAACGTCTCGACCGCGTGAAGC
This sequence comes from Halorubrum sp. JWXQ-INN 858, assembly GCF_009806985.1. Taxonomy (GTDB): domain Archaea; phylum Halobacteriota; class Halobacteria; order Halobacteriales; family Haloferacaceae; genus Halorubrum. The sequence continues at coordinate 169,513 of NZ_WUAX01000008.1, read as the reverse complement.
GGTCCGTGGCCCTTCGGGATGAAGTCGATGAGCGCCTCGCCCGCGACCAGGATCCGTGGCATGAGTTCACGGTATCGGGGAGCCGCCAAGTCGGTTCGGGTTCCGATGCCCGATCGGGAGCGCCCGACGATCTACCGTCGCGCGGTGCGTCAACTCCCCCACGTTTAACCCCTCCCGACGGCAGTCTCCGGTGATGGCGCGCGCTCCCGGGATCCGTTTGGCGACCGGACCCCTCCGGCTCGACCGGTTCGAGGACCCGCTGCTCGTCGACCCCGCACCGTCCCTGCTCGTGGAGGTCGTGAAGGCGCTGTGTGAGGCCGCCCCGGACCTCGTCGACCCCGACGTCGAGCGGCTCCGCTCCCGGGCGAACGCCGACGAGGGAGCCGACGGGGCGACAGCGGTTCCCGACCTGTCGGTGTTCGCCGACGAAGTCGCGCTCGGGTCGCTTCGCGGCGGGTTCCACGCGGAGAGCCGGGTCTCAGGGCTGGTCGAAGCGGGGACGTTGACGCTCCGGCGGCTCCCGGAGCCGCAGCCAAACGTCGTCCTCGCGGGGCGAGCGGGTGGGGCCGTCCTCGTCGACGCGCCGGAAGGCCGCTTCCGTCTCGGCGGCGGAAACGGCACGGGAACCACCCTTCGAACCAGCTACGACCCGCTGTTCGCCGACGCCGACCCCTTCCGGATCCGGACGCCGAGCCGACGGCGGCTCTACGACGCCGTCGCGTCGCGGTGTGGACCGAACGTCGCCGCCGACCTCCTCCGCCTCCTCGACGCCGACCGACCCCTCGATCCAGACGACGACGCGGATCCCCGGGTCCGCGCGTACCTCGTCGGAGCGCGCCACGGCGTGGTCGACTACGACCTCCGGCGGGCCTGCGAGGACGCCGGGCTCGCCAGCCGCTCGTCGTTCACGGCGGTGAAGCGACGGCTGACGGGGGCCGGGATCGTCGGGACCGAACGGGGCGAGACGACGGTCGGCCGCCCGCGGAAGCGGCTGTGCGCCGGCGACCCGATCGTCGACGTTCCGCTCGCGGCGACGGCGGACGTGGCGCGCGACGCGCTCGCCGCGGACCCCACTGATTAACTCCGAGGCCGCGAACGCACCCGTATGCGCGTTCTCTCCGACGACGACGTGGCGGCGGTGCTCGACCTGACGGAGCTGCTCGACGTGGTCGCCGACGGCCTTCGGGCACAGGGGCGAGGGGCCGTCGAGCGCCCCGACCGCCCGCACTTTCCTGTCGGGGAGGGGGTCCCGGACGCGAACGGTGACCCGGCACCGGAGCCGCTCGGGACGGGACTCGTCATGCCGGCGTACGTCCACGGCGCGGCCCACTACGCGACGAAGGTCGTCGGCGTCCATGGCGGCAACGCCGAGCGAGGGCTCCCGACCGTCAACGCGAGCATCACCCTCACCGCCGCCGACACCGGCCTTCCCGCGGCGACGATGGCCGGGTCCCGGATCACCAACGCCCGGACCGGCTGTATCGGCGGGCTGGCGGCGCGGGAGCTCGCCGTGGCCGACCCGGTCACCGTCGGCGTCGTCGGCGCGGGCCAGCAGGCTCGGTGGCAGGTCGCCGCGATCGACGCCGCGGTCGACGTCGCGGCCGTCCGCGTCTACTCCCCGAGCGACTCCCGGGAGACCTGTGCGGCGGACCTCCGCGACCGCGAGATCGACGCGACGGCCGTCGACTCGGCGGCGGCGGCCGTCACCGACGCGGACGTCGTGGTCACGGCGACGACCGCGACGGAACCGGTGTTCGACGGCGACGACCTCGCGCCGGGAACGCTCGTCGTCGCCGTCGGCGCGTACACCGCCGAGACGCGCGAGCTCGACGACCGGACCGTCGCTCGCGCGGCGTCCCTGTTCGCCGACGTCCCCGACGAGACGGCCGCCACTGGCGACTTTCCGCGCCACGACGCGGCGGACCTCACGCCCCTGGCCGCGGTGCTCGAGGGAACGGCCGGCCGCCGAAACCCGGACGACATCGTCGTCGTTGCGTCCGTCGGGACGGCCGTCCTCGACGCCGCCACCGCCGAACACGTCCTCGAACGCGCGGCGGCGTCGGGCGTCGGGACCGTGATTGATTTATAAGGGTCGCTCGCTCGCCGTCGTTCCTTATAAGTACAGCAACTGCCGTGGATCACTGATAAGGAATCCCGGGGCGCGCCGTGGCTCGGACGGTCGAAACCGCTCCCGCTCGGCCGACCGAGACGGCCGCCGCTCGGCGGTCGTCGTCGAAGCCGCGAACGGTCGTTCGATCGTCGTCAAAGCCGCGAACGGTCGTTCAGTCGTCGCCGTCGAAGCCCTGGAAGAGCCGCTCGAACTCCTCGTGTTCGTCGACCTCGGAGAGGCTCCGGTCGAGGTCGTCACGGAGGACGGCGATCCGCTCGGAGAGCTCCCGGTACTCGTCGTTGTCCGACAGCTCGCTCGCGCTCTTTTCGGTCTCGAGGATCGCCTTCTTGGAGGTCAGCGCGAACAGCTCCTGAACCCCGGTGTCGTACTGGCCGCGGCGGAGCAGCCCCTCGACGGTCCCGCGCAGCGCCTCCTTCGTCACCGGCTTGACGAGGTAGTCGTCGAACCCCATCTCGAGGATGTCGAAGTCGGGCTCGACGGCGGTGACCATCGCGACCCGGCAGTCCATCCCGCGATCGCGGACCTCGACGAGGACCTCGTCGCCCGACAGCCCCGGCATCCGTCTGTCGAGCAGGATCGCGTCGATCTCGTCGTCCAGCTGCTCGAGCGCCTCGTGACCGCCGTAGGCGGTTCGCACTCGGTACTGGTCGCCGAGCCACGCGGCGTACAGGTCGGCCAGGTCCGGTTCGTCCTCGACCACGAGGACCAGCGGGGGTTGCTCACTCATGGGTCGTCGGAGCGGCGACGGTCTCGCTCACACCTCTCTTCTCGTCCCACGCTATATGAAAATACCCCTTCGCCATGTCGAGTCACACCGGGATACCGGAGCGGTTCGCCGCTACCCGCGCCCGGCGGGTCGCGGCCGACACGACGTCCCCTCACAGGTTCACCCGGTCGGCCTCGCCGTTCTCCAGGTCGTCGAACGTCGTCACCGTGATCCGGATCGCCTCGACGTCCTCGATGACCGCCCCCCAGCCGCCGATCGCCCACCGACGGTCCCCGTCGTCGATCTCGACGGTCACCTGTCCGGCGAGCTGTCCGATCGGGATCTCGCCGTCGGTGCGCGGCTCGCCGGCGTAGACGACGTCGACGACCGTCCCCGACACCGTGACCGGGTTTCCGGTCCCGGTCTCCGAGCCCTCGACCGTGACGTGAACGCCGATCCCGTCCTGTAAGAGCGGCTGGACGTCCCGAACGAAGCGTCGCAGGTTCGCGTACACGAGCGGCGGCTCGTCCGGGCGCCCGTCGTACACGACGTCCCACACCTCCCAGAGGCTGGTGTCGAAGTACCACCGGAACACGTACGTCAGCGAGAAGTCCTCGACCAGCACGCCGTACTCGTTGACCGACCGTCGGTGTGGGGCGAAACAGGTCGTCGTCCGGTCGACGATGGCGACGAACGGCGTCGGAAGCGTCCGGTGACGGACCTCCGTGGCGATCCGCTCGTAGTCGACGTCCGGGTCGAGCGTCTCGCCGGTCGTGTGGAGCGACACCTTGACGATCGCGCCGTTCGCCTTCGCGGCCGCGAGCGGCTCCCGGAGCTTCTCGAGGTTCTCCGGCGTGACGGCGACCTGGACCTCCGTCTGTGCCCCCGCGATCGCCTCCGTCGCGCGGTCGAACACCGTCTCGAAGCGTTTGACGATGTCGACCCGGTGTTGATCCAGCGTCGGGGCCTCCCACCGCTTTTCGATCTCGTCGGCCGCGACCGCCAGCCGCTCGGACCGGTCGCGGAGGTCGCCGAGGACCTCGTCGGGGTCGCTCGCGCGGGCGCGGAGGCTGTCGCTCTCGTAGGTCTCGACGTAGCCGACGTCCTCCAGGTCGCGGAGGACGTCGTAGATCCGGGCGGCGGGGACGTCGCTCGCGTCCGCCAGCTCCGTCGCGCTGGCGGTTCCGAGACGAAGCAGGGCGGTGTACGCCTGCGACTGATACTTCGAGAGCCCCGCGTCCCTGAGAACCCGGCGCAACTCCGCGGAATCCATACGGATAGCAGACCGACCCGGGCCTTAACCCCTGTGTTCACCCGTACCGAGGTCCGGTACCGTCTCGGGTGGAACCCGGGCACGCTGTCGGGTTGGACCCGTCGGGGCTCACGGCGACCGCCGTCGTCGCTTCACCCGCTTCGCACCCCCTCGTCACTGGCTTCGCACTCCCTCGTCGCTCGCTTCGCACTCCCTCGTCGCTCGCTTCACGCTCGCTCGTCACTCGCTCGGACTGTAGTTGGGCGCTTCGTCGGTGATCATCACGTCGTGGGGGTGTCCCTCGGTCTGGCCCGCGCTGGAGACGCGGACGAACTCGGCGCGCTCGTGGACTTCGGGGACGGTGTTCGCGCCGACGTAGCCCATCCCGGAGCGCATCCCGCCGGTCAGCTGGTACAGCTCCGAGGCGAGGGTCCCCTTGTACGGGGTCGCCGCCTCGACGCCCTCGGGAACGAACTCCTCGTCCTCGTCGGCGTCCTTGAGGTAGCGGTCGCCGCCGCCGGACTTCATCGCCCCGACCGAGCCCATCCCACGGTACTGTTTGTACTTCTTCCCCTGCATCGTGATGACCCGGCCGGGGGCCTCCTCGGTCCCGGCGAAGTACGAGCCGAGCATGACGGCGTCCGCGCCCGCGGCGAGCGCCTTGATCGCGTCGCCGGAGTAGCGGATCCCGCCGTCGGCGATGACCGGCACGCCGTGCTCGACCGCCACGTCGGCGACCTCCGAGATCGCCGTCATCTGGGGCATCCCCGCCCCGCTGACGACCCGCGTCGTACAGATCGATCCGGGGCCGATCCCGACCTTCAGCCCGTCCGCGAAGCCGACGGCGGCCTCGGCGGCCTCCCGGGTCCCGACGTTGCCGACGACGACGTCCGCGTCGACGGTCCCTTTGATCGCCTCGGCCGAGTCGAGCACGTTCAGGTTGTGGGCGTGTGCACAGTCGATGAACAGCACGTCGGCACCCGCCTCGTCGGCGGCGACCGCGCGCTCCTCCTCGAACGGGCCGACCGCGACCCCCGCGAGGAGCCGACCGTCGTCGTCGCGGGCGGCGGCCTCGTGCTCGCGGCGCTGGAGGATACCGCCCATCGTCACCAGCCCGACGAGGCGGTCGCCGTCGGCGACGATCGGGACGCGCTCGATCTTGTGGTCGTACATCAGTTCGAGCGCCTCGCGCGGCTCGACGCCCTCCGGTGCAGTGATGACCTCGTCGGTCATCGCCTCGCGGACGGCGTCCTCCTCGCCCACCTCGAGGTAGGGGCGGATGTCGGTGCCCGAGATGATGCCGAGGACGACGTCGTCGTCGTCGACGACCGGCGCGCCGGAGACCCCCTCACGCTCCATCAGGCGGTCGGCCTCGCTGACGGTGTCGTCGGGGTCCACGGTGACGACGTTCTCGCGGCGGATGACGAGCTCGTGGGCGCGTTTGACCCGCTCGACCTCGGCGACCGTCTCCTCGACGGTCATGTTGCGGTGGAGCACGCCGAGGCCGCCCTCGCGGGCCATCGCGATCGCGAGCTCGCTCTCGGTGACGGTGTCCATCGCCGCCGAGAGCACGGGGACGTTCAGCTCGACGTGTTTCGACACGCGGGTCGTGAGCTCCGCGTCGTCCGGTTCCACGCGGCTCTCCTTCGGTCGGAGCAGCACGTCGTCGAACGTTAACGCCTCCGGTACGTCGAGTTTCGAGGAGAACTGACCGAGATCCTTCGCCATGTAAACCGTCGTGAGGGCCGACGCAAAAACGTTGCGAGTCAGCAGGGACGTGCAACACGATAACAACCGAACCGTCGAACTGTTCAGTATCGTGTATGACCGATCGTCGAGGGAAGGCAGGCTCTCGGTGACTTATCGAAGCGACTCGGCTGCGGCGACCTACCGGAGCGACTCGACCGCGGCGACGACGACGACCTCGGTGCCGTCGGGACCCTCCCGCGTACCGCGGTGGCTGAACCCGTGGGCGCGGTAGAACTCGCGCGCGCTGGGGAGGTCGTGCTCGACGGAGGCCCGGAGCTGTTTGACCCCACGGTCCGCGAGCGACGCGGCGACGCGGCTCAACAGTCGGTTCTCGATCCCGTCGCCGGTGTACGCCGGATGGACCCACAGCGCGAGCAGCTCGGCCTCCGCCCCGTCGGCGTCCGGATGGGCGATCGCCAGCCCGACCGGCTTCCCGTCGGCCTCGACCAGGTAACAGCAGTCGGCCGCGGAGGCCGCTTCGCGGACCCCCGCCGCGGAGACGTCGAGCAACGGTGCGCCGATATCGTCGAACACGGTGGCCTCTCTCGCCCGGGAGACCGCCGCCCGTAGCGCCTCGGCATCGCCGGGACGCGCCGGTCGGACACGCATATAGCGGACCGTTGTCGAGCAGGCGGGTATACCTTTCGGGGCGGGGTTTCCCCCGCGCGGTCCGTCGAAACGGGAACTCGGCAGCGAGTCAACGAGCGGGGAACGTTTCGGCGGCGAGTCCACGGGCGGAACGTCTCGGCGGCGTGCGGTTACGCGACCGGTTCGATCCCGATGGTGACGGTGACGTCCTCGACGTCCCACTCCTCGACGAGCCCGTCGGCGTCGGCCGGGGCGTCGAGCCAGCCGTCGGCGCGGACCTCCGACGCGATGAGGTCGGCGTGGTCGGCGACGAAGCCGTCGACGCGCCCGTCGTCGACCGCGACGCCGACGCGGATCCGCGCCTCGACGTCGAGGTCCAGCTCCTTGCGCATCTCCTGGATCCGTCGGATTACGTCGCGGGCGTACCCCTCCGACTCGATCTCGGGGGTGAGTGAGGTGTCGACGTAGACGGTGCCGCCGTCGAAGTCGGTCCCGGCGACGCCCTCGGGCGGTTCGGCGACGTATTCGACCATCGACGCGTCGAGCTCGACGGGCTCGCCGTCGACGACGACCCCGTCGGACTCGACCGCCTCGCGGGTCGCCCCCTGCACCGCGGTCATCACCTTCTGAGCGTCGCCGCCGAAGGCGGGGCCGATCTCGGCCATCCGCGGCTCCGCGCGCTCGACCAGCTCGTCGAACGACCCCGTGACCGACAGTTCGCGGGCGTTCACGCGGTCGAGGATCAGCGCCTCGAGGTTCCGGACCGCCTCGGCGACCCCGTCGTCGTCCGTCTCGACGACGAGACGCGGGACCGGCCACCGGAGCTTCCGGCCGGCCTGCTGGCGGGCGTTCGCGGCCGCCTCCTCGACGTTACGGAGGACCGCCACGTCGCGTTCGAGCTCCGCGTCGAGCAGCGCCTCGTCGGGTTCGGGGTACGAGAGCGCGTGGACCGTCGTCGCCGAGCCGTCGAGCGTCTGGTACATCCGCTCCGCGAGGTACGGCGCGATCGGCGCGAACATCCGGAGCGTCTCGTCGAGGACGGTCGCAAGCGTCGCGTACGCGCCGCGTTTCGAGGGCGAATCGGCCTCCTCCCACATCCGGTCGCGGACCGCCTTGACGTAGAAGCGGGAGACGTCCTGCGTGACGAACTCGACGAGCGCGTTGACGGCGTCGCTGACGCGGTAGTCGGCCCACGCGTCGGCGACCTCGCGCTCGACCGACTGGAGCCTGGAGAGCACCCACTCGTCGACGACCGCCAGCTCGCCGTCCGAGAGGTCCGCCGACGCCGGGTCGTAGCCGTCGAGGGTCATGTACTCCAGCGGGAACCGGAAGACGTTCCAGAAGATGTTGAGCTTCCCCTGGATCTCGCCGAGCCCCTCCCATTCGAACGCGAGGTCGATGCCCTGCTGGTCGTGGCTGAGCAGGTACGTCCGCAGCGGGTCGCGGCCCGCGCGATCGATCGCCTCCTCCGGGGTGACGATGTTGCCGACGGACTTCGACATCTTGCGGCCGTCGCTGTCGTTGGCGAACCCGTGCATCAACACCTCCCGGTACGGCACCTCGCCGACCGCCGCGGTCCCCATCCCGAGCTGTGACCAGAACCACCCGCGGGTCTGGTCGTGCGCCTCGATGATCAGGTCGGCGGGCCACAGCTCCTCGTGGGCGTCCGTCTCGCCGGGGTAGTCGAGCGTTCCCCAGCTGGCGACCGACGAGTCGAGCCAGACGTCGAAGACGTCCTCGACGCGCCGATACGTGGTCCCGTCCGCCGTGATGGTCAGGTCGTCGACGGAGGGCCGGTGGAGGTCGATCGAGTCGGGGTCGACGTCCTGGTCGACGCGCTCGGCGAGCTCCTCGCGGGTACCGATCACGATCATGTCGTCGTCGAGGTCTCCGGCCGCCGCGTCCTCGGGGACCCAGATCGGGATCGGGACCCCCCAGTAGCGCTGGCGGGAGACGTTCCAGTCGGGGGCGTCCTCGATGAAGTCGCGGAACCGGTTGTCGCGGGCCCACGACGGGTGCCACTCGGACGTCTCCATGTTGTCGAGGAGGTCGTCTTTGACGTCGGTGATCGAGATGAACCACTGGTCGGTGACCAGCTGGATGATCCCGGTGTCACAGCGCCAGCAGTGGCCGTAGCTGTGGTTGACCGTGCCGTGTGCGAGCATGTGGCCGTCCGCGACGAGGTCGTCGATGATCGCCGCGTTGGCGTCGCGGACGAACTCGCCCGCGTACTCGCCGGCCGCGTCGGTGAACTCGCCGTTCGGCTGGACCGGACAGAAGATCTCCAACCCCAGCTCCGACCCGCGGTGGAAGTCCTCCTCACCGTGGCCGGGCGCGGAGTGGACGAGGCCGGTGCGGTCGGCCTCGACGTAGTCGGCCGCGTACACCTGCCCGGCCCCCTCGAAGTTGGGGTAGTCGGCGACGTGCTCGGCGAGCGGGTGGTCGTACTCCCAGCCGACGAGCTCCGCGCCGGACAGCTCGGCTTCGACCTCGTAGTCCTCGTAGCGCCCCTCGGTCAAGACGTCCTCGACGCACTCTGCGGCGACGTAGAGGACCTCCTCCTCGCCGTCCTTTTCGGCGCGGACGGCGTTGTAGGTGAGCTCCTCGTCGACGGCGACGAACGTGTTCGCCGGGACCGTCCACGGCGTCGTCGTCCAGATGACGAGGCTCCCCTCCCGGTCGGCGAGCGGGAACTTCACGTAGATGGAGGGGTCGTCGACGTGCTCGTACTCGACCTCGTTGTTCGCGAGCCCCGTCTCACACCGGGGACACTGCGAGATCGACCGCTTCCCCTGTTCGACGAGCCCGTTCTCGGCGACCTCGGAGAACGCCCACCACGCCGACTCCATGTACTCCGGCGACACCGTCTTGTAGGGGTCCTCCCAGTCCATCCAGACGCCGATCGATCGGAAGTCCTCGTCCATCGCCTCGCGGTTCCGCTCGGCGAAGGACTTACACTCCTCGATGAACCCCTCCATCCCGTACTCCTCGATGTCCCGCTTGTTCTCGAAGCCGAGCTCCTCCTCGACTTTCACCTCGATCGGGAGCCCGTGCATGTCGTAGCCCGGGCGGTCGGTGACGCGGTGGCCGGTCATCCGCTTGTAGCGGATGACGGCGTCCTTGAGGGTCTTGTTCCAGGCGGTTCCGAGATGCATCTGACCGGAGGTGTACGGCGGCCCGTCGACGAAGAAGAACGGCGGGTCGTCGGCGTGTGCTTCCTTGGCCGACTCGTAGGCGTCGTGATCGTCCCAGTACGCCTCGACCGTGGACTCGACGTCCCCGGGCGTGTACTGGTCGTCGATCTGCTCCATACCCGTGAGTCCGCCCCCGCGTATTTGAATACGACGGAGTCGTGGCCCCGACGGCGGGATCCTCGACGGCGATGCCGTGGCCTCGGCCCGTCGTCAGCCCTGTTCGTCCACGACGACGATCAGCTCCCGGAGCCGGTCCGCCGCCGCGGCGACGGCGTCCCGGTCCGTCCCCGTGAGCTTCACGCGGTTGTGTCCCTCCGTGTCCGGGTAGCTCCCGACGGCCACGTCGAAGCCGTCGCGCACGGACGCGACGGCCTCGGTCATCGACCCCTCCGGCTGCGGCGTGAACAGGGTCGTCGAGACGGCGTCGCCGCGGAACTCCTCGGCGACCGTCGCGAACAGCGACCGCACCTCCGCGGGCACGCCGGGGAACGCGTACACGTTGCCAACCACGCAGCCGGGACAGAGCCCCTCGGGGTTTATCAGGGGCCGACAGCCGGCCGGGAGCGCGGCCCACGCGTCGACGTCGATCTCGAGATCGTGTGCGCCGACGCGGTCCGGGTTGCGATCGCGGTAGGCGGCCATCGTCGCGAGCACGTCCTCGCGGACCGCCTCCGCGACGACCAGGTCGCGACCGAACGCGTCCGCGAGCGCGTCGGCGGTGACGTCGTCGTGTGTCCCGCCGAGCCCGCCCGTCACGATCACGGCGTCGAACGCCGTCGTCCACTCGCCGACCGTCTCGGCGATGAGCCGCCGGTCGTCGGGGACCGTCAGGATCCGGACCACCCGCGAGCCGCGCTCGGTGACCTCCCGGGCGAGCCACGAGGCGTTCGTGTTCGTCGTGTCGCCCGCGAGCACCTCGTCGCCGACGGTGAGGATCGCGACGTCCATTCGACCGCGAGGTAGCGCCGAACCACCAAAAGGGACTCGGGAGTCGTGACTCCCGACAGAGTAACCCCCGCTGAACGCGTTTCTCGTTGTATCTCGCGGCGGTCCGGCGGCCGACAGGCCGATCCGTCCGCGACGAACACACAAATGGTCACCTACAGGCGGGGCGGACACGTGCGGAACGGCGACGACGCGGTCGAACGCGGCTGTGAACACTGCGACTGGCACTGCGTGGCGGAGTCGTACCCGGAACTCATCGAACGCTACCAGGCGCACCTCCGGGCGGAACACCCGAAAGCGTGGCTCCGCACCTGAGCGCTCGGCCCCCGGCGTAGTCCTTGCGGGTCGGAGAGACTCACGGGTCGAAGAGATTCACGGCCGAAGAGATTCACGGGCCGAAAAAACGGAGTCGGTGCGGGGGCGAGTGGGTTGGGGCGAGTGGGTTAGGCTCGAGCGGGTTAGGGCTCGAGCAGGACCTTCGTGACGCCCTCCTCGCGGTCGTCGAACTTCTGGTACATCTCCGGGGCCTCCTCGAGGTCGACGCGGTGGGAGACGACCCAGCTCGGGTCGGCGCGCCCCTCGATGATCAGGTCGCGGAGGTACCGGTTGTACGCCTTCACGTTACACTGACCGGTACCGCATTTGAGGCCCTTCTCGAAGAACTTCCCGAAGTCGATCCCGAGGCGGCCCTGTGCGGCCATCTCGTCGGGTGCGCCCGGATCCGAGGGGACGTAGAGTCCGGGGATGCCGAGCTCGCCGGTCGGCCGGACGACTTGGATCAGCTGGTTGATGACGACCGCGGGGTTCTCGCGCGCCGGGTCGTAGGCGTCGTCGCCCGGGTCGGTGTCGGGATCGAGCGCCTGGTAGCCGACGGCGTCGACGCCCTTGTCGACCATCCCGCCGTGTTCGCTTTTGATCTGTTCGACGGGGTCGCCCTCCTCGAAGTTGATCGCGGTGGCGTCACAGTGCTCCTCGGCGAGGTCGAGCCGGCTCGGGACGCGGTCGACGACGTAGATCTCGGACGCGCCCTTCACCTTGGCGCTGTACGCCGCCATGAGCCCGACCGGGCCGCCGCCGAACACTACGACGGACTCGCCGGGCTGGAGGTTCGCGAGCTCCGTGCCGTGCCAGCCGGTCGGGAAGATGTCCGCGAGCAGCGAGAAGGCGTCCTCGTGTTCGTCGCCCTCGGGGAGCTTCAACGCGTTGTGGTCGGCGTAGGGGACCCGGAGCTGCTCGGCCTGTCCGCCCTTATACGGTCCCATCGCGACGTATCCGTACGCCCCGCCGGCGAAGCCGGGATTGACGTTGGTACAGAACCCGGTGTACCCCTCCTCGCAGTTCCGACAGAACCCACAGGAGACGTTAAACGGCATCACGACTCGGTCGCCCTCCTCGAGCGTCGAGACGGCGTCGCCGACCTCGGTGATTATCCCCATGTTCTCGTGACCGAAGACGATCCCCTCCTCGGCGGCGGTCCGCCCCTCGTACATGTGGAGGTCCGAGCCACAGATACAGGTGGTCGTGATGTCCACGATCACGTCGTTGGGGTGTTGGAGCTCCGGTTCGTCGACGTCCTCTACGGCCACTTCGTGCGGGCCTTTATATACGACTGCCTTCATGCGTGATCCGACTCGATATTGTCTGTGAACCAACCTAAATCTATTTACATGATGATTATACTTAACAAATGATATTGAATTTCTAACAACATCTATCGACGGGTTCATCGGTGGTGACCGCGGCCGACGGATCGCCGGATCGTCGGCCGTGATCACCGCCGGATCCGGTCCGGGATCCGGTCCGCGTCGATCCGTCGTATCGCCCGGTATAACCCCCAGATGTCGGTTTCGAGGCGACGCTCGAGCCCGCGAGACGCCGAGCGGAACCGGCCGTGATCACCGCCGGATCCGGTCCGGGATCCGGTCCGCGTCGATCCGTCGTATCGCCCGGTATAACCCCCAGATGTCGGTTTCGAGGCGACGCTCGAGCCCGCGAGACGCCGAGCGGAACCGGCCGTAATCGGCCGCCGTGACCGGATCGGGATAGGTCGGGTCGAGGTCGGTATGCTCCGCGATGACCGCCCACTCGTGTGCACCGACGACGGGATACCTGTCAGGATCGATGAACCAGAGGAACGCCGAGGCGACGCACACGTCGACGCCCGGGAGCCGCGTGAGCGCTGCCAGCGCGGCGTCGAGGTCGCCGCCGTCCGCCTCCGTGCCGTCGGTCGCGTCGCCGCCGTCCGCCTCCGTTTCGCCAGCCGCGGTGGTCCCGTCGACCGCCGCGATCGCGTCCGCGATGGCGGCTTTCATCTCTCGGCGGTCCGCCCCCGCGAACCGTTCCTCGACGGCGCGACGTTCGGCGTCCGGATACGCGCCGAGATGTCGTCGGAAGTACCACCGGACGATCCACTCCGCGTCCCGCGGGCCGTACTCGCCCGCGCGGAGCGCCGCGGGAAGCGACTCGATCGCCTCACGTTCCACCGGATACAGCGGCTCCTCCGCGCGGTACTCCGCGGCGTATCGCTCGACGTCGGCGGGCGAGATCGTCATGCCGCCTCGGAGGGTCGCCGGCGACAAAACGGTTCGCCGACACGAGCCGACGGTCGGGCGGCCCGTCGACCCGTCGACCCCAACCCGTCGGTTCATCGACTCGTCGACCCCCAACCCGTCGATTGGGACCGGGTCACCCACCGACACACTCATACTTCGAGACGCACAGATCATGACACATGAGCACATGCTATCGTGGTGGTCCGAATGTCTAGTGACGGGGCGGACCCGGTGAAGACGATCTGTCCGTACTGCGGGGTGGGCTGTGGGATCCGCGTCACCCCCGGCGAGGACCCCGGCGACATGCGTTTTACCCCGTGGGGCGACGCGCCGGTCAACGAGGGGCGCGTCTGTATCAAGGGCGGCGCGGCGACGCAGGTCGTCGACCACGAGGACCGGCTGACGGACCCGCTGATACGGGAGGACGGCGAGTTCCGCGAGGCGACGTGGGAGGAGGCCTACGATCGGATCGTCTCCGAGATGGAGCGGATCCACGGCGAGTACGACGCCGACGCGATGGGCTTTTTCGGCTCCTCGAAGACGATGAACGAGGAGAACTACCTCCTCCAGAAGATCGCGCGCCGGTACGGCACCAACAACGTCGACAACTGCACGCGGATGTGTCACGCCTCCACCGTCTGGGCGCTGCGGACCAGCCTCGGCGCGGGCGCGATGACCAACAGCATGGTCGACCTCGAAGAGGCCGCCGACGTGCTCTGGATCCAGGGCGCGAACCCCGGCGAGCAGCACCCGATCGCCAATAGCCAGTACTTCCGACAGGCCGTATTGGAGGGGGCGACGGTCATCCAGGTCGACCCGCACGCGAACAAGACCACCCGCTCGTTCAAGATCGACGAGACGGAGCGGCACATGCACCTCCAGCTCGACCCCGGCACCGACATCCCGCTGCTGAACGTCGTCCTCAAGACGATCCTCGAGCGCCACGAGGCGGACCCGGACGCGGGCTGGATCGACGAGGCGTTCATCGAGGAGCGGACGAAGGGGTTCGAGCACCTCCAGGAGACGCTCGCCGACTTCGACAAAGCGGCGGCCGCCGAGGAGTGTGGCGTCCCCCTCGAGGACATCGAGCTCGCCGCCGAGAAGTACGCGATGGCCAACAACGCCGCCGTCTTCACCGGGATGGGGATGAGCCAGCACACGTGCGGCGTCGACAACGTTCAAAACGAGATCAACCTCGCGCTGATCACCGGCAACCTCGGCAAGCCGGGGACCGGCGTGAACCCGCTACGCGGACAGAACAACGTCCAGGGGACCTGTGACGTCGGCGCGATGCCGAACGTCCTGCCGGGCTATCAGCTCGTCGACGACGACGAGGCCCGGAAGTCCGTGGAGGACGTCTGGGGCTTCGAGGTCCCGAGCGAGCCGGGGCTGACGAACGTCGAGATCTCCCACGAGGCGGGCCACTCCGTCCACGGGCTGTACGTCATGGGCGAGAACCCCGTGATGAGCGAGCCCGACGGCAGCGAGGTCGAAAAGCGGCTGGAGTCGCTCGAGTTCATGGTCGTTCAGGACATCTTCATGACCGAGACCGCGAAGTTCGCGGACGTGATCCTCCCGGCGACGACGTGGGCCGAGCGCGGCGGCACCGTCACCAACACCGACCGGCGCGTCCAGCGGATGCGCGGCGTCGAGAAGGTCCACAAGAACACGAAACACGACCTCGAGATCCTGATGGAGGTCGGGAGCCGGCTGTTCGGCGAGGACGGCTTCCGGTTCGACGACGAGGAGGCCGTCTTCGAGGAGCTCCGGCAGGTGTGTCCGAGCTACCACGGCATGACGTACGACGCGCTCGGCGAGACCGGGATCCAGTGGCCCTGCTACGAGGAGGGCGACGAGGGCGACCAGTACCTCTACGCGGAGTCGTTCGACACCGACGACGGGCTCGGACGGATCGAGGGCGTCCGCCACCAGCCGCCCGCGGAGGTCCCGGACGAGGAGTATCCGCTGATCCTCACGACCGCCCGGCTAGAGGAGCACTACAACACGGGGACGATGAGCCGACGCTCGCCGACCCTCATGCGGCAGCACCCGGAGAACTTCGTCGACGTCCACCCGAACGACGCCGAGCGGTACGGGATCGAGGACGGCGACACCGTCACGCTCCGGTCCCGCCGCGGCGAGATCGACGTGAAAGCACAGGTGACCGAGGCCATCAAGGAGGGCGTCGTCTGGACGACGCCGCACTTCGCGGCCGCCTCGGCCAACCGGCTCACGAACGACGTGCTCGACGAGCGCGCGAAGATCCCGGAGTACAAGGCCGCAGCCGCGGAGATCGCCGTCAACGTCGGCGCGGGCGACGCGGAGCCCGCGGACGACTGACCGGCGCTTTTCCGTCCGTTATCGAGGCAGCCTCGACCCGTTATA
>NZ_WUAX01000008.1:28418-153793 GCF_009806985.1 Halorubrum sp. JWXQ-INN 858 | reverse complement strand
GTCGCCGAGCCGTCGTCGGACTCCACGTTGTGTGCGCCGCCCGCACCCGTCCACTCCCAGACGACGGTCGTTCCGGCGTCGACCCGGATCGCCGGCGGGTCGAACGCGAGGCCGTCGGGTCCTCCACCGACCGCCACCGTCACCTCGCCCGTTCCCGTGTGGTCCGCGACCGTCCCGTCGTACAGCCGCGCGTCCGCCAGGTAGTCGTCGATCTCGGCGGGGACCTCCTCGCCTCCGGCGTCGTCGCCGTTGACAGCGTCGTCGCCGTTGACAGCGTCGTCGCCATTGGCAGCGTCGTCGCTGCCTGCAGCGTCGTCACCGTCCCCGTTGCCGGCACAGCCGGCCAGCGCGCCGAGCGCGATCGTCGCTCCGGCACCGACCACGTACCGCCGTCTGGAGAGTTCGTGTGACATCGATCCATCCTAGGGGCCGGAGCCTTACAAACCCCGTGATCGGATCGGTCGCTTCCGGTAGCGTCAGCGTCTCTATCGCCGAGATCGTAACGATCGTTGGTTCGGTCCATCCCGACGGCAGACGGGACCGTCGTCCGGTTCGTGCTTTTTAAGCGGACTCGGGCCGGAGCATCGACGAATGCGGGAGGACGACCTGGCGACGCGGGTGGTCGATCACTACGACGCCGTCCACGACGACGCCGAGATCCGGCTGGAGGAGCCGTACGACGCCGACGGGCGGCGGGGGCTCGTCGACGTCTACGTCCGGACGCGAGTGCCCGAGCGGGTCGACCACGTCATCGAGCTCAAAAGCGACGCCGCGGTCCGGCGGGCAACGGGGGCGAACGAGGTCCTCAGACAGTACCGACGGACGGAGCGGTACTTCTACGGCGACGACCGCCACGCGATCCGGCCGAAGCTCTCGCGGACCGTGCCGGGGGTTCACTTCCTGTTGTTGTTCGCGCCGACGCCGACGTGTGTCCATCACGTCGCGACCCATCGGTCGCTGTACGGCTCCGTCGACGTCGACGCCCGCGTCGACGACGTGCCGGCCGCTCGGAAGGTGGCGTTCCTCACCGGCCTCGACGGGGATCCGTCGGAGCTCGGGTTCCTCTCGGTCAACGCGGACGCGCCGTTCGGCTCGCCGGCCTTTATAAACGCCGTCCCCGAGGGCTCCCGGCTCGCCGACAGCCTCCGCGGCGTCGACGACGACCTCGTCGAGTTCTGACGCCACTGTATTGAGGAGGGAACGCGGCCGTTCGACCGCGGTTTCCGCGTTCCGTGATGAGCGGTACCGCCGACTCATAAACCACCGCGGTCGGACGGCAGTCGGTTATAAATGATCGTGAGGGCGGACGGCTATTCCTTATAAACTATCGCGGAGGAAGAGACGGGCCGTTTCGGGCGCTCCTAGCCGTTCAGGGCGCTCCTAGCCGTTCCGGGGTGTTTTGGGGCGTTCCTCCTCGTGCGAGCGGCTACAGCCCGAGCTCCCGGCCGAGCACGACGTGTTGGATCTCGCTCGTCCCCTCTCCGATCTCCATCAGCTTCGCGTCGCGGTAGAAGCGCTGGGGCGCGAAGTCGGTGGTGTACCCGTAGCCGCCGAGCGTCTGGACCGCCTCCTCGGCGACCTCGCGGGCGGCCTCGCTGGCGTCGAGCTTCGCCAGCGCCGACGCGCGGGTGACGGGCTGGCCGGCGTCGTACCGCGTCGCCGCCTTCCGCGTGAGCAGCCGGGCCCGCTCCGTCTGCCGGTACATGTGGACGACCTTGTCGCGGATCGCGTCGAACTTCGCTATCGGCTGCCCGAACTGCTCGCGCTCGCCCGCGTACTCCTTTGCGGCCTCGTAGGCCCCCTGTGCGAGCCCGACCGACAGCGCCGCGATCGAGATCCGGCCGCCGTCGAGCGTCTTCATCGTCTGCGTCCACCCTTCGCCCTCCTCGCCCAGGAGCCGGTCGGCGGGAAGCCGGACGTCGTCGAGCGCGATCTCGCAGGTTGGCGAGCTGTTGAGCCCCATCTTCTCCCAGACGGTCGTCACCTCGAAGCCGTCGTCGTGTTCGGGGTCGACGATGAACGTCGAGATCCCGCCGTAGCCGGCGTCCCGGTCCGTGACGGCCTTCACCAGCACCGAGTTCGCGACGTTCGCGTTCGTGATGAACTGCTTGGTGCCGTTCAGGACGTACTCGTCGGCGTCGGCGTCGTACGTCGCGGTCGTCTGCATGTTCGAGGCGTCCGAACCGCTGCCCGGCTCCGTGAGCGCCCACGCGCCGATCCCCCCGCCCGAGGCGAGCGGGCGGAGCCACGTCTCCTTCTGAGCGTCGGTGCCGAACGCCTCGATCGGCTTCGCGCCGAGCGACGTGTGGGCCGCGTACGAGAGGCCGATGCCGCCCGACACCCGCCCGAGCTCCTCGGTGACCAGCGCGTACATGAGCTGATCGCCGCCGAGCCCGCCGTACTCCTCGGCGATGGGGACGCCCATCATGTCGAGGTCCGCCAGCTCCGCGAACACCTCCGCCGGGAACCGGTGTTCGTCCTCGATCTCCTGGGCGATGGGGCGGATCTCCGCCTCGCAGAACTCCCTGACGGTGTCCCGGATCATGCGGTGTTCCGCGGGCAGCTCGAAGTCCATAGGCAACACTTGCGAGCGCCGGACATAAACGATGCGACCGATCGGGTCGGGGGTGGCGGACGGACGGCCGCACGGAACGGGTCGTCATCGCCGTCGGTCCGGTCGCGGATCCATTTATCAGTGGCCGGGGCGTGGACGATAGCAATGGAGTTCCGCCGACTCGTCCGCGGCCGCGTCGACTGGCCCGACCTCGAACGGGTCGTCCGGGAACTGGCGGAGCGGTACGACCGCGACGGCATGCGGGTCCGTTTCCTCGAGGCCGACAACTGGCTGTCGACGCCGATGGTCGTCGACGACGACCTGTTCGTGAAGGTGATCACGAAACAGAACACGCTCGTCCACACGCTGTTCACGACGGGGCGGAACCTCGGCGCGTTCTCGGCCGGAACGGAGGGGTTCTTCGAGCGCTACGAGACCCCCTACGAGATGGCCCGCCACGAGCTGGAGGCGACCGAGCGGATGCGCGAGATCGGCGTCAACGCCCCGCGACCGATCGAGGCCCTGGAGGTCGGCGGGTTCGGGGTCGTCGTCCTCGAGTACCTCCCGGAGTTCCGGACGCTCGGTGACCTCGACCCCGAGCGGGCGGCCGCACTCGCCCCCGAGCTGTTCGCCACCCTCCGAACCGTCCACGACGCCGGGCTCGCCCACGGGGACCTCCGGGCGGAGAACGTGTTGATCCTCGACGACGAGCTCTACTTCATCGACGCGACCAACGTGAACGACGACGCCCGCGACGGCGCGCGCTCGTACGACCTCGCGAGCGCGATGGCGGCGCTGGAGCCGCTGATCGGGGCGGCCGCGACGCTCGACGCGGCGCTCGTCCACTACGACGTCGCGGACCTGCTCGCCGCGCGCGACTTCCTCGACTTCGTCGCGATCCGGCCCGACCACGACTTCGACGCGACGGGCCTGAAGGGGGAACTCGAGAAACGCGCTTCGCGGCCGAACGCGGCCGCCGGCACCGACGGCGAGGACCACGCCGCCACGAGCGGAGAGGACACGCCCGGGTGATCGGTCGCCGGACGGGCGCTCTCCGACGGCTCGTTCACTCCTCCGGGTCGAGCAGCTTCGACTCGGCCGTCCGGAGGTGTTCCAACAGGGTCGATTTCGCGACGCCGACGTCGTCCGCGAGGTCCCGGGTCGTCGTCTCCCGGGGCCACTCGTAGTAGCCCGCCTCCCGGGCCCGTTCGAAGACGTCACGTTGTGTCGGCGTGAGCGTGTCGAGGCGGCGTTCGCGTTCGTCGCCACCGCCAGCGCCGACGCTCCCGACGGCGGTCACGTCCACCTCGGCCCCACACTCCTCACGAACCCCGCCGAGCGCGTCCTCGACACGGCTCCGATCGCCGGCGAACACCACCTGCCACTCCTCGCGGCCGTCCTCGATCCGGACCGGCGCGCTGTGGAGGAAGCCGTGTTCGAGCAGCACCGGACACGCCATGTCGGCGGGGTCGTACTCGAGGAAGAACTCGCGAACGTCCTTGCCCGGCGCGTTCGGCGCGCGCCCGAACCGACGCTGTAGCTCCGAGAGCCTCCCCGCTCGGTCGGAGGCGCGGACGTGATCGAGCAGTCGGTCCACCTCCGCGGCGGAGTCGCCGAAGGCGGTGAACAGCCCGTTCACCGTCGCCGGGGCCGCGGAGTCGCCGGCCGGGGAGCCGTAGACGGCGTGTGCGAGGATGCCGCCTCCCGTCTCGCGGGTCGCCTCGATCGCCCAGCAGTCCGGGTGCCAGAGGTCGAGGGTGAGCCGCGTCCCCCCGACGGGTCCGCCGTTCATGGGGGATCTGTGGCCGCCGCCGGCATGACGGTTCCGGGTCGGGGCGCGGAACCCGACCATGGTCGGGAAGGTTCTTTGGGGGACGCGGCGAGAGGGATCGGTATGGTCGACACACACCGACACTACATCGACGGCGAATGGGTCGACGGCGAGGGAACGGAGACGTTCGAGAGCGAGAACCCCGCGACCGGCGAGACGCTCGGCGAGTTCCGCCGCGGGACGCCCGAGGACGTCGACCGCGCGGTCGCGGCCGCGGACGCCGCCTTCGAGGAGTGGCGCGAGCTCTCGCGGATCCAGCGCGCGGAGTACCTCTGGGACGTCTACCACGAGATCCGCGACCGGACCGACGAGCTCGGCGAGATCGTCACCAAGGAGTGCGGCAAGGAGATCAGCGAGGGGAAGGCGGACGTCGTCGAGGCCGCTCACATGGTCGAGTGGGCCGCCGGCGACGCCCGCCACCCGAAGGGCGACATCGTCCCCTCGGAGATCCCGGCGAAGGACGCGTACATGCGCCGGAACCCTCGCGGCGTCACCGGCTGTATCACGCCGTGGAACTTCCCCGTCGCCATCCCGTACTGGCACATGGCCATCGCGCTGGTCGAGGGGAACACGGTCGTGTTCAAACCGGCCGAACAGACGCCGTGGTGCGCGCAGGTCGTCGCCGAGATGTTCGCCGACGCGGGCCTCCCGGACGGGGTCTTCAACATGGTCCAGGGGTTCGGTGACGTCGGCAACGCGATCGTCGAGAACGACGACGTCTCGACGGTCCTGTTCACCGGCTCGGCCGAGGTCGGCCAGCAGATCCAAGAGAAGCTCGGCGGCGTCCCCGGCAAGCGGGTCGCCTGCGAGATGGGCGGGAAGAACGCGATCGTCGTCACCGAGCACGCCGACCTCGACATCGCGGTCCACGCCGCCGTGATGTCGTCGTTCAAGACGACCGGCCAGCGCTGTGTCTCCTCCGAGCGTCTGATCGTCCACACCGACGTGTACGACGAGTTCAAGGAGCGGTTCGTCGAGATCGCCGGGGACGTCTCGGTCGGCGATCCGCTCGACGACGGGACGTTCATGGGGCCGGTCATCGAGCCGGGTCACTACGAGAAGATCGCTCGCTACAACGAGCTCGCCGCCGACGAGGGCGTGAACGTGCTCGTCGACCGCACGGAGCTCGACGCCGACGAGGTCCCGGACGGCCACGAGGACGGCCACTGGATCGGCCCGTTCGTCTACGAGGCGGACGCACACGCCGACCTCCGCTGTACCCACGAGGAGGTGTTCGGCCCCCACGTCGCCCTGTTGGAGTACGACGGCGACATCGAGGAGGCGGTCGCGATCCAGAACGACACCGACTACGGGTTGGCCGGCGCGGTCGTCTCGGAGGACTACCGACAGATCAACTACTACCGCGACCGCGCCGAGGTCGGGTTGGCGTACGGCAACCTCCCCTGTATCGGCGCGGAGGTCCAGCTCCCGTTCGGCGGCGTCAAGAAATCCGGCAACGGCTACCCCTCCGCCAGGGAGTCCATCGAGGCCGTCACCGATCGGACCGCCTGGACGCTGAACAACTCCAAGGAGATCGAGATGGCACAGGGCCTCTCGGCGGACATCAAGACGAGCGACCGGGACTGAGGCGGCGGTCGGGGGGACATTGATACGCCCCCGGGCCGTCCGATCGGCCATGAACGAGCGCACGATCCTGGTTCCGGTCGACGGGTCCGACCACGCGCTGACGGGTGTCCGGCACGCCCGTTCGGAGTACCCCGACGCCCGCGTCGTGTTGTTCCACGCCGTCGAGCTCGACGACAATGAGGCGAGCCGCACCGTGGAGACCTTCGACGACCTGCGCCGCTGGGTCGACCGTCTCGAAGCGGACGCGGCGGCGATCCTCGACGACGCGGCGGCGGTCTTCGAGGACACAGCAAGGGGCGACACCGAACCGGCGGGAGACGACACCGAACCGGTGGGGAACGCGAGCGTCACCACGGCGGTCCGGATCGGACCCGCCCCCGAGGCGATCGTCGAGTTCGCGGCGGCCCGCGGGGTCGACCAGATCGTCATGGCGAGCCGCGGCGAGGGAGGCGATCCGGCGCTCCCGATCGGTAGCGTCGCGAAGCACGTCGTCTACGAGTCGTCGATACCGGTGACGGTCGTTCGCTGACACGACACGACACGACACGACGGCGGTCGATCCACGGACGGCGTCCGTGAGGTCCGCGTTCCCTGACGACACGCGCGGTAATCACACGATCGATGGAGGCAAAGAAGGTTTTCGCGTGTTCGCCCCGTACTACTCGACGATCACAGACCCATGTCACGAGAACGACCACCGCGCGCGGTCGCCGCCGATCTCGTCGTCCGGTTCGACGCGCTCGACGCCCGAATCGCCGAGGTGATGGACCGCTGGGGGGTGCCGACGCTCCGGGCGGCGGTCGGGATCGTCTTCATCTGGTTCGGGGCGCTGAAGATCGCCGGCGTGTCGCCGGCGGCGGATCTCGTCGCGTCGACGGTGTACGTCGTATCGCCCGAGTTGTTCGTCCCCGTGCTCGGTGCCTGGGAGGTCCTGATCGGGATCTGTCTGTTGTACCGGCCGCTCATCAGGGTCGGGATCCTCCTCCTGTTCTTCCAGCTCCCCGGAACGTTCCTCCCGCTCGTCCTCCTTCCCGACGTCGTCTACGCCGGCGCCCCGTACGCCCTGACCGTCGAGGGACAGTACATCGTGAAGAACCTCGTGATCATCGGAGCGGCGCTCGTGATCGGCAGCACGGTGAGACGGGAGGACTGAGCAACGCGAACGGACGGTGATCGGTTCGGGTCGACGGTGCCGCGAAGCAGTGGTGCCGATCGACTGACACGCGGTCAGACGCGGTACACAGCCGACGGAAACGCGGTCAGACGCGGTACACAGCCGACGGAAACGCGGTCAGACGCGCCCCATCGTGAACCCCTTGATGAAGTAGTTCCGGAAGACGAAGAAGACGATGACGGCGGGGATCGACGCGATGAGGACCCCCGCCGCGAGCAGCGTGTAGTTCGTCGCGTGGGTCCCCTGGAACGCGAGCAGGCCGGCCGGCGCGGTCCGCATCCCGTCGCTCGGGAGGAACACGAGCGCGTAGAGGAACTCGTTCCAGTACAGCACGAACTGGAAGACGGTCACCGTCGTGATCGCCGGGATCGACAGCGGGAGGTAGATCCGGGAGAACACCTGCAGTTCCGTACAGCCGTCGAGCCGCGCGGCCTCGGCGTACGACCCCTCGAGCGTCGTGAAGTACTGCCGGATGAAGAACACCGAGAAGGGGACGCCGAAGGCGACGTAGACGGCGATCACCGACAGGTGGGTGTCGATCCAGCCGAGGGTGTCCATGAAGGTGTACAGCGGGGCGACGAGCACCTCCGGCGGCACCATGAACCCGGCGACGATCGCCACGAGGATCCCGTTCTTCCAGGGGATCTCGAACTCGACGAGCGCGTACGCCGCCAGCGAGGAGACGGCGACGAGCACGACGAGGCTGATACCGACGACGATGGCGCTGTTGAGCACGTACGTCGCGAACCCGCCGGCGGTCCACGCCGCCGTCAAGTTGCCGATGTCGACCGCCTCCGGCAGCCCGAGCGGGTCGCTGAAGAACTCCTGAGAGGTCTTCAACGCCATGCTGACGATGATGTACAGCGGGAACGCCAACATGCCGGCGAACGTGACGCCGAGCGCGGTGAGGAAGAACTGCTTGAATCGTTTGAACACGCCGAACAGCTGGGATCCGGCGTCGATCATGGCGTCGAGTCGTTTCGTGAGTCGCATTTAGCTGTCCTCCGTGATGCCGAACGCCCGAATCAACACGAACGAGACGGCCAGCGTGATACCGAACAGGATCACGCCGATCGCGGCGGCCCGTCCGAGGTTGTTCTCGATGAACGCGGTCCGATACATCCAGGTGACCATCACCTCCGAGGCGCGGCCGGGACCGCCCCGCGTCATGATCCACACCAACCCGAAGATCCGCAGCGAGGTGATAAGCGAGATCACGACGAGGAACAGCCCGATCGGTTTCAGCAGGGGCAGGGTGATGTACCGGAACCGCGAAACCGGCCCCGCGCCGTCGATGCGGGCCGCTTCGTGGTACGTCGGGTCGATGCTCGCGAGGCCGACGAGCCAGATCACGGTGTAGAACCCGACCGACTGCCAGGCCCCCGCGAGCACGATCGCCGGCAACACGAGGGCCGTGTCGCCGAGCCACAGCGGGTTGGCGTCGATGCCCAGCGTGTCGATGACCTCGTTGACCGCCCCGATCTGCGGGTGGTACATCAGCGCCCAGATGAGCCCCACGCCGACGGGCATGATCGCGTACGGCAGCAGGTACGCCGTCTGGAGGAGCGCCCGAACGCGTCGGTATGCCCCCTGAATGATCAGCGCGAGCGCGAGCCCACCGCCGACGGTCAGGACGGTGTTCCCGAGGGTGTACGCCGCCGTGTTTCGGAGCGCGACGTAGAGAATATCGCCGCCGAGGAGCGAACGATAGTGAGCCAACCCGACGAACCGGAAGTCCGCCGGGCTCGTCCATGTAAAGAGGCTCAACACGAAGATCGTCGCGATCGGCGCGACGAGGAACGGGACGTAGAACGCGCCGAGCGGCGCGAGCCAATGCCACGGAGAGAGGGAACCCGCGAGGCGGTTTCTCGCGGTGAGTACACGCTGTTTCAGGCCGTTTCCGTCCTCTGTCGCCATCTATCTCGGGGTTCACCGCTACTTACTTAGGCCTGTCGTCAGCGCGGGACCGCTCGCCGAAGCCAAAGGATTAACACCGCGGGGGCGAACCGACCTACGATGAGCGGCCGGCTCACCGTACGGAACCTGTACAAGGAGTACGCCGACCCCGACGAGGGGACGATCGTCGCCGTCGACGATCTCTCGCTCGACATCGACGACGGCGAGATGATCATCGTCGTCGGCCCCTCGGGCTGCGGGAAGTCGACCACGCTCCGCTGTATCGCCGGTCTCACCGACCCGACGTCGGGAGAGATCCTGATCGACGGCGCGGACGTCACCGACCTGCCGGCGCGGAAACGGGACGTCGCCATGGTCTTCCAGGACTACGCGCTGTATCCACACATGACCGCCCGTGAGAACATGGGCTTCGGCTTGAAGATGCGGACGGACCTCCCGAAGGCGGAGATCCGCGAGCGCGTCGACCGCGTCGCCGAGACGATGGGGATCGGCGACCTCCTCGAGAAGCGTCCGGACGAGATGTCCGGCGGCCAACAACAGCGGGTCGCGCTCGGACGCGCGATCGTCCGTGAACCGGCCGTGTTCCTGATGGACGAGCCCCTCTCGAACCTCGACGCGAAGCTCCGGACGAAGATGCGGACGGAGATCCAGGAGCTGCAGAACGAACTGGACGTGACGACGGTGTACGTCACGCACAACCAGACCGAGGCGATGACGATGGGCGACCGGATCGCCGTGATGAACCACGGGAACCTCCAGCAGTTCGGTACCCCACTGGAGTGTTATCACACCCCGAACAACACGTTCGTCGCCACGTTCATCGGGTCGCCGTCGATGAACCTGATCGACGTCGCCAGCGGCGGGACGGGGACGCTCGACGCCGACGCGTTCACCTACCACCTCACCGACGCCCTCCGCGAGGAGGTCCCCGACGGCGACCGGTTCACCTTCGGGTTCCGCCCGGAGGACGTCGAGCTTTCGGAGACGGACCCCGACTTCGAGGTCGACGTGACCGTCGTCGAGCCGCGCGGTGACCTGACGTACGTCTCCGGCGACCTCGGCTCCCAGTCGGTCACGCTGACGCTTCCCGGCACCGAGTGGATCGAGGAGGGACGAACCGTCGGCGTCCGCGTGCCCGCGGACGCGGTGTACCTGTTCGACGACGAGACCGGCGAGCTACTGTTCACGCGTAAGTCCCCGACGGACGGAAACACGGGAGCCGGTGGAAGCGCCGACGCGACTGAAAACGCCGACACGACTGAAAACACCGCTTCGGCCGAGAACGCTGACCGGGCCGAAAACGCCGGACCGACCGGAAAGTAAAGCGGACCCCGGCCGGCCGCCGCTCCCGTTATGCGTCCGCGATCGCCGCCTCGACGACCGACCGGACGGTCGCGACGAGATCGTCGACGGCGTCGCTCTCGGCGTACACCCGGACGTACGCCTCGGTCCCCGACGGTCGAACCAGCGTCCACGACGCGTCCGGGAATCCCAGTCTGACCCCGTGATCGGTGTCGACGGACGCGTCGGGAAACGCCTCCTGCAGCGCCGTTTCGAGCCGCGCCATCGCCGCCTCCTTCCGGTCGTCCGGACAGTCGATGCTGACCTTCCGGTACGGTCGTTCGGTGACGGGGTCACGGAGGGCCCCGAGCCCTTCGGCGGCGACCAGCCGGGCGATGACGGCCGCCGAACAGACGCCGTCGATCCAGCCGCCGAAGGGGACGTGGACGTGTTTCCACGGCTCCGCGGCGAACGCGACGTCGGTCCCGCCGTCGTCCGCTTCGGCCCGGACCGCGGCGATCCCCTCGTGGAGGGCCCCCAGCCGGACCCGCTCGACGCGACCGCCGGCCGCGGTGACGCGCTCGTCGATGCGGCCGGAGGCGTTCGGCGTGGTCACGACCACGGGGTCGGCGGCGTCGCTCCGGCGGGTGTACGCCTCCGCGAGCACCGCCAGCACCGTGTCCTCGTGGACGACCTCGCCGTCCGCGTCGATCACGACGATCCGGTCGGCGTCGCCGTCGTGACCGATCCCGAAGGCGAACCCGTCGCCGCCCCGGCCGGGCTCGTCGACCCCTTCGTTGGCGTCCGCGACGAACGCGCGGAGGTCCCGCAGCGTTTCGGGGGTCGGCTTGCTCCCGCGCCCGGGGAAGTGACCGTCGACGTTCCCGTTGAGGGTGACGACGGTCGCGCCGAGCTCGCGGAGGACCGTCGGCGTCGCCGGCGCGGCCATACCGTTGCCGCAGTCGACGGCGACGCGGAGCCCGTCGAGGTCCGCGCCGAAGTCCTCCGCGTACGCGACGACGGCGTCGAGGTAGCCGTCCAGCGGGTCGATCCGGGTCGATCCGGTCCACTCGTCCCACGGCATTGGTTCGGGGTCGTCCGCGACGCGCTCCTCGACGGCCGCCTCGAGGTCGTCGCCGAACTCCGTCCCGTCGCGGAACAGCTTGATGCCGTTGTCCGCGGGCGGGTTGTGCGAGGCCGTCAGCGCGACCCCGTAGCGGCCGCGGGAGGCGTACGCGAGCCCCGGCGTCGGGAGCTGTCCCGCCCGACGGACGCGGACGCCGCCCGAGGAGAGGCCCGCCTCCATCGCGGCGGCGATCGCCGGGCCGGTCACGCGGCCGTCGCGAGCGACGACGACCTCGGGAGTCCCCTCGGACGCGGGGGTACCCCCCGTCGTCTCGACGCTCGGTTCACGGATCTCAGCCGCCACCGCGCGGCCGACCGCGAGCGCGAGGTCGGGGGTTACCCGGTCGTCGACGCCGCCGCGGATACCGGCCGTTCCGAACAGGTCCATACGTGGCGCGTCGAGCGCGGGGAGTTAGTAGCCGTCGGTCCCGGGCCACCGGCGGTGGACCTCGTCGCGTCGGCGGCCCGGAACCGGCGACGACCGGCGTCCCCGTCCCGTGGTTTTTAAGCGACCGGCGGCCGGATCGGGGATCGATGACCGATCGAGTCCGTGCGCACGTGTTCGTCTCCGGAACCGTTCAGGGCGTCTTCTATCGAGCGACGACTCGGGACGCCGCGCGCGAGGCGGGCGTCGACGGCTGGGTCCGAAACCTCGACGACGGGCGCGTGGAGGCGACGTTCGAGGGGCCTGAGGGGGCCGTCCGTGACATGGTCGAGTGGTGCGAGACGGGGAGCCCGGCGGCCGAGGTCGACGCGGTCGACGTCGAGTACGGCGATCCGGAGGGGATCGACGGGTTCGAGATCCGTCGGTGAGGCGGGCTCACCGACCCACGTCGGCGGGGCGGAGTTATCGACCCGCGTCGGCGGGGGCGTCCGCGTCCCACACACCGAGTTCCTCGAGCGCGCGCAGGACCACGATCGCCTCGACGACGTCCCGCTCTTCGGTATAAGGGTCGTCGACCGCATCGAGCGTCTCGGTCGCCCGCGACGCGAGCCGCTCCTCGAGTGCCGTCTGGTCCGTCGCCTCCTTCGTCGCGCTCAACAACGCCTCGTGGTCCTCACGGAGGTCGAACGAGGCGTACGCCGCGTTACAGCGCGAGAGCGGATGGGTGTCCATCCGGATCGCGAGGTCGCGAACCACCGACCAGTCGTCCGCACAGAACCGGATGGTGACCGGGCCGACGACGTCACGCCAGGCGATCGGCTCGCCGTTCCGCAGCAGCGTGAGTGCCCGCGGCGGGACGGCGATCCGGGTGGACGTCTCCTCGCGACCGCAGAGACAACACGGGGTGTTCGTGAGTCCGGCGTACACGACCGAGGGTACGGCCCGTAGGTATCTGTCCGTTTCGTCGTCCCGGACCCGTTCGTCGTTCCGGACCCGTTCGTCGTCCCGGTTTCATCGTTCCGGCTCGGATCGATCGCGGGCCCGCCCGACAGGTTCAGACGGGCGACACCCCGTCGCGGAGCGCCTCGAGGGCGGCCGCCGTGCCGTCCATGTAGCCCCGATCGAGGACGTGGTCGGCCGCCCCGCTCGCCGCGTCGTCCGCGTTAGCGACCGCGTACGACTTGCCCGCCCGCTCGAACGTCGACACGTCGTTCTCGCTGTCGCCGACGGCGACGAACGACGCCGGGGACAGCCCGATCGAGTCGGCGAGGGTCTCGAGGGCCGCCCCCTTCGACACGTCCGGCGACTTGACGTGGTACGCGTAGCCCGTGTCGACGACCTCGACCCCCGGGCCGAACTCCGCGGCGACCTCCCGGAGGAGCCGCTCGTCGACGTCGATCGAGAGGGCGACCTCCGTCTCCCGCCAGCGGTTGACCGTGTCGTCGCCGCCCCACCCGAGATCGCCGCCGCGCTCGAGGAACGCCTCGACGACCGCCCAACACCGGTCCGGATCGCCGTCGATCGTCGTCTCCACGCCGTCGTAGATCACGCCGCCGTTCTCGGCGATGACGAGGTGGTCACGGCCGAGGAACTCGGCGAGCGCGACGGGGTACGGGAACGCCTTCCCGGTCGCGAGCACGACCGGCGCGTCCCAGCCGGGCAGCAGCTCGAACACGCGCGGGTCGACCCGGTGGTCGGGGGTCGTCAGGGTCCCGTCGATGTCGAGGACGAGGGGTGGAACCATCGGCCGAACCCAGGAGGCGACGTGGGAACTGTCTTGCGCTCCGGTCCGCGTCGGCGGGTCGCCTCAGCGACGCTCGAACAGCTCCTTGAACACGAGCGTCGGGAACCGCGGGACGAGCCGGCTCGGCGGCCGACCCTTCCCGTCGGAGCGCTCGACGGTTACCCGGTCGAGCAGCCCCGCGTCGGCGAGCTCGTACAGGACCCGACGCACCGTCGACGCGGACAGGTCGACGTCCCCCGTGCTGGCGATCGCCTCGGTGGCCGCGTTGACCGACTCGCGATCCGCCTCGGAGAGGCTCACGAGCTCGTACAGCAGCCGCTGTCGGCTGTCCGACAGCGCCAGCACCCGCCCGAGCGAGACGCAGGGTTTCGGCACCCCCGCGATGCCCGCGTCGAGGTCCGCGGGGCGGATCGTCGTGGCCCCGGCGCGCTCGGCGTGCCAGGCGGCCCCCGTGATGGCGGCCAGCGCGTCGTGGGCGTCGCCCGCCGCCCACTCGGAGACGTCCCGGATCTGTTCGTGGGTGAGCGCGTTGCGGACGAGCCCGGCCGAGGTCCGGGTCGTCAACACCTCGACGAGCACGTGGTGCCGGTACCGGTCGAACCCGATGGTCACCTCGGGACGCCAGTCTATCGAGTCGGGCGGCTCGCGGCCGAGACAGACCGGTACGAGCCGGTCCGTCACGTCGGAGAGCCACTCCACGAGCGTCGGGACGTCGGGGGTCTCCGGTTCGTTCGCGTGGTCGAGCGCGACGACGACGTCCGTGCCCGTGCGGACCGTCGCCTCGAGCTCCGCCGCGAGGTCCGCGGTCCCGATCCCGTGGTCGGGGACTCGCTCGTCGCTGACCGCCGCCAGTGTGTCGTGGTAGAGACGGAAGCGCGTGGCGGCGCGCCGGGTGTCGACGTGGACGAACTCCGGGAGGGTCGGGTCGACGGCGCGGGTCGACGTCTGGATCGACTGTCGCCGCCCGCCGTACGTCGACAGGCGGCCGAAGAGCGCGGAGATGATCGCGGATTTCCCGCTCCCTTTGGGCCCGTGGACGTAGATGCTCGGCGGGAGCGCTCCGGCAAAGGCAGGGTCGAGGACGTCGAGCAGTCGCTCCAGGTCGGGCCCGCGACCCGTCGGCGAGGGCGGGTGGGTGACGGGGGAGACGGCGTCGGGGTCGACGACGACGCCCGCGCTGGCGTCGTACCCGAGTCGCCGCTCGATCCGGTCGTCGATGTTCACGTTGCACCCTCCGGAAGGGTGGTATAAAACCGGCCCGAACTATCGTCATCGGCGACGGAGGGGCACAGCCCACCCGTCCCGGCCCTTACCAGTGGTCGGGCTTGTACCGGTTGATCAGGAGCGTCGAGACGACGAAGAAGCCGGCGCTGATGAGGCCGGCGAGCACGCCGGCCAGGAGCCGGATCCCGGCCGACCCCTCCGCGAGGACCGCCATGACGACCGTGACGACGAGCATCACCACGATCAGGTTCCGTCCGTCCCGCCTGTTGAGCCCCAGGATCGCCATGGCCGCCGATCGTCGCCCGGGGTTGTAAAACCACCCCGCAGCGGGTCGGGCGGACTCGGGTCCGGCAGGCGGATCGGGTCGGGCGGGTGGATCGGGTCTGGCGGGCCGATCGGCGTCGACGTCCGGTACGTGTGGGTAGCGGACGGGTACGGATAGGCTGCGGACAGGCACGGACGGGCAGCGGACGGGATCGGGTGATCGGAGGGCGGGCCTCCGGGACGTCCACACACTTAACACGCCCGGCGGTCTCCGCGTGGACATGACGAACCAGGAATTCCACGAGTCGGTCGTGACCGCCGACAAGTGGAGCAAGGTGATCGCGCTCGGCGTCGCGATCGCGGCCTTCCTGCTCGCTCGCCGAACGGCGGGGGACGTGCAGTTCGCATCGATCGTCGCGGCGGCCGCGGCCATCGGCGTGCGGATATACGTCCCGTACCACGCGAGCACCCGGGTGCCCGAGGCGGAGCGGACCGCGATCCACGACCACCCGCTGACCGGGAACTATCACCACGGGGCGGCGGGCCTCGCGCTGGTCGCCCTGGCGCTCGCCGCGCTCGCCGCGTTCGTGTTCGGTCACGGGTTCCTCGCTGCGGTCGGTGTCGGGGTCATCTCCGGTGGGGTGGTGTACGTCGTTCTCGCGTCGTGGCTGCCGGCCGCCTGAAAAAGTCCTCGCCGCAGGTGGGCGTTAGACCGCCCCGGGAACCCACACGGCCGACCCGAGGATCCCGAGGATCGACAGGATCGCGATGAACGTGTGGGTGATCGCGATCGAGGCCGCGGGCGGGTCCACGTGGGTGTCGCCGTGGGCGTAGAAGACGCGCTGGAACGCCTCGCCGACGAGGGCACCGAGCACGCCGAACAGCCCGGCTATCGCCAACGCCGTGATCGGGCTGTATCCCGTTCCGGCCGTCGCGAGATACGCCGTCGCCGCCGGCAGCGTCATGTGGTGGGTGACCGGGATCTTCCCGATCCCGAGGTTCAAGAACAGCAGCGACGCCGCGCTGATGCCGAACCCGAGGAACGGGCTCCCCGTCTGGATCGCGGCGTACGCGCCGGCCAACCCGGCGACCAGCCCGATCGACGCGACGTGTGACCACTTGTACATGTTCGGAAGCCACGGCTCGACGGCGAGACGGTCCGTCCCGTCCTTGTCGCCGTCGCCCGGGACCTCCCCGTCCGAGCGCATCTCCTCGCGCTCGAACGGCCCCATGTCCATGTAGCCGTTCGCCTTGTCGCTGACCACGCCGATGACCGAGTAGCCGAAGACGACCCGGTGGGCGATCGCGCTGGCGACGACGGTGAACGCGATCGGGTCCGTCGGGAACGCGCCGTTTCGGAGCACCTGTTCGACCAGGATGCCGAACACGCCGAAGGCCGCACCGACGGCGAGGATGTCCGGTCGACTCCCCAACGCGACGGTGATGTCCTTGGCGTTGTGGTAGTCGAAACCGGATCCCACGTCGCCCTTGCTGGCGGCGTACGCTGCCGCCGCGGCACCTCCGGCGAAGGAGATGTGCGGACCGAACACCGGACCGAAGCCGACGTCGACGCCGGCCCCGCCGGCCGCGTCGCCGCCGAAGACGCCGGCGATGACGAGGAACCCGGTGAAGACGAACGCCGGGAGCGCGCCGAGTGCGGCCCCGAACGCCCCGCCCGCGGCCGCCCCGAGCCAGATCGTCGGATCGAGGAGGACGTCGAGGATCGCGTCGAGCGACCCGGGGGTCCAACCGGACGCCTGCGTCAGCGCGTCACCGCTCGCTAACAGTGCCATCGCGACTGCGGAGGTCATGTACTACTCCTCCTCCTCGTCACGGGCCCAGTCCTTCGAGCGCTCGACCGCCTCGCTCCAGCGACCGTAGCGCCGGTCGACGTCCCCGCGGTCGTCGTCGGGCGTGAACTCACGGTCGATCTGCCAGTTGTCGCGGAGCTCGTCGACCGTCTCCCAGTAGCCGACGGCGAGCCCGGCCGCGTACGCGGACCCGAGCGCGGTGGTCTCGTCGACTTCGGGGCGAACGATCTCCGTGTCCATGATGTTCGACTGGAGCTGACAGAGGAAGTTGTTCTTCACCGCCCCGCCGTCGACGCGCAGGCTGGTGAGGTCGATGTCCGCGTCCTGAACCATCGCCTCGGTGACGTCGCGCGTCTGGAAAGCGATGGACTCGAGGGTCGCCCGCACGAGGTGGGACTTCTCGGTGCCGCGAGTCATCCCGAGGATCGTCGCGCGGGCGCGCTGGTCCCAATGGGGCGCGCCGAGCCCGGTGAACGCGGGGACGAAGTAGACGCCGTCCGTGGAGTCGACCTCCCGCGCGAGCTCCTCGGTCTGGGCCGCGTTGTCGATGAGTTCGACGTCCTCGAGCCACTCGATCGCGGCCCCGGTGGCGAAGATCGCCCCCTCGAGGGCGTACTGGATCGGCTCGCCGGAGCGCTGGAACCCGATCGTCGTGAGCAGGCCGTGGTCGGAGGAGACGGCCTCCTCGCCGGTGTTCATGAGGAAGAAACTCCCCGTCCCGTAGGTGTTCTTCGCGTCGCCGGCGTCGAAACAGGTCTGGCCGAACAGCGCCGCCTGCTGGTCGCCGAGCGCGCCGGCGACGGGAACGGCCTCGCCGAGGAAGCCGTCCGCGTCGGTCGAGCCGTACGTCTCCTCGTCGGAGGAGGGACGGACCTCGGGCAGCATCGCCTCCGGGACGTCGAACTCCTCGAGGAGCTCGTCGTCCCATTCCGCGTCGCGGATGTTGTACAGCATCGTCCGGGAGGCGTTCGTCACGTCGGTGATGTGGTTGCCCGTCAGCTTCCAGATGAGCCACGTGTCGATCGTGCCGAAGAGGATCTCGCCGTCGGCCGCACGATCCTTGATGTCCTCGGGACGGGACCGCTGGAGCTTGATCGGGTCGGAGTTCTCGAGCAGCCACTCGGCCTTCGTCGCCGAGAAGTAGGCGTCGACCTCGAGGCCGGTCTTCTCACGGATCGGACCCGCCCAGTCGTCGTCCTTCAGATCCTCCACGCGGTCGGTCGTCCGGCGGTCCTGCCAGACGATGGCGTTGTGTACCGGCTGTCCGCTCTCCGCGTCCCACAGCACGGTCGTCTCGCGCTGGTTCGTCACCCCGATCGCGGCGAGCTGGTCCGGGCCGATGTCGGCCCGCGAGAGCGCCTCGTTGATGACGCCCTTCGTGTTGTCCCAGATCTCCATCGGGTCGTGTTCGACCCAGCCGGGCTCCGGATAGATCTGCTCGTGTTTCTCGTAGGCGTTCGCGACCACCTGTCCGCTGTGGTCGAACACCATAAACCGTGTGCCTGTCGTCCCCTGGTCTATCGCGCCGACGTACTGTGTCATGTGTTGGATCCCTCCTGTGGCGGTGTGCCGGCCGCAACGGTGCGCCGCGGCCCGATCCGAGCGGCCGATCGAGTGATCGCCTAACCGGCCGAGCGATCGACCGACCAATGCCGGCCGAGCGGTCGACCGGCCGACGCCGACCGACCGCGGGACCGGTCGGCGCCTCGCGAGCCACGACGCCACGGCATATCTTTACGGACACTACCGCGCCATTCGTGAACATAATGGAAGAGCATAATAGTCTTACTGTTATGTTCCTGTTTTTGATTGGGAGATTAATGGGAAATCAGCGGAATGACCCGACCGAGGCGAGGGGGATACGTTCTGAACGATCCAGATAGTTACGTGAGGTCCGGACCGAGAGGTAAAGTAAAGTGTGCCGCCCCCGAACGGCGAACGTCATGAACGAAGCGGCGGACGTCATCGTGGTCGGCGGGGGGTCGACCGGCTGCGGCGTCGTCAGGGACCTGGCGAGGCGGGGGCTCGACGCGGTGCTCGTCGAGAAGGGCAACCTCACCCACGGGACGACCGGGCGGATGCACGGGCTCTTACACAGCGGCGGCCGGTACGCCGTCTCCGACCGGAAGAGCGCCCGCGAGTGCATCGAGGAGAACCGCGTGCTCCGAGACATCGCGAGCCACTGCGTCGAGGAGACGGGCGGCATGTTCGTCAAGCGCCCCGAGGACGACGAGGAGTACTTCCAGGAGAAGCTCGAGGGGTGTCGCGCGTGCGACATCCCCGTCGAGGTGATCGACGGCGAGGAGGCCCGTCGGCGGGAGCCCTACCTCGCGCGCGACGTCGAGAAGGCGATCGTCGTCCCCGACGCCGCCGTCGATCCCTTCCGGCTCTGCGTCGCGAACGCCGCCGACGCCCACGAACACGGGGCGCGGATCGAGACCCACGCCGAGGTCGTCGACGTGCTCATCGAGGACGGCGCGGTCGTCGGCGTCGCGGTGGAACACCGATCGGGCCCCGGCAAGCGAGTCCACCGGAAGCCGGGAACGCGCGAGGAGATCCGCGCCGACTACGTCGTCAACGCGACCGGCGCGTGGGCGGGCCAGCTCGGGGACATGGCGGGCGTCGACGTCGAGGTCCGCCCCTCGAAGGGCGTGATGACGGTGATGAACACCCGACAGGTCGACACCGCGATCAACCGCTGTCGCCCGAAGGGCGACGCCGACATCATCGTGCCCCACGAGACCGCCTGCATCCTCGGGACGACCGACGAGGAGGTGACGGACCCCGAAGACTACCCCGAGGAGGAGTGGGAGGTCGACCTGATGATCGAGACGCTCTCCGAGCTCGTCCCCGTCCTCAAGGAGGCCCGCACGCTCCGGTCGTTCTGGGGCGTCCGCCCCCTTTATGAACCCCCGGGGACGGGGACCGACGATCCGACGGACATCACGCGCGACTACTTCCTGCTCGACCACGACGAACGCGACGACCTGCCGGGAATGACGAGCATCGTCGGCGGCAAGCTCACCACCTACCGGATGATGGCCGAGTCGATCACCGACCACGTCTGTGAGAAGCTCGACCACGAGGCGACGTGTGACACCGCCGAGGCGCCACTGCCGGGCTCCGATGACTTCAGCGTTCTCCGCGATTACATGGAGGAGTTCGGCGTCCGCTCGCCGATCGGTCGGCGCTCCGTCCAGCGGCTCGGCTCCCGCGCCGACGACGTGTTGAACGGAACCGACCCCAACCCGGTCGTCTGCGAGTGCGAAGGCGTCACGCGCGCGGAAGTGCAGGACGGGATCGACGCCGCCGGCTCCGACCTCAACGCCGTCCGCATCCGGACGCGCGCGTCGATGGGGAACTGTCAGGGCGGCTTCTGTACCCACCGCATCGCCGCCGAGCTGGCTCAACAGTACCCCGAACCGGTCGTCCGCGACGCCGAGGACGAGCTGTACCAGGAGCGTTGGAAGGGCCAGCGGCACGCGCTGTGGGGCCGACAGCTCTCCCAGACCATGCTGAATCACCTGCTGCACGCGACGACGATGAACCGGGACGGCGACCCGGCCGGGCTCGACGGCGACGTGGCGTTCGACGCGTTCGACGCCGGCCCGGGGACCGACGCCGCGTCGGGGACGGGGTCACCGGACGGCACCGCCGCCACCGACGGGGGTGTCGATGGCGATCGATAGCGACGTGTTGGTCGCGGGCGGCGGGCTCGCGGGGATCACGGCGGCGGTCGCCGCGGCCCGCGAGGGCGCGGACGTCCGGCTGGTGTCGTACAAGGCGAGCACCCTCCGGCAGGCCTCCGGGCTGATCGACGCGCTCGGCTACGTCCCGCCGACGGAGCCCGCGAAAGCGCTTCGGGAGGGACCGCCGACCGCGGGGCGGGGGGTCGACCCCGACGAGTGGCCCGACCCGGACGGCCCGCTCGCCGACCCATTCGCGGCGATCGACCGGCTCCCCGCGGACCACCCGTATCGGGTGCTCGGGGCCGACGCCCTCCGCGACGGCCTCGCGCTGTTCGACGATCTCGTGGGCGACGCCTACGGCGGGTCCCACACCGACCGCAACGCGCTCGTGCCGACGTTCGGCGGGAGCGTGAAGCCGACGGCGCGGTACCCCAGGGCTGCGGCCGCCGGGCTGGCCAGCGACGACACGCCGACGCTGATCGTCGGCTTCCGGTCGCTCACCGAGTACGACGCCCGGGCGTTCGCGGACCGGCTCACCGCGGCCGGCGTCCCGTTCCCGGTCGCGGGCGTCGAGGTGGAGTTCGCCGAGGCGTTCCGCGCGGACGCGAAGATCACGCGGACGGCGAGGGCGCTGGACGCCGACGAGCCGATCGACGGCACTCCCGCTCGCGAGGCGCTCTCGAAGGCGGTCGCGCCCCACCTCCACGACATCGTCGACGGGGACGGTGGCGTCGACCGGGTCGCCCGCGTCGGCTTCCCGGCGTTCCTCGGCGACGACCACGCCGCGGAGGTCCGCGCTGACCTCGCCGACCGGCTCGGCGCGGACGTCTTCGAGGTCCCGATGGGGCCGCCGAGCCTCCCCGGGCTCCGGCTGGAGGACCGGCTGTACGACGCGCTCGACCGCGAGGGCGTGCGCTTCGAGACGGGCAACCCCGTCGTCGGCGTCGAGACCGCCGCGGACGGTCGCGTCGACTCGGTGACCGTGAGCCGGAAGGGCCGCGAGGTGCCCTACGCCGCGGACGCGTTCGTGGTGGCGACCGGCGGGCTGGTCGGGAAAGGGATCGAGTCGGACCGCGAGGGCGTACGGGAGCCGGCGTTCGACCTGCACGTCCCGCACCCGGACGACCGCTACGAGTGGTTCGTCGACGACGCCTTCGGCGAGCAGCCGTACGCCCGGTTCGGGGTCCGACCGAACGGGCGGGCCCAACCGCTCGACGCGGCCGGTGAGGTCCAGTACGGGAACGTGTTCGCGGCCGGCTCGGTGGTCGGCGGCGCGGACGTGGCGCGGGAGAAGTCGGCGAGCGGCGTCTCGCTCGCGACCGGCGTCGTGGCCGGCGTCGAGGCGGCGCGGACGGCGGCGGGAGCGGAGACGACGGACGCAGCGACGGAGGCATCACAATGACACGAGACACGGGCGACGACGGAACGGGCGGATCGGACGGGCAAGACGCGACCGGCGACGACACGGGCGACACGAGGTCCCCGGAACCGGGCGTCCCCCGGGTCGGGCGCGACGAGCAGCCCTCGGTGTTCGTGCCGGACGCCGGCGCGGAGGGGGACGAGACGGTTGCCGGTGCGGAGGGTGACGAGGTGGTTGCCGGTGCGGAGGGTGACGAGACGGACGCTTCGGCCGTCTCGAACACGGACAGGTCGGGGGAGCGCCTGACCGACGGCGGCGTCGAGAGCGCG
Source organism: Halorubrum sp. JWXQ-INN 858 (assembly GCF_009806985.1). Classification (GTDB taxonomy): domain Archaea; phylum Halobacteriota; class Halobacteria; order Halobacteriales; family Haloferacaceae; genus Halorubrum. Next base: position 131,518 of record NZ_WUAX01000008.1, on the reverse strand, counting down.
ACGGGAGGGACCGACTCCGTCGAGCTCGACCCCGACGCGTACGACCCGGTCGACGTGTTCGCCGGCGGCGACCTCGACCTCCGCGAGGGCGCGGACTCCTGTTATAAATGCACGAGCTGTGACACCTCCTGTCCGGTCGCCGCGGTCGACGACGAGTTCCCGGGGCCGAAGTTCCAGGGGCCAGAGCAGTGGCGGCTCAAGCGCAAGGACGACGCCGACATCGACGACTCGATCACGTCGTGTTCGAACTGCATGCGCTGTGACGACGCCTGCCCGTCGTCGGTGCCGCTCTCACAGATGCACAACGAGGCGCGCGGCCAGTACGTCGACGAGCAGATGGACAAACTCTCGCGGGAGTACGTCCGGAACCGGATCCTCTCGAACTACCGCTTCTTCGCGAACATCGCGAGCAAGACCCCGCGGCTCGCCAACTTCGCCGCCGGCCTGCCGGGCGCGATGTGGCTCGGCGAGAAGGTGCTCGGCATCGCGGGCGACCGCGAGTTCCCGCCGTTCGCCACGCAGACGTTCCGGGAGTGGTGGGGCGAACGCGGCGGCGCACAGGTGTCCGACCCCGACAAGCGAGTCGCGTACTTCCACGGCTGTTACTCGAACTACAACACGCCGGAGGTCGGCAAGGCGATGGTCCGCGTCTACGAGCACTTCGGCTACGAGGTCATGGTGCCGCCACAGAAGTGTTCGGGGACGCCGATGTTCGCGAACGGGATGCTGTCGGACGCACGCCGACACGCGGAGACGAACGTCGAGAACCTGATCGCCGCCATCGGCGACGGGGCGGACGTGATCGCGTCGTGTACGTCCTGTTCGATGTCGCTCCGCCAGGAGTACCCTGAGCTGTTCGACATCCACGGGATCGAGGACGTCGCGGAGCACACCTTCGAGGCGATGGAGTACCTCCGGATCCACGAGGACCTGACCGGAGCGCTCGCGGCGGGGGGGCTCGACGAGGAGCGCGCGTTCGCGTACCACGCGCCGTGTCACGCGCGCAACCAGGGGCTCGCCCGGCAGGCGGTGGAGACGTTCCGCGACGTCGACGGCGTGACGATGGAGGACGTCGGCGACTCCTGTTCGGGGATCTCGGGGACGTACGGCTGGAAGAAGGAGAAGTACGAGACGTCGATGGCGATCGGCGCGGAGATGTTTGATCACATGGAGGACGCCGAGGGGGAGGTCGGGATGACGGAGTGTCCGACCTGCGCGATGCAGATGGAACACGGCACCGGCTACGAGATCGAACACCCGCTCCAGCTGCTGGCGGAGACGCTCGTCGACTGACCGAGTCGTCGTGCCAACCTCGCGGTCGAGCGCGCCGGGGCCGCGACCCCGCTCGCCCCGACCCGTGTGTTCTTAAGTCCCGAGCGGTGAGGGGAGAGCATGTTTCGCGACCGTTCCACCCTCCTTACCGATGAGGACCCGGTTCGGGGGTACGGCGTCGCCGTGACGCCGGGACGGGACGGACCGCTCGTCTTCGTCGCCGGCTACGGCGAGCCGAACCGGCTGTACGCCCGCGACGGCGACCGGTACGTCGACACGGCCTGCGGCATCGTCGCCGACGGCGACCGCCACGGGATGGGCGTCTGTGCGGCCGACGTCGACGCCGACGGCTGCGAGGAGGTGTACGTCCACAACTGCGCGAGCTACGCGGGGCTCACCGGCGATTCGGACCTGCTCTTGGACCGCCTCGAGTCCGAACGCTACCGGTGGACCGACGCGTTCGCGCTCGGCGTCAACGCCGACCGGCTGAACTTTCGGGCGGGTCGGTCGGTCGCGGCGCTGGACCGGTTCGGCACCGGTCGCTACGGGGTCGCGATCGCCAGCTACGGCGCGCCGGTCGCCTTCTACGAGCTCGGCGAGGACGGCGAGGTGTCCGACATGGCCGCGGACGTCGGGCTCGCGATCGACGGGGCGTGCCGGTCGCTGCTGCCCGGCCCCGTCGTCTCCGAGGGGATCGATCTGTTCGTCGGCGTCGAGCACGGCCCGAACCGCGTGTACCGCAACGACGGGGGCCACTACGTCCGCGCCGACGTCGACCCGGCCCTCGCGGACCCCGCGGGCGACACCCGCGGCGTGACGCTCGTCGACGAAGGGGGCCGATTCGCGGTCGCGTTGGGGAACTGGGAGGGCGAGAGCCGGCTCTGCCGGCGCGGCGCGGACGGACGACATCGGGATGTCGCGCCGCCGGGACTCGCGGCCGCCGGGAGCGTTCGGTCGGTCGTCGCGGCCGACTTCGACAACGACGGCCGCGAGGAGCTGTTCTGTAACGCCCTGGGGGAACGGAACCGACTGTTCGCCCGCGCGAACCCGGACGACGGGGACGGCCCCCCGCGGTGGGTCGAGGCCGACGCGGGGTCCGCCGCCGAACCCGACGGCTTCGGGACCGGGGCGGTGGCGGCCGACCTCGACGGCGACGGCGCGCTCGAACTGCTCGTCGTCCACGGGGAGGTGGCGGCACAGCCGATCACCGTCCACGGGGTCGACGGCGCGGCGGCGGCGGGCTGGCTCCGGATCCGGCCGACGACCCGTCACGGAGCCCCCGCGCGGGGAGCGATCGTCCGGCTCGAAACCGACCGCAGCGTCCAGCGGCGGGTGATCGACGCCGGGAGCGGCTACCTCTGTCAGACCGAGCCGGTCGCCCACTTCGGCCTGGGCGGGGCGACGCCGACCCGCGTCACGGTCCGGTGGCCGGACGGCCGCGAGCGGACCCTGTCGGCTCCGGCCGCCGACGCGGAGATCGACGTTTCCCACCCTGACGCGGACCGGGACTGAGCGGCGAGCAGCGCCACCCGTCCTTCTGCGTCGACCCCCGAGTAGCCCTACCCGTCCTTCCGCGCCGACCGGCGCTGCGAGACGATCGGCGACCGTGACCGTAGTCGCGGTCGCGGTCGTCAGAGCCCGCCCAACCGGCCTCGCGGCCAGAACTGCCGCGCTTCGCGGGTTCAAGTGTCGCGGGAACGGGAGTGAGCGTATGGTTGATCCGACCTCCGACCTCGAAGCGGACGTCGACGAGGAGTCCGCGCCGCGCTGTGTGGCGTGTGGCGAGCCCGCGTTCGGTGCCGGCCGGCGGACCGTGACCTGGGTCGCGGACGGCCGCGTGGCGTCCCGCCACTTCTGTACCGACGACTGCCGAGCCGCGTGGGACGACGAGCGCCCCGCAGCCGGGTAGCCGGTCCGACCCACACGAGGGATCGGGGCGTGGCGGCCGGTCGTCGGGGTGTGTCGGCAGCCATCGGGGTGTGTCGGCGGCCACCGCGCCCTGGCGGTCGGCCGGAGCGCGTGTTCGGGGACGCCTGGGTGCGGGAGGCTTTTTCACCTCGGAGGCGGTAGCTGTCCCTATGATATCACTCGACGAGGCCGTGACGGCCCGACTGGAGTCACACGGTGAGCGGTTCGAGGTCCTCATCGACCCCGACGCGGCGCTGGCGATGAAACGCGGGGAGTTCGACGGCGAGCTGACCGACGTGATCGCCGCCGAGGACGTCTTCGAGAACGCCTCCCGGGGCGACAGACCCGCCGAGGAGGACTTAGAGACGGTGTTCGGGACGACGGACCCGCTGGAGATAATCCCGCGGGTCGTGACGGACGGCGAGATCCAGATCACCGCCGAGCAGCGCGCACAGATGCTCGAACGGAAGTACAACCAGCTCGTCACCACCATCACGCGTAACGCCGTCAACCCGCAGATGGACGACTCCCCGCACCCGCCGGAGCGGATCGAGCGCGCGCTGGAGGAGGCCGGGTTCAAGGTCGACCCGATGGAGCGCGTCGAGAGCCAGATCGACGACGCCCTCGAAGCGCTCCGACCGGTCATCCCGATCCGGTTCGAGGAGGTGACGATGGCCGTCCAGCTCCCCGCCGACTACGCCGGCCCCGGGCAGGCGAAGGTGCGCGAGTTCGGCGACCTCGAGCGCGAGGAGTGGCAGAACGACGGCTCCTGGGTCGGCGTGCTCACGTTCCCCGCCGGCCTTCAGAACGACCTGTACGACCTCGTCAACGAGGTGACCTCGGGCGAGGGCGACGTCCGCGTGATCAAGGACAAAGACGAGCTCAGCACCCGCTGATCGGCGGCGGTGTCGGGCGGTGTCGCGGCGATTCGCGGCTCTCAGGCTGCCGCGGACGCGTCGTCCGCGCTCCCCTCGCCGCGTTCGCGGCCGGGGAACGTCGACTCCTGCGCCTCCAGCAGCTCCTGGTAGCGGTTCCGGATCGTCACCTCGCTCATGCCGGTGGCCTCGCTCACCCGGCTCTGCGTGAGGTCGATGTTCGTGAGCCGGCCGGCGGCGTACAGCGCTGCGGCCGCGAGGCCCACGGGCGACTTCCCGCTGTGGACGTTCCGGCGTTTCGCCTCCCGGAGCAGTTCCCGGGCGAGACGCTCGGTGCCGTCGGGAACGCCGAGATCGCTCGCGAACCGCGGGAGGTAGCTCTCGGGGTCGGCGGGCCGGATCTCCAGTTTCAGCTCCCTGTTGAGGTAGCGGTACGCCCGCTTGAACTCCTCCTGGTCGACCCGCGAGACGTGTGCCACCTCGTCGATCGATCGGGGGACGGCCTCCATCCGCGCGGCGGCGTGCAGGCTCGCCGTGGCGATCCCCTCGATCGACCGGCCGGGCAGGAGGTCCTCGTCGAGCGCGCGGCGGTAGATGACCGAGGCGGTCTCGCGGACGTTGTCCGGCAGGCCGAGGGCGCTGGCCATGCGGTCGATCTCGCCGAGCGCCTGCTTGAGGTTGCGCTCCTTCGAGTCGCGCGTGCGGAACCGTTCGTTCCACGTCCGGAGCCGCTGCATCCGCTGGCGTTGACTGCTCGACAGCGACTTGCCGTAGCCGTCGGTGTTCTGCCAGCCGATGTTCGTCGACAGCCCCTTGTCGTGCATCATGTTCGTCGTCGGCGCGCCGACGCGCGACTTCGAGTCGCGCTCGGCGCTGTCGAACGCGCGCCACTCCGGCCCGCGGTCGATCGCGTCGGCGTCGACGACGAGCCCGCAATCCGCACAGATCGTCTCCGAGCCGTCCCGGTCGAGGTGGCCCTCACACTCGGGACAGACGAGCGCTCGCTCGTCCGCCTCGGCGCCGTGTTCGGCGTCGCGCTCGGTGTCGGCGTTCCGCTCGGTACGGTCACGCCGCTCGGTACGGTCGCGCCGCTCGCCGCGTCGGTTCTCGTCGGTCTCGTCGTGCTCGTGGGCACGGAATCGTGGTGAACTCATGGTGAATGGAGGGTGGCGCGCGACGAGAAGGGTGAAAACGTATCGCCGCCGCCGGGGTTTCCTTCACCAAGGGTTAGTGGATGGTAGTATATAAGTCTTCTTGGCAAGAGTATCCATGACCAATGAACACATGGCACCTGAAAACGGCGTTTTCGGGCCCGGAATCCGATGTCGTCGCGGCTTCACACGCGTCAAACGACGGCTCGCGGACCCGACGGGTGAAACGCTTTTAAATATCCGGCGTGAACGGCCTGTATGACGTACGATACCGTCGTATTCGACAACGACGGTGTCCTCGTCGGCCGCACGCGGTTCGACGTCCTCCGGGAGGCGACCCGGGAGACGTTCGAGGAGCTCGGCGTGGCCGACCCGGACCCAAACGACGTAGAGCGAATGACCATCGGCGCGACCCCAGGCAGCGTGGGGACCGTCTGTCAGACGTACGACCTCGACCCGGGAACGTTCTGGCGAACCCGGGACAGCACCGTCTCGAAGGCCCAGCAGGTGGAGGCTCGCGAGGGGCGCAAGACGCCCTACGACGACCTCCACGAGCTGGCGGACCTCGACGTCGAGATGGGGATCGTCTCCTCGAACCAACAGGAGACGGTGGACTTCCTCGTCGACCACTTCGACGGCTTCGAGCGGTTCGGCGCGGCGTACGGCCGTGAGCCGACGATCCACAGCCTCCAGCTCCGAAAGCCGAACCCCCACTACATCGAGTGTGCGCTCGCGGACCTCGACGCCGACGAGGCGCTGTTCGTCGGCGACAACGAGTCCGACATCGAGGCGGCACACAACGCCGGCATCGACTCGGCGTTCATCCGCCGCCCCCACCGCGACGACTGGGACCTGAACGTGTGGCCGACGTGGGAGATCGACTCGCTGTCGGACCTCCACGACGTCTGTTCGACCTGACCGTTCCGTCGAGCAGCCACTCCATCGAGCCGCCGCCCCGCCGAGCCGTCGCCCCGCCGAGCCGTCGCCCCGCCGCCCCGCAGAGCTATCGCCCTGCCGAGCTGCCGCCTCGCCGCCCTGCCGAGCTGCCGCCTCGCCGAGCCGCCGTCTCGTCGACCCCTTTTCAGTGACGCCGCTCGACGGCGATGTTTAAAAACGGGCAGCGTCGCGCGAGGAACGTACCCCGTACGAAACCGCACGGAGCCGTGACCGGCGCTAGAACGCGCTCTCCTCGTGCTCCCAGTCGGTCATGTACTCCCGCTGGCTCTCGGTGAGCCCGTCGATCTCGACGTCCAGGGTCTCGAGTTTACGCTCGGCCACCGCGCGGTCGAGCCGGTCCGGGATCGCGTACGCGCCGGGCTCGAGGTCGGTGTTCTCGACTATCAGGTCGTAGGCGGCGATGAACATCATCGAGTGGGTCATGTCGATGACCTCGGCCGGGTGGCCCTGACTGTACGGGCCGGTGAGGTTCACGAGGCGGCCGTCGGCGAGGACGTTGATCCGTCGTCCGTCGGCGAGGTGGTACCGAGTGATACCGGCCTTCGGCTCGGTGACCTCCTCGGCGAGGCCCGCGAGGTCGTCGACGACGATCTCTACGTCGAAGTGGCCGGCGTTCGCCACCTGTGCGCCGTCGGCCATCGCCTCGAAGTGCTCCTCGCGGATCACGTCGCGGTTGCCCGTCGTCGTGATGAAGAGGTCGCCGGCCGACGCGGCCTCGCCCATCGACATCACGCGGTGGCCGTCCATGTGGGCCTCCAGCGCCTTCCGCGGGTCGACCTCGGTGACGATCGTCTGTGCGCCCATCCCGCGGGCCTTCCGGGCGACCCCGCGGCCGCAGTAGCCGTAGCCGGCGACGACGACGTCCTTCCCCGAGAGGATGGTGTTCGTCGTCATCGCGACGTTCGTGAGCGCCGACTCGCCCGTCCCGTGGACGTTGTCGAAGTAGTGTTTCATCGGCGTGTCGTTCACGGTGTACACCGGGAACTGGAGGATCCCCTCCGCCTCCATCGCCTCGACCCGCGTCACGCCCGCGGTCGTCTGCTCGCCGCCGCCGATGACCGTCTCGGCGACGTCCGGGTGCTCGGCGTGGACCTTCGAAATGAGCTCACAGCCGTCGTCGAGGATGAAGTCCGGCTCCTCCTCCAACAGCGCGTGCTGCTGTTCGTCGAACTCCTCGTCGCTCATGCCCTCCCACGCGAACGCGGTGATGCCGTCGACGGCGTCGAGGGCATCGACGACGTCGCCGTGGGTGGACTGGGGTTCGCTCGGCGCGAACAGCACCTCCGCGCCCGCGGCGTGAAGCGTCTCGATCAGAACGCCGCTTTTGGCTTCGAGGTGGGTCGCGACCGCGACCGTGGTGTCCTCGAGGGGTCGATCGTCGCCGTGGTCGGCCTGGAACGATCGGAGGATCGGGCAGTAGTCGCGCGCCCACGCAAGGGGGTCTTCCTGACTCATGGATCGGGGTTCTCGTGGGCGATTAAATAGTTGCTTACAGCGGCCCGCCGTTCCGGGTCGCCGCCGGCGCGTTCGGCCGCTTCCGCTCCGGCCTACGACCCGTTCGTCGCCTCGCCGCCGCGCTCGACGCCCATCGCGTCGAACAGCTTGCGCCGCACCGCCTCCTCCGTGAGTTGGAGGAGCGTGTCGCGGTTCTCCTCGCTCGTCTCGATCCCCGTGAAGATCCCGAGCGGGATCTCGACGGACCCCTGCGTGGAGTGGCCGGCGGCGTCGCCCATCTCGGAGAACGCCTCCTGGAGGACGTTGCCGATGTCGAGCCGGATGTCCTTCGAGCGCGCCGCGAGGTAGATGGTGTCGTCGGCGATGCCGAGCACGGCCGACGTCGTGATCCCCTCGAGGTTGAGGAGGTGTTGGGCCGCCTGCACGAGCGCCTCGCGGTCGCGGATGAACCCCGCCGTCGAGAAGAGGTGGCTCCCCTGCACCTGGCGGTTCTGGATCGCCTCGGCGAGGACGTCGAGGGTCTCCGGCGACATCGACGGCGACTCCACCTGTTCGAGGGTGTCGTGGTTGGCGAACGGGTGGAGGTAGGCGGCGGCCGTCAGGTCGGCGGGGCTCGTGTCGCGTTTGAAATCGAGCGTCTCCGCGCGGATGCCGTACAGCAGCGCGGTCGCGACCGCCTCGGACGGCGAGAGGTCGAACTCCTGGAGGTACTTCGTGAGGATCGTCGACGTCGAGGAGACGTTCGTTCGCACGTCGACGAACCGGGCTTCGACGGGGGTCTCGGTCTCCGAGTGGTCGATGTAGACGTCGACGTCCGTCTCGAGTTCGACGTTCCCCTCGCCCGACTTCGCGAGGTCGACCGCGGCGAGCGTGCCGTACTCGGTCAACGGGGGCGCGTCGTCGCGGGCGAGCAGGTCGATCCCCAGCAGGTTGACGAACGCCCGGTTCTCCTGGTGGCCGACGTCGCCGGCGTAGAGGATGTCGGCCTCGACGTCGAACGCCGCCGCGATCGCCTGGAGCGCGGTCGCGGACGCGATGGAGTCCGGCTCCGGGTTGTCGTGGGTGAGGATCGCCATCCGGCCGTCGGTCCCCTCGATTATCTCGGCGAGCTGGCGCGCCATGTACTCCAGCTCGCCGGTCTCGAGCGACTGGAGGGCGCTGTCGGCGATGACCGTCGACGGGTTGATGACGACGTCCGCGCCGCGGTCGCGGAGCTCGTCCTCGCTGACCGGGTCGGACGCGCGGACGACGACGTACTGGTCGCCCCCGCGGTCGCGGACGGCCGAGACGGCCGCCTTGTTGGCCTCGACGTCCGACGCGAGGATCAGGATGATGTCGCGGTCGCCGATCGCGTCGACGACGTCGGGCTCGGAGATGTCCCGCACCTGTGCGTTGAGGTCCTGGTCGCGGAGGGCCTCGACTCGGCTCTCGTCGCGATCGAGGATGAGCACGTCCTTGCCGCGGTCCGTCAGCTCCTCGGCGACGGCGTGCCCGACGCTCCCACAGCCGAGGATCGCGTACCGCGTCCGTGCCGATCCGCGTACCCCACTACTCATTGGGTTGATTTCCGTGGGATCGCACTTAACGAGTGTGTTCTCGACGAGCGAGGCCGCAGGAACGGTTCCGAACGGCGATCACGCCGCCGTCGGGCGGTGAAGATCGCTTCGCAGTCGGCGGACCGGAGGCGCTCCGCAGTCGACGGACCGGAGGCGCTCCGCAGTCGACGGACCGGAGGCGCTCCGCGAGCGAGCGATCAGGACGACGCGCCCGGTTCCGTCTCCGTCCCCGCGTCGGTCTCCGTGCCCTCGCCGCCGACCGTCCCGCCCGCCGCGCGGTCCGCGACGGTCCGCGCGCGTCGGCGGTTCCTGACCAGCCCGGCGACGAGCATCACGGCCCCGACCCCGCGAAGCGCGAGGTCGTTCGTGAGGGTGTGTAGCATGACGTCGACCCCGAAGGTCCCGAGCGCCGTTCCGGCGGGCAGGAGGACCATCCCGGGGACCGAGAGGAAGACGGCTGCGGTCATGAGCGCCGCCCGGGACGCCCGGGAGACGGACGCGTGGTAGTAGCCGATGATCGCGACCCCGAGCGCGTACACGCCGGCGAACGTCGCCAGTACGGGCGCGACGACCTCGGGGAGGAAGAACCCCAGGTCGGCCACGTCCGCGAACGTGATCAGCGACGAGTCGCCGTCCTCCCGCGACCGGAGCAGCAGTATCCCCGGCGCGAAGACGAACGCGAACGGGACGAGGATCTTGTTCAACGACAGCAGGAACGCCGTCTTCCCCGTCTCGAACGGGTCGGACTTCGCGATCCCGGCGGCCGCGTAGGCGGCGACCATCACCGGCGGCGTGACGTCAGCCATGAGCCCGAGGTAGAGGACGAACAGGTGGACCGCGAGGATCGCGATGCCGAACTCCGGCAGCACCGGGCCGAGGAGCACGACGATGATGATGTACATCACGGTCGTCGGCATCCCCATCCCGACGATGACGGAGGCGATCCCGGCGAGGATCAACAGGAGCACGAGCGACCCGCCGCTCACGTCGAGGATGAGCGCTCGGAGGCTCCCGCCGAGCCCGGTGATCCCGATCACGCCAGGAATGATGCCGGCGGCCGCGACGGCGACCACGACGATCGTCGCGGTCCGGGCCCCGTTGTCCATCGACTTCAGCACGAACGCGGTGAACCGGCCCGTTCGGGTGTTCGCGATCTCGCGGCCCAGCCGCTCGTCGGTCGCCGCGGCGGCCTCCTCGACGGTGTCGTCGAGCTCGAGCAGCGGGGCGTCCCCCCGCGGGTCCGCGAGCAGGAAGACGACGCTGATCGCGGTGACGATCGTCGGGAGCGACGCGACCGCCTCGCGGAGGGCCGCGGCTGCGGAGAGCGCCGGTCCCGTCTCCCCGTAGAGGAGTCCGACGGGCGTCACGCCGGTCGTGAACAGCGTGGCGACGTACAGCGCGAAGCCGGCCGCGATGGAGCCGACGAGCGCCGGGCCGGTCCGTTCGTTGTACGCGGCGACCATCGCGATGAGCGCGACCGTCGCGGCGATCGTCAGCCAGCCGGCACGCCCCACGGAGAGCCGGGCGATGACGAGGTAGTAGAGGAGCAGCCCGAGCGGGACGAGGTAGAACCAGCCGCGGCGCATGTGCGGGCCGATGTCGAGCAGTTCGCTCCGGTCGAGGCCGCCGATACCCTCCTTTGCGGCCTCGAAGTGGACCATCACCCACATCCCGAAGAAGAAGGCGAGGGCGGGCAGCGTCGCCGCGATGACGACCTCGCGGAACGGGGTCGCCGTGTACTCGACGATGAGGAACGCCGCCGCGCCCATCACCGGGGGAAGGATCTGTCCGCCCGAGGAGACGGAGGACTCGACCGCGCCGGCGAACTCCGGCGAGTAGCCCGAGCGTTTCATCAAGGGAATGGTGAGCGCGCCGGTCGTCACCGTGTTCGCGACCGACGAGCCCGAGAGCATTCCCATGAACCCGGAGGAGACGACGCTGGCCTTCGCCGGGCCGCCCTGCCGGGTGCCCGTGATCGAGTACGCCAGGTCGATGAACCACTTGCCGGCCCCGGACATCTCCAGGAACGCGCCGAACAGGATGAAGATGTAGATGAACCGGACGGAGACGCCGACGGGGACCCCGAGGATCCCCTCGACGGTGTACCAGAGGTTCTGGACGATCTGATCCCAGCGGAGCTGTGAGGTGGCGAACATGCCGATCCCCGGGGCGTCACGCGGGAGCAGGTAGCCGTACTTCGCGTACAGCAGGAACACGGAGACCAGCACGGTGAGCAACAGCCCGAGCGCCCGCCGGGTCGCCTCCAAGACGAGCAGGATCGCGAGGACGCCCATCAGGTACGCGAACGCGTACGTCGCGAACGGTCCGACCTCCAGCGGCGCGAGCCACGGGTAGACGTCGCCGAGCGTGGCGGCCCCTCCGAGCCCGCGGATCCGCACGACGTTGGTCACCTCGTCGTACCGGGTGACGTAGTAGATCGTCGGCAGCGTCGACAGCGCGATGAGCGCGAGGTCCGACGGCGTGATCCGCGTCGACGACGCGTCGACGAACGCCCACCGGACGCCGTCGTGGGCGCGCTCGACGACGGCCGTGACCGGCCCGTCCCCGAACCGCGAGCGGACGGCCGGCGGGATCGCGGCGAGTCGCCCCGTGATCGCGCCGGTCCCCGTCGATCCGGGGAACAGCAGGAACGCGAGCACGAGCGCGAAGTTGACGTGGATCGCGCGGATCTGCAGCTGTGCGAGCGCCCCGATCCGAACCGTCTCGAGCCCGGGGACCGTGAACTCGAAGACGAACCCGCGCGCCGCGATCCACAGCTGGAACGCCGAGAAGGCGATCGCGACGACCGAGACCGTAACTGCGGCGATCCCGCGGAGCGTCCGTCGCGTGTCGATCTCGTCGTACACCTGCTCGTCGGGTTCCTCCGCGTCCGCGCCCGACACCACCCCGCTTCGCTCGCTCGTCGTCATCGGCAGCCCTCCCGACGCTCGACGGTTAGCTCGACGGGTCCGCCGTCTGCCATGCCCGCGAGGTCGTACCGCTCGTCACCGACGACGAGGTCGTGGTCGGCGATCGGGCCGGTCCCGACGCGCAACGGCCGGTACTCGACGCGCGGCGGCTCGGTGACGTACCGGCCGTCCCGCTCCGTCACCTCGGCCTCGGAGGGGAGCCCCGCGCCGAAGGAGCTGAACTCCATGCGGGTCATCGTGAGCCCGCAGTCGGTCGGGACGTAGACGTCCCGGACGAGGGTCCGCTCGACGCTGTGGGTGTACTCGAGGACGACCTCCGTGTCGGTCGACACCGGAACGCGGACGAGCTCCGCGCCCGACCCGTCGGCGACGACGAGCGTCGACCGAACCGGGCCGTCGCTGTCGACCTCGCTATCGCCGAGCGTGTCGCTGTCGCCGAGCGTGTCGCTGTCGGCGGACGTGTCGCTGTCGGCGGACGTGTCGCTGGTGGTAGACGGGCCGTCGGCTGACGAACCGCCCTCGACGGGCATCGCGACGCCGAACGTCGCCGTCGTGAACACCGCCGCACCGACCGCCGCCGTCACGAGGATCGCACCGACGAGGAGGACCCCGGGGACGCTCGTCGAGGCCCGCAACCCGCGGTTCACGCTACTCGAAGTAGCGCGCCGCGCCTTCGTGGAGGTCGATCGACATGCCGTCCTGGGCGGACTCGGCGGTGATGAAGTCCGCCTTGATCGACAGCTGGTCGACGTTGTCGAAGATCGCCGCGGTGACGTCCTCGACGACGTCGGCGCTGTACTCCTCGCGGCTCGCGATCATCGCCTGGACGGAGACCGTGTCCACGTCGTCGTCGATGCCCTCGTAGGTGCCGCCCGGGATGGTGTCGTCCGCGAACCAGGAGGCGTCCGCGCGCGCCGCCTCGCGCTCGTCGTCGGCCATGTTCAGGATCTCGATGTCCGCGGTCGTCGAGAGCTCCTCGACCGCGCCGACGGGCCACCCGCCGACGACGAACGCGGCGTCGACGTCGCCGTCGCGGAGCTGGTCGGCCGCCTGCGTGAAGTCCGTGTTCTGCTCGTCGAAGTCGTCGGAGGTGAGCCCCGCGACGGACTCGAGGATCTGTAGCGCGTTCACCTGGGTCCCGCTGCCGAGGTCGCCGGTGTTGATCCGCATGCCCTCCATGTCGGCGATGGAGTCGATCCCGGCGTCGGGGTTGATGATCACGTGGATGGTCTCCGGGTACAGGGTCGCGACGCCGCGGAGGTTCTCGATCGGCGAGCCCTCGAACGCCTCGAGGCCGGACCCCGTGGCGGCGAAGTAGGCGATGTCGTTCTGGATCATCGCGAAGTCCGCGTCGCCGTTGCCGAGGCTGCCGACGTTCTCGACGGACGCGCCCGTCGAGGACACCTCGACGTCGTAGTCCGTCGCGCCCTCGATGATCCCCTCGAACTCCCCGGAAAGCGGGTAGTACGTCCCGCCCGTCCCGCCGGCGTGCCAGCGGATCACGTCGGTTGGCTCGCCGGTGTCGTCGCCGTCGTCGTCGGTGTCGTCGTCCCCGTCGTCGACGCCGTCATCGTCGTCCGGTGGCTCCTCGTCGACGACGTCATCGCCGTCGTCCATCGGTTCAGGGTCGTCGCCCGCACAGCCGGCCACGCCGACGATACCGGCCGCTGCGGCGGCTTTCAGCAGGCGTCGACGGTCAACGGTCTCTCGCATCGGGTCGTCTGTCATACGACAGCGAATCGCTACCAACGAGCATAACTATTTTCAATCTTATACTATCTACAAGTAATAAACAACTAACTGGCAACCGGTTCACACTTCGGTGCCTGCGGCCGCGATCGGTGAATGAAAAGGCCTTTTACCGTGACCGGGGAACAGAGGATGAGGGCCGGTAGCTCAGTTAGGGAGAGCGACGGACTCTTAATCCGTCGGTCGCGTGTTCAAATCGCGCCCGGCCCGTTTTTAAACCCTGAGTGGCCTCACGAGCGGTCGATGCTGAAGCCGGAGCGGCGGACACAGGGAGATCGTCGTCTCGCGAACGCGGAGATCGACGCAGTGGGTAGTGACGGGAATCCGGTGGGTGGTAACGGAGGGGACGGCGTGTCCGTCACTGCGCCAAGCGTCCATGCGGATCCGACCGACTCGCGTCTCCACCCACCGGAACGCCGGGCGAAAGCCGGGGATCGCGGCCCGTGGCTTCGTCCTCCGCCATCTATTTGGTACCGCTGGGTCGTGGATCGGGTATCACATGAGTCAAGCCACACTCGGCAGTGGCCCGTATCGGAACTCGAACCTTTTTTCCGGATACTACCTCGACGAGCGCGTCGCCGATCTCGACGCGTGGGACTGTGACGAGGAGGCGGAAGCCGCCTTCGAGCAGATCCGTGACCGCTGGGAACGGGAGGGGTCGTTGCTTCCGTCGTACAACGAGGACGAACTCATCGACACGTGGATCGCCGACATCCTCGACGTTCTCGGCTACGGGACGAGTTCGGAGGTGACGCTGCCGGACGGCGGCGGCTACGTCGACCGGCTGCTCTTCGAGAACGAGGACGTGCGTCGCGACAGCGCCACCCAGGCGCTCGACGGCGGCACGGAGGGGCACTTCTCGCGGGCGTTAGCGATCCTCGAAGCCAAGCAGTGGGACGCCGACTTCGAGCGGTTCTTCTCGGAGCAACGCTCCTACCGGGACGCCTCACACCAGATCAAGTTCTACCTCGAACGGACGCCGGGCGACCTCCGATGGGGCGTGCTCACCGACGGGAAGAAGTGGCGACTCTACGGGACGAAGGACTACGAGACGCAGACCTACTACGAGGTCGACCTGCCGGAGGTCCTCGAAAGCGGGAGTCTGGAGGCGTTCAAGTACTTCTACGTCTTCTTCCGGCCGGCGGCGTTCGTCGAGCACGCGGGGAGTTCCTTCCTCGACGACGTGTGGACCGAGTCGGAGACCGCCGCCCAGGAGCTCGGCGAGGACCTGCAGGACAACGTGTTCCGCGCGCTGCGCGTGCTCGGGAAGGGGTTCGTCGAGTCGAACGACCTCGAGATCGACCCGGACGACGAGGCGGCCCGCGACGAGCTGAAAGAGCAGTCGCTCGTGTTGCTCTACCGGTTGATGTTCGTCCTCTACGCGGAGTCGCGCGGGCTGATCGACCCCGACGACCCGGCCGCCAGCGAGGAGTATCAGGAGTACTTCAGCCTCGAAGCCAAGCGGAGCGAGATCCTCGAGGACGTCGAGGGGCTCGACGTCGAGTCGGGCGCGGCCTTCGCCGACGAGTACAGTCGGTTCTCCTCGTCGATCTGGGGCCGGCTCACGGAGCTGTTCGAGCTGATCGACGAGGGCGAGGAGGAACTCGACGTCCCGCCGTACAACGGGGGGCTGTTCAGCCGCGAGGACCACGCGTTCCTCACCGAGAACGAGGTGACGGACCCGTACATCGCGGAGGTGATCTTCTGGCTGTCGACGACCGAGAACGACGACGGCGAGCACGTGCCCGCCGACTACGCCGACCTCGACACGCGGCACCTCGGCTCCATTTATGAGGGCCTGCTCGAACACGAGTTCCGTATCGCGCCGGAAGCGGGCGTCGCGGCGGTCGCGGCGGACGGCGGGCAGGTGTGGAAGTCGGGCGACGAGGTCGCGGTCGCGGACGCGGTCGAGGTGGTCGAGGAGGGCGGGCTGTACGTCGTCAACGACGAGGGCGAGCGCAAGGCGACGGGGGCGTACTACACGCCCGACTACGTGGTGACGTACATCGTCGAGGAGACGGTGGATCCCCTTCTCGACGAGATTCACGCGGACCTCCGTGCGGAGGGGTACGAACCCGAGACGGTGGAGTACGCGGCGGCGTTCTTCACGCGGGTCCAGGGGTTGAGCGTCCTCGATCCCGCGATGGGGTCGGGACACTTCCTGACGAAGGCGACGGGGTACCTCTCGAAGCAGGTGATGGACGAAGTGCGGGCGCTCGACGAGCAGGCGGGGTTCTTGGACGAACAGCACATTCGCCGGGAGATCTCCAAGGAGGTGATCTACGGCGTCGACATCAACGGGATGGCGGTCGAACTCGCGAAGCTGTCGATGTGGCTCGAGACGCTGGCGGCGGACCAGCCGCTCGCGTTCCTCGACCACCACTTAAAAGCGGGCAACTCGCTCGTCGGCAGCGACGTCACGGAGGTGCTCTCGGACGACACCGAGGAGCGCGGCGGCCAGCTCACGCTGACGCAGGCGTTCGCCAGGGTCAGACAGGACACGCTCGAACACGTGATGGAGCTGATGGCGGACCTGCTCGCGTTCGACAACGAGACGCTCGACGACGTCAAATCGATGGAGGAGCTGTACGACGAGATCCGCGACGACCCCCTTTATAAGCGATTGTTCCAACTGGCGAACGTCCACACCGCGGCGGAGTTCGGCGTCGACGTCCCCGCGGACGCCTACGAGCGGATGGCGGGCGCGATCGAGGACGAAGCCGACTGGGCCGAGATCCGGGACGAGCCGTGGTTTACAAACGCGCAGGCGACGGCCGACGAGCAGGACTTCTTCCACTGGGAGTTGGAGTATCCCGAGGTGTTCTTCGACAGCGACGGGGAGAAGTTGGCTGGGGCCGGATTCGATGCAGTTGTGGGGAATCCGCCGTATGTTCGAATGGAGGAATTCAAATCACTCAAGGAATACTTGGCCAGTATCTACGAGGTTCATGCTGCTCGGACTGACTTATATACGTATTTCATAGAAAGATCGACTGAACTGACAAGGTTGGGGGGAGAGTACGGATCAATTATTTCGAATAAGTTTCTCAGAGCGAACTACGGTAAATCGGTCCGATATTTACTTGGGCGCGATACCGCTATCCGAGAAATTGTTGATTTTGGAGGGCTTCCTGTTTTTCCCGATGCCACGGTCCGCTCTGCAATTGTTCTTGCCGAACGGAACACGGTTTCGAGCGAACCTGGACATTATGCGGCAATTGAGAATCTTAACTTTAGTTCTCTTTCAGAAGAAGTAGAAAAGACTGGATACAAAGTATCAAACGAAGGTCTCCACGGTGAGACTTGGCGACTCGTTGGCTCCGATATATCTAACCTGATGGATAAGGTCGAAGATTATGGGGAACCATTAGCAGAGTGGATTGACGATGGACAAATTGGCTGGGGAATAAAAACCGGTCTCAATTCAGCATTCATTATTGACGAGTCGCTAAAAAATGAACTTGTCAACAAGGACTCTCGGACAAAAGAACTCATTCAGCCACTAATCAGGGGGAAGCAACTCCGACGATACCACATCCAATCCGGCGACGAGTGGCTCCTATACGTTCATAGCGGTATTGATATCGAGGACTATCCAGCTGTTAAAGAGCATCTCGAACAGTACAGAGATCAACTTGAAGAACGGGCCGCAATTGATACGTGGTACGAACTTCAGCAGCCCCAGGAGGCATACGTTGAGTTCATCGAATCAGACAAAATCCTGTATCCGGAGATTGCGCCTGAGGCCCGTTTCGTATTTGATGGAGAACACCGTTATGCAAATAACAAGTGCTTTTTCATTCCTTCTTCAGATCTTGGACTTTTAGCGTTTCTGAACAGTAGCTTGTGCTTGTTCTATCTCTCACAAATCGTTGCAAAACTCGAAGGGAACACGGCAGACAGCTTATATTATGAATTCCGAACGCAGTACATGGAGCAACTTCCAGTAGTAGAATCGTTTGAGACAAACGGTCAAACGCTTAGTAGTCTTGCTCAAGACGCTTCCGAACTACGTGAGAGTCTTTCCAACCTCAATCTCTCACTTCAAGACCATCTCGGTACGTACTCTGGTAGCTCGACTCTCTCCAATGTCGGCCTCAGTCAACCTCCGCATCGGCGACGCCCGCGTCGATCGCGAGTCCCCCAACACGGTCCTCATAAAGGCCACCGCCCGCTACAAGCCCGACGACGAGGACGCGCACGAAACGGACCGCTGGGGCTACACGGAGACGGAGTACCTGCCCGCGTTCCGGATCACGGACCTCACGGAGCGGGAGGCGGACCTGATCGAGCACTTCGTGCCGGTCGCCGTCGACGAGGCGGGCGGCTTCGCCAACTTCCGCGAGACGGCGACGAAGACGAACTCGCTGATCGACCGCTTAAAAGCGATCGAGTTGCCCGACGTCGACGACGTCGCCGACGACCTGGAGAACTACCTGCGGACGAAAGAGCGCGCCGCGGAGCTCGACGCGAAGATCGAGCAGACGGACGAGCTCATCGACGAGATCGTCTACGAACTGTACGGGCTGACCGACGAGGAGATCGAGATCGTCGAGGAGGCAGTGGGAGAGTAGTTGTTGGAGGAGTTGTTGGACGCGAACGAGCGCGGCGAGTATTGCGCCACGATCGACCGCCCCGATCGCTCTCGATCGCCCTCGATCACCCCCTCACTCGATGAGGAACGTCGGCTCCGCGATCCGCTCGCTCCGGCACTCGGGACATCGCGACGGTTCGTTGACCGGATCGTCGAAGCGGTCGAACCCGCAGTCGCGGCACTCCGGGGGCGCGACGAGGAACGTCTCGTCGCCGTCGACCGACCGCGACACGTGCTGTAGGTGGTCGTACACGACCGGCGTCGGCAACGACAGCCACTCGCCCAACTCGCTCGCGGTCGCCGGGTCCTCCCGAAGGCGGTCGGCGACGCGCTGACGCGTCGTCTCCATGGGTTCCCGTGGCGGGGCGTATATAAAACGTCGGCGGCGGGGCGGGGGCCGATCGCCGGTCGTCGATCGTGATCGATCGTGGAGCGGTCCGGCGAGGGAGTTGACACGGGCACAAGAGGTATGGTTCCGGCCGTTGGTGATCCGCGTATGAAAGCCGTAGTGCTCGCGGGCGGGTACGCCACGCGACTCTGGCCGATCACGAAGGACCGCCCGAAGATGTTCCTCCCCGTCGGGGAGAACACCGTCATCGACGAGATCTTCGCCGACTTGGAGGCCGACGACCGCGTCGACGAAGTGTTCGTCTCGACCAACGAGAAGTTCGCGGAGCCGTTCGAGACGTACCTCGCGGACAGCGAGTTCGAGAAGCCGACGCTGTCGGTCGAGGAGACCGTCGCGGAGGACGAGAAGTTCGGCGTCGTGGGCGCGCTCGCACAGCTCGTCGACCGCGAGGACGTCGACGACGACCTGATGGTCGTCGCCGGCGACAACCTGATCAGCTTCGATCTGGGCGAGTTCGCCGACTTCTTCGAGGAGAAGGGGACGCCCTCGCTCGTCGCCTACGACGTCGGCTCGAAGGAGCGCGCGAAGTCGTACGGGCTCGTCGACCTCGACGGCGACCGCGTCGTCGACTTCCAGGAGAAGCCCGACGACCCGAAGACCACGCTCGTCTCCATCGCCTGCTACGCGTTCCCGGCCGAAACGCTTCCGGACCTCTCGGCGTACCTGGAGGAGGGCGAGAACCCCGACGAGCCCGGCTGGTTCCTCCAGTGGCTCCAGGGCCGGCAGCCCGTCCACGCGTTCACCTTCGACGGCGCGTGGTACGACATCGGCACGGCCGCCAGCTACCTCGACGCCGTCGAGTACGCGCTGGACGGCGGCACGCTCGTCGCGGACGGCGCGACCGTCGAGAACAGCACCCTCGGCGACGTCGTCCACGTGATGGACGGGGCCGAGGTGACCGACTCCACGCTCGAACGCGCCGTCGTCTTCGAGGACACGACGATCACCGACTGTGACGTCCGCAACTCGATCATCGACGAGGGCGTCACGCTGGAGCACACGGACCTCTCCGGCGCGCTCATCGGCGCGCACACCTCGATCACCCCCGGCGACGACTTCTAAACGGCCGAGCGCTCCTCGGCGACGACCGTCACGGAGCGAGGGCACGCTCCCGCTCAGGGACCTCGGGCTCCCGCGGACGTCCCGGCTCCGCCGCCCCCTCCGGATCCGCCGTTGTCCGCGGATTCGCCGCCTCTTCCGGAACCTCCGTTGTCCGCGGATCCGCCGTTGTCCACGGATCCTCCGGACGTCACCGACGCGTACACCTCCGCTAACGCGTCGATCGCGGCGTCCAGCGAGAGCGCCTCGCGGGCGTCGAGACAGGAGGCCCGCAGCCGGTCGCCGTCGTCGAGGACGCGGCCGATGGCGTCCCGGAACGCGTCGACGTCGCCCGGCGGGTAGCGGGTGCCGGTGACGCCCTCGACGACCGTCTCGACCAGCGCGCCCGCGTCGACTCCGACGACGGGCGTCCCGCAGGCGGTCGCCTCCATCGCGACGAGCCCCTGCGTCTCGACCGGGCTCGGGAAGCAGAAGGCGTCGAGCGCCGTATAATACGTCGGGAGCTCCTCACGTGGGAGGAACCCGAGGAACCGCGCGTCGACCCCCAACCGAGTCGCCGTCGCCTCCAGGCCGGCCCGCGCCGGGCCGTCGCCGCCGAGGACGAGGGTGACCTCGCGGTCCAGCCCGGCGACCGCCGCGAGCAACTCGTCGAGGCGTTTCTCGTGGCCGTGCCGTCCGGTGTAGCCGACGAGGGGGCCGTCGCCGAGGCCGTACCGGTCGCGGAAGGACCGCACCGCCGCGGGATCGGCCGGCGAGAACCGGTCGAGGTCGACGCCGTTGCCGACGGCGTGGACGCGCGGCGCGTCCGCGACGCCCGCGAGCGCCTCGCGAAGCGCGTTCGCGGTCGTTTCGCTCGGCGCGACGACCGCGTCGGCCGCCCCGAAGTACCGGCGCTCGTACGCCGCGGCCGCCGCGCGGACGCCGCGCTGGAGCAGCGGGCGCTCGACGAGGTAACGCGCGTACTCGGCCGTCGGCGTGTGATAGGAGGCGACGAGCGGTCGGTCGCGGCGGCGGGCGAACCGCCGGGCCGCGAGGCCGAGCGCGAACGGCGTGTGCGCGTGGACGACGTCGTAGTCGCCGTCGGCGACGGCGTCGGGGACGGCCGGGAGCGCCGCGCGGAACCCGGGGTAGAAGGGGAACGGGACGCTCGGCACGGGGAACTCGCCGGGCGCGGTCGGCGGCGCGCGGACGCCCCCGGACGACCGCGGCGCGTTCGGGTAGACGACGTCCATCCGCCCCCCGCGATCGGTCCAGCGGTCCCGCCACGTCTTCACGGTGTACGTCACGCCGTTGACGGTCGGGAGGTACGTGTCCGTGAACGCGACGACCGACTCCATGGGCCGACTTCGGCGACCGCGCTTATGAACGGTCCGGGAACAGCATCGACCCGTCACCGACTCACCACCGACCCATCGCCTCGCGCGTCCGCATCCGACCCTCCAGGAGGTCGGCGTAGATCCCCGACAGCTCCGCGCCGACGACGTCGAGCCCGTGTCGCTCCGCGGTCTCCCGCGCGTTCCGCCCGAGCCGTCGCGCGAGGTCCGGGTCCGCGGCGATCCGCGTGACCGCCTCGCGCATCTCCGCGCGCGACTCCGCGAGGAGGCAGTCCTCCCCGTCGGTGTAGTACTCGCGGAAGACGGGGAGGTCCCGGAGGACGCAGGGCTTCCCGCACGCCATCGCCTCCAGCGCGGCGATCCCCTGCGTCTCCTCTTTCGTCGCGAACAGGTAGACGTCGCCCGCGGCGAACGCGCCCCGTTTGTCCTCGACCCACCCCGTGAACGTCACGTTCGCCGGCGGGTCGGTCGTCCACCGTCGAACCGTCGACGACGCCCGTGGGCCGTCGTCGTACGGGCCGAACCACGCGAACCGGAACTCGCGGTCGGACTCCGCGTTCGCGAGCTCCTCGGCGAGCAGACAGAAGTCCGTCAGCCCCTTCCGCTCGAACACGTTGCCGACCGTGAACACCACGGTTCCGGTGAACCCGAACCGGTCCCGATAGGCCGTGCGCAGGCGTTCGTGGCCCGAAAGCGACGCGAGGTCAACGCCGTTGCTGATCGCCCGGACCGGCACGTCGACGCCGTTCGCCGCCAGCAACTCCGCCGCGTACTCGCTCGGAGCCAACACGAGATCGGCCAGCGAGTAGAACCAGCGGAGGTACCGGCGTAGCGCCGGCGCGACCGCCGTCGAACCCCGAAAGCTCCCCGCGAAGTCCTCGCCGGTCGAGTGGGCGTGACAGATCAGCGGGACGTCCCGGCGGCGGGCGGTCCGGGCGACCGCGACGCTGCCCGGCCCGAACAGGTTACAGTGGGCCAGGTCGAACTCGCGGATCGGCGGACGACCGCGGAGGAGGCCGGCGGCTGCGACACGGGGGTCCCCGCCACGCCACGGCGACTCGATCACGTCGAGATCGGCGGCCGCCCCGCGCAGGGCCCGGCGCTGCTGGCGGGCCGCCGTCCCGATCCCGCTGCGCTGCAGCGGGTCGGCGAGTTCGAGGTAGTTCAGGACGCGCACGGCCGATCGTTTCGGCGGCCGGCGTATATAAGCGGCCGGTGGCGCGCGAGCGCGAACGATGGCCGCCGCCCCTCTCAGTCCCGAAACCGGGCGGACCATTTATCCCGTCGCGGGCGAACGTGCCGCCGTGGACGAACTCGTCGTGCGGACGGAGGTGTACGCCGACCCCGAGGAGGTGTACGAGTTCCTGCTCGATTTCCCGCGGTACGGCCGCTACTCGGAGTACCTCCGGTCTGTGGAGACGATGGAGGGATCGGGCGGCCCGGGCACCCGCTACGCGCTCACGTTCGCGTGGTGGAAGCTCACCTACACCGCCCACTCGGCGGTCACCGGCGTCGACCCGCCCGAGCGGATCGACTGGGCGATCACGAAGGACATCGACGCCGACGGGTGCTGGCGTGTGACGCCGGTCGGAGACGACGAGGCGGAGGGCGGTAACGCGGACGGTGGTGGAACGAACGATGCCGGGAGTGACGACACCGCCGCGGAGCCGACCTGTGAGGTCGCCCTCGAGGTACGGTTCGACCCGAGTTCGGCCAGCTCGGACGCGCTGGACCTCCCGCGGCTCGTCTCGTTCGACTGGGTGCTGAAGAAGGCGATCCCGCTCATCAGGACGGAGGCCGAGCGCGTCGTCGAGCGCGCCGTCGCCGACCTCGAGGGTCGCACCCGCCGGATCGACCTCGACGTGTACGTCGACTCCGACCGGATCTGAGTGCCCGCCCGATCCCGGCCTCTCGCGCCGCTCCGACGCCCCTCCGTGCCACCGCCGTCGACGAGTGTCGGGCGACCGATGGCGTGTGGCGAACCCGCGTACGGCCCCCGAGTCGAAGCCCTTAAGAGCAATACCGCGAAAGGATCGGCTGCGTACGAGGGCTCGTAGATCAGTGGTAGATCACTCCCTTGGCATGGGAGAGGCCCCGGGTTCAAATCCCGGCGAGTCCATCACATAATTTTTCTTATACTTTGAGCGATAGGGCCGTGAGGCGTGCTCGTCGTGCAACGGGACGGTCACTCGACGACGGTCGTCCTCGTTCGTCGGATGCTCGTAATACAGTCAAGCGTGGCTCCCGGTCGTTCGCCGCCATTCGAGACCATCGGCGTTGACGAGTACCGTAACGATCTCGCGTCCCGAAAACGTCCGTCTCCCCGTTTATTCGAGCACGTCCGGTGGCCTCGATCGCCTGTCTCGCCCTCAATCGTCGTCCACGCCCGATTTCGCCGAAACGACCGTCGCCGGGACCCCCGCGACCGTCGTGTGCGGCGGGACGTCGTCGGCGACCAGCGAGTTGGCGGCGACCCGTGCGCCCTCGCCGATCGTCACCCCCGGTAGCACGACCGCCCCCGCGCCGATCATCGCGCGGTCCTCGACGACGACGTCGCCGAGGCGGTACTCCGCCTGGAGGAACTCGTGACACAGCAGCGTCGCGTCGTAGCCGACGATGGCGTCGTCGCCGACCGTGACGCGCTCGGGCCAGAACACGTCGGGCGTCGACTCCAACCCCCACGCGACCCCGGTCCCGACCGTGACGC
Organism: Halorubrum sp. JWXQ-INN 858; assembly: GCF_009806985.1. Classification (GTDB taxonomy): domain Archaea; phylum Halobacteriota; class Halobacteria; order Halobacteriales; family Haloferacaceae; genus Halorubrum. The sequence continues at coordinate 107,562 of NZ_WUAX01000008.1, read as the reverse complement.
CGATCCGGGACAGGAGCCAGTTCTTCAGCCGGAGGCTCGGCGAGACGCGCGCGAGCACGATGACGAGGTAGTTACGCATCACCGCCAGCGGCGACTTCGCGGCCGGCCACGACCACAGCGAGTTCCGCGTCCCCGGCGTCGGGTGCCGCTCCAGTCGGTCGCGCCGACCGGTCGATTCGGGCGCGGTACCCGCGGCTCCCGCGGTGTCCGCGGTCGCTGCGTCCTCGCCGCCCGCCCCCGCGCTATTCGCCTCCCCGTCGCTCGCCGTCGATCCGTCCGCCCCAGCGGTTCCCCGGTCGTCGTCGCGCTCGTCGCTCACGGGTGGGGGTTCGCCGGGCGTGCTTAAAAGGGTCCGTGCCGGGGTAGCGGATCGTGGGGGCGCCGGGTGTTGGAGTGTCGCCGTCGCAGTCGTCGCGGTCGTCGCGGTCGGCGGCTACTCGCGGAGCGCGTTCATGTGGTCGATCCGGCGCTCGACGAGGTCGGCCGTGCCGATGTCGTGGCGGACCCGAACGCGGTCGCCGGCGGCCGCGAGCGCCTCCTCGGCGGTCGCCTCCGCCGCCGCGATGGAGTCGCCGAGCCCGACGACCGCGAACGCCCGCGACGTCGTCGTGTACAGCCCGTCCTCGCGCTCGTCCACGCTCGCGTAAAAGAGGAGGGCGTCGCCGACGCTCCCCTCGTCGACCTCGATCCGCGCGCCCGCGTCGGGGTCCGTCGGGTACCCCTCGGGGACCGCGTACTTGCACACCGTCGCCTGCCCGGAGAACGCGAGCTCGGGAAGCGGGTCGGCGTCGCGGGCGGCGGTCAACACGTCGAGGAACGGCGTCTCCAGCGCGGGCAGCGTGTTCATCGCCTCCGGGTCGCCGAAGCGGGCGTTGAACTCGACCACCTTCGGCCCGTCGGCGGTCAGCATGAACTGGCCGTAGAGGACGCCCTTGTACGCCGGCAGCGCGTCGACGACCGCCGCGAGGACCTCGACGGCCGCCTCGTAGTCGCCCTCGTCCATGAACGGAAGCGCGGGCCCGGTGTCCGTGTACGACCCCATCCCGCCGGTGTTGGGCCCCTCGTCGCCCTCGTAGGCGCGCTTGTGGTCCTGTACCGCCGGCGTCGGGCGGAACTCGCCGTTCGCGACGAACGCCTGGATCGTGAACTCCTCGCCGACCAGCCGCTCCTCCAACACGACGCGGTCGTACGCGGCGTCGCGCAGGTACGTCTTCGCCTCCTCGGGCGTGACCTGGTCGCCGATCACCTTCACGCCCTTGCCGCCCGTCAGGCCGGCCGGCTTCACGGCGAGGTCGCCGTCGGACGCGTCGATGTACTCGCAGGCGGCGTCCATATCGTCGAACACCTCGAAGTCGGGACACCCCGGGATCCCCGACTCGCGCATGAACCGACGCTGGTACGCCTTGTCCGTCTCCAGCCGTGCCTCCGCCGCCCGCGGGCCGAACGTGTACACACCGGCGTCGTCGAGCGCGTCGGCGACCCCCGCGTCGAGCGCCGACTCCGGCCCGATCACCGCGAGGTCCGCGCCGACCGACGTCGCGTACGCCACGACGGCGTCGGCGTCGGTCTCCGCGACGTCCTCGAACCCGTCCGCGAGGGTACGGATCCCGGGGTTCCGGTTGCTCGCGCAGGCGTACAGCGCGCAGTCGTCCGCCAGCGCCCGGGCGATCGCGTGTTCTCTCCCCCCGCCGCCGACCAGGAGCACGGTCTCCGTCATACCCGACGGATATGCGCACGGTAGTGTAAACCTTCCCGTCTCGATCCGGGTGTTTGGGCACGGTTATGTGCATTCTTGAGAGTCAGGCGATCGCGGCCGCGACGCGGTGTGACGGGTTTTTGACCGGGGCGGGCCAATTACGGGTATGTCACAGCCGACCGACCGAAACCGGTTGGACGAGGAGGCCAGCCCCTACCTTCGGCAGCACGCCGACAACCCCGTCAACTGGCAGCCGTGGGGCGACGACGCGTTCGAGCGCGCCCGCGAACACGACGCCCCGCTGTTCGTCTCCATCGGCTACGCCGCCTGTCACTGGTGTCACGTCATGGCGGAGGAGAGCTTCGCCGACGAGTCGGTCGCGGCGGTCCTCAACGAGTCGTTCGTCCCCGTCAAGGTCGACCGCGAGGAGCGGCCCGACGTCGACAGCACGTTCATGACGGTCTGTCAGCTCGTTACCGGCGGCGGCGGCTGGCCCCTCTCCGCGTGGTGTACGCCGGACGGGAAGCCGTTCTACGTGGGCACATACTTCCCGCCGGCGTCCCGCGGGAACCGCCCCGGCTTCACCGACCTCTGCCGACGGATCGCCGACTCGTGGGCGGACCCCGAACAGCGCGCCGAGATGGAACGGCGCGCCGACCAATGGAGCGCGAGCGCGCGCGACGAGCTGGAGTCCCTCCCCGACGCGCCGGGCGATCCCCCGGAGCCCGGCCTCCTCGACGACGCCGCCGCCGCGGCCGTCCGCGGGTACGACGACGGCCACGGCGGGTTCGGCACGAACGGGCCGAAGTTCCCGATGCCGGGACGGATCGGTCTGCTGTTGCGCGCGTACGGGCGGACCGGTCAGGACGCGCTGGCGACGGCCGCGACGGGGACCCTCGACGCGATGGCCTCCGGCGGGATGTACGACCAGATCGGGGGCGGCTTCCACCGGTACGCGGTCGATCGCGACTGGACGATCCCCCACTTCGAGAAGATGCTGTACGACAACGCGGAGCTGCCCGCGACCTATCTCGACGGCTACCGCCTCACCGGCGACCCCTCGTACGCGCGGGTGGCCGCCGAGTCGCTCGCCTTCCTCGACCGCGAGCTCCGCCACGAGGACGGCGGGTTCTTCGCGACCCTCGACGCGCGGAGCCGACCGCCGGCGGGCCGCGGCGGCGGGGACGAGCCGACCGAGGGCGCGTTCTACGTCTGGACGCCCGCGGAGGTCGACGACGTCCTCGACTCGACGGCGGCGTCCGTGGCGAAGGACCGGTACGGGATCCGCCCGGGCGGGAACTTCGAGCGCGGCACGACCGTCCCCACCATCGCGACCTCGATGGCGTCGCTCGAGTCCGAGCACGGGCGATCGAGGGACGAGCTCCGGGAGATCCTGATGGGTGCGCGTCGCGAGCTCTTCGAGGCCCGCGAGACCCGCCCGCGGCCCGCCCGCGACGAGAAGGTGATCGCGGCGTGGAACGGGCGGGCGATCTCCGCGTTCGCCGCCGCCGGGTGGACGCTCGGCGAGCGGTACGGCGACATCGCCGCCGAGGCACTCGGGTGCTGCCGCGATCGGCTGTACGACGAGGGAACCGGCGAGCTCGCGCGGCGCTGGCTCGACGGCGACGTGAGCGCGCCGGGGTACCTCGACGACTACGCCTTCCTCGCGCGCGGCGCGCTGGACGCGTACGGCGTGACCGGCGACGTAGACCACCTCGGGTTCGCGCTCGACCTCGCCGACGGGCTGGTCGACGCCTTTCACGACGCCGACGACGGCACGCTCTACTTCACTCGCGAGCCGGGTGATGGGGCCGGGACCGGGACCGGAGCCGGGGCCGCCCCCGATGACCACCTCTTCGCGCGGCCGCAGGAGTTCGCCGATCGGTCGACGCCGTCGAGCCTCGGCGTCGCCGTGGACACGCTCGCGGCGCTCGACGGGTTCCGAACCGATCGGCGGTTCCGGGGGATCGCGGAGTCGGTGCTCGCGACCCACGCGGACCGGATCCGTGCGAACCCTCTCGAACACGTCTCGCTCGTCAGGGCGGCCGACCGCGTCGCCGACGGCGGGACGGAGCTGACGATCGCCGCCGAACGGGTCCCGGACGCGTGGCGGCAGACGATCGGTGAGCGGTTCCTGCCGGACGTGGTCGTGGCGCGCCGGCCGCCGAGCGAGGCCGGTCTCGACGACTGGCTCGACCGGCTCGGGCTCGCGGAGGCCCCGCCGATATGGGCGGGGCGGGACGCGACCGACGGCGAGGCGACGGTGTACGCCTGCACGGGGGCCACCTGCTCGTCGCCGGAGACCGACCTCGACGCCGCGCTCGCGTGGCTGGCCGATCAGCGCTGAGGACGGTTTGCTGGTCGACGCTGAGGACGGTTTTCCTGGTCGACGCTGAGAACGGTCGGCCGATCGACGCTGACGGCGGCCGTTTATAACGCTCGACCGCGTTTGGAACCGACATGTACGATCTCGCCGTCGTCGGTGCGGGACCGGCCGGGTCGCGGTTCGCGCGCCGGGCCGCCGAGTCCGGACACGACGTCGTCGTCCTCGAGAAGGGCTCCGTCGGGACCCCGCTGGCCTGCTCGGGTCACGTTTCCACGGACGTCTGGGAGTTCGTCCCCGAGGAGGCGCGCGACGAGCTGTTCCAGAACCGCGTGTACGGGGCGCGGTTTCACGTCGGCGGGCCGGACTCCCGCTCGTACCCCTTTTATAAAGAGGAGGAAGTGTCGAACGTCATCGACCGCGTCGGACTCGACCTGACCCTCGCGGACTGCGCGCGCGACGCGGGCGCGGACCTCCGCGAGGGCCACACCGTCGTCGGGGTCGACGAACGGGCCGATCGGGTCGTCCTCGAGGTCAGCGTCGCCGACGGCGACACCGAGCGGGTCGAGGCGCGGATGGTCGCGGGCTGTGACGGCCCGACCTCCCGCGTCCGGCGCGCGGTCGGCCTCGACGAGCCGGACGAGCTGCTCCACGGCGTGTTGGCGTTCGACGAGGATCCGGACGACGGCGATTTCGTCGACGTCCACCTCACCGCGCCCGGCTTCTTCGCCTGGCGGATCCCGCGCGGCGACGCCGGCGTCGAGTACGGGCTGGCGGCCCCGCCCGGGGACGACGTCTCAGCGCTGTTCGACCGGCTCACCGACGCCTACGACGTGACGACCGACCGGTTCTGCTCGGGCGCGATCCCGATCGGGCCGCCCGACCGCGTGACGACCGACCGCGTCTTCCTGATCGGCGACGCCGCCGCGCAGACGAAGCCGTTCACGGGCGGCGGGATCCGCTACGGGATGACCGCCGCGGACGTCGCCGCGCGGACGATCGATCCGACCGACCCGTCGACGCTCGCCGACTACGAGGCCGGGTGGCGCGACGCGCTCGCGACGGAGATCCGTCTCGGGAAGGCGATACGTGCGTGCTACTCGCTCCCGGAGCCCGTTCAACACGTCGGGCTGTGGGCGCTCTCCGGCGAGATCGGCGTCCACATGGACGAGCCGACCTCGTTCTTCTCCCGCGAACACCTCCGACGGCTGTTCTCGTAGTCGGTAGCGACGGCGGTCGACACGGGTCGATCGCAGGGTCGCGAGCGGGGCTACTCGTCGAGCACGGTCGCGAACGAGACGTTGTCGCGAACGCTCGTGATCTCCACCGTGACCTCGTCGCCGAGCTCCGAGTCCGGAACGATGACGACGTACCCGCGCTCGATCTTCGCGATCCCGTCGCCCTTGTCGCCCAGGGTTTCGATGGTGACGTCCCGGACGTCACCCTCGGACACCGGCGGCCCGGACGACGCGGTCCGGGACCGCGCTCCACCGGACCCACGGTTCCCGTTCGTCGCCGCGTCGTTCCCGTCCGCTCCCGCTGCGGTGGTCCGTCCCGTAGCCCTCGAGCCTCCCGACGTCGACCCCCCCGACGTTGACCCTTTCAGCGGCGATCCCTCCGACGTCGACCCGGCGTCGTCGCGAGCGATCAGCGCGACCCGATACGTCCCGCCGAGGTCGACGGTCCCGTGTTCGACCTCCCGCGACGGGACCCGGACGACGTACTCCCCGTCCGCGTTCCGCTCGATCGATCCCGTATAGAGACACGACAGCGATTCGGTGATCTCGACCATGCGTTCCGTTCGCGGTGCCGGGATGAAAAACACCGCGTCGTCGTCCTGCGAGCGATTCCGACCGACTCGGGGGGCTGAGCATAAACGTTTACTTCGGTGCGAATGAATCGTCACGCATGAGCCGGAACTACGAGTCGCTACACGACCCGAACGCGGAGTACACGATGCGGGAGCTCTCCGGGGAGACGATGGGCGTGACGGGCTCGCGGGGCGGCGGGCGCGACGTGGAGATCACGGACGTACAGACGACGATGGTCGACGGCAACTTCCCGTGGACGCTCGTCCGCGTCTACACTGACGCCGGCGTCGTCGGGACCGGCGAGGCGTACTGGGGCGCGGGCGTTCCGGAGCTCATCGAGCGGATGAAGCCGTTCGTCGTCGGCGAGAACCCCCTCGACATCGACCGGCTATACGAACACCTGATCCAGAAGATGTCCGGCGAGGGCTCCGTCGAGGGCGTCACCGTCACCGCGATCTCCGGCATCGAGGTGGCGTTACACGACCTCGCGGGGAAGATCCTCGACGTTCCCGCCTACCAGCTGCTCGGCGGGAAGTACCGCGACGAGATGCGCGTCTACTGTGACTGCCACACCGAGGAGGAGGCCGACCCCGAGGCGTGTGCCGACGAGGCCGAACGCGTCGTCGACGAGCTCGGCTACGACGCCCTGAAGTTCGACCTCGACGTGCCGAGCGGCCTGGAGAAGGACCGCGCGAACCGCCACCTCCGCCCCGGCGAGATCCGTCACAAGGCCGAGATCGTCGAGACGGTGACCGAACGGGTGAAGGACAAGGCGGACGTCGCGTTCGACTGTCACTGGACGTTCTCGGGCGGCTCGGCAAAGCGGCTCGCCGCCGCCCTCGAGGAGTACGACGTGTGGTGGCTCGAGGACCCCGTACCGCCGGAGAACCTCGAGGTCCAGGAGGAGGTCACGAAGTCCACGGTCACGCCCATCGCCGTCGGCGAGAACCGGTACCGCGTCACCGAGGAGCGCCGCCTCATCGAGAACCAGGCGGTCGACATCATCGCACCGGACCTGCCGAAGGTCGGCGGCATGCGCGAGACCCGCAAGATCGCGGACGTCGCCAACCAGTACTACGTCCCGGTCGCGATGCACAACGTCTCCTCGCCGGTCGCGACGATGGCCGCCGCACACGTCGGCGCGGCCGTCCCGAACTCGCTGGCCGTCGAGTACCACTCCTACGAGCTCGGCTGGTGGGGCGATCTCGTCGAGGAGGACGTCATCGAGGACGGCTACATCGAGATCCCCGAGCGGCCCGGCCTCGGCGTCACCCTCGACATGGACGCCGTCGAGGCGCACATGGTGGAGGGCGAGGAGCTGTTCGACCCCGCGTAGGCGGAGCGGGACCGTTCTGGGGGTCGGAGAGAGGTCGCCGACGGTCAGCCATACGGTCGACGGTCAGCCATACGGTCGACGGTCGGGTTCACTCCTCGGCGAGCCCGGATCGCGGAGCCGACCGAACGCCGTCGGCGTTTGCGTCGCCCGCGTCTCACGGACGTGGCCGCGGTCGTCGCGGTACCTGACGTGTGACTCGAAGGTTCGCGGGCCGTCGTACCCGTCACGGGGCGCGAGCACGGTCCGGAACCGGCTCCCCGGCGGGACGACGCCGACCGTCTCGAACGGGTTCGACGCCCCGGGCTCGGCGTCGAACGCCACGGCGGCCCACCCGGGATCGAGCGAGACGGCGACGTCGTGGGCGGCACGGGGGCCGACGTTCTCGACGACGAGCAACAGCACCCCGCGCTCGGCGTCGAGCGAGACGACCACGTCGGGCGCGCCGAACAGCCGGCGTCGGAGGGCGTCGAACGCCACCGTCGGTCACTTCCGGTCGCCGCCGACCGATTCGACCGCGTACCCCTCGTGTGCGAGCTCGAGGGTCTCGGTCGCGACGCCGTTCTCCCGCGAATCGAGCGTCGGTCCGGCGAGCCGGACCGGCCACGCGTTCTTCACCTTCCACACCACCGTGGGATCGTGCTCGGCGTCGAGCAGCGAGACGGTGACGTTCCGTCGTTCGACCGTTCCGAGCCGGACCGTGTTCACCCACTCGTAGAACTCGTTGTCGCCGGGGGACACCCCGCGCTCGAGGACGAGGTTCGCGTACCGTGGGCGTCCGGGCATCGTTCGGTCGCCGTACTCCGGCGAGGAGCCCTCGCGGTAGGCGACGACGTCGTGAGCGATCTCGAGCCCGGAGACCCTCGTGCAGCCGACCCGGGTGCCGCCCCACTCGACGACGAAGTGGATCGGGCTGGCAGGATCCGATGACATGACACGATATTCCATACCACGGTCATAACGGTACCGGTGACACGACGGATCCCCCTCGCCGACCGCGACGAACGTTTTTAAGTGACCGGCGATCGACCCGTGATTACGTATGACACACCACGAACAGGGGGCGGGATCAGGGACGACGGGATCGGGGGGGACGGGACCGGGAGCGACGGAGTCGGACGCGACCTCGGCGGAGCGGGAGTACACGGTCGATCATCGGCTGTCGGACGCCGAGGACAACGTCCACCGCAGCTGGGACAACGCGACCGATCCGGTCCTCACGGTGGACTCCGGCGACGTCGTCCGGTTCGAGTGCCGCGACGCCGTCGACCGCCAGCTCGACGTCGAATCGACCGCCGACGACTTCGCGAACGTGAGCTTCGACCCCGTCCACCCGCTGACGGGCCCCGTCGCCGTCGCGGGCGCGGAGCCCGGCGACGTCCTGCAGGTCGACCTCCTCGACCTCCAACACAAGGGCTGGGGGTACACGGGCTACCTGCCCGGCGAGATGGGGCTCGGGCTGCTCCCCGAGGAGTTCCCCGAGGCCGGCGTCCACATCTGGGACCTCGAGGGCGACGTGGGGCGGTTCGTGAACGGAATCGAGGTTCCGCTGGACCCCTTCCCGGGCGTCATCGGCGTCGCGCCCGCCGCCGCCGGGGAACACGACACGCTCCCGCCGCGGCGCGTCGGCGGAAACATGGACGTCAAGCACATGACCGCGGGGTCGACGGTGTATCTCCCCGTCGAGGTCGCGGGCGCGCTGTTCTCGACGGCCGACTGTCACGCCGCACAGGGCGACGGCGAGGTCTGCGTGACCGGGATCGAAGCGCCGATGTTCGTCACCGCGCGCCTCTCCGTACGGACGGACATGGCGATCGATCAGCCGCAGTTCGAGACGAACGGACCGTTCACGCCGACCGGCCGCGACGAGCGGATGTACGGGACGACCGGGATCGCCGACGACCTGATGGAGGCGACGAAGCTGGCGACGCGACACATGATCGACCACCTCCACGAGGAGCGTGACCTCACGCGGGGGGAGGCGTACATCCTCTGTTCGGCGGCGATGGACCTGAAGGTCAGCGAAGTCGTCGACGCACCCAACTGGACCGTCTCGGCGTACATGCCGGAGAGCGTCTTCCCGGACGGGTGAGCCATTGGCCGCGTGAGCGGCGCCGAGCGGCGGGCGGCTCCCGGTCGATGGTCCACGCGAGGGTTTCGACTCGTCGACGTCTCACGCGAGGGTTTCGACCCGTCGACGTCTCACGCGAGGGTTTCGATCCGTTTAATCCGCGGTCGTGCCGTCGGACGAACGTATCGTGGGAGACGATCCGAGGGAGCGGCCCGACGACGCCACTGACGGTTCCGGTGCGGGTACCGGCGATACCGACGACGGTTCCGTCGCGGACGTCGCTGAGGACGAGCACGACGCGCTGGTCGAAATCGCGCACGGCGCGGTCGTCACGTCGGGGGCGTTCTCCGCCCAGCGCGGGTTGACGACCGCGACCGAGTTCGTCCTCGCCAGGGGGCTCGGGCCGACGACGTACGGCGTGTACGCGCTCGCGTGGCGTATCGCCCAGGTGCTCGTCCGGCTCGTCACGTTCGGGAGCGTGCCGGCGCTTCAGCGCTTTCTCCCGGCCGCGAGCGACGACCCGGCCCGCCGCTCGCGAGTCACGGGACTGGCGTACGCGACGACGGTCTGGGTCGGCGTCCTCATGGCGGTCGGCGTCTGGGTGTCGGCCCCGCGGATCAACGACCTCACCGTGACCGAGCCGGCGTTCATCCCGACGCTTCGGCTGTTCGGCGTCCTGGTGGGGCTCGCCGGGCTGGCGATGATCGCCGCCGGCGTCTTCCGCGCCATCGGGTCGGCCCGCGGCGAGGTCCTATTCAACAAGCTGTTGCGCCCGGCGGCCCGGCTCGTCGGCGCGCTCGTGGCCCTGGCGCTCGGGTACTCCGTCGTCGGCGTCGCCGGTGCGATGGTCGCCTGTCTGTTCCTGCTCGTCGTCGTCGGGGTCCCGCTGTCGGTCCGCGTGACGCGGATCACCCCGACGCTCCGCGGCGCGCGCTCCGAGGCGTGGCGCTTCTATAACCACGCCGCGCCGGTCGCGATGAGCAGCCTCGGGAAGGTGTTCCAGAACCGCGTCGACGTCCTCCTGGTCGGCGCGCTCCTCTCGGCGGTCGCGGCCGGCGTGTACAACGTCGTCCTCGTACTGATCGCCATCGCGTGGATCCCGCTGTTGTCGTTCAACCAGCTCCTCCCCCCGGTGGCGTCCGACCTGTACGCGGACGACCGAACGGACACGCTCAACGCGGTGTACTCGTCGGTGACTCGGCTCATCGTCACGACGGTCCTGCCGCTGCTCGCGGTGCTGGGCGTGTACGGCGGGGAGCTGCTCGCGGTGTTCGGCGAGACGTACGTCCGCGGCTACGTTCCCCTCGTCGTCTATCTCGGCGGCGTGTTCGTCGGGAGCGCCGTGGGCGCGACCGGCTGGCTCCTCATGATGACCGACCACCAGTACGCGCGGATGGCGCTCGACTGGCTGCTCGCCGCCCTCAACGTCGGGCTGACGTACGTCTTCGTCCTTCGGTTCGGGCTCGTCGGCGCGGCGCTCGGCACCTCCCTCGCCATCGTCGTCCAGAACGGGCTCCAGTTGCTGTTGCTTCGCCGGTTCGAGGGGTTGTGGCCGTACGACCGTACCTTCGGAAAGCCGCTCGCTGCCGGAGCCGTGATGATCGGCGGTATGCTCGCGGTTCGAGCCGTGGTCCCCGGGATCGCGGCGGTCGTCCTCGGCTCCCTCGCTGGGGTCGCGGCGTATCTGCTCACGCTGCACGCCCTCGTCGTCGACCCCCGGGACCGGCTCGTCGTCCGCGAGCTCGCCGAGAGCTACCGCGAGACGCTCTCGGAGTGGCGAAGCGCGGGAAGCGATACCCGCGGAAAGCGGTGACCGGAGGGATCGGCGACCGCTGGACGAGGGTCGTCCCGGACACGCCGGCTTCGGGATCGGTCCTGCCACCCGCCGACTTCGGGATCGGTCCTGTCACCCGCTGGCTTCGGGATCGACCCGGCTCCCGACCCACAACAGCGTTCCGACCAGGGCGACGACGGCGAGCGGGAGGAACCACCGCATGGCGGCGAGGATCCCAGTAGAGGCCTGCACACCGATGATCAGGAGCAGCGTCGGGCCACAACAAACGAACCCGGAGAGGATCCCCGGCAGCCCGGCGGCCGCCCCGGCACCGGGACCGATCCGACACGCGGACGGGCCGCGCCAGGCGACGACGGAGACCGCCAGAGTGACGCCGACGAGCGTCGCGAGCGCGACCCCGATCACGGCGTTGACGGGCGCAAAGAGGTACTCGACCGGACCGACGCCGACGAGCGCGACCGTCTCGTACTGGAACGGCGCGACCCGACGCGCCGCGGTCGACAGCGGATCGCTCACGACGAACACGTCGATCAGCGGCTCCGTCCCGGCGATGCCGCCGCCCACGACGGTCCGTCGTCCGAGGTGCCCGAGCCCGGCGCTGTAGAGGAGAACGTATCCGACCACGACAGCCCCGAACGTCACGCGGCCGTCGCGACGCGCGAGCGATGCGCGAACGGCGAACGCCGCTCGACGGACGAGCCCCACGGACCACGCGACCGGCGCACCGGTCGGGGTGGACGTCTCAGCGCCCATCGCCGGGTCCCGTGTGTCGGCCGACGAACGCGGTGGTGGGGTAAAACCCGGCCCAGGCGAACCACATCGCGTCGAACGCCAGAACCGACTCGAGCGGCAGTTCGGCGGCGGGAACGCCCCCGCCTTCGCCCTCGACCCGGTAGGCGTCGCCGTCCGCCTCGATCGACAGGCCGTCGGGGTCGCGGTAGACGTAGCCGGTCGAGAGCACGGGGTCCGTGACGGCGACGAGCCGGTCCGCACCGTTGCTCCCGCCCCCACCGTTCGCGCCGGCTCCGCTCGCCGGTATCGTTCCCGAGAGCGTCCGGTTCTCGAGTAGCGTCTCCTTGTCGAAGGCGATCGCACCGGTCGCCGTCCGCGCGCCGATGACGACGGACTTCGCGTGGCCGTCGTCCGGCCGGGAGAGCGGGGAGAACATGGTCGAATCCCCCGCGTAGTAGCCCTGTAGCGGATCGTAGGCGCCGTACGGGTCGCTTCCGTACCGACGCGCGAAGCCGGTGTCGTCGGTCAGGACCTCCGAGTCCGGATACGCGGCGCGCCACTCGCCGAGCGTCGTCCACACGACGCGGAACTCCCGAAGCGATCGACCCCGCATCGGGCCGTCGATGGCGGTGGCGAGCAGCTGGGGCCACCAGCTCTCCGTCTCCCGGTCGTACATGATCAGGTTCGAGTTGACGAGGTGGCCGGAGACGCCGAACTCCGCGGCGCCGCGCTCGAACCCCTGTGCGGTACCGGTGAGCGGACAGTACGTGACCGCGACCTGCTCGCCGGCGATCACGTCGTTGACGATCTCGTGCCAGACGAGCACGTACTGGGGATACGCCCTGGCCACGCCGTCACGCACGACGCCGAACACGGGCGCGCCGTCGCCGAGCGGGTCGTCGGCGACCGGACGGAACCGCGGACGGTCGATCGAGGGGATGCCGTCCTGTCCGACACCCCCGCTTATCGACGCCTCGAGCAGCCGGTCGTGGTCGTACTCGAGGAACAACGGATCGGCCGTAGTCGGTGGATCGGGGGCGGGCGGGTCACCGAGCGCCTCGTCGTCGCCGTCCCCGTGTTCCGCCTCGGAGGACGAGTCCGATCCCGACCCGCCGCGGATCCCACCGACGACGTCTCCATCGGTACACCCGGACAAGGCGGTGACGCCCCCAGCGAGGGCGACGGCGAGGAGGCGTCTGCGGCTGTGGTTCATACACTACCGACGCGCCCGAACGTATCAAGCGCGAGCCGGCTGTGCGACGCGTACGCATCAGCCACGAACGTCGACCATGGACGCGCCGAGCAGGTCCAAACCGAGGAGACGGGGGCGCTCGTATCGATCGAACGGCCGGGGCGGAACGGACCCGGAAGCGATTTCCGTCGCCCCCTCTTGCCGTTCCGTATGGAATACGAATCGAGCCTCGATCGCGCCATGGAGGCGGTCCCCGACTTCGGTGGCTCCGACGAGCGACTGTCCGTGCCGTCCCCGCAGACCCAGAAGGACGGGGCGTTCACCCGCCTGACGAACCTCTCGGCCATCGCCGACGCGCTGGGACGGGACCCCGAGCACGTCCACTCGAAGATCCAACAGGAGCTCGGCACCGCCGGCCAGTACGACAACGGCCGGGCGCGTTACAACGGGAACTTCCGCGAGAGCGACTTCCAGGCGGCCGTCGACTCGTACATCGAGTCGTTCGTCACCTGCTCGGAGTGTGGCCTCCCCGACACGCGGCTGGAGACCGAGAACCGGACGCCCATGCTTCGCTGTGAGGCGTGTGGGGCATTCCGTCCGGTCGCCAAGCAGTCGACGGCGAACACCCAGCGACAGGAGGAAGCGATCGAGTCGGGTAACACGTACGAGCTACGCATCGTGGGCACGGGCCGCAAGGGCGACGGGGTCGCCGAGCGCGGCGAGTACACGATCTTCGTCCCCGGCGCCCAGGAGGGCGACACCGTCCGTGCGTACATCAAGAACGTCTCCGGTAACCTCGCGTTCGCGCGCCGCGAGAGCTGATCGGACCGATCGGGCCCGCGGCCCGAAGCGACGATCGGCCATCCGGATCGGTGACCGATCCCTGAGGCGACAACCGATCCCTGAAGCGACAACCGATCCCTGAAGCGACAACCAACCCCCGAAGCGACAACCAACCCCTGAAGCGACAACCGACCCCCGAAGCGCTCGACCCATCGGCAGCGGCGGACACGGATCGGAGGGAACAGTATTTACGTCCGTTCCTCGGAACACAACCGTGAGACGCGATGCGTAACGACGAGATCGAACGCCCGGACGACACCTTTTCGGCGTTGTTCGGGGCGCTACCCGTCGGCGCGCTCGCCGAAGGCCCCGACCGCGGCGTGCTCGCGGTCAACCCGCGACTGATCGAACTGTTCGGCCTCTCGACCGCCGCGACGGACCTCGTCGGCGTCGATGCCGCGGAGCTGATCGGACGGATCGCAGAGCGATGCGTGGATCCGGAGGGATTCACCGACCGGGCCGCCGAACTGGTGGCGGCTCGGGAGCCCGTCGAGGGCGACGAGTGGGACCTCCGGGACGGGCGAACCGTCGAACGAAGCTATCGGCCGGTCGACCTCCCTGGTGGGAGCGGGAACCTGTGGCTGTTCCGTGACGTCTCCGCGACCCGGCGGACGGTGCGCGAGCTCGCGGAGAGCGAGGAGCGGCTGAGCCTCGCGCTGTCGGCCGGCCAGCTCGGGATCTGGGAGCTCGATCTCGGTTCGAACGATTCCCCGGTCCGCTCGCCGCGTCACGACTGGATCTTCGGCTACGAGGACCCGATCGACGACTGGAGCGTCGAGACGTTCCTCGAACACGTCCATCCGGACGACCGCGAGGACGTCCGTCGACGGTTCGACGCCGCCTTCGAGACCGGACGCTGGGAGTTCGACTGTCGCATCCACCGGGCGGACGGCGAACGGCGGTGGATCGAGGCCCAAGGGGAGTTCCACTTCGACGCCGAGGGGACGCCGACGCGCGCGGTCGGCACCGTCGAGGACGTCACCGACGAGCGGAACTCCCGGGAGGAGCTGAAACGCGTTAACGAGCGCTTAGACCAGTTCTCCAGTATGGTGTCACACGACGTCAGGAACCCGCTTTCGGTCGCGTTGGGGCGGCTGGAACGCTACTACGAAACCGGGGACGAGTCGAACTTAGCGCCCGTCGAGACGTCGTTACGCCGGATCGAGGAGATCGTCACCGACCTCGCGGCGCTGGCCCGATACGGCTCCACGGGTGACGAGCACGGGCCGGTCTCCCTGCCCGACGCCGCCCGGGCCGCATGGGCGATGATCGATACACGGTCGGCGACGCTGGAGACGGAGCCGGTGACGCTCATCGGCGACGAGAGCCAGCTGCAAGGGCTCTTCGAGAACCTGTTCCGGAACGCGGTCGGCCACGGCGGCCCGGACGTGACGGTCCGCGTCGGCCCGCTTCCGGACGGGTTTTACGTGGAAGACACCGGGGACGGGATCCCGTCCGACCACCAGGATCACGTGTTCGAGCACGGCTACACCACGGGGTACGGCGGGAGCGGGATCGGGCTCACGATCGTCGACCGGATCGCGAACGCACACGGGTTCGACGCCACCGTCGCGGAGAGCGCGGAGGGCGGCGCACGGTTCGAGTTCCGGGAGACGGCGCCGTCGTAGACGGGACGTCACGGTAGCGACCGGCGCGAACGTGTACTGACGGGAACGAGGATCGGTGCGAACGAGGATCGGTGCGAACGAGGATCGGTGCGAACGAGGATCGGTGCGAACGAGAACCGGTACGAACGAGAATCGGTACGAACGAAGGTCGCCGAGCGCGACGCCGTTACCAGGTGTCGTGGAACGTGTCGAACTCGATGGAGTCGAGCGGCTTCTCGCCGATCGCCGCCTCGTACTCGCCGGGGGTCAACATCGGCTTGTGGAACCGCGGGCCGTCGTCGGTCGTGATCCGCGGACAGCCCGTGTTGACGAACGCGTCCATCGCGAAGTTCCGGAGGCGGTCCGGAGTCACCTCGTCCATCGTGATCAGGTACGCGTTCTCGTTGTTCTCGACGATCTCCTGAGCCTTCTCCCAGCGACCCTGTCCGATCTTCGTACAGAAGATCACGCCCCACTTCTCGGCCCCCATCGCCTTGTGCACCGACGCGTAGCGCTGTTTGAGGAACTGGTCGTGTTCGGCGATCTTCACGACGTTGTTGACCGGGTCGGCAATGACGACGCGCTTTTCGGGGTGTTCCATCGCCAACCCGACGGGATGGAACTTGCCGCCGCCGACGTACAACACTTGGTCGGCGGGGATGTCCGCGGAGGCGTAGTTGCAGCCGAGCACCTGCCCCTCCATCGTCAGTCGGTCGTCTCCGCGGCGAGTGTGGACCTCGTAGCCTCGCTCCTCGAGCCAGTCGGTCATCTCCTCGAATCGGTTCATGTGCTGGGCGGTCGTGACGATCCCGACCTCGGGGTCGTCCTCCGGGTCCTCGAGCTCGTCGAGCGCGTCCTCCATGATCGGGAACGGATCGACGTTCGAGAACAGCGGGACGTAGATGATGCTGTCGGACTCCTTCATCGGCGTGTGGCCGAAGTGGACGAAGACGTCGGTCCGGCGCATCAGGTACGTGTCGAGGTCACACGCCCCGTAACAGGGCTGTCCGGAGATCATGAACGTGACGTCGTCGGGGGCGGCCTCGCGGAGGTCGTCGGCGACGCTCGGGCCGCGGCGTTTCAACCCCTCAGGGAACTGGAGGCCGACCTTCGTGGCGTCGCGCTCCTCGATGGCCTCGACGATCCGGTCGAGTTCGTAGTCCCACTCGCGATCGTGTTTCAGGGCCATCCCCGTCTTGGTGAGGTCGCCCTCCGTGGACCCGCGGCTCATATATCCCGTGGTTGCGGCCCAGCACGGTTAAACCGCCCGTTCCCCGGAGAAAGCACCGATCGATCATGAACGGCGTCGGTCACCCTCGACGCCGTCCCCGAGACGCCGACGTGCCGCTGCCGCGGCCGACAGACACAACCGCCGACCCGTCCAACGGCGGATATGACCGAACTCCCACTGGAATACGTCCACGTCGCGCCCGACGACGACGCCGCGAACGCGCCCGCGGTGTTCGTGTTACACGGCCGGGGCGCGGACGAGCAGGACCTGCTACCGATCGCCGAGCGCCTCCCGGACGCCCTCCACGTGATCAGCCTCCGCGCGCCCGAGCCCCTGCAGGGCGGCTACACGTGGTACGAACTCGACCTCTCCGGCGGGGGGCTCCACGAGAGCCAGCCGCACGCCGCGGAGTTCGCGCGGAGCCTCGATCTCGTCTCCGAGACCGTCGCCGCCGCGGTCGACGCCTACGACCTCGATCCGGACCGACTCGGCCTGCTCGGCTTCAGCCAGGGGGCGATCTCGAGCCTGGCGCTCCTGCTCGACGCGCCCGACCGCTACGCGTGGGTCGTCGCGCTCCACGGCTACCTCGCCGACTCGCACGCCGACCGCGACCCGGACGGGATCGACGGGACGCCCGTGTTCGTCGGCGCGGGGTCCGGGGACCGCGTGATCCCGGAATCGCGGTCGCGGGCCGCCGCAGACCGCCTCGAGGCGATCGGCGCGGACGTCACCTACGGGGCGTACCCGACCGGACACGGTGTCGGGCCGGACGAGCTGGCCGCCGTCGTCGCGTTCGTCGAGGCCCGGATCGACTGATACGGGGTGATCCGAGGCTGAGTTAGGGCTGATCCGAGGCTGGGTTAGGGCTGATCCGAGGCCGATCCGGCGTTCCGGTTCGATCGCCCACGCGCCCCGCCCTGACGCCGCTGCTGTCGACTCCGACGGGTCGGCGGTGCCGGCTCCGGCAGGTTGAAACCGATCGCGTCCCGAACGAGGGTATGAGCGCGGAACAAGCGTCCATCGAGGACCTCGGCCGTGAGCTCGGCGAACGGATCGCCCGAACGCCGGAGTACGAGCGCTTCGAGGAGACCCGCGAGGCCGTTCAACGCGACGCCGCGGTCCAGGAGCGGATCGACGAGTTCGAACGGCTCCGGGCGGAGTTCATGCAGGCCCGCCAGACCGGACAGGCGACCCAGTCCGACCTCGAAACGGTCCAGAGCACCCAGCGGGAGCTCCACTCGATGCCCGTCATGCGCGAGTTCCTCGACGCCCAAGACGAGCTGAACGACACGCTCGAAGCCGTCAACGAGGCGATCTCCGAGCCGCTCGACGTCGACTTCGGCGGCGAGGCCGGCGGCTGCTGTCAGGACTGAGCGGCCGATCGCCGCGGCGAGGGAGACGTTTTAAGTATCATACGGCAGCAGAGCCTCCGTGATAGCCGTCGCCGGCGGAAAGGGCGGGAGCGGGAAGACGACGACCACCCTCGGCGTCGGACGGGCGCTCGCCGACCGGGAGGCCGGCCCCGTCGTCGCCGTCGACGCCGACTGGGACCTCCCGAACCTCGCCGCGCTGGCCGACGCGGTCGGCACACGGGACGGCGAGCCACCCGCGCCCGATTCGCGGACGGTTCCCGCGACGTTCGGAAACGCCGGGCGTGACGCGGCGTGGTCGGGGAACGGCTCGGGATCGTTCTCGGTCCTCGCCGCGCCGGACGATCCGACGATCCGCGACGAATACGCGGCCTTCGAGGCCGTAAGCGGGTCCGCCCCGGGCGGCGCGCGAGTTCTCCTCGACTGTCCCGCGGGCGTCTCCCCGGACGCGGCGGTTCCGCTGCGCGCCGCCGACGCGAGCCTCCTCGTGACGTCGCGACACCCGCCGGCGCTTCGGGACACCGCGAAGACGGCCGCGATGGCGCGGGCGCTCGATTGTCCGCCCCTCGGCGTCGTGGTCACGCGGGCGGCGTCCGCCCCGAACGGCGTCGCCGACCTCCTCGCGTGTCCGTCGCTCGGTGCGGTTCCCGACGCCCCGTCCGCCCCGTTGGGAGAGCCCGCGGTCCGCGCGGCGTACGACGATGTCGCCGCCGCGCTGATCGGTCAGGGGATCGGTCAGTCGGGACCGGTACCGACAGAGACAAACCGCCCCGGCGGTCAGTGACCGACATGGATCGTCTGCCGACGGGCGTGTCGGTGCTCGATCGGGAGCTCGACGGCGGGGTCCCGTCCGGGAGCATCGTGGTCTTGAAGGCGGACCCCGCGAGCCAGTCCGAGCTGTTCTTGAACACGTTCAGCGGGGCCCGTCCGACGACGTACCTCACCACCGTTCGGTCCTCGGCCGCGGTCGAGCAGGGGTTCGAGCGCGCGAAGATCCCCCCGGAGGACGTGACGGTCGACGCCATCGACGGGAGCGGCCACGGCGGCGGGAGCGGCGACGCGGGATCGACCCTCGAGAACGCCACCGCCAGGCTCGACGCGATGCCCGAACGTGGGACCCTCGTCATCGACTCGCTCGGCCCGTTGGAGGCGTTCGATCCGGAGCCGTACCGCCGGTTTCTCGCCGCTCTCAGCGAGCGGGTCACCGAGACGGGCGGAGTCGCCGTTCTCCACGCCATGACCGCGCCCGAGCGGTCGCGGAACCGGATCGTCTCGGAACAGGTGGCCGACGTCGTCTTCGACCTCCGGACGACCGTGAGCGGGACCGACGTCGTGAACCGGCTCGTGGTCCCGAAGTTCCGCGGCGGCGTTCCGTTGGACGAGCCCCTGAAGCTGAAGCTCACCGACGGCGTCGCCGTGGACACCAGCCGGGACATCGCCTGAGACGACGGCCGCGTTCCGGCGCGGTCGACGTGGACGCTCGATTCACCGACGCCGACGCACATACCGAACTCGTCGACGTCGACGCACATACCGAGCTCATCGACGTCGACGCCGTCGTCCGTCAGTCACAACAGGGTCGTGAGGAGCACGACGGCCCCGACGAGCGCG
The DNA here is from genome assembly GCF_009806985.1 of Halorubrum sp. JWXQ-INN 858. Taxonomy (GTDB): domain Archaea; phylum Halobacteriota; class Halobacteria; order Halobacteriales; family Haloferacaceae; genus Halorubrum. Next base: position 87,947 of record NZ_WUAX01000008.1, on the reverse strand, counting down.
GCGAGCAGCGCCCAGTTTCGAGCCGTGTCCCACGAACCGTACGGGCCTCCCTTTCGGGAGAAGAGGTACGCGAAGTAGACGAGTACCGGCGAGAGCGTCGCCAGCGCACCGATATCCCCAATCAGTCCGAGCCCCGAAACCACCGCGAGAGCGACCGTCGCGGCGGCGGCGGTGCCGGCGACGACGACGTCCTCACGGGCCCGTTCGATCTCCATACCGGTCGGTGGGGCGGCAGGGGTTCAAAAAGGATCGGTTCGTCAGCGTCGCGTCCGACGGTCGGTCGCCGTGTTACTCCTCGTCGAGCTCGTCGACGATCTCGTCGGCGTCGATGTCCACGTCCTCGAGCGCCTCCTCGATGTCGGCCGCGCCGGCACCGCCCATGCCGCCCATCATGCCGCCCATGCCGCCCATGCCGCCGCCCTCGATGACCTCCTCGACGACGACGCGGTCGAGGTCGAGCCGGCCCATGAGGTCCTGGGCGATCTGCTGTTTCTGGAACATCCACTGCTGGTTCATCTGCATCCCGGGCGTCGCCGTGATGTAGAGAACGTCCTTCTCGACCTCCTCGGTCTCGACGACTTCCTCGCCGTCGTCGTCCTCGGTGACCGTCTCCTCCTCCTCGACGACGGTCTCGATGCGGACGTCGGGCTCCTCCTGAAGGTACATCCCGAGCAGGCCGGCGGCCTTCTCCTCACGGTCGTCGATGACCTCGAGGATCTCGTACTCGTACTCGAGCTCCTCGCCCGCGAGCGGGTGGTTGAAGTCGACGCGGGCGCGCCCGCCGATGATCGTCTCCAGGTGTCCCTGACGGTTGTCGATCTGGATCTGCGCGCCGGGGTAGCGGCTGTCCTCGGGGATCTTGTCGGCCTTGACGGTTTCGACCTCGTCGGGGTCGTACGCGCCGAAGGCGTCCTCGGCGGAGACGTCGACGACGCCCTCGTCGCCGACCGACGCGCCGGTGAGCGCCTCCTCGACGGACGGGAAGACGTGACCCGCGCCCAGCGCGATGATCCGCGGCTCGAACTCGTACTCGTCGGTGTCGATCTCCGACTCCTCGGCCACCGCCTCGTCGGTCGTGTCGATGACGCGGTCGTCGTCGGCCGTGCGGATCGTGTAGGCGATGCGGACGAAGTCGCCGTCCTGCAGGCCCGTCGATTCGGCTTCGGTCGTGTCTTCGGTGTCGGCCTGTTCGGCGTCGGCGTCCGTGTCGGCCTGCTCCTGGTCGCTCATGCGCGAAACATCACTCGTTGTACCCTTAAGGCGCACGGTTCGACGCGGTCGTCGTGCCCCGCGGTGACACACGAAAGGGCGGCTCCGGCGCGCGACGCCCCGCCGCGCGGCGGTCCCGCCGACTTATTACCGTGGACGGACGGATCCCGTCCATGTACGAGGTCGAGATCAAGGTCCCAGCGCCCGTCGACGACGTCCGTCAACGGCTCCGCGAGGCGGACGCCGAGCCGGTCGACGCCGGACGCCAGCGTGACGTGTACTACGACGCGCCCCATCGCGACTTCGCTGAGACCGACGAGGCGCTCCGGCTCAGACACGAGAGCCCGCTTCGGGACGGGATCGGCTCCGCGGTGGAGGGGGAGACGACGACGGCGGTCACGTATAAAGGGCCGCTGCTCGACGACGCCTCCAAAACCCGTGAGGAGCACGAGACGGGCGTCAGCGACGGCGACGAGGCCGGGGCGGTACTCGCCGGGCTCGGGTTCACGCCCGCCGCTACCGTGGTGAAACACCGGGAGTTCTGGACGCTTGACGGGTTCACCGTCACCCTCGACGCCGTCGAGGACGTGGGCGAGTTCGTCGAGGTGGAACGCGAGGTCAACGAGGAAGCGGCGATCGACACGACCCGGGAAGACGCGACGCGCGTCCTCGACCGGCTCGGACTCGACGCCGCGGATGGGGTCCGAACGTCGTATCTCGGGCTCCTGTTGTCGGGGAACGAACGCGACGAATGAGTTGAGTCCCGACGGCGTCCAGCCGGGCGCTACCGAAACGGTTCAGTCGTCGCTTTCGACGACGTACCCGTCCCGACCAAAGGAGACGGAGGCCGCCGGATCGACCGACTGTGCGCCGAGGTACTGTGCGGATCGGACGCCGACCGACTCGACCGGATAGACGACGTACTCGGCGGACGCGCGGACGAGATCGAACCGGCTTGTGAGAACATCATCCAGCTTTTTTTGGATAGATCGGATCATGTCTAATCATTATCGGAGAGGTTAAAGAGAATTGTGGAACCCATGACACCACTCGTCAAGGGAACCGGACGCGACTTCGCCCGGTCCGCCCCTGTCGTCCTTCGAGGGACGGCTCCCGGCGATCACGCCGCGGAAGGCGTCATCGACCGCCGTCCGTGCCGTGTGCGTCGTCGCCGTGGGATCGGGCCTCCCCCGCCGCGTCGACGGGGCCTCCGTCGGGACCGACGGCCTTCTCATCCGGACCGACGACCCCTTGATCGGGACCGACGACCTCCTCGATCGTCTCGACGATATCGACGCCGCGTGCCTGATACGCTTCGACGAGTCGGTGACAGACGAAGTAGCCGGGGACGGCGGCGACGACCGCGAGGATCACGTTCCCGACGAGGAGCCGAGTGACGATCTCCGGCCCCGCGGACAGCGATACCTCGGCGCTCGTCACGCCCGGGACGGGCCCGAGGATCAGGACGCCGAGCGTGAAGCTCGCGGCGTACACTCCCCACTTCACGACCGGATTGAACACGAGGACGGAGGCGAACAGCGCCACGCGGTTGATGCGGTCGAACAGCCACGCGAGCGCCACGAAGACGATCAGCCCCGTCCCGAGCGTCGGCAGCATCGTGATGAACACGCCGAGCGCGAAGCTCCCCGCGGTCTCGCGGGAGCTGTACTCCTCCGCGAACGACCGCTGGAGTTCGGCTTTGACCCGTCCGGTCCACTCTTCCACCCGACTCAGGATCATCGACAGGTGGTAGCTCGCCGCGAGGAAAGTAGCTGTCGGCGAGCGGTCGCCGCCGCGATCAGTCCAACAGTCGGTAGAGCGGACGGGTGACGAGGAGGTGATAGTCGGTGTTCGGGTCCCACCGGCGGAAGACGAGGCTGTTGGTCATCACGGACACCGAGGATCCGGCCATCGCGAGCCCGGCGAGCGCGGGATTGAGCAGCCCGAGCGACGCGATCGGGATCAGCGTCGCGTTGTACGCGAACGCCCAGAAGAGGTTCTGTCTCACCTTCGCGATCGTCGCCTCGGAGATCCGGAGCGCCTTCAGGACGTCACGGGGGTCGTCGCGCATCAGCGTTACGTCCGCGGACTCGATGGCGACGTCCGTCCCGGATCCGATCGCGATCCCGACGTGCGCGGTCGCGAGCGCGGGCGCGTCGTTGACGCCGTCGCCGACCATCACCGCGCGGCTCCCGTCCGACTGTACCGCTTCGATCGCGTCGGCTTTGTCCGCCGGGAGGACGCCCGCACGGACGCGGTCCGGGTCGATCCCCACCTGCTCGGCGACCGCCCGAGCGGTCCGTTCGTTGTCGCCGGTGAGCATCGACACCGCGATCCCACGCTTCTCGAGGGCTGCGACCGTCTCCCGGGCGCTCTCGCGGACCGTGTCCGCGGTCGCCACGACGCCCAGGAGCTCGCCGTCGACGGCGACGAGCATCGCGGTCTTCCCGGCGGACTCCAGCCGCTCCATCGTCGCCTCCGCGGGGCCGGTGTCGACGCCGGCCTCGCGCAGGAGCTTGCGGTTCCCGACGAGCGTCTCGCCGAGCGGGGTCGTCGCGCGGATCCCGTGGCCCGGGACGTTCTCGAAGCCGTCCGGGTCCGCCACGGGGACGCCGCGCTCGCGCGCGCCCGCCACGATCGCCTCGCCGAGCGGGTGCTCGCTTCCGGACTCGGCGGCGGCGGCCGCCCGAAGCAGCCGGGTTTCGTGGGCGTCGGCGTCGGCGGTGTCTGCGGCGTCCGCGCGGTCGTCCTCGACGGCGACGCCGCCGTCGGGAGCCGCCCCGTCGCTTCCGGGACCGAACCGATCGCCGTCGTCGCTCACGGGACGACCGTCGGCGAAGGCGACGACGTCGGTCAGCTCCATCTCCCCGTGCGTGAGCGTCCCCGTCTTGTCGAAGACGACGACGTCGACGTCGCGGACGCGCTCGAGGACGTCCGCCCCTTTAAATAGGACGCCGTTGGTCGCGGCGATGGTGGAGCCGACCATCGTCGCCGCGGGGGTCGCGAGCCCGAGCGCGCAGGGACACGCGATGAGCACCGCCGAGGCGAACACGACCATCGAGAACTCGAGGACGCTCACGCCGCCCGCGACGGGGCCGCCCCCGACCGGCGTCCACAGCGGGAGCCAGTCCACGAACGCGGCGAGCGTCTCCGGGAACAGCGCCCAGATCACCGCCCACAGCGTCGCGTTGGCGATCACGACCGGGACGAACACCCCGGACACCTCGTCGACGAGCCGTTGGATATCGGGCTGGCGCGACTGCGCCTCCCGTACCCGATCGACGATCCGTTGGATCGCCGTGTCCGACCCGACCTTCGTCGCCTCGACGAGCAGGACGCCGTTCGCGTTGATCGTGGACCCGACGACCTCGTCGCCGGGACCCTTCTCCACGGGCACCGACTCGCCGGTGAGCATCGACTCGTCGACGGCGGACTCGCCCTCGCGGACGACGCCGTCGGTCGGCACCGTCTCGCCCGGCCGCACCTTCATCAGGTCGCCGACGGCGACCTCCTCGACCGGGACGGTCCGCTCCGTCCCGTCGACGACGAGCGTCGCCTCGTCGGGTCCCATCCGAAGCAGCGCCCGGAGGGCGTCGCTCGCGCGCGCCTTCGATCTGACCTCCAGCCAGTTGCCGACGGTAATGAACCAGAGGATGAACGCGACCGCCTCGAAGTAGTAGTCGCCGATCAGCGCGGAGCCGACGACCGGCGCGAGCAGGACGGCCGTGCTGAACAGGTAGCCCGCGGACGTGCCGATCGCCACCAGCGTGTCCATGTTGACGTCGCGTCCTCGCGACCACGCGCGCCACGCGCCCGCGAGGAACTCCCGCCCGAGCGTCGCCATCAGAACCGTCGCGAGCGCGAACTGGACCCACCCGTGGTGGACGCCGAGTACCGTTTCCGGGTGCGTGTAGAGCCCGAACATCGCGCCCATCAGGTACCAGAACGGGAGCGTCAGGAGCCCCCCGCCGATCACGAGCCGTCGCTGCCGGACGAGCTCGCGTTCCGCGGCGGTCGTTCGCTCGTCGGTGCCCGAACCGCCGCCGTCCGCTCCGGTCGCCGAGTCCGTCCCGTCTCCGCTCGTCCCTCCGCTCGCTTCCTCACGTCCCTCGCGCATCGGCTCGAAGCCGGCGTCCTCGACGGCGGCGTACACGTCGGTGAGCGTCGCGTCGACCGGGTTGTACTCGACGCGCGCCTCGTCGGTGGCGGCGTTGACGCTGACCGCGATCACGCCGTCGACCGCGCCGATCGCCTCCTCGTTGGTCGCGGCACACGTCGAACAGCTCATCCCGATGATCCCGACGGTGGCCGTCTCCGAGACGGGGTCGTAGCCCGCCTCCCGGATCGCCGCGTAGACCGCCGCGAGGTCGGTCCGGTCGGGGTCGTACGACACGGTCCCCTCGTCGGTCGCGAAGTTGACGGACGCCTCCTCGACCCCCTCCAGCGCCTCCAGCGCCTCCCGAACCGTTCCGGAACAGGTCGAACAGGACATCCCGCCGATCTCGATGTGTGCGCGGCGAGAGCTCATACGTCTAGTCATACGGGGTCCGTACTCATGCGGGTTGTGGTTGTCGAACGTCGGCTGGGCGGGGAGAAAAGCTTCGAATCCGAACAGAGACCGGACGCAGACGTTGGGAACGAAACGAGGGGCGGTTCGATGGTCACGTCGCGGGGGGCCACGGCGGATCGATGGCGGGGATACCGGCTCGAAACCGACGGGGATGCCGGCTCGAAACCGACGGAGGTACCGGTTCGAAACGACCGTTTCGTGAGTATCGGTAACGCACCCAACATTTATGCCTCTGTTCGGCGTCCGTACGGACGCGATGGCGAAAGGCAAGGTCGACTTCTTCAACGACACTGGCGGCTACGGATTCATCGAGACCGACGAGGCGGACGAGGACGTGTTCTTCCACATGGAAGACGTCGGCGGCCCGGACCTCGAGGAAGGCCAGGAGGTAGAGTTCGAGATCGAGGACGCGGACAAGGGACCGCGCGCGAAGAACCTCACCCGACTGTAGGTCGCGCACCCCACCGATCCGGAACCGACCGCGACGGGACGACCGACCGCGGCGGAACCGATCACCGCCGAATCGACGACCGGCCGGTTTCCCCGGCGGTCCAACCAACACGGTCCCGCGTTATTCAGCCTCCCGAGCCGCCGGCTCGCTTCGGTCGAGCGGGTGAGCGCGTGCGGTGAGTGCATCCGAGGGACTGTCCAGGAACGGCTCGGGTAGATCCTCGGCTCGACGCCCTGATAGCCCGTCCCCGACCGAATCGACCCGGTACGACCCCGGCTTCACTTTCACCCCGTTGGCGGTGCGCTTTTAGGTCCCACCGCGAAAGGTACGGGCACCGAATGACGTCCTTCCAGTCGAGTCTCGGCGACGAGGAGGGGATCGCGGAGGAGCTGGCGGAGAGCCAGCGCGAGATCTCCATCGCCGAGTTCTTCGAGAAGAACAAACACATGCTCGGGTTCGACTCGGGCGCTCGCGGGCTCGTCACCGCCGTCAAGGAGGCGGTCGACAACGCCCTCGACGCGACCGAGGAGGCCGGTATCCTTCCCGACGTTTACGTCGAGATCGAGGAGGCGGGCGACTACTACCGCCTCGTCATCGAGGACAACGGACCGGGCATCACGAAAGAACAGCTCCCGAAGGTGTTCGGGAAACTGCTGTACGGCTCGCGGTTCCACAAACGGGAGCAGTCGCGCGGCCAGCAGGGGATCGGGATCTCCGCCGCCGTCCTCTACTCGCAGCTCACGTCCGGACAGCCGGCGAAGATCACGTCGCGCCCCAAGGGGCAAGCGAAGGCGCAGTACTTCGAGCTGATCATCGACACCGACACGAACGAACCGGAGATCAAGGTCGACGAGGAGACGAGCTGGGACCGCCCGCACGGGACGCGGATCGAACTGGAGATGGAGGCGAACATGCGCGCGCGGAACCAGCTCCACGACTACATCAAACACACGGCGGTCGTCAACCCACACGCCCGGATCGAGCTCCGGGAACCCGGGCTCGACGAGCCGATGAAGTCCGAGCGCGCGACCGACGACCTCCCCGCGGAGACGACGGAGATCCGTCCGCACCCGCACGGCGTCGAGCTCGGCGCGCTCATCAAGATGCTGGAGGCCACGGAGTCGTACTCCGTCTCCGGGTTCCTTCAGGAGGAGTTCACGCGAGTCGGCAAGAAAACGGCCGAGAGCGTCATCGACAACTTCCGTGACGTCTACTACGGCCGCGAGCTCGCGTGGTCGCCGCCCGCCGCCCACGAGGACCGCGACGTGGAGGCCGCCATCGAGGCCGCCGTCGCCAACAAGGGGGCGGCGGCGACCGCCGCGTTCGCCGAGGGCGTGGCGGGGACGGTCGCCGGCAACGCCCACCTGACGCGCTCGGAACTGGCGTCGATCGTCGGAACCGTCGCGGACGACGTCGAGGCCGACACCGGCCGGACGTTCGGGTCCACGGTCCGTGAGAACGCCGTCGAGGCCGCGTGGTCGGCGATCACGGGCGTCGGCGCGGGCGACGAGGACGCCGCCGACCGCGGAGGCGACGCCGACGGCTCGGAGGGCTCCGGCGACGCCGACGGCTCCGACGCCCACGAGGAGGGAGCCGCCCTCGTCCCGGACGTGTACGCGCTCGTCGACGACGCGACGTCGACCCGCAAGGACGACGTGACGGTCCAGGCGATGGCCGACGCGCTCGCGAGGCGGTTCGCGAACCTCGACGGCGACGCGTTCCGGATCAGCCACGGCGACCTCGAAACGCTCGTCGCGGACGCGGCGGGGTTCGTGACGGAACAACACGACGCGACGTTCGGGGACACGGCGCGGGGCAACGTCGTCGACGCGCTCTGGGCGCGGGCGGGGACGGTCCCGGACGACCCGCCGAAGGTAGCCGTGATCGCGGCCGACCGCGACGCGGCCGCCGACCTGCTCGACGCGATGCGGGTGACGGACATCCTCGCGCCCCCGACCGACTGTCTCGCACCGATCACCGCCGAGCTCGTCGAGGCGGGGCTTCGGAAGGAGTACGACGCGGACTTCTACGCGGCCGCGACGCGCGACGCCGAGGTCCACGGCGGCGACCCGTTCATCGTCGAGGCGGGGATCGCCTACGGCGGCGACATCCCGGCCGAGGGCTCCGTCGAGGTCCTGCGGTTCGCGAACCGCGTACCGCTCGTCTACCAGCGGGGCGCGTGTGCGACGACGGACGTGATCAAGTCGATCGGCTGGCGCAACTACGGGCTCGACCAGCCCGGGGGCTCGGGGACGCCGAACGGCCCCGCGGTGATCAGCGTCCACGTCGCCTCGACGAACGTCCCGTTCACGAGCGAGTCGAAGGACGCACTGGCGAACGTCCCGGCGATCGAAGACGAGATCGAACTCGCGGTCCGGGAGGCCGCCCGGGAGCTCAAGTCGTACCTCAACAAGCGGCGCTCGATGCAGCAGCGCCGCGAGAAACAGGACGTACTCGGACGGATCCTTCCGGAGATGGCCGACAAGGTGTCGGAGGTGACCGGCCGGGACCGTCCCGACATCGGGGGCGCGCTCGCCCGCATCATGAACAACGTCAGCGTCGAGCGCGAGGTGAACGGCGAAACGGTGACGCTCCACGTCGAGAACTACTCCGACACTAGCGAGCGGCTGGACGTGACCGACATCGTCTCCGTCGAGCCGCGCGACCCGTCGGCGGGGACCGTCGTCGAGATGGACGGCGAGTGGTTCCTCCAGTGGAAGCCCGAGCTGGCGGCGGGCGACGAGCGGCGACTGACGTACACGATCGACGGCGACGCCGACTTCGAGTTGAGCGTCGGCGGCGTCGAGACCGAGAAACTCACGGTGAACGCATAAATGACGACCGACGCAGACGCACGCGAGCAGCTCATCGACCTGGCCGCCGACTTCTACGACCAGTTCGCGGCGGGGCGGATCCCGGAGCTCGAGCTGCCGACCCGGACGAAAAGTAACATCGAATACGACCCCGAAAGCGGCGTGTGGGTGTACGGCGACCGCACGTCGACGCGGAGCGCCAACTCCGTTCGTGGCGCGCGGAAGCTCCTGAAGGCGGCGTACACGATCGAGTTCCTCGCCGACCAGTTGGAGGAGGACCGCTCGTCGACGCTGCGTGAGCTGTACTACCTCTCGGAGTCGTGGGACAACACGGAGGCGCAGTTCTCCGACCAGGACGAGTCGAACGACCTCGTCGAGGACCTCGAGATCGTCACGGGCGTCACCCGCGAGGACTTCCACATGCGCCCGGAGGAGTCGGGCGCGACCCTCATGGGCCCCCTGAAGCTCCGCGAGCAGACGCGCCGGGGCGAGCGCGACATCCACTGTCAGGAGGACGTCGGGGAGGGCGGCTACCAGATCCCGAACAACCCGGACATGATCGAGTTCCTCGATCACGACATCGACTTCGCGCTCGCCGTCGAGACGGGCGGGATGCGCGACCGGCTCGTCGAGAACGGCTTCGACGAGGCGTACAACTGCCTCGTGATCCACCTGAAGGGCCAGCCCGCGCGGGCGACCCGCCGGATCACGAAGCGGGTCCACGACGAGCTCGACGTCCCGATCCTCGTCTTCGCCGACGGCGACCCGTGGTCCTACCGGATCTACGGCTCCGTCGCGTACGGGTCGATCAAGTCCGCCCACCTCTCGAAGTACCTCGCGACGCCGGAGGCGCGGTACGTCGGGATCCAGCCCGCGGACATCGTCGAGTACGACCTCCCGAGCGACCCGCTCTCCGATTCGGACGTCAACGCCTTGGAGTCCGAGCTGGAGGACCCCCGGTTCCAGACCGACTACTGGGAGGAACAGATCGAGCTCCAGTTGGAGATCGGCAAGAAGTCCGAACAGCAGTCGCTCGCGAGCCGCGGGCTCGACTTCGTCACCGAGACGTATCTCCCCGAACGGCTCGACGACATGGGCGTGTTATAAGGGCATTTCGGCGTTTATAAGCACGTCTCAGCGTGTATCAGCTCACGTCGGCAGTTATAAGCACATCTCGGCGGTTATGAACGCTTCGAGGCTAGCACCAGCTTAAAACACGTCACCAGGGATCACCGATCGTTGGCGACGAGGACTCCCGGGCGTCGAGACGTGACTCGCAGCGATCGAACGGAACGCGTCGAGAACGACGCAGGCGAGCGCGTTCGCTACGACGGTGACTGATACGAAAGAACGAGTTCCTGCCCGTCGAAACACACGACGGAAGCAGTACTGTTATTTGCGGACGAGGTTCGTCGCGCGGGGTCCCTTGGGGGATGATTCGATGTCGAACTCCACTTCCTGGCCCTCCTCGAGGTCCGGACCGCCGATGTCTTCCATGTGGAAGAACACGTCCTCGTCGTCGTCGAGGTCGCCGTCGTCAGTCGAGATAAAACCGTAGCCGCCAGTGTCGTTGAAGAAGTCAACTTTTCCGTCTGCCATTGTAAACAAACGTAGTCCCCGGTTGCCGATAAGACTTCCGAGCGTCGCGGTACCATGACTCCCGTTTCGGGGTGCACGCGGAACGGTCGTTCGCGCGTCCTGGTCGTTCGTTCGTCCCGGTCCTTCGGGCTTCGGCCGTCGGTTCGGCTTCGGGGACAACTATTTACCGGATGATGACAAGGTGTCGCACGCATCGCCATGAAACCGTGCCAAAACTGCCAGACGGTCATCGACGAGTATCTCCTGGACAAACAGCTCGAACCCCTGCGCGACCTCACGGTCGACGACTTTAACGTCTGTGCGGACTGCACGACCGTCGTCGCGGACGCGTGCGTGACGTGTGGCGGCGCGGTGTACGTTCCCCGAAGCGGATCCGTCACCCCTGACTACTGTCCGGCGTGCCGGTCCGATCTAATAACCCGAACCGGCCGCGACCCCGGCTGGACGTGTGACCACCTGTCCGGCTGAACGGCGGTCGCTTCCGGAACACCGTTCTCGAGTCGGTCGCCGACCGACTGGTCCGGAGGCTAACGCGCTCGACGCGGCTCGACGCCCGCTCTAGCGCCCATGTCCCCCGTGTCCATCCTTTTCGCGTCCATGCCTCCCGTGTCCATCCCTTTCGCGTTCACGCCTCTCGCTCGACGTCGCCGCCGAGGTCGGACAGCGTGGCGAAGAAGTCCGGGAACGAGACGTCGACGTGCTCCCCGCCGCGGATCGTCGTGGTCCCCTCGGCGACGAGCCCCGCGATCGCGAGCGACATCACGATCCGGTGGTCCGCGCGGCCGTCGACGGTCGCGCCGCGGAGGTCGCTCTCGGAGCCGTGGACCGTGAGGACGTCGGGCTCCTCGGTCGTCTCCGCGCCGAGCTTCGCCAGCTCCTCGGCCATCGCGGACACCCGGTCCGTCTCCTTGTACCGGACGTGCTCGCAGTTCACGATCCGCGTGTCGCCGTCGGCGATCGCGCCGAGCGTCGCGATCGTCGGCAGGAGGTCGGGCGTGTCGCCGACGTCGACCTCGACGCCGGAGAGCGCGGAGCGCTCGACGGCGATCGTTCCGGCCTCGCGATCCCAGTCGATCGTCGCGCCCATTCGCTCCGCGATCTCCACGATCGCGGAGTCGCCCTGGGCGCTAGGGCGTGCGCCCTCGATCCGGACCTCCCGATCGGGATCGGCGGCGACCGCGCCGGCGGCGACGAGGTACGAGATGGACGAGAAGTCGCCGGGGACCGTGTACGTCCCGTCCGTGGGTTCGTACGTCTGTCCGCCGGGCACGGAGAAGCCCGTGGCCCCGTCCGCCGTGTCGCTCCCGACCGGCGTCGCCTCGATCCCGAACTCGCCGAGGAGCTCGAGCGTGATGTTCACGTACGGCGCGGACTTGAGCTCGGTCGTCAACTCGACGTCGATCCCGGCCTCGGTGACCGCGCCCGCCATGAGCAGCGCGGTGACGTACTGCGAGGAGACGTCGCCGGGGATGGCGACGTCGCCGCCCTCGAGCGGGCCGAAGAGGACGAGCGGTGCCTGCCCGTTGCCCCGCGTCGACTCCGCGCGGACGCCGAGGTCGGTGAGCGCGTCGAGCAGCGGCCCCTGCGGTCGGGACCGGAGCGACTCGTCGCCCGTGAGAACGGTCCCCCCGTCGGCGAGCGCGGCGGTGCCGGTAACGAGCCGGGTCGTCGTCCCCGAGTTGCCACAGTCGATCACGTCGTCCGGGACGTCGGGACGGCCGTCGAAGCCGCGCACCTCGAAGACGTCGGGGGAACGGTCGAGCTCGACCGTTCCCCCGAACGCGGAGACGGCGCGGGCGGTCGCCTTCGTGTCCGCGGAGACGAGCGGCGAGCGGACGGTCGCGCCGTCGCTGTAGCCGGCGGCGAGCAGCGCGCGGTGGGTGTAGCTCTTCGAGGGTGGCGCACGGGCCGTTCCCCGGACGGTCGAGGTGGAGACGTGAACGTCCATACGACCCTCTGTCCTCCCCACCGATAAGTCGGTACCGGACGCGGCACCGTCGGCGGCGACCGTCCGGCGGACCCTTTATACGACCGGCCACGCTACCGTCGCGTATGCCCCAGTGTGAAATGTGTGGTGCCGAACAGGCCTCGCTGACGACGACGAAGGTCGAAGGCGCCGAGTTGGAGCTGTGTAGCTCCTGTACGGACTTCGGCACGGAGGTCCGCCAGGACACGGGCTCGTCGGGCGGGAGCAAGTACTCGACGACTTCCAGCTCCGGCACGTCGTCCGCGTCGTCGTCCGGCGGTTCGTCCGGTTCGTCCGGCTCGGGGAGCGGCGGCGGGTCGCGGCGTCGCCGCGACATGTTCGACGACATGGAAGAGATCGTGACCGACTACGACACCCGGATCCGGTCGGCCCGGGAGTCAAAGGGACTGAGCCAGGAGGAGCTGGCCGACCAGCTCAACGAGAAGGCGAGCCTCATCCGGAAGCTCGAGCGCGGCGACACGCTGCCGACCGACGAGGTCCAGCGGAAGCTCGAGCGCGCGCTCGAGATCTCGCTCGTCGAGGGCGAGGAGGTCGACGCGGAGTGGGACTCCGGCGACGCCGGAACGATGACGCTCGGCGACGTCGTCAAGCGGAAGGACTGATCTAACGGGTCGACTCAAACGGGTTGACTCAAACGGGTCGACTCAAACGGGTCGACTCGAACGGAGGGCTCGGGCGGCGAACTCGGGCAAGGAACTCGGATGGAGAGGACTCAGACGGTCGCGCCGCTCCCGTCGTCGGCCGTCTCCGTCGAGCCGTATCGGTCGGTCAGGTGTCGGATCATGTAGTCGACGGTGGCGGGGTCGTAGCTCCAGAACCCGTAGAACCGTCCGGGCTCGCGCTCCTCGGCGAGCAGCGCGCATTTCGCGTCGTCGAGGCCGCCGCCGTCGTAGGCGACGAACCACGTCTCGCGTATCTCCGGCGTCCGCGCGACGTGAACGGTGTAGTGTTCGACGTCGGGCGCGTTGCCCTCCGCGGCCGCGTACGCGTGGACGTCGAGACCCTCCCGCTCGCCGAGCCGGTCGTAGGTGAGCGTCTCGCCGGTGAGCACGTCGAGGGTCTGAAAGCCGGCGTGGAGCTCGCCCCTGCCGACGCGCCAGGCGCGGTCCTCGATCTCTCGCGACGCCGCGACCATGTCCGCCGTCGAGTACGAGGTGAACATCGTCTCGTCGAGGTGGTCGAGGACCGGCTGGCCGGCACGCCGGTCGGGCCCCGTATCGCCGGCGGACGCGCCCGACTCGGGGCTCGCGTCCGACTCAGGGCTCGCGTCCGGCTCGGGGAGGAGCTCGTCGACGGTGGTGGCGGTCACGAACACGCCGTCCCGCGAGAGGACGGCGAACTCGTCCGGGCCGGAGTCGGTCTCCTCCCCGACCACCCGGATGTTGCGGTCGGCGAAGTGGTCAGCGAGCGACTCCCTGACCTCCGGATCCGCGTTGAACACCGTCAGCGTGGCCTCGTGCGCCTCCACGCCGGCGATCAGCTCGATGAGCGACATCTGTCGTCCCGATCCAGTCGCCCCAGGTATTTGGAGGTTTGTGACCGAACGGTTGTGGTTCGGCTGTGCGGGGCTCTCGCCGGAGTATGAAGCTATTTCCTCCCGCGGGCCCGCCGTACGGGTATGTTCATCCTGGTGAACCTCAAGGCGTACCCGTGTGATCCGATCGAGGTCGCGACCGCGGCCCGCGACGTGGCCGACGCGTCCGGGGTCCGCGTCGCGGTCGCGCCGCAGGCGGCGGACCTCTCGCGCGTCGCGGAGACGGACGTCGAGACGTGGGCACAGCACGTCTCGCCGAACGCCCACGGCTCACACACCGGCTCGACGCTCGCGGAGGCGGTCGCCGACAACGGGGCGGAGGGGACGCTCATCAACCACTCGGAGAACCGTCTCAAGCTCGCGGACGTCGACGGCTCGGTCCGCGCCGCCGAGCGGGCGGGGCTGGAGACCGTCGTCTGTGCGAACAACCCGACGCAGGTCGGGGCGGCCGCGGCGCTCGGCCCCGACGCGGTCGCCGTCGAGCCGCCGGAGCTCATCGGCGGCGACGTCTCCGTCTCCACCGCCGACCCCGGGATCGTCGAGGACGCCGTCGACGCCGCCGCGGCGGTCGACCCCGCGGTCGACGTGTTCTGCGGCGCGGGCGTCTCCACCGGCGCGGACGTCGCCGCCGCCGGCGACCTCGGCGCGACGGGGATCCTCCTCGCGTCCGGCGTCGCGAAGGCCGACGACCCCGAGGCCGCCCTCGAGGACCTCGTCTCCGGGATCTGAACGGGGACCGCCGCAGGGATCGGTCGCGGTCGCGGTCGCGGCCGATGGCCTTGCGGATCTGTATAAAGTCACCGACCACTACGACGCCGCGGATCGCGAAACCGCAAGACTGCGTCGGGGTCGATAGCGACCGTGTGTCGGCGTATCTAGTAACCTTTAACCGACGCAAGCCGATACGATCGGGCAAGATGGCGAGCAACAAGATCCTCGGTATCGACCTCGGTACCACGAACTCGGCGTTCGCCGTGATGGAGGGCGACGAGCCCGAGATCATCGCGAACGCGGAGGGAGACCGAACGACGCCCTCCGTCGTCGCGTTCTCCGACGACGGCGAGCGACTCGTCGGGAAACCCGCGAAGAACCAGGCCGTCCAGAACCCCGACCGCACGATCCAGTCGATCAAGCGGCACATGGGCGAGGACGGCTACACGGTCGATATCGACGGCGAGGACTACACGCCCGAACAGATCTCGGCGATGATCCTTCAGAAGATCAAACGCGACGCCGAGGAGTACCTCGGCGACGACGTCGAGAAGGCGGTCATCACGGTCCCCGCCTACTTCAACGACAAGCAGCGACAGGCGACGAAGGACGCCGGCGAGATCGCCGGCTTCGAGGTCGAACGCATCGTCAACGAACCGACCGCGGCGTCGATGGCGTACGGCCTCGACGACGAGTCCGACCAGACCGTCCTCGTCTACGACCTCGGTGGCGGGACGTTCGACGTCTCCATCCTCGACCTGGGCGGCGGCGTCTACGAGGTCGTCGCCACGAACGGGGACAACGACCTCGGCGGCGACGACTGGGACGAGGCGCTCATCGACCACCTTGCCGAGGAGTTCCGCAACAACCACGGCATCGACCTCCGTGAGGACCGTCAGGCGCTCCAGCGGCTGAAGGACGCCGCCGAGGAGGCGAAGATCGAGCTGTCGAACAAGAAGGAGACGACGGTCAACCTCCCGTTCATCACGGCCACGGACAGCGGCCCCGTCCACCTCGAACAGTCGATCACCCGCGCGACGTTCGAGAGCCTCACCGCGGACCTGATCGACCGCACGGTCGACCCGACCGAACAGGCGCTCGCGGACGCCGGCTACGGGACGAACGACATCGACGAGGTGATCCTCGTCGGCGGGTCCACCCGGATGCCGCAGGTCCAGGAGAAAGTCGAGGAGCTCGTCGGCCAGCAGCCGAAGAAGAACGTCAACCCCGACGAGGCGGTCGCGCTCGGCGCGGCCGTGCAGGGCGGCGTGCTCTCGGGCGACGTCGACGACATCGTCCTGCTCGACGTGACGCCGCTCTCGCTCGGGATCGAGGTGAAAGGCGGGCTCTTCGAGCGGCTCATCGAGAAGAACACCACGATCCCCACCGAGGAGTCGAAGGTGTTCACCACGGCCGCGGCCAACCAGACCTCCGTCAACGTCCGCGTCTTCCAGGGCGAACGCGAGATCGCCGAGGAGAACGAACTGCTCGGCGCGTTCCAGCTGAGCGGGATCCCGCCCGCGCCCGCCGGCACCCCACAGATCGAGGTGTCGTTCAGCATCGACGAGAACGGCATCGTCAACGTCGAGGCCGAGGACCAGGGCTCGGGCAACGCCGAGTCGATCACGATCGAGGGCGGGGCCGGCCTCTCGGACGACCAGATCGACCAGATGCAGGCGGAAGCCGAGAAGCACGCCGAGGAGGACGAGGCCCGCCGCGCCAACATCGAGGCGCGCAACGACGCCGAGACGGCGATCCAGCGCGCGCGCTCGCTGCTCGAGGAGAACGAGGAGAACGTCGACGACGAGCTCGCAGGCGACATCGAGGCGGCCATCGAGGACGTCGAGGCGGTGCTGGAGGACGAGGACGCCGACACCGAGTCGCTCGAGGGAGCCACCGAGGACCTCACCGCCGAGCTCCAGGAGATCGGCAAGCAGATGTACCAGGAGCAGGCCGCACAGGCCGGGCCGGGCGGCGCTGCCGGCGCGGGACCGGGCGGCGCTGCGGGCGCGGGTCCCGGCGGTGCGGGGCCGGGCGGCGCCGACGCCGACGACGAGGAGTACGTCGACGCGGACTTCGAGGACGTCGACGACGCGAGCGACGCCGACGCGGACGACGCCGACGCGGACGACGAGAAGTAGCCCGCCCGCGTCCGTCGGACGGGCCTTTTAACCGGGCGAGCGACGAACGACCACCAACGAACACAACGCATGAGTGAGGATTTCTACGACGTCCTGGGCGTATCACGGGACGCCGACGAGGACGAGATCAAGACGGCCTACCGGAAGCAGGCCGCCGAGTACCACCCCGACGTCAGCGACGCCGAGAACGCCGAGGAACGGTTCAAGAGGATACAGAAGGCCAAGGAGGTCCTGACCGACGAGGAGAAGCGTCGCCAGTACGACCAGCTCGGTCACGACCGCTTCACGGAGGCGGACAAGCGGGGCGCGACAGGCGGTGGCGGCCCCGGTGGACCCGGCGGCCCGTTCGGCGGGGCCGGCGGGGGCGGCGGGTTCGAGGACATCTTCAACCAGTTCTTCGGCGGCGGCGCTGGCGGCGGCGGCGGTCGCGACGACCGGCCGCGGCAGGGACGGGACCTCCGAACGGGGCTCTCCGTCGACCTCGCGGAGGCGTTCGAGGGGACGACGAAGCAGGTGACGCTCACGCGCCCGACGAGTTGTGGCGCCTGTGACGGGACCGGTCACCCGCCGGACGCGGACGTTCGGACCTGCCAGCAGTGTAACGGGCAGGGGCAGGTGACCCAGGTCCAGCAGACCCCGCTCGGGCGCGTCCAGCAGACGTCGACGTGTCCGCGGTGTGGAGGGGCCGGCGAGACGTACAGCGAGGACTGTGCCGACTGCGGCGGCGAGGGGGTCGTCCGCGAGGAGGCGACGCTCTCCGTCGAGATCCCCGCGGGGATCCGGTCCGGACAGAGCCTTCGGATGGAGCGCGAGGGGGCCCCCGGCGAGAACGGCGGGCCGAACGGCGACCTGCTGATCGAGGTCGACGTCGACGTCGGCGACCGGTACGAGCGCGACGGCGACGACCTCCGCGTCAACGAGGCGATCTCGTTCCCGCAGGCGGTGTTCGGCGACACCATCGCCGTCGAGACGGTCGACGGCAGCGTCGAGATGGACGTCCCGGCGGGCACGCAGAGCGGCGAGACGTTCCGACTGAAGGGCAAGGGAATGCCCCGGATCCGGCGGCGCGGCCGCGGCGACCTCTACGTCCAGGTCGCCGTCGTGGTCCCCGACAGCCTGAACGACGACCAGCGCGAGGCGCTGGAGGCGTTCGCGGAGGCCGGCGGCGAGGAGATCGACATCGGCGGTGGCTTCTTCGAGAAGCTGAAGAGTTCCTTTTAATCGGTGCCGCCCCGGCCGATCGCCGGTGTCTCCGCCCCCGACTTTTAGGTCGCTCGCGGCCGTCGTCCCGGTATGGGACACGACGAGGCGACCTACACGGACGTCGAACCGCGCGCGCCGGGGATGTACTTCCTGCGGGACGCGCTCGACTGCGCCGAGCTCGGCGTCACCGTCGTCGAGGCCGACGACGGCTGGGACGGGCTCGAACACGACCACGCCTCCGACGGGCAGGAGGAGGTGTACCTGCTCGTCGACGGCGGGGCGACGCTCACGGTCGACGGCGACGACCTGACGCTGGAGCCCGGCGACGCCGTCCGTGTCGACCCCGATTCGACGCGATCGCTGTCGTTCACCCACGACGGCTCCCGGATGGTTATCGCCGGCGCACCCTAGGAACGAACCGGCCGTCGGCCCGCGGTTTTTAAGCGTCCCTCGCCCCGAGAGCGGGTATGAACGTGGTGGGTGACCTGTTGGCGCGTGACCGCCGGAGCCGGGAGGTCGCGCTCGTGACCGACGACGGCGGGGAGCGGACGTATCACGACCTGATCACGAACGCGTACAAGGCCGCGAACGTGCTCCGCTACCTCGGCGCACGCGAGGGGGCGACGGTCGCGGTCCCGGCCGAGACGTCGCTGCACGCGACGCTCGCGTTCCTCGGGGGCGCACGGCTCGGCGCGTGCGTCCGGTTCGACCCCGACGCGGGGCTCGCGGCCGGTGACAGGGTGGTGGTCGTTCCGGTCGACCGGGAGACGGAGTCGGTCCCGCCGCCGGGCACGAACCTCGCGGCGTTCGGCGGTCCGCCGGAGCGCCCGGAGACGACCTACTGGGAGCAGGAGCTGTGGAGCGAGAACCCCGGGACGCCGCCGTCGTCGGTGGGACCGGACGACCCGGTCGTTCGCGCCCCCGACCGGGACGTCGAGCACGCCGCCCTCCTCGACGCCGCACGGTCGGTGGTCCGCGAGCACGGGATCGGCCCCGAGAGCCGGGTGGTCGTCCGGACGACGCTGTCGGACCCCGGTGCCGTCGCTGCGGGGGTCGTCGCCCCGTTACTCGTCGGCGGGACCGTCGTCCTCGTCGGGCCGGGAGCAGACGAGGCGACCGCCGCACGGGGGGAGTTCGCGGTCCTCGACGGCTCGGGGGACGTGCCGGAACCCCAACAGATACGGCCGCCCGCGATCCCACCGTGACGTAATGCAGGTCGTACGCTGATGCGGGTCCGTCGGTGGCTCGCCGGTCGCGTCTACTACGGGTGGGTGATCGCGATCGCCTGTCTGTTGGCGGTGATGGCGGTGTTCGGCACGACGTACGCGTTCGGGGTGTTTTACGACGCGTTCGTCGACGAGTTCGCGGTGAGCCGGACCGCCCTCGCGGCGACGTTCGGGCTCCAGACCGCGCTCATCTACGTCGGGGCCGTGGCCGCCGGCCGCGCGGTCGACCGGATCGGAGGCCGTCGGGTGACCGCCGCCTCCGGGGCGCTGCTCGTCGCGGGACTGACGTGGACGGCGTTCGCCCGGTCGTTTCCGGAGCTGGTGGTCGCGTTCGGCGTCGTCGCCGCCTTCGGTATGGCGGGACTGTACGTCGTCGGCTACGCGACGGTGCCGGTGTGGTTCGAGCGTCGCCGGGGGGCCGCGGCCGGACTCGCGGCGGCCGGCCTCGGCGTCGGGTTGGTGGTCGTCCCGCCCGGCGCGGACCACCTGATCGGCGTCGTCGGCTGGCGCGGGGCGATGCTCGCGGTCGCCGGCGGCGCGGCCGTGCTCACGGTGCTCACCGTGGCGCTGCTCGTCGACGACCCCGCCGCCGTCGGCGCGGACCGATCCGTTGAGTTCGGCGACGTCGACCGTGGAGCGCGTCGCGACGGCGGGAACGCCGACGCGGCCGACGCCGATCCGGTCGACGACGACGCGGCTAACGCCGATCCGGTCGACGACGACTCCGGGACGGAGGCCGCTAACGGTCGATCGGCCCGTGCCATCGCGCTGTCCGCCCCGTTCCTCCTCGCGTTCTGTGGCTGGGTGTTCCTGTTCGCCCCGATGTACGCCGTGATGACCCACGTCGTCGTCCACGCGGGCGAGTCGGGCATCGGCCGGTCGGCCGGCGTGCTCGCGATCACCGTCATCGGCGCGACGACGACCGGGGCGCGGCTGGGTATCGGCCCGATCGCCGACCGGATCGGCCGGACACGGACGTTCGCCGCCTGTGGGGCCGTGATGGGCGTCTCCGTCGTCGCGTTCGCGGGCGCACCCACCGCGGCGACGCTGCTCGCCGTCGCGGTCGTCTTCGGCGTGGGGTACGGCGGCTGTGGCGGGCTGTTCGGCGCGGTCGTCGCCGACCTGTTCGGCGACACCCATTTAAATACCTTGTTCGGACTGATGTCGCTGTCGTTCGCCGTCAGCGGGCTCCTCGCGCCGCCGCTCGCCGGCTACCTCTTCGAGGTCACCGGCGACTACGCGGTCGCGTTCGTCGGGCTCGGGCTCCTCGGCGTGGTCGGGTCCGGCTGTATCGCGGTCTCCGCCCGGCTCGTGAGCGGGTCGAACGCGGGCGAGTGAGCCGAGTCGGGCGGCGGAACGGGGTCCTCCGCGGGATGGCCGCTACGACGGGTCCTTCAGCCCGTCGAGCGCCTCGGGGTTCTCCATCGAGGAGAGGTCACCCGGGTCCTCGCCTTTATAAACGGATTCGATCGCCCGGCGGATGATCTTCCCGGACTGCGTCTTCGGGAACGCCTCGACGAACAGCAGCTCGCGCGGGCGGAACGGTTTGCCGTGTTCGTCGCCGACGAGCCCCCGGAGCTCCTCGCGGAGCCCGTCGGTCGGCTCGACGCCGTCCTCCAAGACGACGTAGGCGACCACCGCGGTGCCGGTCGTGTCGTCGGGGACGCCGACGGCGGCCGCCTGGTTGACCGCGTCGTGGTCGATGAGGACGCCCTCGATCTCCGCCGGGCCCACCTTTCGGCCCGCGACGTTCAGCGCGTCGTCGGCGCGGCCGTGGAGGTACCAGAAGCCGTCCTCGTCCTTCTGTGCGAAGTCGCCGTGGTCCCAGCGGTCCTCGAACGTCGACCAGTACTCCCGCAGGTAGCGCTCGTCGCCCTCCCAGAGGCTCTTCGTCATGGACGGACAGGAGTCGAGCGCGACGAGGAACCCCCGGTCGTGCGACTCCCGCACCGATCGGCCGTCGATGTCGACGATGTCTATCGCCATCCCGAGCCCGGGACCGCCGAGCGTGCAGGGTTTCAGCGGCTGGGTGGGCATCGGCATCAGGAAGCAGCCGCAGATCTCCGTCCCGCCGGAGATGTTGATGATCGGACAGCGCTCGCCGCCGATCTCCTCGTAGAACCACATCCAGGACTCGGGGTCCCACGGCTCGCCAGTCGAGCCGAGCAGTCGGAGGCTCGAGAGGTCGTGCCCCTCGACCCAGTCGTCGCCGTGTTTCCGCAGCGCGCGGATCGCGGTCGGCGAGATGCCGAACACCGACAGCTTGTGGCGGTCGATCAGCTCCCAGAACCGGTCGGGCTCCGGGTGGTCCGGCGCGCCCTCGTACATGAACACCGTCCCGCCGAACGTGTGGTTCCCGATCAGGGTCCACGGACCCATCATCCAGCCGACGTCGGACACCCAGAAGAAACGGTCGTGCGGCTTCTGGTCGAAGCCGAAGTGGATCTCCTTTGCACACTGCGTCTGGACGCCCGCGTGGGTGTGGACGATCCCCTTCGGCGTCCCCGTCGTTCCCGAGGAGTACAGCAACATCGACTCCTGTGCGGAGGGGAGCGCCTTCGTCTCGTACGCCGACGATCGGGAGCCGACCGCCGCCTCCCACGTCACGTCACGGTCGTCGTCCCACGGGACCGGCTCGTCGGCGTCCCCCGCCGGGGTCGCGCCCAACCGGTCGTACACGACGGTGTGTTCGACGTGGCCGGCCGCCGCGATCGCCTCGTCGGCGGTCGATTTCAGTCGCACCTCGCCGCCGCGGCGGTGGAAGCCGTCGCCCGTGAACAGCACGGACGGCTCGGCGTCGTCGATCCGCGTCGCGGTCGCCTCGGTGCCGAATCCGGAGAAGATCGGGACGGCGAGCGCGCCGACCTTCAGACAGCCGTAGAGGATCGACGTGACCTCGGGCACCATCGGCATGTAGAGGCCGACCGTATCGCCCGTTTCGACGCCGACGGACTCGAGGTAGTTCGCGACGCGGTTGCTCTGGCGGTACAGCTCGTGATACGTGATCTCGCGGACGTCGCCCGGCTCGCCCTCCCAGATCAGCGCGACGCGGTTCCGGTTCGGCGAGTCGACGGCGGCGTGCCGGTCGACGACGTTGT
Organism: Halorubrum sp. JWXQ-INN 858; assembly: GCF_009806985.1. Taxonomy (GTDB): domain Archaea; phylum Halobacteriota; class Halobacteria; order Halobacteriales; family Haloferacaceae; genus Halorubrum. Next base: position 65,405 of record NZ_WUAX01000008.1, on the reverse strand, counting down.
GGGCGATGTTGATCTCGCCGCCGGGGTACCAGTCGGAGAACTGCGGTCCCTCCGCGTCGTCGCGGACGGTGTCGTAGTCGGTGTAGAAGTCGATACCCAGGTAGTCGATCAGCTCGTCCCAGAACCAGTCGACGCCCGACTCCGGGACCCCCTCGACGGACGAGGTGGTGCGTTCGATCAGCTCCTCGTAGTCGTCGATGTCGTACTCGCGCATGAACGCGGCAACGTTCGTCGACTCCACGAACGCCGGGTCGGGTTCGTGAACGACCTCGTCGATCACCTCGTATTCGTCCATCTCGTCCGCTGGTTTTCGCGGGGGATGATAAGTAACTTTCCTGACCGACCGTGCGACCGTCCGCCCGGAGACGACGTCCGCGGCCGCGTCCGTTCGGCTACTCGTCGGCCGCGTACGCCGCCTCGTGGACGATGTCGACACAGGACACCGCGTCCCCTACGCCTAAGTCCATCACGATGACGCCCATCGTGTTGCGGCTCACCGTCGACACCTCCTCGACGCGGGTCCGCATGATCTGTCCGTCGCCGCTCATCGCGAGCAGGTGGTCGCCGTAGGTGACCGCCTCGATCGCGACGACCGGGCCGTTCCGCTCGCCCGTCTTGATGTCGATGAGCCCCATCCCGTTGCGGGACTGCTTGCGGTACTCCTCGAGGTCCGAGCGCTTCCCGTAGCCGTTCTCGGTCACGGTCAACACCCAGTCGTGCCGGTCGGCGTCGATCGCGGCGACGCCGGCGACGGCGTCGCCCTCGCGGAGGTCGATCCCGATCACGCCGCGGGCGGTCCGCCCCATCGCCCGCACCTCGGCCTCGTCGAAGCGGATCGCCATCCCGTTCCGGCTCCCGATGACGATGTCGGTCCCGCCGTCCGTCACCTCGACGTCGACCAGCTCGTCGCCGTCCTCCAAGCGGATCGCGCGGATCCCCGTCGTGCGGATGTTCTCGAACTCGCCGGCGGCGGTCCGTTTGATGTACCCGTCGCGGGTGACCATCGTGAGGAACTCGTCGTCCGCGAGGTCGTCCGTGTTGACGACCGCCTCGATCTCCTCGTTGTCGGCCATGTCGAGGAGGTTCACCGCCGACTTCCCGCGGGCGGTTCGGGACATCTCCGGCACCTCGTACGTCTTCAGCTGGTAGATCTGCCCGTGGTTCGTGAAGACGAGCAGGTAGTCGTGGGAGTTCGCCTGGAACACCGAGGAGACGCGGTCGCCTTTCTTGAGGTCGGCACCGATGATCCCCTTCCCGCCGCGGTTCTGCGCGCGGAAGGTGGACAGGGGCATCCGCTTGATGTAGTCGTCCTCGCTCATGACGACGACGCACTCCTCCTCCGGGATCAGGTCCTCGTGGGTCACCGTCCCCGCGTCCTCGATGAAGCTCGTGCGGCGCTCGTCACCGTACTCCTCGGCGATGTCGCGCAGCTCGTCGACGATCACGGCGTCGAGCTCGTCGGGGTCGCCGAGGATCGTCTCGAGCCGCTCGATCCGAGCGGTGACGGTTTCGTACTCGGCTTCGATCTCCTCGGTCTCCATCGAGGTCAGCGACCCGAGCTGCATCCGAACGATGTGCTCGGCCTGTGCCTCGCTGAACTCGAACCCGGACTGTAGCGCCGCTCGCGCGGCGTCGCGGTCCGCGGAGTCCTGGATCGTCTCGACGACGTCGTCGACCCGATCGAGCGCCTTCAACCGTCCCTCGAGGATGTGCGCGCGGTCGGCCCGCTCGTCGAGCTCGTGTTCGGACCGGCGGCGGACGACGTCGCGCCGGTGTTCGACGTAGTGTTCGAGCGTCTGCTTCAAGTCGAGCACCTGCGGCGCGCCGTCGACCAACGCGAGGTTGATGACGCCGAACGTGCGCTCGAGGTGGCTCTCCAACAGCTGGTTCTTCACGACCTCCGCCATCGCGTCGCGTTTCAGCTCGACGACGATGCGGATCCCGTCGCGGTCGGACTCGTCGCGGAGGTCGCGGATCCCCTCGATGGACCCCTCGTTGACGTCGTCGGCGATGCGCTCGACCAGCCGGGCCTTGTTCTGCTGGAAGGGGAGCTCGGTGATGACGATCCGGCCCTCCTCCTCGTCGACGTCGAACACCGCGCGGACGCGGACGCGTCCCCGTCCGGTCTTGTACGCCTTGTGGACCGCGTTGCGGCCGACGATGTTCGCGCCGGTCGGGAAGTCGGGCCCCTTGACGTGTTCCATCAGGTCCTCGACCGTGGAGTCGGGGGTCTCGATCAGCTCGACGGTCGCGTCGATAACCTCGCGGAGGTTGTGCGGCGGGACGTTCGTCGACATCCCGACCGCGATCCCCGACGACCCGTTGACGAGCAGGTTCGGGAACGCCGACGGGAGCACCGCCGGCTCAGTGAGTCGGTCGTCGTAGTTCGACTGGAAGTCGACCGTGTCGCGCTCGATGTCCGCGAGCAGCTCCTCCGCGATGGGAGCCATCCGCGCCTCCGTGTACCGCATCGCTGCCGGCGGGTCGCCGTCGACGGAGCCGAAGTTGCCCTGGCCGTCGACGAGCGGGTAGCGCATCGAGAAGTCCTGGGCCATCCGCGCGAGCGTGTCGTAGATCGCGCTGTCGCCGTGCGGGTGGTAATCACCCATCGTCTCCCCGACGATCGAGGACGACTTGCGGTGGGCCGAGCGCGAGGTGACCCCCGCCTCGTGCATCGCGTAGAGGATGCGACGGTGGACGGGTTTGAGCCCGTCGCGGACGTCCGGTAACGCCCGCCCCGCGATGACGGACATCGCGTAGTCGATGTACGACTGCTCCATCTCGTCCTCGATGCGGGCGTTCGTCACCTGTGCGGCCCGCACGTCGTCGGGGTTGGGTACGTCGGAACTCATCGGTGTGTGTGTGTCGTCGCGGTCATCAGATGTCCACCCATTCGGCCTCGGTCGCGTGCTCTTTGATGAACTGTTTGCGCGGCTCGACCGCGTCGCCCATCAGGACGTTGAACATGCGGTCGGCGGCGGCCGCGTCGTCGATGTTGATCCGCTTGAGGATGCGGTTCTCCGGGTCCATCGTCGTCTCCCACAGCTGGTCGGGGTTCATCTCGCCGAGCCCCTTGAACCGCTGGACCTGGTCGGGCTCGCCGTCGCACTTCTCCGCGACGATGCGGTCGCGTTCCGCCTCCGTCATCGCGTCGTACGTCTCGCCTTTGTACCGAACGCGGTACAGCGGAGGTTGCGCCGCGTACACGTAGCCGGCCTCGATGAGCGGCTTCATGTGGCGGTACAGAAGCGTCAACAGTAGCGTTCGGATGTGTGCGCCGTCGACGTCGGCGTCCGTCATCAGGATCACCTTGTTGTACCGGACGTCGTCGATGTCGAACTCCTCGCCGATCCCCGCGCCGATCGCCGTGATCAGCGCGCGGATCTCGGTGTTCTCGAGGATCCGGTCGAGGCGGTGTTTCTCGACGTTGAGGATCTTCCCCTTGATCGGGAGGATCGCCTGGTTCTTCCGGTTCCGACCCTGTTTGGCGCTTCCGCCGGCGCTGTCGCCCTCCACGACGAACAGCTCCGCTTCCGCCGGGTCGCGGGTCTGACAGTCGGCGAGCTTGCCGGGCAGCGCCGTCGACTCCAGCGCCGATTTCCGCCGGGTCAGCTCCTCGGCCTTCTTGGCGGCCTTGCGGGCCCGTGCGGCCTCGGCGGCCTTGTGAACGACCTTCCGTGCGACGTCCGGGTGCTCCTCTAAGAACGTCCCGAGCTGTTCGTGGGTCGCGGACTCGACGACGCCGCGGACCTCGCTGTTGCCGAGCTTCGTCTTCGTCTGTCCCTCGAACTGCGGGTCGGGGTGTTTGATCGAGATCACGGCGGTGAGCCCCTCGCGGACGTCCTCGCCTTTGAGGTTGGCGTCGAGGTCGTCGACGAGCCCGTGTTCGTTCGCGTAATCGTTGACGACGCGGGTGAGCGCCGTCTTGAACCCGGTGAGGTGGGTGCCTCCTTCGCGGGTGTTGATGTTGTTCGCGAACGCGTGGACGGAGCCTTGCAGCTCCTCGGTCGCCTGCATCGCGACCTCGACGTGGACGCCGTCGTCCTCGCCCTCGAAGTAGATGACGTCGTCGTGGATCGGCGTGCGCGTCTCGTTGAGGTACGCGACGAACTCGCGGATCCCGCCCTCGTACCGGAACGTCTCCCGCTCGCCGTCGCGCTCGTCGGCGAGTGTGATCTCCACGCCGGAGTTGAGGAACGCGAGCTCGCGGAGCCGGTTCGCGAGCGTCGAGAAGGAGAACGTCGTCGTCTCGAACGTCTCCCGGTCGGGCCAGAACCGGATCCGGGTGCCCGTCGGCTCGTCCGGTCCCATGTCGCGGACGCGATCGAACCCGTCGACGTCGGGCTCGCCGCACTGGAAGGAGTGGCGATACACTCCGCCGTCGCGTTTCACCTCCACCTCCAATCGCTCGGAGAGGGCGTTGACGACGCTCACGCCGACGCCGTGGAGCCCGCCGGACACCTGGTACGACTTCGAGTCGAACTTCCCGCCGGCGTGGAGGACGGTCATGATGACCTCCAGGGCCGGCCGGTCGTACTTCTCGTGGGTGTCCACCGGGATCCCCCGGCCGTCGTCGCTGACGCTCACCGAACCGTCCTCGTGGATCGTTACCTCGATATCGTCACAGTACCCCGCGAGCGCCTCGTCGATGGAGTTGTCGACGACCTCGTAAACGAGATGATGGAGCCCACGGTCGTCCGTGGACCCGATATACATCGCCGGGCGTTTGCGTACGGCCTGCAGGCCCTCCAGCACTTGGATCTGGCCGGCTCCGTACTCACTATCCTCTGGCATAGAACGTATCGGAGGTAATCGGTGCCGGGTTATAAAGGCGGCGCACGCGCGCGGGCGCGAGCGAGATGATTACAAGGTCGCCTATCGACGCGGCTTCCCGCCCGTCGTCCACCGACCTCCGCGTGGATGGTCACCGATTTATATTCGTTCCGACGGAACCGGCTCGCATGACAGACATCGTGACCGTCCTCGCGGTCACCGGGGCGGCGGGGCTCGCGACCGGCCTCGGCGCGCTGCCCGTCTTCGTTCGGGCTCGGGTGACCCATCGGACGTACGACGCCGCGCTCGGGCTCGCCGCCGGGCTCATGGTCGCCGCCAGCGTCTTCGGGCTGATCCTGCCCGGTATGGACGACGGGGGCCTCTCTATCGTGATGGTCGGGGTGTTCGCGGGCGGCTTCACGTTGCTGGTCGGCAACCGCGCGATCCCGCATCTCCACGCGTTCTACCGCGAGTGGCGCGCCGAAGGCGGGGCGACGAGCACGGACGTCGCCCGGATGCCCCCGATGGAGGGAACGGCCGCACGGATACGGGGGACGGACGGGGACGACACCGACACGGACGCCGACTCCGACACCGATACGGACGCTGACTCCGACACCGACACTGTCACCGTCGCGGACGCTGACTCCGACACCGACACGGACGCCGACTCTGACACCGACACGGACGCCGGCGTGGACGCCGACTCCGACACCGACGCGGACGCCGACACCCTCGACGCCCGGCTCCGGAAGGCCCTGCTCATCGGCGGGGCGATCACCCTCCACAACGCGCCGGAGGGGCTCGCGATGGGCGTCGCGTTCGCGTCCGGCCTCGAGGAGGTCGCGGTGCTGATCGCGATCGTGATCGGTCTCCAGAACGTCCCCGACGGCTTCGCGTTCGCCGTCCCGATGGGCGAGACCGGGATGGGGAACGGCCGAGTGCTGCTGTACACGACCCTGTCCGGCGTGGTCCCACAGGTCGTCGCCGCGCTGTTCGGTTTCTACCTCGTCTCGATCGCGGACGGGCTGTTCCCCGTCGCGGCCGGGTTCGCCGCCGGCGCGATGCTGGCGGTCGTCTTCCGCGAGCTGATCCCCTCCTCGCACGGACACGGGCACGCCGACGCCGCGACTGCGGCGTTCCTCGTGGGGTTCGTCCTGCTCGTCGTCGTCGACGAGGTCGTGGTGATCTGAGCGTCGGCGCGCGTCGCGGCGGACCGCCGAGGTTTACTGGTTCGTCCGCGGACCGTCGAGCATGACGGATACGTCCCCCGGCGCTGATCCCGACACCGACGGGCATGCTGATCCGACCGCCGATCCCGACACCGACTCAGCTGCCGACAGCGACACCGACCCAGCCGCCGACAGCGACACCGACCCAGCCGCCGACAGCGACACCGATCCCATCGAGCGAATGGTGAACCGCGAGACCAGAGCGTGGAACGAGCGCGACGTGGAGTCCTTGCTCGACCTGTTTCATCCCGACATGGTGTGGGCGTGGCCGCCGACGGCCCACGATCACGACCCGGTGACGTGGGAGCTGGAGTACGGCCGCTTCGACCGGGACCGCTGGCGGGAGAACTGGCAGGGCCTGTTCGACAGCCACGACCTCGTCCACAACCGGCGGGAAACGCTCCGGACGTCCGTCTCCGCGGAGGGCGACGGCGGTTTCGCCGTCGTCGACATCGACACGCTGTGGCGACACCGTGACACCGGCGAGCGGTTCCACTGGGAGGGACGAACCGCCAAGGTGTACTCGCTCGTCGACGGGGTCTGGTTGCTCGTCTCCCACTGGGGAACCCTCGCGTTCGACGAGGCGGGCGACCCGGTCACCTCCTGATCGACGGGCCTTTTGAGTCCGTGGCGCTTGCTGACCGCCGTCGCCCAACGGCCGACACCCACCGACCGATCCGCTATTCGTTGTCGGGGCTGCTCGGGTGGTACTCCGTGTCGTACTCGCCGGGCCGGTCGTCGACGCGGTCCGGGTTGATCCGGCCGCCCAGCAGCATGAAGTCGAGGACGGTACAGTAGAGCATCGCCTCGACGACGGGGACGGCCCGCGGCGGGAGGACGGGGTCGTGCCGGCCGACGACCTGGATGTCCTTCTCCTCGCCCGTCTCCCAGTCGGCGGTCCGCTGTTCCTTCGGGATCGAGGTGGGCGCGTGCCAGGTCGCCTCGCCGTAGATCGGCTCGCCCGTCGTGATCCCGCCCTGGATCCCGCCGTGGTCGTTGCCGACGGGGACCGGGTCGCCCGCGTCGCTCTCGACGTGCGTGAACGACTCGCCGTCGTCGAACGTCCAGTCCTCGTTTCGCTCCTTCCCGGTCACGTCGCTGGCGGCCTTCCCGAGCCCGAACTCGACGGCCGTGGTCGCCGGGACGGAGAACAGCGCCTGCCCGAGCCGCGACGGGAAGCCGTCGAACCGCGGCGCGCCGAGCCCGCGCGGGACGCCCCGACACTCGAAGTAAATGGAGCCGCCGATCGAGTCGCCCTGCTCCTGGTACTCCTCGATCAGCGCCTGCATCTCCGCGGCGGCCTCGGGGTCCGCACACCGCACGTCGTTCTCCTCGCTGTGGGCGAGGATCTGCTCGAACGTCACCGCGCCGGCCTCGACGTCGCCGATACGGTTGACGTGTGCCTTGATCTCGACGTCGTACGGGGAGGCGTCGAGCACCTGTTCGGCGACCGCGCCGGCCGCGACCCAGTTCACCGTCTCCCGCGCGGACGATCGACCGCCGCCGCCCCAGTTGCGCGTGCCGAACTTCGCGGAGTAGGTGTAGTCGCCGTGGGAGGGCCGCGGCGCGGTGACGTACGGCTCGTACTTGCCCGACCGCGCGTCCTTGTTCTGGATCACCATCCCGATCGGGGTGCCCGTGGTGTAGCCGTCCTGCACGCCGGAGTTGACGACGACCTCGTCGGGCTCGCCCCGCGAGGTCGTGATCATCGACTGGCCGGGCTTCCGCCGGTCGAGCTGTGCTTGGATCGCGTCCTCGTCGAGTTCGACGCCCGCCGGCACGCCCGAGACGGTGACGCCCATCGCCTCGCCGTGGCTCTCGCCGTAGGTGGTCACCTGAAAGAGGCGACCGAACCGGTTTCCGTTCATACCCCTACCTGTCGCCGGGGGGATTTAGGGGTTGCAGTCCGCGGGAGCCGCGGGAGCCACGGGAAGCTAGGAGAACCCACGTGATCCACGGAACGCGACCGTCTCGCGATCAGGGGTCGGGCCGCGACCCGAGCGTCAGGTCGACGGTCCTCGTTTCGCCGTCGCGTCTGACGGTCACCTCGATGACGTCCCCCGGGCGCGTCTCCAGCGCGAGGAACCGCGAGAGGTCGGCGTTGGCCTCGACGGGCGTCTCGTCGAGCGCGACGACGGTGTCGCCGCCGACGGGCACGGTCGCGCCCTCGACGGACGTCTCGCCGTCGGCCCCCCGAAGGACTCCGTCGGCCGGGCCCCCGTCGGCGACGTCGGCCACGTACACGCCGCGCGCCTCCGGGAGGTCGTTCGCCGTCGCGAGCAGGGGCTCGACCGGCAGCACGCTCACGCCCATGTACGAGTGGTCGTACCCGCCGGACCCGATCAGTTCGGGAACGACCTCGCCGACGAGCCGGGCGGAGACGCCGAAGCCGACGTTCTCGCCGCGCGTCGCGGTCGCGACCCCGATCACGTCCCCGTCGAGCGTGACGATCGGCCCGCCGCTATTGCCGGGGTTCAACGCCGCGTCCGTCTGGACCGCGTCGGCGATGGAGAACCGCCCGGCCTCCGTGACGGTCGCGGGGATCGTCCGGTTGCGCCCGCTGACGATCCCCTGTGTCGCCGTCCCTTCCAACCCGAGCGGGGACCCCACGACGAGCACCTCGGTTCCCGTCGCCGGGACCGCCTCGGCGAGCGCGAGCGGCCCGCCGGGGAGGCTCCCGGCCGTCTCCACGACCGCGAGGTCGCTGTACGGGTCGCGGCCGACCACCGACGCGTCGAGCCACGTTCCGTCGGACGCCTGCACCCGGACCGTGTCCGCGTCCGCGAGGACGTGATCGTTCGTGACGAGGTAGTCCTCGGCGTACCGGAAGCCGGAGCCCTGTCCGGCCTCGCCGCCGCCGTCGCCGCCGTCCCCGTCGTCGCCGAAGAGCCCGCCGACCGCTCCGTCGCGGTACGTCTGTACCCGCGCGACGGACGGGGAGACGGCCTCGTACACTTCGGTATAGCCCGCGTTCGACTCGACGCGCGGCGCGTCCGCCGGTTCCGCCGGCTCTGTCGATTCCGCCGCGGCGGCCGTGGGGTTCCCCCCGTCGACGCCGACCCGCCCGTCGTCGTTCGTCGGCGCGAGACAGCCCGCCGTCGCCGCGATCGCCCCCATCGTCGCGCCCAGGCCGAGCACCTCGCGTCGGGTGCGCTTCATACGCGTTCGACGGGACACGTCCGGTTAAACGCCCCGACGACCCGGGCGGGCGAACCGTCAAATCCCGTGGCGCCCAACGGACGGGTATGACACTACGACCCACGCGATGTCCCGCACCGGACTGCGGGTTCAGCGACGTCCCGTCGCTCGTCGCCGCCCACGTGAACGGAACCGAGGGGCCCGAACACGACTGGGCCCGGCTCCAGTACGACGGTCCCGGCGACTTCCTCTCGGCGATGCGCGACGGCGATGGGGAGGAACGGGGCGACGATGGTGCCGGCGACGATACTGCCGGCGACGACACGGCCGGCGGGACGAGTGACGACACGGGCGACGGGACGGGTGACGACACGGCTGACGGCGAGGAACCGAGGTCGCACGCCATCGATCCGGAGCCGGTGTTCCGAGCGGTCGAGGTCGCCCGCGACCGCTCCGCGGGGGTCGAGGACCTCGAGGACCTCGAGACGCCGGCGTTGGCGGACCTCTTCGTCGCCTTCTCCGTGCTCGCGAGCGAGGCGGGGACCGTCCGGAGCGACGTCCGGACCGCGATCATCGACCGGATCGACGAGGAGATGGAAATCGAGGGCGAGCTCGGAAGCATCGGCCGGTCGATGTCGACGCGGCGCTCGCTCCGGAGCGAGGAGACGGTCCGGCGTGCACTGTTCGAGGCGGGGATCGACCCGCGGGCGGCCGAGTCGTTCGACCCCGACCTCGTCCGCGACCTGGTCGACAAGGGGGACATCGACGAGGACACCGTGTTCGAGACGAGCCGCTCCGACCACGTCCGCCGGACGACGGTCGACGAGGAGGCCTTCGAGGAGCGATGACGTCCGCCGGCCCGCCCGCGCTCGATGACCCGGTCGACCTCGGCGGGCTGCGCCTCCGGAACCGGCTGTATCGTGCCCCGCTGCTCGAGTGCGCCGGGAACGGTGACGACGCCGTCGACCGGCTGATCGCCGATCTCGAGCCCGCCGCGGCCGCCGGCGTCGGGCTGATCCACCAGGGCGCGACGATCGTCCGCGGGGAGGGCGGCTGTGCCGCGCCCGGGATGACGCGCGTTCACGACCCCGCGTTCGTCGCCGACCTCGCACGGCTCACCGACGCGGTCCACGCGCACGACTCCCGGATCGCGATCCAGCTCGAACACGGCGGGCTCCGCTCGATGGAGGTCTGGCACGCCGGCTACCGGGGGGCGAACCCCGACCTCGAGCAGCTGGCGGTGTCCCGTCCCCCGCGCGTCCTGCGGATCCTCGACCGGCTCGGCTTCCTCGACCTCTCGGCTCGCGTGTTGACGACCGCCGAGGTCGATGCGCTCGCCGACGACTTCGGTCGGGCCGCCGCCCGCGCGGTCGACGCCGGCTACGACGCCGTCCACGTCGCCGGCGCGAACATGGGGATCGTCCAGCAGTTCCTCTCGCCGTTCTACAACCGGCGCGACGACCGGTACGGGATCGACCCCGACGTGGGCGCGGGCGTCGCCTTCCTTGAACGCGTCGCCGAGGCGGTCCGCGATCGCGCCGGCGACGTCCCGCTCCTGACGAAGGTGCCCTCCGAGCGGCCGACGCTCCCCGGAATCGGTCCCCACCTCGGCGACGACGACGCGGTCCGGGTGTGCGAGCGGCTCGCGGCGGCGGGCTACGACGCGGTCGTGCCGGTCCGGACGAGCGTCTTCTGGGACATGAGCGTCGTCCGCGGCGAGTTCCCGGCGGCCGCCTGGCGCGACGCGCGGTTCCGCCCGGGGTTCCGCGAGGCGTTCGGGTCGCTCCCGCGGGCCGCCGCCGTCGCCGCCGGCAACTGGGTCGAGTCGTTCGCGTACGACTTCGAGCCCGGCTGGAACCGCGACCTCTGTCGGCGCGTCCGCGACCGCGTCGACGTCCCGGTGGCGTGTGAGGGCGGCCTCCGCGACCGCGCGACGCTCGACGACGCGCTCGCCGGGGACGCCGACCTCGTCGGGATGGCCCGGCCCTTTTATGCGGAGCCCGAGCTCCCGGCCCGCCTGCTCGGCGACGACGTCGACCCCGGCGTGGCGGCCGTCTGTGAGAACTGCAACAACTGCGCCGTCGCGCAGGCGGCCGGCGAGTCCGGCGTCTGTCGGACCCCGGCGGTCCTCCGGCGCGCCGGCGTCCTCCGCCGACACGGGGCGTACGATCGGCGGGACGGCCCGGAAGCGGACGACGACCATCGGGCAGATCCCGCCGATCCCACCGATCGCTCCGACGGGGGTTTTTAAGTCCAGATCGCCTATCGGGTGCCGTGCGTCAACGACTCACCTCCGATCTGGGCGTGTATGCGCTCTCCGGGCTGTTCTCGCTGGTCGTCTTCGTCGTCGCGCTCGCCGTCCTCTCCGCGACGCTTCCCGACGGCCTCGGGGACCGTCAGCTCGTGGGGCTCGTCTTCGGCTACCTCCTGTTCGTCGGGGTGTACGCCGTCGCGTGGTTCATCTACACCGGGATCGAGGCCCGCGAGGAGGTCTGACCGGCTCCGGGGCGGTCGCGATCCCGGGAGCGCGCGACGATCACTGATAAGTGACCGCGATCGATTACAATCGATTGAGATCGATCGCAACCGACCCCGATCGGTGCGGACGTTCACTTAAAAACGGCCACGGCCGTCTCACGACGACGGTAAGTGGATTTTCCGCACGAACAGTTTTCACGCCCCCCGGTGACACGCCGGACATGGAGTGGGACACGGTCACGCTGGAGATCGACGAGGACGTCGCGACGCTGACGATCGACCGCCCCGAGCGGCTCAACACGCTCACCGTCGACGCGCTCGAGGCGGTCGCCGAGGCGCTCGACGCCGCGGCGGCCGCCGAGGTCCGCGCGCTCGTGCTGACGGGCGCGGGCGAGGACGCGTTCATCGCCGGCGCGGACGTCTCGTATATGACCGACCTGACGACGCCGGAGGCGCAGGCGTACGCGGAGCTGGGCCACCGCGTCGTCGACGCGATCGAGACGTTCCCCGCGCCGGCGATCGCCGCCATCAACGGCTACGCCTTCGGCGGGGGCTGTGAGTTCGCGCTCGCGTGTGACCTCCGGGTCGCCGCCGAGGGCGCGGTCCTCGGCCAGACCGAGATCGACATCGGGCTGGTTCCCGGCTGGGGCGGCACCCAACGGCTCTCGCGGCTCGTGGGCGACGAGACGGCGCGGCGGCTCGTCTTCTTCGGCGAGCGGCTCGACGCGAGCGAGGCGGCCGCGATCGGGCTCGTCGGGGAGGTCGTCCCCGACGCGGAGCTCGACGACCACGTCGCGCGGATGGCCGCGGAGCTGGCGGCGAAGCCGGCGTTCGCGCTCCGGGGCGCGAAGGAGGCGCTCAACGCGGTCCACGACGGCTCCCAGACCGTCGGGCTCGACTACGAGAAGCGGCTCTGGTCGGGGCTGTTCGGCACCCACGACCAGCGTGAAGGGATGGCCGCGTTCCTCGAGAAGCGGGAGCCGGCGTTCGAGTGACACCCGGGCGCACGACCGCCCGCAACCGCCACCCTTTATTAAGCGCACCGAGTACCGGCGACATGGACCAGTTGCGGCAGTCGCTCCTCGACGCGCCGATCATCGAGAAAGGCGAGTACCAGTACTTCGTCCACCCGATCAGCGACGGCGTTCCCATGCTGGAACCCGAGCTGCTCCGGGAGATCGTCATCCGGATCATCCGGAAGGCCGAACTCGAGAACGTCGACAAGATCGTCACTCCCGCGGCGATGGGGATCCACATCTCGACCGCGCTCTCGCTGATGACCGACATCCCGCTCGTCGTCATCCGAAAGCGCCAGTACGGCCTCGAGGGCGAGGTCCCGCTGTTCCAGGAGACGGGCTACTCCGAGTCCGAGATGTACATCAACGACGTCGAGGAGGGCGACCGCGTGCTCGTGCTCGACGACGTGCTCTCGACGGGCGGCACGATGAAGGCGATCCTCGACGCGCTCACCGGCGAGATCGGCGCGGACGTCGTCGACGTCGTCGCCGTGATCAAGAAGGCGGGCGAGAACGAGCTCGACGACACCGACTACAACGTGAAAACGCTCATCAACGTCACGGTCGAGGACGGCGAGGTCGTGATCGTCGACGCCCAGGGCGACGAGTAGTCGGTCCCTCGCTCCCGCCGCGTTTTCGCTCTTCCCGCTCGGAAGGTGTCGTTCCCGGGCGACCGCTTATCGCTGATCCTCGATCGCCGCCAGCCGCGCGGACAGCGTGGTTCGTATCGCCCCGACGTCGCCCCCCACCCGTAGGATCCGGTACCCCTCGTCGATCGCGGCCTCGACGTCGGCGGGGTCGTTTCGGATCCCGCCCAGCGCGACCGGTGAGCCCTCGGCGGCGCGTTCGACCCGCTCGATGGCGTCGCGGACCTCCTCCGCGGCGGTCTCCATCGGGCGGCCGAGAGAGACGGAGAGGTCAGCCGGCCCGAGGAAGACGAAGCCGAGTCCGGGGACCGACAGGATCTCCGAGGCGTTCTCCACGGCGGATCGGGTCTCGATCATCGCGCCGACGAGGACCGACTCGTCTTCGGCCGCCACGAAGTCGCCGTCGAGGCGGGCTCCCCAGCCGCTCGCGCGACCGACCCCGATCCCACGCTGCCCCGGCTCGCCCTCGTGGACGAACCGCGCGGCGTCGACCGCCCGTCGGGCCTCGGCCGCGGTGTCGACCCGGCTGATGAGGATCGTTCGGACGCCCGTATCGAGGACCTTCCGGATGACGTGAGGATCGGGTGAGGGCAGCCGAACGAGGAGCTCCGTGTCGGCGACCGCGGCGGCGCGGGCGAGCCCTTCCAGCGCCTCGGTGTCGTTCGGGCTCGGCCCGCCGTGTTCGAGGTCGACCCAGACGAAGTCCATCCCGACGTCGCCGAGCGTCTCGATCACCGCCGGCGAACACGTCGCCGCGGCCGCCCCGAACACCGGCTCGTCCCGCTCTACCGCCTCTCGAAGTGCGTTATCGTTCCTCATGGTTCTGATCGGGAGGGGAGTCGCTTGAACCCCGGGGATGCGGAACCCGATCCGCGGCCGTCAGACGCCGCCGACCGCTCATCACGACCGCCGAAACCGGACCCCCAGCGCGATTCGCCGAGACCGGCCTACCGCCGCCCGTCGAGGACGTCGTACGAGAGGACGATCCCGTCGTCGAGTCGCTCGGTCCCCGTCAGCTCCAGTCGGGGGAACGCGTCGACGAACCCGTCGCCGTCGGCCAGCGTCGGGGCGTCGCGGCCGCCGACCACGAGCGATCCGACATACAGCTGCAGCTCGTCGACGAGCCCCGCGTCGAAACACGACGCGATCAGCTCGCCGCCCCCCTCGACCATCAGCCGGTCGACGCCGCGGTCCGCGAGCGCGGCGAACCCCTCGGCGAGGTCGACCCGTTCCTCTCCGGCGACGATCACCTCCGCGCCCGCGGCCCGCAACGCCTCGCGACGGTCCGTCGGCGTCGCCGCCGCCACGAGGAGGTACGTCGTCGCCTCGTCGTCGAGTATCCGGGCGTCGGTCGGCGTCCGCCCGGTCGAGTCCGCGACGACGCGGGCGGGGTTCCCGGGCCGTCCGTTCGTGAGCCGTCCGACGCGGCGGTCCTCCTCTTTGATCGTCAGGCCGGGATCGTCCGCGAGGACGGTCCCGACGCCGACCAGCACCGCGTCGGCCGCGGCGCGGATCCGGTCCATCCGGTCGAAGTCCTCGGGCCCGGAGATCCGGAGCTGCTCCCGGCGACGGGTGGAGAGCTTCCCGTCGACGCTCGCGGCGGCGTTGACGACGACGTACATACCGTCGTCTCGTCTCCCCGTCGGATGGACGTTTCGGTCGGAGGAGGCGGGTTCTGCGAGGCTTCGGGGTTCTGCGAGGCTTCGGGGTTCTGCGAGGCTTCGGGATGCTTCGAGGCTTCGGGACTCTTGGAGCTTTTGGGGGACTCTGCGGAGCTTTATGTGCCGGGCGCACTCACCGCCGACGATGACCGATCTCTCCGCCCATCACGTCGGGATCACCGTCGCCGACTTGGACCGCGCGGTCGACTTCTACGCCGGGACGCTCGGGCTCGACGTCGTCGCCGAGTTCTCCGTCTCGGGGGACGCGTTCGCCGACGCCGTCGCGGTCCCCGGCGCGACCGGGAGCTTCACACACCTCGACGCGGACGGGGTGCGGGTCGAGCTCGTCGAGTACGACCCCGCGGCCGACGCACGCGCCGACGCCGCCCTCAACGAACCGGGCGCAGTCCACGTCGGGTTCGCCGTCGACGACCTCGACGCCTTCCACGCGGGGCTCGACGACGACGTGGTGACGCTCAGCGCGCCGCGAACGACAGAGAGCGGGACGCGGATCTGCTTCGTCCGGGACCCGGAGGGGAACCTCGTCGAGGTGCTCGAGACGTAGCCGTCTGGATCCGGGCGCGGGTCGGGGCGCGGGTCGGGGCGCCGGGGGCGGCCGATCCCGCTCACGGCCCCTCGAGGAGGTCGGGATCGCCCGGCTTCAGCCACTCTCGGTGCGTGTAATGAACGACCGCTATCGGGGGCGCAACCAGTGCGATGAGCGCGTACAGCCACGTGAAGACGCCGAGGTCGACGAGCCCCTGCTCGCGGAGCGACAGCGCGTCGAGCAGCACCGCGGCCGCGACGAGCGGCGCGAGGACGTACGCGTGACCGAACCCGACGATCGCGCCGGCCGGCGTGGCGGCCTCTAGCAGGAACCGGTCCAGCGCGTAGAGGGCCGCCCACCCGACGAGCGCAGCGGCGAGCACGCGGAGCCACGGCCCGTCGAACCGCCGGTCCGGTGGCTCCTCCGTCGCCGCCGCGTCGTGCGCGTTCATACCGTCGCTCGGGGCCGGATCACAATCAACGTCCCGCCCGGGTCGGCGCGATCCGGATGGCAGGCTACAAGTCGCTCCCCGTGACACGTTCACTATGGTTCGAGTAACCGTTTGGAACGAGTTCCGTCACGAGCGGGAGAGCGACGTCGTCGCGGAGATCTACCCCGACGGCATTCACGAGGTCCTCGCCGAGGTCTTCGAGGACGCCGGCCACGAGGTCCGGACCGCCACCCTCGACGAGGGGCCCGAACACGGGCTCACCGAGGAGGTGCTGGCCGACACCGACGTGCTCACGTGGTGGGGCCACGCCGCCCACGACGAGGTGCGCGACGAGGTCGTCGAGCGCGTTCACGAGCGCGTGCTGGAGGGGATGGGCTTGCTCGTCCTCCACTCCGGCCACTACTCGAAGATATTTAAGAAGCTCATGGGCACGAGCTGCTCGCTCAAGTGGCGCGAGGCCGCCGAAACGGAGCGGCTGTGGGTCGTCGAGCCCGGCCACCCGATCGCCGACGGAATCGGCGAGTACATCGAGCTCGAGGAGACCGAGATGTACGGCGAGCGGTTCGACGTCCCGCAGCCGGACGCGCTCGTGTTCAACTCCTGGTTCGCCGGCGGCGAGGTGTTCCGCTCCGGCTGCTGTTACCGCCGGGGGAACGGCAGCGTGTTCTACTTCCGACCCGGCCACGAGACGTACCCCGTCTACCACGACGACGACGTCCGTCAGGTCCTCCGGAACGCCGTCGAGTGGGCCGCCCCGGGCGACGGGCCGACCCCCGACTTCGGCAACGCCGACCCGATCGAGGCGATCGACACGAGCGACGACCGGACGGTCCACTGACACGGCCCCGCCGACGGCCGTCCGAGGACCCGTCGGCCGGGCGTGGTCGCCCGACGAGCCGTCGGCTCACGGCTGTTGAGCGACCGCCGCTACGGTGTCGACGTTGAAAGGTGACCGCCCCGAGTCGAACGCGGGACGAGCAGTGTGTCGGGCACCGGCGGCCGGTCGAGTGACCGTCGGCCGCGCCGACTGATAAACCCTCGTTCTCGTCCGCCCTGCTCGTGCAGTGGTCGTTACGCGGTGGCTGTTGTGCGGCCGCCGTTTCGAGAGGTCGTCGATCCTCCGCGCGGGGGATCGACGATCGTTCGGGAGAACGCCGGTCATTCGGACACGAGCCGGTCACTCGAACGCCAGCCCGTCATTCGGACACGAGCCGGTTACTCGGGGCGGTGCTCGACGCCCTCGCGGGCGTCGGCCGCCTTCCGGCGGAGCGCGGCGGCCGCGTTGTTGGCGTCGTAGCCGAAGAGCACGTCCTTCGCGTACGTCTCGGCGACCTCGGTCGCGTGGATCAGGTCGTCGACCTCGACGTCGACCGCGTACAGTTCGATCGAGAACGGCGTCTCCGGCGGCGCGCCGTGGACGTCGTAGTCACCGCCGAGCCGCGAGCGGAAGCCGCGGGCGATGGATTCGAGCCAGTAGGTCGTCGCGTAGTGGAGGTCGTACACGGGAACGACGAACTCGTCGACGTGCGCCGCCAGCGCGTCGAGGTCGAGCCCCGCGCGCTCGTAGAGGTGGTCCGGATACGGGTCGGGGTACAGCGTGAGGAGGGTGCGGCCGGGGACCCGCGCTGCCGCCTCCGCGACGAAGTCGGTGATGACCGCGGCGCGCCAGTCGGCCCACTCCTCGTGGTCGCTCGCGGCGAACAGCCGCTCACAGCGGTCGCAGCGACAGAACCCCTCGCGCGGGAAGCCGACGTCGTCGAGCCGGACGTCGTCGCTCTCGGCGGCACAGTCGGAGACGATCTCGAGGAGCCCCTCGCGGTACTCCGGGTGCGTCGGGCAGACGTACGCCCAGTCGAAGTAGTCGCGGTCG
This sequence comes from Halorubrum sp. JWXQ-INN 858, assembly GCF_009806985.1. GTDB lineage: Archaea > Halobacteriota > Halobacteria > Halobacteriales > Haloferacaceae > Halorubrum. The sequence goes on along the minus strand of NZ_WUAX01000008.1, from coordinate 47,592 downwards.
CGCGTCGCGGGCTCGCCCCGCTCGTCGACGGGCACCAGCTCCGGGTTCTCGCTCGCGGCGGCGTTGTCGCCGAAACACGACACCATGTTCACGGCGTTCCCGAGCGGCGCGGCCGCCCGCCCGGTCACGTCCTTCACCTCGTAGCAGCCGAGGTCGAACGGGTCCATGTCGACCTCGTCGGCGTTCCGCGTGACGACCCCGTACATACCACCGTCTACGGGGATGGGGAGGTAAAAGGGCGGGCATCGGTGCCCGCGGTCGTGGGGGCGATCCGGCTACTCGGCCGTTCGCCCACTCGATCGTTCGACTACTCGACTTCGATCGGTTCCTTGTCCCCGGCGAAGAGGAAGTACGCGAGGACGACGAGCGACAGGGCGAGGACGAGCTTTACTTTCGTGCTCATACCCGATCATGGGTACGGGGGCGGCTAAAAACTACCGCCCGCGGACGGGTCCCGGAGCCGACCGGCGCGCCGACTCGGCCGCGCTCACACGCCGATGTGGTCGGCGAGGTGGTCGCGGATGATCGTCGAACAGTAGTCACACCGGACCCCGTCGGCGACCACCTCGAAGCTCGTCTCGACGGGCTCGTCGGCGTTCGTGATGCAGTTGCGGTTCGGACACGACAGCACGCCGGTCACCCGGTTCGGGCGGGTGACGCGGTTCTTCTCGACGACCTCGAAGTCGCGGATGATGTTGATCGTCGCCTCCGGCGCGATGAGCGAGAGCACGTCGACCTCCGACTGCGACAGCTCCCGCCCCTCGACCTTGACGACGTCCTTCCGGCCGAGCCGGTCGGACGGGACGTTCATTCCGATGGAGACGCCGAGCCCCTCGGAGCCGTCGATCCCGAGGATCGCGAGGACGTTCAGCGCCTGCCCGCCCTCGACGTGGTCGATGACGGTGCCGTTCCGGATCTTCGAGACGCGGAGCTCGTGTTCGCTCATCGGTCCACCTCCGTCCCCTCGTCGTCGCCGAGCAGGGTGTCGAGCAGAGCCATGCGGACCGGGACGCCGTTGTGTGCCTGTTCGAAGTAGCGCGCGTGATCGGTCGCGTCGACGTCGGCCGCGATCTCGTCGACGCGCGGCAGCGGGTGCATGACGGTGAGGTCCTCCTTGCCGTCCTCGAGGGTGTCGGCGTCGATCCGATATTCGCCGGCGACGCGGTGGTACTCGTTCTCGTCGGGGAACCGCTCCTTCTGGATCCGGGTGACGTACAGCACGTCGAGTTCGGGGAGCACTTCCTCGAGGTCGGTGTGTTCACGCACCTGCGCGCCCGTCTCGTGGAGGTCGAACCGGACCGAGCGCGGGAGCCGGAGCGACTCCGGGCTGATGAAGTGCTGTCTGACGTCGAAGTTCGTGAGCGCCGCCGCGAGCGAATGGACCGTCCGCCCGTACTTCAGGTCGCCCATGATCCCGATCGTGAGGTCGTCGAGCCCGTGGTCCTCGCGGATCGTGTGGAGGTCGAGGAGGGTCTGTGAGGGGTGTTGGCCTGCCCCGTCGCCCGCGTTGACGACGGGGACGTCGACGAACTCCGCGGCCAGCGTCGCCGCGCCCTCGCTGGGGTGTCGCAGGACGATGGCGTCCGCGTACCCCTCGATGACGCGGACGGTGTCCGCGAGCGACTCGCCCTTCTTCACCGACGACGACTCGACGCCGCCCATATCGATCGTGTCGGCTCCGATCCGCTTGGCGGCGGTGTCGAAGCTCATCTTCGTGCGCGTGCTCGGCTCGAAGAAACAGAGCGCGAGCACCGCCCCCGCGTGTCGGTCCATGTACGCCGCGGGGTCGGCGGCGACCTCGCGCGCCCGGTCGAGCACCGCCTCGATGTCATCCCGCGAGAGCTGTGTCGCGGTGATGAGGTGGTCCTGACGCATCGTCAGAGAGGGCGCGGGGAACACTCTTGAATCCCTCGGCTCACGCCCGCGTGACGGTGTGCAACCACGTGGATCGGCCGCGCCGCGCCGTTTCGAGATCCGCAATCGACCGTCGTCGACCGCTGAACGGAGACCGTCATCGACCGCTGAACGGAGACCGTCGCCGACGCGGTCGTGTTTATAAGTGACCGGCCACCGACTCCCCTCCCTCGACCCGACTCATAAGTGTCGCCGCCCCCAAGGGCGGGTATGTCCGAGTTCGACCCGGCGGACCTGCTGCCGAACGATCGCGTGAAACGGGCGGCCGTCGACGGCGACGTCACCCAGCTCCATCGAGGGAACCGCTACGGCGAGCCGGGCGACACGTTCGTCGTCGACGGCGTGACCTTCGAGCTGACCGAGGTGACCGAGCGGACCCTCGGCGACCTGACCGACGAGGACGCCCGCCGCGAGGGCTCGGCATCGCTCGAGGCGTATAAGGAGCGGATGGTCCGGGTCCACGGCGGGAACTTCGAGTGGGACGACGGGGCCGAGGTCGTGTGCCACCGGTTCGAGCCCGTCTGAACCCGGTTCGACATTTCGGAAGGATCAGGTCGCGCGTTTGGCTCCCGTTGTCATTCTATTAATCAAAAAAAAAATATTCCGTCAAAACCGTCCTCGTTTACCACCCTTGGGCCCCACCACCGTCCATGGGAGAACAGCTATCTTCGCCTTCAACGGACGGTCTCTTTGACGCGTTCTCGGACGTTCACCGTCGTCGAGTACTGGTGAACCTCCTGGATCACAACCCGCAAGCCGTCGACCAGCTGTCCGCATCCCCTCCGGGCGCTTCCGAAGCGACCACCGACTCACCCGGCGGCTCCCTGACCGGAGCGCTGGAAACCACCGACGTAGACGGAGGGGCCGTGCTCCTGCACCACGGACACCTTCCGAAGCTCGCTGACTACGGGCTCATCGAGTGGGATCGCGACGAGGACGAGGTGCATAAAGGGCCCAACTTCGACGATGTCCGGCCGCTGCTCGTGTTGTTGGAGGAGAACCGCGAGACCCTTCCCGACGACTGGCTGTGAGGGCACCCGATCGCTACCTCCTCTCGTATCGAGCCCTCCTCTCGTATCGAGCCCCGTCGACGGAGACGTGACGCGACGTTCCGAGCGGTCACAGCCCACGCACGAATAATGACTCAATTCCGGTCGGACTCGCTCTGGTCGGACTCCGGTCAGTCTCCGATCGGACGAACGGCGACGACGCCGTCTCCGTGAACCGTCACATCGCAGCCGACGTACGCGAACGAGACCACGACCTCCTTTTCAGCGGGGCCTGTGTCAGTCGATCCGATAAGCGTATCGACCGCGTCAGCGTCGACTACCTCGTAGAGCGGCTCCATCGCCGCCGGCTCGCGGTTCGACGCGATCGCGACCGTCTGGACGACCGCCGTGCTCGGCGACACTGCGGACCAGTCGAACTCCGCTCGGACGGTGCCGTCCCTCTCAGGCCCCGGTCCCTCATCGGTTGGCTGCTCCGACGGAGTCACGAACGACTCTCCTGGTGTAGGCGTTGGAACGGTTGGATGTATTGAATCATGTACACGCGGCGATTGGCACGTTGTCTCGTGTTCTCGGTCAGTTCGGCTCGGCCGCGTCGAGTCGCCAGGTGAAGATCGCCTTGAGGACCACGACCAGGCTGTTCGTCGCTCCCTCGCCCCAGATGGCGGTCTCCGATCTCGGATCGGTCGGACTCGCGTCCTCGCCGTTGACGAGCGCGCTGACGAGCGTTTTCCGCCCGTCGACCATCATGAGCCGGCCCGCCGGCGTGTCCGACCAGACCCACAGCGAGTCGAACGTTTCCGCCTCAGGGACGGCGTCCTCCACGCGATCCTGGACGTCCTCGGAGATCCCGCCGAGCCTGATCGAGACGTCACGGGCTGCGGCCTCGCTCAATCCGTCGAGCAGGTCCTCCGTGAGGAGGTCCTCGACGGTCATGTAGACGATCTCCTCCTCGGCGCTCTCGAAGAACTCCACGACTCGGGTGGTGATCGCCGCCTGTCCGCCGACCGTCCAGACGCCTCCTTGTTCCTCCTGGCGCTCGACGGGTTCGAGTTCGTTCAGTGCCGTCCGGAGGATGGCCGTCCGGTTCCGGAGCTCGTGTTCGAACGTGCGACTGGCGGTTTCCGCCGAAATGGCCCAAAACCGTTTGGGTGACGACTGCTGGACGTCGACGATCCCTCGTTCGTGGAGTTCGTCGATGGCGTCGTAGACGCGCGTCCGAGGCACCTCCGAGACCTCGCTCACGTCCTTCGCCGTGCCCGATCCGAGGCTCGCGAGCGCGACGAACGTCCGCGCGGCGTAGGCACTCAACCCGAACCGTTCGAGTTGCTCGATCGCTGCGTCCCGGGGCTCCGTGGTTGGATCGTCGCTCATCGAGATGGTCGTTTATATCGGTTGAAACCCGACCACGCCGAGTGGCCGGAGTGACACACAGTAGCAAAGTGGTTGGGACACGGTGCTGGACTGTGTGGCACTGTTGTCTTGAGCCCCTACTCTTGTAAATACTTTTGTGATTAACCGAGTAACAGATATTCCCCGGCCATTGAGGGACGCGATACGTCACTATCTGACGTTGTCACTGTGATAACTACAACCGGTTCGTTCAGTGCGCGTCACACGGACGGAATTCGGACCGACGGCGGATGATGTCATATTAAAAGTGACAACACCTATCCATCCTGGGAGACAACTATCAATGAGGTCCCGGTGTAGACCGGGAGGTTGGGACACATGGATACGACAGACAACCTGGAGGAGGCGATCGAAGTCCTCCAGCAACTCGGCTTGAAAGAATACGAGGCGCGCTGCTTCGTCGGTTTGGCTCGCCTCAGGACGGGTACCGCGAAACAACTCAGCGAGATGACCGAAGTTCCCCGGACGCGCGTGTACGATGCGGTCCGCGTGCTCGAGGCACAGGGGCTCGTCGAAGTGCAGCACTCGAGCCCACAGCGGTTCCGAGCGGTTCCGCTACAGGAGGCGACCGAAACGCTCCGCGGGCAGTACGAGGCCCGCGTCGAACGACTTCACGACGCCCTCGACTCGGTCGAGATCGTCGAGGAGGACGATGGGTCCGCCGTCCAGCAGGTGTGGGCGATAACCGGTCGGGACGCGATCGAAAACCGGACGGAGAAGCTCATAAAGGGGGCGTCCGACGAGGTCGTGTTAGTGCTCGGCGACGAGTCGCTGCTGACCGAGGACCTCGTCGACACCCTCAACGACGTCAGCAGCGGTATCGAGCTGATCGTCGGCGCGCTGACGCCGTCCCTCGAGGAACGGGTCCGATCGGCCGTTCCGGCCGCGACGACGTTCACCTCCGGGCTCGAGTGGTTACACGGCGAGGACACGGCGGAGGACGACACGGCGATCGGTCGACTGCTGCTGGTCGATCGATCGACGATCCTCGTGAGTTCGATCATGCCCGACTCCAAGGAGGAGCAGGCGATCTTCGGCGAAGGGTTCGGGAACGGTCTCGTCGTGATCTCCCGCCGGCTCATGGCGCAGGGGCTGTTGACCGCCAGTGACCCCGCGCAGTGAACTCACGGAGGCCACGCAACCCACTCATCAATGCGAGGGGGTACAACCGGGCTCCCGTTCGGTAACGGTTTCGAGGTCGGGCTCGAGCGGTTGGATGGTTAGGTACTCGCCGTTGTCGACGGTTATTCGACAGTTACAATACACGAACGTAAGCCGCCCGCCGGTTCGCGCCGCTCCGTTGGGTCGCGCGCCGAAGAGCGTGTCCAGCGCATCCGGGTGAAGAACGTGTGCGAGTGGTGGCATAGCGAGCGGTTCACGACCCACCACAGCGCTCACGGCACAGACGACCGCGGTACTCACCGACTCGCTCGGTCCGATCTCGTACTCCATACCTCCGGTTAGACGGCGCCGACAAAGCACGTATCGATTTTTACTCGAATAATAACAAACGACGACGGCGGACCGGTTCGCACCCTCGATCGAGTCACGCGGCCCACTCCCGGTGCGCTCAGCCGAACGCGCCCAGGCTCGACTGGAGCTCGCGGTCGGGCACCTCATCGACGATCTCGTACCCGACCAGGTCGCGCGCGTCGACGGCGTACGTCGAGCCGCCGCGGTCGAGCACCAACACGCGGCCCTTCCACCCCCGAACCGTCCCCGCCGCCATCGTCTCCGTGACGGGGCGGTCCGTGAGGTCGAGCCCGTACCCGAACGCGAACGTCTCGATCGGGTCGAACCGGTCGCGGAGGGCCTCCCACCCGGCCGCGTCGACGCGCCGGTGCAGCCCGGCGAGCTTCGTCGGGACGCGGACGCGGTCGACGAGGGCGTCGCCGCCGGCAGCCAGTTCGGCCTCCACCTCGCGGGCGACGCGCCCGTCGGGGAACGTCCGGACGTGGGCGGCCCGGTCGGCCCCCTGTTCGCGGAGCCGCGTCTCGAGCCGCCACTCGCGGGTCACGCCCACCTTGAACACGTCCGGGGCGAACGCCGCGAGGTACAGCGCGTGCGACTCGTGGCAGTCCATCTCGTCTTTCAGGCACGTCCCCGTACAGCGCGCACAGACCCAGACGCTCCCGTGGGCCTCACAGTACGGCGCGTCGGGCGCGTCGCAGGCGACGTGGCCCCCCTCGTGGACCGTCCCCGCACAGCGCCGCTCGCCGAGCCCGAACGCGAGCTCGGTCCCCGGGCTCGCGTCGACGTACTCGACGTCGCCGCCGGACGCGACGTAGAGGCCGCCCGCAAGGGGGTCGGCGTTCCCCCCGGCATCTCCACCGTCGTCGGCGTCGCCATGGCCGTCGCTTCCGTCGGTCGGCGTCCCGGCGTCGTACCCCACTACCTGCACGCCATCCTGTACGCGAACCGGCGACTTAGGGGTGCCGCCCGCCGTCGCCGGACCGCGGATCGGAGGCCCCGGTGAGGTAGCGCGTCAGCACGCGGCGCTCGCCCCGGCGGAGCGTCTCGCTGGCGCTCGACTTGTCGACGCCGAGCGTCTCCGCGAGCGCGGCGAGGCTGCATTCGCGCGGGACCTCGAAGTACCCCTCCCGGAGCCCCGCCTCCAGCGTCTCCCGCTGTCTGTCCGTGAGCAGCCCCTCGGTCTCGCGGACCCCGACGAGCGATCGGAGCTCGTAGTCGCGCCCGACCGCACCGAGCGCGGACCGGAGGCCGTCGAGCTCCTCTCGCGTCCCCGTGAAGTCCAGCTCGTACCAGCCGTCCCGGACGACGACCGGGAACTCCGGCGGGAACGTCGACTCCTCGAGGAACTCGTAGAGGTCGGTGTCCGTCGTTTCGTACTTCGCGAGCGTCCGGTCCGCCGTCGTCTCCAGCCGCCGGTGGGTGAGGACCGCGTCGTGGGTCGCCACCGCCCGGGAGACGACCAGCGGATCGTCGGCGACGATCTCGCCGAGCTCGACGGCCGTCTCACCGGTTCTGACGCCGGTCAGCAGCCGGAACGTCGCCCGGGGAAACGACCGGGACACCTCCGCGACCCAGGCGTCGGCCGGCAGGCGGATCCGTAGCGATGCCGCGATCATGGCCGCCGGTTCACGCCGCAACCCCTTCGCGTGATCGGTTCCCGTCGCCCCCATCGCCCCCGTCCCCTCGTCGCCCTCGACGCCACCACTGCCCTCGTCTTCGCCGCCAGCCCCCGTCGTCCCCGCCGAGCCCGCCGACCGGCGCGCTCCCGCTCGGCCCAACATGTTGGACCAACGGTTACCTCGGACCCGGTCGTCGGAGCGCACATGAACGGGATCGGAGTCGACACGGTGGTCGCGGACCCGCTGTTGGCGGTCCACGTCCTCGCCGGAGTGGTCGCGCTCGGTGCGGGCCTCGCGGCGATGGCGACGGCGAAGGGACGGCCGCGGCACAACGCCGCGGGACGGGCGTACGTGGCCTCGATGGCCGTCGTCGTCGTGACCGCACTCCCGCTGGCGATCCGCATCGACAGCGCGTTCCTGCTCGCGGTCGCCGTCTTCAGCGGCTACCTCGTCTTCGCCGGCTACCGGGAGGTCCGGCGACGGCGGGCACGGCTGACGGACCCGACGCCGGCCGACTGGGCCGGCCACGGGACGATGGTCGCCGTCGGCGCGGCGATGGTGGTCCTCGGCGTCCACGGCACCGTGACCGGCACGGTAGAGCTGGCCCCCGTTCTCGCCGTCTTCGGGGCCATCGGCGGCGGGGCGGCCGGCTTCACCCTGCGCCGGTTCCGGACGCCGCTCGCCGACCGCACCCCGTGGATCGAGCGCCACATCGGCTTCATGGGCGGGGCGTACATCGCGACCGTGACGGCGGCGGTCACGGTGAACCTCACCGCCGTGCCGCCGCTCGCCCGTTGGTTGGGGCCGACGCTCGTCGGCGTCCCGCTCATCGTCTACGCCACCCGTCGGTACCGACCGCGGTTCGCGCCGGCGGCGTGACCGCGCGAGGACCGGCGTCGACTACCCGTCCAGCCGTTCGGGCGCGAGGTCGGCGATCAGGTCCCGCGCGCCGCGGCGGACGGACTCGTGGCTCGACAGGGTCGGCTCCCAGCCGAGCGCGGCGAGCTTCTCGATCGACAGCCGCATCTTCGGCACGTCGCCGGTCCAGCCGCGGTCGCCGCCGGTGTACTCGTAGGTGGGGTCGACGCCGAGCTCCTCGCTCACGACGTCGGCGATCGTCGTCACCGACGTCGTCGTCCGGGTGCCGAGGTTGTACGTGTTCACGTCGCCGTCGGCGTGTTCGACGACGTGCCGGAGCGCGTCGACGCAGTCGGTCACGTGCATGTACGACTTCTCCTGGCGGCCGTCGCCGAGGACCGTCAGCTCGGTCGGGTCCGCGAGCAGCTTCTCGATGAAGTCCGGGACGACGTTGCCCCGCTGGTACGGCCCGACGATGTTCGCGAACCGGACGGTCCACACGGTGAAGCCGTACGAGTGGCCGAACGTCGACAGCAGGGCCTCGTCGGCGAGCTTCGCGGAGCCGTAGATCGAGATCGGCTCGAGCGGGGCGTAGTCCTCCGGTGTGGGGCGCGGGGCCTCGCCGTAGACGGCCGACGAGGACGTGAACGCGAGGTTCGTGACGCCGACCGCGCGCATCCGTTCGGCGACGTTGTACGTCATCGCCGTGTTCTCCTCGAACAGGGTCCGGTCGTCGTCGAAGTTGGTGTCGGTGTACGCGGCGAGGTGGAAGACGACGTCGAGGTCCGCGGTGACCGCCTCGGCGACGTCGTCGGGGTCGGTGAGGTCCGCGCGGACGAACTCGACGCCGTCGGGCACGCGGTCGCGCTCGCCCTTCGAGAGGTCGTCGACGACCCGGACGTGGGCCGCGTCGTCGACGAGGTCGGCCGCGAGGTGGCTGCCCACCAGCCCCGCGCCGCCCGTGATCAGCACGCGGGCTCCGGTCAGGTCCATGTCCCGGCGTGCGTGGTCCCTTGAAAAAGGGGTTGCGGTCGCCCGTGGTCGCTCGCCCCTGGGTGATCGTCCTCGATCGATCGCCCCCGGCCGATCCCCTCATCGTTTGAACGACCACCCGCCAGCCGAATCACCCCTCCTCACCCGAACAGCGGCCCGTCTTCGAGTCCGTCCCCGGCGAAGTGGACGCCGCCGCGGAGGTAGTCGATCCCCACGACAGCGAGGAACACCCCGCTCGTGACGAGCGCGACCGCGAACACGAGGTCGGTCGCCGCGGGGCCGAGCCGGAACGCGGTGACCCCGTTGACGATCACCATCCCCGCGACGCAGACGTCGCCCACCCCGACCAGCCGGATCGGGTCGAGCCCGAACGGCGACCCGCCGAGCCCGGCGACGACGAACGCCACGCCGCCCACGGCGAGCAGCGCACCCTGGAGGGCGAACGGCGGGTCCAGCCAGAACGCGCCGCCGAACGCCGCGGTCAGGACGCCGACGCCGCACAGCAGCGCCGTCCCCATCACGGCGAACCAGCGGCGCTTCACCGTCCCGGCTCCGCCGCGAGCGCCCCGCCGTGAACCGCGGTCTCGACGGCGTCTCGGAGGCGGTCGCGGGTCCGATGGCTCGACTCGGCGTCGACCCGGACCTCGAGCAGGCACGACCCGTCCGCCTCGCGGGCGGCCCGGTACGCCTCCGCGATCGCCGCTTGCGGGTCTTCAGCACCGGCTCCGCCCCGTGCGTCGATCGCGCGGTACGCCAGTCCGTGGAGCGCCGCCATCGGCTCGAAATCGAGCCCGTGGGGCGTTTTGAACTGCTCGGTGAACTCGGGCTCGTACGACTCGATCGGGAGCTCGTGGAAGATCCCGCCCCCGTCGTTGTTCACGACCACGAGGGTCGCCTCGACGTCACACCGGTCGATCGCGATCAGGCCGTTCGTGTCGTGGTACAGCGCGATGTCGCCGAGAACGACCGTGAGGTCGTCGGTCGTCGCCGACCCGGCCCCGAGGCCTGTCGAGACGATCCCGTCGATCCCCGAGACGCCGCGGTTACCGAGCGCGGTGACGTTCGCCGTCGACGGCGGGACGAACCGGTCCAGGTCGCGGACGGGCATCGAGTTGGAGACGAACAGCGTCGCGGGGTCCGGGAGCCCGTCGGCGACGGCGCGGAGGACGTCCCCCTCGTGGAAACCGGGCGCGTCGCCATCGTGGAAGTCGAGATCGTCGTCCTCGTGGAAACCCGGCGCGTCGCCCGCGGGCTCGCCGGCATGAACCGCCTCGGCGGCCCGGTCGGCGGCGGTCCACTGCTCGCGCCAGTCGGCGTCGCCCCCGCCGGCGACGAGCCGGGAGAGCCGCGCGCAGAGCCGGTTCGGTTCGGCCACGACGCTGTCGGTCGCGGCGAACTCCGCCTCGCGCCAGCGGCCGACGGGGTCGGCGACGTACTGGTCCGCGTCCGTCGCGGCGAGGTACTTCCGCAGCCGCTTCGACGTGGGCGACGCGCCCAGCCGGAGGACGACGTCGGGGTTGATCCAGTCGGAGCCGGCGGCCCCGGACCCGTCCTCGCCCGCTCGCGTAGCGCGGTCCGCGAGCGCCGCGGAGACGTACGCGTCGTACGCGCCGATCACGGGCGCGACGCGGGTGTGGCCCCCGTACCGGATTCCCGACAGCGGGTCCGCGAGCACCGGATAGCCGGTGGCGTGGGCCAGCGCGGTCACGGCCTCGGGGTCGAGTCCGGGGGGATCGGCCGGGCCGGCCACGATCAGCCCGCGGTCGGCGCGCAGGGCGTCCGCGAGCGCGCGGAGGTCGTCGTCGCCCGGCTCCGTCGTCCCTCGCGTCACGTCGACGTACGGGCCGTCGCGACCGCGCGCGGCCTCGGGGTCGAGGTCGGCCGGGACGTCGCCGGGAACCGGGGTCGGTTCGAGCGGCTTCTCGAACGGGACGTTGAGGTGGACGGGGCCGGGCGAGACGCCCTCCGCGGTGGCGACGGCGCGCGAGACGGTCGTTCGAACCGATCGGAGCGCGCGGTCGGTCGCCGCCGGCTCCGGGAGGTCCTTATAAAAGCGGACGGCGTCGCCGTACAGCTTCTCCTGGTCCGCGGTCTGGTTCGCGCCGGAGTCGCGAAGCTCCGGGGGGCGGTCGGCGGTGAGCGCGAGCAGAGGGACGCGCGCGTTGCTCGCCTCCATCACGGCGGGGTGGTAGTTGGCGGCGGCGGTGCCGGACGTACAGACGAGGGGGGTGACGCGGCCGGTCCGCCGCGCGCGGCCGAGCGCGAAGTAGGCGGCCGACCGCTCGTCGAGCCCCGAGAGGACCCGGAGGTCCCCGTGGCGCGCGGCGGCCATCGTCAGCGGCGTCGAGCGGCTCCCGGGCGAGACGACGACGCTGTCGACGCCGGCCGCGACGAGTTCGTCGACGATGGCGGTCGCCCACAGCGTGTTCCGGTTCGGCGCGGTCATCGCCCGGTGTTGGGGTGGTGGGTTTAAATACTCCCGCGGCTCGCGGCCGCCCACACGACGAGCGTCCCCATCGCGTTCTGCAACGCTTATGCACGCCCGCCGGCTTCGATCCGGTATGAACGACGACGACGCCGTCGAGGTCGAGTCGCCCGAGGGAACGGACGCCGACGCCGAGCCGACCGCGGCCGACCCGAACGGGGAAGCCGACGCCGAGTCGGTCGACGGCACCGGGACCGACGCGGTCGACGAGAGCGGTGGGGTCGACGGGGCCGGCGAGGGCAACGGGGCCGGCGAGAACGGGGCGAGCGACGGCGAATCGCTCGCCGAGCGCGTCGCCGACCACGACGCGGCGCTCGCGGAGGACGTCGCGGCGCTGGAGGCGGAGCTGGCGGCGGCCCGCGAGGAGGCCGCCTCCGCGAACGCGGAGGTCGAGGAGCTGACGAGCAAGGTCGCCCGCGTCCGCGCCGACTTCAAGAACTACAAGGAGCGCGCGAAGCGCAAGCAGGAGGAGATCCGCGAGCGCGCCTCCGAGGCGCTCGTCGAGCGGATCGCGCCGGTCCGGAACGACCTCCTGCGCGCGCTCGACCAGGACGAGGGCAGCGACGTCCGTCCCGGCGTGGAGTCGACGCTGGAGAAGTTCGACGCGGTCCTCGCGGAGGAGGGCGTCGACGCCATCGAGCCCGACCCGGGAGCCGAGATCGACCCGTCCCGCCACCAGGTGATGCTCCGCGTCGAGAGCGACCAACCCGAGGGGACGGTTCACGAGGTGTACGAGCCGGGCTACGAGATGGGCGACCGCGTCATCGCCGAGGCGCAGGTCACCGTCAGCCGGGACGAGGAGTAGGCCGAGCCGCGGGTCGTGGCGCGAGGTCCATCCCGCATCCACTCCGCCCCGCCACCCCGCCATCTACACCGCCCAGCCACCCACACCGCCCCGCTATCCACTTCGTCCCGCGTACGGCCTTCTCAGCATAATACAAGGTGGAGCCTCCGACCTCAAGGAGCGAGCGGAGTGAGCGAGTAGGTCGGAGAGGAAACCGACAAAGGACGACGCAACCGCACGACAGTAGCTACCCGACTCCCGAGATTATAAGTACCCTCTAGTAGTAATCTGAAATATGGAGGTGCGTCGAACTGCGCCGGTCAAACTCATTGTTCCCGATGAGCGGCGCGACGACCTCCACGAATCCGCGCGACAGTTCCTTCACTGTGCGAATCGTGCCGCTGAATTCTGTTGGGACGACGACTCCTACGCCAACTGCGTTACGGCAAACTCAACTGCGCGAGACGCACTCTACGCGGAGCTGCGGGAAGAAACTGAACTCACCGCGAACCTCGTCCAAGAAGCCATCCGACGCGCCGTCCAAGCGACGAAAGGCGTCGTTGAACGGTGGAAACAGGGGAAGCGTGTGAGCCAGCCGGAGTTCACGTCGTGGAGTATGCTCTATGACAAGCGGAGTGCGACGTTCTACCGGAACGAAGTCTCACTCTCAACCGTCAACGGGCGTGTTGAGTGTGAGTTTGAACTCCCGGCGGACAGCCCGACGCCCTACGAACAGTACGTTCTTTCGGAGGCGTACGAGTTCCGGGCGAGTACACTGCAATACGACAAGGCGACCGACGAGTTCTACTTCCACATTACAACCCGGAAGGACGATGACGACGAGTCCGAGGTTTCGGAAGATACCGGGCACCAAACAGTCCTCGGTATCGACCTCGGCGTCAACAGCCTTGCAGTATCTTCGACCGGCACGTTCTGGCAAGGTGACGACTACGATCATTGGTGCCGCGAGTTCGAGAAGCGGCGTGGTGAGATGCAACAGCGCGGCACGCAAGCCGCGCACAACGCACTCGTTCGCCTCGGAAAGCGCGAAGAAGCGTGGCGGAAACAGTACATCCATGTCGTCGCCAACGAGATCGTCACGGAAGCTGTCGAGAACGGATGCGACGTGATCGTGTTCGAGGACTTAACAGACATCCGTGAGCGGCTTCCACAGGCGAAGTGGCACCACGTCTGGGCATTCCGTCGCCTCTATGAGTACGTCGGGTACAAGGCCGCTGAACGAGGCGTTGCGGTGAAGCAGGTTGCGCCGAACCACACGTCCCAACGTTGTTCTCGGACGGACTGTGGGTTCACGCACGAATCAAACCGTGATGGTGAACACTTTGAGTGTCAGAAATGCGGTTACGAGGTCAATGCGGACTACAATGCAGCGAAGAATATCGGGGTGCGATACGCCCGGAAACAGGAACACAGCCTCCGTTCCTCGCCCAAGTCGGGGAGCGGAGACGCACCAGTAGACGTGCGTGTGAATGGTGGGATGTTGAGCGGCGAGAGTTACCAGCCTATTGCTGGCGACTAATTGCCGGGAGTCCACATCAAAGCCCCACCCTCAACGAGCGAACCGCGTATGCGGTGAGCGAAGTAGGGTGGGGTAGTTTACTCCACGTACGACGCCACCAACCCGTCGAGCGCTTCGTGAGGTTCCGCCGTGTGGAGGGCCGTGAGCGGCGAGACGGACACCTCCCCGTCGACGACCGCTCGCCGGTCGACGCCCACGTCGTCGGGGACCTCTTCGGACGTCATCCGGCCCCAGATCGGATCGGTGAACGTGACCCCGCCGTCGCCGTTCCGCTCGGCGTCCATCCCGTACCACGTCGACGGGACCGTGACCCGAAGCGGTGCGGGGGCGTCGCCTGCGCGGGCGCCGTCGGCGAGGTCCTCTCCGTTTGTCTTCCTCCCGTCCGCCCCCGTCCCGTCCGCCTCCGCCCCGTCCGCCTCCGCGTCGACGCCTCCATCGTTTCGGGCGTCCGTCGCCCTCGCGATCGGCGCGTTCAGGTTGAGGTAGTCGGCCGTCTCGAAGACGCCCGCGTCGACCGCGCCGTCGACGAGGTGGCGGGTCGCCCGCGTCGCGTGCGCGAAGGCCTCCGCGTCGAGTTCGGTCCGCCACCAGTCGCCGTCGCCCGGGACGTACATCGACGCCGCGATCGCCGGCACGTCGAAGAACGCGGCCTCGACGGCGGCCGAGACGGTGCCGGACCGACCCAACACGTACGCGCCGAGGTTCGCGCCCTTGTTACAGCCGGCGACGACGCAGTCGGCGTCGGGGACCAGCTCGCCGAGGCCGGCGACGACGCAGTCGGCGGGGGTGCCGTCGACGACGTAGCCGAGCTCGTGGCCGACGACGTCGACCCCGTGAGAGAGCGCGCGCCCGATCGAGGACTGGTCGTCCGCAGGCGCGACCACGGTGACCGCGTAGTCGTCGGCGAGCGCGTCGTACAGCGCGCGCAGTCCGACGGCGTCGATGCCGTCGTCGTTCGTCAACAGGATCCGCTCGACGCTCATACGGGGTCATCGAGCGGTCGGGCCAAAAGCGCACCGTCGGCGGCGACGTACTGCCGGATCCGCGACGTATTGGCGGACCCTGCGACGTACTGCCGGACCCCGAGACGCGCTGCCGGCGACGCGTCGTCGTCGACGAACGGAAACACACACGTAGCCGGGAGCCGATGTACGCCCATGGGATTCGGAGACACGGCGAAGCGCATCCAGACGCTTGCGGACAAGGCGGAACAGACCTACCAGAAGCTCAACGAACTCCGCGACGAGGTCCAGGAGACGCAGACGACGGTGAAAGACACCGCCGACCGCGTGGCCGGGCTCGAAAACGAGATGGCAGAGCAGCGCGCGGTGCTCGACGCCGTCGCCCGCGAGGTCGGCGTCGACCTCGACGCGGTGAGCACGGAGGCTCACATCGTGGAGGCGGAGGGGGACGAGGACGCGGCCGAGAGCGACGAGGGCACGGCGGACGGCGACGAGGACGACGCGGCGGCCGCCGACGCCGACGCGTAAGCGACTCGGCGAGAACGGTCACGGGGCCGACACAGTGAGGGCGGTCACGGGGCCAACGCGGTGAGGGCGGTCACGGAGTCGTGCCGAGAGCCCCGCTCGCCAAACGTTTTAAGCCCGCGACGCGGTCGCCAGGTATGGGCTACGACGCACGGGCGGGCGGATCGCCCGAGCCGGAACAGGTGTTCGCGGCGCTCGACGACCCCGCCTGCCGCGACATCGTCTCCGCGCTCGACGGGCCGATGACTGCAAAGCAGGTGTCGGAGGCGGCCGACGTGCCGCTGTCGACCGCGTACAAGAAGCTCGACCGGCTGGAGTCGGCGGCGATGCTGAACGAGCTGACGGAGATCGATACGGGCGGACACCACCGGTCGCGGTACGTCGTCGCGTTCGAGCGTCTCGTCGTGGAGCTCGACGACGGACGGTCGTTCCTCGTCGAAGTCGAAGACGGCGGCCGCGGGCCCGACTCCCAGCTCGTCGAGCTCTGGTCGCAGGTCCGGAGGGAGACGTGATCGACGTCGCCGGCGCGACGACGGTCGTCGCGTTCAAGACGCTGACGCTGGTGTTGGGCGGGCTGATCACGTACTTCGCGTATCGGGCGTACCGCCGGACCCGTGCGCGGCCGATCGCCGCGCTCGCGATCGGGTTCGGCTGCGTGACCCTCGGCGCGCTGTTGGCGGGCGCGGCCCACCAGGCGTTCGGGCTCGACACCGACTCCGTGCTCGTGATCGAGAGCGCGCTGACGACGGTCGGGTTCGCGATCGTCCTCTACTCGCTGTACGCCGACTGGTAGCGGACGCGACGGATACCGATCCCGACGCGCATCGATCCCGACGCGTATCGATCCCGACGCGTATCGATCCCGACGCGTATCGATCCCGACGCGCATCGATCGGACGCATACCGATCGCGACACGAGCCGCCGGGGATCCCGGAGGTCGTCGCCCCGATGGAAAAGCACTAAACGGCCGGTAACTTTTGCCCGTACATGACGACCCATCGCGAGCCCCTCGACTCCGTCCTGGAGACGATCGGGGAGACGCCGCTCGTCCGGGTTCACGACTCGCCGGACGCGGTGCCGGTGTACGCGAAGCTGGAGTCGTTCAACCCGGGCGCGAGCATCAAGGACCGCATCGGGAAGCACATGCTCGAGCGGATGCTCGACCGCGGCGACCTCGACCCGGGCGGAACGGTGATCGAGCCGACCGCCGGCAACACCGGGATCGGGCTCGCCGTCGCGGCCGGCCAGCTCGGGCTGGAGGCCGTCTTCGTCGTGCCGGAGCGGTTCTCCCTCGAGAAACAACAGCTCATGCGCGCGCTCGGCGCGGACGTGATCAACACCCCGACGGACGAGGGGATGGGGTACGCCATCGAGCGCGCTCACGAGCTGGCGGCGGAGCTCGACAACGCCGCGGTCCCCCAACAGTTCTCGAACCCCCTCAACGCCGAGGCGCACTACGAGACGACGGCCCCCGAGGTCGACGAGGCGCTCGACGGCGCGGTCGGCGCCGTCGTCGCCGGCTGTGGCACCGCCGGGACGCTGATGGGGATGGCGCGGTACTTCCGCGAGCGCGACCCGAACACCCACGTCGTCGCCGTCGAACCCGCCGGCTCCGCGTACCGCGAGTTCCTCGGCGAGGAGGTCGCCCACGAGCCGTACAAGACCGAGGGGATCGGCACGCACGACATCGACACCAACGCGCTGTTCGACCCCGACCTCGTCGACGACATCCGTGCCGTCCCGGACCGGGAGGCCCACGCGGAGATGGGCCGGCTGGCCGCGGAGGAGGGACAGCTCGTGGCCTCGTCCGCCGCCGCGAACAGCCTCGTGGCGACGGCCGTCGCCCACGGGATCGACGAGGGGCGGATCGACGCCCCCTACGACTGCGTCGTCACGGTGTTCCCCGACTCCTCCGAGCGATACCTCTCGAAGGGCGTCTATCGATCCTTCGAGGAGTGGGAAGGGTAGCGCCGCGGCGCTCCCGCCCCGTCAGGCTTCGCCGGACGACCCGCGCCACCGATCGGCGATCACCCCAGCAGCCGCCGGTGTTCGACCTTGAGACACCGGTCCTGCACGACGGTGATCCCGGCGGCCTCGGCTTCCGCCGCGGCGGCATCGTGGCTGATCCCGAGCTGGAGCCACGCCGCGTCGGCGTCGCCGCGGGCCTCGTTACGGTCACGGACCGCCGCGAGGACGTCCGGCACCTCCTCGCTGGGGCGAAACACGTCGACGAGATCGATCCGCTCGTCGACGTCGGCGAGCGAGTCGTACGCCGGCTCGTCGAGCACCTCGTCCGCGAATGGGTTCACCGGGACCACGCGGTACCCCTGTCGCTGGAGGTACGCCGGCACGTCGTGGGCGGGCTTCCCGAGAGTCGTCGAACAGCCGATCACGGCGATCGTCTCGGCGTCGAGCAGCGCGCGTAATCCGTCGTCGTCGGTGACTGGCATACCGGATCGTTCGCGGGCGAAGGTCCTAAAAGCTCCCTCGACACGCTCGCGTTCGGGGGCGGTCAACTCGCGTCAGAACCGGCCCGTTCAGGCGAGCCGGACGTCGGGCTCGTCGTCCTCGGAGAAGGTGATGATCCCGTCGAACAGCTGTTTGAGCGTGTTCATCGTCTGGTCGTCGTGGGCCGTCGAGTCGATACAGAACAGCCCGAGACCGTCGACGCTCTGGACCCGACCGGTGAACACGTGGAGGAACCGGAAGACGGTCTGCAGGTCGGAATACATGAGCAGGGTCGACAGCGAGTGGACCATGATCCGGTTGCGTTCGATCCCCCGGTCACGGTAGAACGCCTGGAGGAACTCGGAGAGCTTGATCCCGATCCCCGTCATGTCGACCGGCGACGACGTGTACTTGATCCGGTCGTCGTCGCGCACGTCGCCCACGCCCTGCTGTCGCGTGACGCAATCGACGACCGCGACGGGTTTCCCCTCGTACGGGACGCGCTTCGCGTAGTCTCTCAGGACGCGGTCGGCACCGTCCTTCGTGGTGACGATGATGGTGCCGTCGCCGGCGGTGGTCCCGTCGGCGAGGAGATCCATCGCGAGCCGCCGCTTGCCGGTCATCGGGGGACCGGAGAAGAGCAGGTTCGTTCCCGGCTCGACGTCGGCGTCGAGGTGGGGGGCGAGGTCATACATATGTGTGCCTCGATGGGGAGACGACCGCCTGCGGCCACGCGAGCGACGGGGATGGCGTCCAACCGGGAGACATCGACTGTGAGGAAGATATCCGCTCCGGATAATATTTGTTTTGATCACCGCGTCAGACGATCGACGGTCGGATCCGGGAGATATCGATGCTTTGACCGGTCCCTCCCCGGCGGATCGCTTCGGCGACGGTCCGGGCCGGTGCGCGTTCCCGAACGGACGTGTCGGATCGTTGGTCGTCGACGCCGACGCGATCGGCGGCGGTCGTCGGTCGAGAGTCGCCGATCGGCGGGCGACGATCGGCGATCGACGATCGATCGTAGGCATCCGCGTCGGTCGATTCGGATCGCGGGACTTAAACCGACCAACGAGGTAACTGGAAGTACGGGCGCTTAGCTCAGTCTGGATAGAGTGCTTGGCTTCGGACCAAGTTGCCGGGGGTTCAAAT
>NZ_WUAX01000008.1:0-28408 GCF_009806985.1 Halorubrum sp. JWXQ-INN 858 | reverse complement strand
TGGGAATTCCTCGAATAATCAGAAGTATGTCAGGAAACACAAATCGATTCGGCGCAAGCGGAATAGTTGCAAACCTCCAGCGCTCATCTGAAATTAAGTCGGTCTGGAGTAAATCAAACAAGACACTTAGAGCCGTCTATCGTCGCGATTTCGCCGCTTCTGCATTTCTAAAGTTTCTCTCAAGATCGTATCTCAACCAGAATCTAATTGCGGACCCTTCCAGTCGGGCGGTTAGCTCCGCAAATCAGGGTGGTTTCTCGTGAGTCTCGGCAACGAGCTGAACGCCGGGAACCTGCTGACTACCGACGGACCCGGAGAGTTTTGGTGTCCTGTCTGCCAGCAGAGGTGTACCCGCAACTCGACGACTCGTGTCGAGTACGGTCACGCGCTCACCTGCCCGGAACGTCCTGACCAGGTGTCGGTACCTGACGACAAGTGAGGTCAGCAGCTGCGCGCCGGCCCACCTCCCCACGGGTCCGGCTCGACCTCGAGGTCGTCAACGACGCGATCTCCGTCAATCTCTCCAAGCGGCCGGCAACCTTGTGGTCCGTGAGGACCGGCGTACCCGGTCCGAACGGTGCCGGTCGCGCCATGGCGACCAGCGGGAGCCAAACGAGTGGCGGTGCTGTCGCGGCGTGGTCGCTGTCGCGCTCGCTCGGAGGTGGACGATGAGCGCGCCCAAAGACCCGTCTGCGGCTTGGCCTTCCAAGGAGACTAACTCTGTAAAGCCGTCTCTCACCGGATTAGAGGAGGACGCCGATCCCGTCGTCGAGCGTGTCACGGAGTTCGTAACAGAGTACCCGGAACTGGCCGAGCTTCCCCTCTCTGAAACCCATGGTCGCAAACTCCGGCGTATCGTGACCGATCCCGAGTGGGAACAGGATATGGTCGAACCTGACGATCCGCTTGAAAGCGGTTTCACCGTTGATCGGCTCCGGTCCCGTTCCGCCGCTACGTGGCTCGACGCCGTCCACGCCTTCCTCCGTTCTCACCACGAATATGACGGGATGCTCGCCCGGTTCGTCGACCGCGAAACCCGCGATGAGTTCGACGTACCGCTCGTCGACGCGTGGGGCGAAGACTACAGCCGGAAACAGTACGCACGTGCTCGTGCCCTACAGCGCCAGATGGGTGGTGGTACACGTCCCTCCGGCGGTGAAGCGATCCCCGCGTGGGAAGACCCCGTTACCGTGATGCTGACCTTGACCGCGTCCTCCGTTCCCGGCGGTGAGCGCCTCCCACCCGTCGAACAGATGGACGCGATCCACGACGCGTTTTCATACGACGGCGTTCGCGACACACTCCGCAACGTGATGGAGTATCATCTCGACCTCGATTCCGAACAGTGGGGCTACTGGCTACAGGCAGAACCACATGGGATGGGTGCAGCTGAAGACCCTGAAAAGGACGCCGGACTGAACGCCTGCTACACCCACGTTCACGTGGGCGTCTATTTCGACGCCGCCGAGTTCGACGCTCTTCGTCCCGTCGCTTCCGAATTCGAGCGGGTCATCGACAAACACGTCGACGTCTGTGACGCTGCTGGCTGGTCCGCACACGACTACACCCAGATCGACGACTACCTCCTCGATGATACCGGCTGCATCTCGATGAACGCGAACGTCGGAAACCTCGGATCGTATCTCGCCGCGTATATGGGCGGCTACACTGAAGATCTCCTCGACAAACCGATCGAATACGTCGCATGGGGTGCCGTCTACTGGTCCGCCGCTCGACGTCGAATCTCCCGATCACAGACCGTGAATCAGGCCATTCGCGCCGATCGCTGCGAGCAACGAGCCGAGTTCGAGGACTCCGGTCAGACGGATTCACACGGTGAGCGGGTTATCTGGGACGACGGTCACGGTGGAAACGTGGTCTGCGCCTGCTGCGGATCACCGTGGACAATCGACCAGGAACGTCTCGACGGTCCACGGGTGACTGAGACCGTCCTCGACGACGATCTTCGATGGGCGACGAACGTTTCGACCGTGCCTCCACCGGACGAGAAGCCCCGCGACCTCGCCGATCGTTGGCCGTCTGCCGAACGCGGGGCGACCACTGGCGAGTCACCACGAAAAGCGTTGATCCGCGATCGCGTCGAAACGTACCTTGACGTTCACGGTCGAACCGTCTCGCTTCCCTCGTTGCTCGCTCACCTGGACATCAACCCGAAACATCGAGAGTTCGTCGGCGGCATCCTCGCCGGAAAGGACGAACCACACTCCGATCAGTTCGATCGCAGCTCGCCGTGCGAGTTCGGCTACGAGTTGAAAGCGATCGTCGACCGTGACGGGAACGAGCACCAACCCGGCGGCGGGGGCGTCGACATGGTCTCACTGGAGCTGCCCGTTCAGCACATCGTCGAGAACACGCGGCTCGCGAACGACAAGGTCCCGGGCGAGATCTTCAGAAACTCGAAGACGAACGTCGCCCATCATGACCCCGAACTTATCGCTCGCGGGTTCATCAATCTCGGTATTACCGATCCCGACGTCGTCGACCGCCTCCTCATCGTCAACGACTATCACGTGAACGACCCGAGTAAGGAACGCGACCAACCTCGTCCCTGTATGGTTCGTCAGCCTCGTTAAATCTCTACTATCAATAATCTGCCTGAAGATGCCTAATGAATATAGGGCGCTGTTTTGTTATGATTGAAGCTTGATCTAGGCACACTGTAATTCGTTGTTTCGGAGAAGAGTTTTTAAGAATTAGATTCACACTTCCAATATATGTCTATAGAAAATTATTACCAGCTCCTTGGTATTGAGAGAAGCGCTACAAAGTCTGAAATAAATGCTGCCTATAGTGAGCACGTAGCACAAGTTCACCCTGATCAAAGCAGCGCATCAGATGCTGAATACTGGATGATTCAATTGAATAAAGCACGGGATACACTTTTAGAAAGGTCGTCAAGAGAAAACTATGATAGGTTCCTTGATAGATTCGGGCCAAAACAGGGTCATGATGAATTTCTCAAGTGGGAGAAAAATGGTAGAATCCCACCAGAGCAATGGGAATCACAGGTAACAGACGAGTCAAATACCCATGATCTAGCAGAGGCAGACCGTGATAGAGAGCGGAATAATTCTAAGAATAAAAAATCTAGTTCTGTGCTAGGTCAATATGTAATTGTAGGAGCTTTTGCTATTTTTGTTATATATCTGATTCTGCTGAGTACAGGAGACTATGAAATACCGGGTGATCCAAGAATAGTAGTCACACTACTAATTGGAATCTGGGCGTTTAGTCGATATATTAAATAATATATTAGTCACATTTGGCTGTACTCTTGAAGCCAATTCAGACCTAGAATCCATCGAAAAATAGCTATTTCAACATGTTTTGATTGTTCAGATACGACTTCTGCACTTAGTAACTTGGTTTTGATCTGATTACACTTTCACTCCGGCTTGTGTCTCGCTTTATTCGAAGTCTTCGACCACTAACAGTTGGAAATGTCGACTGATAAACCGACTCCGCCTGACGGCTTCGAACAGTTCGAAAGCGCCGATCTCGACGGTGAAGTGCCGACCGTTGAGCTCGGACCTGGCGACGTGCTGGAAGGACTCGTTCTCGACTTCACTGAGGGTGAAGGCGAATACGGCCCATGGTACCGGCTGAAGATCAAGGACGAATCCCGCGGTGTCGTTCGCTACTTCGCGAAGGGCGAAGTGAAACGCGCAGCTGCCCAGGACCGCATCGAAGTCGGGGATCCGATCTGGGTGGCGATGGACACCGAGGAGACGACGCTCGAACGGGACGACGGATCGACCCATGACTACCACCCGACGATGGTCGCCTTCCCGGGTGGTAGCTGATGGCGCACTCTAGCGGGCTGTCGGGCATGGCGTCCGACTACACCCATCTTCGTACGCTCCCGGCGCTCCTCTCTGTCGTTTTCGTAATGGCTGGACTCTACCAGTTCGGTGGTATCGCTGAGGTGCATATCGCGTGGGTGGACTACACCCTGTCGACGCAACACGCGACGATCGCCTCGCTCGGCGTGTTCCTGCTCGCCTTCGCGTCTTCGGAGACCAAGAGCTTCGACCATTACGAGCAGTCGGAACAGCTCGCTATTGCGGCTGGACCGCTGCTCATCCTCGGCTACCAGTATTCGGATACCGTCTTCGATCTGGTACAGACTGAGTCCATGTGGGGTCCGGTGATCGCGTTCCTCGTCACCGTGGTCTCGTGGGCCGTCGCCGTGCGATAACCACACCCCCTGCTCAAAATTATGAGTTCAAAACATGACACCCCGACTAGCTGTGAAGCCTCGAAACGCCGTACTGCTCGCCCTACTGTGGGCGATAACGAGCATGCTGATCTACGGGATCGCGATAGCGGCCCTCGTCTGAACCGCCGCCGGTTCATGCAGGGCCTCGGCGCGAGTGCCGCTGGTGCTGTCGGCCTCGCCTCGACCCGCGGCCCGGTCGGAAACGCGCAAGCGATTCCGCCTGCGATCGTGGCTGGCGTTACTGCTGCGACCGCTGGGGCGGTCGCCTACGACTGGCTGCTTCGTGACCACATAGTCGATGACTCGAACGCCCCGCCCGAGGGGCTGACGGCGGATGCACTCGAACAGGGTATTATTGAAACCGTCGTGGCTCGCGCATCAAACAACCGCTCGACCTTCATCGACAACCGGAACCTGATCGACGGAACCCAACACATCGCCTATACTGAGGGGAAGATCGCTGCGATCGATGCTCTCAATGAACAGGCATCACAGTCTGAAGTCGGTGATGCCGCACAAGACGCCGTCAACGACTACTACTCCGACCTGATGGCGAACCTGATCGAGTCGTGGAACGAAACTGTCAATGAGGCCCTCTTGATGCAGGACCGCATCGATGCCCACCCTGATGCCGATGAAGATATGTGGGGCGATATTCTCGCTTCGGTACGTTTCCACGAAAACGGCCGATCCCCTGAGGGGCTCAATCTCGATGGTGAAGTTACTCACACGCTCCCCAACGGTGACGACATAGACGTTCTCCAAATCGAGGTTGAATATACCTATTGGCTCGACGGGTCAATCAGCACTGATCGAACGTTTAACGGACCGCATGACTCTGTGTCGCCCGGCGAGGAGTATTTCCTCCCTATCCACCTTGATCACGTCGCGGATACGCCTCGAAGACGCTGGCTAAATCACCAAGAGTTCGGGGAGGTCTACGACGAGTTCGACGACGCTCGCAACAACGTCAATGACGGCCTGATCATGTGGGTGGATAACGTCTACGGTGACGTACAAGCTGGCGATCTCGACGTTACTGACCTGATCACGCCCCGCGAACAGGCTGCCATGATGGCCGAAGATGAGTCGATGGCGCAAGCCATCGCCGATCTCGCGGCTCTGAATATCCCTGTTGACGTGGAGCGCGAAGCGACGATCTACCTCCCGCACGTCGACGCCACGGTCCGCGGGACGCTCGGTATCACGCAGGACCAGCCGATCGAGTCTGGGGAGACGTACGACCCCGACGAAGACATAGACGGCTCGGTGTACCTCACGTACGACGTGAGCCTCGGCGAAGGCACGTGGGGTGCCTACGAAACCGGTGTCGACGGCGGTGAAGTCACCTTCACCGACGAACCGTGGCCCGGAACTACGTTCCGGCTCCACACTACTGCTGGTGAGTCCGTCGAGCTGGTCGCTGACGACTTCACGCCCGTCGACGAAGACGGCGACGAGGTCGACGACTGGGAGGACCCGGACCGCTGGCTCGTCGACATCTCTGCTGACGTTGAGACTGCCATCACGGAGATCGACGAGGTCGAATACTTCGCCTCGTCCGAGGCTTCGCAGCTTGAGACCATCCAACTGCAAAACGAGTTCACCGTCGAACGGATCGAAGACTCCGGTGGCAACGAGGTCGAGTCGATGGACTTCGAGAGTTCCGAACCGCAGTCCGACGACAACTACATCACGCAGGAAGAGTGGGACGAGATGGCGCAGCGGAACCAAGACCTGATCGAGGCGTTCGAGGACTCACAGTCCTCGGGCGGTCTCGGTGACTTCTTCGGCGGCTCTGACATCGGGGGCGTCCCGACGGTCCTGATCGTCGTGGTCGCCGCTGCTGCCGCCGCCTTCGGTCTCACCAACTGAACAACCCCATGACCCGCATTTTTATCGTCCTGCTGCTGCTCGTAGCTGCGGCATCCGGAACGGTCGCCGCACAGGACAACACGACCGCGAACGAAACGGCTCCCGACCTCGAGGACGCTGACACCTGTGATCGGCTCGTCGAGGACGGCGTACGTATCTGCTCGGCCGACTTCACCGACGGTGAATCGGTCCTCGTCTTCGAGAGCGATCGTCGCGAACGTATCACGCTGACAGAAGCGGCTCCGCTCGACGGCGCTGACCCCAACCGCGACACGTTCGTTCTGTCCTCTGGCCGAACGGAGGTCCGGCTTTCCCACGCGAACTCCGCGTCCGAGGGCGTCTGGATCGATACTGGCACCACGCTGACCGGCGTCCGCACCCGCACGTCTGACGCGCTCCTCGGCGGCCCGTGGACCGTCGAGGACGCACAAAGCGCCGGAATCGGTGCCGGACTCGGAACGGCTCTGATGACGCTGTACCTCGTTGCTCGAACCGTCTACGGCCGCGACCCAACCGGAGAGCGATTAGCATGAGAGACACGCCTGACCCCAAACCCGATAAACCCCGCTTCTGGCAACTCGTACAGTCGACGAAGCGCCGCCTGCCCGATATCGTCGTCACCGTCACGATCGGCGCTGCTGTCCTGTACGTCCTGATCGCCGACCAAGCCATCCCGCGATGGATGCAGGTCGCGGGTCTCGCCGCGATCGCCACGATCCCGGTCGGCTACTTCACCGGCCAAAAGGTCGTCTCGTGGCTCTATAACCCCTCGTGGGTGTACGTCGTCGACCTCGACGCTCGCGTCCTCGACGGTGGTATCTACCGATTGCCGCCCGACGAATGGCGGGAGTTCGACGTTCTCGACGACGATGGATTCATCAATTCGACCTATAACGTCACGCAGCTCGCCCCGAACCTCTACGTCGGTAAACAGGTCGACCTCGAAGACCAAACGGTCGTCGGCACCTGGCGTGGAACGCTCGACGACAGAGAGCTGACCCGCGCGCTTCGTGCCGTCCACGAGTGTCGCGGCCAGCTGCAAGATGACGCACAACGGGGCTTCATCCTCGAAACCTCCGCGTTCGTGTTGGTTCGCCGGGCGACTCGAAACACGGTCGAGCGCATCGTGGAGCTGTTCGAGGACGGTTCGCTGCCCGACTCGGGTGACGGGATCGGCCGCGCCATCGACCAGGAGCTGAAAGACTTCGGGCTCGACGACGCTTCGGATTCCGACCTCGCCGACCTCGTCGACGACGACGCGATCGACGAGATGGATCATAAATCGGGGTTCGACTTCGGCGGAGCGGAGGAGTCCACCGATCGGAACGGCCACGCCGAGAAAGCGAAGGTGACTGCCAATGAGTGATATCGATGAGGGGATGCTCACGGCCGCGAAGCTCGCCGAGCAGCTCGCCGGCAACATTGAGACGGAGCGCGACCTCGACTTGAACGCCGGGGCGATCTCTCCGAGCGACGTTTCGGCGTCGGTCTTCCTCGACGGGCTCGACCCCGACACGGAGGACGACTCCGAACTGCTTTCGCTCGTCGACCGGACGCTTCAGTCCCGGCAGGCATCCGAAGCCATCCGGTCGGGCAATTCGCTGCTGCTCTCCCACCTCGTCGGCGTCACCGAGCAGGATCTCGACGCGTCCGCGCTCACGCTGCCCGTTCGGATCATCGACCTGCTCAAGAACAACGGTGCCCTGACGACGATCCTCGCCGCGGGCGACCCGAACACGGGGAAGACGAATACCGTCTGGCTGCTGGTCGAGCTGGCCCGAACGGTGTGGGACGACCTTCTCGTGATCAGCAACGCCCGCGCCGGGGCCGTCGACGAACGGGTGACTTCGTGTCATGACCTGGCGCTCACGCTCCTGGAACACCGCGACCGACCGAAGGCGGTCGTGATCGACGAAGGCTCTACTCATTTTGACGCCCGAACCAACTCCTACGAGGTCGCCTCACAGTGGTCGCCGCTGCTGAAACGGATGAGTAAGCTCGGAACGGAGTTCACAGCCGTGATCGGTCACACCGGAAAAGACGTCGATCCGGAAGTCAAACGCCTGACCTCGCTCGCACTCTACAAATCGGACCCGAAGGTCGTTGAGTTCTACGACACGTGGCCCGCCGATTCCGACCGGCCGATCGGTCAACTGTTCGGTGGCGACCTCCATCACCTCGAACCCACCGGCGTCGAGTACGACCCGGATGAACCGGCACCCTGGAGCTGGGATCTGCGATCGAACCTGTTCGCGCTTGACCTCGACTGGCCGGAGCTGCACGCGGAGCTTCGAGATCGTGGACCCGATACCTAACTTTTCATCTCATATCCTCTCACGGTGTGCCCGATCTCTGCCAATCCTTCTTCGGTAGCGTAAAACGAGTAGGTCTTATTTGGCGTGTGAATCTTCAATTGCGAGCGCTGCAGTATCGCACCGTAGATCAGCAACCCGATTCCCCCAACTAGACTCAGGATACCGATAGCGAACAGAATTCCCTCCGAAATCGGCCCGATCGCACCTGCTGCAATAAAGAACGCACTCAAGAACGCAAACAGAATACCCCATCCGAAGTATTCCATCGGGTATCCTTTCTCAGAGTACTCGATCGAATTCACACCTCGTAATGAGATATCTGTGACGTCCTTGCCGTTGATGTAGACCACCCGGAAGGGTGTGCAAACGAGTTTCCCCTTGGCGCTGTCTCCGGTCCCCTCTCTACTGGAGTACGCCATAATCTCCGATGTGACCGCCTCCTTCTCAACCAGATACTCCTTGAGCTTCACAGGTACGCATCAGGTACCTGAAAAATAAAACTATGCTCTCTGCGAATACAAGCGACACATATTCATCAGAACGGATATCCACCCACCGACCAACCCACCCTTGCAGTGGGTGGACGCGCGCGACCCCTCCTTGTGGGGGGTCGCGCGGGCTTATCTGATTTTCCATGCAGACAAACGATCGCTGATGATTGGCCAGAGAGAATCTGTGAAAATCAAGAACCCAGAATAGGTGTAGAATAAGACAATAACGAGCCAAAAGAAAGATAACATCAAAGAATAGGGGAATGGTGCAATGGCATATTTATTATGGAAAGTAGACATGTATTCAAATAGATCCGATAAAAAATGAATAAGCAGCATAATTATAGGAGTAAATGGATCTGAAGGTTTCATTATTACTCGTATAATATTTGTGACTTCTGTTTTAACACCACTCCAGTTAGAATACATTCTAGAAATACGTATATATGAAAATATAGCTAGTTGTTTAAGAAACAATATAAAAGCCAACAGCAGTGCTAACAATATTAGAAGAGAAATATAAACAAGTAGTGTTACATCACCTTGTCCAATTCCTGCTAAAATAATCGCCATATTAAATATGGCAAATATTATACCTAGAATATTATAATACGAATCTTTCTGTGTACTATATAGCTCCGCTAATGCCTCACTATTTGAATTGATTATTTCAGATAGAGGTTCTGCCTGTTCTTTTGCAACAATTTTAAACTTACTAATATCTCCGTCATTATTAGTGAGTGGGCGAAGCCTCTTAGGCCAGATTAGCTGGAACAGTTGAGAGGTACAGATGGCAATATGTGCTAAGCTGACTATCAGTGAAAGTATCAAAATTAATATAAATATAAGTTTTAATGAGTCAAAAGATGATTCTACAAGCACTGGCTCGGAGATCTCTCCGTCTAACGATAATCCAATCAAGCCCGTTGCTGCTATACTTGCTGTAAGGCCGGCAACACTGATCCCAAGACCAAATATTTGACGGGCACCTTGCTGAACGTTATAGTATGAGTCAATTTGCTTAGATAATACTGTCCGTCCAACATGTTCACCAACTTCCTCTAGATCTTCCTCTTGCTTCATCTAGTTCGAGTAATTTTAGATGTTATCCTACTGACCACCGGGGTAAGCATCCCGCATCAAGCTCACCCCTTAAATAAGCCAAACCCCACGTAGTGATTTCGTACATATCCCCGTCTTCGATAATTGGTGCGACCAGTTCTCGCTCCACTAAACGTTCACAACGTTGGTTTATATAGCCACTGTCAGCACCGAGCTGCTGAAACTCTGACTCCATTGCCATCGTTGAGGGTGAAGCCCACGACTCCTCGGCGAGATGTTCGAGCACCCGCTCGTCGACCGGGTACATCCACCGACCCATCCGACGCATCTTCACCATCTACGCCTCGTCCTGACTCTCACCAGCGCCTTCACTACTCGATACCTCGACGTTCCCGTTCTCCGCTGCATTGTATTCCCCGTTGAGATACGCTTCCCCCTCGTCGGTCATGGTGTAGATCCCGTTCCCTACCGCGTATAGCAGCCCGTGAGTCGCGAGCTTCTTGCATCGTTGTCCGACGTACTGCGAACTGTACGGGATCCGAGGGTCTTCCGCGATGTCGGAGACGGAGAGAAACTCGTCGTCGCTCTCGACGAACAGCTCTAAGATCCGCTCGTCGAGGAGAACCATCCACTTCCCGGATTTTCGCATATTCGCTATCGAGTGCCAACCCACATATAGATCGAGATGTGAAACTTTCGCTGTAGGGACAAACTATATTTTGGTAGACTCAGAATAACGTGCTGTGATGGATGACGACCCTTCCCCGATCGTGACCGCGGCTGGTCGCGACATCTCGACCTGCCCGGTCTGTGGCGTGCCGATCGAGCCGGACCCACCGGACGGCTTCACCAGGTACGCCCGGCAGGTCGCCGGCTATCTCGATCACTTCACCGAGAGGCACCCGAACCATGAGATCCTCGACTCCCCGGAGGGCTACCTGTGAGCGACGATCTTCAACCGATCTCCCCGCGGGATGCTCGCGAGCTGTATCTCGAAGCGCTCCGTGACGAGGCCGCGGAGTGGACGATCTCCTCCCACCGGAGCCACCTCCGAGCGTTCATCGAGTGGTGCGAGGAGGAGGCTGAGATCGAGAACATGAACGAGCTGACTGGTCGTGATGTCTACCAGTTCCGGCTCTGGCGACGAGGCGGCGGCTATTCGAAAGGTAAGGACGGGGAGATCGCCCCGCGAACGCTCAACTCCGCCCTGAACGTCGTCCGTGTGTTCCTCCGGTTCTGCGGCCGCATCGAAGCCGTCCTTCCGGACCTCTACGAACGGGTCGACCTTCCGGCGCTCTCGAAGGACGACCAGGTGTCCGATTCGACGATCGACCCCGACCGAGTCCCGGAAATACTCACGTACCTCACGACCTACGAATACGCTTCCCGTGACCACGCGATCTGGGCGCTCGTCTGGCACACGGGCGTTCGGCTCGGCGGTGTTCGGGCGCTCGACCTCGATGACGTTCACCTGGAGGGCGGTACACCCTACATCGAGCTGATCCACCGGCCCGGAACGGGGACCCCGCTCAAGAACAAGAGCGGCGGCGAACGGACGAACCGGATCAGCGATCGCGTCGCGAAGATCCTTCAGGACTACATCGACGGCCCCCGCGTCGAGAACCTCGACGATCACGGGCGCTCACCGTTGATGACGACCCGCGAGGGGCGGATCTCGCATAACGCGGTCCGGATGACGTTCTATCGGTGGACCCGGACCTGTGCTATCGGAAAGGAGTGTCCCCACGATGAGGACCCGGAAACGTGTGAGTTCGTCAAGTCGGCGAAGATGAGTCAGTGTCCTTCGACTCGCTCGCCACACGACGTTCGCAAGGCGCGGGTCACCCGGTACAGGAACGACAACGTTCCGCGAGCGATCGTCTCGGACCGGCTGAACGCCTCCGAGGACGTGCTCGATTTGCACTACGACCGCGCGTCGGATCTGGAGAAGGCCAACCGGCGATGGGAATTCCTCGAATAATCAGAAGTATGTCAGGAAACACAAATCGATTCGGCGCAAGCGGAATAGTTGCAAACCTCCAGCGCTCATCGTTCTGCGTGACGGGCAACATTTGGCAGACTGCAGTACGGCGCTTATAAAGGAATCCCTCTTCGGCCGTCGTCGAACCGAACGGGTTCCCACGTCTCACCCGGAATCGCTTTTTAAGACTCTACTTGCGAGGAACCGGTCTCCCATCGCGCGAACGCGTTCATCACTGGACTGGCGAGGATCCCGTGTAGGACGATCGACGTGAGAACGACGAATCCGAGGAGAGCCCACAACCGCTCGGCGGCGATGAGTAGTTCGAGTTCCTGGAACGATGACTGGTTCAATGCGTATGAGCGGTAGTAGAACGACCCGATTCCGCGAATGCCAAACGCCGCGATAATCGCACGGGATCGCCAAGCGAGGTCCGTTCCCAACAGCCCGAGCAGTCCGGCAACTGGACGAATGACGAGCACGATGACGAGTCCAATAGCGACATCTATCGAAGTGATCGGTGTTAACAGTCCGCCTACGATCGCGCCGCCAAAGAGGACGAGCACCGCCGCCATCAGAAGCCGCTCCACCATCACCACATAGTCGTTCAGCGTCCCGTAGTAGTCGTGGTCCCATTCGAAGTTACGGAAAAATCGAGGCGAAAGCCTCGCCCTTCAAGGCGGGGATGAAGCCGGCCAACAGTATTCAATCGCCGTCGATGGCATAGACGGGGTTCCAACGCAATCATTAAGGTATCTGACCGTGATAGTGTGCATAGATGGTAAAGAGTACCCGTCACGCGAAATACGAACTCTACTACCACATAGTGTTCGTGCCGAAATACCGGCGTTCGCACCTGACGGGGAAGACGAAGGAACGTCTCGAAGCCATCTTCGCGGAAATCTGTGAAGACAAGGGCCTCGAACTGGCCGAGGCCGAGGTCATGCCCGATCACGTACACCTGTTCATCGGGAGTCCACCGAAGAACGCCCCCTCACTCATCGTCAATTGGGTCAAGGGCATCTCCGCCCGAAAGTACAACCAACGCTACGACGACCGCGTGAAGTGGACTCGTTCGTACTACGTCGGTACGGCGGGTAGCGCCTCGAAGGGTGCTGTCGAACAGTATATCGCTGAACAAGAGGGTGAGGACGCATGAAGCGCGCCAACACCTTCGAGGTGGTTCCACAGACCGAGAACGACAAAGAGTGCCTCCTACGGCTACTCGACGCCTCCGCCTCCCTGTGGAACGAACTAACCTACGAGCGCCGTCAGAACTACTTCGGTGACGGCGACGTGTGGGACACTTCCGAGTACCGAGGGCGCTACAACGGCGTCGTCGGAAGCGCGACTGTCCAACAGGTCACACGCAAGAACAGCGAAGCGTGGCGGTCGTTCTTCGCGCTAAAAGAGAAAGGCGAATACGCCAACCCGCCGTCGTACTGGGGCAACGAGGAGGACGGACGCGAACTCCGCACCTACATTCGGTGCAATCAGTACACGATTCAGTGGGGCAAGCGTAGCCGTCTCGAAATCCCTGTCGGGCAAGAACTGAAAGACGAATACGGACTCGGCTACCACGAACGACTCCGCCTCGAAGTCCGAGGCAACCCGAAGTGGGACGGCAAACAAGGTCGTCTGGAACTTGAGTACGACGAAGTGAGCGACACGTTCAGGGCTTTCCAACCAGTCACCGTCCCTGATTCTCGACTGGATTCACCACTGGCTTCCGAAGAAGCCGCCCTCGACGTTGGCGCGAACAACCTCGTCGCCTGTTCCACGACTACTGGGAACCAGTATCTCTACGACGGTCGGGAGTTGTTCGGACGGTTCCGCGAGACGACCGACGAAATCGCCCGCCTACAGTCGAAATTGCCCGAGAGACGCAGTCTCTCGGAATCACGGGAGACTTCGTCTTCCGGACGACTCCGAGAGGGACGCTACTCCTCGAATCGGATTCGACGGCTGTACCGACAGCGGACGAAGCGTCGTGACCACGCACAGAACGCGCTGGTGCGCGACCTCGTTGAACGACTGTACGACGAGGGCGTGGCGACGGTGTACGTGGGCGACTTGACCGACGTGCTGGAAACGCACTGGTCGGTCAGGGTGAACGAGAAGACGCACAACTTCTGGGCGTTCAAGAAACTCATCCACCGTCTCGCGTGCGTCTGTGAGGAATATGGCATCTCTCTCGAAGCCGAGTCGGAAGCGTGGACGAGTCAGACGTGTCCCGAGTGTGGCGACCACGACGCGACGATTCGCCACGGGGATACGCTGACGTGTCCATGCGGATTCGAGGGACACGCCGACCTCACGGCGTCAGAGACGTTCCTTCGAGAAAACAGCGATTGCGAAGTCAGGCCGATGGCACGGCCCGTGCGATTCGAGTGGGACGACCACGGATGGTCGGGGAAACCATACCCTCACGAAAGTCCCAAAGAAGTGCGCACGAACCCGCAAGTTGCCTCCGTGGGTCGGTAGCCGAACCCCCAACGGAGGAATCCTCGCGCTTTAGCGCGGGGAGGATGTCAAGAGGGCACTACCGAGCCGGAGAGCCGGTGTACTGGACGCTCCGGAGGCGACGACGCCGGACCGCTCCGTGACGTTCCCGTCGTATCGACCCGATCACGGCTTGAGAGCACGATCGTGGAACGCCGCCACTGACGAAGGAGCAGCCGGTACCGGCGTGAGAACTCGCTGCGGGATCGGAGGCGTTCGACACGCGTCGCCGGCGTTACTCACAAGGGTTCTATTCCCGGTCCCGATCGAGCCACGTTTCCGTTACTTCCGCCAGCGACTCGCCGATCGTGTGTCCCCTGTATCCGAATATCTCCGAGAAGCCGTACGGGGACATCATAATCGGGGAGAACGGTTCGTCAGCGACTATCTCTCTCCCATCGACGCTTGCGAAAGCCGCCCCCGCGGGCACGCGTTCGAAGTTCTCGACGGACACCTCGTAGGTCTCTCCCGATGGTTTCTGCACGGGCGCGTCCATGTGGAAGAAGTCCGGATCCGCGTCGGGCGGCTCGCCGGGGAGCGCATCGACCCCCTTGAGGAACGCGCGCGCTTGGTATTCGGCGCGGGCCGTTTCTCGATCCGAGTCCTCGAAGGCGAGTTCGATCTCGACGTTGACGCCGCACGCCGTGATCGTGTGCTCGTTCATTCCTCGATGATCGACGACGTGCGGGACGGGCAGTCGCGCCGCCAGCTCGAACTCGCGTTCGTGAGCGCTGTGTATGAGCGCGAACGGTGTGGGTTGAGATTCCGTACCGTGCAGCGAGAGGGTCGTCAGCTCCTCGAGAAACTCACAAAGCTGGGCGGCGATCCGCTCCTCTCGGTCGCCGTTCGGATCGCCCGGGAACACCCGATTGAGGTCCGAATCGAGATAGCGTTCGTTGGCCGCGATCGCGGCCGGATTGGCGAGCACGAAGGC
Organism: Halorubrum sp. JWXQ-INN 858; assembly: GCF_009806985.1. Classification (GTDB taxonomy): domain Archaea; phylum Halobacteriota; class Halobacteria; order Halobacteriales; family Haloferacaceae; genus Halorubrum. Next base: position 13,008 of record NZ_WUAX01000008.1, on the reverse strand, counting down.
GACGCCCCGCTGGAACTCGAGGTCGGCGTCGCGAAGACGACGCACCGCGCGGATACCGCTTCGCTCGTCGCCGTGAACGCCGCCGACGATCGCGACCTCGGGCTCTCCTGGTCCCCGGGCGGTAACGTCGAACAGCTCGGACTCTCCACCCTCCATACTGAACGTGCGCGTGCGAGCGGATTAAAAACTCCGACGAGAAGGCGCCGGAATGCGAAATACGGACGAAGAACCGCAGAAAATCAACGAACTCCGAACCACCGAGTTCGTTGCGGATCCGCTATTGGGATCGATGGCTCGATCGGCAGCAGCAGTTCGATACGACCCTTCTCGGGGTCGTCGGATACGGACCGACGGTCCAGTACCGTCGGCCACAGAGCCTCAGCGACGTGTTGATCCGTCGCCACGTTCTTCGTGCTGAGAACCCACATGTACCTATGGCGAAGCAACTTGACCACACCGTCGATCGAGGGGGCGCTCTGTGTTGGGGCTTGCTGGCCGTGATCGTTCTCGTCATCGCGTACGACCTCTGGACCAGCGGGTACGTCGGTGTCGTGCTCGGGATCGGTGTCCTGATCACGATCCTCGGGCCGTCGATCACGCACCGATCGATGGACGTTCTGGTTCCGTGGCAGGTGCTGCTCGTCGCCGTCGTTGCCCTCCTCGCACGACAGGCCATCGGCTGGGAACCGGTCCAGTTCGTCGGGAACTACCTCGTCATCGCGACGATCGCGCTCGTGCTCGCGGTTGAGATCCACGAGCACACTCGCGTCGAGATGAATCGGCCGTTCGCGACGGTGTTCGTCGCGATGGTTACGATGGCCGTCGCGACGGTGTGGGCGCTCGGACGCTGGTCCGTCGATCTCGTGCTTGGGACGGGGTTTATCCCGAGCAACGAGGCGCTGATGTGGGAGCTCATCGCCGCGACGGCCGTCGGACTCGGAGCCGGCGTCCTCTTCGATCGGTACTTCCGTCGGATCACCCCCAAAGAGCTCCCGTCCTCCGATTCCGAACCGTCGGCGGAGCGAAACCGAGAGTCGGAAGACGAGCCGCCGGCGGACGAACACGAACACGACGACCCGGACCTTTCCGACCGTTTCGGTCTGTCCGAGCGTCGACAGCGACAGCTCGTTCGAGCGCTGCAGCTCGGGATCGTGGCAACGATCGGTGTCGGCCTCCTCGAACTCGACCTCTCGATCGTGTTGACCGGTATCTTCTCCCTCGGAGTCACGTTCCTCCCGGCGATCCTTCAACGGAACCCCCGCGTCTCGATGGACGTCGGGTTGGTGCTGTGGATCTCGACGACGGTGTTTCTCCACGCGCTGGGGACGGCGTACCTGTACGGCGAGACGTTCTGGTGGCACAACGTGACGCACACGGTCTCGGGGTCGCTCGTCGCCGCGATCGGGTACGGGACGTTTCGCGGCATCGACGAGTACACGAGTGCGGTTCGGTTCCCCTCGAGGTTCATGTTCGTCCTCATCGTCCTGTTCGTCGTGAGCGTCGGCGTCCTCTGGGAGATCATGGAGTTCGCCACCGATGGACTCATGCTCGCGTTGGGGGCCGATCCGGTGCTCGCTCAGTACGGGCTCGACGATACGATGACGGATATGCTGTTCAACACCTTCGGAGCGATCGTCGTCGCCACGTGGGGAACGGCGTATCTGACGGGTTTCGTAACCGACCTCCGAAAACAGATCGACGGCAGCGACGTCGAGGAGGAGGACCGATCCTAACGGACCGTGCGAGGAGTCACGTAGTAGTCACATTAAAACCGGGACTGGAGAACAGAAACCCGAGCTTACCGATTAAACGGTCTTCCGTCTTTATCTGTGCGCCACGCCTCTATCTAGCCGCTATGTCACACGATCCCGGCGAGCGACGTGAGGGGCAGCTTTCGAGGGACAGAGACACCATCCGTGAGTGGGCCCGGGAACACGACGCGACCCCGATACGGGAGACCGAACAGGAGGGAGAGTCCGGTCGGTTCCGAATGGTTCCGAAGGACGAGATGACCGAGACGCACGAGGAGGTCGAGTGGGAGGAGTTCTTCGACCAACTCGACGAGGGAGACCACGTCGTCATCTATCACGCCGACGGCGACCGCGAGCCGTTCGAGATCATCGGCCAGAGCAGTATCGCCAGCCGGTTCGACGACGAGGAGATCGAACAGCGCCTGATGGACGGCGAAACCGTCACGAGTACGATCACCGAGACGACGGTGGTCGAAAGCGTCGTCGTCGAGGAGATAACCGTCGACAGCGAGCTCGTCGACACACAGATGGTCGACGAGCGTGTGGTCGACGCCGAGCTCCTCCGTCGGGAGTGTACGGACTGTGAACTCGTCACCGACGAGACGGCCGACAGTCGCGAGGGGTTCGCCACGGACCGGTATCTGGAGACCGTCGCCGGTCACGTCGCTGGCGAGTCCGTCGGTTCGATGGAGGCGGACAGCCGGGGAAGCGCGACGGAGCGGACGTCAATGGACGCGACCGAGCAAACCGAGACGACCGCTCCCGAAGCGGTCGATACTCGGGAACCGGGAGCCGGCTCCGAAACCACCGGCGTGACGGAGTCCGCATCCGAGAGCACGCGAGCGAGCGAGAGCGGGCTCGGAAGCGACCCGGAAACCGAAGACCGGACGTTCCCCTTCCACGCCGAACTCGAGGTCGAGGAAACGTGGGCGGTGACGCGGTCGTTCACCGAGCAGTTCATCGTCGAGAGCGTCGTGACCGATACCGAGGTCACCGGGGGCGAAACCATCGAAGATTACGACATCGAGATAGAGGGACTCCACCGATCGATCGTCGAGAGCGGGATCATCAAAGAGGACGTCCCCACCGACGAGGCGATGGCCGAGTACGAGATCCAAAGCGAACTCGCCGATCAGGACCGCATCACCACCACGTTCGCCCGCGAACGGACCGTCGAGGACGAGATCGTCGACACGGCGCTAGCGACTGCCACCGTCACGGAGACCCGGCCGCTCGAAATGGAGGTCGTCCGGACGAAAGCGCTCGAAACCACAGCCGCGACCTCGGACGCGCACCGCGAAACGGAGGCGGGGGAAGCCGTCGACGCCGGTGAGGAGGAGCCTGCTCACTCGACTGCGGGGGAGGAGACCGGCTCGCTGGTTACCATCACCCGTGACGCGATCGGCCATCCGGTCGTCAACGCCAAAGGCGAGCGGATCGGGTTGGTCACCGAAGTCGAAGAGGAGGCGAACGCGCTGTTCATCGACCCGGAGCCAGGACTCACCGAGCGCATCCGGTCGGCCCTCGGTTGGGGTAACGCCGCCGACGACGACTACCGCCTCGAGGCCGAGGCGATCGATCGTATTACCGACGACCGAGTCGAGCTCAAGTCGCCCGAAGAGTTCGACTGAAACGCACCATCTCGGTGAGCGGTGGGTCGTTCGGTTCCTGACATGCTTCCCGCCACGCCACGTCGGTTTTCGATGGGTTCAGGACCCACTTCGGACGGTCCCGAGTTAACGCCGGTCGGTCGACGACCGCACGCCACACGTACCGATCGATCCGAGCGCAGCTACGACACGTTCAACCCCGTCTCTCGAACGACGGCGTTTATCGCCGCGCCCACGAGTACGACGATGCTAGCGAAGTACAACCACGTGACGAACAGCAAGGCGGCACCGATCACGCCGTACGCTGCGTATTGGCCGGCGTGGGTCGCGTATATCCGGAACCCGATCTGAAGAACCACCCACCCGACGGCGGCGAACGCCGCGCCAGGTACCGCTCCCCGAAGCGTCATTTCGATCGGCGGGAGCACGTAGTAGATCGGTAAGAACGCGGCCACCAACACGACGAGCAACACGAGGGTTCCGAAGAGGTCGACGAACGGCACCTCCACCGGTAGTACCGAGAGCGCGATGCCACTAGCGACGACGAGTGCGATGGCGAGCCCGATGCCGATCACTACGATCAGCGCGTTCCGGATCTGTTCGAGCAGCGATGTTTCCACCGTGTCCAGGTACACCTCGTCGAACGCCTGATCGATGCCGCGAAAGAGCCGCAGGGAGCTCCACGTAAGGGTGAGAAACCCGATTACGGACGCGACACCCCGTCCGGCGGTGTTGGCTAACGCCTCTCGGATGAGGTTCTGTCCCGAAGGCGAAAGCTGCTGGCTGAGCGTGTTGGCCACTCGATCGGCCATCGCTTCCCCGCCGACGAACGACGCGATCGCGACCGCGAGCAACATGAGCGGAATTATCGAGACGAACGCGTAGTACGCGATTCCCGCCGCCAGATACGTTAGATTTCGATCCTGTATGAGATCGACGACGGGGCGAACGACCGATACCGCCGCTCGAAGTCGATCGCGCATCGGTTAGGTACGGTTGAGCTCTTCTCCCGTACTCGATGTCGGTCGCATCGAGGATGCGTCCACGGGAGGCAACTGCGGCGGGTTCGCACACGGTCTCGTGGAGCCTCCGTCACAACCGATCCGGCGACTCACGTACACCCGTTCTCTCACGTACGCACCTGGCCGCTCCCGGCGGTTAGTTATAGAGAACCAAGGAGAACACCTGCGGTGTTAGCCGCAGGATGACTCCGACAGTACGCCGTTTCAATTGCCGCTCGGTGGTCGTTGCGAGCTTCCGATCCGGCGATACGTCTCGATACGCCGCGACGACGATCGCTGACGGACGTACCGGCTCGTCTCCATCGGGGAGAACCCACGGTTCGAACGCCGCACCCCTGTTTTCGTTCGATAGGTGAACGTCGGGTGGCCTATCGGTGGGGTTCGGGCACAGCCACACCGGCCGGCACGGAGGACGCCGAGCACACGTTGAGTCCGCGTGTGTGGAACACGCCGATCGAACGGCGTACTCACTCGCCCGGTGACCGCGCCCCTTCGTAGGCGTCGAACCAGCCGGTGACGGTCCCCTGGAGCGCCCCTGTCGTGCTCCCGAGGTTCAGCATCTGGTAGCCGTTCGACGCTTTCTCGTTGACGTCGTCCATCCCGAACCCGAGACCGCCGACGGGAACACCTGCGTCGACGGCGCTCGAACGAACGGTCTCGACGGCTTCCTGCACGTCCGGGTGGTCGAGCTCGCCGGGACAACCGAGCGAGACGGAGAGATCGAGCGGGCCGATGAAGACGAACCCCAGTTCCGGGACGTCCAGGATCGCGTCGAGGTTCTCGACGGACGCCTCGGTTTCAACGGTCACGCCGACCATCGTCTCCCGGTCCTCGGTGGCAACGTAGTCGTCGACGAGCCCCCAGCGCCGGGCTCGGGGCGACGCGAGCCCCCGGTCACCCGGACCCCCGTCGTAGCTGAACCGGGCGGATCTGACCGCTTCACGGACCTCGGTCGCGGTTTCCACGCGTGGCAGAAAGAGGTTCCTCGCCCCGAGGTCGAGGGCTTTCCGGACCAGCGTCGGGTCCGTATCGGGGAGTCGAACGAGCAGCTCGAGGTCCGTCCGTTCGGCTGCGCGTAGGAGGTCCTCCATCAGATCCGCATCCCACGGATCCGGCCCACCGTGTTCGAGATCGATCCAGACGAAGTCCACGTCGAGTTCGCCGTAAAACTCCACGAGCGTGGGACTGTACGTGTTGTCGAGCAGGCCGAGCGCAACGCCCCCGTTCTCCAACGTGGCTGCGAGGTCGTTCGTCGGTTGTTGTTGGTCCATTGATGTCTCTTCGGGCGCGGACGGGAAACATCTACCGCAGAGATCAGTGAGACGACAGTACCGGGTTTCGCCTACTGATCGCGTGAGCCCGCAGCGAGTGCCCGTCCGAGATAGCGATCCGCCCGCTTACCCGCCAAGCCACCAGCCGTAGAGCTGTTCCTGCTCGTCAGTGCTCGCGCTCTTCATCGACTGGCCGTAGGTCTTTCCTTTGAGGAGTTGGCGCTCGACCGCGTTTGCGGCGAGTCGAATGGCGTGAGAGGCGCCGTATCCCTCCCCATCGGCCGTGAAGTAGCCGCGGTCGGTCGTCAGTCGGATCCGTGCGAGCACCAGCGGCACGCCGCGACTCCGTTCCTTGTGCTTTTGCAGTTCGATGCTGGCCTTGATCACGCTCATCTCGCCGTACTTCGAGGTCATGTTCTCGATCAGCGCGGAGACGTCGTCGTAGTCCATCCCCTCCAGCAGGTCGATCCCGAACACCTGCACGGCGTTCCGATCGTCGCGCTCCCAGGTGAGCGCCTCGATGACGTCCGTTTTCGTGATAATGCCGATCGGATCGGCGGCGTCGTCCGCCGTGACGACGAGCGAGGAGATCCCCTGTTCGAACATCGTCTCGACCACCTCGTCGAGCGGTGCGCCCCGCTCGATCGTCACGACCGCATCGGACATCAGGTCCCGCACCGGCACGTCGAGCATTCGGTCGGCATCGCCCTCGCGCGCCCCGAACCCCCCACGGTTCTGCCCGCCCCCGCCGCGGCTGCCGAAACCGTCCGACGAACCGCCCTGGCTCTTCGTACCCCCTCGCGTCGTGAAGTCGATGACGTCGTACAGGCTCAACATTCCAACGAGGTCGTCCCCGTCGACGACCGGGAGATGGGCGATCCCTCCTTCTCGAAGCAGATGGAGTGCTTTCCCGACCGTGGTTTCGGGCGTTGCACTGATCAGCTCCTCCGAGTAGGCGTCCTCGACGGTCGCTGCGTCGAGGAAGGGACGCACCGCTTCGAGGACGGCATCGCCGGTTACCACGCCGACGACACCGTCGTCGTCGAGTACGGGGAGCGTTTTGGCGTCGCTGCCGATCATGAGTCGCGCGACCTCGCGGACGTCCTCGGTGCGCTCGACGGCCGGGACGTGCTGTACTTGCGAGCCGACCTTCGCGGACGGCTGGTTGGACGAGGATGCCAGCTGTCGACGACTCACGACGCCGCGATACTCGTCGCCGTCCGTCACGATGACGGCGTCGAGCTCCTGGTTCTCGAACGCCCCGGCGACCTTCGAGAGCGGTGTGCCGATATCGAACTCGGTGAACTTTGTGGAGAGGATCTCGGTTATATCCATGCTATCATTCTACACGGAGGGGCGCTGGACGGATATACTTGTTCCACGCCTGACATTCTACGGGTCGAAGAAGGCTACTCGTCGGACTCGAGGGAGAGGGCGTCGAGTCGCCAGGTGAAGATGGCCCGCAGCACCACGACGAGGCTGTTGCGCTCGCCCGTCCCCCAGATGCCCGTCTCGTGGATACCGTCCGTCGCGTCTCGGTCGGCGATGACACTCACGAGGGCGGTTCGCTTGTCGGTGATGAGCAGGCTTCCGGCCCCCTCATCGTCCCACACCCACAAGGTCTCGAAGAGTTCAGCCGAGGGGATCCGCTTCTGAATCTCGGCTTGAGCGGGCTCGGAAATCCCCGCGAGATAGATGTCGACACCACGCTCTTCGGCCGCCTCGAGGCGGTCGAGGTGGTCGTCAGTGAGGAGTTCGTCGACGGTCATGTAGATGAGTTCGTCTTCGGCGTCGTCGATGAACTCGAGGAGACGGCTGACGACGGCCTCGTGGCTCGTAACCGTCCATACCCCGAACTCCTCGGGTTGGCGGCTGGCGGGTTCGAGGCGTTCGAACAGTTCGCTCAACTCCGTGATGGTGTTCTCGTGTTGGAGGTCGAGTTTGCGGAGGGCGCTCTCTCGTGACACCGGCGTGAATTTCATGGGCGACGTGTGTTGGATATCGACCAATCCAGCCTCGTGGAGGGTGTCGACGGCGTCGTAGACGCGTGTGCGGGGCACGTCACTGATCTCTGCGACGTCCTTTGCGGTGCCGGTCCCGAGTCGAAGGAGATAGACGAACGTGTAGGCTTCGTACTCGGTGAAGCCGAACTCTTTGAGTAGATCGGCACACTCGTATTCCAGCTGTTCGGTCGGCTTTTCCGCCATACGACCCCATAGGCGGCAGCACCGAATAAAACGGGACGGTCGTTCACTACCGGTGGTTCCAGGGATTCCCGTGTCGGAACGGGTATCCATGCCGAACGATGGGTAAACGCAACCGTTCGGCCTCGCGGCCCCACACAGTCACGGGCGACGTGCTAACGCTAGGACAGCTACTCGGAGGGGGTCTGTAACGCGCGATTACGCGCAAAAATTGGTGTCGGCGTGACCGGGCCGGGGAGCGCTACTGACCGTTCTCGTCGTCGTCGCCGTTGCCGTTCTCTGGCTCGGGTTCGCCGTTCTCGGGTTCGCCGTTCTCGGGTTCGCCGTTCTCGGGCTCACCGTTCTCGGGCTCACCGTTCTCGGGTTCTTCGTCTTCTTCGTCTTCTTCGTCTTCTTCGTCTTCTTCTTCCTCCTCCTCGGGTTCCTCTTCTTCCTCCTCCTCCTCGGGCTCTTCTTCTTCCTCCTCGGGCTCCTCTTCTTCCTCGTCAGGATCCTCCTCGTCAGGATCCTCCTCGTCGGGATCCTCTTCCTCCTCGATCATCTCCTCCACGTCGTCGACGAGGTACTCGTCGATCAGGTCGAGCACTTCGGACTTGGACCGAGCCTCGTCGACCGCGTCCGGGAACGCGGTCTCGTTGATGATCGTCCGCAGGAACGCCGCGTGCCGAGCCTCGACGCTGTGGATGCCGAGCGCGGGCGGCAGGACCGCCTCCTCCTCGATGAAGGGGGCTGCGCCGGCGTACGCCGACACGCTGACGTCCGCGAGCTGGGCCGCCGTCGAGAGGAACGCCATCGGATACTCCACCGCGAGGCCGAAGTCGAACTCCGGCTCCTCGACCGGATCCCCGCCGAGGTCCTGGACCGCCGCCGCGAGTGCGTCGGCGTGCGCCTCCTTGTGTCCCTGGATCGTCTGGAGCTCGTCGAACACGCGCTCGCGGAGCGGGCTGTCCTCCCGGAGCACCTCGCAGTTGCAGAGCGCGTCCTCGCCGATATTGTCCAAGCCCTCCTCGTAGAAGCGGGCCTGGAGGAGCCCCATCACGCGTGCGTAGTTGAGGATCTCGACGTCGTTCGCGAACTCGTTTTCGACCATCTCCTCTTCTTCCTCTTCCTCCTCCTCTTCTTCCTCCTCGGGTTCCTCTTCGTCCTCCTCTTCCTGGGCCAGCGCGGGGGTGATGAACGCGCTGCCGGCGGCGATCCCGCCGAGCGCGGCCGCCGACCCGGTCATGAACTGTCGCCGCGTGTTCCCGTTCGAGCTGTCCACCGGTCGTTCGTTAGCGTCTTCTGTTGGTTGCACCACACCGGGTATCAGGGCGCGGGCCCGGATTGTTATATATCAGATAGCTTTCGTTCGGACGACCTTAGCACGAACAGGTTCCGAGTATGGTCACCTTCTCGTGGTTGCCGACGTCGTCCCTGGCACCGCCGCAGTCGTCGGTAATCCACGCCACAGGTCCAGTAACACGACCGTAAAGCGTGGAACGACGCGTAACCCGTGCTCGCCGGTGTGTCCGTCCGTGCCCGGTCACTGAGGCCTCGTGCCAGGATCGCGCTTTTAAGGCCGCGCGCGTCGGACCCCGACATATGCGTGTCAGCGTCATCGGCGGGAGCTCGGTATCCGGGGAAACGGCCGCGGTCGCCGAGCGGTTGGGGGAGCTCCTCGCCGAGCGGGGCCACACCGTGGTCTGTGGCGGGCTCGGCGGCGTCATGGAGGCGGTCTGTCGGGGGGCTCGCGGCGCCGACGGGCGGACGATCGGGATCCTCCCGTCGGACCGTCCGGCGGACGCGAACCGGTACGTGACCGACCCGATCGCGACCGGCCTCGGCCACGCGCGCAACGCCCTCGTCGTGATGAACGGCGAGGCGGTCGTCGCCGTCGACGGCGGGCCCGGAACCCTGTCGGAGATCGGGATGGCGCTCGTGTACGACCGGCCGATCGCCGGGATCGACACCCACGACTGCGACGGCGTCCGGGCCGTCGACGACGCCGCGGCCGCGGTGGCGTACGTCGAGTCGACGGCGGTCGACTCGCGGTGAGGGCGGACGAACGCTTTTATCAGGGAAGGCGGAACGGCCACGTATGACCGACGATGCCGAGGTGGCCCTCGACGCCGACGCACAGCGGAACTTCCCCGTCCCGTCGTTCGAGGACCTCCCCACGGACCTCAAAGAGCGGATCGCGGCGGAGGCCGAGCGGGCCGGTTTCACGCCGAACGTGTTCGCGGCGCTCGCGTACCGCCCCGAGCAGTTCCGACCGTTCGTCGCCTTCCACGACGCGCTCGTCGACGGGGGCGAACTGGACCGCGCCGAGGTGGAGATGATCGTCGTCGCGGTCTCGGGCGTCAACGACTGCCTGTACTGTACGGTCGCTCACGGCGCACTGTGTCGGATCTACGCCGACGACCCGGAGCTCGCGGACCAGCTCGTGACGAACCACCGCTCGGCCGACCTCCCCGAGCGTCACCGCGTCATGCTCGACGTCGCCGTGAAACTCACCGAACACCCCGAACGCGTCACGGCCGCGGACCGCGATCGCCTGCTCGACGTCGGGTTCAGCCGGGAGGCCGCGTGGGACGTCGCCGCGGTGGCCGCCTTCTTCAACCTCTCGAACCGGCTGGCGACGTTCGCCGACTGGCGGCCCAACGCGGAGTTTTACACCCTCGGCCGATGAGCGTGGTCCCGACCCCGATCACCCCCCGACCGACACGCTCATACGTATCACCGGAGACGAACGTTCGATGACGGACGGGACTGCCGGGAGTTCGATGACGGACGGGACTGCCGGGAGACGGATCGCGTTCGAGACACGGGACGCCTCGATACGCGTGCGTGACCGGCTCGCCGGCGTCGACCTCGTCCTCGAGACGGACGGGCCGCCCGACCTCAAACCCGCGCTCACCGAGGTGTTCCCGTTCCCTGCGGACCGTGCCGTCGGCTTCAAGGCGGAGTCGATCTCGCTGCCGTCGTGTGCGGCCGCCACGGTCCGCGAGCCGCACGGCGAGCTGATCGCACACCTCCAGGAGTCGATGGATCTCCCCGCGGGGACGTACTGCTTCGACGTCACCGGCGTCACCAAGTCGTTCCTCCGCGTGAGCGACGTGTCGGTGTCGGCGACTGGCGTCGCGGAGGACGGCCCGCTCACGTTCGAGTTCGGCGAGCCGACCCGCGTCGTGCTCGGCGCGCGATCGCTACACACGCGCCCGGAGGCGACGATCACGGTTCCCGACGATCCGGAAGCGTTGATGACGGCCGTCTCGACGCTCGGGTCGTCGATCAAGGAGTTCTCGCCGGAGCGATCGTGGCCGACCCTGCGCGGCTACCCGCCGCGGATCGAGCGCGGGGAGCGGCTCGACGTCCCCGACGGCCTCGGGCCGCCGGACACCGGGATCCGGATCACGGTGCCGCCGACGTACGCGAACGTCTACCGCGTCGCGCCGCTGGCGTACTACCTGGGCGCGACCGTCGCCCCGCGGTCGTCACCGGCGCTTCACCTCGACACGGGCTACGTCGAGCCGCTGCCGGCCGACGGGGACGCGCTGGAGCGGCGGGTCGAAACGCTGCTCGGGAGCTGGCTGTTCCTCGACTCGTTGGTCCGGATGGAGGGGTACGTCCCGTCGGACCGCCACGAGTACGAGCAGGTGGGCCCCGCCCTGCCGTTCTATCCGCCGAACCTCGCGGATCGATCGCCGAGCGAACGCCTGATGGAGTACCTGGAGGTGTCCCCGTCCGTGATCGAGCCGTATCTCCCCAACTGGCCGACCCGGGCGGCCGTTCGTCCGGGACCGGACGCGATGCCGCTCCTGACCCACCTCGCACACGTGCTCGCGCCGATCCGCGTTCGCGAGGTAGCGGCGGGCTGGGCGGACGCGGGCTGGGAGGGCACGGCCTGGAGAGAGACGGACGACGCCCCCGTCGGGATCGGTCTGTCTCCGTGGCGGCCGTCCACCGATTGGCCCCCGGCCGGTGGCGACCCGGTTCCGCCCGGGACGGGGGTGTTGTCCTCGGCGGCGTACGAGAACGTGCTCGATCGGGATCGCACCATGCAGGGCCGTACGCGGCTCGTCTTCCTCACCGATTCGACGGACCGGGAGCGCGACTTCCGCCGGGCGATGGGCGACGACGCGCCGCCGGACGGCGTCGGCTCGTGGGAGGTCATTGCCCACCCCGACGAGCGCGCGCTCGCCGAGGTGTTCGGCGACTCCACGATCGACCTCGTCTACTGTGACCTCCCGACCGACGGATCGTGGGTGAGTCGGGTGGACGGAGCGGATCGGGTGGGCGGAGCGGATCGGGTGGACGGGATGGACGGAGCGAACGCGGGAGGCGAAGCGGCCGAAGGAGTTCGGCTCGGCGGCCTCGACGACGCGCCGGCGGCCGTGGTTTTCGAGGGTGACCGCGGGGGCGGCGGCGTCCGTGCCGGCCAGCGGCTCGTCGCCAACGGGGCGATCGCGACGGTCTCCCTCGCGGGCACGCTCGAAGCGAACCCGCTTCGGACCCTCGTCGGGCTGCTCGCGTCGGGAACGCCGATCGGGGCGGCCCTCGCGCTCGTCGACCGGCCCGAAACGACGGCGGCACGGTTCGTCGGCGACCCGTCGGCCACCGCGGTCGCGACGGCGGACAGGTTGGCGAAGAGCGTGGTCGACGTCCGATCGGTCGCGCCGGACGCACACGAGGTCACGAGGCTCGGGGTGCCGTCGATCGACTCGCGGGTCGGCGCCGAGGTCTCGTACCTCGCCGCGTGGGCCGGCGAGCGTCCGGAGCTGATCGGGACCGTCCGCGACGATTACCCGCGGTTGAGTACGGCCGAGGTGCTCGCCGAAGTGCCGGAGCCCGACTCGGTGGTCCGGCTCAACGGAACGGTCCTGTTCGAGGCGGACGACGTCTCCGAGGCCGAGGTCGTGCGGTCCGCGCGGCGGGCGCTCGACGACGAGGACGGTCGCAGTGTCGGGTTCGGCAGGGACGCGGGAGACGACCCTGACCGTTGGGCCGACGTGGCCGGTGATCGGACGGACCACCGATCGTCGTGAGGCGTGAGTGATCTATGACGCGTAAGTGATCCGCGAGGCTTGACATCCTCTCCGCCCTGAAGGGCGAAGATTCCCACGGCACCGCGCCGCTGGATTGGGATGTTTACGGTTTGTAGCGGCCTCGAA
>NZ_WUAX01000007.1 GCF_009806985.1 Halorubrum sp. JWXQ-INN 858 | reverse complement strand
CGGACTCCGAGCAGGCCACCCGGCTGAATCAGAAGAAGTCGGCCCGCCGCACCCACTACTTCCACATCCTCTCCAAGCACATCGTCCAACGGTGTGTTGACGAGGAAATTGGAACGATCGTGGTGGGCGATCTCTCCGGCATCCGTGAAGATGAGGAGAACGGCGAGTCAACGGACTGGGGCAAACACGGTAATCTTGATCTGCACTCGTGGGCGTTCGACCGGTTCACCGACCTTCTCGAATACAAGGCGGAGATGGAAGGCATCACGGTCGAGCACGTGTCTGAGCGGGATACCTCGAAGTCGTGTTCGTGCTGTGGCCGGAAGCATGACGCGAACCGTGTTGAACGCGGACTGTATGTCTGCGATGAGTGCGGTACAGTGGCGAATGCAGATGTGAACGGCGCTGAGAACATTCGGCAGAAAGTATCTCCGAATTTACCGAATCTCTCGGTGAATAGGAGTAACGGCTGGTTGGCACAGCCATCGACGTTCCTGTTTGACAAGGAAACTGGTGCGTTCGCACCTCAAGAACACGTCACGTCGTAAACCACAATATCCCAACCCAGCGGTACGGTGCCGTGGGAATCCTCGCGCTTCAGCGCGGGGAGGATGTCAAGCCCGGTCCCCCGCGATCACCGCGAGGAACGGCACGGAGAACCCGACCACGTAGCCGACGAGGTGCGCGTACACGTTGCTCCCGAACGGGACGACGACGAGCGACCCGATCACGCCGGCGACGGCGACGCTCGCGCCACAGACGTACAGCAGCTCCCGCGGGGCCGGGAGGTCGAGCCCGACGACTCGCGGCCGGCCGCTTCCGGCGAGCAGCGCGGCGGCCGCGAGGACGGCGACGGCCGCGAACAGCGCGCCGACGGCCGGCAGCGCGGGGAAGTAGTCGACGCCGCTCGGGACGGCGAAGACGACCGCGAGCGACCCGCAGACGGCGACGGCCGACCACCGCGGATCGACGCCGACGCGCCGGCGCGGCCGGTTGCTTGCGCCGTCGGTTCCACCTTCCGCGCCATCGGCTCCGCCGCTGTCAGCCGGTCCCGTCTCGCTCGCCAGCGCGGCGAACCAGACGACGACGAGGTAGCCGAGCAGGGCGTTGTTGACGTCCGAAAAGCCCGCGGCGGGGGCGTCGGTGACGCTGCCGAGGACCGCGAGGGTGGCCGCCGCGGAGGCGAGCGGGACGACGGCGAGGTAGATCACGGCCGCGTACAGGAACCGCCGCCGCCAGCCGGCGATCACCGAGAGCGGGTAGGCGACCGCGACGAGCAGCCAGTAGTTGACGACGTTGTCGGCGAGGTGTGACGCGTTCGTGTGGACGAAGCTGGACGCGAAGGCGGTCCACAGCGTCGTCCGGCTCTCGAGGACGCCGTCGGCGGCGAGCGAGAACCGCCACGCCTCGGTCCCGGGGAGGAGCGCGACGGCGACGAGCAGCGCCGGGATCGGCACCGCAACCAGCGCGAGTTCGGCGGTCGGCCGCGACCTGACGGCCGCGAGGACGCCTCGCAGGAGGTCCCGAACCGAGAGGCCGTCGGGGGCGTCTCCGGGGTCGCGGTCCGCGTCCGCGCGGCGATCCCCTTGGTCCGCGCGGCGACCGCCCGCCCCCGACGCGTCGCGCCCGTTCATACCCGGTCGTTAGCGACGCGCTGATAAAGGGGTTCACGGTCCACCGTCCGGGTCGGTCGCGGTCGTCGGCCCCGGACGTGAGGCATCGTTATAAGGGCCGAACCGGCCTCCCTTCGCCCGTTATATACGCCTCCCTCGCCGGACCGACGTTGCCGAGCGACGCCCGTGTCCCCCGACGCTACAGCTGGTTGGCGGAGACCGCGGTCAGCGCCGCCGTGAAGTCGTCGTCGGTGATCCCGACCTCGTCGGCGTGGTCGTTGGCCGCCGCACCGTGTTCGTCGGCGACCCGTTCGATCGCGGTCAGGGCTGCCTCCCGGCAGACGGCGGCGATGTCGGCCCCGGAGTAGCCCTCCGTCTCGTCGGCGAGTCGGTCGAGGTCCACGCCGTCGACGAGCGGTTTCTCGCGGGTGTGGACGTCGAGGATCTTGCGGCGCGCGTCGCGGTCGGGCTCCGGGACCTCGATGTGGGTCTCCAGCCGTCCCGGGCGCAACAGGGCCGGGTCGAGCGCCGGGCGACGGTTCGTCGCCGCGATCACGACCAGGTTCGGGTTGTCGCTGGCGCGGTCGAGTTCGGTGAGCAGCTGGGAGACGACGCGCTCGCCGACGCCGGAGTCGCCCCCGCCGGCCGCGTCGCGGTCGGCCGCGATCGCGTCGATCTCGTCGAAAAAGAGGATGACGGGGGCCGCCTGGCGGGCCCGGTCGAACAGCTCCCGAACCGCCTTCTCGGACTCGCCGACGTACCGGTCGAGCAGCTCCGGGCCGGCGACCTGGATGAAGTTGACCCCGCTCTCGCCGCCGATCCCGCGCGCGAGCAGCGTCTTCCCGGTCCCCGGTGGGCCGTGGAGCAACACGCCGGTCGGCGGGTCGGCGTTCGCCGCGTCGAAGAGGGGACCGTACGTCAGCGGCCACGTCACCGCCCGCTCCAGCTTCTCCTTCGCTTCGGGCAGCCCCCCCACGTCGTCGAAGTCCGTGGTCGGCCGCTCGGCGACGTACTCGCGCATCGCGCTCGGCTCGACGGCGGCGTGGGCGGCCTCGAAGTCCGCCTTCCCCACGACGACGGACGCCAGGAGCTCGTCCGCCTCGCGGGCGCGACGCAGCGCGGTCATCGCGGCCTCCTGTGCGAGCCCCTCGATGTCGGAGCCGACGAACCCGTGCGTTCTGGCCGCGATCCGGTCGAGGTCGACGTCGTCCGCGAGTGGCATCCGGCGGGTGTGGACGTCGAGTATCTGTCGGCGTCCCGCCTCCCCCGGGACGCCGATCTCGATCTCGCGGTCGAACCGCCCGCCGCGTCGGAGCGCGGGGTCGAGGCTGTCGACCCGGTTGGTCGCGCCGATGACGATGACGTCGCCGCGGGCGTCGAGCCCGTCCATGAGCGAGAGCAGCTGGCCGACGACGCGATTCTCCACGTCGCCGCCGTCGTCGCGTTTACCCGCGATGGAGTCGATCTCGTCGAAGAAGACGATAGCCGGCGCCTCCTCGCTCGCGCGCTCGAAGACGTCCCGGAGCCGCTCCTCGCTTTCCCCCTTGTACTTCGACATGATCTCCGGGCCGTCGATGGTGATGAACGTCGCGTCCACCTCGTTGGCGACCGCGCGGGCGATGAGCGTCTTCCCGGTCCCCGGCGGGCCGTACAGCAGCACGCCCTTCGGCGGGTCGACGCCGAGCCGCGTGAACACCTCCGGCTCCGACAGCGGGAGCTCGATCGTCTCGCGCACGAGGTCCAACTCCTCGTCGAGTCCCCCGATGTCCTCGTAGGTAGCCCCGGCGGTGTGCTCGGCCGGCGGGTCGATCCCCTCGCCCGTCACTGGATCGTCGGCCGTTCGGGCGTCGGCCGTTCGAGCGTCGGTGTCGGGAGGCGAGCGGTCGCCCGTCGGGGCGTCCGGGCGTCCCGCGCCCCCGCCGCCTCCGCCGCCTCCGCGCCCCTCGGTCCCGGCTGCGCCCGCAGCGGACGCGTCGTCGCCGTCGGCGTAGCGCACCGCGACGTCGGTCGCGGTCGTGATCCGCACGGTGCCGGTCGGGTCGGTGTCGGTGACGACGAACCGGAGCCCGCCGAGGCGCTCGACGTGGACCGCCTCCCCCCGGCTGAGGGGGCGGTCACGGAGGTCGCGGACGACCGCGCGTTCGACGGCTTCGTGGCTCACGTCGACGCTCGCGAGCCTGGCGGGTGCCGTCAGGGTCACCCGGTCGGCGTCCACGACGTCGATCGGCACCACTTCGACGGTGTCGCCCACCTTCACGCCGGCGTTGGCTCGGGTGTCGGCGTCGATGAGGACGAAGTCGTCCCGCGCGTCCGGCCCGCCGGGCCACACCTTCGCGACCGCGGAGCGCTCGCCTCGGATACGGACTGTGTCGCCGCTGAGGAGGCCGAGTCGCTTGCGCGCGGGCTCGGGGAGCCGGGCGATACCTCGTCCCGCGTCGCGCTTCTCGGCGGCACGGACCGTGAGACGGACGCCAGCGGTATCGTTCATACCACCCGTTCCGGCGCGCGAGCCTTTACTGTTGTCCGATCGGGAGCGCTCTCGTCGTCCGATAGACGGGGTCGCGGCGCGACTGGCGGCGCGGAGTCGGTCACGAGCGGCGGTCGTTGCCGGCCGCACGAGGGTGGGCGCTGGCGGCACGGTGACGGTCGTTGGCCGCGACACGAGAACGGTCGCTGACGGCGACAACGGTTTCCTCCCTCGGCATGATATAGTTACACATGGTCACGACGACACGGCGTGACGACATGACGTGGTTCGCCTGCGAGGCGTGCGGGCTCCTGTTCGACGACCGGGCGGACGCGGAGACACACGAGCGGTCCTGTGAGGGCGACGAGCCGGACTATCTCCAGTAGCCGCGCCCGGCGCCGTCGCTACCCGTCGACGTGCTCGTCGAGCAGCCGCTCCGCGTAGTCGGCCGACTCCGCGAGCGTCCAGCGGACCGTGACGGCGTCGCCGTAAGCGAGCGCCTCCTTCAGCTCGTCGCGGAGGATCCCGGTGCCGAACCCGACGGACTCGCCGTCGGCGTCGCCGAGCTCGTACAGCGCGTAGCGGGTCGGGGCGCTGCGGACGGTGGCGCGGTCGAGGTCGCGCCAGGGTTTCGCGAGGCTCATCGGTCGTTTCGACTCACCGGTCGCCGTCCAGCCCGTCCTCGGGGGCGGCGACGATCTCGAAGCTCCCCTCGGTCCACTCGTCCTCGACGAACACGAACACGCGGCCGCCCGCGACCTCGGGGTCGGCGATCACCTCGCTCCGCTGGCCGGTCCGCGTCACGACGACGCCCGGGAACAGCTCCTCGCGATCGCCGGACTCCAACACGACGCGGCCGACTCCCGAGTCGCGGAGGATCTCCTCGTCCGTCTTCAGATCGTTGACGTACGTCATCACGCCCTCGGTCCCCGTCGGGTCCGTGACGAGGACGTGCGTCTCCTTGCCGGGCCCGGTCGTGAGCGCCCCCTCGACCGCGTCGGGGACGCCGTGGTACAGCGTCGTCCGCCCGTCGAGATATTCGACGACGACGCCCTCCTCGCGGAGCTCGATGCCGATCGACGTCGGCGGGACGTCGCCGCGTGCGTGTGCTGACATGGGTCCGGGTTGGGCGCCGTCGTTGAAAAGGGACGCGCTCGGGGCCGACGTCGACCGTCCGCTCGTCGACGCGGCGGTCGTTCGCTCGCCGACACGGCGGTCGTTCGCTTGGCGACGCGGCGGTCGTTCGCTTGGCGACGCGGCGGTCGTCCGCCCGGCGGGAGGTGGCCATACTTAAGGCGGGCCCGCGTGGATCCCCGGTATGAGACGGACGCGACGGGGGGTTCTCGGGGTCGCGCTCGCCGCCGGGCTGGCCGGGTGTGCCGGCGTCGACGGCGTCGAGTACCCGGCGGATCCGCCGGCCGACACGCCCGGGGAGACCGTCAGCACCGCCGCGACCGACGCCGACGCGAGCGCGGTCGACGACGTCGCCGGGGGCGGAAACGACCGGCTGGCGGACGCGACGCGCCGGGTCGTCGACGACGCGCTCTGGTTCGCGACGGAGTACGAGGCGGCGGTCCGGACGTATCGCGCGGCGATCGCCGACGTCGTCGCCGAGGCGGACGACGTCCGGGAAACCGTGCGCGCCGACGAGGCGGTCACGGTGGCGCTCGCCGACCGGTTGGCGGACGCGGGGACGAGCGCGGCCGACCGCGCCGGCGACGCCCTGGAACCGCACTTCACCCCGCGGGCGCGGATCGCGGCGCGGACCGAGCGACACGTCGAGGTGCTCCGGAACTTCGCCGACCGGGACGACGTCGATCGGTTCCTCGAGGAGCTCGACCGGATGCGCCGCGGCTTCGCCGGGATCGGAACCCGCCCGTACGTCGAGCGCGCGTTCTCCCGGGATCCGATCCACAACCGGCTGCTTCACCGGCTCCTCGACCCGCTACCGGCGGACGCGGCGGCGCGCGAGGCCGTCCTCGAGACGACGCTCGTCGAGCTCGGCGTCGCGAACGAGGGGTTCACGACGGTCGCACGTCGGCCGTACGACCGTGACGCGTACGACCGCGACCAGATCCCGCGGGTGTACGGGGACGCGATCGACGGCGACCGCCGCGACGAGATCCGAGCCCGGCTCGGGCCGGTCGTCCAGCCGGACGATCGGACGGCGGAGCTGTTCGTCGTCTTCGGGGACCGGCCGCAGCCGCGGACGAACCCGGCGGACGCCTTCGAGGGGTGGTATCACGACCTCGGCAGGACGGTCGTCCACGTCCAGCGGTACCCGGATGCCGCGGTCGCCGCCCGGCGGCTGGACGCGGTCACCGCGGCCGGCCGGACCGAGGACGTCGAGCCGATCGACCCGGAGGCGGATCGGGCGACTACGGAGGGGGGATCGACCGCGGAGGAGGGATCGACCGCGGAGGAGGGATCGACCGCGGAGGAGGGATCGACCGCGGAGGCCGGCGACGACGCCCCGACCCGCTGGCATCGGTACCTTCACCACGAGGCGCGCGGGGAGCGCTACCGCTTCGACGACCACGCGGGGGTCCAGTACGGCTACGTCGTGCGGGCGGGGGAGTTCCTGCTCGCGACCGGCTTCTCCGGGGACGCCTGGGAGGAGCGGGCGGGGTGGCAGGGACCGCTCGCGAACGGGTGGGCGATCCGCTGATGGACGTCGACGAGGTCGGTCTCGTTGTCGCCGTGTTCGCCGCCGTCGGCGTCGGCGTCGGAATCGCCGGCGTGGCGGCGACCGGCTGGGCGGAGGCCGCGTTCGCGACGGAGGCGGGCGGCGACGCCGGGCGATTCGGCCCCGTCTTCGTCGCCCAGCTCTACCTCTCGGTGACCGCCGCGGCGCTGGTCGGCGCGCCGGTTCTCGCCGGGACGATCGGGCTGCTGGTCGGCTCGCGCTCGTATCGCGTGGGCGCGGCCGCGGCGACCTGCGGGCTCGGTTCCGGCGCGGGGGCGCTGTTGTACGGGCTCGTCGTCGTCGCCCTCGTCGTCGCCACCCAGGGCAACGCCGCGACGCAGGCGTACGGGTTCACGGACGCCCTGGGCCCCGTCGTGGGGGTAGCCGTCGGATCGGCGCTCGTCGGATCGATCGCGGGCGCGCTCGGCTCCTGGGCGGGGTGAGCGACTGACTCCACCGGAACCGACCGATGCTGCCGAAGCCGACGGACGCCGTCCGCCCCGGATACCTACCTTTAATTCCCCCGCGGTCGTCGGGTCGACAATGCCCCGACGGATCCCTCGCCGCCCGCTCCTGGCGGCCGCCGTCCCGGGCCTGCTCGCCGGCTGCTTCGAGGAGGCCGACGGGACGCAGTACCCGTCCGACGAGGACGGGAGCCCCGACGCGAACGGCGAGGGCGGCTCCACGACCGGGGGAGACGACTCCACGGCAGTGGACGACGACCCGGACTCCGACGGCGGGTCGGACGGGTCCGGATCCGACGCGAACGGCGATGCGGATGGGAACGCGGGAACCGACCCGGAACCGACGGTTCCGGACCGCGTCGACCCCGAGGACGCCGGCGTCACCGTTACCGACGCCGAGGTCCTCGACGTCGCGGAGGGCGGGTACTGGACGACCGTGACGGCGCGGCTCGTCGTCGAGAACGACGGTCGGTTCACGTACGGACTGCTCGAGTTCCGCGCCGACGTGTACGCGACCCGGCCGAACTCCCGCGACCGTGACGCCGTCGGGTTCGACTACGTGACGGAGCGGTTCCCCAGCGGCGACCGGTTCGCGGTCGGACGGCGACCGCTCGAGGTCGAGGTCCGGTTCCGGAGCCGCGACGGCGGTCTCCGCGCCGATCCCGATTGGTACGCCGTCGACGCCGCGGTGCGTCGCGCGGAGCCGGGGACCGACTGAGACGCTCGCCGGGACCGCCAACGCTTTGGGCCCGCTTGACGGCGTGCGTGTATGGAGGGACGGGCAGCCGCGCTCGGCGCGGGCACGGTGTTGAACGCGCTCGCGACGGGCACCGGCGCGGCGTTCGGGCTCGACGTCGAGACGCGCGCAACGGTCGACCTCGACCCCGGAGCCGCGGCGGTCGACGGAGCGATCGCGGAGGCGCCGGCGGCCGACACCGAACTGATCGAGCGCTGTGTCGCGCTCGCGACCGACCGGTGGGGCGACGGTGAGGGCGGCACGGTTCGCACCGACAGCGACGTCCCGCTCGCGGCGGGGTTAAAGAGCTCCAGCGCGGCCGCCAACGCGACCGTCCTCGCGACGTGTGCGGCGCTCGGGCTGACCGTCGGGGACGACGCCTCGGACCCCGACGTCGACGTGACGCGGATCGAGGCCTGTCGGCTCGGCGTCCGCGCCGCTCGCGACGCCGGGGTCACCGTCACCGGCGCGTTCGACGACGCCACGGCGTCGATGCTCGGCGGGGTCTGTCTCACCGACAACGCCGCCGACGAGCTCCGGCTTCGCGAGCCGGTGACGTGGGACGCGCTCGTGTGGACCCCGCCGGAGCGCGCGTACAGCGCCGACGCCGACGTCGACCGCTGTGAGCGGGTCGCGTCGATGGCCGATCTGGTCGCCGACCTCGCGGTCGACGGTCGGTACGCCGAGGCGATGACCGTCAACGGGCTCGCGTTCTCGGCCGCGTTGGGGTTCGACACCGACCCGGCCGTCGAGGCGATGCCTCACGCGGCCGGCGTCTCGCTGTCGGGGACCGGGCCGAGCGTCGTCGCCGTCGCGGAGCGCGACGACCCCGATAGCGACCTCGACGCCGTAGCTGACCTGTGGGGCGAGCGATCCGGGACGCTTCGCCGAACGACGACGCGAAACGATGGGGCTCGGGTCCTGGAGAGCCCCGACGGAACCGACGACACCCGACCATGACCACGAACACATCCGACCCAGAGGAGATGTCGCTCGACGAGCTGCGCCGGGAGATCGAGGACATCGACCGCGAGATCGTCGAACTGATCGCCCGCCGAACGTACGTCGCCGACACGGTCGCGAAGGTGAAAGCCGACCGCGACCTCCCGACGACCGACGAGTCACAGGAGGCTCGCGTGATGGAGCGCGTGGCCGACAACGCCGACCGCTTCGACGTCGACGCCAACCTCGTGAAGGCGATCTTCCGGCTCCTGATCGAGTTGAACAAGGCCCAACAGCGGGAGAGTCGTTGAACGGAGAGTCGTTAGTTCACGCTCTTTGAGAGTTCAGCGCCCGCCTTGAACTTCACTACGTTCTCGGTGTCTCCGTCGTCCACGAGATGTAAACACGACCCATCGAACGGAGTACAGACGCAGTACACCTCGTCATCACCGGCGGAGACGGTCTGAGCGACCTGTTCTGCGAACTCATCATCCAGAAGGACTTGCGCGCGCTCTGCATCGCGGAGCGAGCCATCAAACAGTTGCGAACCGATCGGAGAGACGTCATCAGGCAACAGCCGTCGAATCACGTCTCCGGTGATCTCTCTCCCCGTAGAGACGGGGATATCGACGACGCTTACTCTTCCTGCTCCGCCACCCCGACCCCGAGCCGCTGTTACCACGGTCGTAGAGTTCGAGTACAGACACGACTCATCGATGATCCACCCGCACGAGTAGATGTATTGGTCGTTGCTCCTGTGGCGTTGGACGTGCAGTAGCGCGGGGAACGGACACGGACAGCCTGCCGGTTGTACGAGCACCTGACTGACGATCGTCGACGTGGAGAGTGCAGGACCGTCTTCACGCCCCCACTCGTTTACCTGGTCACCGGTGAGTGGCGTTCCATCGGACGTGACTCCGATCTTCGAGTGCTCGTCGGTTGCGACGGGCGGTGAATTGATGACGCCGACCCCTGCGGGAGATCGAATCAGCTCGAGACTCCCGTAGGTGTGTATCGGTTCGGATATCGCGGTGGACGAGCCGGACCCCCAACAGTACACCTGCCCCTCTGTTGACAGACTGGTCCCAGAGGACGTCTGCTCACAGGACTCGTTCTCGTCGTCGTCATCGTCATCGTCGTCAGCTGCAGCGAGCTCTTCGTACTCGTTCGCTCCCCACGCGTATACGTGATCGTCCGTATCAGCTCGACCGGTGATAAACTGGATAACTCGGTCCGGCGTAATCAGTTCCTCTACCGTCGGTCCTCCACGCGGTACCCGCGCATCGGGGAGGGTGATAACCGCCTGCTCGCGGAGTACGGGGTCGTCTTCGAGGTACTCGTACATCGCGCGTATCTCGTCATCGCTCGCGCCGGTCAGCGACTGTAACCGCTCGATCGAACGGCGTACGTGCGCGTCCGAGTCATCATGCTCATCCGAGTCATCGTCTTCGTCCTCGATTGGCCGCCCGCCGATGCTGCTTCGGCGTTTGTTTGAGCGCACCGAATTGTAGTCGTTGGCTTTCGCCGTGAACGTCGTGTTCGTCATCCATGCTTCGACTTCGATCTCTCCGGAGAGGAACCGTTCTTCGACGCGTACCGTCGGTGCAAATCGCACGGTATCGCCGGCTGTGGCGGGCAGTAGGCGGTCGTCGCGAAGTCCGCCAAACATCGCTGCTGGGGACGCACCCGTGTTCGTCACACTGGAAGCAACGCGGCTAAGGCAACCGCTTAGACTTCCGAGTGCAATGAGGCCGCCGGCTGTGAGAACCTGGCGACGACTAGTGGTGCCATGTAACACACGTCGTTCATCACCGTTCGGTCTTCGTGAGCTCATAATCACGTCCTAGAAGCGCAGGGTTAGCATAAACTTTCTTATAGTTAATAGTCGATGAACAGTTCCGGTGGTAACGGCCTCTTATCGTGCGAGATGGTCCGTTATCACCGCACGACTTCGACGGTGACGACACCCCCACGGCGAACGCCCGTTGATCGACTCCCGCGTCACATCGACCGGACGAGAAGAGACGTCCTACCGCAGTTCACCTGCGTTTCGTTCAGCGTTTACGTTCCTTGCGCCGGCCCATACGTATCCACATTTATTGATGATGAGTGGGGTGACGTCAAACGCGATCTCGAATCGAAGCTTTCACAGACTGAGCGGGATCGAGAATAGAGGATGCTGTCCGTAGATCGTTGGGAGATCGTTTCGCGCATTCGATGAAGAGACATCTGTTGGGTAGATGTGTAGTGCCGCTCGAGCGTGCTGAAAGCGCCCAATTAGTAGGGGGTTTCAGCACTGAGACTCTTCTGGAAGGTGTAACAATACTTCTCCATGTCGAGACCCTCGTAAAAGCGGTGAGCATCTTCGCGCCAGAGACCAGACGCTAGCTCGACGCAGGTACAGTCTCGTTCCTCCGCCCAGTCGAATACCCAGGAGAGTAGTTTCGATCCGTATCCATTCCCGCGGGCGGGTTCGTCGACGACCAGATCATGAACCCAGACGTGGGACCCGCTGTAGAGGTTTGTTTGCTCCACGAAACCCATGACAGCTACCAGGGAGTCGTCTTCATCACGAAGACCGTATAATCGGTACCCGCTTTCCTCACGCATTTCAGCGACTAATTCGAGGAATTTCTCTTCTCCGACGGGCCGCAACTGGTCGATGATCGGATATGCTTCACGAAGTTCGCTCTCAGAAGCTAATGTATCGATAGTCTCGTTTTCCATGCCTAGGTTGAGTCAAGCGAGAGGCAATAAATGTTGCAAACCACGGTTGACATCCTCCCCGCCCTAAAGGGCGAGGATTCCCGAGCGTTGGGATATTAGGGTTCGCAACCCACCTGTTTCCTCGGGTGGAACGACCCAGAGGTTTGGTTGAACAAGTAGGCTACTGGCCGTGCCAAACGACCGTTACTCATATCCTCTGTCGGAGGATTCTGAGTTATCTTTCTGCGGATATTCACCGCACCGTTCACGTCCGCGTTCATCGTCGTACCGCACGATTCACAGACGTATAAGCCACGTTCCACGCGGTTCGCGTCACGCTTCCGCCCACAACACGAACACGTCTTTGACGTGTCTCGCTCGCTCGTGCGGTCAACGAGGATGCCGTGTTCCTCCGCCTTGTATTCGAGTAACGTGGCGAATCGATCAAACTCCCATCCGTGGAGTTTCTTGTTCCCACGTTTGCCCCAATTTCGAGAGTCGCCGTTCTCGTTCGCACGAATCTCGCTTAAGTCACCAACAGCGATACGACCAACTTCGTGGTCGATACACTGCTCTACGACGTGTTTGGCGAGGGCGTGCAGGAAGTGGTCTTTCCGACGTGAGAGTTTCTGACGAGCACGAAGTGCACGGCGTGACGGACCGTTCTTGCCTTCGGTGTCGTACTCGTCGCGCGTGAAGTAGTGCTTGTCCTGTTTCAACACGTTCCCCGGATACAACTCCGCATCTCCATCATCGTAAGCGATGGCGAGGTAATTCTTGATGCCGAGGTCGATGCCCGCCGTGTTGTCGCCGGGTGCGTCCTCGACGAGGATTTCGACTTTACAGACGAGGTGGAGTTCCCAACGGTCACCGTTCCACACGGCTCGAACCTGCTGGATGTTCTGCACCTGTACATCGGGGCGGGTTTCGTACTCTGCGAGGATGAAGTCCGAGCGGTGGGTCTTCAGGTTGAAGCCCTTACTCAGTCGGAGTTGATTGTGCTTGGAATCGTGCTTGATACCCTTCTGCTTCCACGTTACGGTGGAGCGCGGGTGTTCGTCGCCGTGCTTGCGGTAGCCGGGTGGATTGGCGTCCTCGTCTCCGCGTTGGCGTGCTTTGTACCAACTGGTGAACGACTCAGCAAGCTCTTCGAGAACTCGCTGACTTGACTGAGAATGGAGGTCACTGTATCGTTCGTGTTCCTTGAGTTCGGATTTGAGTTCGCCGTCGTCGGGGATTTGCCCGTCGTCGTCCCACCGGCCCTGCGTGTAGTATCGGGCGACGTTCCACAGTTTCGATGCGGAGAATCCGCACTGGTCGAGGTTGCCACTCACCTGTTGGTGGTTGACGATTTTCGCTCGATAGGTGCGAGTTGTCTCCAGCATCGGACTGTGTTCATAACTAGTTATGGAAAATTGTATATTAAAACTAACGACTGGGCGTGGAACATCCGGCAGTGCCATCGAAGGTAGTCTGTGGAAGAGTTGTCGGCTGTATCCCCGCCCTTCAGGGCGGGGTTTTAGCCTTGCACCTCCCATAATCCGATTTACTCGACAGCGAGTGGATCGTCCTGCATGGCGCTCGCGTAATCCACGAAGTTCTGGAGGACGCGAAGGCCCAGCTCACCGCTCTTCTCCGGGTGGAACTGCGTCCCCATCACGTTCCCCCGCTCGTTTGCAGCGATGGCTGCAAAGTCGAACCCGTAGTCACATGAGGCGACCGTGTGACCGGCGACTTCCGAGCCGTACGAGTGGACGAAGTAGGCGTATTCCCCGTCTTCGATACCGTCCACGAGCGGATGGTCTCGCTCGACGGTGATCGTGTTCCACCCCATGTGCGGAACCTTCACTTCGTCGTTGGGGAGACGTTCGACGAGTCCCGGTATGAGGTCAAGGCCATCGATGGTTTCGCCGTCAGCTGCGCCCTCGGTGCTCTCCGTGAACATGAGTTGTAGGCCGACACAGATGCCGAGAACGGGCGTATCCTCCGCGGCCTCGACGAGGACGTCGTGGAAGCGTTCCGAGTTACGAACACATTCCTCGAACGCACCGACGCCGGGGAGGACGAGTGCCTCCGCCGACGCGATCTCCGATGGATCGTCGGAGACGGTCACCGTCGCATCCGCTCGCTCCAGCCCCCGTCGGAGGCTTCGGATGTTTCCGACCCCGTAATCGATTATGGTGACTTGCACACCGAGTGTAGGCCTTGCCGAAATAAATCGCTTCTCGTTCCGCCGAAACTGCCGTTCTGAGGTTTTCTTCGAGAGAATCCAGAAACCGGTAAACGCCACGCAATGGAACCTCGCTCCGGAGCGGATACATAAAAAGGGCAATATAACCATATAAGCGAGCCTTTTACAGGAGCCATGGCCGAACAGAGCTGGTCGTCCGAAGGGAACGCACTCACGGTCTTGGCAGTGGTGAGCACGCTTCTCGCCGCGCTCCTCGTCTCCACGTATCTCCAATACGTCCTGTTCGCGATCGTGCTCGCGTACGTCCTCGAACCCGTACAACGGAGACTCGAGCGACGGATGAGCTCGATGATAGCAGCGATCACCCTCATCGTGGCCTCGATATTCGTGGTCTTCGTACCGCTCGCATACGTCCTCGCCATCGCGGTCCAGCAGGGGCTAGAACTCCTCACCGCCCTCGAGGAGGGTGATTTCAGTCCGGAGGCGATCCAGGACCGGCTCGAAACGGTCGGATACGTGGTCGATCTCGAACTGCTGTATGCGACGTATCGAGAGCCGATCGGGGCCGGATTGGAAAGCCTCGCCGTCGGCGCACTCGGCGTCGTCGGCAACCTCCCAAACGTGCTGATCGGGCTCACGGTGACGGTGTTCGTTCTCTTCGCGCTGTTACGCGACGGCGAGCAGTTACTCGCTTGGCTCCGATCGGTCGTTCCCGTTACCGACCGAGTGCAGCGAGACCTGCTCGAGGAGCTCGATAGCCTCATGTGGGCGTCCGTCGTCGGCAACGTCGCCGTCGCAGCCATTCAAGCGGGGCTGCTCGGGGTCGGATTGCTGCTCGTTGGCATGCCCGGGGTCGTCTTCTTGGTCGTGGCGACGTTCGTTCTCGCCTTGCTCCCGCTGGTCGGTGCGTTCGGCGTTTGGGTTCCGGTTTCGAGTTATCTCTTCGTGATCGGACGCCCCCTGGCGGGTGGATCCTTTGCGGTTTATGGGCTGTTAGTCAGCGTCTCCGACGTCTATCTCCGGCCGGCCCTCATCAGCCGGAGCGGAACGATCAACGTGGCGATCATCGTCTTGGGTATCTTCGGGGGGGTCGTACTGTTCGGGGCGATCGGCCTGTTCGTCGGTCCCGTCGTCCTCGGTGGCGCGAAGGTCGTCCTGGACCTGTTCGCCCGAGAGAGGGCCGAAGCGACCACGGCCTGATCCCGATCGGGCGTCACGGGTTCTCGTTGGTGTTCTCACAGCCCCGTTTAGTACCGCCATTACCGAGCGGGCTCCAGTGAATTCATCCCGGGCGTGCTGCGGCATACAGACTCCACCTCTCGCAGGGTGTTCCTAACGGGTGGCTGCGGAAGCACCGGTCGGTTCGCTGCCAGTCACGCGTCGAGGTAGCGCCGGAATATCGGACAACGAGCGATCTCCCGTTCAACGACAGCACTTAAGCTCTCTCATAGCATCTCGTATGTGATTATGTTGAAACGTACAGCGACGACCCGACGGCGCGTTCTCGCAACAAGCGGCGCACTCGCGCTCGGCGGGCTCGCGGGCTGTCTGGATCGAGTCGCTGAAAGAACCACGAACACCGGTGCATCGCCCGCTGCGACGTTCGGTGGGGTCAGAAACGACCGCCTACTCGCGGCGACACCCGGTGACACGGTGCAGTTGTCTCCGAGTATCCGTGTCGAAGAGGGGTTCCTCTCGGGAGAAGTCGGCCTCGAAGCGTGGGTGACGAACACGGTCTGTGCACCGACGGCGGAGTACGACTCGACGCGGTCGAACCGACGCAAAGGGGCGTTTGGAGGGGGTGCGGATCCGGACGGCGACGGCTCCGACGACACCGTCGAAGCGCGTTCGGCCGCGCTCGAGCTGGAGAAACGACTTCTCTCCCAGACGATGGAGACAGCAGCGTCCATCAGCAAGCGCAGTGCGCGAACCGGTCGGAGCCCGGAGACTGATCGACCGATCAACGAGCGTTTCGATGAGATGACGGGGACCATCGACGAGATACGGGCGACGCTGGAACGCTGCTCGGACGACGTCTGTGTAACCGTCCGGGAACACGCGGACGGTCGGAAGAAACTGGTTCAGCGGGCGGCAGCGTACGCTGAAGACGGCGAGTGGGACCGTGCCGCCGAAGCCGTTCGGGAGGTACAAGCGATCGTCAAGGGCGACGTCGACCTACTCGAAGCGTCGTTAGCGGACGACGCCGACGCCGCCTCGGAACGGACGCCTCGCAACGGACGCCTGCAGGAACTCACTGGCGCGAGCGCCGACGAGATACGGGCGCTGTACGAGTACCTCGAACGGGAACCCGTGCTCGGTGAGCGGTGTGTCATCACGGTGCCCGACGCGCGAGCGCCGCGTGATGGGCCGACGCTGGAAGCGCTGATCACCCCGGATCGTCTTATCCGGTACGTCACTGGACGGCTCGATGACGAAGGGAAGGTGTACTCGTGGGGGCGACGCCGTGTCGCGATGGCTGCAGCGGACGACGACGAGGACGAGGACGACGAGGACGCGTCCTGCGAGGGGAGCTCCTCGGGAAGCGGTCCGTCGATTTCGACCCCGTTGTACTGTTGGGGCGGTGCTCCGACGACGGGGATCTCCGGCCCGGTTCACACGTACGGCAGCCTCGAGGTCGTTCGATCCAGCGCAGGAGTCGGCGTCGTCAACACGCCGCCGACGGCGACCGACGAGCGGTCGACGATCGGCGTGACGTCGGACGGCCGACCGACCGATGTCGACGACTTGTCCGCCTGGGGTCGGGAACGGGGGCCCGCGTCGTCCACGTCGACCATCGTCTGTCAGGTGCTCGTACAACCGGCAGGGTGTCCGTGTCCGTTCCCGGCGTTACTGCACGTCCAACGTCACAGGAGCAACGACCAATACCTCTACTCGTGCGGCTGGGTGATCGACGAGTCGTGTCTCTACGAGGACTCGGTGACGGTCGTCACGACCAGCCACGGCGGTGGGGGCGGCGCGGGAAAGGTCGTCGTCGTCGACCTCGCAGCGTTCGACGACGGCGCGCTCAGCGAGGACGCCATTAGGCGGCTGTTACCCGACGACGTCTCCCCCGTCGGGTCTCAACTGTTCGACGGCACGCTGGCGGAGGCGGTCCGCGTCGGGGCACTCCCCGATGAGGAACTCGCGGCGCACGCCGCGCGAACGGTCCACGACGACGGTGAGATTCACTGCGTCTGTACGCCCTTCGACGGGGCGATTCTCCACCTCGCGGGTGACGCGAACGCGTCGAACGACGTGAAGTTCAAAGCCGGGGCGGAGCTGTCGAAGAGCGTCAATTAGGCCGAAAAGAGGGACCCTCGCAGTCACTGCGGCGGGCTTCGATCCGATCGAGAGCGCGCTCGATGCGGCTCTGATGCCGCCGAAACCTCGGTCGACCGGCACCCTCTTATCCTCCCGACCGGTACTCGGCTGCGAACGATGGATCGACGCACGTTGCTCGCGAGCGCGGGCGCAGTCGGGGTCGCCGGGATAGCCGGGTGCCTCGACGACCTCACCGAACACGAGGCGTCGGCGTACGGCGTTCGGGAGGCTACCGCCGCGGACGCCGGCTACGAACCGAGCGGGGTCGACGCCGTGGTGATCGAGGAGCCGGTGGGGATCGGCCCGCTCCGGGAGACGGTCGTCGCCACGAACTACGTCGTCGAGTACGAGAAGACGGTGTCCGTGCCGGTGCTCGGGGAGCGGCGGGCCGGCGTCTTCGTGACGTTCGCGACGCCCCAGGTGTCGGTGTTCGGCCGCGAGTTCAACCCGGTCGCCGACATGGACACCGAGGAGCTCGTCGAGCTGGTGCAGGACAGCTACGACGGGCTGGAGGGGATCACCCACGACGAGGACGACGAGGTCGAGGTCCTCGGCGAGACGGCCGTCCGGTCCCGGTTCGAGGCGGAAGCGACGTTCGACGGGACCTCGGTCGACGTCGACGTCCACGTCACGGAGGCCGTCGCGACCGACGACGACCTCGTCGTGACGGTCGGCGTGTACCCGAACGCGCTCCGGTCCCAGGAGGAGAGACACACGCTCGCGATGATGGGCGGGGTCGACCCCGACGCCGCGAGCACCGCGGACGCGAACGGGACCGGTAGCGGTGACGACGACGGCGACGATGACGGAGGGGACGGCAGCGACGGCGACGACGACGGAAGCGACGAAAGCGACGGCAGCGACGGCGACGACGGCAATAACGACGGTGACGGCGACGACGGGCTCCTCCCGTAGCCGCGGCGGGCCGCCGTCGAGCTTCCGTGCGGGTTGTTGGCGTGAGAACACGTCTCCGGCGCGAATGTTCAGGATTTAAGCCGCCGGTGGCCGGGTATCAACGTGGATGAAGCTACACGAACATCAGGCGAAAGAGATCTTCGCCGATGCGGGGATCCCGGTGCCGGAGTCCCGACTCGCGACGAGCGTCGAGGGCGTGCTCGACGCGGTCGGCGAGATCGGCTACCCGGCCGCGATCAAGGCCCAGGTCCACGTCGGCGGACGTGGCAAGGCGGGCGGGATCAAGATCGCGACGGACGAGGCGGAGGCCGAACAGTACGCCGAGGACATCCTCGGGATGGACCTGAAGGGGTACACGGTCGAGAAGGTGCTCGTGGAGTCCGGCGTCGACTTCGTCGACGAACTGTACGTCGGCGTGACGATGGACCGCGGCAAGGGCCAGCCCGTCCTGATGGTGTCGACGGAGGGCGGCGTCGACATCGAAACGGTCGCGGCGGAGACCCCCGACGCGATCGTGCGTGAACACGTCGATCCCGCGTTCGGCCTCCACCCGTACCAGGCCCGGAAGGCCGTCTACGACGCGGGCGTCGACGACGACGTCGCGCTCGACGTCGCGTCGATCCTCTCGACGCTGTACGACCTCTACGAGGACAGCGACGCCTCCGAGATCGAGGTCAACCCGGTCATGATCACGAGCGACCGCGACGTGGTCGCCGCGGACGCCGTGATGAACATCGACGAGGACGCGCTGTTCCGCCAGCCCGAGCTCGCCGAGCTCGAGGAGGAGGCGTACGAGGACGACCTCGAACGGAAGGCCGGCGAGTACGGCTTCGACTACGTTCGCCTGTCGGGCAACGTCGGCATCATCGGCAACGGCGCGGGCCTCGTGATGACGACGCTCGACCTGGTCGACTACTACGGCGGCGAGCCCGCCAACTTCCTCGACATCGGCGGCGGCGCCAAGGCCGAGCGCGTGACGCAGGCGCTCGACATGGTGTTTTCCGACCCCAACGTCGACAGCGTCGTCTTCAACATCTTCGGCGGGATCACCCGCGGTGACGAGGTCGCCAAGGGGATCAACGAGGCGCTCTCCGGCTACGACGAGCTGCCGAAGCCCGTCGTCGTTCGGCTCGCCGGCACGAACGCCGAGGAGGGGATGGAGATCTTAAACACCGACCTCCTGCAGGTCGAGAAGACGCTGGAGGCGGCCGTCCAGCGTGCGGTGAAGAACGCATCGGAGGTGTCCCAATGAGCATTTTCGTCGACGACGACACGCGCGTGGTGGTCCAGGGGATCACCGGCGGGGAAGGGAAGTTCCACGCCGAACAGATGATCGATTACGGGACGAACGTCGTCGCCGGCGCGGTGCCCGGCAAGGGCGGCCAGGAGGTCGCCGGCGTCCCCGTTTACGACACGGTCGACGAGGCCGTCGAGACGGAGGACGCGAACGCGTCCGTGATCTTCGTACCGCCGGCGTTCGCCGCCGACGCGGTCTTCGAGGCGCTCGACACGGACATCGACCTCGCGGTCGCGATCACGGAGGGGATCCCGACCCAGGACATGGCGAAGGTGAACAAGCGGCTCTCGGAGGTCGACACCCGCCTGCTCGGCCCCAACTGTCCCGGCATCATCACGCCCGGCGAGTCGAAGCTCGGCATCCTGCCCGGCAACATCTTCTCGGAGGGCAACGTCGGGCTCGTCTCCCGCTCGGGCACGCTCACGTACCAGGTCGTTGACAACCTCACCGAGCGCGGCATCGGCCAGACGACCGCCATCGGTATCGGCGGCGACCCGATCATCGGCACCTCGTTCATCGACGCCCTCGAGGCGTTCGAGGCGGACGAGGAGACCGACGCCGTCGTGATGTGCGGCGAGATCGGCGGCGAGGACGAGGAGCAAGCCGCCGCCTACATCGGCGAGCACATGGACACGCCCGTCGCCGGCTTCATCGCCGGCCGCACCGCCCCGCCGGGCAAGCGCATGGGCCACGCGGGCGCCATCGTCTCCGGCTCCGGCACCGGCACCGCCGAGTCGAAGATCGACGCGCTCAACGCCGCGGGCGTCCCCGTCGGCGACACCCCCGACGAGGTCGCCGACCACATCGAGGACTTCCTGTAACGCGGCACGGCCGTCCCCGAGGCGTTCTTTTTCAGTGACTCAGCGCCCACGGATAGCCGGCGTGTTCGCCGCTCGATCCGTCTCGGTCACTCCCGCGGCCACCCCCGTGACCGTGGTCGTGTGAGCACCCGTGTCCGCGATCGGCGTCCGGACCGCGTCTGCAATCGGCGTCCGGACCACTCCCGCCGGCGACGAGCGCGTCGTCGATCCGCAACACCGCGATCGCGGTCTCGCTCGCCGTCGCGAGACAGCCGGTGAGCACGGCAGCCGGGTCGAACACGCCGGCCGCTTCGACGTCCCGAACCGCCCCGGACCGATCGATCCCGGCCGCGGCCTGCCCGCCGTCGTGTCGCGCGCGGAGGGTCGCGAGCACGTCGATCGGGTCGCTCGCGGCGTTCCGAGCCAGCGTTCGCGGGACGGCTTCGAGGGCGTCCGCGAACGCCTCGACGGCGAGTGCGGAGCGGTCGTCGATCCCCCGTGCACGCGCGGAGACCGATCGCGAGGCGTCGACGAATCCCGCGCCGCCGCCGGGAACGATCCCACCGCTCACGGCGTGTCGGATCGCCACCACGCAGTCGTCGACGATCCGCCGGGTCTCCTCGGCGACGTGGTCGGTCCCGCCGCGGACCACCACGGAGACGTGTGACTCGTTCGGGAGCCCGGTCAGCGCCACTGCCGGGGTCCCACCGATGGTCCGGCGACGAACGGCATCGGCGGCCCCGAGCGCGTCCGGCGTGAGGTCACGGTGTTCGGTGACCGTCTGCGCCCCGGACGCGCGGGCGATCGCGTCGAACTCGTCCCGGCGGGCCCGCTCGATCGCGAGCACGCCGCGACGCGCGAGCGACGTCCGGACGGCGTCGTCGACGGCCCGCTGACAGACGACGACGTCGGTGCCGGCGTCACAGACGGCGTCGACGAGCCGCGAGCGCGAGCGACGACCGTGTTCGTGAATCGCCGTCAGCCCTTCGGCGTCGTCGACGGACACCGTCGCCTCGACGTCTCCGGACCGGGGGGAGAGGCCGCCGTCGACGGCGGCGATCGCGGGTGCGTCGATCCGTCGCGGGAACCGCGCCACCTCGTCGTCGATCGCCGTCGAGGACGCGTCGGTGTCGACGAGGACGCCGTCGAGCGTCTCGGCGTCGGCGAGCCCCCCGCCAGGGTACGCGTGGACGGTGAGCCGGGCGGCGTCGAAGCCGACCCCGCGGATCGCCCCGACCGCGAGGTCGGCGAACCGGTCGGCCGCCGTCTCGTCCCAACGGCCCGTAACCGCGGTCCGCGCGACCTGTTGGAGGACTCGGTCGTCGCCGGGGCCGACGGGCGTCGATCGCTCCCGGACGCGTTCGATCGCGTTCCGACGAGCGGTCGCGTAGCCGTCGGCGATGGATATCGGGTGGACGCCGCGCTCACGGAGCCGTTCGGCCTCCGCGAGGAGCGCGCCGATGAGGACGGCCGTCGTCGTGGTGCCGTCGCCGACCCGGTCGCCGTGCGTCGAGACGGCGTCACGGACCACGCGGCCGATCGGGGAATCGATCTCGAGCGCGTCGAGGACGGTCGCGCCGGTGTTGGTGACGAGGGCCGTCCCGCCGCGGTCGATCAGCAGTTTGTCGAGGCCGTTCGGGCCGAGCGTCGTCGCGAGCGTCGCGGCGATCGCCCGCGCCTCGGGAACGGGATCGAACCCGTCCCCGTCTCCGTGCTCAGGGGCTCGGTCGTCGCCGGGCCTGTCGGAGCGGAAGGGGTCGGCGGGGTGGTCGGACGAGCCGTTCGATCGCCGGGCGGGTCGTGGGTGCATGTGGGCAGGGATGGATGGCGTCCGGTGAGTGATGGTCGACGTCCCGTTGGCTGTGTTCGAAGTCCGGTTGGATCCCGGAGGTGGCTACTACCACCGACAACGGCATAGTCGGCAGTACCGTCCGCTCGGGCCGCTACTGGAGCGGCTCGTCGGTCACGAGGAGATCGCCGCGGTCCGCGCGGTTCTCGAGGTTCCCCGGCGAAACATCGAACTCGAAGACCCCCTTCGGGAGCGCGAGCGTCGAGCACGCGTTCGGCACGTCGACGACTCCGCTTTGGCGCCCCTCGACCGGGACGGTGCCGAGGATGTGGAGCGCCTGTTGCCCCGAGTAGCCGAATTTCTTGAGGTACTCGATCGCCTGCAAGCTCGCTCTCCGGTAGGCGGTGTGTGAGTCGATGTACCGCTGTTCGCCGTCCTCGGTGACGGAGTAGCCACAGAAGGTGACGTAGTCCTCGAAATGCGGACCGCGGTGGCCGGGTTCGAAGATCGGGTGATCGATCCCGTGTTCGGCCATGCCGTTCTTGACCAGGTCGAACTCGACGTCCGCGTAACCCGCCATCTCGATCGCCCCGCAAAAGGTGATCTCCCCGTCGCCCTGGGAGGCGTGAAAGTCGCCGAGCGCGAACTTCGCGCCCTCGACGTACACCGGGAAGTACACCGTCGACCCGATCGAGAGGTCCTTGATGTCGTGGTTGCCGCCGTGTTCGCGCGGCGGCACCGTCCGGGCGGCCTCCTCGGCGGCGGCGTCCGCCTCGTCGGGGTCCATCTCGCCCATCAGCGCGCCCTCCGTGGTCGGCGGGTTCGCGACCCCGGGCTCCGCCTCGCCCGTCGGGTGATTCGGGATCGACTCCGGGTCGGCAGCGTGTTTATCGATCAGTTCCTGTTCACGCTCGTTCCACTCCGCTAAGAGCTCCTCGCTCGGCGCACAGCCGGCCAGGCCCGGGTGGATCTTCCCTTCGTACCGGACGTCGGGGATATGCCGCGAGGAGACCGTATAGCCGCTGAGGTCCCAGACCGACTTCGCCGCGGTCGGGAAGTGGTCGGTGAGGAACCCGCCGCCGTTCTGCTGGGAGAACGTCCCGGTGAACCCGAACTCCGAGCGGTCGTTGAGCGGCCCCATGTCGTGGAACTCGACTTTCAACAGATCGCCCGGCTCCGCGCCCTCGACGTGGACCGGCCCCGCCAGGTAGTGGACCTGCGTCAGGTCCACGTCCCGGACCTCGTTCGGGTCGTCCGCGTCCGTTATCTGTCCGCCCGTCCAGTCCAACGCCTCCAATCGAATGGTCTCGCCGACTTCCGCCTCGACCGCTGCCGGGACGTCCGGGTGCCACCGGTTGAACGGCTTCGCCCCCGGCTGCTCGTCCGGGGCGCGGTCGACGTCGACCTCGAATTTCACTTCAGGCATATGTCATCATGTACCAACTACGAACGACTACTAAAGTGTTGTTGCAGAATCACTTCCCTCGAACGGTGTCGGTCGGCATACGTCCTCCTCGAACGGTGTCGGTCGACAGACGTCCGATCACGACGGCGCCGCTACTCGGGGATAACCGTAATACACGCCTCTCGAGGAGGTGATCGCTCCGTCGGGTCGGGCCGTTCGGATCGGGCTGCGGCCCGAACCCGGGAACCCGATCCGTGGGTCGCGGCGGGCGCGCGTCGCTACCTCACTCGTCGCCGTCTCACTCGTCGTCGAGCGCCTGCCACGAGAGCCGCGGGGTCCGCGCCGCGCTCGCCTGGTCGATCCGCCTCGCCGTCGTCCGGCTCGGCGCGTCGGCGAGCACCTCGTCGCTGTCGGCGTACGCGACGTTGAACGCCGTCGCGAGGTCCTCGAGCGACGACCGGTTCTCGATCTCGGTCGGCTCCGTCAGCATCGCCTCGGGAACCATCGCGGGCCACTTCGTCGTCGGCGGGTGGACGCCGAAATCGAGCATGCGCTTTGCGACGTCCGCGGCGTCGCGGTCGCCCGCGGTGGCCGCGAACTCGTGGTGGAACGGCCCGTGCGGCACGTCCATGTCGATGCGCTCGGCGAGGTAGTTGGCGTTGAGCACCGCCTTCGCGGCGGCGTCGGCGAGCCCCGCGTCGCCCAGCCGGGCGATGTACGCGTACGCCTTTATCAAGACGAGCCAGTTGCCCGTGAAGCCGTGGACCTTGCCGATCGAGCGCTCCGGCTCGACCGCCTCGTAGCCGACGTTACCGTCGTTGATCTCGCGGACGTGCGGCGTCGGGAGGAACTCCGCGAGCTCCTCGACGACGCCGACGGGTCCCGCACCCGGCCCCCCGCCGCCGTGCGGGGTCGCGAACGTCTTGTGGACGTTGTAATGCATGACGTCGAAGCCCATGTCCCCCGGGCGGGCGCGACCGAGCAGGGCGTTGAGGTTCGCGCCGTCGTAGTAGAGCAGCCCGCCGGCGTCGTGGACGATGTCGGCGATCTCCGCGATGTCGCGCTCGAAGAGCCCGACCGTGTTCGGGTTCGTCAGCATGAGCGCGGCGGTGTCCTCGCCGACGGCGGCGTCGAGAGCCTCGACGTCGACGCGGCCGTTCTCGTCGGACGGAAGCTCGACGACGTCGTACCCGGCCATCGCCGCCGTCGCGAAGTTGGTCCCGTGTGCGGACGCCGGGATGACGACCTCCGACCGGTCGTTGCCGTGGTGTTCGTGGTACGCCTTCGCGATCAGGATCCCGGTGAGCTCGCCGGCGGCCCCCGCCGGCGGCTGGAGCGTCACCGCGTCCATCCCGCCGATGTCGGCGAGGAACTCCTGGAGGCCGTAACACAGCTCGAGGGTCCCCTGTACCGATCGGTCGGACCGGTCGGGGTGGACCGCCGCGTTGGGGTCGGCGGCGACGTCCTCGGTGAACTTCGGGTTGTACTTCATCGTACAGCTCCCCAGCGGGTACGGCCCCGTGTCGATCGCCCAGTTCATCTGGGAGAGGCGGGTGTAGTGGCGGGCGACCTCGGGCTCCGAGGGGTTCGGCAGCGTGAGCTCCTCGCGGGTCAGATCGTCGGGTAACGGCGAGGAGTCGCGCACGTCGACGGTCTGCTCGCCCTTCTCGGAGAGGAGGGGTTCGTGGAGCGCGTCGTCCTCGCGCGTGTACCGCGCCTGGTCGTGGATCATCAGAGCACCTCCTCGAACGCCTCGACGAGGGCGTCCGTGCGGTCGGCGTTCAGGTCGGTGACACACACCTCGATCAGGTGTTCACCGATCACGTGGACGGCGAACCCCTCCGCTTCGAGGTCGCCGGCGATCGCCGCCGCCGGCTGGTCGGTCCGAACGGCGAACTCCCGGAGGTGGTGCCGGTCGTGGACCGGCGCGGCCACCCCCGAGAGCGCGTCGAGGTCCGCGGCGAGCGCCTCGGCGTCGCGGACGCAGTCGTGTGCGAGCTCGACGAGGCCGTCCGGCCCGAGCGTCGCCGCGTGGATCGCCGCGCGGAGCGCGACCCACGCCTGGTTCGTACAGATGTTCGACGTGGCCCGCTCCTTGCGGATGTGCTGTTCACGCGTCTGCAACGTGAGCGTGTACGCGCGGGTTCCCTCGGCGTCCTCGCTCGCGCCGACGAGCCGCCCCGGAACCTGTCGGAGGTAGTCGTCCTTGCAGGCGAAGACGCCGAGACCCATCCCGTAGGCGGCCGGCAGCCCCAGCGCGCCGGCCTCGCCGACGACGACGTCGGCCCCCACGCTCGCCGGCTCCTCGAGGACCGACAGCGCGACGACGTCGGACCCCAGCGTGAACAGCGCGTCGGCCTCCGCGGCGACCTCGCCGATCTCGGCGAGCCGTTCCTCGATGCAGCCGCGAACCGTCGGGTTCTCCGCGTACACCATGACGACGTCCTCGCCGACCCGGTCGGCGAGCGCGTCGACGTCGGCGTTGCCGTCATCCATCGGGTACGACTCGACGGTCAGGTCCGCGCCTGCACAGTAGTTCTCCAGCACCCCCCGCTTCCCCTCGCGCAGGTGTTCGGGGATCAACACGACGTCCCCGGACGTCGACCGAACGCGGTCGGCGAGGGTCGCCGCCTCGGCGAGCGCCGTCGCCGCGTCGTACATCGAGCAGTTGGCGACGGGGAGCCCGGTCAGCTCGACGAGCAGGGACTGGTACTCGAACAGCGCCTGCAGGAACCCCTGCGTGATCTCCGGCTGGTACTGGGTGTAGCTCGTGATGAATTCGGCGCGGTCCGCGAGGTGGTCGACGACGCTCGGGACGTAGTGGCTGTAGTGGCCCCGGCCGAGGAACTCGACGAGGTCGTCGTTTCTCGCGAAGAGCCGCGCGCACTCCGCGCGGATCTCCCGTTCGGTCCGTGGCTCGATGCCGAACTCCCCGTCGAAGGCGACGTCCTCGGGGATGTCGAACAGGGCCTCCTCGTCGGCGACGCCGACGGCCTCGAGCATCTCGGCGGTTTCGGTCGCGGTGTGTGGCGCGTACGGGCTCCCGCTCATCGTCTCGGTCCGGTGGTTGCTGTGCGCATGTTGTGTGGCTTGTGTCGTGTCGTTCTGCCGGGCTATCCGATCGCTCAGGCGACCTGGTCGGCGTACGCCTCGGCGTCGAGGAGGTCGTCGAACCCGTCGGTGGGGGCGACCTCGATCATCCAGCCGTCGCCGTACGGGTCGTCGTTGACGAGCTCGGGCCGGTCGAACAGGTCCTCGTTGACCGCGACGACCTCGCCGGACACCGGCGAGTAGAGGTCCGAAACGGCCTTGATCGATTCGACGACGCCGAACGTCTCGTCGGCGACGACCTCGTCGCCGACCTCGGGGAGCTCGACGAAGACCACGTCGCCCAGCTCGTCCTGTGCGAAGTCGGAGATGCCGACCCTGACGGCGTCGTCGGCGACGGTGGTCCACTCGTGCGATTCCAGGTAGCGTAGCTCGTCGGGTACATCGAAGCTCATTGGTAGCGAAAGGGGCTGTGTCGTGGATCGTCCGGCCCGCGTCGCTCGGCGACCCCCGCGGCCCGGCGACGGAACGTTCCACAGTCGGTGGTCCACGACACGGCTACCCGTAGGTTCCGACGACGAGGAAATAAAAGGTGTGTTCCCGGCGGGCGTGTCGCCGGTTCACGTTCCCGTTGTGACACCGCCGCTACGGATCCCGGCGTCGTGTCACGTCACGGCCCTTTCGTCGCTCACGTCCATCGATCGAGCCCGGTCTGGACCTGCGACTCCTCGATCCGCTCGAAGCCGCGCGCGACCTCGTCGGGATCGATCCCCCACTCGTCGATCACGTACTCGCGCGCGGCGGGGACGTCCGGCTCGATCGTCGAGTCGAACTCGACGTCGGCGACCGGGGGGTCGAAGAAGAACTCGCGGACGGCCGCGGCGTTGGGGATCTCCTTGTCGCGCGCCTCGAGGACGCCCCACAGGTCGCCGTGCTCGCGGATCGCTTTCACCGCCGTCTTCGGGCCGATCCCGCGAACGCCCTCGTTGAAGTCGGTCCCGCACAGCATGGCGACGTCGACGAGCCCCCGCCGATCGAGCCCGAGGTCCGCGAGCGTCGCCTCGAGGTCCATCAGCTCGGGGTTCCCCTTGCTCGTCAGCTGTCGAAGGGTGTAGGGCGCGCCGAACAGCAGGGTGTCGTAGTCCTCGCTGCCGGCGTACTCGACCGTGCCGGTCGCCGCCATGTGTGCACACTGGGCTTCCCCCTCGGCCGGGGCCTCGACGATCGGGACGTCGAGCAGGCGGAGCAGCTCGCGGGTCGTCCCCTGGATCGTGTCCGTGAGCCGTTGCGTGCGCGCCTCCAACCGCGCGGCCTCGACGGCGTCGCCGCGCTCCTCGGCGGCCGCCCGACGCTCCTCGGCACGCTCGCGCTGCTCGCGACGTGCCGCCACCTCGTCTGCCTTCAGGTCCGTCACCGCGCCGTCGAACACCATCACCGGGACGAGGTCGTGCTCGAAGAACTTCGGAAGCCCCTGGACGACCCCGATCAGGTTGGCGACCTCGACGCCGTCGTCGGTGGTGTACTTCCGGTCGGCCGTCCACTTCACCGTCGTCGTCAGGTAGCGGTACAGCCAGTTGTGCGCGTCGACGGCGACGACGCTCCCCTCCAGCTCCTCGAAGGCGACCTCGCGAATGCTCGCGAGGTCGCGTAGGTCCGCGTTTCCCATTGGTCGCGAGGACGGGGCGGTGACGCTTAAAGGATCGATCCCGGGCCGGTCGTGGATCGGTCGTGGGGTGGTCGTGGACCGGTCGCGGATCGGTCGTGGGGTGGTCGTGGACCGGTCGCGGATCGGTCGTGGGGTGGTCGTGGGCCGGTCGCGGATCGGTCGTGGGGTGATCGCGGATCGATCGTGGGCGCTCCGTCAACGACGACGGATCGTCCGCGCTCCCTCGGCGCTTATCGGTCGAGGAACGGCGGCACGACGACCTCGGCTCGTTTCTCCTCGCCGCGGACGACGACGCTCACGCGCTCGCCGTCCGCCGCGTGTTCGGTCCGCAGGTAGCCGAGCCCGATCGGCTCCGCCAGCGTCGGGCTCATCGTCCCGGAGGTGAGGTGTCCGATCCGGGTGAGGTCCCCGTCCGTGACGGCGTACCCGCCGCGGGGAACGCCGCGCTCGAGCAGGCGGATGCCGCGGAACCGTTCCTCGACGCCGTCCTCCTTCTGGACCTCGAGGGCGTCGCGGCCGACGAACTCCGTGTCGAGTTTCACGACGAAGCCGATCCCGGCCTCGTACGGCGTCCGCGGCTCCTCCTCGGGGTCGAAGTCCTGCCCCGACAGCAGGTATCCCATCTCCATACGGAGGGTGTCGCGCGCGCCGAGCCCGCAGGGCTGGACGTCGAACGCCGACCAGACGGTCTCGGCGTCGCCGGCCGGACAGAGCACTTCGAAGCCGTCCTCACCGGTATACCCTGTCCGGGCGACCCAGCTCCCGACGCCGGCGACCGCCGCGGTCGTCGCCTCGAACCGTGAGAGGTCGACGACGCGGCCGGTCGTCGTCGCGTCGTCGAGCGCGTCGGCCGCGTCGGGCCCCTGCACCGCGACCATGGCCCAGTCGGTCGTCGTGTTGACCACGTCAGCGTCGAGGCCGTGTTCGTCGCGGTAGTCGACCCACCGGTCGAACGCCGCCTCGTCGTGGCCGGCGTTCGGAACGAAGAGGTAGGCGGGATCGCCCTCGCCGGCGTCGAGGTCGCGGCCCGCCGCGTCGGCGGTGAGGTCGGCGGCGGCGTCGCCCGCGGCAGTGCCGTCGGGAAGCCGATAGACGACGGTGTCGTCGATCATGACGCCGTCCTCCGTGGTGATCGCCGCGTACTGGGAGTCGCCCGGGTCGAGCGCCGTCACGTCGTTCGTCGTCAAGCGGTTCATCAGGGTCGTCGCGTCCGGTCCGGCGACCTCGATCTCGCCCATGTGGGAGACGTCGAAGATCCCGGCCTCTTCGCGGACGGCCGCGTGCTCCTCCTTGATGGAGTCGAACTCGACGGGCATCGCCCAGCCCCCGAACCCCGTGAACTTCGCGCCGCGTGCCTCGTGAACGCCGTGGAGTGGCGGTGATCGCTCGGCCATATCGACCGATCTCCGGGACGGGCCTAAGGTGTTGCCATGGCCGTGATGAAGGGTGCCGCCGCCGACCCACCGTCCGTTGTTCGCCGTCAGCTACTCGCCGTCAACCGTTCGCCGCCGGCTGTTCGCCGTCAGCTACTCGCCGCCGTCGGTCGCGGCCGCGTGGACCGATTCCGCACACCAGACGTTGCCGCGGCGGCCGGCGCGCGAGAGCTCCAGTTTCACGACGGAGCCGGCCGGGAGGTCGGCGACGCGCTCGCGGGCCGCGTCGTCGGCGTAGTCGACCACGTGGTACGTCGCGTTGCGTGGATGTGC
Organism: Halorubrum sp. JWXQ-INN 858; assembly: GCF_009806985.1. Classification (GTDB taxonomy): domain Archaea; phylum Halobacteriota; class Halobacteria; order Halobacteriales; family Haloferacaceae; genus Halorubrum. The sequence continues at coordinate 36,526 of NZ_WUAX01000007.1, read as the reverse complement.
ACGTACAGTGATGCATCCGTGATCGTTCTGTTCGGAAGCGACGGTGTAGGTGCTGGTTTTCGACGTCATATCCGTGTAAAGTTGGACAGCCCCCTTCAACGCTTCGTATAGCCAATATTTCCACTCGGGGAGTGATAATACACGTATAAGGGCTCCCGACGACGCGACCGATCGGTCGCGGTCCCGGCATCGGCCGTGGTCCCGCCGGATCAGCACGCCTATTTTCGCCGCGCCGCTACGGGGGGTATGGACGACAGGGATCGGGCCGACGACGAACGGGCGGGCGTCGCCCTCTTCGTCGACGGTCCGAACGTGTTGCGCGAGGAGTTCGACGTCGACCTCGACGACGTCCGCGAGTCGGGGGCGGCCGAGGGCCACCTCGTGACGACCCGGCTGTACCTGGACGAGCACGCCACGCCGGGGCTCATCCAGGCGGCCGAGGCGCGCGGCTTCGAGGTCGTCGTCACCAGCGGCGACGTGGACGTGAAACTCGCCGTCGACGCCGCCCGGTTCGCCGCCGAGGGACGGATGACGACGCTCGCGATCGCCTCGCGGGACACGGACTTCAAACCCGTCATCGAGGTCGCCAACGGCTACGGGATCCGGACCCTCGCGATCGCGCCGGGCGAGTTCGGCCGGTCCGACGCGCTCCGGAACGCGGCGACCGAGTCGGTCACCCTCGACGGGGACGTTCGACAGAACAGCGACGGTGGCGGGGGCAACGGGGACGGGTCGGAGGCGAGTTCCGGATCCGGGACCCGGGCGGACGCTGCCTGAGCGGGACGCGGTTCCTTTTAAATTCGGTCCCTGACCCGGCCGACGGCCAGCGACGCCACGCCGCCCGCCGTCGCGACGAGTCCCGCGAGAACGACGGCGGCACCGACGCCGAACCGGGCGACCGCGAGGTCGAGGACGATCCGAGGCCACCCGAGCGCGGGGACCGCGGTCAGCGCCCTCGCGTGTATCCACTCCGGGCGCACGACGGGGGCGATCCCCGCGCTCTGGTCGTACTCCGCGTTGGCGTCCCCGTAGGTGACGTACCCGTCATGCGGGGCCGGGCAGTGTCGGAGCGCAGCGCAGTCGCCGTCGATCCGGTCCGGATCCCCCCGACGAGTCCAGTCCTCCCCGGCCTCGACCGCGAACGCGACCCGATGTAGGATCGGTCGGCCGTCGTCGCCCGGTCGTGAGAACACGACGACGTCGCCGTCACCTGCCGTGGTGCGGCCGGCGTCCGGCCCCCCGCTCGGCTCCCCGGCGCGTTCTCGCTCCCCCGCGATCGGCCCCCACGGGAACCGGTCGATCGCGGTGACGACCACGAGGTCGCCCCGCTCGACAGACGGGGCCATGCTCCCGCTCTCGACGGCGACGAGCGGCGGCCACGCCCCCGCGAGGAGGACGAGCAGGGCCGCGATCGCCACGATCGCGACGAGGGGGCGGCCGACACGGGGGCAAGAGCGTCCGACGCGTCGGAGGCGGCGGACGGCCCGAGCGATCGATCGACGACTCACTGTCGGGAGGACGGGCGTCGAACGCTTGAGCGTGTCGTCGCTCCCCGTTGTCGTCGCTCCCCACTGTCGTCGCTCCCCCTCCTACCGGAATACGATCCCGCCCGACTACGACCTCGTCGGACTACGGCTCCGCCCGACTACAGCCCGGTTGGATGGCTCACGTACGTCGTCCCGATCCCCCACTCCTCGGTGAGTCCCTGGAGCGCCCGGACGCCGAACGTCTCGGTGGCGTAGTGGCCGGCGAGGAACACCGTGATCCCGGCCTCGCGCGCGTCGTGGTACGCCTGCTGTTTCCCCTCGCCCGTGATCAGGGCGTCCGCGCCGGCGTCGACCGCCTCGTCGAGCCAGTCGGTTCCCGACCCGGTGACGACGGCGACGCGTTCGACCCTCTCGGGCCCGAACGGGAGCACCTGTGTGGACCGCTCGCTCCCCTCGAACCCGTCCAAGCGTTCGCGGAGCGTCGCGGTCGGGACGGGCTCCGACAGCTCCCCGATCCGCCCGATCGGCACCGGACCAAGCTCCCCGAACGGCTCAGTCGTCGACGCGCCGATCGCGTCGGCGACGCCCGCCGCGTTGCCGAGTTTCGGGTGTCCGTCGAGCGGGAGGTGTGACACGTACAGCCCGGTTCCCGCGTCGGCGAGCGCGGCGATCCGGTCGTAGGTCCGACCGGTGACGCGCTCGATCCCGCCCCACGAGAGCCCGTGGTGTGTCACCAGCAGGTCAGCGTCCGCCGCCGCGGCCGCGTCGATCGTCTCCGCCGCCGCGTCGACCGCGAACGCGACGTGCTCGAGGTCCCCCGTCGACGACCCGACTTGAAGCCCGTTCGCGCTGGCGTCGACGTCGGCGTAGGCGGCCGTCTCCAGTCGGTCGTCGAGGCGACGTACGTACTCGGATCGGTCCATATCGACGGCTTCGCGGCCGCGCGGATAAAAACGGCGGCTCGTCGCGTCGATCCGCGGCTCGTCGCGTCGATCGACAACCCGGTGATCGACGGCTTAGTCGTCGGACTTCTCGGCGACCGCGGCAGGCGTGCCGTTCGCCGGATCCGAGCCGCCTAGCGACTCCGGCGGCGCGTCGAACTCGGGATCGAACAGCTGGAGCGCGGTTCGGATCGTCTCCCAGTCGTCGTCGCCGGCGGCGTCGCGGAGGGACTTCGTCGGCGCGGCGAGCAGCTGGCCGACGAGCGCGTCGGCCATCGCCTGCACCGTCTCCCGCTGGTCGTCGGTCAGGTCGCCCTGTGCGTCGAGCTTCGAGAGCGCCGTGTCCACCTCGCGCGCCTTCACCCGGTCGGCAGCGGCGTACATCGTGGCGATCGCGTCGTCCGCGCGCTTCCGCTTGTACGACGCCAACAGCCGGTCGAGCTCCGCGGCGACGATCGCTTCGACCTCACGGGCCGCCGTCTCGCGACGCTCCCGGGTCAGTCGAGTGACGCGCTCTAAGGCGTCGATGTCGAACAGCGAGACGCCCGGCAGCTCCCCGACGTCCGGGTCGACGTCGCGGGGTTGGGCGATGTCGATACAGACGAGCCCCTCCGCGTCCGCGAGGGCGTCGCGACCGATGACGGGGTCCGGGCTGCCGGTCGCCGAGATGACGAGGTCGGCGGTCGGCGCGACGCGGGCGAGGTCGCCCAGGGGGACGACCTCGCCGCTCGCGTCGACGTCGTTGACGACGAACTCCGCGTGGGGGAGCGTCCGGTTGGCGACGATGATCTCGTCGACGGCGGTCGCGTCGAGCGCCCGCGCCGCGAGCGTTCCCATCTCGCCGGCCCCGACGACGACGGCGCGGCCGCCCTCGAGGTCGGTCTCCCCGGCCGCCAGCTCGACCGCGGCCGACCCGAGCGAGACGACCCCCTCGTTGATCGACGTCTCGGTGCGCGCGCGCTCGCCGACGTGGATCGCCTTCGTCACCGCGTCCTCGAGGACGGGGCCGATGCCGCCGGCCGAGCGGGACTCCTCGAAGGCCTCACGGACCTGGCCGATGATCTGGTCCTCGCCGAGGACGAGCGATTCGAGCCCCGACGCGACGCGCATCAGGTGCTCGAGGCTCTCCTCGTGCCCGAGCCGGCGGACCGCGCCGGTCCGGACGGTCGGGGCGAACGACTCCAACGCGCTCGCCCCGTCCATGGCCCGGTCGACGACGACGTACGCCTCCGAGCGGTTGCAGGTCTGTAGCGCGAACGCCTCGGCGACGCCGTCTCGAGCGAGCAGGTCGGAGACGGTCGCTCGAACCCCGTCGCCGCCGGCGACGTGTATCTCGTCCACCGACGCACGGGCGTGGTCGACGCTCACGCCCGTGATGACGCCCGGTTCCTTCATGCCCGTAACACCTCCTCGATCACCTTCTGTGCCTCTTGAGCCCCCTTACTCCTCCCCTCTTGTAAAGCCTTCCAAACCCCGTCCGATCGGACGACTGCGCGGACGGCGTCGCGGCGCTTTCCGGGCGCGACGCCCCGCCGTTTGAGGTCCGCTCGGAGCTCCCCGGAGAGGTCGGCCATCGCCCCCGCGCCGTCGATCTCGGCCTCGACGCGCTCGCGGAGCGCCTTCGCGAGCGCCGGGCTCGCTCCGCCGGTCGAGATCGCCACCCGAACGGGGTCGTCGTCGACCGTCGCCGGCACGACGACGCTGCCCGCGTCGCGGCCGCCGGCGGCGTCCGTCCGGTTCACGAGCGCGCCGGCCGCCCGCGCCGCCGCCTCCGCCGCGGCGTTGATCGCCGGGTCGTCGGTTGCCGCGACGACGAGCGCGGGTGCGGCCCCTTCGACCCACGTCTCGACGTCGTCGGATGCGGGCGCGGCACGGACGAGTTCGACCCCGGATCCCGTCCCGGCGGCGGACGCGAGGAGTCCCGGATCGAACGTCGGACTGACGACGACGACGCGGGCCTCGCGGGCGAACCGCCGCGCCTTCCGGGCCCCGACGCCGCCCCCGCCGAACACGAGGACGGTCTCGTCGTCGAAGTCGTGGAACAGGGGGATCATCGCGAGCGCCTCGCGGTCATCGGGGGGTTCACGCCGTGTTGCTGTCGGCGCGTTCGGCGATCCGGATCCCCGTCTTCTTCAGGATACGCGTGGAGAACAGCGTGTCCCAGTCGTCCTCGCCGACGTCCCAGTACTCGGCCATCGTTTCTTTCACCTCCGCCACCCGACGCTCGCTCTCGGTCTCCGTCCGGCCGTGCGTCATCGCGAAGAAGTTGTACTCCCACACCCCCTCGTGGCGGGGGCGCTCGTAACAGTGAGTGACGAAATCGAGGGAGGCGACCGCCGGGCCGACCTCGTCCAGCACGTCCTCGGGCACGTCCCAGACGGTCATCCCGTTCTCGGTGTACCCGAGCGCGTAGTGGTTCGGGATCACGCCGACGCGCCTGACTTTGCCCTCCATGTCGAACCGTTGTATCGTCCGGACGACCCAGTCGACGTCGGCGTCGATCGCCGCCGCGACGTCGGCGTACGGCGTCTCCGTGATCGGGAGCCCGCCCTGGATCTCGACGACGAGGTCGCGCTCGGCGGGCGTGATCGTCGTTCGGCCGCTCGGCTCGACGTCGGGACCGAGCCCGGAGCAGTCGACGTCGCCGGTCGGGATCGGCCCGTCGACGAGGAACTTCGCGCCGACGTGGAACTCCCGCTGTTTCGGCAGGTTGTACGTCTCCTGACCCGTCGCCGCCTCGATCTCCGCTAACACCTCCTCGACCCGGTCGTCGCCGTCCTTGTCCGGATCGGGGTGGTCGGTGACGCTGACGACGAACCAGACGTTGAGGTGGGGGTGCTCCCGCTCGTAGTTGTGTGCGACCTCGCGGAACCCGTTGACGGTCTCGACGATCTCGTCGAACCGGTCCGGGGGCGCGTGCATCGCCACCAGCGACGCGGCCCCGCCGATCGCCTCCGCGTTGACGAGCGCGCCGAACCGCGAGAGGACGCCCTCCTCGTCGAGGGTCCGGACGCGTGCACAGAGCTCCGGGCCCGTCACGTCGACGCCGCGCTCGCGGAGCGCGGCCGCCGCCGGCTCGAAGGGACGGTCCGTCACGGGGAACCCGCCCTGGAACGCGTTGATGATCGCCCGGTCGAGCGTCGACAGCTCCGCATCGACCTCGGTCATACCTGATCGTGAGACCCGCGCGAGAATAAGGGATCCGACCCCGGTCGGGGAGTCGAGAGGGGTTAATAAACGCTTCCGCACCGCTCCGGGGAGGTTTATAAGCCTCCTTGCCCTGCTCCGCGGGAGTTTATAAGCCCGCTCGCCCCGCTCCGCGGGTAGTTATAAGCACCATCGCGCCGCTCCGCGGATGTTTATAAGGGGCTCGGGGTGCCCGGGAACCGCCGCGGCGGGGCGTCCCGCTGCCCCCGTCCCGACCGCCTCACCCGTCGAGGTCCGACGCGATGTCCGCGAGCGACGACCGGGGTCCGCGCCGGACGTCGTACACCGTCCGCTCGCCCGGGAGCCGGAGGCCGTACGACTCCCCGGCCGCGAGGACGTCGAGGAGGACGACGTCGCCCTCCTCCCGCCCGCCCTCCTCGAGCCACGCCGTCAGCCGGTTTCGTCCCTCGCCGGGCGTCCGTGCGAGCCGGCGGTTGTCGTACGCGCCCCGAAGCAGCCGGCCGTCCGAGTCCCCGTCGACGCGGGCGTGATACTCTTCCCGGTCGATCGTCACCCGGACGGCGTCCCCGACCGTGAGGTCGAGCGCGTCGAGCTCGCCGGACTCGACGACGCCCGCGAGGTCGTCGTCGGCCGGCAGCCGAACGCAGAGCCGTCTCGTCCCGCCGCTCCGAGCGAGTCGGACGCGGACGGACGCGAGGCTCTCGTCGTCGGAGGGAACACGCGGCATCTCGAAGGGGTCGCTTACTCGTCGTCGCCCTCGGAGAGGGCGGCGGCGACGTCGCCCTCGCCGTCGACGACGGAGACGTTGATCTGCGCGATGTCGTCGTCGACCTCGCGGCCGCGAACGGTGATGCGCTTGCGCTCGCCGTCGCGGGACGGCTTGAAGCCGACGCCGCCCTCGAGGAGGAGCTCCTTCAGGCGCGTGCCGGAGACGTCCTCGCGCATCGGTCGACCGGTCTCGTCGGAGCCGCCGGTGATCTCGACCGTGAAGTCGGCGAGGCCGACGGCGTCGCCGCCGATCTCGTCGCCGATCTCGCGGCCGAGGAACCGGTTCGCGTCCTGTCCGTCGACCTCGCGCTGGACCGTTTCGCCGGTGTCGGGGTCGGCGATGACGACTTTGAATTCTGCCATGGGAACACGGAGACCCCGGCCGATAAAAAACACGTCGAAAGCGCGATCCGCGGATCTCGCGTCCGCGACGGCCCTGCGGGCGGCGCACGCCGGATGCTCGGGAGCGACGATGTGGACCGGCGATCGGAGCCGGTTGGGCCTCCCGTTCCGCCCGCTGCTGTCTGCGGACGTGCGGTCACCAGGGATCCGGACCGACCCGCTCGACCCGCTTGCTTCCGTCCCCCCACGGTCCGTCGACGAACGCGGTCTCGAGACGCTTCGCGACCGCTTCGGGATCGTCCGGGCCGCCGGCGGCCGCGACGCTCCCGACGGTCCTCGGATCGAACCCGACGCCGAGCGCCCGATACACGGGCTCGAGAACGGTCGGGACGTCCGCCTCGTCGGCCGCCGCGACGACCAGACAGCCGGCGACGAGCGCCGCCCCCCGTCGAACGCGCTGTGCGATCCCCGCGACCTTCCCGCCGCCGCGAACGCGAAGCGAGTGTGCGCCCGGACAGAACGACGCCACCGGCTCGCCCGCCACGACGGTCGCCCCGCAGTCGTCGAGGGCGGCGCGGACGATCGCCGTCGCCGTCCCGTAGCGGGCGTCGATCCCCTCCCGCGCGTCGTCGATCGGCAGCGCCACCGCGAACGCCAGCGTCCGGCCGGTGTACGCGACCGCCCGGCCGCCGACGCGCCGCTCGATCGCTCGGTACCCTCGGTCGCTCGCCGCGCGCCGTGCGTCGGCGTATCCCTCCCGGTTCGCGTCCCGGCGACCGAACGCGACCTGACGGTGTGGCGGCCGAACGCGGACCGCCGTCGCACCCTCCTCGGCGGCGCGCGCCAGCGCGTCCGCGGTGACGTCGCGGTCGGCTTCGGGGGTCGATGCCCGCCCCCTGAGCACGTCCATACCGCCCCGTCGTCGCGTTCGGACAAGGCGTTTCGGGTCGTCGTTCCGCCGCCACCACCGTCGTTCCGTGACGCAAACGTTTTCCTGCTCGTTGGTTTGGGTCCGGTAGATGAGCGACCTGGGCGCGTTACCGGTACAGGCGTACCTCCTCGCCTGCCTGCTCGCGGGGGGCGTCGCCCTCTGGACCGCCCGCCACGCGTGGGCCGATCGGGACGAGCCGGCCGGCGTCGAGGTCGCGTTCTATCTCGCCGCGGCCGGGCTGTTCTCGCTGCTGTACGCCGTCCGGATCGCGAGCGGCGACCCCGACAGGATGGCGATCGCGTTACAGCTCGGGACGCCGCTGCTCGCCGCCATGCCGGTGCTCTGGGTGAGCTTCGCGCTCGCGTACGCCGGCCATGACCGCTGGCGAACGGAGCGCCGGATCGTCGCGCTCTCGGTCCCGGCGTTCGTCTGGGTCCTCCTCGCCTGGTCGAGCCGGACCCACGGCCTCGCCCGCCGATCGTTCGAGGCCGTCCGCGACGGGCCGTTCTCGCTGATCGAGCTCGGAGTCGGACCGGCGGGGCTCGTCTTCGTGGTGTACGCGTACGCGCTCTACTTCGTCGGGGTCCTCGTCGTCCTCGACCTGTACGCGCGAACCGGGAACCGATACCGCCTCCAGACGTTCCTCACGCTCCTCGGGACGCTGTTCCCGCTGTTGGCGGGGTTCGCGACGGTCGTCGACCTCGGGAGCTTCGGACACCTCGAGTGGACGCCGGTGGCGTTCGTCGTTCACGGCGCGTTCCTCTACGGCACGGTGTTCTGGCTCGGGACGCTCGACGCCGCGGTCGCGGCCCGCGACACCGCCGTCGAGGTGATGCAGGACCCGGTCATCGTGGCCGGGTCCGACGGCCGGGTTCGCGACCTCAATCCCGCCGCGGAGCGGCTGCTCCCGGCCGGCGCGGTCGGCTCGTCGCTCGCCGACGTGTTCCCCGAGCTCGAGTCGGGGGCACGACACCCCCTCTCGATGAACGGTCGGCGGTTCGACGTCCAGGAGGACCCGATCCGGGACCCTCGCGGGGCCGACCGCGGACACGTCTTCCTCCTGCGCGACGTCACCGCGCGCGAGCGCCGACAGCAGGAGCTCGAGCGGCGCGAAACCCAGCTCGAGCGCCAGAACGACCGGCTCGAGGAGTTCGCTGGGGTCGTCTCACACGACCTCCGGAACCCCCTTGCGGCCGCGACCGCCGCCGTCGAGCTCGCGCGGTACAGCGACGGGGCACAGGACGACGCGCTGGGTCGCGCCGCGGCCGCCCACGAACGGATGGACGACCTGATCGAGGGGCTGCTCGCGCTCGCCACCGCCGGCAAGGCGGTCGATTCCGTCGCGGACGTCGCGGTGGACGGGACGGTCCGCACCGTCTGGTCGCGCCTGGAGACGGCGGACGCGACGCTCGCGGTCGACGCGAACGACCTCGCGGTCCGGGCGGACCGGGACCGGCTCCAGCAGCTCCTGGCGAACCTCTTCCGCAACGCGATCGAACACGGCGGCGACGACGTGACCGTTCGGGTGACCGCCGACGAGGCCGACGGCCGCGTCCGGCTTCGGGTGGCGGACGACGGCCCCGGGATCCCGCCCGACGAACGGGACCGCGTCTTCGAACGCGGCGTGTCGCTCGGCGACGGGACGGGGCTCGGACTCTCGATCGTGCGGGACGTCGCCGAGGCACACGGCTGGTCGGTTCGCGTCGCGGACGGGTCGCTTGAGGGGGCCTGCTTCGATATCGACGGGATCGACCCGGCGGGCCGATGACGACCGTCTCCCTTCCGAGCGGCGTACTCGATCGGTATCGACGCTTCTCGCGGTTCAATTCGCCGTATCCCGCACACGACGCGGGTCGGGCGGTCGACCTGTACCCCGCCGGGAACGACGGGCTCTCGCCCGTGTCGGGGGTCGTCCGCTCGACGCGGACCGTCGGCTGTCCGGACCGACCGTACGCCGCCGCGACCGACCACCTGATCGTCGTCGCCCTCGACGACGAGTGGTGCGATCGGGCCGGCGCGGAGCCGGGGACGACCGCTCGCGTCCTCCACGTGATCCCGACGGTGGAGCCGGGCGATCGCGTGGCCGTCGGCGACGTGTTGGGGCCGATGACGCGGTCCGGGTTCTTCGGCCGTTGGGTCGACAATCACGTCCACCTCGGGTTTCGGGCCCCCGGGTCGGACGCCCTCCGCGCGAGCGGCTCGCTGCCGGTCGCCGTCGACGTCCCCGTCGCCCCGACGCGCTGGGACGGGACCGGCGTCGTGGTCGAGCGCGGGCCCGCTCACGTCGTGCTCGACGCCCCCGTTCCCGCGGTTTCGGGCGGGGCGTTCTCGGCGATCGCGAGCGACGAGGGAGTGCCGCTGGACGGCGGGCTCGCCCACTACGCGGGCGGCGGCGCGTTCGCGCCGGTCGACGGGAACGTCTCGCTGCTCGGGACGCGGATCGGGACCGCCCGCGGGCGGGGGATCGCGTGGGACCCGATCGACGTGCTCGCGAACGGCGAGCGCGTCGTCGGGCTGTCGCTGTTCGCGACGCGCGACGGGCGCGGCGCGAAGGTGGTGTGCCCGAACCACGGGTTCGCGGTCGGGGACGACGTGACCGTGACGGTCCGCCGGAGCGACGACCCGATCCGGCTCGGGGTCGGGCGATGACGCGGAATGGCCGTCGCAGTCGACGGTGACGCGGCCCCGGAATGCGGCCTCGGCGTGTCGGGCGGTCCCGATGCGAACAGGTTCGGTCGGGTTCTCCCTGAGTGACAATCCCCTCGGCGGTTTAGGTCCCGTCCAGACCGAGAGGGATCTGTATGACCGACTACGACGCGGACGGACGGCGTATCGCGACCCGACGCGGCTTCCTGTCTGCGGCCGGTTCGGCCGGCGTCCTCGCGCTCGCGGGCTGTGCGGCCCCGGACGCTAGTGGAGGGGGTGCGGCGGCCGAGGCGGACGCCGAACCGGAGCGCGTCGCGGTCGGGGACGACTGGAGCGCGAGCGATTCCACCGACGTCGAGACGGACTACCCGTACACGTCGCCTCCGGAGGTCGTCGACCTCGACGCACGGGACGGGGCGGTGACGCTCTCGACGGAGGCGTGTCGACACCAGCTGTTGGGCGACGACGCTGCGGGCGGCCCCTGGGAGCTTCCGGAGGTGTGGGCGTGGAAGACCGCCGACGGCGACCCGAGCGTCCCGGGGCCGCTCCTCCGAGTGACGGAGGGTACGGAGATGCAGATCACCTACGACAACACGCAGCATTCGCGACCGCACACGTTCCACGTCCACGCGCTGTCGAAGCGGTGGATGGACGACGGCGCGCCGACGACGACGGGCCAACAGATCGCGCCCGGCGAGGAGGGGACCTACGAGATCACGGCGGACGTCCCGGGGACGCACCTCTACCACTGTCACTTCCAGACACAGAACCACCTCGATCTGGGGATGTACGGGATCCTCCGGGTCGACCCCGTCGACTACGAACCCCCGGACAAGGAGTTCTTCGTGACGGTCAAAGACTGGGATACGCGGCTGTCCGCGTCGACGGCGGGCGGCGACGTCGACTTCAGCCACCGCGACCGGAACCCGGACGTCTTCACCGTGAACGGACGGGCCGCCCCGTACAGCCTTCACCCGGAGGAGGGGTCGCCGATGATCGTCGAGCAGGGCGATCGCGTGCGGGTCCACGTCACCAACAACGGCTACGAGTCGCACTCGATGCACACGCACAACCACCGCTTCGAGGTGGTCGAGAAGGACGGCGGCGTGATCCCGGACGCGGCCAGACACAAGGAGGACGTGACCAGTATCGCGCCCGCCGAGCGGAAGACGCTGGAGTTCACCGCGGACGCGGACCCCGGCATCTACGCGATGCACTGTCACAAGGTGAACCACGTGATGAACGGGGACACCTACCCCGGCGGGATGCTCACGGGGATCGTCTACGAGGACGCCCTCGGCACCGAGCAGTTCTCGAACCTCATGGACAACGCGGGATACGACGCCTGAGACGGTCCGTGGAGGCGACGTCGGCGACCGATAAACCGCCCGTCGGTTTCGACGGGTTTCCCGACGTACAAGCCGCCCGACGACGACGTGGCGGCATGGCCGAGTTCGACCCGACGGAGATGGAGCCGCTGCCCGAGGAGGCGATCGCCCGGATCGAGCGGCGGATAGAAGAGGAACACGGCTACCTCTCGTGGCTGAACACGTCCGTGGACGTCGTCGAGCGGGGCCGGATCGTCCTCTCGATCCCGTTCGACGAGACGCTGACGAACGCGGACGGCCGGACGATCCACGGCGGGGTCGCGGCGACGCTCGTCGACACGGCGGGCGGGGTCGCCCAGCGCACCGTCTTCGACGACCCGTCCACGGGCGGCGTCGCCACCGTGAACCTTACGACCAACTACCTCCGCCCCGCGACCGGCGACCTGCGCGCGGAGGCCGAGGTCGTCCGGTCGGGCGGGTCGATCGGCGTCAGCGAGATGCGGGTCACGAGCACGACCGACGACGGGTCCCGGGCGGTCGTCGTCGGACAGGGATCCTTCCGACTGTTCCGCGAGTAGGGAAACCCGGCGGACGTTTAAGCCCCGCCGTCGCCAACGTGGCGCGATGAACGACGGTTCCGCGGCCGGGCTCCTGCTCGACGCCGACGTCCTGCGGCGGCTGTGGCGCGGGATCAGACTGGACCCGGCCGACTTTTCCGGCGGCGGAGGCGGTGCCGATCCGGAGCTGATCGCGCCCGTAACGGAGCCGTTCACGTCGGTGGCCGACGTCGCCGACCGGCTGGGCCGGCTCGAACGCCGGCTCGTCGATCGCGGCGACCGACGGTCGGTGTTCCTCACGGTGTACACCGAGATGACGGCTCGAACGGCGGCGGCCATCGATGACGGGGAGTTCGACGACGGCGAGTGGATGCGCCGCTACCTCGTCCGGTTCGCGGAGTACTATCGAGTGGCGTTCCTCGCGTTCGAGCGTGGGGCCGTTGGCGACGTCCCCGACCCGTGGACCGTCGCGTTCGGGACCGCGGTCCGCGGCGACGCGCTCGTCGTTCAGGACGCGTTTCTCGGGATCAACGCGCACATCGGGTACGACCTCGCGTTGACGCTGTCCGACGTCGGAATCGACCCGGACCGCGACCGGAAGTACGCGGACCATCGTCGGGTCGATGCGATCCTCGCGCGGCTCGTCGCGATCCAACGGGACCTGCTCGCGGAGCGGTACGCGCCGGGTCTCTCGCGGGTCGGCGAGACGATGCACGGGCTCGACGAGCGCTGGTCGGCGACGGCGCTCCGGGCCGCCCGCGAGACGGCGTGGCGGGTCGCCGTCGTGCGGTCCGACGCCAGGTGGCCCGCGATGGGGACGGTCACCGAGTGGCTACTGTCCCGCACGGCGACCGGCGGCGCGTCGATCGTCTCGTCGCCGGCCGCCAGCCCGTCGACGATGCGGGCGCTCCACGAGGTCGAGGCCGACCGGTTCGACCTCGCGTCCTACACGCGCGCGTTCCACGAGCGGGCGACGCCGACGGTCGCCGACGGGACGATCGGTGAAGCAGGCAGTGACGCCGACGGGTCGGCCGGCGAAGCGAGCAGTGACGCCGACGGGTCGGCCGGCGAGGAGCGCCCTACCGGATGAACTCGCGGACGACGTCCTCGAGGACCGCGCGCCCAGTGTCCGCGTCGGCGAGCGGGATCGACTCGTCGACCGTGTGCGCCTGATCGAGGTCGCCCGGCCCCCACGTGACCGCGGGGATCCCCGCGTCGTTAACGAAGTTCCGCGCGTCGGTGGCCGCCTCGATCCCCCACGGCTCGCTCACGCCGCCGTCGGGACCGACCGCGTCGACGGAGCGCTCGCGGAGCGCGGTCGCGAGCGGGTGGTCGACCGGGACCGACGACGACGCGTACGTCTGGATCCGCTCCCACTCGGCGTCGACGCCGTGTTCGGCGGCGACCCGATCGAGCAGCGCGTCGACCTCGGCGTCGACGTCGTCGACGTCGTCGTCCGGCAACACCCGCCGATCGAGGATCAGCTCGGCGCGGTCGGGAACCACCGCGAGGTTCGATTCGGTGCCGGCCTCGATCTCCGTCACCGTCGCGAACGCGCCGCCGCAGAGCGAGCCGCCCCGGCCGCGGAGGTCGGCGTCGTACTCGTCGATCGCGTCGAGCACGGGTCGGGCGGCGTCGATGGCGTTCACGCCCGCGTCGGGCTGGCTCGCATGGGTGGCCTCGCCGTGGACCGTGACCCGGTAGACGGCGAGCCCCTTGGTGCTCGTGGCGACCCGGAAGTCGGTCGGTTCGAGCACGACGCCCAGGTCGCCGTCGAAGCCGCGTTCGAGCAGGGTTCGGGTGCCCGGATCGGCCGTCTCCTCGCCCATGGCCGCGTGGACGACCACGGACCCCGACAGCTCTCCCGACCGGATCTCCGGGGCGAGGTCGCGGGCGACGAGCATCGCGATCGCGACGCCGGTCTTCATGTCGGCGCTCCCGCGACCGTAGAGCCGGCCGTCCTCGATCGCCCCCTCGTACGGGTCCGCAGACCACGCTTCGGGGTCGCCCGCGGGGACGACGTCGAGGTGGCCGTTCAACACGACGGTCGGGCCGCCCTCGCCGACCCGGGCCCCTACCTGCGGCCGGTCGGGGTCGGGCTCCTCGAGGAGGGTCGCGTCGATCCCCGCGTCGCGGAACCACTCGTGGACGAACTCGGCGGCGGGCCCCTCGTTTCCGGGCGGGTTCTCCGTCGGGATCCGAACGAGGCTCCGCGCGAGCTCGGCGAGCTCCGTCGAGCGGTCCGCGTCGGACGCGTCACTCACGGATCCATCCCCGTCGGACGGCGTCTCGCGCGGGAGCGTTTCGCGTGGCGAGTCGTTGCGGTCCTCGCGGATCGACGTGCGGTGTCCGTGGATCGACGTGCGGTGTCCGTGGATCGATACACGATGTCCGCGGACCGATGCACGATGTCCGTGGATCGATGCGTCGTGTCGGAACGCCGGCGCAGGTCATCGTCTCCTCTTTCGCGGGCGACGGTCGATAAAGCTCCCGGGGATGCGGGCAGGACACCATCCTGTAGCGGCCGCGCCGGCAGGTAGCGAGGGGCCGCGTCGAACGCGCCGTGCGGGGGCCGTGTGCTTATGCGATCGAGTCACGTACCCTCGCGTGAATGCCCGATCAGCCCTCCCGGGACCACCCGCCGACCGATCAGTCGATGGCGGATGGAGCGACGGCCGACCGACCGAGCGCGTCGGCGGCGGCCGATCGGTCGACGGTCGACCCGACGCTCAAGCGTCGCCTCGAGGAGGCGTACCTCAACGACGAGGCGGACGTCCTGGTCGTCACCGCGGTGCGGTCGGTCCGCGACGGCGACGAGGTCGTCGTCGAGTTCCGACCCCCGCACGGTGACGCCACCCACACGGAGCGGTTCGACGGCCCCTCGAACGGCTCGTTAGCGGCGTGTCCCGACCTGCTCGCGTTCCTCGCCGCGGTCGGCGTCTCGCCGCTCGACCTCGATGACCTCGTGGGCAGCCGGGTTCCGGCGACGTTCGATCCCGACGTGGGGTGGTGTATCGACGACGCATACGTCCCGCAGTCCGGAATCGACGCGGGTGCGGAGGCCGGCTCGCAGGGATCCGAACCGGACGGAACCGAGCCGGACGGATCCCCGCGGACGGGCTCCCTCGGACGGGGGGCGGTGGGATGGCTTCGGACGTATCGCGACTGGCTGATCGCGATCGGGTTCGTCGGGTTCGAGCTGCTGCTCGTCGTCGTGCTCATCGTCCGGTTCGCGTGAGAGCGGCGCGAGCGCTCGGCGGGCGGCGTTTCGAGAAATCGAGAGGGGCTACTCGATGTGTCCTTCGCGGCGGAGCTGGTCGGCGTCCTCGTCGGTGTACCGCCACTCGACGTTAGCCTTCTCGTCCTGCCAGGACCACGGTTCGGCGACGACGACGTCGCCCTCGTTGATCCACGTTCGGTACTTCATGCGGCCGGGGATCCGACCGAGACGCTCCTTCCCGTCCACACAGCGGAGGCGGACGTGGTTGCCGCCGAGATGCTCTGTGACGACGGCGAACACTTCGTCGTTCGAGGGCATACGGAGGTTCCGTCGCCCGGATTCTTCGCTCACAGGTGGTGTAGCAGCCACATCCTCATAAGTCATGGGAGACGCGTGTTGACATTCTCCGCCACGGGGGCAGTGTCCACGCCTCGTCCTCCGTACTCGACCGCCGTTCTCCGTCTCCACACTCGACCGCCGCTCTCCGTCTCCGCGCTCGACTGCCGCTCTCCGTCTCCGCACTCGACTCCTTCGACCTTCTCTCTCGACCGTCCTCCCCGCCCGGCCCTCTCCCGGCGAACGCTGCGTCGGCCGTCCGACCCCGGCCCGGACACGAGCGGGCGGACAGCGGGACGATCGGCGAACCTTTTGCGGTCGGGGGTGTGATATCGAACCATGAACCCGCCGGAAACTGCGCCGGGGTCCACCCACGTCCTGCTCGCCGGGAGCGCGGACTGGTTCGGACCGTTCCTCGATGCGGCATCGTCGCGAGACGGGGTGACCGTTACGAGGGCCGAGACAGCGACCGCGACCCTCGACGCGGTCGATCGCGGGACGGTCGACTGTGTCGTCGCCGAGCGAACGGTGGCCCAAGAGGAGGAGACGACGGACGCGATCGGTACGGCAGACGTGTCGGACGCGATCGGTACGGCAGACGTGACGGACGCGGTGGATGCGACGGCTCCGGCCGACGGCACGGGTCCGGCCGACGCCGCCGCGACCGCGATCGAACTGCACGAACGGCTTCAGGACGCCCCGCCGTCCGTCCCGTTCGTGTTGTGTACCGCGACCGGAAGCGAGCGCCTCGCCAGCGAGGCGCTCGCGGCAGGAGTCGCCGACTACGTCGCGCTCGACGAGCCGGGATCGCGAGCGTTCGACGGCCTGTTGGACCGGATCGACCGGGCCGTGAGGTCCGCACACCGGGCGGCCGCCCGGGAGGAACGAGCCCGACAGTTCGACGCGATCTTCGACGACCCGCGGACGGCGACGTGGGTGCTCGACCGGGGCGGCTCGTTGGTCCGCGCGAACGGGACCGCGACCGCGGCGATCGACGCGGACGTCGACCGGCTCGTCGGCGAGCCGTTCTGGACGCTTCCGTGGTGGGATGATGGAGGGAACGGGATCGACGGGGCGACCGCGCCGCCGCCCGGTACGCGTGCGGACGTCAAGTCGCTCGTCGAGCGGGCGATCGACGGGCGGTTCGGTAACGCGGTCGTCCGCCGTCCGTCGACCGTCGGCGCGCGTCGCGTCGTCGACCTCTCGGTCCACCCGGTCGAGGACGGGCGTGGCGACCTCGCCTCGATAGTCGTCGAGAGCGTCGACATCACCGATCGCGTCGACCTCGAGCGCGACCTCCGTCGGTCCGAGGAGCTCCACCGGGTCACGCTGAACAACATGACCGACACCGTGCTCATGACCGACGAGGCGGGCGAGTACACGTACGTCTGTCCCAACGTCCACTTCGTGTTCGGCTACACCGCCGCGGAGATCCGCGAGCTGGGAACGATCGACGACCTCCTCGGTGCGGACCTCTTCGACCGCGACGAGCTCGCGGACGCCGGCGTCCTCAAGAACATCGAGTGTACGGCGACCGACAAGGCCGGCCGGGAGCACACGCTGTTGGTCAACGTGCGGGAGGTGTCGATCCAGGACGGGACCGTCCTCTACAGCTGTCGTGACGTCACGAAACGGAAACAGCGCGAGGAGGCGCTCGCGACGCTACAGGGGACCGCCCGGGAGTTCCTGTACGCCGAGACGCTCGCGGAGATCGCCGGACACGTCGTCGACGACACGGCGGGAGTCCTCGACATGGACGCGAGCGCGGTGTACCTCTTCGACGCCGACGCGAACGACCTCCGGCCGGTCGCCCGCTCGGCGGCCATGCGCGACCTGAACGGCCCCCTTCCGACCGTCCACGCGGACGGGGGAACGCTTCCCGGCTTCAGCTTCGTCGAGAACGAGCCGCTGTTCTTCGACGACGTCCACGAAGACGACCGGCTCGAGAACCCGGCGACCGGCCTCAGGAGCGCGGCGTACGTCCCGCTCGGGGACCACGGCGTGCTCGTCGCCGGCTCGGACGAGGTCGGCGTCTTCGACGGGGTGGCCCGCGAGCTGACGGACCTGCTCGCTGCGACCGCGGAGGCGGCGCTCGATCGGGTGAGGCGGGAGTCGACGCTCCGGAAACAGGACCGTCGGCTCCAGGAACAGAACGAGCAGCTCACGCGGCTGAACCGCGTCAACGAAACGATCCGCGAGATCGACCGGGCGGTCGTCAGGGCGGAGACGCGCGAGGGGATCGACCGGGCGGTGTGTGAACGATTGACCGCGGACGACCGGTTCGCCTTCGCGTGGATCGGGACGGCCGACCCGGCGAGGGGGACGGTCGAACCGCGGGCGTGGGGCGGCGACGGGAGCGGGTACCTGGACAGCCGGCCCTTCGTGGTGGCGGCGGAGGGGGTCGAGCCCGCGGGGCGGACCGCGGCGACCGGGGAGACGACGCTGATCGCCGACGTCGCCGACGGGCTTCACGAGGAGCCGTGGCGACGGGACGCGCTCGCTCGCGACTTCCTGTCCGTGGTGAGCGTCCCGCTCGTGTACAACGACCTGACCCACGGGGTCTTGACGGTGTACGCGACGACCCGGGACGCGTTCGACGGGACCGCTCGGGCGGTCCTCTCCGAGCTCGGCGAAACGATCGCGTCCGCCCTCAGCGCCATCGAGCGGAAGAACGCGCTCCTCACGACGTCCGTGACCCGCGTCGAGTTCGCCGTCGACGACCCCGCGTTCGTGCTGTCACGGCTCGCCCGGGACGCCGGGTGTACCCTCTCGTATCACGGGGGGGTCCAACAGACGGCGGACGGCCGATACGTGTTCGTCACCGTCTCGGACGCACCCATGGACGCGGTCGAAGCGGCCGCCAACGCGTTGGTCGCCGTCGACGACGTTCGGCGGATCAGCGCGGACGGAGACGGCGGCGTCCTCCGCCTGCGGCTGACCCAACCGTTCCTCGCGCTCGAGCTCGCCGACCACGGTGCGCTCGTCCGGGAGGCGACCGCCGCCCCGGGAGAGACGACGCTCGTGATCGACGTCTCCGAGGGCATCGACGTCCGACACATCGCCCGGCTCGTGCGGGGGACCTTCTCCGACGTGGAGCTGCGCGCCAAGCGGACGGTCGATCAGACGGCCGACCACGACCTCTACGCGACGTTTCTCGAACGACTCACCGACCGCCAACTCGAAGTCATCCAGACCGCCTACTACAGCGGCTACTTCGAATCGCCGCGCGAGCACACCGGCGAGCAGGTCGCCGAGACGCTCGGGATCTCGCCGACCGCGTTCTATCAGCACGCCAGGACCGTCCAGCGGAAGCTGTTCGCGACGCTGTTCGACGAGGGGAACCCCGCGGCCGCGACCGACTCGTAGCGAGGCGTGACGTCGTAGGGTTCAGTATCAAACCCCGATCCGTCGTGAACCGTTCGATATCGAACGACCACATATTCCCTTATACTCCTATTACACGTTGGTAGGGCGTTCGGCACCGATCGCCGACGCTCCCTGATCCCACTATGATAGACGTCGACCTCGCCCACGAGGGGGAAAGCCCGTACGAGTGTTTCGAATGTGGGACCGTCGTCCTGTCGGACGGCGCTCCCGATCGCTGTCCGAACTGTGACGGCGACCTCCGGAACCGGCGGACGCCCCTCGAGTGACTGCGGGAGCCGTTCGGTCCCCGCCGCGATCGTAGTGGGAGATGAACGCGTCCGCCGGGATCCCCTCACGGGAGCCACGGGAACGGGTGACGCCGGACGTACGCGAGTGCCTCGGCCGTCTCGGCGTCCCCCGAGCGAAGCCTTCAAACGTCACGGCGACGACGACTCCGACATGGAAGAGTTCATCCTCGACGAGGACGACGAGGTCCTCGCGCCGGCCGTCGTCGTCGCGACGGTCGCCCTCATCGGCGTCTTCGTCGTCGGCCTCCTGTATCAGGCGATCGGCCTCGTCTTATAAAAGGGCGCGCCTGCGACGGGCTCACGCCCGTGCAGCCGTTCGTCGGGACGCGGTCGGTAGAACACGGTCGGCGGGGCGGATCCCTTTTAGGCCGCTCGCCGGAACAGTCGCCCATGACCCGTCGTCTGCTCGCCGAGCTGATCGAGCGCAACGACGCCCACGTCGCCGCGCTGGATCGGGCCGCCTTCGACGACTGCCGTGATGCCCAGCGGCCGCCGGTCGTCTCCGTCTGTTGTTCGGACTCCCGCGTTCCACAGGAGGGGATGTGGGCCGCCGACCGTCCCGGCTTCCTCTTTACCGTCGGCAACATCGGCAACCGCGCGGTCGACGTCGTCGACGGCGACCGCGTGCTTTCCGGGAGCGTCGCGTACCCGCTCGCGCACACCGACACCGGGGTCGTCGTCGTCGTCGGCCACACCGGCTGTGGCGCGATCGGCGCGGCGCTCGTGGCGGCCCAAACGGGCGAGTACCCCGATGAGCCGGGCGTTCGAGCCGACGTCGCGGAGCTCGTTCCGGTCGTCGAATCGGGGCTCGAGCACCCCGCCGTCGACGTGACCGATCCCGAAGACAGCGCTCACGACCAGCTCGTCGAGTACAACGTCCACGAGCAGGTCGCGTTCGTCCGCGGGAGCGACGAGGCCGCCGCCGCCGACGTGTACGGTTTCGTCTACGACTTTCACCACGCGTACGGGGACCGCGACGGGGCCGTCTACCTCGTGAACCTGAACGGCGAGCGCGACCCCGAGACGCTCCGAGCGGCCGCCGGCCCGAACCACGCCGACCACGTCGGCAGCCTCTTATAGGTCGCCCCGGGACGGCGTGGATGGGTAGCCGCATCCGACAGCGGTATCCCCGCGACCCACCAACCTCCGGCAATGGACCGTCGCGTCCTCTTTGCGACCCTGATCCTGTTCGCCGGCGGCACCGCGGGCGTCGGCGTCGCCGTCTTCGCGTTCGTCGGCCTCGACGACGCGACCGTCGACACCGAGATCGTCTGGGAATCCGACCCCGCCGGCGGCGACGACGGCACCGGCGCGGTCGTCGCCACCGTCGACGGCGACCCGCGCGTGATCCAACCGGCGACCGACGGCGACGACCCCGTCATCCGCGCGATCGACGCCGACGGGAATCCGGCATGGACGACCCCTCTCCCCGACGGAACCGACCCCGGCGGGATCGGCGGGCTCGTCGCCGGGACGCTCGGCGGCGACCCCGTCGTCGCGTACACCAGCCCCGACGGTGAGCTGGTCGCGGTGAACGCGGCGGACGGCGCCGAGCGGTTCGTCGTCCCGCTCGACGGGACTGGCGGGATCGAGCCCGCCTTCGGCGACCTGCGCGGCGACGGGACCACGGAGCTCGCGGCCGTCTCCGAGGGGGGGCACGTCCTCGCGGTCGACGCGAGCGGCACGGTCGTTCTCGAGACCGAACTCGACGGCGATCCGGTGCTCCGGCCGCTCGCGGTCGAGGGAACGGACGCCACGGAGGGGGCGGACCCCGACGACTCCGATACGCGCTCCGACGGCGGGCTCGCGGTCCTCACCGAGACGACCGCGGGGCAAACGGTCTCCGTCGTCGACGCGAACGGCGGGATCGGCTGGTCGGAGCCGACGGACGCGACCGCCCTGAGCTGGAACGCCGCCGACACCCGGCGCGGTGGGATCGTCGCGCTCGGGAACGCGGACGGAACGCTGACTACCCTGGAGGCGCTCGACGGGTCGCTTCGCTACGAGGTCGGGCTTCAGGACGTGCCGATCGACGTCGGCGACGCCGACGCGGGGCGGATCCACGCCGGCGGCACCGGCGACGTGTGGGCGGTCGACCTCCTCGACGGGGAGGTCGTCTGGAAACAGCAGTACGGCGGCGAGACCCGCGTGAACGCGCCCGGCGTCGCCGACGTGACCGGCGACGGGACCGCGGAAGTGGTCGTCGTGAACCGCGGTGGGGGCGTCCTCGCGATGAACCGCAACGGCGAGGCGGTCGCCCGAGGGTCCGCCGGCGACGCCGTCGTGTACGCGCCCCCGCTGTTCGCCGACGTGACCGGCGACGGGACCGCGGAGGTCCTCGTCGTCGCCGAGGACGGGACCGTGATCGCGCTGGCGGTGTAGCGTCCCCGTCCGGGAACGTGATCGCGCTGGCGTAGCGCCCCGTCCGGCGCGTGCGACGCCGTCGCCGCCGTGGGTTCGGCGTACTTTATAAACGCCTGAAAACGAAAAACGAGCGACACGAGCGCCTCCGAGCCGTGGTTTCACCGGAAACGAGGTGTGTCAACGGTACGGCCGCTCGCGGCCGTCGTAACGGGAGAACGGAACCGTTCGCGGTCGGAGGTCCCGGTCGATGACCGGGTCGCCGACGTCGGTACGGCACGTCGCCGTGACCGGTCGGCGTGGGTTGCGGGTTGGGTTGCGGGTTAGTGTTCGGCGTCCTCGTACACCCACGCCGCGGTGTCGAGGTCGTAGTCGGCGAGCTCGTCCTCGTCGAAGAAGAGGCCGATCTCGCGCTCGTTCGCGCCCTCGTCCTCGTGGTCCGACGCGTGGATCACGTTGTGGCCGAGGTCGAGCCCGAAGTCGCCGCGGATCGTGCCCGGCGCGGATTCGGCGGGGTCGGTCTCGCCGACCATGCTCCGGACCTGTCGGGTGGCGTCAGCGCCCTCCCACACCATCGCGAAGACGGGGCCGGAGGTGATGAACTCGACGAGGCCGTCGAAGAACGGCTTGTCGGCGTGCTCGCCGTAGTGCTCGTGGGCGAGCTCCTCGTCGATCCGCATGAGCTTGCCGCCGACGAGCTTCAGACCGCGGTCCTCGAAGCGGGAGACGATCTCCCCGATGAGGCCGCGCTGGACGCCGTCGGGCTTGACCATCACGAACGTGCGCTCGTCGTGGTGGCTCACTGCTCACCGCCTCCCTTTCGCCCCTCCTCGGTCCACTCGAGGTCACGCGACTCGCGCCCGAGGAAGTAGTTCTTCTCGGCCTTCGAGTCGACGAAGTGGAGGATGGTGCCGTCGGTCTTGACGTACATCGTGCCCGTACCGGGCTCGATCTCCTCGCCGCTGAAATCGCAGGTGCGTCGCTCGACCATCGTTATCGCCCTCCGATGGAGTCGGCGTCACGCTGGGTCTCGCGGAGCTGTAACACGTCGCCCAGTCGGACGGGTCCCAGGACGTTTCGGGTGATTATTCGCCCCTGGTTCGATCCCTCCTGGATGCGGCATTTGACCTGCATGGCCTCGCCGTGCATCCCGGTCTTGCCGACGACCTCGATCACCTCGGCGGTGGTCGAGTCGCCGATGCCCTCTTCTGCGCTCATGGTGGATTACCGGAGCTCCTCGACCTTCTCCGCGATGTCCTCGACGTCGTCGGCGGCGTCGCCGGCGTCGACGACGGCGGCGGCGGCCGAGCCGACCTCGAGGCCCGCGGCGTGGCCGACCTCGTCCTGGGTGTCGACGAAAACGACCGGGATGCCCTTCTCCTCTGCGAGTTCGGGGAGGTGCATCACGATCTCCTCGGGGGAGACGTCCTCGGCGACGAAGACGAGCTTGGCGTTGCCGCGCTCGACGGACTTCGTGGTCTCGTTCGTGCCTTTCTTTACGGTACCGGTGTCTCGGGCGACCTCGAGAGCCTCGAGGGCTCGCTCGGCGAGGTCGGCTGGGGTTTCGTAGTCTACGTAAACTGCCATAGTTGTTCACCTATCCTCCCCGTGGGCTCGCGTGTCCGTCCCGTGGTCGGTCCCTATCGGAACGGCACATCATCAACCCCGAAGAGGCTGTACCACCGGGTTGGCTCGGCCATCATAAAAGCGCTTTCAATGCGATCCGGGCATGCGAGCGGGGCGCATGCCGTTCCGTACCCCTCCGAGCCCTTTTACCCCGTCCGGCGACTCCCATCGGGTAGATGGCGAGGTTGGTCCACTACTCAGACATCGAGAACGTCTTCGATACCCCCGAGCGGGCCGCTCGGCTCGCCGGGCGGATCCGCGCGCTCGACGGTCCCGACGCGGCCGTCGTCGCCACCGGCGACACGACGGCCCCCGGCGTCCTCTCGCTCGTCGCGAAGGGTCGACAGATACACGACTTCTACGCCGCCACCGACACCGTCCTCGACACGTTCGGCAACCACGAGTTCGACTACGGTCCCGACTCCCTCCGCGGGCTCGTCGCCGACGCCCCCGTCGAGTTCGTGTCGGCGAACGTCCGCGACGAGGCGGGCGAGCCGTTCGGCCGGGCCGAGGGCGTCCTCCCGTGGACGGTCCGGCGGGTCGACGGCGCGACCGTCGGGTTCGTCGGCCTCACGGACCCCGCGACCGACTCGCTGAACCCGATGGCCGCACCCCTCTCGTTCGACGACCCGATCGACGCCGGGAGGGAGGCGATCCGGGCGATGCGAGCGGCGAGCGCGGGGGTCGGGGCCGACGGCGGCGAGGTCGACTCCGACGGCGGCGAGGTCGACCACGACACCGGCGTCGACCACGTCGTCGTCCTCTCACACTTGGGCGGCGGCGACGACGAGATCGCCCGCGAGCTCGACGTGGACGCCGTCCTCGGCGGCCACGTCCACAGCCGGCGCAACGAGTACGTGGACGGGACGCTCGTCGTCAGACCCGGCGTGAACGGCGAGACCGTCGTCGAGATCGACCTCTCGGGCGACCGCCCCACGGCGACCCTCCACGAGCCGGACGGCGCGACCCCACACGCCGAGCTCGAAGGGTTCCTCGCCCGGCGGATGGAGGTCGCCGACCTCGACGAGGTCGTCGGGCGGGTCGCGGGGCCGATCTCCCGCGACGGCGACGTGGTCCACGGCGGGGAGTGCCGCGTCGGGAACTTCGTCGCCGACGCGTTCCGCTGGGTCCACGACGCCGACGTCGGGCTCTCGAACGCCGGCGGGCTCCGGCAGGGCGACCCGTTCGAGGGCGACGTGACGAAGGCGGACCTCATCAGCCTCATCCCGTTCGAGGAGCCGGTCGTGTTGACGTCGGTCACGGGGACGGAGCTCGCCGCGGTGTTCCGGGAGATGGCGGCCCCGGACGTCGACTTCGGGGAGGACGACTGGTGGCACGGGCACGTCTCGAACGCGCGCGTCGTCTGGGACGACGAGGCGACCGTCGTCGCGGCGGCGACCGTCGGCGGGGAGCCGATCGACCCCGAGCGCCGCTACACCGTCGCGACGTCGGAGTACCTGCTCCACTCCGATCACGAGTTCCCGACCCTGGAGAGCCGACACCGGATCGGCGAAGCAGACATCCAGTACGAGGTGCTCGCCGACTACGCGCACGAACACGGGATCGATCCCGCGATCGAGGGCCGGATCGAGATCCGTAATCGTGGGGAGTGAGTCCGTATCGGCGGAACTGCGTCCGGGCCGACTGAACTGCGTCCGGATCAGCGAAGGCCGACGTCGACGTCGTGCCGGATCCCCGCCGCTTTCACGGTGTTGTACAGCAGCATCGCGCGCGTCATCGGCCCGACGCCGCCGGGGACGGGCGTGATCGCGCCCGCGACCTCGCTCGCGGAGTCGTAGTCGACGTCGCCGACGAGCGCGTACCCCTTCTCCGTCTCCGCGTCGACCTTGTTGATCCCGACGTCGATGACGGTCGCGCCCGGCTTGAGCATCGAGCCGTCGACGAACTCGGGGATCCCGGCCGCCGCGACCACGATGTCCGCGTTCGAGAGCTTCGCCTCGAGGTCCCGCGTCCGGGAGTGACACACCGTCGTCGTCGCGTTCCCGCCCGGCCCCTTCTGGATCAGGAGGTTCGCCATCGGCTTCCCGACGATGTCAGAGCGGCCGACGACGACCGCGTCGGCCCCCTCCGTCTCGACGTCGTACGCCTCGAGGAGCTTCTGGACGCCGTGGGGCGTACACGGTTTGAATCGCGCGTCGCCGGCGACGAGCCGACCGACGTTCTCGGGGTGGAACCCGTCGACGTCCTTCTCGGGGTCGATCCGCCGGAGCACCTGCCGCGTGTCGACGTGCTCGGGGACCGGAAGCTGGACCAGGATCCCGTGGACGTCGTCGCGGTCGTTGAGGTCGTCGATCGTCCCGTACAGCTCCGACGCGGGGGCGTCCGGGTCGATCTCGACGTGGATCCCCTCGATGCCGACCTCCTCGCAGTCGCGCTGTTTCATCGAGACGTACGTCTCGCTCGCCGCGTCATCGCTCATCAGGACGGTCGCGAGGCCCGGGGTCACGCCCGCGTGCTCGAGCAGTTCGACCCTGTCGGCGACGTCCGCTCGAACGTCGGCCGCGACCGCCTCGCCGTCGATGACCTCTGTCATACCTGAAGGAGGCGTCGGGACGGGTAAAAAGGACCGGGATCGTGGTTATCCGCCGCGTCCGTTCGGTGGATAGATACACCATCATGGATCATCCACCCCTGTGACATCGATCGAGGGACGACCGATCCACGTCAAGTGATGACGGGACACGGCACCGGGCGTCGAGGACGAACGACCCCCGAAACGAGCGTTGATCCGGTTTGATCCGGCACCAATCGACTAAACGGTCGTCGATATTGAAAGGGGTCGCGCCCCGAGCGGGGTCCACGATGCACGCCATTCGAACGACGCTGCTCGTCGCGCTCGCCGCGACGGTACTGATCGCGACCGGCGCGGCCGCGGGTGCGGTCATGGCCGGCTCATCGACCGGTGTCGCTCCCGCCGACGGGGGCGTCGAAGCGCTCGCCGACGCGGGCCCGGACGGGGACGCCAGCGACGACGCGGGGCCGCCCGATGAGCTCCCCGGGCCCGTCCCGGAGTTCGTCGGCGACCTGCTCGACGCCATCGACGGGTTCCTGTCCGGGGCGCTCGACGACCTCGGCGACGCAGTCAGCGGGATCGCCGGCGGTTCGGTGGGGACGATCGCGTGAGTGGATCCGCCGGCGGCCCGGAGCGCCACGGTGCCCTGCGTGACGCGATCCGTCCGGGACGACCCGTTTGACGTGAATCGACCAACGCGAACCACCTGATCGGCCTCGCGTGTGATCGATCCCCCTCGTCCCCCGTTGGGGCCGCCTCGTTCGCGGCTCCGGGGTTAGGGCTGGGTTCGTCCCGGGAATCGGGGAGAGGGGGAAAGGGAAACGGAAGGGGGAACGCCGCGTGCGCGGTCGTCCCGCGACGAGGCACACGATCCGCCCGTGCCGTCCGGCCGCCCGGTTCGACGGTGCGGGCGGGTCGTCCCATCGCTGGGGACCGTGGCCGTTCGATCCGCCGATCGAGCCGCGACCGTTCGCCGACAACTTTTACGTACGCGTGACGATCGTCCGCGTATGACGCTCGACCGGTACGCCGACGCCGTCGGCGATCTCGACCCGGAGCCGGAAACGATCGAGAGCGCGGAGCTCGTCGTCACCGACGACGTCCTCGTGAAAGCGTTCGTCCTCGGTCCGGGAGCCGAACTCGACCCGCACGAACACGCCGACGCGACGAACGTCTTCCACGTCGTCGAGGGGGAGCCCACGATCGTCCGCGACGGGACGGCGGAGACGCTCTCGCCGCCCGCGGTCGTGTTGAACGAGCGCGGCGCGGTCCACGGGGCCCGCAACGAAACCGACGAACGCGCCGTCATCACGGCGAGCCTCTGCCCGCTCCCCTGATGGACGGCGAGATCGACGTCGACGAGCTGGCGGCCCTGCTCGACGACCCCGACGGCGACCTTCGGATCGTCGACATCCGCGACCGACGCGCGTTCGATCGCGGCCACATCCCGGACAGCGAGTCGATCCCGTTCCCGGAGCTGACGACCCGGGTCGCCGAGCTCGACGGGACCGACCGGATCGTGACCGTCTGCCCGCACGGGATCGCCAGCCGGCAGGCGGCCGAGCTCGTCGGGAGCTACGCCGGAGCCGCCGGCGCCCGCGTCGAGAGCCTCCGCGGCGGGATCGAAGCGTGGGAGCGCGATGTCGGCCAGCTGGAGGCGGCGGAGGCGGACGACGGCGCGTCCCGAAACGCGACCCGCGAGGGCTCCGACGACGAGGGGCCCACCGCACCCTTCTAACCGGTCACCTGGGAGTCGGCTAGCCCGCACCCGCACTCCAGCTACCCTCCGCCCCACAGCAGCGGACACGAACACGAGCGACAGACGCGATCACGAGCACGAACGACAACGCGATCGCCGTCAGCGGCCGTCCCGACGGGCGAGGAGCGCGGTCATCGAAAGCAGGGCGACGACGGCGACAGCCGGCCCGAAGCCGGGGACGTCGCCGACCGTCTCGTCGACGATCCCGTCACCGATCCCGTCGGCTGAAGCGTCGTCCGCGACGGTTACGGTCGTCGACGCCTCGCTGTCCGGGGCGACGACGCTGACGGTCGCGGTTCCGGGGTCCTCGAAGACGACCTCCCGCTCGACGGTCGCCGCCGCGTCGGCATCCAGCCTGACGGGCTCCGTCGCGACCGTCTCCCCGTCGACACGGAACGTCACGTCGCCGCCGGCGGGGATGGTGTCGTCGTTGCCGACGGTCGCGGAGACGACGGCGGCGTCCCCCACCGACACACGGTCCGGGCTGGCGGCGACGTCGCGGACGGCCACGGGCGCGGGCTCGGAGACGACGACGGTGAGCGTCTCGCTCCCGACCCGAACCGCGTACTCGCCGGGTTCCGTGAAGGCGTGCTCGAAGCGCTCCGTCGACTCGTCGCCGGCGGCGACCGTCCCCGATCGGGCATCGACCGCCTCCCCGTCGATCGTCAGCGACAGCTCGTAGCTCCCGTCGACGCCGCCCGTGTTTCGCGCGAGAAGCGTCAGGTCGAGCGTCTCGCCCGTGACGAGCTGGACCGGATCGCGAGCGACCGTCCGGTTCCGGTGCTCGCCGGTCGCACGGACGCCGTCGGCGTCGAGCCCGTACCCGACCTGTGCGGGGGTCGCGCCGAACGCCGCCTCGTGGGCCTCCACGTCCCACGTGTCGGGGGTCGCGTTCGTCGTCGTTAGCCGTTCCGCCTCGTCCCGGACCGCGGCGGCGGACTCGGCGTCGCCGCCGGCCGCGACCGCCGACTCGACCCCGTCGAGGAACGTCGCGCCCGTGACCGGCCCGTCGGCGTCGTTCAGGTCACGGAAGACCGTCGCGAGCGACGCCTCGCCGTCCGTGGCCAGCCGGATCCGGCGGTCGATCTCGCCGGCCACGAGCGACCCCTTGGTGTAGTCGGCGTTGTCCTCCCACGCGTCGGGGTCCGAGAGGACCGACGAGGCGGCCGGCTCGCGTTCGCCGCGGGCCAGCGTGCGCTCGAATCCGTCGAAGTCCGCCGCTCCGCGCTCGAGCGCGAACAGCGCGGCGTAGTACGTCGCGCTCCCCTCGGTGAACCAGGCCACGCTGGGATCGGCCTCGTACGACTGGCGCGTGTGGACGTACTCGTGGGACCAGATGTCGTCGGCCGTCGCCGCCGGCTCCTCGTCGCGCACCCAGAGGTCCGCGTCACCGGTCTGGAGCCCGCGAACCGCCCACGACACGTTCCCCGGTGCGGCCACCGCGAACACCTCGTCGTCGCGCGCACCGACCTGGAGCGCCGTCGCCGTGCCCTCGAACGCCTCGAACACTTCGTTCGGCGGGGCCACGGGATCGGCCGCGTGCGGGACGACCAGCCGGAACCGCTGGCCGGCGGCCTCGTGAACGTGCTCCTCGTGGGGGCCGAGGAACGCGATCGCCCGCGAGGCGACCCCGTCCCCCTCGACGACGTTCTCGCGCTCGATCCGAACCTGCCCGCCCCCGGTGAACCGGCCGGTGACGTCGGCGCGGGGCGTGCGGACGAGCGCCCAGTCGCCGGCGTCGACGAACCGATACGTGCCGCCGGCGGCGAGCGGTCCCGTCCCGTCGACGGTGTCGTTGGCCACCATCGCGTACGTGATCGACGGGCGATCGGTTTCGCCGTCCCACACCCACGCGTCCCGTCCCTCCTCCGCGTCCGGGTCGCGTTCGAACCCGTCGGCCTCGGCCGGACCCGTCCGCTCGCTCAGAAGCGTGATCCGGAGCTCCGTGACGCGGTCGGGGATCGACAGGCGCGCCGTGACGCCGACGGTGCCGCGCTCCTCGGTGCGGAACAGCTCGTTCCGGAGCTCGATGGTCTCGGCGTCGGCGGTGGCGTGGGTCGGTTCGGCCCCGAGCCGGTCGTGTTCCTCGACGCCCGCGAAGGCGAACGTCTCGCTCCCCGGATCCCCGCCCTCCGCGACGGCCGCAGCGCCCCCGACGACGAGCGCGACGGCGATCAGGAACGCGACAGCGAGGCGAGTGCCGATCGTCGTCCGCGAGCCAGTCATACGGCTGCCACGCCGGGACGAGGTTTATCGTTGTCCGTCCCGCCCGGCGAGGACGACGGTCCGGAGCGATACGAAACCGAACGAAAGGGGAGGGAGCGTGTGACGACGACCCTCCGCGGGATCCGACGGCGTGTGTCGGGATAACGGCTTGCCATGAGTTATCAAGGGGGTTGTCGTGTCCGCGGGGTCCGGGTCTCACGACGTCGTAGCTTGCGGGCTCCGGATCTCACAGCGGTGTCGTAGCTCGCGGCACTGTCGAGCCCCACGCCGCTCCGAGGTCACGACCGATCGTCGCCGGGCGGCGATATCGTCCGCGGTTCGCCGTCGTCACAGGCGTGTCGCGAGAGGCGGATCTCGGTCCGCTCGCGGCCCGCCGGGTCGTCGATCGTCTCCCGGGTGATCGACTCGGAGATCCGGTAGACGTTCACGTGCGTGAGCGTCGCGCCGTCGTCCGCTTCGTACGTCGCACAGAGGTGGTCGACGAGGTGGTCGGCGACCGGCTCGTCGTCGGTCCCCGGCAGCGACGCCATATAAAAGCGCTCGCGATAGGTGGCGTGCTGTCGCTGCAGGCGGTCGTACGGGCGGTCGTACGTGAGCTCGCGGTCGTTGCGGGCGTCGACGAGGTCGCCGTCGGTCGTCACCGCGGGGAAGACGTAGTAACGGTCGACCGTTCGGGGGTTCGGCGCGAAGATGGACCAGTCGGCCTGAAAGTCGACCAGCGCCGCCGCCCCCGCCTCCACCTCCGTCCGGGGGGTGTCGTCGTCGACGACCCCGGCCGCCGACAGCGACGCGAGCACGCCGATCGCGACCGCCACGGCGACGACCGCGACGGCTCCGGCGGTGCGCCGGGTCGGCTCGAAGCGCCGGCCGAACACCGACTCGGCACGCCGAACCACGAGACGTGCCAGCGGAGCCGCGACGAGGGGGCGCGGAACCCGCTCCGCGGCGACGATCGCTCGTTCCCGCAGGCGGGCGGCGCGGGTCCGGAGGCCGGCGGCTGTCGCTCGGCCAGCCGAGGCCAGCCTCGCGATCCGGCTCGCCGCGATCCGGTCCGCCGCGGCACGGCCGTCCCGCCACGCCGACGGCTGGAGGAACAGGGTCAACCCCATGAGACAGACGTACGAGAACGCGCCGATACGGACGGTGAGCGCCAGCGAGAGGTGGACGCTCGCGAACGCCGCGACGAGGAGGTGGCGGGGACGGTCGCGGAGGACGAGCAGGAGCCACGCGCCGAGTAGCATGCCGAACCAGAGGAGGCCGCCGGCCTGCAACAGCGTCGGGAACGCGCGAAGGGCGTCGCCGAACAGGAAGGTGATCTCGTCGATCCCCAGGATCAGCACGGTCGCCTCCCCGCTCCACCACAGCTCGGAGACGGTCTTGTGGTAGCCGTTGACGAGGTACATCGTCACCATCTGTGCGAGCACGAGCGCGGTCGCGACGCCGGCGACCGACCCGCGGCGGGGACGGTCCGCGGCGACCGCGTCGATCGACCAGCGCTCGCCGAGCGGGAGGAACATCGCGTAGAACAACAGCGTCGCGAACAGCGTGTCGGCGAAGCTCAACACGAACGGGTTCCGCAGGTCGAGCGAGACGACGAGGACGAACGCGAGGACGGTCACGACGCGGGTGTAGTAGCCGAGCGCGAGGGCAACGCCGACGACCGCGGTGAGCGCGAACAGCGCCGCCGTCGCGGCGGGCGTCGGCGCGAGCGTGTACACCGAGTACGCCGCCGCCGGCTCCGCTGCGACCGCAAGCGACGTCGGAACCACCCCCTCGTCGGTATAGAAGAAGACGAGGTTCCGCGACCGGGACAGCACGTCGGCGACGATCAGGACGCCGGCGACGATCCGGAACAGCGCCAGCGACCGCGCGTCTATCCGCACCCGCTCCCGGACCGCGCCGCTCAGCCGGGTCGCCGTCGAGCGGGCGGAGGCGGGGGACGTCATGGATCGTGAAACGTACGCCCCCTCGACCCGGTGGCGGTATAGGCGTTGTGTCCGCCGGGAACGCTCCGACGGGGGTCGAGGGAGAGGGGCACCACGAGGTTCACAGCCGCTCGCGGAAGCCGACGGCGACCGCGCCGATCACGGCGAGGAACCCGACGAGGAAGGCGACCGGTTGGACGACGACGCGCTGAGCGACGACGATGCCCGGCTCCCGTTCGACCGTCCGCGTCCAGAACTCGTACTCGGTCCCCTCGTGGGCGACGACGATCAGTCCGTGGCCGGGGCTCGGCTCGGTCGGATACGCCAACGAACCGGCTCGGTCGTCCGGGTCTTCGACGACGAACCCGCCCTCGTCCGCGTCGAGCGCCCGGTCGAACGCGGCTCCGGCGTCGCCGTCGAGCGCGTCCCGGTCGACGACCTCGCCCCCCTCGTCGGTCGGCGTGTCCGGGCCCGCCGGCTGCACGACGTGCGTGTACGCCGGGGTCGGCTCGCCGATCGCGATCGGGAGGTACATCGGGTTCGCCATCAGCACGAGACCGACGACGACGAGCGCGACGACCGCGACCGGGCTTCGCATGACCGGGGTTCGGCGTCCGACGTCATGAGAGTTCGCATGCGGGGGGTCGCGAGGAATAACCGGTGCCGCGAGCGAAGGCCCGCCTTTATGCCTGTCGAATGACAACATTAACCATGGACGTACGGTTCGACTTCGACGGCGACGTGGCGTTGGTGACCGGCGCGGCCGGCGCGCTGGGGAGCGCGGCGGTCGACGCGTTCCGCGATGCGGGCGCGACGGTCGCGGCGGTCGACGTCCGGACGCCGGACGACGAGGACTCACGGCTCGATCCGGACGGCGGGACGAGTTTCTACGAGGCCGACCTGACGGACGAGACGGACGTCGAGCGCGTCGTGGCGTCGGTCGTCGACGACCACGGCCGGATCGATCACCTCCTCAACGTCGCGGGGACGTGGCGCGGCGGCGACCCCGTCGACGAGACCGACGCCGACCAGTTCGACCTGCTGTTCGACGTGAACCTGCGGACGACGTTCCTGACGAGCAAACACGTCGTCCCACACCTCCGGGAGACCGAGGGCGCGATCGTCTCCGTGTCGGCGCGGTCCTCGCTCGAGGGGGGCACCGGCGACGGTCTCTACCGGGCGAGCAAGGCCGGAGTGCGCCTTCTGACGGAGACGCTGGCCGCGGAGAACCTCGGGACGGTCCGGGCGAACGCGGTGTTGCCGAGCGTGCTCGACACGCCGACGAACCGGGAGCAGATGGAGCCGAGCGACGCCTGGGTCGACCCGACCGACGTCGCCGAGGTCATGCTGTTCCTCTGTTCGGACGCCGCGGCGGTCACCAGCGGCGCGGCGGTGCCGGTGTACGGCGAGGCGTGATCGGGCCGCCGCGAACGACGCACAACCCATATGGCGTGCCGGGTCCCACCGACGGGTATGAACGAGGACCTCGACACGCCGGTGCTCGATAACCACCTCCACCTCGATCCCCGGCACGGCCGCGGGATCGAGGCGGTCGAGGAGTTCGTCCGTCTGGGCGGGACCCACCTCCTCGTCGTCAACAAGCCCTCGTGGCACCTCGGCGTCGAGCCGGACGCCCCCGAGGACTTCCGACCGGTCTTCGAGGAGACGTGTGCGGCGGTCGCCGACGCGAACGCGGTCCTTCCGGGACGCGCCTGGCCGGTTCTCGGCGTCCATCCCGGATTGATCAGCCGCCTCGTCGACGATCGGGGCTTCACGCCGGCGGCCGCCCGCGAACTGATGTGTGGCGGGATCGACGTCGCCGCGGAGTTCGTGGCCGACGGGCGCGCGCTCGCGTTGAAGTCCGGCCGCCCGCACTACGAGGTGACGGACGCGGTGTGGGACGCCTCCAACGCCGTCACCCGGCACGCGTTCGAGCGCGCGGCGACGGCGGACTGTGCGGTCCAGCTCCACACCGAGGCCAGCGAGGACCTGACTGACCTCGCCGACGCCGCCGCGTCGGTCGGACTCGACCCGGGGCGGGTCGTGAAACACTACGCGGCCGGCCGCCTCGCGGGGCCCGTGCCGAGCGTGATGAGCGAGAAGGACCGGTTAGAGCGCGCGGCCGAGGCGGGTCGGCCGTTCCTGATGGAGACGGACTTCGTCGACGACCCCGAGAAGCCGGGCGCGGTGCTCGGGCCGAAGACGGTCCCCCGACGGGTCCGCTGGCTGCTGTCGGAGGGCCACGCGGACGCCGTCCGCAACGCCCACGTCGAGACGCCTGCAGCGGTGTACGGGATCGACACCGAGGCGACGCTGGAGTAGCCCGAGGCGACGGGGCGGGCGAATCGATGGCGGCGGAGCGGGCGAGGGGACCTCACGCGCAGACGACCGAGTGCGACGCCGTCTCGCGGGGCGATCGATAGGAAAGGCCTTTGAAGCGTCCGGGAGACGTATGGGGTATGACCGAGGACGAGGCCGTAGAAACGTTCTACTCCGAGGAACGCTGGCAGAACTGGCTCACCCGCGTCGACGAGGAGGAGCTCGATCCGGAAAACGAGGACTCCGCGCGGCTCCTCTTGAACCTCCAGGACGACGCCGCGATCGCGATCGCGAAGGTCCTCGCCGCGCTCGACGACGGGCTCATCGACGACGACCGCGCGGTCGAGGAGATCCACGCGATCCGCGAGGTCGTGTTGGCGGAAGTCGACTTCGACGACGAGGACAAAGTCATGCTGATCGACGGCGTGCAGACGTCGCTCGTTCCCGTCTTCTACGCGGCCGAGGAGTTCGTCGTCGGGGGCGTCGTCGAGGGCGACGTCGAGGAGTTCGTCCGCGCGGCCGCCGACGCCGAGGCCGGCGAGGACTTCGACGCCGCGCTCGGCTACGTCGTGCAGGCGGGGACCCGTATCATCGACGGGGAGCCCCTCGACATCGAGCTCGTCGACGAGCTCGAGTACGGGCTCGTCTCCGAGTGGGTCAACGGCCTCGACTCGCTTCAGTCCGCCCTCGAGGACCCCGAAGTCGTCGAGGAGGACTGACTCCGGCCTCGGTACGTCGCCGTTACCCGTTCGATCCACCGCCGTTATCCGTTCGATCCCTCACCATCGACTTCTGTCGTTTCCTCGCCGACGCCGAGCGTACCCTGCCGAGCGCTTTCGCACCCCGCTTAGACGGCCACGGCGAACAACAGCAGGTTGTGTGCGCCGGGGCCGAGCCCGACCGCGGCGACGAAGCCCAACAGGAGCGAGCCCTGGGCGGGCGACTCGCGGACGTACTCGGCGAACAGCCAGACGACGACGCTCGCGACCGCCAGCTTCACCAGCAGGAACACCCACCCCTCGCCGAGCACGGGGAGCGGCGGGACCCCGCCGAGTTCGAGGATCCACCGCGACAGCGGCGTGCGCTCGCCGAACCCGAGCTGGCTCACGCCGACGGCGGTCGACACGCCGTCGAGCGCGTGGCCGAACACCGCGAGCGCACCGACGCTGCCGGTCACTCGCGTCTCGGGGATCGTCCGGATGAGGGCGCCCCATGTGAGGGCGGCGACGGGGAGCGTCGCCGCCAGGGCGACTGCGGACCAGAACGCGCCCGGCCGGGAGACGCCGCCCAGCGTCGCGGCCGCGACGACGGGAACGAGCAGCGCGAATCCGACGCCCGCGAGCGACGCGGGCACCCGACCCCGCGCCGCGTCTATCGACTCCGCGGCGAGCCACGTCGCCCCCGCGAGCGACGCCACCGTGAGATACACCGTCGGCGACCCCGCGAACGGCGCGAGGACCGGGGGGAGCGCCCCGACGACGTAGAGGACGTGGAGGGTGGAGCCGAGCACCATCCACGGCGCGAGCCCGAGGACGTGCCGACGGGTGACCGTCGGCGGGCGACGCCGGACCGCGAGCGCGACCGCGCCGACGGCGAGGAGGACGACGACGAGGTACGGGGCCGGCGGGAGCGTCGTCCCCGCGGGAACGAACGGAATGCGTTCGAGCATGGCCGAACGCGCGTTCCGTCGCCGTGAAAGCGTTTCGGGACGGGCGCGAGAACTGCAGTGGGGATCGGGACGACCTCACGGAACCCCAGGGCTTGACATCCTCTCCGCCCTGAAGGGCGAAGATTCCCACGGCACCGTACCGCTGGGTTGGGATATTGTGGTTTACGACGTGACGTGTTCTTGAGGTGCGAACGCACCAGTTTCCTTGTCAAACAGGAACGTCGATGGCTGTGCCAACCAGCCGTTACTCCTATTCACCGAGAGATTCGGTGAATTCGGAGATACTTTCTGCCGAATGTTCTCAGCGCCGTTCACGTCTGCGTTCGCCACTGTACCGCACTCATCGCAGACATACAGTCCGCGTTCAACACGGTTCGCGTCATGCTTCCGGCCACAGCACGAACACGACTTCGAGGTATCCCGCTCAGACACGTTCTCGACCGTGATGCCTTCCATTTCGGCTTTGTATTCGAGAAGGCCGGTGAACCGGTCGAACGCCCACGAATGCAGATCAAGATTACCGTGCTTGCCCCAGTCCGTTGACTCGCCGTTCTCCTCATCCTCACGGATGCCGGAGAGATCGCCCACCACGATAGCTCCAATTTCCTCGTCAACACACCGCTGGACGATGTGCTTGGAGAGGATGTGGAAGTAGTGGGTGCGGCGGGCCGACTTCTTCTGATTCAGCCGGGTGGCCTGCTCGGAGTCCG
>NZ_WUAX01000006.1:60183-352247 GCF_009806985.1 Halorubrum sp. JWXQ-INN 858 | reverse complement strand
ACTTGCACAGGACGAAATCTGACCAATACTCTTTCAGGTTCGATCCTTGTGAGAGTCGAACTCGGTCGTACTGGGTGTCGAGTTTGAAGCCTTTCTGCTTGAACGTGACTGTGGAACGCGGATGCTCGTCGCCGCGTTTGCGGTAGCCGGGCGGGTTCGCTCGTGTATCTCCGTTGCGTCGTTTGCCGTACCAGCCGTTAAACGCCTCAGCGAGTTCTTGAAGGACGCGCTGACTTGACTGAGAATGGAGGTCATCATAGCGTTCGTGGTTTTTGAGGTACGTGGTGAGTTCGTTGTGGTTGGGAATGTGATCGATTTCATCCCAGATTCGACTACACGTCCACCGGCCGACGTTCCAGAGTTTACTGGCTGCGAACCCGAGCGAATCAAGGTCGTCTTGCACCCGAGACTGGTTCCGTATGGACGCAGTGTAGGTGCGAGTAACGACCTGTTTCGCCATATGTAACCTATGTAGACAAACTTACTTGAAGGATTGGATTGGGGCAGCGTGGAATATCCAGCCGTGCCATCGAACGGCGGACTGTGAAGGGTAGTGTCGGATTCATCCCCGCGCTAAAGCGCGAGGCTTTCTCCTTGATTCTCCGTAACCGTGCAGACCGGGCATGACGCCGTGGGTCAGTAGTGCCAGGGGTGCTCGCGGAACCGCGGCTCGCGCTTCTCGAGGAAGGCGTCGCGTCCCTCCTGTGCCTCCGCGGTCATGTACGCGAGCCGGGTCGCCTCGCCCGCGAACACCTGCTGGCCGACCATGCCGTCGTCGGCCATGTTGAACGCGTACTTGAGCATCCGCATCGCCGTCGGCGACTTCCGGGTCATCTCGTCGGCCCACTCCAGCGCGACCGCCTCCAGCTCCGTGTGGGGGATCACCTCGTTTACCATCCCCATGTCGGCCGCCTCCGCTGCCGAGTAGGTCTTCCCCCTGAAGAACACTTCTCGAGCGCGCTTCTGGCCGATCTGCTGTGCGAGGTACGCCGAACCGAACCCGCCGTCGAACGAGCCCACGTCGGGGTCGGTCTGGAGGAACTTCGCGTGCTCCTCGCTCGCGAGCGTGAGGTCACAGACCACGTGCAGCGAGTGGCCGCCGCCGACCGCCCAGCCCGGGACGACGGCGACGACGGGCTTGGGCATGAACCGGATCAGCCGCTGGACCTCGAGGACGTGGAGCCGCCCCGCGCGCGCCTCGCGAACGAGGTCGTCGTCGTCCTCGCCTGCCTCGTCGTCGTCGCGGTACTCGTAGCCCGACCCGCCCCGGACCGACTGGTCGCCGCCCGCACAGAACGCCCAGCCGCCGTCCTTCTCGGACGGCCCGTTGCCGGTCAGGAGGACGCAGCCGACGTCGGCCTGCTTGCGGGCGTGGTCGAGCGCCGCGTACAGCTCGTCGACGGTCCCCGGCCGGAAGGCGTTGCGCACGTCCGGCCGGTCGAACGCGATCCGCACGGCCGGGACGTCGACGGCGCGGTGATACGTCACGTCGTCGAACTCGTCGGTGACGGGCTCCCACGCGTCGGGGTCGAAGGTCTCCGAAACCATGTCCCGACCTCGGTCGGGGGGACTTATAAACCGCGGTGGGATCGGGGTGGCGATGGGCGGGGACCCGGCCTCGGTCAACGCCACCGCGGAAAAGACGCACCTCGCCGCTCGCCGATCAGTGAAACCGTCGCTCGCCGATCAGTAAAACCGCCGCTCGTCGCTCAGTCGTCCTCGAGCGCCTGCGCGATCCGCTGCAGCTGGCGCGTCGCGTCGCGGACCTCGTCGCGGAGCTGGCGCACCTCGCGGACGAGCTCCTCGTTGCCGACCTCGTCCGCGCCGGCGTCGCCGCCGGGGCCGCCCGGACCGCCACCCATGCCGGGCGGGCCGCCGGCCCCGCCGGGACCGCCGCCCATCATGCCGGACATCATCTGCGCGAACGGGTTGCCACCGCCGCCGCCGCCCATGCCGGGCGGGCCACCGGCCCCGCCGGGACCGCCGCCCATCATCTCCTCCGGGCTCGGCCGGTCGCCCTCCTCGCGCTCCTGTTCTCGGCGCTCGCGGATCTCCTCGACGCGCTCGCGGAAGGACTTCTCCTCGTCCTCGCCGGTCGCGTCGTCGCCGTCGGCTCCGTCCTGTGGCTCGTTCTCGTCGGCTCCGGGGTCCTCGTCTTCTCCCAT
Organism: Halorubrum sp. JWXQ-INN 858; assembly: GCF_009806985.1. Classification (GTDB taxonomy): domain Archaea; phylum Halobacteriota; class Halobacteria; order Halobacteriales; family Haloferacaceae; genus Halorubrum. The sequence goes on along the minus strand of NZ_WUAX01000006.1, from coordinate 350,082 downwards.
GCACCCCGATTCGGCAGCACGTCCGAAAAGGGTTGTTGCTCCGGCGTCGACGGTGCGCTTATCACTCGGCGACGTTCTCTTTATAAGTCTCCCGTCGGATCGCCGCGATCAGCGGGTCAGTCGTGTCCCGAGACGCGGACCGGCTCGTACGGCTCCTCCAGCCAGTCGACGTCCGAGCTCGAGAGATCGATGTCGAGCGCCTCCACGGCGTCCTCGAGGTGTTCGACGCTGGTCGTCCCGACGATGGGCGTGTCGACCCACTCCTTGTGGAACAGCCACGCGAGCGCGATCTGAGCCATCTTCACGCCCTTCTCGTCGGCGAGCTCCGCGACGCGCGCGTTGATCTCCTGGCCGCCGCCCTCGCGGTACGGGTGACGGTACATGTGTTCCTCCGTCTCGCCGCGGAGCGTCGCGTCGATCTCGTCGTCCGGTCGCGTGAGGTAGCCGCGCGCGAGCGGGCTCCACGGCATCACGCCGACGCCGCGGGACTCACAGTACGGGAGCATTTCGCGTTCCTCCTCGCGATAGACGAGGTTGTAGTGGTTCTGCATCGTGACGAACCGGTCGAGCCCCCGGCGCTCGCTCGTGTGGAGCGCCTCGGCGAACTGGTGGGTCCACATCGAGGAGGCCCCGACGTACCGGGCCTGTCCGCGGCGGATCGCGTCGTCGAGCGCCGCCATCGTCTCCCGGATCGGCGTCTCGTCGTCCCAGCGGTGGATCTGGTACAAGTCGACCGTCTCCATGCCGAGCCGATCGAGGCTCGCCTGGAGCTGCGTCTCGATCGCCTTCCGCGAGAGGCCGCCGGAGTTCGGGTTCGACTCGTCCATCCGGAAGTAGCCCTTCGTGGCGACGACGGCCTCGTCGCGGTGCCCTTCGAGCGCCTCCCCGAGCACGCGCTCCGACTCGCCGTTCGAGTACATGTTCGCGGTGTCGAAGAACGTCACCCCGAGCTCGAGCGCGCGCTCGACGAGCTCCTTCCCCTCCTCCTCGCCGAGCACCCAGTCGCGCCACGCGGGGTCACCGAAGCTCATACAGCCGAGACAGATCTTCGACACCGTCATGCCCGTGTCGCCGAGGGTCGTGTACTGCATGCGATCCGTCTCGGCGGGAGCCGTCAAAAAGGTGCGCTCGGACGTTCGCGGCGGCGACGCCGTCAGCACGTCGTCCACGCCGGCGGCCGATCAATCGTTGCGGAACGACGCCGTGTACACGAGGAACGTGCCCGTGAGGATGACGAACGAGAGGAAAGTGACGAGCGCGAGCACGTTCGCGATCGGGTCGAGCGGGTTCAAGAACTCCTGACCGGTCGTGTTCAACACGAGCACGGCGAGGAGGGCGGCGATCAGGCCGAGCAGCCAGTTCGTGAGCAAGTCGTCCATACGAGGCCCCTCACTCGGACCGACCAAAAAGCCGCGGGTGAGCGGTCGGGCCGCCGTCCGGTCGTCGTCGGGTCGCCGTCCGGTCGTCACCGAGGCGTCACCGAGGCGTCACCGGGTCGTCACCAGGTCTCCGTCAGGTCGCCGTCCGGTCGTCACCGGGTCGCCGTCAGGTCGCCGTCCGGTCGCCGCCTCGGCCGGTTCGCCCCGATCAGTCCGCCGGATCAGTTCGCTCCGCTCAACGCGCGGAGCCGTGGCAGCACCTGTTCGTACCCGAGCGCGACGACCCCGACGTACAGCGCCACCAGGCCCATGCCGACCGCCCAGAGCCCGACGACGACGTCGCCCCCGGTGACCGCGGCGGTTCCGAACCGCTCGAGCGCGATGCCGACGACGGAGGCGGCCGCGGCACCGAGCACGAGAACCAGGAGTTCGAGCAGTTCGACCGCGAACGCAGGGAGCTTGCCCATACCCATCGGCGGAGAGCATCGGGTATCAGCCTTTCGCAGCGAGGGGGCGCTACGACGCCGGGAAGCGGGCGGGCGAGCGACGGGTCGAACGACACCTACTCACGCTACTTGAGGCCGAACGCGCGCATCGTGGATTCGGCGAGCCCCTTCGCGATCAGGGCGAGACCGGCGAGGAGGATCATCACGCCCGCCCCGATCACGGGGTCGTACAGCGTCAGGAGGGCGACCGCGAGGAAGACCACGACGACGCCGGCGATACCTTCGAGACCGAGGGTGTCACGCATGCCTCGGTCGTCCCGCCGTCGGCGCTTAAAAGGGGCGTTTCGGGGCGATGCGGACGCGACGCGTCCGCCGATGGAGAGTGGCGTTTTTATCCCATGCACCACGTATCGGCGCGTACGCATGAGCGACGGAGACGACGACGACCGAGGCGAGCTCCGAATGCCCGACGACGACGAGGTGTTCGCCGAGGTCTTGGAGATGCTCGGCGCGAACCGCGTCACGGTCCGCTGTGCGGACGGCACGGAGCGGACGGCGCGGATCCCCGGCCGGATGCAGAAGCGGGTCTGGATCCGCGAGGGGGACGTCGTGCTCGTCGAGCCGTGGGACTGGCAGGACGAGAAGGCGGACATCGCCTGGCGCTACGAGAAGAACGAGGCCGAGCAGCTCCGCGAGGAGGGCCACCTACGGTGATCGCGGCCGCGACCGGCCCTTAGCTCTCGATCCGTTCGGCGACGCCGACGAGCGTCGCCCCGGCCGTGACGGTCGACTCGCGCGCGACGGAGTAGACGATCCCGTCGCGATCGGCGTGAGCGACCTGGAGGGTCTCGAACGTCGTCGGGTCGTACACCTCGCCGAGCCGCTGGCCGTCGGCGACGGCGTCCCCGATCGTCAGCCCCGGCTCGACCGTGAACAGCCCGGAGTCGGCGGCAGTGACTCGCCCGAGGTGGTTGCGCGCGACCACGCCGTCCCACGGCTCGGGCGCGCCGGAGAGGACGCCCTCGTTCCGCAACACCCCGATCATCCCCGAGACGCCCGTCTCGACCGCCTCGTCGACGATCTCCCGGCTGTGTGCGAGCTCGGGCGTGATCGTCGGGATCCCCTCCCTGGTGGCCGCGACGCGGAACTTCCCGCCGAAGTCGCGCTCTGCCCACTCGGTGTCGGCGTCGTCGCCGGCGGCCTCCGCGAGGAGGAGGTCGGTTCCGAACGCCTCCGCGAGCGAGCGACACGCGTCGTCCCCGCGCATGTACACGGTGTGGGTGAGCATCGACGGCGACCCGGTGTGGAGGTCGACGACGGCGTCGGCGTGGCCCGCGAACGACCAGAGCCGATGGGCCATCCGCTCGTGGAGCGTCCCGTCGGGGTCGCCGGGCCAACACCGGTTCATGTTCGCGTTGACGGAGTCGAGCGACTCCGGCGTCGTGTACGAGACGCGGTCGAAGGTGAGCGGATCGGCGACGGGGACCGTCACGAGGGTCCCCGAGAACTCACCGAGCCCGTCGCTCGCGTCGCTTCCGGCGGCGGTGAGCCGCTCGTGGAGCCGGCGGAGGACCGCCGCCCCGTTCACCTCGCGCCCGTGCTGGGCCGCCTGGGCGTAGACGACGGGGTCGTCCTCGGGGACGTCGAGCGTCGGGCCGTCGTCCCCCTCGACGATCGAGCCGGTCCCGTAGGCGTGGACGGTCGTTCGGATCGGGACCCCCGAGGGGAGCCGGGCGAGCGTGAGTTCGCTACTCGTGTGCATACGTGTCCCTCGGCGGGCCGCCGTTTATATCATTCCACGCGACTGCTCCGGGAGTCGGGGGCGGACCGGCACACGGCGTCGACCGACCGCGGACGCTAAGGCCGTGGACCGAGGACCTCCACGCGAGATGCGGGTCACCCTCCTCGGAACCGGCGACACGACGGGGACGCCCACGGTCGGTTGTGCCTGTACGACCTGTACGGTGGCCCGCGAGCGCGGGGTGTCGCGGTCGCGGTTCTCGGTTCACGTCGCGAACGAACGGACCGACGAGTCGCTGCTCATCGACTTCAGCCCCGACTTTCGGAGCCAGTTCCTCGACAACGACGTGTCGCTGCCCGACGCGGGGCTCGTCACCCACGTCCACTTCGACCACCTCGACGGCCTCGGCAACGTGTACCGACTCGTCGACGGGCTCCCCGTCCACGCCCCCAGCGAAACCGATCCCGCGACAGACGAGAGCGTCGCCGAGACGATCCGCGCGAAGTACGACTACCTCGAGGACCGGATCGGGGTCCACTCCCGGGACCCGTTCGAGCCGTTCGAAACGTGCGGGCTCGAGGCCCGGTTCGTCCCGGTCGATCACCCGCCCATGCGCTGTTACGGCGTCGTCATCGAGGACCCGGAAACGGGCGCGAAGCTCTCGCTGACGGGCGACACGAGCTACGACGTTCCCGAACGTTCCCGGGCGGCGCTCGCTGATCCGGACCTGCTTTTGGCCGACGCCATCGTTCCGGCCTCGCTGTGTGATCGGCATCCGATCGGCGGTCGCCACGAGGGTCCCGACGGCGTTCCTCGGACGTTCGGCTCGAAACACATGACCCGGGAGGGGGCGCTCGCGCTCGCGGACGAGCTCGACGCCGACCGGACGCGGCTCGTCCACCTCGCGCATTTTTACCCCGCGGACGAGGCGTTCGCGGAGCCGCTCGCCGTCGACGGCGAGACGTACGAGCTGTGATCGACACCGGGACGGTCGACGTCTCCCCGCCCGCCCCTCGTTGCCGGCATCGCGGCGGTTTTTACGGATCGAATACGCAGTAGGGACGTGAATCGATCGCACGGGTCCAGAGCGTCACGGGTGATCCCGACGCTCGTCGCGCTCGGGCTGATCGTCGCCGCGTTCCTCGCCCGTCGCGTGCCGCTCTGGTCCATCAGACGCCGCGGCGCGCGGGTCTCCCGTCGCGCCCCGGACCGGTTGGTTCCGTCCCCGCTACGCGTGCTTCCGCCGCCGCCAGACGAGTTCCTCGGGGTTTGGGGGGTCCGCCCGGCCGACGCGCGGGCCCGACTGCTCGATCGACACGGGTTCGACCAACAGGTCCGCGCGTACCTCCACGCGTACGAGCGTGACGGCCGCGTCGCCTACGAGGCGGCGAGTTGTGCGTACCGTCCCGACGGCCTCCTCGGCGGGTGGCAGCTCCACGTCCGGCTGTTCCCAAGGACGGACGGCGACACCGACGTCTGGTGTCACTGGGAGCGGAACCCGAACGTCGCGCCGATCGCCCACCTCCGGAAGGACGGCTACGACCCCGAGGAAGGGAAACGACGGTTCCGAGCGCTCGTCGACGACGACTCGATCGATGCGTGACTTCCTCCCCGCGCCTGAAACGGGGACGGGTCAGCGCTCGCCGCGGACGAACCCGCCGACCGCACCGCCGACCGCGCCGAAGACGACGGGGAAGACGATCCCGGCGAGGAGGACCGCCGTGACCGGGTCCGGAGCCACCGTTCCCTCGCCGACGGCGTAGCGGAACACGAACGTGCCCGCGACCGCGAGCGGGAAGTAACCGACCGCGACGAGCGCCCCGGCGGCCGCGCCGTCGCCGGGCGTGTTCGCGTCGCCGAGGGCCGCGAGCGCGATCCCGCCGGCGATCAGCAGGATCGGGGGAACCACGAACAGCATGGCGAGGCTCCCGCCGTCGGCGCTCGAGACGAAGTTCTCGACGCGGACTCCGCCGAACGGCTGCGGGACCTCGGTGGCGACCCCGTGAGCGTTGTAGAACACCCATCCGACCGCCTGCCACGCGGGGATGGGGTCGCCGCCGAAGAGGTCGGTGACGAAGTTGAACCCCTCCAGCCGCTCCTCGATCCGCGCTCGCTGGGTGACGTACACCGCGAGATAGCCGATCAGGTACGCGGTGACGCCGGTCACGCCGCCGGCCGCGGCGCGACGGCCGCTGGGACGGGTCGTGGGTGACATGACCAGCACGTCAACGCCGACGGGGTAAGTGCTTGCTGGCTCACGATGGCTCCGTGACGGGGGAGCAACCGATCCTGCGTCGATAGGTCAGGAACCGATCCGGCGTCGACAGGTCAGGAACCGATCCGGCGTCGACAGGTCAGGAACCGATCCGGCGTCGACAGGTCAGGAACCGATCCCGCGCCGGCGGGTCACGAACCGATCCCGCGCCGGCGGAGCTCGTCCCGGATCGTCGACCGTTTGACCAGCGCGAAGCCGACACAGATGAGCAGGAACCCGATAACCGTCGTCGCCGCGATCCCCTCACTCAGGAAGACCCACCCGGAGAGCGCGGCGAAGACGGGCGCGACGTACGAGACGAGGTTGATCTCGATCGGGCCCACCCGTTCGAGGAGCCGGAAGTAGATCAGGAAGCCGACGGCGCTCGCGGCGATCGCGAGGTACGCCAGCGAGAGGACCGCCTCCGTCGTCCACGCGATCGACGAGACCGACTCGCCGAGCCCGACGGCGACGACGTGCATGATCAGCGCGCCGAACAGCATCGACCACGCCTCCATCGTCTCGATGGGCATCTCGGCGTCGACCGCGCGGGTGAGCACGGCCCCGAGCGCGAACGCGGTCGCGGCGAGGAAGACGAGGACCTTCGCGACTGCCCCGTCACCCGTCAGGTTCGCGGGATCCGGCGCGGCCAACACGACGGCCCCGACGAGCCCGACGAGGAGGCCGAGGACCCCGATCAGCGTCAGCCGCTCGGAGGGGAGCAGCGCCCGCGCGAACGCCGTCGTCAGCACCGGCGAGAGGCTCACGATGACGGCGGCGACGGCGCTCGTCACCGCGGGGTCCTCCTGGCCGACGAACAGCAGCGCGTGGTACGCCGCGATGAGGAGGACCGCGCCGATCGCGACGAGCGTCCACTCCCCGCGCCCCCGGGGGATCGGATCGTCGACGACGTACGCGGCGTACGCGAGCATGATCACCCCGGCGACGTCGTAGCGTATCGCGGCGAACAGCACCGGCGGGAAGTACTCCAACCCGGCGTTGATGGCCATGAACGCCGAGCCCCACACCGCGGCGAGAACGAGGAACAGCGAGAGGTTCCGGTAGCGGGTCACGCGGAGAGTCGTCCGGGGACGTGCCAAAAGCTTCCGGAACCGGCCGGACGGCTCCGCTGAGATCGGTGGTCGTTGATACGGTCGTCTCCGCGTGGTCAATACGGACCGCGCAGCCCTCGGTGGAGCGGTTCCAGGTCCGGTCGGGCGGAATCGATCGTCAGAACGAGACGGTCGATTCGTCGTCCGCCGCGGTTCCAAACGTCGTGCGGCCTCGGTCGTCGTAGTATTTGCGTCCGATAAACGTCTCATCGAGGTTGCCGATGATCGTCGTGTACAGGGCGTCCGAAGTCAGGTAACTCTCCTCTTCGATCGGCTCTAAGACGTCTCGAATGGTCACCGAATCGCCGGAGGGAGACGTTATTTTAATCGTGCCGATCCGTTCGACCACGGCTGTATGCGTCACTGGGAACTCGAACGACTGATCGACGATCTGCGCTGTATCTGTGTATCTCATGGCTATTGTTCGGAAATCGACGGCTCGATCTCTGCGGTATCCCGTACACGGGGGACGTGAATCAACCCCAACAGTTTTCATTTAACACGGATTTTTGATTATACGAGAGACACGCATCGGGCAGTATTCCCTTTCTCAACCCGTGGCTGAATTGAGACACCAACGTGACGTGCGGACGAGAGCTCTCCGCTCGTCAACGCCGGTGGGGACTGCGATCGCCGTGTCCTCGGTCGTGGATGTAAAAAGCGCGTCGCGGAAGCAGGAAGCCCCATCCTCGAGCGCGAGTCGTTAGGCGAGCGGTCAGGCGGGGTCGTTCACTCGGGGAATGCCGTGTCGTATTCCTTCAGCAACCGAACGAGTGGTTCCACCTCGGAGAACTTCGGCCCTTTGGATATCGTATCCGAACCCACGTTCCACTCGATGTATCCCGCGTCGGCTAGCTTGGGTAAGTCACGATGGTACAGCCCTATCCGGTCGTCTTCGCCGTTCACCTTCCGTTCAAGGGCAGCGATACTGGTCTCCGTGGTGTCCCCTAACAGCGTCATGAGAGTGACGCGACTTGTGAGACCCTTGAGTGCGTCCATCATCGAGTCGATGTCTTCCGCAGAAACGGCGCGTCCCTCGATCGTGTCGAGACGCGTCTCCCGAAAGTGCGGCCCGACGGAGAGATCCAACGCGTACTCTACCCACTGGCTGTGCATCTCGACGAGGGCTTTCTCTTCGTCGAGGATCGGTTCATCACGGGCGGCAGTGTTCGCAAAACAGAGCGTTCCATAGAGCTCGTCGTCGACCGAGACCGTCGTCCCGAGGTAACTCCCGAACTCGAACGTCTCATACGCCGGATCGTCCTCCCACCCTTCGGTGACGGCATCACTGACGGCCAGCGTTCCCTCCGGATCTACGATGGTTTTCCGACAGTAGGTCTCGGAAAGCGGGACGGTGCTCTCCGGTTTGAGGACTTCGTGGGAGCCGTGTACGACCTCGAAGCGTTCCGTATCGTTCTCCAGGTCGATGTTCGACAGAAACGCGTATCGCATGTCGAACTCGGCGGTTTCGTGTTCGAACAGCCGTTCGAGTCTGGTTTTCGGGTCGATAGTGGGAGCAAACAACACCCGCCACAGGCGCTGAAAATAGGGCAACTCCTCGCCTGCTTCCGGTGTGCAGATACTGTGTGTCATTGTCTGAGCCACGTGGCTGTGACGGGTGGCACGTCCGTTCGGATCGTTCGAGCGTCGGATGTACGGTCCGAGATAACATATCACTATGGTTGTCGTTCCGACGTGAACCGCAGTCGCCTCGCTCTAGGAGTGCTCCACCGTCGTGATCCAAACGCGAGGGATCGGGCCGTCTCCGCCTGCTACGGAAACGTCTCGTATTGCGCGCACCCGGAGGCAAAGCGTATCAACCGTGGAGGGGTCGAACGGAGCCGATCGAACGGAGCCGGTCGAACGGTCGGGACTCTCGGCGTGATCACCGACGGACTCCCTATCGGATCGCGTAGCGCTCGCCGTCGCGGACGACGACTCCGACGTCGGCGAGCTGGGCGAGGGCCTCGACGATGGCATCCTCCGGCGCACCGACCTCGTCGGCGACCGCAGCGGCAGTGCCGTCGGTCTCGACGAGCGCAGCGAGGATGGCCGCGAAGAACCGGCTGTCGGCCTCCGTGCCGAGCCGGTCGTCGATCGCCGCGAGCGTGTCCTCGACGCGTCCGTGGACCCAGCGCTGGGCCAGCGAGAGCTCGCGGTCGAGCTCCTGTAGCCGGTCGTACTCGGTGGCGAGGTCGGCCACGTCCCCGGATCCCGCCGACGCCGACGGAACCTCAATCGAGAGGTGGGGACACCGTCCGGACATGTCGAGGCTGCTCTTCGCGGGGTAGGCGCTCTTCGCGCCGAAGCCGTACGGGGAGACGCTCACCTCCAGCCGGAGGCTCCGGGTGATGTGGAAGTACTTCCGGCGCTGATCGTCCGTCGTCGACTCGATGAGGCCGGCCTCCTCCAGCTTTCGGAGGTGGTCGATCACCGCCTTGGGACTCACCCCGAGATACTCGGAGATCTCCGTCACGTAGCACGGTTTGTGGGCGAGAAGCCGGAGAATGCGCCGCCGGTTCTCGTTGCCGAGGAGATCCAACAGTACCGCGGAGTCCATTAACGTCTCGTTAGCGTCGAGCGCGTAAAAGGCTGGCTTCCCGGGGCGAGGCCACGTCGCCGTCGGACACTGGTCGCTGCCGACGGATCGATCGCGGGCGCAACGGCGGTGGCGGCGGCGAACGAAGCACGGCGGGAAGGGCTCCATGGCCGGCGGTTCTCACCCGAAGCGAAGGGTAGTTACGCCGCCGCGGGGACGATGAGGTATGCAGACGGCGCTCATCGTTCTCGACGGCTGGGGGCTCGGCGATCACGATCGGCTGGACGCGGTGAAGGCGGCGGACACGCCGACGTTCGACGGGGCAGTCGGCCGAGGGGCGTCCGGCGAGCTCGTCGTCCACGGGCGGCGGGTCGGGCTGCCGGCGGGGCAGATGGGGAACTCGGAGGTCGGCCACTTAAATATCGGCGCGGGGCGGGTGGTCAAGCAGGCGTACACGCGGATCACGGATGCGCTCGCGGACGGCTCGTTCGCCGACAACGGGGCCCTCGCGTCGGCGTTCGAGCACGTCGCGGACACCGGCGGCCGGGTCCACTTCATGGGGCTCGTCTCCGACGGGGGCGTCCACTCCGACGTCGAGCACCTACTGGCGCTCATCGACGCCGCCGCGGCCGCCGGCGTTCCGGCGACGACCCACGCGTTTACCGACGGGCGCGACACCGCCCCGGAGATCGCCGACCGCTTCCTCGCGGACGTGACCGCCCACGCCGACGCGCGCGGGACCGGCCACGTCTCGACCGTCACGGGGCGGTACCTCGCGATGGACCGCGACGAGAACTGGGACCGGACCCGACGGGCGTACGACGCGATCGTCGAGCGCGACGCCACCCACGAGGCGGCCACCGCGGCGGGGGCCGCGCGGGCGGCACACGCCCGAGGGGAGACCGACGAGTTCATCGAACCGACGCTTATCGAGGGCGGCCACCCCCTGTCTGACGGCGACGCCGTCGTCTGGTTCAACTTCCGGGCGGACCGGGCGCGCCAGCTCGTCAGGATGCTCACCGGCACCCGTCCGGGGTGGGACGGCGACCTCGACGCGCCCGACGTCCGTCTCGTGACGATGACGGAGTACGACGAGACGTACCCGTTCCCGGTGGCGTTCCCGCCGGAGGCCCCGACGAACACGCTCGGCGAGGTCGTCTCGAACGCGGGGCTCACCCAGCTGCGGATCGCGGAGTCGGAGAAGTACCCGCACGTCACGTACTTCCTCAACGGCGGCCGCGAGGTGGCGTTCCCCGGCGAGGTCCGCGAGATCGTCCGGAGCCCCGACGTCCCGACGTACGACCGCCAACCGGAGATGTCCGCGCCGGAGCTCACCGACCGGGCGATCGGGGTCCTCGACCGCGACCGCCCCGACCTCGTCGTGCTCAACTACGCGAATCCGGACATGGTCGGGCACACGGGCGACTTCGACGCCGCCGTCGCGGCGGTCGAGGCGGTCGACCGCGAGCTCGGCCGCCTGCTCGGCGCCCTCGAGGACGGCGGTTACAACGCGATCGTCACGGCGGACCACGGCAACGCCGACGACATGGGAACGCCGGACGACCCGCACACCGCCCACACGTACAACCCGGTCCCGTTCGTCTTCCTCGACGCCGACGGCGGCGACGGGGGGCGGCGCGTCCGCCCGGACGGGTCGCTGTGTGACGTCGCGCCGACCGTCCTGGAGCTGCTGGACCTCGAGAAGCCGACCGAGATGACCGGCGAGAGCCTGCTTGAGAGCGCGTGAGCGCAGAGTTCACGAGGACGCACCCGTCGCGTGACGCCACGGGTGGGTCGCGATCGCACGCTCGTCTCGGATCCGCACGTACAAAGTAGGGTCGGCCCCGACGCCCGGTATGGACCTGCAGTCGTTCCTGAAGGGGCGGATCGACCGTGCGGCGGCACCGCTCGCCGTCGGCGACGTCCTCGTGTTGATCGCCATGTTGACCGTCGGCACGCTCAGTCACGTCCCGGCGGAGTTCCTGACCGCGAACCCACTGTACCTCCCCGAGGTGTACGCGCCGTTCCTCATCGGCTGGCTGCTCGTCGCGCCGGTCGTCGGGGCCTACTCCGCCGGGGCGGTCGAGACGGCGAAGTCGTCGGTGCCGCTCGCGATCCGTTCGTGGATCCCGGCGGCCGCGATCGGGTTCGTGCTCCGCGCGTTCGTCTTCTCCGGCGGGGCCGCCCCCGTCTTCGTCGCCATCATCCTCGTGACCGGAGCCCTCGCGCTCGGCGTCTGGCGCGCCGCGTACTTCAAGATCCGCGGGTAGACCCGAAGCCGTCGGCCGACGACGTGTCGGGCGGCACCCCACGGCGACGTATCGCCGCGCCGCTCGACTCGCCGTCCCGACGCGAGTGGGGTGACTCTTTACTCTCGGCGTCGTGCGACCGCACATGCGAACCCTCGCCTTCGACGGACGGACCGGCGCGGCCGGCGACATGATCTGTGCGGCCCTGATCGCGGCCGGCGGCGACCCCGACGTGTTGACCGTCGTCGAGGATCACCTCCCCGTTCGCTACGAGGTCGGTGAGGCGACGAAGAACGAGATCCGGGCGACGACCGTCGACGTCCTGCTCGCGGAGGCGGACGACGGGAACCGCGAGGAGGACGACACCGACGACCACGACCACAGCCACTCACACGATCACAGTCACGACCACAGCCACTCACACGATCACGACCACGACCACGGCCACTCGCACGACCACAGCCACGCCGAAGGGGCGGGCGTCCACCGAACGTATCCGGAGGTCGTGAGGCTCGTCGAGTCGATGCCGCTGCCGGCGTCTGTCGAGTCCGTGGCGCTCGACGCCTTCGAGCTGCTCGGTCGCGCGGAGGCGTCGACGCACGGCACCGACCTGGCCGAGACGGCGTTCCACGAGGTCGGCGCGGACGACGCGATCGCCGACGTCGTCGGCGCGGCCCTGCTGCTCGACGACCTCGGCGTCGAGCGGGTCGTCACCACCCCGGTCGCCGCCGGCGGCGGACAGGTCGACATGAGCCACGGGGTCTACCCGATCCCGGCGCCCGCAGTCGTCGGGATCGTCGAACGGTCCGACTTCGCGATCGTCGGCGGCCCGATCGACCGGGAGCTGTTGACGCCGACCGGCGCGGCGATCCTCGGCGCGGTCGCCGAGGGCGTCGGCGCCCTGCCGTCCCTGACGGTGACGGCGTCGGGGTACGGGGCCGGCGACGCCACCTTCGACCGGCATCCGAACGTGCTCCGCACGCTCGTCGGCGACGGCGGGACGGCGAGGGACGCCCCGGGCGCAAGGACGCAAGCCGGTGCCGAGGGCCGGCTCGTCCACGACGACGTCGCCGTCCTGGAGACGAACCTCGACGACGTCGCCCCGGAGGTGCTCGGCGGGCTTCAGGACGCGCTGAAACCCGTGGGGGCCCACGACGTCACGATCGTCCCGACGACGATGAAGAAGTCGCGGCCAGGCCATCTCGTGACGGTGATCTGCGACCCGTCGGACGCCGAGGCCGTCGCGGAGCGGCTCGCCCGTGAGACGGGGACGCTCGGAGTCAGGCAGGCGGGCGCGACCCACCGGTGGATCGCCGAGCGCTCCTTCGAGACCGCGACGATCGACATCGGCGGCGACCGCTACGAGGTGTCGGTGAAACTCGGGGCGACCGCCGACGGCGACGTCTACGACGTGAGCGCCGAGTACGACGACGCCGCCGAGGTCGCCGCCGAGACGGGCGTTCCCGTCCGGGAGGTCATGCGGCGGGCGGAGGCCGCGATCACCGAGTGACGGCGCCGAACGAGACGCGTGAGCGCGCCGTCGGCGGCCATCCCTGTGACGCCTACGAGAGCTTCCCGAGCGCCTCGAAGAAGTCGGCGGGCGGTCCGGCGATCCGCATCGGCGGGGTCGCCCGTCGGACGGACACCTCGACGGGACCGCCCAATTCGTGCGGGTTTCGGCCGTCGCTGGCGACAATGACGTCGCCGGGGCTGGTCACGGTGACGGTCACGCTCGCGTCCACGCCGACCGCGAGCGGGGGCATCCCCTCCTCGGCGCACATCTCGTTAACGATGAACCCGTCCACGGTCGGGTGGACGAGCGGGCCGCGCTCCGAGAGGTTGTACGCGGTCGACCCCGTGGGGGTCGCCACGAGGACGCCGTCGGCGTGCCCGCCGGAGTACAGCGACCCGTCGACGCGGAGCTCGTAGTCGATACCGCCGCCGTGGCCACGGCGTGGTCCGGTAACGAGGACCTCGTTCGCGGCCGGCAGCGACTCCCAGCCGTCGGCAGTCGCGACGAGCCGGGGCGCTTCGCGGACGCTCATTCCACCGTCACGAAACCGTTCGACCTCCCGGAGGACGGCCCGTTCCGCCTCGTCCGGCGGGACCGCGTTGAGGAAGCCGACCTCACCGAGGTTGACCCCGAGAACGGGGACGCCGTCGGCGTTGCGCGCGGCGAACAGGAACGTCCCGTCGCCGCCGACCGCCACCGCGAGGTCACAGTCCGCGAGCGCGCTCACCGATCGGCCCGGCCCCGCGTCGAGGTACTCCGCGGTCACCGCGTCGAGCCAGACGGAGACGTCCCGCTCGGCGACCGCGTCCCGCACGTCGCTCGCCAGCGCCGCGGCACGCGGGTTCCCCTTCCGTGCGACGATCCCGACCTGCATACCCGACACGTTCCGGTGCCTCGAGAAAAAGGGTGCGGTCGTCGCCGGGCACCTACCATCGTGTCGACGAGCCCGACGCTCCCTACCGCCGTGTCGATACGCTCGCTGGCCCGTCGCTCGCGGGGGGCGTGAGAGGGATCAGTCGTCGTCCAGCAGGGCCGTCGACCCCTCGGCCTCGACGACGACGACGGGGACGGTCGCCTCCTCGACGACCGTGTCGGTCGTGGAGCCGAAGACGAACCGACCGACGGTCCCGGCGGTCGGCGAGCCGACGACGACGGCGTCGTAGTACGCCGACTGTTCGACGATCCCGGCCGCGGGCGTCTCGCCCTCGACGATCCAGCGGTCGACGCGATCGAAGCCGGCGATCCGGTCGCCGGCGGCGTCGAGCAGCCGATCCCCCTCTTCACGGAGCGGCGTCGTGTCGGGCGACTCGGCACCGACGTCCGTGGCGGGCCCCTCCACGGCACCCCCCGTCGAGACGCCGGGAGGCGTGGCGACGCCGGGGTCCGTGGCCTCGCCGGTGGAGGGAGCGTCGTCGGATCGATCGTCGGTGGACCTCGGTGTGGGGTCATCCGTGGACCGATCGTCGGTGGACGGGCTCGTCGTGGAATCGCCGGTCGCGGGCACCACGTGGAACAGCTCGATCCAGGCGTCCGTCCGGTCGGCGATCCGGCGGGCGAGGTCGACGGTCGCGCCGGTGTGCGGGCCGCCGCCGACGGCGACGAGGATCGACGAAACGCGCGTCGAAGCCGGCTCGTCGGGCGTCGACGCGAGGCGCGCGTCGCTGACGGTCGCGAGCTCCCCGGCGGCGCGGGCGACGACCTCCTCGAGTTCCGCCGCGATCCCGTCCCGACCGTCCTCCGCCGCGGCGGACGCGGCGTCCGCGTCGTCGGTGTCGCTCCCGGTCATGGATACGGTGGCGACCCGACGGTTGATAAAGCTCCCGTGAGCGACGCTCGGTGTGGTCGTCGCCGTCGACGCGGCGGTGAGACGGCCGGCTCGGACGACAACGCACTTCCGAGCGCGGATCGTCTCGGCGCCATGGAGTACCGACTGGACGACGTCGATCGACGGGTCATCTACGCGCTGATGACGGACTCGCGGAACACGTCGGCGCCCGACATCGCGGCGGCGGCCGACGTCTCCCCCGCGACGGTCCGGAACCGCATCGGCCGGCTGGAGGAGGCCGGCGTCATCACGGGATACCACGCCGACATCGACTTCGAGGCCGCCGACGGCCGCCTGCGGAACCTCTATCTGTGTAACGCGCCGGTCGCCGAACGCGAGAAGCTGGCGGCCAAGGTCCGGGCCGTGCCGGGCGTGGTCAACGTGCGCGAGCTGATGACCGGGCGACGAAACCTCCACGTGATGGCCGTCGGCGAGCGGACCGTCGACCTCAGGCGGATCGCGCGAGCGATCTCGGGGATCGGCGTCGAGATCGAGGACGAGGACCTCGTCCAGACGGAGACGCACCACCCGTACTCGCCGTTCCGCCCCGAGGAGGAACGTGAGGGCAGCATCTCCGATTTCGTCAGCCTCTCGGGCGGCTCCGAGGTGGCCGAGATGACGGTCGGACGCGACGCCCCGATCGCCGACATGACCCTCGCCGAGGCGTCCGAAAGGCGAGTTATCGGTGAGGACGCGCTCGTCATCGCGATCGAGCGGGACGACGCCGTTCGGACCGCCCACGGCGACACGACGGTCGAGCCGGACGACGTCGTCACCGTCTTCTCGCGCGGCGGCGTCGACGAGGCGACGATAGACGCGTTCCGCGGCGATGGCGGCACGTGAAGGTCGAACGGGAATCGCTCGGAACACCCGCCCGCGGGTGCGTCGATCGTATCCGGTCCGGGAGTGACGTATTCGACCCGAGACCCGCTTCGGTCCCGTGATAAACCGAGACGTTACTACGGCATCGAGATCTCCTTTATATATGTGGTTGTGCGTCGAACACACCTGTATCGGGGTGATTAAGTCCGGGAAGACTGAAACGCCGCCAACGAGACGCGGGCACGGTTCACGACCCGTGGACCTCCCGTGACGATCGATCCAATGAACCCGACATATCAGGCTTCACCGACCGGACCGCCCCCGTCGCGACCCCGATCGCGATCCTGTCGCGGCGACGTGACCCCGCTCGCGACCCCCATCGCAACCACGACCGTGACTCCGACCACGGAACCGCCTCGGGGTGACCGCCGATGAGCGACGAGGAGCTCGCCAAGGACCTCGGACTCGTCTCGGCGATGACGATCGGGATCGGGACGATGATCGGCGCGGGGATCTTCGTCCTCCCCGGCGTCGCCGCCCAGGAGGCCGGCCCCATCGTCGTCGTCTCCTTCCTCATCGGCGGGCTGATCGCGATGGTGAACGCGCTGTCAGTCTCCGAGCTGGGGACGGCGATGCCGAAGGCCGGCGGCGGTTACTACTACGTCAACCGCGCGCTCGGGCCGATGTTCGGCTCCATCGCGGGGCTCGGCGACTGGCTCGGGCTCGCGTTCGCGTCCGCGTTCTACTCCATCGGTTTCGGACAGTACCTCGTCACGCTGCTCGGCGACACCACCTTCGTTCTCCCCGTCCTCGGCACGATCGCGCTCATCCCCTCGCTCGATCTCGGACTGTTCACGGTGACGCAGATCCAGTTCGGCGCGCTGTTCGCGGGGATCGTCTTCGTCGGCGTCAACTACATCGGCGCGAAGGAGACCGGCGGGATCCAGACCGTGATCGTGACGCTCCTGCTCCTCATCCTCGGCGTGTTCGCGATCGCGGGCTGGTTCTCGTTCGATTACGGCACCCTGACCGCCGACGGCTGGGCCCCGATGCCGGACGGCTACGGGGCGATCCTGCCGGCGACGGCGCTCGTGTTCGTCTCCTTCCTCGGTTACGCGAAGATCGCGACGGTCGCCGAGGAGCTGAAGAACCCGGGCCGGAACCTCCCGATCGCGATCATCGGCTCCGTCGCGATCGTCACCGTCATCTACGGGATCCTCGTGACGATCATGCTCGGCGTGGTCCCGTGGAACGCCCTCGATCTCGAGGCACCCGTCGCACAGGCCGCCGAGGTCGCGTTCCCCGCGGAGCTGTTCGGCATCGGCGGCGTCGCGGCGGCCGCCGCGACGATCATGACGCTCGGTGCGCTGCTCGCGACGGCGTCGTCGGCGAACGCCTCGATCCTCTCGTCGGCCCGGATCAACTTCGCGATGGGTCGGGACAAGATCGTCACCAACTGGCTCAACGAGATCCACCCCCGCTACTCGACGCCGTACCGCTCCATCTTCCTCACGGGCGGGATGATCGTCTTCTTCATCGTCCTGCTCGGACAGGACCTCGCGATCCTCGCGCAGGCGGCGTCGGTGCTCCACCTGATCGTGTACGCGTTGATGAACGCCGCGCTCATCGTCTTCCGCGAGGCCGACGTGCCGGAGTACGATCCCGACTTCCGCGTCCCGTTGTATCCGATCACGCCGATCGCCGGGATCGTGCTCTCGCTCGGGCTCATCGCCTTCATGAGCCCGGTCGAGATCGCGCTCTCGGCCGCGTTCGTCGTCGGCGCGGTCCTCTGGTACTTCCTGTACGCCCGCGCCGAGACGACCCACCAGGGACACCTCGGGCAGTACATCCTCGACCGGGCGGACGAGATGCCCGAACCCGCCGTCTCGGCCGCCGAATCCGTCCAGCCCGACAAGACCGACTACCGGGTGATGGTGCCGCTGGCGAACCCGCGAACGGAAAGCGAGCTGATCGAGCTCGCGTCGATCATGGCGAAGGCGAACGACGGCGTCGTCGAGGCCGTCCACATCGTCTCGGTGCCCGACCAGACCCCGCTGTACGCGGGCGCGGAGCACGTCGAGCGCATCGACGCCGAGTCACAGCGCCTGCTCGAGTCCGCCCGCGAGAGCGCGGAGACGTTCGGCGTCGACGTGGAGACTCGAACCGTGATCTCTCATCAGTCGTTCGAGGAGATCTTCGACGCGGCCGCGAGCGGCGACGCCGACCTCGTCGTGATGGGCTGGGCGAACCAGCCGTTCTGGTCGTCGGGGACGGTCACCCGCGGGCTCGACGAACTCACCCGAGAACTTCCGTGTGACTTCCTCGTCTTAAAGGACCGCGGGTTCGACCCCGAGCACGTCCTCGTGCCGACCGCGGGCGGGACGGACTCGGACCTCTCCGCCGAGGTCGCCCGGACGCTCCGCGACGGCCGCGGCTCCGAGGTCGAGCTGTTGTACGTCGTCGACGACGACGAGAAGCGCGCCGCCGGGACCGAGTTCCTCGGCGGCTGGGCGCAGGATCACGACCTCGGCAACGCGACGCTCACGGTCGACACCGGCGGCGACGTGGAGAACGCGATCGCCCGTCACTCCCGGGACTCGACGATGGTGATCGTCGGCGCAACGGACCGCGGGCTCCTCTCGCGGCTGTTCAGCGGGTCGCTCGTCTACGACATCGTCAACCACGTCGACTCCTCGGTGCTGCTGTGTGAACGTCCCGACACCCGGTCGCTGCGGGAGCGGCTGTTCGGGGGCGGCTCGCGGGGCAAGCCCGACGACGACAGCGACTGATCGCCACACAGCACGGCTGGCTTCCGTCGCACGACGATCGGCCCCCATCGCACGACGATCGGTCCCCGTCGCACGCGGACGGCCGGCCCCCGATCCGTCGCCCTTTTGGCCGCGGGCGGGGTACGACGGGGTAACCGATGGCGACGTACCACATCGAGACGTACGGCTGTACCTCCAACCGGGGTGAGAGCCGGGAGATAGAACGGACCCTCCGCGACGGCGGCCACCACCCGGCCGACGGCCCGGCCGACGCCGACGTCGCCATCCTCAACACCTGCACCGTCGTCGAGAAGACGGAGCGGAACATGCTTCGACGTGCCGAGGAGTTGGCCGCGGAGTCGACCGACCTCGTCGTCACCGGCTGTATGGCGCTCGCACAGGGCGAGCAGTTCCGCGAGGCGGGCGTCGACGCCGAAGTGCTCCACTGGGACGACGTCCCGACCCACGTCCTCAACGGCGAGTGTCCCACCGTCACGCCCGACACGGAGCCGGTGCTCGACGGCGTCGTCGGCATCCTCCCCATCGCGCGCGGTTGCATGAGCAACTGCTCGTACTGTATCACGAAGTTCGCGACCGGACGGGTCGACTCGCCGCCCGTCGAGGAGAACGTCGAGAAGGCGCGCGCGCTCGTCCACGCCGGGGCGAAGGAGATCCGGGTCACCGGCCAGGACACCGGCGTCTACGGCTGGGACACGGGCGACCGGAAGCTCCCCGAGCTGCTCGACCGGATCTGCGACATCGACGGCGAGTTCCGCGTCCGGCTCGGGATGGCGAACCCGGGCGGGATCCACGGGATCCACGAGGAGCTGGCGGACGTCTTCGCCCGGAATCGGAAGCTGTACGACTTCATCCACGCCCCCGTCCAGTCGGGCAGCGACGACGTGCTCGCCGACATGCGCCGGCAACACCGCGTCGACAAGTTCCGCGAGGTCGTCGCCGCCTTCGACGACCGGCTCGACCACTGGACGCTGTCGACGGACTTCATCGTGGGCTTTCCGACGGAGACGGACGCGGACCACGAGGAGTCGATGGCCCTCCTCCGGGAGGTCCGCCCCGAGAAGATCAACGTCACCCGCTTCTCGAAGCGGCCCGGCACCGACGCCGCGGACATGAAGGGGCTCGGCGGGACGGTGAAAAAGGAGCGTTCGAAGGCGATGTCAGAGCTGAAGATGGACGTCGTCGGCGAGGCGTACGGGGCGATGGTCGGCGAGACCCTCGAGGTGCTCGTCGTCGAGGAGGGGACCGGGGACTCCGTGAAGTGCCGCGATCCGGCCTACAGACAGGTGATCGTCCAGCGCGCGGACGAGCGTGGCGTCGCCGTCGGCGACGTCCTCGAGGTCGAGATCACCGGCCACAACACCGTCTACGCGTTCGGCGATCCGGTCCAGTAGCGGGCGAACGCGGCCGCGTCGCGGCCGGTTCCGGCGATCGGTCGACCGGGGGGCCGTTCTCGGCTCCGATCACAGCTCCCGGAGGTCGGCGAGACAGTCGTCGAGGTCGCGCGTGGAGGTCGCCAGCGAGAAGCCGTCGACCCGCGCGAGGTCGCCCGCGTGCTCCCAGAGGTCGTCGTCGTCGATCCCGTGGAGGACGACCGCGTTCGGCGTCGGACTGACGACGCGCATCGCCACCAGCGGCGACTCCCCGCGCGTGACGCGGGTGAAGACGAGCGCGCGGTTCGTCGACTGGCCGTACAGCCGGTAGAACTCCTCGCTGGAGAGCCGCGTGATCGCTTGAATCGAGTCGATGACGGTGTGGCCGTTGACGTGGTCGCGGTCGCCGCGGACGATCTCGGTCGCGCCCATCGCGTCGTAGAACTCCTCCAGCGGGACCGCCGTGGAGTACTCCCGCAGGTCGTGGACGATGTCGCTCTCGAAGCCGGCCGAGAGCACGCGAGCGTACTGTCTGAGCCGGCCGCCGCCGCGGCGCTCGTCGATGTCGAGCAGCCCGTCGACGGTTCGGCGAACGACGCCGATGCCGGGGCTCTCGCGCCGGCCGCTCTCGTAGTCGGAGACGACCGACGAGGAGACGCCGAGCTGGTCGGCGAGCTCCGTCTGGGAGACGTCGAAATCGGTTCGCCACTTCCGTAGCGTCGCTCCCGGGTCGTCGCTTAAGGTGATCTCGCCCGCGATCCGACGGGAGAGCTCGTCGCGTGCGGTCTCGCTCATCGTCGGAACGCACGACGGAGCGCCGCAAAAGGCTACCGAAACCAAGGTTCGTCGCGTGTCGATACCCCGCGGTTCACTCCACGTACAGCGAGTAGACGATGACGGCGAAGCCGAGTGCCGTGAGGGCCCCGTCGATCGCGATCCCGACGGCGAGGTCCGCCCCGATGAACTGGTGTGACACGCCGCCGACCAGCGCGCCCACGGTGACGATCCCGAAGCCGAGCGCGAGCGCCCGGAGCGACGGGTCCCCCGTGCGCCGGAACGCCCGCAGGGCGTAGTAGGTGATGCTGCCACCCAACAGGAGGATGGCGGTCTTTACTCCGATGATAACCAGTTCGACATGCATAGTTACGTCTCCTCGCGAAGCTCGGTCCACAGCTCGGCCAGCCGCTCGTCGCGGGTCCGGTCCGAGCGGGTGAACTCGATGGCGATCCCGCGGGCTCCCCCGTCGTCGACGGACACGGTCACCGAATCGAAGGCGACGGCGTACCGCGTCGTGTGCTGTCCGTCCCGGCGGATCTCGGTCGACTCGCTCAACAGCGACGCGTCCGTGAGCTTCTCCAGCTTGCGGTACGTCGTCGAGAGGGGAACGTCACACTCCTCGGAGAGCTCGCTCGCCGTCTTCGGTTCGGAGAGCGCGGCGATGAAGCGTTGGGCGGCGTCGTCGGCCAGCGCGTCCAACACCTCGGCGGGCGACGGCGGCTCCTCGTCGTGTGACGGGTCCCGCACCATGGCCACGCTTCCAACCGGCAGGACTTAAAAGGTTCAGCTTTCGTTCCGCCGGGAAACCGAGCGACGCGGCGCTCGGCGCGCGGCGGGTGGGCCATCGCGTGACGAGGACGGCGGTCGCGCGACGAGGACGGCGATCGTATCTCTCTCGTCACGGTACGCGTGCGCCGCTTACCGGTCGTCGGCCGCGGACGCTTCCGACAGCGCGGCGTACACCGGCCAGGAGGCGTCGCCGTCGGGCGGCTCCGTGTCGACCCCGTCGACGGCGACCCCGGAACCGGCGGTCACGTCCCCGACCACGGCCGCGGGGGTGCCCCGCCCCCGAAGCGCCTCGACGACCGCGTCGGCGTCGGCGGCCGCGACCGACGCGATCAGGGTTCCGGCCGTGGTCGCGTTCCACGGGTCCATCCCGAGCGCGCGACAGACCGGCTCGACCCCGGGCGCGACGGGAACGGCGTCGCGCTCGATCTCGAACCGGACGCCGGCCGCGCCCGCGGTCTCGTGGAACGCGCCGAGGAGCCCGCCCTCCGTCGCGTCGTGCATCGCGTGGACCGCGCCCGCCTCCCGTGCCGCGAGCGCGTCGCCGACCAGGCGGA
Organism: Halorubrum sp. JWXQ-INN 858; assembly: GCF_009806985.1. GTDB lineage: Archaea > Halobacteriota > Halobacteria > Halobacteriales > Haloferacaceae > Halorubrum. The sequence goes on along the minus strand of NZ_WUAX01000006.1, from coordinate 327,923 downwards.
CGTCGTCGAGCCGCTCCTGTGCGGTCGCCACCGTTTCCGCCGGCAGGTCGAGCGCGTCCGGGAACAGCGAGGCGAACAGCCCGGTCGCCTCCACCGCCGGTCCCCGCGTGACGACGAGGCGGTCGCCCGGGCGGGCCCCGTCCGGGCGGACGATCCGGTCGGGGTCGCCGACGCCGAGGGCGGTCGCCGCCCCGACCCACGGGAGCGTCGCGCCGGGGTAGCGGGCGGTGTGGCCCGTCGTCACGGCGACCCCGAGCCGTGCGCACTCGTCGCTTATCGCGTCCCAGAGCTCGCCGAACGCCGCGTCGGAGACCGTCGTCGGCAGCGAGAAGGCGATCGAGAGGTGCGAGGGGGCGATCCCCGACACCGCCACGTCCGACAGGACGATGTGGAGCGCGAACCGGCCGGCACGGTCGTATCCGAGCTCCGGGAGGACGGAGATCGGATCGGTCGCGAGTACGATCGCGTGCGCAGGAGCGGAGCCAGCGGCAGTGGTGGCGCTGGCAGCGGTGTCCGCCCCAGCACCGCCGCCGGAGGCGCCGGGGGCGTCGTCCGCCGTCCGTCCCGGCTCGATCACCGCGAAGTCACAGCCGTGTGCGGGCCCGAGGGTCACGTCCGCGCGATCCGCCCCGAGGTTGGGGCGGATCCGCTCCGCGAAGAACCGTCTCCCGATCTTGCCGTTCCCCATGCACGGTCGGTTCCGGCGACGGGATAAATCGGTTCCGTCCCGGCGCGCAGCGTGTGTCCGGTCGCGGGATACATCGTCGTCGGCATCGAGCGACGTCGGGCGCTGCGTGGCTCAGTCGTCGTCGCCGTCGACGGCCGCCCGAAGCTCCTGGAGGTGGCTCCGGACCACCGACAGCGTCGCGTCGGCGTCGGTGTATCCGCGGTCGTACTCGCCGAGCGCCGTGTCCGTGTCCCCGAGGAACCGATCGACGGCGTCCTCGATGCTCGTGTTCGCCGTCTCGCTCGTGTTCTCCTCGTCACTCGCAGGTTCGTCATTCATACCGTCCGTTCCGGGCTCGTGTCGGTTATAAGCGCCGCCATCGGCCGGGACGACGGAGGGAGTCGTCCGCCCGGGTTCGGCCTCTTCGTCGGTCCTACGCCGTCGCGCCGACGTGCGGCTTCACGGCCCGCACGATGGCGTCGACGTCGTACTCGTCTTCGGTCTTGTCGAAGACGACCTCGTCGCCCGCGCGGACGACGAAGACGCCGTCGTCGCCGGTCACCAGCGCGACTTCGTCGATGCCCTCCCCGAACTGTTCGAGGACCGCGCCGGCGACGTCTTGCGCTCGGTTCAACATCCCACACGGTACGCAGTACTCGACCTCGACTCGGGTCATACGCCCCGTTGGTGCTGCCCGTGCTTAAAAGCCGGCCCGTGGTCGCGGTGGTGGTGTGCGGTCGCTGTGGGTGCGGTCGGAGATCGGACCCTCCGTCAACGGTACCTACTCGGGGAGCAACAGCGACGGCCGCTCAGCGGAAGTCCGGACGCCAGTACAACAGCGCGACGGTGAGGAGGAAGACGGCCGTCGAGAGGTCGTAGGAGGCGTCGAGCGCGGTCGCCGCGAGGATCCCGGTCCCGCCGAACAGCGCGGAGGCGATCATCGCGACGATCGGGAGCGTACAGGAGATACAGGAGAACAGCCCGACGACGCCGGCGACGAGCGACCCGGACGCCTCCAACACCGCGACGTAAACGAGCTTCGCGAGCGCGAGATAGCCCAGCAGGTACGCGGGCATCACGATGACGGTGAGGTACTCGCCGGCGTACACGAACGCGGGCCCCCATCCGGGCGGCAGCCACGCGACCCGCGCGTCGACGGCGCGCTCCGGGACGCCGGTCGCGACGAGGCCGGCGAAGAACAGCAACACCGCGAAGTAGCCGGCGGCGATCGCCAGCGCCCGGCGGCGCGTGGCGAAGCCGTACCCCTCGGGGATCGACGCGCGAAACAACACCAAGACGCTCACGTTCACCCAGATCAGCCCGTAGGCGACGTATCGAAGCGTCGACGGGAACGACCCGAGGAACGCGTAGTACGCGATCACCGCCACGATCTGTGCGTTCCCCAGCAGCGCCACCCACGCGAGCGTCCGGGTCCCCGGGAGGGCCTCTCGGAGGGCGTGACCCGCGCCCGCGAGTCCGGGGCCGGCGGTCATACGACGAGGGCGTCGATGACGACGGCGAACAGGAGGAGCCCGAGGTAGGCGTTCGACGCGTGGAACGCCCGGAGCGCCGCCGCCTCTGTGCGTTCGTAGTGGAGCCGGACGACGGCCCAGAGGAACACCGCCCCCAGCGCGACGCCGACCGCCGCGTACAGCCCGCCGAGCGGTTCGGCGACCAGCGCGAGCACCGCGGCGGCGACGAGCGTCGCGCCGAGGTACCAGACGATGTGCCGCCGCGTCGTCGTCTCGCCGCGGACCACCGGCATCATCGGGAAGCCGCCGCGCGCGTAGTCGGACTTGTACGCCAGCGCGAGGTTGTAGAAGTGTGCCGGAGTCCACAGGAAGATGACCAGCGCGAGCAGCAGCCCGCCGCCGCCGACCTCCCCGGTCACCGCGGCCCATCCGATGAGCGCCGGCAGCGCGCCCGCCGCTCCGCCGATCACCGTGTTCTGAACGGTGTTCGGCTTCAACACGAGCGTGTAGACGACGCTGTAAAACAGGATCGCGAGCAGCCCGAGCCCCGCGGTCAGCGGGTTGACGGTCCAGAACAGCCCGAGCGAAACGGCGGTCAACAGGAGGCCGAAGGCGATCGCCCGCGGAACCGGAACGAGGTCGGTCGCCAGCGGCCGGTCGTTGGTCCGCTGCATCCGTTTGTCCACGTCGCGTTCGAGCACGTGGTTGAACGTCCCTGACGCGCCGATCGCGAGCGAGCCGCCGACGAGGGTCGCCGCCACCGTGTACGGGGTGAACCCGGGGCCGCCGGCGAGCGCCATCGCCGCCGCGGCGACGAGACACAGCAGCCACATCAGCCGCGGCTTCATCAGCCGGAAGTACGCCGAAGCGGTCGCTTTCAGCCGTGGGACCGTCGCCGTCGGGACGGCGGGTTGCTCGGTCTCTTCGGCCGGCGGCAGGTCGTCGGTTCCGGGCTCGAAGCCGTCGGGCACGTCGTCCGGGTCGCCGGTCGCCGCCTCCAGCCACCACGCGAGCGCCGCGAGGACGCCGGCGAAGATGACGACGCCGGTGACGAGGTGTGCCACCCCGGCGGGGGCGGACGCCCCGCCGAGGGCGACGAGCGCGCCGAGCGCGGCCTGTATCGGGAAGAGCACGAGCGCGACGAGGAGCGCGGCGCGGACGCGGCGGGTCGCGTCGTTCCGCCACGCGAGGACGGTCGAGGCGACGACGAGGAGGCCGACGACGGCCGCGAGGGCCCGATGTCCGATCGCGACCCAGCCGGCTCGCTCGACGGGCAGTGCGTAGCCGTCGCCGCAGGCGGGCCACGCCGTACACGCGGCCGCCGCGTCGGTCAGGGAGGTCGTCGCGCCGACGATCAACAGGAGGTACGCCCCCATGGCCGTCGTCGCGAGGACCGCGGGATATCTGTCGGGGATCGACACTAGCGGCCTCTTAGGGATCGGTCCATATAGGTGCCGCGCTTCGCGTTCGGGCCGGGCGTCGCGTCCGGCGTTAGTCCTCTCCTTCGAGGTCAGTCGTCGCCTCCGGCGGCCCTTCGCCGCCGCAGGATCCGGTCGACGATGTCGCCGGTCGAGAGCACCTCGTCGTCTCGGGGCTCGCGCGCCGTCGCGCGCTCGACTTGACACTCGAGGCCGCGCTCCGCGAGCGCGGCCTCGATATCGCTCGTCTCGTGGTGCTGGTCGTATCCGAGCACGATCACGTCGGGGTCGATCCGCTCGATCGGCGCGAAGATGTCCTCGGGGTGTCCGACGTGGGCCTCGTCGACGACGGCGAGCGCCGCCACCATGTCCCGCCGCTGGCGGTTCGCGAGGATCGGTTTCGGCTTGTGGGTGACGTTCTCCCGGCGCGCGACGATGGCGTGGAGCTCGTCGCCGTGACGCGCGGCGTCCTCGAGGTAGTGGACGTGACCGGGGTGGAGCAGGTCGAAGGTGCCCTGCGCGACGACCCGCCTCATCGGAACCACGAGAGGAACCCGCCCTCGTTCTCGTCGTCGTCGCCGATCCGACCGCGTTCGTCGGGCGGGACCACCCCGCGGTCGCGCCCCTCCGCGATCAGCTCGCGGTCGATGTCCTCCTGGGTGAAATCGAAGAAGTGCTGGTCGGGGACCTCGACGTCGAGCACGTCGAGCGTCGTCTGTGCCCCCTCGTTGTCGAACGCCTTCCAGTCGCCCCAGCCGTAGGGGGCCCCGACGATGATGTGGACCTCACCCTGCCCGAAAGTGGCGAGGTCGGCGTCGCTGGGGCGGAGCGCGCCGTTCGGGTGCGAGTGGACGGAGCCGACCGATCGCATGTCGTTCGGCTTCATGTGTGACCGGACCGTCGCGCTCACCGGGTTCGACTCCGTCCCGGGGATGACGAGCACGTCGGTTATCACCTGTCCCTCCCGGTCGATGTCGAGCTTCCGCGCGTCGTCGGCCCGGAGGAACCCCATGTACTCGTTGGGGTGGGTCTCCTCGCTGGCCTCGAGGACGAACTCCAGCGTCTCCCGGGCGATCCCGAGGAGGTCGTCCGACCGGAACAGTCGCATACCCGATGGAAGTCGCCGTCGCCTCATAGGGGTTCCGGACCGTCGACCCGTCCCGAACCCGCCGGAGGCGTCCGCGACGTCGCCGACGATCGGGCTCGCGAGCGCGATAGAACAGGCTTAACACCGGCCGATCACCAACGACGTACCATGAGCGAGAACACCGCCGGGGATTCCGGCACGCGGGACGATTCGAGTCCCGAACCCGACGCCGACGTGGCGGAGGGGACCGACGACGACCGACCGGTCGTCTACGACCTGGCTCCCGACTGCACCCTCGAGGACGTCGAGACCGACGCGCTCTACCACGCCGAGGTCAACGGCGTCGTCGACTACGGCGTCTTCGTCGACCTCTCCGACGCCGTCTCCGGGCTCGTCCACGAGTCGAACCTCGACGGCGACTACGCCGTCGGCGACCGGCTGATCGTCCGGCTCACCGACGTTCGGGAGAACGGCGACGTCGCGTTCGACGACGTGGCCCCCGACGACTACGGCACCGAGACGGTCGCCCACGAACCCACCGTCTCGCGGATCCGCGGGCTCGCGCCGGGCGACGAGGTCACCGTCGAGGGGGAGGTCGTGCAGGCGAAACAGACCGGCGGCCCGACGATATTCGGCGTCGCGGACGCTTCCGGCGTCGTCTCCTGTGCGGCGTTCGAGGAGGCCGGCGTCCGGGCGTACCCGTCGATCTCGGTCGGCGACATGGTCCACGTCGCCGGCACCGTCGAGACCCGAGACGACGCGCTCCAGCTCGAGGTCGACTCGCTGAAGGCGCTCTCCGGCGAGCGTGCGGCGGACGCCCGCGAACGGTACGAGACGGCCCTCGACGAGCGCGCCGAGCCCGCCGACGTCGAGCCGCTCGTCGAGTGGGCGGCGTTCGAGTCGATCCACGAGGACCTCCGTGACCTCGCGCGGCTCCTCCGGCGCACCGTGCTCGCCGGGCGACCGCTGCGCGTCCGTCACCACGCCGACGGCGACGGCATGTGCGCGGCGATCCCGGTTCAGCTGGCGCTCGAGGGGCTCCTCGCGGAGGTCCACGAGGACCCGAACGCCCCCCAACACCTGTTCAAGCGGCTGCCGAGCAAGGCGCCGTACTACGAGATGGAGGACGTCACCCGGGACCTCAACTTCGCGTTGGAGGGTCGGGCCCGGCACGGCCAGAAGCTCCCCTTCCTGCTGATGCTCGACAACGGGTCGACGGAGGAGGACGTCCCCGCCTACGAGAACCTCGCCCACTACGACATCCCCATCGCGGTCGTCGACCACCACCACCCCGACCCGGACGCGGTCGGCCCGCTGCTCGACGCCCACGTCAACCCGTACCTCCACGGCGAGGACTACCGGGTCACCACCGGGATGATGTGCGTCGAGCTCGCGCGGCTGATCGACCCGTCGCTCACCGAGGAGCTCGAACACGTCCCCGCGGTCGCCGGCCTCTCCGACCGCTCGAAGGCCGAGACGATGGACGACTACGTCGACCTCGCCGCCGCCGCCGGCTACGGGAAGGAGGACCTGCTCGACATCGGCGAGGCGCTCGACTACGCCGCCCACTGGCTGCGCTACTCCGAGGGGAAGACGCTCGTCAACGACGCGCTCAACGTCGGCTGTGACGACGAGGCGCGCCACGCGGAGCTCGTCGAGTTCCTCTCCGAGCGGGCCGCCCGCGACGTCGACCGCCAGCTCGACGCGCTCGACGACCACGTCCGACACGAGCGGCTCGCCTCCGGCGCGCACCTCTACCGGATCGACCTCGACGAACACGCCCACCGGTTCACCTACCCCGCGCCGGGGAAGACGACCGGCGAGCTCCACGACACCCGCGTCCAGGAGACGGGCGATCCCGTCATCACGATCGGCTACGGGCCGGACTTCTGCGTGCTCCGCTCGGACGGCGTCCGGCTCGACATCCCGAACATGGTGACGGAGCTGAACGCGGAGCTGCCGGAGGCCGGCGTCTCCGGCGGCGGCCACCTCGTCGTCGGCTCGATCAAGTTCGTCGCGGGGCGGCGAGCCGCGGTCATCGAGGCGCTGGTGGAGAAGATGGCGCGCGCCGAGATCGACGAGTCGCTCTCCTCGACGGCCGCGCTCGACGACTGAACGACGACTGAGCGACGGCTCCCGTCGACCGCCCGGGGTCGACCTCCACCGACCGCCGATCGCGACTCCCGTACCCTCACCGCCCGCCGACCGCAACCCCCTTACCCGGCCCGACCGGCCACACCACCATGCAACCGACAGGGGAACTCCGCGGCGACGCCGTCCGCGTCGGCGGCGACGCCCGACAGCGGTTCTACGACTCGCGGGGGTACGGCCGGCCGCTCTCGGGCAACGAGATCGCGCTGTCGCGGATCGAGGCCGCACACCTGCTGTTCCGCGGCGACCTCTCGGGCGTCGTCCTCGAGGACGGCGGGGCGGCGATCGGCTTCGAGCGCTTCTTCGTCGCCAGCGCGGCGGCCGCGGAGCGGTTCGCGGTGCGGTACCTCGTGTACGCCGACCTCCGCGACCGGGGCTTCTACCTGTCGCCCACCCGCGACCGGTGGCCGGGCGGCGACGACGCGGCGGCGGACGCGGTCGATTTCGTCGTCTACGAGCGCGGTTCGACGCCAGACACCGGCGACGTGCGCTACCCGGTGCAGGTCGTCGGCGAGCGCCAGACCGTGCCCGCCGCCGGGCTGGCGGGGCGGACGCTCGCGGTCGTCGACGAGGAGAGCGACCTCACGTACTTCGCGGCGACGCAGCCCGACGTCTCGGGGGGAACCGACTACACGCCGCCGACCGGCCTGGCCGGCGCCCTCCTCGAGGACCGGGTCGTCGTCTGGGACGCCCCCGACGCCCTCTACGACCGGGGGTTCTACGGCCGGCCGCTGACCGGCCGGGCCGCCGAGGTCGAGGGCGCGCTCCAGCTCTCGCTCGTCGAGGCCGCGTCGCTGGCGGCCGACGGGGCGCTCTCGCTGTCGCGGACGGTCGGCAGGAGGCGAGACGACGGGGACGACGGGGACCGCGGGACGGAAAGCGCGGGCGACACGAGCCGAACGGCGGACGACACGAACCGAACGGCTGACGACGCGAGCCGAGCGGCGGCCGCCGTGATCGACCGTGGTCGCGCGGTCGAGGGCGACCGGTTCGACCGCCGGCTCGCCGTGTACCGACGGCTTCGAAACCGGCGGGTCGTCCCCAAGACGGGGTTCAAGTTCGGGGCGGACTTCCGGACGTACCTCGACGTCGACACCGTCGACGATCTCCCGCACTCGGAACACCTCGTGCGCGTCGTCGAGCCCGACCACACGTTCGAGCCCCGGGAGCTCTCCCTCGACGTCCGGCTCGCCGGCGGCGTTCGCAAGGAGATGGTGTTCGCGATGGCCGACGCCGCGGACGGGAGCGGCGACGGCGACGACGCCGGCGGCGTCGAGTGGCTCTCCGTGAGCCGGCTGACGCCGTAGCCGGCCGCGGACCCGGCCCGCCGATCCCTGTGCGGCCCCCTCGCGCCGGGTCCGTCCCCCGCAAGCGAACGGTTTTTGCGTCGACCGGCGGGAAGGGTAGGTATGACCGAGGACACCCACGAGGGAGCGAGCCCGCCGGAGCCGGGGGCGACCGCCCGTCCGGACGGCGGTGCGGAGCCCGCGGACGAGCCGACAGCGGACGTCACGCTCGACCCGTGGGGGTCGGCCTCCGTGGGCGACTACGCCGACCTGTTCGCCGAGTTCGGCATCGAGGCGTTCGACGACGTCGCCGACGACGTGACGGACCCGCACTACCTGATGCGCCGGGGCGTCATCTTCGGCCACCGCGAGTACGACGCCGTCGCCGAAGCGATGGCGAACGGCGAACCGTTCGCCGCGCTCTCCGGGTTCATGCCGACCGGTGACCCGCACATCGGCCACAAGCTCGTCTTCGACGAGCTGATCTGGCACCAGCAGCAGGGTGGGGACGTCTTCGGGCTCATCGCCGACCTCGAAGCGCACTCTGCGCGCGGGATGTCGTGGTCGGAGATCGACGACCACGCCCGCGACTACCTCCTCTCGCTTCTCGCGCTCGGCTTCGACGCCGAGGACGGCGAGCTGTACCGGCAGTCGGACAACCGCGAGGTGCAGGACCTCGCGTTCGAGCTGGGGTCGAAGGCGAACTTCTCGGAGTTCGAGGCGATCTACGGCTTCGACGGCGAGACGAACATCTCACACATGCAGAGCGTCGTCACCCAGACCGCCGACATCCTCTACCCGCAGCTCGTCGACGAGCCGAAGCCCACGGTGATCCCCGTCGGTCCCGACCAGGACCCTCACGTCCGCCTGACGCGCGACCTGGCGGTTCGGATGCGCTACTTCAAGGTGACGGAGGCGTTCGCGAGCTTCGAGCTCGACGACGACGAGCGCGGACTGGTTCGGGCTGCCTACGACGCGCTCGCGGCGGACGCTGACGACCCCGACGCCGCCGACGTTCGCTGCGTCCGAGCGGCCGAGTGGCTCGCCGACTACGAGCCGCCCGCGGAGCCGGCGTCGCTCGCGGCGGCGAAACCGACCGCGCTGGAGAAGCTCCGGGCCGGCGGTAAGGAGCCGCTTCGACCCAGGGTTCGCTTCCTCGACCGCAACGCGACCGACGAGGCGTTCGAAGCGCTGATCGAGGCCGTCGAGGGGGAAAAGCGCGTCTTCGACGAACACGTCGACGCCTTTGATCTGACCCGCGAGGAGGCCGAGGCCCTCGCGCGCGAGGTCGAACTCGACCACGACGGCTTCGGCTTCCGTCAGCCCTCCTCGATCTACCACCGGTTCATCTCGGGGCTCACCGGCGGGAAGATGTCGTCGTCGATCCCAGCGAGCCACATCTCGCTGCTCGACGCCCCGGAGGACGGCTACGACAAGGTGAAAGCGGCGACGACGGGCGGTCGATCGACCGCCGAGGAGCAGCGCGAACTGGGCGGGGAAGCCGACGAGTGTCCCGTCTACGAGCTGTACGCCTACCTGCTCGCCGGCGACGACGACGAATTGACGAAGACCGTCTACTCCGAGTGCGTCAACGGCGAGCGGCTCTGTGGCGGCTGCAAGGAGCAGGCCGCCGAACTCATGAGCGAGTTCCTCGCGGACCACCAGGAGAAGCGCGCGGAGGCCGAGGCGGTGCTCGAGGACCTCGATATCGATCTCGACTCCGACCGACGGGGGACCGGAGGCGAGCACTGAAGACGCCGGGATCGGTCGCGGCGAGTCGCTCGGTTCGCGTCGCTTGATTCGGGTCGTGCGGGTCGAACTACCGTCCGGTCCCCGACACCGAGGACGTCACGGCGCGGCTCCGTCGGACGAGGCGTTCTCCTCGTTGAGGTAGCTCCCGATCACGCCGCCGAGCGCGCTCAGCGCCACGAAGTAGCCGATCGCCATCGCGATGACGAGGAACACGAGGAACGCGCCGCCGAGGGCGACCCCGACGTCCGGGGCGAACGGCACGAACGCGAGCAGCAACAGGAGGGCCCCGGCCGCCGGCAGCGACGCGATCGCTCCGGATATCGCGCCGACGCGGAGGCCGTCGCCGGTCTCGCCGCCCTCGAGGTAGCCCGCGATCGCCCCGCCGAGCACGGGCGAGAAGGGGACGAACGAGAGGGCGAACGTGGCCACCGCGCCGATCACCGCGTTCAACAGCGTGTTGTCGGTGTTCATACGTGATACCGATCCCACGACCGGTGATAAACGCGGCGACGATCCGACTGCCGTCTTCCCGCCCGCGCTTTTAAGCGGGCCGGCCGCACACGTCGGCCCGTGACCGACGACACCGACGCAGGCGACGGTCGTGCGGGGGCCGATCCCACGGCTCGAAGCGACGCGCTCGATCCGTACCGGCTCCTCGGCGCGGTCGCCACCGTCGTCGCCCTCGGCGGGATCGCCCTCGCGACCCTGCTCGACCCGACGTTCTCGTGGACCGGCGACGCCCTCTCCCACCTCGGCGTCCGTGACCGCAGTGCGCTCGTCTTCAACGGCGGGCTGGTCCTCGGCGGCGTGCTCGGGCTCGGCTACGCCGTCGGGCTGTGGCGGTGTGCCGCCGAGGACGGCGCGCACACGGTTGAGGGTGACACCGGGACGGCTGGGATCAGCGCGGGGACGACCGGAGCCGCCGTCCGCCTCCGCGCGGCCCTCTTCGCGCTCTCGATGGTCGCGATGGCCGGCGTCGGCGTGTACGACCTCACGCGGCCGCTTCACGGCCCTGCGGCGGCCGCCTTTTATACCTTCCTCACGGCGACGCTGGCGGTCGACGGGGTCGCCCGCCGCCGGACGGCGACCGGCCGCGTTGCGCTCGCGTTCGTCCCCGTCCACGTCGTCGTCTGGGCGACGTTCCTCGGCGGCTACTGGCCGGTGACGGGGCTCGCGCTGCCCGAACTCCCCGGCGCGCTCATGCTCGCCGCCTGGGTCTGGGTCGTCGGCCCGCTGCCGGTCCTTGCCGTCGGTCCGTCCGACGAGGAGCGATCCGGCGACGGATCGTGAGCCGACCGAGGGCCGGTCGCGAACCGACGGAGGAAAACCCCTCGGGGGCGTCGAGCCGACAATGGACGTTCGATTCCTCGGCGGGGCCCGCGAGGTCGGACGGAGCGCGGTCCTCGTGAACGACTCGTTGCTCCTCGATTTCGGTCTCCTCACCGCCGAGCCGCCGCTGTTCCCGGTCGAGACGCCCTCCCCCGAGGCCGTCGTCGTCTCCCACGGCCACCTCGACCACGTCGGGTCGGTCCCCGCGCTGTTGTCCGGGCGCGACCGGCCGCCGATCCACTGGACGCCGCCGACGCGGGACCTCGCGACGACGCTCGGCCGCGACACGCTCAAGCTGCACGGCGGGACGTACGCCTGCCCGTTCTCCGAGAACGACCTCAAACGCGTCACGGAGGTGTCCGAGACGCACGGCTACCGCGAGCCGTTCGAGGCGGCGGGCCACGAGGTGACCTTTTATACTGCGGGTCACATCCCGGGGAGCGCACACGTCCTCGTCGACGACGGCGAGACGCGGCTCCTGTACGCCGGCGACTTCCACACCGACGACCAGCGGCTCGTGTCCGGGACGGCCGCCCGCCCCGATGCCGACGCCGTGATCTGCGAGAGCACGTACGCCGACGTCACCCACGAGGACCGGGGGACGTTGGAGGCGCGATTCGCGGAACGCGTGCGGACGACGCTGTGGGAGGGCGGGACGGTCGTCGTGCCGGCGTTCGCGATCGGGCGGACACAGGAGCTACTGCTCGTCTGTGAGGCGTACGACATCCCGTGTTACGTCGACGGGATGGGACAGGAGGTGACAGACGCGCTCCTCCGGTACCCCGAGTTCCTCAGGGACGCGGACGCGCTGCGCCGGGCGAAGTCGCACGCGCGATACGTCACGGGTCGCGACGGGCAGCGTCGGCGGATCGCGGAGCAGCCGGCCGCGATCGTCACGACGAGCGGGATGCTCTCGGGGGGACCGGCGATGACGTACGTCCCGGCGGTCGCCGGCGACCCGACGAACCGGATCACGCTCACCGGCTATCAGGTCGCGGGGACGCCCGGCCGCGACCTCGTCGAGACGGGGAGCGCGCGGCTCGACGGGCGACACGTGACCGCGAGCGCCCGCGTCGAGCAGTACGACTTCTCCGCGCACGCCGACCGCGAGGGGCTCCGCTCGTTCCTCGCGCCGTACGAGGGGACGCCCGTCCTCGTCGTCCACGGGGACCGCTGTGACGGGTTCGCGGCGGAACTCCGGGCCGACGGCCACGACGCGACCGCGCCGGCGTTGGGCGAGGAAGTCGCGGTCTGAGACGGTCGGCGCCGACCCGCGGCGGTCAGCACAGCTCCGGGACGGCCGACCCAGTACGCCTTTCACACGTCGCGACCACGCCCGGGTATGAACCGCGAGGAGTTCGCCGGCCGCATCGACCACACCGTGCTCGGGCCCGAAACCAGGTGGAGCGACGTCACGGCCGTCCTCGACGAGGCGGTCGAACACGGGATGAACGCCTGTATCCCGCCCTGTTACGTGGCCGAGGCGACCGACTACGCGCCGTCGGTCACCGTCGCCACCGTCGTCGGGTTCCCGCACGGGCAGTCGTCGATGGTCTCGAAACACGACGAGGCGGTCAACGCCTGGAACGACGGCGCGGACGAGCTCGACCTCGTGATCAACGTCGGCCGCTTGAAGGCGGGCGAGGACGACGCCGTCGCCGCCGACATCGCCGAGGTCGTCGCGGCGGTGCCCGTGCCCGTGAAGGTGATCGTCGAGACGGCGCTGCTCACGGACGCGGAGAAGCGCCGCGCCTGCGAGGCCGCGGTCGCCGCCGACGCCGACATGGTCAAGACGTCGACCGGCTTCGCCGGCGGCGGCGCGACCGTCGCCGACGTCGAACTCTTGAGCGAGTACCTGCCCGTGAAGGCGTCCGGCGGCGTCGGCACCGCCGCCGAGGCGATGGCGATGTTCGAGGCGGGCGCGGTCCGGATCGGCGCGTCCGCCGGCGTCGACATCGTCGAGGGGTTCGAGGGCTGAGTTCCTGGCTTCGTTGAACCCTCGCCGGACGACGTGTTCGACGCCGTTGACGTCCTATTCGTCAGACACCATACGGGATAGGACAGTAGATCGTAACGGACGACGTCCACGAAGGATGCCGTCTCAGCTACTTTCTAACACCCGTCGTAGACGGTCTCGTAAGGCTTCTCGGAAGGTTCTCGGAGCCCGATCAGCGTCCCGTGCGATCAGTACCGTCCCTTCCGACTGTTCGACAATAGCCTGTGGAATCGATCCGTACAAGGCCTGTGCTGCGAAGCTTTCACCAGTCGCACCGACGCTTACGGAGTCGTATCCTTGGACCGTCTCCAAAAGCGACTCCCGAACCTCCTCGCTCACGATCACCTGCGGTTCGTACTCGGCGTCTTCGATCCCCGCAGCCGTCGCAACCGAACGGATCGTTTCCTCACCCACTTGAGTTGGTGTCGCTGTTTCATCGTCATCCGCACCATCGGTTGTCTCATCGTCCGCTGGCGGCTGCACATTCAGTAGCGTTAACGAGGCATCCTCGAACGTGCGCACCAGTTCACCCGCACGACGAACAGCACTCGGCGCGTTCGGTCCACGGCCTGCCAGAGCCACGATTCGACCCGGCGAGCGACTCGGATTCGTCACGAGCGTCACCTCACACGACGCACGTTCGATCACGGGATCGAGTGTACTCCCGAAGATCGCGTCACGCCGTCGCCGTTTCCCACCCCATCCCATCAGGACGTGGTCCGCCTCTTCTTCCTGGATAACGGACAGGAGTGCGCTTCCGGCGTTTCGGCCCACCATCGCGCGCGTTCGAAGCGGGATGTCCAGCGTCTCTGCCGTTCCACGAGCACTGTCGAGCAACTCCTGCTGCCGTTCGACGCGCTCTTGTTCGAGCTCGATCTGCTCGGGAGACATCTGTGGGGGCACCTCGATCACGTTGACAGCAACGAGCTCGGTCGGTCCGTCATGGCCGTACGCGCTCGCCGCCGCATAACGAATGAGCGTCTCCTCGGTCACCGGGTTCGCCACCGGAACTACGACGCGATACACTGGTTCGTCCTCGGTTTCAGCCGCAGGTTCGGCAGCGATCGCTTCTCCGACGAGACTCGTCGAGACCGCACGGTCCCGTGCGTATACGACATACCAGAGGACTCCGACCCCGATGATGCCGATTCCGATCCCCTGGACGATCGGACGCATCTGAACCATCACGCCGAGGCAAGCGAGTCCACCGAGGATCGGAACAGTGGGATAGAGCGGACCGGGGATCCGAAAGTCCGGATCGTATCCGTCGGGATCTGCACGCCGTAACACGACGACGGCCACGTGGACGAGAGCGTATGTCACGAGGAATGAGAACGCGGCCACGTCGGCCAGCGTATCGATCGGGAGGGGTCCGGCGATCAACAGCAAAATAACGCCACCCGTTGCCAAAATCGCCCGGTAGGGGGTACGATAGTCCGAATGGATCTGGTTCAGCCACTCGGACAGGAGACGGTCGCGACCCATAGCGAAGTTGACTCGTGCCGCCGACAGAATCGACGCGTTCGCAGACGAAACGGTCGCGAGCACAGCTCCGATGATCATCGCTAGCGACCCGATTGCCCCCGCATATTCGGCGGCAACGTCAGCAACCGGGATGGTCGACGCTTCTAGAACACCGACCGGGAGTACGCCGGTCGAGACGAGCATCACGAGAACGTACAGAATCGTGGGCGTCACGACCGCTGCGATCATCGATAGCGGGAGGTTCCGTCCCGGGTTTTTGATCTCTTCGGCGGACGTCGCGATTACCTCGAAGCCGATGAACGTCACGAACACCGTCCCCGCAGTCAACCCGACTGCTCCCCATCCTTCGGGAGCGAACGGTTGTAGCAGCGTCGGATCGATCGCTGTCAGTCCGAGAACGATGAATCCAATGATTAAGACGATGAGGAGAATGACGATGACGTTCTGTAGGGATCCGGTCTCTTTGACCCCACGATAGTTCACGAGAGTGAGGATCGCACCCATCACGAGTGCGGACGCGATAATCGGGAAGATCGGATGTAGCCCGGCGAGGTACTGGCCGAAGCCGAGCATGTAGAAGGCGGTCGCAAACATCAGACCGGCCCACATACCCCACCCAACGATGCTCCCGAACAGTCCGCCGAGTGCTCGATTGACGTAGTAGTAACTTCCCCCGGCCTTCGGCATGCCGGTTGCCAGTTCGGACAGCGAGAGCGCAGCGAGTAACGCGACGAACCCGCCGATAGCGAACGAAATCATACTGGCGGGGCCTGCCCTGCCGGCGACGATGCCGGGGAGGACGAATATCCCCGCCCCGATCATCGTTCCCAATCCGAGGGTGTACGCTTCGAGGAAGCCGAGATCACGGGCGAGTTCTTGATCTGCCATCGCGTTCACCACCCACCGTTCAGCACGGCTGATTCGAAGTGTGGAGCAGTTCTCGGTTTGTCCATATCGCATCAACCCAACCGATGCAGTATAAAATAACCGATGCGATTGTTGGATCGATAATATAGGGTGCTCCAATCACCGCTTCCAACAATACCAATGTATTATATTGGTGAGTCGAGAACACCCACGTACAGGTGATGGCCCGTGTCCAACTCCCAAACCAATTATCGGATCGACGATATTGATCGACGGATCATTCACGCGCTCATGGCCGATGCCCGCAACACGTCGGCCCCGATGATCGCAGAACAGGTGAACGTCTCGCCGGGAACGATCCGAAATCGCATCAAACAGCTAGAAGAACACGGAATCGTCAGCGGTTACCACGCCAACGTTGATTTCGAACGAGCCGAAGACAAACTGACGTACCTCTACGTGTGTACCGCCCCACCGCAGGAGTTAGAGACGCTCGCCCGAGACGTTCGTAACATTCGTGGCGTCGTGAACGTTCGGGAGCTAATGACTGGAAGTGGAAATCTTCACGTTCTTGCAGTCGGTGAGACGACGGCGGATTTCAAGCGCATCATGCGTTCACTCTCGGAGTTAGAGATTGAACTCGTTGATAAAAACCTCGTTCAGAACGAACTGTTCGAACCGTATGCTCAGTACGGAGGAGATGATGAAGCGCCAGCCTGGGAGCCGACGGATTTTCTCAGACTTGCCGGTGGAACTGACATTGTCGAGGTGACTGTTGGGGAAGCCGCGCCCATCGTCGATCTCTCCCTTGCAGAGGCTGCAGACCGGGGAGTTCTCGATGAAGATGCGCTTGTGGTTGCAATTGAACGCGACGGACGCGTTCTGACACCTCGCGGTGAAACAGTCGTTCTCCAGGACGATGTGGTGACGCTGGTTTCGAGAGGTGGAGAACCAGAAGAAGTCATCGATGCATTCCACACGTCCACCTCGAAAACGGTGTGATATCCGATGGTACGATCCCTTCGCTGTGAACACGAAATCGAGAGTACGTGTCCGTACTGCCGTACGGCATTGGGCGACCCTCTTTATCAAGGGAGGACTGCGTGATGCTACGACGGTTAATGCAGCGGATTTGGCCGGGAGCAGAGGTCATCTATGAGTGTCGAAACTGTGGAACGACCGTCGAAAACGTGGAGAGTGAATGCCCTAGCTGTGGGAAGAACGAAATAGCGACGTATCAGATCACTGGGGACTGATCATGACCGTTCGCTATACCTTGCATGCGGCTCGTGACAACTGATGTCTGTGTCAGGGTTACGTCGGCACGTGAGCCCTCTGTAGCGACCCAGACTCGGACCGGAACGTGTTCCTGCGGAGGAGTTCAACAGCACCTTGAGACCTGCTCGTTCGGACGCGTTTCCGCCTGAAACAGCTGCTCGACGAAGGGCGCGTCTCGACCCTCCGCTTGGGAGAACACCAAAGAGCGAGCGCCCCAAACCACCTGTATGGCCGTTCCACGCCTCGTGTACGACGATGAGTGCGGGTTCTGTATGTATATGACTCGGTGGCTCTTGCGGTTCGGCACGTTCGATCCGGTCGGGTTCAGCGAGCTCACGGCGGATCAGAAGGCCCGGCTTCCGGACGAGTACGAGAGCTGCATGCACCTGTTGACCGACGAAGCGGTGTACTCGTGTGGCCACGCGCTCGAACAGTGCGTGAGCCGCTGTGGGGTCGTCGGTCGGGGTATCGTTCGCACAGCGCGTCTACTTCCGTTTTGGGGGCGAATTCGAGAACGCGGCTACCGGTTCGTCGCCGACCGCCGATCGGTTTGGGGACGGTTTCGGTCCTGCGAGCACGTCGAGGGGAGCCTTTCCGGTCCTCGATCGGAATGATGGACGGTTTATGAGTCGTCGTCGGGGGTTCCGGCGATCTGTCGGGCAGTGTCGGGCGAGTCTCGGACGGGTGTCGGGGGCGACGGCGGCCGGCCGCTTAAAAAGGAGCTGAGAGAGCCCCGCCGACAGCGTTAAGGCAGTGTACAGGTTTGTACATTATAAGCCGAATCTATACATTGGTGTTCACAATGAGTATCCAGGAAACCATCGAGCGAGTGACGGACGGGACGGATCTGACGGTCGCGGAGGCGCGCGAGACGGCACGGCTCGTCTTCGAGGAGGCGACCGAGGCGCAGATCGGTGCGCTGCTCGCCGCGCTCCGGGCGAAAGGGGAGACGGAGGCCGAGATCGCCGGCTTCGCCCAGGGGATGCGCGACGCCGCCCGGACGATCGAGCCGGACCGCGACGTCCTCGTCGACACCTGCGGCACCGGCGGCGACGACTACGACACGATCAACGTGTCGACGACCGCCGCGATCGTCGCGGCGGGCGCGGGCGTCGCCGTCGCGAAACACGGCAACTACTCGGTCTCGTCGTCTTCGGGCAGCGCGGACGTCCTCGAGGTCGCCGGGGTCGACATCGACGCGGAGCCGCCGGCGGTCGAGGCCGCGATCGAGGCGGACGGGATCGGGTTCATGCTCGCGCCCGTGTTCCACCCGGCGATGAAGGCCGTCATCGGCCCGCGACGCGAGCTGGGGATGCGGACGGTGTTCAACGTCCTCGGCCCGCTCACCAACCCGGCCGGCGCGGACGCGCAGGTGCTCGGCGTGTACGACCCGGCGCTGGTCCCGCAGATCGCCCGAGCGCTCTCGCACATGCCCGTCGAGCGCGCGCTGGTCGTTCACGGCTCGGGCATGGACGAGATCGCGCTCCACGACGACACCGTCGTCGCCGAGGTCGACGGCGAGACGGTGACCGAGTACACGGTCTCGCCCGCGGACCTCGGACTGGAGCGCGCGCCGATCGAGGCGGTCGCCGGCGGGACGCCCGAGGCGAACGCCGCGGACCTCCGGGGGATCGTCGAGGGCGACGTGACCGGCCCGAAGCGCGACCTGATACTCGCGAACGCGGGCGCGGCGATATACGTCGCCGGGATGGCCGACACGCTCGCCGACGGCGTCGACCGCGCCGCCGAGGCGATCGACTCCGGCGCGGCCGCGGGGAAGCTCGCGGCGCTGTGCGGGGACGATCCGGGCGACGCGGACGACGCGGATGCCGCGGGGACCGGCGGCCCGGACGGGGAGACCGCGGGGACGCTCCCCGACGCCGAGGGTGACGACTGATGGCGCGGGTGAAGATCTGCGGGCTGACCCGCGGCGCGGACCTCCGGGCCGCGATCGATGCGGGCAGCGACGCGGTCGGCGTCATCACCGAGGTGCCCGTCGACACGCCCCGGGAAGTCGACCCGGCGACCGCGGCGGAGCTGCTCGCGGACGTGCCGCCGTTCGTCACGTCGACGCTCGTCACGATGCCGGACTCGCCGGAGCGGGCGGTCGAGCTCGTCCGGACCGTCGAGCCCGACGCGCTCCAGCTCCACGGGGAGTGGACCGCCGACGAGGTGGGGTACGTCCGTGCGGAGACGGGCGTGAAGGTGCTTCTCACCGTCGACGCGACGGATCACGGCCGGGCCGAGGCGCTCGACACGGTCGTCGACGCCCTCGTCGTCGACTCGACGACGGCGTCGGGTGCGGGCGGGACCGGCGAGACGCACGACTGGGCCGCGACGGGCGCGCTGGCGGACCGGCTGACGTCGCCGGTCGTGCTCGCGGGCGGGTTGACGCCCGAGAACGTCGCCGAGGCGGTTCGGGTCGCCGACCCGTTCGCGGTGGACGTCGCCTCCGGGGTCGAGCTCTCCGGCGGCCGGAAGGACCACAACGGCGTCGCGCGGTTCATTCGAAACGCGGGACGCGAGATGGAGGTCGCGTGAGATGACCGCCCTGGACCGTTCGCGGGAGTCGTTCGTCGACCTCGCCGCCGACGCCGACCGGCCGGTCGTCGTTCGCGCCGCGGCCCCGATCGACACCGACGTGACGCCGTTGGCGGCGTACGCGACGCTCGTCGGCGACAGCCCGTACGGCTTCCTGCTCGAATCGGGCGAGAAGGTCGCCTCCAGCGACCCCGACGGGGCGTTCACCGCGGGCGGGAAGGCCGACAAGCACGCCCGCTACTCGTTCGTCGGCTACGACCCCGAGGCGATCGTCTCGATCCATCCGGACCGGACCGAGATCCAGCGGCTCGGGCCGGCGGCGGACCTGATCGGGACGCCCGACGAGGCGAACGAGGACCCCCACCATCGCGACGACGCGCTCGGCCCCGACGCCGGCGACGTCATCGACCGAGTCAGGTCGGCGTTCCCCGACGTACGGCTGCGCGGCTTCCCCGAGACTGAACGTCAGATCCTCTCGGGCGGGTTCGTCGGCTTCCTCGCGTACGAGGCGGTTTACGACCTCTGGTTGGAGGAGGTCGGCGTCGACCGCCCGGAGACTGCGTTCCCGGACGCGGAGTTCGCGCTGACGACCCGGACGGTGGTCTTCGACGAGGTGGAGGGGACCGTCGAGGTCGTCTTCACTCCGGTTATCGACGTCGACGACGACCCCGGCGAGACGTACGACGCGATCGCCGCGGAGGCCGACCGCGTGGTCGACGCGCTCGCGGCCGCATCGGAGCCGGAGACCGGCGGCTTCCGCGGTCGGGACGAAACGGCGGATCCCCAGCCGGCGTATGAGGAGGCCGTCCGAACGGCCAAACGCCACGTCCTCGACGGGGACATCTACCAGGGCGTCGTCTCCCGGTCGCGCGAGCTGCGCGGGGAGGTCGACCCGCTCGGGCTGTACGCCGCGCTGCGCCGGATCAACCCGTCGCCGTACATGTACGTCCTCCGGCACGACGACCGGACCATCGTCGGGGCGAGCCCCGAGACGCTCGTCTCCGTGCAGGGCGACCGGATCGTCTCGAACCCGATCGCGGGCACCTGTCCGCGCGGGGAGAGCCCGGTCGAGGACCGGCGGCTCGCCGGCGAGATGCTCGCCGACGGGAAGGAGCGCGCCGAGCACACGATGCTCGTCGACCTCGCGCGAAACGACGTGCGGCGGGTCTCCGAGCCGGGGTCGGTCCGCGTCGAGGAGTTCATGAACGTGTTGAAGTACAGCCACGTTCAACACATCGAGTCGACGGTGACGGGGACGCTGGCGGCCGACGCCGACGCGTTCGACGCGACGCGCGCGACGTTCCCCGCCGGGACCCTCACGGGCGCGCCGAAGGTGCGTGCGATGGAGATCATCAACGACCTCGAGGCGACCCCGCGGGAGGCGTACGGCGGCGGCGTCGGCTACTACTCGTGGACGGGCGACGCCGATTTCGCCATCGTCATCCGCACCGCGACGATCCGCGACGCGGTCGAGCCGAGCGCGACCGCCGAGGAGCCGACGATCGACGGTTCGGCCGTCGATGATTCGGTCGTCGATGATTCGGCCGTCGATGACTCGACCGTCGACCGCGACTCGGTCGTGACGGTCCGTGCCGGCGCGGGACTCGTCGCCGACTCCGACCCGACGGCCGAGTACGAGGAGACCGAACAGAAGATGCACGGGGTGTTGGCCGCCATCGACGCGATCCGCGAGGGGGACGGAGCGGTCGCCCCGGGAACGGGGGTGGACGAATGAGGGTCGTCGTCGTCGACAACTTCGACTCGTTCACGTACAACCTCGTCGAGTACGTCTCCGAACAGCGGGTCGACGGCGAGCCGGTCGACGTGTCCGTGTTGAAGAACACGGCGTCGGTCGCCGCCGTCGAGGCCGAAGGCCCCGACGCGCTCCTGCTCAGCCCCGGTCCCGGCCACCCGAAGAACGACCGCGACGTCGGGGTGACCGCCGAGGTGTTGCGGGAGCTGTCGCCGGAGACCCCCACGCTCGGGGTCTGTCTCGGCCTGGAGGCGGCCGTCTACGAATACGGGGGCACCGTCGGCCACGCCCCCGAGCCGATCCACGGGAAGGCGTTCCCGATCGACCACGACGGCGCGGGCGTGTTCGCGGGCCTCGATCAGGGGTTCCGTGCCGGCCGATACCACTCGCTCGTCGCGACCAGCGTCCCGGACGTCTTCGACGTCACGGCGACGACCGACCACGACGGCGAGTCGCTCGTGATGGGGATCCGCCACCGCGAACACCCGATCGAGGCGGTGCAGTTCCACCCGGAGAGCGTGCTCACCGGCGTCGGCCACGACGTAATCCGGAACTTCATCGACCTGGCGCGGTGAGCCGCAGGCGTCGCGTCACCGGCCGCCGCTCGCGTCCTCGTCGTCCGTGCTGCTCCCCTCGCCGGTGTTGCTCTCGTTGCCCGTGTCGCTTTCCTCGCCCGCGACCTCCTCGCCCAGCCGGGCGATCGCCCGGCGGAGCTCGGTGCGACGGTTCGAGGTCGCGAACCAGTCTTTCACCCTCGCCAACCGCCCGCCGAACGTGAACGTCGACCGTATCGTCACGCGCGTCAGGTCCTCATCGCCCGCCTCCTGGCGGGCCTCCGCGGGAGGGTCCGTGACGAGGACCGTCGTATGGAGCTCCGCGAAGAACCCCCCGTCGACGAGGTCGTACGCGTAGCCGTCGTCGACGGCGTCGACCGACAGCGTCATCGGAACGCGGTCGCTGCCCGCTTCGGCCACCGCCGTCACGATCCAGCCGTCGTCGGTCTCGTGCACGCTGTCGACCTCGTAGGTCCCTTCGAGCCGGACCAGCGCCGCCGGGTCGAGCGCGTCGAGGACGGTTTCACGCGGCGCACGGAGATCGGCCGTAACGTCCACCTGTCGCATGAGCGTGCTACGGACGGCGATCGTTTATATCACTGTATGACGGCGACGGTGCCGGCGCACTCCGGTCACCCCCGGCGCACTCCGATCACTCCCGGGTCGCCAACCCGACGAGGTGGCCGACTTCGGGGAGGAGGATCTCGTCGACGCCGAGCCGGACCGCGTTCTCCGACCCGGGGAGACAACAGACGATCGTTCCGTCGTCGACGCCGGCGATCGCGCGGGAGCCGATGGTTCGCGTCCCGACCTCCTCGTAGGAGAGCCGACGGAACAGCTCGCCGAAGCCCGGAAGCGCCTTCTCGAAGAGGTCGTCGACGGCCTCCGGGGTGATGTCGTCCGGCGTCACCCCCGTGCCGCCGGTCGTCACGACGACGTCAGTGTCGTCGCGGCGCGCCAGCCTGTCGATGGTGCCTTGAACGCTGTCGAACTCGTCGGGGATCAGCTCGCGGACCGCGACGTCGTGGCCGGCGTCCTCGAACGCGGACTCGAGGTAGTCGCCCGACGGGTCGTCGTCGATCGTCCGCGACGACGAAACGGTGACGACCGCGACCGAGACGGTCTCCGCGTCGTGATGGTGGTGGTCGTGTCCGCGGGCGTCGTCGTGGTGGTCGTGTCCGTGGGCGTCGTCGTGGTGATCGTGTCCGTCTTCGACCTCGTGGTCGCTCATGGGAACCCCTTCGGTCGTCGCGGGTAAAACCCTCCGTCGTTCGGGCTTCCGATCGACTCAGGGCCAGTCGTCGCGGGACGGCTCCTCGGTCGGCTCCTCGTCGACCTCGTCGGCGAGCGCCCATCCGGCGGCCTCGGCGGCGTCCTCGACGTGGAGGAACTCCCAACCGGTCGCCTCCGCGACCGCCTCGTCGTCGGCGTCGATGCCGACGAAGACGTGCCGGTCCGTGTCGAACTGCCGGGCGATGTTCTCGAGGCTCTCCTCGACGCCGCGAGGCCCGGAGAAGAAGTCCTGGCGAACCCGGTGTTTGCGGGTGAAGTTGGTGACGACGTACGTGGGCTTCTCGCTCACGACGCCGACGTACTCGGTCCACTGCCGGGCGCTGTTGAACACGGCGTTGGGGTTCGCGAGGGCCCGTAGCGCCTTCAACTCGAACGCCAGCGTCATGTCGCTGGATCCGCCACTGTCCATACCCGCGCTTTCGCGTGCCGGCCGAAAACAGCTTCGCTTCCCCGCCCATCGACGCGATCCGGCCACGGACGCCGTCTCACCGTCCACACGAGCCGCCCGTGGACGCCGCCTCATCCGCTCCCGACGTTCGCCGCCGGCTCAGCGCGCGCGAACGAGGTAGTACTCCGTGAACTTCACCACGTCGCCGTCGTCGAGATCGGCCGTCTCGGGGAGCGTCCGAGCTCGTCCGGCGAGTTCGACGACGGCGTCCTGGGTGTCGTCGGACAGTTCGTCGTAGTGGCGCACCCGAGCGTTCGGGGGAACGGTTCCGGTTCGACGCAGCCGTATCCGTCGTCCCTGTACTGACATGTGATACCATGCAACATGATCGATGATAAGGATTGCGGTCCACTGGGAACGTTCCTCGGCGCCGTGACGGGGCGTGTCCCGCTCTGGACCACGAGGTCGTCGCGAGGATTGTCGAATGTCACCTACGGAGAGATTACGTCGGATATCGCCAACCATACTCGTGGAACACGGAGGAACCGACCATCGCTCATCACCTCGTGGTTTTGGAGACTGTCGTGAAGTACGTCAGACGTTCGTCTCTCGGGGGGGCTTATAACAATCCGCGATCCGCCCGATCCGACGGTCGCAGTGACCACCAACGACAACGCCGACGACCGAACGGAGAACCGTGCACACAAGAACACCAGGCGTGGCTTCGTCACGCTCCTCGGGGCGGCGGGTACGATCGCGCTCGCCGGCTGTGGCGATACCGACGACGAGCCGCTTGACGACGACTTAGACGACGACCTGGACGACGACTTAGACGATGACCCGGATGACGGCCTAGACGACGACTTGGACGACGACTTAGACGATGACCCGGATGATGGCCTAGACGACGACCCGGATGATGGCCTAGACGACGACCCGGACGACGACCTAGACGACGACCCGGACGACGACCTAGACGACGACCCGGACGATGATCCTGAGGAGGATCCCGATGAGGATGATGACCTAGAGGACGACCCGGACGATGATCCTGAGGAGGATCCCGATGAGGACGACGACCTAGACGACGATCCTGACGAAGACGACGATCCTGAGGAGGATCCGGACGAGGATGACGACCCGGATGAAGATGACGACCCGGATGAAGATGACGACCCGGACGAGGATCCTGACGAGGATGACGATCCTGACGAGGACGACGAGGACTGATCCGCCCGTTTCGAGGGCCCGACACCTCAAGAAGAGCTCGTGAGATCGGGGGTGGGTGACCGTCCCCTGTGCCGGCGCGTTTTTTCGCTCGAATGCTCGGTAGCGAACCTCCGGTAGCGCTCTGTCCGCGGTCGGATCGGTTCTCCCGAGCGCTCAGGGGTACGCCCCGAAGCGATTCATACGGACGCCTTGAGGTACTCCTCGTTCAGTTCGTATTCGCCGTCGTCGTTCTCGATCAGGTACTCGCCGTAGTACGGTACCCGGTTCGCGACGACCGTCTCGAACGCCTCGGCGATCTCCGCCCGGGTCATCTCGCCCATCGACCGCAGGTCGTCGTTCCGGTTGAGACAGCCTTTCAAGTACCCTTCGTGGGTGACGCGAACGCGACCGCAGTTCGCACAGAAGTCGGCGTTCTCCACGGGGTCGACGATCTCGACCATTCCGTCGCCGACGAAGTAGCGCTTCCGGTCGTGCATCTCGCGGCGCTCGACGCGGTCGGCCTTCCCCGCGAGCCAGTCGTGGACCCGGCCGATGTCGACGTTCCACTCGGGCTTCCCGGTCAGCTCGGGCATGTACTCGATGAGCTGGAGCTGGAGCCCCTCGTTGTCGGCGACGTGGTCGACCATCTCCTCGACGTAGCCGGCGGTGTGGGTGAACACGACCATGTTGAGCTTCACGGGATCGAGCCCGGCGTCGACGGCGGCTTTGACGCCTTTTAACACCTGGTCGTACGCGCCGGACTTCGTCACCGCGGCGAAGTCATCGGGGTCGAGCGCGTCCTGTGAGACGTTCACCCGGTCCAGCCCGGCGGCCTTCAGGTCGACGGCGCGCCCCGGGAGGAACGTGCCGTTCGTCGTCATCGACGTCTCCATCGAGTCGGGGGTCCGTCGAACGATCTCCTCGAGGTCGTCGCGGAGCATCGGCTCCCCGCCGGTGAACTTCACCTTTCGGACGCCGTACCCCTCGACGACCTCCAGGAAGCGAACGACGTCGTCGGTGCTCATCTCGTTCTCGCCGGGATCCATCGGTCCACGCGTATCCCCCAGCCCCTCGTTGTGACAGTAGATACAGTCGAAGTTACAGCGGTCGGTGAGTGACACGCGAACCCCCGTCACCTCCCGTCCGAAGTCGTCCGCGAGTGGGCCGCTCATGGATCGAGGAAGCCACTACGAACGCTTAAGCGTCCGGGTCGATCCGGTGGTCGCGTAACGCGATCCGGTTGCGTTTGGGGCAGCGGGTGTGTTTCGGGCGTCGAGTGCGCTTCGAGCGTCGAGTGCGCTTCGAGCGCCGAAACGGATCACGCGGTCCCCGCGACACGTTCGAGCGCTTCCGGGTCGACGTCGGCCTCGAACAGCCGCGCGCCGCAGTCGTCACACGTCGCCGCGAGCACGTCGTACTGCCGGCAACAGGACTCGACGACGGTCGTTCCGAGCGTCACCGAACCGTCGCAGGTCGGACAGTCCTCCACGAACAGCCGGAGGCCACCGAGCAGCTCGCTGCGCTGTGCGGTGGGGAGCCCGGCCCATTCCCCCCACCGTTCGGCGAGCACCTCGGCGGCTGCCACGTCGACGATGAACGCCGATCGGGACTCCCACTGTCCGATCCATTCGCCGTCGAGGGCGGCCGCGAAGACGTAGCCGCGGTCGACGAGGTCGATCGAGTCGGCATCGACCTCGAGGAATCGCGCCAGCGCGGCCGCGTCGCCGTCGGCGTCGGCCAGTTCACGGGCGCGGTCGGTCCACGTCACATGGAACGCCGGCTCGAGCACGTAGTCGTCGACGGCAGGGTCATCGAACAGCACCCCTGCGTCCACGAGGCGGGCTCCGGGGTCGAACGGCGCACCCGTTTCGGCGTCGCCGCCGGACCCGCCCGCACCGGCCGCGACGGTCGCGGCCGTCGAGCGTGCCGGCCCCTTGTCGAACCACGCCAACACGCGGTCCGGGAGGTACCGCTTCGTCAGCGTCGGAGTCCCCGGCACGAGGTACCCACGGACCGAGATCGTCGCGACGGACGCGCCGAACACGAGCAGCGCGCCCGGGACCGACACCGTCGCGACGAGGAGGGCGATCGCCGCCGCGATCACGACGTTCACCGCGGTGCAGGGGAGACAGCGGTTCGGTCCGGTGTAGCGTGGATCCCGCAGCCATGCGGGAAGCGTGAATGACGTCGCCATGGCGCCATGGAGGCCACGATACGGCATAGTTATGGCACCCATACCGTCACGGCCCGCGTTCCATATACGTCTCCCGTGAACGGTCCGGTCCTCGAGCCCCAACCGTTCCCGGAGCGTCCCCTCCCCGTCAGGGGCCTCGATCCCGATCGTCACCGAAGGCGAGAATACCCAATGAAGTTATAACTCTCTCGTCAGAGAAACAGAGACGAGATATTTCGCCCGGTACGGACCTCATAACGCATCTATAGACAATCAATAGACACATGGATACTGTTAATACTTTTGACGATATTGTAGTAGCAAGCGGTTTCCTGCCGATCGGGGGGAGCCTGTGGAACGTTCTATGAGCCAAATCCAGTCATCCGAAACCGTGGACAGCGAGGGACCGAGCGACGAATCACTGGACGAGGAGGGCCCGGAAGCCATCTCGACGGACGAGGTGTTCGCCCTGTTGAGCAACGAGCGACGCCGGAGCGTGCTGCGGCACCTCTCGATGAACGGCGGGGAGGTACGCCTCCGCGAGCTCGCCACCACGATCGCCGCCGAGGAGAACGACGTCGAGCCGGTCGAGGTCACGTACGCCCAGCGCAAGCGGCTGTACACGTCGTTGTATCAGTCACACCTACCACGGATGGAACGGAGCGGCGTGATCGAGTACAACCGGAACAGCGGGGCCATCACCCTCGCGCCCGGGGCGGACACGTTCGACGCGTACCTCGAGGTCGTCGGCGACGACGAGTTCACGTGGTCGGAGTTCTATCTCGGGCTCGCCGGGCTCTTCGCCGCGGTTACGCTGGCGTACGCGA
Organism: Halorubrum sp. JWXQ-INN 858; assembly: GCF_009806985.1. GTDB lineage: Archaea > Halobacteriota > Halobacteria > Halobacteriales > Haloferacaceae > Halorubrum. Next base: position 300,397 of record NZ_WUAX01000006.1, on the reverse strand, counting down.
CCGGGACGCCCCCGTTCAGTGCGCTCTCGGCGACGGTCGTGATGGGATCGTTCGCGCTCCTCCTCGCGGTGGCGGCGGTCGCCCACTTCCGATACACGCGGGCGAGCCAGTTGTAACGGGTCGGCGTCGTGCGCCTGTCACGGGTTCGATGTCCGTAATTCTGTAATCGACGTCCTTGCTCCCCGGCCCTCCAGTCCAGCGATCCGCCGATCCGAGAACCCGTCGTTATCACTTTCGATAATCGCAGCCGTGCTTTGATAGCCCGGTTCGATCGACGTTCGGGTATGACGTCGATTCGACGGACACGCTTCGGGCTCGCGGGACGCTACGAGGCGTTTCTTCGGCGGACGATGGACGTGTTGGGCGTCTCGGGATCGATCGAGCGCAAGGTCCTCGCCGCGGTCGGGATCCAGCTGCTCGTCACCGTCGGGATCTTCCTCGTCCCCTTCCTGTTCGCGGGCACCGTCTGGTACGTCCTCTCGGGCGTGCTGTTCTGTGCGGCCCTCGTCGCCGTCTACAACACGGTGCTGATCGTGCGGCGTGACTTCACGGAGCCGGTACGGGAGCTGGAGCGGCAGGCGGACGCCATCGCCGCCGGCGACGTCGGCACCCGGGTCACCGAGACGGACCAGGCCGACGAGATCGGTGCGCTTACCGCGTCGTTCGCGGACCTCCAGGGCTACCTCGAGACGGTCTCCTCGCAGGCGGACGCGCTCGCGGACCAGGAGTTCGACGACCCGTCGCTCGAGGCGGACGTCCCGGGCGCGTTCGGCGAGTCGCTCTCCCGCATGGCGGAGAACCTCGAAGCGTACACGACCGACCTCGAGACGCTCGTGACGGCGTTCGGCGATGCCACCGCCCGGGCGACCGAGGGCGACCTGACCGCGACGATCGACGCCGCTGAGCTGTCGGTCGAGCGGGACCGGTACATGGCGCTCGTCGAGGACTACAACCGGCTGGTCGAGACGCTCGGGGAGACGCTCGTCGAGGCGCAGGCGTTCACCGGGGGCGTCGCCGACGCCACCGACGACGTCACCGTGAGCATGGATGAGCTCGACGAAGCCAGCGGCGACGTGGCCCGCTCGGTGCAGGCGATCTCCGACGGGGCGACCGAACAGACCACGGACCTCCGGTCCGTCGCGGGCGAGATGAACACGCTGTCGGCGACCGTCGAGGAGATCGCGGCGTCGGCCAACGAGGCGGCACGAACGGCACAGGGGGCCGCGGATCGGAGCCGGTCCGGGCGGGAGGCCGCCGAGGACGCGATCGACGAGCTCGACCAGCTGGAGTCGCGGATCGCGGAGACGGCGGGCGCGGTCGAGGACCTGGCCGACCGCGTCGCGGAGATCGACGAGATCGCGTCGGTGATCGACGGCATCGCGGAGGAGACGAACCTCCTCGCGCTCAACGCCTCGATCGAGGCGGCTCGCGCGGGCGAAAAGGGGGCCGGGTTCGCGGTCGTCGCCGACGAGGTCAAGTCGCTCGCGGAGGAGGCCCGCGGCTCCGCGGCGGAGATCTCCGAGCGCATCGAGCAGGTACAGACGGCCACCGCGGAGACGACGGACGACGTCGAGACGATGGAGACGCAAGTGTCCGAGAGCGTCCACACCATCGAGACGACGCTCCGGGAGTTCGACGAGATCGTCGACGAGGTCACGACGGTTAACGGGACGATACAGGAGATAAGCGACGCGACCGACGACCAGGCGGGGACCACCGCGGAGGTCGTCGACATGGTCGACGACATCGCGGCGATCAGCGAGCGCACGTCCACGGAGGCGGAGAACGCGGCGGCGGCCGCCGAACAGCAGACGGCGACCGTCTCGACGGTGACCGAGAGCGTCCACGACGTCTCGGCGCGGTCGGACGATCTCCGGGCGCTGCTCGCGAGGTTCGAGGTCCCGAACGGGGACGAGCGGGCCACGGGCGGGACCGGAGATACAGGTGAGACCGCGGACGAGACCGGGGGTACAGGTGAGACGGCGGCCGGGACCAGGGCTACAGGTGAGACGGCGGCCGGGACCGAGGCGGTCGCGGACGGGGGCGACGGCTCGATGGAGTGGGTCGGCGAGTCGGCCGCGTCGATCGAGCCGCCGGGAGCGACGCGGGGCGGACCCGATCAGGACTGATCGCCGTCGGGCGACGCGATGGAGGCGGCCATCATCACCTCGTCGACGTACTCGCCGTCGATCCGGTAGTGGTCCTTCCGCGTCGCCTCCCGCGTCCAGCCGTGCGCCTCGAGGAACGAGACGGCGTCGGTGTTCGTCGCCGGCACGCTGTTGTACAGCTTCTCGAAGCCGTGTTCGCGGGCCCACGACGTCCCTTTTCGGAGGAGCGTCTCGCCGATCCCCCGACCGCGGTACTCCTCTAGGACGCCGACGGTGAGCCGCGCCGTGTGTTTCAGCTTGTCCGTCTCGGGGAGCTCGAGGTGGACCCAGCCGACCACCTGGTCCTCGACGGTCGCCACGAAGAACATCCGCGACTCGACCTCGTTGTTCCGGAGGATGATCTCCTCGTAGTCGAGGAGGTCCGCCACCGTCTCGGCCTCGATATAGGAGCCGTCCTTCGCCACCTGTCTGATGGCGCCGACGAGCCCCGTCAGGTCCGCCTGTCGGGCGGTCCGGATCGTAAACCGGGAGCGGTCGGACTCGTGGACGGTGCCGGCGTCGGTGTCGAAGGCGATCTCCAACTCGTCGCCGACCTTCCGAACGTAGCCGTCGCGGCGCAACACCGCGAGGTGGTGGCCGAACGCGGCCGGCTCGAAGCCGAGTTCCTGGCGGACGTCCTCCGCGGGTACGGAGCCGCGGCGTTCGACGTGCTCGTAGATGTCCTTTCGGTCCCTGTTCTCGATCGCGACGCGTCTGGCGAGCTCCATGCTGGTCGATACCACGGTGCGCTACTTAACGATTGCCACGAAAGAACGTGATAAACAACGTCGGGGAGGGCACAACAAGCGCGGCCCCCTAGCACACGCGAGCGGCTACCGGCGATGGAGTCCCGTCAACAGCGCGGCGACGTCGGTGATGTCGTGCGTGTCGAGGAGGACTTCGGCGGCCTCGCGGACGGTGACGTCGGGGTCGGCGTCCACGCCGTGACAGCCGGCGTAGACGGCGAGCCAGTCGCGGGTCGCGGCGTGTAGCCGGTCCATCTCCCGTTGGGAGAACCACACCCACTCGTCCGCGGTCCGGGCCTCCACGTAGGTCGCGACGACCGGCCCGAGCCCGTCGCGGGCGGCGACGAGCGCGGCCTCGTCGGGATCCGCGACCCGCGTCCCGGCGAGCCGGACGTCCCCGTCGGCCACGCGGTCGACGAACGGGCGGCCGTCGGGGGCGGGAGCCTCGTCGACGCACTCGCGCGCGTCGGTTGCCGCCGCCGCGAGGGTCGCGATCCGGTCGGCGTACGCTGAGGGCATTCGTTCACCCCTGTTCGTACTCGACGCCCTTGCCGCCGGCCGGGTGCTCCCACTCGGTGTCGGCGACGATCGCGCAGGTGCCACACTCGACGCACGGCTGGGTGTCGAGACTGACGAGCCGCTCCTCGCTCCCGTTCGTCCGGACCGTCTCCTCGCGGTAACAGCCGCCGCCGAACCCGACCGCGCTGACCGGACACGCCGTGACGGCGGTCCCGCTCGCCTCGAAGCTGTTGTCGACCAGCTCGATGTGCGGCTCGCCCACGTCGTACGTCAGGTCGCCGATCCGGTCGGCGAGATCCGGCGGCTCGACGTCGTTGTCGCCGGTCACCGGCTCGCCGAGCACCTCGCCGATCCGGGTCGGAAGCGTCACGTACGAGAAGCGCGTGTCCGGGACCATCCCGAGCAGGAACGGCGAGTTGAACGCCCGCTCTATCGCGCCGTCGAACGCCTTCAACCCCGCCGCCCCGATCGGCGACCGGATCACGGCGTCCCCGATCGTGCCGAGCAGGTCGCTCTCCGAGACCGACCGGGTCGCGCGGTAGCGTGCCGGCCGGAGCTGGTCCATGACCCCTTCCTCGTTGAGCTTCGCCTCGTACAGCTCGCCGGCCGCGGACGGGTCCCCCCGCGTCTTCGCGTCGGCGTACGCCTCGGCGGCGAGCCCGCCGGCGGTCACGGCGTGGTTCATCCCCTTGATGATCGGTCCCTGCGCCTGCATCTGGCCGGCGGCGTCGCCGACGAGAAGGAGCCGCCCGCGGTGCGGCGAGGGGTGAGCCACCTTCTTCGAGTCCGGGACGAGCTTCGCCGCGTACTCGCGCTCCTCGTACTCGCCCTGAAGCCACTGATCGAGCAACGGGTGCGTGAGCAGCGCGTCCAGCAGCTCGTGCGGCTCCGCCCGCTCGGCCGCGAGCGAGTCGAGGTGGAAGACCGTCCCGACCGAGAGCGAGTCCTCGTTGGTGTAGAGGAACCCGCCGCCGCGGACTCCCTCGAAGAGGTCGCCCGAGAACAGGTGTGCGGCCCCCTCGTCGTCGTCGATCCCGAAGCGGTCGGCGATCGCGTCGGGCTCCATCTCGACGACGGCTTTCACCCCCTGGAACCAGTCGTCGGGCTCGTCCCAGTCCATCAGGCCGGCGTCGCGGGCCAGCTCGGAGTTCACCCCGTCGGCCGCGACGATGAGGTCCGCGGTGATGGGGTCGAGCTCGTCGCAGGTGACGCCGACGATCTCCCCGTTCTCGCGCAGCAGCCCGTTCACGCGGACCTCGGTGAGCAGCCCCCCGCCCGTCTCGCGGGTGAGTTCGTGGACGCGCTCGGCGAGCCACGAGTCCATCTTCCGGCGCAACACCGCGTCACACCAGTCCGTGTCGTGGCGGTGGATCCGTCCCAGGTCGAACGTCTTCACGTCCCGTCCCGAGACGTTGTGGATGTAGTAGTCGTCCACGGGGCGTTCCGAGGCGGCCTCGCGGAAGTCGGGGAACAGCGAGTCGATCGTGTACGGGGCCGACTCCTCCGCGTAGATCAGCCCGCCCGAGACGTTCTTCGAGCCGGCGTCGACGCCGCGTTCCAACACGAGCGTCTCGACGCCCTGCCGTGCCAATGCCGCCGCCGCGGCGGCCCCGCCGGGACCCGCCCCGACGACGACCGCTTCGTAGTGTTCGTGATCGTCAGTCATCGCTTGCCTCCGCCGCTACCGCCGCCAGGTTCCCGCTCTCTACCGCCGCCGTCAGCCGCGGGAGCACCTCGAAGAGGTCCCCCTCGATGAAGTAGTCCGAGAAGCCCCGGATGTCCGCGTCCGGGTCGTCGTTGATCGCGATGATCGTGTCCGACTCGTCCATCCCGACCTTGTGTTGTACCGCGCCGGAGATGCCGGCCGCGATGTAGACGGCGGGTTCGACGACCTGCCCGGACTCGCCGATCTGCCGCTCCTCGGAGACGTAGTCCGCGACGTGGCCCCCGAACTGGTACGAGGCCGTGATGACCCCTCGGGAGAGTCCGAACGCCGCGTCGTCGAACGCGTCGACCAGCTCGAGCCCGAGCTCGATCCCCTTCGTCGGGTCGGTCCCGATCCCGCGGCCGAGCGCGACCACCACGTCGTGGCCGGTGAGGTCGACGCCGCCCTCCAGCCGGTCGTGGTCGACGATCTCGATCTGGAACCACTCGTCGGGTAACTCGAGGTCGTGTTCCACGAGCTCGCCCTCCCGGTCCGGGTCCGGATCGGGGAGGTCGAACGCGCCGGGAATGACGCTCGCGCCCTGCGGGTGGAAGTCCCGGTGCGGCTTGTCGATACAGAGGATCGTCGAGTACTCGAACCCGGAGAAGTCCGGCCGGGGCATGTGGAGGACCCGATCGAACGCCACGCTGTCGCCGGGTATCCCCGTCTTCGCCGGGTTCGAGATCATCGCCTCGTCGATGTACAGGTCCGAGCAGTCGGACGCGAGCCCGGAGTCGAGCTCGCCCTGCACGAGCGCGGAGAGGTCGCGACCGTTGTTCGTCGCCGGGAAGACGGTGTATCGCGGCTCGTGGTAGTCGCGCCAGTCGACGTCGAAGTCGCGACACATGTGCGCGAACAGCTCCGTGTACGGCTTGTGGCGGAACCGTTCGAGCCGCTCGTCCTCGTGGTAGACGACCCGGTCGGCCCCGTACGCGATCGCCTCCTCGGCGAGATCGACGACGTCGTCGCCGATGACCACGGCGATCACCTCCTCGGGGGTCCCGTCCTCGTCGCCGCCGTACCCCTCCTCGCCGTTGTACTCGTCCATCAGCTCGCGAGCCTTCCCGAGCAGTTCCTTCGAGACGTCGATCAGCTCGCCCTGTTGGGTCTCACAGTACACCCACATGTCGCGATACGTCTCGCCGGAGGTGCCCTCGACGTACTGTTTGTCCGCGGTCGGGTGGTCGAGGTCGGGGTACTTCTCCTCGGGCGGCACGTACTCGACCTCGCCGTCGCCGCCCTCGCTGCCCTCGACGGCCTCGATCCGGTTTTCGATCTGCGTGATCGCTCCCGAGCGGTCCTTCCCCTCCCGTTCGCGTTCGAGCAGCCCCCGCAACACCGCGGCGTCGTCGACGTCCCGGACCATGTTGGCCACGTCCGCGATGGTGAGTTCGGCGAGGTCGACGTCGCCGGGGTCGGCGTCCTCCTCCTCGTCCGCCGCGCGGAGCTTCTCGATCCGGCTCTCGATGAGCGTTCTGACCGGCCCCCGGTCCTCGCCGTCGGCCTCGAGAGCGAGCATCGCCTCCAGCTCCTCGACGTCGTCGATCCCGTTCACCTCCGGACCGAGGTCGGCGATCTCGTGGTCGGTCGGGTCTATCGTGGGCACGGTTAGTCACCCCCCGCGAACGGCTGGAGCTCCTCGAGGACCGTCTCCATCCCCGCGCCGTCGTCGGGCGAGACGTGCGTCGCCTCCCGTTCGTCGGGCCCTTTCGGGATCGGGTCGACGCCCGCGACGATCGTCGGCGAGCCGTCGAGCCCGATGAAGTCCGGATCGAGGTTGAGGTCCTCGTGGTTCCAGACGGTAAGCACCGCCTCCGGGTCCTCGGCCCGCCGCTTCGTCTCCTCGCGCAGGTCCTTGTATCGCAGCCGGTGGTCGGCTTTCGGGTAGCTCGCCTCGAACTCGGGGTCGGTCACGACGAACGCCGGGAGGTCGGTTTCGACGGTCTCGACCTCGGTGACGTCGCCTTTCACCAGCCGCTTCGCGCGCAGCGTCCCGGCGTCGGGGTCGACGTCGAGCGAGACGACGTGGGTGACGAGCGTGCGGTCGGGAAGCGCGTCGTTCATGTGGTGACACCAGTTCGTCTGCGGGCCGGTGTGGCCCGTCTCCCCGTCGGCCGTCTTGAACCCGGCCACGACGAGGTCGGGCGTCGGCTCCAGCCGCGAGATGCCGGTGGTGACCGTCATCGCGGTCGCCCAGGTGTCCGCCGCGGCCATCTCCCGGTCGGACAGGAGGTAGAGGTCGTCGGCGTACACCTCCTCCATGCCCTGTCGCAACACGTCCGTGTATCCGGGCGGGCCCATGCTCAGAAGCGAGACGGTGCCGCCGTGGCGGACCTTCCCTTGGAGGGCCGCCCGCAGTGCGAGCTCGTCGTTCGGGTTCATAACGGTGGGCGTCTTCCCGCGTTCGAGGTGACCGTCCTCGTCGAACGACACCTTCCCCTCGCGGAAGTCGGGGACGCCCTTCGTCAGTACGACTGTGTACATTGATCACTCCTCACATTGGCGCGTTGGTTCGATCCCTAATAGTTGTTTGTGTGGTATGTTTCGCGGGGGTGCGGATTACGCTCGGTTTCGGCACGGGGAGATCCCGTTTCGGCACGGACGACCCCCGTTTCCGCCGTCGAGCCGGAAACAGTCACCGATACAAACATATATGTGATCGCCGACGCGGACGGACTGTATGCACGGGGCCGATCCTTACGGGCAGTCGCCCGGGCGGCCGTCCGCGGTTCGGCTCCTCCACGTCGACGACGAGCCGGACTTCGCGGAGCTCACCGCGGCGTTCCTCGCCCGGGTCGACGGCTCGTTCACGGTCCGGACCGAGGCCAGCCCCCGGGCGGCGCTCGAGGCGCTCGTCGACGAGCCGTTCGACTGCGTCGTCAGCGACTACGACATGCCCGGGATGAACGGGCTGGAGTTCCTCGAACGGGCCCGCGAGATCGATTCGGAGATCCCGTTCGTGCTGTTCACGGGGAAGGGGAGCGAGGAGATCGCGAGCGAGGCGATCTCGGCGGGCGTGACCGACTACATCCAGAAGGGAACGGGAACGGACCAGTACGCCGTGCTCGCCAACCGGGTCCGGAACGCGGTCGAGCAGTACCGTTCGCGGCGCGCGCTGGCCGCGAGCCAGGAACGCCTCTCGCGGTTCATCGACCAGTCGCCGCTGGGCACGATCGAGTACGACGAGCGGTTCCGGATCGTCCGCGTGAACGCCGCCGCCGAGTCGATCCTCGGCTACGACGCCGACGACCTCGTCGGGGGGACGTGGCTGCCGTTCGTCCCGGAGGAGGCGCGCCGGCACGTCGCGGAGGTGGAGCGACAGCTCCTCGCGGAGGCGGGCGGCTACCGGAGCGTGAACGACAACGTGACCGCGACCGGCGAGCGGATCCGTTGCGCCTGGCATAACCAGGTGGTGACCGACGCGGACGGAGCGGTCATCAGCGTCGTCTCACAGTTCGAGGACATCACCGAACGGGAGGCGAGAAAACGGGAAATAACGCGGACGAACGCCGTTCTCTCGACGATCTGCGACACCCTCCCGGTCGGGATGCTCGCGGAGGACGCCGACCGGCGCGTCATCGCGATTAACCAACAGCTCTACGACCTGTTCGACATCGACGGGGCGCCGGCGGACGCCGTCGGCGCGGACTGCGAGCGCTTCGCGGAACGGGTCGGCGGCGCGTTCGCCGACCCGGAGGGGTTCGTCGACCGGATCGCGACGGTCGTCGCCGAGCGCCGCCCCGTCCGGGACGAGCGGCTCCCGCTGGCGGACGGGGGCGCGTTCCGACGGACGTACCAGCCGATCGACCTCCCCGACGGACAGGGACACCTCTGGGTGTATCAGGAGGCGTCGGGCGATGATCCGCCCCCGCCGGACGACGACTGATCCACGTCTGCTGACGACTGCCCCGTGCCTGCTGACGACTGCCCCGCGTCGGGACGTTCCCGGCGGCGGTCGTCTCCGCCCCGCTCGCCCGTCCGAAGCACGTGGCAGTCGCGACACCGCGCCTCGTAGGACTCCTCGGCCCCGACGAGTATCGTCGGGTCGTCGACGTGGGCGGGCTCGCCGCCGATCAGTCGCTGGTTCCGTGTCGCCGGCTCGCCACAGCACGAACAGATCGCTCGCAGTTTGTCGACGTACTCCGCGACCGCCATCAGCCGCGGCAGAGGTTCGAACGGCTCGCCGCGGAACGTCTGGTCGGTTCCCGTGACGATGACCCGTGCGCCGCGGTCCGCGAGCGCGTTGCACGCGTCGACGAGCGCGGGCGAGAAGAAGTTCGCCTCGTCGATCGCGACGACCGCCGCGTCGCCGGCGTCGTCGACGATCGCCAGCGGGCCGTCGCCTTCGGCGTCGACGACCGTCGCCTCCCACTGACGGCCGTTGTGCGTGCCGATCGTCGCCTCGCCGTAGCGATCATCGATCGCTGGTTTATAAACGGCGACGGACTGTTCGGCGATCTCCGCCCGCCGGAGCCGCCGGAGGAGCTCCTCGGTCTTCCCGGAGAACATCGACCCGGAGACGACCTCGATCCACCCGGATCGGGTGATGGCGTGCATGCGGTATCGGCGTCGAGCCAACGACTAAACGGTTGCTCTCCGCCCCCGTCACGTCGACCTCATCACCGCCGACGGCGGCCGGCCCCGTCCGATCGGCACCCGATCGCCGCCGGCCCGACGCGTTCTGCCGTCGGCGGTCAGCCGCCCGGCGCGAACCCGACGACGGTGACCGCCCCCCGGGCGATCGCGGTGAGCAGGACGAGATAGCCGACGTTGCCGACCGTCGCGAACGCGAGGAACCGCCAGCGAGGATAGCCGCTCAGCCCGGCCGGGACGGCCATCAGGCTCCGGATCCCCGGAACCGCGTTCGTGACGGCGATCCCGGCCCCACCGAAGCGATCGAACAGCCCGCTCACGACGTCCATCCGTCGCTGGCCGATACGCCTCTTCACGACGGCGGGGATCCGGTCGACGTACGGAACCGCCCGCCGGATCCCGACGAACTCCGGGCTGTCCTCGTTGAAGCCGCGGTAGATGGTCCACTGGCCGAGCGTGGCGGCGATGACGCATCCGGCCGCGACGGCCACGAGCACGGCGTTTTCCGGGGCGACCAGCGCCACGTACGCGACGTACAGCGCGGCCGGCGGCGTGACCTTCCCGACGATCATCCCGTCGACGTAAAACAACAGCAGGATCAGGGGCACGCCGAGCGCCTGCAGGAGCACACCGGTTCCGGTGGCGCTCGGGAGCATACCGGAGCGCACGGGCTTCCCACGCTTCAATCTGTGGCTCGCCTCTCGAGCGGCCCCGCGGTCGGCTACTCGGCCCGACCCGTGGCTACCGGCTCACCCGAGGACGACGCGCTCGACGTCGGCCGCCCCCGCCCGGCGGACGATCGCCCGGACGAGGTCGCGTGCACCGGCGAGGTTGTCGGAGTCGCCGTCGAGCACGAGGAGGCGGGCGTCGGCTCCCTCCTCGATGACGCCGCGGTTGAGCCCCGCGATCGCCGCCCCGTTGACCGTCGCCATCCGGAGCACCTCCCTCGCGGGCAGGTCCGCGAGCTTGGCGGCGAACTCCATCTCGCGGAACATCGACGGCGAGTCGAGCATCACGTTGTCGGTGCCGAGCGCGACCGTGGTGCGCTCGACCAGCTCGCGGATCGGGGGGACCCCGACGTTCGTCACGAGGTTGGACCGCGGACAGACGACGACGGGCGTCCCGCGGTCCGCCAGCCGGTCGAGGTGGATCGCCTCGGCGTGGACCATGTGAACGAGGAAGTCGGGCTCGAGGTCCATCGCGGGGTTAACGTCGTCGGCGTCGCGCTCGCCCGCGTGGATCCCGAACAGCTTCCCCGCCCGCCGGGTCTCGGAGCGAACGGCGTCGAAGTCGGCGTCGCGCGCGCCGGACGCGCCGTAGCCGTCCGCGACCGACAGGACGTCGGGGTCGTCGCGACCGAACACGACCGCCTCGACGTCGCGCTCGCCGAACGGGACGCCCTCGCCGGCCAGCGCGTCGCGGAGGGCCGCGACGCCGTCGACGCCCCCCTCGCGGAACTCGAGGAACGTGCCGGTTCCGGTCGACTCCATGTAACGGAGGGTCCGCGCCATCGCGGCCACCTTCTCCTCGTGGCTCGCCGCCCGGAGGAGCCGGTGTTTGAGCCCGTCCGGCGGGGCGACCAGCTCGTCGAGCGAGAGCCCCTCGCCGGCCTCCTTGGCGATGGAGTCGCCGATGTGCGTGTGTGCGTTGACGAACGCCGGGAGGACCACGTCGTCGCTGTCGGTCTCGCACTCCTCGATCGCGACGATCTCCCCGTCTGCGACGACGACCCGCCCCTCGACCGGCTCGAACCCGCGCCCGACCAGTACGGTCCCCTCGACGTGCATACGCGGGTGGTCGACAGCGGGGGGTTAAAACGTCACGACCCGCGACGACCCTGCCGTCCCCTCCCGTCCGGCGGTCACTCGAACTCGTCGAGGGTGGTCGACATCCCCCGCCGCACCTCGCTCACGAGCCCGTCGGGGTCGAGGTCCAACACGTCGGCGGCGGCTCGCCCGACCCGGTCGGTCGCCGGCGCGGGGGCGTACACGCCGAGCCGCCACTGGTTCCGCTGGACGGTCCGGAGCGCCGAGACGAGCGGCGACTGTCGCTCCAGCCGCCGGACCTCCCCGTTGACGGTCACGCGGGCGCTCGACTCCCGCATCGAGGGCTCCGGCGGGACGTCGAGCACGACGGCGTCGCGATCGACGCCGGCCTCCGCGGCGATCTCGCGTTCGAGCGCGACGATGGTTTCGTGCTCCGCGTCGTGGACCCGCTCGGGGACGTCGTCGTACTCCGCCCAGACCGCCAGCTTGTAGAGGTCCCGCTCGTCGTACCGCCGGGCGATCGGCGCGGTGTCCGGACACGAGCGGAGCGCGACGAGGAAGTCGTGGTCGTCCATGCGACGGAGCTCCGCCGCCGTCGTCTCCGTCGCGTCGAGCAGCGTCGCCGCCCCGTCACGCAGCATCGCCTTCGAGATCCGCGCGACGTGGTGGGTGTAGACGACCGGGTTCATCAGCGCGCGCGCCAGGAGGAGGCTCTCGGCGGTCTGGACGTTCCCCTCGTCCAACACGAGCCGGGGCCCGTCGCCGTCGACCGTCGTGAACGCCAGCTCACGGACGAATCGCTCGGTGTCTATCGTCCCGTACGGGACGCCGGTGTGATACGCGTCGCGCACGAGGTAGTCCATCCGATCGACGTCGAGTTCACCCGAGACCAGCCCCGCGTAGCGCCCCTCGCCCGCGACGAGGCCGGCGATCCGGGACGGGTCGAGGTCGTGGTCGCGGAGGACGTCGCCGACCGCGCCGCGGGCCAACAGCCCCTCGACGTCGTCGTGGTACTTCCCGGTCCGGCGGTGGGTGAGCGCCTCCAGGTTGTGGCTGAACGGGCCGTGTCCCACGTCGTGGACCATCGCGGCCGCCTCGATCCGGTCGGCCCGCTTGCCGCCGATCCCGAGGTGCTCGAGCGCCTGCCGCGCGAGGTGGTAGACGCCGAGGCTGTGCTCGAACCGCGTGTGGTTAGCCGACGGATAGACGAGCTGGACCGTGCCGAGCTGTTTGACGTGCCGGAGCCGCTGTACCGCCGGCGTGTCGAGGAGGTCGGCGGCGACGCCGTCGATCTCGATGTGGTCGTGGACGGTGTCTTTGATCGTTATCACGACCGCCCGTTCGTCGGCATCGGGTAAAAACAGGGGCGCGAAGGTCGGCGCGGTCGCCCTCCCCCACGTGTCCTCCCACGATCACTTATGTGCCGGTCGATCGAACGGGGAGGTATGTATCGAGTACTCGTGGGGATCGATGTCGACGAGGACCGAGCGATCGCACAGGCCGAGGCCATCGCGGCCCTCCCCGCCGCGAGCGAGGACGTGACCGCACACCTCTGTCACGTGTTCGGCGACAACCCCGAGGGCGCGTCGGTCCACCAGCTGGCGGCCGTCCGCCGGGCGCGGACGCTCCTCGAGGACGCGGGCGTCTCCTGTGTCCACTACGAGGCCAGCGGGAGGCCGGCGGAAGAGCTCGTCGCGGCCGCCGAGGACATCGACGCCGACGCTATCTGTCTCTCCGGGCGCAAGCGGTCGCCGGCGGGGAAGGCGGTGTTCGGGAGCGTGACCCAGGGGACGATCCTCACGAGCGACCGCCCGGTGTTCGCCGTCCCCGGCCCGACGAAGTAAGGCGACCGCGCCGCCCGGGAAGGGACTGAGCGGAACAGGCATCCGACCGCCGGGCAAGATCCTCGGCGTCAGTCGTCGACGGGGGCCGTCCGCACGGCGGCCGTCGGGTCGGGATCCGACTCGGAGTCGGGACCCGGGGCCGTCTCGTACACGGACCGGCGGGCGTCGGTGGGGCAGAATCCCTCGTCGACCAGCTCGGCCGCCGAGAGCTTCTCGACGGCGAACCGGACGGTCCGCGTCGACAGCCGCGTCTCGGCGGCCAACCCCGTCTGATCCAGACGTCCCTCGGCGTCGAGAACGTAGTACACCAGCTTCGCGCTCGGGGGAAGCGACGCGAGTCGCTCGGATGCGCGCTCGTCCATGTTCCCGATGCGAGTTCCGCCGGGTTAACCGTGGCTCGGCCGTGCACCCGTCGCGCACGACAGTCGCGAACCGCTTCGTTCCCGTCCCGTCTCCGCCCCGTCTCCGCCCCGTCTCCGCCCCATATCCACCCCCATCTCCGCCCCGACGGCCATCCGCTCTCAGTCGGCCGTCAGGAACTCGAACCGTGCACCGTCGTCGTCGTCCACGGTCACCGTCCACCCGTGTGCGGCCGCGATCTCGCGGACGATCGCGAGCCCGAACCCCGTGCCGTCGTCGCGGCCGCTGACGCCGTACTCCATCGCCCGCTCGGGGTCGACGTCGAACCCGGGTCCGTCGTCGGCGACGTAGAACCCGGCCTCACCATCGAGGGGCCCGACCGTCACCCGGACCGCGGGGTCGGCGTCCGTCGCGGCGTGTTCCACCGCGTTCCGGAAGAGGTTCTCGAACAGCGTGCGGAGCCGCTCGGGGTCCGCCTCGACCGACGCGTCCGGGTCGCGGGCGTCGAGGTCGGCCGTTCCGGTTTCGACGGTCCGCCACGCCTCGGTCGCCGCCGCCGCGAGCGCGACCGGCTCCCGGTCGTTGACGGTCCTCCCCTGCCTGGCCAGCGCGAGCAGGTCGTCGATCAGTCGGCTCATCCGGTCGTGCGCGTCGGCGACACGGTCGAGGTCAGCCCGGACGTCGGCGCCGTCGACCCGCTCGCGTGCGAGGTCGAGCCGCCCCATGGCGACGTTGAGGGGGTTGCGGAGGTCGTGTGAGACGACGCCGGCGAACTTCTCCAGCCGGTCGACCTCCCGTTCGAGCGCCGCGTCGCGCTCGTGGAGCTGTTCGGTCCGCTCCGCGCGGTCGAGCGCGACCGCCACGTTCGCGGCGAGGACGCGCGCGAGCTGGACGTCGGTGTCGTCGAAGAAGTCGGGCTCCGTCGACCCGAACGGCATCACCCCGTGATCGTCCAGCGGGACGACGAGGAGGCTCCGGAGGTCGCCGTACTCGACGGCGGTGTCGATCCCGTCGAGGTCGTCGACGACCGCCGGTTCCTCCGTCCCGAAGGCGTCCCAGATCACCCCGTCCCCGGGACCGAACGCCGGACGGTCGCCGATGACGGCGGTCGCCTCGCGGCTGATCGCCGTCGGTTGCAGCGTCCCGGCCGCCGGGTCGTACAGCCGGACCCCGCTACTGGGGAACCCGAGGGTGTCGATCGCGGCACGGGTGGCGACCCACGCGACCGCCTCCCGGTCCTCCGCGAGGAACATCTCCCGCGTCGTCTCGTGGAGCCCGCGGAGCGTCCGCTCGATGCGCTTCTGCTCGCCGATGTCGGCGTAGACGGCGTACACGAGGACGCCGTCGCTCCGCTCGGTGGGGATCACGTTCAACAGGAAGTCCCGAGCGCCGTCGGTCGTCACCCGCCTGACTTCCCACTGGGTGGGCTCGCCGACCTCCGCGGCCGGCCCGGGGCGCAGCCGCCGCCCGTCCTCGGGGATCAGCTCGTCGACCAGCGTGGCGTGTGGCTCCTCGTCGGCCGCGAACCCGAACGTCGACTCGAACGCCTCGTTCGTCGCGTCCAGCGTCTTCTCGCCGTCCGGATCGATCGCGACCCGGGCGATCGGGACCGGGACGTTGTCGAACAGCGCGGCGAGCCGGTCGCGTTCGGTCCGGAGGTCGGTCTCGGTCAGGATCTGCTCTATCGCGTCCCCGGCGTGTGAGGCGATCAGCTCGGCGAACTCGACGTCGGTCCCGTCGAACTCCCCGATCCGGCTCGACACCGCCTGGAACACCCCGTGTTCGCCGATCGGCACGCTGATCGCCGAGCGGAGGTCGTCCGCGACCGGGTCGGCCGCGTTCGCGTCCGCACTGTGTTCGTCGTGGAAGTCGTCGATGACGAACGTCCGTCGCTCGGCGACGGTCCGCCCGGCGATCGCCTCGCCGACCTCGAACCGGCGGACCTCCGAGGACGTGACGTCCCGTGAGAGCGCCGCCGGATAGACGTAGTCGCCCTCGCGGCGTGCGGTGATACACCGGTCGAACTCCAGGATCCGCTCGGCGGCGTCGACGACGTGTTCGAACACCGCCGCGACCGTCGTTGCGGTCGACACCGTCGACGCGAACTCGTGGATCGCCGTGACCTTCCGGTTGATCTCCGTGAGCTCGGTTTCGACGCCGACTCGGTCGCTGACGTCCCGGAGGACGCACGCGAGGGCGTCCTCGTCCCCCCGAACGCGACTCACGCGGCTCTCGCACTCGACGACCCCGCCGTCCGCCGTCCGGACGAGGACGTCGAACCCGACCGGCTCGTGGCTTTCGTGAGCGCCGGGTTCGTGGCCGTCGTGAGTTCCGGGTTCGTGGCCGTCGTGAGTTCCGGGTTCGTGGCCGTCCCCCTCGCCGGCAGCCGACCGGAGCGCGGTCGGCGGCGGTCCCTCGAACAGCGTCGCCGGATCGCTGCCGCGGAGGTCGGACGCGGGCGCGCCGGTGAGCCGGCAGAGCGCGCGGTTCACGTACGCGATCCGCCCCCTCCCGTCGAGGGTGAAGACGGGGTCTCGAAGCGTCGCGAGGACGGTCTCGTACCGCCCGATCGTCTCGCCGCGGGCCCGCGAGCGGGCCTCGGCGCGGCGGCGCAACAGGGCGTTTTCCACCCGGTTGGCGAGCACGGCGTACTGGTCCGTTCCCGTCCCCTTCTGGAGGTAGTCGGTCACGCCCGCCGAGATCGCCTCGCTCGCGATCTCCTCGCTTCCCTTCCCCGTGAACAGCACGAACGGAACGTCGCCGGCGACGGACCGAACGTCCCGGAGGAGTTCGAGCCCGTTCATCCCGGGCATGTCGTAGTCGCTGACGACGCAGTCGACGCGGCGCTCACAGATCGACTCCAGCGCGTCCTCGGGGGCCGTCGCCGTGACCGTCTCGACGCCGTCGAGGATCCGCTCGAGGTAGGTCGCCGCGAGGTCGGCCGCGCCCGGCTCGTCGTCGACGACGAGGACGGTGCCCGGATCCGTGTCTCCATCTCCCCAGGCGACCCCGTCCCCGCTCGATCCCCTTCGGTCGTCCCGGCTCCATCCCGCCCGATCGCCCCCGCTCGTCGCAGGGGCGTCGGGGGGATCGGAGGTGTCCCGCCGGTCGGCATCGGACTCGTCCGATCGGGGGCCATCCATACGGGCGTACACCACGCGGGACGGTTATGAACCTTCCGTGCGGGCGGCAAGGCCCCGTGCGAACGACAGGGTCCCGTGCGGGCGGCATGACGGTCTTCGGACCGCCGCCCGATCGGGAACTCCGTTCCCGGAGACCTCCGCGTTTTAAGGGTTCGTACGGCGGACCCGTACGCATGACTCGATTCGATGCCGCGACGGAGACGGAGCGGCTGAAGCTGTTCGCGGACGCCGCGACGGCCCACCGGAGCCGGTCGAGCGCGGTGATGACCGTCGACGTCGACCCCGACAGCGACGTCACCGACGGCGGCGAGGTCCCGCCGTGGATCCAGCTCGCCGGCACGGAGGTCGTCCTGGACTGCACCGACGCGGAGCTGGAGCGGCTGAAGTCGCTGCTCGGGTCGTTCCCCGAGTTCCGGATCGACGAGCTCGTCAGCCCCGAGGACGCCGAGGGGACGAACGCGGTCGTCACCGCCCGGTCGGACGCGAACCGCGTCGCCGGCTTCATCGAGCGCGCGTTCCGGGAGGTGTACGGGCTCGAGGACGGGTACAAGGCGTGGGTGACGCAGATCTGAACTCGAGCGAACCGACCGACTCCACCGGTCGCGCTACCGCCCTCACCGCCGTTCCCGATGGATTCAGGAGCGTGCCGTCCGCAGGTGACGCATGGAGCTGTTCTGGCACCGGCGGGACCTACGCGTCGCCGACAACGTCGGGATCGCGGCCGCCGTCGACCGATCCGCCGTCGCCCCCGTCTTCGTCTTCGACGACGACGTGCTCGCGCACGCGAGCGACGTCCGGGTTCGACGACTGCTCGACGGGCTGGCGGCGCTCAGGGCGGCCTACCGCGAGCGCGGGAGCGACCTGCTCGTCGCCCGCGGCGACCCCGCGACGGTCCTGCCGGCGCTCGCCGACCGGCTCGGCGCGGACGGGGTCGTGTGGAACCGCGATTACTCCGGGCTCGCGCGGGAGCGCGACGCCCGGGTCCGCCGGGCGCTGAACGAGGTCGGTGTCCCCCGAGAGGCCCACCACGACGCGGTGTTGCACACGCCGGACGCGATCCGGACGAACGCGGGCGACCCCTACTCGGTGTACTCGTACTACTGGAAGAAGTGGCGGGACCGCGAGAAGGCGGCCCCCCGACCGGCACCCGACGCCGCCGACCTCGTCGACGCCGGGACCCTTCGTGACGCGGTCCTCGACGGGAACGGGGACGGGGTCGACGGCGGCGACGCCCTCGACAACGGCGGGAACGGCCTCGACGGGGACGCCACGGTCGCGGTCGGTGACCTCCCGAGCGCGTCGGCGCTCGGGTTCGCCGAGCCGGACGCCGACCTCGGTCCGGCCGGGACCGACGCGGCGCGCGAGCGCCTCAAGGCGTTCCTCGACGCGGACGTGTTCGCTTACGCGGCCGACCGCGACTACCCGGTCCGGAACGGGACCTCGCGGCTCTCGACGTTCCTCAAGTACGGCGAGATCGGCGTCCGCGAGGTGTACGCCGCCACCGAGCGCGCGAGGGACGCCGCCGCGGACCGGCCGGAAGACGACGCGGACGAGTCCGTCGCGGAGTTCCAGGGCCAGCTCGCCTGGCGGGAGTTCTACACGCAGGTGCTGTACCACAACCCCGAGGTGGTGACGGCGAACTACAAGTCGTACGAGGAGGGGATCGAGTGGCGCGACGAACCCGCGGAGATCGCGGCGTGGAAACGGGGCGAGACGGGGTACCCCATCGTCGACGCGGGGATGCGCCAGCTCCGCGCGGAGGGCTTCATGCACAACCGCGTGCGGATGATCGTCGCCTCCTTCCTCACGAAGGACCTGCTGGCCGACTGGCGGCACGGCTACGACCACTTCCGCGAGCTGCTCGCCGACCACGACACCGCCAACGACAACGGCGGCTGGCAGTGGGCCGCCTCGACGGGCACCGACGCGCAGCCGTACTTCCGGATCTTCAACCCGACCACGCAGGGCGAGCGGTACGACCCCGACGCGACGTACATCACGGAGCACGTCCCCGAGCTCCGCGGCGTCGACGCCGACCTGATCCACGAGTGGCCCGACCTCATGGCCGTCCAGCGGGCGAACGCGGCCCCCGAGTACCCGGACCCGATCGTCGACCACGGCGAGCGCCGCGAGGCGGCGCTCGCGATGTACAAGCGGGCGCGCGGCGAGGACCCCGAGGAGTGAACCGACGGTCGGAGGGCTCGAGCGGTCCGGCAGTCGGACGATCCGGACGGCTCGGGCGATCCGGTGGTCGGACGGCTCGGACGGCCCGGATGGCTCGGACGGCTCGGACGGCCCGGACGAGCCGAATGGACGAACGGGCCGACTCCCCACCCCCTTATAAACCGTCCTGAACCGGTCGCGCAGACCTTATAAAAAGCGTCCGACCGACGCGGCGGAGGCGGCGTCCCTGATAAACGGCCGTGGCGCGCGCGACTCCCGAGGGCGACCGTCGGGAGCCCTCGGACGCGCGCGAGGGAGGCAGTCGGACCGCCGTCGAGCGGCTCCGACGGCGGTCCGCTGCCGAGGTTGGGGAGGTTCGAGGTGCGGTCGCGGTACGCCACCGCCGTGGCGCGTCGTTGGGCGCCCCGGACCCCCACCGAAACCCTGCCTCCACTTATAAGTACCTTCGATGCTCCTGCGTCCCGTTTATAAACGTCGTCGACGGTCCCCCCGTCGATCCGTCCCGATCCCGGGACGGTCTCGCGGCCGTCGTCGCCGCGTGGGCAACGCACTTGACGGCCGCGGGCCTACCGGTGGCATGAACGTCGACGTGCTGCTGTACGACGGGTTCGACGAACTCGACGGGATCGGCCCGTACGAAGTGTTCGACTACGCCGGCGGCTACCTCGCCGAGGACGACGCCGACGGGCGCTCGCTCGCCGTCCGGTACGTGACGCTCGACGAACGCGACTGGGTGACCGCGAGCCACGGGACGCGCGTCGGGATCGACGGCGTCCTTCCGGACCCGTCCGCCGCTGACGCGCCGGACCTCCTCGTCGTCCCCGGCGGCGGCTGGACCGCCCGCGACGAGGACGCGAGCGCGTGGGCGGAGGCGAAGAAGGGCGACGTCCCGCGCGCGCTGGCGGAGTACCACGATGCCGGGGTCCGGATCGGCACCGTCTGTACCGGCGCGATGTTGCTCGCCGAGGCCGGGATCACCGACGGCCGCCGGGCGATCACCCACGCGAGCGCGGTGGCGGAGCTCCGCGACTCCGGCGCGGAGGTGGTCGAGGCCCGCGTCGTCGACGACGGCGACCTCGTGACCGCGGGCGGGGTCACCTCCGGGATCGACCTCGCCTTATACCTCGTCGAGCGGGAGTTCGGCGCGCCGCTCGCCGAGCGGATCGCGACGGTCATGGAACACGAGCGGCGGGGCACGGTCGCGGACGACCCCGCCTGACCGGTTCGAGGTCGAACGGCCAGCCGACGGCGCTACAGCAACGTCCGGGTGTAGAGGAGCAGCAGGACCGAGATGAGGGAGACGAGCACGATCCATCCGATGATGATGATCCCGATCTGTCGCATCGTGAGTTCCTGCCCGCTGAGGATATCGCCGATTCCCATGCACGCCGGAACGGCCACTCGTGATATAAAAGATCGGCTTCGGCTCGGCGTCGCCGGTCACCCGTCGACGGTGACGACCGTACAGTCGAGCTTCTCGCGGAGGAACGCGTCGATGTCGGGGTCCGAGAGCAGCTTCTGGACCATCCGCCGCCACCGTCCCGCCTGCTTCGAGCCGATGACGACGACGTCGGCCCCCTCGGCGGCGATCTCCTCGAGGATCGTCTCCTCGACGAGGAACCCTCGGCGGACGACGTAGCGGGCGCGTTCGAGCGGGCCGATGCGCCGCTCGACGGCCCGCTTCAGCTCCGTCCGCGTGACGTGGCGGCTGTTCTGGTACAGGTCCACGTGGAGGACCGTCAGGTCCGCGTCGCGCTCCGTGGCGATACGGGTGGCCTCGCGGAGGGTCGCCTCCGAGTGCGACGACGGCGGGTACCGTACCGGCACCACGACCAAGCTCATACCGAACGGTTGGACGCTGTATATAAATATACTGTCGATACGGCGTCCTCAGCGGACGTTCGGATTCGGCGGCGACTGTTCGCTCTCCAGTGCCCGGCGCGTCGACTC
This sequence comes from Halorubrum sp. JWXQ-INN 858, assembly GCF_009806985.1. Classification (GTDB taxonomy): domain Archaea; phylum Halobacteriota; class Halobacteria; order Halobacteriales; family Haloferacaceae; genus Halorubrum. Next base: position 279,440 of record NZ_WUAX01000006.1, on the reverse strand, counting down.
ATTGATCTCGACGAGGTGACACAGCGGGTTCCCCGGGTAGACCACCGGGTTCTCCAAGACGCCGATCAACAGCCCCGTGAACGGGGCCTCCACGCCGATGGCGTCCTGCTTGAACGGGTTGGTGATGGTGGCGATGCGGTCGCCCTCGTGGACGAGCGACCCGCTCTCGTAGTGGGTGTCGACGATGCCGCCGGCGTCCGCGCGGAGCCACGTCTTCTCGCCCGCCCCCGAGACGATCGTCCGCCAGCCCGGCCATCGGACGATGTCGGTTTCGAGCATCCCGTACTCCGCGAACACCGAGCGAACCCCGGAGAGCGCGTCGTCGATCAGCGTCCGCTGGAAGCGGTGTGCCTCGCCCATCTCGATCGTGATCGTCGGAACGCCGGCGTCGGACGCCTCCCGCCGGAGGGTCCCGGTCGGCCCGTCGCTGTCGAGGATCACGCTGGAGCCGAACGACATCGCGAGCCGGTGGACGTCAGGATCGGTCATGTCGCCGCGGACGTGGAGCATGTTCGTCCGCCCGCGCGTCGACGTGTGGAAGTCGAGCCCGATGTCGCAGGGCTCGACGAAGTTCGAGTAGATCCGGTGAGCCATCCGCTTCGAGCTCGTCGACTCCGGCTGGCCGGGGAACGACCGGTTGAGGTCGCGGTCGTACACGGGGAGGTACCGCTGTTGTGCGAGGAAGCCCGGCACGTTGAGGACGGGCAGACAGACGAGCGTCCCGGCGAGCCCCGTGAGGTCCCACTCGTGGGCGACCTCGCGGACGACTTCGATGCCGTTGAGCTCATCTCCGTGCGCGGCCGCGGAGAGGAACGCCGTGGGGCCGTCGTGCTCCCCGTTGATGATCGTCACCGGAATGCGGACCGGGTCCCCGAGGTACGTCTCGCTGATTCCGTACCGGATGTTCTGGGTCTCACCGGGCGGCACCGCGCCGCCGTTGTACGTGAAGACCCCATCGTCGCTCATGTCACACCGGAACAGGAGGGTGGGTATATATATGACGGCCGCGCTCCGGCTCGCCGCCCCGATCCGTTCCGCGCCGGTCCACCCTGTCGATCCGTTCTGCGCCGATCCGCCCTACCGATCCGTTCTGCGCCGGTCCGCCCCGTCGATCCGTTCCGCGTCGGTCCGCCCGTCGATCCGTTCCGCGTCGGTCCGCCCGCCGATCCGTTCCGCGTCGGTCCACCCTACCGATCCGTTCCGTCCGTATCGTCCCCGGTCGTTCCGAGTCGTCCCGCCCGCGCCCCTTCCAAGGCCTCGCAGTCCGTCGATTTCGGAGGGATCCGATCGCCCTCGTGCCCCCGTTTCGGATCCCGATCCTGCCGTGTGTGATCGTTTTGAGCGTCGATCGGGTGTGTTTTTATGCCGGCCGACACAGCACTTCCCATGACTCGGGATCCGGTCCGTGTGGGTGTCCTGTCGCTCCACAACAGCAAGGAGACGAAAGCTATCTGCAACGCCGTCGACGACCTCGGACACCAGCCGGTGTGGCTGCGGGAGGAGAACACCGCCGTCAGCGTCGACGACGGCGAGGTCGACATCGAACCGGCCGTCGACGTCATCGCCAATCGACTGTTGCTCTCGAACACCGACCAGCCCGCGGAGCTGCTCGGGCTGGCGGCGACGTTCGAGCGGATCCGACCGATGCTTAACGAGCCCGACACGGTCCTCGCATCGATCCACAAGTTCGCGACCGCCGCGACGCTCGCTGATTGGAACATCCGCGTCCCCGACGCCCTGCTCGCGCTCTCGAACGACCGGCTCAACGAAGGTCGCGAGCGCTTCGGCGACGTCGGCGTCTACAAGACCGCGATCGGGACCCACGGCGGCGGCACGTGGAAGGTCGACCTCACGGAGCCCGTGAACCCGAAGGTGGGCAACCGGCAAGCGTTCCTCCAGCGGCTCATCGACCGCGACGACGAGGAACACCGCGACCTCCGCGTGTACATCGTCGGCGACGAGATCGTCGGCTCGATGTACCGGTACGCGCCCGAGGGCGACTGGCGGACGAACGTCGCACTCGGCGGCGCGGTCGAGGACGCGACCGACGACATGCCCGACGAGGCCGCCGAAACTGCCCTCTACGCGGCGGAAGTGATGGGGCTCGACTACGCCGGCGTCGACCTCGTCGAGGGGTACGACGGCTGGTACGTCCTCGAGGTGAACCCGACGGCCGGCTTCAAGGGGCTGTTCGCGGCGACCGGTCGAAGCCCCGCCCCGTACATCGCCAAGCTCGCGATCGAGACCGCCGGCGGCGAGGTCGACGACGAGACCGTCGAGCAGCTGACGGCCACCCTCGACGACTCGCGACCGGACTGTGCGCCGACGCCGAAGCCCCGCCCCGCCGAACAGCCCGTCATCGGCTACATCGAAGAGATCGTCGTCACCGGCACCTCCGGATCGACGCCGTCGCTCGCGAAGTCCGACACGGGCGCGACCCGGACCAGCATCGACACGAAACTCGCCGCGGAGATCGGCGCGGGGCCGATCAAGAGCATGACGCGCGTCAAGTCCGGCAGCATGAAGGGCGGGAAGGCACGGCCGGTCGTCGACCTGGTCATCGGCGTCGGCGGCAACCAACACACCGTCACCGCGAGCGTCGAGGACCGCGGCCACATGGAGTACCCGATCCTCCTCGGCCGCGACATCCTCGAGAACTACCGCGTCGACGTCCGCAAGCGCGTCGACGCCGACCCCGACGAGCAGACCGGCGAAGTCCTCGAAGAGGAGGAGGAAGCGGAGGCGGAAACGCAGGAGCAGTAAGCACGCGGCCCGTCCGTGCAAGGTTCTCGTCCCCCACTCTTCGACACCCTCCTCACGACTCGTATGCCGCCCAGACGTACCGCGTCCCGTAGCTCCGGTACGGTCGCCACGGGTCGGCGATCGCCCGCATCTCCGCCCGGCTCAGCTCCGCGCCGTCGTTGTACAGCGCCTCGATCCCGCGCCGTACGGCGAGGTCGCCGAGCGGCAGGACGTCCTCGCGGCCCAGCGCGCCGATCAGGTACATCCGTGCGGTCCACTCGCCGACGCCGTGGATCGTCGTCAGCTCGTCGACGACCGCGTCGTCGCTCATCGACGCCAACCCCTCCCGCGTCAGGTCGCGCTCCGTGAACGCCGTCGCCGCCGCCCGCAGGTACCGGACCTTGGTCCCGCTCACGCCCGCCTCGCGGAGCCGTTCCGGGTCCGCGTCGAGCACGCGCTCCGGGGTCACTTCGTCGTCGAGCAGGTCGAAGACGCGCCCGCGGATCGCCGCCGCGGAGGCGGTCGACAGCTGTTGGTTGAGCACGGAGACGCAGAGCCGCTCGAACTCGTCGGCGGCCGGCTCGACCGAGAGCCGGCCGTGACGGTCGATCAGCCGCGCCAGCACCGGGTCCGCTCGGAGGGTCCGTTCGACCTCGTCGTCCATCGACGTCCGTTCGTGCCGCGGCGGCAAGTGGCTTTCGCGGGCCCTGATCGGTCGTAGATGCGGTGGGTGGCGGCGACAGGCGCCGATGGGAGGCGGCGGGCAGGGTGGTCGGAAACAGTCGGGGACGTCCGGAGGCTGTCGGAGGCGATCGCGTGAGGCTGTCGGAGGCGATCGCGTGAGGCTGTCGGAGGCGATCGCTTCGGCCGCTTCAGGCCGTGAACAGCCGTCGGGGGAAGTCGGCGAGCGTCTCCGCGCCGGTCGCGGTCACCCGGAACGTCTCGCTCAGTTCGACGCCGAACTCGTCCTCCCACAGCCCGGGGATCACGTGGAAGGTCATGTTCTCCTCGAGGACGGTCTCGTCGCCGGGGCGGATGCTGGCGGTGTGTTCGCCCCAGTCCGGCGGGTAGCCGAGCCCCATCGAGTAGCCGATCCGGTCCTCCTTTTCGACGCCGTACCGTGCGATCGTCTCGCGCCACGCCCGCTCGACGCGCTCGCAGGTCACCCCCGGCTCGACGGCGTCGAGCGCCGCCTCCATCCCTTCGACGACGATCTCCGCGGTCCGCTCGACCGCCTCGGGCGGATCGCCGACGAACGTCGTCCGCGCGAGCGGCGAGTGGTAGCGGTGGCGACAGCCCGACAGCTCGATGAGCACCGGGTCGCCCTCCTCGAACTCGCGGTCGGTCCAGGTGAGGTGGGGCGTTCCGGTGTGGTCCCCGGAGGGCATGAGCGGGACGATCGCGGGGTAGTCGCCGCCGTAGTCGTCGGTGCCCCGGATCAAACGGTCGTAGATCGCGGCGGCCGCCTCGTACTCGGGCACGCCCGCCTCGATCGCGTCGAGCCCCGCGAGCATCGCGTTCTCGGAGATCCGGGCGGCCTCCTCCATGTAGGCGATCTCGCGGTCCGACTTCTTCACCCGGAGCCAGTTGACGAGCAGCGTCGTGTCGACGAACTCCGCCCTCGGGAGCTCCGAGTCGAGCCGCGTGTACGACTTGGCGGTGAAGTAGGCGGCGTCCATCTCGAGGCCGATCCGCCCGCGGTCGACCCCCAAGTCCGCCAACACCTCCGCGAGGAAGTCCATGGGGTGGAGGTCGTACGGCGAGTGGACGTGGTCGTCGCTGTACGCCCGGATGTTCGGCTCGGCGAGCCACGTCGTCGCGCGCGCCCCGTTGGCGTCCATGTCGCGGCCGACCCAGACCGGCTCCGGGTGCTCCCTCGTGACGACGACCGCCTGATGGACGTAAAACGACCAGCCGTCGTAGCCGGCGAGGTAGTTCATGTTCGCCGGGTCCGAGACGACGACCGCGTCGAGGTCGCGCTCGTGGAGCCGCGCTTTCGTCCGTTCGACCCGCCGCTCGTGTTCCGACTGCGGGAAGACGTCGAGTGACATGATACCGAGTCCCTATCGAACACCTCTCTCACGCGTCACTAAAGTATTTCGTGCACCGAAGCTACGGAATCCGTTTACGCGTGACGGCGAATCCGCCGGAGGCGGTGGCGAGACGGAAGGGTCGGCTTCGTTGAAGTCTCGCTGGCTGACAACGCGGTGTGGTGAATACGACGCGCGTATCCCGCACTCACCCCTCTCCCATCGACGTCCTTCCCGCCCTGAAGGGCGGGTATTAGCCTTGCAACTCCCCTAACGGGGAATCGGATCGGTCAGTGCAGGGCTTCCACGAATCGGTCGATATCGAGAGCGTTCCGTGGTTGCAGTCTTATTATCCAGAAGACAGTTAAATTGGCGACAGGGCTTATGAAATATGAAAAGGCGGTCATTGCTGGCTGCGGCAGGAACCACTCTCACTGTCCTGACCGCTGGCTGTTCGGATGTCATATCCGACGAGCAGCAGCCGGAGTATGAAGTTGGGATCTATAATGGTTCACAGGACTCCCATACGATCACCGTTCGAATTGGAAATTCTTTGGAGGGGCACTTTCAAGAAGAAGTGTTCGAGATGGACGCTGAGACAGCCAACGAGAACGTCCCGGTAGAGGACACCCCATCCCGGATCTATCTCGAGATAGATTCGTCCGAAGAGATGTCGTTTCCGTGGCCAGCGTCGAACAGCGAGTTGGGAAGCATAGCCTCGAAGGCAGACGTCTGGTACGAACCGTCACTCGAACAGGGCGTTCTGATTCAAGAGGGATAGGAGCGTAGCCTCGTCCGGCCTCAGCGTTTACGGCGAGGAGGACGTCACCGTACCTTCCCTCTAGCCTGAACTTCCCAGAGCTCTTCGACGCGGTCGGCGCGAACGCCGATGATGAGGTCGTGGAGGTTAATCGTCGTGCAGACGTGGGGGACGATGAACTCCAGCCGGTCGCCGACTGCAAACGACTCCTCAGCGTCGCTGGTGTCGATCCATCCGTGTTCCTCGCTCGCGTTGACGTACTCGATGTCATCGCGGTTCTTCGGAACCGGCATTTCTGGAGTGTCTAACGAGAACGTCTTACTGCCTCCGTCGACAACGAGTCGATCCTCCTCGGGCACGGAGACGACCGTCGTAACGACCGTCGCTGCACAGTCGTCCTTCGATACCTCCCACGGTCGACGCTTGAGTTCGCCAACGTCGTTGAACGGATACATGCCCGGATTGATCTCGGTGACTACCGGGTGCTTGCCGCTGTAGCGCGAAGTCGCGGTTCCACCGACCTTCACCTCGTCGACGGGAACGCCTGCGACCTCGATGTCCTCGACGACGCCTCGGGCCAGTTCCATTGCCTCCCAGCATAACTCGTCGTACTCCGCTTCCGTTTCGGCCTTGGACTTCACCTGGGCCTCGTATGCGAGGATGCCGTCGAACTCGAGGTCGGCTGCCTCATCGACCCGTTTCGCGAGGGCGACGGCCTCAGAGTCGGGACTGACCCCCGTCCTGTGTAGTCCCAAATCGATCTCGAGGATGACGTTGATCGTTGTTTCGTGATCGCTGGCGGCGTCTTGGAGCATCTCTATCGTTGCTACCGAGTCGACCGTCGTCGCCAGTTTGTCGACCTTCTGCGAGAGCCAGCAGAACCGGTCGAGTTTCCGGTCGCCGATGACCTGATACGAGAGGTAGATGTCATCGATTCCGTTGCGTGCCATCGTTTCTACCTCACCCAGCGTTTGACAGCAGATGCCCCCACCGTCAGTCATCTCGTCTTCGAGTGCCGCGAGTTCGGCGTTTTTGTGCGTTTTGACGTGCGACCGGAGCGAGACGTCGTGCTCGTCGGCGAACGCCACGTACGCTTCGATGTTGGATGTCATTGCATCGATGTCGACGAGCAGCGCCGGGGTTTCGAGGTCCTCGACCGGCTGATACAGTGTCGGCCCCATCTCGTCAGTCGTCCATGTAGACATGGTCCGAAGAGACACCCCCGACGTAAGAAACCGTATGGACAACCGGCCGCTGTGAGAAGCTCCGACTCCACTGCAAGACCGGGGTCGTTACCTGCTCCTCGCATTCAGCACGACCACGAAAACAGAGGTCTCTCGCTGAGGATTCCAACGGAGCCGAAGGGCCGAACCGGCCGGCGGCGGTGGCGAGACAGGAACGGCCGAACCGGCCGGCGGCGGTGGCGAGACAGGAACGGCCGAACCGGCCGGCGGCGGTGGCGAGACAGGAACGGCCGAACCGGCCGGCGGCGGTGGCGAGACAGGAACGGACGAACTGGCCGGAGGCGGTGGCTACATGGGGGCGGTCGACGTCGCTCGGGGTATGACCGAGTACGCGGCCGAGATCGAGGTACGTTTCCGGGACATCGACTCGATGGGACACGTGAACAACGCCGTCTACGCGACGTACACGGAGCAGGCGCGCACGCGGTACGCCCGCGACGTGTTGGACACCGACCTCTCGTCGATCCCGACCGTGTTGGCGGCGCTGTCGATCGAGTACCGGCGGCCGGTCGAACTCGAGGCTGGCTCGGTGACAGCCGCGATCGACGTGCCCGAGATCGGGACGTCGAGCCTCCCGATGACCTACGAGATCCGTACGGACGAGGGGGTCGCCGCGGAGGCGGAGTCGACGCAGGTGTTCCTCGACGAGTCGACCGGACGACCGATGCCGATCCCCGAGGCGTACCGCTCGGCGATCGTCGACTACCACGACCTGTAGCCGCCGGCTCACGGCCTTCGATCGTCGGCGATCGTCGCGTCCGTGAGGTGACCGGCGGCGACCGGCGGCGGCCGGCGGCGGCCGACGGACGGAGCGGGCCACACCTTCTTGAGCGTCGCCGACGGAGACGTAGCCGTATGAGCATCACTCTGTACGCGCTGGACGGCTGCCCGTGGTGCGTGACGGTCCACGACGCCCTGTCCGACGCCGGCGTCGACTACGAGACGGTGTGGGTCGATGCGCTCCACGCCGACCGAAACGAGGTCAAACGCGTGAGCGGCCAGCGCGGCGTCCCCGTGCTCGTCGACGAGGAACGCGGCGTGACGATGTCGGAGAGCGCGAACATCCTCGAGTACGTCGAGCGGACGTTGGCATGACGATCTACACGGGCCGCGGCGACGCCGGCGAGACGGACCTCCGGGATCGAACTCGGGTCCCGAAGACCGACCCGCGCATCGAGGCGTACGGGACCGTCGACGAGGCGAACGCGCTGATCGGCACGGTCAGACCGACCGGCCACGAGGACATCGACGAGCTGCTCGCCACGGTCCAGAACCACCTCCACGTCGTGCAGGCGGACCTCGCGGACCCGGCCGTCGGCGACGCGGCGGATGATGCCGGCGCAACCGACACCGGCACGGGCGACGCCGACGCGACCGACGCCGACACGGGCGACGCCGACGCGACCGACGCCGCCCCGACGTCCGAGGCGCCGCGCGTTCGTCCCGCACACGTCGAAACGCTCGAGGCGCGGATCGACGGGTTCGACGACGAGCTGGAGCCGCTGCGCTCGTTCGTGCTGCCCGGCGGCGGCGAGGCCGGGGCGGCGCTCCATCACGCTCGGGCGGTCGTGCGCCGGGCGGAGCGCCGAACGGTCGCGCTCGCCCGCACCGAGGCGATCAACGGGAACGTCGTCACCTACCTCAACCGGCTCTCCGACCTCCTCTTCACGCTCGGTCGCGTGGCGAACGCGCGCGACGGCGAGCGCGAAGAGTCGCCGACGTACTGATCCCACCTCCCTCGGACGGAAAGATTATATCTGTTGTTCGCCAAAGGGCAGATATGAGCAAGCACTTCGAGGACGCTCGGTACTACCTAGGTCGCGCGGCCGAACACGCGAAAGCGGGGATCAAAGAGGAGCTCGAACCGCTCCAGCGCCGCGTCTCGGAGCTCGTCGGCGACGAGGAAGAACCCGAGGAGCCGGAGCCGTCCCGGCTCGCGAAGCTCCAGGCGGACCTCGCGGAGCTGGAGGAGCGGGCCGAAGGCGAGGCGCGGGAGGCCGTCGCCGCGGCGCGACAGCGGATCGAGGCGTACCGGAACCGCGGCGGGGACGAGGCGGCGTCGGGTGAGGCGGGCGAACCGACGGAGTCGGCGGAGTCGGCGGCGACCGAGAAGTAACCGGAAACGGTGTGACCGCCAACGGAGCCGTTGTGGGCGGGCGTTTGAGCCGGATCAGATGTCGCTTCCGTGGTCGACGTCGTCGCCCGGACGCTCGCCGTCGAGGTCTTCCCGCCCCGCTTCGGCGTCGTGTGCCGGCTCCGTCGCGAGCCGGTCGCCCGCCGGGACGATCACGTACTCGACCCCCTCGCGCTCGAACAGGTCCCGGACGCGGGCGACGCCGGCGGCGGAGTCCACCTCCCGCGCACGGTAGTGGCGGATCGGGTGGCGGATCCACGAGGGCTCCCAGTGGGCGTACACGTCGGTCGTCTCGCCGTCGGCCCCGACGAACAGCCCGAGGTGAAGCTGGTGGGTGCTGGCGAGCGCGCCCTCGGGGTAGCGCGCCCAGCTCGCCACGGTCGTCTCCGATGGGGCGTCGTACGCGCGGTGTTTGAGCGAGGAGACGAGGTTGCGGACGAAGCCGAGTCGATGGAGCGTCGCTTCGACCCTCGGGTACGGCTCCCGCAGGGTGAGCGCGTACTGGTCGCGTGAGGTCTCGCGTTCGGCGTAGAGGCCGACCGCCGACAGCGGGAGGTGAAGCAGGCCGGCGACGCGCTGACGGAGCCGTTCGAGGAACCGAAGCTCGTGAGTCATACCCCCACACATGCGCGGGGAGGGCTTGAAACCGACCCGCCGATCGGCCCGACAAAGCAACCCTTAAGTTTCGACGTCGGGTACGTTGATCCGCACGGGTTGGTGGTCTAGCCCGGTTATGACGGCTCCTTCACACGGAGCAGGTCGGCGGTTCGAATCCGCCCCAACCCACTTCTGGCGGCACACTGCGACGAACGAGCGACGCGAGTGAGGAGCCGTGCCGCCAGGATGGATGACACGGATCCGAGCCCAGAGGACGAGCGGAGCGAAGTCCTCGCGGTTCGAATCCGCCCCAACCCATTCTCGTCGACACCGTAACTACGAGCGTCAGCGAGGGGAGTGATCGAGGTCCGGGTTCCGGTAGGTGAACGCCGTCTCGCCGCCGGGGTCGTTCCGGAAGTGGAGCTCGCGGATCGGGGTCCCCGCGTGCTCGCCGTCGCCGACGAACGTCACGGGCGGTTCGATCGGGTCGTCGCGGTCCGCGAGGATCGCCCGGCTGCCGTCCGCGAACGTTAGCTGCGGGCGATAGATCTCGGCGACGCCAGTGACGAACTCCTCGGGGTGGACGGTCACCGCGTCGTCGTCGAAGACCACCGCCACGTCGCCGTCCGGCTCGCAGTCCGGGCGGTTGTCGAAGTCGATCCGTAGCTCCGAGGCGACGTCCTCGACCGACCGCAGGACGCGCCCGGGCGACCCGTAGACGGGCTCGTCGCCGACCGGCGGGTCGTACCACAGCGAGGCGTGGTCGTACTCCATCCGGAAGTCGTCCGGGCGACGGTCCGGCGTCCGCCACAGCGAACAGGTGACCCTCAGCGACGGCTCCCGCTCGGCCTCGGCCACGACCGTCTTCGACCCTCGCGTCGCCTCGACGCGCTCGATCGGGCCGTACCAGCCGTCGTCGATGTGGAGCGCGTCCCACCCCCGTCGGTAGCCCCCCTCGCGCGCCATCGCACCGGTGAACTCGTGGACCGTGCCGTCCGCGGTGTGGACGGTCACGGTGTCGGGCTCGACGTCGTCGTACGCGAGCCGGAAGCTCAACCCGTCGTCGCTGATCCGGACTGTCGGGTCGAACCCGTCGTCCGCTCCGCGTCCTCCGGCGACGAGCCCGCCGAGTCCCGCCACGACCCCGACCGCGACCGCCGTTGCTGACCACGTCATGCCGCCCCGTTGGAGGGTCCCCTATAAGAGTTGTATAGACCGTTAAGCGTCGTACGGCGGCGTTACTTCGAGTATGAGGCGCTTACCGTCGTCGGGTACGCGTCGTCGCCGTCGGCTACGCGTCGTCGGCGTTCGCCTCCGCGTCCGCCTCCGTGCCTTCCGTACCCTCTTCAGCGTCCGCGACCGCCTCCGCGACGGCCTCGAACGCCGCGAGGATGACCCGTCGGCACGCCTGTCCGTCGGTCGTCCAGTGGTGTGCGTAGTCGAGCATGTCGTCGTAGATGTCGGGCTTACAGCCCGCGGCCCGCGGGTGGCCACCGCCGTTGACCTTCCCGGCGACCTCGTGGGCGTGCTCGAAGCCCTCGGAGCCGCGGATCGACGCCGACCCCGCGGGTTTGACGATCACGGCCGCGTCGGCGCCCCTCTCCCGGAGCCCCTCGGCGACCTCGTTCTGTGAGCACCGGCCGTACGTCACGGCGACGGTCCACTCGCCGACCTCGTGGGTGACCGCGCGGTCGATGGCGGCGTCGATCCGGGCGCGTTTCTCGACCCGTCGGTGCTCGACGTAGTCGTGGACCGTCCGGGGGAGGTCCGCGCCGTACGCGCCGACGACCGTCGTGTACTCCTCCGCACCGGTCCAGTAGGCGTAGTCGGCGAGGTCGTCCGAGCGCGGGTCCTCCTTGATCCAGAGGTCGTGGTCGCGGGTGACCGCGGCCAGCTCCGCCCAGCGGTCGTCGTCGAGGCCGTCGAGCGAGCGAAGCGCCACGTCCGCCGTACACTCGGCGTCGGAGTCGCCGACGACGAGGTCGACGCCGGCCTCGCGAACCGACGCCGCGACCGCGTCGTCCCACTGATGGTGGTCGAACCAGCGGATCGACGCACAGACGTCCGCGAGCGCCTCCAACGACTCCGCGATCGGCTCGTACTCGTCCGGACAGAGGTCACAGACGTACAGGTCGATCCCGTCGTCGGCGTACTCGACGACGCGTTCGAGCGAGCGCGCGAGCGCGTACGGCCCGGCGGCGATCAGCCCGACGGGCGACTCCGCGTGGGCGTCCGCGGTCGGGTCGTCCGTTTCCGCGGTCGGATCGTCCGTTTCCGCGGTCGGGTCATCGGGTTCCGCGGTCGAGTCATCGGGTTCCGTGGACTCGTCCTCGGTGGAGGCGTCCGCATCGTCCCCGACGTCGGCCGCCGCCCCCGCGCCGTCGACGCCCTCGGCGGCCAGTCGGGCCTCGATGGCGGCCTCGAAGGCGGCGACGTCGAGCGCGGCGTCGTGCGTCTCGCGGACCATCGCCGCGCAGGCGAGGCCGTCGGCGTCGCCGTCGGCGATCACGACCGCGTCGGCCCCCTCGATCGTCTCCGCGGCGCGCTCCTCCTGATGTCCGTCGTCGAGCGAATCCGGGTAGAAGAAGCCCTTGCCGGGGAGCCGCGTGTACCGCGAGACCGGACGGCCCGTCTCGTCGATGAGTTCGTCGTCCATACTCGCGTTGGCGGCCGGCAGCCGGAAAACTCCGCCGTTCTCCCCGCGGACGACGCGCGTTCGGCCCCGATCGGTCGCCGCCCGTCCCCCCAGATCGACGTCGTCCGCAACCCAGACCGCCGTCTCCCGTCGCCCCCAGATCGACGTCGTCCGCAACCCGGATCGACGTCGTCCGCTGGACTCAGATCGTCGTCCGCCGGGGGTCCTCGTCGGTCAGCTGCCGGACGGTCAACACGGGGACCGGACAGGTGCGGACGACCCGCTCCGCGACCGAGCCGATGAGGAACCGGTTCTCGCCGTGTCGGCCGCGGGTGCCGGTGGCGACGAGGTCCGCGTCGATCTCGCGGGCGTACGCGCCGATCTCCGCCGCGGGCCGGCCCTGGCGCACCTCGACGGCGACGTCGACGCCGTCGCCGGCGGTCGCGGCCGTGTCGATCACCCGTTCGAGCGCCGCCTCGCCCCGCTCGTCGAGCGCGTCCCGCAGGTCCTCGCGGACGGCCTCCGGCGACGACTCGACCTCGCCCGCGTCGATGACGTACAGGGCGTGGACGTCGGCGTCGAACCGGCCGGCCATGTCGAGCGCGACCTCGACGGCCCGACGGACGCTGTCGGAGCCGTCCGTCGCGATCACGATCGTATCGAACATACTCGCCGTTCGATCAGCGGGAACTTAAAAACGGGCGATGGGTCGCTCGCCCGGTCGACAGCCGGGTTCCGGGTGCCGGGCGTCGGGCGTCGCCTACGCGAGGAAGACGTGTCGCGGCCGGTCCGCGAGCACCTCGCGGCCGAACCGCACCGTCTCGCCGAACTCGTCGGAGCGGAAGAACGCCATCGCGTCCTCCTTCGAGCGCCACTGGCTCGCGATGAACATGTCGTCGTCGTTCTCGACGTTCACCATGAGATCGGTCTCGAAGTGGCCCTCCATCTCGCCGAGCAGCTCGCCCACGTCGTCGAACGTCTCGACGAAGTCCTCGCGGTGTTCCGACTTCGTCGTGTAGAACATCCCCATCGTCCCGAAGCCGGACTCCTCGCCGGCGCGGGCGACGACGCCCGGCAGCTCCGAGAGGAAGCCTCCCGCGGTCTCGGCCGCAGAGGCGGTCTCCCAGATCGAGACGACCGCCGCCCGGTCCGTCGCGCGCCCCTCGTAGACGGCCGTCTTCACGTGCGAGCCGTAGTGGTCGAAGTTGCCGCGGAGCCCCTCGACCTCGTCGAACAGCGCGTCGACGTCGGCCTCGCTGTAGAGGACCGTCGCGTACACGTCCTCGCCGTGGGGCTTGCCGGCGTAGATGTCGAGGTCCGCGAGCTCCCCGCGGATCCCCGCGTCGCCGTCTTCGGCCTCTCCGTCGGCGTCGCCGGAGTCGCCGTGGTGGTCGTCGCCGGACTCGCCGTGGCCGTCCTCGCCGTGCGGGTGGTCGCCGGAGCCGCCGTGACCGCCTTCGCCGTGCGGGTGGTCGCCGTGTGCGGACCCACCGTGGCCGTGTGCGGACCCACCGTGGCCCCCTTCGTCGTGGGAGTGGCTCCCCTCGTCGTCCGGGTGGGCGCTCGCGGGAACCTTCGCACCGGCGAGGTACGCCCCGAGGTCGGCCGGCGGGAACCGGCGGCCGACGTAGAAGTCGCCGAACTCGCCGTATCGCGAGGACGCCTCGTCGAAGCGCATCTCGTAGACGATGTCCTTGATGTCGGTGGGGTCGGCCGCAAAGAGCGTGACGCCCCACTCGTGGTCGTCGAAGCCGACGGAGGAGGCGATCACCTGTTTGATCCGGCCGGCGTACTCCCGGCCGACCTCGCCGTGGCCCGCCATCAGGTCGGCGCGGTCCTCGAAGGAGAGGTCGTACCAGTTGTACTCCTCGCCGCGGCGCTTGCTCATCGGGTAAAAGGAGACGTACTCGTCGTCGGGGATCTCCGGTTTCATCTTCCCCTCGATGTAGCGGCGGAGCCCCTCGTCGACGTCGTCCTCGTCGCCCGTGAAGTAGTCGTCCGAGACGTACCCCGACACCTCGGTGACCGAGACGTACGAGGTCTCCCGCTCGGTGAACGCGCCGAGCGCGGTGTCCTCGAAGCGGCGCTCGATCGACGAGAGGTCGTCGAGGGTCGGGCGGAAGTGGACCATGAGGAGGTCCGCCTTGTGCCCGAGCACGGAGAACACCGCCGAGTCGCCGGCGTCGGCGTCCGCGAGCAGCTCGCGGTGTCGGAGGAACGACTCCCCCTCCTCGATCGCCCGGTCCCGCTCGTGTTCGGGGGCCTCACGCCACGCGTCCCAGTCGATCGACCGGAAGTCGTGGAGCGCGAACCAACCCTCCTCGGTTGCTGGAGCCTCGACCATGCTTCCGCTTGGGGTTCCACGACTTAGGCGTTCCCGACTCGTCGCCGCCGCCGGCCTCGGCACGTGTGAACTCAGCAGGGAGAGTCGGCGGGGGATCGGCGTTCGGAAGCGGCTCCCCTCGCGGGCTCGCTGAGAACCGTCGGCGGCGGCGGGAGCGGAGCGGATCCGGTCGGCGTCAGGTCGTTGGCGACGTGGCCTCGCCGCCGCGCCGTTTATAAGCGCGGTAGAACGGGCCGGCGAGCAGGAGGGCGGCGACGCCCGCCATTCCGACGAAGAGCGCGGGGTCGAGCGCCGAGAGGTCGCCGGCGACGAGCCGGTCGGCGGAGACGCCGACCGCGACCCCCGCGATCACCCACGGCAGCTCGCCGACCGCGGTGCCGAACAGAAAGGGCCGGAGCCGGACGCCCGCGACGCCGGCGCCGATCGAGATCGCGTCCGACGGCATCGGGAGGAGCCGCGTCGCCGCAACGGTTCGGGTCCCGCCCGCGACGCCGACGAATCGCTCGCCCGCGTCGAGGAGTCGGCTCCCCGGCCGGTCCTCGACGGTCGCCCGCCCGGCCCGTGAGAGGTAGTACGGCGGGAGCGCCGTCAGCGTGAGCAGGGCCACCCCGAACGGGACGCCGACCCAGCCGTAGCCGAACCCGACCGCGACGGCGACGAGCGTCGTCGGCCAGGCGAGGAACGGGCGGACCAGCGCGAGCGCGAGCAGCGCGGCCCCGAAGCGCACGGGGTCCGCGGCGAGCCACTCCAGGGTCGCCATCGCTCTCCCCGGCGAGACGAGCAGCGCGGCGGCCGCGATGAGCGTGACGAACGCCCCTCCGGCGACGAACCGACGGTTCACGCTCGGACTGCGTCCCCGACCGATAAACGCCTTGTGGGGTCGGAGCCCCCCGCGACGACGGTGCGCCGATCGCACCCGCGGCGTCCGCCCGCCCGTCCCGTCGGCTTAAGAGGGTCGCCGTGTTCCCCTCGAACGTGACGGACGAGCCGACCCGGGCGGAGAAGCGCGAACTGGGCGTCGAGCTGTTGGCCCACCTCGAACACGGGACGCTCGGGCTCCCGGAGGCGATAGACCGGATCGAGACGGTCACGACGAGCCCGTCGCTCACGCGCGAGATCCTCGACGCCGCCGAGAAGCGGGGCGTCATCGAGCGCGAGGACGCCCGGCTCCGCGTGCGCCGCGGCGGGACGTACGTCGACTTCGACAGCCAGGTCGTCACCCGCGAGGGCGAGTTCGAGTGCCGTCGCTGCGGCGCGGGGATCTCGACGGGTCACTTCGTCCGGTTCGAGGCCGGCGAGCTCGGACCGTTCGGCTCGTCGTGTATCCGGAAGGTGACTGGACGGGAGTGAAAACCGGAACGCGACTGGGCTGGGGTGAAATCCGGACGGCCGTCAGTCGCGGACGTCCCCCGCTACCGCCCCTGACGGAGTTCGGCGATGAGCTGCTCGATGAGCTCCGCCTGCCGGTCGAGCCGCTCGGACTGCTGCTCGACGGTCTCGCGGAGCGCGGCCACCTCGGCCGTGAGGTCCTCGTCCTCGACTCCGGCGCTCTCGAACGCCGACCCCTCGAACGCGTCGCCCGCGTCGCCGCCGGCCGCACCATCCACGCCGGCCGCGCCCGAACCGGCGGGCTCGGACCCGCTTGCGGCCCCCGATCCGGCGGACTCGGCGGACCCCGTCGGCGACGGCATCGGGTCGCCCCCGGGATCGCCCGCGAGCGGGTCGTCCGGCTCGACCGATCCGGTCGCGGCGTCCGCGACGCTCATCCCCTCGTTCGATCCGGCCGCGGCCGATCGGCCGCTCCCGGCGAGAGGGTCGGCTCCGGACGCTTCCGCGGGGCCGGGTCCCGCGTCGGCCCCCGCCTCGGCCTCGGCGTCGGAGACCGGGGACGCCGACAGCGGGTCCGGTCCGTCGCCGAAGTCCGTCGTCCCGCCCGATCCGCCGCCCGACGCGTCGGCTCCGGCCGCCTCAGCGGCCTCCGCGGCGACGATCCGGAACTCCTCGACGCTGTCGACCCCGTGGAACTCACAGACCGCGTCGGTAAGCGTCTCCCGAACCGCGCGGGCCGACTCGTTGGGGGCCTTGAACCGCTCGGAGCGCCCGTCGTGGGTGAGGACGACGGACGTCGCGACGGTCCCCTCCTCGAAGTCGAGCCCGGTGAGGTCCGCGTACGGGAACTCCTCGAAGTCGCCGTCCCACACGGCCGACCCGATGTGTTTGACCAGCCGATGGCTGGTGACGACGAGGGTGAGCTCGGAGAACCGGAACGTCCGCACGACCGACTCGCCGGGCTCCGTGACCCCGACGCCCGAGAGGACCCCGGCGAGCACGGGATGGAGGGCGTCGTCCAGTCGCTTGGTGGGGATCGTGACCGTCTCGTCGCCGTCGAGACCGTAGCTCAGGGTGAGCTTCGACTTGCGGCGACCCTTCGAGACGTCGATCCGTTCGGCGTCGTGACCGTACTCCTCGACCGTCTCGTCCGAGAGCAGCCCCTCGGCCCGATAGACGAGCGTTCGGGTCGGCGTGACGACGAGCACGTCGTCGCCGCCGAGCGGGACCCGGGCGACGACGTCCTCGTCGTCGACCGCCCCCGCGAGTCGTTCGGGAAGGCTCATTGCCCGTGGATTCGCCCCGTCCGGCATAAATCCGCGGGGTCCGGTTCTCACGAGCGATGACGTCGAACGTGGTATCGGGTAGCAATGGTGCGGCGGATGAGAAGGTTAAAGAGTGTCATCGCGGTACGTAACGGTGAGGCCGGGTGGCTTAGCTGGACATAGCGCCGCACTCATAGGGTTCAGAGATTCGGTGCGGTACGCTGCCTTGGAAGCGTCCGCGTCCTTCCCGTGGCTCCGCCGAGCCTCGGACCTGGGACATGCGGAGATCGTGGGTTCGGAGCCCACCCCGGCCATACTTCAGATTTCGAGATAGAGTGTGTTCGCTATCGAATCGTAGGGTTCGACAGCCTTGTTTCTGCAAAGTACCAGCGGAGGCGATGCCGCGCACAACACGCCGAACACTGAGCGACTCACGCGGTTACACCAGCGATAGGAGTGCGTCACCGACCTCGTCTACACTGATGATCGGACAACACAGAGCCCATCAGTCGGCACAGTCGACAGAACAACCTGCGAAGGTCCGAGAATACGATCTGCTCGAGCGATAGCGTCCCGGTCGCCGGTGGTTGTACTCACCGTTTGACGCCGGTTCCGAGACCAAACGGGATATTTTGAGGTATGATCGTGTGGTGCCGCAGTCTTGATCTAGTCAGTCATGTCGGTGATAGTCATAACCGCCTGCATTTCGTGGAGAGTGTTGTCTGCTTGCTTATCAAAGTATATTTTCACGACGCAGGTGGACGTTTTGCCTCGCACTCGTCGGTTCGACTCCACAGCATCTCAGAACGGCGGCCACAGAGAATTCGTAGAGTTAGCGATCGTCCATAAAAAAGCCGCAACCGAAATGATGTCACCGGTTACCGCGACCGGTGCGTGCGTCACGGCACGCGCGTGCGGGCGCTCGTGTCAGAGTTGCGTTCGCCGTCGGGTTGCGAGGAGTGCTGCAGCCAGCAGTGCGACGAGTGCAGCGACAGCACCGAAGCCGGGCGTGTCGTCATCCGTGGGCTCGTCAACGTCTTCTGGCGTGTCTTCGGGCATCTCCTCAGGTGTATCCTCCGGCGTCTCTTCAGGTGTATCCTCCGGCGTGTCCTCCGGCGTCTCTTCGACCTCTTCAGCTGACTCGCCGGTCGTCACGATGAACGTTGAGAAGCCAGGCGTCTCTGCGGAGACAGTGAGCTCCCCGTTCGACTCAACGGTCGTCTCGAGTTGCTCGTAGTCGTCACCAGCAACGCGCAGGATGACCAGGTCATCCGCATCAGCGCCAGCATCCTCGACCTGCTCGGCCGGGATAGTCGCCGTTAGCGTGGCCGACTCCTCGGTCAGTTCGTCGTCCAGCTCGATGACGAAGCCAGACACGAACGGCTGGCCGTCATCGAGTCCGGGTGCGTACTCCGGTAGCGCGTCAAGCTCGAACACATCGACGTCGCCGCTGAGGCCACCCTCTGCGAACGCGATCGAGTCGAGCGCAGTCTGCGGGAGCACGACGGTCGTGCCATCGATGTTCTGGTTGAAGTCAGACACCGTCTGTCGCATGCTATCAGCGACGGACGTGCCGTCAGGTGCGGTGAGGCTGGCTGCACCACCACCACCGCCACCACCACTACGAGCGGTCGTCTCCTCTTCTTCTTCTTCCTCTTCGATGTCAGCAACCGACAACGTCTCTGTCGTCGTGACCTCGTTGCCTGCCTCGTCGACGACCGTCAGCTCGACGTCGAACGTCTCGTCGGGCTGGAGGTCACTAACGGTAACCTCGGTACCCTCGCTCGTGATCTGCACGTCCGTTCGCGCGTTATCCACGTCGGCATCGACGGTCGTCGCCGACACGTCGATGTCGGAGATGACGGGCGAGTACTCGAACGTGAGCGTCACGGCTCCGTCATCAACCTCGAGCTCGGTGCCGGGGTCGATGGTCGTTTCGCCGAGCGACGGTGGCTGGTCGTCCACGCCACCGGGTGCGAGCTGGCTGAAGCCATCGACGTCGACGACGAGCTCGTCATCGACGATCTCCGGTTCGAGCACCTCGTAGTCCTCCTCACCCTCGGGTGAGTAGAAGAAGACGAGGTCCTCCTCGTCGAAGTCCTCATCATCGTCGAGGGCCTCAATGTCGATGTCCTCGAGCGGGACGCGAACCGTCGCGTCCTCGAGCTCTTCTTCCTCAAGACCGATGTCAGCGACGTCGATGAACTCCTCCGCGATCTGGTCGGCATCCACGGACGTTCCAGCGGGCGCGCTGGACGTCTGGCCGACGGCCGCGCTGCGTTCACCGTCGGCGTCGTCGTCGGCGCTCAGGTCGAACACCCCGTCAGTCGACTCCGGCTCGACCGTCGCCTCACCGTCCTCGAGTTCGTAGCCGGTGATCGACGATGTCAGCTGGTAGGTGTCCTCGTTGCCTGCTTCATCCTCTGCAACCACGTCGATCGTGAACGTGGTGTCTTCCTCATTGACGGTCGCTCCGTCGAACTCGATCTCGAACTCGTCAGTGAGTTCGCTCGGCGGGTCCTCGGTGAAGCGGTCCTCCGTATCCTCGCCAGCAGCTGCTTCAATGTCGAGCTCCTCGATCGTGACGTCCTCGTCAGCCTCGATCTCCAGCGTCGCATCGTCCTCACCGAGGTCCGTCACGCGCGGCTGGATCTCGGGTGCGGACGTGTCGATCGTCACGAGGCCGTCCCCGACTTCCTGTTCGTTGCCGGCGGCGTCAGTCGCAACGACGATTGCGGAGTAGTCGCCGTCAGCGACGACGTCATCCGCATCGATCGTCGCTTCGACCTCGCCTTCAGTCTCGCCGCCCGCTGCGGGCTCGGTGACGGTGAAGGCGGCGAACGTTGCGCTCAGGCCGAGTTGGACGTCCGTAACGTCGCTGTTGACGCCCGAGACGTCCGCACTGACCGTGACCTCATCGTTCGTCAGGTCCGTGTCAAGCTCGATGTCATCGACCTCCGGTGGGGAGTTGTCGACCTCGAACGGGTCGGACTCGGCCGTGACCTCGTCGCCGTCGTCAGTCGTTGCCGTCACTTCGACGGAGTACTCACCGTCCGCGACTGGGTCGTTTTCACCGTCGGTGGCGGCCCAGAACAGTTCGATCTCCTCGTTGATGGCACCGCTCGCATCGGCGCTGGCGACGACGTCGCCGTCAGCGTCGACGATCGAGACCTGTGCGGACTCAACGTCGCCCTCGGAGATCTCGGTGGTGACTTCGAGCGGCGTCTGCGTGCTCACCAGGTCGGGTTGTACGTCGAGGTCGATGTCGACGTCGACGACATCTTCGTCTTCACCAACCTGGAAGCCATCCACGTCGAAGACGTTGATGATGCGTTCACCGAGTGGCGCATCTTCAGTCTCGTACATCTCCAGTCGCGGGGTGTACTCACCGTCTTCGATATCGGAGACGTCGATCGTGAACTCGAAGACGTCATCATCGTCGCTGTGCTCGACTTCAGTCTCGAAGTCGAGATCAGCAATACCGAACTGAACGAACCAGTCCTCATCGACTTCGTCATCGCGCGGGATCGTCACCGTGACTTCGTCTTCGGTGCTATCCTGCTCGATCCCGCCGACGTAGCCGACCCCGATGAATCGCTCGTCGCTCGTATCGACGACGGTACCGTCATCGACGAGCTCGAGCTCGAACTCAGTGAAGGTCCCATCACTGGAGGTGAAGACGTCGTCATCACCCTCCAGCGTGACGTTCAGGCGCTCGTTTGTCCGGTTGATTGTTCCATCATCTTCCTCTTCAGGAATCGTAAGGCTGACGTCCGGGTCGGCATCTTCAGGAGTAAGCTCTCCAGTGCCGTCGTAGACGTCAAGCCGGATGCGATCAACGTCGTAGGTCCCTTCGTCCGCTTCAGGGATGATCTCGACACTCATATCGGTCTCCGTGTTGCGGATTTCGATCGTGCGGTCGGCGTCGCTACCGAACTCGATCGTATCCTGTCCGTCGGGCGCAGCGCTCAGAACCTCGCTGATGACGAGATCATCGCCATCCGTAGTGCCAGTCGACCCGGCAGAGGTTTCTGCGTGCTTGATGCCGACCTCGGGCACCTCGTCTGCCTCTTCGACAGTCAGGTCGCCGGTGAGTTCCGTGGGATCGTCATCAGCAGTGACAGTGACGCTGTACTCATCTGCGTCGAGGTCGCCAGTGACATCCTCGAACGTGACTGTCTCGGTTTCGCCACCCTCGAGCGTTCCGGTGTTTTCACTCTCAGTGACTTCTCCACCGATCTCGAGCTCGATGACGAACGTTCCTTCTTCGTCACCGACGTTCTCGACGTCGACCGTGATGGGCTCGTCGTCGCCCTCCGTGATCGTCGCGTCGTCACCGTCGCCGGCGATATCGAGGTTGCTCAGTGCGGGCTCAGCCGGCTCAGGCGCCTCTTCAACGGTCAGCTCACCAGTGAGCTCGCTACCTACCTCATCGCTGTCTTGTACGCTGACTGTGTAAGCCTCATCTTGTGCGCCAAGGCCGTCAGTCACGCCATCGAAAGTGAGCGTTTCCGTGTCACCAGCATCTACATCGATACCTTCCTCAGATTCCACCTCATCCCCGATCTCGAGCGTGAGGTAGAACCGATCCGCTTCGTCACCGACGTTCTCGACGTCGACCTCAATGGACTCGTCGTCACCCTCCGTGATCGTCGCGTCGTCACCGTCGCCAGCGATGTTGAGGTTGCTCAGCTCGGGCTCGGCCGGTCCTCCGACAACGACCTGGTTCTCCTCAACTACCGCACCCGGGTCAAACTCGTTGTTATCTACCACGTCATCGAGGTTGAGGTTCTCGTCTGGATCTTCAACGTACGTTTCGGTATTGTCACCACCAAGGAAATCGTTATTTTCGATGTCCCCAGTCTCGGTTTCGGGGCTGAAGACCACGAGTCCGCGTGCAACGTTATCGAACTCGTTGTCTTCGATGTCGTTGTTCGTCCCGGCGAGGACGGTCACGCCTTGGACTGTCTGCTGTTCACCACCGGCTACCACTTCACCGGACATGTCCTCGAAGGTGTTGTCACGAACCTCGTTACCGTCACCGCGGAGGAACACACCCACTTGCTCGCCGCTAAAGGCGTTGTTTACAATCTCGACGTGATCGGCATTGTGGGTAATTCCGGAGTTCGTCCCTTCGGGGTTGAACTCGTTATCACGAATCTCTGAGTTGTCAGCGTTGTGGTTGATCTGGTCGAGTTCGTTATCTATCGCAGTGAAGTCCGCATCAGCGTTCACGCGGATCTGACCCTCCACTTCGGAGCCGACGACTGTCGCACCATTCTGGGCGAAGTTCACGGTTGAGGTGGGCCTCTCTTCCGGATCAGCATCGTATGCAACCGTGCTCTCCTCAAGCGTGAAGTCGGCACCGCCGCTGTCGTCAATCGCACCCTGACCATCTTCGGTCACGGTGATATCGACGTTCTCGACGGTAATTCCATCATTCTCGACTTTCAGGATGTCGCCCTCAGCTGTGTCACTCTGAATCTCTGCTACGTCTTCTGTGTCAGTGGACGTGAGCGTGATCTCATCCGTGTTCAGACGGATATCGTCGTCCTCGAAGGTTTCTCCAGCAGCGAGTTCGATCGTGTCGCCGTCGCTGGCTGCGTCGACTGCAGCTTGGATGGTGTCAAATCCTTCTTTTTGATTGACGTTTACGACAGGCGCACCGTCGACCTCGCCAGACTCAAGGAACTCTTCGTCACCGATCTGTACCACGCCTATCTCGGTGTTGTCGTCGAAGAGCTTCTGACTGGCTTCGGCTGTTTCGCCGTCAGCAAACTCCTCGCCATTAACCGTGATCGGGTAGTCTACAATATCCGGGGTCTCTGTTTCGATGTTAATATCGCCACCGCGATCACCGGCCTCAGCACCAGTAATTTCGTTGTCTTCGATGACGACGTCATCGACGTTTACCAGAACGCCGTTCGCATCTTGGCCAGTGCCGGAGTTGATGACGTTGTCTACGATTTCAACACCAGGTGCATCAGCGAACACGGTGAACTCTGCGTCTTCAGTATCGATCTCAAAGCCTTCGATCCTCGCATCTTCGGCTCTAAGGTCGACACCGGCTTCAGTGTCGATGAGTGTCTCCTCAGGCCTTGCCTGAGAGCTGATCAGAAGCCCCTCCTTTTCGTCACCGACAACCAACATATCCTCGTCGTAGGTTCCAGGAGCAACTTCGACAGTGTTTCCGCCTTCCGCAATGTCGACGGAGGACTGAATGTCGGAGGTGATGCTGGCGAAGGTCGCATCAACGTCCGGGAGTTTTTCAGCAGTATACGACTGTGCGCCGATATCGCTATCAAACTCAAACGCGACAGCTGCGCCTTCGAAGTCATTCCCTTCGAACGTCTCACGGAAATTGAGGACGCTTGGATCTTCATCCTCAGGCGCGATCTCGACCATAGGTGCCTGGTCTTCACCATCGAAATCACCAAACTCGTTGTTGATGACCGTGATCCCTGCATCGCCGAAGAAACCGCCGCTACTACCATCAAGTGCGGCAGTAGAGACGTCCACACCGACCGAATTTCCATCTATCAGGTCGTTATCTGTAATGGAAACATCGGTGATCGTTCCTCCGTAGGCTGCTCCGGCAGAAAAGCCACCGTCAAAGCCCTCGACAGTTGAATCCGTGACGCTGATATCGGACGCATCAGCGGCCTCATTGTCCGTGCCGTCGAGAACCTGTACACCCCGATTGTTCTGATCGTCGAAACCTTCACCGACGACGTCGACGTTCTCGATGGAAACACCGGAGATTTCATCACCGGCTCTGTCTCGAATAACGATCCCGTGTGCGAATGACGTGGCATCTTCGCCGCGATCGTCTGCGGCGATTCGCTTCACTTCGATGTCCTGAATCTCCACGTTGTCCGCGTTGACTCGGAAGACCTTGTCCGAGGATTCGCTATTGGGCTGGTACTTGACCGTCCGATCGGTATCATCGCTCGTGATCGTCACGTCCGCAGCCTCAACGGAGATGTCATCTTGGGTGAGCGTGATGTCACCGACGATCTCGATAGGAGTCTCGGAACTTGCTGTTTGGCCGTCTACCTCTTCACCCGCTGCGGCATCTCGAAGTTCATCTGCCGTCTCAACCTCAATGACTCCATTCGACGACGTCTCCTCGGCGGCGATGCCGCCAGCTCCAACCGCGACCATGGAAACGACCATGATCACGGCGAACAGTACTGCCTGCACTCGTATGCGTGTGTCCGTCATGCTATCGTGTTACTCCACGCTGTGCTCAACCGATCCGTCGTCACCATGCGTAGTGCGCTTGTGCGCGCTCGCGAAGGAAGATCGGTTCAAAGTACACTGCACACCCACACTGCTGGCCTGCATCGTCGAACGCAGAGTGTGTGAGAGGCGATACGACCGGGATCGATGTCGGATATATGTGCTTCCCATTCGAGATGAGACAAAGGCAGTAAAAACACCATACCTCATAAACATGTCTGCCAATAATGCATTCCTAATGAGTGAAAACGCATCAGACCTCGCCTGAAACAGAAAATATCGCCGTCTTATTTACGCCCATGCGAAGGAATTATGGCCCGTATTCGGTGGCCTTACCCATTCTATATCCTTGAAAATACCATCTACGGTTCTTATCAAATGTATATGAGTAGATATGACTTTATTTTTAAATTAATTACGTCCGGACTCGCGAAGTCATCTCCGAAAGTTCGACGTCCTATTTCTATGGTTTCGAAGTACACGTCGAAGTCCGATGTCCGCACACGACACGACAACCCGGGACGACGATGATATCTATGATCTTGGCGTCAACGAAATCCTCCTTCGATCTCGACGTTGCGATCGATCGCGTTCCCCGGCTGATCGGTCATTCATGGAGAGTATATTACTGCGCATGTAAACACCATGTGTGGAGCCCACCCCGGCCACTCACGACATTATTCACGTTCCCAGTCACAACGAAAGCGAGAGTCTCGAAGTATGACCCCGTGTCGGTTCACAGTACGGACCGGCGACTCACTCGCAAACCGGTCGATACAGCACTCCCTGTTACCCCCTACGGCGGCTGTGGCCTGGGCTTTTCACACGTATTAATGAAGCCGTCGAGGTACTGCTCCCCGGTCAGCGGGTCGTCGATCACGTGGCCTTGGTCCCGGATCCACTCGACGTCACCGCGCTTCGTGATGATGCGGTACGTCTCGTCGAATCGCTCGTTTGACCGTATGCAGTCGACGATTATCTCGCGGACGAGGTCCCTGTCGTCCGGATAGATGATGTCCTCCGCGTCCACGACTTCGTTCTCGAGTTCCTCGGTGGTGTAGCCGGTAACCCGTTCGGCGCTGCCCCTGACGAACTCCAGTGGCCAGCCCTCCTCGTCGTGATGGCGGTAGACGTATCCGGGGAGGTTTTCGATGATCGATTCGTTACACTGCAGGTCTTCCACGCTCTCCGTGACGTCCCGCGCGTTGACGATAACGCCTCGTATGATCGGGTCCGTCGTGAGGTCGCGTGCTCGCAACTCGATCCACCGTGAGGAGCCGTCCGCGTGATGTACGCGGAGCCGCGTCGTGAGTTCCTCACCCGACCGAGCGACGACTCTCTGAAAGAACTCCCGAGCACGCGTTCGGTCCGCATCGACGGCGAAGTCGAACACGTCCCGGCGTGTGATCTCCGAGGCGGTGTATCCGATCACACGCTTGACCGCCGGCGAGATGTACTCGAGGTTCGCGTCCCGGTCGAGGATCATGACGTAGTCCGAAGAGCGTTGGAGGACCTTCTCGTAGTAGCGTCGCATACGTTCGACCTCCGTCTCCGCGCGGTGTTTCGAGACGAGGTTTCGGATGCGAGCGGTGAGCAGCGTGTACTGCTCCGTATTCGTCCGCTTCTGGAGGTAGTCATCGACGCCGGCGGAGATCGCTTCGCTCGCCACTTCTTCGGAGCCCTTCCCGGTGTAGAGGATAAACGGGAGCGTGTGTCCCTCCTCTCGGAGTCGTTTCAAAAGCTCGACACCGTTCAGCGACGGCATGTCGAAGTCGGAGACGATACAGTCGAACTCGTGTGTCTCCAGCAGATCGAGGACCGCCGTGCTGTCGGACTCGGCCGTGACTTCGATCTCGTCGCACTCTCGCTCCAAGTAGATCTCCACCAGATCGCTGAAATCCGGCTCATCGTCCACATGGAGGACGGCGATTCCAGGTACCATTAGGTGAGCCTCGACGAACGGTTACTTAACCCCTGGGAAACTTATCACGCGTTTTTCATTCTCGTAACCGATTTTCGAACGAGCCGGTAATGGTTCTATACGACTTTTCACGGCCGACGAGAACGGATCCGTTCGCTCCGAAAAGTGGTGATCCGAGTGAATTGGTATGATAGTTGTAATGATAGCCCACGCCGGTCGTGATCGCGTCTCGTGAGTGGTCCCGCCGAGGCGTCGACCGGACGGCGTCCCGCTTCCCCCGGTAACGTCTCCTGTTCGGGCCGTCCTTCGTGAGCCGCTCGATCGTCGGGAGGACACGATCGTGAACGAGTCGGTGTCGACGGGATACGAGGGGACGGACCGACGGGGTTCGGAGGATCGGACCGACGGGACACAGAGAGGCGGATCCCGCGGGATCCCGGGAGTCCGAGAGTCCGAGCGCCCGGCTCCGGGCGCGTGGGAAACAACACAAGGCCCTTGTCTCCGCGCTCGAAGCCCAGGTATGGTCGAGACACCGCGACGACGCGTACTGGAGGTCGCAGCGACCGGCACCGCCCTCTCGCTCGCCGGCTGTAGCGCGCTCGATGGGGACGAGGACGCGCCTACCGACGGCGGGGAGGACGCCCCCGCCTCCGGTGACGGGGAGGGCGACGATGACACGAGCGGGACGACCCCGAGCGGCGAGGCCGCCGCCACGGTCGCGGTCGACATCGACGATCGGATGGCGGAACGGGAGGCCGACATCCAGGAGCGGCTGCAGGACGAGGAGATCGATCAGGAGGAGGCGCAGGCCGAGTTCCAGGAGGCCCAGCTCGAGGCGTTGGAGGGCGCGACCGCCGCCGTCGAGGAGCACGTGGTGGACATCGACGGGCTCGCCGTGGCGGACAGCAGCGTCCAGGCGGGGGCGCTGTTGGTCGACGGCGACGCGGCCGCGGTGCTCGAAACGCTCGAGCTCGACGACGTCGCGGCGCTCGTGTCTGCGGCGGAGTTCGAAGGGCTCCAGTAGTCCTCGTTCGGCCGGGCTCGGGACGACGGTCGACCGTCGATCGGCGACCGACGCTTCGAGCGGGACCGTAGCATCTAACCTGTCGCCACCCGGACGTTCGGTATGCACATCGAGCCGTTCGGCCTCGAACGCTGGTTCGCGGAGTACGAACACGAGGCCGACGTCATGCTGGCCGAAAGCGGGATCCGGTCGCTCGAGGCCGACCGGTTCGACCTCGACCCGGGGGCGCTCGGTTACGTCATCCCGACGAACGGCGACCCGAAGCTCCGGGCCGACGTCGGCGAGCGATACGGACGCAGCGCCGACGAGGTGCTGTTCACGTGTGGCACACAGGAGGCGAACTTCCTCGCGTTCCTCGCGCTGCTCGCGAGCGACGCCGCACCGGGTGGCGAAGGGTCCACCACCGGCTCCGGCTCGCACGCCGTCGTCGTCACCCCGACGTATCAGGCCCTGCACGCGGTCCCGGCGGCGTTCGGCGAGGTGACGCGCGTCGAGCTCGAGGAGCCCACGTGGACGCTCGATCCGGACGCGGTCGCCGAGGCGGTCCGCGACGACACCGCCGTCATCGTCGTCAACAACCCCAACAACCCGACCGGCCGGTACCACGACGAGACGGTCATGCGCGCGGTGTACGACGTCGCCGTCGAGCACGACGCGTACCTGCTGTGTGACGAGGTGTACCGCCTGCTCGCTGAGGACCCGCTGCCGCCGGTCGCGAGCTTCGGGAGCCACGGGATCTCGACGACGAGTCTCACCAAGGCGTACGGGCTCGCGGGGCTGCGGTTCGGCTGGCTGGCCGGCCCCGAGCCCGTCGTCGAGCGCGCCTGGGAGTGGAAGGACTACACCACCATCTCGCCGGGGCTGATCGATCAGCACGTCGCGAAGCAGGCGCTCGGGCGGCGCGAACGGCGGATCCTCCAGGAGAACCGCGACCTCGCGCACGAACACCGCACGCTGGTCGTCGACTGGATCGACCGGATGGGGCTCGACTGGTACGAGCCGGTGGGCGTCAACGGCTTCGTGACGGTGCCGGACGGCTTCGCGGACGCGGAGGCGTTCTGTCGAACCGTCGCCGAGGAGGCGAGCGTCGTGCTCGCGCCGGGCGGGTTGTTCGGCTATCCCGGCCGGTTCCGGATCGGGTTCGGCCTCCCGACGGCGGAGCTCGAGGAGGGGCTCGCGCGGGTCCGCCGCGTCATTCGCGACGAGGAGGAACGCTGACCATGGCCGGACTCCTCGCGGAGATCAAAGCCGACCTCAAACAGGTTGTGACGAACCCGACCGACGAGCAGAAGGCGATCGTCGTCGCGATCGTCGCCATGATGATCGCGGACCGCTACTTCCTCTGGATGGAGTGGCCGTTCGTCGTCCGGACGACCGCCGCCGTCGGGGTCGGCTTCATCGTGCTGTTCGTCGTGAGCTTCCTGCTTACCGGCCACCTCGTGCCGCCCGACGAGGGGGACGACGAGGAGGAGTACGAGGACGAGTTCCACCCCTGACCGAGCGGGAGCCTCCCGGCGGCGATTCGAGATGAGTCGAGACGAGTCGAAATGAGTCGAAACGGGTCGAAACGGGTCGGGACGATTCGAGGCGATTCCCGGCGGTTCCCTGCCTGAAGGGCGACCTTTTAGCGTCGGTCCGTCCAACCCCGGGTCACGATGCCCGAACTCAGCGCCGACACCCTGGACCGCGACGAGAACGCGCGGCTGATCAAGACCGCCGTCACTCCACGACCGATCGCCTGGATAAGCACGGTCGACGCCGACGGCAACGAGAACCTCGCGCCGTTCAGCTCGTACAACTACGTCGGGTCGAGCCAGCCGGTTCTCGTGTTCAACTCGCCGAGCGAGGCGTCCGGACGGATGAAGGACACGGCCCGGAACGCGGTGGACACCGAGGAGTTCGCCGTGAACGTCGTCACCGAGGCGTTCATCGAGCGGATGGACCGGACCTCCGAGCGGCTCGCCCCCGACGAGAGCGAGTTCGAGGCCGCGGGCGTCGAGCGGGCGGACTGCCGACACATCGATCCGCCGCGGGTGGCCGACGCCGTCGTCACGATGGAGTGTACCCTCTACGACGCGATCGAGGTGTACGACAAGGTGATGATCCTCGGCGACGTCCGTCACTACCACGTCGACGAGGACGTGTTGACCGACGGGAAGATCGACTCCCGAAAGGTCGACACCGTCGGGCGGCTGGGCGGTCCGTACTACACCGTGTCCGAGCCGCTCGAGTTCGAGCGCGGGTTCTGAGGTTCGATCGCGGGTTCCGAGTCGAGGACTCCTCGGAGAGCCCGAGCGCCGCTTATTCCTGTGCGTCGACGACGGCGACGCCCGCGAGGTTGACGATGTCCTTCACTTCGTCGCCGCGCTGGAGGACGTGGACGGGCTCGTCCATCCCGACGAGCATCGGCCCGATGGCCTCGGCCCCGCCGAGCCGCTGGAGGAGCTTGTACCCGATGTTGCCGGACTCGAGGTTCGGGAAGACGAGGACGTTCGCCGCCTCGTCGAGGTCGGAGAAGTCGTAGGTCCCCGTGAGGATCTCCTCGACGACCGCGGTGTCGGCCTGCATCTCGCCGTCGACCGGGAAGTCGACCGCCGGGTCGTCGTGGAGCAGCGACACCGCGTCGCGCGACTGCCGCGTCCCCGCGTTGTCGACGCTGCCGAAGTTCGAGTACGACAGCATCGCGGCGCGCGGCTCGACGTTGAACCGGCGCGCGAGCTCCGCGGTGTGGCGGGTGATCTCCGCGAGGGTTTCTGCATCCGGGTCCTGATTGACCGTGGTGTCCGCACAGAAGACGACCCGGTTCTTGAACGTCAGCATGTAGACGCCGGCGACCGTGTCGGTGTCCTCGGCCGACCCGATCACCTGTAGCGGCGGCCGGAGCGCGGACGGGTAGTGGTGGGTGAGTCCGGTCAACAGCGCGTCGGCGTCGCCGGCTTTCACCATCACGCTCCCGAGGTAGTTCGTGTCACGCTGGACGAGCTCGCCGGCCTCCCGGCGGGTGATGCCCTTCCGCTTGCGGAGGTCGTAGAGCTGATCGCCGTAGGCGGTGACGTCCCGCTCGTCGGGGTCGACGATCTCGGGGTCGAACGTGAGCCCGAGCCGGCGGGCGGTCCCCCGGATGGACTCCGCGTCGCCGAGAAGGACGGGCTCCGCGATCCCCTGTTCGGCGATCTGGTAGGCGGCGCGGATCATCTTCTCGTCGGTCCCCTCCGCGAGCGCGATCCGTTTCGGGTCGCTTTTCGCCTTGTTCAACACGACGCGCATCATCTCGCGGGACTTGCCGAGCCGGGCCTCGAGCCGCTCGCGGTACCGTTCCGCGTCGATCTCGCTCCGCGCACAGCCGGAGTCCATCGCGGCCTCGGCGACCTTCGGGGCGACCTCGAACAGCACGCGCGGGTCGAGCGGCTTCGGGATCACGTAGTCGGGGCCGAACTGGAGCGGGTCGTCGCCGTACGCCTTCACGACCGCGTCAGGGACGTCCTTGCGGGCGAGTTCCGCGAGCGCCTCGGCGGCGGCGGTCTTCATCTCCTCGTTGATCTCGGTCGCGCGCACGTCGAGCGCGCCCCGGAAGAGGAACGGGAAGCCCAGCACGTTGTTCACCATGTTCGGGTAGTCCGAGCGGCCCGTCGCCATGATCACGGTGTCGTCGCGGGCGGACTTGGCGTCCTCGTAGGTGATCTCGGGGTCCGGGTTCGCCATCGCGAAGATGATCGGGTCGTCGGCCATCGACCGGACCATCTCCTGGGAGACGATCCCGCCGACCGAGAGGCCGACGAAGACGTCCGCGCCAGCGATCGCGTCCGCGAGGTCGCCGCCCTCGACGTCGCGCGCGAAGTCGCGTTTGTACTCGTTGACCTCGCCCGCGTCGGCGCGGGCGGTCGTGATGATCCCCGAGGAGTCACACATCGTGATGTTCTCGGGCTTCACGCCGAGCGAGACGTAAAACCGCGCGCTGGCGAGCGCCGACGCGCCCGCGCCGGAGAAGACGATCTCGAGGTCGGCGAGCTCCTTGTCGACGACGTCGGCCGCGTTGAGAAGCGCCGCACCGGAGATGATCGCGGTGCCGTGCTGGTCGTCGTGGAAGACGGGGATGTCCATCTCCTCGCGGAGGCGCTCCTCGATCTCGAAACACTCGGGGGCCTTGATGTCCTCGAGGTTGATCCCGCCGAACGTCGGCTCCATCGCGGAGACGGCCGTACAGAACGGCTCGACCTCGTCGATGTCGAGCTCGATGTCGAACACGTCGATGTCGGCGAAGCGCTTGAACAGCACGCCCTTCCCCTCCATGACGGGTTTCGACGCCTGCGCACCGATGTCGCCGAGCCCGAGCACGGCCGACCCGTTCGAGACGACGGCGACGAGGTTCCCCTTCGCCGTGTACTCGAACGCCGCCTCCGGGTCCTCGGCGATGTCGAGACACGGGGCCGCGACGCCCGGCGAGTAGGCGAGCGAGAGGTCACGCTGCGTGTTCGTCGGCTTCGTCGTCGAGATCTCGATCTTCCCCGGCGGGTCCCGCCGGTGATACTCCCTCGCGTCGTCGTCTAGTCCCATGTGTTACGCGTTTCACGAAGAGGGTAAAAAGCTATCCGAACCCGTCGATCGTTACCGACGACGATCGTCGAACACCGCCGCCGATTCTTCCGGTTTCACGCCGCTTCGTTGTCATCTCCGTCGTCCGCTCCGCCGGCGTCGGTCCACGATCCGTCGTGAGGGGTCGACTCGCCGTCACGGCCCGTCCGTCGTCGATCCGTCCGTCGTCGATCCGTCCGTCGTCGATTCGTCCGTCGTCGATCCGTCCGCCACCGCCTCCGTCGTCGGGTCGATCGCGGGAGCCAGCAGGGCGAGGTCGGGGTCGATCCCGCCGAGCGTGGCGACCTCGTAGGCGACGAGGTACGTGCGGGTCAACAGCCGGACGGGCAACAGGACGACGAGGAGCGTCGTGACCGCGACGAGCGCCACGGCGACCGTCGCGGCGATCCCCGCAGCGGTCCCCGTGAGCGCCGCGAGCCCGCCGAGCAGACCGGCGGCGACGACGAGCGCGACGGCCGCGAGCACGAGCACGGTGCCGCCGACCACGAGGAGGACGACCGTCTCCGCGATCGCGACGCCGAGCGCGAGGAAGAAGTGGACGACGAGGTAGACGAGGAAACCGGTCCACGACGCCCGTAGCGTCGGCCAGAAGCGCCGCCACGCGGCGATGACGCCGTCGTCGCGGCGCACCATCACCGGGACGACGAACTCGTAGGTCGCCCGGAGCGCCGCCAGCACGGCGACGACGAGGACGGCCCCGCAGAGCGCGAGGGCCGCGATCGCCGCGGGCGGCAGCGTCTCGACCCCGACGAGCGACCGCTCGCTCGCCGCCGCCGCGAGCGCGAACGGCCCGCCGAGCAGGAG
Organism: Halorubrum sp. JWXQ-INN 858; assembly: GCF_009806985.1. Classification (GTDB taxonomy): domain Archaea; phylum Halobacteriota; class Halobacteria; order Halobacteriales; family Haloferacaceae; genus Halorubrum. The sequence goes on along the minus strand of NZ_WUAX01000006.1, from coordinate 246,776 downwards.
CCCGAGGCCGAGCGAGAAGGCGAAGAGACCGGCCGCCTGTCGGAGCCGGCGGACGAACGGTCCACGCAGTCGGACCTCGTTCGTCCGGAGCGCGTCGTAGAAGACGAGCCGGAGCGACAGCGACGCCACCGAGAACACGATCGCGAGGGCGACGGTCGCGGCGACGATGCCGGCGACGATACTCGGTGAGACGCCCGCGAACGGGTCCGTCGCGACGCCCGCGAGCCCGTCGGCATCGAGGCGTTCGGCGGCGCGTTCCCCGACCGGGAGCGGCGGAACCGAGACGTTCGCCCCCGCCCCGCCCATCAGGAGGACGAGCAGGACGAGTTTCGTCCAGCGGACGACGCTGAACGGGAAGAGGAACCGGCGAGTCGCGCCGACCGCGTCGTCGACGGCGTCGACGGCGTGCCACGTCATGTGCGGGCGTTCTTCGGGATCGGATATAAAAGTCCGCGCCCGGGGATCGGGGTCGAGCCCGGCTGGGGATCGGCGGGGTCGGCGACCGGATCGGGCCAGCGACCGGATCGGGGCCGGCGACCGGATCGGGGCCGGCGACCGGATCGGTCGACTCCTTCGCGTGGACCCACAGCCCTTTAGCGCGGACGGGGACAACCCCGTGGTATGAAGGTCCGCGGCGAACGCGAGTGTCGGGACTGTGGGGCCCGGTGGTCCTACTACGGGACGGGCAGCGTCGCCTGCCCCGACTGTGACAGCCTCCGGAGCGTCGGGGTCGGCGGCCGGACGACGCACACGGACGCCCCCGTCGACCTCGACCTCACGGCCCACCGCACGCGGTTCGGGGAGGCGCGCGGGACGCTCCCGTCGGGCGGCGTCGACGAACTGAAACGCGACCTCCGAGCGTACGTCCGCAAGCGGGGGTTCGTTCGGGGCGGCGAACTCCGCCCGCTGGACGCGACGTACCTCGCGGCGCGGGAGCTGTTGGAGGCGGTCGACGCCTACGATCGGCTGCGCGACCCGACCGACCCCGACCGGGAGTACCTCCTCGCGCTGCTCGCCGGGGCCGAGGCCGGTGACCGCCCCGCGCCCGGCGACGTTCCGACGGCGCTGTACGGCGCGCGCGGGCTGGCCGCGGCGCAGTCGGTGTCGGCGTACCGGGAGGACCTCCTCACGTTCCTCGAGGAGCTGTCGTCCGACGAGGACCGCGGCGACCACGACGACCGCGACGACCGCGGCAACCGCGACGACCGCGACGACCGGTCCGTGACGGTCGAAGGGGACGACCCGCATTCCCGGATCGACCCGGCCAGGGAGCTCCTCGAGCGGCTCCGCGACCGGACCAACCGCGTCGAAGCCCTACAGGGGGACGTCGACCCCGCGGTCGCCGACGCGCTCGTCGACGCCGCCGACGCGGTCGGGGAGTACGTTCGGACCGGTGACCCGGAGGCCTTGGACGCCGCGCGCGAGGGGCTCGCCGAGGCCGAGCTGTAGCAGGCCGATGGGACGATGGGCCGATGGGTCAGGGGCGGTTGACGGCGGACGCGAGGAACCGACACGCGGATCCACGCGTGAGACGCGGAGCCACACGTTTATAAGCAAGAGCGGGAACCCCCAGCCATGACCGGCTTCGACGTCCACGAGCACCGGCACGCGCTCAAGCAGCTTCGGGACGACGGCCGGACGCGCCTGTGGGCGAACCGGGGGGACGTCCCCTGTCCGGTGTGTGCGGAGCCGTTCGCGCGGCTGTTCACGACCCGGCGGGTCGGGACCCGGTTCCCCGCCGCCGACGGCGCGCCGTTCTGTCTCCTGCGCGACGGCGACGCGGTCCACCTGTTCCGTCACTGACCGCCGGATCGGGAAGAACCGTTACACAGCGGGGTTTTTCAACTCCGGCGTCGACTGCTCCGGTATGACCGACCTCGACATCGACCTCGTCCTCGTGCCCGTCGACGGCAGCGAGGAGTCACACGAGGCAGTCGACTACGCCATCGCCGTCGCCAACGAGTACGACGCGAGCGTGCACGCCCTCTACGTCCTCGGCGAGGACGTCGTCCGGGCGATCGAGACGGGCGCGATCGACGAGGCCGACGTGGCCGACGACACCGAGTCGTTCACCGACTCCGTGATCGAGCGCGCGGAGGCCGCCGGCGTCCCGCACGGCAACTCCATCGCGTACGGCTTCTCCACGAAGGTGAAGACCGTCCACCCCGGCAGCGTCGTCCTCGACACCGCCGAGGACCTGGACGCGGACTTCATCGTCGTCCCGCGCGAGCCGGTCACCGGCGGCCCCGTGGAGGTGCTCGAGAAGGCGGCGGAGTACGTGCTCCTTTACGCGAGCCAGCCCGTCCTCTCCGTCTGACCGGCCCCTCGGCGTTCGGTCACTCGTCCTCGTTTTTAAGGTGTCAATCCTCCGTTAGAACCGTGTTCTTTGGACACGTTTCCGCTTAAAAGAGACGGTGTTCGGTGTCGATGTCGTTTATCAGCAGAGCTGCGGTGCGGTGGCGCGCCCGTTCGCGCCCGTCGGGCGCGAACGGAGCGCGAGGGAGTCGTGACGGCCTTTTAAGGCCGTCACGACGAGGCTGGGGAGGTGTGAGGTGCGGTGCGGTTCGCTTGCGGGACTTTGGCGGTCCCTTTCGGCGTGATCGTCGTCGCCCTCGCTTCAACAACCGTTTCTACCCCACTCGCAGACGATCTCAGTGGAGCCGTTTTTAAGGAGCCGGCCGGATCCGCGTTCACGGACGACGGACCCACGAGCGCCCCGTTCGTGCTCGTCGTCGGACTGGTCGCCACGTCGCTCGTCGCGAGCCGGGTCGAGCAGCCGGAGCGTGAGGGGCGAGGACGACGTCACCTCAAACCGGAGACAAACGCCCTCCACCACGTACCCTCCGCGTGGCGCGCCCGCCGGACGCGCTAAAAGCGTCGCTGGCTCCCCGCTCGAACGCTACGCCTCGCCGTCGGCCGACTCGTTCAACCGCAGCGACATCTCCATCTCGAAGCTCTCCGCGTCGGAGGTCTCGAAGCCGATCTTCTTGTACAGCGACACGGCGGCGTGGTTCCAGCGCTCGACGGTGAGCCACACCTTCTCGACGCCGGCCGCCCGCCCGTACCCGAGGAGCCCCTTAATGAGGCGGGTGCCGATGCCGGCCTCCTGGTAGTCCTGGTGGACGAAGATCGCGAGCTCGTACGCCTCGTCGTCCGGGACGAGCGTCGCGTGTCCGGCGACCTCGTCGCCACACCACGCGAGCACGTTGAGGCAGTCGGCGGCGAGGATCGTCTCCAGCCACTCGCGGATCCGCTCGTCGCCGCCGGGCGGGATCCCCTGCGCGCGGTCGGCGGGGTCGAACGAGTCGTACATCGCCACGAGCGCCTCGCGGGCCCCGTCCGAGCCGTCGTACGCGCGGATCTCGACGTCGCGTCCGGCGGCGTCGACGAACGGGACCGGGACGTCGGGGAACGCGCCGGCGACCGTCTCCGGGAAGCGTCGTCCCGTCATCTCACCAGCGTCACGGACGTCTTGGCGTTCAACAGGACGAACTCCGCGATCGACCCGATCGTGATCTTCCCCATGGGACTGGTCTGGCCGCCGCCGAGGACGATCTCGTCGAACCCCTCGTCCTCGGCGATCTCGATGAGCCGGCTCCCCGGATCGCCGTCGACGCGACGGACCTCGGCGTCGATGCCGGCCGACTCGACCGCCGCCGCCGCCCGCTCGACGAGGTCGTCCGGCGTCCGGGTCGAGTCGGGGTTGTCGAGGACGGCGATCGTGAGGTCGTCGTCGGCCACGGCCGCCCGGTCGACGCTCCGCTCGAGCGCACGCAGGGAGTCGTCGGTGCCGCCGATCCCGCAGAGTACCTTCATGAACCCCACGTCCACCGGCGTGGTAAAAAGGGTTCGGCGTCGGGTCGCCCCCGACCGGCAACCCTTTTGACCGCGCGTCGGAACACTGCGTGCATGAGCGACCAGTCCGGCCCCGCGGCGGGCGCCTCCGACGACGAGCCCCCGGCGCACCGGCCCGAAGAAGCGGAGGGGAAGGAGAAGGCGGAAGCGCCGACGCCCTCGAACGAGGACGAGGGGCAGGACGTGACCGACCCCTCGACGGCCTCGGACGGGACGGAAGCGACTGCGGCGTCGACCGACGCCGAGGCCGGGAAGACGACCGCACCCGACGGCAACGTCGAAACCGGGGAGACGACCGCACCCGCCGACGACGGGCCGGTCGACGCGGACGCGTCGAACGACCTCCCGCCGGACGTCCGCAAGTACGAGCGGTTCAAGAAGATGGACGGCGCGAGCTACGAGCGCGTCAACGAGTTCCTCCGCGACCGGACGTACGTCACGGCACGGGAGTGGGCGATCGCCCGGCTCTGTGCTGACTTCCGGACGGAGACGGGCGTCGAGATGACGAAGATCGGCGAGAACCTCCCCGAGCTCGTCCCGTTCATGACGGACACGTACACCCCACAGGCGGTCAACCAGGCCCGCTACTCCTTCGAGGAGAAGGTGACGAAGTCGGGCGCGACGTTCCTCTACGGCGCGATGTCCGGCTTCTTCACGGCGGAGGACGTAGACGAGATGATGTACGAGGTGACCGAGGTGGCGAAGTTCCTCCTCGAGGTGGAGGGCGTCGACCTCGCGGTCGCCGACGAGCTCGACGCGGAGGACCGGATCTCGGCGGTGATGCGCGAGGTCCGCGAGTCGTCCGCCGACCTCCGCGGCGAGGAGGTCCGCTGTCCCGAATGCGGGCACGTCCACGACGCGAGCGAAGAGTGACCATGGAAGCGCTCCGGGAAGTGCTCGACGCGCTTCCGGACGCCGTCCTCGTCGTCGACGGCGCGGGGACCGTTCGGTTCGCGAACCGGCACGTCGAGGCGGTGTTGGGGTACGACCCCGACGACCTGGAGGGCGACTCGGTCGAGACGCTCCTCAACGCGCCCGACCGCGAGCCGCACGCGGCCATGCGCGAGGCGTACATGCGCGACCCCCAACCCCGACCGATGGGGACGGGCTTGGACCTGTACGCGCGCCGCGCCGACGGCACCGAGATCCCCGTGACGATCAGCCTCGGCCCCGTCGAGCGCGACGGCGAGACGGTGATCGTCGCGACCGTGATCGACGTCCGCGAGGAGCGGGAACGGGAGGCGGCGCTCACCCGCCGGACCCGAACGCTCGCCGCGCTCCACCAGGCCACCCAGGAGCTGTTGAAGACGACCGACAGGGAGCTGGGCGCGGCGGCGGCCGTCGACTACGTCAACGACGTCCTCGGGCTCCCGATCGCGGCGATCTGGCTGTACGACGACGACGTCGACGCGCTCGTCCCGGCCGCGTGGACCGACGCGGCCGTCGACGTCGTCGGCGACCACCCGACGTTCGAGGCCGGCACGGGGAGCATCGCGTGGGACGTCTTCGAGGCCGGCGACCCGCGATACGTCGCCGACACGCACGGCGACCCCGACCGGTACAACCCCGAGACGCCGATCCGGAGCGAGCTCCACGTCCCGCTCGGCCGGTACGGCGTGTTGACCGTCGGCTCGACGGAGCCGGAGGGGTTCGACGAGGCCGACCGGACGGTCGCCCGGCTGTGGGGTGCGACCGTCACGATGGTGTTCGTCCGCATCGAGCGGGAGCGCCAGCTCCGCGCCCGGGAGGCGGAGGTGAAACACGAGCGCGACCGCTTGGAGGAGTTCGCCAGCCTCGTCAGCCACGACCTGCGGAACCCGCTCAACGTCGCCGCCGGAAACCTCGACCTGGCGCGGGAGGCACACGACAGCGACGAGCTCAGGACGGTCGCCAACGCCTTGGACCGCATGGCCGCGCTCGTCGACGACATGCTGACCCTTGCACGCCAGGGCGACGAGGTCGACGAGCTCGAATCCGTCCCGCTCACCGACCTCGCCGCGGAGTGCTGGGCGAGCGTCGACACCCGGGCGGCGACGCTCTCGATGGCGACCGACATGACGGTCCGCGCCGACCGGAGCCGGCTCGCGCAGGTGTTCGAGAACCTGTTCCGGAACGCGGTCGAACACGGGGAGGAGGACGCTCGGGTCACCGTCGGCGCGCTCCCGGACGGGGACGGGTTCTACGTCGCCGACGACGGGCCAGGGGTCGACCCGTCGCGCCGCGAGGACCTGTTCGAGGCGGGCGTCACGACGGCCCCCGACGGGACCGGGTTCGGGCTGAAGATCGTCTCGGAGATCGCTCGGGCACACGGCTGGTCGGTCTCGCTCGCGGACGACAGCCATCCGGAGCCCGACGGCGAGCAACACGAGAAGGGCGGTGAGGGACGCGAACGCGACGGCGACGGCGCACGGTTCGAGTTCCGTGGCGTGTCGATCGTCGCCGACTGATCGACCATCGTTCGGGGGTTCCGTTGGGATCGGGGTCGGACCGACGCCGATCAGTCGTCGGCGACCGCCGGCACGTCGCCGTCGGCGTAGCCGGGCACGGTCCCGTCGTCGTTCCAGCCGCGGAGCTCGTAATACTCCGAGAGCCCGGCCTCGAAGCCGTCTATCGCGTCCACGTACGGCAGCGTGTCGTCGTCGCGGTCGAAGCCGCGGGCGTTGTTGAACGCCCGTTCCAACTCGACGACGCGCCCGCCCATGCGGATCAGGTTTTCGTAGTCGGCGTCGAGCAGGCGCGCGAGCCGGTCGTCCGTGACGACGCCGCGCGAGAACTTACAGATCACCGCGGAGTCGAGGACCGCGTTGCGGTTCTCCTTGGCGACGATCTTCGGCGGCTTCCCGTCCAGCCCGCTCGGCTCGAGCGCGTCCTCCTTGCCGACGAGCGGGTACTCGTACGGGTAGAACTCCCCGTACATGTGGTCGGCTCCGCGGTTCGACGTCGCGAACGCGAGCCCCTGTCCGTTGAGGGTTCGCCCGTCGTGGCCGGGGAACTCCAAGCCCTTGACGCTCCAGTCGGCCGCGCCGAACTCCTCGTGGGCGCGGTGGACCCCCTCCGCGAGCTTGTCGCCGACGCCCTCGCGGTACGCGATCTGCTCGACGAGCGAGTGGACCAGCTCGGCGTTGCCGAACTCGTCCTCGCTCTCGAGGAACATCGAGACGACGTCGCCACAGGAGATGGTGTCCATCCCGAGCTCGTCACACAGCTCGTTGGCCCCCATCACGTCGACGATGTCGTCGATCCCGGCGTTCGAGCCGAACGCCATCACCGTCTCGAACTCCGGGCCCTCCGTCTCGAGCCCGGTCGCCTCGTCGCGGGTCGGGAGCTTACAGGCGAACGCACACGCCGAGCAGGTCCCCTTCTTGTACTTCTTCTCCTCGACGCGGTCCCCGGAGATCCCCGCGGCCCCCTCGAAGGAGCGCTCGGAGAAGTAGTAGGACGGCAGCGCGTTCACCTCGTTGGCCAGCTCGGTGACGCTCGCGGTCCCCTGCCGTTTCATGATGCTGTCGGAGGTGGCCGCCTCGCGGTGGACGTCGCCCGCGTCGTCGGGCCAGTCGACGTCGATCGCCGCGTCCGCGTCGCCGTCGAAGGTGACCGCTTTGACCCCCTTCGAGCCGAGGACGGCCCCGAGCCCGCCGCGGCCGAACGCGCGCGTGTCGGACGTCATGATCGACGCGAAGCGGACCCCGTTCTCGCCGGCCGGGCCGATACACGCGACGTTCTCGGCGGCCAGGTCGTGGCTCTCCGCGAAGCGATCGGAGACCGCGGAGACCTCGGCCCCGGCGAGGTCCTCGACCGGCTCGAACTCGACGCTCGGCGTCCCGTCGGCGTCGGCCTCGCGGACGTGTACCGCGAGGAGCTCCTCGCTCTCGCCGACGAACTCCACCGCGGCGTACCCCGCGCCCGTGAAGTTGCGCGAGAGGAACCCGCCCGCGTTCGAGGAGCACAGCCCGTTCGTGAGCGGCGACACCGCGGTCGCCGACATCCGCCCGGTGTACGACGTCGTCGAGTACTGCATCGGCCCCGTCGAGAGATAGAGACGGTTCTCGGGCCCGAGCGGGTCGACGTCGAAGGGGATCCGGTCGTACGCGAGCCGGGTGTTGAGCCCGCGGCCGCCCGGGAAGTCGGCGAGGACGTCGTCGATCGACTCGGCGGTGGCGGTTCGGTTCGTTAGATCGACCGTGAGGAGCGGCCCCTGTGCGTGTCTCATACTGGAACCACTTCGTCGGAAGCGCGATAAAAGTCCGGGTGTGGCGGGTCGGAGCCGCCGGCTCACCCGTGGGTGTACCCCTCGTCCGGGAGCGGCTCGCCGTCGACGGTGACCGCGTCCGCGGCGTCGACCACCGAGCCGACCCGCGTGAGACCGGCCGGACACGCCGTGCGAGCCGCCCGGAGCGCGTCCTCGGGGACCGTACAGACGAGCTCGAAGTCCTCGCCGAAGATCGCGGCGAGGTCGAACCGCTCGGCCGGATCGTCGGCGACGTCGTCGACGGCGGGATGGACCGGGAGGGCGTCCGCGTCGAGCGTGAACCCCACGTCGCTCGCCTCCGCGAGCTGATGGAGCGACCGCGCGAGCCCGTCGGAGGAGTCCATCATCGCGGTCGCACGCCCCGCGAGGGCGACGCCGTCGGCGATCCGTGGGGTGAACCGGAAGAGGTCGTTCGCGCGCTCGACGGCCGTGGCCGTCCCGCGGTCGAACAGCCGGAGCGCCGCCGCGGATCGTCCCCACTCGCCGGTGACACAGAGGGCCTGTCCGGGCTCCGCACCCGACCGTCGGACCGGTCCGGCGTCGGTGACCCGTCCGATCGCGGTCGTGGCCGTGGTGAACTCGGTGTGCGTGTCGAGGTCGCCGCCCACGTAGTCGGCGTCGACCGCCTCGCACGCCGCGACCGCGCCGGCGACGAACCGGTCGAGCTCGTCGGGATCGAACGTCTCGTCGGCGTAGACGGCGACCGCGGCGGTCGCGCTCGCCCCCATGGCGGCGACGTCCGACAGCGACGCGCCGACCGCGCGCCAGCCGGCCGTGTCCCGCGTCGTGCCAGCGGGGAAGTCGGTTCGCTCGTGGAGCATGTCCGTCGTGATGACCGTCCCGTCGACGACGGCCGCGTCGTCGCCGGCGTGTGGGAGCCGGGCGGCGAGTCGTCGGAGGGCGTCGCGCTCGTTCACGGCCGTGGCAACTCGCCGCGCGACTATAGAAGGCCACGATCCGCGGGGGCGGACCGACGCTCGCGAGGCCGATCGCCTCGGCGACGACGCGGCCGTGGGCAGTCGTCCGCGGTCGTCAGTCGTCCGCGGCCGACGGCGGTGGTCGGTGGTCGTTCGCGGCGGGCGGCGCTCGTTATCGACCGTGGTCAGTCGTCGTCCGGGATCGCCCCGCTCGACCGGAGCCGATCGAGGTCGTCGTCGCGGTAGCCGTACTCGCGGAGCACCTGGTCGGTGTGTTCACCGAGCGACGGCGGGTGTCGCCGGACGGTGGCCGGCGTCCGCGAGAAGTGCATCGGCGACCCCGGGAACGACATGGAGCCGGCGGTCGGATGGTCGACCTCGACGCGCATCCCGCGCGCCTCCAGCTGCGGGTCGTCGAACAGCTCGGCCACGTCACGGACGTCACTCGCCGGGACGCCCGCGGCCTCCAGCGCGTCGATCGCCGCCGCCGTGGAGAGGTCGGCGAACTGCGCGTCGAGCGCGGCGTCGAGCGCCTGGCGGTTGGTGACGCGCTTCTCGTTCGTCTCGAACCGCTCGTCCGCCAGCAGGTCGGGCCGGTCGAGCGCCTCACAGAGTCGGGGCCAGAACGCGTCCGACGAGCAGGCGACGACGACGTAGCCGTCGCTCGTCTCGAACGCCTGATACGGCGCGATGTTGGGGTGTTTGCTCCCCATGCGGCCGGGGACTTCGCCGCTCGCGAAGTAGTTCGTCGCCATGTAGCTGGTCCACGCCGCCTGCCCGTCGAGCAGGCTGATATCGATCTTCTGTCCCGTCCCGTCGCCGAGCTCGCGCTCGAGCAGCGCGCCGAGGATCGCCTGCGTGGCGTACATCCCGGCCCCGATGTCCGCGAGCGCGACGCCGATCCGGACGGGCGGGCCGTCCTCCATCCCGGTGATCGACATGAACCCGCCGCGCGCCTGCATCATGATGTCGTAGGCGGGCTTGTCGCGGTCGGGGCCCCACTCGCCGAACCCCGACATCGCACAGTAGACCAGCCCGGGGTTGTCGTCGACGAGGTCGCCGTAATCGAGCCCCCAGTCGGCCATCTTGCCGACGCGGAAGTTCTCGACCAGCACGTCGGCCTCGCGCGCGAGGTCGCGGAACACCGCCCGCCCCTCCTCGCTCGCGAGGTTCAACTCGACGGAGCGTTTGTTCCGGTTGACGCTGACGTAGTAGGCGCTTTCCGCGTCCTCGCCCTCGCCGAACGCCGGCGGCCGGAACGTCCGGGTCTGGTCGCCCATCCCCGGCCGCTCGATCTTGATCACTTCCGCGCCGAGGTCGCCGAGCTGCATGGTACAGAAGGGGCCGACGAGCACGCGCGAGGCGTCGAGCACGGTGACGCCGTCGAGCGGGCCGGCGTCGCCCGAGGGGGTCCGCGCCTCACCGACCATCGGGACTCACCTGCCGCCGCGAAACCGGTTGACGGTTCATACGTTGGCGGTCCACCCGACGGGTAATGAGCCTCCCGGCGTCGGCGGCGCGTTCCGGGACGACGAACGTGCCGGGATCGTCGGTCGATGCGACTCCGGCGATCGGCCGGTGCGACCCCGGCGATCGGTCGGTGCGACCCCGGCGGTTCGTTGTCGTCGACGTCCATCCGACCAGCGATCGGAGGGTAGAACGTCCTGCGGACCGGCAAGCGGTATGCCGATAGTTGGAGAGGCAGTTTCGATATTCGTTGCGGGACGGGGCCCGAACCCCAGCACGATCTGAAACCTGAGAACTCGGCACCGTACTGGTCAGTTCCGAAGCGTACGAAGCACGGTCCCAGTAGGCCACACCCATAGAAGGAGATACACCGCGACGACAGTGACGAGCGGGAACGTGCCAACGAAGAGGGCTATCAAAAAAGCAGGTGGATAGAAGAACAGTCCCGGTGGGAGGGATCCTGTATGCTTGTTGAGTATGTCGAAGACGACGGCAGGACCCGCGAGAACGGTTGTCGGCAAAAAAAACAGGACGACGAACGTCTCTAACGCCCATGCAGACGTATTCGTGAAGAAAACTACGGCTGACAGGAACAACGCACTGACACCGGACAACATCGGTAAATACCACCACTTGTCAGTGCGAGCGGCGATGGATTCGAGGGATCGGAGGATCGGCCCAGACGAGTCGTTTTCGAGGATCATATTCCGACATTATTGACAATATTCAAACATTTTCTGTTCACAAATCCTGGCGTCCTGCTGAGTTCGTTCCCAGTATCTCACACCACTACGGCTCTGTTGTAATACTTAATTGGTGATAAGCTTCCAGCAACCGTGCTAAACACAGAAGTTGTAGTCAGCATGAGAGACAGTGTTATTTTCTCAAAATGGATCCTGAATTAGCCGATAGAACACGCCTGCGTACTGACCGCTGAGACTTACCAATTCAAAAGATGTTCCCATAGCTGTGCGGGACACAGCGCGCATCTTGCATTTATCCGTCGATCTCCTTGCTCGTGGTTCTATCAAATTTCTAAAATTTCAACAGAGATAGTTGGTTTTATATCATCTCTAAATTGAACTGTGGGCTATGGTAACGGTGTATAATACAACACGGTATAATCGAAAGTATGCCCTTTTTTCTGGGTCACTTGCTTTTGTCGCGGGATGGGCGATTATTGCTGTGCTCACACCTGATGGTTCTTTTACGGGCATTCCCAGATGGAAGTCATCTCTGTGGCTTTATTTAGGAGCTCACGGAGTTCCGCTATCGGACATTTATTTGGGTGGAACTGGGTTCAATTCAACACAGCCTCTCTCACTCATTGATAGCCAAATACCGTTCAGATACGTTCCACCTCTGGCAGTCGCTGGTGCCGCGATATACACGAATACGAAGTTCTCATCTCCCAAAATCAAGCGGAGCGTTTCAAAAACGCTTGATGCTGGATCAGCTTATTTCCTAGCCGCTCTGGTAGCGATGGTGGCCTCAGACATACAACCCGGTATCTCTATGATCTTACTCATAGCAGGCGGCGTAGCCGGCGCTGCGTGGGTCGGATCTTCATTTTTAAGCACGATTACGCGGAACATCCCATTTATTGGCGTCACTTCTCTCGGTACGATCCTTGGGCTGGGGTTCCTTTTCGTCGTGGGAAGTGCAGCTGTCTTAACCATGCTCTGGCAACTTGTTGCGATTGCGTTCGGCACTGCAGCAGTCACGGGTGCAGTGGCTGGTGTGGAGCGGAAGGCACGCCGTGACGGAAAACGGATCAGCGACGAATGGCCCCGTACAGCATTATTGAAACAGGAATTGAAGAAGAACTGGATCGAACTTGTCGTGATTGCCGGGGTTTTTGCCCTCCTATACGCCGGCGTGACCGGAGCAGTATAACCGGCTCTGTTGAAATCCTTAGCAAATTATATATTCTGGTCCAGTTGCGGTCACGACAATAAGCCGATTAAATAGAGGCTGAGTATTGACTGTGTTTCGTGAGAAATCCAACTACTCTATCGCCGTTATTACTAACTCTGTATCATTGAGGTCTGACTCAATGTTATCTAGTGTGTCGGGTACTTCTAAATAGTCTGATAAAAACATCTTTTCCGGATTCCACTCCGATGTATCTTTCTCAGTGATAATACAAAGATAGGTCATTTGATGATTAAGATCAGAGCGGGCACTAATATGGCGGCGGTATCTCTGAATTTGGCGTTTGACAGCTTCTCCGTTATTGATCTCTCCTTCCCGCTTTACTTCGATGAGAATGTCTCCTTCACCTTCTGTATTCTTAATATATACGTCAGCCTGATGGCGACTCCGGTTATTGACTTCGTACTCAAGATATACTTCATACGGCTCGTGTACTTTTGCGCTCAGAGCCCCATACAACTGAGCAGAAAACCATTCCTCAATTAACCGGACATCTCCAGTGGGATCTGTGATCGGTGCCTCATAGAGGGTCTGACGGACTACAGTTTCAATAGTCTCTGGTCTCGGTATGAGAACCTGTAGCCGAATATCTTGCATAGCTTCGCTGTAGGTTAGAGCACCGCTATCAACTGAGCGTTTTATTGAATCTCGAACTCGCTTTGCTAAGTCTGCTTTGTCGTTATAGGCCCGAACATTACACCAATCACAACGGCGACAGATCGAATTTAATTCATCGAGGGTCATTCCCTTAATGAAACGAAGGAGAGGGGTTCCTTGGGACACAAGTCAATCGGAGAGTTCATTGATTGTAAGTGTTCTTAACTATTATCAATTAATGGAAAGACTATTACTGAGTTGGTGGTACTATGGTAGTTGTCACTCATGTATCTCTAATCCAGTACGGAACCTCGTACGTTCGTCAATGCGGCCCTCCAAGCCCTTGATCTCATCGAAGCGATCCGTCGCGAAAAGCGATCCAGTATCAACAAGACTGCAAGGTTGTTGGCCAAGACGTGAAGAACGTCCACGAGGAGCTCATTCGGCTCGCCTAGCTGGATATTATTTTCTTTGATAAGACGGCCAGAGTAAGCGGCCAGCCGTCTAGTTTGAGGAACTTGACATCACGTTTGGTGCTGTTACAGTCGCCCTCATTGCCACGTGATGACCCGCGTCTGAATACACGTCCGGGTATGTGCTAAAAAACTGCACAGTACGCAGCTCTTATCGGCCGACTGTTTCAGGCGGGGATATGTCTGAAGAACATGATTTCAACACAGACATGCTCTGATAACCCCCGGCCGCTCTCGGACCCCACGACCGGCCCCGCAACACACCGCCGGGCGTCCGACTCGGGTCCGCTCACGTCTCCGGGCCGTCGCCGTCGCGGACGGGCAGCGGCTCGTCGGGGATCCGCAGCCGCTTCGCCCGTCCCACGGCCGTGAAGGCCCCGAGGAGCAGTGTGAGCCGGAGGCCGCTCTGCGGCGGGGCGATCATCGGGCCGTAGCGCCGGCTGACGAGCCCCAGGTACGGCAGGTTCAACCCGTGGTCCCCGTAGTCCTCCGGAGCGAGCGCGTGTTCCGCGAGTACGAACTCCTTGAACGCCAACCCGGGCGTCATACTCACCGCGAGCACGACCTCGTCGTCGCCGACGACCTCGTACCCGTGGGGCGTCCCCGGATCGATCGTCACCGTGTCCCCGACCTCGAGGGCGTGTTCGATCCCGTCGACGGTCGCCCGGAGACGACCCTCGTTCACGCTGATCGTCTCCGTCTGTTTCGGGTGGGCGTGGACCCCGACCTCGTGGCCGACCCCGAGCGAGAACGTGAGCGTGAGCGGCCCGACGGCGGGGTCGTCGGGCTCGTTGTAAAACGTGACGCGCTCCGCTCGAACGGGGTGTTCGGTGACCGTCACCTCGCGTCCGCCGCGCGATTCGACCCACTGCCGCCCGTTCTTTCGCGGGACAGACTGACTCATGACATCCACCGTCGACGGGGAGTGAGATAAATACGCGGGCCGGCGACGGGTGACGGGGTTGGTCGTCGGCGACGTGACTCACCCCCGGTTCGTCGACGGCGCGATTCAGACCCGGTCGTCGCCGCGGATCGAGTCGATCGCCGCCGGGAGCGCCGACAGCGAGTCGATCGTCACCGCGGGGGTCGCGTCGGCGGGCGGACCGTCGCCGCCCTCGCCGGCCGCCGCGGTGTGTGGCCGCTCGATCAGGACCGGATCGAGGCCCGCGCGATGAGCCGCCGTCACGTCGGTCCAGCGGTCGCCGACGTAGACGCCGCCGTCGGCGTCGAGCCGTGCGAGCGCCCGCTCGATGAACGTCGGGTCCGGCTTGCGCCGCCGGTAGTCCTCAATGGTCGGTCGCCGGCCGATGACGACCTCGAACCGGCCCGGGAAGCGGTAGGCCGCGACGAACGAGGCGGTCGCCAGCCGGTTGTTGCTCACCAGCCCGAGCCGACGCTCGCGGGCGAGCGTCGTCAGCGTCGCCGCCGCGTCCGGGTCGGTCGCCCGGGCACCGGACCGGACCCGCGCGTTCGCCCGACGCGAGGCGTGCCGCTCCCGGGCGGCCCACCACGCGTCGACGTCGATCCCGAGCGCCGCACACGCGTCGGCCATCGACGGATCGTACGCGCTTCCCTCCAGCACTGCGGCGAGGTCGGCGGGGGCGGCGGGGAGGTCCCGAACCCCGAGGTCCGCGAGCGCGTCGTGGGCCGCCATCCGGTAGACGCCCGGGTGCGTGCCCGGACCGACCAGCAACACGCCGTCCATGTCGAACAGTATCGGGTCTCGGTCGGACGGGCGGGCGTCGTCCCGCCCCGTCACGGGCGGTCCGTCGATCGCCGGTCGTCGACCAGCTGTCCGGCGTCCGCGAGCGAGTCGAGGACGTGGTCCGGCTCGACGTCGTGGGCCTCGACCGCCGCCCGATCGGTCACGCCGGTGAGCACGAGCGCCGTCCGCATGCCCGCGCGTTTGCCCATCCGGATGTCGGTCCCGAGTCGGTCGCCGATCATCACGCACTCGTCCGGCTCCATCCCGAGCCGGTCGAGCGCGACGTCGATCGTCACCCGCGAGGGCTTGCCGAGCACCCCGTCGATCTCGCGGCCGAGCAGCCCCTCGATCGCACCGATCACCGCGCCGCAGTCGGGGATCTCGCCGTCCTCGACGGGACAGGTCCGGTCGGGGTTGGTCGCGTAGATCGCGATCTCGCCCTGTCGGTCGGCGTCGAGCACGTCCTGGAGCGCGTCCTGCCCGAATTCGAGGTCCATCGACGCCAGGACGACGTCCGTGTCCTCGGGACGGGTCACCACGTCGAGACCGGCGGCGCGGAGCTCGGCGACGAGCGCCGGCTCCCCGATGACGTACACGCCCGCGTCGGGGTGGCGGTCCGCGAGGAACGCGGCGGCGATCGCCGCGGAGTTACGGACGCTGTCGGCGGGGACGTCGATGCCGAACCCGGCGAGCTTCTCGCGGTACTGGGCGGGCCGTTTCGTCGCGTTGTTCGAGAGGAACACCGGTTCGACGCCGGCTTCCTCGAGCGCGTCGATCCCGTCGACGACGCCCGGGAGGAGCTCGTCGCCGAGGTACACCGTCCCGTCGAGGTCGATGAGCGCGCCGCGGAGGCGGCTCATCGGACCTTCCCGCGTACCCACGCGGAGAGGAGCTCGCTGAAGATCACCACGACGAGGATGGCGAGCAGGATGGTCAACACGCCGCTCCAGTCGAAGAAGTCGATCCGCGTCTGAAGCTCCATCCCGATCCCGCCGGCACCGACGAAGCCGATGATGGTCGCCTCGCGGACGTTGATGTCCCAGCGGTAGACGGAGAGCCCGATGAAGGCGGGTTTGACCTGCGGGACGATCCCGTACAGCATCGTCTTCAGGCCGTTCGCCCCCGTCGCCTCCACCGCCTCGACGGCGGTCCGGTCGATCTCCTCTATCTCCTCGGAGATCAGCTTCGCGAGGAAGCCGACCGACCGGAACGCGACGGCGAGGATCCCGGCGAGCGTCCCGGTCCCGAAGACGATCACGAAGACGATCGCCCAGATGATGACGTGAACGGAGCGGGACGCGACGATGAGGAACTTGCCGAGCCCGTAGGTGTACCGGTTCGGCGTCGTGTTCCGCGCGCCGAGGTACGCCACGGGGATCGCCATGACGATCGCCAGTATCGTCCCCACGACCGCGATGTTGATCGTCGCGATCATCGGGGCCACGATCTCCGGCGCGTACGTCGCGTCCGGCGGGTACATCCGACGGAAGAGGTTCAGCGTCATCTCCGGCGCCGTCACGAGGTACGAGTACCGGACGTTCAGCGCCTGCCAGGAGACGTACGTCAGCAGGACCGTGCCGAGGAGCGCCACGTAACGCAGCAGGCGCTCGCGACGGTCGAACCGGTCCCACTCGCCGGCCGTCTCGATCGATTCGGTCGCCATTACTGGACCCTCCGTCTGGCGACGGCGCTGGCGACTTCACCCACGATCACCACGGCGATGATCGAGAGGATGATCGCCATGCTGTACTGGTAGTCGTACCGGTCGAACGACCGGATCAGGACGTTCCCGATCCCCCCCGCGCCGACGACCCCGAGGATCGTCGCTGCGCGGATGTTGATGTCCCAGCGGTAGATCGACAGGCCGATCAGCCGCGGCATCACCTGTGGGGCGACCCCGTAGAGGAGCACCTGTATCGGCGACGCGCCGGTCGACCGGATCGCGTCCATCTGGGTCGGGTCGATGTCCTCTAAGTCCTCCGCGAGCAGCTTCGCGAGGAAGCCGGGCGTGGCGAACACGAGCGCGATGACGCCCGCGAGCGCGCCGAAGCCGAAGCCGACGACGACGATGATCCCGATGACCAGCTCGTGGAGCGCACGGGAGACGGAGACGATCGCCCGCCCGACGACGTACACCGGGCGAGGGACCAGGTTCTCCGCGGCCATCACGGCGATCGGCACGCTGATGACCACGCCGATCGCCGTCGCGACGATCGACATCGCCAGCGTCTCGATCATGCCGGACCACAGCCTGAGCGCGTCGTTGTCGACGGCGAGCGCGCTGGGGACGAACACGTTGTAGCCGCCCACTTGGACCGGGGTGACGACGATCGAGACCCCGAAGTCCGGCGGGAACATGCTCGTGACGAGCAGCCACGCGGAGCCGAACCCGCGCAGGAGCCGGTCTATCGGCACCCACACGTTGACGACGTTCCAGACGAGGAACACCAGGACGACCGCGTACACGAGGTACTTGACGGCCGTGTTGTAAAACACCGTGGGGCGTTCCCACTCGCCGTCGTACGACGCGAACTCCGAGTCCGCGAGTTCGCCGCTCATCTATCGTTCCGTCGGCGTCGCGGGGCGTTCGTCGTCGCTCTCCGTTGCCGGCTCCGGCTCCGCCTCCAGCGATCCCTCCGTTCCGCCGCGGTAGATCGTGTCACGGACGTCCTCGTCGACCTCGTCGGGCGCACCCTCGAAGACGATGCGTCCGTCCGCGAAGCCGACGACGCGGTCGGCGTACTCCAGGGCGAGTTCGACCTCGTGGATGTTGATGAGGACGGGGATGTCGTCCTCGCGGGCGATCTCCGTCAGCAGGTCCATCACGGCCCGGGAGCTCTCCGGGTCGAGACTCGACGTCGGCTCGTCGACGAGCAGGATCTTCGGCCGCTGAACGACCGCGCGGGCGATACCCACGCGCTGGCGCTGGCCGCCGGAGAGCTCGTCGGCCCGTTTGTCCTCCATCCCGCCGAGCCCGACCCGGTCCAGCGTCGCCCGGGCGTGGCGGACGTCATCCGCCGGGAAGTTCCGCCGGAACGCGTTCCACATGGACACGTAGCCGAGCCGGCCGGAGAGCACGTTCTCCATCACGGTGAGGCGGTCGACGAGGCCGTACTCCTGGAAGATCATCCCCATGTTCCGCCGTTCGTCACGGAGCTTCCCCGTGGACAGCTCCGTCAGCTCGACGTCGTCGAGCAGCACCGATCCCGCGGTCGGCGTCGTCAGCTGGTTGATACAGCGGATGAACGTCGATTTCCCGGCCCCCGAGGGGCCGATGATCGCGACGAGTTCGTTGCCACTCACTTCCATGGAGACCCCTTTCAGGGCCTCGTCGCCGGAGTCGTACGTCTTCGCGAGGTTCTCGACGGATAACATTCGGGTTAGACGTTGTCGTCTTCGTACTCGACGCCGTTGACCTCGTGGTTCACGAGGACGTCGTGCCAGTGGGTGTTGTAGTCGATACCGACCCAGGAGCCGCGGCCCTCGAACTCGTCGGCGATCTCGGTGTCCTGGTAGTCGTACTCGAGGAAGGCGTTCTGGATCCCCTCCTGGATGTCCGGGTGGAGGTTGTACCGCGTACAGAACGCGGTCGTCGGGAACGGCGCGCTCGCCCAGATCGCTTTGATCTGGGTGGCGTCGATGTTGTCCTGCTCCTGTGCGCGGGCGTAACAGGTCGAACAGATCGGGGCCGCCTCGGCGTCCTGCTGGTAGATGGCGTTCGCGGAGTTGTCGTGGCCGCCCGAGAAGTCGTACTCGTAGTCCTCGCCCGGCTCGACGCCGAGGTCGGTGAACGCCGCGTTCGGCGCGAGGTGGCCGGAGTTCGACGAGGGGTCGGTGTGGATGACGTTACGACCGCGGATGTCCTCGAGGGCGTTGATGTCGTCGTTGTCGACGTGCGTGATGAGCCACAGGCGGTAGCCGAACGATTCGGCACCGACCTGGATCCCGAACGGTCGCGCGCCGGCGAGGTTCACCGCGAACGGGGTGTTCCCGGTCGCGAAGCCGGCGACGTGGAGCCGCTCCGCGCGCATGGCCTCGACCTGTGCCGCGTAGGAGTCGAGCCCGACGTACTCGACGTCCTTGCCGGTCTCCGCCTCGATGTTCTCCATCAGCGGGTCCATCGTCTCCTCGTAGATCGCGGGGTCCTCGGTCGGGACCATCGAGAAGTCGATGATGTCGGGGTCGAGCCACTCGTCCTCGTCGTCCGGGATCTCGTTGGGCGCGCTTCCGTAGTGGGGTTCGTCGCGCTCCTCGAACAGGTCGAGCTCCTCGATAGAGCCCGTCTCGAAGTCGTGTTCGAGGTACGTCGACGTCAGGTGCGGGTACCAGGTGTCCTGATCGAGAGGGTCGAACTCGCCGAAGTCGTGCTCCGGCTCGCCGCCCGCGTCGTCGCCGCCGTCGTCGGAGCCACCGGATCCCGCGTCGGATCCGGCGTCGTCCGAACCGTCGTCGGCCTCCTCGATACAGCCGGCGAGTCCGAAGGTGACCCCACAGCCGACACACGCGGCGGTGCGCTTCAACATCGATCGGCGGTCTCGTTTTGCCATACGGATCGGTCGAACAGTCCCCTATAAATAATTTTGTGATCGATCGTTATATTTGGGGACATATCACATGGCCGTTCGTGCCATACTCGCGACCATGACTGTTCGTGCCACACTCGCGACCATGACCGTTCGTGCCACACTCGCGACCATGACCGTTCGTGCCACACTCGCGACCATGACCGTTCGTGCCACACTCGCGACCCGTATCGTGTGAGAACGCGAGAAACGCGGAACGGTGTGAGGGGCCTAGCGACTCGGTGTCCCGGCCTCCCCACCCAGCGCCGTCCTGATACCCCGGCGTGCCCACCCGCCGTCGACGGGCGTCGCTCGGCCGGTCTGCCGCGCCGCACACTTAAACGTCGGGACGACGGCGGGGTGCGCCGCGTCGCCAACGGTTAAGCCGCCCCCGGCAGTGGTGTCGGTATGGATCTCGAAATCGACGGGAACGTCGCGTTGACGACCGCCTCGAGCAGCGGGCTCGGCTTCGCCGCGGCTCAGGCGCTGGTCAGGGAGGGAACGAACGTCGTTATCAACGGGCGGGACGCCGACCGGCTGGCGGACGCGAAGGCCGACCTCGAGGCGGAGGCCGCGGGCGACGCGCGCGTCGTCGCCGTCCAGGGCGACCTCACGGTCGAAGAGGACATCGATGAGCTCGTCGAGACGACCCTCGACGAGTTCGGGCAGCTCGACCACCTCGTCACGTCCGCGGGCGGGCCGCCGTCCGGGGCGTTCCTCGACACCGACGACGACGACTGGGAGCACGCCTACGAGCTGCTCGTCATGAGCGTCGTCAAGCTGACCCGCCGCTGTGCGGAACCGCTCGCCGACGGCGACGGCGGCACCATCGTCAACATCACCTCTCGCTCCGTCAAGGAGGCGATCGACGGGCTCGTCCTCTCGAACGCGGTCCGCATGAGCGTGATCGGGTTAGAGAAGACGCTGTCGAGCGAGCTCGCGCCCGACGTCCGTGCGAACGCGGTGCTCCCCGGCCCCCACGAGACGAGCCGGATCACGGAGCTCGTCGAACAGGCGATCGAGCGGGGCGAGTACGACTCCTACGAGGAGGGTATCAAGGACTGGGCGAAGAACCCGCTCGGGCGCGTCGGCGACCCGATCGAGCTCGGCAACACCGTCGCGTTCCTCTCCTCGCCGAAGTCCGGCTTCATCACCGGCCAGTCGATCGTGATCGACGGCGGCGCGGGCAGCGCGAACTTATAAGCGAGTCGCCGATCGGGGCCGGCCAGGTCTTCCGTTTCCGCCGGAACCCCAACCGCTTTTTGTCGGCCCGGTCATTCGGCGGTATGGACCACGTTCCGTTCGACGACGCCGAGACCTACGAACCCGAAGACGGCTGGGGCCGCGCCGCGTTGGCCGGCAGCGACGAGTTCACCTTCGAGTGGTTCGAGAAGCCCGCCGGCCACTCCTCGCCGATGCACGACCACGAGAACGAGCAGGTGTGCGTCTGTCTCGAGGGCGAGCTCACGATCCACACCGAGGAGGAGACGGTCGTCCTCGGGGAGTACGACTCCGTCTGGCTCGAGAGCTGGGAGACCCACCGCGTCGAGAACGCGACGGACGAGCGCGCCGTCGGCCTCGACGTGTTCGCGCCCGGGCGTGGCTTCGACTTCTGGACCGACCGCGAGGAGTGATGGCCGACGAGACACACCGGCTGGCACGGACGGTCGAGGGACGCCCGCTGATCGGCGACGCGGACGGGTTCGTCCCGCTGTCGGCGGCCGGCC
Source organism: Halorubrum sp. JWXQ-INN 858 (assembly GCF_009806985.1). Classification (GTDB taxonomy): domain Archaea; phylum Halobacteriota; class Halobacteria; order Halobacteriales; family Haloferacaceae; genus Halorubrum. Next base: position 225,289 of record NZ_WUAX01000006.1, on the reverse strand, counting down.
ACGGCTCGACGACCGACGCGCTCGGTGCGCTCGCGGGCGGAACCGGCTCGCTTCCGGCGATCGGCGACCTCCCCGCGACCCGCACGCCGCCCGAGCACCTGTCGTTCGGGGTCCCGTTCGACCCCGGCAAGCTCTGGGGGATCGGTCTCAACTACGCCGACCACGCAGCCGACCTCGACGAAGTGCGCCCGGAGGAGCCGGCAAGCTTCATGAAGCCGGCCTCGACGCTGACCGCACCCGGCGGCCCGATCCGGCTCCCGCCCGTCGAGCAGTCGGCGCGCGTCACCGCCGAGGCGGAGCTCGGCGTCGTCATCGGTCGGACCTGTTCGGGCGTCGACGAGTCGTCGTTCGCGGACGTCGTCGCCGGCTTCGTCCCGGTGATCGACATGACCGCCGAGGACGTCCTCGAACGCAACCCGCGGTTCCTGACTCGGGCGAAGAGCTACGACTCGTTCCTCGTGGTCGGGCCGTGGATCTCCGCGCCGGCGGACCCCGACCGGCTCGACGACGTCGTCGTGCGGACGGTCGTGAACGACGAGGTCGTCTCGGAGAACACCCTCGACCGCATGCTGTTCTCGCCGCCGGAGCTCGTCTCGTTCCACAGCGACGTGATGACGCTCCGCCCCGGCGACCTGATATCGACGGGGACCCCCGGGGCGGGCGTGATCGAGGACGGCGACACCGTGCGGGCCGAGGTCGACGGCGTCGGCGTTCTCGAGGCGGACGTCGTCAGAACCGAGTAACGGCCGTTCCACGGAAATCGCCATCTGGCCGGCCGCGGACCGAACGAGAGGCTGGCCGCGGACCGAACGGGAGGCCGACCACGAACCGAACGAGAGACCGAGTGGAGCGTCGATCGACGCGTCGAGCGCTACGCTGTCCGGGTCGACGCGTCGGCAAAACCGTCGCTCGGTCGTCGATTCCGTATTCAGGCGGGAAGCGTGTCGATCCCGTTGATCTCGACGTAGCCGAACCCGCATTCGCTACACCGCCACTTCGTCTTCTCCCCGAGGTGAAGGGTCATCGCCGCGGTCCGATAGAACTGGCGCGTCTCCCCACACGTCGGGCAGGCAACGTCTTTCTCCAGGGCCATGACCGACCGTCGGTGGGGAACCGGTTTCAAGATACTGATTCCGGCCGTCGCCGACCGGCCACGACCCGTCTCGAGCCGCCGTCGGACTTATCATTCAGAAACGAGAACGATCGTTCATGACTGACGAGACGTCGACTCTCGGTCGACTCCGCTGTACGAACTGCGGTTTCGAGGCCCCGCCAGGCGACGACTGGGGACGGCTGACGCATCCCCCGCTCGGGACGCTCACACAGTGTCCCGGCTGCGGGAGCACGAACGTCCACAACTTGGGGTGAGGATCGGGCGTCACCAGAGCCGCTCACCATCCCATGACCGCTCGACGACTTCACGGCCGCTCACGACGCCACGAACAGCCCCTGACCGGCGCGTGGGGCCCGAACGGGACGGATGGGAAGGCTTAATCCCCGAGCGGGTCCTCGCCAGAACGTTCGTTCAATGAGTTCTCTCGACGCGTTCGCCGGACGGTGCGGCCGCCTCTTTCGGGCGGGGCGGTCGATCGTGCGGTACGGCCTCCGGCTGGACACGAACCCCGTGCCCGGCGACTGGTCGCACGTGACGAAGGTGGACCCCGAGGAGCGCAAGAAGCTCCCGATCGCGTTCCCGCGATACCTCGCACACACCGACGCCGTCTCCGTCGGCGGGTCGGCCGACGTCACCGACGAGAACACGCGCGCGACGTTCACGCTGTTGGAGTCCCTCCAGACGCCGGCGTTCCACGAGCCGAGCGGGGCCGACCACGTCACGCGGGAGACGCTCTCGTCGGCGGCGTTCCTCGCGGTTCCGCAGGTCCTCAACGGGGACGACGACGCCTTCGTCGGGACGTTCGGGAAGGGCGTCGAGGCGGTCCGCGACCGGATGGTGCCGGGGATGCTCGGACGGGTCGCGACCGCCCCCGTCGTCGGCGACAGGCTCCGTGGAGTCCTGACGGACGTCATGCTCTCGAACGCGGTCGTCGAGGCGTACATCGTCCAGAACCCCGACAGCGCTGCCGCACGCGAGAGCGGCGTCACCGCGGCGGACGTCCTCGACCCGGCGGCCGCGAAACAGCGCGCGATGGCCGCCGAGTACGTGCTCGACGCCGAAGTCCTCTATCTCGAATACTCCGGGACGTACGGCGGCGAGGAGGCGACCGCGGCCCTCGAGGCGATCGACGACGGCGTCGACTGGACCCGGGTCTGGTACGGCGGCGGCGTCGACTCCCGTGAGAAGGCGACCGCGGTGCTCGACGCGGGCGCTGACGCCGTCGTCGTCGGCGACGTCTTCCACCGCGTCGCCGAGGAGGAGGCCGCGCTCGCGGCCGACTACCTCGACGCGGTCGGCACCGACCCCGATTCGGACCCCGGCGCGGCGGCGTGGCTCGCGGACGCGTGTGACCTCGCCGACACCGCCGCCGCCCGGTACCTCTCGACGATCCCGGGCGTCGACGACCCCGTCGCGGAGGCTCGCCGGTGTCTCGCCGCCGGCCTCCGCGCGCGCCGCGCCATCGCGGCCGACGCGGGGAGGACGACGTCCGACGGGCGTCCCCGAGTGGGTGCGGACGCCGTCGCGGCGGTCGAGCGGGCGGTCTGTGCCGGCGTCGACGTCGACGACCCCGAACGGTTCGCGGCCCGGCTCGTCGCCGCGGCCGTCCACGAGGGCGACACCGCGTTCCCGTCGGAGAAGCTGGCGAGGTAGCGGGCCGCCCCGTCGGGTCGAGCCCCGGTCGCCGGGGCGGTCCCGGACCTTCGCGCCCCGTGCTCACTGTGCTCAGTGTTCACTGTGCCCCGTGCTCACTGTGCTCAGTGTTCACTGTGCCCCGTGCTCACCGCGTCCCTTTTACCCCCGCTCCGCGTGTCGCCGGACGATGCGAGACGTCCTCGACGCGACGCTGTTCCGCGAGCCGGAGGGGTGGCGGAGCGGTGCGCTCTGGCTCGTGCTGTCGGCCGGGCTGTTCGTGTACGCCGCGGTCCTGTCCTCCCGCGGCGACGTCGATCTCACGGTCCCGGTCGTCCTCGGGACCTCCTTCGCGTGTCTCGGTGCCGCGGAGTCGCTTCCGTCGGTCCGCCGGACGGCCGTCGGGCTGTTGCGGTCGGCGGGCGTCCTCGTCGGAGGCGCGCTCCTGTTCGTGGTCTTTTAAATGAGGATCAGCCGATGTGACCGAATCGAGGATCAGTCCGCGTGGCCGGGGAGGACGCTCGGGTCCCCCCGGCGGAACACGTAGTTCGTCCCGATCCCGGCCAGCGGCGAGTTCGTCTCGGCGGCGTACCGCTCGGCGGCGTCGAGGTAGCGGGTGGTCGCGTCGACGACGTTCCGGTACGCCTCGCGCTCCGTGTCCGCGAGGAGGTACTCCGCCGTCACGGGGGTCAACTGCACCTCGGCGAGGTCGTCGGCGTAGTCGTCGATGTCGTCGAGCCAGATCTGCGCGCCGATGATCGTGAAGACGATCGACCGTTTGAACGCGTCCTCGATCTCGATGCCGGCCGCCCGGTACATCTCGATCATTCCGTCGTAGATGACTCCGACGCGGCCGTACTGGGTCTTAAGGTACGGGAACGCGGGCTCGTCGCCGACGAACAGCTCCGCGGGTCTGATGACCGGATCGGCGACGGGCGCCACGTCGTCGAGGTCGCCGTCGGAGTCGGGATCGGGACCGACGAACGACCCGTGCTTGTACTCGTCCCGGATCGCCGCCAGCGCGTCGGCGTCGCCCTCGCGGGCGTCGGCCATCAGCTCCCGGAAGTAGGGGTCCCGGTCCTGGTGGGCCTCCGAGCGGTCGACCGCCTCGCGGTACGCCCCGCGGACGGCGTCGGGGTACCCCTCGAACAGCTCCTCGACGCGCTCGCGCAGGACGCGCTGGGCGATCTCGGCGGTCCGCGGGCGGTCGACCCCGGGTGCGCCCTCGACCCGGAAGTCGTCGTACTCGGCGTCGTTCATCGCGTCGCGCATGTCGCCGTCGAGCAGTGCGACGACGACGAGCTCGGTGACCGCCTCCGCGCGCTCGACCGCCGCGACCTGCTCGCGGGCGCGCTCGTACGCCGCCTCGTCGGGTTTCGTCGCCGATCCGACGATCGGAACCCGTTCGAGGGGCGACCGTCGTCGGCTCCGGTCCACCGGGTCGAACCCGGCCGGCGACCCGACGCTGGCCCGCTGGTAGAGGTGCCCGAGCGTCAGCTCCGCCGGCATCGTGAGCTTCGTGTCGTACGCGAACGACACCGCGTCCGGGTCGACGCCGGCTTCCTCGGCGATCGCCTGCTCGACCGGCGCGAACGCCTCGTCGATGACCTCCTCGACGTACGCGTCCACCCGGCGCTGGAGCCGGACGACGTCGAACGCGAACTCGCCCGTCGTGGCGTAGTAGTCGAGGACGGCGCGCAGCGAGGTCGGCAGCGCCGACACCTCCGCGAGCGACTGCGCGGCCCGTGGACCGATCCCGTCCGCGATCGCTTCCTCCCTCCCGCCGTCCGATGGCTCCCCCGACATCTACGCGCTCCGGAGGACGTCCCAGCGTGTCGATCCCGCGACGTTCCGTGTCACCCCGTGTCCGACACATCGTGTCGGGTGTCGTTTCCGCGACGGCGAGCCGTTCATTGTCCCTCGCTCGAACGCGTCGTGGATTAAACCATGTGGTCTCGCCGCCGGGCACGACGGGGGCGGGTCGTGGACCCGGATCCGATCGCGACCCGGACCTCACGAACGTTTATACTGTGTGGAGTGAAACCGGGCGTCATGGCCAAAGGCCTGGACGTCGGTACGATGAACATCCTCTCGGGGAGACAGGAAGGCCCCGAGACGGTGTTCGTACAGCAGCGCAACTCGTTCGTCGAGATCGAGTACAGTGACATGGCCGAGCAGATGCTCTCCAGAAGCGACGTCCTCCACATCCGGAAGGACGACAAGGTGTACGTCGTCGGGGACGACGCGCTCAACTTCGCGAACATCTTCAACAAGGAGACGCGTCGGCCGATGCAACACGGGATCCTCTCCAGCGAGGAGGCGTCCGCGATCCCGATGATCAAGCTCATCACCGAGCAGGTCGTCGGCGAGCCGGCCCGCCCGAACGAGCGGCTGTTCTACTCCAGCCCCGCGGACCCGATCGACTCGCCGCTGTCGACGCTGTACCACGAGAAGACGCTGGAGTCGATGCTCGGCGACATGGGGTACGACCCCGAGCCGATCAACGAGGGGATGGCGGTGATCTACTCGGAGCTCGCGGACAACAACTTCACCGGGCTCGGGATCAGCTTCGGGGCCGGGATGACGAACGTCTGTCTGGCGTACTACGCCGTCCCGGTGATGAAGTTCTCCATCGCGCGCGGCGGCGACTGGATCGACGAGCAGACCGCCCAGGCGACGGGAACGCCCGTCGACAAGGTGACGAGCATCAAGGAGGACGACTTCGAGCTCGACTTCCGGACGGACGTCGGCGGCGTCGAGGGCGCTCTCGCCATCTACTACGAGAACCTGCTCGACTACGTCATCGAGAACATCAGCCGCGAGGTCGACGAGGAGGACGTCGAGGAGGGGCTCGACGTGCCCGTCGTCGTCACCGGCGGCACCTCCAGCCCGCGCGGCTTCAAGGACCTGTTCGCGGACCACCTCTCGGACGCGAACATCCCGTTCTCGATCAGCGGCGTTCGCGGGGCCGCGGAGCCGATGTACAGCGTCGCCAGCGGCGCGCTGGTCGCGGCTCGCTCGGAGGAGGGCGACGCCGGTTCGGGCGGGGACGAACCCGCCGAAGCGGCGGCCGAATCCGCCGGGAACGACGAGGACTGATCGGCGAGCGCTGACCGGCGGGGAGACGGCGACCGACGTGCGGGTCGGGTCGGACCGGGTCGAGTCGGCGACCCGTCGAAAGACGGAGCCGCCTTATACTCCCTCCGCACAGATCCTCCCATGAGCGAGTCGCTATACGGACGGTACGGTCGCCAGGTCCTCGGAGGTGCCCTCCTCGCGCTGGCGCTGCTGTCGGCGTTCGCGGGGTTCCTCCAGATCCAACAGCACGGGCTGACGGCGGTCGGCGACGTCGCCGTGAGCCTCTACATCGCCGGCCTCGTGGTGTGGGGCTACTTCCGGGAGGGGTTCGACACGTTCCGGTTCCGCGTCCTGTTGTACGTCGGGCTCGTCGCGTGGGGGACCGTCGACCACCTCGGCGGGTCGGACTCCCCGTTCACGTTCGTCCTGCTGATCGGCGGGTCGCTGCTGCTCGCGCGGGCGGCGTACAAGTACGCGGAGCGACAGCGCAAACCCGTCTACGACCGCTGACCGCGGCGAGGGATCCTCCCGAGCCCGCCGTCGGTTCCCGGTTGTTCCTCGTCAGTCGGCGGTTCGTCTCCCGGTGATCGTCTCGATCGATAGCTCGTACAGGGAGATCTCGACGTCCTCGACGACCTCGTCGAACACGTGGAACGGCCCGAACCGCTCGCGGACGGTCGCCTCGTCGAAGCCGTGTGCCGCCGGGTCGGTCAGCCGTCGGATCGGTCCCTTCGCGACGACGCTCCAGGAGCTGTCCGGGTCCCTCGCGTCGAGCGCCACGAAGGTCGCCTCGGCGGTCGACGCCATGGCCGCGACCTTCCGGCTCGGGGTGCCGTCGTCGCCGAGCCGAAAGTAGATCGACGGACCGTCGTAGAAGAACGAGACGGGGACCGCGTACGCGTCGTCGTCGGTGGCCAGCGAGAGGACGCCGACCCGCGTCTCGCGTAGACGGGCCGCGACCTCCGCTTCGCTCATTCCGACGGTGTACTGGTAATCGCTGAGGTCCACGACGGTACGAAGTTGGCGGTCGCCCATGCTAACTGTTTCCCCGGCACAACGCCTTTCACCTCGTCACGCGATCGGTCCGTCGTGAACGCCCGCTCGTCCGTGCTGCGGTTCAACGAGGTCGGTGACTGGACGTGGGTCTACTGGCTCGGGGTCGCGCTGTCGGTGGCGATCGCGGCGGTGAACCTGTCCGTCGGGATCGTCGCCTCCGAGCCGGCGCTGTTCGTCGTCGGGTGTAGCTTCCTGCTCGGCGTCGGGCTCTTTTTCACCCGGCTGTGGAGCCCGGTGCTCTACCTGCTCGGGGTGCTCCACGTCGGCGTGCTCGGGGTCCTCTGGGTGTTGTCGGGGATGGGGTTCCTCGCCGTCGGGCTGCTCAACGGCGGACTGAGCCTCGCGCTCGTCGCCGTCGCGATGTACCTGTTCGTCCAGGAGGAACGGCAGGCGACGGAGTGAGGGCGTGACTGGATGAGGGCGCGACGGGGCGAGGGTGCGACGGAGCGGGGGCACGGCGGGATGAGGGCACGACGGTGCGAGGACAAGGTGGGGTGAGGGCACGACGGTGCGAGGACAAGATGGGGTGAGGGCACGACGGAGGGAGGGGCCGTGAGGCCCGCCGTCCCGGATCGACGCGGCCTACGGTGACCGACCCGTCGTGACCGACACGCTCATTTCCGTTCCCTTATAAGGTCGATCCGTTATGCGCGTTCGAAACTGGCGGGAGATCCTCGCGGACGTCGCGGGCGACTCGACCGACCCCGACGGCTGGCGCGCGGTCGCGGGCTCCCGACGCGAGGGGCTCGGCGAGGACCTCTATTTCGGCCACCCGAGCGTGGGCGTCTACCAGCTGAAGACGTACGCGAAGAACCCGCGCGACCTCCGGGGCGTCGGGGCCAAGGTGGCGCGCAAGGTCGACGACGACCTGGACCCGCTGCTGCCGGGCGCCGACTCGCCGGGGCGGTTCGCCGTCCGCAGGCCGCCCGCGGACGCGGACGCGGCGACGGAGATGGCGACGCGGCTGGAGGAGACGCTGAAGGTGCACGCGGAGGCCCCGACGGACCCCGATCACCTCTTCGAGGACGTGATGGAGGCGATCGAGTCGCCGGCGTTCGGCCCGATGGCCTACGAGTTCGACGGCCGACCCGACGAGCTCGACGCGCTCTCCGACACGTTCGAGGAGGCGGAGGAGCTGCTCACCGCGGAGCTCGACGACCTGATCGCGGACGACGACGTCGACCGCGGGTTCCACTGACGGACCAGACCGCCGGCGCGGTCAGTCGTTTATAAGGAGCGGTGTTTATAAGGAGTGGCCGTCGGATGGCCGTCGGATGGCCGCCGGTTTATAGGGGTTGTCGACTGGATAGCCGCCGATTTATAAGCGACGGGCGGCTCCGCCGCTCGCGTATCGGGACCTATCCCGCTCCCGGACGACGGGGGACCCGCCGTCAGTCCGCCTTCTCGTCGGCGTGGCGGACGGCGACCGCGATGCCGCGGGTCGAGTCGACCATCTCGGGGCCGGACATCTCCGCGCGGCCGACGGCGAACGCCTTCGGCCCCTCGATGACGACCTCGTCGCCGACGCGGATCCCCGCGTCGGCGTCGACGACGCCGGGCGCGAGCACGGAGCCGCGGGGGACGAACTCGTCGATCGTCACCCGCTTCGTCGGCGCGTCGCTCTCGACCCAGCGCCGAGCGCCCGCGAGGGTGAACGAGAGGGTACCGTACTGCGGCACCATCGTCGCGAGCTGGACGCCGTCGTCGGGACCGCCGGCGGTCCACGCCTGTAGCTTCGGGTACCGTCCCGTCGTGTAGATCCCCTCGAACAGCTCGTCGCCCGCGCCGTCCCCGAGGAGGTAGTCGGCGATCGCCCGCACCGTGTTGTGTTCGCGCTCGCGCTTGCTGTAGGCGGGCTCGCCGTGAACGGCGGCCTCGAGCGCCTCGAGCGACGCGTCCGTCGTCGGGTGGTCGCCGCAGGTGTACTCGAACGGGACGTCGACGTCAGGATCGCGCTCGACGCGCTCACAGATCTCCCGGTAGCCGTGCTCGGGGACGTGTGCGATCACGCGGGAGTAGTCGTTGCGGGCGAGGTACCGCCGCAACACCTCCGCGACGAACGCGATCTCGTCCTCCGACCAGTCGCCCGTGACGACCGCGTCGTAGTGTTGGGCGGGGTACGTCGTCTCCAGCTCCTGTGGGACGACGCCGATCGGCGACGTCATCGAGACGGTGTGGCCGCGCCACTTGATCGCGTCGTGGAACTGTCGGTGGCTCTGGGAGTCGCTGTACGGCTTCGTCGCCGAGCAGGGGACCAACACGAGCGGCTGGTCCGTAAACCGGTTGCGGTACCGGCTCGTCACGCGGTCGGCGAATCGTCGGATCTCGACCCGGTCGAGCGTCTCGGCGGAGGCGGCGGTGACCTCGGCGTCGCGCAGGACGGGCGTCCGCTCCTCGAGGTAGCCCCACTGGTCGTCGAACTCGCGGAACGTCGCCGTGAGCCACCCCTCGTGGCGCGCCTGCCCCTCGATGTAGTCGCGGAGGCGGCCCGCGCGGATCCGCTCGCGAACCCGCCGGAGCTCGGCCGCGAGCGCGTTGACGTTGTGTTCGGCACAGTCCGCCCGGGTGAACCGCTCGCGCGGGGTCGCACAGGCAGGGCACGCACACGGGAGCTCCTCGAGGTCCTCGAGGAAGTGCTCGGCGTCGGCGGTGAGGTACATCCCCTGGGTCCCCTTCGTCCGCGCGAGCGTCCCGTCGACGAGGTCGACCCCGGCGTACGCGAGCGTCGCGACGTTCCGCGGGGTGGCGACGCCGGACAGGAACAGCGCCGTGTCCGCCGGCAGCGACGCCTTCGCCGAGCAGATCGCGTCGCGGAACGCCTCGCCGTGGCCGACGAAGCCGGACGCGTCGGAGAGGACGTACGCGTCGGCCCCCACGTCGCGCGGGTCCGCGCTGTCGACGACGGCGGCGGAGGGGAACCCGACGTCCGGGTGGTCGACGCGGAACGACTCGCGGACCTCCTCGCGGGTCCCCGCGGGGAAGCTCCGGTGGGGGAGCACGGTGAGCTCCGCGTCGGTCCCGTCGGGGACCGCCCGCTCGCCGGCCCAGAGGCTGCCGGCGTCCGTCAGAAACGGGTCCGCGAGCGCGGGCGTCGCGACCGGGTCGGCGAGCCGGAGCTCGCCGAGGCGGGCCGCGCCGTCGCGTTCGTGAACCTCGAAGTAGTCGGTCATACCTCCGATCGCAGGGGGACGCTCAACTCTCTTGTGTTCCGCGCCGGCGACGGGGACGGCGGCTACGTCGACCTGGACGATGGCGGGGACGGCGGCGTCGACGACGGCAGGGACGGGAACCGAAACGGCGACGACGAAACCGACGAGACGGTCGCGACGGACGGTGGCTTTAGGCGGTCGCCGCCCGTCGGTCCGGCATGAAGCTCACCGGCCCGTGGAACCGCGAGCGCATCGACGAGTTCCTTGAATCCGCTCGTGTTCCCGTCCGCGTGGGCTGTCGCACGCCCGCCGACGAGCCCTGGATCGTTTCGCTGTGGTTCGCGTGGGACGGCGCGGTCCACTGTGCGACGGGTGCCGACGCCGACCTCGTCGACTTCCTCGCGTACGACGACCGCGTCTCCTTCGAGGTGTCGACGAACGACCCGCCTTATAAAGGAGTTCGCGGACGCGGCCAAGCGACGGTCTCACCGGACGAGGGCATGGAACGGCTCCGGTCGCTCCTGGAGCGCTACCTCGGCGGAACGGACAACGAGCTCGGCGAGCGACTCCTCCGCCCGGATCGCGAGGAGGTCCACGTCCGGATCGACCCCGACCGGCTCCACAGCTGGGACTACACCGGTCGGATGCCGGCGTCGCCGGAGCGGTAGGTTCGTCGGGACCTCCGGAACCGCCGAAAGCGTCACGCTCGGCCGCGTCGCTACCGACCCAGGTCGCGGAGGTCCTCCGTCTCGACGCTCTCCGGAAGTCCCTCGAGCGCGGCGGCCGCCCAGCCGTCGTGTCCGACCGTGATCGCCGTTTCGGGATTCGCTTCGGCCAGCGCCTCGACCCCCCTGGCCGCCGCTTCCTGGGCCGCGACGTCGGTCCGTTCAGGCACCTCCGCGGTGAGCGGGTACGTCTCCGAGAGCGCGCGCGGGAACGGGCCGAACGGGGGCTTCAGTCGCCACACCGCGTCGTAGTCGTGCGTCGACGGGGCCTTCGACTCGGTGACGAGGAGCCGGTCCGGGACCGCCAGCCGCGCAAGGCGGTCGTGGTGCCGCCGGACCTCCGGGCGTCGCGCCGACTCGTGGGAGGTGTAGAAGAAGGCGTCCTTCGAGACGGGGTCGGTCCGTTCGAGCCGGTCGCTCCCGTCGAGCAGCGCGCGGTAGCCGTCGAGCATCGCGGGGTGGCCGCGGGCGCGGCGGTCGACGAGGTCGAGGAGCGTCCCCGACCGGATCGCCGCCTTGATCCGCCGGATCTCCTCGAACGTGACGTGGAGGTTGTGCTCGGCGAGCAGCCGCTCGGCCTCGTCGTCCTCGCGGGCGCGAACGTCCGCCGGCGTGTGCGCCGCACACACCGGACACGAGCAGGGGAAGTACGACAGCTCCGCGAGGTGTTCGGTCCCCGAGACGGTGAGGTATCGCCCGTCGCGCGCCATCAGCGCGTACGCCGCGGAGTCGAACAGGTCACAGCCGGCCGCGACCGCCAACGCGAGCATCATCGGGTGGCCCGCGCCGAACAGGTGGACGGGGCAGTCCGCGTCGAGCCCCCGCTTCGCGCCGAAGACCGCCTCGACGACGTCGGCGTAGCGGTACGCGTTCATCAGCGGGACCATCGCGCCGACCGGGAACACGTCGAGGTCGGTGGCGGCGGCGTGGCGGCCGGCCGCCTCCCGCAGGTCCGGGAACGTCGACCCCTGCACGGGTGCGTTGACGAGCATGTCGCCCGTCTCCGCGGCCGCGGCGTCCGCGAGCGCCCGCTTCGTCGTCTCCAGCTCGCGCTCCGCGCGCTCGCGGGACACGTCCGGCGGCGTGGGGACGTCGACGGGGGTCGCGACGTCGCTGCCGATCCGACGCTGGAAGTCGATGATCTCCGCGGTCGTGACGTCGATGTCGCCGTACTCCGCGAGCTGGAACGAGCCCGAGTCCGTCATGATCGCCCCGTCGAACCCGAGGTAGTCGTGGAGCCCCCGTTCGAGCACCTGATCGCGGATCCGGTCGGTGCTCCGGATGATGTAGGAGTTCGTGATCAGCATCTCCGCGCCGAACTCCGCGCCGAGCCGTTCGGGCTCGATCGTCAGGACGTTCGGGTTGACGACCGGCAACAGCGCCGGCGTCTCCACGGTGACGCCCGCGCGGGGGACCGTCAGCCGACCGATCCGCCCGGCGGCGTCGTGGTCCCTGATCTCGAAGTGATCGCGCATGTCCGGACTGCGTGGAGCCCGGCGGTAAGGGTTGCGTTCCGGCGGTGCGTGGGTCCGGCGAGGGGCCGGTTCGACGGCTCGACGGTCCCGCACGCCGTCAGTTCGCCCGTCGTCCGGCCAGGCGGTCCACCGCCCGAGACCGGCAAACTCCGCCTGCGTCACGCTCGCTTTACCCGTCCGCCCCGAATCCCCGACGACATGACCCGCGTCAGCGCCGGCGCACGCTTACACTTCGGCTTCGGCAATCTCAGCCTCTCACACGAGCGTCTGTACGGCGCGTTCGGCGTCGGGCTCGCGGAGCCCCGCGTCGTGGTCGAGGCGGAGGCGGCAGCCGAGGTCGACGTCCGGGTCGCCGACGGCGTCCCCGACGGGGTCGCCGCGGACGCCGAGCGACACGCCTCACGGACGCGGGACCTGCTCGGCGTCGACGGAGCGACGGTCGTCGTCCGCGAGTCGCTGCCGCGCCACGCCGGGCTCGGGAGCGGGACGCAGCTCGCGGCGGCGACGCTCACCGCAGTCGCCCGGGCGCACGACCGGGAGCCCCGGGTCCGCGAGCACGCACCAGCGCTCGGTCGCGGGGGGCGTTCGGGGGTCGGGGTCGCGACGTTCGAGGGCGGCGGCTTCGTGCTCGACGCCGGCCACCCCACGGCGCGGTTCACGACCGACCGACCGAGCGACGGGAGCTGGACGGTACCGGCGGTCGCCGCTCGCCACGCGATCCCGGAGTCGTGGCGGTTCCTGGTCGTCCGCCCGGACGCGGAGCCCGGCCGGAGCGGGACCGTGGAGGACGCGGCGATGCGCGGCGCGGTCGAGCGCGCGTCGCCGGCGCTGGCCGACCGGATCGCCGGGATCGTGGCCCGCCGCGTCCTCCCGTCGATCGCCGAAGGACGCGCGGAGGCGTTCGGCGCGGCCGTCGCGGAGGTCGGCCGGCTCAACGGGGCGTGGTACGCCGACGAGCAGGGCGGCGTCTACCGGCCACCCGTCGGCGACGTCGTCGCAACCCTCGAATCGTCGCCGGCGGTCTTCGGCGCGGGCCAGTCCTCGTGGGGCCCCACCGTCTACGGCGTCACCGACGCCGATCACGCGGCGGCGGCGCGACTGGCGGGGGAAGAGGCGCTCGCGGCCGCGGGCGCCGCCGGCGACGTCGCGGTCGTCCGCGGAACCAACGACGGGGCACGGATCGGGCCCGAGCACTCCGGGTGAGCACGGATGGGGTCCGGATGATCACGGACCGGGCTCGTTCGCACCGGTCAAGGGCGGTTCGTGAGCAACAACACTAAGCGACGGGCGGTCCCGGTAGGGGTATGTCTCGCGTTCCGTTCGGCGTCGCACGGTTGGATTCGATCCTCGGCGGCGGCGCGCCGCCCGGGAACGTCGTGCTGCTCTCGGGGGAAGCCGGGGCGGGCGCGCGGGAGTTCCTCTACACCAGCGCGGCGATAAGCGGGCTCGCGCACGGCGACGCGGAGCTGTTCGACCTCTACTACGGCGACGTCGCCGCCGACGCGGCGGTCCCCCCGGAGGTCCACTACCTCTCGTTCACCGCCGACGCGGAGGCGATCACCCGCGAGATGGAGTACACCATGGCCACGGAGATCGTCGACGCCGCGGTCGAGGAAGTCGCGTTTCGCGACCTCTCGCCGGAGTTCTTCCAGCTCAGCCCGATCCCCCGCGAGTGGTACGAGGGTGAGACGACGTCGATCACGGAGCTGAGCGACCGGACCCGTCCCGACGACGTGTTGACGGCGCTCGGCGACTACCTCACCGAACACGCCGCGGGGAACCTCGTCTGTATCGACTCGGTCACGGACCTCGTCTCCGCGGTCTCCGAGGAGCGCGACTGGAGCGATATCGTGATGGTGATGAAGGGACTGAAGAAGGCGGCCCAGCACTGGGGCGGGCTCGTCCTGGTGTTGGTCAACGAGGACGCGCTGACCCAGCGGGAGTTCGGGACCCTGATGGACGCTGCCGACGGGACGTTCCAGTTCTCGTGGGAGAGCGGCGGCTCACAGCGGGCCCGAACCATGGTCGTACGGGAGTTCCGTGGCGTGCTCTCGCGGATCGAGGAGGAGGACATCGTGCGCTTCGAGACGGACATCCACGACGGCGGGTTCGACATCAGCGACGTCCGGAAGATCCGGTGAGTATCCCCCTCCGATACCTCAGTGAGTACGCTTCTCACCGGACGCCCTGCGACGGGACACTCCGGGGAGCCCAACGCGGATGGTTACTTAAGGCTCCCCACCCAAGGACCGGGCAGATGGTGGGGGACCCGCGATGAGCGATATCGACGCGTTAGAGTCCGCGCTGGACGACGCCGCCAGCGAGTCGGGGGTCTCCCGCGAGGAGGTGCTCAAGCGAGCCATCGTCGCGCTCGCGGAGGCGAACGGCGTCGACGTGCCGAGCGACGACGACGTAGCGCGGATCGAGTCGGTCGTCTCCGACCTCGACGAGACCACCGATCGGCTCGAGTCGACCGCGACCGAGACGACCGAGGACCTCGAGGCCCTGGCCGCACGGACCGAGGAGCTGTCCGCGGACCTCGACGGCGTACGGACCGACGTCGACGCGCTGGAGTCCGACACCGACGCGCTGGAGGCGGACGTCGACGCGAAGGTCGAGGACCTCCGCGACCGGCTCGTCCGGATCTACCGCGACGTCGAGGATCGGGCGGCGGCGGACCACGCGCATCCGGACACGGAGGCGACGGTCGAGGACCTCGCCGCGACGGTCGCCGGCCTCGAGGACGCCGTCGCCGACGTCGATGCGCGCCTCGACGCCCTCCGTGGCGAGTCGGACGACGTCGGCGACCGGGTGTCCACGCTGGAGTCGCGAGTCGAGGAGGGGCTCGACCGCGACGACGACGTCGCCGGGAAGCTCTCGCGGGTCGCGAACGCCGTCGTCGGCGTTCAGCGCCGGCTCGCGTCGCTTGAACGGCGGGCGGCCGGCCGCGAGCGGCTGTCCGCTCTGACCACGGCCGCGAACCGGCACGGGGTCAGGACGGCGGACTGTGCGGCCTGTCGCGGGACCGTCGACCTCGCGCTGTTGTCGACGCCCGACTGCCCACACTGCGACCGGCGATTCGCCGACCTCGACCCGAAGACGGGCTTCTTCGGGACCTCACGGCTCACCGTGGGGGACCCGCCCGCGCTGGAGGGCGACGTCTCGCCGACGCCCTCGCCGACGGCGACACGTGCCGATCCCGACCCCGGGGACGCAGGTTCGGAGAGCACGGGGTCCGGGGATACGGGCTCCGAAGACACCGATCCGACCACCGACGGCTCTGGGGGTACGGACGGGACCAACGCCGGCCCCGACCGCTCCCGAAACGGCTCCGAGCGGGGTCGTGCCGCCGAGCCGCGGGGAGGCGAGGGACGATGACGGCCGACGGCTCCGGTGGCCCCAACGCCTCCGGTAACCCCAGCGCCTCCGATGACCGATCGACGCACGGCGACGAGGAGGACCCGTTCGCCGCGCTCGCGGAGGGCGACGACGGGATCGGGAGTCTCGACGACGCCGCGACCGACGCTCCCGACGACGTCTTCGAGCGAATGGCGGTCGAGGACCTCGGCGACGAGGACGTCTGGGACGCGCTCGACGAGGCGGCCGTCGGTTCCGTCGGAGCGGGGGGCGACGCCGCGCCGGCGGACGACGCCGACCGCGAGCACGTCGTCGACAAGCGACAGTACTGCCAGCGGTGTCCCCACTTCTCCGACCCGCCGGAGACGGCGTGTTCCAACGGGACGACGACGATCGTGGAGGTCGTCGAGACCGAGTCGTTCCGCGTCCGCGACTGCCCGATGGTGGGCGAGGACGGGCCGGCGTTCGACCGCGGGCGCTAGCTCGCGACGTCCCGCGGCGTCCGGAACCCTAAAAGGACACACCGCCTACGTCGCGGTATGCAGTTCTGTGACGAGTGCGGCTCGATGATGGTGTCGGTCGACGGCGAAATGACCTGTCGGGACGACGCGTGCGGGGCGACGAGCGAGCGCGACGAGGAGCTCGCCGCCCGCTTCGAGTCGACGGAAGAACAGACCGACGACGAGGTGATAGAGACGGTCGAGGGCGCGGAGTTCGAGGGGAAGCCGACCGCCACCGACGTCGTCTGTGACGGCTGCGGGCACGACGAGGCGTGGTACACGATCAAACAGACCGCCTCGGCCGACGAGCCGCCGACGCGCTTTTTTAAATGCAAAGAATGTAGTTCTCGATGGAGAGGTTATAACTAACCTTAACTAAGTGACATTAGCGGCATATAAAAGACATTCCTGGCGAATGAAAACAATGGTTGCCTTAGCTACACTTTCATATTCCTTCGGAACTAACTATCTGATGCGTTAATATGACTGATGAGACCCCGAACTCCACGAGCGACAGCGATAGCGATTCCAGTAAGAAGCCATCTGGTACGACGATTAAGAGGCAGAGACCAAACCGCCTCAGAATCAAAGCATGTGACCTCGAAATTGAGGCAGAATCACACGAGATGGATGTGGACGAGATGATGTCCGAATGTGCCCCAGAGATGGAGGAGATAATGGAGTATCACATGGTTGGTGATATGGTCAAAATCGAGGAACGAGACCTGTTCGCAGAGATTTTCGGGGGTAATAGGTGAGAAAATGCTCGGCTATGAACTGCTCGTGTACCCGTTTGTCGCTATCTGGTTAGCCGTGTTCTATTTTTTCTACTCGATGCTCGGGTTCGTTTGGTCGGCTCTGTATTTCATCCTCGCCGTGTGCGTGCTTTATCTGATGTTAACGGGTGCGTCCACGGTAGCGATTGGAATCTTTCTCGGGCTAATGACACTCCCTATCTGGTCGGCGGGGGTGTTCGGTTAGGTGATTCTACGAGTGTTCCAAATCCTGCTGGTCGTCTCTCTGGTACTGGGATTCGGGTACTTTGTGATAGACCTATACACTGTTCCAGACTCGGAGTATGTAGAATCAATTTCGCAAGGCGAAGTCAATCAAGTACTCCATCTTCGCTTCGTCTCGGATTCTGAAACTCGTGCGGAGGTCGATGCGTATGGAATCTACATCGATGGACAAAGCGAGCCGTATGAATTGAACCAGATGGATGCCCGCTTACCCAGACAGTCGATTGGGTATCCACCTGATGAGGACACGGTTACACTCGTCCTCTGGGCATCGGAGGGAGAGGTTCTTGAGACACACGAGGTAGACTTGGCATGAACCGACGCACGCTTCTCGAATGGACAGGGAGTATCGGAGCAGGATTAGTCGTTACACCGTCGTTTGGGCGAGAGACGATGATTGATACGAACAACACACAAGAAGACGAATTAGAGCGGTTATTCCCCCAAAAAATCGGTCTGTATGACCGACTGAGAGTAGATTCAGACCGAGTTGTGTATCGAGGGGAGAACGGAGGTGTGCTGAAGGTTCTGAACGAGGATGACCAGCGGTATCTCTCGGTGATTGCTGATTCCCTTCGGTTTAGTGTGCTATCGTGGGGGCAGGCATCTCGACTTCTGGACTCGTATGTGGATGCTGTCGAATATCAAAACCAAGATGGAGACCTTGTATATTCAGGGAGCGGCTGGGATGTGGTCTATCAGTACCACCATGTGACATACACAACACCGAGTACGGAGAGAGAGTACGACAAGGATTCTTTCGATGTCCATCCGTTGGATGTCGCTTCAAGATTGGTTGAGTGGAAGGTTCCCGAACTGTGGTCGATTCGGCAAGTGTACAGAGAGATATCTGGGGAGATGGTGGAGGTGATTGAATGAACCGTAGAGAACTGTTGACATCAGCGTTGGGTGTAGGGTTTGGTGTTATCTCAGCGGATTCAAACAACTATTTTGACGACTGGGAACGGAAAGAGTTGGACTACGGGACACACTACTGGCTTCGAGAGGGGAAAACCTGCTATGAGTACCGAGACTACACAGACGCCCGTGTACTCTCGATATACACTATCCACGAGGTCGGGGAACTGGATGAGTTCCTTTTGCGAACCCGAGTTGATTCTCCACGAGAAGCCATCCAAATCATCGCTCAACTCACTCATTCGTCCTGAAAGATGTATTCCAAAAGGCTCGACGCCAAGTTACTCGGCGTTCGCTCTGTGTCGAAGCGGTGGAAAAGAATAAGAGAAACTCAGACGGGTATATGATATGAATCAGCCAAACCGTCGTCATTTCGTCTCTTCGATTGCTCTCGGAGGGATTGCGGGAATTGCTGGCTGTATCGGTGATGGAAATGATGACTCTCGCCCTGATGACAGTGATGACCCCGAATCAGGGGATGATGAACGAGCGGGTGAAATCACTGATGTTCGAGGCAGCGCTACAACAAGAGGTTCCGAAAAAGGAACATGGTCTGTTGTCGAGGTAGAGTTTGATGTAAGGGGGGAACTCGAAGAGTCTGTTGAATTGGTTATTCAAGCCCTCCCGCAAAAATATACATCTCCTGAATTTGAGTCTGAAGAACCAGATGATGTTAGAACACTTGATAAAATTCAAATCGTGGATGGAGGTGGTCGTCCTGATGATGTACAAATCGAACTAATGGATTATTGGGATGATATCCCAAGAGTGAACGAACAGGCGTTTCGAGTGCGACTCGGGTTAGAATTAGAAAGTCGCCAAGGAGTTACTATCAAAGATGTTGTTGAACGCCCATTTATCGCTTATACGCACCGAGAGAATGGAGAAGAATCTCGAAATATTGACTCAGGGGGTAATAATCATACATGGGTGGAAGATGGAGAACAACATATTGTTTTAACTTCAGCAATATCTACTACTTCAAACATTTATGAAGAAGTACCCAGAATCCCGTTTGTGGTGAAGCATTCGCTTAGTATCGAGGATATGGATTCCTTAGAGGCAATTCATGAAAATGACCCGATAGCGTGGCAGGACTATCTTGACACGAGAAGCGAGGGGTCAGTAAGTAGCGTCAGATACTTAGAGCGCCCATTCTTCGCTGATATCGCTGATGCGATTCAGGGGGTATTTGAGCGGAATAATCTTACCGACGATGATGACATTATTGTTCGGACGGCATATAATCTAATCAACGATACGACAAGTTATGCCCAACCATGGGATACGGTTTCGGAATCGGTTCGAGTCCCATACCCTGAATTATTCTTCAGAGACGGAGAAGGGGATTGTAAGGCACAAGGATTCGCTGTAAATGGTATCCTTCATCATCTCGGATACGACACAAGCCTCTTCCTCTTTCGAATGAGAGACGCTCCTCCACTGGCATATCATCACCTGTCTGGTGGAGTTGGGATTGATTTAGACCCAGAAACCAGCCACATCGGAGAGCGAGTAGAAAGCGGAGTTGGACGAGATAGTAATTGGCGTCGTCCAGAGTTCACAGAGACTGACGAGCGAACTGCTGACCATATCTCTATTGACCCATCCACGAACTCTATTGCCGCATACTCTAATCAGCAGACTGCGGCGACATACCATTTTGTTGAAGGCAAATGAGCATATTCCTGAGCGGGTAATGTCCATCCGTGGCTCGTGGAATTGTAATTAATCGACCGATGAGTTACACCCTGTAACCAACCGCCGATATTTATATAGTGTACCATCTGTAAGCAGCAGCCCATAGAAATGTCAACAAACTATGCGGTGTACATCCGAGCAAGTACAGACAAACAAGCAGACGACCATCAGCGAGAGAGCATCGAGCGGTGGCTGTCCTCTGAAGGGGCAGATTTGGCTGAAGCGGAGATGTATGTGGACATCGGTAGTGGAGTCTCTGACGCCCGAGAACAGTTCCAAGCGTTGCTGGATGATATTAAGGCGGGAGCATACGAGACAGTCATCTGCTGGGAGATTTCCCGAATCAGTCGGTCGGGTGAAACACTCCAGCGATTCTTCAATCTCTGCGAGGAGACCGACACAACCATCGTGATTACAGACGGAGCCGTTGAACGAATTACTCCAGACGGGCAGGGTCGTTTCGTCGCAGACATCATCGGGATGGTGTACCAGCAGGAACACCGAACGCTCGTTCGGCGTACAAAGGCAGGGGTCAAGCGGGCACGAAACGAAGGAAAATGGCTCGGGACTCCTCCAGCGGGATTCAAACGAAACGATGAGGGCTATCTTCGACCGATTGTTGACCCAGACGACAGTGAGGTCTCCTTCTTTGAGATTCAGGACGCATTAGAGCGTATCGACTCTGGGGATTCCTACAATTCGGTTGCGAAGTCGCTACCTATCTCTCGACAAGCACTCTCCAATATTCATCAGGACCCTGAGCGTCGAAAGTGGTATCTCGAACAGACGAGTGATGATGAGCGGGTACAGAAAGCGGTTGAACCGCTCTCAGGGTGATTTATTTCCTTGCTACGGCGTGAGTCGCAGTCAATGGTTTCGGCTCCTCGACGAACAACTGTCCGATGTCCAGATAGACGCCGCCGTCGCTCGTCTCCATCCGCACACGGAACTCCACATCATCGACTAACTGACCATCCACGACGAACTGAACCGCATCCATCGACCCCAGAGACCGTGTGCTTCGGAGGGTTTGCCTGAGTTCGGCAAGGACACTACTGCGGTCGGTTTCGTCGGCGTTGTACAGCAAGTCCTCAAGCCCAGTTACTGTAACGGGCGTCGAGACCTCCTCATCTGCGGCGAGCCGCCTGAAGAACTCCAGCGAAGACATCTCGCTCTCCGTGTCGGCAACAGGCTCGGTTACGATGTTGTAGCCTTGATGGAGTGTCATAATTAGAACTGTTGGAGACCCATCTCCATAACGCTCTCATATCGTTCGTCGTCGGTAACATCCGCCATGAAGTCCGCAAGGGCTTCGAGGTCGTCGGTCTTCCACTCCTTCAGGTACTCAACGGTGTTCTGGTCGGATTTGTAGAGGTGGTAGAGGTAGTGAACTTTGTCGATGTCAAGCAGGCTGTCCGACCCCTTCCCGTTCTTGTTGAGTTTGCCCTCGATGTAGTTGATACGCTCGTCGGCGGTTACGGGCACCTTCTTGTCTCGGGAACCTTTGACCAACTTCTCGTCTTCGAGGTCGCTTACATTCAGATTCTTCGCCAGCAGGTGCTTGTTGAGTTCGTCGTATTCCTCGGCACCTCGCTGATAGAGTGCCGCATACGACTGCGTGAGCGGGTCGATGGCTTGTGGGAGGTTCACCGACCCTTCCAGAATCTGCTCAATGACCGAATCGACCGTATCCAGAGCGGTGTCGATATCTACCTCTTCACCATCGGAGAACACATTCGGGTAGTGTCTGGAGTAGTAGTACATACATTTACCACGGAGGATGACGCCGAGGTCGGCTTGTCCGAGGTCTTCGTGGCGTTCCCGTTCCTCTGAGATGATATCCTGAAGTTCGAAGAACAGGTTTTGCCGAAGTTCCGTGAGGGTGATTTCCTCATCCGTTCGCTCCTTGTTGGCGAAGATGAGAATATCGTACTCCGCATTATCGAGGTCGGAAATGTGTGGATTGTTCGGCATCTCCGACTGAACAGGATACGCTCCAGCGACGGTGAATCCACTTTTAATCAAGGCTTGGAGAATCACCGACCACGCTTCGTTTTCGTTGTGGTGGTAGGTGAATATCATCTCACCATCCGACTTCAGTACCCTATTCGCCTCCGAGAACACATTCGATAGGGATTCAACAAAGAACTCCTCGTCTTTGTTAGCACTCTTGTTAGCAACTATTTCTCTTGCTTTCGGAACGAGTTCAGATTTAAATTCCTCGTAATCATCTTTTAGACACTCTCGGAGCCACACATAGAAGTAGTCCGAGAGTTCTGAATATTGAACATTATCATAGTATGGTGGGTCTGTAATCACATAATCAACAGAACCCCTTGTTTGGTCCAGTCGTTCAGATGTCTTACAATTCAGATGTTTCACTCGTGACTCTTGGATAGATTCCGATGGAATATAGAATTGCTCTACATCCCCTGTTTTTTGATTCTTTACCTTCTCAAACGGCTCTTGGCAGTACTGTTTGGCATGATATACCTTTCTAAAGAAGTTATTTAACGATGAGATGGTCCCTTCGTTGCTAATCACATTTGATTCAACAGGTTGTACCTTCGGACTATATGAATGTCTTTCAAAAATACTAATTCCTTTTGAGTTACCAGCATGCCAACGACAAAGTTTTGAATTATATTCCAAAGAAGAAGAGACTGTGGTGACAAGAAATTCCGATATATTTTGTGAATCAGCGTCATCGAATTGTTTTTGTTTGACTTCTCGTGCCTTCTTGAATAATAGCCCAAATGTGAGTAAATGACGGGCGGTGAATAGGTCGTTAAATTGTTTATAGTTGTAGTTGTTTACAATTCTGTCTGTCTCATCACCGACGGGAATGCTTTGCGATGGAATGGGTAACTCTTGATAAATACTTTCTAATTCTACTTTGGCTTTCTCTACTCTCCGAGCATCATCCTCATCAAATTCCTTAATTCGTTTATTTCCTCGTGGAGTTATATACTGGAGAGCAAATCTGTCGAAGTGTGGCTTCTCATCTCGCCGTTGGAGTGTTTCTTTTACATCGTGTTTATGTCCATTTGAGCAAGTGTACTTACCGTAGCCGTAAGTACCATCACTTGGGTCAAATTCGTGTCCACAGTTTGGACACACCTCGTTTCCATCCTCTGAGACAGTTCCAACGCTTCCATCAGAAATACTCACCTCTGTCCCTTCTTTGAGACCCTTGTCCCTCGATTCTAATTCGATGATTCGGTCATCACAGTCTTGGTTCGGACAGTATAACGCTCCTGCTCTGGTCTTTTTTGTCTTTGCCAGTCGGTATCGGGGGAAGAGTTGAACTTCCTCATCACAGGTCAGACACGGTATTCGCTGTGATTGGAAGTAGTACAAGACTTCACACTCCTGTCCCGTTTCTGGGTCTATCGTCGTGTAGTACTCTCCCAATTCTTCCCGAGTCTCTTTGAGAATGCGGTCGAATTCCCGTTCGAGGACATCGAGGTTCACATCGTCCATCGACTTCTTCTCAGTCCACCACGCAACGGGGTTCAGTTCGTAGCCGATAACATCCGCTCCGAGACGGTTCATCTCAACGAGGGTTGTCCCCCCGCCTGCGAAGGGGTCGAGGACGGTTACATCCCTATCAATCCGCTCATCATCTGGATTGATGTACAGCCCGTCGTGTGTGCCGCTGTTTCGCTCTGTGAGAATGTCGTCCTTCGTTACGGTCTCGTCAGTCATCGCAGCGAGACCGAGACAACGGAAGGTAGAGCCAGCCCGCCGTGCCCACCATTTGTGAAGCGAATAGATGGGGCGATATACATCTCGGCGGTAGGTTTCTTTCTCAGCCAGTTCGTCCATCAGGTTCAGGGGTAGTTTGTCCCAAGTTTCCATGTTTTGTGTCATAGTATTGTTAGTCCGTCTGAATCCGCAGTACTGGAGTCATACACTCGGGGAGGCTCAGTCCGCCGTGAGAGACTTTCTTCGTGGCTCCTCGCTTAGTCCAGTTGTGGTGCCCTTGTACGACATAGTGCTGCCGTACCCGTTTAATAATGTTCGCCTGTTCGAGAATTCGGTATGATTGTCCGTTTCCGACTTCACAAAACCGACTACTGAACTTGCTGGCGAGTGCTTCCTCCTGCTCGTCTGTCGTTGAGTACGGGGAGTTCCCGAGATGGTTCACATACCCGTGGTCGCTCGTTACGAGGAATTCGTCGTGGGTACTCTCGTGGATGATGTCTTCGAGTAACTGCTTTGCGTCCTCGTATATCTCCTCGATTTCTTCAGTCGAATAGTTGCCTTTGAGGGCTGATTCGAGCCGCCTGTCGGGATGTCGTGTCCAGACGAATTCTGGGTTCGTGCTGGGGAGTTGTGGGACAGTCATGTCTCCGATGAATCGGTAATCCTCCCGAGAGACGACGGAGGGACTCTGAGCGTCGAACCATTCCCGACAAATGAATTGCGTTTCACTCGGGAGTCGCTCGATTGGTGCCCAAGACAGTGAGACCTCCCAACCTTGTTCGGCTCTGAGGTCGTTCTCCAGACGGAAACCCTCACGAAGGCTGAGAGCGTCCATAATCACCCCACAACCAGATTCTATGTTGGGAAGTGGGTGTTCACCCATCTGTTCCATTAGTTCATCGTATAGAGGCGAATACAGGCTTGCTAACTCTCGTTCAAGGAGGCGGGTCTGATATTCCGACTTGGCGAGTTGACGGTTTCCAAGAGCGTTCTCGTTACCCCAAATCCGTCGAAAGCACTCGAACACCCCGTCAAAGATGTTCTCCTCCGTAAGAAGCGAAGTAAACTCCTCGCTCCCGTACAGTCCGTTACTCATTCTTATCCACCTGTAAACTGACGGATAGCGTAGCCTTCTCGGGGACACTCAAATCCCATACCAGACTAAGAAACGCCTGTCGGGATAGCGGCTCATCAGGGACGAACTCGAAGGTCTCGTTGAGCGTTACTCGTTCACTAAGAGCATCGGCACTAATACCGTACTCTTTGAGGTCATCGGCTGTCAGCGTCCCGTTGACCGTTATTTCTGCTTCGTGAATCTCCCACTCGATACCGATGTCTCGTTCGAGGCGGTCGATGAGGTCAGGCTTGTTATCGGCGTCGATGGTGCCCATCATAGGATGTGGTCGCACGGATGGGCGAGCAGGTTCGTCTATGCCGAAGTTATCAAGCAATTCGTCGGTCGTTGCCCCTTCAACTGACACCTTTCCTTCCCGAACATCGCTCGCATCGAACTCGAAGCCGCACTCACAGGATGTTCCCCGTAACTCTTCACCGCACTGTGGACAGGCAAACGCAGAGGCACCTACCGAAGTGCCTGCCGACTCACCCTCTGTCGAGTCGTTACCACCCGTTTCTGTCTCCGTTTGAGTTGGAGAGGATGTCTGGGTCGTATCGATGGTAATCGTCGCTTCTTCGTCGTCCTCGTCCTCCTCATCAACGATGTACTGCTCGTGGACGAGGTTCGTATCGCTCCCGAGACTTCCAACTCGCTGTTCGAAGTAAGTCCCTACCTGAATCACCCCGTCCCGACAGAGCGAATTAATTGCGTCTTCGAGTTCCTCTTCGGTAGTAAGCGTCGTGTAGGCGGGGTTTCGGTAGAAGTCGTTTCGTAGGTGTTGATATTGAATTCCGCTTGCTCCAGCGTCCTTGACGGCGTTTTTGACTTCAGAGCGGAGTTGACTGGTGTCTGGCTCAACGACTGACAGCGTTGCCGTGTAGAAGTCGGTGTTTCCTCCAGTTGGGAGGTCTTGGGGAAACAACCCTCGGTCGGTCGAAGTATAGACAGTACCATACTTGTCTCGAACTCGGTCTCGGAGGTTCTGATAATTTTGGTCGTGAATTTCATCGAAGCCTTCAGGCAGAACTCCTTCCTCTCGTTTGAGTTGCTCCCCAGCGACGACTTTACGACCAAGTTCGATGATTCCCGTGTTTGTATCGACACTCGACCTTTTCGCAGGTGTTACGAGTACCAGCGTGTTGTTAAATTCTCGTTCCTGTCCAGTCGTGAGTGCCTCGAAATCCTCGTCATAATTTCGTTTGGCACCCAGAGAGACGACGATTTTGAGTGCCTTGTTGTCTGGAATGTCTTGGTCGGTATTCACGGGGTCTAAAATGAATACATTATTCTGTCCGCCGAAGAGGTCTTCCCGAATGAGGGACTCAACACGGTGGATAGCGTCGTGTTTGTGGATGTCTTCGGCTTTCTTTTCGATACGAGCCGCAGGGTTCTCCTCAGTGTCGAAGGCGTACTCGCCGTTTATTCGGTGAATGTGCCACGCATGTCCGTACACATCTTCGGTGAATGTCTGGATGATACGATGGGCGTTTATTCCCTTTCGGATGATTCCCATCAGCATCTGTCGTTTATTTGCTCCTTCTTCTCCTCCCCGACCGAGACTATGAAGAAGAACGATATTGACGAGTTCTTCGATGAGGTCATCAAACTCACCGTCCGCTTTCT
Source organism: Halorubrum sp. JWXQ-INN 858 (assembly GCF_009806985.1). Lineage (GTDB taxonomy): Archaea > Halobacteriota > Halobacteria > Halobacteriales > Haloferacaceae > Halorubrum. The sequence goes on along the minus strand of NZ_WUAX01000006.1, from coordinate 199,117 downwards.
GGAGGCGGTGATAGTCGTTGATGTACTTCCCGACGAGTTCGTTGTCGATATACTGGAATCGGTCGGTATAGCCGAAGACATCGACATCCCCCGTTAGAATGAGGTCTGTCCGATTGAAATTGTCTCGAAGAATTTCGGTGAGGAAGCGAAGGAGACCTCGTGCGTCCGAACTAATTCGCTGTTCGGAATACTTCTCCATCAGAAGGTCAAGGAGTAGCGGATGGAAGGGATAGTACCGCTCGATGCGGTCTTCCATATCTTGGTAGTCTTCTAACTGTATCTGGTCGTTTTGTCGATACACATCCGTGTATTCCTTGGCGAGAGAGGAGACCCCCTCTGGGTCAATTACCTCCCCAACGAGCCGATGGAGGATGAAATCAATTTTCTCGTCTCGACGGGACGAGAGGTCGTGAGTAAACGGGTTCGTCCGTTGCGTAATCGCCTGTACATCGTCGTTTTCGTACAGGAGGGAGACGAAGACACTCAGTTGCGTGTCATCCCGACCAGCGGCTTCGAGAAGGTTCTGGAGGAACGCAAGGTTGTCATCTTGGTAGTCGGAACGGTCTGCCATCCCGAACCACCGCTCGAACTCGTCGATAAGGACGAGCGTCGGTCTCCCTTCGAGCGTATCTCGAATTTCGTGAACTGTCGGCAGGCTCGTCCCGTCTGCCCACTGGTCGATACCGAGATAGTCTCCAACTGCTTCAGAAAGTCGGTTATAATCACTATCCAGATTGAACATCTGGAGTGCCGCTGTCCGAGTGTTGGTCGGAAGTTCGACTGAAATCCCCTGTTGGTCGAGCCACTTCTGTCCGAGAGTGGGTGAATTGAACAGGTGATACACGACGAGTTCTATGTGGCTTTTACCACTCCCGTATCCTCCACCAACGATTTGTCCACCTTCAGAGAACCCAGAACCCTCGTCCAACGCTGCCGCCGTATTCTCAACAATAGTCGTAAGCGTGTTAGTCGGGTATGTAATTTCGAGAATACGGTCTGCGTCCTTCTCAGGTGAGTCTCTATCGTCGTAAAGGTTGTAGAGGCTTACTTCATCCAGAAGCCCAGCAGGGTCGATTGAGCCATCTGGTGATTGAATCTCCTCACTTGGCGTAATGTAGTCCGAAAGAGTTCCTTCAGCCATCGAGGACGCCCCCTCCACGACGGTCGATGAATTCCATACTCACAGCATTTTCATGCTGACGGTAAAGTTGTTATGTCGTAGAGGGTTCGGGAAGGCGAGGAGATTGCGGGACGATAGCGGCGTCCTCAATTAGGAAGAGTCCACTTCGTCAAGTAACTGCTCGATTACCGTCTTGACTGACCCAATGTCCGCAATTTCGCTTTCGGAGAGGACATCAAAGTTATCCGAGTCCAAGTAGCCATCATCCGTCCGATGATACCATCGTAACTCAACAACACCGCCTTTTTCCTTTTTAACTGAATCCTCTTGGTATGTTACATACGCTTCTGCTTGTCCATCAGTTGCCCCTGATTTGGGATGGATACTGAGGGGTACCTCAGACCATCCTTGGATTTCAACCAATTCCCCGTGATTGTGATAATCTAAGCCGATATCGGCGTCTTGTTCTATCTGCTGTACTTCGTTTTCTGTTATTAGTTGGTCTGACATAGTTTGTGAGTTGATGTTGAATTACACTACTGCGATAGCGGCATCAGTTGACTGCCAGTACTTAGAGTCCTGAAACATCTCGGTTGTTGTAGGAGATAATATAGAGCCTCTGTACGCCTCATACACGCCACCATCGGTATAGAGGTAATATGTGTGCCCATCTATCTGGTACGCATCAATCTGAGAGTCGCCAGACGGTGAGGAGAAGGATACTGCTGGCTCAGTGTGAGCCGCAACCTCTCTCAAGAGACGGGTGTCCACACCCTCACAGTACACCTCAAAAATCTCGTTGAGTTCTGTTGCCGCTTGCTCTCCAGCGTAGTCCTCAAATTCGTTGTATAGAGTGTTGAACCCTCTGTCTATTTCAGAATCTTTTGGAGCAATATCATCGGAGGAGTAAAGCAGAATACCATCCATTGTGTTGAGACCATCGTGGGTGTACTCCATCATCAATTGGGTAGAGACTCCACGCACGGAGACCTCGGAGGATTGAGATATCTCGTCGGGTACCTCTTCTCCATCTACACCATGAATTGTAAGAATTATTATACCTCTTTGAACACCACTTTTAGACACTGTAACCGCTACTGGCTCTACTTTAGCAATCTGTTCAACAAAATTTTGTATGCTTATTTTGTCATTCATCGCACCAATCTTAGTGAATAAGTTTGTATATAAAATTTATGGTTTTGGTCTGTTGTTATCTGAAGAAATTATATGGGGTTGTATTCGAGATACTATTCTATGTCTGATACAAGGCAGAACTTTCTCACAGTTCTCACGAGCATAGCAGTGTGGACTGAAGAACAGCGGCGTGGGTTCACAGTTTCGGAACTCGCAGAACATACATACGGAGTTTCTGAACGGACGGTGAGAAGGTGTGTTAGAGACCTTCAGCAGGATGGATTTGTGAAGAAGCGAGAAGATGGGTTGTATTATCCGCTGATGACTATCCAGCCTTCTATTTTCCATCCTTAACCCTGATTTTGAGAGTGTGTATATCAGGCTATGCTACTCAGCCCGCACTCCCAGTATAGTAACCCAGACCAGATTGGCACTATTGTCGTTATCTCACCCTATCGGTATAGCAAATTAGTATCGAAGATACTAAATTTGCGGTGCGGTGTCGGCAGAGAAAAAGTTCTGACACCTGTTGTCGATAATCCGAAAATGAAATTAAAACAACAATGAAGTACCTACTGAATCTTAAACGAGTAATCACCAGAACCAAGATTCCACAACACCAGCACATCACCACCCACTGAGACCTCCGTCTTAGCCTCATCCTCACCCTCGTCTTTGATTTCTCTCAATGCCAGCAAATGAGCGGGGTTAGATTTGTTCAGACTCATACTTTCTTTATCATTAAACTTCATATTATCCACAATTTCTTTAATAATATCCTCTGTATATTCATCTACAAACTCCAGCATCCACCCTTCATCAGTCCAATAATCATCAATCATCTCCCAGTACTTTCGGGCGGTTTTATCGGTACAGTCCAGCACATCAGAAATGTAACCCACCTCCTCACCCTGAAGCATCTCTTTTTCAATTTGTGATTTAATGTGTACACTACTCAGGGAGCCACTCGCTAAAGTCTCAACATCATTAAGCCTCAACTCAAACAGATACTCAAGGGCGGGTACTCGGCTTTCCGCTGTCTGCTTTGTCTCCTCCACTATACGCTCCTCCACTTCATCGACCGACAGACCCGCATACCACGAGATAACAGAATCGACAGCACGCTCTAACTCGTCAAACTCGTTCAATAATTCACGGGTACGCACACTCACACCATCACGACTCCCATCGTTATTGACCACTCTCACTAAATCTCGTTTTACTCTCGCACGCTCCAATCGACTACTAAACGGAGACTCCAGCCATTCTGTTAACCTCTGCTCAAAATACTCTGCTTTAAAATAAGGTAACTGCTCATACAGAGACTTAGGCAGATACACGACCACTCGCTCCGTCTCATCGCTCTCAACCTTCTCCGCATTATCGGGTACTCCGAGCCTGTCCACCACCTCAACAGGCACACCAACCCCAGACAGCAACTTGTTTACTAACTCCTCGTTAAATGCTCCATTATCCGCTGCTTCTAAATCTGAGTCCATCATCGTACAAACCTCATATAAAACCGTCCCCGTAGTCCAGTGTTTATGGTCAGCCTCGTCTTTGATTTGTTGGAGTACATCAGCATACCGACTTCCCAATTTCACAGAAAACTTTTTCGAGTCCTCAGAAACTATACTAATACTTTTAAGCGAATTATTCACCTCTTCATTATTTGCTCTCCGTTCAGACATATATAATATTTTACACACAATCCTTATAAGTGTTTTGGGAAAAGCACCTTAGAGGTGTTTTTAGATTTCATGGAGCCTCTGAAAGTATCTTATTCATCTACCTCAACGACACTCTAAACCACTACTGTAAATTATATTTTTTTTCGTAGTTGGGAAGTCAGAGGGTCAGCATCGTAAAACCAAAATGCCAGTTTCAGGGATTCTCTCATCGGTTCGGGTTTCACGAGTCTTCTCAACGAGTCAAATACAAGAGGATACTTAATTACATAACAGCGTAAATAACACCACAGAGGTAATTTTAATAGGTGATAATAAATATAAATCCACCCATCTCTTTGAAAGCCTCCGTTCCTTCAGCATTACATAGTTAGAGGCGTATTTATCGCCTCCTAACTACCTAAGAAGCACCTTATAGGTGTAAAGTGAATTCAAGAGGGAGTGTGCTTTCACCGTAAAGTCTGTACTGATTGGTCGCATAGTAAAACTAAGTCGTGCGTTGGAGGGCTGATACTCTGCGATTAGGGTTTACAGTATTGAGGCTCTCACTTCGAGACTCAGAAAAAAATAAAATTTTGGTTTAGGCGTTGGGACATAGATATTTAGGGTACTATGTTGTAGTTATATTTATGTCAGCAAAACATCAGTCAGGGCGGCTTTGAGTGTGCGAGTGTGATTTTGTTCACCGTGTGGAAAACAAAGTCTGAGTAAAGTGCGATGGTGAAAAGGCTAAAGAGTAATACCGTACCTGTCTCGTTTATCGATGCTGGCGGTGTCATCGATGTAGTTTTTAGCAGTTTCCAGATTTTCCCATCCCACGATGTTCCTAAGACTCATGATATCTCCATCATTGTCTATCCAACTTTGGCAAAATGACCGTCTGAGTGCGTGAGTTGTGTATATTGACCGTTTGCGTCCGTCCGAATAGGTTTCGTATTCCTCCTCGATTGAACTATTTTTTAATGCTCGTAGGAAGATACGACGCCCGACATCTGTCGATATATTTGCGTTATCCACTTTGACTCCGTTCTCCTCTGCTTCTGCTTTCTCTTCCATTTTATACTGGTTTGTGTTGGAAGCGATGAATATATAATCAGAGTCTGGAGCGTGATATTTGGCTCTGTATCCTTGATTTATGTAGGTATCCAACAGTCGGCGGGTCTGTCTGTCGAAGTAAACGGTACGGTCTCCGAAGTCTGTTTTTACTGTCTCTATTTCTATCTCTCGCTTTTCCAGTTCTAACCGAGATAGTTTAGCGTTACAGGCTTCAGCCACCCGCATTCCTGTACTCGCCATTAACGAGAGGAGTGCTTTACCTCGCACCGTCTCGGCAGAATCAACTAAGTCTCGAAGTTCATCAGTCTCGAAAGTTGGCTTTTGGTGTTCTGTTTTTGTTCCATCGAGGTCGGGGTCGGCTCGGTCAACTGGATTCTTGGCATCAGAATCCATCAGAAGCCAATCATAAAACACAGAAATAGAACCGATGTATTGGGCAGCAGTTGCTTCCGTTAACTCGTCTTCGAGTCTGCCTACGAATAGGTCCATATCCCGCCCGCTGATACTCTCCATTTCGATATCGTATTCGTGTAAAAACGCTTCAAACCGACGCAGAGCGGACTGGTAGTTTTGGATTGTACTTTTGGCTTTACTCCCTTCTTTTCGGTCTATGAACTGCTCTATCTCTCTGTGTTCAAAGTCCATCTTCCCAGCCTCCTTGTCGTCTCTTTTCTTCCTGTCCAGCCTTTGCCAGCCTATATACGACCTCTTCGCTGATTTCTTCTATTGTAGGAGTCTTCTCCTGCGTTTCGATAACTTCGCCTCGTGTCTTCACGAGGCTCTGTTCTAATTCGTCTAACCTACTGAGAATTTTCTCACCTTCCAGAGTTTGACCGCTTCCTGTGGATTCTTTCTCAAATAAGACCTGTTCAACGCCTACACGAATCGCCTGAGCAATTGAAGCAAATTCGTCGGAGTCTTCAATTGCGTCAGTCCACTTCTGATGGCGTTCGTCGGTGATTTGAGTCCCGACCATAGTTTTACCGTCCGACATACCATAGTGTAGCATATGAGGTCGTATATAACTAATGTATAAAGTAGTTCGCTCCCTTAAGTGCAAGGAGTGTGGTCGTCGCTGGCGCGGGTACAACTGACGGTCGCTGAACCCGCCCGAGCAGCCCCCCACTCGCTCAGTCCCCACCCGATCAGCCCCACCCGACCGGTACCTTATCTGGGACGCCCCGACGACGCACCGCAGACCTACTCGCGTAACCGCACTTGAACTCCGGCCACGCCGGGATCTCCGTCCGCACCGCCAACGTCCTCTTCGCCGTCCCCACCCGCCCGCTCGACCGTGAGCAGTCCGTCGTCGGCGAGATCGTCGACGAGCCCCCGCAGCCACTCCCGCCCGTACTCGCCGCCCGGCGCGTAGTCGACGCGGACGCGGGGCCCGAGCTCGTCCAGCGACAGCTCGTCGAACTCGCCGAGCGTGCGGACCACGCGCCCGCGCATCTGTCGGCGCGACCCCTCGAAGCTCGGTTGGGTGGGCACGTCCGGCGCGGTGAAATCGCCCGTCTCGTAGGCGTGGCACCACTCGCGCCACGGGCAGCCCGCCTCGTCGCACCGGGGAGTGGTGCCGCAGGCGACGCCGCCGAGCTCCATGACCGCGTTGTTCCAGACGCGCGACTCGCCGGGCGGCATGACGTGTGAAGCGACCCGTTCGAACGCCGCGTCGTCGTCGGGGGTGTCGAACGCGCGGTGGAGGACCCGCTTCACGTTGGTGTCGACCACCGCGTCGCCCGCGTTGAACGCGAACGACGCCACCGCGTTGCCGGTGTAAGGGCCGACGCCCATCAGCTCCTGGAGCTCCGCGGGCGTCTCCGGGAACGTCCCGTCGTAGTCGGTTTCGACCTGCGTCGCGGCCTCGTGGAGGTACTTCGCGCGGTTGTTGTAGCCGAGCGAGTGGCGCGACCAGAAGGCGACGACGTCGCCGCGGTCGGCGGCCGCGAGCGCCGCGGTCGTGGGCCACTCCTCGAGGAACGCCTCCCACGCGGGGACGACCCGGTCGAGCTGGGTCTGTTGGCTCATCACCTCGCTGACGAGGACCGCGTAGGGGTCGTCGGTCCGTCGCCACGGGAAGTCGCGGTGGTCCGCCTCGTACCACTCGACGAGGGCCTCGCGAACCGCGTCGAGCGCGTCCGAGCCAGCGGGGAGGGCGGGCGCGTCGCCGTCCGCGAGCGATGGGGCGGGGTCCGGGTCGGACGAGGATGGATCCGGGTCGGTCATGCCCGGTGTTCGGGCCGGCGTCCGTTTATCCGTGCTGGTCTCGGTCGTTGCAGGTCACGTCCCGCGTCTGCACAGATCACGTCGGAACGCGACGTCGACGTCGAGGGGCTACCGCTCGCCGTCCACGGGGCCGACGTCGCGGTGGAGGTACATGTATAACAGGACCGGGAGGATCGTGAACACGAGGGTGGCGAGGAACCAGGCGAGCGCGCGGTCGCTGCCGCGAGCCTTCGCGTCGCGATAGATCCAGACGGCGACCGCGAGCACGATCCCGTATATCGCCCCGTAGTAGAGGAACGACCGGAACGTCTCGAACTGGGCGAGAACCGGGTCCATGCGGCCGAATGGGGGACCGGCTTAAAAGAGCGTGGCGGTTCGGGGCGTAGCGGCTCGGGTGTGGCGGTTCGAGGCGTAGCGGCTCGGGTGTGGCGGTTCGAGGCGTAGCGGCTCGGGTGTGGCGGTTCGAGGCGTAGCGGCTCGGGTGTGGCGGTTCGAGGCGTAGCGGCTCGGGACGTGGCGAGTCGAGGATCTCGCGTCGGAGAGGGGGCTATCTCTCGCCGTGGCGGGTTCACCCGCGCGGACTCAGTCGTTGTCGGGGCCGCCGCCCCCGCCGCGAACACCGCCATCGACGATCTCGCCGCCAGCACCGACGTTCGGATCCGTCAGGTCCGCGCTCATCACGAAGTCGGGCTCCGCCGCGACGGCGACGCGGTTCGCCGCGGTGTCGCTGACGTGTGCGGGCGTCTCGGGGATCAACACGCGTGCGGCGTCGGCGTCGCGCTCGGCGGCGTCGGTCGCGATCGCGTCGTAGAGCGTTCCAGCCGCCGCGTCGTCGCGCCACGCGGCGACGCCGTACACCGACGTGCGGTCGCCGGACGCCGCGGTCGACTCGTTCTCCGCGACCCGACTGTGGACGGCGACGCCGGCGACCGCGCCGTTGCGGACGACGAGCAGCCGGCCCGCCGCCGCGGCCGCGGCCAGCCGGTCGCGGGTGAGCGCCGAGCACGCCCACGACTCCGCCGGGTCGAGCGCGAGCCCCCGAAGGTGATCGCGCGCGTCGCTTCCCTGCCAGAACGCCCACGCGGCGTTCGGGTCGGGCTCGTCGACCACGGTACCGCCCGACGCGCCCCTGGCGGTCCCGGACGACGACCCGGAACCGGACTCGTCGTCGGCAGCCGGTTCCGGCTGCGCGAACCGGAACTCGGTGACCGGCTCGAAGCCCGTCGTCCGCGACTGTCCGAGGCCGGCGACGTTCCACGAGAACACCATGTTTCGGCAGACGGTCGCGCCGGCCGACCGGGCCCACGCCAGCATCGCCTCGGTGAGCAGCGTGCCGACGCCGAGTCCGCGGGCGTCGGGGTTCACGCGGATCCCCTGTCCCCACGCCTCCCACTCCGAGAGCAGCACCCCTTGGACGCAGCCGACGACCGCCTCCGGCTCCCCGGCCGCGGCCGCGCCGGTCCCGTCGCCCTCGACGAGGGTTTCCGGGTCGACCCCGTCGGGAGCGGCCTCGTCAGCGGCCGCACGCGACAGCGTCGCGACCAGCGTCCGCCGGTCGTCCCCGTCCGCACGGACCCACTCGGGGAAGACCCGCGGGATGTAGTCCTCGTGGCTCTCGCCCCACGTGTCCCGCGTGAACGCGGCGACGGGGTCGGCGTCCGCGAGCCGCGCCGGTCGGATCGTGACGCGGGTCATCGCCGGTCGCCCCCCGCAACGCGGGTCATCGCTCGGCCCGCCGCGGCCCGGCCCACCGTGACCCCGCCCGCCGCCGATCGGCGTCCGGTCACCGCCACGGTTGGGACTCCGCGGTCAGCTCCCCCGCGAGGTCCCGTCGCATCGCCTTCGCGGCGTCGGTCGTGTTCGCGAGCGCCCACATGAGTTTCACCTTCGCGGTCCCCGGCAGGGTGTCGCCGGCCTCGACGACGCCGGCGTCGAGCAGGTCGCGACCGGTGTCGTACACGCGGTCACACACCCGCCCTTCCAGACACTGGCTCGTCATGACGACGGTCGTGCCCGCGTCGACGAGCGCCTCGATCCGGGGGATCAGGTCGGTGTGGACGTGGCCGAGTCCCGTCCCCTCGATCACGACGCCCGACTTCCCGTCGAGGTAGTCCCAGGCCGCGGGGTCCATCCCCGGGGTGAACTTGACGAGCTCGACGTCCCGTTCGAGATCGAGCGCGGTCGCGAGCGCTGCCTCCCCCCGCGGGGCCGGCTCGCGGTTCCACGTGATCGCCCCCTCGGAGACGTCGTCGTCCGCGTCCGCCTCGCTCGCGCCTGCCTCGCTCGCGGCTGCGTAGTCGACCACGCCGAGCGGCTTCGCGCCGACCGTCTCGAACGCGTCGCGACGGGACGTGTGGTTCTTTCGGACGCGGGTCCCGCGGTGAAGCGCGCAGACGTCGTCGGAGGTGGTCGCGTGCATGCAGACGAGCGTCTCGGCGTGGTCCGCCTTCGCGGCCTCGACGGCGCAGACGGCGTTCATCACGTTGTCCGAGGAGGGGCGGTCGGCCGAGCGCTGGCTCCCGGTGAACACGACCGGGACCGGCGAGTCCAGCGTGAACGCGAGCGCGGCCGCGGAGTACTGCATCGTGTCCGTGCCGTGCATCACGACGACGCCGTCCGCGCCGGCCTCGATCTCCGCCTCGACCGCCGCGGCGAGGTCCCGCCAGATCGTCGGGTCCATGTTCTCCGAGAGGATGTTCGCGACGACCCGCCCGCGGTAGTTCGCGCGTCCCGCGAGGTCTGGCACCGCCCGGAGGACGTCCTCGGCGTCGAACTGGGCGGTCACCGCGCCGGTGCGGTAGTCGACGGTCGACGCGATCGTTCCGCCGGTCGAGATGAGCGATATCGTCGGCAGCTCCTCGTCGAAGGTGATCTCGGAGACGGCATCGTCGCCGTTCTCGCCGGTGTCGACGTCGCGCGCGCCGGACTCCAACACCTCGACGTCGGCCGCCGCGCGGTCGAAGCCGACGTTGTAGCCGCCGTCGAGCTTGACGACGAGGTGGTCGTGCGTGGTCGAGGGCAGGAGGACGCCCTCGTTCGTGACGTCCCCGCGGTCGACGCGGACGCGATCTCCCGGTTGCATACCACCGGCTTTCCCTGCGGCGGACTTCAACTACACGGTAGCGTGGAGTCCCGACCGTTCGCGTCCGCGTTCGGGGTCAGTCCTCCCTGTCGGGATCGGTGGGGCCCTACTCCCGGGAGCGGAGCTCGGGCGGCTTCTCCGTGCTCCCCAACCGAGTTCGCTGTCCGATGAGGTGATGAACGACGGCGGAGACGCCGAAGGCCGTGACGGCGAAGACGCCGACGTGCAGCGCGGTGAGCGCGCCGAGACCGGGCACGCCGATCCCCACGGCGAGCAGGACCGCACAGACGATCCCGGCGAGCCCGACGTAGTACAGGCTCCACGGGATCTCCTTCTCGCGGAGCACCTCGACGTAGATCTCGAGGTCCTGTAACGTGTCCGTCGGCGCCACGAGCTTGGTCTCCTCGTCGACGGTGACGACGTTCTTCTCCTCCAGTTTCGGCAGGTGCGTTCGTCGGAGGGTGCTGTGAACGTTCCGCCGGTCCTCGTATTGGACGTCGCCGGGGTCGACGTCGAGCTCCCACGCGGTGACGTGCGTCGAGAGATCGGAGACGTCGAGCGGCTCCTCGGCGCGTTTGAGCGCGTGGATCACGTATCGGCGGCGGCGGTTCGAGAGCACTTCGAAGACGTCGTCCTCCGAGAGATCGGCGTCGGCCGACTCGCCGGCGTCGGCGTTCCGTCTCCCCCGGTCGGTGGTCGTTGCGGTAGAGAGCATGTGTGTGGGCACCTCGTGTCCGCGACCGTCGGTCCTCCCCAGGTCCGTAGCGGGTCGCGTTCGAGTGCATCATGTGCGGGAGACTCGCATAAAGAGGTTGGATAGTTAAGGAGTAATTTCTTGAGGGCTGACAGCATCCGGGGCCCCTCGTCGTCGTTCAGGGGATCGTTGAGCCGGTTACAGGGGATGGCAGCGGCTCGTAGTCGGTGGTTACCGTCGGTCCGGAACGTCCTGGAGCGCATCAAGCGGTGCCTGAACCAACGGATGGCGTCGGTCGTCGACGCCGCGGGAACCGCTCGTCGTCCTACCGGATCCGCTCGTCGGTCCGCCGAGCGACTCATAACGAATACCGGTCCGCCCAAGGAGGTAATCGAGCGCTTCCGGCCCGGATGTCCGGGTCGGGGGGGCACGAACACAGGTGACAGAAACCATGGAACGACGCAAATTCGTGATCGGAATGGGTGCATTGGCAACGGGAAGCGCGGCCGCGGTGGGTACTGGTGCGTTCAGCCAGGCGACGGTCCCCGACCGGCAAGTGAGCGTCGAGGTGGCGAGCGGTGACGACGCCGGTGCCGTGGGACTGATTCCCGGCGACACCGACGTCGCGTACATCGACGAGTCCACGGGCGAGCTCACGATCGACCTCGACAAGGGTCTCGGCGACGGTGCCGAAGGGATGAACCCGAACTCGACGTACTACCTCGGCGGGACCAAGGAAACCCTCTCCTGGAACAACGGGCAGGACGGATACCACTGGGAGGAAGGTATCGATCCCGAAAACTTCGGCGAGGAGGACCTCTCCGACCGACCCCTGTTCTCGATCAAGAACCAGTCGACGGAAGAACGACGGACGCGGATCACGATCGAACTCCTCGAAGCCCCCGACGACTTCAAGATGGGTGCACTCGGCTACCAGTACGGTGACGTCGAGACGAGCGGTTCCGCCCTCATCGTGGACAACGACAACCCGACCGCGAGCGGAACCGGCCTCAACCTGACCCCCGGCCACCAGTACAACCTGGTCATGGTGCTCGAATCCGGCTCGGACGACGGCTCTGTCAAGGCGCAGATCACGGTTGAATCCTACGCACAGCGTCCCGAGTTCGAGCCGGAAGAGCCCTCGGAGCCGGCTCTGGAGTAATCCCTCGGTCCCAACGATCAACGCTTTTATGAAGGTATCATGAACCGTAGAGAACTCGTCCTCTCTCTCGCCGGAGTCGGGGTCGCAGGGAGCACGTTCACCGCCACGGGGGCGTTCAGCCAGGCGACCGCCGAACGGTCGTCGACGATCGAGGTCGTCACCGACGCGACGGGCGGGGTCGGATTGGTACCCGGCAGTCGGGTCGATTCGGCATATCTCGATTCGGACGGCGTGTTCGGGATCGACGTCGCTCGTGGCGACAACGAGGGGTTCAATAGGCGGTCCGAATACTGGCTCGGCGGACGAGTGGACCAACCCGATCGGCTCACGATCGAGGACCTCGAGGCGGAAGCGGTCGAGCTTTCCGACCTCGACTACCCGCTGTTCTCCGTCCGGAACCAGAGTACGGACCCCCGCGCCGTCGAGATCGACTTCGAGCTCGGTCCAGTCCCGGAGGACGTCTGTCTGTTCGTTCTCACGTGGTCCCCGGACATCGATCACGGGCCAACGGTCGCGAAGATCGGGTCCGGCGACTCGTTGGCGAACACGTGGCGACTCCCGATGGCTCCGGCCGATCGGTTCCACGTCGCCTTGGTGTTCGACATCGGAGCGCATCCGGAGCCGGGAAGCATGGACGGGTCGCTTTCGATCGTCGCTCGACGGCTTGACGACGGCGCGTGACTCCCGGATCACGCTCGCTACCACCGTTCTCCCCTTCCTCATCGCCCCAACGAGGACCGCGTACTTTGGTAGTCGGGGGTCGTCGACGTCGTTGATGCAGTCCCGTGGTTCACCGTCGATCCTGCTCGCGCTTGCCGCCGTCGCCGTCGCCCTCCTGCTCGTCTCCACGGGCGCGACGGTGTTCGACCAGCCCGCGGACCGGATCGACGACCGCGTCGCGCTCCAGCCCGCGCCTGACAACGACTACACCTACCTCGACGGCGACGGCGAACTGGTGATCGACGTCACCGGGGACAACCCGTACCTCGACGCCGACGGGGTCAACGTCAACGCGCTGACCGCCGTCGACCCGCTCTTTTACGTCACGTACGACGGCGACGCGTACGCCGACGTCTGGATCGACCACGGCGAGTTCAAGGGGGCCGTGACGTTCACGATCGACGGCCACTCGGCCGCGAGCGCGGGGGAACCGGTCCGCCTGACACCTGACCACGACCGGGTCCCCGTCGGCGTCGCGGTCGACACCCGCGTCGCCGAGGTCGTGGCGGGCGACCGGCTCTCCGGAACGGTTTCCGTCCACGCGCTGCCCGCCGACGAACGCGAATCGGACCCGTACCCGACCGACGATCCCGCGGTCGACGCCGCCGCGGCCGACGACGGTGACGGGGACGACGCCGGTGGTGGTGACGGGGACGACGCCGGGAGCGAAACCGACTCGACCGACGACGCCACCCGGCTCGCTCTCGACGACGACGGGGACGGGCTGGACACCGACCTCGAGAATGACCCCGAAAGCGACGCTGACGGGGGTCTGAACGACGGAACCACCGGCGGAGACGCCGCGGACGGAGACGCCGCGGACGATGCGGCCGCCGGGCCGGACTCCGACGGGGGCGACCCCGTCGAGGAGCCGGGCGCGCTCGGGCTGGAGGAGGTCGTCGGGGTCCTCGTACTGCTCGGGATCGTTCTGGCCACGGGGCTGTTGTTCCGGCGGATGCCCCGGTGGTGATCGATCGGGCAGTCGGCCGGCGGCCAGACGACCAGCGAACGTTTGTGTCGTCGCGGCCGTAGGTGAGCCATGATCGACGTGCGCCTCGAGCCTCACAGACGGCGGTTCCGACGCCGACTCCGTCACCTCCGGCGGGTCGACTTCCGGAACCTCGGGATGGCGAGCCGGACCCTCGCGGTGCTCGCGCGCCCCCGCCCGCGGAACTGGTGGCACAACCGGTCGTTCCTGAAGGAGGTCCCGTTGGGGCTCTACCGGGCGCTGTTCGACCCGAACGCGATGAACGACTTCCAGAAGGTGCGCGCGGAGGCCGGCGCGGTGTCGACGCCCGCCGACGGCCTCTGTGCGGGCGTCACCGAACGCGGCCGGGTCTCCGCGCTGTTCGCGCCCCACACCGGATTCACGAACCAAGTGCCGTACCACGTCCACGACGAGGAGGACCGCCTGAAGGGTGCCCGGCCGCGCGAGGGCGCGTTCTTCGGCGTCCGGTTCGCCGACGCGACCGGGGAGCCGTCGTCGTCCGAACTGACGTCCGAACCGACATCCGAGCACGGTCCGACCCGTGATCCGACCCGCGGACGCGACGGTCCCGCCGAGGGCGACGCCGGGGTCGAGTGGCTCTGGTCGGCCCCGTACGACCACGAAGTGGAGCCCGACACCGGGGCGGGGGCGCTCGTCGTGACCGCGACGCGCCGGGGCTCGAGCGACGGCGACGGCGACGACGGGCGTGTCGTCGGACGCTCCCTGACCGCGACCGAGCGGATCGCGGTCGTGCCCGGCACCGAGACGCTCGCGCGCGATCTGACGGTGCGGAACCGCGGCGACGTCCCGATCGAATCGGTCGTCTACTACACCCGCGCGAACGCCAACGCCCTGCTGCAGTACCCCCCGGGCGTCACCAGCCCGAACCGGGCGGTCGCGCGGGCGGCCCTCCGGTGGACGGACCGCGAGAGCGACGCCGAGCTCCGAGTGTTCGCCGCCCCGGACGTCACGGTGCTCGACTCCGGGGTCGCGGAGGGGGCGCTCGGGGACCTGTTCGCGGACGCGGAGTCGCGCGCGACCGGCCACTACCTCTCCGGGTTTCTCGAGCTCGACGTCCGGATCGAGCCGGGCGAAACGCGGACGGTCTCCACGTTCACCACCTACGGACGGGACCGGGGGCGAGTGGGAAGCGGCGACCGCGCCGTCGACGAGGATCGATCGCGCGCCGTCGCCGAACGGTCTCCTACCGGCCGCGAGCGAGACGCGCGCGACTGGTGGGCCGACCGCCTCGCCGACGTCGACGCGACGGGGATCCCGGCGCGTCACGCCGACGGCTACCGGCGGGCGCTCGTCGATCTGTTGACGCTGTGTGACCCGGAGTCGGGCTCGATCGCCGCGGCCCCGCACGTCCAGCCGGCGTACTACTTCTCGTGGCCGCGCGACGGGGCGTTCTCGGCGGTCGCGCTCGCTCGAGCGGGACTCACCGACCCCGCGGTCCGGTTCCTCGCCGACTTCCTCCCGCCGCTTCGGCGGGCGGACGGCTCCTTCGAGCAGTGTTACGCCTCGAACGGCGAGCCGGCGGGGGTGATCCCGGTGGAGAACGACCAACAGCCCGCCTACGCCTGGGCGGTTCACGAGGTCCACACCGTCCTCGCCCGGGAGGACCCCGCCGCCGCGGCCGGCTTCCTCGCGAGGACGTGGCCCGCGGTCCGCGACGCGCTCGCGTACACCGCCCGATCGTTCGCGGACAACGACCTCCTCGCGGCGACGCACGACTACGCGGAGATGTGGACGGACGCCGACCAGTCGCTGTGGACGAACGCGCTCGCGTACCGCGGGTTCCGCGACGGCGCGGCCCTCGCGAGGACGGCCGCCGGCGCGGGGATCGTCGACCCCGCGGACGCTGAGGCCGACGCCGGCCGGTTCGAGCGGGCGGCGGTACGGGTCGGCGACGCGATCGACGACGCGTTCTTCGCGGTCGACGCCGCGTCGCTCCCGGTCGGCCGGCTCAGTTCCGGCGCGGAGCCCGTCGACGGCTGGTCGTCGGTCGACGGGTTCGCCTCACACCTCACGTTGAACGGCCCCGAACAGCGCCCGACGACGATCAGCGCGGTCGCTGCCGTTCCGGGCGGCTGGGCCGACGACTACGATCGGACCGCCGACCTGCTGCCCGCCCTCGACGCGATGTACGGGGCGTCGCCCACGCGCTGGCTGCCGAAGGAGTTCCTGTACGCGGCGGCGTGTTACCGCGCCGTCGTCGACGGCGGGACGGCGGGTGATCTCGCGAACCGTGCCGTCACGGGCGAGGGCCCGGTCGACCGGCTGGCCGCGGGCGACCGCGTCCTCGAGGCGCTCGCGGACGAACGGCTCCCCGGCGGGGCGTTCGCCGAGGAGGTCGGACCGGACGGCGAGCACGGCTTCGCGGCGCTCGGCTGGTCGAGCGCGACCTACGTCCTTGCCCTCGATGAGCGACGGCGGGCGCTACGGACGGTCGAGCGGCGGGCCGAAGGCGACGCCGGAGACAGGGAGAACAGAGGGGACGCTGTAGGCAGGGAGAACGGAGGAGACGCCGAGGAGTAGCGGATACGGTACGGAAACGAGCGCGTGCGCGGGACGACGCGTTACTGGCCGCCGTCGGTGTACGCGCGGTCGGCGAGCACGCGGTCGGCGACGTCGTCGGCCTCCGCCGGGCTCGGGCGCTCGCCGGCGACGACCCGGTTCGCGAGGTCGCCCGCGACGGCGTACACCGCGGTCCCGTCCGCGCGGTCGGCGACGCGCTCGAACGTCGGGCGGTAGCCGGCGGCGCTCCGTCGTCCTTCCTCGTCGAGGGAGGCGTCGATGGCGTACTCGAGCTGGCGGACCGCTTCTTCGGGGTGCATGGACTGGTGTTCCGTCCCGATCCACTTAAAAATACTCGGATTCGGAACCGAGTTAATAGGTTGTGTCGATGTCGAACGACCCCCGATCGACGCGTATAGGCCCCCACACGGCCGATGTTCACCATGACCGATCGAGATCGCCGTGTCGCGGTCGCGGAGGAGGCTGCACGGGCGGGCGCCCGGGTCGCGTACGATCGCTTCCGAAGCGACGTCCCGGTCGAGTACAAGGGCGAGGACGACGTCGTCACCGAGGCGGACCGCGCCGCCCAGCGCACCGTGATCGACGCCGTCCGGGAGTCCTTTCCGGACGACGCCATCGTCGGCGAGGAGGAGGACGAGCGCAAGCGCGTGCCCGAGGGCGGCCCGACGTGGGTGATCGACCCGATCGACGGCACCCACAACTACGTCCGGGGGATCCGCACGTGGGCGACCGCGGTCGCCGCCGTCGTCGACGGCGAGCCCGTGGCCGCGGCGACGGTCTGTCCCGCGCTCGGCGACGTCTACACCGCCGACGGCGACGGGGCGTACCGTAACGGCGACCCGATCGCGGTCAGCGACGTCGCCGACCCGCGGCGGGCGGCCGTCGACCCGACGACCTGGTGGGACTTCGACAGTCGAGACGAGTACGCCCGCGCGTGTGAGGCGATCGTGACCCGATTCGCCGACATGCGGCGGTTCGGCGCGGCGCAGGTCGTCCTCCCGATGGTCGCGGCCGGCGGCCTCGAAGGGGCGATCTCGAACCTCCGGGTGGACCCGTGGGACTCCGTGGGCGGCGTCTTCATCGTCCGGCAGGCCGGCGGTCGCGTCACCGACCTCGACGGGGACCGTTGGCGACACGACTCGGCGGGGCTCGTCGCCTCCAACGGGGCCCTCCACGACGAGGTGCTTTCGGCCGCCAGAGAGATCGACCCCGTCCAGGGGAGCGAATTCACTCGCGGGAGCGAACGGTAAAGCCCCCGCCGGAAGCCGAGGGTTCAAAACCGATGGCGACGAACCCCGTCGTATGTACGCGGTCGTCGGCTGCACCGACTGTGCGAACATGTGGCTCCTCCGCGACGCGCGCACGAGCGAGACCGCCCGGTGTTCGCGCTGCGGACGGACCCATCGGACGGCCAAGCTGAAGCGGTTCTTCGAGTCCGAGGACCGCGAGGCGGCCCGCGAGGCGCGGGCCGCGCTGCTCGCGAAGAAACACGGCGACAGCGAGGCGTTCGCCGCGGTCGACCACGTCGCCGACTTGGAGCGCGCCGTCGAGGACGCCGGCGTGGACGACCGCGAGTACCTCGAGCGGTCCGGGCTCGACGCCGACGAAGTGTTCGAGGCGGGGGCCCGCGTCGAGGGCGGCGGCTCCGGCTCCCGGAGCCGGGACGAGGTCGTCCGGGACGCCGTCCGAGAGACCGAGGAGCCGACCGCCGACGCGGTCGTCTCGTACGCGACCGACCGCGGCGTTCCCGCCGACGCGGCACGCGACCTGCTGGAGAAGCTGACGCGTCGGGGCGACCTCAGCGAGTCGCGCGGGCGATATCGCGTGCTGTAGCGCCGCGTCGCGGTGGGTGGGCCGGGATCCCGCGTTCGGTCACTCCTCGGGAAGGTCGTCGGTCCGCCCAGGGATCCGCTCGACCTGTCCGGCGAGCGTCGCCGCGTCGCCGGCGACCGTCGCGGCGTCGACCCCCGCCTCGTTCGCGACCACCTGCACGTGCGTCGCGAGCAGCGCGAGCGCCCGGAGCCCCTCGTTTTCGGGATCGTCGTCGGTGCGCTGTGTGAACGTCGTGTCGACCTGTCCGTCGCGGACGACGCCGACGTGTACCGCCTCGATGTCGTCGCCCTCGAGCAGTTCGCGGGCCGCGTCGAGTTCGGCGGTGAACTCGTCTACGCCGTCGTCGGGTCCCGTCTCGTGGTCGTGGTCGGTGGGCATGACTGCTCTCGGAGCGGAACGAACAAAAAACGCCGCGGTCGGGCCGAATCCGCTGTAGAGGGGTCGACCGTGCTGGAGGGAGGTCGGCTACTCGGGACGGGGACGCGCGACGAACAGCGCCTCCTCGAGGGTGAACGGGTCGTACGTCGACTGGTGGCAGACGCAGTATGCGCCGTCGTCGGCGTCGTACCGGGCGGACTCCTCGAGCTCCTTGTAGCCGGGGATACAACAGAAGTGGGTACAGACGTTGAGGTACGCCATGAATCCCTGGTCGGTCGAGGCATCGATCCACTCGTTCTCCTGAGCGGCCTCCTCGATCTGGGTCGACCGAATGACGACCGCGTTCAGGTTCGCGTCGGCGTCCTCCGAGCGCCACGTCACCGTCGCCGGCTTCCCGACGCCGTCGTTGCCGACGTTGTTCCCCCACGAGTCGTAGTCGTCGAAGTCGTCGACGTGGATGCGGTCGCCGGCGTCGTACGTCTCGTCCTGCCAGTCGTACGAGCCGGGGTTCGACCGGAAGACGTTGTCGGACTCGAAGTCCGGACGGATGTTCTCCTGGGACTCGATCCCACAGTACTGGAACCACTCGCCGGCGTACGTCCGGCCGCCGATCTCCTCGCGGGCGACCTCTATCTCGATGCCCTGTTCCTCGATCGTCTGGATTTCGGGCCAGATCCCTTCGATGTAGCCGTCGTCGTTCACGCGAACCGGGATCTGTGGGAGCCCCCGGGGGGCCGGACCGCCGGTGTGGGCGATCGTCATCGCGACGGTCTGTCCGCCGCCGACGCCGCCGGCGGTCGTCAGGGAGTTCACGGTCGCCGAGCCGGCCGCGCCGACGCCCGCGAGGGCCGCGCCGCCGACGACGCCCTTCACGAACCGTCGTCGCCCGGATTCGGCGGGATACTTGTCGGACTCGCTCATACACGCTGCTCGGGACGGACCGGTAAAAAGGGTGACGAACCCTGCAGCGGAACGAGAACGGTGGAACGCTCCGAGGGATCGACGCACGGGCGGGCCGTCCCGGAGCGACGGAGACGCCGTCGAGCGTCCGAGAACCGGTCGTACAGGCGTTCAGGACCCATCCCGCAGGCGTTCCGGACCCATCTCGCAGGCGTCCCGTCGAACGCAACGTGATGAATCCAACCGGAGGAAGCCGCACGGTAATTTACTCGAACTCGGGGCAATACTTCCGTGATGCGGCGGTTTTAACCGGGAAGCTCCGGATACGTTATGACATGACATTGCACAATCGGACCGTCCGGCGGGACGTCCGCGAGCTCGGCGCGCTGCTGGGGGACGTGCTCTCCGAACAGACGTCGACGGAGGCGTTCGAGACGGTCGAAGCCCTCCGAAACGCGGCGATCCGGTACCGACAAGGGGACACACAGGGCCGGGAGCCGCTCCACGACACGATCGCCGGGCTCTCGCCGACGGAGGAGGGGATCGTCGCCCGCGCGTTCACGACCTACTTCGAGCTCATTAACTTGGCCGAGGAGCGCGAGCGAGTCCGTGCCGTCAGGAGCGCCGACGCCGACGGCTCGCTCCACGACTCCTTCGAGCACACCCTCGCTGAGCTGTCCGCGGCGGGCGTCGCCGACGAGGAGCTCCGCGACCTGCTCGACGACGTGCTCATCGAGCCGACGTTCACCGCCCACCCGACGGAGGCCCGACGGGCGACGGTCAAATCGAAGCTCCGATCGATCGCCGGCCACATCGAGGAGCTCGACGAACACAACCTCACCGAGCGGGAGCGGGCCGCGATCTGGCGCGACGTCACCGCGGAGGTGACGAGCCTCTGGGGGACCCGACAGGTTCGACAGCGCCGGCCGGAGCCCGAAGACGAGGCGCGGAACGTCGGTTGGTACCTCGAGAACACGCTGTTCGACGTCGTGGGTGACGCCTACGAGGAGTTCGAGGGAACGATCTCGGAGACGTACGACGACGTCGACTGCCCGAAGCTGTTCGAGTTCCGCTCGTGGGCGGGCTCGGACCGCGACGGCAACCCGTACGTCACGCCGGACGTGACCGACGAGACGCTCGCCCGCCAACGAGCGGTCGCCGTGGAGAAGTACCGCGACCGCTGTAAACGCCTCTCGGCGGTGTTGAGCCAGGACGGCGATCGCTACGCGACCGACGGGGCGCTCTCGGCGTCGCTCGAGGCCGACACCGACCGGTTCCCGACGGTCGTCGCGGAGGCGCGCGAGCGCTATCCCGGCGAACCGTACCGACAGAAGCTCAAGCTGATGCGCGAGCGGCTCGACCGCGTCGACGACGTCCGGCCGGGCGGCTACCCCGACGGGGACGCGTTCCTCGAGGACCTCGACGTCATCGCCGCGTCGCTGTCCGGCGACCGGAACGACGCCGTCAGGGAGTCGTTCGTCGAACCGCTCCGCCGACAGGTCGACACCTTCGGGCTCACCCTCGCGTCCCTCGACCTCCGGGATCACCGCGAGAACCACACCGAGACGGTCGCCGAGGCGGTCGCGGTCGAGGGCGTCGACTACCGCGGTATGGACGAGGGAGACCGCGTCGAGTTCCTCACGGCGGCGATCCTCCAGGACGCGCCCGTCGTCGACGTCGAGGAGCCGGGCGACGTCTCCGAGACCGCCGCCCGCGTGCTCCGCCTCTTCCGCGAGTTCGCGACGTGGCAGGCGGAGTACGGGACGCAGGCGATAGACACCTACTGCATCTCGATGACCGAGGAGCCGAGCCACGTCCTGGAGGTGCTCTTCTTGGCGGACCAGGCCGGCGTCGTCTCGCTGCCCGACCACTGCGGGCTCGACGTCGTGCCGCTGCTCGAGACGGAGTCCGCGCTCAACGGGGCCGAACGGATCCTCGGGACGCTGTTCGAGAACGAGGCGTACGGCGCGGCGCTGGCGGCCCGCGGCGACGTCCAGGAGGTCATGCTCGGGTACTCCGACTCGAACAAGGAGAACGGCTTCCTCGCGGCCAACTGGGACCTGTACGGGAACCAGCGCCGTCTCGCGGGGTTCTGCCGGGAGGAGGACGTCACGCTCCGGCTGTTCCACGGCCGTGGCGGCTCGATCTCCCGGGGCGGCGGCCCGATGAACGAGGCGCTGCTCGCGCTGCCGAACGAGACCGTCACCGGACAGGTGAAGTTCACCGAGCAGGGCGAGGCGATCGCCGAGAAGTACGCCAACCCGCGGATCGCCGAGCGGGAGCTCGAACAGATGCTCGACGCGCAGCTACGCGCGCGACACGAGGCGCTCGAGGAGCCGACGGAGCGCGTTCCCGAGGCGTGGGTCGAGGCGATGGAGACGATGGCCGCCGCCGCCCGGACCGCGTACCGGGACCTCCTGAACGAGGACGGCTTCGTCCCGTACTTCGAGCAGGCGACGCCCATCTCGGTCGTCGAGGACCTCAACCTCGGCTCCCGACCGGCCTCACGGTCCGGGGAGCGCAGCGTCGAGGACCTCCGCGCGATCCCGTGGGTGTTCTCGTGGACGCAGACCCGTCTCATCCTGCCGGGCTGGTACGCGCTCGCCGCCGGGGTCGACGCCTACCTCGAGGAGGTCGGCGAGGGCGAGGGGCTCGACACCCTCCGGGCGATGTACGACGAGTGGCCGTTCTTCCGGACGACGCTGGACAACGCGGCGTTGGCGCTCTCGCGGACGGAGCCGGAGATCGCCGCCGAGTACGCCGACCTGGCCGACGACGACCTCCGCGAGCGCTTCTTCCCGCGGCTCGTCGACGAGTACGAGCGCGCCCGCGAGCTCGTGTTGACCGTGAGCGGCCGCGACGACCTGGTCCGTCGCGAGTGGCTCGCGGAGAGCCTCGAACGCCGCAACCCCTACGTCGATCCGCTCAACCTGCTGCAGGCGCGCCTGCTCGGCCGGGAGGACCGGACCGACGAGGCGGAACGCACCCTCCGACTCACCGTCAACGGGATCGCCGCCGGCATGAAGAACACCGGGTGAGCCGGCGACGGTCCTTTCACCGCGTCGCCCCTACACGCCGTATGGGTTTCCCCGTCACGTACTACTGTCCGCGGTGTGAGACGCTCGTCGAGGTCGAACGCGACGGTTACCTCGCGGACAAGGCGGTGACGCCGTACCCCTTCGAGGGGTGGACGTACGCCGACCCGACGGAGCCGTTCGAGGACCGGGAAACGGTCGACGGCGTGCGCTTCGTCTGTGGCGAGAGCGCCGGCGTGCGCTGGCGGCCGAACGACGACGGTTCGTCGGGCTCCACAGCCGCCGACGCCCCGGCCGACGATGACGAACGGACGGGACCCGCCGACGAGGTGGCGGTCGGTTGCGGCGACCCGTTCTACCTCTCGTTCGTCCGCTTCGTCGACGGTCGCGAGGTCGATCCGCGGCCGGAGGCGGAACTCGTGACCATCGATCCGGACCCGCGTGCGTCCGGTCCGCGGGGTCCTCGTGGCCCCGGCGGACCGGACGGCCCCGGCGGCACCGACGGTCGATGAGCCCCGTGACGGCGGCGTCCGGCGTCCCGCGTCACGACTGACAAACCCCTTACGCACGGAGCACACAGGAGGCGATATGGAGAGCATCAACCGAACCGCGATCGAGCTCGTCGACGAGGCGCTCGACTTCGCGGGCGAACTCAACGTCGCCGGCTACGAACTCGACAACGGGGCGACGGTGGTCGACTTCGGCGTCGACGCCGGCGGGGGCGTGGAGGCCGGCCTGCTGCTGGCCGAGATACAGACCGCGGGGCTCGCGAACCTCCGGACTCACATGGGCGAGGTCGCCGGCGCGCCGCGCGGGTACGTCGACCTGTCGACCGACCATCCGGCCGTCGCACTGTTGTGTTCCCAGAAGGCGGGCTGGGAGCTGGCCTTCGAGGACGGGTTCGAGGGGCTCGGCTCCGGGCCGGCGCGCGCCCTCGTCGGCCGCGAGACGGAGTTCGAGCGGGTCGGCTACTACGACTCCTCGGAGTTCGCCACCCTCGCGATCGAGTCGACACAGCTCCCGAACGAGGCGGTGGCGGAGCACGTCGCCGAGCTCGCGGAGGTCGAACCGAGCGGCGTCTTCCTCCCGACGTACGCCACCGGGTCGACCGCGGGATCCGTGTCGAGCGCGGCGCGCGCAGCCGAGCTCGCCGTCTTCCGCCTGCTGGAGATCGGCTACGAGCCGACGGACGTCCTCCACGCGTCCGGCTCCGCGCCCATCGCGCCGGTCACCTACGACGAAGACCTCGCGATGGGACGGACGAACGACGCCGTCGCGTACGGCGGCGAGGTCCACCTGCAGGTCGCGCGCGACGACGACCGGTTCGACCAGCTGGTGTCGACCGTCGGGGAGGACTACGGAACCCCCTTCGTCGACGTCTTCGAGGCGGTCGAGTGGGACTTCTACGAGGTCCCGAACAGCGTGTTCGCGCCCGCGAAAGTGACCGTCGACGTCGTTGACGGCCCGGTGTACACGGTCGGCGAGACGGACGACGAGCTGCTCGCGGAGTCGTTCGGCTACCGCTGATGCGGCTCAAGCCGGTGCCGGAGCCGCCGGTCGCACTCGCCGATTTGGAGGCGTTTCGACGGGCCGTCCCGCTCGTTCCCGGGCGCGAGAACGACTGCTGTACCCGGCTCCGGGAGCGGCTCGACCTCCCGGATCGACGGGTCGCGAACGACTGGCTCGCGTTCCTCCGCGCGCTCGGACTGGTCGAGGAGACCCCCCGCGGCTTCCGACGGACGGACGCCGACCTCACCGCGGGGCGCGTGCGCGAAGGGCTCCGCGAACGGGTCCTGTTCGCGCCGGAGGCGGCGACGCTGCTCGCCGACGCCTCCCCGTCGAACCCCGTGACGCCAGCCGACCTCTTCGAGGCGACGCGGGGATCGGTGCCGCGACACGACCGGGCCCGGGATCCGGAGTGGGAGGCGACCTGGCTCGACCGCGCCGACCGACTCCTCCGCTGGTTCGTGCTCGTCGACCTCGCGGCGCGGGTCGGCGGCGACGCCGACGGCAACGGTGACGTCGCCTACGTCGCAGGCGACGCCGCCTGACCGGATCCGTCCGGCTGGAGTCGCCCGGCCGGAGTCGTCCGATCGAGACCGCTCTGCTCGTCACCGGGGAAACGCCGAAGGAGCGGGGATAACGACCCACCGTAACAAGCCTTTTACTCGGTCCGACAGAGAGAGAGGACATGGGACGATTCGAGGGACGGGGACCGCCGGAACCGGTCAAATACGAGCCCGCGAGCGTGAAGGACCTGCTCGTGGAGATGAAGGACACGGCCGAGCTGTTGATCGACCTGTCGTACTCCGCGGTCCTCCACGGGAGTTCGACGGTCGCCCACGAAGTCCTCGAGCTGGAGAACAAGATGGACGTGCTCCAGATGCGCGCGCGGATGAGCCTCATGCTCGCCGCGCGGAACCCGAACGAGGCCGAGAAGCTCGCACCCGTGTTGGGGGTCGTCGCCGCCGCCGACAAGGTGTCGGACGCCGCCGGCGACATCGCGAAGATCGTGTTGGAGGACATCGGCCTCCCCGACGCGATGCGCGGCGCGCTCTCCGAGGGCGTCGAGACGCTCGTCCGCGGCACCGTCGCCATCGACTCGACGTACGCGGGCCGGACGCTGAAGGAGATCGATCTCGAGTCGGTGACCGGCGTCCGGGTCATCGCCATCCGGCGTGACGACGACTGGATCCTCAACCCGGGACCGAAGACCCGGATCGAGGGCGACGACGTCGTCCTCCTCCGCGGGCCGGAGGCCAGCGTCGCCGACCTGTACCCCGACCTGACCGGCGATCCCTTCGAGCCGGACCCGCCCGTCGAGCCCGTGATCGACGACCTGGAGCGCGCGGTCGACTCCATCGTGTTGATGAAGAACCTCTCGGAGCTCGCGGTCGACCTCGCGTACGGATCCGTGCTCTTCGACAACGAGGAGCTCGCCGAGGAGGTGACCAACCTCGAGATCGAGGTGGATGCGCTCCAATCCCGGTTCGAGGCGTGGACGCTCCGGGCCGCCAAGGAGACCGAGGACCCGGTCTCGCTTCGGGGACTCATCCACCTCGGCGTCGCGACCGAGGAGATCTCCGACGCCGCTCTCGAGATCACCGAGGGGGTGCTCCGCGACCTGGAGGTCCATCCGGTCGTCGAGATGGCGGTCAACGAGTCCGACGAGATCATCACCCGCACCGAGGTCCGCGCGGACAGCGACCTCGCCGGAACCCGGGTCGTCGACGGCGTCCCGGCGACCGACGTCTCGACGAGCGTCCTCGCGATCCGTCGGCCCGACGAGGGGTGGCTCGTCGGCCCCGACATCGACACCACGCTCCGCGCCGGCGACGTCGTCATCTCGAAGGGGACCCGGACGTCCGCCGCGGAGTTCGAGACCCTCGCGGGGTAGCTTTTAAGCGACGGCCCTCGCGCCGCCCGACCGCCTACCAGTCGTACTCCTCGCGCGGGTCGACGGCGTCCCGCTCCCGGTCGAAGACGTGTCTCCCGTCGACGAACACGTGTCGCGTTCGGGAGCCGTTCTCGTGGAACACCCCGTCCCAGACGGCGACATCGGCGTCGGTGCCCGGCTCCAGCGTCCCGACGCGGTCGTCGATCCCGAGGATCTCCGCGGGGTGCCGCGTGACGGCCGCCAGCGCCTCCGCCTCGGGGAACCCCTCCCTGACCGCGAGCCCGACGCAGACGTCGAGGTGCTGCTGTGGCAACACGGGCGCGTCGGTCTGGATGGCCACCTTGACGCCCGCCTCGTGGAGGATGGCCGGCGTCTCGAAGGTGATGTTGCGGAGCTCGTACTTCGCGGCCGAGTACAGCGACGGACCGACGACGGCGGGGACGCCCCGCGCGGCGAACTCCTCGGCGATGAGGTGGCCCTCCGTCGCGTGTTCGATCGAGAGGGCGTCGATCCCGAACTCCTCGGCGATCCGGAAGACGGTCATGATGTCGTCGGCGCGGTGGGCGTGTACCCGGAGGGGGAAGCCCTCGGTGAGCACGCGCGCGAGGTTCTCCATCCCGAGGTCGCGCTCGAAGGGCTCGCCGTCGTTGCGGGCGTGTTCGCGGCGGTCGACGTAGTCCTCGGCCGCCATCAACGCCTCCCGGAGGGTGGCGGCGACGCCCGGCCGCGTCGACGGCTGTCGGCCCTCACGCTCCCCGTGGAACCGCTTGGGGTTCTCGCCCATCGCCGCCTTCATCCCGTCCTCGCGGATCAACATCCCGTCGGCGGTTCGTCCGTACGTCTTCATCGAGCAGATGATCCCGCCGATCACGTTGCCGGAGCCCATCCGCGCGGAGACGGACGTGACGCCGTTCCGGAACGCGTGTTTCAGTTCCTCGTCGCGCGGGTGGAAGCCGTCGAGCGCGGTGACGTGTGGCGTGACGGCGTCGGTGCCCTCGTTGAAGTCGCCGTCCTCGGGCTCGCCCCACTCCGCCATCCCCGCGTGGCTGTGCGCGTCGACGAGTCCCGGCGTGACGTGGTCGCCGTCGACGTCGATCACCGTCGCGCCGTCCGGGACGTCGACGTCGCCGACCGCGGCGATCTCCCCGTCGTCGATGACGACGGTCCCTTCGACGGTTCCGCGG
The DNA here is from genome assembly GCF_009806985.1 of Halorubrum sp. JWXQ-INN 858. Lineage (GTDB taxonomy): Archaea > Halobacteriota > Halobacteria > Halobacteriales > Haloferacaceae > Halorubrum. Next base: position 171,979 of record NZ_WUAX01000006.1, on the reverse strand, counting down.
TCGGTCGCCGTGTGAACGAGCCCGTTGACGAGTGCGTACATGGTCGTCGGTCGGAGCCCCCGGGTGAAAGCGTTTCGAGGGACCGGTCGCGGTCCGGTCAGCAGGAACAGTAGTAGTCGCGGTCGACGAACTCGGTCTCGAACAGCTTGGCCGCCGGCCCGGGGTCGGAGGGACGGTACACCCCGGTCGTCAGCGACCCCTCGGTCTCGAACGCTCCGGAGACGAGCCGCCGCCAGTCGGCGGGGTCGAGGACGTCCCAGAACCCGTCGTCGGTCGCGAGCAGCGTGAGGTAGTCGCGGAGGTACACCCAGCGTGCAGGGTCGACGCCCGACGACTCGTACTCGGCGTCGGTGACCGCGGCGTACGCGGCCATCGGGAGGTTCGCGCCCGCCGCGACCGGCAGCGAGATCCACTTCCACGGACGGGTGTTGACGTCGAGCAGGAGGAACTCCTCACGGTCGCGGTCGTAGACGAACTCCGCCTCGCTGATCCCGTGGTAGCCGGCGTCCTCGAGGACGCCGAGGGCCCGCGCCTCGATCTCGGGGCGGTCGGTCGTCTCGACGAGACAGGACGTCCCGAACTGCTGTGGGAACCGGACCGCCGCGTTCCCCACGACCGCGAGCGCGTCCTCGACCCCCGAGGGCGGCACGTACGACGCCAGCGAGTGGTCCTCGCCCGTGACGATGTCGACCCGCTTTTGCGCCATCACCTCGACGCCGGCCGCCTCGGCGTCGGCGACGACGTCGGCGAACTCCTCGCGGTCGTGGACCTCGATCACGTTCGTCCCGAACGCCTCCTCGAACTCGCGTTTCCGGGCGGGTTTGACGACGAGCGGGAACCCGAGCGCGTCGGCCGCCTCGTCGACGTCGACCTCGTTCAGGCGGTACGTCTCCGGGTACGGGACGCCGAGCTCCTCGCAGGTGGCGTACAGCGTCGACTTGTTCAACACGTCGTCGATCACGTCGAGCCCGGCGTACGGGAGCCGAACGCCCTCGGGCTCGGTCTCCGCGTACGCGAGCGCCCACTCGTCCATGCAGCCGAACGCGACGGCCTCCGTTCCCGCCGCGTCGACGATCGCTTCGACGTCCTCGCGGAACCCGTCGAGGTCGTCGAGCGGGTACGTCACCGCCCCCGCGAAGTCGATCGCGTCGGAAGGCGGCGCGAGGCCGTCGTGGACGACCGCCGTCGATCCGTCGTCCTTCGAACCCGTCACGGATCCCGTGCCGCCGTCGGCGACCGGCCCGTTTCCAGCACGGTCGAGGGCGATAACGGGGACGTCGTGGGCGTCGAGCGCCCGGGCGACGCCCAGGCCGGTGATGTGTGCGTTGCTGACGAGCGCGGGTGGACGGTCGAACGACGCGTCCGCGAGCGCGTCGATGAGCCCGTCCGTTGAGCGGAACTCTTCAGTCATACTTACCGATCCGCTCGGACACGTAAAGGCTCACCAGTACCGGACTCGCGTGCCACTATCGCTGACGCGGGATCCGCCCGTCCAGTTCCGAGGGGTTGCGCCCGCCGAGACACAACGACCTTTTGGCCGCGGGACGCCTCGGATCGGCCATGAGCGAGCTACCCGGTCGCGTCCGGCGCGCGTTCGCGGACCACGGCTCCTTCGAGCCGGTCGCGGACGACGTCTGGGCCTCGGAGACCACGGCGTTCGACGGCGAGGTCGCCGTCCAGCCCGACGACGACGGACGGATCCGGTTCGACGTGCGGGTCCGCGTCCCGACCCTCTCGGCGACGACCGCCGGCGACGTCGCCGACGTCGTCGAGGAAGGCTGGTACGAGACGTTCGAGCTCCGCGTCGTCGACGTCGGCGGCGTCACGCGGGGGGATCACGGGTTCGACCCGAACGTCGACCGCGACGGCGACGAGGTCGTCGTCGAGTTCTCCGTGACCGATGTCAACGAGCGCCGCGGCGTCGACGACGCCGGCGCACTGATCAACTTCGTCGAGGGGACGTACGTACAGGGCGTGATCCCCGGCTACGACTACACCGATCCGGTTGCCGGGATCCTCTCGGCGGCCCGCCAACAGGGCGACGGCGGCGCGTTCTGACGCGACGGCGCGTTCTGAGGCGATGGCAGGTTCTGAGACGACGGCGCGTTCTGACGCCGCGGCGGTGGCGTCCGCGTCCGATAGGCGGAAAAGCGGCCGGCCCGTACGGCGCGTATGCTCTCGCTGTTCGGGTTCGCGACGCTCGCCGCCCTCGTCGTGGGACACGTCCTCCTCGCCGGCGTAATGACCCGCTTTTTCAGGCTCCGGCTGGAGACGACCTGGGGGTGGATCCTGTACACCGCGGTGTTGACCCCGATCGCGCTGCTCGGCTCGACGCTCCTGTTCACCGGGGTGTTCGGGGTGGGCACGGGCGTCGATCTGGGCAGCCCCGCGGCGGTCGTGGCCGTGTTGGTGTTCCTCCCCGTGGTGCTCGGCGCGGCGATCGATTACCTCTACATGCCACCGCCGGACGAGTACGAACTGCCCGACACGCAGTGAATTCAGCAGTGAATCCGGCAGTGAGTGAATCCGGCAGTGAGTGAATCCGGCAGTGAGTGAGTTCGGCAGTGAGTGAACGGGAGAGGGAAGATCGGAGGATCCGCCCGCCTACCGCTACTCCGCGAGGAGATCGGCGACGGCTCGCTCGACCCGCGCGATCACGTCCTCAGGCGGCTGTGTCGCGTCGACCCGGACGAACCGACCGGGCTCGGCGGCGATGAGACGCTCGTAGTTGGCCTGCACCGACGCGAGGTAGCCGTCCTGTTCGAACTTGTTCGTCCGGCCGGAGCGCTCGGCGGCGGCCCTCGCGTCGAGATCGAGGTAGATAGTCGCGTCCGGGGGTCGCGAGAACGCGCCGTGGATCCCGCGGACGTACTCCATGGGTCGCTCGATGTCGACCTCGCTACCGGCGAGCGTTGCCGCCTGATACGCGAATCGCGAATCGGAGTACCGGTCCGAGACGACCAGCTTCCCGTCGGCGAGCGCGGGGCGGACCGTCCGCGAGAGGTGGTCCGCGTGGTCCGCGGTGTACAAGAAGAGCTCCGCGAGGGGGTCGGCGTCGTCGTCCGCGATCGACCGGTAGACGGCATCGCCGTACCAGCTGTCGGTGGGTTCGCGGGTGAACACCGCGTCGGGGTACACGTCGTGTAACGCCTCCCACACGGTCGTCTTTCCGCTGCCGTCGAGCCCCTCGAGCGTGATCAGCATGGTCGCGTTCCGGCGTCGCCGGGGATAAATCGCCCGTGTCGTTTCCGCTCTCGGGCGTCGTCGTCCGCGCCGGCACGGCCAGCGTCGCCGCTCCCGCTCGGACGCCGTCGTCATCCCCGCGTCAGACGACCGCGGTAGGTTTACGGTCGACGCCTCCGATATCGAATATATGAAGGTGCTGGTAGCCGGCGGAACCGGTTTCATCGGGTCGTCCCTCTGTCGAGCGCTCGTCGACGGGGGTCACGAAGTGACCGCGCTTTCACGCACGCCCGAGGACACCCCCGAGGGCGTCGAGTCGGCCCTCGGCGACGTCACGGCGTACGACTCGATCGAGCCGGCCGTCGAGGGACACGACGCGGTGGTGAACCTCGTCGCGCTCTCGCCGCTGTTCGAGCCGAAGGGGGGTAACCGGATGCACGACCGCGTCCACCGCGGCGGCACCGAGAACCTGGTCCGGGCGGCCGAGTCGGCCGACGCGGACCGATTCGTCCAGATGAGCGCGCTGGGGGCCGACCCTGACGGCGACACGGCGTACATCCGCTCGAAGGGCGAGGCGGAGACGATCGTCCGCGAGAGCGACCTCGATTGGACGATGTTCCGGCCGTCCGTCGTCTTCGGCGAGGGCGGGGAGTTCGTCTCGTTCACCAAGCGACTGAAGGGGATGTTCGCGCCCCTCGTCCCGCTGTACCCGCTGCCCGGCGGCGGACGCACACGGTTCCAGCCGATCCACGTCGACGACCTCGTCCCGATGCTGGTCGCCGCGCTGGAGGACGACGCCCACGTCGGACAGACCTACGAGGTCGGCGGGCCGGAGGTGCTCACCCTCCGTGAGGTGACGAACCTGGTGTACGAGGCAGAGGACAAGGGGATACGGATCGTGCCGCTGCCGATGCCGCTCGCGAAGGTCGGCCTCACGGTCCTCGGGGCGGTGCCGGGGTTCCCGATGGGGCCCGACCAGTACCGGTCGTTGCGCTTCGACAACACGACCGCCGACAACGACGTCGCCGCCTTCGGCGTCGACGAGGGGTCGATGACCACGCTCGCGGGGTACCTGGGGCTCGCATGAGCCGACGTCGTGCCGTGGCCACCGCTGCCGGACGGCCGAGACGAACCGAGGAGACCGGATCGAAACCGGACGACTGCGGCGGGGTCAGCCGCGGCAGCGCGGGAACGTGGATCTCAACGGTGGTAATGCCATCAGAAGCCTTATATCCGAGATCCCTCTCTGTTTTTTCCAACGACACGCGGGGTACACGATGAAACTTGCAATGATCGGATTCGGACAGGCGGGGGGGAAAGTCGTCGACAAGTTCCTGGAGTACGACAAGCGGACGGGCTCCGAGATCGTCCGGGCGGCCGCCGCGGTCAACACGGCGAAAGCCGACCTCATGGGGCTCGAGAACATCCGGGACGAGCAGCGCGTGCTCATCGGACAGTCGCGCGTGAAGGGGCACGGCGTCGGCGCGGACAACGAGCTCGGCGCGGAGATCGCCGAGGAGGACATCGACGAGGTCCAGGGAGCGATCGACTCGATCCCGGTCCACGAGGTCGACGCGTTCCTCGTCGTCGCCGGGCTCGGCGGCGGGACGGGCTCCGGCGGCGCGCCGGTGCTCGCGAAACACCTCAAGCGGATCTACACCGAACCCGTCTACGGGCTCGGCGTCCTGCCGGGCAGCGACGAGGGCGGTATCTACACCCTCAACGCGGCCCGGTCGTTCCAGACGTTCGTCCGCGAGGTCGACAACCTGATGGTGTTCGACAACGACGCCTGGCGGAAGACGGGCGAGTCCGTCCAGGGCGGCTACGAGGAGATCAACGAGGAGATCGTGCGCCGCTTCGGCATCCTCTTCGGGGCCGGCGAGATCCAGCAGGGCCAGGAGGTCGCGGAGAGCGTCGTCGACTCCTCGGAGATCATCAACACGCTCGCGGGCGGCGGCGTCTCGACGGTCGGCTACGCGGAGGAGGAGGTCGAGGAGCGCAGCTCCGGCGGCCTGCTCTCGCGGCTCCGCAACGACGACAGGGACGACCAGCTCGACAGCGCCCACACCACCAACCGCATCACGAGCCTCGTCCGCAAGGCGGCGCTGGGGCGGCTCACGCTGCCGTGTGAGATCGAGGGCGCGGAACGCGCGCTGCTCGTGCTCGCGGGGCCGCCGGAGTACCTCAACCGGAAGGGGATCGAACGCGGCCGCAAGTGGCTCGAAGAGCAGACCGGCTCGATGGAGGTCCGGGGCGGTGACTACCCGTACCGCGGTGCCGGCTTCGTCGCCACCGTGATCCTGCTCGCGGGCGTCACGAACGTCCCGCGGATCAAGGAGCTCCAGCAGGTCGCCATCGAGGCGCAGGACAACCTCTCGGAGATCCGCGAGGAGAGCGAAGAGAACCTGGACGAGCTCGTGAGCGACGACGGCGACGAGCTCGAATCGCTGTTCTGACGACGGCGTCGATGGACGTCCTCGTCCCGTTTTCGACCGCCGACCCCAAGTCACGACTCTCGGACGTGCTCGACGCCGACGAGCGCGCGGCCTTCTCCCGGGCGATGCTCGCGGACGTGATCGAGGCCGTACGCGGGACCGGCGAGGCCCCGACCGTCCTCGCGACCGCCCCCGTCGAGGTCGGCGCACCGGTCGTCGTCGACGACCGGTCGCTGTCCACGGCGGTGAACGCCGCGCTCGACGGGGCCATCGGTCGGGCTGACGACACTTCCCACCGCGACCACGACGACGCTGGTGCCGACCGCGACCGCGACGACGCCGTCGCGGTGGTGATGGCGGACCTCGCGCTCGCGACGCCGACCGCGCTGGGACGGCTGTTCGACGCCGACGGGGACGTCGCGATCGCGGCGGGCCGCGGCGGCGGAACCAACGCGCTCGTCGTCCGACACCCGGGCTTCCGCGTCGACTACCACGGCGCGTCGTACGTCGACCACCTCCGTATCGCCGCGGCCGCCGGCGCGAGCGTCCGCGAGGTCGACTCCCACCGGCTCGCGACCGACGTCGACGAGGCGTCGGACCTCGCGGAGGTGTTGGTCCACGGCGACGGCGAGGCCGCCGGGTGGCTCCGGAGCGCCGGCTTCGCGCTCGACGCCGGCGACGGGCGGGTCGGCGTCGTCCGCGAGTGAGCCCGTGGGTCGGCGTCGTCCACGAACCCGTGGGGCGGCCCCGACCGCGACCCTTTTTGAGGATCGGCCGCGGAGGGTGAGCCGTGTTCCCGGCCGCCGACGAGTACGACATCGCGATCGACGTCGCGGAGCGCGACGTCGACCGGCTCCTGTCGGTCACGCCGGACGACGTCGCCGCCCCCGAGCGGCTCTCGTTCGCCCGTAACGTGTTCCTCCCGCTGACGACCGCCTGTCGGTACACCTGCACGTACTGTACGTACTACGACGTCCCGGGCGAGGCGACTCTCCTCTCGCCGGCGGACGTGCGCGAACGGTGTCGGATCGGGGCCGACGCCGGCTGTACGGAGGCGCTGTTCACGTTCGGCGACGATCCCGACGACCGGTACGTGGCGATCCACGACCGGCTCGCGGAGTGGGGGTTCGACTCGATCCACGACTATCTCTACCGAGCCTGCGAGATCGCGTTAGAGGAGGGGCTGTTGCCGCACTCGAACCCGGGCGACCTCACGGAGGCGGCGTTCGCCGACCTCCGCGAAGTGAACGCGTCGATGGGCGTCATGCTCGAAACGACCGCCGACGTCGCCGCCCACGGCGGAGGCGGTGGGCGGTCCCCGGCGCGCCGGAAGACGCCGGGCCAGCGGCTCAACACGATCCGAGCGGCCGGCAGGCAGGGCGTTCCGTTCACGACGGGAATCCTGGTCGGGATCGGCGAGACCTGGCGCGACCGCGCCGAGAGCCTGCTCGCGATCCGCGAGCTCCACGAGCGCCACGGCCACGTCCAGGAAGTCATCGTCCAGAACGTCGTCCCCAACGAGCGCTCCGACTTCGATCGACCCTCGCTCGACACGATGCGACGCGTCGTCGCCATGGCGCGCGCGGCGCTGCCGCCCGCGGTGTCGGTGCAGGTGCCGCCGAACCTCTCTCCGGCGGCCGACCTCGTCGACTGCGGGGTCGACGACCTCGGCGGCGTCTCCCCGGTGACCGACGACTACATCAACCCGGAGTACGCCTGGCCGGCGATCGCCGAGCTCCGCGCGGTGGCGGACACGGCGGGCGTTCCGCTGACCGAGCGGCTCCCGACGTACGCCCGGTACCTCCCCGCGGACCTGCGGACGGACGGGGTCGCCCCCGCACCGTCGCCGAGCGGCCGGGACGCGTGGCTCCCCGACCGCGTGTCGGACCGGATCCGCGACGACGACCCGCACGGCCGCCGGCTACGCGGCGTCGCGCGCGGCGACGGCCCGCTCCCCGTGGGCCCGGACCCGGATCCCCGATAACCCCGCCGGAAGCGTTCGGGCGCGCTCGCGCTCGTCGTCAGTACTTTCTTTAAATATCCTCCCGAACGGGGATCCGATGGATCCGATACAGATCGACGAGATCGCGAACGCCGTCGACGTGGGGAGCATCGCGGTGTCGCTGCTCCTGTTCGTCGCCGGCTTCCTCGTGGTGTTCCTGCTCGGCAAGTACCTGTTCGTCCCGGGGGTCCGGCGCGCGCTCGGATCGAAGGGGTTCGACGACGTCGTTCGGAGCCTCGGCACGAGCGTCGCCAACGCGGTCGTGTGGGTCGCAGCCGTCGCGATCGCGTTCACCGTCGCCGGCTACGGAGCGTTCCTGTCGGCGTTCGCCGTCTTCGGCGGCGCGATCGCGCTGGCGATCGGCTTCGCGGCGCAGGACCTGCTCGGGAACTTCGTCGCCGGCGTCTTCATCCTGAAGGACAAGCCGTTCGAGGTCGGAGACTGGATCGAGTGGGACGGCAAGTCCGGGCGCGTAGAGGACATCGACCTGCGCGTCTCCCGCGTCCGGACGTTCGACAACGAGCGGATCACCGTTCCGAACGGCGACCTCGCGAACAACGCGGTGACGAACCCGGTGGCGTACGACACGCTCCGCCAGAAGTTCGTCTTCGGGATCGGGTACGACGACGACATCGACCGGGCGACGGACATCATCGTCGAGCAGGCCGAGGCGCACGACGAGGTCCTCGATGAGCCGGGGCCGTCCGTGCGGCTCGTCGAGCTTGGCGACTCCGACGTCGGCCTCCAGTCACGCTGGTGGATCACCGACCCGGACCGCGGGGACTTCGTCCGCGTCCGCTCGGAGTACGTCCAGGCCGTCAAGGAGGCGTTCGACGAGGCGGGTATCGACATCCCGTACGTCCACCGCGAGCTCACGGGCAGCATCGAGACGGTCGAATCGGTCGCGGCCGCCGAGCAGACCGCCGACGGACAGACGGCCGCCGAGTAGGCTGCCGACGAGGACGGTCACATCGCCGAGGAGGCGAGTCGTTCGGGTCGCCCGAGCCGCCGTCACTCCACCGGCGTCATTCCGTCGATCCCTCGTCGCCGGCACCGGACGGCCGGTACCGGCGGCTCACGACCTGCCACCGGTTCGAGCGGAACCGGTGGAGGTTGAGGCCGGCGGGGACGAGCGTCTCGACCACGAGCGCGACGTACAGCGCGGCGACGCCGAGCGGGGTGACGAGCCCCAGCGCGGCCGCCGGGAGCGCACAGAGGTAGAGCCCGACGAGCGTGGCGAGGAACGGGTAGCGAGTGTCGCCGGCCCCGCGGAGCGACCCGGTCGCGGAGCCGTCGATCCCGAGCGGGACCGCCGACAGCGCCGCGACGACGACGAACGTCGCGGTCGCGGCCACCGCCGCCGGCTCGTCGACGAACACGGTCGCGATCGGCTCGGCGGCGAGCACGACGGCGGCCGCCGCGAGGAGGTAGACGACGACGGAGAGGTTGATCACCTCGCGGCCGTACGTCGCCGCGAGCGACTCCTCGCCGGCCCCGAGCCGCTGCCCGACGAGCGTGCTCGCGGCGATGGAGAACCCCCAGCTGAAGCTGTTGATGAGCGCGCGGACTCGCCGCCCGACCTCGAGCGCGGCGACCGTGGTCGAGCCGAACGTCGAGGCGATCCACAGGAGCGGGAAGACGAGCGCGCCCTCCGCGAGCCGCCGGGCCATCAGCGGGGCCGACACCCGGAGGAGCTGACCGATCAGCTCCCGGTCGACCCACGGCCCCGCGAGCGTCACCGGCACCGGCGACGCGCCGCGCCCGAGGTACGTCCGGCCGCTCATCCCCCACGAGAGCGCGACGGCGACGGCGGCGATCGACAGCGTCGTCCCGAGCGCCGCCCCGAACACGCCCAGCCCCGCGCCGAGCACGAACCCCGCGGTCAGCGCGACGTTGAGGACCGCGCCGCCCGCGCGGATCACCATCGGCGTGAACGTGTCGCCGACGCCCGCGTACGTGCGGCTCGCGATCATGTTGAAGAACTCGAACAGGAGCGCGGGCGCGGTGACGACGAGGTATATCGTCCCGAACCGGAGCGCGTCGCCCTCGCCGCCGACGAGCCCGACGAGCGGCTCCGCGAAGCCGACGAGGACGGCGACGACCGGGACGGCGATCGCCGCGGCGACGAGCAGCGAGGCCTTGACGACGCGGCCCGCGCGGGCGACCTCGTCGCCGCCGTAGTTCTGTGAGACGAGCGCGACGGTCCCGCCGGCCAGCCCGATCGAGAGGAACTTCGCGAGCTGCCAGTAGGCGAACGCGAACGCGAGCCCGGCGACGGCCGGCGCGCCGAGCACGAACCCGATGATCGCGAGGTCCGCCGTGTTCTTCGACATGATCGCGAACCCGGTCACGACCCGGGGCCACGCCAGGTCCAGCGTCTCGCGGAGCCGGGACCGGCCGATGACCCCCGTGCGGTCGAGCGCGTCGGCGAGCGCCGATCCCACGCGGGCGAACGCCTCGCCGAGGAGTGATCGCATCGTGCTCGCTACCACCGTCGGCGGCTTGGCTCTGTCCGTTCCGGAAGCTCCTTCGTTCCGGAAGCCCCTCCGTTCCCTCGACGCCCTCGGCCTCGGGACCCGCCCCGTCATCACATCACCGTCACACACCTCCACACCAGCGGCATCCGCCGCCATCACCACACACCATTTAAAAATACGCCCGCGTTAGGGTGAGGTATGGCCAAGTACTCGACGGGTTCGGGCGGTGGCGGCGGCGACGGCGACGCCTGCGAGCTCTGCGGTCGCGAGACGTCGAACCTACAGCGCGCGAACGTCGCGGGCGCGGAGCTGTTGGTGTGTTCGAACTGCCGCCCACACGACGACGCGAGCAAGGGGCGCGGCGGGAGTCACGGTGGGTCCGGCGGCTCCGGCGGCGGATCGAGCGGCGGCTCCTCCGGCGGGGGCGGCTCCGGTCCGACCAGCCGGAAACAGGAGGTCGCCCGGAAGCAGGCGAAGATGTACGACGCCGCGACCGGCGACTCGACCCACTGGGAGGAGGGCGGGACCGACTACGAGAAGGACCGTCTGCCGTACCTCGTCTCCGGCTACGGCGACCGCGCGGTCGCGGCGCGACAGGACGCCGGCCTCACCGTCGAGGAGCTGGCCGCGGAGCTGGACGTCGAGGAGGACGACCTGCTCGCGGTCGAACAGGGTCGAGCGGCGACCGCCGGCGTGGGCGGCTCGGTCGTGCGGGCGATCGAGGAACGGTTCGGCGTCGAGCTCGTCGACGAGTAGCCGCGTTCGGCGCTGCTGTTTTCACAGGCGACTTGTCCGACGAGGGAACCCGAGCAGCCACGTCCCCCGATCTGCGACCCTCCAGACGGCGCACGCTGGCGTTTGTCGGCGGCGGACGAGGCGGTGACGTACGACCGCCGGTCGTCTCGACGCGCTCACCGCCTCGTCCGACCGCGGTAACGCTATTTCCGTATTTCCGACCCGGGCACCCACGACGAACCCGAGGCCTCGGGACGGTAACTGAACCCCGTTCTGGATCGATAACGGCCGGGCCGACTGCGCCCGGACCGACCGCATTCCTTCACCGGAGCGCGACCGTCTCCCGCTCGAACCGACCGTCGTCGCCGGCCCATCGCCACGACCCGACGTACGGGTAGCCGTCGAGCGCGCAGATGGCGTACGAGTAGCCGTCCCACGTCGCCAGCGCGACGTCCGTCGCGCTGGGTTCCGGGCCGCCGGCGGGGTGGGAGTGGTAGAAGCCGACGACGTCGTCGCCGGCGTCCTCGACGCGCTCGACCGTCGCGAGCAGTCGTTCGGGGTCGAGCTCGTAGCGGACCCGTGGCCTGTCGGCGACGTTCTCGACCCGATGGGCCGCCGCCGCGAGCGACCGATCCGGTCCGTGCTCCCCGGCGAGCACCCCGCAGACCTCCTCGTCGTCGCCCTCGTACGCGTGGCGGATCACCGCGTCGTACGCGTCGCGGCGGAACTCGATCATCGACCGTCGATCGGGGCTCCGAACGGTTAAAAGGGCGCTCGCCACCGCTCACGGACCCTTTAAAAAGAAGCACCGTGGCCTCCGGCCGGGCCGAAACGGGAGCGGGGCTCTCCGGCGGGCCGCCCATTCGATCGACGGCCGGAATCGCTACCGACCTTTTAAACAATGGCGACGGTCACGGGGGCGGCCACGGGGCGACGATCACGGGGGCAGCCACGGGGCGACGGTCACGGGGGCAGCCACGGGGCGACGGTCACGGAGACCGTGCGGTGTCGTCGTCGTCGAGCAGGGCGTCGATCCGGTCGCCGATCCGCCGCATCGTCGCGTCCGAGAGCCCGTGTCCGGAGCCGGCGTCGATCCGGACGTCGACGCTTGCATCGAGACGCTCGAGGGCCGTCGCCGTCTCGCGCACGCGTTCGACCGATACGGCCGGGTCCGCCTCGCTAGATGCGAGCACTACCGGCGTCCCGTCGAGGTCGCCGCCCCCGTCGTCGCTGTCGATCACCCCGAGGTCGTCGCCCGACCCGGGGAGCGCGGCGGAGACGACGAACGCGCCGCCGAAGCGTTCGGGACGGCGGCGGAGGAACTCGGCGGCGACGCTGCCGCCCTGCGAGACGCCGACGAGAACGGTCCGCTCGGGCGGGACCCCGACGTCGCCGGCGGCGGCGACCGCGGCGGCGACGCAGTCGACCGCCGACGTCAGCGCCGGCTCGTTGGCGTCGATCGGGGCGTCGGAACGCGCCGGGAACCAGCTGGCCCGTCGGGCGCCCGGCGCGAGGAAGGCGACGCCCGGTCGATAGAACTCGTCGGCGAGGCGGACGAGCCCCTCGGGCGTCCCGCCGCGGCCGTGAACGAGCACGACGGCGACCGCGCTGGCCGCGGCCGGCGCGCCCGCCACGACGAGCCGCGCGTTCGCGTGTGGGCCCTCGACTCCGTCCAGCGATCGCGTCATCGGTCGTCTTTCCCCTCCCGAGGCCGCATCATCGGTCGTTCCTCGAGTCGAGGTCTAGGTCGGGGTCGGAAGCGGAGGCGGGATCGGAAGCGGAGGCGGGATCGGAAGCGGAGGCGGGATCGGTGATCGCCGGGAGCTGGTCCGTGATCATCGCCCGGTCCGCCGCGAGCCGGTCGGGGAGGTAGAGCTCGGTGGCGTGTCCCGCGACGGCCGGGTCGGCGAGCCCGGGTCCGGGCGGGCCGTCCGGCGCCGGCTCCTTGGTCGCGAGTTCGACCAGGAGCCCGCCGGGACCGCGGACGTACAGCGAGTGGAAGAAGTGGCGGTCCTTCACGCGGGAGACGTGATAGCCGCGTTCGCGGAAGAGGTCGTGCCACGCGAGCAGCGCCGCGCGGTCGGGAACCCGAACCGCGGCGTGGTGCAGCGTTCCGGGACCCTCCCGGACGTACGGCGCGTCCCGGTCGAGCAGGTCGACGACCGTGGCGTGGTCGCCCGGGGCCCGGTACCGGACGCGGTCGCTCGTCTCGCCCTCGTAGGCGAACCCGAGCGTCTCGAGGACGCTCGCAGCGCCGTACGGGTCCGTCGGAAGCGCCGTCACGCCGTACAGCCCGCGGATCGCCGCCGACGGCGGCACCGATCCCCCCGCCCACGGTTCGCGAGGGTCCGCCGACGCGATCAGCTCGACGGCCGTGCCGGCGGGATCGTGTACCCGGATCCCGGAGTCGCCGAATCGTGTCTCCTCGCCGATTCCGGTCACCGCGGCGTCGGCGCTCGGCATCGACGTACCGCGCCCGTCGGGAACCGCGTCTGGAACGTCGTCGGAAACGTCGCCGGGGACCTCGCCGGAAACGCCGTCGGAGAGGCGGTCGGACAGCCGATCGCGCCAGTAGCCCAGCGATCCCGGCGGGACCGCGAACGCGACCGACTCGAAGCCCGGTCTCCCGACGCGGCCGGGGTCGCCGGTCGGGTCGGGGAAGACGGTGAGGACCGACCCCGGCTCGCCGTCGCCGACGCCGAAGTAGAGGTGGTGGCTCAGGACGTCCTCGTAGTTCACGGTCGTCCGGAGGAGCCGGAGACCGAGCGTTCCCGCGTAGAACGCGACGCTCGGCCCGGGCGCGCCGACGATCCCGGTGACGTGATGGAGCCCGCTCGTGTCCGAGAGCATACGGGTCGTACGACGGCCCGGCTCAAAGCGATGCCGGGCTGAAAACGGTACCGGGCTCGAAGCGGTTCGAAGCGGTTCGAAGGGTCTCGACCGAAGCGAGCGCCGATGGACACGGTCACAACAGCTATGATGCTGTACCGTGTTAACTCGTCTATGAAAACGTACCCGGGTGGGGATGCCACGTTCCGGATCCCCCACGAGGAACCGATCGCGGCGGAGTGTGCGAGCCTGACGTGCGAGCTGTCGGCGGCCGCGACGGAACCCGGGTTCGTGACGGGAGTGGTGGTGTTCGGTCTCGTGGCGCTCGTCGCGTTCGCGTACATCCGTGACGCCAAGGCGTGCTGCCGCGAGGAGCGACGACGGGTGATAGACGAGCGGGACGCGTTCGAGGAGTTCTCGAACCGGGTTGCGTCGCTCGATTCGACGCCCGTCGACGCCGCGAGCACGTCCCTTGACGGGCCGGTCATCGGGATCCAGCGCGGGAGCGGTCTCCACGCGCCGGGCGACGTTCGGTTACGCCGCGTCCTCGACGCGTACGAGGACACCGTACTGTCGTTACCCCACTACACCGAGGAGTACGACGAGACCGCGACCGAGAGCCTCGCCGCGGAGCTCGGTCCCGACACGACGGCCACGCTGTCGACCGGCGGTACCCTCTCCCCCGAGTTACAGTCGGCGCTCGTCACCCGGAGCCGGCACGCGGCGGGTTCCCGCGCGGACCTCGCGGACGCCATCGGGGCCGAGATCGACGCCCTGACCGACGCGGAGACGACACTGACGCGGATCGATCGGGAGCGTCGGACCCTTCACGAGCACCTCGACGGGGTCCCGCCCTACGCCCGGTTCGATGCCCAGGTCGACGTCTGGGAGCGGCTCGCCGTGCTCGAGGACCGCCTCGACGACGCCGCGGTCGAGCGCCAGCGTCGCCTCCGTGATCCCCCGATGGCCGTCGACTTCGTGACCGACGACGGCGGGGACGCGCCCACCTTCTACCGGTACCTGTACGGGTCACTGGAGGGGACCTCGTACCCCGTCCTCGCGGCGTTCTCCTCGCTCGCGGAGCGGATCCGTGAGGACAGGGACCGCCTCGTCGGTCGGATCGCCTACGGAACGCGGTAGGTGACGAGCCAAGGGTCGGTAGGTACCGAGCGGACGGTTTCGCGACGAGGGCAAACGATATACCGCCGACCCGGATAGGGACCCTCATGTCACGTGCCACGGGGGACGAGGGCCGTCGTCTCCGAGTCGACCTCGACATCGAACCGGGCCGCGAGTGGGACTGCCCGATCGTCAGCGAGGCCGACAGCGTCGCGGACGTGAACGTCAACGCGGTCGGCGACGAGTGCAACGTGGACTTACAGCCCGCGGACGGCGGGGACATGATCCGCGCCACGGGCGAGGTCGGCGACGACTGCCTCTGTTACGTGTTCCAGCGGTTCGGCTGCGTCCCGCACATCCAGCGCGTGCGGGACGGGACGATGCTGGTGACGACGTACGTCGACGACCGGGCGGTCGTCCGCGGCCTGATCGAGGGGCTCCAGGGGATCCTCGGGCACGTCCGGCTGGTCCGGCTCGCGGTCGTCGAGGGGCCGGACGCGAGCGAGCAGGTCACCTTCGACCTGTCGTCGCTCACGACGAAACAGCGGCAGGGCCTCGAACTCGCGGTCGTGCGCGGCTACTTCGACGACGACCGCGACGTCGACCTGGGCCAGCTCGCCGACGAGCTCGACATCAGCAAATCCGCGCTCTCCCAGCGGCTCCGCACCGCACAGGCGAAGCTCATTAAGGAGGTCTTCGACGAGTCGGGCGCCTGAATCCGGTGCCCGAGGCCGGCGAGCGAGCAGACACTAAACGCGGCGGGTTCGACACCAGCTACGAGGGGATCCGCTCCCGGTTGCCGGAACCAACACGAACAATTATTAAGTATGTGGCCGTAGCCGGAGTCGTGGCACCCGTAGTACACCACCGACGCACGTTCTGAGCCCGCGTCGCCGACCGCGAGCGGGCCGGCCATCCGGGAGGACGGCCGAACGATCGACGACGGAGACGACGCACAGCCTCCGAGCGCCGCGGCGGCGATCGCGCGATGCCCGGCGACGTTCGACCCGACGGACACGCGCCGGCTCCCGAACACGACCGACGGCGAGAACCGCTACGCCGGCTCGCTCCACGGCGAGTGAGTCGGCGACGGACGCTTTTTAAAACTCCCGACCGTACGCTCCGTCGGCCGATGACGATCCACCGCTCCGAGCCGCCTCGGCACCGGCGACGACGAGCCCTATGAGTGCCGAGGCCAGCGTTCTATCCGCAGCTATTCGAGGCGAGACACACGAACGTGGGAGAACCGGGTCCGCGAGCCGCTGAGAAAGGACGGGGCTCGTGAGGGCAACGACGCTGCCGCCCACTCGCTCGTCTCCGCCACGAGTCGCAGGTACGACGCCCGTAACGCCGCCGATCGAAACGGTCGTTCCACCACCGAGTGCCTACTTTTCCGCCTGCATGGTGTCGACCGGATATGGACACCTCCAAAAGCGTCTTCCTGTTCGTCTTTGCGGTTCTCCTCGCGCTGACGGTCGCGCTCGTGTTGCCGTTCCTCAACTTCTTCCTCCTTGCGGTGTTGCTTACGGTCCTCTTCCTGCCCGTCCAGGAACGCTTGGAGAGGCGGATGGGCGCGGGAACGTCCGCCGCGGTCATCGTCATCGTGGCGTCGATCACGGTCGTCCTGCCGTTCGTGTACGTCGTCCACAGGACCGCCTCTGACGCCGTCGCGTTCCTCCAGGAGGTCGCCGAGGGGAACGTCACCCTCGCCCCGCTGGAGGAGCGAATCGAGGGGTTCACGGGGAGAAACGTCGACCTCTCGAGTTCGCTGCAGTCGGCGGCCGGTACCGTTGAGCCCGACAGCGTCGTGAGCGTGGCGGGGACGATCGCCCACACCGCCATCGGCGTGGGGCTGACGCTGTTCCTGCTGTTTTACTTCCTGAAGGACCGTGAGGAGTTCTTCGAGTGGCTCCAGGCGCGGATGCCGATGGCCGCCGACACACAGCGCGAGTACTACGACGAGGTCGAACACATCATGAAAGCGGTCCTGTTCGGCCACGTCCTCGTCGCACTGATACAGGGCCTGCTCGCAGGTCTCGGCCTGATAGCGACCGGGATCCCGAACGCCACGTTCTGGACGGTCGTGATGACCGTCCTCTCGCTGCTGCCGATCGTCGGCTCGTTCCTCGTGTGGGGGCCGGCTGCCGTCTTCCTCTTCCTGAACGGTCAGCCCACGCTGGCCGTCGGTCTCTTCCTGTGGGGAGCGATCGTCGTCGGCGTTTCCGACGATTACCTCCGACCGATCGTCGTCGACAGGTACGCGAAGATCAACCCGGGCGTCATTATCCTCGGCGTCCTCGGCGGCATCTACGTCATCGGCTTCATGGGCATCTTCTATGGCCCCGTCGTCATCGGCATGCTCAAAGTGACTGTGGACGCGTTCGCCGACGAGTTCTCGACGTCCGAAATCGACTAGCGGTCGGAGTCCCGCAGTGGGTCGTCTGCCCGTCACCGTTCGAGCGCCCGGTTCACTTCAGGTACGGCTCTCGAAGCACCTCTTGCCCGTCCGCGGTCCTGACGGTGATCGTGTCGCCGTCGCCGTCCCAGACCCCGCCCGTGGCGCCCCAGTAGACCTCGGTCTCGGTGTCGGACCCGCGGCCGCTGTACACCGTGACGTGCCCGCCGGAGTCGAGGGCGGATCCGTCCGGGAAGACGAACCGCTGGCCGTCTTCGTTTTCGACGACCCAACCCGAGAGGTTCAGCGCCTCGTCACCCGTGTTCCGGAACGTCACGTACTCGTCATCGGCGTCGTCCCCGAGCCCGCGCGCCTCGTGGATCTCGTCGAGGACGAACGCGCCCGTCTCGACGGCGCGCGAGGACTCCGACATCGCGGTGTCCCGTTCCGCGTCGTCGACTTCCGCGTCCGAAGTCGGCGGTTCGCGCTGCGCCGCCTCGTCGCTACGGGCGACCGTCTCGCCGTCGACCTGTGTGACGCCGGTCCCTTCCGTCCCCGGGGGAGTCGGCTGACTTTCGTCGTCGTCCTCGCGCGCGTGTGCCCCGAGGGAGTCGGGGACCTCGCTCCCACTGGCGGTCTCCCCGGAGATGTCGTCCCTGTCCACGAGCTCGTACGCCGGCTGACCGCCTCCACCGGTCGCTGTCTCCCGGTACCGAAGCGCCAGCGATTCGGCCTCGAAGCGCTCGAAGAACCGGTCCCAGGAGAGCCGTTCGCCGCGATCGTCGTCAGGGTTCGAGAGCAGCCGCAGGTCGGTCCCACCCGTCTCTTCGGTAAGGACGGGCACCGTCTCGTGCTCCTCGGCCCACTCCCGTATCCGTTCGTGATCGGTCGTCGCCTGCCACGCGGCGCGGTCGGAGTTCTCGGACATAGCAGCGTTTGTAAGGGGGATCATCAGTTAACTAGTGGTACCGTTTCACGAGCCGTTCAGCGTTAACGCGAAATTACACCGCGTAACACGAATCAGGCGAACGTCAGCTCGTGTCTCTCGAACGCGTGTCGCGAGTTCTGTTCTTCCGCTCATCGAGCGGCTCCGAATCCGCTTTGACCGAGACGTACACCCGATCGGCCCACTCACACGCGATCGGCTCGTCCGTATCGACGAACACCTGCATGAGTCCAGTGGCCTCGTCGTAGCCTCCGATCCCGACGCGTTCGTCGAAGATAGCGAGACCATACGGCAGATCGTCACGGGTCCGGAGAGTGAGGTGTCCGCGATCGATCGCCTCGCGGGCGCGCTCCGGGTAGGTCTCGAGGAGTTTCTCGACGATGCGGGGGAGATCGATGATCTCGGTGTCGGTCTCCTCGAAGATCCGGTGGTGAAACCCCCCGAGGGCGAGCGGTGCCATGTGCGTCGTGTTGAACCCGCGGAAGGTCTTCGACTCATTGAGCAGCGAAACGAACCGCTCGACCGGTTGGTACGGATCCTCCGGTTCCGCGAGAGTGACCCTCGCGTCGACGAACGGTTCGATGACGAACTCCTGGTGGTCCTCACAGATGAGGTCTAGGAGCGGTGCGAGCCGGTGGACGGTGCGAACGTTCGCTTCGAAGCGGAGCAGCTCGTCGGCGACTGCCTCACCCCGCCCGATCAACCGGAACCGGCCATCGACCCTCTCGACGAAGCCCCGTTCGTCGAGCCATCGCGTGAAGCGGTGGCTCGTTGCCCGCGAGACGTCGAGCCGCGCTTCGATCTCCCGACGATCGAGGGGTTCCGCACGGAGCGCCTCCAGAAGCGGTCCGTGTCGCACGATATCGCCGAGGGTACCCGTGTCGACACGACCGCCCACGACGTCGAGTCGCTGTCCGAGGTACTGCTGGTTTCGTGCGTTCTCCAGCAGGGCCTCCAGGATCGGTGAGCCGGGTGGTGGACGTCCGCCATCAGTCGTTCGTTCGTCGTTGTGGAACTCCATGGAACTCACCACCTTGATAAGAAGTAACATGGGCTGTTAACGTTATCGCGTTCGCGAAGCGAGAGGCGTCTCACGGTCTGAAACGGCACGTATCCCGGGAAATCCGTTTCAGTAAATGAGGCTAACAGCGCAGCAGCCGTTCGGGTGTATATGGCCCGATCACTCACCGACGGCGAACGGATCGAGCGGTTTCAAACCGACGTACACGGAGACGTGATCCGCCCCGATGACGCCGAGTACGACGATGCCCGCGCGGTCTGGAACGGGATGATCGACAAGTATCCGGCGCTGATTGCCCGCTGTAGAGGCACGGCGGACGTCATTCGTGCAGTGGACTTCGCCCGCGAGAACGGCCTCCGTGTGGCTGTTCGTGGAGGCGGGCATAACGTCGCGGGCACGGCCGTCTGCGACGACGGACTCGTGATCGACCTCTCGGAAATGAGGGGCGTCCGGGTAGACCCTGACGAGCGAACCGCGTGGGTACAGGGCGGTGCCACCTGGGCCGATGTCGACCACGAAACCCAAGCGTTCGGCTTGGCGACGCCCGGCGGCGTCGTCTCAGAGACGGGCGTCGCGGGACTCACCCTCGGCGGCGGCATCGGACATCTCCGGTGTGAGTACGGGCTTACCTGTGACAACCTCCGCTCGGCGGACGTCGTCACCGCGGACGGTCGGTACCTGACGGCCAGCGCTGACGGCAACGAGGAGCTGTTCTGGGGGCTTCGTGGCGGCGGAGGCGGCCTCGGGGTCGTGACGGGCTTCGAGTTCGAACTCCACCCGGTCGGGCCGGCAGTGGCGACCTGTTTCGTCCTCTATCCGGGGGAGCGAGCGACCGAGTGTCTGCGGGCGTACCGCGAGTACGCCTCTGAGGCACCCGACGAGGTCACCACGCTCTCGTCAATCGGCGTGATGCCAGACGAGGAGCAGTTCCCCGAAGACGTGGCGGACGACCTCAAGATCGGCTTTCTGGGGTGTTACGCGGGATCTCCCGAAAGAGGTGAAGAGGCGCTTGCACCGTTGCGGGAACTCGGCGAACCGATCGCCGACTTCAGCGCGACGTTGCCCTACGCCGAGTTCCAGCGGATGCTCGACGAAGACTATCCGGATGGGATGCGATACTACTGGAAATCGCTCTATCTGGATGGGCTCACCGAGTCAGCCATCGACCGGATCTGCTACTGGGCGGAGACCGCGCCGTCGTCGCTCTCGACCGTCGACGTCTGGGAGCTGGGTGGTGCAGTCGCGGCCGTCGACCTCACAGAGAGTGCGTTCGCCGGCCGGCACGTGCCGTTCCTCCTCGGGATCGAGGCGAACTGGGAAGGTCCCGCGAACGACGACGCAAACGTCGGGTGGGTGCGCGATTGCGTCGCCGACATGCGGCAGTTTTCGGACGGCTCGTTCTACCTGAACTTTCCGGGCTTTTTCGAAGGTGGCGAAGCCGCACTGGAGACCACGTTTGGACCGGCTTACGAGCGGTTGGTCGCGTTGAAGAACGAGTACGATCCGGAGGGTCTGTTCGACCTGAATCGGGACGCCAACCACACCGATTGAACGCGGCCAGAGTCGATCGATTCTGCTCGCGTTTGCCGACTCTATTTTCGAGGAGAGACGAGCAAACCGTAGAAAGCCACGGGTGTTGTTTCCCACAGTACCTGCGCCCTACCGCCTCTAGCAGCCAACTAGTCATTAGCGCACGCCGGCTAGTGGAATCAACCGAGTTAATGGTACTCGTTTTCAACCAGGCCACGGAGACGGCCGATACAGGGGCGGGTTCCGACGTTTCCGGGGACGGTTCCGACGATCCGGTTACCTGGCTGACTCAATGGGTTCTCCTGTACGGGGATCGGCGGGTGCTCACACTCGTCACCATGATCGTCATTCTGTCGGCGTTGCTGGTCGTCGGAACCGTCTGGGAGTTCGAGGTACAACGGCTCGTCACCGAGACGCGAGCGGTCCAGACCCTGTTCAACACGCTGCTCGGCGGGATCATCCTCTTCGTCTCGGTCGTGCTCTCGATCAACACTGCGGCCCTCGCCCAAGAGTTCGCTCCGCTCCAGGTCAAACTGGCACGCATCGAGGACTCCATCGATTTCCAGATCGAACTGGAGGAACTCGTGGACGAGGGCGTCAGTCCGGCCGGGCTACAGCCGTTCCTCGAGTACGTTATCGGAGCGATCAGCGCCGAAACGGAATCGCTCCGGACCTCCGAGAACGCTACCGGAGACGAGCGGGCCAGGGCGGACCTGCTAGCTTTCGTCGACGAGATCGACACCCAACTGTCGCTGATCGAGAACCGCATCGGGAGAACGAACTCACAGGTCTCTATCGTCCTGTTGAGCACTCTCGAGTACCCCTACGCCCGCCACATCAACGTGACTCGCCGCCTGAAGTCCGTTCACGGGGCGGAACTCACGGAATCGGATCACGATTCGCTCGTGACGCTGCTTCAGGTGCTCACGGTCCTCGCGTCCGGTCGAGAGTACTTCACGACGCTGTATTTCAAACGGGAGCTCCGGAACCTGTCGAGTAGCCTCCTCGTGCCCTCGCTCCCGGTCATCGTCTTCACGGCGTACGTTCTGCTCGCGATCGATGCCGGACTGTTCCCGCAATCGACGCTCCCCGGGCTCGGGTCGCGGCTCCTCTACGTCAACCTCGCGTTCGTTATCGCGCTCTCCCCGTACGTCCTCCTCAGTTCGTACATGCTTCGCATCCTCACCGTCTCGAAACACTCCCTCGAATCGACCGTGTTCACCCTCCATTCCGATGGCGAACTGGAGTTCGACGGGTGATCGCGGATGGACGACGACACCGACACGGAGACCGACGACGACGTGGGCGATACCATCGGGCAGGACGTCTCCGAACTGAGCGCCGTTCTCGGCGATGCCTACCGCGGCGAACTGGATCGCGAGACCACCTGGCGCTCGCGGCTCGATCAAACGACGACCTGGAGCGTGACGATGATGGCCGCGATCCTCACCTGGGCGTTCTCGAGTCCCGACAATCCCCACTACATCGTCCTCGTCGGCGTCCTTGTCGCGACGCTGTTCCTGTTCATCGAGGCCCGACGGTATCGGGATTACGACGTCTATCGCTCACGAGTCAGGGTCTTTCAGCAGAACCTGATCGCGACGACCCTCGATCCGGCACAGGAACTCGAGCACGGCGACTGGCGCGAGAAACTCGCCGCGGACTATCGCAACCCGACGGTGAAGATCACGCTCCTCGAGGCGGTCGAAAACCGACTCCGGCGCATCTATCTCGCGCTGATCAGCGTTCTGCTGCTCGCCTGGCTCTTTCGAATCACCGCGTACACGCCTGACACGGGCTTTCTCGAGACGGCGTCGATCGGGACGCTGTCGGGCCCGTTCGTTCTCGGTATCGTCGGCGGCTTCTATCTGGGGCTCGTCGCGATCGTCCTGCGACGGACCGAACGCGAGGCGAAGGGCGAATTCGAGGAGGAAGCGATCGGCGAGTGGAAGGACTCGAACGATTGAGGACCGGGATCAGTGGGGTGTTCGATCGGGATCGGCCGAGTCGGGACTGGTCGGAACGTCCCTCGGTCGCATAATGCTGGACTCCGCTGAGCGAGAAGCTTCACATGGGGCCCGCGGGTCCGAACGCGACCTCGACGATCGTGTGCGTGTGTATGTGTTGAACACGCACGCGTTCCGGCCGGATTGGCCGCGTACGCAACACCAAGGGCCGAGGGTCCGACTACGACCAGCAACGAACGATCCGTGTCCAACACAGTCTACTCGATCGGGCGGCACGCGAAGACGGTGGCGAGGGAACTCTGGTCGGACGGGCGGGGGTGGATCCTGGTCGCCGTGGGCGTCGGCTGGGCGCTCTCGATCGGGGTCAGGTTCGTCTATCCCGTCCTCGTCCCTGCCCTCCAGACCGACTTCGGGATCGGGCTGAGCACGACCGGCCTGCTGTTGACGCTGCTGTGGGCGGCGTACGCCGTCGGGCACGTCCCGGGCGGGATCCTCGGCGACCGGGTCGGGGAGGGGAACGTCGTGGTCCTCAGTACGGTCGTCTCGGCCGGCGCGGTGATCGTCGTTGCGACGGCCGTGACCGTCCCGATGCTGTTCGCGGGCACTATCGCGTTCGGCCTCGCGACCGCGCTGTACGGCCCGACGCGCTTCACCATCTTCACCGACATCTATTCGGACCGGGCCGGGTCGGCGATCGGGCTCACGATGGCGGCGGGCAACGTCGGCAACACCGTCTTCCCGGTCGTCGCGGCCGCCATCGCATCGTACACCGTCTGGCGGGTCGGAATCGGAGCGTTCGCCCCGCTGTTCGCCCTCGTCGCCGTGGCGCTTTTCGTCGTGGTTCCGAAGCGGACGTCGGGCGAGTCGAGCGCGGTCGACGAGTTCTCGCGAGACGTGCTGGTTCGCATCAAACGCGGGATCAGCCGCGATTCGATCCCGACGGTCGTGCTCGTGCAGGTCACCGTCTCGTTCGTGATACAGGGGTTCTCCTCGTTTTACCCGACGTACCTCACCGTCTCGAAGGGGCTGTCGCCGCAGGTCGCGGCGGCGCTGTTCGGGCTGTTCTTCGCGGTCGGGGCCGTGATCCAGCCCGTCTCCGGGAGCCTGCTCGACCGGTTCGGAACCCGCCCGACGCTCGCGCTCTCGCTCGGGGGGTGCGTCGTGGCGCTGTGGCTGTTGCCGTTCGTTCACGGGCTCGCCGGGCTCGTCGCGCTGACGGTTCTCGTCAGCGCGTGGAACGGCTGCGGCGTCGCCACGCAGACGTACATCGCGAGCTCGCTGCCCGAGGACATGCAGGGAACCGGGTTGGGGACGCTGAAGGCGAGCTGGATGCTGGTCGCGGCGAGCTCGCCGCTGCTTATCGGTCTGCTCGCCGACTACGGCTCGTTCGATGAGGGGTTCCTGCTGCTGGCCGCCGTCGGAACGGCCGGGTTGGTCCTCACGCTGACGCGGCTATAAACACGGGGCGACGATCGTCGGAGCCACCGACCGCCAGCCGAGCGGGGCTCGGGTCGACGACGCTCCTCGAAAAACCGACTCGAGGCTGAGTCAGGACTCGTCTTCGTCTTCCTCGTCGTCCTCGTCGTCGGGCTCTTCCTCCTCCTCATCATCCGGCTCTTCCTCTTCGTCCTCTTCTTCCTCCTCCTCATCATCCGGCTCTTCCTCTTCGTCCTCTTCTTCCTCTTCGTCCTCTTCTTCCTCTTCGTCTTCGTCCTCTTCTTCCTCTTCGTCTTCGTCCTCTTCTTCCTCCTCCTCCTCGTCGTCCGGCTCTTCGTCTTCGTCCTCTTCTTCCTCTTCGTCTTCGTCCTCTTCTTCCTCTTCGTCTTCGTCCTCTTCTTCCTCGTCGTCCGGCTCTTCCTCCTCTTCCTCGTCAGTCGGATCGCTCGTATCCTCGACCGGCGCGTAGATCCCGTCTTGGGTCAGCTCGGTGTCGATCGTTCCGTCCGCGTCGAACGCGTCGACGACGGTCCATTCTCCGTCCTCGTACCGCCACAGTTCGACGACGTCCCCGGCGACGTCGCCCTCGTCGTACGACAGGACCACGTCGGCCGTGTCGACGTCGAGGACCTCGACCCCGTCGCCGACCGCAACCACGTCGTCGGGCAGCGTAGGGAAGTCATCACGGTCGATGGCATCGAGCGAGACCCCTTGGTCGCTGAACGCGAACACGGCCGCGTCGCCGATCCCCAGATCCGACGCCGTGTGCTGTGAACTACCCTGGGTCTCGACCTGTAAGCCGTCGTTGCGGCGGATGAGCACGTCGTCGAACTCCAGGTCGTTCGCCGATACCCAAACGCCTGCTCCGTCGTTGTCCTCGATCACCGCGTCACGGAGCGTGTCGTCGCCGTCGACCGCAGACAGCCCCGGTCCACCGTTTCCGGCGATGGTCAGGTCGGTGAACGTGCTCCCCACCACGTCTTCGCCCATCCTGATCCCGACATCGTCGTTGTCAGTTGCCGTGAGCCCGGTGTACTCGCCGTTCCCGACCTCGCTAAGGTAGATCCCGTCCCTGCCGTTCTCGGTGGCGGTGACGTTCTCGGCCACGGGGTCGTTCGTCTCCCACACTAAGACACCGTAATTGCCGTTCCCGGACGCCGTGACGTTCCGGAGCGTCGACCCGCTCGCGGAGTACAAGAAGACGCCAAGCTCGTTGTCGGTCGCCGTCACGTCCTCGAGAGTGGCCTGAACAGGCCAGTCCAGCAGGTCGGAGCCGAAACTGATCCCGTCCCCGAACCCTTCCACGTCGAGGTCGCGGACCGTCACGTCCTCGACCCGATCGTCGAGCTCGCCGACGAAGACGCCGACTCCCTCGCCCTCGCCGCTGATCGTGTATCCGTTCCCGTCGAGACGCACGTCCCCCGATCGGATCCAGATACAGGCGTCGACGTCGGGTCCGCCGAACCTCTCGCCGTCGTCGGTGATGTCGTTGACGATCTCGTAGTCCCCCGGTTCATCGATTATCGTACAGCCGTCGATGGTGCCATCGTCCGTCGCCGCTTCGACGGTCAAGCGACCGGTCGCGGAGTCGTCGTCGGTGAAGACGCCGTGTTCGTACTCGCCCGGCTCGAGGTCTTCGGTATCCACGTCCTCGAACGTGACCGTTTCGTCGTCGCCTCCTTCCAGCTCGAGTTCGCGATCCGCCACGACCTCGTCGTCGATCCGCAGCTCGACGTCCTGCGTTCCGGCCTCCTCGCCGACGTTCTCGATCCGCGCGGAGACGTCGATCAGGTCGCCCTGAGCCACGGTCACCTCATCGGGGTCGAGATCCGAGACGGTGAATCCGGACGGTGTCCGAACTCTGAGTTGGCCGGTTGCGGAGTCGTCGTCGGTGAAGACGCCGTGTTCGTACTCGCCCGGGTCGAGGTCCTCGGTGTCGACGTCCTCGAACGTGACCGTCTCGTCGTCGCCTCCGCCCAGTTCGAGTTCACGCTCCGCTACGACCTCGTCATCGATCCGCAGCTCGACGTCCTGCGACCCGGCCTCCTCCCCGACGTTCTCGATCCGCGCGGAGACGTCGATCAGGTCGCCCCGGCTCACGGTCACGTCGTCCGGGTCGAGCTCCGAGACGGCGAACTCGGGCGGTGTTCGGATCCGGAGTCGACCGGTTTCGGAGTCGTCCTCGGTGAAGACGCCGTGTTCGTACTCGCCGGGCTCGAGGTCCTCGGTGTCGACGTCCTCGAACGTGACGGTTCGGGAGTCGCCGCCGGACAGCCGCAGGGTCCGGCTCGAAACCAGCTCGTCGTCGATCCGCAGCTCGACGCTCTGTCTCCCCCTCGCCTCCCCGACGTTCTCGATCCGCGCGGAGACGTCGATCAGGTCGCCCCGGCTCACGGTCACGTCGTCCGGGTCGAGCTCCGAGACAATGAACTCCGGCGGCCGCAGGACGGTGAGCGTTCCCGTCGTCGAGTCGTCCTCGGTGAAGACGCCGTGTTCGTACTCGCCGGGCTCGAGGTCCTCGGTGTCCACGTCCTGAAACCGGACGGTTCGCGCCCGTCGACAGCCGAGTTCGACGTCCCGTTCGGCGATGACCTCGCCGTCGATCCGGAGCTGCACCGTCTGCGTGGCCGTCACGTCGCCGAGGTTTTCGATCCGCGCGGAGACGTCGATCCAGTCCCCGCGGACGACGGTCGGGTTCCGCGGGCGGAGCGACGAAGCGGTGAACTCCGCGGGGACGGGTTCGATCTCGGTGTCCGTGCCGCGCTCGAACCCGCGGATCTGTCCGCGGATCTCTCCCTCGGGGTTGTGTGCGGTGTGGACGGTGACGTGGAAGCCGGCGGGCTCGGTGAGGATAGCCTCCGCGAGGTCGGGGTCGTCGACGAGCCCGCCCTGTATCAACGGGGTCTCCGGAGTGGTCGTCAACGGGTCGCCGTCACCGCTCCCGTCGGGCTCCGCCGTGTACTCGAACAGGGTCGCGACGATCTCTCCGTCCTCCCCTCGGCCCCCTTCACGAACGTGCGCCTGGGTGAGACACTGTGCGTCCTCGACGACGACGTCGAACAGGAGCGTCCCCTCCTCGCCCGGGGTGACGTGTACACAGCCGCCCGCCGTCGTCTCGACGCCCGCTTGGTCCCCCGAGAGGACGGCGACGTGTGCCTCGCTGGCGTCGGCCGGCACCCACTCGTTCGTCACCTGCTCGTTCGACACGCTCTCGCTCGACGCGTCCTCGCTCGACACGCCCTCGTCCGGATCGTTGCTTTCCGGCTCCCCGGCGGCGTTCGAGCCGAGCGCGCTCACCCCCGCGCCGGTCGCGATCCCTCCCATGACGGTCCGGCGTCGATACGTGTTCTCCTCCGCTGACGGATCGTTCGGTTCGTTTGACATCGCGGTCGCGGTACGTGGACCGGTCGGTTAGCTATAGAGTCGCTATCGAACCCCCGTTCGAGTAACGCATGCTTTCGAAACCGCGTGGCGAAAGCCGCGTCGAGTTCGGTGACCGTACTCGCGGCCACGCAAGGCGATACGTCCACCGGCGACCGCCCCGTCGATCGACTGACTGGACGGTGTTGGATCGGCTTACCGGCCGTCGGACCGATCGGCGGGTCAACGGAGGGGGCGTGGGTCGGTTGGGTCGGCGCAGAGACGTTGTCGGTGCAGAGACGTTGGTCGGGGCGAGGGCGTCGATCCGACGTGGGGGCGTCGATCCGACGTGGGGGCGTCGATCCGACGTGGGGGCGTCGATCCGACGTACCGGTCGTCAGGACGACCGACGCAGCCGGTATCCGAGGACGCCGACGCCGACCAACAGCCCGAGCACGAACAGGACCCAGACCGGCGAGAGTCCGGTCGAAACGGATGCCTCGGCCGGCTCCGGCTCGGACGTCGAGGGGCCGTCGTCCGCGTCGTCGACCGCGAAGGACAGCTCGTGGGTCGCCGTGTTCCCGGCGCGGTCGGCGACGGTGAGGACCGCCTCGTGGCTCGTTCCGACGTCGACGGCGAAGGTGTGTTCGGCACTCTCGCTCGTGATCCGGCTGTTCGAGTCGTCGGTGACGTCCGTCCCGTCGACGGCGATCGTGACGGACCCGACGTCGACGCCGGTGAGGTCGTCCTCGTACTCGAAGCGGAGCGTCACCGCGTCGGTGTCGGCGTCGAGCGTCGCCCCGTCGTCCGGCGAGGTCGCCGTCACCGTCGGCGGCTCCTCGTCCGGAACGAGGGCTCCGTACGTCGAAAAGCCCGTGACGTCGGCCACGAGGAAGTCCGTTCCGTCGGCCACCTCGTGGGTCGTCTCGACGGCGTTCCACTCGCCCGTGGCGTCGTCGTAGTGGTGGAGCTGTGCGTCCGCCGCGCTCGTGCCGGGGGCGAGCGCGCTTCCGTCGACCGCCATCGAAACCGTCGCCTCCTCGAGGTGGTGGGCGAGGAAGTCGTCGAGCTCGGCGGTCAGGAAACCGACGCCGACGGCGGACCCGTCGAGGTCCGCGTTCACGGTCGATTCGGAGACCGCCAGGAACAGCTCCTCCTCGATCGCCCGCCGAGCGTCATCGGCCACGTCGAACTCGATCGTGGTGCCGGTCACCTGGTTGACGATCCGCCCGTCCGCGATCGTGAAGTCGGTGTTGACGACGACCGACGCGGTGTCGTGCCCGTCGTTGCCGGCCAGGTCGGTCCCCTCGACGGTGACGGCGTACTCGCCGGACTCCTCGAACTCGAGGGTCCCCACGAACGCGGCCGTCGCCGTCCCGTCCGGGTTCACCTCGGCCATCGTCACCGAACCGATCGACCCGTCGGGGGCCTCGACCGTGACGGTCGGAGGCTCGGCGAGCGGCTCGTCGCTCGCGACGGCGACCGTCGCGTCCTCGCGGTCCACGTCCTCGATCGCCGCCGCCATCGACGGACCGTGCCGGTCGATCACGAGCACCTCGTCCGCGACGCCCGTGCCGACGTGTCCGAGCGCGTCGACGGCCTCGACGGACACCTCGTACTCCCCGTCGTCGGGGATCTCGTCGAGGTCGACGGTCGCGGCCCAGTCGTCGCCCGCGACGTGTGTCGCGTCGAACTCGGCGGTGAACGTCGTCGCCAGCGAGTCGACGACGAGCGTCACCTCGTCGATCGCGTGATCGGAGTCGACCGCGACGTCGACGGGAACGTCCGTCCCCGCGTACACCTTGTCGACGTCGTCCTCGGGGTCGTACATCGTCGTCGCCCCGTGGATCGCCGTCACGCCCGGATCGACCGTCGCCTCGACGATCGTCACCGTACCGGCGTTCGTGCCGGCCAGCGAGAGGTCGTACGTCCCGGGCTCGTCGCCGACGAAGGTGACGTTGGTTCCGCCGAGGAGGTACGTCCCCGGCGGTACCGTCACCGGGTCGGTGGCGACGACTTCGCCGTCGACCGCGAGCTCGACTTCGAGCACGCCGGGGATGTTCCCAGCGTTGTGTAGGCTACCGATCACGTAGGTCTCCTCGCCGACGGCCGCCTCGACGTTCGAGGCGGACGCGGCGATCACCGAGACGTCGGCGTAGATGTCCTCGACGTCGACCCACCCGGCGTTTCGGTCGCCGAGTTGGAGGTCGTACGTGCCGGGAAGCGTCGGTTCGAACGTGACGTTGAGCGCGCCGAGGTGGTAATAACCCGGCGACAGCGTCACTTCTTGGCTGCCGACAACGGTCGTCTCGCCCGTCTCCTGGTGTGTCGCGGTCAGCTCGATCTCCTCGGTTCCCTCGACGTTGCCCGACTGGTAGACCGATCCGATCACGTACGTCTCCTCGCCCAGCGTGATGTCGACGTCCGAGGTGGAGGCGGCGATGACTTGAATGTCCGTCTCAGCGGGCTCGACGTCGACGATGCCGGCGTCGCGGTCGCCGAGCTCGAGTTCGTACGTCCCGGGCTCGTCGGGCGCAAACGTGACGTTGAGCGCGCCGAGGTGGTAATAACCCGGCGACAGCGTCACTTCCTGGCTCCCGACGACGGTCGTCTCGCCGGTCCCCTGGTGCGTCGCCGTCAGCTCGATCTCCTGGGTTCCCTCGACGTTCCCGGCCTGGTAGACCGACCCGATCACGTACGTCTCCTCGCCCTCTATCAGCTCGACCTCCGAGGTGGAGGCGGCGATCACTTGGACGTCGGAGATGGCCGGCTCGACGTCCACCCACCCGGCGTTGGTGCCACCGAGCTCGAGGTCGTAGTGACCGGGCTCGTCGGGCGCGAAGGTGATGTTGATCGCACCGAGATGGTAATAACCCGGTGACAGCGTCACCTCCTGGCTGCCGACGACGTGCGTTTCGCCGGTCTCGTTGTGGGTCGCCGTCAGCTCGATCTCCTGGGTTCCCTCGACGTTCCCGGCCTGGTAGACCGACCCGATCACGTACGTCTCCTCGCCCTCTATCAGCTCGACGTCCGAGGTGGAGGCGGCGATGACTTGGATGTCGGAGACGGCCGGCTCGACGTCGACGATGCCCGCGTCGCGGTCGCCGAGCGTCAGGTCGTACGTCCCGGGCTCGTCGGGCGCGAAGGTGATGTTGAGCGCGCCGAGGTGGTAATAGCCCGGCGACAGCGTCACTTCCTGGCTGCCGACGACGTGCGTTTCCCCGGTTCCCTGATGTGTCGCCGTCAGCTCAATCTCCTCGGTTCCCTCGACGTTCCCGCCCTGATACACGGAACCGATCACGTACGCCTCGTCGACGCCCTGCACGAGCTCCGTCTCGGAGGTGGAGGCGGCGATGACGGTGATGTCGGTGAACGCCTCCTCGACGGCGACCATGCCGGCGTCGCGGTCGCCGAGCGTCAGGTCGTACGTCCCGGGCTCGTCGGGTGCGAAGGTGATGTTGATCGCGCCGAGGTGGTAATAGCCCGGGCTCAGCGTCACCTCTTGGCTCCCGACGACGGTCGCTTCACCGGTTCCCTGATGCGTCGCCGTCAGCTCGATCGCTTCCGTTCCCGTCACGTTCCCGGCCTGGTAGACCGACCCGATCACGTACGTCTCCTCGCCCTCTATCAGCTCGACGTCCGACACCGACGCGGCGATGACCTGAATGTCCGTCTCAGCGGGCTCGACGTCCACCCACCCGGCGTTACGGTCGCCGAGCTCGAGGTCGTAGTGACCGGGCTCGTCGGGTGCAAACGTGACGTTGATCGCACCGAGGTGGTAATAACCCGGTGACAGCGTCACCTCCTGGCTGCCGACGACGTGCGTTTCACCCGTCTCGCTGTGGGTCGCGGTCAGCTCGATCTCCTCGGTCCCCTCGACGTTCCCGGCCTGGTAGATCGATCCGATCACGTACGTCTCCTCGCCCTGTTTGATCTCCACGTCGCTGGTGGAGGCGGCGATGACTTGGATGTCGGAGACGGCCGGCTCGACGTCCACCCACCCGGCGTTGGTGCCACCGAGCTCGAGGTCGTAGTGGCCGGGCTCGTCGGGTGCAAACGTGACGTTGATCGCACCGAGGTGGTAATAGCCCGGTGACAGCGTCACCTCCTGGCTCCCGACGACGTGCGTTTCGCCCGTCTCGTTGTGGGTCGCGATCAGCTCGATCTCCTCGGTCCCCTCGACGTTGCCCGACTGATAGATCGATCCGATCACGTACGTCTCCTCCCCCTCGATCAGCTCGACGTCCGAGGTGGAGGCGGCAATGACCTGTATGTCGGTCTCGGCCGGCTCGACGTCCACCCACCCGGCGTTGCGGTCGCCGAGTTGGAGGTCGTAGTGACCGGGCTCGTCGGGCGCGAAGGTGATGTTGATCGCACCGAGGTGGTAATAGCCCGGGCTAAGCGTCACCTCTTGGCTGCCGACGACGTGCGTTTCCCCGGTTTCGTTGTGGGTCGCGGTGAGCTCTATCTCCTCGGTTCCCTCGACGTTCCCGCCCTGATACACGGACCCGATCACGTACGTCTCCTCCCCCTCGATCAGCTCGACGTCCGAGGTGGAGGCGGCGATGACCTGAACGTCCGTCTCGGCCGGCTCGACGTCCACCCACCCGGCGCTTCGGCTGCCGAGTTGGAGGTCGTAGTAGCCCGGATCCGGCCCCCACGTGACGTTGATCGCACCGAGGTGATAGAAGCCCGGGCTAAGCGTCACCTCTTGGCTGCCGACCACGTCAGTCACCTCCTCGCCGTCGACCGTGCGGGTCGCCCTGAGCTCGATCGTCTCGGTGCCCTCGACGTTGCCCGCCTGGTAGATCGACCCGATCACGGACGTGGTTTCGCCCTCGACGATCTCCACGTCGCTGGTGGAGGCGGCGATCACCTGGATGTCGGAGACGGCCGGCTCGACGTCCACCCACCCGGCGTTGCGGTCGCCGAGTTGGAGGTCGTAGTGACCGGGCTCGTCGGGCGCGAAGGTGATATTGATCGCACCGAGGTGGTAATAGCCCGGTGACAGCGTCACTTCTTGGCTCCCGACGACGGTCGTCTCGCCCGTCTCGTTGTGAGTCGCCCTGAGCTCGATCTCCTCGGTTCCCTCCATCGTGCCGGCCTGGTAGACCGACCCGATCACGTACGTCTCCTCGCCCTCGACGAGTTCGGTGTCGGCGGTCGACGCGGCGATCACCTGAATGTCCGTGTAGGAGGCGTCGAGTTCGACGGTGTCGACGGTGAGGAGGTTCAATCGGAGGTCGACGTCGATCGACTCACCGCTCTCCGGGAGATCGGCGGTCGTCGGCGTCCACTGCAGCTCCACGGCCCCTCGTTCGATGCCGGGATCCAGAGAGACGACGGTCGAGTCGACGACCTCGCCGCCCACGTCGAGCTCTATCGTCTCGTTTCCGGCGACGCCACCGCTGTTGTAGAGGTCACCGACCACGGTCACCGTCTCGCCCGGCGCGACCGACTCCCGGTCGGCCTCCCCGCCGAAGACGACGATCGACGCCGGATCGGCCTCAGTGACCGTGACGGTTCCCGCGTCGACGCCGTCGACGGAGACGTCGTACGTCCCCGGCTCCGCGAAGGCGTGCGTCGTCTCGATCGCCCGCGTCTCGTTCGCGCCGATCTCGACCGACTGCTCCCCGACGGGCTCCCCGTCGACCGCCAGCGTGACGGTCCCGATCCCCGCGACGGGGGCCTCGTTCGTGACGGTCACCGTCACGGTGACCGGTTCGCCGACGGACGTGTCCGCCGGGGCGACGCTCGCCGACCCGACCGCGAGGTCGACCGCCGCGTCGCCGACGACCACGTCGACGGTGTCGCTCCCGTCGCCGGCCCGGACCTCGAGTGCGTGTGTGCCGACGTCGCCGGACTCGGTTTCCCACGAGAGGGTGACGGTCGCCGACGCGCCGGCGTCGAGCGAGACGTCCGCCGAGTCGACGGCCTCCTCGTCGAGCCGGAGCTCGACCGTCCCCGAGCCGTCCGCGTCGCCGACGTTCTCGACGGTCGCCGTCACGTCGAGCGTGTCGCCCGCGACGACCGGCGACGCCGCGTCGTCGATCGAGACGGCGAACGATGCCGGATCGAGTTCCGGTTCGGGATCCGGTGACGGCGACGGAGAGGGAGAGGGAGAGGGCGACGGGCTGGGCGAGGACTCGCCGTCCGGCTCACCGACGACGACGGTCCGCGTCGTCGTCTCGTAGAACACCGACGGGATCTCGACCAGTAGCTGGACGTCGTACGTCCCTGCCTCGGCGTAGGTATGCTCGATGGTCGGATCGCTCGACACCTCGAACTCGCCGTCTCCGGTGAAGTCCCACCCGTACGACACGCGACCCTCCGGGACCGTCGACTCGGTGGCGTCGAACGTGACCGCGTCGCCGGCGACCGGATCCGCGGGCGTGTACGCGAACTCGACGTCGCTCACTTCCGTCAGTTCGATGTCGAGAGTCGTCGTCTCGTCCTCGACGATCGACACGCCCTCGACGGTCGTGGGCGCGTGTCGAGCCGAGTCGGCCGTGACGTCGTACGTCCCGGGAGCCAACTCGAGCTCGTAGGTGCCGCCGAAGTCGGTGGTCGTGCTCCACTCCTCGCCGGAGTCCGGATCGGTGGCGGTGACGGCCGCGTTCCAGATCCCCCCGCCCGTGCCGCCGTCGAGCGTGACGCCGGCGTCAGCCCCGCCGCCGTCGCCGGTCACGACGCCGGCGAGCGTTCCCGGCTCGGGTTCGGGCTCGAGGTCGACGTCCACCGTCGTCGTCCCGTCCTCGGCTATCTCGACGCCCTCGACCGTCGACGACAGGTAACCCTCCGCGTTGACGACCAGTTCGTACGAGCCGGTCGGGAGCGTGAACCCGTACGACCCGTCGGCGCTCGTGTCGTCGATGTCTCCGTATCCGCTCTCGTCGAAGACCAACACTTCCGCCCCGTCGAGGGGCTCGCCCTCGCCGCTGACGGTGCCGCCGAGCGTCCCCGTCTCGAACGGTTCGGGGTCGGTTTCGCCGAAGACGCCGAACGTCGAGAAGTCGGAGATCCCGTGTGCGAACACGTACTGCTCGTCCGTGTCGTAGCCCGAGAAGTACGGTTCGTCGGCCGGCGCGTGCCACGCACCGTCGTAGCGCCAGACCCGGAGCGAGGACTCCTGGACGCCGCCCAGGTCGGCCGGGTCGTACGCGATCCGGAGGTGTTCGAGCGTTCCGGTCGCACTCGTGTCCGTGACCTCGACGTAGCTCCCGAGCGGCTCCACGCCGGCCGGTAGCTCCGCCGGCTCGTCGGCCGCGGAGAGCCGGACGTCGTGACCGTATCCCGAAACGATCGCGTCGCCGAGCGCGACGGACTCGAAGCGGTTCTCGGCCGCGTCGCCGAGGTCGATCCCGACGCCGACGTCGCTCAGGGCCGCGTCGACCACGGCGTTATCGGAGCCACCCTGCATGGAGACGCCGGCCCCGCTCACGTCGTGGACGGTGACCGCGGAGAGGGTGTTGTTCGTCGCCTCGTTGGCGACCCGTACCCCCGTTCCCGTGACGTTCGACACCGAGACGTCCGTGAGCACGTTGTCCGCGCCGCCGGCCTGCACACCGCTCGCCATGCCCGTCGAAACCGTGACGGCGGTCCCGGAGCCGTCTCGAACCGCGAGCCCCGTCACCGTCGTCCGCTCGCCGAGGAGCGTCAACCCGCCTTGGCTGTCCGAGACCTCGACGTTCTCGAAGGTGTTTCCGACGTTGCTGTCGGGGCCGACGTGGATCACGTTCCCGCTCCCCTTGACGACGGTGACGTCGGAGAAGGCGTTCCCACCCGACCGGCTCGGGAGGTTCAACGCGGATCCGCTGTTGTTCGAGAGCAGGAGGTCACGGAACTCGTTGTCCGCGGCGACGCTCAGCTGGATCCCGCTCCCGTCGTTGTCCGCGGCGACGACCGATTCGAAGACGTTGTTGGCGGCCGCGGGGCTCCCCCGAAAGTCGCCGGCCACGAAGATCCCGGTTCCGTCGTTCGCGGTCGCGGTGACGTCGACCAGTTCGTTCCCGTTGCTCTGACTGATCCGGATGCCGTTCCAGCCGTTACCGGACGCCTCGACCCCGTCGAAGGAGTCGCCGTTCGAGGACTCGAGGGTCAGCCCGTATCGGTCGTTGTCGTTCACGACGACGTCCCGGAAGCTGTTCCCCGACGAGCCGCCGGCGGTGTAGATCCCGGCGGCGCTCGAATCGGAGCGCACGCCGACGAACTGGTTGTTCGTCGCTCCCCACGAGAGCTGGATCGCCCCGGGGGAGGACCCGCCGCCGCTCCGCTCGTTGTCGTAGGCCGTGACGTCGATAAAGGAGTTCTCCGTGGTCGTCGAGTAGAGTCCTGACCCGAGAACGAGCCCGCGGTTCTCGTTGTGTCGCGTCGTCAGGTCCGTGACCTCGTTGCCACGTGCGTCGCCGAGGGTGAACCCAGCGTTGTTGTGTTCCGTGACGACGCCGGTGACTTCGCCGTCGTTCGCGTCGCTGAACCGGATGCCGATGTCCCAGCCGGTGACCGTGAGGTTTCGGAGGGCCGTTTCGTCGGCGGTCTCGAGGTGGACCCCGTACCGAGTGTCGTCGCTCTCGAACCGCTCGCCGTCGATCCGGAACCCGTCGACGATGACGCGGTCCGTCTCGACGACGGCGAGCCCGACGGCTTCACCGGAGTCTCCGTCAGGCGCGAGCGTTGCACCGTCGGCGGCGACGATCTCGATCCCGGCCGTTCCGATCGTGAGCGTCTCCGCGTACGTTCCGGGCGCGACACAGATCGTGTCGCCGGCGGACGCGTCGTCGACGGCGGCCTGGATCGACTCGCCGTCCGCGACGTGTACGTCACAGCGCTCCGTCGGCTCGGCCGCCACGGCCGTCCCGATCCCGCCGGCAGCCACGACGGACGTTACCATCAGTACCGAAAACAGGACCGCGAAAACCTTCGTCCGGAGATCCCGTCGCGTCGTTCGGAAACCAACCCCTACCATAGCTCTGAGATGGGGTAGGGGGAGATAATCTCATCTCCTGAACGGGGTTCACCTCGTGAACTCGATCCTGAAGCGCGTCGACGACCGGTAAGACGCTCCTACGACCCACTGACAACGTTTGAGACGGTGGAATACCGGCTGGTGGAACCGGGGTGAGCCGAAAGCGCTATATGGCGATTGCGCACACACGACGAACGAGTAGATGGACCCCATGGACCCGTCCCGCTCCGACGGCCCCGAACTCGACCTCCTGCTCGAGGTCGTCAGACGGGGATCCGCCTTCGAGGCGTTCGAGCGGTCGGTGGCGGATAAACGGGAGCTCGCGGCGGCGCTCTCCGTGTCGCGCGCCACCGCCCACCGTATCATCCGCTCGTTCGAGTCCCACGGGTTCATCGCGCGGGCCGATGGGTGCTACGAGCTGACCCCCCTCGGCGAGATCGTCGGCGACGCCGGCCGGCGGTTCCACGAGGACGTCGCCACGGCGGTGGACCTCGAGGTGCTGCTCCGCGCGCTGCCCGACGAGGTCGCCTTCGATCACCGCCTGTTCGCGGACGCCGTCGTCACGCGCGCCACCTACGACGACCCGTACCGACCGATGAAGCGGTTCATCGACCTGTTCGAGGGAGCCCCACGGATCCGGGCGTTCAACAAGAGCTTCCTGGAACCGATGTACATCGACGTCGCCCACGAACAGCTCCTGGCGGGTATGGACGCCGAGATCGTTTACGAGCCGGGCGTGCTCGAGCTCGTCACGGCCGAGTACCCCGACATCGCCGCGGAGGTGTTCGAGCTCGACACGATGGCGTCGTACGTCCACGAGGACCTCCCGATCGCGCTGGCGGTGTTCGACGACCGAGTCGGGCTGGGCGTCCACACCGAGGAGATGGGGACGCCGATCGCCTGGATCGACACCGACGACCCCGACGCGATCGCCTGGGGGATCGACCTCTTCGAACGCTACCGAACGACGGCGACACGACTGGGGTGATCGTGTACATCCGAGCAGCTGCGGGCGACGGGTCGTGTCCGGTCCTTCGGCACCGTCGCGGCGGTCGTCACCCGAGGCTCGACGCCACCTTTTAAACGCGAACGGCTCGGAGCCCGCCTCTCAGCCCAGCTCGACGACGTCCGGCGGATCGGCGTCCGCCCGCGCGGCGAGGAACCGCCGTTCAGCGCGGCCGAGGTCGCGGTCGCGGAAGCGGGCGAGGCCCGCACGGTAGCGCTCTACAGCGTCGGGCTCGTCCGCCTCACGTTCGCTCGCCGCGCGGCCGCGTCCCGATCCGTCGATCAAGGCCCGGTCCGCCGGGCGGGCGGTCGGCCGTTCGAGCACCAGTTCGGCGATCCCCGTCCGCTCGCCGGCGTACGCGAAGCCGACCTTATAAAGCGCCTCGTACGCGAACGGGTTGTTCACCGCGATCGCGACGGAGTCGTACCCGCGACCCGCGAGCCGGGACACGACCCGCGCGATCAGTCGCGGTCCGAAACCCTCCCCACGCCGGGCGGTGTGGACGGTGACGTACCGGAGCCGACAGCGGCTCGGATCGGTCCGGTCGGGCGAGAAGGAGACCGCCGCGAGCACGTCGTCGTCGAACGCGCCCGGGTCGATCCCGTCCGGGAGTGCCTCGTCGGGCTCCCACCCGGGAACCGCGGGGGACCCGTCTTCGGTCCGGAGGACCGCCTTCCTCGGGCCCCCGACGACGAACTTCCCGGCGTACGCGAACGCCCGGTAGTCGAGCCGAAGCGAGGTCCCGTCCCCGGGCCAGCCGACGATCCGAAACTGCATACCGACGGATACGGACCCGGGGAGTAAAGCCCCTCGCCACCGATCGACGACCATGCACGGCGTCGGCGACGTTCGATTCTTCGACCGGATCGCGCCGCTGTACGACCGCGTCATGCCGCCCGCGAGCGGCGAGGCGCTGGCGGCGGGGTTCGACCGCGCGGAGCGACCGATACGCCGGCTCCTCGACGTCGGCGGCGGATCGGGGCGGGCCGCCGCCTCGATCGTCGGCCCCGAGATCACCGTGGTGGACGTCTCGTTCGGCATGCTGGCGCGCGCACGCGAGCAACGCGGACTCCCCGCAGTGGCCGGCGACGCCGGTCGGTTACCGGTGTGTGACGGCGTCGTCGACGCCGTGATGATCGTCGACGCCCTCCATCACCTCCCCGACCGAACGGCGGCGCTCGGCGAAGCCGCGCGGGTCCTCGCGCCGGGCGGGGTGCTGGTCGTGCGCGAGTTCGATCCCGAACACCCGCTCGGGCGTGCCCTCGAGGCCGCCGAACACGCCTTCGGGATGGGGTCGTCGTTCGTCGCGCCCGACGCGTTGGCGGACGAGCTATCCGCAGCCGGGCTGTCGCCGGCGGTCGTCGACCGCGGGTTCGGCTACACGGTCGTCGGCGTCAAACCCGGGACGGGGATGGACGGCGGACGGTGAGCACGTGCGGTCGAGCCGAGACGGTGGCCGACTACTCGAGGGGTGGCGCTCGCTCGCCGGCGCGGACCGTCGTCTCCAGCCAGTTCTCCTCGGGCGGGAGCGGACACGAGAACGTCTCGCTGTACGCACAGAACGGGTTGTACGCGAGGTTGAAGTCGACGGTCACGACGTCGCCGTCGGCCAGCTCCGCCTCGGGCTCGAGTTCCATGTACCGGCCCCGATGATACGACTCCTGGCCGGTCGTCTTGTCGCGGAACGGGACGAAGATCGCGCCCTCCTCGCCCTCCTGACGGTACCCTGAGAGGGCGTACTCCGCGCCGTCGAGCGTGAACGCGAACGTCACCACCCGGAGGTACCTGACGGGGTTGCTCGCGGTCGTCTCCATCTCGACGGGGTCGGGGTCCTCGTGGACGGTGACGGTCGCGTCGACGCGGGAGTCGGCGTCGGGGTCGAAGTAGTCGAGCCCGTCGAACGCGTCGCGTCGTTCGGGCGGGATCGGCGACTGCGGGTGTTCGGCGAAGAACTCGTCCTTCTCCCGGCGGTTCGCCTCCAGCCGGTCGACGTAGTCGCTGGTCATACCGGCCGGAGACGCGCCAGCGGTTTCAGCGGTCCGGTTCGATCGACAGTCGGAACCGCTCGTGGGGACGTGTCCGGAGCCCGCCGGCCGTCGACCTACCCGTCCACGAACCGCTCGCGCTCGCGCCGGGCGAACGCCGTCCCGTACCGCTCGACCAGCGGCTTCGCCGCCTCCCCGAGCGCGCGCATACAGGCGCTCGTCGAGACGTATCCGAGGTCGTCGGCGACGGTCTCCCACGGGTGGCCCTGCAACACCTTCCGGACGAGCAGCCGCTCCTCGCGGGCGTCGAGCCCGTCGAGCCCGCCGTCCGTGAGCGCCGCGATGGCGAGGTCGCGGAACGCGCCGGGAGCCGTGTCGTACATCCCCGGCCCGTACGCCGACCCCACGACGGTCCGCCACGCCGTCTCCGTGAGGTCGACGGCCGGCGGGGCCGGGCACGCCCGGAGCGCGCCGCGTGCGACGTCGGCGTCGACGTCGCGGTGGGCGTCCGAGAGCCCGTCGCGCTCGCGGTCGCGGAAGGCGACGGCGTGTCGGTCGAGCAGGGCCGCGCCCGCGTCGGCGACCGGTCGAAGCATGACCGCGGAGTACTCGCCCGACGAGTCGTTGCGCGTCGTCGAGAGGTGGACGCTCCGGTACCCGGCGCGCCGCCAGAACCGGAGCAGCCGTGGGGTCGCGCCGTACCCGACCGAGAAGTAGTCGATCGCGTCCGCGAACTCGTCGTGGATCCCGTCGAGCAACCGCGACCCGAACCCCGTCCCACGGACCGCGTGGTGGGTCGCGATCCGGACCGTCCGGAGCCCGGACGGCGCGGCGGCGTCCTCGTCACGCAGCTGGCTGGTGAGCACGTCCGGGACCATGTTGCCGCGGACGCGCTCGCCCTCGTACATCGCCCGCCGGGTGTCGGCCGGGAGCCGCCCCTCCCGCGCGAGGAGGGCGACGGCGACGACGTGGCCGTCGGCGACGAGCGCGCGGACGACGAGGTTCGGCGCGTCGAGCAGCCGCGCGAGGTCCGTGGGCTCGGTCCGGTAGTGGGCGGCCACGAGGAGCCCGAACGTCTCCGAGAGCAGGTGGTCGTCCGCGAGCAGGTCGTCGGGAGCGAGCGCGCAATACGCCGCGTCGGCGACGCTCGCCCCCGCGACCGCCTCGTCGACCGCGGGCCGTGCGTCCAACAGGAGCGCCCGGAACGTCCACCCCTCCACCGGGTCGCCCGCGGCGTAGCGGATCGGCTCGTGGAGGCGAATGTCACGGACCCGGTGGTCGCCCTCGTCGAGCCGCTCGCGGAACCGCACGGAGAACCCGCGTCCAGCCCCTTCGTAGCCGTGAACGGTCGTACAGAAGGCGACCGCCGGTGCCGACCGGAGTCGTTCGAGGAGCCGGACCGGCAGGGCCGCCGCCTCGTCGACGATGACACAGCCCGGTCCGCCGGGGCGGGTCACGGCGTCGGCGGCCGCCGCCGGCGGGAGGAACCGCACTCGCCCGCCCGCCGGCGTCGACAGCGTCGTGGGGTCGTCGGAGGCCTGTGTCGTCCGGTCGTCGGAGGCCTGCGTCGTCCGGTCGTCGGCTTCGGGATCCTCGGCGTCGGCGAACGTGCCTCCGTCGCCCCGGGAGACGAGCTCTCTGGCGCGCGCGAACACCTCCGCGGCGTTGCGGAACGCAGGGGCCGTGACGAGAACGTCCACGCCGGCGAGCGCGAGCGCCCCCGCGGCCAGCCCCGCGGCGCTGGACTTCCCGCGGCCGCGGTCGGACTCGACGACCACCGCGTACCCGGGCGTCGAGAGGGACTCGAACGCGCGCAGGGCGCGAGCCTGATCGGCGGTCAGACACGCCGCGTACGCCGCGTCGGGGAAGGCGGCGTTCGCGGGCACGACCGGCGTCGACCGGGGCGTCGCCGCCGGCGGATCGGTGAGCCCGTCGCGCTCGATCGTCGGCTCCGCGTCCCGGCCCCCGAGATCGACGATCGCGACCCCCGGATGTCGCCGGAGCGTCCCGACGAGCCGTTCGCGGAACCGTCCCGTCACGTCGTCGAGGCCGTACGGCGGGACCGCAAGCGACTCGTCGAAGCCGTCGCGGAGGCGTGACCAGCGGTCGAGGTCTGGGGTCAGGAGGACGAGGAGCCCGCCCCCGTCGACCGCGCCGGCGGCCGCCCCGAGCGCGTTCGGCACGAACCGGTCGTGGCAGTCGAGGACGACGACCGCCCGCGTCCGGCCGAGCAGGTCGCCCGCCGCCTGCGGGCGGTGCTCCTCGAACCGGAACCCCTCCCGCTCGGAGACGATCGACACCGCGTCGTCGTCGACGCCGACCGCCGCGACGGCGTCGTACGCCGCGTCGATCCCGCGGGACCGGTCGCCGGCCAGCACGAGGAGCCGCCGTTCGTTCGCTCGTTCGGCCTCCCGTTGCAGCTCGACGGCCAACTCCGCGATCATTGTTCCGGGGTTATCGGGGGCGGGGATGTGTCTTCCCCTCTGTCCGGCCGCTCCGTGATCACCGTCGTCTTTCCGTGGCCGCGCGGGCAGATCTGCGTTCCGTGGTCGCGCGGGCAGATCTGCGTTCCGCGGCCGCGACCACGATCGAAGGCGGGAGGCTTACGGCTTCGGGGGTCCTCGACTGCGGCATGACCACGGTCACGCTCATCGGCAGTCGGCTCGCGGACGTCGGGCGGGAGTTCGTCTACGACGGCGAGTCGCCCGACTGTGCGGGCTGTCCCTATCGGGGACAGTGTCTCAACCTCTCGGAAGGGACCCGCTACCGGATCACCGGGATCCGGGAGAACGCACAGACGCTCGACTGTGCCGTCCACGACGCCGGCGTCCGCGCCGTCGAGGTCGAGCCCGCCCCCGTGCCCGCGAACGTCCCCTCCAAACGGGCGTACGCCGGCAGCAAAGCCTCGCTCGCCGGTCCCTGCCCGCACACGGACTGCCCGAGCCACCAGTACTGCGTGC
This sequence comes from Halorubrum sp. JWXQ-INN 858, assembly GCF_009806985.1. Classification (GTDB taxonomy): domain Archaea; phylum Halobacteriota; class Halobacteria; order Halobacteriales; family Haloferacaceae; genus Halorubrum. Next base: position 129,627 of record NZ_WUAX01000006.1, on the reverse strand, counting down.
CGGACGGTGCCGACTTCGGGGACGAGCGCGTCATCGACCAGGTGTTGGGCGACCCGCCGCACGACCACTGCCCCCTGGGACGTGACCTGACGCTGGTGAAGTTCAGGGCCGAACGGGAGCGGCAGCGGTAGAACTCGGAACGCCGCGGCCGCTACCGGCTCTGCCGCCCCTTCGTCTGTCGATAGTCGCGGCTCAACACGTTTTCGTGCATGTGGTCGACGAAGGCGGCCGCCCGCTCGTCGGTCAGGTCGTCGGGCGCGACCATCGGCACGATCTCGAACCCGCGCCCGCGGATCGTCGTCGCGTGCTCCGCCTCGACGTCGAACGACTCCGGCCGCCGGGTCGTGTACTCGACGGCCAGCGCCCGGAGCGGTCGCTCGCCGACGGGGACGAGTATCTGCGGGTTTATCATCCGGATCTCCGCGTTCAAGAAGGGTTCACAGGTCTCGATCTCCCGGTCCGTCGGCTCGCGATCGGGGTGTCGACAGCGCGTCAGGTTGGTGAAAAACACGTTCTGGACGTCCGGCTCCGCGGCGTCGGGCGGCGATCGGACGAACCCGAGCTCGCCGAACACCGCCTGGATGCGCTCGCCGCCGCCCGGACCGGTGAAGGGGATTCCGTGTCGTTCGGCGGCAGCCGTGGGCGACGTGCCGACCACGAGGAACTCCGCGCCGACGTCGCCGTAGCCGTGGACGACCCGCTCGCGGGGGCCGCACAGCTCGGGGCAGTTCTCACAGTCGGCGTCCATCGCGAACGGGTTCTCGAACTCGTGTTGGTGGGCGTCCACGGTCCCGTATGGGGCCACGACGCCCTAAACGTCTCGCCTTCGGACGCGGGGGCGGGTGGTCGCCAACGCAAGCCGGGCAGGTACGCTCCTCGACCGGCGGCTCACGCGAGCGTGTACGTCCCGTCGTGGCGGGCGATCAGGTCCTGTTTGCGCAGCGTTTTCAGGATGCTGTACAGCGAGATCTTCTTCATCCCGAGCGAATCGCCCATCTCGGCGACGGTCGCGCCGTCGTTCGTCGTCAGGTACAGGTACACGAGCTTCGCGCGGGGAGACCGCAGTTCCGGCGGCATTGCCGGCGTCGCCGCCGCGGGTGCCGTCTCTGTTTTCAACATCTCGTTCGGCAAGAACGGTTCGACGATAATAAACCCCCTACTCAACGATCGTCGAAATACGCTGATCGGTCGTCTCCGCGTATCTCGTGCCGTTTCTACGGGAAACACTCCCACTGACGCCTCGAACGCGTACGTCGATCGCGCCGGTTCCCGGCTGGACTTCGACCGTCGACGGGTAGAAAACCGTGATCGATCCCGAACGATGCAGTCAGTACGACCGGACCTTCGGCTCGTACGTCTTGTTCTCGCCCTCGAGGATCGTGGGCTTGTACCAGAGTTCCGGCTCGCCGTCGTTCCACGAGACGAGCGTGTGTTTCAACCAGTTCTCGTCGTCGCGGATCTGGTTCTCCTGTCGCCAGTGGGCCCCGCGGAACTCGTTGCGCGCGAGCGCGCCCATCGTGAGCGCCTCCGCGATGTCGAGGACGTTCCGCGTCTCCATCGTGTGGATGAGGTCCGTGTTGAACGTCCGGGAGGGGTCCGAGACGGCGACGTCCTGGTACGCCTCGCGCGCCTCACGGAGATCGACCAGTGCCTCCTTCAGGCCGGGCTCCGCGCGGAACACGTTGACGTTGTCCGTCATCGTGCGCTGGACTCGCGAGCGGATCTCCGCGTGGTTCCGCCCCTCGCGGGCCATGAGCGTCTCGACGAACTCCCGCTGTCGCTCGACGGTCGCCGACAACACCGCGTCGCCGTCGGTCGCCACCGCGCCGCCGTCGGCGGCCGCCGGGTCGCTCCCGGCGACCTCGCCGAGTTCGACCTCGAACTCGTAGTCGGCGACCTCGTAGTCGCCGGTCTTCCCGGTCGGGATCTCCGCCTCGCCGAGGTCCTTGCCGGCGGCGTGGTAGCCGGCGCGCTTCCCGAAGACGATGAGCTCCGGGAGGGCGTTGCCGCCGAGGCGGTTCGCGCCGTGAACGGACGCGCAGGCGCACTCGCCGGCCGCGTACAACCCGTCGATGCACGTCGCGCCGTGCTCGTCGGTCTCGATGCCGCCCATCGCGTAGTGCTGTCCGGGTTTGACCGGCATCGGCTCCGTGAGCCCGTCAGCGCCCTCGAAGTCCTCCGCGAGGTGCAGGATGTTCTCCAGGCGGTCGATGATGCGCTCCTCGCCCAAGTGCCGCATGTCGAGGTGGACGTACTCGTCTTCGATCCCCCGTCCCTCGTTGACTTCGGTCAACTCGGCGCGGGAGACGACGTCGCGGGAGGCGAGCTCGCCGTCGTTGTTGGCGTAGCCGTGCTCGAACATGAAGCGTTCCCCCTCCGCGTTGTAGAGGATCCCGCCCTCGCCGCGGACGCCCTCGGAGATGAGCACGCCGGTCGAGGGGAGCGTCGTCGGGTGGAACTGGATGAACTCCATGTCCTCCATCGGGACGCCCGCACGGTACGCCATCGCGACGCCGTCGCCGGTGTTCGCGACCGCGTTGGTGGTGTGGTCGAACACCTGGCCCATGCCGCCGGTCGCGAGGATGACGCCTCCCGTGGCACGGAAGCCGCTGATCTCGCCGCTCTGGATGTCGTAGGCGACGACGCCGTGGCAGGTCCGTTCGGAGGGATCCTCCTCGTCGCTGACCGCGAGGTCCATCACGTGCCACTCGTCGTACACCTGGATCCCCCGTTTGACCACCTGCTCGTACATCGTGTGGAGCATCTGGTGGCCGGTTTCCGCGCCCGCGTACGTCGTTCGCGGGAACGAGAGGCCGCCGAACGGGCGCTGGGAGACGCGACCGTCCTCCTCGCGGGAAAACGGCATCCCCCAGTGTTCGAGCGTGATGACCTCCTCGGGGCTCTCCTTACAGAGGGCCTCCACCGCGGGAGCGTCCCCGAGGTAGTCGGACCCCTTCATCGTGTCGTACGCGTGGTCCTCCCACGAGTCGCCGTCGCGGAGCGCGGCGTTGATCCCGCCCTCCGCCGCGCCCGTGTGCGAGCGGACCGGATGGAGCTTCGTGACCATCGCTACGTCGGCTCCGGCCTCCTGTGCCGCGATCGCCGCGCGGAGGCCGGCCCCGCCCGCGCCGACTACGATTACGTCGTGTTCGTACATGATTGCTGTATAGTGTGTGGTTGGGTCTGGATGTCCTTGAGGGTGTCTCCGGGACTACCAGAACTTCAGGTTGCTCTTGACCGCCTCGCGCTTCAGCTCCTGGATGTGCTCGGTGAGGGGGATGTCCTTCGGACACACCACCGTACAGGAGAACTGGGTCTGACACCGCCAGACGCCGTGTTCCTGCTCGATGATCTCCAGGCGTTTCTGTTTGATCTCCTCGCCCTCGCGCTCGTCCATCGCGAACCGGTACGCCTTGTTGATCGCGGCGGGGCCGAGGTACTCGTTGTCGCCGGCGGCGATGTTACACGAGGACATACACGCGGCACACCAGATACACCGCGTGGACATCTTCACTTTCTCGCGGTTCTCCCGCGTCTGGCGCTGCTCGTCGAGCTCGCCGTCGGGCAGCTCGTTGGTCTGGAAGTACGGCTCGACCGCGTGCATCTGGTCGTAGAAGTGCTCCATGTCGACGACGAGGTCCTTCGTCACCTCGGCGTGCGGAAGCGGCTCAACCCGGATCGGCTCCGACAGCTCGGAGATCTGGGTCTTACACGCGAGGTGTTGGGTCCCGTTGACGAACATCGCGTCCGACCCGCAGATCGCCTGCCGGCACGAGTGCCGGAACGTGAGCGAGGAGTCGTACGTGTCCCGGGAGTACATCAGTGCGTCGAGAACGGTCATCCCCTTCTCGAACGGCACGTGGAAGGTGTCGAACCGCGGCTCCTGTTTCCCCTCGACTTCGGGGTCGTATCGGAACACCTTCAGCTCGACCGTGTCCTCGGCGGCCGCGGCGCGCTCGGCCTCCTCGGCCTGTCGTTCTTCGCGGCGTTCCGCGGCTCGGCGACGCTTCTCCTCGCGGCGGGCGTCGCCTTTCGAGGGAACCGTCGTCTCCGCGTCCGTCGCGTTCTCGCTCGATTCGTCGGTCTGTTTGGGTACTTGCGTGCTCATGGTCAGAAGAGCCCGATGCCGGCCCAGGCGTTCGCGGTGCGGATCCCCTGGACGATCAACACGACGCTCGCGACGATCAGGGTCCACTTGACGACGGTGCGTTTCGTCCCCGTGAGCCCCTGGTTGATCAGGGCGTTGTACACGCCGTTGACTCCGTGGAACGTCGCCGTCAGCAGGAACAACACCATCAGCGAGTAGTAGCTCAGCGTCTCCATCCGGCCGGCGCTCATCAGGAACGACACCTCGTCCGCGTGGTGGACGAAGTGGAGCAGGAAGAAGTGGAACGCCAGGACGACTATCAGGAACGCCGCCGTGAGTCGCTGGAGCAGCCACATGTTGCCGCCCGACGAGAACGAAGAGTAGCGTTCCGCCATCTCAGAACGCCCCCGCGATGAACGTCGGGACGGACGCGACGGTGATCGCTCCCGTCAGGACCAACGACGCGTAGAAGCTCTTGTCCTGTGATTCAAGCCCGATACCGAGGTCGACGAGGAGGAGGCGGGTCCCGTTCAGCATGTGGAACACCGCCACCGCGAGCAGCCCGACCTCGAGGATGCGAACCAACAGCAGCTCCTCGAGCGTGACGATCGTCTGGGTGTAGACGTCGTCGCCGGCCTGCAACACGGCCTCCTCGGCACCCGCCGCCGGAATCGCGGTGCTCAACACGGCGATATGGGTGAAGAGGTAGCCCACAAGTACCCAGCCGGTAAACTTGTGGAAGATCCACGCCCACATCCCCGCCGAGAACTCCCGCCACCGGCCGAAGTCCTCGATGAGGCCCCGATTGTACGACTGACTCATACGTAGGTGGCTCGGTCCCGGGGTCGTATAGTAGTTTCTAACGCGGCGGACGCCGGGACCGTTCGACCGGGCGATCCGGGCCGATCCGGCGGAGCGATCCATCGGGATACCTTGTCTGGCCGCCCGCGGGTACGACGTGTCTCGGCTGGAAGGAGCGACGCGCTAGTCTGGGGAGCGACGCGCCGGTCCGGGAAGTGACGCGCCGGTCCGGGAAGTGACGCGCCGGTCCGGATCCGATGTGAGATTGATGCTAACAATCCCCATTCGATGACTCTCACGGAAGTCTTTTAAGTGGGTAACTCGCTCATACGGATGCAATGGCGAAAGGCGAAGTTGACTTCTTCAACGACACTGGCGGCTACGGTTTCATTACGACTGACGACGCGGACGAGGACGTGTTCTTCCACATGGAAGACGTCGGCGGCCCGGACCTCGAGGAGGGGCAGGAGGTCGAGTTCGACATCGAGCAGGCCGACAAGGGCCCGCGCGCGACCAACGTCACCCGTCTGTAACCGACAGTACTGACGTTTCCAGGTGTATCGGCTTTTTCGAACGCTCACCCATCAGAGCGATAGCGTCGGTCGTTCGGCGCGGGCGACGTCGATGTCGCATCTCGACCCGCTCCACGTCCGATGCCCCGCTCGAGTGCGTGGGCACGTTCCCTCATGTGTAGCCGGATATGTAGTGGAATGTGTAGCCGAGAAATCATTTTCGAACGAACAGCACCGGGCTCGTGGTGGAAGCGACCGTTTCCGACCGACCGTCGACACGCCGCCTCTTGCGTCCGATATCCGCCACCGTTCCGGTCGAGAAGGCGCACACCTCCGCCGACGTCGGGGCCGTCCGAACCCCCACACGTAAGATCCCGGAAAGGTTTATTACGCGGATCGCCAACGTCGAAGTGTGTCACAGCGAACCGATGGTCGGGGACCGTCCCGCCGAGCGGTCCTCACGGCCGTCGCGACGGGGGGAGCCACCGCGATCGCCGGCTGTACCGGAGAGGACGGTGACGGCAACGAGGGAGACGGTGACGACCACGGCGGCGAGGGCGAGGGCCGCGGGACGTGGGTCGAGACGCAGTCGACGGACGTGTCGAGTTACAACGTCTTCCGGATCGTCGATCAGACCTCGGCCGACCGCGTCGCCCGGGTGAAAGACCCCCTGTACGAGCTCGACGACGACGACAACCTCTCGGCCCGGCTCGTCCGCGACTACGAGGTGAACGACGACTTCACCGAGTACGCGTTCGCGCTCACGGAACACGCCGCCTGGAGCGACCCGTACGGACGCTTCACGGCCGAGGACGTCGTCTACTCGATCAACGAGGTGATCCTCGGGGAAGACAACTGGGCGGCCGCGTCGAACGTCGGCGACTGGCGGACGACGCCGGCTGGCGAGACCGAATCGGTCGACGTCGAGGTCGAAGCGACCGGGGAGTCCACGTTCGCGGTCCGGTTCCCCGAGCCGAACCCGGGGTTCGTCCTCGAACCTGTTCTCTGGGCGTTTCAGGCGTTCATGCCGAGGGAACTCCTCGAGCCGTACGTCGAGGACCGGGACGGGGACGGCCTCGACGAGGACGACGCGGTGCAGTCGCTCTCGTACGCGGGGAACCTCGGGGCGTACACGGTCGACACCATCGAACCGGAAGCGCGCATGCTCACGGTCCGGAACGGCGACTACTACCGCCGGAGCCACGAGGAGGCCGCGGACCTCCCGTACTTCGACGCGTTCGAGTTCCGGGTGATCCGCGAGGAGTCGACCCGCCTGTCGGCGCTCCAGACCGGCGAGGTCACGACGACCCACGTCCCCGCCCGCCGGCGAGACGAGTTCGCCGCCATGGACGGGGTCCAAGTCGTCGACGTCCCGTCGGCGTACGTCTCGTCGATCATCTATCAGCACCGCGGCAACGGGGCGTGGGACGGGTGGGACGACCCCGCCGTGCGCCGGGCGTTCACCCGTGCGACCGACGTCGGATCGATCGTCGACGACGTCCTCCACGGGGCGGCACGGCCGGCGGCGACCTACCAGCCCGAGTGGTCGTCGTTCTACGACGACAGCGAGGTGGACCGGGTCGGCTTCGACCCCGACCGGGCCCGGGCGGAACTGGCCGACGCCCTCCCGGACGGCTACGCGTACGACGGCGACGTCCTCGTCGAGGAGGCGACCGGCGAGCAGCTGTCGCTCACGTACGCCTACTCGACCGGCGTCGACGACGTGGAGGTGACCGCCCGGTTCCTGGCCGAGGAGTACGAGACCCACCTCGGGGTCGACGTCGACCTCGAAGGGGTCCCGTTCGACGTCCTCCTGAGCGAGTTCCTCCAGGTGCCGAACGTCGCCGACGCGCGCGAGTTCGACATGCTCGCCGGGATCCGGACGAACACGTACCCCCGGTCGCCGGAGGCGACGAGACAGTTCTGGGACCCCGAGTTCAACGCCGTCCTCGGCGGCTACCCGGACCCGCGTGGGGTCACCGAACTGCTCGCGGAGGCGTCGCGAGCGACCGACCTGGACCGCCGCCAGGGCCTGCTCGCCGAGGCGTTCGGGGTCCTCAGCGAGGAGCAGCCGTTCAACTTCCTCCACTTCCCCGACGACGTGCTCGGCTACCGGGACGACGTGGAGTTCGGCGAGGAGCCGTCCCCGTGGTGGGGGTACGACCGCGACCGCTGGCGGTTCCGGCCGGAATGACGATGACGGGGCGCGACGGTGCCCCGTCGAGGGAACGTGGCGGCGCGTCGTCCACCGCCCCGGGCCGCACCGAGCCGCCTCCGGCCGCGACGTCACCGTCCCCGGCGGGTCGGGTTCCGGCGATCCTGACGGTCCATCGATAGGGATTTAGCCCCTGCTGACTGACCAGTCAGTCAATGACCGACGAGCCGAGCACGGCCGAGGAGATCATGGACGGGGTCTATCGTGCCCTGTGTGCACACGGCTACGCCGGGCTCACGATGCAGGACATCGCCGACGAGTGCTCGAAGAGCAAGTCCCTGCTGCACTACCACTACGACACGAAGGAGGACCTCCTCGTCGCCTTCCTCGACCACGTGATCAGCGACTTCGAGGGGCGCGTCGCCGAGCGCGCCGACCGCCCCCCGACCGAACGGCTGGTCGAGTTCGTCTGCTGGTTCGTCTTCGAGCGCGACGAGAGCGAGCGCGAGTCGTTCCACATCGCGCTGTTGGAGCTCCGCTCGCAGGGGCCGTTCAACGACCGGATCCGCGAGCAGCTGGCCCGGAGCGACCGCCTCCTCCGGGGGACCGTGTCGGAGGTGCTCGTCGAGGGGATCGATTCGGGCGTCTTCCGCGACGTCGACGTCGAGGAGACGGCCGCGCTGCTCGTCGCGACCCTCGACGGGGCGCGCACGCGACAGATCACCATGGCCGGCGACGAGTCTGAGGGACCGGCGTACACCCGGACGGTCGCGGAGGCGACGATGAGCCGAGTCCTCGAACCGCTCCTCGCCGAGGGGGTCGAGCTGCCGTCCATCGCCGAAACCGTCGAGAGCCTCCCCGCCCGAACAGGGGAGGAACCCGGAGAGGGGCGTGCGGCGGGTGAGGAGACGATGGACGAGGATGCGACGGACGAGGATGTGATGGGCGAGGGGACGACGGATGGACCGGCCGCGGACGCGACCGACGGATCGACCGCGAGCGTAACGGCCGACGACGAGGACTCGGGATGAGCGCGAACGGGCGGAGGTGAGTGGCCGTGGGACGACTTCCGTCGTTCGGGATCGAACGGCCGCCGACGGTGCTGCTCGCGGTGATCGCGAGCACCTTCTTCGTCGGGTTCGGCGGCGGTGTCGTCTTCCCCATCCTCCCGAACCTCGGGGCCGTCCTCGGCATCTCGGCGTTCATGGTCGGCGTGATCCTCTCGGCGAACCGCTGGGTGCGGCTCGTCGCCAACGCGCCTGCGGGCGCATTGGTGGACCGGTACGGGACGCGTAAACCCTTCGTCTACGGGCTGCTCATCGAGGGGATCGCTACCCTCGGGTACGTGGTCGCACTGGTCATGCCGCCGGCGGAGTCGCTACGGTGGGTCGCCGAGGGGCTCCCGACGGTCGCGGTCGGCTCCCTCGTCGTCGGCACCGACCAGTGGTTCACGCCGATCGCGGCCGCCGTCGCGCCGGAGACGTGGTTCTTGCTCGCACGGGTGTTGTGGGGGCTCGGGTCGGCGGCGGTGTTCGCGACCGCGTACACGATCGCGGCCGACGTCTCCGACAGCGGCTCGCGCGGGACGAACATGGGCGTGGTCCGCGGCGGGATCACGATGGGGTTCCCGGCGGGGCTCGTGCTCGGCGGCGTCGTCTCCTCGCTCGCCGGCAACGTCGCCGCGTTCGCCGCCGCCGCCGCGTTCGCGCTCCTCGCGAGCGTCGTCGCGTACCGGCTCGTCCCCGAGACCCACGTGACCAGCGCCGGCGAGAAGGCGTCGGTCAGGCCGTGGGAGATCGACACCTCGATCCCCGCGGTCACCGTCGGGCTCGTCAACTTCGGGCTGCTGTTCGCGTACATCGGCGCGCTGTTCGCCACGCTGGTGTTGTTCCTCGGCGAGAACGACGTCTCGCTGCTCGGGCTCGATCCGCAGGGCACCTCCGGGATATTCATGGCCGGCACGGTGATCTCCGCGTCGGTGTTCATGCTCGTCGGCGGCCGGATCTCGGACACGCGGGAGTCGCGGACGCCGATCCTCCTCGCGTTCCTCGTCGTCTCCTTCGCGGGGTTCCTGCTTTTGGCCCGGGCCGGGTCGACGCTCGACCTCGCGCTCGCCTGCCTGTTCATCGGGGCGGGACAGGGCGGGACGAGCGGCCCGATGATGGCGCTGTTGGCGGACCTGACCCCCGACGAGCGGATGGGCCGGGCGTCGGGGACGAACAACGTGCTCGGCGACGTGGGCGGCGGGCTCGGCCCGATGCTCTCGTTACCGCTGATAGATCTGGTCGGGTTCACGCCGATCTACGTGGCGTGTGCGGCGGTGCCGCTGCTCGCCGGGGTCGTGTTGCTGTTCGGGATCCGCCGCGAGACGGGGACCTTCCTCCCGGGACGGATCGCGACCGAGGTGTGAGGCGGGCGACGGGTCGGAGCCGAACGGGACTCAGGATCGACCCAGCACCGGACGCGAATCGGAAACGAGAACCGCCCGGGCCGTGACCGCCACCACGGCCCCGGTTCGGCGGCGTGTGAACCGCTCCCGCCCCCCGCGTGAAAGAACAACCGTTAAAAGTCGCCGCCGGGTCAATACGGGTATGGCTGGAACCATCGAAGTGCTCGTCCCCGGCGGGCAGGCCAACCCTGGCCCGCCGCTCGGGCCGGAGCTCGGCCCGACCCCGGTAGACGTACAGGACGTCGTCAACCAGATCAACGAGGAGACCGCGGCCTTCGACGGCATGGAGGTCCCGGTTACCGTCGAGTACGACGACGACGGCTCCTTCAGCATCGAGGTCGGCGTCCCGCCGACGGCGGAGCTCATCAAGGACGAGGTCGGCTTCGAGACCGGCTCGGGCGAACCCCAGAAGGACTTCGTCGCCGACATGTCCGTCGAGCAAGTGAAGAAGGTCGCCGAGCAGAAGTCCACGGACCTGCTCGCGTACGACACGAAGAACGCCGCCAAGGAGGTCGGCGGCACCTGCGCCTCCCTCGGCGTCACCATCGAAGGCGAGGACGCCCGGACGTTCGACGACCGCGTCGACGCCGGCGACTACGACGACGTCCTCGACGCGTAACCGGGCCCCACGCCCGTTCGCGGGCGGTATCGTCCGTGTTCCGGTTCTTTCTCGTTTCGGTTGCCGAACGCTCACGAACCCATCCAAGCGGCGGCTCCGTGGACCGCGACGGCGATGGCGACGATCGACGACCCGTCGTCCCCTTATCGATGTCCGTCGCTCGCGAGGACGTTCGCGGCAGTATGCGGGGGAAGGGATTCGAACCTTGAAAAGACGTTCACGGGCTTCCGTTGCGTCTTCGACGGACGGGTCCGGGCTGCGACTTTCCGGGTCAGAATCCCTTTTAAGCCGGGATCTGCCGCTCGCGAGGGTGCTCGCGGCAGCATGCGGGGGAAGGGATTCGAACCACGGTCACTCCGCAACGCTCCGTTCTCTGATCCGAATCCCTTTTAAGCAGGGATCTGCCGCTCGCGAGAATGCTCGCGGCAGCATGCGGGGGAAGGGATTCGAACCACGGTCGCTCCGCAACGCTCCGTTCCCTGATTCGAATCCCTTATAAGCCGGGATCTGCCGCTCGCGAGGATGCTCGCGGCAGTATGCGGGGGAAGGGATTCGAACCACGGTCGCTCCGCAACGCTCCGTTCCCTGATTCGAATCCCTTTTAAGCCGAGATCTGCCGCTCGCGAGAATGCTCGCGGCAGTATGCGGGGGAAGGGATTCGAACCCTCGAACCTCTACAGGAGCGGATCTTAAGTCCGCCGCTTTTGGCCAGGCTCAGCCACCCCCGCGCACCTCCGGGTTTTCGGGGGACGGTCAAACGCCTTTCGGATGGCTCCGCGTCGGCCGGCGTGGCCGGCCCGGCCGATCGCGTCGGCGACCGCCACGGTCCGGCAGGTACGCCGCCGCCGACGCTTATAAGAGTGGTCGGCGGACCGCTACCAGTCGACCGAGAGCGTCCCGTCGCCGTGCGGGTTCGGCGCGATCTCCTCGTCGGTTCGGCGGTCGACGACGTGGATGATCCCCTGGTCCTTCTTCGCCGGGCAGACCTCGGCGGCACGGACGTTCTCGGCCAGCTCGTCCTCGCCGATGTAGTACGACCGCACCGCCGCGAGCCCCGTCTCGATGTCCATCTCCCAGTTGTCGGCGACCTCGGCACAGCGGCCCGCGCCGAAGCACTTGTTCGCCTCGAAGACGATCTTGTACGGCTTCTCCTCGACCGGCGGCCCCTCACCGCCCAGGTCGCTCGGGGCGATCACGTCGTCGCGCTCGTCGTGCTCATCGGAGTCGTCGCTCATAGCCCGAAGTCGGAGACAACGCGACTTTCCTCTATCGATCCGAGCGTGTTCGGTCCGTGAACGGGCACCGATCGCTGCTCACAGGGGTGCAGGAAAAACCACGGTGAGACGGCGACGCGGAGCGAGCTTGCAGGTTATTAACCACGATCGAACACAAAGGGCCTCAATACGAGCGCGAAGTTTTGGACATCTATCGTGTTGGGTTCTGTTTGATGTTTATACCCGAACATAATGAGTTATACTACTTGACCAGTTGTAGCCCGGAAATTATATTTAGGAGTGCTATCAGACAGAGCAGAGGAGTCGATCAAATTCAAGACATCAAATCGGAGTACTGTTCCTGATAATACGTTACCTATTTAATTCAGGCTTTATTAAATATTATTTACTAGAATCTCGTCAAAAAGAGAGTATATATAGCAACGATTAATGAGATTTGAATGTGTATTTTATATGTTAATATACTTCTTGGAATCACACCGGTACAAAGCTAACAGATATCCAGTGTTAATTCTCCAGTGGGAGAGGTTGTTTGAATCCAACAAATTTGCCTAGTCTATTTGTGTATCCAACCCAGCGTACTCTAGGAGAGAAGCCTCATCTTCGGTCTGTGACCAAATGAGAAATCCTCGATCAACTACAGAAAGTTTACTATTTCTTTTGTCATAATCAAGAATAAACGGTTTTATCCCTAAATCTGCCTGAAGGGAGCCTGTAGACTGCAAAGACTGGGTCAGATTACCAGGATTCAAACTGGTACCCTCTGGATGTTGTGATTCGATCTTTTTCCTCATATCACCATAAATAAGTCCCTCTTCCAGCTCCGATGAGTCCGCAGTTAGGATAGGGTATAGGAGCCATTTGTACATCTCTAATTCTGTCGATTGGAAACCATCAGAGAAGTTTCGAATAAAGGATTCGTACCTTGCTTTCTGAGAATCAATAATCTCTGCGATTATTTCGTTAGCATCTAGATCAGTACCGACTACTGTTGTAGGACCACTACTGTCAAGTATATTTTCTTCAAGACAGGCCTCTTGGCAAGCTTCCTGAACGATGAAAACGCTATCATGGCAATTTTTAATCAATTCTTTCTTGAATTTCGCATCGAACTCAATATCCAATAAATCAGCACCTTTCTTAATTACATCTTCCAAATCATTAGAAGTCCACTTATCCGCATTCACCGAAATAACACGGCCAGTCAAATCTCCATTTTTAACGATAAGTTTGTTTTCTTCTAACCAAACACCAACAATAACAAAATTAAGATCAGAGGTTTCGTGAAATGCCTTTAGTGCGACAGAGAAATCTTCTTGCGTATCTTCCGGTAAATAATGAAAATCCTCGAGTACGATCTTCTTGGAGAAACTGATCGTATCTAAAGCGTCAATAACGTCATTCACGTCTTCTGGATCAAGCTCTAAACCTTCTTCAAGAACTTCTTTTTGCCCGGATATTGTAGTTTCAGATCCGCCACTTAATAGGCCAGAACGTATCTTTGCAGTAATTTTTTGAGATCCAGAAATAGATCTCTTTTCAGATTTAGTTATTTTAAACCCAGACTTCTTCAAGATTGCAGAGTGAATATCTTCCAAATCCCATCTATTATTACACTGAACAACTATTTGACTATCTTCAGTAATACACGACTTTCGAAGGCAGGTTTTACCCTGTTTTGAGCCCCCATATATCACAACATGTTTGTTCCTATGGAGTGTTTTCTCTAATTCATTATCTACATACTCTCTACGAACATAATTCTCAGGTATACCCCTAGCCATACCAAACACTTCATCAATCTTGTAAGTGTGTGTCGGCATTTGAGACTTATTTGATTGAACAACATTATAGATTCTTCGATTAAATTATGACTTTCTGATGTTAGACAATAGTAGATAGATACTACTAATCATCAACTTTGAATAAACGTATCTAAATTAAATAAATGGTTTCAGAACATGTTCAATGCATAATCAGCGGCCAAATATGGTCGTCTAGATAATTAAAATCGAGTATAATTTGTAGCACGAGCGCGATGGGATTCGAACCCACGACCATCGGATTAGAAGTCCGACGCTCTATCCTGGCTGAGCTACGCGCCCTCGCGTCGACAGTCAGCGTCGCCGCTTAAAAACGGTCGTGATTCGGGGCGCGCCGTCCAACAGCAGACCTAAGTCCGCCACACCGGTAGGGCGGGTAATGAACGTGTACGGAACCGTCGGGCTTCCCGGCAGCGGCAAGGGGGAGGCGGCGAACGTGGCCGCGGCGGCGGGCGTCCCCGTCGTCGTCATGGGCGACGTCGTCCGCGAGGAGTGTCGGCGGCGCGGGTTGGATCCGGCGGAGCACCACGGACGGATGGCGGGCACGCTGCGCGAGGAGGAGGGCGACGACGCCATCGCGGCCCGGACGCTCCCGCTGATCCGCGAGGCGGCCGCGGACGGCGACGGCGACGCAGTGCTCGTCGACGGGCTCCGCTCGACGGTCGAACTGGAGCGCTTCCGGGAGGCGTTCGGCGACGACTTCACCCTCGTCGCGGTCCACGCCCCGTTCGAGCTCCGCGCCGAGCGGCTCGACGACCGCGGCCGCGACGCCTCGGACGCGAGCCTCGAGGCGCTCCGCGAGCGGGACGAACGCGAGATCGCGCTCGGGCTCGGCGAAACGCTCGAGCGCGCGGACGTCGAGGTCGACAACACGGGCACCCTCGAGGCGTTCCGGACCCGGATCCGCGAGGTGCTCGGCGTCGAGGAGGTCGAGGAGATCGGAGGTGATCGCCCGTGATCTACAGCATCGACGTCCGGATCGAGGCCCCGGTGAACGACACCGAGGTGACCGACCGCGTCGCCGACGCGATCCGCAACGTGTTCCCGGAGACCGATCCGGTCCACGAGGACGGCCGGCTCGTCGCCGAGACGCACACGCTCGACGCGTTCTCCGACGTGCTCCACGAACAGGAGATCCTCGACACCGCCCGGCGCGTGTTCAGGCGGCGGTCCACGGCGGACGGCTTCTCGTTCTCGCTGAAAAAGCAGGCCGCCTTCGAGGGCGTGGTCAACTTCGCGGTGGGGAACCCCGACGAGCTCGGCGACGTCTTCGTCGACGTCCGCGTCCGCGAGCCGGACGTCGAGGCGCTCATCGACTACGTGGCTCCCGAGACCGACGACGGGCGACCGGTCGACCCCGTCCGGGAGTACGGCGACCGGTACGAGCCCGACCCGGAGGACTACTGACTGCCGTCGCCGATCGGTCGACGTGACCGACGCCGTTTAGGCGGCTGCCCGTGAACGGCCTCGCATGGAACCGGTCGACGACTGGGAGGCGGCGCTCTCCGCGACCGGCGAGCTGACCGGCCCGATCGCCGCCGCCATCGTCGACGAACACGGCGACCGCGGGTCCCGCGCCATCGAGGCGGTCGCCGAGGAGCGAGTCAAGCGCTACCGGGACTTCACCGTCGTCGTCGGTCACGAGGACGAATACGTCGTCGAGGACGGACGGTGTGACTGTGCGGACGCGACGTACAACCTCGATCCCGAGGACCCGACGGCGCGGTGCTGGCACGCGCTGGCCGTCGACGTCGCCGACGGCGTGGGCGCGGTCGACCATCACGACATGTGGTACTCCGAGGTCCGGGAATTCCTCTGATCCGCTCGACGCCCCCGTTTTTCGGCGTCACAGTCGGAAACGTTTAGAGCGACCCCCCGTTATCGACGGCCATGGCGGACTGTCCACTCGCCGACGAATGCCCCAGTTTCGACGAACGGATCCAGGGGATGGGGTGTCAACACTACGGGAACAAAGGCGGTGCCGAGTGGTGTAACCACTACGACATGCCGATCTACGAGCTCAAACAGCAGCCGGTCCAGCCCGGCGAGGAGGTCGTGGTCGAGGTCGACGACATGCACGAGAGCGGAGCGGGCGTGGGGCGGACCGAGGACGGCTTCATCGTGCTCGTCGACGGGCTGCTCCCGCCGGCTCGCGCCCGCGTCGCGATCCATCGGGTGAAGTCGAACCACGCGACCGCAAAGCGGGTCGTCGAGCGGCTCCCCGAGGACGAAGAGGGCGAGGACGGCGAAGAGGGCGAGGACGGCGAGTCCGACGACGAGCGCCGCCGACCTACCCGGCCTGACCGCGAGCGACTGGGCAGCCGCGAGAACTTCTGGGGCAAGTGAGGTAACGGGGGCTCCCCCGTTCGGACAGTCCACTCACCGGGACGGTTCTTCAGCCGCCCGATCGGGTCGATCGCATCGACCGCCCGGGGGCGGCGTGTGCGTACGTGTTCCGCCGCCGACGAGCGGTGACGGCGGATTCGTCGCCCCGGTCGCTTGTCACGCACCGCCCCGGTCGTTTGTCACGCACCGCCCTGGTCGCTTGTCACGCACCGCCCCGGTCGCTTGTCACGCACCGCCCCGGTCGCTTTTCACGT
Source organism: Halorubrum sp. JWXQ-INN 858 (assembly GCF_009806985.1). Lineage (GTDB taxonomy): Archaea > Halobacteriota > Halobacteria > Halobacteriales > Haloferacaceae > Halorubrum. The sequence goes on along the minus strand of NZ_WUAX01000006.1, from coordinate 113,346 downwards.
CACGTCCCCTTCTGGTCGTATGGTCGCACACGACGGGCACGTCACCGACGGCGGAACCTCCGGGAGCGAGGGGGTTGATGCCGACGTCGACGCCGCGGCGCTGTTGGATCGGGCGGGGTTCGACGCCGACGCGAGCGTCCTCACGCGCAGGCAGGCGGAGGTGCTCGCGCTCCGCGAACAGGGGCTCCGACAGGCCGACATCGCCGACCGGCTCGGCACCTCACGCGCGAACGTCTCCAGCGTCGAGTCGAGCGCGCGCGACAACGTCGAGCGCGCGAAGGAGACGATCGCGTTCGCGGAGGCGCTGTCGGCACCGGTCCGCGTCGAGATCGCCTCCGGGACGGACCTCTACGACGCCCCCCAACAGGTGTACGACGCCTGCGACGAGGCGGGCGTGAAGGTGAGCCAGACCGCCCCGAGCCTCATGAAGACGATCGGCGACCGCGCCGGCGACGCCGTCCACGGGCGGGAGGTACGGAGCCGCCTCTTCGTCACCGTCGCGAACGACGGGGCCCTGCGGGTCCGCAGGCCATGACGTCCTCCCCGGCGTGAGCGACGGGCACGCGCCGACACGCCCGGCACGCCGCGTCACCCGAGCCCCGACTCCTGTCTGAGGAGCACGACCATCGAGACGCCGGATATCACCACGAGGATGAGCGCCGGCACCGCCGCGTACTGGTAGTAGAGCGTCTCGTGGGCGGCCCAGATGATCGTCACGAGCGTGTCGACCCCGATCGGCTGGAGCATGAGCGTCGCCGGCAGCTCCTTCATCGTGGTGAGGAAGACGAGGACGCCGCCGGCGACGACGCCCGGCAGGATGAGCGGCAGCGTCACCTTCCGGAACGTCTCGACCGGGCCGGCGTTCAGCGTGCGGGCGGCCTCGACGAGCCGGTCGTCGACCTGCAACACGGCCGAGCGAGTCGTGCCGACGACCTGCGGGAGGAAGCGGACGACGTACGCGAACACCAACAGCGGGACGGTGCGGTAGATCCACGGCGCGTAGTTCGCGCCGAAAAAGACCAGCGCGAGCCCGATGACCACGCCGGGGACGGCGAAGCCGACGTACGTGGCGCGTTCGAACAGCCGGGAGAGCGGCGAGTCGTACCGCGCCGAGTGGTACGCGACGGGGATCGCCAACAGGCAGGCGACCGCCGCCGCCATCGTCGCGAGGTAGACGGAGTTCAACGCGATGCCGGGCTGGAAGGCGAGCGACGGGACGCTCCCCTCCGGGCCGCGGAGCGCCCAGACGCCGAAGATGGCGACGGGCAAGACCAGCGTGATGACGCCGATCCCCCCGATCGCGGTCATCGCGACCCACTTCCAGCGCCCGAGGCGGATCCGGGCGGTCCGACCCCCGCCGGCCGAGTCGCTGTCGCCGCCGATCCGCGCCTCGATCAGAAGGATGACGGCGGTGACCGCGAGCAGCTGCATCGAGAGGAGCGCGGCGTACTGAACGTTGAACGCGCCGTACTCGACGTAGATCTCGTAGGTAAAGACGCTCACGCGCATGAACGCGGGCGTCCCGAAGTCGGAGACGGCGTACAGCGCGACGAGCAGCGCGCCCGCGGCGACCGCGGGGCGGATCTGCGGGATCACCACCCGCCGGTACGCCTCGATCGGCGGGACGTTGAGGCTCCGAGCGGCCTCGACGATCTCCATGTCGAGCGAGAGCAGGGCCGCCCGCGTCGACAGGTAGACGTACGGGTACGTGTACAGCGTGATGACGAGGACCGCGCCGGGGAAGCCGTCGATCGCCGGAAGGGGGAGGCCGACGGCCTCGCTCACCTCGCCGCCGCTCCCGAACGTCCTGACGAACGCGAACGCCCCGATGTAGCTCGGGATCACGAGCGGCAGCGCGGCGACGACCGTCCAGAAGCGGCCGTACGGGAGGTCGGTCCCCGTCGTGAGCACCGCGAGGGGAACGCCGATGGCGACCGAGAGGACGGTCACGCCGACCATCAGCCCGACGCTGTTGGCGAGGATCTCGGCGGTGCGTGCCGAGAAGACGAGCGAGGCCGCGCGCGCGGGGTCGACCTGTCCGGCCCGGAGGAACAGCCAGAGCAGCGGCGAGGTGACGAGCGTCGCGATGACGCCGCTCAAGAGCAGCAGCCCGAGGGCGGATCGCCCTCCGTCGTCGTCACGCCGAACGGTCTCGAACACGAGTGTCGCTACGATGGTTCTTCCCCGCGGGATTTACGGCTTCTGATAGGGGGTCGACGCGGTGAGGGGCGGATACGGTCCGGGACGGGACGGACGGGGCGTTCGGCGCGTCAGACCGTCATCCCTTCGTCACGGAGCAGGTCGACCGCCCGCTCGACGTCGGCGAGGGCGTTGAGGTCGAACGCCGGCGGGTTGATCTCATCGAGCGTCGGGAGGTCGCCGACGTAGTCGACGCCGTCGAGCACCGGGTACTCGCCGTTGACCTCGACGAAGAACTCCTGGCCCTGGGCGGCGAGGACGTGGCGGGTGAACTCCGCGGCGAGGTTCGGCCGGTCGGCCGCCTTGAGGATCCCGACCCCGGAGACGTTGAACAGACAGCCCGCGTCGTTGTCGGTGAACGCGATGTCGATGGAGGCGTCCGGGTCGTTCTCCACGATGCGGCCGGCGTAGTACTGGTTGCCGAGCCCGACCGCCTGGTTGCCCGCGTTCACCTCCTCGGCCTGTTGGGAGCCGCCGGAGTACAGCGTGGCGTTCTGGTCCTCGACCATCGCGCGGATCCACTCACGGGCCGCGTCCTCGCCCTCCAGTTCGATCATCGCGACGATGAACGACCGGAACGTCCCGGAGTTCGGCCGGGTCGAGATGACGTCGCAGAACCGTTCCTCCTCGGCGTACGCGAAGACGTCGTCCGGGAGGTCCTCCTCCCAACGGTCGGTGTTGTACAGAACCGCACGGACGCGCCCGGACGCGCCGGTCCACGTCCCGTCAGGGTCGCTGTAGTTGTCGTCGACCGCCCCGATGACGTCCTCGGGAAGGGTTCGGACGAGCCCGTCCCGCTTGAGCGACGCGAGCGCCCCGGACGACTGCGTGTAGAACACGTCGGCGGGGCTCCCTTCGCCCTCCTCGTTGATCTTGTTGAGCTGTGCGGAGTTGTCGTCGTAGTCGCGGTTGATCGTGAAGTCGTCGTACGCGTCCTCGATCGCCTCGAACAGCGGATCGATCTGGTCGCGGGTGCGCCCGGAGTACACCGTCAGTTCCCCTTCGAGGTCCCCGAGGTCGTCCCAGGAGACCGCCGAGGACTCGAGCGCCGCGCCCTGCGGACCGTAGTCGTCGAACGGATCGCCGTCGTCCCCGCCACCGAGGATCCCGGTACACCCGGCGACCGCGACGCTCCCGGTCGCCCCCGCGAGCCCGAGAAACCGACGGCGGCTCGTGAGCGGCGCGGATCGGCTGGTCGGATCGTCTCCCATGGTTATTTTAGGCCGACCTAAAAGTAATAAGGGTTCCGGTTTAGGTTGGCCAAAAACTCGATGAATTCTGTGCCCACGGGGCTGAAGAAGGTTTCGAACGACGAACCGTGGAACCACGCTTCCAGGGGCCTCCGTCCCCGGAGCTCGGCCGTCCGTGACGGGTTTAAGTCGTCGCCGAACGGAACGACGGGCATGCTCCGACTCGCCGTGACGACCGACGCGGAGACCCTCGACCGGATCCGTGCGCCGCTCGCCGAGCGCGGGATCGCGGTCGAACACCTCCGCGCGAAAGAGCGGGCGATCCGCGTCTCCGGCGGCGTGACAGGCACGGGCGGTGCGGACGGTGCGGTCGCACACGGCGCGGACGGCACGGACGACCGGTTCGACGTCGGCTTCGTCTACCCCTCGCGGCTCATGGAGGGCGGCGCGATCGACGCGCGGCTGTCGATCCCGTGGGTGAACGGTCGCGACGCCGTGGTGACCTCGCGGAACAAGGCGGGCGTGATCGCCGCGCTCGACCGGGCGGACCTCCCCGTCCCCCGGACGACGATGGTCTCGAACCCGGTCGACGACGACGTCGTCGCCGACGCGGTCGCCGATTTCTCGTTTCCGGTCGTCGTCAAGCCCAACTCCGCGACGCGGGGGATCGGCGTGGCGAAGGCGGCCGACCTCGACTCGCTGTTCGGGATCGTCGACTACCTGAACCTCGCCCACGACTACCGCGCGACGGGGGACAAGTCGTACCTGATCCAGGAGTTCCTCCCGGACGCGCGCGACTACCGCGCGATGGTCGTCGACGGGACGTACGCGGGCGCGGTCCGGCGCGAGCTGCCCGCGGGCGCCCTCACCGCGGGGCGCTGGAAGCACAACGTCCACCGCGGCGCGGACGCACGCGGTGTCGACCTCGACGACGACGCGCGCGAACTCGCGGAGCGGACCGCCGCGACGCTCGGGATCGACTACCTCGGGGTGGACCTGCTCGCGACCGACGGTCGGCTCCTCGTCAACGAGACGAACGCCCGCCCGACGGTGGACGCGGCGACGAAGTACGAGCCGGGTTTCTACGACCGGCTCGCGGGGCTGATCGAGCGCGTTTCGACGCAGGAATAGGGCACCGGGAGAGGCGTCGAACGGGCGTCTCGACGGCCCTTAGACGACGTCGATGGAGGCGGAGTCGTCGTCGCGGTCGAACTCGACCTCGAGCACGCCGTTGTTGAACGTCGCGCTGCCGGAGTGCTCGTCGACCGGGACGGGGAGGTCGACGGTCTCGTCGTACTCCCGCCGGTCGGACGCCGCGGAGATGGTGATCGACTCCCCGTCACACTGGAGGGAGAGCTGCTCCTTCGAGACGGCGGGGAGGTCCGCGACGAGTCGGACGCGCTCGTCGGTCGTGTACGCGTCCACGTGCGTCTCCGATCCGAAGCCGGCGTCCTCGACGCCGGCGCTCGCGCCGGCCATCTCGTTCATCATCCGTTCGATCTCCTCGAAGAAGTCCCCGAACGGATCGTCACGGTCGTCTCTGTCCATACCCCACGTGAAGACCGTGGTCCCGATAAGCCTTCTGTCCACGCACGTATTCGCCGTTATCCGACGCCAGCGCGACTGAAACACGGATGCGCGACGAGCGTCGAGACCGCCCCCATCCCCGCCCGAGCGCGACTCGGTCGAATTTAAGTAGCTGCGCCCCACTTATTCGTATATGAGTAAATCGTATCTCGGCGCCGCGGACGACGTGGCGGACGACGACGTGGTGCGCATCGGCCTGAACGGCTTCGGTCGCATCGGGCGGAACGTGTTCCGCGCGGTCCTCGAGGACCCACGCATCGAGCTCGTCGGCATCAACGACGTGATGGACTTCGAGGACATGGCGTACCTCGCGAAGTACGACACCGTCATGGGTCGGCTCGACGGCGTCGAGCTCGACGACGAGTCGCTCGTGATCGGCGACACCTCGGTGTCGCTGTTCAACGTCCAGGACCCCGCGGACCTCCCATGGGGGGACCTCGACGTCGACGTCGTGCTCGAGTGTACCGGCGTGTTCCGTACGAAGGAGGAGGCGAGCGGTCACCTCGAGGGCGGCGCGGGGAAGGTCGTCATCTCCGCGCCCCCGAAGGGGGAAGCGCCCGTCAAACAGCTCGTGTACGGCGTCAACCACGAGGAGTACGACGGCGAGGACGTCGTCTCGAACGCCTCCTGTACGACGAACTCCATCACGCCCGTCGCGCAGGTGCTCGACGAGGAGTTCGGCATCGAGGCCGGCACCCTGACGACCGTCCACGCGTACACCGGCTCACAGACGCTCATCGACGGCCCCAAGGCGAAGACCCGACGCGGGCGCGCCGCCGCCGAGAACATCGTCCCGACGTCCACCGGCGCGGCCGGCGCGGCGACCGAGATCCTCCCCCAGCTCGAGGGGAAGATCGACGGAATGGCGATCCGCGTCCCCGTCCCGAACGGCTCGATCACGGAGTTCGTCGTCGCGCTCGACGAGCCCGTCACCGCCGAGGCCGTCAACGACGCGTTCCGTGACGCCGCCGACTCGGGGCCGCTCGCGGGCGTTCTGGGCTACACCGACGACGAGGTCGTCTCCAGCGACATCGTCGGCCTCCCGTTCTCCAGCTACGTCGACCTCCAGTCGACGAACGTCGTCGGCGACGGGACGCTCCTGAAGGTCCTCACGTGGTACGACAACGAGTACGGCTTCTCGAACCGGATGCTCGACACGGCGGCGTACGTCACCGACGAGTCGTAAGCGTCCCCGCGGTCGACGACCACCGACCACGACCACCACCGCCCACCGCGGATCCCCCAGAGATACATACCGCCGACCCGACCCGACACCCATGTCCACCTTCAGAACCCTCGACGACCTGCCCGACGACGCCACCGTGCTCGTACGACTCGACCTCAACTCGCCGATCGAGGACGGCGAGCCGCAGGACAACCGCCGCTTCGAACGCCACGCCCGGACCGTCCGCGAGCTTGCGGAGGCGGGCCACCGCGTCGCGTGTCTGGCCCACCAGGGCCGCCCGGGCGGCGGCGACTTCACGTCGCTGTCGGGCCACGCCGCGATCCTCGCCGACCACATCGGACGCGACGTCGGCTTCGTCGCCGACACCTACGGCGACGAGGCCGTCGCGGCCATCGAGGCGCTCGCCGCCGGCGAGGTGCTCCTGTTGGAGAACACCCGGATGTGCGGGGACGAACTGCCCGAGGCGTCGCCCGAGGAGAAGGCCGACACGGAGTTCGTGCGAACGCTCGCGCCGCTGTTCGACGCGTACGTCAACGACGCCTACTCCGCCGCCCATCGGAAGCACGCCTCGCTGGTCGGCTTCCCCCTCGTTCTCCCCGCGTACGCCGGCCGCGTGATGCAGTCGGAGTACGAGGCGAACACCGCCATCGCCCGCAAGGAGTTCGACGGTCCCGTCACGATGGTCGTCGGCGGGACGAAGGCGACCGACGTGATCGGCGTGATGGACGCGTTGGAGGGGACGGTCGACCGCTTCCTGCTCGGCGGCGTCGCCGGGGAGCTCTTCTTGCGCGCGGCGGGACACCCCGTCGGCCGTGACCTCGAGGGGATGGACCTGTTCGACGAGCAGTGGGCGGCGAACCACGAGGTCGTCGAGGAGATCTTGGCGGCCCGTGCCGACGAGGTCCACCTCGCGACCGACCTCGCCTACGAGGACGCCGACGGCGACCGCGCCGAACACCGGGTCGCGGACATCGACGAGAAGACGGTCGCGTACCTCGACGTCGGCACCGGGACCGTCGAGGCGTACGACCCCCTGATCCGCGAGTCCGACGCGGTGTTCGTGAAGGGGGCGCTCGGCGTCTTCGAGGACGAGCGCTTCTCGGTCGGGACCGTCGGCGTGCTCGAAGCGATCGCCGACACCGACTGCTTTTCGGTCGTCGGCGGCGGCGACACCTCCCGAGCGATCGAGATGTACGGGCTGGACGAGGCCGACTTCTCGCACGTCTCCATCGCCGGCGGCGCGTACATCCGCGCGCTCACCGGCGAGCCGCTACCGGCCGTCGAGCTGCTCGAGGCGAGCGCGGAGGCGTAGCCCGGTCTCCGACCCTCTCTCGGCGCTCTCCGGCGCTCTCTCGGCTTCTCCCCCTACGTCCCGGTTCCGCTGCTCATGTTGCCTTCCTCGTCTCCCCTTCGCCGCTTCGCGGCGCGGTCGCGCCATCCCGTCGCGTCGTCGATCCGCGCGAACGCCTCGCGCTCGCGCGGACCGCCGCAGCGCTCGACGACGTCCGCGAAGTAGCCGAGCCGGTCGAGCAGGGCGTCCGTCTCGAACCCCGGAACGTCGAGCCGGGAGGCAGCCACGGTGGCGTCGATCGTCGCCCCGAAGCCGCGGTTGATCGTCGGGACGCGCTCGGCGATCGTCCCGGCCGCGACCGGCGTCAGCTCCCACGTCCGGATCGTGGTGTCGCCGGCGGTCTCCGCGCCGACCGCCTCGACGGTCACCTCAACCCAGGCGTCCGCGTTCGGCAGGATCCGCTCCGGCGACTCGCGGACCGTCAACGCGGCGTCGACGAACTCGCGGGGGTCCGACGTGAACTGGACGACCCCGCCGCCGCGCTCCTCGAAGTTCCGCCAGGTCCGGGTCCGCCCGTACGTCCGCGCGGTGACGGGGTCCCCCGGATTCGCGGGCGCGTGCAGGCCGAGCGCCGCGGCGTTCCACAGCCCGTTCGGACCGAGCGTCGCGACCACCGACTCGGTGACGCCGCACAGCTCGACGGGCCACGCCGCCGACTCCTCGGCGTCGTCGCTCACGACCGCACCTCCACGCCGCGGCGCAGCGCGACGTACAGCGCGGCGCAGGTCAGGTCGGCGGTCGTTCCGGGGTTTATTCCCTCCGCGACGAACGCCTCCGCGAGGTCCTCGGCGGCCGCGAGATCGACGCGTCCGCCGTCGTCGACGAGGGCCGCGGCCCGGCGGCTGGCCTCGCGGGCGACGTCCGGACCGCGGGCCGTCGCGACGAGCGTGTCGGGCTCGCGAGCGAGCTGCCTGAGGAACGCCCGGGCCGCGCGGTCCGCGACCGGCCCCTCGTCGCCGGCGATCCACCGGGCCGCGCGGAACGTCCGCGGGAACCCGTCGATCCACTCCTGGGCGTTCCGGTCCGGGACCGCGTCCGCCGCGGCGGCTCCGTCGGCTCCCCCTTTCCCCTCCGTCGGCTCCGCTCCCGTCGCGTCGGCCGAGGGGCTCGCAGACAGCGCGAGCACGTCCCGAAGGTCGAGGTCGCGCTCGCGGAGCGTGGGCTCGGCGTCGCCCCCGCGGCGGACGTCGAGGGCGGCGGCGTCGGCGGGCGGGTCGCCGACCGCGACGTCGACGCGTTCGAACGCCCGGTAGAAGGCGACCGCGTCGTCGACGGTCGTCGCCCGGGCCACGCGGTCGACGCCGCCCGGAGAGAGGTCGCCCGCGGCGGTCGCCCGGACCAGCGGCGTCAGGAGGAGCAGGCACCCGAACTGCGTGTTCGTCCCCGCGCGGTCGGCCATCCCGGTGACCGCCCGCTCGAACGCGTCGCCGACGGCCCCGCCACGGGCCGCGCGCGCCAGCCCGTCGCGCGCGCCGACCGCCCCGCCGAGGAACGACTCGAACCGGAGGTCCGCGAGGTCGCGACGGCGGTCGACGTTGCCCGGCTTCGGCGTCCCCGCGACCTCCAACAGCAGCGCGAGCGTCGCGTCGTCGACCGGGGAGCGAGCGGGCTGCGGCCGGTCCTCGGCTTCCTCGGCTCGCTCGGCTCCGTCTGCTCGCTCGGCTCCCTCGGCTCCGTCGTCGGACCCACCCGTCATTCGCGATCACCCGCGGTCGGCGGCGGGGACGGCCGACCGTCGCGCCACGCCGCGACCGCGTCGGCGACCCGCGGGAGGACTCGGGGATCGGCGGTCGCCCCGGTCGGCCGTCCGACGCTCACGGCGTCCGCGCCGTGGGCGGCGTATTCGGCGACGGTCGCCCGGTCCCGGACCCCGTTGTTGGCGACGAGCGTCAGGTCCCAGTCGGCGGTCGCCCGCGCGGCCGCGAGGTCGGCGACGACGGGCTCCGAGTCCATCGCGTCGACGTGGAACCAGTCGGCCCCCGCCGCCGCGACCGCGTCCGCGACCGCGACGAGATCGACGCCGGGCACCTCCGCGCGGACCTTCACGCCCGTCGTCGCGCCCGCGTCGACCGCGGCGGCGACCGCGTCCGCGAGCCGGTCGGCGTCCCGCAGCAGCGACTCACCGCAGCCGACCGCACACAGCTCGGGCTGCCGGCAGTGCGCGTTGACCTCGCAGATCGCGTCGTGTGCGGCACACACCGCGGCGGCCTCCCGGATCGGGTCGAGAGTGGCGCTCCGGACGTTGACGCCCGCCCGGACCGGCGCGTCCGCGAGCGCCTGGAGCTGGCGGTCGATGAACGCCGGCGGCGAGGCGGGGAGGAACTCCGACCGCTCGCGGGCGACGAGGTCCCGCGCGGCCGCGCGGCTGGCCGGGTCGAGCGCGATCCCGCCGAGGACCGCGACGTCGACGTGCGTGCTCGCCGCCCGCGCCCACGCCGCGTTCGCCTCGCCGCTGAGGCTGGCGGCGACGAGGAACGGCCCGTCCGCCGGCCACGGTCCGCGGTGGGATGCCGTGGCTTCGCCCGACGACGCGTCGTGGGGTGACGACGCGTCTCGAGGTGACGACGCGTCCCGGGAGGACGGTCGCGGGCTCACGCGACCGCCTCCAGCGCCCGTTTGCAGGCGCGGGCGACGCGTTCGGCGTCGTCCGCGTCGTCGATCCGCGTGTCGGTCCGCTCGACGTGCCGGTCGAGGGCGGTCGGGTCCGCGTCGTCGAGGACGAACGCGTCCGCGAACGGGTACGCGTCGGCGACGCCCGCGGTCGAGGGCTCGTGGCCGACGCCGGCCATCAGCGCCGCGGCGGGCCCCGAGAACACCTCGTCGCCGACGAACGGGGAGACGGCGACGACCGGCGTCCTCGCGAGCGCCGCCTCGATCCCCGGCACCGCGAGGAGCGGGCCGATGCTCGTCACGGGGTTCGACGGGCCGATCACGACGGGGTCGGCGAGCGCGTCGCGGACGGCGTCGGTCGGGGTCGCGGCGTCCGCGCCGCGGAACTCGACGTCCGCGACCGTCGGCTCCGCGCGCCGCGCGACCCAGTACTCCTGGAAGTGGATCGTCTCGCCGGCCGCCGTGTGGATCAGCGTCGCGACGGGGTCGTCCGACATCGGGAGGAGCGCCACGTCGAGGCCGAACGCGTCGGTGAGCGTCCGCGTGACCGCGGTGAGCGTCTCGCCCTCGTCAAGCAGGCTCGTCCGCGTGAGGTGGACCGCGCGGTCGCGGTCGCCGATCTCCATGAACTCCGCGACGCCCGAGAAGCGCCGCCAGCGGGCGATCTCACGCCCCGCCGTCTGCGCGTCGGCGTCGAGGTAGCGGGGGCCGCCCGCGAGGCCGGCCGCGTCCGCGAGCCGCATCAGCTCCGCGTGCGTCGCCGTCGTGTCGCCGTCGATCCCCCACCAGCGCTCGCGGTCGAGCACGTCGCCGCCCGCGAACAGCACCGTGTCGAGGTCCGGACAGACCAGGTGGCCGCCGAGCTCGACGTCGTCGCCCGTGTTGGCGACGACGGTGACGTCGGTCGGCTCGAACGGGCCGGCCGCACCCTCGAGGAGCTTCGGCGTCCCCGTGCCGCCGGCGAGGAAGGTTACCATACCGGCGAAAGGCGGGCCCCCGATTTGTATCCTCGGCTCCGCGACGCGAGCCGTCGTTCGAGCGTGTACTCATCAGGAGCCGACGACGGTGACACGACGGCGACGGCAACAGTGACCGCGACAGCGACGGCAACAGTGACCGCGACAGCGACGGCGACAGCGACGACAGGAGTCCGCGCGTCCGAAGTGTGCCGTCGACCCGCGGTCGGCGCGCACCCGTTCGGGCCCGCTGGGCCCGAACGGCGCGCGAGGGAGCCTCGCGGCCGCTTATAAGCGGCCGCGGGGCGAGGCTGGGGAGGCGTGAGGTGCGGTCGCGGTGCCGTGGCCACTCAGACGCCGCCGAGAGCGCGTCGCCCGGTTCGCCCTCCAACGCCCGCACCGGACCGAGTCACCCGCCACGCTTCGTTTATAAACGCAGCTCCGAGCCCCACTTATAAACGATCCACCGAACTCCGTTTATAAGCACCCACCGAATTCCGCTTATAAACTCCCCACCGCGATCTGCTGATAAACACCCTACCGCGAACCGCTTATAAACGCCCAGCCGAGGGCGACCCTGTCACTCGTCGACGGCGACGCTCGTCTGCATCAGCTCCGTGTTGAACGCGCTCCCCGCGCCGTCCGCGTCGAGCACGATGACGCCCGCGCCCGACCCCGTCAGCTCCTCGAACTCCGCCATCGCCCGGTCCGCGGCCGCCGCCGCGTCGAGCCCGTCCTCGAGGTGCGAGACGGCCCGCTCCGTGAGCGTCACGCGCGCGATGTCCTCGCCCGCGCCCGTGGCGCTCGCGCCGCCCGCCTCGGTGCAGAAGAAGCCCGATCCGACCTGCGGCACGTCGCCGACGCGGCCCGCGAGCGCGAACGACCGCCCGCCGGTCGAGGTGGCGGCCGCGAACGCCTCGCCGTCCGACGCGACCGCGCCGACGGTGTCGTGGTCGGGCGCGTCCGACTTGCCAGCCTGATCGTCGCCGGAGCCGAACCGCGTCTCGAGCCACGCGAGGTGCTCGCGCGGGCCGCCCCGCGGCGGGTCCTCCGCCTCGTACCGCTCGCGCTTCTCGTCGGTCAGGAGGTCGACGTCGGTGTCGACCCCGAACTCGTCCGCGAGCGACACCGCGTGCTCGCCCGAGACGAAGATGTGGGGCGTCTCCGAATGCACCACGCGGGCGACGCTCACCGCGTGCTCGACGCCCGGCATCGAGCAGGCCGCGCCGATCGCCCGGTCCGACGTCATCACGCCCGCGTCCGTGCGGACGACGCCGTCCGACTGGACCGCGCCGCCGACGCCCGCGTTGAACCGCGGGCTCGTCTCGAGCACCCCCACCGCCCGCTCGACGGCGTCGAGCGGGCTCGTTCCGTCCGTCCCCGCCGCGGCCGCCTCGTCGAGGACCGCCTGTCTCGGTTCCGGCTCGTCCGGAGCGCCGCCCGCGCCGCCGTGGACTATCACGCGCATACGGACCGTCCCGACGGGGGTCGTCTTAAGCCTCGGGGAAGCGCCCGTCGCCGCCGGTTTTTATGCGACCGGGGCCCGAACCGTTTCGCCGTGCCTCCGACCTCCGTGCTGCTCCCGACCGTCCGCTGGACCGACGCCTGCACGGAGGTCGCGACGGACCTCGGGCCCGACGACGAGCTCCTCGTGATCGCGGACACGGCCGCCGACCCCGTCGCCGACCGCCGGGACGAGACGCCGGACGGCGTCCGGATCGTTCTCGCGGGCGAGCCGACGGGCTGTTCCGGGAAGGCCAACGCCATCGCCGCCGGCATGGAGGCGGCCGCGGCCGACCGGATCGTCTGGACCGACGACGACTTCCGCCACCCGCCGGGCTGGCTCGCCGCGCTCAACGCCGACTACGACCGGCAGGGCCCGACGACGGAGCTCCCGGTGTTCCTCGGGCGCGACCCGCTCGGGGTCCTGTTGGAGCCCGCGTACCTGATCGGCGGCACCCTCGCGGTGTCGCTCGCCGGGATCGCGTGGGGCGGGGCCGTCGTCTTCGAGCGCGACGACCTCGACGAGGCCGCGTTCCTCGCCGACCTCCGCCGCAGCGTCAGCGACGACGGCACGCTGACCGACCACCTCGACGTGACGGCCGTCGACCGGACGCGACGGGTCCCGGCGGGGGGCTCGGCTCGGGCGTCGCTGGAGCGGTTCGTCCGGTTCCTGTGGATCACGCGGTACCACGCACCATGGGCGACCGCAGGCAACGTCGTGCTCGCGGTCGTGCTGTCGGCGCTCCTGCTCGTCGCGCCGCTCCCGACGCTTTCGGTCGTGACCGTGCTGTCGGCGGCGACGTACGCCTGGGCCGGCCTTCGCCGACCCACGTTCCTGCTCGCGGGTCCTGCAGCCCTCGTCATGCCCGCGCTGATGGCGTACGCGTTCGCCCGACGGACGTTCGTCTGGGGCGGCCGGCGATATCGCTGGACCGGGAAGCGCGACGTGACGGTGGAGCCGGAGCGATCGTGAGTGATTCGGCGTAAGCGGCAGGACTCGCCGTGGTCGGAAAGCGGCAGGCACTTTAGGTCGGTGTGAGAAGCCACGAACGTTCATGAGCTACGACAAAGTCGAAGTTCCGGAGGAGGGCGAGGCGATCCAGGTCGCCGACGAGGAGACCGGCGAGCTGGACGTCCCGTCGAACCCGATCATCCCGATCATCCACGGCGACGGTATCGGCACCGACGTCGGACCCGCCGCCCAGAAGGTGCTCGACGCGGCCGCCGAGGCGACCGGCCGTTCCATCGCGTGGATGCGCGTCTACGCCGGCGAGGCCGCCCGCGACAAGTACGGCGAGAACCTCCCCGAGGACACCGTCTCCGCGATCCGCGCCCACCGCGTCGCGATCAAGGGCCCGCTGACGACGCCCGTCGGTGCCGGGTTCCGCTCGCTCAACGTCGCGCTCCGAAAGACGCTCGACATGTACGCGAACGTTCGGCCGACCTACCACATCGACGGCGTCCCGTCGCCCGTCAAGGAACCGGAGAAGATGGACATGATCACGTTCCGGGAGAACACCGAGGACGTGTACGCCGGCGTCGAGTGGGAGGCCGGCACCGACGAGGTCGAGCAGGTCCGTGACTTCCTCGAAGACGACATGGAGATCGCCGACGTCATTCACGACGGCCCCGTCGGCATCGGCGTCAAGCCCATCTCCGAGTTCGGCTCGAAGCGGCTCATCCGCGAGGCGATCGACTACGCCCTCGCGAACGGCCGCGACTCCGTCACCCTCGTCCACAAGGGGAACATCATGAAGTTCACCGAGGGCGCGTTCCGCGACTGGGGCTACGAACTCGTCGAGGAGGAGTACGACGACGACGTCATCACCGAGGACGCGCTCTGGGAGGAGCACGACGGCGAGCAGCCTGAGGGCACGCTCGTCGTGAAGGACCGCATCGCCGACAACATGCTCCAGCAGCTGCTCACCCGGACGGAGGACTACTCCGTCATCGCGACGATGAACCTCAACGGCGACTACATGTCCGACGCCGCCGGCGCGCAGATCGGCGGGCTCGGGATCGCGCCCGGCATCAACCGAGGACACGGCCGCTGTCTCGCCGAGCCCGTCCACGGCTCCGCGCCCAAGTACGCCGGCCAGGACAAGGTGAACCCCACCGCGATGATCCTCTCGGGCCGCGAGATGCTCGACTACCTCGGCTGGAAGGACGCCGCCGACCTCGTCCGCGACGCCGTCGAGGAGACCATCTCCTCCGGACACGTCACCTACGACCTCCACCGTCAGATCGAGGGCGGCGAGAAGCTCGCGACCTCCGAGTTCGCCGACGCCGTCGTCGAGAACATCGAGAAGCTCGCGTAAGCGACCCGACCTGACCGTCTCGACGTCGGCGATCCGCGGTCAACGACCCACGATCGGCGATCCGCGGCTGACGACCCACGATCGACGATCCGCCGTCTCTCCGTTTTTCTCCTCTCTATCGCCCGGGAGCCCGGATGCTGAGCGGTGCCGCGATACCCGATCGTTTTCATAATAACGAATATTAAATTCTGAAACGAGAATACATCTTCTGATCGTAACAACGCTTAAGTGGTGAGCGAACGAACGTCGAACCGTTATGAGCACTCAAAAACACGCCCGACAGCAGTACGGCGACGTCCACGAGAGCGAGGCGCTCCGCATCCCCGAGGAGAAGGCCGAGCAGCTCGTCGACGCGCTCAACACGGACCTCGCGGCGACCTACGTGCTGTACCACCAGATCAAGAAGCACCACTGGCTCGTCGAGGGCGCGGAGTTCCGCGACATCCACATCTACCTGGGCGAGGTCGCCGCCGACCTCGAGGAGGGTGCCGACCACATCGCCGAGCGCGCCCAGGCGATCGGCGGGGTGCCGCTCTCGGGCGGTGCGAACCTCGAGGAGCACGCTCCCGTGACCCCCGAGGGGAAGGACGCCTACGACATCCGGACGTCTCTCGAGAACGACCTGGAGATGTTCGGGGACATCACGGAGACGCTCCGCGAGCACATCCAGCTCGCGAACAACCTCGGGGACTACGCCACCGAGGAGCTCCTCCGTGACACGCTCGAGACCGTCGAGGAGCACGGCCACCACATCGAGCACTACCTCGAGGACGACACGCTCGTCCACGAGCAGTAGTCGCCCTCGCGAAGGGCACCCCAACAGGGACCTCACGGAATCGACGACACCGGCGGGCGTTCGGCATCGAACGACGACCCCAGCCGGATGACGGTCTCACGTTTTTGCTCGCGTCATCACCGACCGATCGACCGCGATCAACCGAGCGACCGCTATCGATCGCCGTCCCGGACCCTCGGCGTCCTACCCACGATCCCCGACGCTCCTACCGCTCGAGGTCGACGGTGAGGTCCGTCGCGATCCACGCCTCGGTGTTACCCTGCTCGGTGAACACCGTCCGGTCGGGCGAGGTGTGACTCGCAGCGACGATGGGGAGGTCGTTCACGGACGCCTCGGGGCCGGCTTCCAGTCCGTCTCCGCTACTCATTACCGGGTCGTGGGGGTCAGGGAGCCATATAGGTTTCGGTGGGCCTAAACCGAGCGCGAGGGGGGACGGCGACTGGAGCCCGTCACGTCGGGACGACGCCACCGCCCGATCGCGGCGAAGCACGGTAAAACACGGACACAGCCACGTGATACACGACGACGGACCCGCAATACTCGAACGAACCCACGATATCGGAACGAACCCGCGATATCGGAACGAACCCGCGATATCGGAACGAACCCGCGATACGGGCAACGAACCGGGGATACCGGTGTCCATTACTCGCCCCGGCGCGGAGGGTGGACGATGACGCCGTCGCTTTTCACGCCGCTATCGATCCGTGACACCGAGATCCCGAACCGAGTGATGCTCTCGCCGATGTGTCAGTACTCGGCCGACGACGGCCTCGCGAACGAGTGGCATCGGGTCCACCTCGGTTCGCGCGCGGTCGGCGGCGCGGGGCTGGTCATGGCGGAGGCGACCGCCGTCGAGCCCCGCGGTCGGATCACGCCGGGCTGTCTCGGGATCTGGTCCGACGAGCACGTCGAGCGGCTCGAGCCGATCACGGAGTTCGTCCGATCGCAGGGGTCCGTCCCCGCGATCCAGCTGGCCCACGCCGGGCGGAAGGGCTCACACGCGGTCCCCGCCGACGGCGGTCACGGGCTCGGCCCCGATCACGAGGACGGGTGGGAGACCGTCTCCGCGAGCGACGACCCGTACCCGGAGGAACGACAGGCGGCAACCCGCCGGCTCGACATCGACGGGATCGCGGACGTGACCGAGTCGTTCCGGGCGGCCGCCGAACGCGCGCTGGCGGCCGGCTTCGAGGTCGCGGAGGTGCACGCCGCACACGGCTACCTGTTCCACCAGTTCCTCTCGCCGGTCACGAACGACCGCGACGACGAGTACGGCGGGAGCTTCGAGAACCGGACGCGGCTGCTCCGCGAAGCCGTCGCCGCGGTGCGCGACGTCTGGCCGGCGGACAAGCCCCTGTTCGTCCGGATCTCCGCGACCGACTGGCTGCCGGATCGGCCGTCGTGGGACGTCGACGACTCGGTGCGGCTCGCGCCGCTGCTCGTCGACGCCGGGGCCGACCTGATCGACGTCTCCAGCGGGGGGATCCACCCGGACCAACGGCTCCCCGGGACCGGCCCCGGGTATCAGGTCCCGTGCGCCGAGGCGGTCCGCGAGCGCGCGGACGTCCCCGTGGCCGCCGTCGGCGGGATCACGGAGCCGGCACACGCCGACGCGCTCGTTCGGAACGGGCGCGCCGACCTCGTCGCGATCGGCCGCGAGCTGCTCCGACACCCGTACTGGCCGCTGGAGGCGGCCCACGAGCTCGGGGCCGACATCGAGTGGCCGGTACAGTACCGGCGCGGACGGTTCGACTGAGCCGGTCGACGAGCGCCCACCCGACTCGGCTGGCGTTTCGCCGACCCTGACGGGCTTTTTACCCGCGGACCGCCAAAGGGGGCGTATGAGTTCCCGTGACCGATCACGCGACGACGACCTCGAGGAGCGGCTCGACGAGCTCGAGGACGTGCTCTCGGAGCTACGACGCGACCTGCGACGCGACGAACGGGACCGACGCGGACCGCCGCGCCCGCCGCGGATCTCGGAACTTCTGCGGTTCACCGAGCAGTACACCATCCCGACGGTCATCGCCCTGTTGGAGGCGACGATCAAGTCGCTGAAGCTGGTCCAGGGATCGCTCCGGCTCGCGGACCCGACCCGCGGGCTCGACGCCGACGCCGCCGGCGACGCGACCGCCGACCGGCTCGCCGGCGTCCGCGACGAGGCCAGCGCCGGGCTCGCGCGGTCGCTCGCCGAGCTCCGGACCGCGCTCTCCGAGGCCGACCTCCCGGAGGACGCCGCGTCGCGGTCGATCGTCGCGGACGCACGCGACCTCACCGCCGAGATCGAGGCCCGGATCGAGGAAGGCCGACGCGAGGTCGACGCCCACCGAGACCGCGGTCGCGACGGTCGACGGGAGGCGTCGAGCCGCGCCGACCGCTCCGAGAACGCTGCCGACGGCGCGGTGCATATCGACGTGACCGACCCCGACGACGCGGCGAGTCAGACGGACGCGACCGGCGGCGATGGAGCGGACGTCGACGAGGACTCGACGAACGGCGACGACGCCCCGGAGGTCGACGTGGAGTCCGAGCTGGAATCGATCAAACGACAGATCGACGGAACCGGGGGCGACGACGATGGAGACGGCCGGGACGGCGACGATGGAGGCGGCCGGGACGGCGACGATGGGGACGACACCGGACGGGACGGCGACGATGGGGACGACACCGGACGGGACGGCAACGGATCGGACGGGAGCGATGTCGGCGACGACGACTCTTAAAAAAACCAACCGACGACGGCGACGACCCTTAAAAGTCCACGCCGAGCGTGTCGGCGACGCGCGCCGCGGAGTCGAGCAGGAGCGCGTCGTCGTCGGTGAACACCTCCAAGGCGACGGTTCCCTCGAAACCGACGAGTTCGTCGCTCAACATCTCGTAGTCGACCTCGCCGGCCCCAACGGGGATGTGCGTGTCGCCGCGACGGCGGACGTCGTGGAGGTGGAGGTGTGAGACGAGGTCGCCGTTGCTCCGCAGGAACCGCCGGATCGCCTTGTTGTCGCCCTCCATGTAGGCGTGCCCGACGTCGAAACAGACCGGCGTCCCCGTCTCGCGAGCGAGGTCGCCGAGCACGGAGAGCTGGAGCCCGCCGTGGTGGTGGCCGACGTTCTCGACGACGACCTCCACGCCGGCCTCCCGCCCCGCGTCCGCGACCCGCCGGAGCTGGGCGGCCGCGACCTCCCGGAAGGCGACGTCGTCTCGGTCCGCCGAGGTGGCGTGGAGCACCGCCTTCTCCGCGCCGAGGTCGCCGACCGTCTCCAGGAGCCGACGCTGATAGGCGACGATCGCGTCGTTGATCTCGTCCGCGTAGCTCGTCAACGGCTGGCTGTACGGGAGATGAACGAGGAGGTCGCGCCCCGCGAGCGCGCGGTCGAGCCGGTCCGGGTCGATCGTCTCGGGCGGGAGACTACCCGAGCCGATCCCGAGCTCGACGAAATCGAACGCCGGAGGCGAGTCGGCGAGCCGACCGAGGTCGTCGCCGACGGTGAGGCCGATGCGCATGCCGGTGGTGGGTCCGCGCGGTCCAAATAGCTATCGTGAGCGGGTTACGGTCGATCCGCCGGGTCGCCGAATCACCGTCCCGCGGCCCGACGCGCGGGACACCATTTATCCCCGCCGCGCGAGACGTGTCGGTATGCTTCGGGACGCGCTATCGACGCCGACGCGGACGGACGACGCCGCGGGCGTCCTCGTCGTCGGAACGGTGTTGACGCTCCTGACGTGGACCGTCGTCCCGGCCTGGCTCCTCGTGTCGCTCCTCTTCCCGCCGCTTTTCGTGCTCGCGCCGGTCGTGTTCGCGCCTCCGCTCGTGCTCCGAGGGTACTTCGTCCGGGTCGTCGCGGGAGGGCTCGCCGCCGCGGACGAGCCGATCCCCCACGGCGGGGCCCCGTCCTTCGTGAGGTGGGGAGGCCTCTACCGCGACGGCCTGAAGTCGGTCCTGCTCAGCGCGTGCTACCTGCTCCCGCTGGCCGTCCTCGTCGGGGCGGGGACGTTGGCCGGCGCGTTCGTCTCGCTCGGACGGGTCGACCTCTCGCCCGTCGCCGAGGGGATCGATGGGGGAGGGACCGTCGGAAGCGGGTCCGTCGGAAGCGAGGTCGTCGGAAGCGAGGTCGTCGGGGTCGGAGCCGTCGGGATCGCGCCCGCCGACGCGGTCGTCGCGGTGCTCGGCGGCTTCGTCGGCGTCCTCGCGCTCGGCTACCTCGTCGCGTTCGCGTACCTCCGACCGGCCGCGCTCGCACTGTTCGCGAGCTCGGGGCGACTCCGCGACGGGCTCCGGCCGGGCCGCGTTCTCGCGGTCGCCGCCTCCGGCGACTACGCCGCCGGGTGGGTCCTCGCGGCCGTGACGCTGCTCACCGGGTACGCGCTCGCGGCTCCGTTCGTCCCGCTCCTCGTCGGGATCGGCGTCGTCTTCGCGACCCGGTTGGTCGTCCACGCGCTGTACGGACACGGCGCTGCCGACGCGATCGCTCGGCTCGACGGCGACGCTCCGACCCGAACGCGTGTGCAGGCGACGCACACCGCCGACTCGACGCACACCGCCGACTCGGCGCACACCGACGACTCGATGGGGTCGGGCGACGAACCGGTCGCGGCGGCGACCGGGGGGCGTCGGGGTCGACCGTCGACCGACGAGCCACCGCCGGCGGTCCAGACCGGCCGATCGGTGCCGCGCACGGCGACGGACGTGCTCGCGGCGGCGGCCGCCCGGGAGGCCGCCCAGAAGGCCGAACGGGGCCGTGTCGCTCCGGGGCGGGGCCGTGCCGCCCGGGACCGATCGGAGTCGGAGCCTGATGAGGTGGCCGACGAGGGCGACGACGCCTCCGGGAGCGCCGGGTTCGACTGGGGACCGTCGACCGAGGAGCCGCGGCGGTGACGCCCGTCGAGTGCCGGACTGGCCGCGCGCGGTGAGCGCGGATGCCGAGCGCGGATGCCAAGGGTTGATACCCCGCGGGGCGAACGAGCGCCCATGCGCATCGCCGACCGGGGGTACGGCGAGGAGGGCCGGGAACGGCTCACCCTCGTCCCCGAGAACGTCGACGACCTCTGGCACCTCGCACACGTCCTCGAACCGGGCGATCTGGTCTCGGGGGACACGACCCGTCGCATCCAGCGGGACGACGACCGGATGCGGGACACCGGGGGGCAACGCGAACACCTCTTCGTCACCATCGAGGTCGACACCGTGGAGTTCGCGCGGTTCGCCAACCGGCTGCGTGTCGGCGGCACCATCGTCGGCTGTTCCCGCGAGGACCAGCTCGGGAACCACCACACGCTCAACGTCGAGCAGCACGACGAGGTCACCGTCGAGAAACGTTTCAAGCCGGACCAGACGGAGCGGATCGAGGAGGCGACGGAGGCCGCCGAGAACCCCGACGTCGCCATCGCGACCGTCGAGGAAGGGGCGGCGTCGATCCACACCGTCCAGCAGTACGGCACCGAGGAGTACGCCTCGTTCACGAAGCCGACGGGCAAGGGCGAGTACTCCCGACCGCGCGACGAGCTGTTCGCCGAGCTCGGCGAGGCGCTCTCGCACCTCGACGCCGACGCGGTGATCCTCGCGGGGCCCGGCTTCACGAAGAACGACGCCCGCGACTACATCGCGGAGGCGTTTCCGGACCTGACGGGGAGCCTGACGACGGTCGACACCTCGTCGGCTGGCGAGCGCGGGGTTCACGAGGTGCTCAAACGGGGCGCGGTCGACGAGGTCCAAAAGGAGACGCGGATCTCGAAGGAGGCGAACCTGATCGACGACCTCACCGAGAACATCGCCACCGGCGCGAAGGCGACGTACGGCCCCGAGGACGTCGCTGAGGCGGCGGAATTCGGCGCGATCGAGACGCTGCTCGTCGTCGACGACCGCCTGCGGACGGAGCGGCAGGGCGAGGGCGACTGGTCGATCGACGTCAACGAGGTCATCCGGACGGTCGAGCGACAGGGCGGCGACGTCGTCGTCTTCTCCGCGGAGTTCGCGCCCGGCGAACAGCTCTCGAACCTCGGCGGCATCGCCGCGATACTCCGATACCGGCTGCAATGACGGACGAGGAACCCCGCGGCTACGACGAGGCCCACTACTCGAACGAGAAGAGCGGGGTGGGCTACTGGGTCGAGCGCTACTTCTTCGGGGGGATCGAGCTGACCGTGCTGTCGACGCCCGCGTTCGTCCCGGTCGTGCTCTTTCAGTTCCACTACCCGGACGCGGTCCCGCTGGCCGGGATCGCCGCGATCGGCGCGGGGTCGCTGGCGTTGGCCCTCTTCCGCGCCCGCGCCGTCGACGTCGGACGCTGGCCGCGGCTCGGCGAGTTCGCGAGCGTCCCCCTGCGGGCGGCGTACTTCTCGGCGCTGTTCCTCGCGGCGACGTTCGGCGTCGCCGCCGTCGCGACCGCGGCCGGATCGCTCGGGCTCGCGTTCCTCGGCGGCGGGGTCGTGCAAGTCGTCGGGCTCGCCGCCTTTCCGACCGTCTACCGGGCGGTCCACGGCGAGCCGACGCGCCACCCGAGCCAACGGGTCTGACCGGGTCCACGGGCGGACGTCAGCGCCGCGTTCCCCGCTTTCCATGACTTTATGCGCGACCCCGGTTCAGGGGGAGTGTACGTGTCCCGTGATACCCGGCTGTGGGGGATCCTCTCTCGGCTCCCGAACCCCATCCGCCGCTTCGTCCTCGCCATCGCCCTCCTCCTCGCGCGCGTCGGGGCAGTCGACGAGACTCGGGCCCGCCGAACGACGGACCTCGCGTGGCCGCGGATCCTCACCGGCGTCGCCCGCAAGTCGAAAAGCGCCGTCGACATCGCGATGGTCGGCATCGCCGTCGGGCCGGCGGCGATCGCCGGGATCGGGTTCGCCGGGCCGTTCTGGGGGTTGGCGTTCACCGTCGGCGGCGGCTTCGCCACGGGGGCGATCGCGCTCATCTCCCAGCGCTACGGGGCGGAGGCGTTCGACCAGATCGGACAGGCGGTCCGCACGAGCTCCTTCATCGTCGTCGCCGCGACGCTGCCGATCACGGTCGCTCTCTTCGCGTTTCCGGCGGAACTGATCGGCCTGCTGACGAACGACCCGCGAGCGATCGAGCTCGGCGGCGCGTACCTCCAGATCGTCGCGCTCGGGATCCCGTTCGCCGGGCTCAACCTCGTGGGAGGCCGGGTGTTGATCGGCGCCGACGACTCGTGGACGCCGATGGTCATCCGCGGCGGCGGGGCGGTCGCCAACATCGGGCTCAACGTGGTGTTGATCTTCGGGCTGGGGCTCGGCGTCGTCGGGGCCGCGATCGGCACGGTGCTCGCGAACGTCGCCGTCACCCTCGCGTTCGGGATCGGGCTCGCGCTCGGACGGCTCCCCGGCGTGGGTGCGTTCCCCGTGTCCGTCTCCTTCCGCGGCCGGTACGTCCACCGCGAGACGATCGCCGACATGGTTCGGATCAGCACGCCGGCCGTCGGGCGGCGCATGGTGTGGACGGGAGCCCGGTTCCCGCTGTTGGCCATCATCGCGCTGTTCGGCTCGCACGTCGTCGCCGCCTACGTGATCAGCCGGCAGGTCTGGGGGCTGATGAACACGCCCGGTTGGGGGTTCGGCCTCTCCGCGAGCAGCCTGGTCGGCCAGTCGCTCGGCGAGGGCGACGAGGCCGGCGCGGAGGCGTACGGTCACGAGATCATGCGGATCTCCGTCGTGACGTACGCGATCGGCTCCGCCGTCGTCTTCGTCTTCGCCGACCCGATCGTGGTCCTGTTCGTCGACGACCCGACGGGCGAGACGGTCGACGTCGCGGTCGGGCTGGTTCGCGCGGCGGCGATCGCCGTGATCGCCCGCGGGATCGGCGGGACGTACGCCGGCGCGCTCGACGCTACCGGCGACACGCGCTGGCCGTTCTACAGCCGCGCCGTCGGGATGTTCGGGGTCGCGATACCCGTGGCGTACCTCGGCGCGACGACCGCGCTCGGTCTGTGGGGCCTGTACCTGTCGTACTTCGGACAGTCGCTCGTCCCCGCGGCCGTCAACTACTACCGGTTCTCGACCGGGAAGTGGAAGGCGATCAGCCAGCAGTACCGCCCCGACGCGGCCACGGGCGACGACTGATCCGGCCGGGAGCGCGGGGGCGGCGACAATCCGGCTGGAAGCCCGGGACGACTATCGACCCGTCAGCGCCTCGCTCGCCGGTGCGAACGGGACCGGCGTCCCCCGCCCACGCTCCGCGGCGCGCTCGTACAGCAGGTGGGCGGCCGCGACCGTCTCGATCCCCGTCCCGCCGGAGTCGAAGACGGTCACCTCGTCGTCGCTCGTGCGCCCGGGGTGGGTGCCGGCGACGACGTCGCCGAGCTCGGCGGCGACGTGGTCCGCGTCGATCAGCCCGGCCTCCATCGCGGCGATGAACGACCCGGCGTCGACGGTCGCCCGTGCGGCCAGGTCGGGGACGTACGTCGCCCGCGCGACGAGCGCGGGCGGAAGTTCGTTCTTCTCGGGGTGATACTGCCCCATGGCGGTGACGTGGGTCCCCGGCTCGACGTCGGCGTCGTCGATCACGGGCACGCTCGACGTCGTCGCCGTCACGATCACGTCCGCGTCGGCGACCGCCGCGCTCGCGTCCGCCACCGCGGTGACGTCGGCGTCGAGCCGCTCGTCGAACTCGGCGGCGAACGACTCGCGGTTCGCGGCGGTCGGCGAGAAGACGCGAACCGCCTCGAACGGGCGGACCGTCGCGGTCGCACGGAGCTGTCCGCGGGCCTGTGGACCGGTGCCGATCACCGCGATCTCGGTCGCGTCGGCGCGGGCCAGCGCGTCGACGGCGACCGCGCCCGCCGCCCCCGTCTTGAAGGGGTTCATCGAGGCGCCGTCGAGCAGCGCGAGCGGCTCCCCGGAGTCGGCGTCGAACAGCGGCGTCACGAACCACGCGTCGCGATCGGTGAAGCCGGCCGAGTACGTATACCCGCCCATCGCGCCCGTCTCGGGGAGGATCGCGGCGTACGTGGTGAGCATGCCCGGCGGGTCGCGGGTGCCGAGCTTCGTCCGCGGCTCGGCGGGTGCGCCCTCGCCGACCTGACGGTAGCCGTCGCGGACGGCCGCGACGTAGTCGGCGGGGTCGGCGAGGTCGTCGACGTCGGGACTCGAGAGGAACAGCGCGTCGGTCATACCCTCACTGCGGGGCGCGAGGATTAAACGGTACAGGCCGACGAGCGGAGCGAGACGGGACGGAGAGCCGGACGGAAGGGGAGGGAGAACGGAACGGAAGGGGAAGGGGAGGGAGAACGGAACGGGAGGGGAGGGAGAACGGCAGAGACGACCGGAGCGCGGAAGCTGCTGGACGCGGACGGGAAAGGTCGCGGAGGTGTCGGAGGGCGTCAGCGGAACCACGCCTTCCGGCCCTTGCGACGGATCACTCCGAGGTCCCGGGCGGGGTCGGTCCGGCTCCCGCGGACGGCGACGGCGCGGCGGCGTTGACTGGACCCTTGACGAACATCGCGTGGCCCATCAGGCCGATCGCGACGGCCGCGCCCACGGGCAACGCGATCAGCAACGACAGCCCCACCAGGTTCAACAGCGCGGTGATTCCGATCAGGGCAGCCGGGATGAGCCCGAGCACGTAGTCGTAGTAGCCAGTCATAATATAGCACATACTATGACCGTGTATGTTATAATTCTTTCTCGTACCCATCCCGTTACGACGTGCTCGGGGCCACGTGACACATCCATAAGTTATGGATGGCTATCGACGACAGGATAGCCGTACCGCCCGACAGAGCCCCCTTATCGGGCCGGCGATTGGCGGTGACCAGCCACGTATATCGAGGGAACACAGCACATGGAGCTGCGGAAGAACGGAGCGATCCCTCTCGTCGAAGCTCCGGGGCAGTCGACGTCGCGTCAGACACGGACCCCCGTAGACGACGAGGTTTTAAAGCCGGCTTCCGTAGTGTGATACAAGATGACATACAGCACCGCGACGGGACCGGAGATCGCCCGACTGGACGGTGATGTTCGTCGGGGCAACAGGCTTATGGCCGCCCCGCGTACAGGTATCCCTGATCCCCGCGAGAAACCATGAACGAAGTCCAACTCGAAGTGGCGAAGGCGTACCCGAACGACTCGGGGCGCGGTATCGCCCGGCTCGATCCCGACACGCTGTTACACCTGAAGCTATCGCCCGGCGACATCATCGAGATCGAGGGCGCGGAGACGACCGCCGCCAAAGTGTGGCGCGCGGACCGACAGGACTGGAACACGGACACGGTCCGCATCGACGGGTTCACGCGACAGAACGCCGACGTCGGCATCGGCGAGCGCGTCACCATCCGGAAGGCGGAGGCCGAGAAGGCCGAGAAGCTCGTGTTGGCCCCGCCCGAGGAGGCCTCCGTCCAGTTCGGCTCCGACGCCGCCGGGATGGTGAAACGCCAGATCCTCAAGCGCCCGGTCGTCGAGCGCGACATCGTCCCCGTCATGAGCTCGACGAACCACCCGTTCATGCGCTCGCCGGGACAGGCGATCCCGCTTATCGCCGTCGAGACGGAGCCCGAGGGCGTCTGTCTCGTCACTGAGGACACGGAGGTCGAGCTCCGCGAGGAGCCGATCTCCGGGTTCGAGAAGACCGGCGGCGGCATCACCTACGAGGACATCGGCGGCCTGCAGTCGGAGATCCAGCGCGTCCGGGAGATGGTCGAGCTCCCCATGAAGCACCCGCAGATCTTCTCGAAGCTCGGGATCGAGCCGCCACAGGGCGTGTTGCTCCACGGCCCGCCCGGCACCGGGAAGACCCTGCTCGCGAAGGCCGTCGCCAACGAGACGTCGGCGTCGTTCTTCTCGATCGCGGGCCCGGAGATCATCTCGAAGTACTACGGCGAGTCCGAACAGCAGCTCCGGGAGATCTTCGAGGACGCGAAAGACGAGTCGCCGTCGATCATCTTCATCGACGAGCTCGACTCGATCGCGCCCAAGCGCGAGGACGTCACCGGCGAGGTCGAACGGCGCGTCGTGGCCCAGCTGCTCACGATGATGGACGGCCTGGAGACGCGCGGACAGGTGATCGTCATCGCGGCGACGAACCGCGTCGACTCCGTCGACCCCGCCCTCCGCCGTCCGGGCCGGTTCGACCGCGAGATCGAGATCGGCGTCCCCGACGAGGTCGGCCGCAAGGAGGTCCTCCAGATCCACACGCGCGGGATGCCGCTGTCCGACGACGTCTCGCTCGACCACCTCGCCGACGAGACGCACGGGTTCGTCGGCGCGGACATCGAGAGCCTGACGAAGGAGGCGGCGATGAAGGCCTTACGGCGGTACCTCCCCGAGATCGACCTCGACGAGGAGGACATCCCGCCGAGCCTCATCGACCGGATGATAGTGAAACGGAGCGACTTCTCCGGCGCGCTCAACGAGGTCGAGCCCTCGGCGATGCGGGAAGTGCTCGTCGAGCTCCCGAAGATCTCGTGGGACGACGTCGGCGGATTGGAGGAGGCGAAACAGCAGGTCCAAGAGTCCGTCGAGTGGCCGCTCACCTCGCCCGAGAAGTTCGCACGCATGGGCGTCGACGCACCGAAGGGCGTCCTCCTCTACGGCCCGCCCGGAACCGGCAAGACCCTGATGGCGAAGGCGGTCGCCAACGAGACGAACGCCAACTTCATCTCCGTGCGGGGGCCACAGCTGCTCTCGAAGTGGGTCGGTGAGTCCGAGAAGGCGATCCGTCAGACGTTCCGGAAGGCGCGGCAGGTGAGCCCGACGATCGTCTTCTTCGACGAGCTCGACAGCCTCGCGCCCTCCCGCGGGCAGGAGATGGGCAACAACGTCTCCGAGCGCGTCGTCAACCAGCTCCTCACCGAGCTCGACGGGTTAGAGGAGATGGGCGACGTGATGGTGATCGGGGCGACGAACCGTCCGGACATGATCGACCCCGCGCTGTTGCGCTCCGGCCGGTTCGACCGGCTCGTCATGATCGGCCAGCCCGACCAGGGCGGCCGCGAACAGATCCTCGAGATCCACACGGCGGAGACGCCGCTCGCGCCGGACGTCAGCCTGCGGGAGATCGCGGAGATCACCGATGGCTACGTCGGCTCCGACCTCGAGGGGATCGCGCGGGAGGCGGCGATCGAGGCGCTCCGCGACGACGACGACGCGACCGAGGTGGAGATGAAACACTTCCGGCGAGCGATGGAGTCGGTCCGGCCGACGATCACCGAGGACCTCCTCTCGTACTACGAGGACGTCGAGCGGGAGTTCAAGGGCGGCGGACGGGACGCGATGCGCGACACCGGCTCCGGCCGTATCGGGTTCCAGTAGGCGGTCGGAACGGGCCGGTTTCCCCGAGCGTTCGTCGGTTTTCAGACCGTCTCGGCGGCGTCTCTCGACTGCCTCGCTAGCGTCTCCCCCAACCCATCTACGGCCACGTCTCGACGGCGTCGCGACCCCCGTACGGACCCCACGGTCGACGCCGAGACGACAGGTCTATGACGGACGCCCGGCCAGTAGCAGGTAACTCACTACTCCTATGATCGAGCGTATTCACACCGTAGACGTCGAACCGGACGCCGACGAGGTCGCCATCGCGGGGCACGTACACGAGATCCGCGACCTGGGCGGGCTGGTCTTCCTCATCGTTCGCGACCGCGAGGGGCTCATCCAGGTCGTGTTCAAGGAGGAGCGCGAGCCGGAGCTGTTCGAGGCCGTCCAGGACGCGAGCGCGGAGGACGTCGTCCGAGTGGTCGGCGAACCGCTCGAGAGCGACCAGGCTCCCGGCGGCGTCGAGCTCGCGCCGACCGCCTACGAGGTGCTCGACGAGGCCGACTCGCCGCTCCCGCTGGAGATCTCGAAGGACATCGACGTCGACCTCTCCACCCGGCTCGACAACCGTGCGCTCGACCTCCGGAAGCCCGAGGTCCTCTCGGTGTTCACCCTGCGCTCGAAGCTGATGACCGCGATGGAGGAGTGGTTCGACGACGAGGGGTTCGTCGACATCAAGACGCCGCGCATCTCGAAGGGCGGCGCGGAGGGCGGCGCGGAGCTGTTCCCGATCCTCTACTACGACCGCGACGCGTTCCTCTCACAGAGCCCGCAGCTGTACAAACAGATCCTGATGGCGGCCGGCTACGAGGCCGTGTACGAGAACGGCACGGCGTTCCGCGCCGAGGACTTCGCGACGTCCCGACACGTCTCGGAGATCGCGATGTTCGACGTCGAACTCGCGTACATCGACGACCACCACGACGTGATGGACGTCCAGGAGGAGTCGCTGCGCTACGCGCTTCGGGCGGTCGCCGAAGGGGCCGAACGCGAGCTCGACGAGCTCGACGTCGACCTGACGGTCCCGGAGGAGGCGTTCCCGCGGATCACGTTCGACGAGGCGCTCGACCTGCTCGAGGACGAGTACGGCCACTTCCCGGAGGACCCCACGGACCTCGACACGAAGGGCGAGAAGCTCCTCGGCGAGCACTTCGAGGAGCAGGGCCACCCGGCCATCTTCGTCGTCGGCTACCCCGACGAGAAGTTCTACTACATGCAGGACGTCGAGGGCGACGGGATCGCCTCGCGGAAGTTCGACCTGATCTACAAGGGTCAGGAGCTCTCCTCGGGCGGCCAGCGCCAGCACGACGTCGACGTCATGCGCGAGGTGATGGCCGAGGAGGGCGTCGAGGAGGCGAACTTCTCGTTCTACCTCGAGGCGCTGAGCTTCGGGACGCCGCCCCACGGCGGCTACGGGCTCGGCATCGACCGGCTCGTCCAGCAGGTCGCCGAGCTCGACAACATCAAGGAAGCGATCATGTTCCCGCGCGACCCGAACCGGCTGGAACCCTGAGGCGCGACCGCGCTCGCGTCGCGGTCGTCTCGACGTAGCGTCGTACCGCCGTACCGAACCCGCACAGCCCTATTAAGCGCGTTTCGGCGTGCCGATGTCCGGCACGGACCCTTTTAAGCGTGTCCCGAAACAGGGAGTCGTATGGACGCACCCGACGTGCTGTTGACCCACCACCTCGGCCTCGATCGCGCGTCGTCGCTGCAGGACGCGCTCTCCGGGCCGATAGCCGGGTCGGTTCGTGTCGCCCGCTCCCCCGACGAGACGCGGTCGGCCATCGCCGACGCGCGGATCGTCGTCACCGGGCGGTTCCCGGACGAGCTGATCGACCGGGCGACGTCGCTGGAGTGGCTCCACGTCGTCTCGGCCGGCGTCGACCACCTCGACCTCGACCGGCTCGCCGACGCGGGCGTCGTCGTCACCAACTCCTCGGGGATCCACGCCGAGCCGATCGCCGAGCAGGTGCTCTGGTACCTGCTCACGTTCGAGCGCCGGCTCGACGAGGCGATGGCGAACGCCGAGGCGAACCGCTGGCGGCGCGTCGAGGGCGGGGAGTTGCGCGGGCGGACGGTCGGCGTGATCGGCGTCGGCGCGATCGGGACCCGGATCGCGACGCTGTGTTCGGCGCTCGGAACCACCGTGCTCGGGACGAAACGCGACCTCGACTCGATGCCCCCGGTCGTCGACGAGGCGATCGCCGCGGACGACTACCACACGCTGCTTCGCCGGAGCGACTACGTCGTCCTCGCGTGCCCGTTGACCGACGAGACCGCGGGCCTGATCGGCGACGACGAGTTCCGGGTGATGGGACGGGACACCGTCATCGTGAACATCGGCCGGGGCGAGCTCTGTGACGAGCCGGCCCTTATCAGGGCGTTACAGTACGGACGGATCCGCGGGGCGGGCCTCGACACGTTCGCGACCGAGCCGCTCCCGCCCGACTCCGAGCTGTGGGACCTGCCGAACGCGCTCGTCACGCCGCACATGGCCGGCTCGTCGCCGCACAAACCGGAGCGGTGGCGCGAGATCGTGACGACGAACTACGAGGCGCTGCGGGCGGGCGACCTCGACGCGATGCGGAACCGCGTCGTCTAACGCGGCGTGTGCCGCGGCGTCGCGTCGACGCTCCCCAACGGCCGCCCCTCCGCCCCGTTGGCGGCAGTCGAGCCTGACCGTCAGCGACAATCGAGCCTGACCGTCAGCGACAATCGAGCCGGACCGTCAGCGATAGTCGAGCCGGACCGTCAGCGTCGACCGTCGCTCGGCGACGTGACGAGGAAGGTGCGACCGCCCCGTCGCTCGAGGTGGACCTCGCTGCCGCCGACGCGGTTCGCGCGGGCGCGGTCGGCGATGCGGTCGGCGCGGCATTCCGTCACGTCGACGCGCGTCGGCGCGGCGTAGCGGGGCGCGTCCTGGCTTCGCGTGCTCATACCACCTCATCGGCCGCGTGACACCCTATAAGCGAGCCATGCGCGGGGTGAAAGTGAAAGTAAAGGAAGGCGTCGGGGGTCGGTGGACGATGCGGCCTCGGACCGCAGTCGATACTGACGATCGGCGCTCGACGCCTGACGATCGTCGCTTGGCACTCGACAGTCGATCGGACGCTACCGACGGAGTCCCGCCTCCTCGTCGCCTTCGAGGAACCGGACGGTGAAGTAGTCGTAGCCGCCGTAGGCGGTGTCGAGCGCGCCCATCCACCAGTTCCACCGGTCGACGAGGGACGCGTCGTCGGGCGCGTCCGAGAGGTGACTCACCACGCCGGGGACGGTCAGCGCGTGCCCGCGGTCGCGCGACGGCTTCCCCGAGTCGGCGAGGTCGCGGGCCGCCCGGACGACCGCCCGGCGCTCCGCGCGGGTGCCGCCGAACTCCGCCGCCAGAGCGGCGTCGAGACGTTTCGAGTCCATATCCTCTCTACGTGCCGACGGTATTTGAGGTGCATGGTACCGTCAGACACACCCTCCTCAGAGGCGGGCGGCCAGCGCGAAAAAGAGGAGGCTGATCGGGGACGCGACGAGCGCCAGGGCCCAGCCGGCGCTCTCGTCGGCGGCGAGCGCCAGCGCGAGCCCGACGAACAGCGCGCTCCCGCCGACGAGCGCGAGGACGACGCGCTGGGGGACGCCCGCCCGATCGGGACCGTCGCTGCGCGAGAGCGCGGCGGCGAGGACGCGCTCGACCTCGTCGGCGCGGGCCGTCGGAACGAACAGCCACGGCGTCGACCGGTACCACTCGGTGCCCCGGAACGCGAGCACGAAGACGGTCGTCCACGGCAGGTCGATCCGCCGGGTCCGGACGACCGCGTCGAGGTCGTCGGTGGCGGTGCGGTCGCTTGAGACGACCGCCCGCTCGACGGTGCGGTCGACCGGGTCGACCCGCACGGTGGTCCCTCTGTAGCCCGCGATCAGCGGAACGAACCAGATCATCGGGAACAACAGCCACAGGCTCGTGACGAGCCAGGAGGGGCCGCCCCACCAGACCGCCCCGAGCGCGGCCGCCCCGGCCACCGTCCAGCCCGGCCGGAGGTCCCGCGGGATCGCCCGGAACCCGTCGAGTCCCTTATAAAGGCTCGACCGTCCCTCCGGCGTCGATCGGTCGAGGCCGATGAGGACGTACACGAGCGAGAGCGGACCGCCGACGAGCAACAGCAGTACGAGGACCCACACGCTACCGCTCGGAGTCGGAAGCGTGCCGGCGAGTGCGGCGCTCACGATCGCAGCCGAGAACCGGACGACGAACAGCGTCACGAAGGCGGCGATCGCTACCACCAGAATCGCCCCGACCCCGGCGAGGACGGAGCGGAGCCGGTCGTAGCGGACCAGTCCCCACTCCACCGCTTCCGTGCCGGGTTCGTCGGAACGCTCGGCGACGGTACCGTCGCCGGGAGCGTCGCTCTCGGAGGGCATGGCGGGGGATACGTGCGTCAACGCTTAAAAGGGTCGTCGGGCGTCGATCGTCGACCCTCAATCGTCGATCCTCAGTCGTCGATCCTCAGTCGTCAACCCTCAGTCGTCGGTCGTCGCTTCCGTCCCGGCGAGCGCGCCGTCGGCCCCGTCGGCACCGCCGTCGGGATCGAACGAGCCGTAGTGGACGACCTCCGAGACGGGGCGACGGAGCTTCCGGGGGCGCTCCTCGTCGGCGGCGTCCGCCGCGGGATACCCCATCGTGACGAGCATGACCGGCTCGTACCCGTCGGGGACGTCGAACGCCTCGTGGAGCGCCTCCGGGTCGAACCCGCCGATCGGACAGGTGGCCACGCCGCGGTCGCGGGCCGCGAGCATGAGCCCCATCGCCGCCAGCGACGTCGACTTCGCGGCCCACACGCGCCGCTCGGCCGTTGGATACTCGCGCATTCCGACGATCGTCTCGCGGGCCGCCGCCGCGCCCGCCTCGTCGCGGTACCCCTTCTCGACCTGGTCGTCGAGGACCCGATCGACGTGGGCGGCCGGGTCGAGGTTCCCGAGCACGACGACGGCGACGGGCGCGTCGGTCACGTGGGCCTGCCCGTACGCGACCTCCCGAAGGCGCTCGCGGTCAGCGTCCTCGGTGAGCACGAGGAACTCCCACGGCTGCAGGTTGTAACTGGACGGCATCGTCGTCGCCGCCTCGACGATCGCCTCGATCGTCTCCCGGTCGAGGTCCTCGTCGGCGTAGTCGTGTACGGACCGTCGCGCGTCGACGACGTCTGTGAACTCCATCGGAAATCGCTACGGGCCGCAGCGACATGAACGACGCCGACGGCGTCCGTCTTGCCGCGGGCGACGGCTTCAGTTACGTCGGCGCAAGCGGCCACTCGCGGCGGGTTCGGGCCCCTCAGCGAACGACCGTGACGGGGACTTCGGCGCGCCGGACGACGCCCTCGGCGACGCTGCCGAGCAGGACTCGCGAGAGGCCGGTTCGCCCCTGGCTGGCGAGGACGACGTGGTCGAACGGGTCCGCCGGGTCCTCGTCGTCGCCCTCCCCGTGGGCGACCTGCAGGATCGTCGGGGTTGGGCGGCCGACCTCCAGCCGCGTCGCGACGTCGCGGTCGACCGCGTCGGCCGCGGTCGCGAGGATCCGATCGGCACGCGCCTTCGCGCTGTCGTACCACTGGTCTATCGCGCCCGGGAACCCGCCCTCGGCTCCGGAGGTCGAGTCCGCGGGGTTGATCACGTGGAGCGCCGTCAGCTCGGCGTCGGGCCACTCGGTCGCCGCAAAGCGGAGCGCGTCGACCGCCGCGTCCGACCCGTCGATCGCCACGAGGATCCGTTTGGTCATGAACGACCGTTGTCACGGAGCGGACAAAAAGGCGGGCGTCCCGGCGACCCGGGACGAGGTCGTGTCGGCACGAGCCAGCGCGGTCGGTCGTGGCAGGCTCCCGTCAGTCGTGGCAGGCTCCCGTCAGTCGTGGCAGGCTCCCGTCAGTCGTGGCGGGCTCCCGTCAGTCGTGGCGAGTCACACAGGTCGACAGCCCGATCAGCTCGACGGGTTCGGAGTTGTCCGGCGAGTAGACGACCATCTGCCCCTTCTCCATGTACGGCACCTTCCCCGCGAGGTTCGTCGGGATGTTGACGCTCTTGATCGCGTCCTCGTCGCCGAGGTTGAGGACGACCTTCGTGTTCACCTGCTTGAAGACGGACTCGGCGACGTCCTGCGGGTCCTGCGTGATGAGGAACAGCCCGAGCCGCTCCTTGCGGCCCTGTTTGGCCGCTTCCGTGAACTTCTCCACGACCTTGTGGGCCTGTACGTTGTCGGCGTCCGCGAGGAAGTTGTGCGCCTCGTCCATCCCCACGAGCAGCGGCGTCTCCTTGATCCGGTCGCTGTCCGGGTCGTTCGAGAGCTTGTCGTCGATGAGCAGCGCCGCGACCGCGAGCACGACGATCTCCTTCTGTCTGGACGTCGGGAGGTGATACGTCGGGATCACCGTCAGTCCGCCCGGCCGGACGAGCGTGTGGTCGAGCTCCGTGATCGGCGTCGCGTCGGCGTCGAACACGCCGCTCGGTACCCCCCGCACCCGGCGTTTCACGGCGTCGAAGGTCGCCTCGTGGACCCGTCCCGACTCGTCGAGCTCCGCTTTCAACGCCGGGTCGTCGAGGTACGAGAGGAACTGCCGGTACGTCCCGGAGTCGCCGTAGTCGCGGAAGAAGCGGTTGAGGAGCGTCAACAGGGCGGGGTACTGGTTGTCGTTGAGCCCGCTCCCGGCGACGAGCCACGGCATGTCCCGGGCGAGCGAGAACGGGATCGTGAACTCGACCCGCTCCGCGCGGTGGCCCTCGCCGGGGTACGTCGCGTCCGCGACTTTGGGGACGAGCGCGACCGTGTCCTCGTGCCCGCCGTAGGCGACCCCCTCGCGGTCAAGCCGGCGGGCGAACCCCGCGTCGAGGTCGGGGTTGTCGTCGTGCATCTGTGCGTACTCGTCCTGGGGGTCGAACTGCACCACGGCCATCCGCGCCTCCCGGCCGTCGTCCATCGGGTAGGTCCGGTCGGCGTCGAGGTACTGCCGGAGGACGTTCTTCGAGGCGTGGGTCTTCCCCGACCCGGTGCCGCCGGCGACGAGCGTGTGCCGGAACGCCAGGGGGTCGCCGTCGCCGTAGTCGTCCTTCACCCGATAGTCGACGGTGGGGGGACGGGCCGCGGTCCGGACCTTCTCGCCGCCGACCGAGAGGTGCCCGAGGAAGACGCCCTCGCCGGGGATCTTCAGCCCGGTCTTGATCTCCTCGGCGTCGGCGGCCTCCTCGACGAGCGCGCCCGGCTTCGGGACGCGGTCGGTCATGCGGCGGCTCAGTCCGTCGCCGTCGGCGTAGACGACCGACATCGGCTCCAGCTCGGCCATGAACTTGTAGTCGCGCTCGGAGAAGTCGTCCCGGCGCATCTGCCTGCGCGCGTGGATCTCCGTGGCGTCGTCCGACTGGAACTCCTGGGCGTACTCGAGCCCGGTGATCCGGCAGAACAGCCGTTCGCCGTCCGGATACGGGATCACGAGGTACTTTCCGAGCCGGACCGCCTCCCGGTTGCCCGTCGTGACGAACGACTTCAGGGACGTCTCCTCCGCGTCCTCGGCGACGCGGAGCCCCTGTGAGACGGAGACGACGCCGAGCCCCGCGTCGTCGCCCGCGGGCTCGACGTCGTAGTCCGCGAACGCGTCGTCGGAACGGGTCACGTCCTCCCCGACGCCGCGAGCGGACTCGGACGCGGCGGGGGCGCTTTCGGTCGCGGCGTCGGCGGCGTCAGCGCCGTTGGCAGCGGCGTCGCCGGAGTCATTGGGGTCACCGAACTCCGCGGGGTCGCCGGAGTCGTCGCCGTCCGCCTCGCCGGAGAAGTCGGTGAAGTCCTCCAAGGTCATACCCGACCCACTGAGTGCCAGGTGGAAAGCGGTTTCCCCGCGTCGGTGGGACCGGGGCGACAGTGGGACGCACGGGACCCTTTTACCCGCCTGTCCCGTACGACGGGTATGATACTCGTTCGCGGCAGCGGCGGCGGGACGGACCTCACCGGCACCGTGTTCGAGCGCGGCGAGGAGCCGCCCACGTACAAGGGGTCGCCCGACGAGGACGCCCCGTACGTGTGGGTGTGTGACTCCTTCTACCAGGTCGAAAGCGGCGGCTCGGCGCTGGTCGTCGACGACACGGAGATCCGCGTCGCCTTCGAGGAACCGATGGCGCGCGGCTTCGACACCCGGGACCAGGCCGTGACGGCGGCGAAAGAACACGTTCGGACGCAGTTCGCGCGGATCGGCGTCGACCCCGACGACGTCGTGATCGAGGTGACGAAGGCCGACCCCGTCTGAGTGGCCCTCGTTCGAACCCACCACGGCTGATCACTCACCGCCGGACCCGAGATCGCCGAGTCGGTCGCGAGCGCCGCCCACGAAACCGCCGGTTCCCACAACGCCTTTTCCGCCCCGCCCGACCCCGACGTATGGTCGAGCTACCGGACGGCGTCGTCGGCAACGCGCGAACGAGTGACTTCGGGTGGCGGATCCTCACGGACCTCACCGACATCGGGAACCGGATGGCGGGGTCGGCGGGCGAGCGCCGGGGCGCGGAGCGGATCGTCGAGGCGTACGAGGAGGCGGGGCTGCGGAACGCCGGGCTCGACGAGTTCGAGATCCCGGGCTGGTGGCGCGGTGACTCCGCGCTGTCGGTGTCGGGCCCCGTCGAACGCCGCCACGAGGGGAGCCACGACGTGATCGCGCTGCCGGGCACCCCGGCGGGGGACGTGACTGCACCGCTCGTCGACGTCGGCGACGGCACCTACGAGGAGTTCGAGGCGGCCGCGGGGGACCTCGAGGGGGCGATCGCGATGGCCTCCTCGCGGACGCCGGAGACGCACGACCGCTGGCTCCACCGGATGGAGAAGTACGTCAACGCCGCCGAGCACGGGGCGATCGGGTTCGTCTTCCGGAACCACATCGAGGGGGCGCTGCCGCCGACCGGCGAGATCGGCTACCACAATCGGCCGGGGCCGATCCCCGCCGTCGGGATCAGCAAGGAAGTCGGCGCGCGGCTGTCGCGGCTCGCCGACGAGGCCGACGCCGGCGCGGGCGATCCTCCCGAGCTGACGATCGAGGTCGACTGCCGGAACGAGCCGACGACGTCCGTGAACGCCGTGGCGGACGTCGGACCCGACACCGACGAGGCCGTGCTGCTCACCGCCCACGTCGACGCACACGACGTCAGCGACGGCGCGAACGACAACGGCGCGGGCTCCGCGCTCGTCGCGGAGGTCGGCCGCCTGTTGAAGACGGTCGAGGACGACCTCGACACCCGCGTTCACCTGATCACCTTCGGGTCGGAGGAGGTCGGCCTGTGGGGCGCGTACCACGCCGCCGAGACGATCCCCCACGAGGAGATCGCCTGCGTCGTCAACCTCGACGGGGCGTGTAACTCGCGGAACCTGCGCGTCGGCACGAACGGGTTCGAGGAGATGGGGGCCGTCTTCGAGTCGGTCGCGGCGGCGTTCGCCGCGGAGCTGTCGACCGGCGACACGATCTCGCCGCACGGCGACCAGTGGGCGTTCGTCCAGGAGGGAATCCCGTCGGTGATGACGTCGACGACCTCCGAGCAGTCGGGCCGCGGCTGGGGGCACACCCACGCCGACACGCTCGACAAGCTCGACCCGCGCGACCTCCGCGAAGTCGCGACGCTGGTCGCGGAGGCGACGTATCGGTTCGCGAGCGACGACGTGACGATCCCGCACCGGTCGCGCGAGGAGGTCCGGGACGCCATCGACGACGGCTACGTCCAGGAGCTGCGGATCGGGGGACGCTGGCCGTACGAGGAGTAGCGCTCCCGCGTCAGTCGAGCTGGTCGGCCAGCCCGGCCATCACCTTCGCCTCCGCGCGCGAGAGGTGCTCCCACACCGTCGTCGAGCCGAGGTCGAGCGCCGCGGCGACGTCCTCGACGCCGACCCCGCCGCCGTGCTCGTAGTAACCGAGGCCGATCGCCGTCGAGAGCACCTCGCGCTGGCGGTCCGTCAGGTCGTCGAGAAAGCGGGTGAGCTCCAGCTGTGGCGGGCGGTCGATCTCCGATAGCTCCACGTTGCGGGCGAGCTCGACGTCGTTGCCGCCGCGCTCCAACGCCCGTATCACGGCCGAGAGGTCGGCGTCGCGGTCCAGATACAGCGTCCACCGCTCGATCCCCGCGCTGATGGTCGTCCCCATCCGGTAGTGGATCCCCATGTCGGTGAGCCGCTCCGTGATGCTGTCCCACCGGCTGGCGTCGATGACGACCGCGACGTAGACGTGGCCGTCCGTAAGCGGTGAGAGCGGTTCGGCCTCGAGCACGGCGTCCGCCTCGCGGAAATCCGCCAGGAACGCCTCGATGTCCTCGCTCGGCCCCCGGAACTCCATGATCCGTTTCCGCTCCGTGGTCCGTCCCGTCATCGACGAGACCGACCGGATGGTGACCTCCGGATAGCGGGCACTGAGGTCGCTTTCGGGCTCGCCGTGGTGTCGGATCCGGAGTGTCACCTCGCGCATACCGTCGATTGGGCGCGGGCCCACAAGTCGTTTTCGGCCGCACTAGCGGGGATTCGCTCGACCGACGACCCGGCTCGTCGGGCGCGCCGTCGTCGCGAAAGCGGCAACACCAAACTATTTCGGGTAATTACTTACCCGGAACGCACGCCACGGACGCGTATGGATCCAGACTTAGATCGGTTCAACTCTCGCCGGTCGACCGTGTACGGACCGCGGGGCGTCGTCGCCACGAGCCAACCGCTCGCGAGCGAAGCGGGGATCGAGATCCTCCGCGCGGGCGGGAACGCGTTCGACGCCGCCGTCGCGACCGCGGCGGCGCTCAACGTCGTCGAGCCCACCTCGACGGGGATCGGCGGCGACGTGTTCGCGCTGTACAAGACGGCCGACGGCGACGTCGGCGCGATGCGGGCCTGCGGCGGCGCGCCGGCGGACGCGACGATCGAGAACGTCCGCGAGGCGATCGCCGACGACGAGGACAGCGACGTCGACGACCCCGCCGACGCCGAGATGCCCGACACGGGCGCACACGCCGCCACCGTCCCCGGCACCGCCCGCGGCTGGGAGGCGACCGCGGAGCGGTTCGGCGAGTTCGGGCTCGATCGACTCCTCCGGCCGGCGATCCGCTACGCGACCGAGGGGTACCCGGTCAGCGAGGTCGTCGCCGCACAGTGGGAGCACGGCGAGGAGCTGTTCGAGAGCGACCACGCCCGCGACGCGTACCTCTTCGACGGCGAGTCGCCGAGCGTCGGCCAGTACGTCACGCTCCCGAAGCTCGGCCGGTCGATGGAGCTGATCGCCGAGGAGGGTGCTGACGTCGTCTACGAGGGAGAGATCGCCGACGCCATCGCGACGGAGGTGCAGGCCGAGGGCGGCTTCATGACCGTCGACGACCTCGCGGCGTTCGAGGTCGAGTGGCCGGAGCCCGTCTCGACGACGTACAACGGCGCGGAGGTGTACGAGCTCCCGCCGAACAACCAGGGGCTCATCGCGCTGGAGGCGCTCAACATCGCGGCCGAGCTCGGCGCCGGCGAGTACGACTACGACTCCGCCGAGCGCGTCCACTACTTCTCCGAGGCCATGAAGCTGGCCTTCCACGACGGCCACCGCTACATCACCGACCCGGACTACGAGGAGCACCCCCCGCTCGCGTCGGCCGCCTGGGCCGAGAAGCGCGCCGCGGCGGTCGGCGAGGAGGCGAACCACGACGTGACGTTCGGCGTCCCCGACGCGAACGCCGAGGACGCCGATACCGTCCTGCTCACCGTCGCCGACGACGAGGGCAACGTCGTCTCGTACATCAACTCGCGGTTCGCCGGGTTCGGCTCCGGGCTCGTCGCCGGCGACACCGGGATCGCGCTCCAGAACCGCGGCTCCTCGTTCTCGCTCGACCCCGACCACCCGAACCGGCTCGAACCCGGCAAGCGACCGTTCCACACCCTCATCCCGGGGCTCGTCGAGTTCGCCGAGGACGACTGGGCCGCCTTCGGCGTAATGGGCGGCTACATGCAGCCGCAGGGACACGTACAGGTGATCTCGAACGTCGTCGACTACGGGATGCCGCTACAGCGCGCGCTCGACGAGCCGCGCTGGCGCTACCGCGAGGACGGCTCGCTCGCGCTCGAACCCCAGTTCGACGACGACGTCGCCGCGAAGCTCGTTCGGAGGGACCACGACGTCCGGACCCTGTCGCCGAACGTGTTCGGCGGCGCACAGATCGCCCGGAACGAGGCGGGCGTGCTCTCCGCGGCGACCGAGCCGCGGAAGGACGGCAACGCGCAGGGCTACTGACACGGACGCCGGCGGGCGGATTCGTTTTCTCCGATCGGGACGGCACCGGCGTGAGGACCACGACCGTGCAGCCGAACTTCGCGTTAAACCTTTATATCCACCCTTGCTTGTCAGAGTATGGCACGAAACATCGATCGCCGAACGGTCATCAAAGGAACCGGCGTTGCGGGACTGATCGGGGTCGCCGGCTGTCTCGGCGGCGACGACGGCAACGGTGACGACGGCAACGGTGGCGACGACGGCAACGGTGGTGATGACGACGGTAACGGCGGGGGCGACGACGTCGGCTACGGCGGGACGATCCGCTACGGCGTCCTCACCCCGGAAACCGGCGACCTCGGCAGCCTCGGCCCGGCGATCCGGGACGGCGCGCTGCTCGTCGAGCGCCAGCTCGGTGACAGCTACGACTTCGACGTCCAGACGGGCGACACGGAGACCGACCCA
This sequence comes from Halorubrum sp. JWXQ-INN 858, assembly GCF_009806985.1. Lineage (GTDB taxonomy): Archaea > Halobacteriota > Halobacteria > Halobacteriales > Haloferacaceae > Halorubrum. The sequence goes on along the minus strand of NZ_WUAX01000006.1, from coordinate 72,700 downwards.
CAGGCGGGGATCTCGTCGGCACAGAACCTCGTCGACGCCGGCTATCCCGCCGTCGTCGGCCCGACGTCCTCGAACGTCAACCTCCAGGTGACCCGTCAGGTGTTCATCCCGAACCAGGTGGTCGGGATCTCCCCGTCGTCGACCGCGCCCGCGGTGACGGACCTCGACGACGACGGCTACATCTTCCGGACGTGTCCGAGCGACGCGCTCCAAGGCCCGGTGATGGCGCAGGTGGCGGACGAGGACATCGGTGCGAGCACGGCCGGCACGCTGTTCCTCAACGACGACTACGGACAGGCGCTCGAGGAGACGTTCGTGGAGGGGTTCGAGGACCTCGGGGGCGAGGTCCTCAACCGCGTCTCCTTCGAGCCGGAACAGTCCACGTACACCTCACAGATCGGCGAGGCCCTCGAGGACGACCCGGACGCGTTGATGATCGTCGGGTTCCCGCAGTCGGGGATCACGCTGTTCCGTGATTACTACGGCAACTACGCCGACGACTGGGACGGCGAGATCGTCGTGCCGGACGGCCTGATCGACAGCACCCTCCCCGACGAGGTCGGCAACTCGATGAACGACGTCTGGGGGACCGCGCCGAGCGCGGCGGGCCCCGGGGCCGACTTCTTCGCCGACCTGTACGAGGAGGAGTTCGACGCGGAGCCGGGCGTGTTCAACAGCCACGCCTACGACGCCGCCGCGGCGATCGCCCTCGCGACGGTCGCCGCGGGCGGCGACGAGGCGGACGGCACCGCGATCCGCGACAACATCCGCGAGGTCGCGAACGAACCCGGCACCGAGGTCGGACCGGAGAACCTCGACGAGGCGGTCGAGATGATCGCCGACGGCGAGGAGGTCAACTACCAGGGCGCGTCCTCGTCGGTCGACTTCGACGACAACGGCGACATGGTGGCGGTCGCCTACGACGTGAGCCGGTTCATCGACGGCGTCATCGAGGTCCAGCGGACGATCGACTTCGAGAACTGACGCGCACGCACTTCCACGTTTTTTGCGGTGTCGTGGCGACGGACCCCACCGAGACGGTGGACGTCCGACGACGACGGCGCTCACGAGACCACTTGAAAAGACGGCCGCGACGAACGGACAACTCCTCGCAGAGCCGGCCGCGTCACCTGAACGGCTGCTTCAAAGCCAGACCGCGACCTCACCCGCCCAGGAACTGCTGGCGGACCCGCTCGTCGGCCAGCAGCCGGTCGCCGGTGTCCGTGTAGCTGTTCTCGCCCTGAGCCAGCACGTAGCCGCGGTCACACCGCCGAAGCGCGGTCTTCGCGTTCTGCTCGACCATCAGGACCGCCGTCCCGTCGTCGTTGATCGCGTCGATCCGGTCGAACATGTCGTCGACGAGGTCGGGCGCGAGTCCGGCCGACGGCTCGTCGAGCAACAGGAGGTCGGGATCGAGCATCAGCGCACGCCCCATCGCCACCATCTGCCGCTGTCCGCCGGACATCGTGCCGGCCTTCTGGTCCCGTCGCTCCCGGAGCACCGGGAACCGGTCGTACACCGCCTCGATCCGCTCTTCGGGGACCTCATCGAGGATGTACGCGCCCATCTCGAGGTTCTCCTCGACGGTCAGCGACCCGAACACGTTCTCGTTCTGCGGGACGTAGCTGATCCCCTCGTGGATGATCCGCTCCGGCGGGAGCCGATGGATCTCCGACCCCTGGAACGTGATCGTCCCGTCCATATACGTCGTGAGCCCGAAGACGGTCTTCATCACCGTCGACTTGCCGGCCCCGTTCGGACCGACGATGGTGACGTACTCGCCGTCGCCGACGTCGAGGACGACGTCGGTGAGGATCTGTAAGTCGCCGTAGCCGGCGTCGAGGTCGCGAACCCGTAGCAGGGCGTTCTCCGGCGCGGTCGCGGTCGGATCGCGTTTCGCGGAGACGCCCTCCGTGGACGGCGTGTCGTCGCCGCTCATACGTCGATCTCCCCCAGGTACGCTTCGATCACTCGGTCGTCGCTCTGGACGACTTCGGGTTCGCCCTCGGCCAGTACCGACCCCTGATGCATGACGATAACGTGTTCGCAGTTGTCCATGATGACGTCCATGTCGTGTTCCACGAGCAGGAACGTGTACCCCTGACCGCGGAGCTCGTGGATCCGGTCCAGCAGCTTCTCCTCGAGCGTCGGGTTGACGCCCGCGAGCGGTTCATCCAACAACAGCAGGTCGGGGTCGGTCATCATCGCCCGGGCCATCTCGAGGAGCTTTCGCTGGCCCCCCGAGAGCGTCCCCGCCTCGTCGTGAGCGATGTGGTCGATCTCGAAGAAGTCGAGCGTCTCCCACACCCGCTCGCGGAGCTCGGCCTCCTGTTCGATCACCTCCCCGCGAGCGATCGGCGTCACGGACCGCCACAGCTGCTCGCCGAGCTGCCCCTTCGGGGCCAACATCAGGTTCTCCAGGACCGTCATCTCCTCCAGCTCGCGGGCGATCTGGAACGTCCGGACGAGCCCCCGGTTGGCGATCTGGTCCGGCCTCCGGCCGGTGATATCCTCGCCCTGGAAGACGACGGTGCCGGAGTCGGGCGTGTGCGCGCCCGTGATGCAGTTGAACGTCGTCGACTTTCCGGCCCCGTTCGGACCGATGAGTCCCGTCAGCGAGCCGGCCTCGACCTCGAAGCTCGCGCCGTCGACGGCGACGATGCCGCCGAACGTCTTCTTGAGGTCGCGCACCTGCAACGGCGCGTCACTCATCGTTCCCACCCCCGTTCGCCGCGGGGCGATCGAGGTCGATCGCGGCGGCCGTCTCGGTCCGGTGACCGAGGACGCCGTCTGGACGCTTCTGGATGATGAGGATCAACACGACGCCCAGCAGGATGAAGCGGAACGCGGAGATGTTGCCGACGAGGTACGACAGCAGCGGGGTGACGTCGAGCGAGGCGAGCGGCGCGACCGCCCCGGCGAACGTTCCGGGCGCGCTCGGAAGGCTCACCGCGTTGGAGACGATGTTGCCGAACGTCCGCGGTCCCTCGAACAGCAGGCCGACGAAGAGGATCGAGCCCACGAGGCTGCCGGTGTTGGAGCCGGAGCCGCCGATGATCACCGCGACGAACACGTAGAACGTGACGATCGGCCGGAAGGAGTCCGGGCTGACGTAGCCTTGCGAGCCCTGCCAGAGGATCCCGCCGAGCCCCATCAGGGCACAGCCGAGCATGAACACCTTGATCTTGAACCATCGGGTGTCCTTTCCGAGCGATTGGGCGACGAGCTCGTCCTCCCGGATCGCCTTCAGCACCCGTCCGAACGGCGAGTTGCCGACCCGCGCGAGCAACACGTAGATCCCGATCACGAAGCCGATCATCACGAGGACCCACAGCGAGCGTCTGAGCACCGACGCGGTTATCGTCGGGTCGAGGACGTCGACGAGCGCCGTCCCGACGACCGTGTCGAGCAGCGCGTCGGTCGGGCGGGCCGGGAGGTCGATCCCGCTGCCGCCGCCGGTCCCGAAGCCGAACGTGGCTATCGTCCAGCCGGAGAGCGTCGCCGAGTTGAGCGTGAGCCGGATGATCTCCGAGAGGCCGAGGGTGACGATCGCGAGATAGTCGGCGCGCAGGCGGAGCGCCGGCACGGCGGCGACCAGTCCGACCAGCGCCGCCGCGAGCATGCCGCCGACGATGCCGACGGGGAGCGGGAGGCCGAGCCCCATCCCGGAGATGGCGTCCGGCGGGGTCGAAAGCACCGCCATCGTGTACACGCCGACGCCCATGAACCCCGCGACCCCGATGTTGAACAGCCCCGTGTACCCCCAGTGGAGGTTCAGTGCCAACGAGAGGATCGCGTAGGCGGCAAAGAGGAACGTGAGCCGCACCCACGTCGAGCCGAGCGTGTTGAGACCGCCCCCGGCGAGGAGCGTGAACACGGCGAATAGGGCGTAGACGGCGAGCATCGTCGCGACGACGATCCGGAAGTCGGTGGCCGCGACCTCCGCGCGGAGGTACGCCGCGAGGTCGGCGGGGCCGTCCGCGCTCGGCCCCTCGGCGTCCGGGCCCGGCGCGTCCGCGTCCGGGTCGTTCGAGCCGTCGGCGCTCATGCCGTCGTCACCCCGCCGAAGAGCCCCTGCGGGCGGTACAACAACACGAGGATCATGATCGTGAACGCCGCGGCGGCGTTGAAGTCCGAGGGGACCCAGATCAGCGACACCTCGTGGACGAAGCCGATGACGAAGCCGCCGGCGATCGCACCGTATATCGACCCGATTCCGCCGAGGATCACGGCCGCGAAGATGAACAACAGGAGGAACCAGCCGAGGTTGAACTCGATGGTCCCGCGCTCTAACACGTACAGGTAGCCCGCGACGCCCGCGAGCGCCCCACCGAGGACCCACGTCGCCGTGACGACGCGCTCGGTCGGGATGCCCGTCACGAGCGCGAGGTCCTTGTTGTCCGCCATCGCGCGCATCGCCTTCCCGAGTTTGGTCCGTTGGAGCATGAGGTGCATCCCGAGCATCAGCCCGGCGGCGACGAGGACGAGCGTCGCCTCGTGCAGATCGATGGTGATCCCGAGCACCGTCGCGTTGACGTCCTGCGTCGAGGTCACGCCGCGGTTCCGGCTCCCGTAGACGAACTGGATCACGTACCGGAGCGCCAACGCGACGCCGATGCTGGCGATGAGCAGGGCGATGCCGCCGCGGTCCCGCATCGGCTTGTACACCGCCCGGTCTATCGCCACGGCCACGACGACGGTCGCGACGGCGGCGACGGCCGCGCCGATCAGGATCGACAGCGGCGCTTGGGCGATCGACGCCCCGATCTCGTTGGGGTTCGCGCCGCTCCCGGGCCGAACCAGGAGGAGGTGACCGACGTCGGCGACGCCCCATCCGGCGACCAAGAGGGCAGCCCCCCAGCCGGTGAACGCGCCCGTCGTCACCAAGTCACCGTGTGAGAAGTTCGCGAAATTGAGGATGCTGTACGTCATCGAGAGGCCGATCCCGGCCAGCCCGAAGATGAGGCCGACGATGATCCCGTTCCACAACAGGCCACCGAACCGGCCCATCCCGAGCGACCCCCCGAACGTCCGATCGCCGACCAGCGGGACCTCGACGCCGGCGAGCCGGGCGAGGAGGTCCAAGACGAGCACCGCACCCGCGACGCCCGCGAGCGCCAGCACCGGTTGCTCGCGGAGTAACGTCCGCCCCCGATCGATCGTGTTTGATGCGACCATGTGTAAGAGTATCACGTTACAGTATGTGCTATAATAAATAACCCTTCGGTCTCACGGAGCTGTAGGGAGGCGAACAGAACGACCGTTGCCGCGGAGCGATCCGTTCCCGCCGGCCGGCGGATCGGACGTCTCGGTCGACATGTCGGGGAACCGTTTGGAGCGAGTCCTCCGATCCGTTCCGACCGTCGGCTCAGTCCCCGCCCGCGGCCCGCGCGTGCCGTCTGGCGTCCGCCACGGAGCGGCCGTCACGCAGGAGCGCCTCGACGAAGAGCTCGCCGGCCTTGTACGACGACCGTACCATCGGGCCCGACGCACAGTAGAGGAACCCGAACTCCTCCTCGGCGACGCGCTGCCAGACGTCGAACACGTCGGGGTGGACGTAGTCGAACACGTCCAGATGGGACCGCGACGGCTGGAGGTACTGGCCGAAGGTGACGACGTCGACGCCGACCTCGCGGAGGTCGCCGAGCGTCCGGTACACCTCGTGGTCGTACTCGCCGACCCCGAGCATGAGGCTCGTCTTCGTGTGGACGTCGGCGGTGCGGTCGATCCGGTCCAGGACGGCGAGCGACTGCTCGTAGTTCGCGCGACGGTCCCTGACGGGCCACTGGAGCCGTTCGACCGTCTCGACGTTGTGGGCGATCACGTCCGGGCCGGCGTCGACGATGCGGTCGACGGCGTCGGGGTCACCCGCGAAGTCGGGGATCAGCGTCTCGACGAGGATCCCGGGGTCACGCCGCTTGATCTCGCGGATCGTCTCGGCGAAGTGTTCGGAGCCGCCGTCGGCGAGGTCGTCGCGGTCGACGGAGGTGAGGACGACGTACTCGAGGCCGATCTCCGCGACCGCGTCGGCGACGTTTGCGGGCTCCGCCGGGTCCAGCGCCTCCATCCCCCCCGTCTCGACGTCACAGAAGTTACACCCGCGCGAGCAGCGGTCGCCCATGAGCATGAACGTCGCCGTCCCGGGGCCGTCGCGCCCGGACCAGCACTCGCCCATGTTCGGGCAGTTGGCCTCCTCACAGACCGTGTGGAGGTCCCGGTCACGAAGCGTCTCCTTGATGGCCGTGAACCGGCTCCCGGACGGCGGTCGTGACTTGAGCCAGTCCGGTTTCCGTCGACCGCGTTGCATACGCGACCTCGGGGACGGGGGTGCAAAAGCGTGCGGGTCGTCCGGGTCGACGAACCCATGGTCGTCGATAGCCTAATTTTCTACCGCCTGGCTGTCGACCGCCTGGTTATCCGCCGCCTAGTTGTCGACCGTGGGGTATCCCCGTGGTTATCCGCCTCGGTTACGCTTCCTCGATTCCCTCGTCGGTGATCACGGTGTCGATCATTCCGATCGGGGTCGCGTCGTAGCTGGGGTTCTCGATAGTGACGTTCTCGACGGGTTCACGCATCACCTCGACGGCGTCGCGGAACTCGTTTTCGAACTGGAACTCCTCGATGCGCTTCGCGCCGGAGCCGACGACGGTGACCGGGACGCCGAGCTCCCGTGCGGTGACGACGAGCGGGAACGTCCCGATGCGGTTGTAGTACGTGCCGCCGGTGATGCAGGTGATCCCCAACAGGACGTGGTCACAGCCGCGCAGCGCGTATCCCATCGCGCTGTCGACGACCATACGAGCGTCGACCCGGTCCATCGCCGCGAGCGCACGCGCGGTCTTCCGACCGAGCGTTCGCGGGCGTGCCTCGGTGACGTACACCGTCAGGTGTTTGCCCTCGCTCGCCGCCGTCTCGATCGACTCCAACACCGTCGTCGAGTAGTCGTGAACGAGCAGCGTGTCGCCGTCGGCGATCCGCTCGGCGGCGTTGGCCGCGGCGGCGGCCTTCGACGACTCCACCTCCGCGACGACGCGCTCGATCGTGTCCTCGAGCAGCTGTGCGGCCGCCTCGACCGTCGACACCTCGCCGACCACGGAGCGTTCGACCTCACGCATCGCATTGTGGAGCGCGGCGTGTGACGGGTTCGACCGGCGTAACACGCCCGCGTTGTGTTCGAGGTCGCGTTCGAACTCGTCGACGGTGATGTACTCGCGGTCGAGCAGCTCCGCCAGCGACCGCGTCGCCTTCACGGCCACCACCGACGTACTGTGGGTCTGCATCGCCCGGATCTCGGCGACCGTCTCGTCGATCATACCCGAGGATGAGTGCGGACACCTCAAAGGGGTTCCGGGGACGGCGCGGCCGCTGTCGGGGCGACGGGTTACGAAAACGGCCGGCGTCGGTCGGCGGTTACGCGTAGCGTTCGAGTTCGGGGCGGTCGAGGTCCTCGAGGACGTCGGCGGCGACCTCCGAGAGGAACGCCTCGCCGTCGTCGGTGATCCGGCGACCCTCGCCGGCGGCGGTGAAGACGAGTCCCTCCTCCTCGAGCGCCTGCAGCGACGCGCGGATGAGCTTTCGGGAGCCGCTGGAGTGCTCGCCGGGGCGGACGATGTAGCGGTTCGAGCCGCGCTTCTTCGTGCCGTACTCCGTCGCCAGCCGCTCGATGCCGATCGGCTCGTTCTGGGCGACCTTCCGGAGGAGGCTCGCGGACCGGACGTACCAGAAGTCGTCCTGTTCCGGCGGGAGCTCCTTGCCGGAGCCGCTCTTGGCGAACTGGACCCAGTCGGGCTCGTCGATCCGCTCCTCGAGTCGTGCGGCGAGCTCCTCGATGAGGGCGTCGGCCGGCACGTCGTAGATGGTTACCATTGGGGAAGAATTCTGCCCAAAGTCGTTTAAACCCATCGTATTGGAGAGGCGTCGTGCGAGCCGTTTTCACGGTGGACGCCGCGTCGACGGCGACGCGATCGGGCGGTGGTGGGCGGCGGTGAGTGGTGGCGGGCAGTGGTGGGCGGCGGTGAGTGGTGGCGGGCAGTGGTGGGCGGCGGTGGGAAGCCGCGCTCGCAACGTGGCGAGGGCTACGCGATGTACTCGTACTTCCGCTCGTTCATGCGCCCCCAGCCGGTGAAGACGAACTCCTCGCTCGGCGCGGTGAACTCCTCGATCTCGCGCTCGACGTCCTTGTCGTACTCGTGGACGTCGTGGACGTCCTCGTACTCCTCCCACGAGAGGTCGTAGCGAGCGTCGAGCTGGGCGTCGATATCGAGCCCTTCGATCTCCTCGCGCCAGCCCTCACGGACCGTCTCCGCGTGGATCTCCGCCTGTGCGCCGGAGCCGTACGAGCCGACGAGCAGCGTCTCGCCGACGAAGTCGCGGTCCTTCGCGATCGCGTCGCGGAGCGCGCTCGCGCGGGCGACGTGGACGGAGCCGGTGTACCAGTTACCGACCTCACGGGAGAGCCCGAGGGTCGGCTCGACGGCGTCGGCGTACCACGACTGGTACGCGTCGGTCGTCTTCAGCTCGTCCATGTGCTCGCGGATCGCCGCCTCGTACGCCTCCCGGTCCTCGTAGTCGTCCTCGCGGGGCTGGCGACCGATCTCGCCGGCGAGATCGTCCTCGATCTCCGTGTCGCGGATGATGTGGCGGTACGCGAGCAGGGCGGCCTTCCGAACCATCCCCGGGAACGGGGTGTGGAACGGCGCGTACGCGAAGTCGTCGAGGTGGACCTTCCCCGCGACGGACTGGTAGTCCTCCAGCGCCTCACGCATTCGGGCGAGGTACACCTGCATCGACCGCTTCCCGTCGACGCTCGGGAACTGCTGGTTCGGCTTCAGGAAGTCGGTCTCGTCCATCGAGCCGTATCCCTGGTGGGTCGACAGCTCGACGATCGACGGGTCCTCGCTGATGAGCATCGCCACCGCGCCCGCGCCCTGCGTCGCCTCGCCGGGGTCGCCGCGGGCGTACAGCGCGGTGTCGGTCGCGACGACGAGCGCCGCGCGCCCGCGGTGGCGCCCCGCCTTGATCCAGTTGTAGGCGTCGTCGATCGCCTGCGTGCCGGCCACGCAGGCGAACTTGCGCTCGCCCTTGTTGGCGTGCCGGAAGTCGTCGTCGTACACCTGCTCGAGACAGCCCGCGATGTACGTCGACACCGGCTTCGAGTGGTCGAACGCCGACTCCGTGGCGACGTCGATCCGGCCGATGTCGGCCGGAACGAGCCCCTTGCGGTCCATCAGCGACTTGGCGGCGTTGGCCCCCATCGTGACGATGTCCTCGTAGACGTCCGGGAACGAGGAGTTGTTGAGGCCGAGCCCCTTCGTGTACTTCTCCGGGTCGTCCCCCTTCTGCGGCGCGAACGTGTTCGGCAGGTCGAGCTTGAGCTTCCCCGATCGGATCTCGATGGCGTCGATCCCCACTGCGGTCATGGATAGCTGTTCATGAGGTGGGCTTATGGGTGTGTCGATAGGGGTTTACGTCGATCGTGGAACTATTTGATCGGATCACACAATTAAATACGAACTAGCACGGCTCCCAGTCGTCTGGATATAGTGGGTTGGAATCAACCTCGTCGAGAGTAGCAGTCTGACAGCTGCCACCCTCGATATCTGCGGTTACCGTAACTGGCCTATTATTACCTGAAGAGGCATCAATGCTAACCGCTTGAGTCTGCGGGCCGGTATCACCAGATCCGGTCTCAGTGTTTGTTTCCCCTCTGTCGTCAGTCACCGTGAAATCCACGCCAGATGCGGTTTCCGGGAGCTGGTAATCAAATGTGACTTCTCTGATCCCGGAGCTGCCTGAGTCTGTTACTGTTGCGGACAGGGATTCAAATATTGCCTCTGCGGGAGCGTCGCCATCATCACCACCGTTCCCGCCGTTTACGTCGTCGTCCTCTTCGTCGATCGATCCCTCGATCCCGGCGAGGTACAGCGCCTGTCGGTTCAGGTCGTCACGGACGCTCACCCCGAGCAGGTCGTTCTGGGCGTTCGCGTCGAACTCGATCGTGAACGTCGCGGTCCCGCCCGCCGGGATCACGAACGGCGCGTCGAGCTCCACGAACCCGCCGCGAAGCGTCAGCTCCTGGCCCGTATCGTCCGGGCCGCGGACGGTGAACGACTCCCGCGTGTCCCCTTGTGAGCGGTAGTACAGCGTGAACTCCATCTCCCGGAACTCGCGGTCCTCGTCGGCGTTGTTCCGGAACTGCAGGTCGACCGTCCGCTGCCCGCCGCGGACGCCGACGTCGTTCAGGACGACGTCCGAGTTCTCGCCGGGGTTGATGTTGTCCCCACCACCGCCGCCGGCTCCGACGGTACCGGCGTCGAAGCGGAGCTCCTCCCAGTCTTCGTCCCCCTCGTTGATCCGCATCTCGACGGTCGGCTGTCCGTCGGGGACGTACTCGACGCGACCGTCGTCGTCGGTGCGGAGCGTCTCCACGGGGCTCCCGTCGACGTCGACGTCGACCGCAACGCCTTCGACCGGGTTGTTGTACCGGTCGCGGACCTCGGCGACGGCCGCAACCCGCTGTGAGGGGACGGCGGTGATGTAGCGGTCGTCGGCCGCCGGCTCGGTCGCGCCGGTTCCGACCCCGACCTTTCCGAGCTCCAGGCGATAGCTGTCGTCGCCGTCGAGTTCGATCCTGACCTCGCCGCCCGCGACCGTAACCTCCTGAACGTCCTCTCCGAGCTGGCGCTCCCACGCGGTGACGAGGTCGTCGGCACGGTCCATCGAGACGTCCGTCGGAAGGCGGAGGACGATCGGCCCGCCGTCGTCCGATTCGAGAGTCACCGACCGTCGGTTCTGCGAGAGCACCTCGGGGTCGACGCTCCCACGCTCGACGCCGGATTCCCTGAGGTCCCCGTCGAGCGCCGTCAGTCGGATCCGGTTCCGATCCGTATCCACGGCAGTCTGGCCGGTGCGTCCGAGCGCCGCGTCGTCGAACTCGGCGACGACGAAGGAGTGTTCGTAGACGAGATCGGGCGGGTTCCGGAATTCGGTGTAATCGGGCGCGTAACGGATCGAACGCGTGTCGAACGCGATGGCGTCGTCCTCGTCGATCCGGTCGGTCCAGTACGCGGCGACGTTCCCTTCGGCATCGACCCTCGCGTTCTCGATCCGCAACCCTCCGGGATCGCTCGTCGACAACTGACCCGTGGCGGGCGGTGGATTCACGAAGAACGTCCGTTGAGGGTATCGCGTCCCGAGCGGTATCGACGTCGAGCGGTCGTCGCCGGATCGGCCGGCACTCAACACCGCGTTCCGGAGGTCGACGAAGTCCCCCTCGACGGATTGGCTGTGCTCGAACTCGACCTGCGCGTTGTCCTGTGGGACGATCTGCGCCTGATACACCGCCAGCGCCACGATCAGGAACCCGAACAGGATCACCGTCCCGATCACGACCGACTGTCCCCGACGGTCGTGACTGAATCGCATTACCGACCCTCGGGCACGAGTACTTATAAAATCCGCCGACCGGCGTCTCGGCGGGGATCAGGACCGAGCCGCCCGGCGACCGCTCCGCGTCGCCGCGATGGCGGCGACGACCGACGACACCCCGCCGATGAGCACCGCCTGCGTCGAGTTGATGTCGGCCACGAACAGCCCGGCCCCCGTGACCAGGACGAACGAGAGGATCACCGCCGAGAGCACCGCGGCGAGCCCCGGACCGTCGGGCGCGTCGTTGTCGTCGTTCATACACCGATCCGGGCGGGCGGCCACCTAAAAGGGGACGGTCGGTGGTGGCGATGACCGGTGGACGACGGGGCGGAGCGAACGCCGGCAGCGGTCGAGAAGCGACCGCAGCGCGTCGCCGATCCCTTATAAGGGGCGGGCGAAGCGCCGCCTTCTGCTTATGGAAGATTCAAGGCTAAAACCCCGCTCTTCAGGGCGGGGATACAGCCGACAACTCCTCCACCAACCACACTCGATGGGGCTGCCGGATATTCCACGCCCAGTCGTTGATTTTAATATAGACATTCACATAACTAGTTATGAACACAGTCCGATGCTGGAGACAACCCGCACGTATCGAGCGAAAATCGTCAACCACCAACAGGTGAGTGGCGACCTCGACCAGTGCGGGTTCTCTGCATCGAAACTGTGGAACGTCGCCCGGTACTACACGCAGGGCCGGTGGGACGACGACGGGGAAATCCCCGACGACGGCGAACTCAAATCCGAACTCAAGGAACACGAACGATACAGTGACCTTCATTCTCAGTCAAGTCAGCGAGTTCTCGAAGAGCTTGCTGAGTCGTTCACTAGTTGGTACAAAGCACGCCAACGCGGAGATGAGGACGCCAACCCACCCGGCTACCGCAAACACGGCGACGAACACCCGCGCTCCACCGTAACGTGGAAGCAGAAGGGTATCAAGCACGATTCCAAGCACGATCAACTCCGACTGAGTAAGGGCTTCAACCTGAAGACCCACCGCTCGGACTTCATCCTCGCAGAGTACGAAACCCGCCCCGATGTACAGGTGGAGAACATCCAGCAGGTTCGAGCCGTGTGGAACGGTGACCGC
>NZ_WUAX01000006.1:0-60014 GCF_009806985.1 Halorubrum sp. JWXQ-INN 858 | reverse complement strand
AGAATTACCTCGCCATCGCTTACGATGATGGAGATGCGGAGTTGTATCCGGGGAACGTGTTGAAACAGGACAAGCACTACTTCACGCGAGACGAGTACGACACCGAGGGCGAGAACGGACCGTCGAAGCGTGCTTTTCGCGCCCGTCAGAAACTCTCGCGGCGGAAAGATCACTTCTTGCACGCGCTCGCCAAACACGTCGTTGAACAGTGCATCGACCACGAGGTTTGTCGCATCGCTGTTGGTGACTTGAGCGAGATTCGTGAAGACGAGAAGGGTGAGTCTCGAAACTGGGGCAAGCGTGGGAACAAGAAACTTCACGGCTGGGAGTTCGACCGCTTCACTCGTTTGCTTGAGTACAAAGCCGAAGAACACGGCATCCTGGTAGACCGCACGAGCGAGCGGGACACGTCAAAGACGTGTTCATGCTGTGGGCGGAAGCGAGACGCGAACCGTGTGGAGCGCGGCCTGTATATCTGTGCGTCGTGCGGTGCGACGATGAATGCGGACGTGAACGGTGCGGTGAACATTCGCAGAAAGATAACTCAGAACCTTCCGACTGAGGATATGAGTAACGGTCGTTTGGCACGGCCAGTAGCCTTCCTGTTCAACCAAACCTCCGGGTCGTTCCACCCGAGGGAACAGGTAGACTGCAAACCGTAATATCCCAACGCTCGGGAATCCTCGCCCTTCAGGGCGGGGAGGATGTCAAAACGGGGCGACGGAGTTCCGACGGCTGCGTATGAACCGCCGACGGGGAAGGGTCGACGAAGAAGCTCGGAAAAAGGGTCGACCGAGGGCGCTCGGCGGATCGACGCCGCGCACGGGACCGGTCGGTTTTTGCGGTCGGCCGCTACAGTCGAACGTATGGCGAAACAGCCGCACCTGCTGATCGAGGAAGGCGACGTCCACGAGACCGCGATCGTCCCGGGCGACCCGGGCCGCGTCCACCGGATCGCGGACCTCTGTGACGACGCCGAGATCGTCTCGGAGAACCGCGAGTACACGGTCGTCAACGCGACCTACGAGGGCGACCCGCTGACGATCTGCTCGACGGGCATCGGCGGGCCGTCGGCCGCGATCGCCGTCGAGGAGCTCGCGCGCGTCGGCGTCGAGACCTTCGTCCGGTGTGGCACCTGCGGCGCGCTCCAGGAGGGCATGGAGATCGGCGACATGATCGTCGCGAACGGCGCAGCCAAAGAGGAGGGGACGAGTAAGCGCTACGAGGACGAAGTGTATCCGGCCGTCCCCGACTACGACGTGCTCTCCGCGCTCGTCGACGCCGCCGAGGCCAACGACGAGGACGTCCACGTCGGCCCCATCGTCTCCGACGACGCCTTCTACAACGAGAGCGACGAGTTCGTCGCCGACTGGGAGGCGGCGAACCTGCTCGCGATCGAGATGGAGGCGGCGACCGTCTTCGCGCTCGCGCGCCGCAAGGGCCTCCGCGCCGGCGCGATCTGCACCGTCGACGGCAACCTCGTCGAGGGGACCCAGAAGGGCGCCGACTCCGACGACGAGCTGCCCGAGAAGGCGAAGAACAACGTCGAGCGCGCGATCCGGATCACGCTGAACGCCGTCGTCTCGCTGTAGTCCGCGCCGGAGCGACCCTGCAGTCCACGCCGGACCGACCCCGCTCGGCTGCCGCGGCGACCAACTATTTATCCGACGACGAACACCGGCCGGGTATGACCATCTCACGCGCGCCGGCCGAGCCGGACGTCCGCGAGTTCGAGGCGACGGTCGACCGGGTCGACGGCCGGGCGGTCGTCCTCGACGAGACGTACTTCTACGCCGCGTCGGGCGGCCAGCCCGCCGATCGGGGCACCCTCGCCGGCGTCGTCGTCGACGACGTCCGCGAGCGGGAGGGGGCGATCCACCACGTCCTCGCCGACGACCCCGACATCGAACCCGGCGAGACGGTGGTCGGGGTCGTCGACGACGCGTTCCGCACGTACTGTGCCCGCGCTCACACCGCCTCCCACGTCCTCTACGGCGCGGCCCGTCGGGTGTGTTCGGGGCTCGGCTACGCCGGCTTCGACATCTCCCCCGAGAAGGTCCGCGTCGACCTGACCGCCGACGAGCCGCTCGACGACGCCGACCTCGTGGAACTCGAGCGGCTCTCGAACCGAGCGGTGTGGGACTCGAGGCCCGTGTCGTGGGAGACGATGTCGGCGGCGGCGGCGCGGGCGCTCGACGACATCGCGTTCAACGAGAAGACCGAGGAAGGCGCGATGGGCGAGGGGAACGCCGTCGCCGAGGGCGGAGAGGACGAAGAGAGCGGAGGGGCCGGAGAGAGCGGGACCGGCAGCGAGGCCGAAGACGCCGATGGGGCCGGAACCGACGGCGTTCGCGTCGTCACTGTCGAGGGGTGGGACACGGCCGCGTGCGGCGGGACGCACGTCCGCAACACCGCCGAGATCGGGCCGATAACGGCGCTCGGCCGGTCGAACCCCGGCGAGGGGATCACCCGGATCGAGTTCGCGGTCGGGCCGACGGCGATCGACCGGAACGCCGCCGTCCACGCCGCCGCGCTGGAGGCGTCGGCCGCGGTCGACGCCAACGTCGACGGGCTCGTCTCGGCGGTCGAGCGGCTCCGCGACCGGAGCGACCGGCTGGAGTCGGAGCTCCGCGAAGCGACCGCGGCGCTGCTCGCCGACCGCCTCCGTGCCCTCCCGACGGTCGAACGCGACGGGACGACGTGGGCGGTCGGAACCGTCGAGGGCGCGGAGCCGAACGACCTCCGGAGCCCGGCGGAGGCGCTCGTCGGCGGGGACGGTCCTGACGGCCCCGACGCCCCTGACGCGATCGCCGTCGTCGGCGCGGGCGGGTCCCCGTTCGTCGTCGTGGCGGCCGCGCCGGGCGCGGACGTCGACGCGGGCGAGGTCGTCGCGGCGATCACCGACGAGTTCGGCGGGGGCGGCGGGGGCGGCCCGACGTTCGCGCAGGGCGGCGGAATCGGCGCGGACGCCGGGACGGTCGTCGACTGGGTCCGCGAGCGATGACCGGCAAGCTCGACCCCGAGTCGCTCGCGGACTTCCTCTCGGCGACGGGCGCGGACGACCCGGCGGTCCTCCAGGGGGCCGCCTACGGCGAGGATGCCGCCGCGATCGACCTCGGCGAGGAGACCCTCGTCGTCAGCTCCGACCCCGTCTCGCTGGCCGCGGAGGCGGTCGGGCGGCTGGCGGTCCACGTCGTCTGCAACGACGTGGCCGCCAGCGGGGCGGACCCGCGGTGGCTGACGAACACCGTCTTCCTCCCGGACGACGACCCGGAAACCCGGCGGACCGTCGCCGAGCAGGTCGACGCGGCCGCCGTCGAGGCGGGCGCGGCGATCGTCGGCGGCCACACCGAGGTGTTGGGCTCGCTCGACCGCCCGCTCCTGTCGATGACGGCGCTCGGGACGACCGACCGGTTCCTCCCGAGCGGCGGCGTACGCCCCGGCGACCGCCTGCTCCTGACGAAGGGTGCGGGCATCGAGGCGACGGCGATCCTCGCGACCGACTTCCGCGAGGAGTGTGCGGCGGCGGGGGTCGACGAGACGACGCTCGACGCCGCCGCCGCGTTCCTCGACGAGGTGAGCGTCGTCGACGACGCTCGAGCGGTCAGAGACGTCGCGACGGCACTTCACGACCCGACCGAGGGCGGGCTGCTCACGGCGCTCGTCGAGGTCGCGACCGCAAGCGACCGCGTCCTCGCGGTGGAGCGCGACCGCGTCCCGGTGCGTCGCGAGACGCGGGCGTGTTGTGACGCGCTCGACGTCGACCCGCTGGCGACGTTCGGCTCCGGCGCGCTGCTCGCGGCCGTCCCCGAGCCGCGGATCGACGAGGCGCTCGATGCGCTCGCGGCGGCAGGGATCGAGGGAGCCGACATCGGGGAGGCGCGGCGGGCGGACGACGTGGCGGGCGACACAGCGGACGATACGGACGATGGGGACGGAGACGCCGAAAGCGACGGAGACGCCGGAAGCGCCGGAGACGACTTCGCACCCGGGACGGTCCTCCTCGACGGCGAGCCGATCGTGGACCCGCCCCGCGACGAGCTCTACCCGCTGTGGGAGTGAGTCGACGGCTTCGAACCGGCAGGACGCCGACCGACCGTCCGCGCGAGGGCGACCAGTCGTCGGGCGAGCGCCGGGTCCCGTTCCGGGAGTGGACCGATCGCTCACCTTTTTCCGTGTGAGAGCGAACCGAGGGACATGACTGGCGTACGCGTCGGGTCGGCGCTCACCCCCGAGCAGCGGGCGGTCAGGGACCTCGTCCACGAGTTCGCGGTCGAGGAAGTCCGCCCCGGGGCCCGGGAGGCGGATCGAACGGAGACGTTCCCCGAGGACGTGTGGGACGGCCTCGCCGAGCTCGGCCTGACGGGACTCACCGTTCCGGAGGCGTACGGCGGCTTCGGCGCCGACGAGACGACGTACGCGATCGTCAACGAGGAGCTCGCGTACGGCCAGCTCGCCGTCGCGACCGCGCTCTCGGTTCACTGTCTCGTCACCTCCTGTCTGGCGACGTTCGGTGACGAAACCCAACGCGAGCGCTGGCTCCCCGAGATGGCCGACGGGAGGCCGGTGGGGATGTTCTGTCTCTCCGAGCCGCACGCCGGGTCGAACCCCGCCGAGCTGTCGACGACGGCGACTCGGGAGGGCGACGAGTACGTCCTCGACGGGACGAAACAGTGGATCACGAACGGACAGCGCGGCGGCGTCGCCGTCGTTTTCGCGAAGACGGACCCGGACGACCCCGGTTCGATCACGCAGTTCCTGGTGCCGGCGGACGCCGACGGGTTCCACGTCGGCCCGAAGGAGGAGAAGCTCGGCCTGCGCGCGTCGGACACGACGTCGATCACGTTCGACGGCTGCCGGGTTCCGGCGGCGAACCGCCTCACCGAGGAGGGGAAGGGGCTCTCCGCGGCGTTTCGGATCCTGACCGGCGGTCGGATCGGCATCGCGGCGCAGGCGGTCGGGGTGGCCCGGGCCGCCTTCGACGAGGCGCGGGCGTACGCGGGCGAACGCGAGCAGTTCGGCGAGCCGATCGACCGGATCCAGGCGATCCGTCACACGTTCGCCGAGCTGTCGACCGAGATCGAGGCGTCCCGGCTGCTCGTCCGCGAGGCGTGTCGCCGCGCGGCGGCGGGCGAGGACGCCCGCGTCGCCGCCTCCCGTGCGAAGTACAAGGCGAGCGAGACGGCGATGACGACGGCGAACCAGGCGATTCAGATCCACGGCGGCTACGGCTACACGACCGAGTACGACGTCGAGCGGCTCTACCGGGACGCGAAGATCACCGAGATCTACGAGGGGACCACCGAGATCCAAAAGAAGATCATCGCCCGGGGCGTACTGGACGACCGATGACGTTCGACCCGACCGACTACGACGCGGTGGTGTACGACCTCGACGGCACCGTGGTCGACCTGGCGGTCGACTGGGGGGCGGTGGCCGACGACGTCCTCGCCGTCTACGCCGGCGAGGCGATCAAGCCCCCGGGCGACGACCTCTGGGACCTGCTCGGAGCGGCCGAGGAGTACGGGATCGGCGACGCCGTCGAGGCGGCGATCGCGGAGCACGAACGCGACGGGGCTCGGCGGTCGACCCGCCTCCCGCTCGGCGACCGTCTCGCCGGCGAAGGAGAGCGGGAGGGCAGGAACGGCGGGAACGGTGACGAACGGGGGCCGATCGCCGTCTGCTCGCTCAACTGCGAGGCCGCCTGCCGGATCGCGTTGGGGACCCACGGGATCGACGGCGAGGTCGACGCGGTCGTCGGGCGGGACACCGTCGCGACGTACAAGCCGGATCCGGAGCCGCTGCTCGCGGCGCTCGACGCGCTGGGTGCGGACCCCGGCCGTGCCGTCTTCGTCGGAGATTCCGACCGGGACGCGGTCACCGCCGAGCGTGCCGGCGTCCCCTTCGTGTGGGTCGCCGACGCCGTCGACGCCTAACGGGTCCCGTCGCCGGCTCCCGTCCGTTTCGCGTATATCGCGGCGGCGACCGCCGTGAGGAACCAGATCGGTGCGCCGACCCGAACGGCAAACGCCGCGCGAGCCCCCCACGTGTCGAGCGTCACCAGCGTGGAGAGCGCGGCGACGATGGGGGCTCCGACGAGGATCGTCACCACGAACGTGGTCTGCATCACCCAGCCGTAGTCGATCCCTTCGACCTCCGCTCGCTCGACGGGTTGCACGACCCGACGTGCGGGCGCGAGCGTCAAATCGGTGCCGGTCGCCGGATGAGTGCGAGTCGCCGAATGGGTGCGAGTCGCCGAAGCGGTGCCAGTCGCCGGAGCGAGACGGGTCACAGATCCGGCCCCGTCCGACCCGTGATCCCGTCGATTTTAACCCGACGCGGGGGCGACTCCAGGTATGACAACGACGCGGGGGCTTCGGGACCGCGAGGAGCCGTTCACGATGTTGACCGCCTACGACGCCCCGACGGCAGCGGTCGTCGACGAGGCGGGCGTCGACGTCGTCCTCGTCGGTGACAGCATGGGGAACGCGGCGCTGGGGTACGACACGACGCTGCCGGTGACGATGGCGGACGTCGCGAGCCGCACCGCCGCGGTGGCGCGTGCGGTCGACGACGCGTTGGTCGTCGCGGACATGCCGTTCCTCTCGTTCGGCGTCGACGAGGCGGAGTCGGTCCGGAACGCCGGCGAGCTGCTCAAGGAAGCGAACGCCGACGCGGTGAAGATCGAGAGCGGCCCACACACCGTCGAGACGACGCGGCGGATGACCGACCTCGGTATCCCCGTGATGGCACACCTGGGACTCACGCCACAACACGTCAACCGGCTCGGCGGCTACACCCGGCAGGGGACCGAACGGGACGCCGCCGAGGAGATCCTCGCGCTCGCCCGCGAGCACGAGGACGCCGGCGCGTTCGCGCTCGTGTTGGAACACGTCCCCTCGAACCTCGCCGCGACGGTCACGGACGCGCTCTCGATACCCACGATCGGGATCGGCGCGGGCCCCGACTGCGACGGCCAGGTGCTCGTAGTCAACGACGTCGTCGGGCTCGGGGAGTGGTCACCCCCGTTCGCCGAACGCTTCGGCGACGTGCGCGGGGAGATGCGTCGCGCGATCGACGAATACACGGAGGCCGTCGCGGACGGCTCGTTCCCGGCCGAGGAGCACGCCCACGTCGAGGAGGGGCTCGACGACCTGTACTGACTCGTCCGGGCGATGCTGAACCACGGCTCCGTTGAACCCTCCCCTTCAGACATGTTCGTCCGACGCGGCTGGCCGCTGGGGACTTCCACTGAGTGGCAGAAGAGCTCCCGATCCGAGGCGGTGCGCCGATAGCCGCGAGAGAGACACAGCGTAGATGTAGCACGTCGTGACGAACGTGGAGGCTCGACCGTGATCGGAGAGGATCTCGGGTATCGATACCGAGGTTCGATCTATCCCTCGGACGCCTCGAAGGGTTCGAAGGTTTTCAGCGTGACTGTGTAGGAATCCCGATTTCGGTGGTAGGCAATCTGGTACTCGGTTGGATAGTTTCCAGCGTCAGGCATTCGTTCGGGCATACTGATCGAATTGACGACAGTTTGATCGAGGGATTCGAAGAACTCGGTCGAGATCATCGGCTCGAAGAAGTTCAAATTCCCGTCCCAGTGACCCCACACGAAGCTTTGGGTGAAGTCTTCGCCGCTTGGGATTCCGGGTTCGGCCCACTCGTGGGAGTTCGCATCGAAAAGATGCTCACCCATGCTATTCACGACTGCGCGCGTTCGGAAGTATCCCGGCGGGAATTGATCGTCGGCGAGTTCGCTCTCATAGGGATCCCCTGTTCCGGGCGGATAGTTGATCCAGGGGATCTCGTTGATCCGGTCTTCCGGATCCAGATAGAAGTGAATGTCGAAGTGCGGGACACCGTATACGTCCGGCGGGCCGTGGCCTTCCGGCATCCAGTTGAGTCCGAGCCATTCGAATCGTGTGTCGCCGGGGAAGTCGATGGCAACGAGGTCAGGTTCACCGTACTCGGTTTCATCGATGGTAGCGGCTTCGGCGGTCATTTCTACGCCGATGTACTGCCAATTGTAGTCGGGGTGCTCGGTGTAGAAGGCCATTACTTCTCCGTTACCGAGCGGTTCCGGTTCGGTATACTCCGTACGTCCTCGTGGTGGAAACCCCTGGCCTCCTCCCGGTTCTGCAGTCGCTGTTCCGATAACACCGCCCACACCTGCAGCCCCGATTCCTCCCAGAACTGCTCGTCGTGTTGTCGGTCTGTATTGTTCTTTAGTCATCGATTAACACACAGAAGAGATACTCTATTTACATAAATGTTCGTACAATATCGGTCAGAACATACGCTCTGGCTCCGCTGAAACGTTATTCCTCAGACACGCTCTCGCTTGAAACGGCAGGTCGCTGACGCGTGCGAATCGAGTGAGTCGTCGCCCATCGTGTTTATACGGAGTCGTGACGGAGCGTCGTGGTCGTTTATCAGTGGAGCGTCGTGAGGGGCCGGCAGTACCCGGTACGACCACGAAGAGGAGCGCACTCGAACGCACCCGCACCACAGCCTCACGCCTCCCCAACCTCGGCAGGCGGGCGGAGTCCGACGACCTCGCGCGCGCCGGAGTCGCGCGCGCCGACCGCATCGATCGTTTATAACGACGTTTTCCGATCCAGATCCATTTATAAACGAACGATCGATCACGAGATCGCTCGATGCGCCCCCTGTATCGCCCACGGCTCGGTCGGTATCCGAGGTCTACTGGAGGGTCAACGGGCCGCCGAAGCGTATTTCCGTCGAAACGGCGATCGGTCCCCATGCACGTCCTCTGTGTCGACCCCGACGTCGGTTCGCTCGAGGACACACGGGTGGAGCTGTCACGGCGGCTCCCGGGCGCGACGCTGTACACGGCACCCGACGGCGAGCGCGCGCTCGAGACCCTCGCGACCGAGCCGATCACGTGTGTCGTCAGTGACTACGATCTCCCCGACGGAAGCGGGATCGACCTGCTCGAGCGAGTCCGCGAGGGTCACGTCACCCTCCCGTTCCTCCTCTTTACGGGGGCGGGAAGCGAGGCGGTCGCGGCCGAGGCGATCGCCGCCGGCGTCACCGGCTACGTCGTCGACGACGGAACCGAGGGACGGTACGCGAAGCTGGCGGAGCGGATCGCCGAGGCTACCGGCGGGACGGTCGCCGACGCCACCCCTGCAGTGGGAGACGAGCGCCGCGCCGTGTCCGAGGCTGACGCCCCCGACGCGGTGTGCCCTCGACGGTTGACGGCGCTCCACGAGGCGACGACGGGGTTGATCGCCGCGGACACGGAAGCGGAGGTCGCGAACGTCGCCGTCGAGGCCGCCAGCGAGATCCACGGGTTGGCCGCGAGCACGGTGTACCTCTACGACGCAGACGCGAACGCGATCGAGCCGGTCGCCTCGACGGGCGCCGCCGAGAACCTCTCCGGAGGCCCGCCGACGTACGGCCCCGGCGACAGCATCGTCTGGCGCGTCTTCGAGCGGGGCGAGCCGGAGGCGATCGGGAACGTCCCGGAGGACCCGGACGTATTCGACCCGGAGACGCCGATCCGGAGCCAGCTCACGGTCCCGCTCGCGGGACACGGCGCGCTCGTCGTCGGCTCACACGAACCCGGGACCTTCGACGACGAGGACGTTGCCTTCGGGCGGATACTCGCCGACAGCGCCGTCGCAGCGCTCGATCAGGTGTCCAGCCGGGAGGACCTCACCAGACAGAACGAGCGGCTCGACCGGTTCGTCGGCGTCGTCAGCCACGACGTCCGGAACCCGCTCGCCGTCGCGAAGGGTCGGCTGGACCTGGCTCGCGCGGAGCTGGATCGGGAGGGGATCGAGGTCGACCACCTGGGCGACGTCGACTACGCGCTCGACCGGATCGAGACGCTCGTCGGCGACCTGCTCCGTCTCGCTCGCGACGGGGCGGCCCCGACGGACCCGGAAGCCGTGTCGCTCGCGGCGCTCGTCGACCACTGCCGGGCCGCCGTCGACACCGACGGCGCGACGCTCGTCGCCGCGACCGACCGATCGATCCGCGCCGACACGGGACGCGTCCGACAGGCGTTCGAGAACGCGGTCCGGAACGCGATCGAACACGCGGACGGGGACGTCGTGGTCACCGTCGGCGAGTTGGCGGACGGGACCGGCTTTTACCTCGAGGACGACGGGCCGGGCATCCCGGCGGACGACCGGGACCGGGTGTTCGACGCCGGCTACTCGACGACGCGGAACGGCTCGGGGTTCGGGCTGCGGATCGTCGAACAGGTGGTCGAGGCGCACGGATGGACCGTTCGCGTGGAGGAAAGCACGGCCGGCGGAGCTCGGTTCGAGGTCAGCGGCGTCGAGCTCGTCGACTGACCCGTGCTCGTCGACTGACCCGTGCTCGTCTGACCCGCCGGGGAGTCACCGACCGAGATGGGTGACGTCCCGGCGCAGCGTGTACCCCTTCGGGACGCCGATCGCCGCGAGACACGGCTCGCACAACACCTTCTCGTAGGCCCGGTTGGTCTCCTTCTCGAGGAGCGAGACGTCTTCGAGCGGGAACACGGACTCACACCGGTCGCACTCGGCCTTGTCGCCGTCGACGATCTCCATCTCGGTCGTGGACACTCGTCCGTCGACCGATAAAACCCACGGACGGGACCGCGGTAGCGCGACCGCTCGTCGACGGGCAGGGTCGATAAAAAGTCGGTGTGGTCGTCGAGGTCGGCGCGTCCGAGGGGACGCGGTCGGGTCGGGGTCCGGCGTTAGCCGAACAGCTCGCCGAGACCCTCGCCGCCGTCGTCGTCCTCCTCCTCGTCCTCGTCGTCTTCCTCCTCGGCGGCCTCCTCTTCCTCGTCGTCGGAGTCGTCGCCGTCGGCGGCTCCGGAGGCGGCGGCGGCACCCGCGGCGGGCGCGGCGGCGGCCGTCTCGATGGCTTCCTCGATGTCGACGTCCTCCAGCGCGGCGACGAGCGCCTTGACGCGGGATTCCTCGACGTCGACGCCGGCGGCCTCGAGCACGCCGGTGATGTTGTCCTCGTTGATCTCTTCGCCAGTCTCGTTCAGGATGAGCGCAGCGTAAACGTATTCCATTGGTGTAACCTCGTTGTATTATCCGAACATCGCGCCGAGACCGTCGCCGCCGTCGTCGCCGTCGTCATCGTCGGCGTCGTCGTCGGCCTCCTCGGCGTCCTCCTCTTCAGTAACCTGTTCGTCCTCGTCGGCGTCGTCCGTCTCCGGAGCCGGGGCGGCTTCGACACCCTGCAGCTCCTCGGGGAGCGCCTCGTCGTCGTCGATCGCGGCGGCGAGCGCGCGCAGCTGGGCGTCGGCCTTCCCGATGAGGTCGGGCACGACGTCCGGGCTCTCGATCTCCGCGAACAGCCCGACCGACTTCGCCTGGCCGGACGCCTTCGCGAGAAGGGTGCCGGCGGTGGCGGCCGTCGGGTAGGCGGCGTTGACCGAGAGGTTGCGGGCGGCGGCCGCGGCGGACTGGACGTCCGCGCGGTATTCGTCGACGTCGATCGCGAGCTCGTCCGGCTCGAAGAGGACGCCCTCGGAGTAGACGCCCTTCAGGTCGAGCCCGACTTCCTTCGGCTCGATGCCGAGGTCGGTCAGGACGCTCGCGAGGTCCTCGTCGACGACCTCGCCCTCCTCGAGGACCTTCGAGTCCTCGGTGACGACGATCGAGCCGTCCTGGATGCGCGCGGACGCGCCGACCGTCTGGAGTTCGCCGACGAACGGTCCGGGGTCGACGCCGGTGTCGCCCTCGGGGATCACGACGTCGTTCGGGGCGACCTCGCCGGCGTTGATCGGTGCCGGGGTCTTCGAGGCTTCCAGCTGCTTGAAGAGACCGAACGGGTTGTCGTTCGTGCCGATGAGCGCGACCTGCCCCTCGACGTAGCCCGCCAGCTCCTCGACGCCCTCGTTGACCTCATCGAGGGCTCGAAGGGTGAGCGTGTTGCGGCTCATCCTGACGTCCGCGGAGCCGTGCAGCTCGCGGCGCATGGCCTGGAGCTGGCGGCTCGGGATGCCGGCGACGCCGACGATCCCGACGGACGCGAACGAGTCGATGAACTCGACGAGCTCGTCGACCTCGTCGCGCTTCCACTGCGGGATCGTCTCGGTCTTGCGGACGGTGCTCATACGGGCACCTCCTTCGCGGGACCCATCGTCGTCTTGACGTAGATCCCGTCGATGTTGAGCGGTCCCTTCTCGAGGTCGGCCTCGAGACGGCGGATGATGACGTCGATATTGCTCGAGATCGCCTCGGCGTCCATGTCGTCCGCGCCGACGCGCGTGTGGAAGGTACGCCGATCTCGCGATCGGAGCTGCACCGTGTTCATCATCCGGTTGACTGTGTCGACGACGTCGTCGTCCGGCTGCAGTGGGGTAGGCATCTTCCCGCGCGGACCGAGGACGGTACCGAGGTACCGCCCGATGTCCTGCATCAGGTTGGCTTCCGCGATGAAGAAGTCGGTCTCATCGGCCAGGTCCTTTGCGCGGTCGTCGTCGTCTCCTAGCTCCTCGAGGTCGTCGCTGTCGAACACTTCGTCAGCGACGTCCTGGGCGCGAACGGCGGTTTCGCCCTCCGCGAAGACAACGATTCGAGTATCCTGCCCCGTTCCAGCCGGCAGCACGACGGACTCGTCGACTCGGTTCGACGGATCGTTGAGGTCGAGGTCTCGCAGGTTGATGGCGAGGTCCACCGTTTCGCGGAAGTTCCGCTCGGGGGCCTCGGTCAGCGCGAGAGTGACGGCCTCTTGTATTGTGTCTGCCATTTTTCACCTCCGTAGTACGCAGGTAGCTCCTACGGGTCAGTGAAACAGGCGAAGCCTGTCTCATCGGAGAATGGCCCATGAGGTGTTTAAAACCGTCGAACGCCGCCCGCGCGTGTGAACCGGCCACAGCCCGGCGCCCCGCGGCGGCGAGTCCGGCGTGCCGCGACGACGACCGAGGCGCTCGATACGACGACCGTCGAACCTCGGTGTCGTCGCGGAGGGGAACCCTTTTGCCGTCGCTTGCCAACCTGCAGACAATGACTCAGGGTGGTCCGGCGTGACGATGGACGATCGCATCGAGGACCTGCGTGAGCGGCGCGAGCGGGCCGAGAAGGGCGGCGGCGAGGACCGGATCGCGTCCCAACACGAGAAGGGGAAACTCACCGCGCGCGAGCGGATCGACTACTTCCTCGACGACGGCACGTTCCACGGGTTCGACCGGTTCCGGACCCACCGAAACCACACGTTCGGGATGGAGGAGCGGAAGGTCCCCGGCGACGGCGTCGTGACCGGGTACGGCGAGGTCGACGGCCGGAAGACGTTCGTGTTCGCACACGACTTCACGGTCTTCGGCGGGTCGCTGGGCGAGGTGTTCGCCGAGAAGGTGTGTAAGGTGATGGACAAGGCGATGGACGTCGGCGCGCCCGTCGTGGGACTCAACGACTCGGCCGGGGCGCGCATCCAGGAGGGCGTCGCCTCGCTCGGCGGCTTCGCGGAGATCTTCCGGCGCAACACGGAGGCGTCCGGCGTGATCCCGCAGATCTCGGCGATCATGGGGCCGTGTGCCGGCGGCGCGGTGTACTCGCCAGCCATCACCGACTTCACGTTCATGGTGAAAGACACCTCGCACATGTTCATCACCGGCCCCGACGTCGTCGAGACGGTGACGGGCGAGCAGGTGAGCTTCGAGGAGCTCGGCGGCGCGGTCACCCACTCGTCGACCTCGGGCGTCGCCCATTTCGCCGCCGACAGCGAGGAGGACGCGCTCGACGACATCGCCCGGCTGCTCTCGTATCTCCCCGCGAACAACGTGGAGGACCCGCCGCGCGTCGAGCCGTGGGACGACCCGGAGCGGGCCGACGACGACCTCGCGGGCGTCGTCCCGGACGCCCCCCGCAAGCCGTACGACATGCACGACGTGATCGGCGGGGTCGTCGACGAGGGCTCCTTCTTCGAGGTCCACGAGGACTTCGCGAAGAACGTGATCGTCGGGTTCGCCCGGCTCGACGGCCACTCGATCGGCGTCGTCGCAAACAACCCTCGCGTGAACGCGGGCACGCTCGACATCGAGTCGAGCCAGAAGGGCGCGCGGTTCGTCCGCTTCTGTGACGCCTTTAACGTCCCCATCCTCACCTTCGAGGACGTGCCCGGGTTCATGCCCGGCACCGATCAGGAACACAACGGGATCATCCGGCACGGCGCGAAGCTGCTGTACGCCTTCTCGGAGGCGACCGTGCCGCTCCTGACGGTCATCACGCGCAAGGCGTACGGCGGCGCGTACTGCGTGATGTCCTCGAAACACATCGGCGGCGACGTCAACTACGCGTGGCCGACCGCCGAGATCGCGGTGATGGGGCCGAAGGGCGCGGTGAACGTGCTCTACCGCGAGGAGCTGGCGGAGGCCGACGACCCCGAGGCGCGCCGACAGGAGCTCATCGACGAGTACCGCGACGAGTTCGCGAACCCGTACACCGCCGCCGACCGCGGCTTCGTCGACGACGTCATCGAACCGGCCGAGACCCGCGCGCGGCTCGTCGACGACCTCCACGTCCTGAAGGGGAAACGGTCGGACCAGCCGGAGAAGAAGCACGGCAACATCCCCATCTGATGGCGACCGAGCGCGCTGACGAGGTGGACGAGGACGAGACGAACGAGATGGACGGGGACGAGACTGACGTAGACGGGGACGAGACGGACGAATCGGACGAGATCGGCGGGGCGACCGGTCACCCGCCCGAGGCCGCCGTCGCCCGCGCGCTCGACGGGCTCTCGATCCCCGACGACGCGGACGACGCCGAGGCCGCGGCCATCGCCGCGGCGGTCGGCGCACACCTCCGGGACCGCGAGGTCGCCGCGGCCGAGGCGGCCGACGACGACGCGTCGTGGCACGGTCGTCGGTGGGCATTCGCCGGGCGCGTCGACCGACTGCAGGGACGGCCCGTGCGCGTCCCGACGGGGACGCCGACGGATCCGTGGACGGCGGCGGGACGGATCGACCGCTTTTAAGTAGTGGATCGACCGCTTTTAACCGTGGAACGGCCCTTTTGAGCGGCAGATCGGCTCTGTTAAGCAGAGCACCCCGTCGGATCTCAACTGGCGGCTCGGTCGCTTTTAAGCGGCGGGTTAGGAGCTTTTAAACGGAGGAACGGACCGCCGTTGGGCGGTCACCTACCGACGGGGCGCACACGTCGAACCACACCGCGCCGACGGGGCGCGATCACCGGCCGAACCGCCGCTGTCGGTCCTGGAAGTCGAGCAGCGCGCGGAGGTAGTCGCGCTTCCGGAAGTCCCGCCAGTTCACGTCCGTGAAGTAGAGCTCCGCGTACACCGACTGCCAGATGGCGAAGTCCGAGAGTCGCTCCGCGCCGGTCTTTATCACGAGGTCGGGCTCCGCGGGGAACACCAGCCGCTCTGCGACCTGCTCCTCGTCGATCGCCTCGGGGTCGAGGACCCCGTCGTCGACGTCGGCGGCGAGCTCGCGGACCGCCTCGGTGAACTCCGCTTTCCCGCCCAGTCCGACGTTCACCCGGATCGGCGCGTCGACCGGGTCGGTGTCGCCGGGCGTGCGGACGGCGAGGGGTTTCGGAGCGTCGAGCTCGCGGAACTCCCGCGCGAGCGTCCCGATAACGGACTCGTCGAGCACGGAGACGGAGACGGTGACGCGTTCGGTACCGTAGTCGAACGCCCACCCGAGCGAGGCCGTCAGCGTGTCGTACGCGCCGTCGGCGAGGAGGTCCCGCTCGGTGATCACGATCGCGACGTGATCCGGCGGATCGCTCTCGTGGAGGCGATGGCGAACGGCCAGGTACGCGTCGTACAGACCCACGGGTACGGATCCGGCCGACGCGTATAAAAGCCCGCGGGCGACGCGGGCGGTGCGGAATGGGTGGTTGGCGACGCGGGCGGTGCGGGTGGGCGGTGGGTGAGGCAGGCGATGCGGGTGGGCGGTGGGTGAGGCAGGCGATGCGGGTGGCGGTGGGTGACGCGGGCGATGCGGATGGGCGGTCGGTGACACGGGCGGCACGGACGCTCGGGGCCGTCCGATCGCGGCTCGGCGGTGTCGGGACCGTTAAGTGCTCGTCGGGGATACCCGAGGACGTGACTCGGAGGCTCCGACGGGCGGGCGTGTTCGCCGCGATCGCCGCGATCTCGGCGCTCGCGCCGACGCTGGGCGACGCCGCGGCGGTGCCGTTCCTCCTCGTCGCCGGCGGCGTCTTCTTCGGCGTCCGCGACGGCGAGTGGTTCGACATCCTCGCGCTGCCCGGCGACAGGGAGGACGACCGGCTGTACGGGGTGACCGCCTTCGCGCTCGCGACGGGCGGGCTGGCGCTGTTCGCGTCGATCCCGTCCGAGCCGCTCCCGTACGGCGCGTTCGCGGCGGCGGCGCTCGCGGTCGGCGGCGGCCGGTTCGGACGCGAGCTCGTCCGCCGGCGGTCCGACGCGGAGTTCTCGCTCGTGAGCGGCTACCTCGTCGTGGGCGGTCTCGCGGCGGTGCTCGGGCAGACGCTCGTCGCGCTCCAGCTCGCGCCCGGCGCGGGGGTCGAGGGGCTCGCCGTGGCCATCGACCGGCTCCCCGCCGTCGTCTTCCTCGCGTCGGTGGCGGCGCTGACGGCGGCGCTGATCCGATCGCTCGTCTACGACCGTGACGCGCACATCACCGTCGTCATCGTGGCGTTCGTCGCGTGGGGGTTCGCCGTGTTGGTGCCGGAGGTGAGTCCGGTCGGCGTCGCGGCCGCGATCGCCGTGACGGTCGCGCTCGGGTACGTCTCGTTCGCGCTCGGGACGGCGAGCGTCCCGGGGATGCTGACCGGCGTGCTGCTCTCGCTCCTGACGATCGTCCTCGGCGGGGTCGGCTGGTTCCTCACGCTCATCGCGTTCTACGCGTTCGGCGGGCTCGCCTCGAAGTACCGCTTCGACGAGAAGACCGACCGCGGCGTCGCCCAGGAGAACCAGGGGGCCCGCGGGACGGGCAACGTGTTGGCGAACTCCGCGGTCGCGCTCGTCGCGCTCCTCGGCTACGCCGCGACGGACCACGTCGACGTCGCGCCAGCCCTGCTCGGCTTCGCGTTCGCGGGCGCGGTCGCCACCGCGATGGCCGACACGCTCTCCTCGGAGATCGGCGGGCTGTTCGACGATCCCCGGCTGATCACGACGCTCCGACCCGTCGACCCGGGGACCGACGGCGCGGTGACGTGGCAGGGCGAGGTCGCCGGGCTGGCCGGGGCGTTCGCCGTCGCCGCCATCGCCGCCGTGGGAATGCCGCTCGGAAGCCCGATCGTCGCTGCCGGGATCGTCGCCGCGGCCGGCGTCGCGGGGATGACCGTCGACAGCCTGCTCGGCGCGGTGATCGAGGGGGAGACGGTCGGAAACCAGGCGGTGAACTTCCTGGCGACGCTCGCCGGAGCGATCGTCGCGGTCGGGCTCGCGGCGGTGGTGTGAGTGGCGCGGGAGCCGCGCCCGGACCCTCGGGTCCGCGCCGCCCGCCCCGCCGACGCCGACGCGATCCGCGCCCTGCAGTCGGTCCTCCGCCGGCCGAGCCCGGAGCTGTTGGAGTACGGCCTCGCCGTCGGGACGGCGCTCGTCAGCGTCGCGGACGGCCGGATCGTGGGGTACGTCCTCCCGGTCGACGCGCCGACGCGTCCCGGAACGCACCTCGCGGAGCTCGTCGTCACCCCCGAGCGCCGTCGCGAGGGGCGCGCCCGCGGGCTCCTCGAGGCGGTCATCGCCGACGCCGACGGCCCCGTCACGTTACAGACACACCCGCAGAACGAGCCCGCGCTCGCGCTGTACGACGACCTCGGGTTCGCGGTCGTCGGCCGGCGAACGGACGCGTACCCGGACGGCGACGCGCTCGTCCTCCGGCTGGAGTGAGCACACCGCACCAGACACAAGGCCTATTCACGGCCCTCGCGTTCGCGGAGGTATGACGGACGCCGACGCGACCGAGGAGCCTGGCACCGACACGACCGAGGGTCCCGACGCCGACGCGGTGACCGCGTCCGACGACGCCGTCGCGGGGATCGACGTCGACTTCGGCGACGACGGGCTCGTCCCCGCGATCGCACAGGACGCCGACTCCGGGGAGGTGCTCATGCTCGCGTACGTCTCCCCGGAGGCGCTCGAACGCACCCGCGAGACGGGGCAGGCGCACTACTACTCGCGCTCCCGCGACGAGCTGTGGCTGAAGGGCGGCTCCTCCGGGCACACGCAGGCGGTCGCGGAGGTCCGGGTCGACTGCGACGCCGACGCCCTGTTGTACGTCGTCGACCAGTCGGGCGGGGCGTGTCACACGGGGTACCGCTCGTGTTTCCACCGGACCGTCGACGGCGAGGAGGTCGGCGAGCGGGTCTTCGACCCCGACGAGGTGTACTGATGACTGGCGGTCCCGCGGACGGAGCGGTCGCCGACGACGAGGGGAGTCAGGAGAACGCGGAGAGCGCGGAGAGCGCCGAGGGCACGGAGAGGATCGCCCTCGAGGCGGGCGAGGCCGCCGCGACGCTCCGCGAGCGATACGACGAACTCCGGCGGATCGAGGCACGTATCGCCGACCTCGACCGGGAGCGGGTCGAAGCCGCGGCCGACGCCTACCGGCAGGCCCACCGCGTGCTCGACCAGTACGAGGAAGACGCGGTCGGCACGGGCGATTTCGGCTCGTACGTCACCTTCGAGGGGGCGTTCGCCAGCGCGACGAACGTCGACGACGACGCGCTCGCCGCGGCGGCGTTCACGGCCGCCGACGAGGCGGTCGACAAGCGCCGGCTCTCGAAGGACGACTTCGCCGCCGCCCGGGAGGCGCTCGAGCCGGCGGGCGAGTACGTCGACCTGCTCGCCGCGCGTGACGACGCCGTCGACGACTACCGGACCGCCCGCAAGGCCGCCCGCGACGCGCGGGACGCCCTCGCCGCGCGGGTCGAGGAGCTTCGCGGGGTCGCGGCGATGGCCGACGCCGACCTCGAGGCTGACGTCGACCGCCTCCGCGACCCGATCCGCACGTACAACGACGCCGTCCGGGAGGCGTTCCGGTCGTTCGCGAAGTCGACGTCGGCCCGAGCGGTGTTCGACCTGCTCGAGCGGGCGGACGCGACCCCGTTCGTCGACGTCGCGGTCCCGCCGAGGGACCTCCGCGAGTACGTCGACGACCACGCCGCCGGCGAGGAGACCGTGTCGGACCTCCTCGAGTACGCCGACTACTCCAACTCGAAGCTCGAACACTACGTCGACGACCCCGGCGCGCTCCGGACGGCCGTTGCCGTCCACCGAACGTTCCTGGAGCGGATCGACGGCGAGCCGTTCACGCTCGCGTGGCCGCCGGGCCCCGGCGGCGAACTCGTCTACGAGATCGACGAGCTCGTGCCGCTCGTCGCCCGGTTCGCCGACGACGGGACGGTGGCGACGCTCCGGTCGATCCGCGACCTGGCGCGCGACGACGGCTACGAGCGGCTCCGGCGCGCCGCCGAGGTGCGAAAGGCGTTGGCGGCCCCCGAGCTGGCGCTGCTCGAGCGCGGAACGATCGACGATCGCGTGGCCGACGCCGAGCGCACGCTCGCGATCGTCGAGGACGTGGTGGCGGAGACGGCTCGGAACTGACTACGGCTCGGTGTCGACTACGGCTCGGGACTGACTACGGTTCGGTGTCGACTACGGTTCGGTTCACCACCGCCCACTTTCGACTAGCGCCCGGTCTCGACCGCCTCGCGCATGTCGGCGGCCAGCCGCTCCGCGCGGTCGGCGTCGGCCGACTCCGCGTAGATCCGGATCTTCGGCTCGGTGCCGGACGGCCGAACGAGGACCCAGGCGTCGCCGTAGTCGAGCCGGTAGCCGTCGGTCGTGTTCGGCTCGGCGTCGGCGGTCTCGACGTACGCGCGGGCGGCAGCCAACATCCCCTCGCGCTCCGCCGTGTCGTCGTACTCGGCGTTGAGCCGGACGAAGTGGTAGTCCGCGTACGGCGCGACGACCTCGCTCACCGGGTCGCCGTCCGCGGCGGCGAGCAGCTCGAGGAACTTCGCGCCGATGTACGCGCCGTCCCGCGAGAGCCGGTAGGGCGGGAAGAACACCCCGCCGTTCCCCTCGCCCGCGATGGGGACGCGGGTCCCCTCGTCGCCCAGCTCGCGGGTCCGGGTGATGATGTTCGTCGCGCCGATCGGCGTCAGTTCGAGCGCGGCGTCGTTCGCGTCGCAGACGTCGACGAGCCGCTGGGAGACGTTGACCGCGCTGACGACGGCGTCGCCCGGGCGGAGCTCGGCGTCCGCCAGCGCGGCGAAGGAGGTGTCGCCGTCGACGAACGCGCCCGTCTCGTCGACGAAGACGGCGCGGTCGGCGTCGCCGTCGTGAGCGATCCCGACGTCGGCGTCGGAGGTCGCGACCAGCCGCGAGAGCGCCGTCAGGTTCTCCGGTACCGGCTCCGACTCCCGGCCCGGGAAGTGACCGTCGGGGGTGGCGTTCACCGTCCGCACCGTACAGCCGAGCTCGCGGTAGAACCGCGGCGACGGGATCGACGCCGCCCCGTGGCCGGGGTCGACCGCGACGGTGAGCCCGGCGTCGGCGATCGCTTCGCGATCGACGCTGTCGAGGAGCTGGTCGACGTAGTCGTCGGCGACGCCCTCGATGACCGTCTCGGAGCCGGCGGTCCGCCAGTTCGCGTGGGCGTAGTCGTCGTCGAGCACCCGGCGCTCGACGCGTTCGAGGACGTCGACCGAGAGCTCGACGCCGTCGGGCCCGACGAGCTTGATACCGTTGAACTCCGGCGGGTTGTGCGAGGCGGTGACGAGGACGCAAGGGACGCCGACGGACTCACAGTAGTGGCCGACGGCGGGGGTCGGCACGACCCCCAACCGGTCGACGTCCCGACCGACGGACGCCAGCCCGCTCGCGGCCGCGTTGGCGAAGAGCTCGCCCGTCGTTCGCGTGTCGCGGGCGACGGCGACGCGGTCGGTGTCCCACACCGTCCCCGCCGCCTTCGCGATGTCGAGGACGAGCTCCGGCGTGAGATACCGCAGCGCGACCCCTCGAATGCCGCTCGATCCGAACAGTTCCATACGCGCTGTGAGCCGGCCGACGGGAAAGCGGTTCCGAACGCGGGACGGCCGGGACTCGCGGGGTTGAAACCCGTCCCGAACCTATCGCGGCCATGAACCGATCGCGACGGGGCCTGTTGGCGCTGGGCGGGGCGGTCGTGACGCTTCCGACGGCCGGGCTGGCGGGGTGTCTCGACTTCGCCGCCGGCGACGGATCACAGGGACCCGACGGGACCCCGGGGACGCTGTCGTGTGCGGACGAGGCGTTCGTTCGGCTCGACCAACCGTTCGCGGAGCCGGTCGAGGAACGGACGGCGTCGACGACGACGTCGCCGTCGACGACGATCGAGCTGTCGACGGAGGCGACCTCCGAGACGTACGGGAGCGCGCTCCGGCTCGCGCTCCGGAACTCCGGCGACGGGGACGTGACCGCGCTCGGCGAGCACGCCTACTCGATACAGCGAGAGACCGGGGACGGATGGATGGACGTCCGCGGCTCCGCGAACGGGGAGTCCGTCGAGCTCCCGACTGAGGGCGAGCGGCTCGGCCCGAACGACGGGTACAACTGGTCGCTGACGCTCCGCGAGGACGCGCTCTCCGAGGCCGTTCCGGGCCGAGAGCTGGACGTTTGCCCCCCGCTCGGCGCGGGCACCCACCGGTTCGTCTACTGGGGGATCGAGGACGCGCCGCCGATCGGGGCCGAGTTCGAACTCGTCGGGTAATCGTCGTCAGCGAAGTCGATCACGACGGGTCCGACTGCAAGGGGGACGGTGGCGGTCAGTAGCGGTACTCGTGCTCGTCGATCGAGACGTAGTGCCGCTTCGTCTTTCGCTTGTTCCACTTGTACGCCAGCAGGAGCTTCGCCGACTCCCACCCGGAGCGGTACGGCTGTGCGAGGAGGCCGTCCCCGGCCTCAGCGGTGAGCATGGCGTCCGCGGCGGCGATGACGCGGTTCCAGTCGTCGGGGTCGTACTCCGCGACCATGTCCGCCATCGTGACGTTCCGGACGATCTCGTCGCCGATCGCCTCCTTCCAGCGCCGGTTGTACGCCGCGAGGTCGCCCGCAGCCACGAGCTCGCCGGCGATAGCGCCCGTCCGAACGGCGACGTGGTCGCCGCCCTCGTGAAACGCCGACGTCGTCCCCATGGCTCCGCCGACGACCGCGATCCCCGCCTCGGTGGGGGAGTCGATCGGCCGTGTCGAGGAGATCGGATACGTCTCCGTCCCGTCGCGCTTGCCCGCCTCCTCGACGATCGGGAAGTCCGTCTCGACGTCGTACTCGTCGCCGTACTGCCACTCCAACAGGCGACGAATGTACTCCGAGCCGGTCGGGATCGAGTCGTCGTCCGCGGAGAGCAGCTCGTAGGCGTCCGCGTCGAAGGCGTCGATGTCGAGCCCGATCGGCATCGTGAGCCCGATCCGACACACGCGGTCCCGGTTCGGGAAGATCCACGGGTACGCCGTCTCGCCGGGCATGACGCCCCACCAGAAGACGAGGGCGTCGTGGACCTCCTCGAACACCGCCTCGGGGACGCGCCGGTACTCCTGATACGCGATGTGGTTCGCGTCGGGCGGCGCGAGCCGGTCGGACGCCCTCGAGCCCTCCGGGAGGAAGCCGTCGAGGACGCGGTTCGTGACGGTGCGTTGTGGGCCGTCCGCGAGGACGAGGAAGTCCGCCCCCACCTCGTCGCCGGAGGCGAGCTCGACGACGTGACGCGGCTCGTCGTCGCCCGGACCGAGCGAGCGATCCGTCCCGACGTCGCGCACGGAGACGCCGACACGGTACTCCGCGCCGGCGTCCTCCGCACGGTCCCGCATCCAATCGTCGAAGCGGGCGCGGTGGAAGGTGTAGCCGAAACCGTCGTACGAGGAGTCGAAGCCGGTGTCGACGAGCGTCGCCGCGGCGTCCGGGCCGCGGAACTCCGCGCGCGTCAGTTCCTGCTGGACGACCCCGTCGTCGAACTCATCGGGGTGGATGCCCATGATGTCGACCCAGTAATCGAGGATCCCGGCGGCGTCGGTGGAGTCCGGACCGAGCCGCTCACGGTCCGCCCGCGGGACCCCCTTCTCGAGGACCAGGGCGTCGGCGTCGGCGCTCGCGGCCGCATGCGCCGCGGCGGTACCGCCCGGACCGCCGCCCACGATCGCGACGTCTACGCGTTCCATATCCCGTGAGGTAACCCTCCGGGTATTAAATTCACGGTCCGGCCCGGCGTCGATGCGATTCGAGCCGGCGTCGCTCCGATTCGAGCCGGCGTCGATCGGTCGGGTCCGACGACCGATCCTGACACGCGTCGACGAACGGGGTCTCCGGTGATCGTTTAGACATCTTTCACCTGATAGGTGCTCAGGAAAAAGACACCCTTTAATCGCAGGCGAACGACACCGACAGTCAATGGCACGTGAGACATGGGCGACCCGGATCGGGTTCATCCTCGCCGCGGTCGGCAGCGCGGTGGGGCTCGGGAACATCTGGCGGTTCCCGTTCATTACCGGACAGGAAGGTGGATCCGCGTTCCTCCTCGTCTACCTCCTGTTCATCGCACTGATCGGCTTCCCGGCGATCCTCGTCGAGTTCGTCATCGGCCGCCGAACGAAGCTGAATCCCGTGGGCGCGATACGCGAGCTCGGCGGCGGGCTCTGGAAGCACATCGGCTGGCTGTTCGTCCTGACGGGGTTCATCATCCTCTCGTACTACAGCGTCGTCGCCGGCTGGTTCCTCCGATACACCCTCATCGGAGTCACCGACGGCTACGTGCTCGCGAACCCGGACGAGGCCGCGGTGCTGTTCGGCTCCGTCGCGACCGGCCTCGACTCGCTGCTGTTCCACGCCGTGTTCATGGCGATCGTCATCGCGATCATCGCCGCGGGCGTCCGGAGCGGGATCGAGATCGCGGTGAAGGTGATGGTCCCTGCCATCGTCCTCCTGCTGCTCGGGCTCGCCGCGTACGGGTTCACCCTCGACGCCTCCTCACAGGCGTACGCCTACTACCTCTCGCCCGACTTCGGCGTCATCGCCGAGAACTGGACGAGCATCCTCCCCGCCGCCGCCGGGCAGGCGTTCTTCACGCTCTCGCTCGGGATGGGCGTGATGATCACGTACGCCTCCTACCTCGGTGAGGACCGGAACCTCGCGGAGGACGCCGGGATCATCGCCGGGCTCGACACCCTCATCGCCGTCATCGTCGGGTTCGTCGTCTTCCCGTTCCTCTTCGCCGCCGGCCTCGAACCCGGTGCCGGCGGGGCCGGGGAGATCTTCGTGAGCCTCACCACCGCGTTTACCGAGATCCCGGGCGGTCGACTCATCGGGATCGTCTTCTTCGGCATGGTCGGTATCGCCGCGCTCTCCTCGGCGATCAGCATCCTCGAGGTGTTGGTCTCGTACCTGATCGACGAGAAGGGCGTCGAGCGCGTCCCCGCCGCGGCCGGGCTCGGCGTCGCCGTCTTCCTGCTGGGCGTGCCGGTGACGATGGACCTCGTCTTCCTCGACTTACTCGACCTGTTCGCCGACAGCGTCCTGCTGGTGTTGGGCGCGCTCCTGCTCGCGCTCTTCGTCGGGTGGGTCGTCCCCGAGATGGCCCGCGAGGAGTTATCGCGGGGCATCGGTGACCTCGGCGTGCTCGGCGACGCGTGGATCTGGGTCGTTCGGGTCCCGATCGTCGTCGTCGTGTTCGTCTCGCTGTACCTCGGCGTGGTCGACTACGTCGCGTTCCTGACCGGCGACTTCGCCGACTGGATCGCGGCGCGATAACGGGAGTTGCGGCGTGGTAACGGGGATTGCGGCGCGGTAACGAAGAACGGGGGCGTCGGTGAACGACGTCGCCCCGCGACCGACGTTTTAACTACCGAACGGACCGAACCCCGACCAGTGAGCGAGCCGATCCCGACCGGCTGTCCGCCGGTCGACGACCTGTTGAACGGGGGGTTCGAGCGCGGCGTCGTCACGCAGGTGTACGGGCCGCCGGCGGCCGGGAAGACGAACCTCGCGCTCGCGGCGGCCGTGGAAGTCGCGGCCGGCGGGGGGCGTGTGCTGTACATCGACACCGAGGGGCTGTCGATCGATCGGTTCCGACAGATCGCCGAGTCGCGGCTCCGCGACGACGACGTCGACGGGAGCGTCGAGGACGTCGCCGGGCGGCTGATCATCACCGAGGCGTACGACTTCGACGACCAGCGCGAGGCGGTGCGCGACGCCGAGGGGCTCGCGAGCGAGGTCGACCTGGTCGTCCTCGACTCCGCGACCGGCTTCTACCGGCTGGAGCGTGGCGACGACGCCGAGGGCGGCGACTCCCTCCGGGATGTCGCCAAGCAGGTGACGCACCTGCTCTCGCTCGCCCGCCGACACGACCTCGCCGTCGTGATCACCAACCAGGTGTTCACCGACCCCGACGCCGACCGGACGCGCGGGCTCGGCGGTAACACGCTCGAACACTGGACCGGGGCCGTCCTCCGCGTCGACCGCTTCCGCGGCGGGAACCGCCGGGCGACCCTGGAGAAACACCGATCGAAGGCCGCCGGCGACGCGGTCAC
Organism: Halorubrum sp. JWXQ-INN 858; assembly: GCF_009806985.1. Taxonomy (GTDB): domain Archaea; phylum Halobacteriota; class Halobacteria; order Halobacteriales; family Haloferacaceae; genus Halorubrum. Next base: position 34,515 of record NZ_WUAX01000006.1, on the reverse strand, counting down.
GTTTCGGATCGCCGACGACGGGTTGGTCGAGGGGCCGGACGTGTAACCGACCGAAGTACCCGCCTCGTGAGTGGACGAGGGGCCAGCGAAGCGAACCCGAGGACGCGCAGAAAGGAGAGCGTGGGGCAGAGGGCTGGAACCGAAGCGGCGGGCGGAACGCCGCTTCAGACGGTGCTCGACGCGTTACAATTCGCCGAGCTTCCGGAGCAGCTGGCCGCGGTACTCCTCGTCGGCGTTGACGCCTTTGACCTCGAGGACGTTACGCTCCAGCTTGTCGAGCGCGACGTGGAACGCGTGTTCGGAGCCGTACCCCTCGCCGGAGCCGGCGACCTGGCCCTCGTCGGTTCGGAGCCGGATCTGACACTGGATGAGCGGGGTGCCGCGGAGCTTCTCTTTGTGCTCGTGGAACCGGACGTGCGCGTGGATCACGTGCATCGCCGCGTACTTCCGTGCCACCTGCTCGATGGAGTCGACGATGTGTGCCCGCGACGTCGTATCGAGGAGGTCGACGTTGGTGATCTGTACGTCCATCGACTCCTGTTCGGTGAAGGTGAGCGCACGCAGCACGTCGGTTTTCGTCACCATCCCCGCGACGAGTCCGTCGTCGTCCTCGGGGGTGACGACGAGCCCGGAGACGTCGCTGTCGAACATCCGGGCGACGACGTCCTTCGCCGTCTCCGCGGGCGTCGCGGTGATCGCCGGGTTCGACATGATGTCGTAGACGGGGAGATCGAGCATCCGGTCGATGTCGCCCGCGCGGTCGCCGCTTCCCTGGCGTTCCTGGTCGCGGACGACGAACTCGACGATGTCGTTGGTCGTGACGACGCCGACGAGGCGGCCCTCGTCGTTGAGCACGGGGAGCCGGGAGATGCCGTTCTCGCGGAGCCGGTTGATCGCCTGCCCGACGTGGTCCTTCTCGTTGACCCCGATCACGTCCTCTGAGACGAGCTGATCGACCGTGATCGCGTCGAGGCTGTCGAGGACCGCGCGGAGGATCGCGTCGACGGTGACGATGCCGTAGAGCTTCTCGCCCTCGTAGACGGGCGCGATCTTCACGTCGCCCTCGACGAGGAGCCGGGCGGTTTCGCGGACGTCCTCGTGGCGATCGACCTTCGGGGCCGGCTTCATCACGACCGACACCTTCGTGTCGTCCTCCATTCGGGACCGAATGAGCTGTTTCTCGCCGACTACGCCCGCGTACTCGCCGTCCTCGGTGACGACGATCCCCTTCGGGTTCTCGCGCTCGAAGATGGATCGGACCTTGGCGAGCCGCTCGTCGGCGTCGACCTCGACGTATTCCGGCACTGCGATATCAGAGATATTCATCGTCCAACCCTCTCGTACGCCGGGCCGCGTATTGAAAGTGAGGGAGTCGGCTCGTCCATCGATCCCGGTCACGTCCCCCGACGAGACGGGGGTCTCGTACGCCCAGACGGGTGATCGAACGCCTCGACGGATGATCGAACGCCCCGACGGATGATCGAACGGTCAGAGGAGGGACACGACGCCTACGACCGATCGGCGATCCGCTCGCCCGTCTCGACGCCGTTCCACAGCGCGGCGTGGACGCGGGGCTCGCCAACCACCCAGTCGCCGGCGACGAACAGCCCGGCGGCCGCCAGCGGATCCGTCGCCGCCCGGTCGACGGCGGCGTCCGGCTGGGCGTAGCGCCAACCCTGATCGTCGACCCAGTCCGGGTCCCGAAGCCGGTCGTCGTCGAGCAGGTCGGCGGCGTGTCCCGCCGCGACCGCCGCGGCGGATGCCAACGGGTCGTCGTAGTGTTCGACCGACCACGACGGGGACATCTGTACGACCAGGAGGCTCTCGCCGTCCGGGACGTGACCGTTCTTGCAGTCCTCCCGGGCGAGCCACCCGACGGGGTGTTCCCGATCGGTGTTGAGGAGCGCGTAGTAGGGGCGCTCGACGCGGACGTCGTAGTGGAGCACGAGGGTCCGAACCGTCCGGTACGGGACCGCGTCGACGGCCTCGCGGGCCCGATCGAGCCCGACGTCGCGGTCGCCCCCCACGTCGGCTCCGGTCGTCGAGTCGAGTTCGGTCGACGACAACAGCGCGGCGGTCTGCGGGGCGGGCGGGGTGTAACAGAGGAGGTCGAACGGGCCGTGGTCGTTCCCGTCGGCGTCGGCGACCGTCCACAGCCCGTCCCGTCGGGTCGCGGAGGCGACGCGCGTCGACGTGCGCACGTCGGCGTCGGTCGCGGCGAACAGCCGCTTCGTGAGTCGGGTGATCCCCGTCTCGAACGTCCATTTGTGTTCGTCGCGACCGTCACCTTCCCGAACCGCGCCATCCGCGTCGAACGTCCACACCGGCTCCGCGACGTCGACGAGCCCCTCGCGGCCGATCTCGTCGAGCAGGTCCCCCGTGCGCGGATCGGTGCTCTTCAGGTAGTTCGCGCCGTGGTCGTACCGACAGCCGTGCTTCCGGCGGGTCGCCGCGCGCCCGCCGACCCCGCGGCTCTTCTCGAGGACCGTCACGTCGACGTCGTCGTCACGGAGCGCGTACGCGACGCCGGCACCCGCGACGCCGGCCCCGACGACGCAGAGTCGTGTCACCATGGGGGTGATTCGTGCGCCGCCGACAAGGCGGTGTCGGCGCGGCGGCCGGAGCGCCGCCGGGGCCGGTTCGGAGGCAGCTTCCGGCTCGGAGGCAGGTTCCGGTTCGGGCGCAGGTTCCCACTTGGAGCCGATGAAACCTTTTTCCGGGTCGGCAGCGGATCTACGGCCATGTACGACGCCGTCGTCTTCGACAACGACGGGGTGTTGGTCGGACGGACCCCGTTCGACACGCTCCGCGAGGCCGCCTGGGACGCCTTCGAGCGCGTCGGCGTCGCGGACCCCGATCTCGCACACGTCGACGACGTCGCCGTCGGCGTCGACCCGGCGACGCTCACCGACATCTGTGACCGCTACGACCTCGATCCGACGGAGTTCTGGCGGGTCCGCGACGAGACCGCCGTGGCGGCACAGGTGGCCGACGCCCGCCGCGGCCGAAAGACGCCGTACGACGACGTCGACTCGCTGCGACACGTCGACGCCGCCCTCGGCGTCGTCTCCTCGAACCAGCAGGCGACCGTCGACTTCCTGCTCGACCACTTCGGGCTCGCGGGACGGTTCCAGACCGCCTACGGCCGGGAGCCGTCGATCGCCAGCCTCTCGCGGAAGAAACCCTCCCCGTACTACATCGAGCGGGCTTTAGAGGACCTCGGCGGCGGGACCGCCCTCTTCGTCGGCGACAACGAGTCCGACGTGCGCGCCGCCGACAACGCCGGCATCGACTCCGCGTTCATCCGTCGCCCGCACCGGCGTGACTTCGAGCTCTCCTGTGAGCCGACCTACGAGATCGACGACCTCCACGACCTGGTGAGCCTGTGCGGGCGCTCGCCGATCGACCCGGTGTGACTTCCGGGAGCCCGGAAGCGTCCGTCCGTGGAAACGCGGCCACCGCTTTCCGTGGAAACGCGACCGCCCCCGCCCGCCATAGCGACGTCTCACAGCCCGTGGTGACGCGCGGCGTCGAGGGTCGGTTCGGACCGTTTTAAGTCCGTGTGGCGGCGCGATCCGGCATGCACCTGCCAGCCGTCGGCCTCGGGACCATGGGGATCGACGACCCCGAGGCGGTCACCGCCGCACTCGACGCCGGCTACCGCCATTTGGACACCGCTCGGATCTACGGGAACGAGGCGGTCGTGGGCGACGGGATCGCGGCGAGCGACGTCGACCGGGAGGACGTGACCGTCGCGACGAAGCTCTGGGTGGACGACCTCACGCCCGCGGACGTCGAACCCGCGGCCCGGGAGAGCGCCGCCCGGCTCGGCGTCGACGCGATCGACCTGCTGTACGTCCATCGCCCGAGGGAGCCATACGACCCGGCGGGGACCCTCGGCGCGCTCACTGACCTCCACGACGCGGGGCTCGTCGGTGCGGTCGGCGTGTCCAACTTCGAGCCCGACGAGCTGGACACCGCCCTCGGTACCCTCGGCGACCGCGGCGTGCCGCTCGCGGCTCACCAGACCGAGTGCCACCCGCTGTTTTATCCGCCCGAGCTGCTAGCTCACGCCCGTGAGCACGGGTACCACGTCGTCGCGTACTCGCCGCTCGCCGGCGGACGGGTCCGGGAGGTCGACGCGGTCGTGGAGACGGCGAGCCGGCACGGTACGACACCGGAGGCGGTCGCGCTCGCCTGGGTCCTCTCGAAGGAGCCGGTCGTCGCGATCCCGAAGGCGTCGAGCGATCGGCATCGCCGGGCGAACCTCGCGGCGGCCGACCTCGAGCTGGCTCCCGAGGAGCTCGCGGCGATCGACGCCGTCGAGCGTGAGGTGGAGCTGTTCCCGGAGTGAGTGGTGCCGAGAACGCGACGGCAGGACGGGGGAGAAGAGGCGGAACCGGCGTGTAGAACGGGGCGGGTCGACGTCAGTCGTCGAGGTCGAGCGACCGCTCCTCGCCGAGCTCGCGTTCGAGGCTACCGCGCTCCCAGCTCCGGACGGCGTCGCCGTCGACCTCGGCTTGCACCTTCTGTTCGAGGAGGTTGACGGCGACGCTGTTCGCGCCCTCGGGGATGATCAGGTCGGCGTGTTTCTTCGACGGTTCGATGAACTGCTCGTGCATCGGCTTGACCGTCGAGAGGTACTGGTCGATGACGCCCTCGAGGCCGCGACCGCGGTCGACGACGTCGCGCTGGATCCGCCGCAGGATGCGGACGTCGGCGTCGGTCTCGACGTACAGCCGGAGGTCCATCATCCCGTTGATCGACTCGTCGTACAGCGCGAGGATCCCCTCGAGGACGATGACGTCCGTCGGCTCGACGTCGATCCGCTCCGGCTTCCGGTTGTGGACCTCGAAGTCGTACTGCGGCATCCGGACCGGCTGCCCCTGCAAGAGGGCCTCGAGGTGCTCCCGAAGGAGGTCCCACTCGAACGCGGACGGGTGATCGTAGTTGATGTCCTCCCGCTCCGCGAGCGAGAGCTCCGATCGGTCCCGGTAGTAGTTGTCGATCGGGATCCGAGTGACGGCGTCCTCGACGTTGCGGGTGACGAGCCGCGACACCGTCGTCTTGCCGGCCCCGGTCCCCCCGGCGATCCCGATCACGAACGAGGGAATCGTCATGGTCGACTTCCGTGAGGGGGCGATTTGAACCCTCCCTTTCGCGCTCGGTCGTGCGAACCCTCGAGTACGGCGTGATACGGTATAACGGTGACGGGGGCAGGCTTTACCCCCTCCGTGTGAAACCTCAGATCATGCGTACAGATACCACGGTCCGTGACGTGATGCACAGGGAGTTCTTGGGGGTGAGCGAGTCCGACGCGCTCTCGGAGGCGGTCGAGCTGATGGTCTCGGAGGGGACCGACTGCCTGATCGTCGTCCGTGGCGGCGATCCCGTGGGGTCGCTTGGCTCGCGCGACGCGCTCTCGGCGCTCCTCGAGGAAGGGGCCGTCGACGCGCCGGGAGCGACCGTCGGCGCGGCGATGACCCCGCCGCTGCCCACCGTGGAGCCGGACGAACCGCTCGTCGCCGTCACGGAGCTGCTCGTCTCCGAGGGGGTCAATCACGTCGTCGTGACGGAGGGAGGCGAGGCGGTCGGCGTCGTCACCGGCCACGATGCGCTCGCAGCCGGGACGGCACGGGGCGCGGACGCCCGCGAAGCGGTCCCGGTAGCCCCGTACGACGACGTTCCGCGGGGGGCGGAGGGCGGTGGTGCGGCCGAGGAGGACCCGGCCCGGGGCGACGATCGGTCGAGAGCCTCGGTGAGCGCCGACGGGTCGGTGTCACCCACGCAGGGCGTCTGTGAGGTGTGTGGATCGCTCGTGCCGTCGCTCACCAACACGAACGGACAGGCGGTCTGTGCGGACTGCCGGGAGGTGTGACGTTCCGGCCGTGGTCCGGCTGCGGTCCGGTCGCGGTCCGGTCGCGGTCCGGTCGTGGTCCAGTCGTGGTCCAGCCGCGGTCCGGTCACGTTCCGGCGCTGGATCGGGTTCGGCGTCCGGCAGGCTCAACACGTCACGGGACGAACCGGCGACGTATGTCGAGCCCGGACGACCCCCGGATCACCGCGGCGACGGCCGCCGACATCGACGCCGTCACCGACCTGTGGGTCGCGCTCGCTCGGGGACAGCGCGACCACGGCTCCGGGATCCTCGCCGAGCGGAACCGGGGCGCGGTTCGCGAGTCGATCGCCCGCCACGTCGTCGTCGGCGAGCTCCTCGTCGCGCGGGTCGGCGGCGAGGCGGTCGGCTTCGTCGACTTCTCCGTCGACCGCGGCGGCTACGAGCGTGACCACGTCCGTGGAACGGTCGGAAACCTCTTCGTCGCCCCCGAGCACCGGGGCGAGGGGATCGGTTCCGCGCTGTTGGCGGCGGCGGAACGGGGGCTCCGTGAAGCGGGCGCGGACGTCGTCGGGCTGGAGGCGATGGCGGCGAACGAACGCGCTCGCGAGTTCTATCGGGCCCACGGCTACGAGCCCCACCGCGTCACCTTCACGAAGGCGGTGGACGCCGCCGGCTCCGACGCCGACGCGCCCGCCGACGGCTAGGTCCGCCACCGAACCGGTCGGGTCCCGCGTCGCCTCGCCGCGTGCGCCCTCCTCGCCGAAAACGACACGCTCTCAAAGGAGCGCCGAGTACCACCGGGCGCGCCAGGGGAGCATGGGTGGTTCATGCACTCGACTTGTAATCGAGACTTCCCGCGTTCGAATCGCGGCCCTGGCTTGTTTCTGCCGTCCGACCGTTCGCGCTCGGTGAGCGAACCTCGGGAGACAACGAACCCCGCGAGACAACGAACCCCGCGAGACGGGTCGTGCGCGCGCTTATGTGCGACGACGACGGAAAGCGTGTATGGACGCTTCGGACTCGGCGCTACTCGGCGTCGCGGGTGTCGTCGCCGCCACCGTCGTCGTCGCCGTGCTGGTCGCCGGCGCGCTGTTCGGGTTCGACGAGTCGGTGGCCCGGCCGTTCGCGCTGTTGGCCGCCGAGCCGTTCGCGTGGATCGTCGTCGTCGCGCTGGTGGTCGCCGTTCTCGGTCATTCGTACCTCGAGTGACCGCGACCCGAACCCGCCCGCCGGATCCGGTCGCGGCCGGTCCGTGTCACCGCTCGGTTCCCGACGCCTCACTGACCGTCCGGATCGACGCGAGCAGTTCGGTGAGCGCGCGGTCGACGCTCCCCGCCTTCACCGCGTCGCGATCGCCGTCGAGGAGGTAGCGCTCGCTGCGCGTGAACGACTCCTCCGAACCCCACGGCGCGGCGTAAGCGACGCCGACGTAGACGAGCCCGACCGGCTTGTCGCGGTCGCCGCCGCCGGGGCCGGCGATCCCGGTCGCGGAGACGCCCCACGTCGTGTCCGCCCGATCGCGCGCGCCGGCGGCCATCCGGCGAGCGACCGGCGCGCTGACCGCGCCGTGGGCGTCGAGCGTCTCGCGGTCGACGCCGAGCTCGGCACGCTTCGCGTCGTACGCGTACGTCACGAATCCGCGGTCGAAGTAGCGGCTCGCGCCGGGCACGTCCGTGATCCGCGACCCGATCCGCCCGCCCGTTAACGACTCCGCGGTCGCGAGCGTCTCCCCGCGCTTGGCGAGCGCCTCGCCGACGGCGACCTCCGGGGGGTCGTCCGCGTCGTGTCCTGCCATGCCGCGACTTCCGGTCGCACCGACTTGAACCCATCCGACGGTCTACCCCACAACCGACCCGACGGTCTACCCCACAACCGACCCGGCAGTTCACCCTACAACCGATCCGACGGTCTGCCTCATCCACCCGCCCATCCACCACCCGGGCGCCGTGAGGTTTACGCCGCGAGCGACACGAGAGCCGTCATGACCGACTGGGACGAGCGCTTCGCCGCCGGCGACTACCCGCGGGAGCCGGAGCCGTCGTCGGTGTTATGCGACTACGTGCCGGCGATCCCCGACGGGCGCGCGCTCGACGTCGCGACGGGGACCGGACGCAACGCGGTGTTCCTCGCCGAGGCCGGCTACGAGGTCGACGCGGTCGACGCGTCGATCGAGGGGCTCGAGGTCACGCGGGAGCGGGCCGCCGAGCGCGGGGTCGACGACCGGCTCAACGCGATCCGGGCGGACGTTCCGACGTACGGGTTCCCGGAGGGGCGCTACGACCTGGCGACGATCAGCTTCTACCGAGCGATCGACCGGTTCCCGGACGTCGTGGAGGCGCTCGTTCCGGGAGGGTACCTCTTCGTCGAACACCACCTCCGCTCGGCCGACCCCACCCCGTCGGGCCCGAGCGGGGACCGGTACCGGTTCGCCGCGAACGAGCTGCTCCACGCGGGGCTCGGACTGACGGTGCTCTACTACGACGAGACGACGGAGGAGCGGCCGGGCGACCGTCGGCGGGCGACCGCGCGACTCCTCGCACGCCGGAGCCACGGTGCACGACAGTCGTACCCGCCGCGTCCGGAGCGACGATGACGGACGCCACGCCGACGGCGACGCTCCGCGCGCTCGTCGAGCGCGCGACGGGCGAGCACCTCGACGACGCGCCGGGAACCACGGTCGGCGGTCGAGGAGACTCGCCCGGCCCGGCCGAACGACTCCGACCGCTCCTTGCGGGGACGAGGTCCGTCGTCGCGGTCGTCCCCCGGCTCGATCCGTCGATCGTGGCGGCGGTCCGTGGACGGAACGGGGGGAGCAGGGTGGGCGACTCCGGAACCGTGGGACACGACGACGGAGCCGACGCCCGGATCGTGTGTGTCGGGCAGGCTCGGGACCGGGTGACTGGTCCGGCCGGCGCGGCGCTTCGAGCGGTGGCTCGCGAGGAGGGGATACGGCTGTCGGTGGCGGATGGCAACTCCCGAGTCGGGTTCCTGCTCGCCGACGACTCCGCCGTCGCCGTCGGGCTGTTCGACGGAGCGGGGCTGGCCGCCCTGGTGACGAGCGACGCGCCGGCGGTCAGGTCGTGGGTCGCCGCCACCTGCAGCCGGTACGCGACCGCCGCGGAGAGTTTATGAGAGGAGACAAGCGCGTCCGAACCGCCTTATGAGTGGAGACGAGCGACTCTCGACGAGGTTTATAAACAGAGACGAACGGATCCCGGACCGAGACGGGCGGCGTCGACCGTCCCGGATCGCGTATCAGAGGCGTCGACGCGGCTGCGAGTCACGGTATCCGTTCCGTCGTCAGCTCGAGCCGACGGCACCCCGGTCAGCGTGTCCGAACGGGTCGCTCAGATGATCCCGACATACCACAGGGCGACGACGACGGCACCGACCCCGACGACTGCGATCGGGAGGATCTTGCGGGCCGTGCTCTGCGGATGGGCGGTCGCTTTTGTGTCCTCCTCGATCTGGTAGATCGTGTACTCGTCGCCGTCGTAGGTGTACTCGAGGACGGCGACGGGGACCTCGCGGACCTCGGTTTCGTTCCGGATCTCGTCGGTCGCGAGCTGGTTTCGATCGGTGCTGAGCTCGATGCCGGTCGCCTGTTCGACGAACTTGTCGGGCACTCCTTCGGCGTCGACGGTGACGGTCTCGGCAGGGTCGTACACGCGTCGGACGAAGTCCATCTTGTACGACTCGCCGGTCGCTTCACAGGTGTCACAGACCACGGAGCCGTTGCCGCTACAGCTGCCACAGACGATGGAGCCGGTGCCGCCACACTGAGAACAGCTGGCGCTCCGGTCGCTGTTCGTCCCGCTACCGCCACAGCGACCGCACTGGTTGGCCCCGCTGCCGCCACAGCTCCCACACTGGTTCCGACCGTTGCCGTGACACTCCGTACACGCGTCGATGCGCTCCGTCTCGGGGCGCGGGAAGTCGAGCTCGATCGGCTCGAACTCGTCCGGAACGAAGGAATCGCGCTCGTCGGCATGGACGTCCATGAACTCGCTGCCGACGTCCATGTTCTGGGCCTCCTGTGTCGACAGCTCGATGAACATCTCCTCGTCGTCGACCGTGAGCGACCGAGTGATGTGTTTGTGACAGTCGACCGCCTCGAGACCGGTGGGGGTCGCCTCCTCGACGAGGTCGCCGACCACGCCCCAGTGGTTCTCGAGGTAGTTCTCGAGGATCTCGGTTTCAGCACCGTCGACGAACCCGTCCCCCTCCTCAACCTCCACCGCGGTCTGGGTACCTGCAGCCATCTCTGAATAACAACACTCAGTTGAACATAAAAGCATGTGGGTACACACCGTTATCCGATCGGCTGACATGAGTCCATGTATAGAGGAATCATCTCAGACTCTTGTTCGGTCGTAGGCGGTTCATACCCTCACTTTTCGCCCCGTTAAATGCGTTATAAACTGATCTAAGTCCGTATCGTCGAGTCACCCGAGACGGGCATCTTTTCCAGTGTCACAAGACTTATCTTCATGTTGTTGTTGTCATTTCGTATGCCAGCAGAGCCACGTTTACCGGGCACGAACACGCCGTACTGGGTGGCGATCGCGTTCATTCCCGTCGCCGCGATCCTCACCCTCGTCGCGCTCTTCGGGGTCGCAATGGTCCTCGGGTTGGAGAGCGGAGACGGTGGCGGCGAGACGCTCTTCCCGGCGCTGATCCTCGGGCTGGGCGCGATCTTCGCGCTGTTTCTGTACGTCGACATCCGCTACGTCCGACGGGCGAGCCACTGGTACCCGAGTACGGGGCGGTGGCTCCTCGCCGCGGCGCTTTCGCCGTTCGTGATGTTCGTTGGAACCGTCCCCGTCGCGGTGTGGTACCTGCGGAAGCGTCGTGCCGCCCTCGGTGTTCCCGAAGACGCGTGGGTGACGATCGTCCGAGAGCGAGTCCGCGAGTTCGAAACGTAACCGCATGACCCACACGACACCGACAGACGGAGCGAACGCACCGACCGACCGACGGAACGAACGCGCCGACCGACGGATCGAACGCGCCGACCGACCGGCGAGTGGAGGGCGCTGACCGTGGAGCAACACGGCGACGACGACGTGATGTACGTCTGCTCGGAGGACGGCCTCGCGCTCACCGGTCGGGAGATCCGCGAACGTGCCCAGCGGAACGAGGGCGTCGCCCCGATCGAGTCGGCGGGACGCGTCCTCCACGCGTGGGACGTCACCGACGACCGCAACGACCCGCTCTACCGTGAGTACGTCACCACGGCCGGCTACCTCGTCAGCGACGAGGAAGTCATCACGACGTCGCAAGCGTTCGCCGAGACGTACGTCTACCCGTGGATCCTCGAGCCGGAGGCGATCCGGGAGGCAGCCGCCGAGGCGGACGAGGAGACGACCCTCGGCGGGCTCCGAAAACGACATCCCGACGAGGAGACCGGTTTCCTCGCCGAGAACGCGGAAGCGATCGCTGAGGCCATGGGCTCGTTCCAGCTGACGCTCTCCCAACACTGGCTCGGGGTTTGGGAGAACGCGCACCCGTACCTCGTCGGCGACGATCACGTCTACTACCTCCCGATCAAGGGACCGAACGCCGCCGTCGACGTCCGTGACGAGTTCATCGACTTCGTCACGAGCTACGACGACGTCAACCGGCGCAAGGCGACGGTGCTCTGGGAGGCCGCCGACCCCGTCCTCCGTGTACCGATCGACCTGTACATCGAGGGAGAGCAGGTCGCATGACCGAGAGCTACTACGAGGTGCTCGGCGTCGACTCCGACGCCGACGTCGACGAGATCGAGCAGGCGTACCGGGAGCTGATCCACGAGTGGCATCCGGACGTGAGCGACCAGCCGAACGCCCGCGAGCGGTTCCTCCTCATCAAGGAGGCGCGGGAGGTGCTCACCGACGACGCCCAGCGCGCGAGGTACGACCGCATCGGGCACGCCGCTTACGTCGGCGACGGGGATCCGACGGGCGACAGCGGAGGGAGCGACCGCGGAACAGGCGACAGCGAGACCGCAGACGACGGGACGGAATCGAACGAACGAAGCGGACGAGGTAAACGAAGCGGCCGAGGCGAACGAAGCGACGACCGACGGCGCGGCAGCGACGGTCGGACGGGGAGCGGTCGGGACGACGGTTCCGGCCGGTCCGGCCGGTCGCGCTCCTCGCAGTCGGCCGCCGAGGAGTACCGACGTCGGCGACAGCGGGCGCAGTCACAGCGCACGCGCGGGGGACGGTCGTCGCGCTCCCGCTCGGGTTCCGATGGCGGACAGGGGAACGGGGGGACGTCGACGACCGACGGAACGACCGCGTCGGAGTCCGGGTCTACATCCGGGGCCGACTCCACCTCCACCTCCGGGTCCGGCTCCGAGACCGATCGTGACACGGCGCGGCGGACCGGCTGGGGACAGCCGTCGGCGACGGGAAGCGGGATCAACCCGGACGCCGAGCTGTTGAAATATCCCGCGGTCCTGCTGTACTGGGCGATCGGCTCCGCAGTCAGCGGGCTACTGTTCGCGATCGTCCTGCTGCCGGTGTACCTGCAGTACCGACGGAAGAAGTACACCGACCGGATCCTCTCGGAGGGGACGTCGCCGGAGGGATTCGTCCTGATGATCCGGCGGCTCGTGATCGGCATCGGGATCGTCTCCGCCGGAACCCTCGTGTTCCTGTCGGGCGTCGGCGGCGAGACGGTCCAAGGGGCGGCGCTCTTCGGGACGCTGATCGGGCTCTACCTCTGTCTCCGCTACTTCAAGGAGACGATGGTCCGCGACTGGTTCAACGCGGAAGGGACGAGCAACCCGGTCGCGTGGGACTTCGCGTCCCGTGCGCCCCTGATGGTGTTGCCGCTGCTCGGAGGGATCGACCCGTTCGGGCTCGGCAGCGTCGTGCAGGCGGCCTGTCTGTTCGCCCCCGCCTTCGTTCCCGCAGTGTACCTCTTCCGCACGGAGCGGCGGGGCGTCGTTCACGAGGCGATCGCCTGACCGCGCCGACCTCGAAGGAAGTTTTATCCCGGTACTGTTCGGGGATTGAGGTATGTCCGATGGAATACCGGTCGGGATCGATCTGGGAACGACCAACAGCGTGATCGCCGCACCGTTCGGCAGCTCCCCGGAGGTCATCGAGAACACGTCCGGCGGGCGAAAGACCCCGTCGGTCGTCGCGTTCAAGGACGGCGACGTGCTCGTGGGGACCGAAGCCATCAACCAGTCGGCACAGAATCCGGAGGGAACCGTTCACTCGATCAAGAGCTCGATGGGCGATCGCGAGTACGCGTTCCACGCCCCGGACGGCGACGACTACTCGCCGGCGGAGGTGTCGGCGCTGATCTTACGGAAGCTGAAGCGAGACGCCGAGGAGTCGCTAGGGCGTGCCGTGACGAACGCGGTGATCACGGTCCCGGCGCACTTCAGCAACCGCCAGCGCGAGGCGACCAAACGAGCGGGACGGATCGCCGGCCTCGAGGTCGACCGGATCATCAACGAACCGACCGCCGCCTGTCTCGCCTACGGGCTCGAACGGACCGAGCGCGCGACGGTGTTGGTGTACGACCTCGGAGGCGGCACGTTCGACGTCTCGCTGGTGTCGATCTCCGACGGCGTGATCGAGGTGATCGCGACCGACGGCGACACCCAGCTCGGCGGTGACGACTGGGACGCCCAGATCGTCGACCTGCTCGTCGACCACGTCGAGCGTGAGACGGGAGCCACTCCCGAGGACGACCCGCAGGCGATGGACCGTCTCTGGGCCGCCGCGAAGCAGGCGAAACACGACCTCTCCTCGCGAGAGACGGCGACGGTCTCCCTTCCCTTCCTGTTCGAAGCGCCCGGCGGAACGTACACCCTCGAAACGACGATCGACCGCGAGACGTTCCAGCGGGAGACGGCGTTCCTCACGGACGCGACGATCGATCGCTGTTACGAGCTCTTCGACCGGGTCGATCACGGGATCGGCGACGTCGACGAGGTACTCCTCGTCGGCGGCTCGACGCGGAACCCGGACGTCGCGGCGGCGATCGAATCCGAGTTCGGGATCGTCCCGTCGAAACGGATCGACGCGGACCTCACGGTCGCGCTCGGCGCGGCCGCACAGGCCGGGATCATGAACCGATCCGCGCTGCCGAGCGGCCACGACGGCGAGCTCGTCCTGGCTGACGACGGCGAAGGGATCGACGACGTCGTGCTGCTCGACGTCTGTCCGCAGACGGTCGGCGTGAAGATCCGAATGGACGGACGGGACAACCAGCTCAGCCGACTGATCCCGAAGAACACGTCCGTCCCCGAGCGGGTGACCAACGAATATGTCACGGTCCACGACAATCAGGAGGTCGTCGACATCGAGGTGTACCAGGGTGAAAACCAGATCGCGACCGAAAACGAACTGCTCGACTCGTTTACGCTCCGTGGCATTCCGCCGGCACCGGCCGGCGAGCAGACGATCGAAGTCGAATTCGAGCTCGACGAGGACGGCATCCTCGACGTGTCCGCTCGGAACCCCGACTCCGGGGTCACGGAAGGGGTGACGATCGACTCGGAGTTCGGCGTGAGCCCCCGTGAGATCGACGCGATGCGGAGCCAGCTGCCACGGCCGAAGTGAGCCCGCCGGCACCGACGCTTAGAAGTCGGCGCCGCCCCAACCGACGGGCGTGAACGTCGAGTGCCGCTTCTTCGGGCCGTTCCGCGAGGCCGTCGGCGAGGAACGGGTGACCGTCGACGCCGACGTCGAGACGTACGGCGACCTCCTCGCGCTGCTGGAGGACCGCTACCCGGCGCTCGACGGTCGTCTCCTCGACGCCGACGGGACCGGCCTCGCCGGGCGAACCGTCGTCAGCCGGAACACGACGGACATCCGCCACCTCGACGGGGTCGACACGCCCGTCGAGCCCGGCGACGTCGTCCGTGCGATCCCCTCGGTGTACGGCGGCTGACCGCGGGTAAGGCGGGTCGTCCCCGACCAGCCGTCGAGTCACCGGCCCGCATCGCTTTTGACGGTTCCGGGCGAAGGGACCGTATGAAGCCACACCTTCTCCTCGCCGCAGGGTGTCTCGGCCTGATAGAGGTCCTCGCCCCGAAACGGGTCGTCGCGCTCTTCACGCAGGCCGCGTACCGGAACGCCGACGACGCCGAGCCGCGCGACTGGTTCTACACGGTCGCCCGTCTCGAAGGGGCCCTCCTCGTCGTCGTCGCGCTCGTGGGGCTGTTCAAGGCGGCCCGCACTCCCGCCGAGGTCGACGACCCCGACGCCACCGCTGTCGAGACGTCGGAAGACACCGCGGACGCGCGGTAGACCGGCTACACCCGCGCTTCCCGCCGTGCCGCCAGCAGGGTTACGACGAGTGCGATCAGGGCCGCGAGGACGCCGAACCCGACGGCGTCGTCGTCGGAGTCGGAGGGTTCGACCGGTTCCCCGGGCTCGACCGGGGGGAAGCGGTCGTCGCCGTACTCCACGGTGGGGGCGTCCGGGACGCCCGGGTCCGCGCCCTCGTCCGGGTCGGGGTCGGGCCGGTCGAGATCGATGTCGGGGCGGAGCTCGAACACCGATTCCGATTCGAGCGCGTGGACGATCGTGAGGGTCGTCCCGTTCCGCTCGACGCCGTACGCCCCGCGGAACTCGCCGTCCGCGACGTAGTACGTCCCGTCCGCCCGGTGTTCGGCGTCGCGGTCGCCGGCATCGAGCACCTGCAGGTACGCTTCCTGGAACGTCACCGCGTCGGCGGCGGTCTCCCATTCGATCACCCACACGTAGCCGTCGCGTTCTGCACCGTTCGTACCGTCCACGTCGCCCGCACCGTCCGCGTCACCACCGCCGTCCGCGTCGTTGCGGTACGGGTACAGCTCGTCGTTCGCCCACCCGTTCGTCACCGGATGCGAGTAGTTGTAGTCCTGGTACGGATGGTTCGTGTCGAACAGGTCGTTGTGGTCCATCACGCCGGCGCCGTAGGCGCTCGACTGGTACCACAGCGAGACGAACAGCGACGCCTCCCCGACGGTGTCCGCCCCGTCGACGCCGGCGTTCTCGTACGTCTCCCAGCCGCCCTCGGCCGTGTCGACGAACTCGATCGGGGTCGGCTCGAACGGTTCGCGGTGGATCGTCTCGCGGGTGGTCGCCGGCGGGTCGGCCATGAGCTCGTCGACGGCGTCCCACCCGCCGGCCTCGATCAGCTCGTCGACGTACGGCGCGCCGTCGGAGTACGGCTGTAACACGGTGAGCAACACCCCGAGGTTCGGCTCGCCGGCGTCGGAGCCGGGCTCGTCGCCGACCCTGTCGGGCGGTTCGGGCGTACACGCCCACTCCTCGGCACAGCGCTCGGCGTACACCGCCTCCAGGTACACCACCTCGCCCTCGACGGCCCCGTCGATGCCGAGGTCAGCGTCCTGTGTCGCCCCGGCGTACCGCGGGTCGCTCAGGTCGTCGTACTGGTCCTGCATCGCGTGACCGAGCTCGTGAAGCAGCGTCGTCGGGGAGACCCTGACGTCCTCCTCGTCGTCGACGACGATCACGATACGGTCCTCGACGGGCGAGTAGAAGCCGGCGACCGCCCCGGAGAACACCTCGTTGATCACCTCCTCGCTCGATTCGTCCTCGCCGATCACGAACAGCGCCTTCCAGACCTGGTCGTTCCAGCGGGCGAACTCGGGATCCGACTCGATGGCAGCCCGGTCCTCGGCGAACCGCTCGCGGGAGACGACGTCGACGGGGACCGCCGACTCGAACGGCCGCTCACGGATCGACTCCACGCGCGCCATCTTGAGGGCCGTCAGATCGGCGAGCTGTTCCTCGGTGAGCCCGTCGCTCCCCTCGCTCTGGTCGATCCCGAGCGCCGCGGGGTCGTCGCTGTGGTGGGCCCCGTTCCAACACCCCACGAGCGCGTTGTCCGCCTCGGTCTCACACTCCGCGGCCGTCTCCGCGACCGCCACCTCGCCGCCGACGCCTCCAACGCCTCCGACGCCGAGAGCCAGGAGCACGACGGCGACGAGGACGACCGAGCGGGTGAGGCCCCGTGTCATGGGGGTTCGTTACGGGTGGCCGCGTAAGTACCTTACCGGTCGTCAGCCGGACGGGGGTTCGTCAGCCTCGTCCCGTACCGAGAACGGTCCGATCGGACCGGGGAGACTAAGCGTCATTGCGGATTGGACCTGCCTCTCTCCTCTCAAAAAATACCAAATTCTTAAACAATATATAAAATATATAGTTAGCACATTCGAGAGTGCGTGAGAGTCAAGAAGAGGATCGACGACGTGACGATGGTACTCGATGAGCACAGAGAAGTAGTGTTACAAATACTGTATTTGAGGCCCTTATAAGCCTATTTCATGGATCAGTTGGATCGTGGCCATCGATGGCATACGAAATCCAGTAAATGATCGGGTCGACATCACTATATGTAGTCAAACCGTATGTTCTACAGAATACTCATAATAAATATACTTTATACGATCCGTTCAGATCCGTTCGGGCCGCAGACGAGCACCCGGAAGCCGCGCGGTTCTGCGGGCATCGGCAGCGAGAGGGTCCCAGCATCGACAGCGAGAGAGTTCCCCGACTTGCCGGCGTTCAGGACCCTCGATCCTCCGGACCCGATGGTTTATGTGTTCTCGCTCGGTCAGTGCCGTATGTACGTCGACCTAGACGGACACGTAGCGGTAGTTACCGGGGCGGGAGCGGGGATCGGACGGGCGACCGCGGATCTCCTGTCGTCGTGCGGGGCGACGGTCGTCGGGCTCGACATCGACGCCGAGCCACACGACGACGGCGATCACTTCGACGACGTCGTCGCCGAGGGGACCCTCGTGGTCGGCGACGTCTCGGAGCCGGACGACGTCGACGAGCTGTTCGCCGCCGCCCGGGAGTACGGGGAGCCGTCGATCGCGGTCAACAACGCCGGCATCGGGAGCCGCGGGACGATCCAGGACGTCGACCTCGAGATGTGGCGTACGATGTACCGGATCCACGTCGAGGGCGCGTATCACGTGTGCCGTCGTGCCCTCCCCGCGATGGTGGAGGCGGGTGACGGGCGGATCGTCAACATGGCCTCCGTCGGCGCGCTCGTCCCCTACCGGCAGTCGGCGGACTACGCGTCCGCGAAGGGAGCGCTCGTCAGCATGACGCGACAGCTGGCGGCGGACCACTCCGAACACGGGGTGCGGGTGAACGCGGTCGCCCCCGGGATCATCCGCGCCGGCCTGGAAAAGGAGGACCTCGTCGGCAAGACCGCCGACGAACTCGGCGACCAGGCCCGACTCGTCAGCGCGACACAGCGGACGCTGTTGCCGTATATCGGAAACCCGGAGGACGTCGCCGAGGCGGTGACGTTCCTCTGTAGCGACGCCGCACGGTTCATCACTGCACAGGTGCTGCCGGTCGACGGCGGCTGGTCCGTCTAGGCACGCGCGACGAAAGCCGAGACCCGCCGGCGGGGGAGGGCCGAACCGTTCCCCCGATCGTGGCTCAGTCCTCGTGCTCGTCGAGGAACCGGTCGGCGATCCGCTGGGCGCGATCGAGGTGATGGATCACCCGGTTCCGGGAGCGCCGGACCGAAACCCGTTCGAAACACTGCTGTTGTGCCGAGGAGCCCGCGTTGATCCCGTCCGACCGAAGCCCCGGAAGCGGCGCGTACGCCACCGCTGGCTCCTGTTCGTACGGCGGTCGGTCCATGTACAGCGCGGGGATCAACACGTTGCCGAGCGCCACCTGGACGTCCTCCGCGGCGGCGAGGCTTCCCGCGCCCTCGGCCTCCTCGGCGGCCCCCTCGATGACGTCGTTCACCCGCTCGATCGTTCCGCGAAGCCGCTCGATCCGCTCCCGCTCCGGGGCGAAGTCGACGTCGAACGACAGCGTCTCGGTCGCGTCCGACAGCGTCTCCTCGATGTCGTCAACGGTGGCGGTGTAGTCGTGTGGCAGTACCGGCGACTCACAGATCCGCGCGGCGAGCGCGACGTACAGCTTCGTCTCCTCGTGGAGCACGTCGAAGTCGACTTTGTCGCGGGTGTCCGCCGGCGTGTGCCACCACCATCCCCCGCCGATCGGCCCGCCCTCCTCGGTCCCCGGATCGAGGCGTCCGCCGGACAGCAGCGAGCTCAGCCCCGTCCCCCAGAACGACTGGTCCGAGTTCCGCGCCGGCCGGTCGCTGCTCCCCAACCAGCTGTCGTCCCCCTCGCGGAGATCGAAGTCGGTGGCGGTACGCATCGCGTCGAGATGCTCGTCCTCCAGCTCCGCCATGTGTTGGAACCACAGCGAGTCGGCACCGTTGAGCCCGGGGAGGTCGATGTGGAGGTAGGCGACGCCGTTCTCCCGCAGGTCGTTCCAGTACTCGTCGGCGTACCACGCGCTGCCGGCGTACCGGCCGGTCGAGTGGGCCGACCAGAAGCCGAAGACGAGCCCGCGTTTCGGCTCGCGCTCCGCGAACAGCCGCGCGAGCTCCAGCGTCGTCGCCACCGCCGTCGCGTTGTCCGTCACCCCCTCGTGCCACGAGTCGACGTGGTTGCCGACGACGAAGTAGCGGTCGCTCCCGCTCCCGTCGATGCGGCCGACCGGACACGGCAGCGTCCGCAGCTCCGTCGTCACCGACGTCCGAACCGTCAGCTCGACCGGTCCCGAATCGAGTTTCTCCCCGAGCCACTCGCCGGCCTCCTTCGACACCTCGGCGACGGGGATATCCGGGAAGTCGTCGACCTGCGAGGGCGTCGGCGTCCCCCACACCGGGCTGACGATCATCTCGTGGAGGTGCCCCTCGGTCGGCGACACGAAGACGACCCCCGCGGCCCCGGCGTCGTCGAGGAGTCCGACCGGGTCCGGCGTCGGCAACCCCTCGACGACGGCGATCCGGCCCCGAACCGGGGTGGCCCGAACGGTTTCCGGCGTCACCTCCCCGAGACGGACGGCCTCCGCGTGGACCCCGCCCGGGGGCGTGCTCGCGCTGAACGAGACCGTGATCGCGTCGTCGAACCGCCTCGCCGTCGGCACGGTGACTTCGACACCCGCGTCCTCCGGGACGCTGACGTAGCTCTCGTGTTCGAGTATCTCGGCGTCGACGCCGTACGAGTCGAGCGTGTCGACGATGTACTCGCTGGCGATCCGCTCGCCGCTCGTTCCGGCGACGCGGGTGAGGTCGCTCAACGCGTCCACGTGGCGCTCGAGCTCCGACCCGTCGATCGCTTCGATAACCTCTCGTTCCGTCGTTCTGTCGATCGGCGTTAACATGACTGTGTCCGTGGGGGAGGGGATGTGTTCGTCGTCGTTGGCGTCATCGTTGTCGTCGTTGGCGTCATCGTCGTTGGCGTCATCGTTGTCGTCGTTGGCGTCATCGTTGTCGTCATCGTTGTCGTCGTCATCGTCGTTGGCGCCATCGTTGTCATCGTCGTTGGCGTCATCGTCGTCGCCCGGGGGTTCCGGGGACCGTTCCGTGGCTACTCGTCCTCCGAGAACATCGGATCGAGCCCGAGGTCCTCGCGCATCGCCTGGGCGATGCTCCCGCCCTTCGAGAGCAGGAGCCCGATCTGGGTCGCCTCCTCGTGATACGTGTTGAGGTAGTCCAGGTAGTCGGCGATCGCGTCACGAACCTCCGGGGCGATGACGTGGTAGTTCGACTGGTACGTCTCGGTGATCTCCTCGTACGGCTCCTTCAGGTCGGACTCGTTGCCGAACGCCAGTCGCTCCGTCTGGTCCTTGAAGTGCCGCTCGCTGAGGGAGACGCACTGTCGATTGAGGCTCACGACGGCCGCCATGATCTCCCGATAGGCGTCGAGGCGGCGCTCCAACAGGACGTCCCGCCGCCGGCTGGTCAACGCGCCGGTCCGTTCGACCCGGAGTGCGGCCCAGACGGCGACCGCCGCGAGCGTCGCGCCCGCGAGGGCGAGCAGCGTGAGCGAGAGCGTGATGAGCATGTGTCGTCGAGTCACACGATGTCGAACGTCTTCTTCTCTTCGAAGTCCGGCTCGATGTCGTCCATCGTCTCCTCGACCGCGTCGTCGTAGAGGTGACACGCGACGCGCTGCTCGACGGGCCCGTCCATCGCTACCAACCGGGGTTTCTCCTCGCACCGCTCGAACCGGTACGGACACCGGTCCTTAAACGAGCAGCCCTCGATCCCGCCGTACCTGTCGACGACCTCGCTCGGGATCCGCACGCGTTCCCGCTTCGTGAGCGGGTCCGACCGCGGGACCGCCGACACCAACGCTTGCGTGTACGGGTGCTTCGGGTCCTGTAACACCGCGTCCGAGTCGCCGATCTCGGCCAGCTCTCCCTGGTACATGATCCCGATGCGGTCACACACGTATCGGAGCAGCGAGAGGTCGTGTGAGATGTACAACACCGTCACCCCCTGCTCCTCGACGAGCTTTTTGAACACGCGCAACAGCCCGGCACGAACGGAGACGTCGAGCATCGACGTCGGCTCGTCGGCGACGATGAACTCGGGGTCCAACACGAGCGCCCGGGCGATGGCGATCCGCTGTCGCTGTCCGCCGCTGAGCTCGTGGGGGAACCGGTCGAGGTACTCCGCCGCCGGCGTCAGCCCGCTCTGCTCGAGACAGTTGCTGATCTTCGCCTCGAACCCCTCCTCGGGGACGATCCCGTGGATCTTCAGCGGCTCGCCGACCCATTTCCGGATCGTGAACCGGTCGTTGATCGACTCGAACGGGTCCTGGAAGATGATCTGAGCCCGTCGACGGTACGCCTTCAGCTCGGGACCGGACAGCCCGGCGATGTCGATCCGGTCGTCGCCGAACGTCATCGTCCCGTCCGTCACCTCCACGAGGTGCGTGAGACACTTCCCCGTCGTCGTCTTCCCGCAGCCGGACTCGCCCGCGAGCCCGAGGATCTCCCCTTTACGGATGTCGAAGTCGACGCCGTCGACGGCGTGGACGCGCCGTTGCTCGCCGCGGAGCTTCTTGAGGAGCCCCGTGTCGACCGGGTAGTGCTTTTTCAGCCCGCGGACTTCCATTAGAGTTTCAGCCATACTTCCTCCTTGTCGACGACGTCCTGGTAGCGGTCCCGGATCGGTTCCTCCTCGCTCACGAAGCAGGCGGCGCGTTGACCGTCGCCGCGTTCCGTGAGCGGCGGCGCCTCCTCGGCACATCGCGGCTCGCGGTACGGACACCGCTCGTAGAACCGACACCCCGTGGGCGGGTCGTGTAGGTCCGGCGGCTGTCCCGGCATCGTTATCAGCTCCTCCTGGCCACCCTCTATCGTCGGGAACGCGTTGAGCAGCCCCAGCGTGTACGGGTGTTCCGGTTCGACGAACACCTTCTCGATCGGCCCGGTCTCGACGAGCTCCCCGCCGTACATCACCCCGACCTTGTCGCAGGTCTCCGCGACGACGCTGATGTCGTGTGTGATGATGAAAAGCGAGCTCCCGAGGGTTTTCAACAGCGTATCGATCTCCTCGAGGATGTGGTCCTGCGTGATCACGTCGAGCGCGGTCGTGGGCTCGTCGGCGATGATGAGCCCGGGCTGTAACGCGAGCGCCATGGCGATCATCGCCCGCTGGCGCATCCCGCCAGAGAGCTGGTGCGGGTACGAATCGACGCGCGCGCGTTCGAGCCCGACCATCTCGACGAGGTCGGCCGCACGCTCCTTTGCGGCCGCCTCCGAGGTGTCCTCGTGTGTCCGGATCGCTTCGACGATCTGGTGGCCGATGCTGTACACCGGGTCCAGCGCGTTCATCGCGCTCTGGCTGATAAAGGAGATCTCGGCCCAACGGATCTCGTTGAGCGCTTTTTCGTCCATTCCGACGAGGTCGACGCCGTCAAGCGTGATCTCCCCGCCGGTGATCGAACCGTTGTCCGGAAGCAGCCGAAGGATGCTCTTCGCGATCGTCGATTTCCCGCAGCCGCTCTCACCGACTAGCCCGAACCGTTCGTTCTCCTCGATACTGAAGGAGACGTCGCTGACCGCCTTGATCGGGCCCTCCTTCGTCTGATACTCCACGTCGAGATTGGATACGTTAAGTAGTGACATCGATTACACCTCCCGCAGCTGCGGGTTGACCACTTCCTCGATACCTTGTGCGATCAGGTACACCGACAGGACGAGCAGGCTGATGGCGATCCCCGGGGGGAAGATCCAGAACCAGAGCCGCTGGTCGAGCGCCTGGCTGTTGTAGGCCGCCTGCAGCATGGCCCCCCAGCTGATCATCTCGTGGTCGCTGAAGCCGAGGAACGCGAGCCCCGCCTCCGCGAGGATCGCCCACCCGATGGCGAACACCGAGTACAGCACCGCCGTCGGCAACACCTTCGGGAAGATGTGGTGGACGATGATCCGCGCGTCGCTGGCCCCGCTGGCGCGGGCGGCGTCGATCACTGCGAGCTCGCGTATCGAGATCACCTCCGCCCGGATCACCCGGGCGGTCTCCCGCCAGAGGATGAGCGAGATCGCGAGGATGATGTTCCACAGGCTCGCGCCGAGCACGATCACCAACACGATCGCGAACGGGAGGAACGGCACGCCGTACGCGAGGTCGACGAGCCGCATGATCGCGTTCCCGGCATTGCCGCCGTAGTAGCCCGCGACGATGCCGGCGAACGTGCCGATCCCGCCGACGAAGAACGCCGTCAGTATCCCCGCGATCAGCGCGACGCGCGTCCCGAGGATGACCTGTGAGAGCACGTCATACGCGGACGCGGTCGTTCCGAGCGGGTTGTCAAGGGACGGGGCCGCGTTCCGGTCCCACGACCCGTCGTCGGCGATCTGCCGCTCGTACGCACCGTGCGGCGCGAGCAGCGGCGCGAACAGCCCGACGATGAGGAACAGGGCCAGAAGCACCATCCCGATCCGCGCGAGCCGGTTGCTGTTGACGATGTCGAACACGCCCCGCGCGAACTCGTAGGAGATCCGCGCCTCGCGCTTGACGTCGTCCGAGTCCACCTGCTTCAGCCGCGTGAGGTAGCCGTCGATCCGCCGTGAGATACTCATCCGCGCTCACCGCCGTGTCGCCGTGTCGTCGAGGAGATCATTCTAAGCTCACCCGTGGGTCGAGGTACGAATAGGCCAGGTCCGCGATGAGGTTCATCGTCAACACGGCCGCGGCCATCAGGAGGAACGCGAACTGGGCGACGGGGTAGTCGCTCCGGAACACCGAGTCGACCATGAGCCGACCGACGCCGGGGTACGAGAACACCGTCTCCACCAGCACGTTGCCGCCGAACGAGAACGCGATCCCCACCGCCATCGCCGTGATGACGGGGAGCATCGCGTTGCGTGCGGCGTGTTTGTACATGACGTCGCGCTCGCCGATCCCCTTCGCGATACAGACGTCGATGAAGTCCTCGTTGATGACCTCCAGCATGCTCGTCCGCATGAGCAACAGCGGGAGCCCCATCAGGTAGAACGTCATCGACAGGATCGGGAGGATGATGTGGTGGTAGAAGTCGGGCTCCAACAGCACCGCGAGCCCCGTCGCGTCCACGTTGTGTGACACCATCCCGAAGCTCGGGAACAGCCCGAAGATCCCCGCGCCGAAGAACAGCAGCAGGATGCCGAGCCAGAACCGGGGGGTCGACCGGAACGCGGTCGCCGCCAGCAGCCCGAACGTCTCGGACCGCTCGCCACGGTTCCACGCCATGTACACGCCCCCGAGGATGCCGCCGACGTACGCGATCGTGATCGCCGGAATCGTGAGGAACAGGCTGTTGAGCATCCGCTCGAAGACGACGGGGGCGACGTCCGAGCGGTAGTAGAAGCTCACGCCGAAATCCAGCGTGAGGATGTTGATCATGTATCGATAGTACTGTACGTATAACGGTTCATCGAGCCCGAAACTCGCCCGGATCCGTTCCAGCTGTTCGCCGTCCATCCCGGGGGCCATGAACAGCGACGCCGGGTCCCCGACCATCCGGAACAGGAAGAAGACGACGCTCGCGATGACGAAGAACGTCACCACGGTGCCGACGATCCGCCTCAGTATGTACGTTTTGAAGTCCATAATCGTGTGTGAGACCGAGAGAACCGATTACGCGTCCGGCGGGTAGTAGATCTGGTCTTCGGTGACGGTGAATCCGTCCTCCTCGAGGATCTCGATCGCGTCCTCGCGGCTCATCTCGTGCCACTTCGTCACGTCCGGGTTGTGCCAGAAGTCCAGGACGGGGCTGATCGGCGAGATCGCCTCCTCGGCGTAGCCGCGCCAGATCTCGTTGACGATCGTCTCCTTCGGGATCATGATCGACATCGCCTGGCGGACGGACTCGCGGTCCATCGGTTCGACGTTCGTCTTCATCGCCCACTCGTCGTAACCGACGGACGTCGAGGAGACGAACGTCAGGTGGTCCTGCTCCTCCGCGAGGTCGCTCAGCACGTCCGGGTCCGCGTCGCTCTCGATGACGAAGTCGATCTCCTCGTTGCGGAGCGCGGTCGTTAACGCGGACGGGCTCTCGATCGTCTGGATGAACACGGAGTCGATGTCCGGCGTGGCGACGGGGTGACTGTCGCGAACGGTCAGCCTGACGCCGGTCCCGCGACGCCACTCGTCGAACTCGTACGGACCGCTGCCGACGAGCTGTCCGTCCGTGAGATCGCTCTCGACCGGCGAGAACTCGCCGGGAGTCTCGACCCCGTCGACCTCGTCGGGGACCCGGCTCCAGATGTGTTCGGGGAGGATGTGGATCCGCGAGAACGCGTCGTTGAAGATCGGCGCGTCGGGCTCCTCTAGCTCGAACGTCACGACGTTGCCGTCGGCGTACACCTCGTCGATGACGGCGACCGCGCCGCTGAAGAACGCGATCTCGTACTCCTGGATGTACTGGTAGGTGAACACCACGTCTTCGGCCGTACACGGCTCGCCGTCGGTGAACTCGTGACCGTCACGGATCGTGAAGTCGATGCGGGTGCTGTCGTCGGAGATCTCCCAGTCCTCGGCCAGCCACGGCTCCGGTAGCCCGTCGTCGCCGACGATCGTGAGGCTGTCGTGGGTGTTCCGCTGGGTGATCATGTTCGTCTCGTTCGCCTGCAGCGGCGTGATGTGCGGGACGTCGAGCGGGTACGCACAGGTCAGCTCCCGGTCGTCGGTGAGCGCCTCGACGCCCATCCACGTGCTGTAGTTGTTCAACCCGAGCCCCGGCACGACCTCGAACCCGTCGAACTTCTCGGAGTTGTACACGTTCGTGAGCTCGTCGTGCTGGATCGGCATCTCGCCCGCGGGCTTGCCGATGATGACCTCCTGTGCCTCGTGGACGAGCGGTTGCCGTTCGTCCGGATCGAGGACTCGCCGCTGTGCTTCCAACGCCTCGTCGATCTCGGGGTCGTCGTTGTGGGTCCAGTTGTACGCGCCGCCGGCGATGTCGGATGAATGGTAGTTGCCCCACAGGAGCGCGTTCGGGTCCAATCGTTCCGGCCGGCCCGTGTACCCGAGGCTGCTGATCTCGAAGTCGTGCTCGAAGAACACGCGGTCGAGCTGTCGGTCCCGACTCAGCGGGTTGTACTCGAGGTTGAAGCCGAGCGAGTTGATCTCCTCGACGATCGTCGTGAGCGTTTCGAACGGGGCCCTGTTCGATTCGGGGTAGCCGAGGACCTCGATCGGTCCGACCGGCTCGCCCCGATCCGGGTCGTCGCCGTCGCCGTCGTCGCCGAGGCAGCCGGCGAGCGAGGTGAACGCCCCGCCGAGCGATGCGGCACCGATGCCACGTAGGAACCGTCGTCGGCCGTCGGTTCCGGCCTCGTCGCTGGTGCTTTCGCTGTCCTCCGGGCGGTCTATGTACATCGTTACCAGATTACGAGGAACTACTTATAAATCTATCGGTGACTTTAGTTCGGGGTCGCGGCCACGTCCCCCGATCGCCGCCGCCGGAGGAAGCGCCCGACCTCGTCGCTCGCCTCCCGGAGCCGGTGTTCGACCCGGTTGTACGCGCGCTGTCGTTTCACCTCCTGAAACCGGTGCATGCGTTCCGTCGCGCCGGTCCTCCCGTCCGCGACGGCCTCGCCGAGCGACGGGAGGAGCCCGATCGGGCCCTTCGGCTCCTGATCGTACTCCTCTCGGTCCATGTACAGCGTGGGAACGAGGAGGTTCCCGAGCCGGACCTGGAGGTCCTCGAACGCGTGGTCGACCGGGTCGGCGACGGTCGTGTTGCGTTCGATCAGGGCGGTCGCCGCCTCGATTCCCTCCTCGAGCTCGTCCAACAGGGGCTCGAGACCGTCGACCCGAGCGGCGTCCCCCTCGGTACGGACGCGGTCGCGGAGCGACCGGCGGAGGTCGTCGACGGTGGCGGTGTAGTCGTGCGGTAGCACCGGCGACTCACAGATCCGCGCGGCGAGCGCGACGTACAGCTTCGTCTCCTCGTGGAGCACGTCGAAGTCCACCTTGTCGCGGGTGTCCGCCGGCGTGTGCCACCACCACCCCCCGCCGATCGGCCCGCCCTCCTCGGTCCCCGGATCGAGGCGCGCGCTCGACAGCAGCGAGCTCAGCCCCGTCCCCCAGAACGACTGGTCCGAGTTCCGCGCCGGCCGACCGACGCTCCCGAGATAGGAGTCGACTCCTTCCTGAAGCCCGAACGAGACCGCCTCGCGGACGGCGTCGAAGTGCTCGTCCTCCAGCTCCGCCATGTGCTGGTACCAGATCTCGTTCGCCCCGGTGAGCCCGGGGAGGTCGATGTGGAGGTAGGCGACGCCGTTCTCCCGTAAGTCCTGCCAGTACTCGTCGGCGTACCACGCACTGCCGGCGTACCGGCCTGTTGAGTGAGCTGGCCAGAAGCCGAAGACGAGCCCGCGTTTCGGCTCGCGCTCCGCGAACAGCCGCGCGAGCTCCAGCGTCGTCGCCACCGCCGTCGCGTTGTCCGTCACCCCCTCGTGCCACGAGTCGATGTGGTTGCCGACCACGAAGTAGCGGTCGCTCTCGCTCCCATTTATACGGCCGACCGGACACGGCAGCGTTCGCAGCTCCGTCGTCACCGACGTCCGAACCGTCAGCTCGACCGGCCCCGCGTCGAGTTTCTCCCCAAGCCACTCGCCCTCCCCGGCCGTCAGCTGGACGACCGGGAGGTCCGGCAGGTCCTCGACCGTCTCGGTCGTCGGCGTCCCCCACACCGGGGAGACGCTCCCCTCGTAGTGGTGTGCGTTCGGCGAGAGACACACCACCGCCGCCGCCCCGCGGTCGTCCGCCGCGACGGCGAGCGACGGGTTCGGCAGGGAATCGACGAGCGCGACCGCGCCGTCGAGGTCGAGGTGACGTTCGGGATCGAGTAGGTCGTCGGCATCGACGGCGACGAGCTCCCCGTGCACTCCGGGGGGCGGGGTGCTCGCGCCGAACGCGACCGTGATCCCCCGTATCGTCCGTCGGGTCGGGTGCGTGACCGTCACCGCGCCGCGCTCGGGGACGCTCACGTAGCCGTCGAACTCCTCGCACGTGGCGTCGACGCCGTACGAGTCGAGCGTCTCCATGACGTAGTCGGCCGCACGCCGCTCGTCCTCGCTTCCCGAGACCCGTTCGAGTCCGACGAGCGCGTCGACGTGACGTCGCAGCTCGTCCGGATCGATCGCCTCCGCGAGATCGGTCTCCGTCGTTCTGTCTATTGGCTCGATCATCGGTTGTACCGGATCGTTGGGAGCAAGGCCGAGGATATAACTCTATGTGGTCGTGACAACGTAACGAAGCGTCACCAGTCCGTGCTCGCGCTCTTCACGCCGAACGATTCGGTCCCCGAGAACCGCGACGGGTCGTACGGTTCGGTCGCGAAGTCGGTGTCGACGCCCGTGACGAGGTCGGCGATCAGGCGTCCGGCGAACGGCGATCGGGCGACCCCGCCCCCGTTGAAGCCGGCACAGACGTAAAAGCCCGGAACGGCCGTCTCGCCGATCAGCGGGCGACGGTCCGGCGTCGCGGTACAGCGGCCGGCCCAGTCGTTCACGAGCCGAGCGTCGTCCAGCGCGTCGGCGATACGCCAGGAGCGCTCGGAGACCTCACGGAGGAACGCCTCCCGGGCCCTCGTCGAGAACGCGTCGGGGTCGGGGATCTCCGTCGAAGTCCCGCCGCCGACGAGGACGTCGCCGTTCAGCTCCTGCCGGCCGTACAGCCCGAGGTCCGGACAGTGGAACATCGGGATCTCGATCGGCTCGTGCGTCTCGAGGACGGCGATCTGGCTCGTTCGCGGCTTCACCGGGAGCGGCACGTCCAGCATCGAGCCGACGGTCCCGCTCCACGCGCCGGCCGCGTTAACGACGACGTCGGCCGCGTACGCGTCGGCGGCGGTCGTGACCGTGAAGCCGTCCCCCGACCCGGCCCGGTCGAGACCCGTGACTTCCTCCAAGCGAACCGTCGCGCCCGCGTCCTCCGCCTCCGATACGAGGGCCATCGTCAACGCGTACGGGTCCGTGTGGACCGCCGAGTCGTACACCAACGCGGCGAGTACCTCGTCGGCGTTGAACGGGCTGCCGGCCTCGGCGAGGTCCGGACCGGACACCAACGAGAGCCGCTCCGGGTCGAGCTCGTGGAGCTCCCGGAGCCGTTCCACCCCTCGCTGGGAGTGCGCGAGGACGTGGTCGACGTCCTCGTGGAGGTCGATCGACCCGTGATCGGCGGCCAGTCGCCGGTGGAAGTCGATGGCGTACCGCCGTATCGGCTCCTCGAACTTCCGCGACGTGTAGGTGCTGAGGTGTCCCGCCGCGCGTCCGCTCGCCTTGCTCGCCGGTCGGTCCTTCTCGAGTAACAGGACGTCGTCGACGCCGGCGTCGAGGAGGTGCCACGCACAGCTGGCACCGATGACCCCGCCGCCGACGACGACCGCGTCGTATGTGAATTCGGTTGACATCGTTAACTACGGCCTCGATCGGTCGGTCGTGGTGCGTCGTCTTTGCGGTAGTGGTTGTGTGTGCCACCCGCATGCCGAGATAAACACGACACCGGCCGTCGCCGGTTACGCGCCATCGTCGAAGGTGAGCACGCGGCGCGGGTTGTCGACGAGGAGCCGGTCGATGGCGTCCCGGTCGACGTCGAGCCCCCGAAGGATGGGGACGACGTTCTCAAGCACGTGTGCGTACCCGAACCCGCCGTAGGCCCGGCGGTGGCACTTGAGGAACACGTCCCCCGAGAGCAGAACCCGGTCGCCGTACCCGTCCTCGATCAGCTCGGCGACGCGCTCGGCACGCTGCACGTCGGACGGCCAGGCGTCCCGGTGTTCGGGCTTGTAGAGGTACGTCTTCTGTCCGAAGATGTCGTACTCCACGTACGCCCCTCGCTCCGCGATCCGCCGCTGGTAGTCGAGGCTCTCGTACCAGTACGACATGTCCATGTGGCCGATCACGACGCGGTCCGGGGAGAGACCCTCTTCCTCGGCGATGTCGAGGACCTCGAGGCCCCACCGAGACGCCGGGGACTCGCCGCGTCCGTGGGAGTCGGGGACCGCCCCGGGCGGGTGGATCGTCAGCGGCGCGCCGGTCTCCGCGGCCGCCCGGGCCGCGCCGCGGAGGACCCGCTCCTCCGCGTCGTGAATCGTCCCGCTGAGGCCGATCTCGCCGATGATCCCGGCACGGACGCTGGTGTCGTCGATCCCGTCGCGGACGTCGCTCGCGAACTCCGCCGCGATGTCGGCGACGGACCGATCGGCGAGACCGTCCGGGTGGACGTTTTGCGTGTAGTAGGCGGTCCCGTGGACCACGTTGACGCCGGTTCGCCGCGCGACCCGGCGGACACGCTCGGGGTCGCCGCCGACGTTCTTCGGCGTCACGTCGACGAACGACTCGCCGCCGGCCTGGACGTACCGCTCGAGCTCGCGGACCGCCTCCTCGACCGAGTCGAGCCGGAGGTTATCCGCGTTCGAGAAGTAGTGTTTGGTGACGTACGCGAGGTTCTCGAGCGTGACCGGCTGCTCCGCGAGCCGCCGTTCGACGGCCGTCTCCGGCTCGGTGTACTTGGCGTCCCGCCAATCGGCGAACAGGTGTTCGTGCGGTACCGTAACCCCGAGGTCCTCCGGGTCGATCCGTCCGTCGACGGTTACGACCGTCCCGTGATCGTCGCTCATGCTGACGGTCGATCCTTGTCAAGCAGTACCAAGTAGTTTCGGGCAGGGGCCGATCACGTCGGGGCGTAGTCCGTCGCGTCGAACGCGGTCCGTCGCGTCGAACGCGGTCCGTCGGCCGATCACCTGAGCGCGGAGCCGCCGTCCACGGCGACGAGCTCCCCGGTCATGTAGGCGGCACCGTCGCCACAGAGGAACTGTATCACCCGTGCGACGTCGTCGGGGTGACCCAACCGCTCCAGCGGGATGGCGTCGGCCGCCTCGGCGAGTCCCTCCTCCGTCCACAGGTCCGAGTCCGTCGCGAGCGGCGTTTCGATCAGTCCGGGGACGACGCAGTTGACGCGGACGTGGGGCGCGAGCTGCTTCGCCAACCCCTTCGTCAGCCCGAACACGCCGGCCTTCGCGGCCGAGTAGTGGACGCCGCCGCTGGCGCTCCCGCGTTTGCCCGCGCCGCTCGAGACGTTGACGAGGTAGCCGTGTTCGCGCTCGTACATGTACGGCGCGGCGGTGTGTGCGAGGTTGTACTGGCTGGTGAGGTTGACGTCGATGATCTCCTGCCAGTCGTCGGGCGCGAGGTCGCCGATCCACGCGTACCGCGAGAAGCCCGCGTTGTTCACGACCGCGTCGATGCGTCCCTCCTCCTCCAAGGCGTCGACGACCGCCGCGACGCGGTCGTGGTCGGTGACGTCACAGCGGTGTGCGCGCACCGCGGGGTCGTCGAACGTCTCCTCGACGTCCGCCGCGACGTCCAGACACGCGACGAGGTCGTACGCGTCGTCCGCGAGAAACCGCTCGACGAGCGCCGCCCCGATCCCGCTCGCTCCGCCGGTCACGACTGCGATTGTCGGCTCGTTGGCCATAGACCCTCATCTACGAGGGAGGTTATAGCCGTTTTCCCGGCCGACACAGGATAGGTATATGTGAACGTAAGACACACAGTCGGTATGACCAACCCAGTGGTCTTCGACTACCTCCCGCCGGGCGTACTGCCCCTCACGAACGACGCGATCGACGACGCGATCGAGCGTGCGAGCCGCGTCGGCCCCGCGGAGGCGACGTGGGACGCGATGCTCGACGAGGGCGTGACACAGCTCCGAACCGACGACGCGTTCGCGGCCCGGCTCCGGGCGGCGTACGACCGCGCCGGCGTCTCCCTCGTCAGCCCGACCGTGTGGAGCTTCGACCCGTCCGTCGGTTTCCGTGAAGGGGTCTACCGCGACCTCGCCCGCTGGACCGCACGGATCGAGGCGCTCGACTGGCTCCGTCCCGTGCGGACGCCGGAGGAGGCCCGGGCGGTCGCCGCCGACGGGGACGTCGGCATCGTCCTCAACGTCCAGAACGCGGGTGCGTTCACGGCCGGAACCGGCTCCCGGGTCGACGACCTGGTGAACGCCGGCGTCCGGATCGTACAGCTCACGTACAACACGCAGAACCACGTCGGCGCGGGCTGTACCGAGCCGTCCGGCTCCGGGCTCTCGAATCACGGCCTCGACGTCGTCGAACGGCTGGACCGTCACGGCGCGGTGATCGACCTCTCACACTGCAACCGCGAGACGACGCTCGACGCCGTCGAGGCGTCGCGGAACCCGGTGTGTGCGACCCACACCCACTGCGGCGCGCTCCACGACCACCCCCGGGCCAAGTCGGACGCCGAGCTGGAGGCGATCGCGGGCTCGGACGGGTACGTCGGCGTCCTCGTGTACCCACACCACTACGACGAGCCGACGTTCGACGCCTTCGCCGACCACCTCGAGCACGCGATCGACGTGCTCGGGATCGACCGGGTCGGCATCGGGACGGACTGGGCGATCACGACCGCGGACGTGCCCGAGTCGCTCCGGCCCGGCGTCGTCTCGTTCATCCGACGGGCGACGGACATGACCGAGGAAACCGAGGAGTACGAGCCGTTCTCGGCGGAGAAGTTCGACACGGCGCTCGGGCGCTTCCGGACGTACGAGGACCGCGGCGTCATCCGCGAGGAGCTCGAAGCCAGGGGGTACGACGAGGACGAGGTCGCCGGTCTCCTCGGCGAGAACTTCGTCGCGTTCTGGGAGCGCGTCCGCGAGGAGTGAGGTCGGTCGGTGCGCGACTCGTCCGAGCACGACTTATTTCGGCACGACTCATCCGAGCGTGACCGTCCCGCACCGTAGCGTCGGTCCCCCGCCCCCGGACTGGTCCCGGGGGCGTCAGAAGCGATCGAGCGAGAACGCGTCGAGCTGCAGATCGGACTCCCCGTCGACGACGAGATCGGCGAGCACCTCGCCGACGACGCTGGCGAACTTGAAGCCGTTCCCGGAGAAGCCGGCCGCGACGTGGACGTTCTCGTCGCCGCCGAGGGTGTCGAGCACGAAGTCGCCGTCCGGCGAGTTGGTGATCATACAGGTCTTCAGCCGCATCGTGGGGCCGGCACCGGCGGGGAAGTACTCCTCGGCGAACCCGCGGAGCAGCTCCTCCTCCTGGATCGTCGGCTCGCGGGACATCTCGTCCGGGTCGACGACCTCGGGGAGCCGCGGCGACCGCCCGAACTTGAACCCGGGGACGTCGTACACCGGGAAGCCGTAGTAGTGGCCGCGGGGCGTGTCGACCGTGAACACCGGGAACGTCCCCGGAGCGAACCGCGAGGGGTGCCTGGGCTGCAGCCACGCCATGACCCGGCGCTCCGGCACGAGGACGTCCCGAAGCGCGGGGACCGTCGCTCCCGCCCACGCCCCGGCCGTGACGACGAGGTCGTCGCCGGCGTACGTGCCCTTCTCGGTGCGGACGCGGACCCCGTCAGCGGTCGCACGCCAGTCGAGAACGCGCTCGCGTGCGCGGATCTCCGCGCCGTTCGCGTGGGCGCGAGCCACCTGGGCGACGATACACGCCTCCGGGTCGAGGAACCCGCCGTCGGCCTGGTGGACGGCCATGTACTCCTCGGGGAGCTCGTAGCCCGGGAACCGCTCGGCGAGCGCGGCCGCGTCGAGGACCTCGTGCTCGACGTCGTGTTCGAGGCAGGCGGCCCGGGCGTCCTCGAAGGCACCCTCCCCCGCCCGGCTCGCGTGTATCGAGCCGGTTCGGTGGAGCAGGCGCTCGTCGACCGACTCCTCGAGCTCGTGCCAGCGCTCGTAGGCACGGTCGATCAGCGGCACGTACGCCGGGCGCTCGGCCTGTACCCGACGGATGATCCGTGAGTTCCCGTGTGAGGACCCCATCTCGTGGGGGATGTCGTATCGTTCGAGCCCGAGGACGTCGACCCCGCGGGCGGCCAGATCCGCGACCGCGGCGCTACCCATTCCGCCGACGCCGACGACGATCGCGTCGTACCGCTCGGTCATCGGTCCGCGTCCTCGCGGACAGCGTCCGGGAGCGTTCCTCGGTCGACGACGAACCCCTCCGCCGCCGTCGGCGACCCCTCTCGAACGCGCGCGGTCGCGTCGACGTCGACCGAGCCGTCGTCGTCGAGGACCACGTCGTACTCCGATTCGGCCGTCGACGGGGAGATCGTCTCCTGTCGAAGGTCTCGCTCGACGTCTTCGGGAGGCCGGTCGCTCGGCGGACCGTAGCCGCCGCCGCCGGTGGTGTACACGTCGACGACCGCGCCCGCCTCCAGCGTGGTGATCCACTTCGACGGGATCGACTCCGTCTCCCCGTCCGGACGGTGGACCTCCGTCCGACACCGCGGTGCCGGCCGTCCCCCCTTTGACATCCTCTCCGCCCTGAAGGGCGAAGATTCCCACGGCACCGCGCCGCTGGATTGGGATGTTTACGGTTTGTAGCGGCCTCGAAA